>NZ_LR130843.1 GCF_900626145.1 Intestinimonas timonensis | reverse complement strand
TCTCCGGTCTGGTCGTAGAGCCGCTGCACCTCCTCATCCACCGCCGTCACATTCCGCTGGTCGGTGTAGGCGGGGTTGAAAAGGTTTTGGATGGACCGGATGATGGGGTCTCCCGTCTCCTCCTGCCGCCCCCAGGCGTCCACATAGGGGATCTGCTGGTAGTCCCAGCCGGGGAGCCGGGCTGACGCCTTGCCAAGGGCGTACTGGGCATCCGTGGGGAGGGGGAGGTTCTTGTCGGTGTAGGTGGTCATGCGCACGTCCTCGCCGCTGCGCTCCAGCTGGCCGCCCAGTGCGGGGATGGCCTGGGTGAGGTAGGAGACGATGGAGGACCACAAAAGGCCGCTCAGCTTCTCGTTGCTGGCTGCGTAGGACACGTTGTCAATGAGGTCGTTGAGGGACTGGAGCATGGACATTTCCAACATCGGCTCGGAGATGGAGGAAAAAACGTTCTTGATGCTCTCCGCCGTCAGTCCGTTTTCGCCCAGGGAGTTCATGAGCTGCACGCCCATGAAGAAGGGCAGGGCCTCCGGGGCCAGCCAGTCCAGGGTGACCGACCCGCCGCCGGGGAGGTTGAGGGCGTAGGACTGCGCTCCCGTCAGGTCGTTCATGGCCTGCTGCTTCTCGTCGGGGTCGTCGCCGCCGGTGACGATGCCTTTGGAGGCCAGAAGGGCCCCCAGGGCCATCAGGGCGGAGCCGGTGAGACCGGCGGCAATATTGTCGATGGCCTCCGCAGCAGATATTTTTCCTGTTCGTACCTTGTGCAAGTCGCCTTCGATCAAGCCAATCTCGAATGGGTTTATAGAATTTAGAAATCCAAGGGGGCTGTACTCCACGCCTCGGACCAGGATGTTGGCCGGCGTCCGCTTGAAGGGCAGGACGGCCTCGCCCAGAGTGCCCAGAGACCGGGCGGTCCGCACCACCGCGTCGGAGAACTGGTTTTTATCGTTGAAGGTGGCCCTCTGCGCCTCCTGTCCGGCGTAGTCCCGGGCAGCGTTGAGCAGTGTTTGGTCCACCTGGCCGGACCGGAGCTGTTCAGCCGTGACGCCGTTCGCGTTGAGATAGCCGGACAGCGCCCCGGCGTAGGTAAGACGCTTGAAAAGCGTGTCCTCGGCGCTCAGCGCGGCGCTGTTTCCGCGTCTCGCTGCTTCCAGCGGCTTTGTCTTGAAGATCGTCCTCTTGTCATTGATGATGCTTTGCACGTCGTCGTACTTGCTGCCGCTCAGCACGTCCGCCACGTTGTTATAGTCCCTCCAGGCGGCGGCGTACAGCTCCGGGCTGGTGGCAAAGGACTTGGTGCGCTGAAGCTTGCCGCCGGAAGCGGCGCTCACGCCGGATTCGATGAGGGCGGCCACCCGGTCCTTCATGAATCGGACCGGCATAAAGCCGGCGCTGCCCGCCACGTTGCGGATGTGGGTCCTGGGATTGCACAGCATGGCCAGATACCGCCAGGCGTTCCACTTGTCCTTCCAGTTGGACGGCACCTGGTCGGCCACGTTCTGATAGATCTCCTCCAGCACCGCGTCCCGCCCGGCCTGGTCGGTCTGCTGCTCAAACTTGGTGATGAGGTCCGGGTCGATGGTGATTTCCTGCCCCTTCAGCGTTTTGGAAAGCGTTTTCTGGAGGTTATCCACCGCCTTCTGAGCGGCGTAGAGCTGATAGCTCGGGTCTAACTTCCGCAGGATGCTGGCTGCCTGGACGGCCTGTCCGGCGGCGGTCTCCATCTGGGCGTAGAGGGAGAGGAGCTCAGCGGTGGCCTTGCCGTCCCCGGCGTTGGCGGCGTTCACCAAAAGCTGCTGGCCCAGGGTGGCCAGGTCCTTGGAGACCACGCCCTTCTGGACCGCGTTGGAAAAGTCGCCCAAAGCCCGCTGGAAACCGTCCCGCTCGATCTGTGCAACGGCCCGGCGGATGGAATCCTGGTCGGTCACGCGGTCATAGGAGAGCTGACCAGATAGGACCATGCGCTGGATTTCGCCCACCACCTCGTCGGGGATGGCCCTGGCCCCCATGGCGGTGGAGGCCGTCTTGCGGATCTTCCGCCCTGACGGGTCGGTGGTGGGCACGTCCACAGGCCGGGCCGCGTTGGCCCCCTCG
>NZ_LR130842.1 GCF_900626145.1 Intestinimonas timonensis | reverse complement strand
TGGACCTGTTGACAAAAGTCCCAAACACCCCATTCCCATGGTATAATTAAAATAAGGGAGGGATGGAGCATGATGGGACGGCAAAGCGGTCAGAAGAGTATGGTGATTCTGGATATAGCAGAATTAATTCCACGCGATCACTTACTTCGGAAAATCAATCAGATGGTTTCATTTGACTTTATCTACGATCTTGTAGCGCCATATTACCCTGCAAATGGCCGCCCATCTGTTGACCCTGTTAGTATGTTTAAAATGCTGCTGGTGGGATACCTTTATGGCATCAAGTCAGAACGCCGGCTTGTCCAGGAAATTCAGCTAAACATTGCTTATCGTTGGTTTTGTGGCTTTGAGCTTGGAGAAAAGATACCGGATCATTCTACCTTCAGCAAAACAAGAGTCCGCAAGTGGAATGAGAGCAGCTTGTTCCAACAGATCTTTCTGGAAATTGTCCGATGCTGCATGGAACAGAAATTGATAGACGGCAAAGAGATGGCCTCCGATGGCAGCTACATCCCAGCCGAAGTTTCAAGGAACAGCTGGATGGATATAGAAGTTGAAGTCGAGCAGAGCATGTTGAGCTATCTTGATAATCTGGACCAGGAGCTTGCATCACAGCCGGGATTTAAGAAGCCAGCGAGCCATACAGTCACCAAAAAGATTACAACAAGCACAACAGATCCTGAGTGTGGCTATATCCACCACGGGAGCAAACGAGGTGTGGGATACCTCATGGAAGCGACCGTAGATTGTAAATATGGGATTATTACAGGAGTAGATGTATTACCGGCAAATGAAAAAGAAAGCCTCTTGGTTTTGCGGCATTTGGAACGGCAGCAAAAACAGTTGGGCCTGTCTATGGAGAAAGTTGCTTTGGACAGAGGGTATGACACTGGTGCTGTTCACAGGGGCTTGGAACTACTGGGAATTACCGGTTATATTCCGGCCATCCGTTTTCCCAATG
>NZ_LR130841.1 GCF_900626145.1 Intestinimonas timonensis | reverse complement strand
TCCAAAACTACTACGTGGCATGCGGATACACGGATCTTCGCCGCGGGATAGACGGACTGGCGGCTATCGTAAGTCAGCAGTACGGCGGTTGTCTGAGTGAAGAAAGCCTGTTTCTGTTCTTCGGGCGCCGGACAGACCGAATCAAAGCACTCTACTGGTCCGGAGATGGATATATTCTGCTATACAAGCGTCTGTCCAATGGACGATTTCAGTGGCCGAGGAGTGAGGCAGAACTCCAGACAACCATCCGGCAACAGCAGGCCGAGATTGATAACCTGAAAAAGAAGTTGGATCATATGAATGAGATCCTTCTCAACGCTCAGCGTGCCCGTTTCGGACAGTCCAGCGAGAAAAAGGCCTATGTTTTAAGCGAAGACCAGATTTGTCTGTTTAATGAAGCGGAACAGGTGCAGGACCACAAGGCAGAAGAACCCACCGAGGAGACCTTTACGGTAAAGGCGCATGCCCGAAAGAAAAAGCGCACAATTGCTGAACTGGCAAAAAATCTCCCTGTAGAGGAGATTATACTCCAGCTGCCGGAATCCAAGTTGAACTGCAGCAAGTGTGGTGGTACGTTCCGGCTGATTGGTAAGAAGCTGGTTCGCCGGGAATTGATTATTATTCCGCAGCAAGAAAAAATTTTGGAATACTACAGCTGTACCTACGCCTGTGACAAGTGCGAAAAGGACACCGGCTTTGCCCATATCCTGACCGCACAGGCGCCTGCTGCCCTGATGAAGCATTCTCTGGCTTCTCCCTCTACCGTGGCTGACGTCATAATTAAGAAATATGTGGACGGGCTTCCTTTGGTCCGCCAGGAGAAGATCTGGGCCAGACAGGGAGTGGAGTTGAGCCGCGCACACTGGCCAACTGGGTGATCCAGTGTACCCAAACCTGGCTGAAACCTCTGTACCGGCATATGAAGCAGGCCTTGCTGGAAGACACCGTGATCCACGCGGATGAAACCACTGTGCAGGTTTTGAAAGAGGATGGCAAAGCCGCAGCCTCTGAGTCCCGGATGTGGGTATACGCCAGCGGGGAAGGCAGCAAAAAGCCCATCCGAATCTTTGAGTACCAGCCAGACCGTAGTGGAAAACGGCCCGCAAACTTTCTAAAAGGTTTTAACGGCTATCTGGTGACGGATGGTTATGCTGGGTACAACCAGGTTGCAAATGTTACCCATTGCGGCTGTTGGGCCCACGCCAGGAGAAAATGGCGGGAAGCTATGCCGGACGGAGCAACTGTGAAAACGAGCAAAGCGGCAGTGGGATACCGGTATTGTACCAAGCTGTTCACCCTGGATGGCAAAACGAGCTATATATTACCGAAAACACGCAATGAATACCGCCAGAATGTGGTTCGTCCCCTTCTGGAGGAGTATTTTTGCTGGCTAAAAACGGTACACCCCGAAAAAGGCAGCAAGCTGGAGGACGCAGTCCGCTATTCGCTGAACCAGGAGCACCAACTGACGGCGTTTTTAGATTCTCCTGAGGTTCCTATCTCTAACAACTTGGCCGAAAATGCGATCCGTCCATTTGTTGCGGGCCGAAAGAACTGGCTGTTTTGTGACAGCGTGAAGGGTGCAGAATCCAGTGCCATTGTATACTCGATAGTAGAGACGGCAAAGGCTAGGGCTTGTTTGAAAAAAGTAACCGTCAAATCTCCCTGCGCATAAAAAGGCCGCCATCTCAGTGTGAACAGCTCCAGTAAAACCGGACAATAGACAAAAGGCCCCCTAATGTAGGAAAATAAAGCTACATTAGGGGGTCTTGCTATGTCCGGAAAAAAAGGGATGAAAAAGTATCCGGTAGGGATACGAGAAGAAGTGGTGTCACGAATCCGTGGAGGAGAAAGCCAGCGTGCTTTA
>NZ_LR130840.1 GCF_900626145.1 Intestinimonas timonensis | reverse complement strand
GTTGAGCATGATCCGGTTATCCTTCCGGGGACGACCCCGCTTTCCCGTTTCTTCCGGTGGCAGCAGCGGCTTGATTCGTTCCCATTGTTCTTTTGTTAATTCATATCGTTTCATGCTCATAACTTCGCATAACTTGGTTTCTTGTGTAACTTTTATTTTTCAAACAAGGCCTAATGTACCTTGAAAATTCCACAGCCTGTTCTGGAGGTCATACAGGAGCCGGCGACAGTGTGGTGTTCTGCACGCCGCCGACGGAAGTGCCGCACAGCGGCAGCCTGAAAATACGCGGTCTGAACGCAGAGCGCAGGAAGTGAGCCAGAGTCAGGTGCAAAAATACAATACTCCGCTTGGCAACTCATTTGATTCAGGCTATAATGTACTTACCTGCTAATCTATACGAAGGGAGGTACATTTCTATCTGAATGGTTGCCAGGCTGCAAGGAGGAATCTCATGATATGAATTCCAATCAATGCAGTGCTACTGCACAGCGAACCTACACCGTTGAGCAAGTAGCTGAGATCCTTGGTGTGAGCATTCGCAAGGCCTATTACCTCTGCGAAGGCACGAAAGAATTTAAAGTCATTCGTCTCGGCAGGCGTTGTCTCCGTATCCATAAGGAGTCCTTTGATAATTGGTTGGATGGGGTAGACGGCGCTTCCTGAGCACATCATGGAAAGGAACACTACTATGGCAACATACAAGGTAAGAGGCGCATCCCACAACGTAATCTATTCATACCGGACATCGACCGGGCAAACGAAGCAGCAGTGGGAGTCCTACGACACAGAATTGGAGGCCGTACAGCGTAAAGCCTACATTGAGCTTTTGCAGTCCCAGAAACGCACGGACGAGCTCCGCCAGGCGGCGTTGGACTATGGACCTGTTGACAAAAGTCCCAAACACCCCATTCCCATGGTATAATTAAAATAAGGGAGGGATGGAGCATGATGGGACGGCAAAGCGGTCAGAAGAGTATGGTGATTCTGGATATAGCAGAATTAATTCCACGCGATCACTTACTTCGGAAAATCAATCAGATGGTTTCATTT
>NZ_LR130839.1 GCF_900626145.1 Intestinimonas timonensis | reverse complement strand
CAGCCGTGCCCACGGTGAGGTATATCGAAAGGAGGCATCCCGTATGATTTCGGCCAACATCAGCAAGAAAACCCGCCGGGCGGTCTATGCCCGGGACGGCTACGCCTGCGCCCTGTGCGACTCCACCAAGTATCTCCAGGTCCACCATTGCGTCAAGCGGTCCCAGGGCGGCACAGACAGCATGCAAAACCTCATCTGTCTGTGCGCAGACTGCCACGCCCTGGCCCACGGCATCGACCTCCGGGGCGTGGAGATGACCCAGGCCGACATGGAGCAGGCAATCACCGAGTACCTGGCGGACTACTACGCTCCGGATTGGAACCCCTGGGGGAAGGAGGGGCCATAAGCCCCTCCCCTCCAGGGCGGGCACTAGAACATGCGTTCGACAAGCGAAGGGTGTGCAGGATATTGTGGAAAACCGCCAGTTTTTCATATTCCAAGAAACTGACGTACCGACGGAAGGAGGGGCGGAGTGACCAGGGAAGAAGCCAGATTGGACCGTTTCAAGGCCGGGATAGCGGCCATGAGCGCCGCCGAGCGGGAGGCGCTGGAGGCGGCTATGCTTACGGCCAGGGCCATTCCTGAAGGGAAGGGCGTGAGCATCATTGAGCAACTGGTGGAGATGGCCGCTGCCAGGGCCAGGGCGGAGGCCAGACACAAGAGCGATGCTCAGACGGACCGGAGGCGCCGCCGGCTGGTGGGAGCACGGCTGCCCAAGCACCAGGCGGACCGGTGCCGGGCATGCGCAAAGCTGGAGGGGGAGTCGGTGTACCGGTTCGTATGCTCAGCCCTGGAGCGGGCATGCTCGGAGGTG
>NZ_LR130838.1 GCF_900626145.1 Intestinimonas timonensis | reverse complement strand
GAATCATTTAATAGATTTCTAATTATCTCTTTAGATGTTCTTATATGCCGGTATAGCCCGTTATTCCGGGCTTTTCCGGCACTTTTCATATCGGAAGAACCTCACAAATCTTTTTATTACCCCTCATGTTTTCGCTCTCAAAAGTAGTAAAAGCAGTAGTAAATTCTGCGTACTACTTATGCCGCCTTGGTTTCCTCGGCGCTTTCCGCCACAGGCTCCGGCTTGGCCTCTGCGGTGGTTTTTGCCTTGGCTTGCAGCCGTTCCATTTCCTCCTGTGCGGAATGGAAAGTAGCGTGGGCATAATAGTTCAGCGTCATTACAATGTTGGCGTGTCCCATGATGTACTGCAATGCCTTGGGGTTCATGCCCGCGTTTGCCATTCTGGTACAGAATGTATGCCGCATGGTGTGCGGCGTCATCACATCGGGCAGCGGCTCCTTGTGGCACTTGTTGTACTTCTTTGCAAGGCACTTGAACATGGCGTCATAGTTGACGGCGGTTTTGGGCAGGCCGTCCCGGTTCAGGAACAGGAAGTCCTTATAATCGTCAACCTCAATGCACCTGCCGTCCCTGCGCTTCTTTAACACGCGCTCAAACGCTTCATAGGCGGCTGCGCTCATCGGCACTTGGCGGAATCCGCTTTCTGTTTTTGGCGCTTCGATATAGTAGCCGTCCTCGGTGCTTCTCAAAAGCTGGTGGTCTACATTCACAAAGCGCTTCTCAAAATTCAGGTCAGCGGGCGTCAGGCCGCAGAGTTCGGAAATACGAAGCCCGGTTTCCAGCAGGATCACCACCTCGTCATAATACTTGGCATAGACGGGATCGTTCTGCATGAAGTCTAAAAGCTCGTTTTCCTGTGTAGGGGTAAGCGGCACCTTTGGTACGGTATCGTCGTTGATAACCTCATTGATCTGGAAGTCAAAGGGATTCTTGCGGAGGCAGTCATCCTGTACGGCCATATAAAAGATGGCTTTTAAGGAACGCTTGCTGTTGCAGATGGTGTTGTAGGCAACGCCCTTTTCCTGCATACGCAAGGCCCATTCTTTCGCGTCGGACAGCTTCACGCTGTCAATGCTGGCCGCGCCCAGCTTATCTTCGGACAGAAGTTTCATCAACTGCTGGCGGCTCTTTTGGGTTCCTTTCCGCACATTCCCGCGCTCCCGGGTGTACTTTTCATAAAGCTGGCACACGGTCATTTTCTTGCCGATGGTGTCGATCCCGTCGTCAAGGTCTTTCTGTATCTGCTTGATCTTCTCGCGCAGGGAAAGACAGGGCCGCTTCCCGGCAGGTACTTTGTCGGTGGGTACTAACTTCCATGAGTAAACAAACTGGGGTTCTCCAAAGGTGTCAATGTATTTGTAAGCGTATCTTCCATCTGATCGCTGGCTCTCTCCAGACTTCAAAAGGCGGCCTTTGTTGTCCCGTCTTTTTTCATCTCGTTCTTTTCTTGGCATTTCGTCATGCTCCTTTCCATGACGGAAAGAGCCTTGACACGCTTATAACCTATTATAACACGCGCAAGGCCCTTTTTCACTATATTGTGTCAAGGGAATCAATGATTTTTTCAAACTGCTTCCGCTTGATCTGGATGCGGTTGCCGTTCAGGATCACC
>NZ_LR130837.1 GCF_900626145.1 Intestinimonas timonensis | reverse complement strand
CCAGAGACGAAAAGTCAAGGACTTTTTCATCAAATTCAAAAAGAAGTCACATTTTGCGGACTTCCTCACGGAGCAGACGCTTGATTTTGTCCTCCATCGTTTCTTTTGCGGTCTGGCTGAAATGCACACGGACGATATAGGTGGTCTTGCCGATCTGCTTTCTGACAGTCGGGCAAGGGGTACTGTTGGTTGCGGTATTGTTCATTCAAAATCCTCCTGTAAATAAAAAATGCCCGGTGACTTTTCATCATCGGGCGGTGATCGGTATGAGGGAAGAAGGCAAGGCGGCAACATTAAGGTATCTATAAAAACCTTGCCGTCTTTGCCACGCTTGCCGTGTTCCTGCTGTCAGTCTCGGAGATAGCAGACCCATGCTGTGCCGTCTTTCTCGGTCACAAGTCTGTCCCCGATACGGCTCTTTGCCGTTCTCATGGTGCGTGAGGAAATCCCACGCTCATTGACTGCCTTTTCCAACTCTGCACTCGGCATACGCTTTCCGTCCGCAAGCAGTTCCAGAATAAGCATTTGCGCCTGTGCGGTCTTGCTCTCGGTCTTGGCGGTGTCTGTTCCGGCAAGAAGCTCGTCAGCGGTAATGTCATAAGCTCCTATCCATTCAAAGCCTTTCTCGTCTCCCAGAGAAAAGGCAAGGGACTGTCCGGGCGGCGCAAGGGAGCTTTTCTCATGGATCAGCACCCTCGTTGTGGGGCTGTCCTTCAGCTTGCCGATAAAAAGCAGACTGCGGACTGCCGCCGTAATGTCGATAGACCCCAATCCACGGTAGGTGCTTTGCGTTCCTGCGGCTTTGTTGAGGTGTCCAATCAGCACGATAGCGCACCCTGTAGCCTGTGCAATGTCTCCCAGACTGCGGAAGATGGGACGGACTTCATTTGCCCGGTTCATATCCACATCTGCGCCCATAAACGCCTGCACCGGGTCAATGATAACCAGCCTTGCATTGTTTTCCCGGATTGCCCTTGCGATGCGTTCATCGGCAAGGGTCAGTGGTGTGCCTCTATCGTCAATGACAAGCACTTTTTCAAGGTCTGCGTCTGCTTCCATCAGTCGGGGCTTGACCGTATCACCCAGACCGTCCTCGGCAGTCTGGTAAATGATATTGAACGGTTCAAGGGTTTCCATACCGGGCAAGGGCTTTCGGTTGGTGCAAGCCGCCGCAAGACGCATGGCAAAGTAGGTCTTGCCCTCGCCGGGGTTGCCCTGTATGATGGTCAGCTTTCCAAAGGGGATATAGGGAAACCATAGCCAATCCACGCTCGTCAGCTCCACATCTGCCATGCGGAGCATGGGGACAGGCTGGGCGGTGGGCAGCTCTCGCAGCGTGATTGTCTCGGCTATGAATTTGCGGCTGGGAATGTCCCCTTGCTGGCGGAGAACATCGTTCCAATCTTTCCTTGCCGGGACAAGGCGAATGACGGCAATCTCACCGGGAATGGACTGTGCCAGTCGTGTGCAGGCTTCATTTCCAGCGGCGTCGCTGTCAAGGCAGAGGAACACTTTTCGGGTGTCCTTGCGTTCAGAAAGAAAACGGTCAAGGGCTTTGCCAGAAACGCCGCCCAGGGCAAGATAGCTCCTTGTCTGCCAGTCCTGCGGGTAAAGGCAGATAAAGGACAAAAGGTCTATCGGTGCTTCAAAGACAAAGAGCTGATTGCCGTTTCCCTCATAGCGGAACGGATAGGACTTGTCAGACCCGGCAATGTCCTGTCTGAATGGGTCTGCCGTTCCTCGCACATGGGCGTATCTCGGCGTACCGCTTCGGTCTCTGCCGACAAACACAACATTGTGCCGCTTTGCGTCCTCGTAAATATCCCCGGAAAGAAGAAAAGTCTCAACAAGCGTTTTGTTGAGACCTCGGCTTTCGCAAAGATATTGAATTGCTCTGTCGGCTGTTCTGTTGTGCAAGGGCAAGTGGAACGCTGTGGGCGGTGCTGTGGTGGCTTCGGTCTGTCCCTCGCCGTTTTCGCCTGTCAACATCTGAACAGCTTCGGGAAAGGACTTGCCGTAAAACTCCATGACGAAATCAATGGGATAGCCGCCCTTGCTCTGGCTGTGGCGAAACCACTTGTTTCCCCGGACGGTCAGGCTGTCATGTTCTTTCCAACGGTATTCCCGTCCGCTTTTGATAAGTGTCTCTCCCTGTGTGCGGAGAAAATCTTCCAGACTGACGGCGTTTGCCCGGTCAATCTGTGCTTGGGTGTAATTCATCGGGATAGTTCCTCCTTTTTCTGTCGTGTTTGGGGTCGATTTTGGAGCTTTTGTTCCTCTGTACGCTCGTTAAATCGGGCGGCAGTATCTACGCATGACTTGACCTTCCAAAGACGGTGTAAATCGTCTCTGACAGCCTTAAACTCGCCATAGGTGGTTTCGTGCGCCTGTTCCAGCTCGTCATACTCGTCGGACAGTTTTTTCATATCCACCTTGCCGTCCGGGAACTCCCCGGTCAGCTTTCGTCTGGCGGCGTAGAACTGTATCAATTCCGCTTCATGCTCTGCCTTGTACTTGGCTCTGGGCTTCTCAAACTTGATTTTCTGCAAGCCGTCATAGACAGGCTTCAAGCTCTGGAAAGCCGCAGAGCTGTCATAGAGCTGCTTGATTGCTTTCATTCGGGCGGTCTGTTCGTCCAGCGTTTTCTTCAAGCTCTCTGTGGTGGAGCTGTGTTCATTGACACGGCTTTCCAAATCTTCAAGGTTGTAAATGCCGTTTGCCCGGAGATAATTGAAAGTCTCGTTCATCTCCTTTAGATTGCTGATTTTACCTTTCTGGGAATACGCCCCGGCTCTGCGCTGGGTGTAATAGGCGTTCAGCAGAGAAACAAGGTCGGGTGCCTGCGGCTTGGCAAGCTCCACCTTTGCTTCGGCAATCCAATCAAACAGGAGAGCGATTTTCTTCTTAATGTCCCGGATAACGGCATTGGTGGCTTTGATCCAGCGGTTGAACTCGCCTTTCTCGGTGCGTATGCCCTTCTTCTCCATTGCCCGGACGGTTGCGCCCTCATGGACGGTGGGAAGAAGCTCCACGCCCTGACGCTCATAGCTTCGGTGGTCGATACTAACGTCAAGCCCCTTTTCAGCAAACTTGGCGTTGCATAGCTCCGCCCATGTCTGCCGCCAGTATTCCAGCGTTTCGGGACTGCCCCAGTCGGTAGTGGGAACGGCGTTAAACACAAAGTTTCCATCTGCGTCCCGGATACGGTTGCCGTCCTCGTCCAGCTCGTAAACTCGGTGCTGCTTACAGCCCCATTTGCCGTTCTGCTCGATGGGACGGATGGGGCAAAGCACATGAAAATGGGGATTGGGTATGCCGCCGTCCTCTCTGTCTGGCTGGTGTACAGCGAAGTCAACCACCATGCCACGGCTCACAAACTGCTCCAATAAAAATTGCCTTGCAAGAGCGATGTTTTCCTCAAGGGAAAATTCATTCTGCAAAGCAATGTCAAAGCTGTATGCAAGCTGTGCCGTCTTTCCACGCTCGGCTTTTTCCACGGCGTTCCATAGGGTCTGACGGTCTGCGTATTCTTTCGGTGCATGGGACGGCAGGAGAATGTCGGAGCATATCACGCCGCCCTTGCGGGTGTAGTCGCTGTATTCGCCATAATACTCGCTATACAATCGCTCCCCGGCACGGTAGGCGGCAGAAGCAATAGCGGACTGTCCTGCGCTTCGCTTAGTCTGCGTGACGCTCAGATGAAATAGTGCCATCGGCTTTCTGCTCCTTTCCTCTGCTCGCTTGGTTGATGTGGGTAATCGCCATGTGACGGACGGCTCGCTGGACTTCGGGCAGAGAAAAGATGTACTCCATCAGCTCCGTCATTTCGGTGCGTGTGAGATCTTTGAACTCCGGGGCAAGGCTCTCAATCGTGCCGCCCAGATTGCAAAGACGGTGGGTGCGCTTTTGTCTCTCGCCTTTCTCCAGATACTTCTTTCTGTTCTCCAGACGCTCCAGCTTGTGCTGTTCCTGTGCAAGATGTGTCTCGACCTGTTCCTTTTCGGCTCGGAGCTGTTCAAGGTTTTTCGGTTTTGCCATTTTTCGTGACCTCCTTTTTTGAAAATGGGGATAAAAAAAGACCGTCAACTTTTCGCAGATTGCGACCAGTCAACGGTCAGTTTTTCGGTATTCAGTTGTTGTGTTCAGTTCGGTAAATTGAAGTTGGTCAAAGTTGTTGGCGAAGATATTCCACAACATTTCCATTCGTATCATAGAAACAGATGTTTCCTACATTGAGGGGCAGGACAATGGCGAAAGGCTTGCCACTATCAATATCAATCACCTGAATGCCGTTGCCATCATCTACTTCAAGTCGAACAATATTTTGGGTATTCATTGAGATAAATGCCCTTTCGTTATTTCCCTCAACAACAAACTCTGCAATGTAATCATCAACCTCAACTATATCTCCACCACCACGGAAGAAATATCCAAAAGACAAGCCAGGGCGATTTACATAGACAGAAAAAGTGTGGTCTGTCTTGTCCTGTGGGTAAGAAATAAATGCAGCCATTGTGTCGGAAATGCTTCCATCAACAATCCAATCATCCAAAATTTTTTGAGATTGGCGAATGTCTGCTTCTAAACTGTTTGCGGTTTTACCAATGTCATTGTTTGCATAAAGGAAACCGAAAACCAACACACAAGCCAAAATAACACCCAAGAGGATTATGGGTAATTTCTTTTTCATAGAATCACACTCCTTTATCAAATTAAGATTCTTGATTTTCAAACTTGCTGGCGGCGAACGGTTTGTCAAAACCGTTTGCGGACGGCAAGTCCACAGGGGATAGCCGCTTTAGCGGCGCAAGGGGGTGTAGCCACCTTGACGGAACGAAGTGACGCAACATTCTCGGTCATGCAGTTTTCTTCTGCTGACGGAGAATGAAGCTCCGCAGGGCGCACTACTCTCGACAGAGAGTATAGAAGTGCGCCCTTTAGTTCCTAAAGGGGTTTGCTCCGGCTTAATTTCTCGACAAACTGCAATTAGTCATTTCAGTAAGTATTTTCCGAGTCCTATCTGAATCAAATATAGGACAAGGATATGTGCTGGATAAAAAACATAGAAGAAGTATTTTAGCTTCAGTTTACCACGCTTTCCGTTGTATAGCAGAATAAGCAAGCAGGCAAGAAGCGTACATAAAGGCGGTTGATTCCCCGT
>NZ_LR130836.1 GCF_900626145.1 Intestinimonas timonensis | reverse complement strand
CCAGAGACGAAAAGTCAAGGACTTTTTCATCAAATTCAAAAAGAAGTCACATTTTGCGGACTTCCTCACGGAGCAGACGCTTGATTTTGTCCTCCATTGTCTCCTTGGCGGTCTCGCTGAAATGCACACGGACGATATAGGTTGTCTTGCCGATCTGCTTTCTCACAGTCGGGCAAGGGGTACTGTTGGTTGCGGTATTGTTCATTCAAAATCCTCCTGTAAATGAAAAATGCCCGGTGACTGTTCATCATCGGGCGGTGTCGGTATGATGGAACAAGGCAAGGCGGCAACATTAAGGTATCTATAAAAACCTTGCCGTCTTTGCCACGCTTGCCGTGTTCCTGTTGTCAGTTTCGGAGATAGCAGACCCATGCTGTGCCGTCTTTCTCGGTCACAAGCCTGTCTCCGATACGGCTTTTTGCCGTTCTCATGGTGCGTGAGGAAATCCCACGCTCATTGACTGCCTTTTCCAGCTCTGCGCTCGGCATACGCTTTCCGTCTGCCAGCAGTTCCAGTATCAGTGCTTCTGCCTGTGCGGTCTTGCTTTCGGTCTTGGCGGTGTCTGTCCCGGCAAGAAGCTCGTCAGCGGTAATGTCATAAGCTCCTATCCATTCAAAGCCTTTCTCGTCTCCCAGAGAAAAGGCAAGGGACTGTCCGGGCGGCGCAAGGGAGCTTTTCTCATGGATAAGCACCCTCGTTGTGGGGCTGTCCTTCAGCTTACCGATAAAGAGCAGACTGCGGACTGCCGCCGTAATGTCGATAGACCCCAATCCCCGGTAGGTGCTTTGCGTTCCTGCGGCTTTGTTCAGGTGTCCAATCAGCACGATAGCGCACCCGGTAGCCTGTGCAATGTCTCCCAGACTGCGGAATATCGGGCGCACCTCGTTTGCCCTGTTCATGTCCACATCTGTGCCCAGAAACGCCTGTACCGGGTCAATGATAACCAGCCTTGCGTTGTTTTCCCGGATTGCCCTTGCTATGCGCTCATCGGCAAGGGTCAGCGGTGTGTCCCTATCGTCAATGACAAGCACTCTTTCAAGGTCTGCTTCCGCTTCCATCAGTCGGGGCTTGACGGTATCGCCCAGACCGTCCTCTGCGGTCTGGTAGATGATGTTGAAAGGCTCAAGGGTCTCCATACCGGGTAAAGGCTTTCGGTTGGTACAAGCCGCCGCAAGACGCATGGCAAAGTAGGTCTTGCCCTCGCCGGGGTTGCCCTGTATAATCGTCAGCTTTCCAAAGGGGATATAGGGAAACCATAGCCAATCCACGCTCGTCAGCTCCACATCTGCCATGCGGAGCATGGGAACAGGCTGGGCGGTGGGCAGCTCTCGCAGCGTGATTGTTTCGGCTATGAATTTGCGGCTGGGAATGTCCCCTTGCTGACGGAGAACATCGTTCCAGTCTTTCCTTGCCGGGACAAGGCGAATGACGGCGATCTCGCCGGGAATGGACTGTGCCAGTCGGGTACAGGCTTCGCTTCCTGCGGTGTCGCTGTCAAGGCAGAGGAACACTTTTCGGGTGTCCTTGCGTTCAGAAAGAAAACGGTCAAGGGCTTTGCCCGAAACGCCGCCCAGGGCAAGATAGCTCCTTGTCTGCCAGTCCTGCGGATAAAGGCAGATGAACGATAACAGGTCAATCGGCGCTTCAAAGACAAAGAGCTGATTGCCGTTCCCCTCATAGCGGAATGGATAGGACTTGTCAGACCCGGCAATGTCCTGCCTGAATGGGTCTGCCGTTCCTCGCACATGGGCGTATCTCGGCGTACCGCTTCGGTCTCTGCCGACAAACACAACATTGTGCCGTTTTACGTCCTCGTAAATATCCCCGGAAAGAAGAAAAGCCTCAACAAGCGTTTTGTTGAGACCTCGGCTTTCTGTGAGATATTGGATTGCTCTGTCGGCTGTCCTGTTGTGCAAGGGCAAGTGAAACGCTGTGGGCGGTGCTGTGCTGGCTTCGCTCTGTCCCTCACCGCTTTCGCCGGTTAAGAGCTGGACAGCTTCGGGAAAGGACTTGCCGTAAAACTCCATGACAAAATCAATGGGATAGCCGCCCTTGCTCTGGCTGTGGCGAAACCACTTGTTTCCCCGGACGGTCAGGCTGTCATGTTCTTTCCAGCGGTATTCCCGTCCGCTTTTGATAAGCGTCTCTCCCTGTGTGCGGAGAAAATCTTCCAGACTGACGGCGTTTGCCCTGTCGATCTGTGCTTGGGTGTACTGCATGGGCGTCCTCCTTACTTCTTGAAAACAGCGCATCGTCTGCAAATGCCATGCTCACGCTCGTCCAGCGTGTAGGGGCAGTTCGCACATTCCTCGCCGTACTGTCTCATGATAACAGGCAGATAGCCCAGCTCCTGCAACATATCAATCTGGCGGTCGGTGAGGGTGGCTTCAAAGGCAAGGCATTTCCGGGTGTGTTCGTCCAGCTCGATCAGGTCGGAAAGCGGTCTGCCATCGGTCAAAGCTTCTCCGCTCAAAAGGCGTTTTGCCGTTCTGCGGATGGGGTTGTACTCGTTCTTCCAGTCGTATTTTTTCATCGTGTCATATCCTCCTTTTTGTGTCGTGTTTTGGGTCGATTTTGGAGCTTTTGTTCCTCTGTACGCTCGTTAAATCGGGCGGCAGTATCTACGCATGACTTGACCTTCCAAAGACGGTGTAAATCGTCTCTGACGGTCTTAAACTCGCCATAGGTGGTGTTGTGCGCCTGTTCCAGCTCGTCATACTCTTCGGTCAGCTTTTTCATATCCACCTTGCCGTCCGGGAACTCTCCGGTCAGCTTGCGTCTGGCGGCGTAGAACTGTTTCAGTTCCGTTTCATGCTCTGCCTTGTACTTGGCTCTGGGCTTCTCAAACTTGATTTTCTGCAAGCCGTCATAGACAGGCTTCAAGCTCTGGAAAGCAGCGGAGCTGTCATAGAGCTGCTTAATTGCTTTCATTCGGGCGGTCTGTTCGTCCAGCGTTTTCTTCAAGCTCTCTGTGGTAGCACTGTGTTCGCTGACACGGTGTTCCAAATCTTCAAGGGAATAAATGCCGTTTGCCCGGAGATAATTGAAAGTCTCGTTCATCTCCTTTAGATTGCTGACCTTGCCTTTCTGCGAATACGCCCCGGCTCTGCGCTGGGTGTAATAGGCGTTCAGCAGAGAAACAAGGTCGGGTGCCTGCGGCTTGGCAAGCTCTGCTTTTGCTTCGGCAATCCAATCGAACAGGAGAGCGATTTTCTTCTTGATGTCCCGGATAACGGCATTGGTTGCCTTGATCCAGCGGTTGAACTCGCCCTTCTCGGTGCGTATGCCTTTCTTCTCCATTGCCCGGACGGTTGCGCCCTCGTGGACGGTGGGAAGAAGCTCCACGCCCTGACGCTCATAGCTTCGGTGGTCGATACGAACGTCAAGCCCCTTTTCCGCAAACTTGGCGTTACATAGCTCCGCCCATGTCTGCCGCCAGTATTCCAGCGTTTCGGGACTGCCCCAGTCGGTAGTGGGAACGGCGTTGAAAACAAACTCGCCGTTCTGGTCCCGGATACGGTTGCCGTCCTCGTCCAGCTCATACACCCGGCGTTGCTTTAGCCCCCATTTGCCGTTCTGCTCGATGGGGCGGATAGGGCAAAGCACATGAAAATGTGGATTGGGTATGCCGCCGTCCTCCCGGTCTGGCTGGTGTACGGCGAAGTCAACCACCATGCCCCGGCTCACAAAGTTCTCCAATAAAAATTGCCTTGCAAGAGCGATGTTTTCCTCAAGGGAAAATTCATTCTGCAAGGCAATGTCAAAGCTGTATGCAAGCTGGGCGTTCTTTCCACGCTCGGCTTTTTCCACGGCGTTCCATAGGGTCTGGCGGTCTGCGTATTCGGGCGGTGCATGGGACGGCAGGAGAATGTCGGAGCAGATCACGCCGCCCTTGCGGGTGTAGTCGCTGTATTCGCCGTAATACTCGCTATACAGTCGCTCCCCGGCTCGGTAGGCGGCAGAAGCGATAGCGGACTGTCCTGCGCTTCGCTTAGTCTGCGTGACGCTCAGATGAAATAGTGCCATCGGCTTTCAACTCCTTTTCTCTGTTTGCTTGGCTGATATGGGTAATCGCCATGTGACGGACGGCTCGCTGGACTTCGGACAGGGAAAAGATGTGTTCCATCAGCTCTGTCATTTCGGTGCGTGTGAGATCTTTGACCTCCGGGGCAAGGCTCTCAATCGTGCCGCCCAGATTGCAAAGACGATGGGTGCGTTTCTGCCTTTCGCCTTTCTCCAGATACTTCTTTCTGTTCTCAAGACGGTTGAGCTTGTGCTGTTCCTGTGCAAGCTGCGTCTCGGCTCGTTCCTTTTCGGCTCGGAGCTGGTCGAGGGTTTTCGGTTTTGTCATTGGGATTGACCTCCTTTTTTGATTTTGGGGATAAAAAAAGACCGTCAACTTTTCGCATAGTGCGACCAGTCAACGGTCAGTTTTTCGGTATTCAGTTTTTCAAACTTGCTGGCGGCGAACAGCATTTTATGCTGTTTGCGGACGGCAAGTCCACAAGGGATAGCCGCTTTAGCGGCGCAAGGGGGTGTAGCCACCTTGACGGAACGAAGTGACGCAACATTCTCGGTCAAGCAGTTTTCTTCTGCTGACGGAGAATGAAGCTCCGCAGGACGCACGATACTCCCGATAGGAGAGTATAGAAGTGCGCCCTTTAGTTCCTAAAGGGATTTTTCGTTCTCGTCATCTGAATGCTTTTACAATATTCTCGCTTTGGATGGCTTGTCGGAATTATACATCACTTGAACATTACTCCCTACCTTGGGAACAGGGTCACCGGCGTTAATCCATTTTCTTTTTGTGTACGCCTTTCCATCTACGGTGTATTCAATTTTAATGATGTAAGGAAATTCAGCACCATCCAGTGTGTGCAATCTCATGGGTTTTCTGTTGACCTTTAACCACCACTGTTTTGTTGCAGCGATCACAATTCCTGTTGTTTGCTTATCCATAAATATCCTCCTTATGTTCTTTTAGAAGAAGAACAATTCTTCAAATTTTTTATCTAAGGCTATGCACAAAATCAACGCCAGCTTTGCAGTCGGATTGAATTGCCCTATTTCGATTGAACTAATCGTATTTCAAATGAAACATAAATTGTTAAATTATCAGGTATGTAGCTGATACTTAAACCTTTTTCTCCATTTGATAGGAGTGTTCCGACAGAAACATAGTTTTCTCCTTTGATTTTCTCTGACACATTCTCAACTACTGAAAAGCCCTCTTGTATCAAAAGTTCCATGTAGTTATCATAGTCATTTTCGTCTATACCTGCAATACTGATACTGAAATTTCCGTGTTCTGTATCAAGCATAGCCCATGCAACTGTGCCAGTTGGAACGGGAAGTCCCTCAGTATATTCATTGACTGGCCATTCTCCCTCATCAAGCCTAATAATACCTTCAGATTGCGAATTGCTTGCGTCTCCTGTGTCTTTGGGTGGTGTTTTTGGGGCGGAGCAAGCAGTCAATGACAATATAAGCAAAATTGCAATTCCCGGAATAAATCTTTTCATAGTTACCTCCTATTGTTGTGGACAGCTCTGATAATCTGAATTGTGGCAAATGCAAAAGCGATTATGCCAACCAATAAAATAATTTGAGAAGCATCAAAAATAAAATCACCACTAACCTGAATGTTTGTCATTGCGTCTGCTTGCCCGATTGCTCCTTCCGGCACTTTACCAGACTTTGCAGTAGCATAAATTAAAAAAGCAACAATAGCTACCACAAGGGAAATGACACTTGAAATGATCCATTTCCGTTTCTTTGGGACGGAATTATCAATTCCAAACTGTTCTGCTGTGCTGTTAGCAAATTCTTGCGGCGTTCCAAGCCTTTCGATTACCTGTTGTTCAGTTTCTCCATGCTCCACGGCAGAATTAAATATTTCATTCAAGTCACGCACAACCTCGGTTTTGGCTTTGCGTGATAAATTTAATTCCTTTTCAACCTGCCTTATGTATTGCTCCTTCATTCTGAGACCTCCGTTTGTTGATAGGTGGCGATAAAGCTATTTACACAATCCGTATAGCTGGACCAAAACGTAATCAATTCCTGTAAAACTTCCTTTCCTTTAAGAGTAAGGGAGTAATATTTTTTTGATCCGCCATTAGCAGCCGCTGGTGCCAAACGACATTGAATTAGTTCCGCTTCTTGTAAGCGATACAGAATAGGGTAAATCGTTCCCTCTTTTGCATATCCTAAGACAGATGCACTGCTATTTAACTCTGTGATTATTTCATAGCCATAGGTCTCTTTGCGCCCGATTAAGGATAATAGTATCATTTCAAGAGAGCCTTTTTTGAATTGTTGCACATATTTGTTATCCATAATCTTCACCACACTTTAGTTCTGCTGATTAGCGTTGCTAAATAGCAAAACTAATTATACTCATACTCGGTGCCTTAGTCAATAGACTCCTTGAAAAAGTTACAGTTTGTTCAAGCGTTTGAGCGCCCGAACATTTTTCGTCCGGGCGCTCTCAGTATCAGTCATAAATCAGCTCAAACTTCACAATCTCCTCTGCCTGTGCCTTGCAAGCGTTCATCTGCCGCACCCATTCCATTTGGTTTTCGGCTTTCAGTTGCTCGGTCACGCCGTTTTGCTCTGCCAGTGGCCGCACGATCAGCTCTATGCGGTTTCGTGCAGCTTCGTCAATCTCGGCGCAATGCTCAAAGAGCTTGTCGGATAGTACCAGCTCATTGAACAGTATCGGACGGTGCATTTCCAGATACGCCTTACGAAGTCTGCCGTAGTGTCCGAGGGGCTTGGTCTTGCGGATAACGATGTTCGGGATAAGATAATCGCCGTTCTGTGTGTAAGTGATATTCATGCTATTTGTACTCCTTTCATCGGCTCTCTCTGAGGTAAACTGCTGACAGGGACGAACACTCCCTTTGCAATGTCCTCCGCACGAATGGCGGCTTTCTTAGCTTCGATTTCTGCCTTTTTCCGCTTTTTGATTTTGTCCTCGTATCGCTTCTGCGCTCCGCTGGCTTTCCGCTTCAAGTAGTTCTGATGAAGCCTGTCCTTGCGTTCCTCACGCTTGCGGATTTCCTCTAATTCTTCCGGGGTCAGCTCCACTTCTCCAAACGCCGGGGGAACGAATCGCCCAACGAAATTGAAGTAAATCTCGACCTCCTGTGTGGTCTGTATACTGCCTTTGCGGTTACGCTCATGCACAAGAATTTTCTCGATAAACTCGTTGAGCATGGCAATGGTCAGCTTGTCGAAGTTCTCATACTTATCAATCAGAGCGATAAAACGGTCAGCGTCCTTTTCGTGCGTTTCATAGCTCTTGATAGCCTTTTCCAGAGCAGAGATTTCAGCGGTAAGCTCGGACTGTTCCTTTTCGTATTGAGCGTCCAGAGTGGCGTATCTGCTGTCGGACAGCTTGCCTAAAATGTTGTCCTCATAGATTTTGCAGAGCAGGACTTCCAGCTCGGAAACTCTCTGCTTTGCTGTGGCAAGGCGTGTCCGCTGTTTCCTGA
>NZ_LR130835.1 GCF_900626145.1 Intestinimonas timonensis | reverse complement strand
CCCCCGCCCCCGAGACCACCACCCCCGCCGAAAGCGCCGCTCCCGCCGAGGCCGTCACCCTGAAGGTGGGCGCCTCCCCCGCCCCTCACGCCGAGATCCTGGAGGTGGTGAAGGACCTGCTGGCCCAGGAGGGCATCAACCTGGAGATCGTGGAGTTTGACGACTACATTCTGCCCAACCAGGCCGTGGAGGACGGCTCCCTGGACGCCAACTACTTCCAGCACATCACCTACATGAACAACTTCAACGTGGAGTACGGCACCCACCTGGCCAGCGCCGCCGAGGTCCACTACGAGCCCTTCGGCATTTACGCCGGCAAGACCGCCAGCCTGGATGAGCTCCAGGACGGCGCCCAGATCGCCGTGCCCAACGACACCACCAATGAGGGCCGCGCCCTGCTGCTCCTCCAGGAGCAGGGCCTCATCACCCTCACCGAGGACTGCGGCCTGGAGCCAACCAAGGACGACATCGCCGAGAACCCCCACAACTATGAGATCGTGGAGCTGGAGGCCAAGCTGCTGCCCACCACCCTCCAGGACGTGGACATCGCCGTTATCAACGGCAACTACGCCATTGACGCCGGCCTAAAGGTGTCTGACGCTCTGGCCATCGAGGCCGCTGACGGCACCGCCGCCACTGCCTACGTGAACGTGCTGGCCGTGTCCGAGGACCGTCTGGACGATCCCGCCATTCAGGCTCTGGCCAAGGCCCTGTGCAGCCAGGAGGTCAAGGACTTCATCGACCAGACCTACGACGGCGCTGTGGTCACCGTGTTCTAAAAATGCGAAAGGCCCGATCCGGCTATGCCGGAACGGGCCTTTGCTTCTTCCTTAATTCCTATTGAATTTATCGGATTTTTGTGATACACTGTTCAAAACAAATTTAGGAGGCATTTACCATGGGTATCGCCCATTCCATTCTGGACCTTATCGGAAACACCCCGCTCCTGGCCCTGGAGCGGTACGCTCCCGGCGCCAAGGTACTGGCCAAGCTGGAGTCCTTCAATCCCCTGTCCTCGGCCAAGGACCGGGCCGCCCTCTACATGATCCGGGACGCGGAAGAGCGTGGGGTACTGAAGCCCGGCGCCACCATCGTGGAGCCCACCAGCGGCAACACGGGGGTGGGCCTGAGCTACATTGGCCGTATCCTGGGCTACCGGGTGGTCCTCACCATGCCGGAGACCATGAGCCAGGAGCGGCGGAGCCTTCTGGCCGCTCTGGGCGCCGAGCTGGTCCTCACCGAGGGCACCAAGGGCATGGGTGGTGCCATCGCCAAGGCCAACGAGCTGCTGGAGACCCTGCCCGGGGCCTGGATGCCCGACCAGTTCAACAACCCGGCCAACGCCAAGGCCCACTATGAGACCACCGGCCCCGAGATCTGGCGGGACACGGAAGGAAAGGTGGACGTACTGGTGGCCGGGGTGGGCTCCGGCGGCACCATTACCGGCGCCGGCCGGTACCTGAAGGAGCAGAATCCCGCCATCCAGGTGGTGGCGGTGGAACCCGCCGAATCCCCCGTCCTCTCCGGCGGCAAGCCTGGCCCCCACAAGATCCAGGGCATTGGCGCCGGCTTTGTGCCCGGCACCCTGGACCGCTCGGTGGTGGACCGTGTGGTGACCGTCCCCGGGGACGAGGCCATGGCCGCAGGCCGGGCTCTGGCGGAGACCGAGGGCCTGCTGGTGGGCATCTCCTCCGGCGCGGCCGCCTGGGCCGCCAAGTCCCTGGCCGCCCAGCCGGAATTTGCCGGCAAGACCATCGTCACCGTCCTGCCCGATACCGGAGAGCGGTACCTCTCCACCGCCCTCTTCCAGAAGGGCTGATCTAAGTACGAAAAGGCGCTCCGGACCGTGGTCCGGAGCGCCTTATGTGTTCTTTATGACACCTGGAGCATGTTGGTCATATCCATGGTGATCTCGGTGGTGTAGGGGTTGAGCATGGTGTTGAAAATCTCCAGGCACTCCTCGGGCTCCAGCTGATAGCACCAGGAGGTGCCCCGGTAGCGGACGGTACCGTCACCGGGCAGGGTGGCGGTGGAGACGCCGTTGTCCAGGTCCAGGCTGGCGGCCTGGGTGGCCAGCCAGATGATGTCGGTGGCGGAGAGGTCGGTCTTGACGTTTTTCAGGAAGATGTCCACATACTCGGTGATATTGCCCGGATTGGCCAGCACCTTTTTGCCCACGGCGATGAGGAGCTGCTGCTGGGTCTGGGACCGTCCCACGTCGGTGTAGCCGCTGCCGTCGTTGTTGTGGCGGAAGCGTACCACCTCCATGGCCTCCTGACCGTCCAGATGGGTCATGCCCTCGCTGTAATGGATGGAGAGGGGAGGATCGGCGGTGGGGTCGTCGTAGTTCATATCACAGGGGACATAGAAGTCCACGCCGCCCACGGCGTTGACCAGCCGCTGGAAACCGTTGAGGTTGACCGTCACATAGTGGTCGATGGGGATGCCGATGAGATCGGAGACCACGTCCTTGAGTCCATCGATGCCGTCAGAGGCATAGACACTGTTGATCTTGGGGATCTTCCGGTCCACCAGGGTATCTCTGGGAATGGAGACCACACCCATCTCCTGGTTGGCCGTATCGTAGCCCACCACCATAATGGTGTCAGTGTTGCCGCCGCCCTCATCGGTGGCCGCCAGCAGGAAGGTGTAAAAGCCATCTTTGCGTACCAGCGGCGTAGGGGTGGGGAGGGCGCTTTCGTCCTCGTCCGTGTTCGGATCATCGGTCACGTCGGTGGGCTGCGGTACCTCCACGGTGGGGGGCGCTGCCTGTTCCGGCGGCTTCACCAGCGCCTTGTAGGCACAGAAGAAAACCACAATGAGGGCGGAGAGGACCACCACCGTCCGGTAGAGGGTGCGGAACATCCGCCCCAGGGGAGAACCTCGCCGCTTCTTTTTCTTTTTGATCAGCCGCTTCGCCAACGCACATCCAACCTCTCAATTATGTCAACGACTATCAGTATACTGATTTTGACGTGGACAGGCAAGCAAAAGTTTTCGACGATCCCCGTATTTTTCAAAAAATCCCTTGACAGGCAGGTGTTGCCCCGCCGCGCCCTTCTCTTACTGGAGCGAAAGGCGACAGAACGCTCCGCCGGACCGACTTTAAATCCAGGCAGATCCTGTCGGGCGCTCTTCGGTCGTTTCGACGTCTACTGGCAAGTTACCTAAAAATCCGGGGGGAAATTCGGCATGGGTTCTCCTTGACGGTGGCAGGCAGATAGAGTATCATAGATTCACCGCTGCAAAAGAAAACCACAATATGTTGTATATAGTTGCATTTACATAACACCAAATAAATGGGCCCTCTCCGGAGGGCTCTTTCCATGGAAGCACGAAGGAGGAGCGCAAAGAAATGACCATGACCAGCATCCGAAAGCGGGACGGCCGCATCGCCCCCTTTGACGAGGGGAAGATCGCCGGCGCTATCACCAAGGCCTTTGACGCCACTTATAAACCGGGCTATGGGGAGACGGCCCTCCGCCTGGCCGACGAGGTGGTGTCCATTCTGGAGCTGGAGGGGGAGCCCCAGCCCGACGTGGAGCACATCCAGGACCTGGTGGAGCGGGTGCTCATGGACAACGGCTATGTCCAGACGGCCAAGGCCTACATTCTCTACCGGAACGAGCGGAGCAAGGCCCGGGAGATGAACACACGACTCATGAAGGTGTATGAGGATATCACCTTCTCGGCTGCCAAGGATTCCGACATCAAGCGGGAGAACGCCAACATCGACGGCGACACCGCCATGGGCAGCATGCTCAAGTTCGGCTCCGAGGGCGCCAAGCAGTTCTACGACATGTTCGTCCTCAACCCGGAGCACGCCCGTGCCCACCGGGAGGGTGACATCCACATCCACGACCTGGACTTTCTCACTCTTACCACCACCTGCTGCCAGATCGACATTCAGAAGCTCTTCAAGGGGGGCTTCTCCACCGGCCACGGCACCCTGCGGGAGCCCAACGACATCTCCTCCTACGCCGCTCTGGCCTGCATCGCCATCCAGTCCAACCAGAACGACCAGCACGGCGGTCAGTCCATCGTAAACTTCGACTACGGCATGGCCGACGGCGTGCGCAAGACGTTTAAGCGGGTGTACCGCCAGAACCTGGCCCGTGCCCTCACCCTCCTGGCCGATGACGCCGACCCGGAGCAGGCCCTGAAGGGGATCATGGCCCAGATCGAGGCAGACACCGGCCTGTGCCCCACCCTCAGCGGGAACGAGGCCTATTTTGCCGCTGAGCGGGCCGCTCTGGTACCCAAGTTTGGGGACGAGGCCACGGTAACCAGGGCCCAGGCCTTCGCCCAGCAGCGGGCGGAGAAGGAGACCGACCGGGCCACCTACCAGGCCATGGAGGCCCTCATCCACAATCTGAACACCATGCACTCCCGTGCCGGCGCCCAGACCCCCTTCTCCTCCATCAACTACGGCATGGACACCTCCCCCGAGGGCCGACTGGTGATGAAGAACATCCTCCTCACCACCGAGGCGGGCCTGGGCGGCGGCGAGACGCCCATTTTCCCCATCCAGATCTTCCGTGTGAAGGAGGGGGTCAACTACAACCCCGGGGAGCCCAACTACGACCTCTTCCAGCTGGCCATCCGGTGCTCGGCCAAGCGGCTCTTCCCCAACTTCAGCTTCATCGACGCCCCCTTCAACCTGCAATATTACAAGCCCGGCCACCCCGAGACCGAGATCGCCTACATGGGCTGCCGCACCCGGGTCATCGGCAACGTGTACGACCCCGAGCGGGAGATCTGCAACGGCCGGGGCAACCTGTCCTTCACCACCGTCAACCTGCCCCGGCTGGCCATCAAGGCCAAGGGGGACCTGAACGCCTTCTTCGAGTCCCTGGACCGAATGATGGACCTGTGTGTGGACCAGCTGCTGGAGCGGTTTGAGATCCAGTGCCGGAAGCACGTCTACAACTACCCCTTCCTCATGGGCCAGGGTGTGTGGCTGGACAGCGACAAGCTGGACTGGACCGACGAGGTCCGGGAGGTGCTCAAGCACGGCACCCTGTCCGTGGGCTTCATCGGCCTGGCCGAGACGCTGAAAGCCCTCATCGGCGCCCACCACGGCGAGAGCGAGAAGGCCCGGGTGCTGGGTCTGGAGATCGTAGGACACATGCGTGCCCGGATGGACGCCGAGAGCGAAAAGCGGGGCCTCAACTTCTCCCTGCTGGCCACTCCGGCGGAGGGTCTCTCCGGCCGGTTCGTCCGCATCGACAAGGAGAAGTACGGCGTCATTGAGGGAATCACCGACCGGGAGTACTATACCAACTCCTTCCATGTGCCGGTGTACTACCCCATCTCCGCCTACGACAAGATCAAAATTGAGGCGCCCTATCACGCCCTCACCAACGCCGGCCACATCAGCTACATCGAGATGGACGGCGACCCCACCGACAACCTGGAGGCCTTTGAGAAGGTGATCCGCTGCATGAAGGAGAGCGGCATCGGCTACGGCAGCGTGAACCACCCGGTGGACCGGGACCCGGTGTGCGGCTTCTCCGGCATCATCGGGGACCAGTGCCCGGGCTGCGGCCGCACCGAGGCCGACGGCGTGCCCTTTGAGCGCATCCGCCGCATCACCGGCTATCTGGTGGGCACCCTGGACCGCTTCAATAACGCCAAGCGGGCGGAGGAGCACGACCGGGTCAAGCACAGCGTGTAAGGGGATGGAACAGATGAAAGACGCGAGTATCCGCCTGCGGCGGGGGGATGGCCGGTCCTTCAAGGCCGGCGGTCCCTGGATCTATGACAACGAGATCGGTGAGGTCCTGGGGGATCCCGCCGACGGAGACGTGGTGGCCATTGAGGACTACAACGGCTATCCTCTGGGCGTGGGCTTTTTGAACCGGGCCTCCACCATCGCCGTGCGGGTCCTGTCCCGGAAGCCGGGCAGCGTTATCGACGAGGCCTTTCTGGAGTCCCGGGTCCGGGCGGCCTGGGCCTACCGGAAGGACACGGTGGACACCTCCTCCTGCCGGGTGATTTTTGGGGAGGCCGACTTTCTCCCCGGCCTGGTGGTGGACAAGTTCTCCGATGTGCTGGTGGTGGAGTCCCTGGCCCTGGGCATCGACCGGCTGAAAAAGACCATTCTGGACCTTCTGGTGAAGGTCCTGGCCGAGGACGGCATCGCCATCCGGGGTATCTACGAGCGCAGCGACGCCAAGGTGCGCCTGAAGGAAGGCATGGAGCGGGTGAAGGGCTTCCTGTCCGAGCCCTTTGACCCCATGGTGGAGATCGTGGAGAACGGGGTCCGCTACCAGGTGGACGTGGCCGACGGCCAGAAGACCGGCTTTTTCCTGGACCAGAAGTACAACCGTCTGGCCATCCAGCCCCTGGCCAAGGGCGGGAAGGTGCTGGACTGCTTCACCCACACCGGAGCCTTCGCCCTCAACGCCGCCAAGGGCGGCGCCCGGGAGGTGCTGGGAGTGGACGCCTCCCAGTTGGGGGTGGACCAGGCCACCCGCAACGCGGAGCTCAACGGCATGAGCGACCGGGTCCGGTTTGAGTGCCACGACGTGTTCGAGCTGCTGCCCGCGCTGGAGAAGCAGGGGGAGCGGTTCGACCTGGTGATCCTGGACCCGCCCGCCTTCACCAAGTCCCGGGCCTCGGTGAAGAAGGCGGTGACCGGCTACCGGGAGATTAACCTGCGGGGCATCAAGCTGGTGAAAAACGGCGGCTATCTGGCCACCTGCTCCTGCTCCCACTTCATGACCCCGGAGCTGTTTACGAAAACCATCGGGGAGGCCGCCCGTGACGCCCGCCGCCGTCTGCGGCAGGTGGAGTACCGCACCCAGTCCCCCGACCACCCGGTGCTGTGGGGCGCCGATCAGTCCCTCTACCTGAAGTTCTACATCTTCCAGGTGGTGGACGACCAATAAATAAAACGGGCTGCAAAAGCAGCCCGTTTTTTCAAAGAAGGCAGGTTTTTGTCATGCGCATCGCCAATACGGTATCCGACTCCATCGTGGACGGCCCCGGCCTCCGGTTCACCGTCTTCACCCAGGGCTGTCCCCACCACTGCCCCGGCTGTCACAATCCGGACACCCACGACCCCGCCGGTGGTCATGAGGTGACGGTGGAAGCGCTTGCCCGGCGGATGGCGGGCAACCCCCTCACCGACGGCCTCACCCTCTCCGGCGGGGAGCCCTTCCTCCAGGCGGAGGACTGCGCCGCCCTGGCCCGGCTGGCCCATGAAAGGGGCTTGAACGTGTGGACCTATACGGGGTATACTTATGAGAGATTGCTGGAGGGGGAGCTGCCCGGGGCGCTGGCGCTGCTGGAGCAGACCGACGTACTGGTGGACGGCCCCTTCCTGCTCTCTGAGAAGTCCTACGAGGCCCTGTTCCGGGGCAGCGCCAACCAGCGGCTCATCGACGTAAAGCAGAGCCGGGCGGCCGGCCATGTGGTGCTGTGGAGCCGCCCTGATCCCCTAGCCCACTTCACCGTCCCGGAGTCATAAAAGGAGGCAGTCATGACCATTTCCGAGTTGGAAGGACGTTTTCTGGACCGTGTTCCCGGTATCATGGGGGTGCGCACCCACTACGCCGTCCTGGTCCCTGTGGTGGAGTGGAACGGAAAGCTCCACTTGCTCTTTGAGGTCCGCTCCGACGCCCTGCGGCGGCAGCCTGGGGAGGTCTGTTTTCCCGGCGGGCGCATGGAGGAGGGGGAGACGCCCACCCAGTGTGCCCTCCGTGAGACGTGTGAAGAGTTGGCCATTCCCCCCTCGGCCATCCGGCCCATGGCCCGACTGGATGATGTGTTCATGCCCTCCCACGGCCTCATGCACCCGGTGCTGGCCCAGGTGGACACCGGCGCCGTGGTCCACATGAAGGCCAGCGCCGCCGAGGTAAAGGGGACCTTTCTGGTGCCCGCAGACTTTTTCCAGGAGCAGCCCCCGCTCCTCTATAATTTCCCCATGGAACCCAAGGTGGATGCCGACTTCCCCTACGACCTCATCGGCTTTCCTAAGGGCTATCCTTGGCGGGGCGGCACCCACCAGGTGCCCATCTGGACCTACAAGGGTCACGCCATCTGGGGCCTCACCGCCCGCATCCTCCTGTGGAACTTCACAGACCGCGGGCAAAATAGTCCTGCCGCCGGGTCTCTCTGAAACCGAAGGCGGCATAGAGGGCCCGGGCAGGGAGATTCCCGCTGTCCACCTCCACCACCAGGGTCCTGTCCCGGGGCAGGACGCCCAGCAGACCGGCCATGAGCCGCCGCCCCAGGCCCTGTCCCTGCCGGGCGGGGTCCACCGCCACACTGTAAATGGACAGCCCCTCCGCCGCCGGGCCCACCCCGGCCGCGGCAATGAGCCGCCCTTCCTCCCAGAGGCCCCAGCACTGCCGGGCCGGGTCGGAGAGGGTGTTTTCCGCCAGAGAAAGGGCCTCCGCCGGGGTGTCGCCGAAGGCCGCCCCCGTAAGGGCGGCCACCTGCTCCAGGTCCCGGGGACCGGCCAGCCGCAGGGCGGGGTCTTTCCTCCCCTCCGGCCGCGGCCCTTTGCACACCAGCACGTACTCGCTGTGGTCCAGAGCCAGCCCCCAGTGGGTGGCCACCGCTTGGCCGTCGCCGCTCTCCCCGCCGCAGACGAAGAGGAGCCGCTTTGCCCCATAGTCCCAGCAGGCGGTCTCCGCCTCCGCCAGGAGGGCGGAGAAGATTCCCCTCCGCCGGTGCTCCGTGGGGACGAAGGCGCTCACCTCGGCGGTGTGGCCCAGAGGGGCAAAGAGGGTGAGGGAGCCCACCAACCGGCCTCCCTCCCAGGCCTGAAAGCCGCCGGGCAAGCCGGCGGACCCTCCCGGATTCAGGACGGTGACGGCGCGGATGTCCATGCTATCATTCCTTTTCTCGTTTTCCTCATTTTAGCACAAAAGGAGGCCGGGGGCCATGGAGCGGACGGAGCGGCTGGGCCGCTATACCCTCCTCGTGACGGAGGACTGCTTTCCTCTGGGGGGTGACAGCCTGGCCCTGGGCCGGTTCGCCACGGTGCGCCGCCGGTGGAAGGTGTGTGACCTGGGCTGCGGCTCGGGGGTGCTGGGCCTGCTGCTGCTGGACCGGGAGGAGAGCCTCTCCCTCACGGGGGTGGAGGTCTCCCCCGCCGCCGCCGATGTGGCCCGGCAGACCTTTGCCCGAAACGTCCTGGATGCCCGGGTGGTCACCGGGGACCTGCGGGACCGGCGGCTCTTTCCCGCCAACGCCTTCGACCTGGTGATCTCCAATCCCCCCTGGTTCCCCACCGGGGCGGGGAAGTCCGGGGGACCGGCCCGCAGCGAGGAGGGGTGTACCCTCACGGAGCTGTGCGCCGCCGCCGGGTACCTGACCCGGCCCGGCGGGCGGTTCGCCCTGGTCCACCGTCCGGAGCGCCTGCCCGACCTCTTCGCCGCCCTGCGGGAAAACAGCCTGGAACCCAAGCGCATGGCACTCCTCCAGCACAGCCTCTCCACGCCCCCCTCCGCCGCCCTGGTGGAGGCGGTGCGCCAGGGCCGCCCCGGACTGGAGGTGCTGCCCACCCTGCTGCAAACGCCCCCGCCACCCGCCCGGTGATCCCGCTCTGCCTGCCGCACAGGCAGAAGATCTATATACAGGAGGCACCATCATGCCCGGAACCCTCTACCTTGTCCCCACCCCCATCGGCAATCTGGGGGATATTTCGGCCCGGATGGCCGACACTCTGACCGAGGCCGACTTCATTGCCGCCGAGGACACCCGTGTGACTTTGAAGCTGCTCAACCACCTGGGCCTCAAAAAGCCCATGGTGAGCTATTACCGCCACAACACCGGTGAGAGCGGCGCCGCCGTTCTGAGCCGTCTCATGGCCGGGGAGAGCTGCGCCCTGGTCACCGACGCCGGCACCCCGGCCATCAGCGACCCCGGAGAGGACCTGGTCCGCCAGTGCGCCCAGGCGGACATCCCCGTGGTCTCCATCCCCGGCCCCTGCGCCCTCATCACCGCCCTGGCCGCCTCCGGACTGCCCACGGGGCGCTTCACCTTCGAGGGCTTTCTGGCCATGAACAAGAAAAACCGCCGGGCCCATCTAGAGGAGCTGAAGGGCGAGACCCGGACCATGCTCTTCTATGAAGCGCCCCATAAGCTCCAGGCCACCCTGGCCGACCTGCTGGACACCTTCGGCCCGGACCGGCGCATCGCCCTGTGTCGGGAGCTCACCAAGCTCCACGAGGAGATTCGCCGCACCACCCTGGGTGAAGCGGTGACTTGGTATGAGGCAAATCCCCCCAAGGGAGAGTTTGTGCTGGTGGTGGAGGGCGGAGCTCCCGCAGCCGAAAATGTCCCCACCCTGGAGACAGGCCTTCTCCGTGTGGAGGAGCTGCGGGCCTCCGGTGCCTCTCTCCGGGACGCCGCCCGGCAGGCCGCCGCGGAGCTGGGACTGCCCCGCAAGGCTCTTTACGACCTTGCTTTGGGCAAAGGCACGTCGGATCGCGTCGATTGAGTTCCTTTTTTGTAATTTCTTGGTTATCATGCATATACCATTTGTATATACAATCCGCAATATAACTCCGGATACGAAAGACCATTTGGCTGCGTGTCGATTTCGGCCGAAACCATTCGGACACGAAAAATTATTTCTTATGTAACATCTACGTAAAAAAATCCGGAGCGGCGATGGCCGCTCCGGATTTTTTTGTCCACGGGAAAAGGACTCAGAACTCATTTATTCATGAGCTCGCGAATGCAGTTCGGGCACACGTTTTTACCCTTAAAATTGATGACATCTTTGGCATCATCGCAGAAAATACAGGCAGGCTGGTACTTTTTCAGGACAATGGAGGCCCCATCCACGTAGATCTCCAGGGAGTCCTTTTCTGCAATGTCGAGGGTGCGTCGCAGCTCAATAGGGAGCACGATCCGTCCCAGTTCGTCAACTTTCCGTACGATCCCGGTCGATTTCATAGTTCTGTTTTAGCTCCTTCCCAGATAATGGCGGCGCATAAACGCGCTTCCGGACCAATATCTGTCATGTATTATAACATATTGTATAGAAAAGTCAATCAGAATATGGAAATCAGGGTAAAAATATGTCTATCCTACGGAAATGGTGGGTTTCGGATATGTTTTGGCTCATTCGGGCATAGATTTCTGGGTGAGGGGAGGGCTAAGGATTGGCAATGTCTGGAATATGGGCAGGAATGGTGGTTGTCTCGCTGGTGTGCGCTCTGGCCACCGGTCGGGGTTCAGAGGTGGCCTCCGCCGCCACGGAGGGGGCCTCCGCCGGGGTGGAGTTGTGTCTCGGAATGGCGGGGGCGCTGTGTCTGTGGATGGGGGTCATGGAGGTGCTGCGCCGTGCGGGAGCCATGGGTTGGCTCTCCCGGCTGCTGCGGCCGGTGCTGGGCCGGCTCTACCCGGATTTCGCCCGAGACAGCGGCGTGATGGATGCCATCTCGGCCAATGTGTCGGCCAACCTGCTGGGTCTGGGTAACGCCGCCACACCTCTGGGATTGGACGCCGCCCGGCGCATGAGCCGCCGCTCGTCTGGGGTGGCCTCTGACGCCCTGTGCATGCTGGTTGTGTGCAACACCGCCTCCATTCAGCTCATTCCCACCACGGTAGCGGCTGTGCGGGCAGGGGCGGGGAGCACTGCTCCCTTTGATATCCTTCCGGCGGTGTGGCTGGCCTCGGCCCTGTCGGTAACGGTGGGCATCCTGGCCGCCCGGCTTTTCGCACGGCTGTGGAGGGACGAATGATGGAGGTATTGGAACTCACCGTCCCCCTTTTGCTGGCGGGGGCGGCTCTGCTGGGCCTGTGGCGTCGTGTGGACGTGTATGACGCCCTTCTCACCGGAGCAGCCGACGGTTTGGGGGTCCTTATCCGCATCGTGCCCGCTCTCATTGCCCTGCTGACGGCGGTGTGGATGCTCCGGGCCTCCGGCGCCCTGGAGCTGCTGGCGGGGCTGCTGGCTCCGGTGCTGGAGCGGCTGGGAATCCCGCCGGAAACGGTAGCCCTGCTGCTGGTGCGGCCTGTGAGCGGCAGCGCCGCTCTGGGAGTAGGGGCTGACCTCATCCGCACCTACGGCCCCGACTCCACTATCGGGCGGACGGCAGCGGTGATGCTGGGCTCCACCGAGACCACCTTCTATACCATTGCCGTCTACTTCAGCGCCGCCGGCATCAAAAAGACCCGGTATGCTGTCCCCGCCGCCCTGTGCGCCGACCTGGCAGGCTTCGTCGCCGCCGCCTGGGCGGTTCGACTCTGTTTCCCCGCATGACAAAGAGCGGGCGGCCCCGTCTGGACCCGCCCGCTCTTTTGCTGCTCAGGTGTCGAAGGAGCCGTCCCACACCGGCAGGTTGGTGAGGAAGCGCCCCTCCACCGCCGGCACGTAATAGGCGCCGAAGGTCTGGAGGCCGTCCTCCTCCGCCTCCTCCGGAAGCCGGACGTAGAAGCGGTAGTAGGGCATCCAGCAGCCCTCCAGCGCCCCGTCCCGGTAGACCAGCTCCACCTTCTCCACGTACTCCAGCCCCGGCAACTCATAGGGCACACTGGTAATGTAGCGGCCCTCTCCCAGTAGGGTCTCTGCCTCCTCTACCGTGATGACGGGATAGTCCCCCAGCTTTTCGGAGAGGTCGGCCAGATAGAACCGGACCATCCACAGCCGCCCCTCCTCGTCCGGGTAGAAGGCGACCCGGCGGAAATGGTACCCCACCAGCTGCTCGGTCAGGTCCCCAGCCCCCTCATATACCTCGATCTGATAGCCCTGCTCCCGGTAGATGTTGTAATCACCGCCCCAGAGACTGAGAGTGGGCATTTCCATGTCCAGTAGGGCGGCATAGGTCTCCATCAGGTATTCACCCGCTGCCGCCATGGCGTCATGGGGGGCGTGATAGCCGAAGTCATACCCCTCCGGCAGGGCGCGCGTGGGCTCGAACTCGAGGGTGACGGGCAGGGTACTGCTCACATCCAGGGTGAGTCCCTCCCCCGGGATGACCAGTGTCCCCCAGTCGGTCTCCTCGATCTCCGCCCCCTCCATACCCAGGCGGTCCGCCACCTCTCGCAAGGCAGCCTCCATGGCATCTCGGTCCTCCACCGGCTGTCCGTATGCATCCAGCTCCAGCGGATTCGCATAGACCGGCAGAGTGGTGAGCCCGGCCTCTTCCGTCCAGGGGTTGCCGTTCACCAGCTCGGAGATGTGGTAGGCCATGTAGCCCTCAAAACCCATGCCCGTCTCCCCCAGCTCGATGGTGAGCATGGGCAGGCCGTCCACCGTGGGGACGGGGGTGACGGGGGGCGGAGACGTCCCCACCGGAGCCGTGCTCTCCAGCGGGGCGGTGGTCTCCACCGCCGACGTGGGAGCTGGCTCCGCCGGACTGCTGACCCAGCGGACTGCCCCGAAGAGCACCACCCCGGCGCAGGCCGCCAGGGCGGCCCAGCCCTTCCAATGGTTCCGCCTCACGCCTCCAGCGCCCCGGATGGCGTCGGCCTCCTCGATGAGGTCGTCGCCAATGTGGGCCATGGCGTCGCTGATGTCCTCCCGCTTCATACCGAAAACCCCTCCCTTCGCAGGTGATCCCGGAGCCCCAGCCGGGTCCTGTGGAGGATGCTCTTGGTCTGGGACAGTCCCAGGCCCTGGTCGGCCGCCACCGCCCGAACGGGGTCCATGTAGTAATACCGGGCCACGAAGGCCCGGCGGGCCGTGAGAGAAAGGGTGCGGAGATAGGCGTCGATGGCCTCTCCCAGCAAACGGAGATCCACTGCCTCCTGGGTGGCGTCCCCGCCGGAGAGGCACTCAGAGAGCTCCTCCAGGGAGAGGGCATACTCCGATACCCGCCGCTTCTGCCGGTGTCTGTGCCGAAAGAGGTCGATGGCGCAGCCCCGGACGATCTTACCCAGGTAGGTGGAGAGCACCGCTGGCCGCTGGGTGGGCATGGAGTTCCACGCCTTTAGGTAGGTGTCGTTGACACACTCCTCCCCGTCCTCATGGTCGGAGAGGATCTGACAGGCGATCTTGCGGAGATAGGCTCCGTACTTCCCCCGGGTTGCCCGGATGGCCTTCTGGTCCCGCTGCCAATAGAGCGCTACGATGGCCTCATCCTCCATGCTTGTTCCCTCCTCTCTGCCCTATATCCCGACAAACAGTGCCGTTTGGTTGCACCAAAGCTAAAATTTTCTGAGAAAAACGGCGTGCGGAAAACCGCACGCCGTTTTGTCTTTATTGGCTCCCCTTTTCCTGCCGGGCCAGGCGCTTGCGTACATCCCGCTTCAGCAGGGCGTAGAGGATGGAGGCCACCGGCACGCTGAGGAGGACGCCGGCCAGGTCGAAGAGGCCGCCGCCCACGGTGACAGCGGTGAGGACCCAGATGCCGGGCAGGCCCAGGGAGGTGCCCACCACCCGGGGGTAGATGACGTTGCCCTCGATCTGCTGGAGGCAGACCAGGAAGATGAGGAAGATGAGGGCGTCGATGGGGTCCACCATAACCAGCAGCAGGGCAGAGGTAATGGCGCCCACATAGGCACCCACCACGGGCACCAAGGCGGAGACGCCGATGAGGACGGAGATGAGGAGGGCGTAATCCAGCCGCAGGAGGACCATGCCCAGGAAGGTGAGGCCGCCCAGGATGCATGCCTCGGTGATCTGACCGCTGACAAAGCGGCTGAAGGTCTCTGCCGTGAGCGCGGTGACATCCAGCACCATATCATAGACCTTCTGGGGAACATACGCCTTCAGAACACGCCGACACTGACCCAGCAAGGTATCCTTACCGGAGAGCATATAGACGGAGAAAACCAGGGCCAGCACCATGGTGACAATGACAGAGACCAAGCCGCTGGTGAGGGTAAGAAGCTGTGGTACGGCGGTGGAAAGTGCGGAGAAGAGGCCGTTGACGAAATCCTTCAGTGTCTGGCCAAACTTAGAGAGGTCCAGCTGCTCCAGATGGAGCCAGGCCATAAGTTCATTGAGCCATACCTGAACCTGGGCCAGATAGCCGCTGAGATTGGCGGCAAAGCGGCCCACGCTGCTGGTGAGCTGAGGGATGACAAAGGCAAAGATGGCGCCCACCACGCCGACCAGGAGAAGATAGGAGAGGGCCACCGCCAGGGGGAGACTGAGGCCGACCAGAGGTGTTTTGCCCAGGCCCTTGTCCAAGGTCCGTCGGAAGAAGGCGCAGGGCCGGCTGAGGATGAAGGCGATGGCCAGTCCGGCAAAGAGGGGCGTCAGCTGGGAGAGGACCAGACGTACTGTACGCCATAGGTCGTCGAAGCGGACCACCAGGAAGACCAGCGCCACCGTAAAGGTGATGAGCAGAAGCAGGCTGCGGAAGAGTTTTTTATCCATGGAAAAATTCCCATCCTTCTGATTTCGGTAACACCACTATAGCATCTCCCCTATATGGAAGTCAATGCGCCACCGGAAAGATAGGAAAATGGGGTTCACTCCAGATTCATGTGCCGTTTCCGGTCGGCAGACCAGGCAAGCTTCCGGGTGAGGGCGGCGGTGTCACCCTGTTCCAGTACCTGGCGGTAGGCGCACAGGTTGTCCTCCAGGTTGCGGATGACTTTGGTCAGTGCGGAGGCGTTCATGGAAAAGAGTTCGGTCCACAGAGGAACGTCCAGGGCGGCCACCCTGGTGCAGTCCCGGAAGGAGCCGCCCTCGAATCCCCGGCATTCGAAGAGATCTGGGTCGTCGCATACCGCCACCGCCATGATATGCATGACCTGGCTGGTGTAGGCAATGATGGCGTCATGTTTTTGGGTGGTGGTCTCCACCACGTCACGGCAGCCGATGTAGGCAGCGATACGCCGGAGGAGGTCCAGGTGCTCCGGGCGGTGGCCGGGCCGGGGGGTGAGGATGTAGTGGGCGCCCTGGAAGAGAGTCCCATTGGCGTGGAAAATGCCGGAGGTCTCCTTGCCGGCCATGGGATGGCCGCCGATGAAGTCCACCTCGTCGGGCAGCACAGCGGCGGCGTCTACAACGGCGGTCTTGATACCGCATACGTCGGTGACCAGACTGCCGGGCTTGAAGTCCAGGCGGTGGGCTTTGAGAAAGTCCACGATGGCACCTGGATGGAGGCAAAGGTAGACCAGGTCGGCAGCGGCAATGGCCGCCCCAGCGTCGTCGGTGAGGCGGTCGCCCACGCCGTGGGCGGCGGCAAACTCCAGAGTGGCGTGAGAATTGTCTACTCCCACGATCTCAAAGTCCTCAAAGCCCCGGAGGGCCATGGCCATAGAGCCGCCGATTAAGCCCAGGCCAATAATGGCGATCTGCTTTTTCATGTCCGCCCCTCCTCAGACCGTCCTGCCCACACAGGGGGCCAGGCTGCGCAGCTTGCCCATGAGGTCATCGAACTGCCCGGGGGTGATAGACTGGGCACCGTCACACTTGGCGTGGGGTGGATCGTTGTGGACCTCGATGATGAGGCCGTCGGCACCGGCAGCCACAGCCGCCATGCTCATGCGCTCCACCATCCAGGCCTGGCCGCAAGCGTGGGAGGGGTCCACTACCACGGGGAGGTGGGAGAGCTTCTTCACGGCCAGCACAGCGGAGAGGTCCAGGGTATTGCGGGTAAAGGTCTCAAAGGTGCGAATGCCCCGCTCGCAGAGGATGACCTTGTCATTGCCGCCGGCCATAATGTACTCGGCGGACATGAGCCACTCCTCGATGGTGGAGGAGAGTCCCCGCTTGAGGAGAATGGGCTTGGTGGTGCGGCCCAGCTGCTTCAGGAGGTCGAAGTTCTGCATATTGCGGGCGCCCACCTGGATGACGTCTACACACATCTCGAACATCTCAATGTTGTCGGTGGACATGATCTCGGTGACGATGGGCAGGCCGGTGGCAGCTCTGGCCTCCTGGAGAAGGCGGATGCCGTCGTTGCCCATGCCCTGGAAGGAGTAGGGGGAGGTACGGGGCTTGAAGGCGCCGCCCCGGAGGGCGGAGGCGCCGCTCTGCTTCACCGCCTTGGCCACGCCCACGATCTGCTCCTCACTCTCCACGGAGCAGGGTCCAGCAATGACAGCCAGCTTTTCGCCGCCCAGCAGGGTACCGCCGCCCAGATCGATGCCAGTGTCCTCTGGGTGGTATTTTCGGTTTGCCTTCTTGTAGGGCTCGGTGACACGCATGACCCGCTCTACACCGGGGAGCAGAGAGAGTTTTTCCTGATCGATGCGGGAAGGATCACCTTCGGCGCCCAAAATGGTGGTCTCGGAGCCCTTGGAGACCATAACCTTGACGCCGCCTTCCTCCATGGTGTGGATAGCGGATGCCAGCTGTTCTTCGGAGAAGCCCGGCTTCATAATAACGACCATACTCGTTCCTTCCTTTCTGCTAAGACGGATAAGAAAAACACGGCAGTCCCGGTCGGGACCGCCGCGTTGTGATGTCCACACGCATTCATAGCGAACCAGATCCAGGGCATGACAAAGTGCCGTTGCCGGTATAGAGGCAACGGTAGGAATACCCATAGATGTAACCCAGGAACAGCTTCATGAGACACACTTCCTTCTGTTGTGGTACTTTAACACTTTTCCCTGTTGAAGTCAAGGCCTTGACATCAAATTTTTCTCCATGCTACCAAAATGCTACCAAAAATATGGCTCAAACCGTTGGGGCGCAATGGATTCAGAAAACGGCCGAAATAAAATGCTACCAAGATGCTACCAAGGGAACCTTTTTCGTCTAAACGGTCAGTCTTTTCCACAAAATGTGGAAAAGACTGACCGTTTTTTGCGATGCAAGGGGCGTTATACGCCCGTATTACGAGAAAAAGTTCGTATTTTCAGGCGTTTGCCCCCTAAAACCCCAAATTTTAGAAGGAGGAATTCCAAATGAGAAACCTCAAGCGGGCTCTCAGTCTGGCTCTGGCCGCTGTCATGGTTCTGTCCATGATGGTCGTTGGCGCCGGCGCTGTGAACCTCGACGACTTCTCCGACAAGGACGAGATCGTCAACAAAGAGGCCGTCACCGTGCTGAGCACTCTGAACGTGATCAACGGTAAGGACGACGGCTCCTACGATCCCACCGGGATCGTGACCCGCGCCGAGATGTCCAAGATCATCTGCGTCATTCTGAATGGCGGCAAGGATCCTGCTCTGGGCGCTTCCACCACCCACACCTACACCGACACCGTGAACCACTGGGCCGAGTCCTACATTGAGTACTGCACCCAGCTGGGCATCGTGGCCGGCAAGGGCAACGGCACCTTCGACCCCAACGGCACCGTGACTGCCACTGAGGCTGCCAAGATGCTGCTGGTGGCTCTGGGCTACAACGCCGGCTTCGAGGGCATGGTTGGCGCCAACTGGGCCATCTCTACCAACGTGCTGGCCAACCAGAACAAGCTGTACGGCGGCCTGGACATCGACGTGGATGCCGGCCTGACCCGTGACAACGCCGCTCAGATGGCTTACAACGCCCTGAACTGTGAAATGGTCAAGTACGACTACGCTCTGGTCACCGGCCCCAACGGCTCCCTGACCTCTGTTCCCCGCGTTGATAAGCTGGACGATACTCTGCTGAGCGACAAGTTCGGCGGCGTCCGCGTCGAGGGCGTTGTGGTCCGCAACGAGCAGACCTCTTCTAACTTTGACGGCAAGACTGTCATCGAGATTACCAACGCTGACGAGCTGACTAAGGTCGGTCACAACTTCGGTAGTTCTGCTACTTTCAAGGTTGCCACCGATGCTTCCCTGCAGGGCACCTCCGTGTTCTTCTACGCTGTCCCCTCCGTGGCCTCTCCCAACAACTCCGAGAAGGCTATGGTCCTGGGTTCCGTGATGGACTCTGGCAAGAACACCGTGGTTTCCACCACCAGCGCTTTTGATAAGGATGCCGCTATTGCCAACAGCAACACTGCCGCTGTGATGAAGGATTATATGGACGGCGAGGACATCACCGTTAATAATTCCACTGTGGCTGTTGTGAACGGCGCTGTTCAGGGCCGTGAGGATGACGAGGCCACCAACACTTACCTGGCCCGTGTGCTGGCCAACTACGTCGGCTATGAGACCAAGTTTATCGACAACGATAACGACGGTATCACCGAGTATGTGGTCCAGACCCAGTACGGCTTCGGTAAGATCACTAAGTACTCCACCAAGGATGACGGTTCCCTGACCATCGACACCTACACCGATAGCAAGAACTACAAGGCCGAGAAGATCATGGGCTTTGAGGACGTGGCTCTGGACGACTATGTTGTTTACAACACCATGGGCAGCAAGCTGTACGTCGCTAAGGCCGAGACCGTCACCGGAACCCTGGAGACCTTCAAGGCTCACGACAACCGCCTGAAGGCCAACCTGACTGTGGACGGCACCACCTACACCTTTGACAACGTCCTGTACGACAACGATGGCAAGCTGATGAAGCCCACCGAGTACACCAAGAACAACGCCATGGGCAACGAGGTTACTCTGTACCTGGATAAGTTCGGCTACGTTGTGGCCACCTCCGAGGTCAAGGCCTTCACCGACTATGCCTATGTGGCTAATGTCCAGGGCAACAACGACGCTACTGCCATGGCTGGTTCCGTCCGTGCCTATGTGATCCTCCCCGACGGCACCGAGGCCTCCTATGTGGTCAACGAGTTCAACAACAGCGATAGCTTTGAGGACACTGAAATCACGACGGGTGCGGTCTACGGCTACTACATCACCAGCGACGACAAGATCAACCTGACCAGCACCGGTATTACTAACACTGCTATCGGTACTGAGAATAAAGTCGTGGAGTACAAGAGCGGCGACGCCACTCTGTATGTGGATGATGCTGCTTTTGCCACCAAGGTTGACAGCACCACCACCTTCTTCTATGCCATTCTGAAGGACGACAACAAGACCGTCAAGACCGTTGAGGTCTATGCCGGCAAGAATGCTGCTCCCTCCTTCAAGGTCACTGTGGGTGACGGTACCGAAAGCAAGGCCGCTGTCAGCTATGTAGACTACGACGAGGACGGTGTGGCTGAGGCTGTGATCGTCACCACAAAGGCTGTGACCTCTAGCAATATTCTGTACCTCTACAGCTATGTGAAGAGCACCGGTGAGAATGCTATCTACAACGCTGTCATCGATGGAGAGCTGGTCGAGGGCATTACTGTGGACGACAAGGCCACTGGCCTGGCTGGCGCTGTGTATACCTACACCATCACCAGCAAGGGCGTCTATCAGCTGACTAAGGTCACTGACAACATCATCACCGATTTTGTCACCCTGGTTGATGGTAAGTCTGTGGTTGTGGGTGGTAAGGAAGTCAAGCTGACCGACAGCACATCCATGGCTGAAATCGACGGTTCTGATACCGCCATCATCTCCAGCGTGTCCAAGAAGGATTATGTCACCGTAGTCTACAACGCTAACAACGAGGCGGTTGGCCTGTACATCATCGAGCGCTATGCTACCGACAACGCGAGCATCCTGGCCGTTGACGGTACCACCGTGACCGATGAGGATGGTCTGGCTACCACCGAGACCACCTCGGCCACTGTCCTGAGTGCTCTGACCGTTTCCAAGAGCGTTGTTGAGGGCACCATGAAAATCGTGGCTGAGAAGCCTGCCAATTACGAGGCCGCTGAGGCCGCTGAGGCTGTTGAGACCCTTGAGGCTGGTAACTTCTACTACATCGTGCTGTTCGCTGAGGATGGTGCTTCTTACAGCGCCACCAAGCTGGCTGTGACCGAAGAGTAAGCAATCGTGTTCTAAGACATACGCAGCACAAACAAGAGGACCCCGGACCAACTGGTCCGGGGTCCTCTTCTACCCATTTTTACAGCACCACGATGCCATAGTCAAAAAATACGCATTCAAGATAGTTCCCGCAATTCAGGGTGAAGCTGGCGGCGAGGCTACCACCGGACCATGTCCCCTCATAGGCGTCCTCATTGCAACTCTGGCCGTTGACTTCAACGCTCTTCCGATGGCCGGTTTTGACCAGCTCGGCTCCGTTCAAGGTAGGGGTCACGCCTCCCCCGGTGTAGCGGACAAAGACCAGAGCCTTTTCTCCCGTCCCGGTCAGCTCCGCCGCCGTGGCGGTGAGGTTCCCACTGGCCGCCCCCATGGCCGTGATCCGGATGGTCCCGGCCATGGTCCCACCGGAGCCGAGATAGATACTGACTGACCGTGAGCTGTTGTTGCTGTCCAGCTTGATAGAAAAGGTATCCCCCTTGATGAGCTCCACCGGGGTCTCCAGAGTGACGGTCTTGGTGCCGGTCTCGCCCGGGTCGAAGGTCACCTTCTGGCGGGCCACGGCCTCGCCGTTGTACGTGACCGTCATCTGGGTAGAACACCCGTAGTTATCCGAGGGATAAAAGGAAAAGGTGAACCCGGTGAGTACGCCCCCGCCTGTGGCCGTTTTGGTGCCAGTGGAACAGGGATCGTCCCCCAGGAAACAGGTGTCGCTGGTCTTGGCTGTAGTAATATTCCCCTGGCCGGTCTTGCTCAGTCGGGCGGCCCTGTCCTTAATCTGGATGGCAGCGCTTTTGGAGGCCACACGGCTTTCATCCAAAAACCCGTCGTATAACAGCGCCTTTTTATACCCGGTGTACTTGCCCTCGTACTCGTTTTGCAGCAGCAGGTTGTAGATGTTGTAGTCCGCTGCCTCCAGCCCCGCCAGCGCCCGGTCCGCTGTGTTCTGGGCCGTCTGTGCGTCAGATGCCGCCTTGTCTTCTGCTGCCTTCAGGGCGGCGTCAATCTTCTCATTGTCCCCGTTGAATTCCTCCCGTAAAAACTTGTCCGACCGCTGCCACTGGCACAGTCCGTAATTTGCGGTATATCCGCTTGCCATTTGCATCCCTCCTCACCCTTGGGAGGTCTGCTGTCCAGCGTTGCATGCCCTCTCCATACCCGGGCGGCGCCATGTCCGGGCGGCCTTCGCTGGCCCATAAATGGTACCGCGCTTACGAAAAACAGAAAAGACCCGCTGCCGAGGGAGATGGAAACTCCCTCTGGCGACGGGTCTTGTTTTGTGTTTCGTACTCAGGTGTCCGCCTGCTCCGGGCGGATATCGCCGGTGACGGCATTCCAGTAGTAGGCGCCGTTGTCGGTGGTCACATACCAGGTGGGGATCAGACGAGTGGGCTCTGTCTGGGCGTCCATGGTGTAGCCGGCGACAAAGCCGGTGATCTCACTGCACACGCGGCTGTTCTGCTTGACATAGTCGGCAAACCGCAGCAGCAGCGTTACCGTATCCAGACAGCGCTCGCCGCTCACAGGCTGAGGCGTACCCACCAGACGGTGGCTGGTGTCCCGCTGAATCTCCCGCAGCTCTCCATCCTGAAACATCAGGGTGGCGGTGCAGTCAAAAATGGGCACATCCTCCCAGCTCTGGCGGACGACGACCGCCCCCTGCCGGGGCCAGGCGGCGGTGTCGGAGGTCTGCACTTGCGCATCGATTCCAAGCCCTTCCATGAGGGTGAGCGCGAATTCCTCCGGTGTGCGCTCATCCACCGGATAGGCCCCCTCATAAAACTCGGCGGAAAAGGCGCCGTTGATATAAAACTGAGCGGTACCCTTGGTGCCCTCATACCGCATGGAGTCTGACGGCGTGGCTGTCAGCTCACCCAGCAGCGCGGCGGCCTGGCTCTGCTCCAGAACCTGGTCCCGCTGCACCACCATGGGCGACAGCTCCATCTCCTCCGGCAGCAACTCCCGGTCCAACTCGATCCGGCAGGTGTTCCACAGCACGGTGATGGCATCCTCCCGGGCGTTCTCCGAGTAGTTTCGGCTCTCCTGCTGGCGGTGGAGCACCAGTACCAGCAAAAAGACGTTCACGCAGGAGAGCATGATAATAATGATGTTCTTCAGCTTAGACCACTCCAGGATGACTCACCTCCTCTCAAGGCGCGGACTCAGAACGCGCCCCAGTCCGCGGTGACCTCGTCGCCGCGCAGATCGTCATAGTAATAGAGCAGCAGCTCCGAGCCCTGGGCCTCCTGTGCCTCCAGTGCGGCGGTGGCCTGGAGCTCCGGCAGCACCTGGGGCCCCTGCTGCACATAGGTGTACTTGCGCAGCTGGAGCTGAAAGCCGGTGATGGCGCCGTCGGAAATCTCGATTCGGGCGGCACAGCCCAGCTGTCCCACTACCACGGCGGCGCCGTCCAGCTGGTAGCCGATGAGAACGGCCACGCCGTCCTCCGTCTCCTCCAGCCCCTGGATATACAGCCGCGCATCTCCGCACAGCGGGGAGGCGGAACTGGTCTGGAAAACCCGTTCCACAAAGGCCCAGGCACTTCCCACCAGCTCCCACTCCGTGGGATTCTGGCTCAGGCCCTGGAGGGGAAAACGGGGATCGGTACGCTCGGCGGCCTCATAGGTCACCTGGCCGCTGTCACTGAAGCGCAGCTTCTCCGAACCCTCCTGGATGGTGACGCCGTCCCGGCTCCGGTAGGACATGGACTGGGGCTGGAAGGACAGGCTCCGCACCAGAGCCTCAAAGGCGTCACCGTAGTCCTCACCACCGTCGGTGATGGGGACCGGGTTGGTCACGGAGAACCGGTCCGGCTGGGGCGATACACCGCCTCCAAGCAGTGTGTAGGGCGCCAGGCTGGCATAGGCCTCCCCACTCTGGAAGGCAAAGGCGGCGCCATTGGGCGAGACCCCCGCTACGAACCGCTCCAGCCGCTGGGCCAAATCGGAAGCCGTCTCGGAGACATAGCAGTTGCCTGTATTTTCATCAATAAAGTACAGCAATACCCGTCCGTCCTCACTCAAAGTAAGGAGCATACGGCGAATACTGTGGGGCAGCTCCACATTTCCGGCACGTCCGCCGCTCAGCCAGGCCGTCAGATTGGTCAGCGGCACCCGCCCGAGAAAATCCAGATAGATGCCGGGCCGCTGAGCGCTCAGAGCCGTACGGAATGCTTCCTCACTGACCTGCTGTGGTGTACCCGCGCTGGTCAGTGCGTCGGCCAGGGGGTTGGTGAACTCCAGAAAGAGGCTGTCCAGAACGGTATTGTCGTACTGGATGCCGGCGCTGCCCTGAGGCGTGAGGACCACCATGCGGACAGGACGGGGCAGGGTGCCCTGACTCCAGTCCCCCAGCACCTGACTGGGAGAGACAGGCTCCTCCTCGGAAAAGATGGACTTCAGGCCGGACAGCAGATGGCCGCCGCTGGCGGCGCCGTCCACGTAGAGCTGCGTACGGCCCAACAGATACAGTGCCGACAGGGCCAGCAGTACGATGAGCGCGTTTTTTCCCCACTCGATGAGGGAGCGCTTTTTCTCATTTCCCATGGGCAGGTCCCTCAATGGGCAGCTCGATGCGGATGGTGGTGCCGGGCCCCGGCCGGTCCACCAGGGCAATGATGCCCTCGTGGCGGTCTACGATCTCCTTGGCGATGGAAAGACCCAGGCCGGTGCCGCCCGACTCCCGGGACCGGGCCTTGTCCACCCGGTAGAACCGCTCAAAAATGCGGGGACGATCGGCCTCGGGGATGCCAATGCCGTTGTCGGACACCTCCATCCACACCCGCAGGGGGTTCCGGCCGGCGGAAATGGCGATCTGCCCGCCGTCAGGGGTATACTTGATGGCGTTGGAGACCACATTCATCATCACCTGGAGCACCCGGTCCCGGTCCCCCACGATATCGGGGACATCGGGGGCAACCTCCAGCGTGAGGGTGTGTCCATGGCGCTGGGCGTCCATAAGCACGGCGTTGTAGATATCCCGGACGGCTGCGGAGAAGGAGAACCGCTCCAGCTTGAGCTCGCTGCGGCCGGAGTCGAACCGGGACAGGGTGAGCAGGTCCTGGACGATGTGGGTCATGCGGTCGGACTCGTTGAGGATGACCCCCAGGAAGTTTTTCTCCATGGTGGGGGGGATATCTCCCGCGCTGTCCACCAGCGTCTCGGCATAGCTGCGAATGTTGGTGAGGGGGGTGCGCAGCTCATGGGATACGTTGGCCACGAACTCCCGGCGCATCTCCTCGTTCCGGCGCTGAGTGGTGACGTCGTGGATGACCACCATCACGCCGCCCTGGCCGCTCTCCTGATCGAAGGGGGCCAGCAGCAGCTCCAGGCTCCGGTTGCCGGCAGTGCGCTCGGCCTCCTGATATCCGGGCTGCTCCAGGCTCAGGATCTGATCCAGGGGCGCCAGGTCCCCAAAGAGGCTTTCATAGGTGTCCTCGGGTAGGATGGGACGGCCCAGCATGTCCTCGGCCGCCGGGTTTTTCTGAATCACGCCGTCCTCCCGGCTGAAGGCCACCACACCGTCGGTCATGTGGAGGAAGAGGGTGTCCAGCTTATTGCGCTCGTTCTCCGCCTCCCGGATGGTGGCCTGGAGCTGCCGGGCCATGGAGTTAAAGGTGGCGGTGAGCACGCCGATCTCATCCTTGGAGGCCACCTCCAGCTTCCGGGAGAAGTCCCCGGAGGCCACCCGCTTGGCGCCGGCGGTGAGCCGTTCGATGGGGGTGATCATGGTCTTGGCCAGCAGGAAGGAGAGGAGCACCGAGGAGATGAGGCCGAAGATCAGCGCCTGTATGATGAGCATGAAGATGGAACTGTTGAGCTCGGTCACCGTCTGGCGGTTATCGTAGATCTGGATGATATAGGGGACCTCACCCCGGGTGATGGGGATGGCCACATCCATAAAGTCGGCGGTGATGTCGCTGTCGGTGGCCGGCTCCCCGGTGGCCAGCGCCCGGAGCACGTTGGGACTCTTGTCCAGGCTCTGGCCCAGCTGGTCATCGGAGCCAGCCAGATAGGCCCCGGTGGTGCCGTCCAAAATGAAATAGTAGCGGGTGCGCCCGTCCACGCCCAGCTCGCCCATATTGGCCCTGAGCACGTCCTGGAGACCGGCCACGCCGTCCTCCTCCCCTTCGTAGGGGTTGGTGAGGTCCTCATAGAGGTCCTGGGCAGAGAACATGCTGCTCATACGGGTGTTGAAGTCGTCCAGGTAGTACCGCACCACGGCGTTCATCAGAAAGGCGCCCACCACCGTCATCAGGGAAATGATGAGCAGCACCATGATGAGCACCAGCTTCATATGGAGAGAGCGGAACATGGGAGCGGACCTCCTTTCTCAGGCGTGATTGGGCGTAGGGGATGCTCAGGCGTTGAAGAGGTAGCCCAGACCGCGTCTGGTCACAACAAACTGAGGACTGGCCGGATCGTCCATCTCCCCATGGGGCTCCAGCCCCACGGGGACCCCGCAGAGGACTCCACATGCTCAGGGCAAGTGAATTGCCCCTGCGCCAGGGTGCCGGCGGCACCCTATACCGCCTGACGGCGGTCCCATCTGCGATGGGGCCCTGTGGAGGCCGATCCGGCCCGAGTGATTTGAAAATTCAGGCGTTAAAGAGGTAGCCCAGACCGCGCCTGGTCACTACAAACTGGGGACTGGACGGATCGTCCATCTCCCCATGGGGCTCCAGCCCCACGGGGACCCCGCAGAGGACTCCACATGCTCAGGGCAAGTGAATTGCCCCTGCGCCAGGGTGCCGGCGGCACCCTATACCGCCTGACGGCGGTCCCATCTGCGATGGGGCCCTGTGGAGGCCGATCCGGCCCGAGTGATTTGAAAATTCAGGCGTTAAAGAGGTAGCCCAGACCGCGCCTGGTCACTACAAACTGGGGACTGGCCGGGTCGTCCTCCACCTTTTCGCGCAGGCGGCGGACGGCGACGTCCACCGCCCGGACGTCGCCCACGTATCCTTCGTAGTTCCACACGTTCTCCATGAGGGCCTCCCGGGAGAAGACCTTCCCCGGGTTGGAGGCCAGGAACTTGAGCAGCTCATACTCCCGCTGGGTGAGGTCCAGGGGGGCACCGTCCTTGTAGGCCATGAGCAGCTCGGTGTCGATGGTGATGCGGCCCAGCTCCAAACGGCCGACGGCCGGCTTGGCGGAGGGTTCAGCCGGAACCATGGTGCTGCGGCGGATGTTGGCCTTCACTCGGGCCATGAGCTCCCGCATGGAGAAGGGCTTTGTGATATAGTCGTCGGCCCCCAGCTCCAGGCCCAGGACCTTGTCAGTCTCCTCCTCACGGGCGGTGAGCATCAGGATTGGAGTGGTACGGCCGGCCTGCCGGATCTCCCGGCAGACATCGAAGCCGTTCTTCTTGGGCAGCATCAGGTCCAGCAGGATGAGGTCCGGGTCCTGTTCCAGGGCCAGCTGGAGTCCGGCCTCTCCGTCGTAGGCCTCCAGAGCGGTATAGCCCTCCTTGGTCAGGTTATAATTGAGGATGTCGACAATGTTCTTCTCGTCCTCTACGATCAGAATGGTCTTTCCCATATCGCGCCTCCCAGCTTGTCCATATCGGTGTCGGTCACAGGCCCAGCAGAACCTTGGTTTTCAGCAGCCCGGCCACGGTCTTGGCGTCCTGAAGCCGGCCGTCCATGGCCTGCTCCAGCAGCACTTCAAAGGGTACCCGGTCCAGCTCCAGGAACTCGTCGGGGTCAGGGTGGCAGGGTCCCTGGTGGAGTCCACGGGCCAGATAAAGGTGGATCACCTCGTCGGAAAAGCCCGGCGAGGACAGCAATCCACCCAGATATTCAAAAGAATCAGCGGTGAGTCCGGTCTCCTCTTCCAGCTCCCGGATACCGGCAAGACGGTGGTCTTCCCCGCGCTCCAGCTTGCCGGCGGGCAGCTCGGTGATGACCTTGCCGAAGGGGTAGCGGAACTGCCGCACCACGGTGACGGTGCCGTCGTCGTGGTAAGGCACCACACACACGCCGCCGGGATGGGAGACAACCTCACGGCCCGCCTCAGCGCCGTTTGGCAGGGTCACCCGATCCACCCGCAGGTCCACAATGACACCTTTGAAGATCGGCTTGCTGGATACCGTTTTTTCGTACATTTCCATGTCCACCGCTCCTGTTTGCAGAATTAAAATCAGTATACCACGGTTTGCTGTGGACTGCAATCACCGGCCGTCTCAGACACACCGGCAAAAGAAAAGATTTCCAGTGGAGAAAGCCGTAACATTCGTGTAAAATTTCTTTTGCTTTTACATACTAGGGATGGTATAATATTGTCGCATCGGAGCGGGCACCTGTGAGCGCCCGCCTGTAAAAGAAACATTTACCGGGCCTAGGACCATTTCCCGGCCCTTGACGCGCCCCTTTCGGCGAGCCGGAGGGTGCGAGGAGAATAGAAGGTGCGGTTTTGACGAAGTATGTGATTCACGGGGGCAGACCGCTGTACGGAGAGATCGAGATCAGCGGCGCCAAAAACGCCGCGGTGGCTATCATTCCCGCCGCCCTGCTGGTGGACGGTGTGTGCCGGATCGAGAACATTCCCCAGATCAGCGACGTGACCCTTCTTTTGAAGATCCTCCAGGAGCTGGGCGCCGATGTGCGCACCGTGGACCGAACCACGGTGGACATCGACTGTACCCACATCCGCAACGCCAAGGTACCCGACGTGATGGCCCGACAGATTCGGGCCTCCTATTATCTCATCGGTGCCCTGCTGGGCCGGTTCGGCTCCTCCCAGGTGCCGCCGCCGGGCGGCTGCCACCTGGGCGCCCGGCCTATCGACCAGCACATCAAGGGCTTTGTCGCCATGGGGGCCGATGTGGACGTGAGCGGCGGCTATATCAACGCCAAGGCCCAGGGCGGCCGTCTCCAGGGCGGTCAGGTCTATCTGGACATCGTCTCCGTGGGCGCCACCATGAACATCATGCTGGCCGCCGTGCTGGCCAAGGGCATGACCATCATTGAAAATGCCGCCAAGGAGCCCCACATCGTGGATCTGGCCAACTTCCTCAACTCCATGGGTGCCGACATTATGGGCGCCGGCACCGATGTCATCAAAATCCGGGGCGTGGACCGCCTGAGCGGCGGCACCTACTCCATCATCCCCGACCAGATCGAGGCGGGCACCTATATGGCTGCCGTGGCCGCTGCCGGCGGCGAGGTCCGCATCAAGAACGTGATTCCCAAGCACCTGGACTGCATCACCGCCAAGCTGGTGGAGATGGGGGTGGAGGTGGAGGAATCCGACGACTCCGTACTGGTTCGCCGGGACCCCAACCGCCGGCTCACCCGCACCAATGTGAAGACCCTGCCCTACCCCGGCTTCCCCACCGACATGCAGCCTCAGATCGCCGTGGCACTGTGCATGGCGGAGGGCACCAGTGTCATCACCGAGGGCGTCTGGGACAGCCGCTACCGCTATGTGGATGAGATCCGCCGCATGGGCGCTCAGGTGCAGGTGGACGGCAAGATCGCCGTCATTGAAGGGGTGGACAAGCTCACCGGCGCGCCGGTGCAGGCCTGTGACCTCCGGGCCGGCGCCGCCATGGTCATCGCCGGTCTGGCCGCCCAGGGCACCACCGAGGTGGACTGCATTCACTATATCGAGCGGGGCTATGAGGACATCGTCCGCAAGCTCTCCGGCGTGGGCGCCGATATCCGCGTGGTGGTCACCCCGGACGAGGAGAAGGCCCAGGCCTCCGTGGGCTGAGAATCGAACACGAGGGCGGCGGTATGTGATCCGCCGCCCATGTTTTTTGCGCTTTTGCGCTGAACTTACCGATATGAACACTGGGAGCGATCACCGTTGCTGACATTGACTACACTGGCCAGCGGCTCCTCCGGCAACTGCGTCCTGCTCTCCGATGGGGAGACCCATCTGCTGCTGGACGTGGGCATCTCCTGCCGCCGGATCTGTACTGCCTTGGCTGGGCTGAACATCCCGCCGGAGTCCCTTGCCGGCATCCTCATCACCCATGAGCACGCCGACCACATCTCTGGCCTTGCCACCCTACATAAGCGGTTCCGGCTGCCGGTCTACACCAGCCCCGGCACCGCCCGGCAGCTATGCTATCGCATTGCCGCTCTGGAGGACGTGGTCCGGACCTGCGCCCCGGGGAGCAGCTTCACTGTGGGCGGTCTGGATGTGGAGACCTTCCCCATCTCCCACGATGCCGCGGAACCGATGGGCTTCGCCTTCTCCAGCGGGAACCGGAAGGCCGCCCTGGTCACCGACCTGGGTGTGGTCACCGAGGCCGTCCGCAACGGCATGGCGGGGGCCCAGCTAGTGCTGGTGGAGGCCAACCACGACCCCGACTGGGTCCGATCCGGCCCCTACCCCTACTATCTCCAGGCCCGCATCCTGGGGGAGAAGGGCCACCTGTCCAATGAGGACGGGGGCGCCCTGGCCCTCTCCGCCGTGGATGGCGGTGCCCGGGCCGTGGTGCTGGCCCACCTGTCCAGGGAGAACAACACTCCCCAGCGGGCCTTTGACGCCGTCAGCGCCATTCTGAGCGCCCACGGCGCCTGGGAACCGGGCCTCACCCTGGCGGTGGCCCCCCGGGACCAGACCGGACCCGTCTATACTGTATAAGGAGGCCGCCATGCTGGACGTACACATCCTCTGCGTGGGAAAGCTGAAGGAGAAATTCTATACCGAGGCGGCGGCGGAGTACGTCAAGCGGCTGGGGGGCTACTGCCGCCTCACCCTGACGGAGCTCCCCGAGGAGCGCTTACCCAAGTCTCCCTCCCGGGCCCAGATCGACGCCGCCCTGGAGAAGGAGGCCGCCGCCGTCCGGGCCAAGCTGCCCCCCAACTCCAGTCTGGTGGCCCTGTGCGTGGAGGGAAAGCTCTGCTCCAGTGAGGACTTGGCCAAGCTGGTGTCCGACTGGAGCCTGAGCAGCGCCAAGCACCTGGTCTTTCTCATCGGCAGCTCCTACGGCCTCCACCCCTCTCTGAAGGCCCAGGCCTGGGTGAAGCTGTCCATGTCTCCCATGACCTTCCCCCACCACCTGGCCCGGGTCATGCTGCTGGAGCAGGTCTACCGGGCCTTCAAGATCAATGAGGGCTCCGATTACCACAAATGAAGCCGCCGCTCTGTCAGGTTTCAACAAATAACCATTGTAGTTCCCCTTGGAATTGTGTTATAATTTTGACAACAAAGATGATGGGAGGTTCTTCCAATGTCCTACCGAGATACATATGAAAAGTGGCTCCACAGCCCCGCCCTGTCCTCCGAGGAGAAGGCCGAGCTGGAGAGCATTTCCGGCGACGAAAAGGAGATCGAAAGCCGTTTCTTCGCACCCCTGGAGTTCGGCACCGCCGGTCTTCGCGGCACCATGTGCGTGGGTCTGCACCAGATGAACGTCCATGTGATCCGCCACGCCACCCAGGCCTTTGCCGAGGTCATCAAGGCCGAGGGGAAGGAGGCCATGGAGCGTGGCGTGGCCGTCTGCTTCGACTGCCGCAACCACTCCGCTGAGTTCGCCAAGGAGACGGCCTGCGTCATGGCGGGCAACGGCATCAAGGTGCGGCTCTTCGAGTCCCTGCGCCCCACCCCTGAGGTGTCCTTCGCCGTCCGCGAGTACCACTGCATCGCCGGCGTCAACGTCACCGCCAGCCACAACCCCAAGGAGTACAACGGCTACAAGGTCTACTGGCAGGACGGCGCCCAGCTGCCCCCCCACCACGCCGACGCCATCGCCAAGAAGATGGCCGAGCTGGACCTCTTCGACTCCATCGTCCGCATGGACTATGATGAGGCGGTGAAGAGTGGCCTGATCACCCTCATGGGGGCGGAGACCGATGAGAAGTTCCTCTCCAACGTCATGGGCCAGGTCAACGACAAGGCGGCGGTGGAGAAGGTGGCCGACACCTTCAAGATGATCTACACCCCCTTCCACGGCACCGGCTACAAGCTCATCCCCGAGGTGCTCAAGCGTCTGGGCATGAAGCACGTCATCTGCGTGCCTGAGCAGATGGTGGTGGACGGCAACTTCCCCACCGTGGTCTCCCCCAACCCGGAGAACCCCGAGGGCTTCTATCTGGCGGTGGACCTGGCCAAGAAGGAGGGCGCCGACTTCATTCTGGGCTCCGACCCCGACGCCGACCGTGTGGGTATCATGGTGAAGAACGACAAGGGCGAGTATGTCACCATCACCGGCAACCAGACCGGCGTACTGCTGCTGGACTACCTCATCGGTGCCAAGCAGCGCACCGGCAAGATGCCGGAAAAGCCGGTGGCCCTCAAGACCATCGTCACCACCGAGATGGCCCGGAAGGTGGCCGAGACCAACGGCCTTGCCTGCTATGACACCTTCACCGGCTTCAAGTTCCTGGCCGAGAAGAAGGACAAGCTGGAGAACGCCGGCGAGGGCAAGGTGATCTTCGCCTACGAGGAGAGCTACGGCTATATGCTGGGCGACTACGTCCGGGACAAGGATGCGGTGACCGCCGCTCTGTGCCTCACCGAGATGGCGGCCTGGTACGCCGGACAGGGCATGACCCTGTACGACGCCCTCCAGAAGTGCTATGAGAAGTACGGCTTCTACGCCGAGAAGACTCTGAACCTGGTCATGCCCGGTCTGGACGGCCTCAAGAAGATGGCCGATCTAATGGCCGGCCTGCGGGAGCACCCCCCGGTGGAGATCTCCGGCGTTGGGGTCCTCCAGCAGAAGGACTACAAGGACGGATCCGTGGTCAACGTCTCCGATGGCGCCAAGTCCACCATGGAGCTCTCCGGCTCCAACGTGCTGCGCTACGAGATGGCCGACGGCACCAGCCTCATCGTCCGTCCCTCCGGCACCGAGCCTAAGGTCAAGGTCTACATCCTGGCTAACGGCGTGACTCAGGCCGAGTGCGACGAGAAGGTGGCCAAATACGTCGTCTGGGCGGAATCCCTCAAGGGCTGAGCACTGACCAAAAAACGATAGCCCCGCTGTCTCCCATGGGAGATGGCGGGGCTGTTTTTGTCTTTGTTTTTCTTTTCAGGTCCAGGTTATGGGACCGGGACCGGCGGAACGGCAGGGTGATTTCTGGTGATTTATTACAGGTGCAACTTTGGCCGCCGGAGCACCCTTCTATGAGGAGGGATGCAAAATGGCAAGCGGATACACCGCGAATTATGGACTGTGTCAGTGGCAGCGGTCGGACAAGTTTTTGCGTGAGGAATTCAATCAGGACAACGAGAAGCTAGATGCCGCCCTGAAGGCGGCGGAGGACAGGGCGACGGCAGAAACCGGTCGGGTGCGTACCAGGCTGGAGACGATAAATTATAACCTCTGCAACCTGCTGCTGCAAAACGACTATGAGGGAAAGTACACCGGGTATAAAAAGGCACTGATTTTTGATGGGTTCGTGGGAGAAGTGGACCGTGAACTAAGTGCATCGCTCCTGTTGAACAGTGGGAGCCTTATTCTTGGACGGACGGGACAGGGGAACGTGAGTTATCCGTATGGTAGTCAATCCACGCGGACCTCCGGTGTGACGGAAAGCAAGACAGCAGAGGGAACGGGCTATGCGACTGGATTTACCTTTCAGGTATATACAGACGTCGCTATGAGCAGTGCCGAATACATGCCGTACCACTTTACCCGCAATGGTGAGGATGTCTTGTCTGGACAATATGAGTTAAGTGGACTAAGCCGTGACCAGACGAAGGAATTCAGGATCACATTTCCCGAAGCCGTAGGTTTGAGCACGGGAGACATCTTTACCTTTACGCTGGAAGCACCAAGCACCCATTTTTGGATTACTGGCGGTGACCGGGCCGGATCGTTGGCTGGGACATTGTATGTGACACCTGTCTCAGGCAGCAGCGGGACGGTCTGTCAAACACAGTCCGGCCTTCCGGCCAGCGATGGACTAAGAGCTTGGGTGCGGCATCAGGGTGGAAGCGTTTCACTCAGCGTTCAGCGGGAGGGTGATGAGGTGCAGAACCTGATGCCCGGCGGGCAGAAGGCCGCAGTGGAACCACTCAACCGCAAGGCATGCACAGAAGCATCTTTCTATTTGGACCACAGCTTTTTGGAAGGCCAGTTCCGTATCGTACTTACGGCAACATTAGGTGACACTGAGAACACGATGGAGATATTTGATTATGGAATACTGTGGATTTAAGTGTACAAAAGTATAGAAGAGGACCCCGGCCATAAGCCGGGGTCCTCTTTCTTTTCACTTGAAGAGTGGCAATTTAAATTACCAGGTCAGATCCCAAGTGATGGTGTACTGGGTGGAACCAACAGTGACAGTGGTAGTGGCAGGGCCGTCGTTACCAACCAGAACGTACTTGGCGGAACCACCGTCAGCCGCATCGTAGAGAGCGATGACAGCAAACTTGGTGGAATCGCCCAGGTTGTTCTGAGAGGTAGCAGAACCGCCGGTGCAGTACAGATTCTTAATGGTCTCGGTGGGGTTGGCAGGATTGGTGCCAAAGCCGGGAACCTTGGTGTTAACATCGGTGGCAATGACCTTGCCGCTGACAGTGATGGCATTGTTGGCAGTGGCAAAGATCTGGGCGTCAAAGGTCACATAACCGGTGTTGACCAGATCATAGAAGCAACCATAAGTGGGGTCGTTCTTCCAGTTGGCAGTATAAGCCAGGTGGGTGTCCTGATCAGCAGTGGTAACAGCGACAGTGTTCTCGGCAGGAGTGCCGTTCCAGCTGTTGCCGTTAGCGCCGACGGTCCAAGTGGTGCCGGAGACAGAAACGGTAACGTCGGAGGCGTTCACATCGAGAGCCTTGGCGACAGCGGCCTTGGCAGCAGCGATCTTCTCAGCATCGCTGGGCACGTAGCCGTTGGTGCAGGAGAACTTCAGGCCACCGCTCAGGGAGAAGGTAGCGGTCACATTGCCGTTGACCTCACCCTGGGTGGGAATCTCGGCCTCATGCTTGGTGATCACGATCATCACGATGGTGTCGTCATCCAGCAGGAACTGGACCTCGTCACCCTTGGCCAGAGCGCCCTTCAGGGCCACGTCGGGAGTGCCGGGGTTGCCGTCGTTGTCGATGACCACGGTGTTGCCGTTGATCAGATACTCACCAGCGGTGGTGACGACGGAGTTGGTGTAGACGCGGGACACAGTGCTGGTCTTGTAAAAGTCCTCGCCGGTGACGGTGTTGATCTCATAGTAGCCGTCGCTGTTCACGGTGTAGGTGTACAGGGTGTCGGCCTTCAGGATGTTCTTGTCACTGGCGTCGATCTTCACGGTCTCGGTGGTGTCCTTGCCGTTGAGGACCACGTTGGCGTTGATGTAGTCGCTGGAGATGTTGGCCAGGCTGTAGACGAACATGTGATCGCCCACGGAGGCCTTGGCCACCACGCCCTCGAACACCACAGCGGCGGCAGCGCCGGAGCGGTTCACGACGACGGTAGCACCGGTGGTGCTGTTCACGCTGGGAGCGGCATCGCGGCCGGTGTAGACCTCGACCTTATCGCCGTTCACGTAGAAGAAAGCGGTGCTGTTATTGGCAAAGTACTTGCCGTCGTTGGCGGGAGCGGTGCTGCCGGTGACGGTAATGGTGCTCTTGCCCTTCTCAAAGGCGGCGCTGGAAGTGGCGTCCTGCTGGAAGGTGCCGTTGTCGGTGACAGCAGTCAGCTTGATCTCCTTCTTGGAGTCAATGGTGTAGGCGTAGACGTTGCCATCATCAACATTGTCGATATCCACGGGGCTCTTGTCGCTGAGGGTGTAGGTAGCCTTGGTGCCGTCAGACAGGACGACCTTCACCAGATCCTCCAGGGTGGCATCAGAGGACTCAATCACATAGGCAAAGTTGTAGGCGGACTCCACGACCTCGCCGGTGGCCACGATGTAGCCCTGCTGGTCGAGATAGAAGGTAGCCTCGGTGTCCAGGCTGGCGGTGTCATCCACGAAGGTCTTGTTGGCGGCGAACAGCTCGGTGCCGGTGTAGGTGGGCACGTTGGAGATGTTGTAGTCGGTGCCGTCAATGGTCAGCTTGGTGGTGAAGTCGTTCTTGCTGCTGTTCTTGTAGGCCTCGATGGTGCCAGTCACAGTCTCAACAGCCTCGACGTACAGCTTGCCGCCGAAGAAGGAAGCCATGACATAGTCGTCCTTAGCCACGTCGTCAAAGCCGACCACGTCAACCTTGTCGTCCACGGTGTAGGAGCCGGAAGCCAGGGAAACAGTGATGGAGCCGTCGCTGGAGGTGGAGTACTTGGTCACCTTGCCCAGCTGATAGTTGTTGTAGAGGACGTAGTCCACATCGCCGTCATCATCGGTATCGACAATGATCTTCTCGTAACCGGCAGAACCAATGGAGGTGTCGGTGAGGGCGGCCATGGAAGCGTAGTTGTAGGCGATCTGAGTGCTGCTGGTGAAGCTCAGATCGTTGTCATCAGCAACGTCCTTCACGGAGTCACCGCTGTAGTCCACGACCACCTTGTTGTCGGTGGAGGTGATGACGGAGCCCAGGACCTCAGCCTTGGCAGCGTTGGTGGCCTTCTTGACATAGATCACCACGGAGCGGCCCAGAACGTCCTTGCCGGAGGAGACAGCGAAGGTCTCGGTGCCGGTGTAAACCTTCTGGTCATCGCCGTTGGTGATGATGACCTTGGTCTTGCCCTCGTCCAGAGCGGAACCCACAACACCCTTGGCGTAATCGCTGTTGGTGCTGGTGGAGCTCAGGTTAGCAAACTCATTGGCGACCACAACACCCTCGACCTTCACAGCGTTGAACTTGTCCTCGAGGAGGGTCTTGTTGTTGTTGTCGATGAGGGTGGGGCTGGAGCTGATGGAAGAACCATCGGTGACCAGGGTGTAGTCATAGCTGACCACGCCGGCATCCAGAGCGTTGTAGACCATCTGAGCGGCGGAGTCACGGGTCAGGCCCTCGTCCACGGAGATGCTCAGGTCGGAGTACAGACCCTTCTGGTTGGCGCGCACATTGACAGCAATGGCCCAGTTGGAGCCGGTGAAGCCCTCGACCTCGGACTTGTAGCCCATGGCGACGAGCAGCATCTTGGCGGCCTCAGAGCCGGTCACGGTGGCGTTGGGGTTGAACTTGCCAGCGCCGTCGCCAGCCACGATGCCAAGCTGGGTGCAGTACTCAATGTAACCGGAAGCCCAGTGACCCACGGTATCGGTGTAGCTGTTGGTGACGGTGGTGCCCAGGCTGGGATCCTTGCCGCCGTTCAGGACGACGCAGATCATCTTGGCCATCTCGGCACGGGTGACAATACCGGTGGGATCGAAGTCGCCGGTATCCTTGCCGTTGATGACGCCCAGCTCGACGAGCATCTGAACGGCCTCTTTGTTGACGATCTTATCCTTGTCGGAGAAGTCGTCANCGCTTTCGGCGGGGGTGGTGGTCTCGGGGGCGGGGGTGCTGGAGGCGCCGCCGCCGGCGCAGCCGGCCAGCAGGCCCACGGTCAGTGCTCCGGACAGGAGCAGAGAGGCAAATTTCTTCATGGTTCATTCTCCTTTTCATTCTTTCTTTCCCAGTTCGGAGCACAAAAAAACGCCCTTGAATCACATTCAAGGACGAAAGCCAACGCTTCGTGGTACCACCTTGCTTCACCCCTGCCTCACGACAGGGGCCTTATGGAGTACAAGCATACTCCTGCGCGCTTACGGGCGCACCCGTCACGACCTATGCGTTTCCGCAGTCAGCCGCACCGCTCCAAGGCCATCTTCAACAGGACCTTCCGTACCCGTTCCCACCATACCGGGCTCTCTGCGACGTATCTTCCCGCCTACTCTCCTCTTCTTCGCGTTTGAGGGGCGTTATTCAGTTCCGCTTGGGTTGCACCTAGTTTACAACCGGAACAAGCTCCTGTCAAGCGATGATTATGCACTAAAAACAGAGCCGGACAAACAATAAGTTTGTCCGGCTTGTAGAAATTTTACATGCCATCTGGGATGCGGCGGTCCAGTTTGAGTTTTTTCATGGCCGCTTTGCGGCCCCGCTTTTTGCCTCCCTTGTCGGAGAGACGGCGGTCCAAACCCACGGCCAGGCGGGTGCCGATGGTCTGGAAGATCTGGACCAGGATGACTAGCAGGATGACGGCGCCCCAGAGCACGATGTTCTGGTGGCGGGTGTAGCCACGGTTCAGGGCCATGGCGCCCAGGCCGCCGCCGCCGATGGCGCCCGACATGGCGCCGTAGCTGAGGATGGTGACGAAGGCGGTGGCAAAGCCGGTGAGAAGAGAGGGGACGCACTCGGGCAGGATGACCTTGGTGATAATCTGGAAGGGGGAGCAGCCCATGGACTGGGCGGCCTCGATGATGCCCCGATCCATCTCACGGATGGAGGCCTCTACCAGACGGGCCACAAAGGGGAAGGCGGCGATGAACAGCGGGACAATGGTGGCCTTGGTGCCGATGGAGGTGCCCAAAAGGACGCGGGAGAGGGGGAAGACCACTACCATCAGGATGAGGAAGGGCACCGAGCGCAGCAGGTTGACCACCACGTTGAGCACGGTCATCAGGGCCTTGGGGAGGGGCAGTACGCCGCCCTCCTCGCCCACCACCAGCAACACACCCAGGGGCAGGCCGATGATATAGGCAAAGAGCGTCGCCAGCACGGTGGAGTAAAGGGTCTCCCAGATGGCAAAGGGCACGTTGCTGATGAGGTATTGAACCTCTTCCGCCGCGTCAGGGCCCAGAAAAGCGAGAAACTCAGCCATGGTAGTCGTGCACCTCCTCCACCGTTACATCTTTTTGCGCTTTTAAGTAATTCATGGCCTTGGCGGCCTCGTTCTTGTCCTCGGGCAGGCCCAGCAGCATGGTGCCGAAGGCCTGGCCGTTCACGTTACGGGTATCGGCGCCCAGGATGTTCACCTTCACGCCGCAGTCGATGGCCAGAGAGGCGATGAGAGGCTCGTAGGAGGAGCCGCCGTTGAAGGCAATACGGACCACGCCGGCGGGGGGCAGCTGGTCGATCTGGACGCCCTCGGGGTAGACCAGACGCCGTCCGGCTTCGGTCTTGGGGTTGGAAAAGACCTCCGCCACAGAGCCGGTCTCCACCATGTGGCCGTGCTCCAGAATGGCCACGTGGGTACAGATCTCCTCCACCACCGCCATCTCGTGGGTGATGACCACAACGGTGATGCCTAGGCGGCGATTGATGTCTTGGATGAGTCGCAGGATGCTGCGGGTAGTGGTGGGGTCCAGGGCGGAGGTGGCCTCGTCACAGAGCAGGATCTTAGGATTGGAGGCCAGGGCACGGGCGATAGCGATGCGTTGCTTCTGGCCGCCGGATAGCTGGGAGGGATAGGCGTCCGCCTTGTCGGGCAGGCCCACGGTGTCCAGCAACTCCCGGGCCCGCTCCCGGGCCTTGGCCTTGCTCACCCCGGCGATCTCCATGGGGAAGCAGATGTTGTCCAGGCAGGTGCGTTGCATGAGCAGGTTGAACTGCTGAAAGATCATGCTGATGCCCCGCCGGGCCTTCCGCAGCTGGGCGGAGGACAGGGTACACAGATCCACCGCCTTGCCGCTCTCGTCCAGCAGACCGTCAATGAGGACCTGGCCCGTAGTGGGCCGCTCCAGCAGGTTGATGCACCGGACCAGGGTGGACTTGCCGGCACCGGACATGCCCACGATACCGAAAATATCCCCGGTGGGGATGGTAAGGCTCACGTCGGTCAGAGCCTGAAATTCCCCGTCGGCGGTGGGAAAGATTTTGGAAATGTGTTTGAGCTCAATCACGGGATGGATTCCTCCCTACTTTCTCTCTGTCACACGGACACAAAGGGTATTGTATGCCCACAGGTCGTGGCCTGTCAAGCCGTTCAGCCCTCTTGGTCCGCCTTCCTGCGCTGGCGCTCCACCAGGTCGGCCAAGGTGATGTGGTCCACCACGCCGGCCACAGCCTGCTGGATCTCCCGCCAGACCTCCACAGTGACGCACTGTTCGGCACGGCAGCAGCACTCGCTGCCGTCCACACAGCTCACCGGGGCAAGGCTGCCCTCCAGAGGACGGAGGATCTCCCCTACTGTGTATTCCGCCGGATCGCGGGTCAAGAGATAGCCGCCCCCGGCGCCGCGGACGCTGCGAACCAGTCCGGACCGGGAGAGGGGGGTGACGATCTGCTCCAAATATTTATCGGAAATGTCCTGCCGCTGGGCCACGTCCCGGAGCGGAACGGGGACGCCGGGGTCTGACAGCGCCAGATCCAACATTAGCCGCAGGGCGTAACGGCCCTTTGTGGAAATTTTCATGGGAACCTTCCTCGCTCATTTTTATGCAGTCTGCAAGTGTGTGTTCCTATAATACCACAGGAATAGTATGTTTTCAAGTGCGGCGCCAGATTTTGCTGGCTCTGCCAGCCGGAGCCGGTCGAAAATCCGACCTGAGACCGGAAAATCGGGCCCAGTGGGGCGTCAGGGCAGGGCATGGCCCGGGGATGGAAAGGGCATGCAACTTTGAAGTACGGGGCGCACAAGGGTGAGGAGGGATGCAAAATGGCAAGCGGATACACCGCGAATTACGGGCTGTGCCAGTGGCAGCCAGAGGACAAGTTTTTACGGGAGGAATTCAATCAGGACAATGAGAAGCTCGATGCCGCCGTCGCCGCGGCGTCGTCGCAGGCAAGCAAGGCGCTCAGCGGTCTGGAGGACCAGAGCTACAATATCTACAACCTGATCCTGCAAAACGACTATGCGGGCAAGTATACCGGCTGGAAAAAGGCGTTGTTGTTTGATGGGTTCATCGACAAAGGTGGAACCTCGTCCATGAGTCAAACGCTCCTGCTTTCAGATGGCGCAGTGGCTCTAAGCAAAACCGGACAGTCGGACCTCTCCCTGGGTTATGGCGAACAGAGCAGCAGTGGAGGTGCTGCGGAGACCAGGTCGGTTATCACATCCGGAAACGGTCGATTGACCGGGATCGGCTTGGAACTTTACAATGGCCTAAGCTGGGAGACGTCGGTGGAGGTCAAATATGAGGTTCGAGTCAATGGGAAGACCCGTTTGACCGGTACCGCAGATACCCCCGTCATTGCCTCTTACAACACCGGCAGGGGCGATCTCAAGTTTCAGCAGAGCGTGGACGTAAAGGCGGGAGATTCGGTCACCGTCTGGCTGGACCTGCACACGGCGTGGCGGTACGCGAAGGACAGCACGGGCTCCAACCTGGGTGGTATTCTGCGCTTTACGCCCGTCAGCGGCACATCCGGAGAACTGGTCACCCGATCCAATACAATACCCGCTGGAGCATCGTTCCGCCTATGGGTCCGACATAAAAACGGTACGGTGACCGCTGCGCTGGTGGCCGGAGGCCAGGAACATTCTTTTGTTCAGGGGGAAGACAGAAGCACCACAGAGCCGCTGAATGGCGTTTCCTGTACGGAGACTGAGTTTTCCTTTGACAGGGAGACAGAGTCCGGAGGTGTCAAGCTCAAGTTCACTCTAGATCTGAGCGGCGGCAGTACCATGACACTGTTTGACTACGGATTGGCAGTAATCTAAGTATAGGATAAAAGCACCCCCGGACCAAATTTGGTCCGGGGGTGCTTGTTTAAGCTAGACTATTAACCGCTTAATTAGGTGTGATCAGCCAGAGTCACTTCGATAGCAGTCACATCTTCGCCAGGCATCTTGAAGGAAATGGTATAGGTCTCCTCGGCCTGAACGTTGCTGCTCTCGCCAGTCTTGGTGGTAGCACCAGTCACGTCCACGTTAGGAGTAACAGTGGCGCTAATGTCGCAGCTCTTGGAATCATCGATTTTACCCTTATCGGTAGTAACCGTAATGGTGACAACCTGATCCTTCTTGGCATACTCCACATCCGCCTTGGCAGCGATCAGCTTAACGCCGTTCACACCAGTGGAAGAAGCATCAGAAGCAACAGTAGGAGCCTTGACCTCATAATAGCCGCCCTCGTACTTGTAACCATCAACGATAGCGGTATTGTTGTCAATCTTCTTGTAGCTGTCGCCACTATCCGTATCGGTCACCTTAGCATAAGTACCGTCCAGACCCAGAGCATCGAGCTTGGTATCCTTGGTAACGTACTTGTTGGTGCCGTTCACGGTGATGTTGACCACCTTGTTCAGCTCCACCTTCAGGGTGCTGCCGTCATAGGCGCCGCCCACGAAGGTAGCAGTCTTGTCGCTAGCGTTGTACTTCACGCTGTCGGCCTTGGCCCAGGTCTTCAGAACGGTCTGGATCTCGGCGGTAGACAGGGAGCTCTGATAGTGGTCGATGGTCAGGGTGCCGGCGTTGTCAGTGACGTTGGTGTAGTCCTTCACGACCACATCCTCGTCGTCCTTCTTCTCGGTGTTCTTGACCACGATGAGCAGAGCCTCGTCGTCGTTGTTGTAGATGACGGCGGCGATCTTATCGCCCACGTCGGGGCCAGCGCCCAGCTCGGCCACGGGATCGCTCAGGTAGTCGCTGTCGTTGACCAGCAGGGTCTTGGAGGTGATCTTCAGCTCAGTCTTGGTGTCGGCCTTGTCAAAGACCACGGTATTGCTGTTGGCCAGGTAAACGGTGGCGTCGGCAATGGAGTTGCCGGCAGGCACGCTCTTGAGCTCATAGTAACCATCGGAGTTGATGGTGTAGGTGTACACAACACCGCTCTTCACGCTGCCGGAAACCTTAATGCTGGTAGCCTCAGTGCTGCCGGCGATAAAGGCAGTGGCGTTGGTGTAGTCGCTGGTGCTGGTGCCCACGCTGGAGATGTAGAGGTTGTCGTCCACATTGGCGGTGGTCAGATTCTCACCGGTAAAGACAACGGCCATGACGCGGTCGTTCTTCAGGTACACGGTGGCAGCAGCCTTGTTGGCATCCAGGGTGGGAGCCTTGGCGTAGCCGCTGTAGACGTCCACATCGCTAATGGAGACGCCCTTCACACTGGCGGTGTAGAAGAAGACGGTGTTGCCGTTGGCATAGTAGGTCTTGTCAGAAGTGCCCACCTTGCCGATGCTGGTCTTGCCCTTGGTGAAGGTGACGTCCTTGGCGCTGTCACCGTCAGTGGTGGTGTCGTTGGTCAGCTTGATCTTCTTGTCGGAGTTGATGGTGTAGGCGTAGACCTTGCCCACCTCAATCTGGCTCAGCTTCAGACCGCTGGTGTTCAGATCGTAGGTGCCGGTGGTGCCGTCAGCCAGAGCCACCTTCACGCGCTCGTCAACAGAGGTACCCTCGGCCATAACCAGAGCGTAGTTGTAAGCGTTCTCGGACACGTTGCCCACGGCCACGATGTAGCCGTTCTTATCCAGGTAGAAGGTGGCTTCGGTGTCCAGGTTGTTGGCGCCATAGGTGTTGGCAGCAGTGATGTCGTCGTCGCCGCCGGTGTAGATGTTCTTGATGTTGGAGACGTTGTAGTCAGTGCCGTCCACGGTCAGCTTGGTAGCAGGATCGGAACCCTTGTAGGCCTTGAGCACGCCCACAACAGTCTCGGCCTTGGCCACGTGCAGGTCGCCGCCGATGTAAGCAGCCAGGACATAGTCGTTCTTGGCCACATCGTCGAAGCCCACCACGTCGTCCTTGTCGTCAGCGGACAGAGCGGAGGTCTTGCCGTCCTTGTCCTTGGTGCTGATGGTGATGTTGCCGTCGCCGGAGGTGGTGTAGGTGGTCACCTTGCCGAAGGAGTAGGTGTTCACCAGGACGTAGTCCACATCACCGTCGGAGTCGGTATCGACCAGAATCTTCTCAACACCGGCAGTCTTGGGATCCAGAGCCTTGTTGTAGGAAACCATGTTGCCGTAGTTGAAGGCCATCTTGGCGTTGGCAGCGATGGTCAGATCGTTGTCATCAGCCACATCAGCGATGGCGTCCTTGGAGTTGTCCACGACCACCTTGTTGTCGGAAGAGGTGATGGCGGAGCCCAGGACCTCGGCCTTGGTGGAGTTGGAGTCCTTCTTGACGTAGATGACCACGGCGCGGCCCAGATCGTTGATGTCGGTGGAGACAGCAAAGGTCTTGGTGCCGGCGTAAGCGCTCTGATCGTCGTCGTTGGTGATGGCGATGGAGGTCTTGCCGTCCTCCAGAGCGGAGCCCTTCTCAGAGGTGGAGCTCAGGTTGGCCACCTCGTTGGCGACCACAACACCCTCGACCTTCACAGCGTTGAACTTGTCCTCGAGGAGGGTCTTGTTGTTGTTGTCGATGAGGGTGGGGCTGGAGCTGATGGAAGAACCATCGGTGACCAGGGTGTAGTCATAGCTGACCACGCCGGCATCCAGAGCGTTGTAGACCATCTGAGCGGCGGAGTCACGGGTCAGGCCCTCGTCCACGGAGATGCTCAGGTCGGAGTACAGACCCTTCTGGTTGGCGCGCACATTGACAGCAATGGCCCAGTTGGAGCCGGTGAAGCCCTCGACCTCGGACTTGTAGCCCATGGCGACGAGCAGCATCTTGGCGGCCTCAGAGCCGGTCACGGTGGCGTTGGGGTTGAACTTGCCAGCGCCGTCGCCAGCCACGATGCCAAGCTGGGTGCAGTACTCAATGTAACCGGAAGCCCAGTGACCCACGGTATCGGTGTAGCTGTTGGTGACGGTGGTGCCCAGGCTGGGATCCTTGCCGCCGTTCAGGACGACGCAGATCATCTTGGCCATCTCGGCACGGGTGACAATACCGGTGGGATCGAAGTCGCCGGTATCCTTGCCGTTGATGACGCCCAGCTCGACGAGCATCTGAACGGCCTCTTTGTTGACGATCTTATCCTTGTCGGAGAAGTCGTCATAGCTCGCGGCGCCAGCGCCGACAACCATCATGGAGACGACCATGACAGAAGCCAGAGCCAGGCTGAGAGCCCGCTTGAGGTTTCTCATTTAGAATTCCTCCTTCTAAAATTTGGGGTTTTAGGGGACAACCACCCGAAAATACGAACTTTTTCTCGTGCTACGGGCGTATAACGCCCCTTGCATCGCAAAAAACGGGCAGTCTTTTCCACATTTTGTGGAAAAGACTGCCCGTTTTAATGAGAAAAGTTCCCTTGGTAGCATCTTGGTAGCATTTTATTTCGACTGTTTCCTGAACCCATTGCGCCCCAATGGTTTGAGCCATATTTTTGGTAGCATTTTGGTAGCATCGCAAAAATTTTTCCCCCATTGGTGTACGCAAACGTGCAACATTTGGGGGTGTTTTCAGGTAGGTTGAGAGGAGGGTGCCGGTGAAAAACGAAAGGCAGTGGAGAGACGATGTGCTCCGACGGCTGGAACGGCTGGCCGACCAAAAGGCCAACGACGCCGTCAAGTTGGCGTTCCTCACCGAGGAGCGGATGGAGGAGATCGACCGGATGGACCTGCGGGCCCTGACCGAACTCAAACGCCACGGCAATGGTGCCGTGGAGATCAAGCTTATCGACAAGGTCCTGGCCCTGGAAAAGCTCTGCGAGATCGCCCACAAGGGCGGCGACGGCGCTGAACACTTCCTCCGCGCCCTGGAGAGCTCTGCCAGGGACAGCGGTCAGGACGGGGAACAGGAGGAGGTCAAGTGATCCGGGGATTCTCCCCAAAACAAAAGCAGGTCCTCACCTGGTGGTGCGACCCAAGGACCCGGGACCGGGAGGCCGTCATCTGTGACGGCGCCGTCCGCAGCGGCAAGACCCTGTGCATGGGCCTGAGCTTCTTCTGCTGGGCCATGGCCTCCTTCCAGAAGCAGCAGTTCGCCCTGTGCGGGCGCTCCATGGGCAGCGTGCGCCGGAACCTCCTGGCCCCCGTCCGGCCCCTGCTGGAGGAGCTGGGCTTCGAGCTGGAGGAGCGGCTCTCCCGCAATCTGCTCACCGTCCGCTTCGCCGGACGGGAAAACACTTTCTACCTCTTCGGCGGAAAGGACGAGGCAAGCGCCGCCGCCATCCAGGGCGTTACCCTGGCCGGCGTCCTCCTGGACGAGGTGGCCCTCATGCCCCGATCCTTCGTGGAGCAGGCTGTGGCACGGTGCTCCGTGGAGAGAAGTAAGGTGTGGTTTTCCTGCAACCCGGAAGGACCCGGTCACTGGTTCTTCCGAGAGTGGATCGTCCGTAAGGAGGAGAAGAGAGCCCTCTACCTCCACTTCACCATGTGGGACAACCCCTCCCTCTCCAGGGAGACCATTCTGCGCTACCAGCGGCAGTTCCGGGGCAGCTTTTACCGCCGCTTCGTCCTGGGCGAGTGGACCACACCCGAGGGCCTGGTCTACGACTTCTTCGGCCCCGACTACATCCAAAAGGCCCCGGAGGAGCCCATGGAGGCCTGGCGGATCTCCTGCGACTACGGCACCGTCAATCCCGCCTCCTTCGGTCTGTGGGGGAAACAAAACGGAGTCTGGTACCGGGTGCGGGAGTTCTACTTCGACTCCAAAAAGGAGGGCTGCCAGCGCACTGACGGTGAGTACGTCCGGGATCTCCGACAGCTGGCCGGAGGACGGAAGCTCCAGCGGGTCATCGTGGACCCCGCTGCCGCCAGTTTCCTGGAGGCCCTCCGCCGGGAGGGCTTCCCCGTGGTCAAGGCCAAAAACGACGTCCTCTCCGGCATCCGCACCACCGCCGAGCTCCTGCGCCAGAGACGCATCGTCATCTGTGAGGACTGCCCTGACATCCTGCGGGAGTTCGGGCTCTACCGCTGGGACCAGAAGGCCGGCGGCGACCGGGTGCGGAAGGAGTTTGACCACGCCATGGACGACATGCGCTACTTCGCCGCCGACCTGGCCGCCGAGACCGGCAGCGCCGCCGCCGTGGGCTTCGTGGAGCGGGGGCGCTTTTGAGAACGACTGACAAAGGAGGGTTTGCCATTGCGCTTTGAAAAGAAACCGCCCGCCATCGCCACCGTTGCCGCCCAGCTCCGGGACAGCGGGCGACACCCCTTCGGGGTGCTGGACCGGTACGTTCCCCTGGACACCGCACAGATCCCCCTCTACCGGGCCGTGCGGGAGGCCGTTCCCATCGTGGACGCAGCCCTCTCCAAGCTCATCCGGCTGGTGGGCGGGCTGACAGTGGTCTGCGACCACACCGCCGCCCAGGCGGGTTTGGAACGGTTCCTCACGGAGGTGGACACCGGCAGGGGACAGCGGGGCTTGCAGTCCTTCCTGGACTGCTACCTAGACACCATGCTCACCTGCGGACGGGCTGTGGGAGAGCTGGTGCTGGACCGGGAGGGGCGGGAGATCATCGCCCTCCTGTGCGGTGACCCCGCCTTCCTGGAGATCCGGGAGGGGGATTCCCCCTTGGACTTCCAACTGTGTGCCAGGGATGAGAGCGGGCAGATCAAACCCCTGCCCTACCCGGAACTGCTCCTCTTTACCCCCTTCCAGCCCCAGGCCGACTGCCCCTACGGCGTGTCCCTCCTGCGGTCCATGCCCTTCCTCACCGAGATCCTCCTAAAGATCTATCAGGCGGTGGGCATGAACTGGGAGCGGGTGGGGAATCTGCGCTTCGCCGTCATCAACCGGCCCGAACAGGGCCTGGACGGCGCCAGCGCCCAGGAGCGGTGCTCCGCCCTGGCACGGGAGTGGTCCGCCGCCATGCAGGCCGGTCGGGACGGCAGCGTCCGGGACTTCGTGGCCGTGGGCGACGTGGACATTAAGGTCATCGGCGCCGACAACCAGATCCTGGACAGCCAGGTGCCTGTACGGCAGATTCTGGAGCAGCTGGTGGCCAGGACCGGCATCCCGCCCTTCCTGCTGGGCCTGTCCTGGTCCTCCACCGAGCGGATGAGCACACAGCAGGCCGACATGATGACCAGCGAGATCACCGCCATCCGCCGCTCCCTGGAGCCGGTGGTCCGGCGAATCTGCCGGCTGTGGCTGGCCGTCCACGGCTTCGGCACCGATATCCGCATCGAGTGGGCGGACATTAACTTGCAGGATGAGGTGGAGGAGGGCAAGGCCGCCCTCTACCGGGAGCAGGCCAGGGCCCTGGCCATGCAGAACGACGGAGAGAAGTGATTGGAGGGGTGGATTTGGAGGTAAAAAAAGCTGCTGGTGTGGACGCCGGCCAGGCTGCCGATGAGGCCGAGCTGGCCCTCATCAACCGGTTCAGCCGGAAACAGCTCACCGCTGACGAGGTGTACCTCTTTACGGTGCGGCTGTGCGACAACGAGGTGGACCGGGACGGGGAGCGGTTCGCCCCCGAGACCCTGGAGGCCCTGGCACAGGCCTTTGTGGGCAAAAGCGGGATCTTCGACCACCAGTGGAGCGCCCGGGGGCAGACCGCCCGCATCTATCGGGCGGAGGTGGTGGACGAGCCCGCACGGCTCACCAGAGCGGGAGATCCCTACCGCTACCTCAAGGGCTGGGCCTACATGCTCCGGACCCAGGCCAACGCCGACCTCATCGCCGAGATCGAGGGCGGCATCAAAAAGGAGGTCTCCGTGGGCTGCGCCGTGGAGCGGACCGTCTGCTCCATCTGCGGCGGCAACATGGCCGCCGGGGACTGCGGCCACATCAAGGGACACGAGTACGACGGAAAGCTGTGCTGGGGAGAGCTCACCGGGCTCACCGACGTCTACGAGTGGTCCTTCGTGGCCGTCCCGGCCCAGCCCGAGGCCGGTGTGCTCCAGAAGTCCAAGGCGGCCGGTGTGCTGCGGAAGGCACTGGCGGGACAGGAACGGCCCATGGAGGCCCTGGAGCAGCTGGAGCGGGAGGCCGGACTGGGCCGGCGCTACCTGGAGGGGCTCCGGAAGGAGGTGGCCAGGCTGGGCGGCCTGGCCGGCACCGGCCTGGACGCCGCCGCCCTCCGGCCCATGGTGGACAAGCTGGAGGAGCCCGAGCTCCTGGAGCTGAAGAAGGCTTATCAGGCCAGGGTGGCCCAGCGTTTCCCCGTGGAGGTGCAGCTCACCTACCGGGGGGAGCACCGAAACGACGAGAGGCAGGACGGCGCCTTTTTGATCTGAGTTCCCACACATTTTATATATGGAGGTCGAGAGAATGAAGAAGGTTTCGTTTGAGGAGATCGGCGCGGTGGTGGCCACCTTCCTGGCCGGCGAAAACGCCAAAAAGGGTCAGATGGTCAACCTCTCCGCCGCCGACACCGTGGATGGCTGCACCGCCGACGGCAAGTTCTGCGGCCTGGCTTTGGACGTCACCGGAGACCGCGTGGCCAGTGTCCAAGTGTCCGGCTTCGCCCAGGTGCCCTGCAGCGATTCCGGCGTCACCCCCGGCTGGGTGGCCCTGGCCGCCGACGGCACCGGCGGCGTGAAGAAAGCGGCCAGCGGCGGCAGGGAGTATCTGGTGGTCAGCGCCGACGCCGACGCCCAGACCGCTGTGGTGCTGCTCTAAGAAGAAAGGGAGGATGCTGAATATGGCTTACACTTATGACGCCCTGAAGCTGGAAAAGGGGATGTACCACGAGGCGGGGAAGAGCTTTACCCAGGTGCTGGAGAGCTGCGACCCCAGCGAGGCCTACCGGGGCACCGCCCTGGAGGGCCTGGACGCCTACCAGCGGCAGCTCAAGCGCTTTGACATCAAGGTGAAGGGCACCGGCTCCGACGTGGTGGAGAAGTTCTTCCGCACCTCGGACTCCGCCGTCCTCTTCCCCGAGTACATCGCCCGCTCCGTCCGGCAGGGCATGGAGGAGTCCAACCTCCTCCCCGAGATCACCGCCGCCGTCACCCGCTTCGACGGCCTGGACTACCGCTCCATCACCTCCGCCCCCGGTGAGGAGAAGGAGCTGCGCCGGGTGGAGGAGGGCGCCGCCATCCCCGCCACCACCGTCAAGACCCAGGAGAACCTGGTCAAGCTCCACAAGCGGGGTCGGATGCTGGTGGCTTCCTACGAGGCCATCCGCTACCAGAAGCTGGACCTCTTCTCCGTCACCCTGCGGCAGATCGGCGCCCACATCAACCGCATGCTCCTGGAGGACGCCATCGATGTGCTGGTGAACGGCGACGGCAACGGCAACCCCGCAGAGGTCTTCTCCGTGGGCTCCGGCGATATCGGCGGTTCCTCCGGCACCTTGGACTACGACGCTCTGGTGGACTTCTGGGCCCAGTTCGAGCCCTACGAGATGAACACCCTGCTGGTGCCCACCGACGTCATGGTGAGCATGCTCAAGCTGCCTGAGTTCCAGAACCCCCTCACCGGTCTCAACTTCCAGGGCACCGGCAAGCTCGCCACCCCTATGGGCGCCAAGCTCCTGCGGACCTCCGCCATGGAGTCCGGCAAGCTCATCGGCCTGGACAGCCGCTTCGCCCTGGAGATGGTGCAGGGCTCCGACGTCACTGTGGAGTACGACAAGCTCATCGACCGGCAGATGGAGCGGGCCGCCATCACCGCCATCGCCGGCTTCGCCAAGCTCTTCCAGGACGCAGCCAAGGTGCTGAAAGTCTGAGCACGGCGGTGAGAGAAAGGAAGGTGAGCCGGTGGACCAGGAGATCCTTGCCCTGGCCATGGTGCTGGGAAATGTGAGCGAGAGCGACCGGCAGCGGCTGGAGGTGCTGTGCCAGAACGCCCGGCGGGAGCTGGAGGGACAGCTCCGGGGCGACGTCACCGCCCAGGACTGCGGCGACACCCTAATCCTGGCCGCCGCCTGGCTGGCCCTGGCCGACCTGCGGACCGGTGACGCCGCCAGCGGAGTCACCGCCTTCTCGGCGGGCAATCTCTCCATCCAGACCGGAGAGGGAGCCTCCGGCGACGTGCTTCGGGGCCGGGCCCGCCGGCTGATGGCTCCCTATCTGCTGGATGGTGGCTTCTGCTTTCGGGGGGTGAGGGGCTGATGATGACAGGCGTCCTTCAGGGCCTGCTGGACCGGTACGGCCAGGCCGTTACCGTCCGGAGCGGAACCACCCAGGAGACGGCTGCCGGCCGGGCCTTCATCCAGCCCATTCTGGACCGCCGGGAGGACTGGAAGCAGCGGCGGCCCAGCCCCCTGGGCCTGGCCAGAAAAGACCGGTTTCTCTACCTGGGGGAGCCGGGTCTCCCCCTGAGCATGGGGGACAAGGTGACCTGCCTGGGCGTGGACTACGAGGTCCAGGCGGCACAGCCCATCCGGGTGGGCGAGGTGCTCAGCCACTGGTGGGCCGTGCTCAAAGTGCGGGACAGGGAGGTGGCACAGGATGGGCAGTGAGCGGACCGAGCTGGATGCCCTGCGGACTTATATGACTACCCTCCTGCGGGAGCAGGGGGTGGAGGCCATGGAGGCCTGGCCCCGGGAGGAGCGGCCCCGGCTCACTGGCGTGGTGGCGGCCGTCTCCATCCGCTCCTGCAAGGCCGAGCCCGGCGCCTTCTGGGAGTATCTGGGGGAGGAGCTGGATCCCGAAACCAGGACCTGGCGGGAGCGCTACGGCCGGCGGCTGGAGGTGGTCTTCGGCCTGGACCTCTACGCCCCCGGTGAAGGGGGCGGCGGGGCGTGCCAGAAGGGCTTTGACGCCCTGGCCGGAGCCCTGAATACCGGCGGCTCCGGTGGGCTGCGGGTACGGACCCTCGCCCGGGGTGAGGTGGGCTACGACCAGGATCTGGACGTGCTTAAGTGTCCCGTGGAGGCCGGCTGCCAGGCCTACCTCTATGCTTCCGCCCAGGAGAGCGGCAGCTTTACAGACTTTGTGGTGAAGGGAGAGATCGTATGAATATGACGGACCATGAGCGGCCGGGAGTATATTCCTCCTATGACGCCTCTGCCATCGTCAGCGGCAGCGGCGCTGGCAAGACCGTGGGCCTTGTGGCCGTGGGCACCTGCGAGGAGATGGGGACGGTGATCCCCATCAGCCGGCAGGAGGAGGCGGTGGCCGCCTTCGGCGCCGGCACCGCCCTCACGGAGCTGGTGCGGCTCCTTCTCCTCAACGGCGCCGCCGCCGTCCGGGTCGTGGCGGTGACGGGCACGGATGACTACGCCGACGCCTTCTCCGCCCTGGAGGCGGAGGAGGACGTGGGCATCGTGGTGTGCGACAGCGGGGAGCTCACCGTGCAGCAGGCCTTGCGGGACAGCGTGGCGGCGGCTTCCCAGGCCCGGAAGGAGCGCATCTGTGTGGTCCCCGGCGGTCAGGGTGAGGACGTGAGCGCCCTGGTGACCCGGGCCCAGGCCATCAACAGCGAGCGGGTGGTGGTGACTGCCCCCAGCCCCCAGGCCGGAGACGGACCACGGGTGGCCGCCGCCGTGGCCGGCGCCATCGCCGGAGAGAGCGACCCCGCCATCCCCATGGGCGGCGCCGCCCTCAAGGGAGTGGAAGACATTGCCGCACGGTACACCGACAACGAGATCGACCTGCTGGTCCGGGGTGGCGTCACCGCTGTGGAGAATGTGGGGGGCGTGGTCTCCATCGTCCGGGCGGTCACCTCCCGGACCAAGACCGGCGAGGCCAGCGACACCACCTGGCGGGAGCTCACCACCATCCGCATCGTGGACGACGTGATCCCCACCGTGCGCAACAGCCTGCGCAGCCGCTTCAACCGGGCCAAGAACACCGAGCAGAGCCGGAACGCCATCCGGGATCAGGTGGTGGTGGAGCTGGAGAACAAGCTCAGCCGGGAGATCATCACCGGCTACGACGCCGTCTCCGTCTCCGCCCTGGCCGACGACCCCACCGTCTGCCTGGTGGAGTTCTCCTTCACCGTGGCCCACGGCCTCAACCAGATCTGGCTGAGCGCCCACATCACGGTCTGACCGGCCCATGAGAGAGGAGGAAGCACATGAATACGACTGGTTTTCCCACCAGCAGTGACATCTACCTGGAGGCCGACGGCAAAAAGATCGCCGTGGTCCAGAGCTACACCGCCAAGACCACCAAGACCAGCCGGACGGTGGAGGCCTTCGGCGAGGATCAGCCCGTGGCCACCATCCCCGGCCAGCAAAACCACGTGGTGGAGCTCACCCGGCTCTACGCCACCGACGAGGCCATCCGGGACGGCATCGACTTCCACACCCTGGAGGACTTCTCCCTGGTGATTTGCAAGCCCGACCGGCGGGTCATCTACTCAGGCTGTCAGTGGAGTTCCATCGGCGAGACCGGCACCCTGGGCGACATGGTGGTGGAAAAGGTGACCATCGTGGCCGCCAAGCGGCTGGAGACCACCGCTTGAGCCGGAGAGAGATGAGCCCCTTTCCGCCCTGCGGCACCCGGCGGAGGGCAGTGGAGGGCCGCCCCGGCCTCACCCTGCGGGTCCTCTCCGCCTGGGAGGTGCTGGAGGCCCGGCGGGAGGGCAGGGTCATGGAGGAAACAGGCCGAGAGGCCGCCCTGTGCGCCAACGCCTGTCTGCTCTCCAGAGCCCTGGAACGAAAGGGCGAACCTGTCTTTCCCGACGGGGAGGCCGTCCTCCGGGTGCTCACCGTGGCGGAGATCGCCCAACTGGCCCGGCAGTGGGCGGTATTCTCCAGGGAGGCCGATCCCTCCCCACGAGACCCGGAGGCGGTAGACAGCCTAAAAAAAGCCTGGAGCACACGCCTGATGCGCGCCTTCAGTGGCGTGTGCTCCGGGCTTTTGGGGCATTGCCCACCGAGGCGCGGGCCAGAGCCATGACCGACGGCGACTACCTCTGGTGCGCCGTCAANGGGCACAGCTGGACGACGAGGAGACCCTCGCCCAGCTGTGCCCCGCCTGCCGGGAGCGGGCGCTGGAGGCGCGCTGTCCCGTGTGCGGCGCGCCCACCGGCGGGGACCAGGTGGGGGAGAACCCCGCCTTTGACCAGGAACGCTTTGAACAGCTGAGGCGGGGGGTGATCACATGACCGATTGGCTCGACTGGCTCCTGGAGGAGCTGGAGGAGGAAGAGGACCAGGGAGAGGACCTGGACCTGAAGGCACACGTTCTGTCTGGGGATGCAGCGGAGGGAACCGGAGCGGTCGCCGAAGAGAGGAGCGGCACGACAGGAGCTGTGGGGCGGGTGGCCGCGACCTCTACGGATGAGGCTGCGGAAGTGAGCGAGCGCCCGNTGCTACGGGCGTATAACTCCCCTCACCTCTGGGCACATGATACCCCATTTGCCCCCCTCCCGTCAAGGGGATGGCGGGTTTTGTAACACAACCGTAAAATAGCGTTACACAGGGTTTCAGGGGCCCTTTTAACCCTTAGACGGCGGCTTTTTGAAAAGGTTCCCCGTTTTTTCAGGGGAAATTTCCGCTGTTGGCCCCAAAAACGAGGACTCCTCACAATATCCCACAACCCGTGGAAAAGTTGTACGTTACCGTGCAACTACGCCGCAAATTTGTGAGGGGTGTGGCGGCGGGACGGAGGACGGGAGGGGTGTTATCCACAGCGGCTGCAGAGCAGTGGAACCGTCCTCCGTCTCACTCCTTATAAAATAAAGCGAAAATACGGCGTGGAAATTTTTTCGCTTTGGGTGTAACTTTTCTCTCCTTTGAATCGTCTTATAGGGTGACCGCTTCGCCACCGGGCGGAAGGTTCAGAAAACCTTAAGAATTTGTCATCTGATTGTAATTACGCCCGTCCCGACGCGTGATACAATGAAAGGGACAGTAAATCAGGAGGGAAGACACTATGGCTGAAATGACCCAGCAGGCCAACGCGCCTACTCAGACCCCCGCGCCGCCCCAGAAACCCCAGAAATCCAAGGAGCAGCTCCAGAAACGGAAGAAACGGACCAAGAGCATCATTGCCGCCGTCATCATCCTCGCCGCCGTCGGCGTGGGCGGCTTCTTCCTCTACCGCTTCCTCACCGCTCAAAACGACGCCGAGAGCCAGATTCAGTCCCAGGTGGCTGAGATCTCCTCCATCCAGAGCACCGTCCAGGGCTCCGGCAACGCCAAGGCCAAGGAGTCGGCCGCCATCACCCTGACCCAGGGCGGCACCGTCCAGGAGGTCTTTGTCACCGCCGGCGACACCGTCACCGCCGGTCAGCCGCTCTATACCATCCGCAGCCAGGCCGCCGAGGACGAGGTTGCCGCCGCCCGGGAGAAGGTCACCAATCTCCAGAAGGACATGGCCGACCTGGTGGAGAAGGCCAACAACCTCACCGTCCGCGCCCCCTTTGCCGGCAAGCTGGTGGAGGTCAGCGAGTTCCAGATCGACGACAAGGTCTCCGAGGGCGCCGCCGTCTGCACCCTGGCCAACGACAAGAAGCTCAAGCTCTCCCTCTACTTCAGCTACGCCTACGAGAACGACATCTCCGTGGGCCAGAGCGTTCAGGTCTCCATCCCCGCCGTTATGGACACCTTCCCCGGCACCGTGGAGAAGATCAATAAGGTGAGCTACATCTCCCCCGAGGGTTCCGTCTACTTCGAGGTCATCGTGGTCTTTGACAACCCCAACACCCTCACCGAGGGCATGACCGCCTCCGCCACCCTCACCACCGCCGACGGCACCGCCATCTACCCCTACCAGAACGGTGAGACCGAGTACTACGAGGTGCGCAAGATCGTCACCGAGTCCCAGGGTCCCGTTCTCTCCCAGAACCTGCTGCGCTACGCCAATGTCAACGCCGGCGACGCCCTCCTGGTCCTGGGCTCCGACACCATCGACTCCGATATCCGCGCCAAGCAGAAGGAGATCGACGACGCCACCACCAAGCTCACCGAGGCCCAGAAGGCCCTGGCCAACTTCAACGCCACCGCCCCCATTGACGGCACCGTCACCTCCTGCACCCTCACCCCCGGCGCCGAGGTCAAGAGCGGGGATACCGTCATCACCATCTCCAACAACACCAACATGGTGGTCCAGATCACCGTGGACGACCGCAACATCTCCTTCGTCCAGCCCGGCATGACCGTGGATCTCACCGACTACAACGGCAACGTCTTCGTGGGCACCGTCAGCAGCATCGACATGAGCATCGGTGAGAACAGCTCCAACGGTATGACCAGCTACCCCGTCACCCTGGACGTGGACAACTCCGCCGGCACCCTGCTGGCCGGTATGTGGCTGGATTACTCCTTCGTGGCCAGCCAGTCCGACCAGTGCGTGGTGGTGCCCATGCAGGCCGTGAAGTACGTCTCCGACGCCGACGGCAACACCTCCTCCGTGGTCTTCATCCAGGCCGACGAGAAGCCTGAAAATGCCGTGGAGCTGGACATCCCCGAGGTGGAGCCCGGCCAGACCCCCACCTATCCCACCGAGGCTGACGGTTACTACCCTGTCCCCGTCACCACTGGTCTCTCCGACAACTACAACGTGGAGATCAAGGAGGGCCTTCAGGGCGGCGAGACGGTCTTCGTCAACTACTACGTGGACCAGGGCAGCAGTTGGGGTTAAGGTGACCGACATGCTAATTGACATCAAAAACCTCTATAAAATATATAATGAGGGCCATGAAAGCGAGGTCCGTGCCCTGGATGGGGTGAGTCTCCAGATCGATCGGGGCGAGTTCGTGGCCATCATCGGCCAGTCCGGCTCCGGCAAGTCCACCCTCATGAACATCCTGGGCTGCCTGGACATTCCCACCTATGGGGATTACCACCTGGACGGCACCGACGTCACCGAGCTCTCCGACAGGCAGCTTGCTCACATCCGCAACAAGCAGATCGGCTTCATCTTCCAGGGCTACAACCTGATCCCCGCTCTCAGCGCCCGGGAGAACGTAGAGCTCCCCCTCATCTACCAGGGGGTGGGTATGGGCCAGCGCGCGGAGCGGGCCATGGAGTCCCTGGAGCGGGTGGGCATGGCCGAACGAGCTGACCACAAGCCCTCAGAAATGTCCGGCGGCCAGCAGCAGCGTGTGGCCATCGCCCGGGCCATTGCCGCCCGTCCCCCTATCATCATGGCCGACGAGCCCACCGGCGCTCTGGATTCCAAGACCGGACGCCAGGTACTGGAGATCCTCCACAGCCTCCACGAGGACGGCTCCACCATCATCCTCATTACCCACGACAACGGCATTGCTGCCACCGCCGATCGTATCGTCCGCCTCTCCGACGGACACATCATCGCCGACGGCTCTAGAGAGGAGGTAGGGCTTTGAATTTCTCCCAGGCCTTTAAAATGGCGGCCAAGTCCATCGCGGCCAATAAGGGCCGGTCCGCCCTCACCATGCTGGGCGTCATCATCGGTCTGGCCGCTGTCATCATCCTGGTGTCCTATGCGCAAGGCCAGAATATGGCCATGAGAGCTTACTATGAGAGCATGGGCACCAACACCATCACCGTCTCCGCCTACTCCTACCGGGGCGGCGTGGATGTGGCTTCCGCCCTCTACGACTACTGCCTCCAGCTGGACGACCTGGTGCTGGGCGTCTCCCCCACTGGATACATTTATTCCGACCCTGTCATCAAGTTTGAGTCCAAGACCATTGCCCGCCAGCGGCAGAACATGGGCGGCGGAGCCATGATGTCCTCCGGCGAATACCCCAATATCGTGTTGGGCAATGACAAATATGGCCTATGCAACGACTACAAGATCGCCAAGGGCAGGGACCTATCCTACCTGGATATAGAGAAGGAGAATCAGGTGTGTGTCCTGGGTTCCGCAGTGGCCGACGAGCTTTTCGGCTTTGCCGACCCGGTGGGCAAGACCATCACCATCAACGGTACCCCCTTCCTGGTCGTGGGCGTCTACAAGAGCAAGAGTGCCGGAGTCAATGTGGGCAGCTCTGAGGAGAGCCAGTGGATCCAGGACACCATCAACCGTCAGGACTACATGCTCCTGCTGCCCTCCACCATGACCCGGCTTTTCAACAACAACCAGCCCATTGAAAACTACATCATCAAGGCCAAGGATGCCGAGTCCCTCAAGGAGGTCTCCACCCTGGTCAACGGCTTCTTGGCCGGCTTCATCAGCGACGACAACGGCTACTACTACATTGACAACCCCACCAGCTACCAGAATGAGCAGGCTGAGGCCGACAAGCTCCAGCAGCGCTTCCTGGGCGGCATCGCTGCCATCTCCCTGCTGGTAGGCGGTATCGGCATCATGAACATCATGCTGGTCACCGTCACCGAGCGCACCCGGGAGATCGGTATCCGCAAGGCCATCGGTGCCGAGCGCAAGAGCATCATTGTCCAGTTCCTCATTGAAGCCGCCATGATCTGCGGCATTGGCGGCATCTTCGGCATCATCGTGGGGTATCTGGGTACGCTTATCGTAGGCAAGATGAACTTTGATATCATATTGATCCCCAGCGCGGGCATCACCGTAGGGGCCTTCCTCATCTCGGTGGCCCTGGGCATCATCTTCGGTCTCTATCCCGCCGTGAAGGCCAGTGGTCTTCAGCCGGTAGAGGCCCTGCGGGCGGATTGATCCGGCCGATCCCAACTGCAAGGAGAGAAAAGCTATGAGAATGAAACGACTCCTGGCGCTGCTGCTGGCATGCGCGGCCATCGCCGGCATGCTGGTGTTCCCGTCCTCTGCCGGCGCCGCCGCTACCACTACCTTTACTGATATTTACGACACCAATGTTGCCCAGGCCGCCGAGACCCTGCGGCTGCTGGGTATCGTCAGCGGCACTGGCGGCACCTCCTTCTCCCCGGACCGGGCACTGACCCGGGCGGAGTTCTGCAAGCTGGCGGTGGAGCTCATGGGCAACGGCGACAAGGTTGCCTCCCAAATGAACCGCACCGTCTTCCAGGATGTGCCCAGCACCCATTGGGCCAGGGGCTATATCGCGGTTGCCACTCGGGGCACCACCACCGGCTCCGGTGACACCGCCGTCACCACCCCTGGCATCATCCGGGGCGACGCTTACGGCAACTTCAATCCCGACCGGGCCATCACCTATGGGGAGGCCGTCACCATTCTGGTCCGCATCCTGGGCTATGGGGACAGTGATGTGGGCATGGTCTGGCCGGACGGTTATCTGGCCAAGGCTGACGAGCTGGAGATCACAGAGGGCCTGAACCTCACCGCCAACGACACCATTACCCGTGGCCAGGCCGCTCTGATGATGGAGAACCTGCTCTTCACCAACAGCAAGGAAGGCAAGGAATACCTGACTACTCTTGGCTGCACCATCACCGACGAGACCATCCTCTTTGACGTGGCTGCCACTGCTCCCGACGGCTCCTCCGGCATTAAGGTGGCTCAGGACAAGGTCTATAAGACCGATCACGCCCCCTTCTCCGACGATCTGGTGGGCCGACGGGCCAAGCTGGTGCTGGACAAGGATGAGAAGGTTGTGGACATCCAGACCTCCACTTCCGGCACACAGAAGGTAATCACCATCCAGAGCCTGGACTACGACGCCATGAAGATCTCCGGCGGCTCCAGCATCTCCATCGAGGAGCCTAAGGATACCGTGGTGTGGAAGGACGGCAAGGAGACCACGTACGAGGAGCTCTACCTCTCCGGTATGGCTGCCGGTACCCAGGCACTGCTGCAGTATTCCGCAGCCGGTGAGTTGGAGTACATCTTCCTGCGCAGCTCTGCCAAATCTGACAGCACCACCCGTGTGGTGAAGAACAAGCCCAACTACTCCGACGACCTGGCCTACACCGTCTACAAGAACGGCATCCTGGCCAAGGGTTCGGACATCCGCCAGTACGACGTCACCACCTTTGACGAGGCCAGCAATGTGATGTACGTCTCGGATGCCCGCATCACTGGCATTTACGAGAACGTCTATCCCAACCGTGAAACACCTGCTACCATTACTGTAATGGGCCACGAGTTCCCCGTGCTCTCCAGTGCAGCCTCTGATCTGAGCAGCTTCAAGATTGGTGACACCATCACCCTGCTTCTGTCCTACAACGGTCAGGTGGCCGGTGCCGTGGAGCCCTCTGTGGCCAAATCCACTGCCGTTGGCACCGTAAAGAGCGTGGATAAGGATTCCGGCACCACAGTGGTGACCTCCATAAATATGACGGATGCCAGCGGAAAGCCTCTGGAGCTTTCCGGCACCACCTCCTACACCGGCAGCCGCGCTGATGATATGGTTGGCCAGCTGGTCACTGTCTCCTCCGCCTCCAAGGGCCGTCTGAGCCTCTCCAAGCTCACCGGCAAGGGCTCCGATGCCCCGCTGAACGTCGACGAAAAGCGGATGAATACGGTAAAGCTCTCCGATAATGTGAAGCTCTACGAGCAGGTGGGCCGCAGCACCCTCACCGAGATCGAACTTGAGGACATCACCCGCACCACCGTTCCCGCTGAGCAGATCACCTACGTACACAAGGACTACGTCGGCAATGCCGACATTGTGGTCTTCAACGACGTCACCGGTGACCGCTATGAGTACGGCTTCTTCAAGGTGACCACGGAAGGTGGCCAGACCGACACCGAGGGCAATACCACCCAGCGCATGGACTATGTGTCCATCATCAATGCCCTCACGCCCAATGGCAGCAGCAATCTGCTGATGAACAACGGCGAGAGCCTGCGGAACAACAAGGCCGGCGGCATCGTCACCGGTCCCGCCCGTACCGACGGCAAGGTCACTCTGGGCGGATTCGTGGAGCTCCAGTCCGTTGACGTTAAGAGTTCCGCCTTCGATGTGGATGCCATGACCGTTACTACGAATAGTATGGTTATTCCCATCTCCGACCGGGTCATGTGCTATAACGAGACCACCAAGGAGTGGTTCTCTGTGGGTGAGGGAAAGAACAACGAGGACTATGTGAAGGCCCTCAATCTGGCCCGTGCGTTCTCCGAGAACGTCACTATTTACTATGATAAGACTCCTGACCAGGGCGGCAAGGTCCGTCTGGTCGTAGTCGGCTAACTTTTCCCCGCTCACTCCAAGCCTCTGGGAGACATTTGTCTCCCAGAGGCTTTTTTATTCCTGCTACCAAAATGCTACCAGAAAACCACCTCAAACCATTGGGGCGCAATGGGTTCAGAAAACAGTCGAAATAAAATGCTACCAAGATGCTACCAAGGGAACTATTCTCATCAAAACGGGCAGTCTTTTCCACAAAATGTGGAAAAGACTGCCCGTTTTTTGCAATGCAAGGGGCGTTATACGCCCGTATTACGCAAAAAATTCGTATTTTCAGGCGTTTGACCCCCAAAACCCCAAATTTTAGAAGGAGGAATTCCAAATGAGAAACCTCAAGCGGGTTCTCGGTCTGGCTCTCGCCGCTGTCATGGTCCTGTCCATGATGGTCGTCGGTGCCGGCGCCGCGAACTATGACGACTTCTCCGACAAGGACGAGATCGTCAACACCGAGGCCGTCTCTGTCCTGGTCGAGCTGGGCGTCATCGCCGGCAAGGACGACGGCTCCTATGATCCCACCGGGATCGTGACCCGTGCCGAGATGGCCAAGATGATCTGCGTCGTCCTGAACGGCGGCAAGGATCCCAGCCTGGGCAACGTGGCCAACTACAGCTACAACGACACTGTGGGCCACTGGGCTGCTGCGTACATCGAGTACTGCTCCAACCTGGGCATCGTGGCCGGCGACGGCACCGGCAACTTCAACCCCAACGCCACTGTGACCGGCTCCGAGGCCGCTAAGATGCTGCTGGTGGCCGCCGGCTACCAGGCCGCCATCGAGGGCTTCACCGGCGCCAACTGGGCTGTTGCCACCAACGTCCGCGCCAACCAGGTGGGCCTGTACGATGGCCTGGCCATCAACCCCTCCGAGGGCCTGTCCCGCGACAACGCCGCCCAGATGGTGTACAACGCCCTGAGCGCCTACGTGGTCACCTACAAGTACACCCTGGTCACCGACGGCAGCTCCATGAGCTCCATCCCCGAGCTGGAAGTTGGCACCACCACCGTGCTGGCCGACAAGTTCGGTGTTGCCACCGTCGAGGGCGTCGTGGTCGCCAACGAGTTCGCCAACCTGGACGGCACCAAGGCCATGGACGAGGGTGAGACCCGCGTCAACGTCACCAACCACAACGACGGCCAGAGCACCTACAGCAACGGCAACAACACCTTCAAGGTCTCCACCGGCAAGGCCGAGCTGGGCCAGGCTGTGACCCTGTTCGTCAAGCCCTCCACCACCGCCGCCTCTACCTCCACCAAGGGCACTGTCATCGGCTCCGTCATCACCAACAGCGACAACACCGTTGTTGTGGACAATGGCCGTGACTCCCTGGCCGATGTGGCTGACGACAACAAGCTGGAGCTGAAGACCGCCGAGTCCAGTGATGGCGCCACTGCTCAGGCTGCTGCTACTCAGGTGGCTGCCAGCTATGGCTCCGCTTCTTACCTGACCTCTGCTGCCTCCACTGCCGATGGTGTCCGCGGCACTGTCCGCACCCTGATCGACAACAACGATGACGGCATTGTCGAGTACGTCCTGACCGAGTCCTACCTGCTGGGCAAGGTCACCACCTACAAGACTGATGACTCCATCAAGCTGAACAGCTCCACCAGCCTGGAGTATGACGCTGAGGATGTTGTGGGCTTCGACGACGTGGCCAAGGGCGATTATGTCCTGTACGCCGAGATCGGCGGCAAGCTGTACGTGGAGAAGGCTGAGTCCGTTAAGGGCGAGCTGGAGGCCTACAACGCCAACAAGAGCCTGACCGTGGACGGCACCAAGTACACTACCTCCGACCTGGCTTTCTATGCTGACGGCGGTAAGCTAGTGGCTGCCAATGGCTTTGCCACTTTGGACAAGACCGCTACCTTCTACCTGGATAAGTCCGGCTATGTGATTGCCGTGGACGGTAGCGCCGCCAGCAGCGACTATGCCTTCCTGATGGATGCTGCCACCCTGAGTGGTGTTGACGCCCAGATCGAGGTCAAGGTTGCCCTGAATGACGGCACCGTTAAGACCTACATTCTGGACGAGGACAACAGCACCGGCATCACCGCTACTTCTCAGAACGTCCTCTGCACCTACACCCTGGGCGATGACAACGAGATCGCTCTGGACGCTGTGTCTGCCACTGAGGTCAGCAACACCGCCATCGAGGTGAAGAAGGGCAATGCTACCGTGACCGGTATCAGCGGCAAGTACGCTGACTCCGACACCGTGTTCTTCTATGTCTCCGATAAGGTGACCAGAGGTAATGTTTATTCTCTGACCAATGACTCCATCCTGGTTGCCAACGTCGGTTCTTCTGGCCGTCAGCTTATTGCTGATGACGTGAACGTCTATGTGGGCAAGGACAATGTCTCTGGTCTGGACACCACCACTGACTTCATCTACTACGCTGACTCTGATAACAACATCAAGGCTGTTGTGGCTGTCACCGATTCTACCACCGGCACCTCTGATTACATTTACCTGTATCAGTTCCTGGGCCGGAACTCCAACGGCGGTCTGTACAATGCCATCATCGACGGCGAGCTGGTGGAGAACGTTACCGTCACAACCAAGACCACCGCTAACGATCTGGGCCTCTACACCTACACCACCACCTCCAAGGGCTATTACAAGACCACTGGCGGCACTGGTGTACTGGGTACCATCGATCGTCTGGACGGCAACTCCATCATCCTGAGCGATAATAACGAGTACACCCTCCAGTCCGACACTGTGTATGCCACTATTGACGGCTCTGACACCGAGCTGGAAGCCACTCTGAATGAGGGCGACGTGGTTATCGTGAAGGCTGACTCCGTGAAGGACATCGATGCCATCTATGTGCTGGAGTCCTACGACGAGGCTAATGCCAACGTCGTGAAGTATGGTTCCAACCTGACCTATACTTCTTCCACTAAGACCTTTGCCGGCGCTTGGAGCACTCTGTCCACTGGCAACGCGGTTCTGGGCGAGCTGACCATTTCCGGTGGCGCTACTGCTTACCTGGTCCCCGCTGCTACCTGCACTCCCGCTGATGTTGCTACCCTGACCAGCACCGAGCTTGGTACCATCTCTAGTGCTGCTGTCACCAGTACTAGTACTTCTGCTACCTCTTATCAGCTCTTTGTGGTCGCCGATGACGACGCTACCTACAGCCTCTTCACCGTTACCCTGAGCTAAACATCTTCTCAGCACATAAAACACCCCCGGGTTCCAAGAGCCCGGGGGTGTTTTTACACGTTTCTATACCGGTTTACAAAAGGAGCAGGCCGTAGTCGTAAAGGGTACAGCCGTCCTCCCCCGCGGTGAGGGTCCAGGTGAGGGTGAGTGTCTCCCCCGCCGGGGCGCTGCCCCGCCACTCCTGCTCCGTGCAGGCTATTCCGTCCATGGTCTGGGTCTGCCGGGTGCTGTACAGGGTCAGCTCCGTGCCCGCCAATGTGGGTGTCACCGCCCCACCCGCCGACCGGGCGAACAGCATCACCTGGGCGCAACCCTCCGGCATCGCTTGCTCTGTGACAGTCAGGGTCCCCTCCTCCGCCGCCAGCGGTGTGATAAGAGCTGTGCCGGCTAGGCAGTTTTCGCTGGTCACGGCGAAGTCCAGAGAGGAAGCTCCGCCTTTGGGAAAGCCCAGCCAGTACTGGTCCCCCGGCAACAGGAGCAGCGGCTCCTCCAGTGTTACCTCCCGATTTCCGGTCAGGGTTGTAAAGGTCACCTCCTGCTCCCGCACCTGGGTCCCATTGAGCCAGATCTGTAACTTGACGGTGCTGGACGAACCTGTGTATCTGATGGTGAATCGGAATCCGGCCAAAACCCCCGCCCCCACCGCTGTGCGGGTCTGTGTGTAGAATGCCCCGTAATACGGTGTGCCGTAGCTGCTTCCGGCGTCGGTCCAGCTCTCCTCGTCCACGGAAGACAGCCGCAGGGCCTTGTCCCGGACCAACAGTTCGTCGTCCTTTTCTTCGACGCCGCTCTCGTCCAGGAAGCCGTCGAAGATTAGTCCCCGCTTGTAGCCGGTGTACTTGCCCTCATAGTAGTTTTGCAGGATCAGGTTGTAGACGTTGTAGGCGGCGGCATCCAGCCCCGTCCGCAGCCCGCCCAGTGCGGCGTCGATTTTTGCGTTGTCCTGATTGAACTCCTCCCGCAGGAATTTGTCTTCCCCCTGCCACTGACACAGGCCATAGTTTTCGGTGTATCCGCTTGCCATCAAGCATCCCTCCTCACCCTTGGGCGCTCCGAGGCCCCATGTTGCACGCCCTACCCATCACCTGGGCCCTCCCCTGCCCTTCTCCCCCGCCCAGCCCTATAACCTGGACGCAACCAATCCAAAACAGCAAAAAAGGGGCCGCTGCCAATGGCAGCGGCCCCGCGTGCTTATCTTAACTTACTTCTTGAGGTTGAAGAAGGCATCCTTGCCCTGGTACTGAGCCACCTCGTCCGCGTCGTCGCAAAGTCCGCTCCAATCGGGAAGCCCAGGCATGGGCATCCCTCTCTCCGCTCCCTTGCTCCTCCTTCTCCCCGACCGACCCGCTTCGCTGGGCTCGGTCGGGGGCCCCGGAGCTGGACGAGCAAAAAAGGGGCCGCTGCCAATGGCAGCGGCCCCGCGTGCTTATCTTAACTTACTTCTTGAGGTTGAAGAAGGCATCCTTGCCCTGGTACTGAGCCACCTCGTCCGCGTCGTCGCAAAGTCCGCTTCCGTCGGGACGCCCAAGTGTGGGCATCCCTCCTTCCGCTCCCTTGCTCCTCCTTTCCCCGACCGACCCGCTTCGCTGGGCTCGGTCGGGGGCCCCGGAGCTGGACGAGCAAAAAGCGGGGCCGCTGCCATTGGCAGCGGCCCCGCGTGCTTATCTGAACTTATTTCTTCAGGTTGAAGAAGGCGTCCTTGCCCAGGTACTGGGCCACCTCGTCCAGCTCCTCCTCGATGCGCAGCAGCTGGTTGTACTTGGCCACGCGGTCGGTGCGGCTGGGAGCGCCGGTCTTGATCTGGCCGGCGTTGGTGCCCACCACGATGTCGGCGATGGTGGTGTCCTCGGTCTCACCGGAGCGGTGGGACACGATGGCGGTGTAGCCGGCGCGGTTGGCCATCTGGATGGCGTCCAGGGTCTCGGTCAGGGTGCCGATCTGGTTGACCTTGATGAGGATGGCGTTGGCGATCTTGTTCTCCAGGCCCATCTTCAGGCGCTCGGTGTTGGTGACGAACAGGTCGTCGCCCACCAGCTGCACACGGTCGCCCAGAGCCTTGGTCAGCATCTGCCAGCCTTCGATGTCGTCCTCGCCCATGCAGTCCTCCATGGAGATGATGGGGTAGTTGTCGGCGAACTTCTTCCACATGTTGACCATCTGCTGCTTGGTCATGGTCTTCTTGGCCTTGGGCAGGTCATAGCAGCCGGTCTCAGCGTTGTACCAGTCGGACACGGCGGCGTCGATGGCGATCATGAAGTCCTCGCCGGGCTTGTAGCCGGCCTTCTCGATGGCGGCCACGATGCACTTGAAGGCGTCCTCATCCTTCTTCAGGTTGGGGGCGTAGCCGCCCTCGTCGCCCACGCCGGCGGCGGGAGTGCCGTTCTCCTTGAGGACGGTCTTCAGGGTGTGGAAGACCTCGGCGCACATCTGGAGGGCCTTCTTCCAGCAGCAGGCGCCCACAGGCATGATCATGAACTCCTGGATGTCCACGTTGTTGGTGGCGTGAGCGCCGCCGTTGAGGATGTTCATCATGGGCACAGGGAGGGTCTTGGCGTTGACGCCGCCAATGTAGTTGTAGAGGCTGACGCCCAGGCTCTCAGCGGCGGCCTTAGCGCAGGCCAGGGAGGCGCCCAGGATGGCGTTGGCGCCCAGACGGCTCTTGTTGGGGGTGCCGTCGAGCTCGATCATGGCCTTATCGATGGCGGTCTGATCCAGCACGTTCATGCCCACCAGGCACTCGGCGATCTCGTTGTTGACGTTCTCCACGGCGTTGAGCACGCCCTTGCCCAGGTAGCGCTCCTTGTCGCCGTCCCGGAGCTCGCAGGCCTCATGGACGCCGGTGGAGGCGCCGGAGGGCACGCTGGCGCGGCCCACAGTGCCGTCTTCCAGATAGACTTCCACCTCGACGGTGGGATTGCCGCGGGAGTCCAGGATCTCACGGCCCAGGACGTCAACGATCTCGATGATCTGCTTCATGGATAAAAACTCCTTTCATGTTGAGGCGGGCGTGCCCGCCATACAGGGACGTTTTGTGGGGGCGGACCTCCGTCCGCCGGGTCAACTTTTATGGTAAGGCGGAAGGTCCCTCCCGCCGGATACCCTTTACAGGATCAGGGTCTCGCCGTCCATCTCGGCGGGCTTTCTCCCCCCATGCGGCTTCCGCCGTACGGGGTCCCCCGGGAATGACTACACATGCTCGGCGGGAATGAATCCCGCCTGTGCCAAGGTCTTGGCCTTTCCGCCAAGACGCTTGTGCGGCGCATACGCGCCGGTCCTGAAAAAGCCCTTAGTTGAGGATCAGGGTTTCGCCGTCCATCTCGGCGGGCTTTTCCAGGCCCATCAGGTCCAGCATGGTGGGAGCGATGTCGGCCAGCTTGCCATCCCTCAGCTTCACGTCGGCGCCCACGATGTAGAAGGGCACCGGGTTGGTGGTGTGGGCGGTGTAGGGGGTGACGCCGTCATCCTCCAGCATACGGTCGGCGTTGCCGTGATCGGCGGTGATGAGGGAAATGCCGCCCATCTTGGAGGTGGCCTCCACCACACGGTTGACGCACTCGTCCACGGTCTCCACTGCCAGCCGGGCGGCCTCGTACACGCCGGTGTGGCCCACCATGTCGCAGTTGGCGAAGTTGAGGATGATGACATCGTAGTTGCCGCTCTCGATGCGCTCCACGCAGGCGTCGGTGACCTCCTTGGCGCTCATGTCGGGCTTGAGGTCATAGGTGGGCACGGAGGGAGAGGGGATGAGGACCCGGTCCTCGCCGGGGAAGGTCTGCTCCACGCCGCCGTTGAAGAAGAAGGTCACATGGGCGTACTTCTCGGTCTCGGCGATGCGCAGCTGTGTGAGCCCCAGGTTGGAGATATACTCGCCAAAGATGTTGGTGAGCTTCTGCTTGGGGAAGGCCACCGTCACGTTGGGCATGGTGGCGTCGTACTCGGTGGTGCACACAAAGTGGAGGGGGAAATACCCCTTCTTCCGCTCCAGGTCGGTGAAGTCGGGGTCCACCAGAGCGCGGGTGATCTCCCGGGCCCGGTCGGGGCGGAAGTTCATGAAGATAACGGAGTCATTCTCGGAGATGACGGCCTCCTTGCAGCAGAGGACGGGCACCACGAACTCGTCGGTGACCTCGGCGTCATAGGACTTCTGGACAGCCGCCACGGGGTCGGCCTCAAAGGGGGCCTCACCCATGACCAGGGCGTCGTAGGCCTTCTGGAGGCGCTCCCAGCGCTTGTCCCGATCCATGGCGTAGTACCGGCCGGAGATGACGCCGATGTGGGCGTTGCCCAGGTCCTGGCACTTGGCCTGAAGCCGGGCGACAAAGTCCTTGCCGGAGGCGGGGGGCACGTCGCGGCCGTCCAGGAAGGCGTGGACATAGACCTTGGTAAGGCCCCGCTGCTTGGCCATATCCAAGGCGGCGAAGATGTGGTCGATGTGGCTGTGGACGCCGCCGTCGGACATCAGGCCCATGATGTGGAGGGCCGTACCCCTGGCCTTGCAGTCGTCCATAGCGGCCACATAGGCCTCATTGGTGAAGAAATCGCCGTCGGCGATGGCCTTGGTGATCCGGGGCAGGTCCTGGAAGACCACGCGGCCGGCGCCGATGTTGGTGTGGCCCACCTCGGAGTTGCCCATCTGACCGTCGGGCAGACCCACATCCAGGCCGGAGGCCGACAGCTTACAGCCGGGGTTCTCGGCAAAGATGCGGTCCAGGTGAGGCTTCCGGGCGTTGGCAATGGCGTTGCCCATGGTCTCCTCACGCAGGCCGAAACCATCCATAATGATCAGCGTGGTAGGTGTTTTATTCATATCTGAACCTCGTATTCTAACTCAAGTCACAAAATGCCCACTCACAGCAGCGTGGAGCTCTCTGCGGAGCGAACAAGGCGCCGTCCGTTCCCCATGTGGGCCGTCAAAGCCCCCTCGGAGAGCGGAGGGGGGGCACGCGGGGGGAACAGGTTCCCGCCCGCGAGGCCGCGCGCGCAGCGCTATGCATGTTCCGCAGAACATGCGCGGCCTTTAGTCTTCCTGGTTGGCCGCGTTGATGATCTCCACGAACTGGTCAGGCTTCAGGGAAGCGCCGCCAATCAGGCCGCCGTCCACGTCGGGCTGGGCCAGGAGCTCGGCAGCGTTCTTGGGATTCATGGAGCCGCCGTACTGGATGGTGACGGAGCGGGCCACACGGGCGCCGTAGAGCTTGCGGATGACGGCGCGGATGGCCTGGCAGACCTCACCGGCCTGCTCGGCGGTGGCAGTCTTGCCGGTGCCGATGGCCCACAGGGGCTCATAGGCGATGACCACGTGACGGAGCTTGTCGGCACTGACGCCGGCCAGAGCGCACTTCACCTGATAGGCGATGAGCTCCATGGTGACACCCAGCTCCCGCTGCTCCAGGCTCTCGCCCACGCAGACGATGGGCCGCAGGCCCACCTCCAGGGCGGAGTGGACCTTCTTGTTGACGGTCATGTCGGTCTCGTTGTAGTACTGGCGGCGCTCGGAGTGGCCGATGATGACATACTTCACGCCCAGCTCCTTGAGCATCTCGGCGGACACCTCGCCGGTGTAGGCGCCGTTGGCCTCATAGTGGCAGTTCTCGGCACCGATGGCCACCCGGCAGTCCTTGAAGAGGCGGATGGCGGCGGGGATGTTCACATAGGGGACGCAGAGCACCACGTCGCACCACTTGCCCTTGGGCAGGATGGGCTTGAGCTCTTCGGCAAAGGCCCGGGTCTCGGAGAGGGTCTTGTTCATCTTCCAGTTTCCGGCGATGATGGTTTTCCGGTATCTTCTGTTCATGGGTACGGGACCCCTTTCTTTCCTCATCAGTATGTGTGCGGATAAAATACGGTGGATGGCGCTGTACTGTCACGCTATGGCGGCTGCGCGACGCGGTGCTAGCCCTTCGACTCCGCAGAGACCCATCCGGGCCCATGGCCCTCCTTGGGCTCTCTGCTTCGCTCCGGTCTTAGCCCGCTGCTCCGCACGCCTCCGCGCTTCTTATGCGTCCAGCAAGCAAGCCACGCCGGGCAGCTCCTTGCCCTCCATGAACTCCAGGGAGGCGCCGCCGCCGGTGGAGATGTGGGTCATCTTGTCGGCGTAGCCCAGCTGCTGCACAGCGGCCGCGGAGTCGCCGCCGCCGATAATGGTGATGGCGCTGCTCTTGCTGAGGGCCTCAGCCACGGCCTTGGTGCCGGCGGCAAAGGCGGGGAACTCAAAGACGCCCATGGGGCCGTTCCAGATGACGGTACCGGCGTCCTTCACAGCGTCGGCGTAGGCAGCGATGGCCTTGGGGCCGATGTCCATACCCATGCAGTCGTCGGGGATGTTCATGCTGTCCACAGTGATGGGCTCGGCGTCGGCGGAGAACTCCTTGGCGCACACGGTGTCCTCGGGCAGGAGGAGCTTGACGCCCTTCTCCTTGGCCTTCTTCATCATGTCGTTGCAGTAATCCAGCCAGTCCTCCTCCAGGAGGGACTTGCCCACGGAGCCGCCCTGGGCCTTCAGGAAGGTGTAGGTCATGCCGCCGCCGATGATGATGGTGTCGGCGATCTCCAGCAGGTTGTTGATGACGCCGATCTTGGAGGACACCTTGGAGCCGCCCAGGATGGCCACCAGAGGACGCTTGGGATTGGCCAGGGCGCCGCCGATGATCTCCAGCTCCTTCTGGATGAGGAAGCCGCTGACGGCGGGCAGGTAGTCGGCCACACCGGCGGTGGAGGCGTGGGCACGGTGAACGGCGCCAAAGGCGTCGGACACATAGACCTCAGCCATGGAGGCCATAGCCTTGGCCAGGGCGGGGTCGTTCTTGGTCTCACCCTTCTCGAAGCGGGTGTTCTCCAGCAGCATGATCTGGCCGGGCTTCAGAGCGGCGGCCTTGGCCTGGGCGTCGGGGCCCACCACGTCGGCGGCCATGATGACCTCCTTGCCCAGCAGCTCGGAGAGGCGCTTAGCAACAGGAGCCAGGGACAGCTTGGCCAGGGACTTCTTCCACTCCTCCTCGGTGATGGAGGCGGGGTCCTTGCCCTTCTCAGCCTGCTTCTTCACATAGGAGTCAAAGGTGGCCACGGGCTTGCCCAGGTGGGAACAGGCAATGACGGCGGCGTTCTGGTCCAGCAGGTACTGGATGGTGGGCAGAGCGGCCCGGATGCGCTTGTCATCGGTGATAGCGCCGGTGGTCTTATCCTGGGGCACGTTGAAATCGCAGCGGAGCAGGACCTTCTTGCCTGCCACATCGATGTCTTTGACGGTCTTCTTGTTGTAGTTCATTTGCTGTGCTCCTTTCATCATTTCGAGGCAGAAACTACGGAAACGAACGCTTTGGGGTTGGCTGGAATCGTTTATGGATACGCTTGCCGCCCAGCAGATGCGGGGGCTATTCAACGACGGATATGGGCCGCCTTTTGGGTCTGCCAGGCGCTGCCGCCATCCTTGGCGAGACCGGGGAAGTCCATCTGGCGGAGTGCCTCATAGGTCACAACCGCCACCGTGTTGGCCAGGTTGAGGCTGCGGGCGTCCTCCCGCATAGGGAGGCGGACGCAGCGTTGTGGATACCGCTCCAGGAGCGGCTGTGGGAGCCCTGCGGTCTCCTTGCCGAAAAAGATCCAGCAGCCGTCGGCATAGGCCGCGTCCGCGTAGCACCGGTCGGCTTTGGTGGTGGTGAGCCACAGGTCGGGCTCCGGGTGCTGCCGGAAGAAGTCATCCAGGCTGTCGTAGACATGGAGGTCCAGCAGGGACCAGTAGTCCAGGCCGGCCCGCTTCACCGCCTTATCGGAGATGTCGAAGCCAAGGGGCCGCACCAGATGGAGGCGGCTCCCGGTGGCGGCGCAGGTCCGGGCGATGTTGCCGGTGTTCATGGGGATCTCAGGCTCGACCAGCACGATATTTATCATACACAAGCCCTACCCCTTTCAATCGACAGTTTGCCAGCGCACTACATTGTAACGCAACACCGTCAGAATTACAACATAAAAATTGCGAAATGGCGCAAAATTTTCAATCTTTTTTCAACTGAAGCACAGAAATAGGCCAAAATCGAAAAGAATGCTTTCCCTCCCCCGGGAGATGTGCTATGATATGATAAACTGGGGTAGGATTTTTAATAGGAGTGTGACCTCATATGGCAAAGAGAGAAGGCTGTCAGCGGGTCGTGGTGAAGGTGGGCACCTCCACCCTCACCCACGATACCGGACGGCTCAATTTATATAGTATGGAGCGGCTTTCCAGGACCCTCTCCGATCTGGAGGGGATGGGACATGAGATCATTCTGGTCTCGTCGGGCGCCATCGGCATCGGCACGGCCAAAATGGGCCTTGCTGAGCGCCCCACCCAGCTGCGCATGAAGCAGGCGGCAGCGGCGGTGGGCCAGTGCATGATGATGCACCTCTACGACAAGATGTTCGGTGAATACAACCGGGTGGTGGCCCAGATCCTGCTCACCGGCGAGGACGTGGACGCCCCGGTGCGGGCGGAGCACCTGCACAACACCTTTGAGTCCCTGCTGGAGCTGGGGATCATCCCGGTGGTAAACGAAAACGACTCGGTGTCCTCCGCGGAGATCGAGACAGGCAAGTGCAAGGTGCTGGGCGATAACGACACGCTGTCCGCCATGGTGGCCCGGCTGTGCCGGGCGGACCTGCTGGTGCTGCTGAGCGACATCGACGGTCTCTATGACAGCGACCCACGGCAGAATCCCGAGGCCAAGCTCATCCACCGGGTGGAGGCGGTAACGCCGGAGCTCCGTGCCATGGCGGGGGGCGCCGGCTCCTGGCGTGGCACTGGGGGCATGGCCACCAAGCTCAACGCCGCGGAGATTGCCATGGCGGCCGGGGTGGACATGGTCATCACCAACGGCACCCGACCGGAGGACCTGTACGGCATCCTGCGCGGGGAGGACATCGGTACCCGTTTCCTGGCCGTCCGTTCCTGACCACCTACCTTATATATACTTATTCCTTTTTCACTCTTACTTCTTACTTTGAATCAGGGGGGATCTTCATGACCATTCTGGAGACACAGGGCCTGGCAGCCAAGCACGCCGAGCGAGTTCTGGCCGTGGCCGGCACCGCCAAAAAGAACGCGGCGCTGGAGGCCATCGCCGAGGCACTCTATCAGAATCAGGGTTACATTCTGGCGGAAAATGAGAAGGACCTGGCCGCCGCCATGGCGTCGGGGATGAAGCAGTCCCTCCTGGACCGGCTGGCCCTGAGCGCCCAGCGGATGGACGGCATCGTGGAGGGCGTGCGGCAGGTGGCCGCTCTGCCCGACCCCATCGGTCAGGTGACCGAGATGTCCACCCGGCCCAACGGCCTCATCATCGGCAAGCGACGGGTGCCCCTGGGGGTCATCGGCATCATCTACGAGGCCCGGCCCAATGTGACGGTGGACGCCGCCGCTCTGTGCCTGAAGTCGGGCAACGCCGTCATCCTCCGGGGCGGCAAGGAGGCCTTCCGGTCCAACAAGGCCTTTGTGGCCGTCATGCGGGACGCTCTGGAGTCGGCGGGCCTGCCCCGGGACTGCGTGGCCCTGGTGGAGGACACCAGCCGGGAGAGCGCCAATGAGCTCATGGGGCTCACCGGCTATCTGGATGTGCTCATCCCCCGCGGGGGCGCCGGCCTCATCCGGGCGGTGGTGGAGAATGCCAAGGTCCCCGTCATCGAGACGGGAGTGGGCGTATGCCATGTGTACGTGGATGCCAAGGCCGACCTGGACATGGCGGCCCGGATCATCTATAACGCCAAGACCTCCCGCCCCTCGGTGTGCAATGCCGCCGAGTGCCTGCTGGTCCATGCCGACGTGGCGGCAGACTTTCTGCCCAAGGCCAAGGCGCTGCTGGATCAGAAGCATGTGGAGCTGCGGGGCTGTCCCCGGACGGCGGCCATTCTGGGAGAGTGCGTAGTGCCCGCCCAGGAGAGCGACTGGGACACTGAGTACGGCGACTACATCCTGGCCGTAAAGGTGGTGGACAGCTTCGACGGGGCGTTGGACTTCATCAACACCCATGGCTCCGGCCACTCCGAAGCCATCGTCACCGAGGACTACTCCGCCGCTCAGTCCTTCCTGGACCGGGTGGACGCGGCGGCGGTGTATGTGAACGCCTCCACCCGCTTCACCGACGGCTTTGAGTTCGGCCTGGGGGCGGAGATCGGCATCTCCACCCAGAAGATGCACGCCCGGGGACCCATGGGACTCACCGAGCTCACCAGCTCCAAGTACATCATCTACGGCAACGGCCAGGTGCGGTAAACACCTGCGTGTCCGACCAAAACAAGAAAGCGCGGGACCAGTTGAACTGGTCCCGCGCTTTTTGGTATCCTTTTACTTCTTCACGCTGGGGTCCTTGACGTCGCTCTCCAGGAGGGCCTTGGCGGAGGCGCACAGGCCGGCCAGGCCCTGGATCTCGGAGGGGATGATGATCTTGGTGGCTTTGCCGTCGGCGGCGGCCTGGAAGGCCTCCAGGGCCTTGATCTTCACCACCTGATCGTTGGGGGCGGCCTCGTTGAGGAGCTTCAGAGCCTCGGCGGTGGCCTGCTGGACCTTCAGGATGGCCTCGGCCTCGCCTTCGGCCTTCTTGATGGCAGCCTCCTTGGCGGCCTCGGCCCGGAGGATGAGGGACTGCTTCTCGCCCTCGGCCACCAGGATCTGGGACTGCTTCTGGCCCTCGGCCTGGAGGATGGACTCACGCCGCTCGCGCTCGGCCTTCATCTGCTTCTCCATGGCGTCCTGGATCTCTCTGGGCGGGATGATGTTCTTTAGCTCCACACGACCCACCTTGATGCCCCAGGGGTCGGTGGCCTCATCCAGAAGCATGCGCATCTTGGTATTGATGATGTCCCGGCTGGTGAGGGTCTGATCCAGCTCCAACTCGCCGATGATGTTACGCAGCGTGGTGGCGGTCAGGTTCTCGATGGCGCTCATGGGGTGCTCCACGCCGTAGGTGTAGAGCTTGGGGTCGGTGATCTGGAAGTAGATCACGGTGTCGATCTGCATGGTGACGTTATCCTTGGTGATAACGGGCTGGGGGGCAAAATCCACAACCTGCTCCTTGAGGGAGACCACCTTGGCCACCTTCTCGATGAAGGGGACCTTGAAGTGGATGCCCACGCCCCACACGGAGTGGAAGGCGCCCAGACGCTCCACCACGTAGGCTTTGGACTGCTGGACCACCTTGATGTTGGCGGCCAGGATCAGAATGACCAGAATGATGAGGATGATGGGGACGATGAATCCCCCAATAGCGGCCAATAGCTCCATAAAACTTCCTCCTTTTCTCAGATGCCGCAGCGCTGATTCAGGGCTGGGCCTGCTGGGGATCGCCGGCAACGCCGGCAGGGGCGACGATGACCTTGACGCCTTCGATGCGGAGCACCTGGACCTTGCTGCCCGCGGGAATGGGCCGGTCGTCCTCAGTCTTGGCGGTCCAGTCGGCGCCGGAAATGGAGACCCGTCCCTTTCCCTGGATGTTGTCGATATCCTCGGTGACCACAGCCTCCCGTCCGATGACCCGGTCGGCGTTGGTAGCCACCTTTCGGTCATTGACGAAGCGCTGGGCCAGGGGGCGTACCAGCAACAGGGTCAGGAAAGAGACCCCCAGGAACACCACGATCTGCACGATGACCGGCGCCGACGCGGCAGCTGCGGCCAGTGCACCCAAGGCGCCCAGGGCGAACCAGATGGAGGTGAGCCCCACCGTCACCGCCTCCAGCACGCCGAAAAGCACCATGGCAATGAGCCAAAAGAGACTCATACTCATCCATATCCCTCCTTATGTACGGACGGCCCCGTTTCAGGGCCTCCGGTTCTGGCTTCATCATATCACATCTCCCAGCGAATAGCTAGTAAATTATCTGCCATTTGGAAAAGGGTTTGCCAATTCCACAGGACTCCGGTATAATGAGGTAAAATGACATTTTTATCGTCTTGAATGCATGATTTCCCCACGTCCGCGGACGCGGGGAGGAATAGGAGCAATGTATGGAACATCTGGAGCTGGCCATCCCCACCCTGTTCGGTCTGGAGGGACTGTGTGCCGACGAGCTGCGGCGGCTGGGCCTTTCCGACGTGCGGGCCGAGAACGGCCGGGTCCTCTGCGCCGCCCGCCCCGCCGACATCCCCCGGGTCAATCTGAACCTGCGCACCGGCGAGCGCGCACTGGTTTTGCTGGGGAGCTTCCCCGCCGGGGACTTTGACGCCCTCTTCGAGGGGGTCCGCGCCCTGCCCTGGGAGGACTTTCTCCCCCGGGACGCCGCCTTTCCGGTGAAGGGCCACTGTCTCAACTCCGCCCTCCACGCCGTCCCCGCCTGTCAGTCCATCGTGAAAAAGGCGGTGGCCGCCCGGCTGGGCGCCAAATACGGCCTGGAGCAGCTCCCCGAGACCGGCAGCCTCTATCAGATCCAGTTCGCCATCATGAAGGATACCGCCAGCCTCTACCTGGACACCACCGGCGCCGGGCTCCACAAGCGGGGCTACCGTGCGGTGGGTGTGGTGGCGCCCCTGCGGGAGACCCTGGCCGCCGCCATGGTGATGCTCTCCAAATACCGGGGCCGTGACCCCTTCTGTGATCCCTTCTGCGGCTCGGGCACCATCGCCATCGAGGCCGCCCTCATTGCCAAGAACCGTGCCCCCGGCCTGGACCGGAGCTTTTCCGCCCAGAAGTGGGGGTTCGTGCCCGCCAGCGCCTGGATGGAGGCCGCCGACGAGGCCATGGACAAGGAGTTCGACGGGGAGTATGACATCTGGGGGGGCGACATCGACCCCAAGGCGGTGGCCATCGCCCGCTCCAACGCCGAGAAGGCGGGGGTGGAGGACCTGGTCCGCTTCGAGGTGGCCGACGCCCTCTCCTTCCACCGGGAGGCCCCCTACGGAAAAATCGTTACCAATCCCCCCTACGGCGAGCGGATCATGGAGAAGAAGGAGGCCGAGGACCTGTACCGTGGCTTCGGCAAGGCCTTCCGGTCCCTCCCCGACGGCTGGACCCTCTCCCTCCTCTCCTCTCACACCGAATTCGAGCGCACCTTCGGCCGGAATGCCGACCGGAAGCGCAAGCTCTACAACGGCATGCTCAAATGCGATCTCTTCCTCTACGGAAAGCGAGGTGCTCAGCATGAAAAGAAGCGGTAAGCTCCGTGGCCTGGCGGCCCTGGTCCTGGCCCTGTCCATGACCCTGTCCTGCGCCCTGGCCGCCCCCACCATCCACGGCTACCAGGAGGGTCTGGCCAAGGCCAGCGAGAACGGTCTGTGGGGCTTTGCCGATTCCTCCGGCAAGGTGGTCATCCCCATCCAGTACCAATCGGTGCTGGACTTCACCCTGGGCACAGCTCTGGTGCGCATCAACAACAAGATGGGCCTCATCCGGCAGGACGGCACCTATCTGCTCCAGCCGGAGTACGACACCCTGGAGAACCTGGGCTATGGCCTGTACCTGGCTGAGAAGGGCAACCAGTGGGGGGTGGTGAGCATGCTCCCCTTCCCCGATGAGCAGGGCGGCACCACCCAGGAGTTTTTCCCCTTTGTCTATGACGCCGTCCGCACCGACAAGGTGGACGGTCTGGACGCCCTGGTGCTCACGGCCGGTGGCGCCGATACAGTGGTTCCCCTCTCCACCCTAAAGGACCAGATGGTCCAGCGGCAGGTCCCCTCTGCCCAGTTCCCCCTCATCAAGGGGCGTCTCCCCTCTTACACCGACGTCTCCCCCCGGGACTGGTTTTCTGTGTGGGCGGACCTGGCCTACAACCTGAACCTGATGCAGGGCGTGGGCAACGACACCTTCGCCCCCAATCAGACCCTGACGGTGGCCGAAGCCCTGAAGCTGGCCGCTTTCATGGAGAGCCAGGCTACCGGAGACACCTTCCACCTCCAGCCGGTGACGGGCACCCCCTGGTACAAGTCCTCGGTGACCTACTGTGAGGCCAGCGGTATTATCTCCACCGGGGAGTTTACCGACTTTGGGCGGCCGGTGACCCGGGCCGAGATGGCCTATATCTTCTCCCGCACCAGCCTGGGCCGGAGCATCCCGGAGATCAACAGTCTGAACCGGGTGAAGGCCGCTGTCCCCGATGTCAAGACCGGCGACTATGCCGCCGAAGCCATTTTCGGCCTCTATGCCAAGGGCATCCTCACCGGCAGTGACGGAGACCTCACCTTCCGGCCCAACGACAGCCTCACCCGCGCGGAGGCCGCCGCTATCGTCACCCGCATGGCCCGGGCCGAGCAACGCATCTCCCTGTGGTAAGTTCTTCCCCCAAAAGGGTCCACCGCTTCCCGCATGGATTGCTCCCTATTTACTTCCAATCATTCCATATGGAACGTCAATAGGAAGTGTTGGAATTGACAGGCAAATTTTTTCAACGACTGAAACAGCTCCGCAAGTCTCATCGGGTGACCCAGGAGCAGCTGGCTGCGCATCTGGGCATCTCATACAGCGGCTATCGGCGGTATGAGTCCGGAGAGCGGGACATGCCCCTTTCCATTGCAGTAAAGCTGGCAGATCTCTACGGCATTGCGCTGGATGAGCTGGTTGGCCGGACACCGCCCTGCCAGTGACTGATCCACACCAAAAGGAGGCTCTTCCCTTGAAGCACCTCTTTCTCATCAACCCGGCCGCGGGCAAGCGGGGCAGCACCGACGCCCTGTGCCGCCAGATCACGGAGACCTTTACCGGTCTGGGGCTGGACCACGAGCTCTTCCTGGGCGCCGCCCCCGGGGACTGTGAGCGCCGTGCCAGGGCGGCGGCGGAGTCAGGCGAACCGGTCCGGCTCTATGCCTGCGGTGGCGATGGCACCCTCAACGAGGTGGTGAACGCCGCCGCCGGCTTTGACAACGCCGCCGTCACCAACGTGCCCAAGGGCACCGGCAACGACTTCATCAAGCTCTTCGGCCCCACCTACCGGACGGCCTTCTCCGACCTGGCTGCCCTGGCTGCCGGTCCTCAGGCCGCCTTTGACCTCATGGACTGCAACGGCCGCCTGGGCATCGACGTGTGCTGTGCCGGGGTGGACGCCCGCATCGCCGCCGACGTCCACAAGTACAAGGCCCTCCCCTTCCTGGGCGGTATGGCGGCCTACACCGCCTCTCTGGTGGTCAACGTCCTCTTTAAGGGTCTCTGCCGGCCCACCGTTATCCGGGCCGGGGACACCGTCCTGGACGGCGAGAGCACCATCATCTGCATCTGCAATGGCCGCCACTACGGCGGCGGCTTCATGCCGGTGGGAGATGCCCAGCCGGACGACGGTATCCTAGACATGCTGGTGGTCCCAAAGGTAAGCCGTTTCACCTTCTTCCGCCTTCTGGGCGCCTATTCCACAGGTCACTACCGGGATCACCCGGAGGTTCTCTCTCACTTCCACGGCACGTCTTTCTCCTTCTCCTCCCCTCAGGAGCTGACGGCGGTGGTAGACGGAGAAGTCATGCGTTCCAAGTCATTTACCGTCTTCCTCTCCCCCAAAAAGGTGTGGTTTTTCTACCCCGCCGGTCTGGATTATCACATCCCCGGCGGCTGAGTCTGGCACTCCGCCTGTCCCTTTGTGAACAAAAGGTGAATTTTCCGAAAAACAGCCCCCAATTTTCAAAATTGGGGGTTGATTTTTTTGGCAAGGAGAGGTATCATCATACTCGAAGTTAGCACTCATGTTTTTCGAGTGCTAACACCTGAACGTAGATGGACAAAACCATAACCATATAAGGAGGAACCTCAAATGAAGCTCAAGCCCCTTGCAGACAGAGTGATCATCAAGATGGTGGAGGCCGAGGAGACCACCAAGAGCGGCATCATCCTCACCGGCGCCGCCAAGGAGAAGCCCGAGATGGCCGAAGTCATCGAGGTGGGCCCCGGCGGCATGGTGGACGGCAAGGAAGTCGTCATGACCGTGAAGAAGGGCGACAAGGTCATCACCAGCAAGTACGCCGGCACTGAGGTGAAGCTGGACGGCGAGGAGTACACCATCGTCCGTCAGGGCGACATCCTGGCCATCGTGGAGTAAGATCCGGTCTGTATTTTCAGTTTTCAGGGCGCGGCGGGACTGCCGCCGGTCCGTCATCGTATAGGAGGTAATTTTTCATGGCCAAGCAGATCATTTACGGCGAGGACGCCCGCCGCGCTCTGGAGCGCGGTGTCAACCAGCTCGCCGACACCGTTAAGATCACCCTGGGCCCCAAGGGCCGCAACGTGGTGCTGGATAAGAAGTTCGGCACTCCCCTCATCACCAACGACGGCGTGACCATCGCCAAGGAGATCGAGCTGCCCGATCCCTTTGAGAACATGGGCGCCCAGATCGTCAAGGAGGTCTCCACCAAGACCAACGACGTGGCCGGCGACGGCACCACCACCGCCACCCTGCTGGCCCAGGCCATCATCCGCGAGGGTCTGAAGAACCTGGCCGCCGGTGCCAACCCCATGATCATGAAGCGCGGCATTGCCAAGGCCACCGCCGCCGCCATCGAGGCCATCAAGGAGAACTCCAAGCCCGTCAACGGCACCGAGGACATCGCCCGCGTGGGCGCCGTCTCCTCCGGCGACGAGACCATCGGCAAGCTGATCGCCGAGGCCATGGAGAAGGTCAGCCACGACGGCGTCATCACCGTTGAGGAGTCCAAGACCGCTGAGACCTACTCTGAGGTGGTCGAGGGCATGCAGTTCGACCGGGGCTACATCGCTCCCTATATGGTCACCGACACCGAGAAGATGGAGGCCGTTCTGGACGACGCCGCCATCCTCATCACCGACAAGAAGATCTCCAACATCCAGGAGCTGCTGCCCATTCTGGAGCAGGTTGTCCAGTCCGGCAAGAAGCTGCTCATCGTGGCTGAGGACGTGGAGGGTGACGCTCTGAGCACCCTGATCGTCAACAAGCTGCGCGGCACCCTGAATGTCTGCTGCGTGAAGGCCCCCGGCTTCGGCGACCGCCGCAAGGAGATGCTCCAGGATATGGCCATCCTGACCGGCGGCACCGTGATCTCCTCCGAGCTGGGCTATGAGCTCAAGGAGGCCACCGCCGACATGCTGGGCCACGCCCGTCAGGTGAAGGTCAACAAGGACACCACCATCATCGTGGACGGCTCCGGCGACGCCCAGGCCATCAAGGACCGCGTGGCTCAGATCCGCAGCCAGATCGAGGTCACCACTTCCGATTACGACCGCGAGAAGCTCCAGGAGCGTCTGGCCAAGCTGGCTGGCGGCGTGGCCATCATCCGCGTGGGCGCTGCTACCGAGTCTGAGATGAAGGAGAAGAAGCTCCGCATCGAGGACGCCCTGAACGCCACCCGCGCTGCCGTTGAGGAAGGCATTGTGGCCGGCGGCGGCACCGCCTATGTGAACGCTGTCCCCGCTGTGGAGAAGCTGCTGAAGACCACCGAGGGCGACGAGAAGACCGGTGTCCAGATCGTGGCCCGCGCCCTGACCGAGCCCATGCGTCAGATCTCCGCCAACGCCGGCATCGACGGCTCCGTGGTGCTGGAGAAGGTGAAGAACTCCCGCAAGGTTGGCTATGGCTTCAACGCCCTGAACGAGACCTACTGCGACATGATCGCTTCCGGTATCGTTGACCCCACCAAGGTGACCCGTTCCGCTCTGGAGAATGCCGCTTCCGTGGCCGGCGTGCTGCTGACCACCGAGAGCCTGGTCACCGACAAGCCCGAGCCCCCCGCTCCTGCTGCTCCCGCTGCTCCCGACATGGGCGGCATGTACTAATAGAAGTACCCACTTACAAAGCCCACGGCCCCGTGCCGTGGGCTTTTTCTTGCTTATTCAAGAGAGTAACTCCAGGCCCCCTTCAGCCCTGCCAGGGAGAACAGGATCGACAAAGTAAGACAATAGAGAGCACTTTCCCCCGTCTGGCAGTGTTAAGTTACTCCAGCATATTTCGATGTCAGCACGCACACCCAGGCCGCATGGACCACACAGATGCGCATCACTCCGCTCGTACCAGGTCCTAGATAAAATCCTCGCCGTTGTAGCTAGAGGTAAGTTTCTTATAACTCAGTCTCTTTGGAATTTACTTTTGCTTCCGCGGCATAACAAAACTCCCTCTGCGATTGACAGCGTTTGATTGCACTGTCACCCGCAGAGGGAAGCATATCATTCGTTTTTTATTTTACGGATTCAATCGGCCTTGACAACGTCATCCTTGGCCATAATCAGGATACGCCAAATGAAGATGGCCAGGAACACGGCGGCCACGATAATACCCACCGGGTAGGCGATGGAGGTGGGCAGGTTCAGGCACTCAGGTGCCTGGAAGAAATAAGTCACCGATACCGCAGACATAAAGGTAGCGGGAAGGGCGGCAATGAGGCAGGCCTTGGGCGGGAAACCGTACTTGTGCAGGAACACGGCACCAGTCCACAGCACGATCATGGCCAGGGTCTGGTTGGACCAGGAGAAATAGCGCCACAGCACGTCCCAAGGCAGCGCCAGAGCAATGACGGCGCCCACACCCAGCAGGGGGATGGACAGCGCGGCACGGGGGCCAACCTTGGACTGGTCGATGTGGAACCAGTCGGCGATGGTGAGTCGAGCAGCCCGGTAGGCGGTATCGCCGGAAGTGATGGGGCAGGCGATCACGCCGATCATGGCCAGAATACCGCCCACCGTACCCAGCAGACCGGTGGAGATCTCAAAGACCACACCGCCGGAACCGCCGGCAGCAATTGCGTTGGTCAGTCCGGTCATGCCATCCAGCAGGGAACCATGGTTGGTGTAGTAGGTGACGCCAGCAGCCGCCCAAATCAGGGCGATGATACCTTCGGCCACCATAGCGCCATAGAAAATGGTGCGGCCCTGTTTCTCACTGGTGATGCAGCGAGCCATCATGGGCGACTGGGTGGCGTGGAAGCCAGAGATGGCGCCGCAGGCCACAGTGACAAACATCATGGCCCACTTGGGCAGGCCGTCGGGATGGGCGACAGTCAGGTTGGCCAGAGTGATCTCCGGCATGTCGCTGCCCATCTGAATCAGAATGCCGCCGCCGATGCCCAGCGCCATAACGATCAGGCAGATGCCGAACACGGGGTAGAGCTTACCGATGATCTTGTCAATGGGCAGGAAGGTGGCTACCAGATAATAAATCATAATGACCACCAGCCAGAACATGGTGGACAGAGAATCAGGAGTCAGCTTGGCCAGCAGGCCGGCAGGGCCAACGGAAAAGTTGACGCCCACCATCACCAGCAGCACCACGGAGAATACGCGCATGATAAAAGTAATGACCTTGCCCATATAGAGGCCAACCACCTCAGAGATGGACTTACCGTCGTTGCGTTCACTCATCATGCCGGAGAGGAAGTCATGAACACCACCGCCCAGGATGGTGCCCAGCACGATCCACAGGTATACCGAAGGTCCCCAGCAGGCACCGGACAGAGCACCGTAAATGGGCCCCAGGCCGGCAATATTCAGCAGCTGAACCAGAAAAATACGCCAGGTTTTCATGGGCACATAGTCCACGCCGTCGGGATGCGCCACTGCGGGCGTAGGACGGTCATCAATGCGAAAAATCTTTTCTACCAGCTTGCTATAAGTAAAAAATCCCACAACAAGCAAAATTAGACATACAAAAAATGAAATCATACAACTGTCTCCTCCAGTCCTCCATATGGTCTCCGGTTTTTCCATAAGGAGCGTGAAGTTTACTGGTGGAACGTGGGCCCATTGCTCTACCAAAAACGTTTAACAGTATAAACCCAGGTGAACAAAAGTCAAGGTCAGAATTTTACAGTTCCACATTTTTTACAATAAAATTTCCAATTAAAGGTATCCATTCAAAAAGGGACAGCATCCACAAGGCAGAACGCCATAGATATTCTGGTCAGAACAGTGAGAATTGGCCACCTTTCTGAGACGATCTGCATGCCGTGCAGAAGCTCTGGAGACTTCCCCGCCAATCCAAGGCCGTCGCACCTTACATGGTGGATATATACGAATCAAAAATCATAACTTACAAAACAGAGCGGACTGTCCATGCCGGCGGCATGATCAGTCCGCTCTGTATATATTGAATTGATTTATCCGCACAGGATCTCCGCCACGGCGCCCTGAACATAGTCGATGTCCTCAAATCGGGTGAAGGGTCCCACGGAGAAGCGGACGGTGCCCTGGGGATAGGTGCCCAGGGTCTTGTGGGCCAGTGGGGCGCAGTGGAGGCCGCAGCGGGTCTGGATACCGAAGTCCCGCTCCAGGCGGTAGGCACACTCGGCGTTGTCCTTTTCCAAAAAGTCCACCGATACCACACCTACCTGCTTCTTTTCATCCCTGGTGCCCAGCACCCGGAGGCCGTCCTCCTCGTACTCAGCCAGCCGGGCGATCAGATGGCCGGTGAGACGCTCCTCCCGGTGCCGGAGGGCAGCCTGATCCTGGCCCTCCCACCAGTCCAGGGCGGCGCCCAGCCCGTAGATGCCGGGCAGGTTTAAGGTTCCCGGTTCCAGTCGGTCGGGCAGGAAAGGGGGCATCTCCAGCAGGTCGGAGCGGCTCCCCGTACCGCCGGAGACCAAAGGCTCCATGGCCTCTGCCATGGCGTCGGTGAGGAGCAGCACGCCCAGACCCTGGGGACCCAGCAGGCCCTTGTGAGCAGGCATGGCCAGAGCGTCGATCTCCATAGGCCCCATGTCCAGGGGCACGAAGCCGGCGCTCTGGGCGGCGTCCACACAGAAGAGGATGCCCCGCTCCCGGCACAGCCTTCCCACCGCCTCGATGGGCATGCGGGTACCGCACACGTTGGAGGCGTGGGTGAGGACACACAGCTTCAGATCGGGAGTAAGCAGCTCCGCCGCCTGGTCCAGGAGGAGCTCCCCCGTGTGGCTACAGGGCAGCCAAACGATCTCCACTCCTGCTTGCTCCAGCTGTGTGAGGGGGCGGAGCACGGCGTTGTGCTCCATGGGGGAGGCGGCCACCTTATCTCCGGGCCGCAGCACTCCCTTGAGCACGGCGTTGAGCCCGTAGGTGCTGCCGGGGGTGAAGATGACGTTTCTGGGGTCAGGGGCGCCGAAGCGCCGGCACAGCTTCTCCCGGACCTCCAGCACCCGCTCGGCGGCGGCGTAGGCCGACTGGTAATCCCCACGGCCCACGTTGGAGCCTACCTGTGTAAGGTAGTTCGTCATGGCCTCCGCCACACCTGGGGCCTTGGGGAAGGAGGTGGCAGCGTTATCGAAATAGCAGCTTTTTCCCATAGAGCACATCCTCCACCTTAAAATTCCGATTCCACCGCCAGGCGCACGCTGTAACCGTCCTCCCGCAGGGTGTCCAGGAGTCGGCTGAGCACGGAGGCGGAGGTGCTGCTGTCATCCAGTGTGATACTTGCCTGACTCTCCCGGTCCTCCAAGCGGCGCTCGATCTGGTAGTAGACGGTGCTGCTGCTCCGTTCACCGGGGACACCGTCGATGTCGTTATCCCAGCACAGCCAGCCGGCATCTTCCAGACCCTGGGCCACTGACGGGTACTCGGCCAGCACGATCCAGGTATTGGTGAGGGCCACATGGGAGAGGACCTCGTTGGCCTCCTCCAGCTCCCGCTGCGCCTTCTCCAGATTTTCCGCATCGGTGATGAGGCCCACCATATGTCCTTCCCCCACCGCCTGGCGGATGAGCTCATCCCGCTGGGCCACCTGGTCAGCGGGCACCAGCAGCAGGCAGCCCCAGCCATAGCTGCGCAGCTGGTCCAGCATCTCACTGCCGGCCTCTCCCGTATCGCTGCGCACTGCCAAATAGACCCGGACCCCCCGTCGGTCCTGTCCGCTATCCGTCGGCTGGGAGGGCACGGAGGGCGCCGGGGAGACCACGGGGGCGGTGGTGTTGTCCCCGTTTTGTCCGGTCACCGACCGGTAATAATTCTGGAGCTGGATGAGGTAGGTGGTGGAGGCCGAGCTCTTGAAGGAGGCGTCGTCCAGCGCCACATTATCGGTGCGGATGCGGATATAGGGGTAGCTCTTGTCCCCGAACTGGATATTGCTGTAAATATACTTCACGTCAAAATAGGAGCAGGTAGAGCTGGCCGAAACATAGATCTGGCCGTTGCGGATGATGGCGGTGGGGGTCTGCCGCTCGCCGTCTGGGAAGTAGTCATAGGAGAGGCCGGTCCGCAGATCGAAGGTCAGGTTTTTGGGCTCCGTGTTGTAGAGGGTGAGGGTATTTTTCACCTTGTCCTGTCCACCATTGATGATGCCCAGGCGGATGCCGCCGTTCTGGTTGGCATCCAGCATGAAATAGGGGAGGTAGATGGTGCCGCCCACATTGATGGGCATGGTGCTGTCACTGAGGGGGACGGGAGAGTCGTTGAGGGCCAGGAAGATGATATTGGCGTCCCACTCCTCTCCGGCGGCATAGCTCTGGATGAAAACCACCAGCAGCCCGGCGGCGCACAGCCCGGCCAGGAACCGTTTCCACATGGACCATCCCTCCTTTGTTTCAATGAAATCGTTTCGATTATATCACAGCACCGGGTCCAGGGTAAACCCCCACCCTTGTCCCGGTAGGCCGGATATGCTATCATCATGGTACTCATAAAACCGTCCGGCACGGTATTTTTAATGGTATCTAAAGAAAACCCAAAGCTCTCTTTAGGCGGAGCGGGTTATAATTGGGTCAGTATACGGGGAGAGGGGGAGGCACATGTCAGTGACGGTGGAGCAGGCCCGGCGGATCAGCGAGGCCGCCGGTGTGGACGTGATTGCCGCGCTCTCGGCCCTGGAGCGGAACAACGGTGATGCCCTGGCGGCCATGCTGGAGCTGGAGCGGCAGGGTCTGACGCCGACGCCGCCTGTGGGCGGCTTCTACTCCACCCGTCCCTCCTCCGGCGGTACGCCTCCGCCCTCCTCCCCCAGCCTGTCGGAGGGTACGGACGGTGCCCGGCACGGCGGTGTGCTGATCGTCCCCTGGTCCGATCTGAAAGAGGGCCTGAAAGACTTCTTCCACAACTTTCTGGCCACCCGGCTGGAGGTGTGGCGGAAGGGAGGGCAGGCGGCCTCGGTCCCCCTGCTCATCCTGATGGTTCTCCTGCTCTTTTTCTTTCTGGAGATCACGGTGGTGCTGGGCGTGGGGCTGCTGCTGGGCTTCCGGTACCGGCTCTCCGGCCCCCTGGTGGAGGGGGAGACGGTGCGGAGCTTTTTCTCCTCCCTGCGGGAGGCCATGGATCGTTTTCTGGCGCGGCTGCGCCGTCCATAAGAGGAAAAAAGGAGGGGTCCGCCCATGGCGGAACGGATCTTGTTGGTGGAAGATGAGGAGAAGCTGGCCCGGATGGTAGAACTGGAGCTGCGGTACGAGGGCTACGAGGTGGAGAAGGCCTTCGACGGCCGGACAGGTCTGGAGCATGCCCTCACCGGAACCTTCGACCTCATCCTGCTGGACATCATGCTCCCGGCCCTATCTGGGATGGAGGTGCTCCGTCGGCTGCGGAAGGAGCGGCAGACGCCGGTGATCCTGCTCACCGCCCGGGACGCGGTGGTGGACAAGGTGTCCGGGCTGGACGCCGGAGCGGACGACTACGTGACCAAGCCCTTTGCCATCGAGGAGTTATTGGCCCGAATCCGTGCCGCCCTGCGCAAGCACCCCGCCGCCCCGGCAGAGTCCCCCAAGCTCACCTGCGGCCCTCTGGCCATGGATGTGGAGCGCCACGAGGTGAGCCTCTCCGGTACGCCGGTGGAACTCACCCGGCGGGAGTTCGACCTGCTGCGCTATCTGCTGGAGAACAAGGAGAAGGTCATCTCCCGGGAATCCCTGCTGGACAACGTGTGGGGATTCGACTTTGCCGGGGAGACCAACGCCGTGGACGTCTACATCCGTTTCCTCCGCTCCAAGCTGGACGAGCGTTTCGGGGTGAAACTCATCCACACCGTCCGGGGCGTGGGCTATGTCATCCGGGAGGAGGGTTGACATGAGGGCGGACGCCATCGTACATCACTCGTCCACCGGCTTCACCCGTCAGTATGCCAAGATGCTCTCCCAAGCCACCGGTCTGCCCGCCTGCCCACTGGATGCACCTGAAGCGCCGCTCCGGGGCACGCCGGTCCTCTTCCTGGGCTGGCTCCGGGCCGGGACTATCCAGGGGCTGAAGGGGGCACTGGGCCGCTGGCAGGTGGCCGCCGTGTGCGCCGTGGGCATGGCCTCTCCGGCGGAGGTGGATGTCTCCCGTCTGGCCCGGAGCAGCCACCTGGGGGACCGCCCTCTTTTTTACCTCCGCGGCGGCTATGCCCCCGACCGGGTGAAGGGCCTTTCCAAAATCATGATGACCCCCATCTTCCTGTCCACCAAGCATGCCGCCGCCAAAGGCGACCCTAAGGCCGGAGCCTTGATGGAAGTCCTCGTTCACGGTGTGAACTGGGTGAGCCGCGAACAGCTTCAGCCGGTATTAGACTGGCTGGAACAGCCGTAAACCATCTGGAAAGGAGGGGCGGATATGGTCCCCAAACCAAAGCAGGACCGAGGCGGCATCCGCTCCTCTATCGTCCTGCGGCTCAATCTGCGGCTCTTTCTGCGGCTGCTGGGCATCTATTTCACCACCGACCTGCTGCTGCTGGCGCTGGCCTGGGGCGGCATTCTCCTGTGGGCGGACCGCCAGTGCGGGGAGATCTCCCAGCTGGTGGAGGAGCGGGGCGTGCCCTCCGCCGAGGCCACGGTGTGGATGTCGGCGGGGGACTACACCGTCTCGGCGCTGGAGGATGGGCCGTCGGAGTCCGGCCTGCGGCTGGGCGGCCTTCTGCTGCCCATGACTCTGGGGAACCAGACGCTCCCGGAGGAGGAGCAGGCCCTGCGGGTCCTCACCCTGGGGGAGGAGGCCCTGTTCTTCGGTCCCTGGAAGAGCCATCCCGGCCGCGGTGCCGCCTACACTCTCTCCCTGCCCAACGATGGGGAACCCTACGCCATCACCCTGGACCTGGAGCAGCCGGTGACCATTCTGGCCTTTGCCGGGCGCATCCTGCTGGTGTGCCAGCTCTTCAGTCTGCTCCTCAACCTGCTGAAAAATGCCGGCACCATCAAAAAGACGCTCCGCCCCATCCAGGATCTGGCGGCGGCGGCGGCCCGGCTGGGCAGCGCGCCCCCCAACATGTCGGCCGCCGAGCTCTCCGCCCTGGCGGGGCGTCTGGACGAGATCAACGCCACCCATCTGGACAAGCGCATCCCCGTCTCCGGCACCCAGAAGGAGCTCCGGGACCTGGCCGAGGCCATCAATGCCATGCTGGACCGGCTGGGTGCGGCCTACCGGGCCCAGATGCGCTTTGTCTCCGACGCCTCCCACGAGCTGCGCACCCCCATCGCCGTCATCCAGGGCTACGCCAGCCTGCTGGACCGCTGGGGAAAGGACGACCCCGCCACCCGTCAGGAGGCCATTGACGCCATCCGTGGCGAGGCGGAGTCCATGAAGGAGCTGGTGGAGCAGCTTCTCTTTCTGGCCCGTGGTGACAATGACACCATGCAGGTGGAGATGTCCGACTTCGACCTCACCGAGGTGGTGGCGCAGGTCTACAAGGAGACTGGGATGATCGACCAGACCCACCCCTTTGCGGCCCGTTGGGGCAAGGCTCCCGTGCCGGTCCACGCCGACCTGGGCCTCATCAAGCAGTGTCTCCGGGTGCTGGTGGACAACAGCATCAAGTATACTCCCGTCGGCGGGGAGATCACCCTCTCCCTGGAGACGGCGGAGGGCACTGCCCGGGTGTCCGTCCAGGACGAGGGGGACGGCATCGACGCCCAGAGCCTGCCCCACATTTTTGAGCGTTTCTACCGGGCCGACCAGTCCCGGGACCGGAAGACGGGCGGCACCGGACTGGGTCTGTCCATCGCTCAGTACATCGCCGAGCGCCACGGCGGCTGGCTGGAGGTCCTCTCCCGCAAGGGGGTTGGCACCCGCATGACTCTGGTGCTTCCCCTGTCCAGTCTGCCCGGCGGAGAGGGGTAAAAATCACCTTTGACGAGCGTTTTTCGTCTGGCTCTAAGGGTTCCGGCAACGGAGGGGAGATCCCCTCCGTTTTTTTCGTCTAAAACGATATATTGACTTCATCATTTTCTCTGATACAATATGTAGTGCGCGTTTAGCGGGAGGACCCTATCCTCCCCTACAGATAGAGCAAAATGAAAAACGAAAGAGGAGACGACAATTATGCCGATCAGTGAGAACGCCAGGGCAGTACTGGAGCGCCGGTATTTGATCCGCGATGAGCAGGGTCAACCCACCGAGACCGTGGAGGAGCTTTTCCACCGGGTAGCGGACGCCATCGCCGCCGCCGACACCCATTTTGACCCCCAGGCGGACACCGCGGCCACTGCCGCCTCCTTTTATCATCTGATGACCAACCTGGACTTCCTGCCCAACTCCCCCACCCTGATGAACGCCGGCCGGCCCCTGGGTCAGCTGTCGGCCTGCTTTGTGCTGCCGGTGGCCGACTCCATGGAGGACATCTTTGACGCCATCAAGAACGCCGCCCTCATCCACAAGAGCGGCGGCGGCACCGGCTTCTCCTTCTCCCGGCTGCGGGCCAAGGGCTCCACGGTGAACTCCACCGGCGGCGTGGCCAGCGGTCCCATCTCCTTCATGAAGGTGTTCAACGCCGCCACCGAGGCGGTGAAGCAGGGCGGCACCCGCCGGGGCGCCAACATGGGCATCCTCCGGGTGGACCACCCCGACATCATGGACTTCATCACCTGCAAGAACGACACTAAGGAGATCACCAACTTCAACATCTCCGTGGGTCTGACCGAGGCCTTCATGGCGGCGGTGGAGTCCGGCGGGGAGTACGACCTGGTGGACCCCGCCTCCAAGAAGATCACTGGCCGGCTCAACGCCCGGGCGGTCTTTGAGTCCATCGTGGACTCCGCCTGGCGCACCGGTGAGCCCGGCATCATCTTCCTGGACCGGCTCAACCGGGACAACCCCTGCCCCAGCCAGGGCGAGATTGAGTCCACCAACCCCTGCGGCGAGCAGCCCCTGCTGCCCTATGAGGCCTGCAACCTGGGCTCCATCAACCTGGTCAACCACCTGAAGAAGACCGCCGGCGGCTACGTCCTGGACCGGGAGAAGCTGGAAAAGACCATCCGCACCGCCGTCCACTTCCTGGACAACGTCATCGAGGTCAACCAGTACCCCCTGCCCGAGATCGACAAGGTCACCAAGTTGACCCGGAAGATCGGCCTGGGCGTCATGGGCTTTGCCGATATGCTCCTCTACATGGGCATCCCCTACAACTCCGACGCCGGCGTGGCCATGGCCCGTGAGGTCATGGAGCTGGTGCAGACCATCGGCCACCAGGCCAGCGAGGACCTGGCCGCCATCCGGGGCGCCTTCCCCCTCTTCAACGAGAGCATCTATAAGGACGGCAAGCCTCTCCGCAACGCCACCGTCACCACCATCGCCCCCACCGGCACCTTGTCCATCATCGCCGGGGTGTCCAGCGGCGTGGAGCCGGTCTTTGCCTACGCCTATATCCGCAACGTCATGGACAGCACCCACCTCATCGAGACCAACGGCATCCTGAAGGAGGAGCTGACCCGCCGGGGCCTCTACTCCGAGGCGCTGATGCAGGCCATCGTGGAGCAGGGTACCCTGGCCCACGTGGACGGCATCCCCGAGGACATGAAGAAGGTCTTTGTGTGCGCCCATGACGTCTCCCCCATCTGGCACGTGAAGATGCAGGCCGCCTTCCAGCAGTACACCGACAACGCCGTGAGCAAAACGGTGAACTTCCCCAACGCCGCCACCCGGGAGGAGGTGGCCGAGGTCTATCGTCTGGCCTACGAGCTGGGGTGCAAGGGCACCACCATCTACCGGGACGGCAGCCGGGACGAGCAGGTGCTCAACATCGGCAAGGTCAACGACGGCAAGGCCGAGGACAAGACTCTGCCCGACCACGTGGAGAAGCTGCTGGAATCCAATTGCGACTCCACCGCCTGCCTGCTGCGCAACGGCTCCATCCTGCCCCGGCCCCGGCCCGACGTCACCATGGGCTACACCGAGAAGGTGAAGATCGGCTGCGGCAAGCTCTTCATCACCGTCAACTACGATGAGCAGGGCATCTGTGAGGTCTTCACCAACACCGGTCGTGCCGGCGGCTGCCCCTCCCAGTCGGAGGCCACCGCCCGCCTGGTGTCCATCGCCCTGCGCGCCGGGGTGGACAGCGACGAGATCATCACCCAGCTCAAGGGCATTCGCTGCCCCTCCTGCCTGCGCCAGCCCGGCGTACCTGTGACCTCCTGCCCCGACGCCATCGCCAAGGCCATCGAGAAGGTCATGAAGACCGCCCAGACCAACGCCCCCCTGCCTCCCTGCCCGGCCCCCATCCACGCCGCCCCGGCGGCTCCCCTGCCCGGCGGTCCCCAGGGCGCCCGCGGTCCCGTCAGCCCGGACATGACCCCCGCCGAGGCCAAGCTGGCCAAGTTCTGCCCCGAGTGCGGCAGCCCTCTGGAGCATGAGGGCGGCTGCGTCACCTGCCGGAACTGCGGCTACTCCAAGTGCGGCTGAGTTTTCCTATATCCTATAACAATGCCCCCGGAGCACAAGCTCCGGGGGCATTGTCGTCATAGCGTGGGACAAGGGCGCATATACATGCTTCCAGGAACCAAGGAGAGGTGGAGTGTAGTATATGCGGACATCCTGGAATGAAAATCACGCCGTCCTGCGTGGGACGGCGGCGGCGGAGCCGGTCTTTTCCCACACCAATCACGGCGTGGACTTTTTTGTCTTTCCCCTGTCGGTCCCCCGCCTGTCGGGCACGGAGGACCGGCTCAACGTGGTGGTCCCGCAGCCCCTGCTGACGGAGTGCCCCCCGACCCCTGGCCGGCGGCTGGAGGTGACGGGTGAGGTGCGCACCTTCAACAATCGCACCGGCCCCGGCAGCCGGCTGGTCATCACCCTGCTGGCCCGTGCCCTGTCCGACACGGAGGAGCCCCCCTGCAACCAGCTCACCCTCTCCGGGGTGCTGTGCAAGCCTCCGGTGCTGCGGCGCACCCCTCTGGGCCGGGAGATCTGTGACCTGATGCTGGCGATGAACCGGCGCTACGGCCGGGCGGATTACCTGCCCTGTATCGCCTGGGGCGCTCTGGCCCAGCGGTGCGGCGGTCTCGCCGTGGGGGACTGCGTGGAGCTGGAGGGGCGGCTCCAGAGCCGGCTCTACCAGAAGGTGGTGGGCGGGGTCACCCAGGAGCGCACCGCCTTCGAGGTGTCGGTGACCACCCTGACGCCCACAGCCCCAGCCGTCGCCTCCGGCTAAACGAAAAGGAAGGGACACTTCCGCGTCCCTTCCTTAAAATAAGAACAGTTCCGTCACTGCTCGGCGTACCGGGCCAAAAACTGCCGGGTCCGCTCCTGGGTGGGGTGCTCAATGACCGTCCGGGCAGATCCCTGCTCCACGATCACGCCGCTGTCCATGAAGATGACCTGGTCGGCCACGTCCCGAGCAAAGGCCATCTCGTGGGTGACGATGATCATGGTGGTCTTTTGCTCGGCCAGCCCCCGGATGACCCGCAGCACCTCCCCGGTGAGCTCCGGGTCCAGGGCGGAGGTGGGCTCGTCGAAGCAGAGGATATCAGGCTTCAGGGCCAGGGCCCGGGCGATGGCCACCCGCTGCTGCTGGCCGCCGGAGAGCTGGTGGGGATAGTGCCCCGCCCGGTCGCTCAGGCCCATCTGGGCCAGGAGGGACAGGCCCTCTTCCCGGATCTCCTCCAGAATGGCCTTTTTGTTCTGCTTGAAGTCGGGCCGCTCCTGGCTCAGAAGCTCCTTGGCCAGGGTGACGTTCTGGAGGGCGGTATACTGGGGAAAGAGGTTGAAGGACTGGAAGACCAGTCCGAAGTGGAGCCGCTTTTTCCGCACCTCCTCCTCCCGGTGGGTGGCGGGGTCGGCGGCGTCAAAGAGCTTCTCCCCATTGACCAGGATTCTGCCCTGATCGGGCTTCTCCAGGAAGTTGAGGCAGCGGAGCAGGGTGGTTTTGCCGGAGCCGGAGGAGCCGATGATGGCCAGGGCCTGGCCCTGCTCCAGGGAAAAGCTGATATCCTCCAGCACCCGGGTCGCCCCAAAGTGTTTTTCGATGTGCTGTACGTCCAGAATAGGCATGGGGCAAACCTCCTTACTTAAAGTAGTCCATCTTCTTCTCGCACCAGCCCAGCAGCAGGGTGAGAATACCGCTGATGGCCAGGTAGAATACGGCGGTGTAGAAGAGCGGCCAGATCATGCCCTTTTTGATGTAGGACTCACCCATCCAGATGATCTCGTACACCGAGATGACCCGCACCAGAGCGGTGTCCTTCACCAGGGTGATGAACTCGTTGCCCAGCGGCGGAACGATGCGCTTGATGACCTGGAGCAGGGTGACCTTGAAGAAGATCTGGGACCGGGTCATACCCAGCACCAGACCGGCTTCCCGCTGGCCCACGGGCACCCCCTGGATGCCGCCCCGAAAGATCTCGGAGAAGTAGCAGGCGTAGTTGATGACGAAGGTCACCACCGCTGCGGTGAACCTGGGCAGCAGAGGCAGGCCGAACATCAGGCCGGGGCCATAGAATACGATCATGATCTGGAGCATCAGCGGAGTGCCCCGGACGATCCAGACGATGGTCTTGACCACCGCGCGCAGGGGAGTGCACCGGCTCATGGAGCCGAAGGAGATGATGAGGCCCAGAGGCAGGGCAAAGAGCAGGGTGAGGGCAAAGAGTTCCAGGGTGACTACAAGCCCCTCCAGCAGCGTGAGGGATACAGACAGCAGCATAGGCTTTTCCTCTCTATAGTCAGGGAAAGGCAGAGAGCCATATAACTCTCTGCCTCACTCCCGCAGAATGTGCGTTGTTCCGTTGTTACTTCTCGATGACAGACTCCTGCACGCCATAGGTGGTGGCAGTCTCCATGACGGTGCCGTCGGCGTAAGCGGAGGCCCAGAACTCGTTGAAGGCGTCCACCAGGCCGGAGCCCTTGCGGAAGGCCACGCCGTACTCCTCATCGTTGAGCTGCACGGTGTAGGTGAGATCGGGATAGCTTGTGCCCTCGCCGATCATGGCGCCTGCCATCAGCAGGTCGATGACGCAGGCGTCGGAGGCGCCGGAGGCCACCTCCAGCAGGGCGTCGGCCTGGGTGGTCTTGGCCACATAGCTGAGGCCCAGGGCATCCAGCTGCTCGGCGCCGGCGGAGCCGTTCTCCACAGCGAAGTTGAGGCCGCTCAGGCTCTCCACAGTCTGGTAGTCCTCCGCCTTATCCACGGGGACCACCACCACCTGGCCGTTGCGGCAATAGGGCTCGGAGACGGAGGCGCCGGCCTCTACCTCATCGTTGATGGTCATGCCGTTCCAGATGACGTCGATGCCCTTGGTGTCCAGCTCCATGAGCTTGTTGTCCCAGTTGATCTCCAGGAACTCCACATCCACACCCAGGCTCTCGGCAAAGGCCTTGGCCATGTCGGCGTCGAAGCCGATCCACTCACCGTTTTCGTCCTTGTAATCCATGGGGGCAAAGTCGGTCATGCCCACCACCAGGGTACCCTTGGTCTGGACATAGTCCAGATCGCTCTCGCCGCGGTCGGTCTCGACGGGAGCAGTGGTCTCGGGAGCATCGCTCTCAGGAGCAGGAGTGGCGGAGCTGCCGCCGGAGCAGGCGGCCAGGGAGAAGCACAGAGACAGGGCCAGCAGAGAGGCAGCCAGACGTTTCTTTCTCATGGTTTCAGATCCTCCGTTTATGATTGTGTTGTGACACCGGACTTCGCCGGTTGCTTTAACATATTACCACGATAAATCGCTAATGTAAAGAGGAAAGTAGGCCTTCTGGCGCTACGGTTGGGTTGCCTAGTTTTATACCCTGCTCTTTGTGCGAAATGACAAAGATCGCCGTGCTCACTTTAAGAAATTACTAAAATTGTGGTAGCACCAATGCTTTTTCGATTGACAATCCGGTCGCCCCGGTATATGATGATTTACGGGAAAAATGGCTTTGGACAGGTGCGCCCATCCGTGGGCGCGGGCTTGAAAAACGCCATGGGACGGGCCTTGTGCCGGTCTCAAAAAACGTAATAGGAGGAAACAGAAATGAACATGCTTGTTTGCGTCAAGCAGGTGCCGGATACGACCGAAATCAAGATCGATCCGGTCAAGAACACCTTGATCCGCGAAGGCGTGCCCAGCATCGTCAACCCCTTTGACGGCTATGCTCTGGAGGCCGCTGCCCGGATCAAGGACAAGGACCCCAGTGCCAAGATCGTGGTGCTCTCCATGGGCCCCGAGCAGGCTAAGGCCGCTCTGAAGGAGTGCCTGGCCATCGCCGCCGATAAGGCCTACCTGGTGTCTGACCGTGCTTTCGGCGGTTCCGATACCCTGGCCACCAGCTACATCATCAGCGAGACCATCAAGAAGGTGGAGGAGCTGGAGGGTAAGTTCGACGTGATCTTCTGCGGCAAGCAGGCCATCGACGGCGACACCGCCCAGGTCGGCCCCGAGATCGCTGAGCACCTGAACTATCCCCAGGTGACCTACGGCCTGGAGGCTGAGGTTGACGGCGACACCATCAAGGTGAAGAAGGAAGTCGAGGAGGGCGTTGAAGTCATCGCCGCCAAGATGCCCGCCGTTGTGACCTTCACCAAGCCCGCTTGGGATCCCCGTTACCCCACCATTAAGCGCAAGATGGCTGCCAACCGCGCTGAGATCCCCACCCTGACCGCGGCGGATCTGCCCACCATCGACCTGGCTCAGGCCGGCCTGAAGGGCTCTCCCACCAAGGTTAAGAAGACCTTCGTGCCCCAGAAGAAGAGCGGCGGCGTGAAGATCAAGGAAGAGACCGCTGAGGATTCCGCTAAGAAGCTGTTCCAGCTGCTGAGCGATGCCAGCATTATCTAAGGGAGGGGGAGATTACAATGGAAGCTAAGACCAAGGATCTTTGGGTATTTGTAGAGACCAATGAGGACGGCACTGCCAAGAACGTCGGCATCGAGCTGCTGACTCCTGGTAAGATGATGGCCGGCAAGCAGGGCGGCGCTCTGGTGGCCGTGGTCATCGGCAACAACGTGGACGCTGCTGTGAAGGCCGCTTCCGAGCACGGCGCCGACAAGGTGATCGTGGTTGAGGGCCCCGAGTACGCTCACTACACCACCGACGCTTACTCCATCGCTCTGGTGACCCTGGTGGAGAAGTACGGCCCCACCAGCATGCTCATCGGCGCCACCAACAACGGCCGTGACCTGGGCCCCCGCGTGTCCTGCCGTCTGCACACCGGCCTGACCGCCGACTGCACCGCTCTGGACATCGACGAGGAGAGCGGCAACGTGGCTTGGACCCGTCCCGCTTTCGGCGGCAACCTGATGGCTACCATCCTCTGCCCCGACAACCGTCCCCAGATCGGCACCGTCCGTCCCGGCGTGTTCAAGAAGAGCGATGCCGGCGAGGCTAAGGCCGAGATCATCAAGGAAGACATCCATGTCGACGCCAAGGACATCCGCACTCAGATCCTCGAGCTCATCAAGGAAGCTGACGGCGAGAACGTTGACCTTGAGGGCGCTGAGATCATCGTGTCCGGCGGCCGTGGCGTGGGCGGCCCCGAGGGCTTCGAGCCCGTGAAGGCTCTGGCTGACGCTCTGGGCGGCGTTGTGGGCGCTTCCCGTGCCGCTGTTGACGCTGGCTGGATTGCTCACGCTCACCAGGTTGGCCAGACCGGCAAGACCGTCGGCCCCAAGCTGTACATCGCCTGCGGCATCTCCGGCGCCATTCAGCACGTGGCCGGCATGAGCGGCTCCGACTGCATCGTTGCCATCAACAAGGACCCCGAGGCCCCCATCTTCGACATCGCCGACTACGGCGTGGTGGGCAACCTGTTTGAGGTCCTCCCCGTTCTCACTGAGGAGATCAAGAAGGCTCGGGCCTGATCAGCCCTTGCCCGTGTTGGGATATTTTACTTAAAGTAAAGGAAGGGATTTTCATGAATTTCCATTTTACCCCCGATGAGCAGGACGTTCTGGACATGCTGCACGACTTCTGTGAGAAGGAAGTCGCCCCTATTGCCGCTGAGATCGACGAGAATGAGCGTTTCCCCGAGGAGACCTGGCACAAACTGGCTGACATGGGCATGATGGGTGTTGCCTATCCTGAGGAGTACGGCGGTGCCGGCCTGAGCTATGTCAACTACATCGGCGTGTGCGAGGAGCTGGCCAAGCACTGCGCCACCACCTCTGTCATGGTTTCCGCTCACAGTTCTCTGTGCTGCTGGCCCATCAGCGAGTACGGCACCGAGGAGCAGAAGCAGAAGTACCTGACCAAGCTGGCCTCCGGCGAGTGGCTGGGCGCCTTCGGTCTGACCGAGCCCGGTGCCGGCACCGACGCTGCCATGCAGAAGACCGTCGCTGAGGACAAGGGCGATCACTGGGTGCTCAACGGCTCCAAGATCTTCATCACCAACGCCGGTTTCGCCAATGTGTTCGTGGTCTTCGCCATGACCGACAAGAGCCTGGGCACCAAGGGCATCTCCGCCTTCATCGTGGAGAAGGGCTTCCCCGGCTTCAAGGTCGGCGCTCACGAGAAGAAGATGGGTATCCGCGGCTCTTCCACCTGCGAGTTGGTCTTTGAGGACTGCATCGTTCCCAAGGAGAACCTGCTGGGCGAGCTGAACAAGGGCTTCAAGATCGCTATGACCACCCTGGACGGCGGCCGTATCGGCATCGGTGCTCAGGCTCTGGGTATTGCTCAGGCTGCCATCGACGACACCGTGAAGTACACCAAGGAGCGCGTGCAGTTCGGCAAGCGCATCAGCCAGTTCCAGAACACCCAGTTCCAGCTGGCCGACATGCAGGCCAAGGTGGACGCTGCCCGTCTGCTGATCTATCGCGCCGCTCAGGCCAAGCAGGATCACGAGCCTTACAGCCACCTGGCTGCTATGGGCAAGCTGTATGCCTCTGAGGCCGCTTCCGACGTGACCCGTCGCTGCCTGCAGCTCATCGGCGGCTACGGCTACACCCGTGAGTATCCCTTCGAGCGCTACATGCGTGACGCCAAGATCACCGAGATCTACGAGGGCACTTCCGAGGTCCAGCGGATGGTCATCTCCGGCTGGATGGGCGTGAAGTAAGAAAATTCCCACCAACACAAAAAGCGGGTCCGTACCAGTGGTACGGACCCGCTTTTTATACGCGGCTGATTTCAGCTCTGCGCCGCCCCTCTATGGGAGGGCTTTACTTCATGCCGTTCTCGTAGGCCTCGATCATCTTCTTAACCATCTGGCCACCGACGGAACCGGCCTCACGGCTGGTGAGGTCGCCGTTGTAGCCCTGCTTCAGGTTGACACCCACCTGCTGGGCAGCCTCCATCTTGAACTTGTTCATGGCCTCACGGGCGCTGGGGACCACAGGCTGATTGCTGTTGTTGCTGGACATAAGAATGCATCTCCTTCACTGTTTTTTTGTTGGATTGGGAATCCAGACATAGCATTACCCCAGCGCTCAGTTCTATGTGAACCATATTTTGTGTAAATCACCAGTTTCCGCCCACATCTGAAAACAGGGCCCGCGTCACAGATACTCTTGCGAAAAGAGCACAGTGACGCGGGCCCTGTTATGTGTCTTATGTTCAGACCTGCGTATCCAGCTTACTGATCTGCTGGAGACAGCTGAGCAGGGTACTCCGCTGCTCAGCTGTGAAGCCGCTCAGAATTTCGGCATTGAGCTCATCGATGAGCCGGAGCACATCGTCCTTCAGGCTGCTTCCCTCCTCCGTGGGCACCACGCGAACGCTGCGGCGGTCGTTGGGGTCCACCACACGGTCAATGAGTCCCCGCTTCTGCATGCGGTCAAGCACGCCGGAGATGGTGGAGTTCTCCAGTCTCAGAATCTGGGCGATCTCCTTGGGCGTACAGGAGCCGTTTTGCCACAGACAGCTGAGCACACCATATTGGCCCGGAGTGATGTTAAATTGGGTCAGACCAGCGGAAAAGGTCTGGAATACCTCATGCTGCGCCGTGGTCAGAAGGTAGTTGATACAATTTTGCAGTTCCATGTCACGAATCACCTTTGTTTAGTTTTCCTTTTAAAACGTGCGGTATCTCCCCTAACAGACCGGCTCCCACACCTACCGGAACCGTTCTTTCCTCCCGGAGCCACCGCTAAAATACACTTAGATAGTAAAGTATTATATCACACAAAGATATAAAATGCCAGTATCTTTTCTTTTTCTCCTGAAAATAGACACATTTCGCAGATTCTGTTCATTTTATTCAGAATCCTTCTTTTTCTCTTTCTTTTTATGCATAAATTTCATTTTGCCGAAATATACTTACTCAAAATATTTTGTTGACAGAACTACATGGGAGTGCTATACTGTGTGCGATAGGCAAGTTCCACAAATAATAGAACTGGCAATGGCAGATTATCAACATTTTTTTGAAAGGAAGGTACCTATCATGATCGACTTTACCCTCGACTCTGTGCACCAGGAACTCCAGGACATGTACCGCAAGTTTGCCGAAGAGCGTGTCAAGCCTCTCGCCCACGAGATGGACGAGAAGGAGGAGTATGACCGCGGCCTGCTGAAGGAGATGCAGGATTGCGGCTTCTTCGGTATCCCCTTCTCCGAGGAGTATGGCGGCGCCGGCGGCGACGTGCTCTCCTATGTGCTGTGCATGGAGGAGATGTCCAAGGTCGATGCCAGCACCGGCATCACCCTTTCCGTACATACCTCTCTGTGCGCCTCCACCATCGAGGAGTTCGGCACCGAGGAGCAGAAGCAGAAGTGGCTGCGCCCCCTGGCCGACGGCTCCAAGATTGGCTGCTTCGGTCTGACCGAGCCCGGCGCTGGTTCTGACGTGGCCGGTGCCCGCACCGTGGCCGTGAAGGACGGCGACGAGTATGTCATCAACGGCGAGAAGATCTTCACCACCAACTCCGGCTTCGCCGACACCTTCCTTGTCTTCGCTCTGACCGACAAGTCCGTGCCCGCTCACAAGGGCATGTCCGCCTTCCTGGTGGACCGGAACACCCCCGGCATCACCGTCACCCCCGACATCCCCCGTATGGGCATCCGCGCTGCCTCCAACGCCGCCGTGGTGTATGAGGACGTCCGCGTGCCCGCCGAGAACCTGCTGGGCGGCGTGGAAGGCAAGGGCTTCAAGATGGCCATGAAGGCTCTGGACGGCGGCCGTATCGGCATCGCTGCTCAGTCCGTGGGTATTGCCCAGGGCGCCATCAACGAGGCCATCAAGTACGACAAGGAGCGCGTCCAGTTCGGCAAGACCATCGCCTCCTTCCAGAACACCCAGTTCAAGCTGGCTGAGATGCAGACCAAGGTTGACGCCGCCCGTCTGATGACCTGGCGTGCCGCCGTGGCCAAGGACAAGGGCGAGCCCTACAATGTCTACGCTGCCATGGCCAAGCTGATGGCTTCCGACGTGGCCAACGAGGTCACCCGCGGCTGCGTGCAGCTGCTGGGCGGCTACGGCTATGCCCGTGAGTACACCGTGGAGCGCTTCATGCGCGATGCCAAGATCACCGAGATCTACGAGGGCACCAGCGAGGTCATGAAGATGGTCATCTCCGGCTCCATGAACCTGAAGTAAGCATTTCTTCCTACCCTGCCGGCAGATCCCGGCTCAGTTTGTCGCCTTCAGCAGGCATATGAACTGCTGTTCGCTCCCTCCTTTTGGCCGCCGCAATGTGCCCGGGCAGATCCCACCGAGGTGACCCTGTCTCGCTGCCCGGCACAGAGGCGCCAAACTCTGGTCCAGCATTTCCCACACGCCGTTTTACGGCCTGCTTCGGACCGGAAAAAAACAAACAGCCGTCCCGCTCATGCTGAAGAGCGGGACGGCTGTTTGTTTTTCTGCTTTTACCGCAGCACCCTCTGAATGGTGATTCCAAAGCGCCGCATCTTTTTGTAGAGCAGGCTCCGCTCCACACCCAGCTCCTGGGCCGCCGCCCGGACGTTCTGTCCGTTCCGGCGCAGGGCCTGGCGGATGATCTCCGCCTCGTAGGCATCCACCATGTCGGCCAGGCAGCTGTTTCCGGCGGACTGCGCCGCGGGCGCCCGCAAAGCCACCTTGGGAGGCAGATCCTCCACATCGATCAGCACCTTGTCACAGGAGGCATAGGCGCCGGCGATCACGTTCTGTAGTTCCCGGACGTTTCCCGGCCACGGGTAGGCCCGCAGGCAGCTTTTTACCCGGTCGGAGAGGAGGATGTGGGTCTTGTACCGCCGGTTGAGCTCATTCAGGTAGCACCCTGCATGGAGGAGCACGTCTCCCGGCCGGTCCCGCAGGGGGATGGTCTCGATGTTGATGACCGCCAACCGGTAGTAGAGGTCTTCCCGGAACCGGCCCTCGGCCATCATCTGCTGCAGATCCTGCCGGGTGGCAGCCACGATCCTCACATCCACCGGGATGGGATTTTCACCGCCGACCCGCTCCACCTTCTGGTCCTGGAGGACCCGCAGCAGCTTGACCTGAAGGGGGAAGGGCATGTCTCCGATCTCGTCCAGGAAGAGGGTGCCGCCGTTGGCCAGCTGAAATTTTCCCGGCTTGCCCCCCTTCCTGGCCCCCGTGAAGGCCCCCTCCTCATAGCCGAAGAGCTCGGACTCCAGCAGGTTGTCTGGGATGGCCCCGCAGTTGACGGCCACGAAGGGGCCATTCCGGCGGTCGCTCTCCAGGTGGATGGCCTTGGCCACCACCTCCTTGCCGGTGCCCGTCTCCCCGGTGATGAGAACGGGAAAGTCCGTCTTAGCCGCCTGTGTCCCCGCCCGCTTGAGCTCCAGCAGCTTGGGGTCCTTTCCGATGAGGTCGGAAAACCCGCTGGCGCTGGAGAGGCTTTCCTGGTAGGCCTCTTTGTAGTAGCGCAGCTCGGCTTCGGTGATTTCCCGGGCGGTATCCACGGCCCGCTGGCGGAATTTCATATGGGCCGCCGCGCCGATCAGCTCCCCTGTCTCATCAAAGACACAAAACCGGTTGGCTACGGCGTACACCTCCGCCTCATCCCGGGTCTCCCCCTGTCCATAGGGCTGGATGTATACGCCGCTACCCCCGTCGCCCCGATGCCGCCGGGCCAGAACATCGTACATGGAGGTGGTGGTGATGACCGAGCCAATGGGCCGTCCCACCACGTCCTCCCTGCGTTTGGCCAAAAAATCGCAATAATTCTGATTGATGTCGGTGATGACGCCATCCCGGTCCACCACGATGAAGCCATCCTCCGTCTTGTCCAGGAATTCTTCAAAGATCAGGCGGTATCTGTGATCCTCTGTCATGACGCTTCCTCCCGGTCCCGTATTCTACTCCGGTTATAGCACAGCCGGGAGCCGGTTGCAAGCAAATTTGTGGAAATTTTGACGCACAATTGCAAAATGGATACAGCCATTTTCCCGCGCAGGCGTATGGTACCCCCATATATTTTCCCGGTAGTGACCTGTTTTCCCCCTATACCGGGGTTTTGGAAAACTTTTGCTCCTTCTCTCTTATTGCCACAAACTTGGCACAATTCTGGCATATAGTTCGTATGAAACAATATTGGCGGGACGTATCTCCCGCCGGCTGAAAAACAAGGAGGTCATTTCTATGCGCTTAACGGACGATCAACGCACCATTCAGCAGCTGGCCCGGGACTTTGCCGAGAGTGAGCTGGCGCCCATCGCGGCCCAGATCGACCAGGAGGAGCGGATTCCCAAGGAGATCATTGCCAAGATGGCGGAGATCGGCTTCACCGCCCTGAACGTGCCCGAGGCCTACGGCGGCCCCGAGCTGGACACCATGTGCAAGGTGCTGGTGGTCTCCGAGCTGGCCAAGCAGTGCGCCAGCACCGCCGAGGTCATTTCCGTCCACACCCTGGTCAACGACATCTTCCTCAAGCAC
>NZ_LR130834.1 GCF_900626145.1 Intestinimonas timonensis | reverse complement strand
TGGTTTGGCTCCTTAACCATGCACCTGGCCTGAGCCGGACGGATGAAGTCTGGGCGGAATCTTTCCTCCCGGTGAACGCACCCCAGGAATGCAGAAGTCCTAAATCATAATAGAACTGCAGGCCGCCATCTCAATGCACAGGCACTGAGATGGCGGCCTTTTTATGCGCAGGGATATTTGACGGTTACTTCCGTCTAAGGGATAATACCCCTTAACGGAAGCCTCTTTTTTCATTTGTCCGCGTTTTTGAGCGGATAAACCAAGACGAACACACCGCTCACCATGTAAATGGCTGGCTCATGTGTTCGTCTGGCTCTACTTTGTAACATCAAAACGCTGTAGATGTCATGTTATCTCCGCAAAACTCAAATTATTTATTCTTGTTTTGATGAGTCAACTTCCGATTCGGAGATACCCCCTTCAATCAAATCGGTTATCACTTGATTGAGTTGGACAGCATTCTTTTCCGTAATAACAGGGACACCTGTTTGCAACTCAATAGCCTTTCGGGCATCTCCAGCGACTTTACCGCCTGCACGAGCCACTTCGATATTATCAGAAAAAGATTCCGGTGCTTTCTGCTTGGAAATTTCTGTGGTCGTAGCCTCGGCCAGCATATTCAGAACCAATTCCAGTGTAGTCATATTGTCCCGCAGGTTTTCCTTTTTCAGCCCCTTGAGATTCTTATACTGTCTGGTGGACATCCCGGACCATGCTCGGGATATCTCATCTGTAAGAATGGCATACTCAATGCCCTTTTGAACACCACGGGCATCCCATTCATCGGTCAGCTCTTTGCGAACCTGGATCGCCTGCAGTCGCTGATTGATCCATTCACGGGTATAGCCTTTCTTCAGATAGGTTTCCAGCGCCCGTTCAATGGTCAGTTCCGGATCTATCGTTTCTTCGATTCGCTCCCGACCAACCTGTGCCAACCATAGCTTAAACGGCTCAGCTTTGGGAGATGGTATGGACTGGATGATACGCAGAAGCTGTTCCGTATCTGCCACATCAGTATTATACCGTTTTCCATCCTTTGGGGACCTCAATTTCAGTTGCTGACAATTTGTCAGCAACTGATCTGCACCTTCGTCTTTAAGGCGTTGTTTCAGCTTTGCCCAGTAGTTGCTTGCGCCACGCTGATCCGGCTGATCGGTCAAAACTGCAACGACATCAACAACAGAAAAGTACCATTCCTCTTTATCCTCGTCCCAGGCTGTGCGGATGCGCTTATCTTCAAAAAGCTGAATCTTATCCTCTTGCCCCATTCATATCACACCTCTTTTCTTCAGCAAATCATCAAGCAGTCCCTGACAGCCTTCCATAACATCCTGCCAGGTCGCATCGAAGTCGCCGGTGTACCACGGGTCGGCTACTTCTCCGGGGCGACTTGTAAAATCCATCAGAAGGTGCATTTTGTCGGCAAAGTCGCCACCACAGATCTGGTACATACTCCGGATATTGGCGCGATCCATGCCGATCAGCAGGTCGTACTTTTCGTAGTCGCTGTTCTGGAGCTGCCGTGCTGTTTTGCCGGAACAGTCGATTCCATGCTCGGCCAATTTCCGGCGGGCAGGCGGGTAAACAGGATTTCCGATTTCCTCGGTGCTGGTAGCAGCTGATTCGATCTGAAACTCCTGTGCCAGACCAGCTTTCTTCACCATATCTTTCATCACAAACTCGGCCATCGGGCTTCTGCAAATATTGCCGTGACAGAGAAAAAGTATCTTGATCATTTTCGGAACTCTCCAATTGATTTTCTTCATGATCAGTATAACATGGAACCTCAAATTCGTCGAGCGTGAGTTCCTGATGAGCACATTCCTGGATAGCGTTCTGAAGTGCGGATTTTGACCATCCGTACTGTTTTGCGGCCAGCAGATACCAGCGTCGCTCCTCCATGTTCAGCTCCGCCTCCAGAATCACAACATTTTGTGTCCAGGAGATCTCTGCGGCGAGTTTCAAAAGTTCTTGATTGCCCTCGTACATCCGATAAAAATCACGCATCCTCCGTAGATTGCGCGGGGAGAAACCAGGGACATTCGGACACTGTTCAGACAAGTATTCTGCAGCAGCAACCGCAGCACCCTTTTCAGAACGATCACATACAATTCGGCCTAATTCGCAATATAGTTGCACTTGAGAAAAGTCAGCAGTTACTGCTGCATCCAAATCCGCAAACATGGCAGAATAGTCGATGTTTTTGCGAGCGTTCATAGTTTCTCCTTTCTGATAAATTATGCTTAACCGAAAACAGGCCAAAGAGAAATACGGGATACTCCTGCACTTCTCCTTGGCCTGTTTACACCACCCGAATCATCTGTTCCCAGAGAAGAACAAATCGGTCATCCAGGATTTTGTTGTCATGATAGTGTCCGAACAGCCAGTAATGAAACCAGGTTCTTTCTTTGACTTCCTCCAGATAATCTGTCAGGGGATCATGGGCATATCCTCCTGCGCCCAGTTGGTCTACAATACTGCTGGGAGCACAGTGGGTGATGACATAGTCCACTTCATGCCGGACACGCTCCAAATTGTTTCGGGCTTCTTCATATTCCAAATCACTCGGAAGCTCCTGTTTCCACCAGGAACGATGGTTTACACGGAAACTGACCCCCATCCTGCGGAGTGTCCAGTATTGTTCTTCAAAATCTGGAGCGTAGGGATTCAGTACACCGTATTCCATATCGTGGCTCTTTGCTCCGCCCATAGTAAAGAATGTGTATCCCTGCAGTTCAAACACCTGTCTCCGCATCAAGTGGATCACATGCGGGCGGATGCGCTGGACTTTCCCACCGTTCCATTCCTCGACAGGGTATTTCCCCAGCAGATCAAAGTTCTCGTGATTGCCGCTGACAAACAGCACGGTGAAGGGTAAGGATTCCAGCCAGTCCAGGTTCCGATTATCTTTTTTTCGCCCGTCCCACAGACCACCAAAGTCACCGCAGATAATCATGTAATCCTCTTTGGTCATTTCAGCTTGCTCCGGGAAGTGTTCGGGCTGAAACCGCTCGAAATTGCCATGGGTATCGCCGGTCGCATAAATCATATCGCTCACCTTCTTTTTCTCATTATATCATATCCTGCTCCACTTGAATGCCCCCGCGCAGGATCACCGTGATATGTTCCGCAGAAACGACCTTCACCGTATCCACCAGCTGTCGGATGAGGGTTTCATCCCATTCCTGGATCTCTGCAGATGCGCCCTCCATGACCGCGGCAGCTTCTTCGATCCGTCGAATTGCTTGCGTATTACTTTTTCGCTGTTCTTCTATGGCTTGCCGCTTTTCCTTCAGAACAGCGGCCTCGTCCATAATTTCCTTGAGCTGGACTGTATAGATGGATGGATTTTCTGCATGAGCGGCTTTTGCCACCAGAGTCCTTGTCAGGTCATTCAGCTCATCCAGCCGACTTTCTATATCTGACAGGCTCATGCTCTCGCCTGGAATCGGTGCCAGCACCTGTTCCATAGCTCCGGTGATTTTCCGGATGAGTGTGCTTTTCCGGCTCATTGCAGAGTTGATTGCTGCGAGAATCGACCGCTGAAGCTGATCTTCATCGACTGACGGGGAGTTGTGGCAGTATTTTGTTCCGTAATCCAGCCGGCTGACACAGCGCCATACAATCCGTTTCTTGCCCCGTTTGGACCATGTGCATCGGCGGTACAGCGTTCCGCACTCCCCGCATACGAGCCGTTCTGAGAGCGCATATTTGCTGGCATAGGAGGTCATTCCCGTGGGAGCATTCTTTTTTGAAGGACTTTTTCCTGCGTTGCGCCTTGCCATTTCTGCCTGTACCGCATCGAATGTCTTTCGGTCCACGATTCCATCATGATGGTTTTCCACCAGGTACATTGGGAGCTGACCTGTATTGCGGATTACTTTCCGGCTGATGCAGTCACTGATGTAGGTCTTTTGGAGCAGAACATCGCCACAGTATTTTTCATTGGTCAGGATGCTGCGGATCGATGATATAGTCCACTCTGCACCTCCTGCCACATTGGGGATCTGCTCCGATTCCAGCCAGTCTTTGAGCATCCGCAGGCTGGCGCCGGTCAGGTACCGGTCATAAATCGACCGGACGACATCTGCCTGTTCCGGAATGATCTGGGGCATACCATCCTCGCCCTTCTCGTATGCATACAGGCGTTTGTACTGTATGATGGCTTTACCTTCCCGCATGGCCTGCCGCTTGCCCCAGCGGACATTGGCGCTGATGCTCTCACTTTCCGCCTGGGCGAAGGCGCCCAGCATGGTGATGAGGATCTCGCTGTCCGACTCCATGGTGTTGATGTTTTCCTTTTCGAAGATGACTGCGATACCCAATTCCCGGAGAGCCCGGATATAGTTCAGGCAGTCTACCGTATTTCTGGCAAAGCGGGAGATGGACTTGGTCAGGATAATATCGATTTTCTTACGCTTGCACTGGCGGATCATCTTCAGAAATTCAGGGCGCTTTCGGGCAGAAGTTCCTGTGATGCCCTCATCGGCAAAAATGCCTGCCATCGTCCAGTCCTTATTGCCCATGATTTTGTCGGTATAGTAGGTCTGCTGGGCTTCGTAGCTGGTGAGCTGTTCCTCGTCATCTGTAGATACCCGGCAGTAAGCGGCGACTCGCAGCTGCCGCTGGACAGCCTGCTGTGCTGTGCTTTCCACTTTCGCAGGGATCGTAATGACTCTGGGTGGATTGTCTCTCATTGTGGTTCACTCCTATGATTTGATTATTTTTCAGTCGTATGGCTATGGATTTATCACTGTATACACGGATTGCGGATACCGTGGTTTTCAGCAGTTTTGCGTCCAATTCACGCATGACCGGATGCTGGGCAAATATTCGCCGGAGCCGGATACTCTCATATTCATCTGCATCGATAGCACTATATTGTACAGAGGCAATGGAGCGGATAAGCTCTTGAGCTGCATCTTCGTCGATTGGCTGGCAGGATAGCACTGTATCCAATTGCCTTTGCAGTTCCACATTCTCGCTTTTAGGATGGGGCGACACCACCTGAATCCGTTCCGGATTGTTGAGCAGCATGTTGAGCAGACCTAACACCTGCTGTTCTATCTGCTTCGTTTCTGTCCACCCACTGAGACGGCGAAGGATCTTCTGTGCCTCTGTAATATGGGTGGTCACTTGCTTGGCGCTGCGTTTTTTTATCGCACTTGTCATAGTTTCTTCCTGCAGGATAGCAGGATAGCCCTTGTCACCGATATAACGGCGATCCTCCAGAATCCGTGCTACCATATTTTTGTTCCAGACCCTTCCAACATCGTATGGAATCTTCTGCTCCCGAAGCCACTCAACCAGGCTGTTGTAGGATTCTCCGGCGATATACGCCTGGAAGACATGCTTTACCAGCACTGCCTCCGGTGGATGAGGTACGATTTTACCCAGTTCCATGTGATAGCCGAAGGGCAGTTTCCGATTTCCCATCAGCGCACCGTCCTTTCAATGGTTTCTGTAAGCTCCAATCTGTTTTTCAGGCGGAATCGAAGCTGTTCTTTACTGTCCACAATAATCTTGTCAATCAGTTCACCGAACAGCTCTGCATCGAAGGCATTAAGGAAATCCGGCCCTGCTTCTAAGATATCCATCAGCTCCTGCGTTTGAGCGATGGTGTTGTCGCCATCGGAGGCTAACAGGCGTTCCTTTTTCAGCTTTGCAGTGCGGAGCTGTTCGGTCAGCTCATTGCTCTGGGATATAAAAATGTCAGGATCAATGAGGCCCTGCTGTTTCAGCGTGGCCAACATTTGATTCTGACTGGAAAGTTCAGATATTTGTTTGTTCAGCTCAATGACATCCAGACTCCAGAGCATTCTGCGGTTGCGGATCGTCAGGAGACTGGTGATCATCTGGGAGAGGATCGGCTCTCCATGGTGCTTGAGGTTATAGTACAGACGCAGGACGGCTTCCTCGATTTGGGACTCTGGTATCTGTTCCATGACACAGGCATCTTTTTGTCTGTCGTGTTTGCGGCACACCCAGTATGTTATGTCCTTTGACATTTTCCTTTTGAAGTATGTCCCACAGTTTCCGCACAGGATCGTCATGGTGAAGGGATATTGCTCCCGAGGTGAATGGGTAATTTTAGAGCTTTTCGCCTGATACAGCGCCTGCGCCCTTTTAAATATGAGCCTGTCCACAATAGGTGGGTGACTGTCTGCAATGTAGTACTGATCCTTATTTCCATGGTTTATCTTCTTTTTGACCGGAAGGGTATCAGTCGAATATCGTTTCTGCAGCAGGGAGTCACCGACATATTTTTCGTTTTGCAAGACATAGCAGACCGTTGTGTGCTGCCAGTATGGGATTTTATCTCTTGTGGGAATTCCTAAGCTTGTGATTTCCGATGCGATTTCTGTGGTGCTGTACCCAGCCAGGAACCTGTCGAAGATCAACCGCACGATTTGTGCTTCGGATTCTACGATTTCAAGCCTCCCATCGCACAACCGGTATCCAAACGGCGCCTTACAGGTAATGAACTTACCGCTTTGCATTCGTTTCTGATAGCTCCACCGCATATTACCTGAGATTGATTCGCTCTCAGCCTGAGCGAAGGCAGCGAATATGGCCGTCATCATCTCACCGGACATGGTGGATGTGTCGATATTTTCTTTTTCGAAGTAGATGCTGATTCCCAGCGCTTTCAGTTCTCGGATCGTCTCCAGACATTCTGTGGTGTTTCGGGCAAATCGGGAGATGGATTTCACCAATATCCGGTCAATCAGCCCTCTGTGGCAATCTGCCAGAAGTCGTTGGAAGTCCTCCCGCTTTTCAGCAGAAGTGCCTGTGATACCCTCATCTGCATAAATGTCCACCATGCTCCAGTTTTCTTTTCCGGAGATCAGGTCTGCGCAGTGCCGGTTCTGAGCGGCGAAGGAGTTGAGCTGGTCATCGGAAGCAGAGCTGACACGGGCGTAAGCGGCTACCCGCAGCTTGTTGTCCTGCTGCTTTTCAGTAGCCTCTATCGTAATAACTCTGCACTGCTTTTCCTGCAGAGCCATACTTCCCTCGGTCATTTGCTTTTTATCCATGTCAGTTCACCTCCCTCCCTAAATAATCTTAGTTTTTCTCATTGATGCTTGCGTTTTCGCAGGATTTCACAAATTCATACAGAGCAGGATACAGGCAGGAACAGCATCAAGTATCGGTTCCGGCGAAAAATGGGTACAGCAAAGCCCGCGTCCAGTGGTTTCTGGATGACAGGCCATACGGTAAACC
>NZ_LR130833.1 GCF_900626145.1 Intestinimonas timonensis | reverse complement strand
TCCAAAACTACTACGTGGCATGCGGATACACGGATCTTCGCCGCGGGATAGACGGACTGGCGGCTATCGTAAGTCAGCAGTACGGCGGTTGTCTGAGTGAAGAAAGCCTGTTTCTGTTCTTCGGGCGCCGGACAGACCGAATCAAAGCACTCTACTGGTCCGGAGATGGATATAGACAATCGCATTGGTATCTTTCTTATTCAGCGCATAGCTGCTTTTTCTGTTGAACATACTCTGTCCTCCGTTTCGTTTTGGGTGGGTGGTGAACCGAACCCAAAACGGCGGAGAACGACAGCCGACAGAAAAGTTGTATAAACGACAAAAAGCGCCCGACAGGTCAAAGACCAATCGGGCGCACGGTGGTGCAAAACCACAGGATGCTACACAGTATAGTACATACTCAATGCCGGACTTACCCGGAGGGGGAGCTGCGCTTTTTTAGCTGGTGCAGCTCATGGGTATTGTGTAGAAAACAAAAAATAAGCACGGCGGCATCCTCCTATGTGCCGCCGTGCCTTTACATGATGTTAGGGTCGTCGTTCATTTTAGATAGACGAAAGGAAACGGCGGCTCTGATTTTGATATGCTCCCTTTAAAGTAGACAGCGGAAAAACAAAACTGTCGAAACGGAGGGAGCAATTATCATGAGTTTAAAAGGCAAAATACCGCCGGAGGTAAAGATTCAGGCTGTGGAGGACTACCTAGCGATCCGTAAGGGTTCCACACAGATCCGGGAAGAGTTAGGCATACGATTGAGCACTTTCCAGGCATGGCTGCGGAAATATCAGACGGAGGAGCCTGCGGGCTGCATCCGAAAAAGGGTTTTACCAGTTACCCGTCGTCGCTCAAGCTGGCGGCCGTGGAGGACTATTTAAGCGGAGAAGGGTCGCTGGACGCCATGTGCCGCAAATACGGGATATCCTCCCATGCGGTTTTGCAGCAATGGATTACGTTGTATAATCAAGGCCATAGGGACTTCAAAACGCGCAGAGCGCAGGAGGAAAGCGGTATGGCCGAAAAGAAGAAATTATCGTACGAAGAAAAATTGCAGGCAGTGTTATATTGCATCGGGCACCGGTTGGATTACCGGCAGGCCAGCGAGCAGTACAAAATCACCTACCAGCAGATCTATAACTGGGTCAAAAAATATCAGGAGCAGGGAGAAACCGGGTTGCTTGACCGCCG
>NZ_LR130832.1 GCF_900626145.1 Intestinimonas timonensis | reverse complement strand
TTGAGCGTCCAGAGTGGCGTATCTGCTGTCGGACAGCTTGCCTAAAATGTTGTCCTCATAGATTTTGCAGAGCAGGACTTCCAGCTCGGAAACTCTCTGCTTTGCTGTGGCAAGGCGTGTCCGCTGTTTCCTGACCTCTGCCGTCTGCTGGCTGGACTGCGCTTCCTGCACCACACGGACAAACTCGGCTCGGTCATGCTTGGCATACTCGGCAATAGCTTTGAGCATTTCGGAAACAAGGGACAGTACCACATCTTCATTGATACGGTGCTGTGTCGTGCAGAGCTTTCCAACTGGGACTTTGCTGTATTGTGAGCAGGTGTATTGAGAAATGCGCTTGCCGTTGTTGGTGCGGTGGACATACATCTTGCCGCCGCAATCGGCACAATAAAGCAAGCCCGTGAGGGGAGCTGCTTCGCCCCAGCCGTCCGGGTAGCGTCTGACATTCCCACGGATTTTCTGCACAAGGTCAAAGGTCTGCTGGTCTATGATAGGTTCATGGGTATTCTCAAAAATCGTCCATTCGTCCTCCGGGACATAATGGCTTTTCTTGTCCTTGAAGTGCTTTCGGGTCTTGAAATTGATGGTGTGTCCCAGATACTCACGCTTTTCAAGAATGTTGCAGATGGTGGAAGAACCCCAGCCGTACACATCTTTGAAAGTCTTGTTTTTGTTCACGCCCTCGCCGTGTTGGGCAAGGTAAGCAGACGGAATAAGCACCTTTTCCGATTTCAGTTTGCTGGCGATCTGATACGGACCGTAACCCTCAATCGTCATGGCAAAGATGCGCTTGACCACCTCTGCGGCTTCGGGGTCAACCAACCATTGGTCTCTGGCTTCGTTCCAGAGATAGCCGTAAATGACCGTGCCTGTGAGGTGCTTGCCGGACTTGCCTTTTGACTGGAAAGTGGAACGGATTTTACGGCTGGTGTCTCTGGCGTAATACTCGTTCATAATGTTGCGGAAAGGGGTAAAATCATCGTCCCCTCTGGCACTGTCCACGCCGTCATTGATGGCGATAAGGCGAACGCCACGCTGACGCAGGATTTCCATAATCTGACCAACTTTCAGATAGTCACGACCCATGCGGCTCATGTCCTTGATGCACAAATACTCCACATTCCCGGCTTCAACCTCTTTCATCATTGCCAAAAATCCGGGACGGTCAAAGCAGGTGCCGCTAATGCCATCGTCCGTGAAATGGACAATGTTCGTAAAGCCCTGCCGTGCGGCGAACTCCTCCAACATAGCCTTTTGATTGGAAATGGAATTGCTCTCACGCTGTTGGTCATCATCTTTGCCAAAGTCATCACGGCTCAGTCGTTCGTACAGAGCTGTGATTTTCTCGTTTTTTCTCATAACTTGCGCTCCTTTCTTCGGTTTTAGGTTGTGTGTTCTAAGAGACTTCCCAACCGCTTGATTAAGAAGTCTTTTAGAGCATACAACACC
>NZ_LR130831.1 GCF_900626145.1 Intestinimonas timonensis | reverse complement strand
CCATGAAGCATTGATCCCCTCGGACACATGGCTGAAATGCCGGAAAAAGCTCATGGCAAATACCACCTTCCAGCAGGGGCGGAAACCGAAAAACACTTGGCTGGCCGGAAAAATCAAATGCGGGCATTGTGGGTATGCGCTGAAAGCCACCCATGTACCAAACAGCACAGGCTAGGCTGCTCCCGCAAGTTCTGTTCCATAATATTGGATAGAAATATATCCTTCGAGATATTCAAGCCTACCCCGAGAATTCTGTATTTCTGATATAGAGCAGTCAGCTATATGGATAAATTCTCCTTCATGTTCATAAAAAACAAAAGTATCGGTAGTAATCATTTAACCGCATCATGCCTTTCACTCATGTTGTGCTGTATGGTACTGAAGCTATTTTCATTGGTGGTACTTGAAAGAATAAAGTTCACCTCATAGCCACATCTGCTCGTGATTTTATTCTTTTACTTAGGGAAGAACTGAACAATGTGTCCCTTGTCTACTGTTAATTGGTAAGCGCTTCCTTTGTGGGTGCCGTGCAAAGTCGCACGGCCATTTGTACCTATCTTGACCAATGTCTCTCTATTATCCTTCATAATAGCCATCGCAGCTTCGGTAATACTTGCTACAGTATCATTTTTATTAAAAAATGTTTACCAACCTGCTTACCGCAGCTCTATCCCGTCCGCATTGTACCAGAGAAAACCGTTCTCTGAACAATATGCGTCTATCCGCTTTGAGAGGGCGCGATCCGCCCTGTATTCCAGCAGGTAAACGGACAGACCATGTTCTTTTGCTTTAGAAAGATACTCCTGAAAATACTCTGTTTCTTCTTCCGCCTGCTGCCCGTAGGTTTGATTTGTAAAGTCTATCTTGGTAAATACTGTTTCCTGATTGGTTCCATCGAACAGTGACAAGGCTGTGTTTTCTTCCATGCACCTTGAAACAAAAGGATCGCCCCCGTTTATTATGAGCGGCAGTCCATAGCTTTTCAGACCCTTCATGATCGTACAAAGCCCTTGAAAAACATCATCTTCCGGGAAATGATAATAGACATCGGCATTGTCAAGGAAGAATCCGTCCAATCCCATAGCCGCATAGTCTTTCCCAAGCTCATCAATGACAAAGCTCTGCCATAAAGGAGAAGTTACGTCGATCCATCGTTCATCCAGCCAGTTCTCATAGATACCAAGGGACAAATCCCGAAAGCGATCATAATAAGGGCGGTATTCCTCGACAGCTCCGACATTGAGGTAGCCGTAAACCGTTTTCCTCTCTGCGTGCAGCTTCCCAATCTGTTCAGAGGAAAACGCAGAGGGCTCAATGATGACGATGCTGTACCTGTCCAGCTTATGTATTTCTTCACTGTCGATCCCGATGAAGACGCCATATTCTTTAGGCTGCCTGCTGCATCCGGCAAGCGATATAGTCAAACAGAGAATGATAAATAAAATCTTTTTCATATTGCTTCCATGCGTTACATCCAAAAGTATGAAAGGACCCCCAGACCGAATATGTCTCCTATCGCATGAGCGATAAAGAAGGGCAATAGGTTCCTGTCCTTTGACCGGCGGTACATCAGATACATAAATATGCCGAACAGCAGCCCGATCCCAAGAGCCGAAATCATTCCCTGATAGGTGTGGAAGCTGACCCGTATCAGCAGAGAGAACGGAAGAGCCCATTTCAGGTGTTCCTTTCTCACCGCGAGACAGATACCAAGGAAATAGATCTCCTCATATACGCCGTTGAGCAGGGCGTATATCACACTGGATACCGTTTCACTTCCGAAGAAAGCACCAATCGGCCCCGGAAACGGGAGGAGGCCCGTCAGCGGATTGGTGAACATGAAATATATATCAAGGAGAAGTGCTGCGGCAAGGAAGATTAGAACGCCACCAGCGACGGCTTTTATGTTGAAGCGTATCGTCCATACTTTGAAATCGAAGCGGCGCAGCCACAGATACAGCAGGGCAAGGAGCAGAAGTCCCGCCTGCAACGCCAGCGCTCCGTAGTTGTCCGTTGCAGAAAAAGTAAGGTTGTCATCAACGGTTGACGCGCCCTGTATCAGCGCGATATATGATGCGGTTGAGGTATAGATGCCCTCGCCCCACAGAATCAGGGTAAGGACGAGAATATCAAACCATTTCAGATGGTTGATTTTTTCTTTGTTTTGACGGTTGAGTAGCAAATGATAATCCTCCTATGTACGTTCTGCTGAGGCGTCTTGCCTCCATTTTCTGGCCAACAGCACCAGCATGATGACGATCTCCGCAGCCTGTAAAATACCCATCAGAACTGCATAGACTGGAATCTGTTTTGTCGCTCCGCTGAACAGGATATAGTCCCATAAAAAGTGCATAATGATCAGAAGATAGATGTTCCGGGTATAATCAAACATAAGCACATAGAACAGTCCGGCGACAAAGGTTGCCGCAAGCTGCATGAGAACCTGCGGTGCCGGCGATCCTCCCAAAATGTTGACTGCATGAAGAAGGCTAAAGCATACGGCAGAGATCAGAAGCGCTTTTTTGAACCCCCGCTCCTGAAACAGCCCGAGCAGCCGGATAAAAAGAATCCTGCGGAACATGGTTTCTTCCGCTACGCCGACAAGCAGCGTTACGGCAAGCGGAGCTATAAACGCATACGTAAAGCTGCCGTTTGTCAGCAGATAGTACAGCGTCAGTGCCGCAAGAGGCAGGAATATAACCAGAAACAATGGCAGCCTGCCGCGCTCCTTCCACGGAAGGGTAAGCCTTTCTCTTTGGATAAACAGGCAGATCATAGTACCGGCTGCCAGTGCCGCAAGGAACGGAAGCATTGCGTTTATATACCCATCCCCGCCATACTCTATGTGATAGAACTGATATACGATGTAATTGGAAAGCCCCATCCCCAAAGTATACAGAAGAGGCCATAATATTATTGTTAAGATTTCTTTTTTGCGATTCATAAAACGATTTCCCTCATGTCAATTTCTTTTCACTCGCTTTGCTTCGACAGCACAATATACTATATAAACGATTGCAATAATTGCTATTATCGAAAGCGCGGCCATGTTGGATAGCTGCTCTATACGTACGCCATAGGTTGGAGCCAAAAATAGAGTTGTAAAGGGAACGAGCATCGGAAGATCAATATCAAATATGTTTACAGTAAGGGTGAGCAAAGCCGTTAATAAAACAAGTCCCCAGAATACGAGAGAAGCCAGGAATCCCCGATATGCGTTATATCGCTTCATTGCCGGTATGAAACAAATCCAGAAAGCAAAATAGAGCAAAGAAATGGTGACATTCATACCGGTTGCTGTACTTCCTTGAAGCAGGGAGTTAAAGTTAAGTACAATCGCTAATACCTGAACAAGAAAGGGAGAAATCCCAAATATCGTTTTTTTCATGGCTTTCTATCCCATCTTGTTTTCAAATTCGACCTCGATTCCATTGCCCGCTTCCAGTTCCAGCCGTTCATCGTCGCACAGCTCTTTTATCAGAGTGAAGCGGGCGGGATCGGTGCCGTAAACGACCTTGCTGATCTCTGTAATGCCGTTTGGATGCACAAAGTCCACAGGCTTTGGATCGACAGAAAAATAGGTCATCAGAAAAGGCACATCAAGGGCTGCCGGAGAAGCAATCCGAAACCGTAAGTCTCTGCCGTGGGTATCGATCCTACGGCTCGGCATCCCGCAGCTCTTGATCCCATATTTCTGCAAAATAGCGATTTCCTTTTTTAGATCAGTCTTGCTTTGCTTTAATAGTACCATTCCAATATGCGGGGTGATGCCGCTTAAGAATATGTTTCATAGTTGATTTATCAAGCAGGAAAGTGTATTTTCCAACCACGTATTTCTTGGATACAAACTTGCTTAGCTCGTTGACAACTTTTGCTTTTTCTGCCTTCGTGGCTCCACGCAAACCCTTTAGAATTTTTTCTTTAAGCCCAGGAGTTGACTTCATTGCCGCTTTAAGCAAATCCGGGTCTAACAAATTTTTTCCGGCCTGTCTAACATAGGCGGAAGAGGGAATAACCGGAGCCAAAGCAACTGTATCTAATACAGCCCACCCTAGGTTTGCAAATGATGGCTCCCCAAAAAATTCGGCCCAGCTAGCTCCAGCCATGACCACATCTAATACATTCCAGACGGTACGGGTAAGGCGCTCATTCGGATGTTCAATATAATAAACTGTTCCGAAAGAAGAATTCAACGATGCAACCGTATCATAGGACATTGCCTCATTCGTCGATGCCGCAGATGCAGGTACGTACAATGTGAACAGCATAGACAGCACGAGCAATAATGTTGTAAACCGATGTAGCATTTTTTCATAGAATATCATTCCTTTCAGTATTTTTAGTTTGATAATTTTGAGGCAAGAACAATATCGCACATATTTAGGAATAATGTCTTTACAAAGATCTTCATTGCAATATAACTCCTCATAGTATTTTTGATACTACATGAATCACGGCCATGATTTCATATGAGAAAAGTATAAAACTCAATTCTTATTTTTTACCCTCTCAAGTTCTTAACATTTCTTACTTTTCTGAAAAAGTAGCGGGGCTGATATACATTATCAGCCCCCTACTTCTGCGTTAATACACGTTTTACTATTCAGGAGCTGGCGTACCCGTTCCACCGGGAAGCAGTCCTCCAGTTCCACTACTTCAAACAGGTTGGCCGGGAGTTTGGTTTCCCCAATCAGGGCCAGATACTCCGACACCGCACGGCGGTCAATCAGGATTTTCCCCCGGCCAGCCCAATGACGATTGTTCTCCGCTTTTTTGAGCCCGGAGATCCAGTATTCATCCCCATTTTCTATATCGACATAGTTGGCGCAGTATCCAATGGCCTTTTGAAAGGCGTGGTCGTTAAAGTAAATCGTTTTCCTGCTCTTTGAGGTTTTCACATATCCGATCCAGGCCGGACCGTCATCGGAATAGCCTGTTTTCAGTTCTATATACATCAAATCATGTATCATGGTTATCTCACCGTCCTAACTTTGACTTCCCAGTAATGCTTATTCTTTGCTGTCTATCCACATCAGCACTTTCCTGCATTTCGGACAATGCCATGCGGGATAGTCTAAAACGGTTGCTTCAACGCTGACGGTCTTTTTCGTGAAAAAGCCTTTGATTCCTGTTTTCCGCTTTTCTTCGTTGGAGGTGAACTCATACCAGTGTCCGCCGCCTTGTCCGATGCCTACGACAGTTCCCTGCTCCATTTCCATTCCGCAATCTAAACATTTCATTAGTCAATCCCCCAATAGTTCTCCAGACGCTGACTTTCCGCTCATGCTGCACCCTCCAGCATATTGATAACCGCAAAAGCCAATGCCATGAGAGTACCCAACCCGCTCAGTGCCAAAATAAAAAGGTCTGTCCTCTTTGAACTGCCCCAGATTGTGCGGACAGTACAAAAAAGAGCCCTTAGTAGGAAAGATTAAGTTTTAAGCGGAGAGGCGTCGCGCCAGCGGCGCCTCTCCAGTTTTTAACTGGATGCGCTCATGGTTATAGAAGTAAATATAGCGGTCAATCATCTCATTGGCTTCGGAAAAGGTC
>NZ_LR130830.1 GCF_900626145.1 Intestinimonas timonensis | reverse complement strand
TAGTCATTTCAGTAAGTATTTTCCGAGTCCTATCTGAATCAAATATAGGACAAGGATATGTGCTGGATAAAAAACATAGAAGAAGTATTTTAGCTTCAGTTTACCACGCTTTCCGTTGTATAGCAGAATAAGCAAGCAGGCAAGAAGCGTACATAAAGGCGGTTGATTCCCCGTTGTCCCCATGTAAGCCAAAAGGAACAGCAACACTTGATAGATTCGGTGATTACGGCAAATATAAAATGCTGATATGAATAAGATCCCCTGCATACCGTAGTCACAATGGATTCCTTCCGCAATGCCGGAAAAAAGCACTACACTGAGAACTTGCAGGACTGCTGATTTTATTCTATCCACCGGTAGGTCTGATTTACACGAAAATCTTTCAAGGCATACCAATGTCAATAAGCCTAAAAACAAGGTGAAAAATACATTTTGATACTTCAAGTAAAACGGAAATGTATCTTCCATTCGTGAATACGCACTAAAGAAACCTATGTCAAATGGAACTTCCGAAATAAGGGCAAATGCAAGCATCAACCCAATATAGCGTTTTTTACTTCTTGTGTGTTGGAATCCTTCTGCCAGCAAAAAACAGAATAGCGGAAAAGCAATCGTCCCAATGCTTTGCAAATCAAACCGTATGAAATAATCTATCTCTCGGAATCTCTCCCACGACATTTGCCCGTTATCTGCCATAGCCCCCCAGTAGTTTGATAGCAGCCATTGCAGCACAATTTTACATAGATGGTCAATAAGCATTGTCAGTACAGCAATAACCTTTAGCGAATTTCCTGAGAGAAATTGAATGCGATTTATTTTCCTATCAAGGCTCATAAAGCAACCTCCTACCAACTTCCAATTCTACGATTTTTCGCATTCAAATTATACCATAAAACTCGTGAACAATTCTATCGCAACTTTGGAATATATGAGAAAAGTCCGAACAGTTTTCTGCCCGGACTTCCTCACTCAATCATAAATCAATTCTGCTTTCACAATCTCCTCTGCCTGTGCCTTGCAAGCGTTCATCTGCCGCACCCATTCCATTTGATTATCGGCTTTCAGTTGCTCAGTCACACCGTTTTGCTCTGCCAGTGACCGCACGATCAGCTCCATGCGGTTTCGTGCCGCTTCGTCAATCTCGGCACAATGTTCAAAGAGCTTGTCGGATAGCACCAGTTCATTGAACAGTATCGGGCGGTGCATTTCCAGATACGCCTTGCGAAGTCTGCCGTAGTGTCCGATGGGCTTGGTCTTGCGGATAACGATGTTCGGGATAAGATAATCGCCGTTCTGTGTGTAAGTGATATTCATGCTGATTGTACTCCTTTCATTGGCTCTCTCTGCGGTAAGCTGCTGACAGGGACGAACACGCCCTTTGCAATGTCCTCTGCACGAATGGCGGCTTTCTTGGCTTCGATTTCTGCCTTTTTCCGCTCCTTGATTTTATCCTCGTATCGCTTCTGCGCTCCGCTGGCTTTACGCTTCAAGTAGTTCTGATGAAGTCTGTCCTTGCGTTCCTCTCGCTTGCGGATTTCTTCTAATTCCTCCGGGGTCAGCTCCACTTCTCCAAACGCCGGGGGAACGAAACGCCCAACAAAATTGAAGTAAATCTCAACCTCCTGTGTGGTCTGTATACTTCCTTTGCGGTCACGCTCATGCACAAGAATTTTCTCGATAAACTCGTTGAGCATGGCAATGGTCAGCTTGTCGAAGTTCTCATACTTACCAATCAGAGCGATAAAACGGTCAGCGTCCTTTTCGTGCTTCTCATAGCTCTTGACAGCCTTTTCCAGAACAGAGATTTCAGCGGTAAGCTCGGACTGTTCCTTTTCGTATTGAGCGTCCAGAGTGGCGTATCTGCTGTCGGACAGCTTGCCTAAAATGTTGTCCTCATAGATTTTGCAGAGCAGGACTTCCAGCTCGGAAACTCTCTGCTTTGCTGTGGCAAGGCGTGTCCGCTGTTTCCTGA
>NZ_LR130829.1 GCF_900626145.1 Intestinimonas timonensis | reverse complement strand
GTTGAGCATGATCCCGTTATCCTTCCGGGGACGACCCCGCTTTCCCGTTTCTTCCGGTGGCAGCAGCGGCTTGATTCGTTCCCATTGTTCTTTTGTTAATTCATATCGTTTCATGCTCATAGCTTCGCATAACTTGGTTTCTTGTGCAACTTTTATTTTTCAAACAAGGCCTAAATCGCCAAATAAAAAAAGAAACCCGTCTGCATTCATAACAACTGTGTGGATGCGGACGGGTTATTTCTATTTAATTTCCTGTTCCAAATTCCGGAACAGTTCAGAATTGAAGAAGTCCTCAATCGTGATTCCCAGACCATCGCAGAGTTTCTTGATTGTAGAAACTGTTGCGCTGCGGTTCCGACCGCTGATGATGTTGTTGACGGTGGATTGGGTCACACCGCTCATGCTACAGAGCTTGTTGATGGAAATATCGTGCTCGCTGCACAGTTCCAAAATACGCTCCTTAACAGCTTCACCGATGTTCATGGGTGTCACCTCTCTTCACTGATGATGATACCCGGTTCCTCTTGAAAAGATTAACCCTTTTGAGTTAAAATAACTCAAAAGGGTTGGAGGTTGTAAGATGATATGAAAAGCTGTTTTTTCGTCGGACACAGAGAGGCATCGGAAGAGATTTACCCGTCATTGTATGCAGCTGTTGAGCAGCACATTTTGGAATATAGCGTCACAGAATTCATCGTCGGTTACTATGGTGGATTTGACCGCCTTGCAGCATCGGCAGTCAAAGAAGCAAAGCGTTTTTACCCGGAAGTGAAGCTCACTTTGCTGCTGCCATACCATCCGGAGGAGCGGCCCATCCCAACTCCAGATGGATTTGACAGCACCTTTTATCCACCAGGGATGGAAAGTGTTCCGCGCAAGGTTGCAATCGTGAGAGCAAACCGCTATGTTGTGGATCATGTAGACTACCTCATCTCCTATGCTTGGCACCCCGCCAGCAACGCGCGGGAGCTGGTGGAATATGCTCAGAAGAGACAACGGAAAAACGGAATCCAAATAACCGTATTGCCACAAGTTGCTATATAATTCAGTATGCCATTTGGCTTGAAGTAGCCTCATGATTTCGTGAGCCTATCTTGAGGTATCGTGTGTTTTATGATATAATTACTTATCCGCACATGAATGGAGAAGTTGCAATGCCGGTATCTTATGATAAACTTTGGAAAATTCTCATCGACAAAAAGATGAAACGCTCGGACTTAAAGGATGCCGCAGGCATTAGTTTTAATGTCTTAGCAAAGATGGGAAAAAATGAATTTGTATCGATGGAGAGCCTATATAAAATTTGTGTAGCTTTGGATTGCGGCATAGATGAAATTATGGAGTTTATCCAGGAATAACATATGGTGCAGAAAAGAGGCGTAATTTCGATAATGTATAATAAAATTTTGACAGAATTAGGCCAAGATTATTATAAAGAAAATTTTCCAAACGATGGTCAGCGCTTTGTAGCTTGGTACCTTCGCAACATCCATAATCTTGATACATTTGAAACAAAAGATTGCATTACGGATGGAGCTGGCGATAAACAAATCGATGCTGTTTATATCGATAACCAGTCATGTACAATTTATATTATCCAAGGTAAGTTTTACGGTGGAGATACTGTAGATGCGGAGCCTTTAAGGGAAGTTCTTTCTTCTTGGATTCAAATTCAAGATTTAGCACATCTCCAGGAAGGTGCAAACCATAATTTGCAAGTTAAAATTAGTGAAATGGCTACCGCGCTGGAAGATGATTATGAGGTTTGTTTTGAGTTAATTACGACATCTGCTCTGACGGATTCTGCCAAACGCGATCTTGAAGTTTTCCAGAAGAAACTGTCAGATAACGAAACTTTGTCCGCTAATCTTGTTGTTGTAGACAATGAAACATTGCGCTTCAAATACAATGAGGCTTTGAATAGAAATCGGCCATATATCAATCATGAGTTTAGGGCTTGTTTGAAAAAAGGCGGAGATTGTGCTAAAGCAACAAAATAGCGATGGAGGCAAGATACACAAAGGCTAGGAAGGAAGCATCCGACTTGTCATATCTGGTGGCGATTCTGCGAAACCACTTGATTTTCTGGAAAAAACACTCCACCAGATGGCGTTCTTTATACAG
>NZ_LR130828.1 GCF_900626145.1 Intestinimonas timonensis | reverse complement strand
TGAACTGCCCCAGATTGTGCGGACAGTACAAAAAAGAGCCCTTAGTAGGAAAGATTAAGTTTTAAGCGGAGAGGCGTCGCGCCAGCGGCGCCTCTCCAGTTTTTAACTGGATGCGCTCATGGTTATAGAAGTAAATATAGCGGTCAATCATCTCATTGGCTTCGGAAAAGGTCGCCGGTTTGTGGCGGTAAATACATTCTGTTTTGAGGATAGAGAAGAAATTTTCCGCCATGGCGTTGTCGTACGGGTTTCCTTTCCTTGACATGGATGGTGTGATTCCGTATGCTTGAGTCAGATTGAAGTATGCTGCAGAGGTGTACTGAAATCCTTGGTCGCTGTGGAGCTGCAACTCCGCAGCGACCCTCTTTTTCTCCTGTTTCATTGCCAGATGAACGGTATCCAGAACCAAATTCACTGTCTGCTGGGTTCCAGTCTTGTAGGCGATGATGCTGTTGTCATAGAGGTCCCGGATTATGGAAAGGTACAGCACACCCTGCCTGGTGTGGATGTAGGAGATGTCTGTTACCCATTTGCTGTTAGGTTTGTCCGCATGGAACTCCCTGTTCAGCAGATTCCTGTATTTGTGTGCCTGCCGCCCCATCTGCTGCCATTTCCTGCGGCGGCGGATCTCCGAGAGCAGATCATATTTCTTCATGATTCGCAGCACAGTTTTGGGATTGCAGAAGATATTCCGGCTTTTCAGCCACAGCCACATCCGCCGGTAGCCGTAGGTGCGGAAGCTGCGTTCCCGCTGCTGTGCGATGAGCCCCGCAAGAGCCGCATCCTTTTCTGGCTTGCCTAGGCGATGGACAAAAGCATAGTAGCCGCTTCTGGACACTCCAAAGAATTTGCACATGACTGCCACTGGATACTCTGTCCTGTGACGATAGATGATATGATACTTTACCTTTGCTCTCACTTCCTTTCTGTGAAGCGCAGAAAATCCCGCAGTAGTTTATTTTCCATGCGAAGCCGTTGGATCTCACAGGCCTGCTCTGCCACAACGTCTCCTGGCGCAGCATCTTTTCTCGGCCGTCCTTTCGGTCGTGGGCGGATTCCGGCTTCCAGTTTTCGTTCTTTACGGCGCTCACGCTCAAGTAGTCTTTTTACCACCTGCTTATTCCGGAAGCCATAGTATTCTGCGACTTCCCGCTGTGTTTTCCCCTCTGCCAACATGGCCTTGATCTCTGGTAAAAGCATTTGAACGTGTGTGTAATTTCGTTTCTTCATGACAAAACCCCCTGATGTAGTCTATTTTCCTACATCAGGGGGGCTTTTGTCACTGTCCGTTTTTACTGGATCTGTTCA
>NZ_LR130827.1 GCF_900626145.1 Intestinimonas timonensis | reverse complement strand
CACTTTTTGTAGGCATTGATGTGGGCAGCAGGAACAATGTGGCCTACCTGATGAAGCCGGACGGCAGCAAGCACTCCAGCTTTTCCGTGCAGAATAATCTCGGCGGTGCTAAACTGTTATCAGAGAGGATCGTGTCGGCACTCGGTTCCATGCAGCTCAGCGATGTGATAATCGGCCTGGAGGCCACCTCCATCTACGGAGACAGCCTTGTCTACGCTCTCCGAGAAGATGGCAGCCTTGGCCGCTTTCAGAGAAAGATCCATGTCCTCAATCCCAAGCAGGTACGGAAATTCAAGGATGCTTATCCCGACCTGCCGAAGAACGATTGGGTGGACGCCTTTGTGATTGCCGACCATCTCCGTTTTGGCAGGATCGCCAAGGAGGTCTATATGGACGACTATCGCTACCAGGCGCTTAGAACGCTTACCAGAGCCAGATTTGACGTGATTCAAAACCTAACCCGTGAGAAACAGCGGTTTGCCAACTACTTATTCCTCAAATGCTCCGGCATGGCCCAGGACAAGGATATTCAGAATACCAGCGCCACTACGATCGCCCTTATGGAACGGTTTGAAACTGTGGATGACCTGGCGAATGCTGATTTGGAGGAACTGACTGCCTTCGTCACTGAAACGGGCCGCGGCAGGTTTGCAGATCCAGCGGCCACAGCGAAAGCGGTACAGGCGGCAGCCAGAGGCTCCTACCGTCTCCCTAAGACAGTGAACGATACTGTAAACCAGGCGATGTCCGTTTCGATTGCTTCCATGCGTGCCTTGAAAGAACAAATTAAGGTTTTAGAAAAGGCCATTGAACAGCAGTTTGAGATTATCCCCAATACCCTGACCTCTATTCCCGGCATTGGGAAGGTCTACTCCGCCGGTATCATCGCTGAGATTGGCGATATCCACCGTTTCAACTCTCAAGCCTCTGTCGC
>NZ_LR130826.1 GCF_900626145.1 Intestinimonas timonensis | reverse complement strand
TCCGGACGATCCAGAGCATTCCGTTGAGCATGATCCCGTTATCCTTCCGGGGACGACCCCGCTTTCCCGTTTCTTCCGGTGGCAGCAGCGGCTTGATTCGTTCCCATTGTTCTTTTGTTAATTCATATCGTTTCATGCTCATAGCTTCGCATAACTTGGTTTCTTGTGCAACTTCTATTTTTCAAACAAGGCCTAGATTTCATTACAAAAGTCCCAAAGACTTTTGGCAGGCTCCTGAAGCGGTTTACACTTCTTGCTGATCAGACCAAGTGTCCATGGAAATTCCGGATTCTTCAGCGAAATACATTTGATTCTGTCTCTGTACAGCTTTTCGACCACCGGTCTTCCAATGAGGGTGATTCCTTGATCTTCCGCAGTCATCTCCAAGAGAAGGTCCCACTGAGAAGTCGTAAATGTAATATTGGGGACAAATCCCGCCTCTTTGCAGCGTGCCAGTATTTGATCGTGGAACATGTAGTCTTTGGATACAATCAGCATAGGTTCTTCTTTAAGCTCTGTAAAGTTAACAACGTCCCGTTTTGCAAGCCGATGTTTTTGTGAGACCGCCAGCACGACTTCCGAACGATAAACCGTCTTTAACCTCATATGTGGGTTCTCATATGGTTCAATGACTACCCCCAGATCAATCTGATCCCCCATAACCATGGTCTCTACTTTTTTGGAAGTCCCTTCGAAGATCTGCAAATCCACTTGCGGATACTTTAACCCATATTCATATAGGATTTTTGAAAAAAACACACTTCCAACCGAAGGCGGCAATCCAAAACGCAGCGTGCCTTTGACCTTCCCCAGCAATGACATCAGTTCCGCAGTACGGACCTGCCAGTAGTCCAGAACGTCCAATGCAAAGCGGTAGACTGTCTCCCCCTCATCGGTCAGGCTCAATTCCCTCGGATCTCGTTTGAACAGTGTGACATCCAGCTCTTTTTCCAAGGAGCGGATCGATTTGCTCAGCGCGGGCTGGCTGATGAAGAGTTTTTCTGCCGCTTTTGTGAAGCTCTTTTCCTCTACAATACGCACAAAATATTCTAATTGTACTCGTTTCATAGATACTCCTTTCAGGAAGCAGACTACCCTGCATCAGGGCGCAATTCATCTTTCACAAAAAGAACATTAGAACAATAAGGGCGTATTGTATTTTTTATTATAAAGCATAGATGGATATTTCGCAAATTTCTTTTTGGGGATGCGTTTTTCCCGCAAAATACTGACCACCGCAGGCCGTATTCACATTGCTGAGATTGAAAGAATGCGCAACAAAGTCACGGCGCTTTGTTGTCACAATGCTCAAAAAGTGTGAATTGTTGAATAAATTTTTTGGTATAACCAAAATTCATGTCAGGATGAAAAAGGTGTATTTTTCAAACAGCACAGCATGGACTATAATCAAATCACCAAAGCATAAAGAACATTAGGGCAAAATTTAGGGCGAATACAACAAAAGGTGGTGTATATTCCAAATTAGGAATTTCCCCTTGATTACACGTTTTGAGTATCATATCCATGGCGTGTTAGAACCGAAAGGAGCATGATTCTTGTGAATCAGTATCAAGAGTTATACCAGAAAAAAAAGATGACCGCCGAGCAGGCACTGGAACTGATCAAAGACGGCGACTACATGTTTTCTGCCCAAGCTGCGGCGGAACCTCAGGCGATTCTGTCCAAGCTCCAGCACCTAAAAAATACTGGGGTGAGAGGAACGACCCTTAACACCTGCCTGCCCATCCAGGACTACGCCGCGATGAGAGATCCCGAGATGCGTGGGATTATGGACCACAGCGGCTGGTTCTTCAACGCCAACCTCCGCAAGATCCAAAAGGATAAGCTGGTCAGCGCAGTCCCCCAGAGTTCCACTTCTGTTCTTCGCAAGGCTCTGCAGCGGATCAAGTATGAGGGACGCCGTCCTGTGGTGATGGCAACGGTCTCCCCTATGGATGAGCACGGTTACCTTTCCCTCTCCATCAGCGCGATCTATGAGCGGGATCTCATCGATCAGGGTGCTCTGGTCCTGCTGGAGGTCAATCCCAACTTTCCCAGGACCTTTGGTGATACACAGGTACATATTTCCGAAGTGGACGCGCTTGTGGAGTCTGACCGCCCCATCCCTGTGGCCAAGCTGGTGCCTTACACAGACGTGGATCAGAAGATTGGCTCCTACGTCGCCTCTCTGGTGGAGGACGGCTCCACCATCCAGCTGGGTATCGGCAATATCCCCAATGCAGTGGCGAATGAACTCAAGAGCAAAAAGCACCTCGGCATCCACACGGAGATGTTCACAGAGACCATGGTTGATCTGATCGAATGCGGCGCTGTTGACAACTCTCAGAAGGGCTTCATGAATGGCTACTCCGTATGCTCCTTCACCATGGGCAGCCAGCGGCTCTATGACTTTGTCAACAACAATCCCACCGTACTGTTCAAATCCTCCACCTTCTCTAACGATCCCTACACCATCGCTAAAAACAACAAATTTGTCTCCGTTAACGCCAGCCTTGAAATCGATCTCACCGGCCAGTGCGCCTCCGAAACCGTGGGCAACCTTCAGTGGTCTGGTACCGGAGGGCAGTCCGAGACAGTACAGGGTGCCCAGATGTCCCCGGGCGGAAAGTCCATCATCGCTATGCACTCTACTTATACCACCACCGATGAGAACGGCAAAGAGGTGCTCCACTCCAAGATCGTCCCCTTCCTTGCCCGCGGCGCAGCGGTTACCACCTCCAGAAATGATACCGACTACGTCGTCACGGAATATGGCATCGCCTGGCTGCGTGGCTTGAACATCCGGCAGAGAGTGGATGAGCTGATCAAAATTGCTCACCCTGATTTCCGGGACTGGCTGCGGGAAGAGGCAGAAAAGAATCTGATCTGGTGATCCTCCTCTAAAGAGGATAGGCGGACATGTCCCGGGTCCTTTTTACGCGCAGTTTCCATTATTAGTATAAAAAGGGATATTATTTAATATGAGCAGTCTGACTTTTCAAACAAGGATTTTTCGGGGTTTTGACGGCGCGGAACTCCATTATGTGGATGTCGGCAGCGGCCAGCCCATGATCTATGTCTGCGGCTTCGGAAGCTCCATCGGATCCCAGGCACCATTTATCGAGGCCATGCAGCACCACGGCAGGATCATTGTATTTGACCAGCGTGCCTTCGGAATCACTCCAGCGGCAGGAGAAATGGGTATCCATCAGTCTGCCAGTGATGTCCAGGCCCTGATAGAACATCTGGATCTGAACGATGTCGTTTTGTACGGTTACTCCATGGGCGCAGCCGTTACCTTCTCCTATGTTGCACAGTTTGGCACGGACAGACTGTCCAGAATCATTCTCGGCGACATGTCCCCAAAGCTCATCAATGAAAACGGCTGGGATCTAGGCCTGTACCAGGGGCACTACACCCGTGAAATGTATGAAGAAGATCTGGACCTGATCCACTCGGACTATAAGCGTTTCGCGCTCCGTGTGGCGGAGGGGCTTCTCTTTCCCAACAGCGCCTCCAATGTCTGTCGGCCGCTTGGAAGTGCAGACGAACTTCGGATGCGTATTCTGAACCGCCGACACGATTTGATCGCTCAGGTTCTGATCAAGGGAATGGTCGACATCACGCCGGACCACATGGCAGCCAACTACCACTATTGGTCTACCATGGCAGGCGCTGATTTTCGGGAGGTCTTGCCTAAGATCGATGTCCCTGTGATGATCCTCTACGCTGACCCCGGTTCCGCCTATTGTCCGGCCACCGCGGCATACATGAAGGAGCAGATTCCCAACGCTACTCTGATGCCGATATACGGCTGCACCCATATGGCGGCCTCAGAGAATCCCATGCAATGGCGCGGCTGTGTTGCAGCCTTCGCCTATCCATGAAGTGATCCTTCCCCTCGGCGGGGATCATAATGTAAAAGAAAGAGAGGAAAAAGTATGGAGATCATTAGTGTGATCGGTATGGTTCTTGGTGTCGCAGTCCTGATCTACCTGACCTTCAAGGGAATCAACGGCTTTGTGGCCTCCCTGATCGGTTCCATCATCGTCATCGTGAGTAGCGGACTGCCATTTTGGGGGACCCTGACCGGTACATATGCCGCCTCTTTGGGCAGTACCTTTGGTTCCTATCTGTTCCTGTTCACCATCGGATCGGCGTACAGCGAGTTGATGAAGAAGAGCGGCGCAGCCGAATCTATCGCCAATTTCCTGTTTGGCTTCCTGGGTGTAAAGGCCACCGTAGCCGGCACTCTGATCATTACCTTCCTGCTGGCGTATGGCGGCGTAAATGCCTTCATCATCATTTTTGCCGTCTATCCTGTTGCTGTCCCCATGTTCCGCAAAGCAAATGTCTCCAAGCTGCTGATGCCGGCCATTTTCCTGTACGGCGCCGTGGTCCTGAATGTCGTTACCCCGGGCGCCCCCTCTATGCTGTGCATCGCGCTCTCTGAAAAGCTGGGCGTCACCACCTTCGCCGCCCCCACCATGGCCATCGTCCTTCTCGTTGTGGCCTTCGGCTTCGGTATTTTCTACTTTACCTGGGCATCCAACTCCCTCCGTGCCCGCGGGATCGGCTTTGTGGCTTCCGAAAGCGATGCCGAACTCATCGCCGGCAGCACCAGCGGTAAGGAGCTGCCCCCCATTCACCTGGCCATCCTGCCCTACATCGTTATTATCGTTCTGAAGCTCGTGCTGGCCAATTCTATGAGCGCCTCTGACGGCATCAATACCGCCATGGGAGTCGGCGCCATCGTCCTGATCATCACCAACTACAAATATCTCAAGGGCCACATCGTAGAGGATCTCGTGACCGGTTTCCTCTCCAGCATCAATCCCCTGCTGCTGACCGCCGCGCTTATGGGCTTTGCATCCGTCGTCAACGCCTGTGCCGGCTTCCAGTACTTCATGAACTTTGCCATGCTGCTGGCAGACAAGATGAATCCCTATATTTCCGCTGTCATCGTAACCAACGTGTTCTCCGGCATCACCGGCGCTTCCCTCAGCGGTACTCAGATCTTCTGCAGCACCATGGCCGACCAGTTCATGTCCCTTGGTACGGTCAATCCCGAGGCCCTCTACAAAGTCGTCGGTATGGCTGCCATGGGTATGGATACGCTGCCCCACTGCCCCACCTTCGTGATGGAGGCTCAGGTCTGCGGCGTGACCACCAAGGAGTCTTACCCCCATGTCCTTATCATGACGGTCATCACCCCCATCGTACTGGCTCTGATCGCAGCTACCATGGCTATTGTCGGGCTGATCTGACCTTATCAAGGATGGCACATAGCTGATATGCCTGAAACAGGTCAGTGTCAATTCGGTAATTGACACTGACCTGTACTTTTTTCATAAGGAACACAAAGCAGGTCAAGCGTCTGAAAAGATCGCGCAAGTGACCAGGAAGGATGAAATCATATGGTAAAGATTTTGACAGCAAGAGAAGCCGTTGAGTCTTACTTTTTTGATGGGGCAACGGTCACATTCGGCGGCTTTGCCAACGGATTGATGCACCCGGAAGAGATCATGATCGCACTGGAAGAAGCGGCTGCCACTGGTCATCCCCGGGCATTGAAGGTCATCTATGCATCCGGTCAGGGGGACAGCGTGGACCGTGGTCTCAACCACTTGGCAGTGGACGGAATGTGTAAAACGGTAATCGGTGGACACTGGGGCTTGGCGCCCAAGCTTGGAAAGTTGGCGGCAGAAAACAGGCTGGCAGCTTATAACCTGCCTCAAGGTATTATCTCACAGTTGTTTCGTGAAATCGCTGCAAAACGCCCTGGCGTGATCACTCACGTGGGACTGGATACCTTTGTAGACCCCCGTTTGGAGGGAGGCAAGCTCAACGAGGCAGCCTATGAGGCCGGCGATGTGGTCAGACTCATTGAGCTGGACGGGGAAGAGAAGCTGTTCTATCCCTCGTTTCCCATCGACATCGCGGTGATTCGGGCCACCTATGCCGATGAGCACGGAAACTGCACCTTTGAAAAAGAAGGCGTATATGCAGAGGCCCTGGCTCAGGCTCAAGCTGCTCACAATTCCGGTGGTAAAGTAATCGTCCAGGTAGAGAAGGTCGTATCTTATGGCCGTCTGGATGCAAGGCTGATCCGTATTCCCGGTATCTATGTGGACGCGATCGTAGTAGCTGCGCCTGAACACCACATGCAGACCTTCGGGACTCAGTATGACCCTGCATTCTCTGGAGAAATCCGTGTTCCGCTGGACGCCCTTTCACCGCTTCCACTGGGAGAGCGGAAGATCATTGCCCGCAGGGCCGCCATGGAGTTGGCCCCCCATGCAGTGACCAACCTGGGGATTGGCATGCCCGAAGGCGTAGCTTCCGTGGCCGCAGAAGAGGGGCTGGAAGGCATGATCCTTACAACAGAAGTGGGAGCCGTAGGAGGCGTGCCGGCAGGAGGGAAAGATTTTGGCGCCGCCACAAATGTGGACTGCATTTTGGAGCAGCCAACCCAATTTGACTTTTACGACGGCGGCGGATTGGATGTGGCCTTTTTGGGTCTGGCTCAGATGGATGCTGCTGGAAATGTAAATGTCAGCAAATTTGGTCCCAAGATCGCGGGATGCGGTGGCTTTATCAACATCACGCAGAACGCCAAAAAGGTCATCTACTGCGGCACCTTCACTGCAGGCGGGTTAAAAGTCGCAGTAGACAACGGTGAGCTGAAAATCCTTCAGGAAGGCAAAGTGAAAAAACTGATCAGCCAAGTGGAGCAGGTGACCTTTGCAGGCAGTTACGCCATCCGCAACAATCAGCCCGTTATCTATATTACGGAACGGGCCGTCTTTGAACTCACAGCAGATGGTGTGGAACTCAAAGAAGTCGCCCCCGGCGTCGATCTTCAGAAGGATATCTTGGATCAGATGGACTTTAAGCCGGTCATCAAACACGTAAAGATAATGGACGAACGCATTTTTCAAAACGAGCGCATGGGGCTCACACAGTAACCGCATACTCCAAATACAGGGAAGATAATCTAAGAGGAGGGCCAACAATGACAATTCAGGAAATCAAATTGGGGGACAGCGCCAGTGTGACTAAAACAGTAACGGAGACAGATGTCTATTTGTTCGCCGGAATCACTGGCGATCTCAATCCCGCGCACACCAATGAAGTCTCTGCCAGCAAGACCCAGTTCGGTGGCAGAATCGCCCACGGCATTCTGGGCGCAGGTTTTATCTCTGCCGTTTTGGGAATGAAGCTTCCGGGGCCGGGTACGATCTACCTCGGCCAGGAATTAAAGTTTACGAAGCCAGTTTATATCGGCGATACCGTAACTGCCACCTGCACGGTTCGTGAGATCCTTTCCGAAAAAAATATTGTAAAGCTGGAAACCATCTGCACAAATCAGCATGGCGATATTGTGATCAAGGGTATGGCAACGGCGATGCCCCCAAAAAGCACTGAAAAAGCTTGATCCTTCCATCAGATATGGTTTTAAATCTAAGGCTGCTGCATAATTTTACTCTGAATCAAAAGAAAGGCATCTGCTTTTTGAACCGCCCCAAATTGTGCGGACAGCACAAAAAGGCCTCAATGTAGGGAAATATGAAGTTTTAAGCGGAGTGGCGCAGCGTGAGCGGCGCCACTCCAGTTTTTAGCTGGATGCGCTCGTGGTTGTAAAAATTGATATAGCGGTCAATCATCTCATTGGCCTCACAGAATGAG
>NZ_LR130825.1 GCF_900626145.1 Intestinimonas timonensis | reverse complement strand
CCATGAAGCATTGATCCCCTCGGACACATGGCTGAAATGCCGGAAAAAGCTCATGGCAAATACCACCTTCCAGCAGGGGCGGAAACCGAAAAACACTTGGCTGGCCGGAAAAATCAAATGCGGGCATTGTGGGTATGCGCTGAAAGCCACCCATGTACCAAACAGCACAGGCTATTTCCGCTGCACCAAACGGACGGAAAACAAAGGTTGTCCGGGCTGCGGGAAAATCCGCAAAGAAGAATTTGAGCAATTCATTTTCTCGGCCATGCAGGAGAAGTTCAAAGATTTTCAGATACTTCACGGCAAAGAGGAAAAGATCAATCCGAAGCTGACAGCTTATCAAGTAGAGCTGGCGCAGGTGGAGGCAGAAATTGAAAAGCTGCTGGACACACTGACCGGAGCCAATGCGACCTTGCTTGCCTACGCCAACAAGAAAATCGAAGAACTGGACACCCGCCGTCAGACCATTTCAAAAGCAATAGCCGATTTGAGCGTCGAAACCATATCGCCTCAGCAGATAAAGAAACTGTCCTATTATCTCGACAACTGGGAGAGCATAGATTTTGACGACAAAAGAAAAGCCGCCGATGGCTTGATTTCTACAATCAAGGCCACCAGCGACCGTGTTCAGATAGAGTGGAAAATCTGACATTTCCGCTCTATCGCCCCTCATTTCTATTTTATCTCGTTTGTACCCCTTGTACACCGACGCTTGGGAGAGCGTAGATAAAACCGGTGAAGTCCTAAAATGCTGGTGAGAAATGTTGGGTTTGTCCGGTAAGACAACTAATTTTTCCTGCTCGTCAATAATAGAAGCAGAAATAGGCATAGATTTTTTAGATGGAATGACAGTTTCTCCAAAGAAAATGGGCATAAAGATAGAACCTCAACATTTTCGGAAACGCAAAACATACTATACTTCCCCAGGACATCTTCACTCAACAACTGCTTGGATGAAAAATTTCCCTGCCTCAAAAAGTGCTTAATAGATATACACAATAGCACCTCATCCATGGTGGATATATGTATGGATCGACTTGAAGTATAAAAATAGACATTTACTTTTAAGATCGATTGCTCTACTTGCATTTTATATCCACATGGTTTAGAATGAGGTTACGAGGCAAAAAAATAGTGCGGCAGGGATAGAGGGCGGCAACCCTCTATCCACTGTACAGGTGTCGTGACCACTATGCACAACTGCGTCAGCAGTACCACATCCACAGTATAATGCAATCTTGTTGAATTAGCAAGGTGCGTTATACGAGTTGTGTAAAGCACATAGCGAGGAACTTTCGTGCGTGCATGGGTATCTTTATACCTGTGTGCGCTCTTTTTGTCTCGGCGGCAGAAGCTCAAGGGGAGACAGGCTGGCTCTGTCCCCCTTGGGTGGAAGCTGTTGAGAGCTTAAGACAGATAGAAGGGAGTTTGGCAATATGAAAAGGGCAAGGATACTTATAGTTTCGCTTGCCGCTGCGTGTCTTCTGGTGTTATCCGCTTGCGGCCCCAAGGAGCTTCCGCAGGACAGCACCACAAGCACGGGCACATCAAGTATTTCTGGGAATACAAAAGAGGATTCCGGTGAAAAGCCTGTCCAGCAGGATACAGTGGATAAAACCGAAACGACACCTGCTACCCCAGAGCAAACAATAGAAGATCTGAGTGATATACAAAAGGAACCGGTGGAAACATCTGCCCCCACAGAACAGGAGCAGCTTTTCACTGATTGTAACGAGACCATGTATGCAACCACCACAGTAAATGTACGTTCCAGTTATAGCACCAACAGCGATAAGCTGGGTAGCTTAGCTAAGGCTCAGTCCGTTAAGTGCACTGGCATTGGCACTGGAGCTGCAGCAGGTTGGAGTCGGATAGAGTTTAATGGTAAGGTAGCCTATGTATCTAGTGACTATCTCAGTACTACCAAGCCACAAGTAAATACCTCAACTGGTTCAAGTGGTAGTTCTAGTGGTCAAACCAGCAAGCCAAGCAGCAAGCCCAGTACAGGTGGAAACAGTGGTAGTTCTGGCGGTCAAACCAGCAAGTCAAGCACTGGTGGTAACACATCCAGCGGAGGCAGTAGCTCTGGCGGCAGCTCTAGTGGAGGATTGGGCGACTTAGCCAACCAGATACAGCAAGACAGAGACGACATGGGATATTCAGGTGCTGATGCTGGAGGATATCTTACTGACGAAGATTATGACTGGATATCTGGTAATGTACAGTTAGACTAACCATTATTTGAAGAAGGTAAAGCTCACTACATTTTAGGTACATATACTTAATAATATGAACTGAGGGATTGGAAAGAGGGGACAGTCAATTATGACTCGACTGAAAAAGATGCTGTGCGGAATTCTGGTAGCCTGCATGATGTGTGGTTTATTGGCAGGCTGTGGTTCGGACGGTGTTCCTGCTTCTGGATATGTAAATTTTGACACTTCCGGTAGTGGAGTATTGAACCTTTACAGTTGGATGACTCAGGATGAGCTTAACTGGTACAAGGAGAACGATGTTAACACCTACGAAAGTAATTACGCAAACCGAATCAATGGTATTACAGCGGTAGGCAATGACGGCAAGACGTATGTCGCACTGGACGATGAGATGCAGTTCAGCAATGTACAGTCTATTCTCTATATCTTTGACCAACGAGATTTGGTTGAAAACATCTCTGCTGGAGTAATTACAGAAAACGGCCAGAACTATATGAATATTAGCCTTACGGTTAAGAGTCAACCTGAGTTTTATGCTATGCTTGATAAGGAGTATGAGGCATCTGTTCCCCATCTTACTCCTGAGCAGCTGGCTGAGAAAACGGCCGAAGTCAATGCTTACAAGACTGTGACCAGCTTTGCTGAAATTGACTTTAATTTCCCTGGTGAAGTGACAGTTAGCGGCAACTCCAACATTGTGAAAAAGACTGGCACTAACACTGCCCACATTACACTGGATCTTCAGGACAAGAAGGAGACCATTACCATTAAAGGCAGTTTGACTGATAACGGTAATGGTACGGTTACTCCTCCCGCTCAGGGCAGCCTGGATAACTTTAAGAAGGTCAACACCTACAACGGACAGTTTACTGATGTTCCCGCCAATGCCTGGTACAAGAAGGACATGACGACTGCCTATGAGCTTGGTCTGGTGTCTGGTACTTCTGCCAACTCCTTTAATCCCAATGGGCAGCTGAGCATTACGGAGGCAATGGTGCTTGCGGCTCGTGTTCGTTCTATTTATAACGGTGACAACCATGACTTTACTGCTAAGGCAGGCGAATACTGGTTTGATCCCTATTTTGATTATGTATTTGAGCAAGGTATCATCAATGAGGGCACCTTCCATCTGCTGAATGGTGGCCTTACCAATATGAGTTCTGGAACGCCTGATTATGGCCCCATTACCCGTTCCAGTATGGCTTATCTGTTTGCCAGCGCGCTGCCCGATACTTGCTATCCTGCCATCAAGAACGTGACCAACATTCCCTATGACAAGACGGATGGAAAGCCTGGCTATGCAACCTGGTGTCTGCCCATTGAGCTTTGTGATTCCGCAATCTACAAGCTGTACAATGCAGGTATTCTTAACGGCGAGGACAGCAAGGGAACCATGAGTATTTACAAGTATATTACCCGGGCAGAGGTTGTTACTATTCTCTCCCGTGTAGTAGACATTGACTCCCGTAAGTAACACCATTCCCTTGAGACTCCTGACAGTTTGCAGAACTGTTTGTCGGGTAAAAGACGGGAAGTCTCCTGTGAAATGGTTGTGCCCTTTGGAGATAGCCCGGAAAGAAAGGTGGCAAGACAAGGAAGTCAGGCACAACCACAATTTTAAAGAGAGAAAGGGAACATGGATTATGAAAAGAATTGTTGCTCTGTTTTCGGCTGTGGTTCTGTGCATGGGACTGGCTGTCCCGGCAATGGCAGCCGGTGGATATGGCCCCTATTCAGTAAAGGATAGCGCCGGAAAGGATTGGTCTTTTACCTCTGCAAAGGTGGAGGAGCGTACCATTACGCTGGACTGGTTTGGCGAGACCATGGAAGAAAAGGCTTCCGTTATCGTAGTGGAGCCTGGCAGCAGCATTACTTACTCCGAAGGCTATGGTACCTATATGGAGTACATCAAGAACGGTGATCGTTATGCTCCTGTGGAGGCCACTGTGGGAGAGATCAGTGAGACAGTAACTACCAATGAGCTGTTCCGGGACAACATTGGCATGATCAGCTTCTCCACGGGCACGAACTTTACCGAGGTTTATGTGGTCTTGGGGGACGGCTCCAGCCAGCCTCAGCCTGACAACGGCTTTTCCGATGTTGCCGCCAATGCCTGGTATGCTGAGCCTGTCAAGTGGGCAGTAGAGAAGGGAATTACCAGCGGTACCAGCGCCAATACATTTTCTCCTGATATGACCTGCACCACTGCTCAGATTTTGACCTTCCTGTGGCGTGCCAATGGGTCTCCCGCCCCCACGATCAACAACCCCTTTACCAATGTGGTAAATGACGCTTACTATGCAAGCGCCGCCGTGTGGGCCTATGAGAAGGGTCTGGTTTCCGGTTCTTCTTTTGAAGGCGATACCCCCTGCACTCGCAGCGCCACTGTGACCTATCTGTGGAAGCTGGCGGAAAAGCCTGTTGTAGTGGCTGCTGATTTCAACGATGTAGCCGCTGACGCAGAATATGCTCAGGCAGTGGCTTGGGCGGTGCAGCAGGGAATTACCGCTGGTACCAGCGCTACTACTTTTAGCCCTGATGTGACCTGTACCCGTGGCCAGATCGTCACCTTCCTGTATCGTGATATGGCATAATGAATAGATTGACCGCCCCACCTAAACGCAGGTGTGGGCGGTCATTTTTATAGGCGCTGTTGTTTAGTTGGGCACGGTAGACGTAAGTGATTAATAATCACCCGCCTATCATCTCACGTAACCGTCAAATCTCCCTGCGCATAAAAAGGCCGCCATCTCAATGCACAGGCACTTGAACCGCCCCAAATTGTGCGGACAGCACAAAAAGGCCTCAATGTAGGGAAATATGAAGTTTTAAGCGGAGTGGCGCAGCGTGAGCGGCGCCACTCCAGTTTTTAGCTGGATGCGCTCGTGGTTGTAAAAATTGATATAGCGGTCAATCATCTCATTGGCCTCACAGAATGAG
>NZ_LR130824.1 GCF_900626145.1 Intestinimonas timonensis | reverse complement strand
CACCTCCGAGCATGCCCGCTCCAGGGCTGAGCATACGAACCGGTACACCGACTCCCCCTCCAGCTTTGCGCATGCCCGGCACCGGTCCGCCTGGTGCTTGGGCAGCCGTGCTCCCACCAGCCGGCGGCGCCTCCGGTCCGTCTGAGCATCGCTCTTGTGTCTGGCCTCCGCCCTTGCCCTGGCAGCGGCCATCTCCACCAGTTGCTCAATGATGCTCACGCCCTTCCCTTTAGGAATGGCCCTGGCCGTAAGCATAGCCGCCTCCAGCGCCTCCCGCTCGGCGGCGCTCATGGCCGCTATCCCGGCCTTGAAGCGGTCCAATCTGGCTTCTTCCCTGGTCACTCCGCCCCTCCTTCCGTCGGTACGTCAGTTTCTTGGAATATGAAAAACTGGCGGTTTTCCACAATATCTTGCACACCCTTCGCTTGTCGAACGCATGTTCTAGTGCCCGCCCTGGAGGGGAGGGGCTTATGGCCCCTCCTTCCCCCAGGGGTTCCAATCCGGAGCGTAGTAGTCCGCCAGGTACTCGGTGATCGCCTGCTCCATGTCGGCCTGGGTCATCTCCACGCCCCGGAGGTCGATGCCGTGGGCCAGGGCGTGGCAGTCTGCGCACAGACAGATGAGGTTTTGCATGCTGTCCGTGCCGCCCTGGGACCGCTTGACGCAATGGTGGACCTGGAGATACTTGGTGGAGTCGCACAGGGCGCAGGCGTAGCCGTCCCGGGCATAGACCGCCCGGCGGGTTTTCTTGCTGATGTTGGCCGAAATCATACGGGATGCCTCCTTTCGATATACCTCACCGTGGGCACGGCTG
>NZ_LR130823.1 GCF_900626145.1 Intestinimonas timonensis | reverse complement strand
TCGGTCACGCGGTCATAGGAGAGCTGACCAGATAGGACCATGCGCTGGATTTCGCCCACCACCTCGTCGGGGATGGCCCTGGCCCCCATGGCGGTGGAGGCCGTCTTGCGGATCTTCCGCCCTGACGGGTCGGTGGTGGGCACGTCCACAGGCCGGGCCGCGTTGGCCCCCTCGGGGAAGAACTGCCCACTCTGGTTCTGGAAGTGGGACCATTCGTCAAAGCCCATGGGGGCCGCGCCCACGCTGGTGGTCTCGCCATCCTCATCCGCCAGGGGCGGCGTCTGGGCCCTTCGCTCCGCGATGGGCAGGTCCACTGGACCCTGCGTCTGCCGGGGGACGAATATGGGTGGCGTTTCCGCCATCCTCCCGGCGTCCATGGCCACCGTCCCGTCCTCCATCAGTGCGGAAAGGGCCTCCGACGCCTCGGTCAGATTTCCAGCCTTTTCCGCGGCGGCGGACAGATCCCCGGCAGTCCTGCGACCACCTTCCAGACTGCCGAGGATGGCGTCTCTGGCCGTCACAGAGCCGCTGAGAGGCGAGATTTCCAAGGCGGTATCTGGTGTTGGGAGGGAGGCCGCTGTCTCCTGCACGGTTGCTGTTCCGGCTGTTGGAAGGGTCTCCGGGTACGCACCGAACCGGTCAGAGAAGGACTGGTTGGCGGCGGCCTTCGCGCTCTCCACGCTTCTCGTGTTGAAGTCCGGATTCGCCTGATTTGCCCGGATGGTGTCCATGGTGGCGGAGCGCTGGTCCAGCGTGTTGTAGGCGGTGCCGAAGGTGCCGAACACGCCGCCGGAGAGGGCCCCGCCCGCCGCCGCCTGGGCCAGCTCCGCAAGGGAGAACTCCGCCTCCGGGTCCTTGTATGCCTTGTCCACAAGGTAGTTGGCCAGGTAGGAAACCGACTCCTCCCCGGCCTCCGTCCCCGCCTGCCGCAGGATGTTCCGCAGGACACCCTTGCCCCCGGTCTTCATCGCGTCCAGCAGGGTATCCAGGGGGATCTTCTCGGTGGCCGCCTCGATTCCGCCGGAGATCAGGCCCCGGCTCAGCGCCTCGGAGGCGGGCATCCCCCGTTCGCCCAGCTCATACATCCTGTCGGCGGCGGAGATGGTCCCCATGGCCACAAGAGGAAGGGCCGGGTTGACGGCGGCCAGGGGCAGGAGGGCGGCATTCTGTCCGATGGAGAGTGCAGTTCCGCCCAGGAACCGGGGGACCCCCTCCAGGCCCTCCAATGCCTGCTCCCGGTATTCCCCCGCCCGCCGCATGAGCTGCATGCCGGCGGAATCCGGAGAGACTGCGGTGCTCATGGTGTCATGCAGCTTTTGGTTGAGGGCTTGCCGCTTCTGGTCCAGCGCCTTCCACTGGTCCTGGGAGCGGATGTAGGTGAGGGCGTCGCCCGTCCGTCCGGCCTCCAGCGCCCGAATCTGCTGGTTGACCTGGGTGAGCTGGTCCAGCGCGCCGCTCTCCGCCCTCTCCCGCGTGTTCTTGTTGAGCTGGGAGAAAGTGTCCCCGATCACGGGCATGGCGGCGGCCCCCGTGCTCAAAATGCTCTGCGCGCCGCTTTTCAGCCGGTTCGTGCTCGTTTTGGACGGCGTGAGCGTGCTCAGCTCCCGGTCGATCTCCCGGAGCCGCGCCCGGTTTTCCGCCGTCTTTTCCGGCGTATAGACCTTGTGGCTGTTGATGGCCGCCCGCTCCGTGATGAGGTCCTTCCGCTGCTGTTCTAGGCTTTTTTCAGGCAAAGGAGTAGCAATTCCGGTGTTTACAGTTCTGGTTGAAAAACTTTTTAAGTCTTTTTCTTGTTTTTTTGCCTGATTGTTTACACTGTTCCAATTTATAGCCATAATTGGTCTCCTTCAAATTAGGAGATTACGCATAAAGCCCATACTGAGAAAGGAGGCGTTTGGCAGTTTCCTCAGTAATACTTCCACGCTCATAATAAGACTGAATGATAGAAGCCGCTCTTCTGCTTGCTGTATTTAGATTCCCGGTATCTTGGATTTTGCTAAGCTCATTTTGCAGCAGAACAAGACCGGGATTTGCTGGATCATAAATTTTGTGCCCATAAATAGTCCACGCGTCGTCCGCACTTAAACCTCCGACGGCCTGCTGAGACTCCGGGCCCCAAAATCCATCTGCTGTCACTCCAATAGACGCCTGCATCCGTTTGATCTGGTCAGAGGTCAGAGACCCGTTATCGTACTGAGGAGCATAGGGCCTATTATTGGTAGGAGAATCAGAAGAATTTCTTCCCGTAGGGCTCACCGGTGCGGAATAGGTAGCAGCCTGTGCCGGCTGATACCCTGTTCCCATGTAATACTCATAGGCGCTGAGCACGTTGGGCGTAAGATTGCCGTTTTCAATGGCGTCTATCATTTGGGAATAAGACAAAACGGGTTCTGTGGATACCCTGGTGAGGTTGTTGATGTAGGACTGCGCGTCGCTTGCGGTGATGCCCATAGGAAAACACACTGTCAAAGGGGTATGTAGCGGGGGTTAGCCCGCTACTGCGGGTTTTGTGGTGTTGATTTCAATGTATTCTACTATGCGTCTAAATTCATCCGCAAACTTAAATCTCACACTAATGTTTCCATTCTCATAAACCTTAATATGGTCGATCAGTTCAACGAGAAGTTCCCGGGAGAGCTGGTCGATATTTTGATGTTTTGTAAAGGCCACCAATGCGGGATGCTCACTCTTTACGCCGTTTGCCAGTTCCGCCCGTTCAGCGTTCAGCCGGGCCAGCACATCCGTAAGAGCGATGGTCTGTCGTTCATAATCGGCTTTCATATCCCGGTAGTCCTGCTGGGTAATTTCCCCGTCTTTCCAGTCTTGATAAAGGGACTGCTTGTAGCGGCTGATTTTTGCCAGTTCCCGCTCCTTTGAAGCAATCAATTCTTCCAAACGGATGGACTGGCTCTTTTTGACCGGGGCGGTGTTAATGCGGGCAATCATTTCCGAGTATGAAACAGCCAAATGGACTTGCTGTTGTACCGCAAAGAGGACAGCGGCCTCCAGACGATTATGCTTGATTGAGTGCATTGTGCAGGCTGTCCGGGAGCGGTTCTTATAGGTGGAGCAGGCATAGTACACATTATTGTTGTTGCCTACGCTTCGGGTAATCGCCCGTCCGCAGTCAGCACATTTTAGAAAACCGCTGAACAGGTGGACTTCCCGGCCTTTTGGAGAAGTGCGGGTATCACGCTGTAAAAGAGCCTGTACCTTATCAAAGGTTTCATAATCAATTATTGCCTCATGCGTACCAGCCACCTCCACCCATTCTTCACGGGGGACGCTTTCAACTTCGTGTACCTTGTAGCTTTTCACCCGACTGCGGCCCTGTGCCAAATCCCCGGTATAGTTGGGGTTCGTAAGAATGGAGTGGATCATGCGGGCTCCCCACATAGGATCGTCATATCCTCTTGTTGAAACGGGTATGCCCTTTTGCAGTTTATAAGCCGAGGGGCTGGGTACGCCGTGTTCATTCAGATACAAGGCGATGGCCCGTTTCGATGTCCCTTTTAGGAACAAAGAGAAAATAAGTTTGACGATTTCAGCGGCATCGTGATCGATGATCAACTGGTGCTTGTCCTTTGGGTGCTTTACATATCCATAAGGAGCAAATGCGCCGATGTACTGACCGTTGCGCCGCTTGTAGTCAAATACCTGGCGGATCTTCTTTGAGGTCTGGTAGCAGTATTGATCGTTCATCACATTCGTAATCGGGACGATAATACTGGAAACGCTGTCCGGGTTGAGGTAGCTGTCCACATTTTCAGCAAGACTGATAAAACGGACGCCCATCTGCACAAACAGGTTGTCAATCAGACTTCCCGCATCGCTGTAATTCCGGGCAAAACGGGAAAGGTCTTTTACCACAACACAGTTGATTTTCCCACTCATTACATCGGCCAGAAGCCGCTGGAAATTTTCGCGGTTGGCATCCGTCCCCGTGTGTCCATCGTCCACATATTCGGAAACGCTTTCAAATTCCTCAATGTGTTTTTGGTAAAAGTCATTCAGCAGGTCGCGCTGGTTTTTTACGCTGTTACTATCGTCTTTTCCTTTTTTCAAATCTTCTTTGGAAAGCCGGATATATTCGCCCAGCCGCCAGCGCCGGATCGTATAAGAGGGAGAGAAACTCTGTTGAAACCCTCTGTTTTTTGTTCGTGACATTGTTCCTCCTTCCCTATCGTGCCGCCAAAACGGTTCTGCAGGATGTCTATGCGCTGGATGAGGAACACGCCGAAGCCGTCCGGGTGCTGGAACAGCTCTGGGTGGAAGGATACACGGTGGCGGCGCATCAACTGGGAAAGTTCTACCGGGATGATCTCTCCACCATGCGGGATTATGAAAAAGCGGAGCGTTGGTTTCGCTTATCCGCAGAGGCCGGAAATGACTTTTCGGCATACGCACTCGGGAAGCTCCTGCTCTCTCAAAAGCGCACCGATGAGGCGGTGCGCTGGCTGGACAAGGCCGCCGGGCATGGGAATCCGTTTGCCCAATACCGCCTTGGGAAGCTCTGTCTCACCGGTGAGTCCGTAAAGAAGGATGTGAGAAAAGCTCTGGAGTACCTGACTGCCGCCGCCAGACAAGGAAACCCGTTTGCTCAGTACACACTGGGCAAGCTGTATCTCCTGGGCCGGGATGTGGAACAGGATCGGGAGCAGGCCAGGGATTGGTTCACCCGCTCCGCTGCCCAGGGCAATGCGTATGCTCAATTCTTCCTTGACCGCTTTGACCAGTTCCGAGATCCGTCCATCATGCTGGCGGCAACCAAGCTGCTCCATCACATGAGCCGGATCTTCCGGGACAATTCCATGCCGCCTCGCAATCCGGCAGGGATTCGCATTGATTCCAAACGGCGCAAGCGGCTGACGGAAAAGCGGATGGCCATGGGCCACAAGGCGGATGATCATGAGGAGCAGGTATCCTATCAGCAGACCATGTAACAGGAGGAGCCTATGTCGACTTACATTCATTTCATGGAAGAACAGAAGCAGCGAGCCGCCTCCGTTGATCTGGAGGAGTTCCTCCGCTGTCGGGGCGAAAAGCTCCTTGCCTCCGGCAGAGAGAAACGGCTGGCCCGTGACCATAGTGTCACCATCCGCGGCAACGAGTGGTACGATCATGCCGAGGAGCGGGGCGGCCACGCCGTCAGCTTCGTGCAGCGGTTTTATCACCTCAGCTATCCGGAGGCGGTGACCATGCTTCTGGGAGGCGAGCTGGGAACGGTTTATCCCTCTGCCGAAGAACGGGTAGAGGAGCCGCCGAAGCCCTTTGTCCTTCCGCCGGCCAATTCCAATATGCGCCGGGTCTATGCCTATCTGGTCAAGCACCGGAATATCGACCGGAGCGTTGTGGCGCACTTTGCAAGAGAGAAGCTGCTGTATGAAGACGCCGATTACCACAATGCGGTTTTCGTGGGTACGGATGAAGACGGCGTCCCCCGCCATGCCCACAAGCGCAGCGCCAACAGCTTCGGCAAAGCCTTCCGGCTCAATGTGGAGGGCTGCGATCCCCGCCACAGCTTCCACCACATCGGCACAGATGGGAGCCTCTATGTGTTCGAAGCTCCCATCGATATGCTCTCCTACATCACGCTCCATCCGGAGGGCTGGCAGAGCCACAGCTATGTGGTCTGCTGCGGCACCTCCATTCAGCCGGTGCTGAAGCTGCTGGAGCGGCAGCCGCAAATCAATACGGTCCTGCTCTGCCTCGACAATGACGAGGCTGGCCATCTGGCCAGCCGGCGCATGAAGGAACAGCTGGCAGGGAGGTACACGGTGGAAAGGCTCATTCCCGCACACAAGGATTGGAATGATGATCTGACCGCTGAGGAACCGTCCTACACACAAGTCATGCAGTAAATAACAACAACGCACACCACTTCCTGTTCGCCCGAAGTAGGCCGTAACAAGAGTGATGTGCGCATTCAGAAGTATGGAACCGAGCAGGAAGTGGTGTGCCCTGAAAGGGGTTAACCATGCCACACCAAGTCCTGATTTTGTTGGCCGCCGGCGGGCTGATGTTTCTGGTCATCGGCTGTCTGGCCGCCTTGTCCCACTACTATACCCTGAGCGGCATCAAGTCCAGGACAGTGGGCGACGGCCAGCACGGCACCGCGAGATGGGCCACAGCCAAAGAGATCCGGCAGACCTATGCCCATGTCCCCTTCGAGGTGAAGAAATGGCGCAGCGGCCAGAACCTGCCCACGGAGCAGGGGCTGGTGCTGGGGTGCAAGGGAAAGAAAGGCGAACTCACCGCCCTCGTGGACAGCGATGACATCCACTGCCTGATGATCGGCGCTTCCGGCATCGGCAAGACCGCCTATTTTCTCTATCCCAATCTGGAGTACGCCTGCGCCAGCGGCATGAGCTGGCTGGCGCTGGACAGCAAGGGCGACCTCGCCCGCAATTACGGCGCCATTGCCAAGAACTGCTATGGGTATCAGAATGTGGCCGTGATCGACCTGCGAAATCCCACCCGCTCAGACGGTAACAATCTGCTGACGCTGGTCAACCGGTATATGGACATTGCCCGGAGTGACCCGAACAATCTTGCAGCCCGGGCCAAGGCCGAGAAATACGCCAAAATCCTGTCCAAGACCATCGTCAATCCGGACGGCGATGACAGCAACCGCGGCCAGAACGCTTTCTTCTACGATGCGGCGGAAGGGCTTCTCACTTCGGTCATCCTGATGCTGGCCGAGTTCCTGCCGCCCGATAAAGACCACCCCCAGGAGCGCCGCCATATCGTCTCCGTGTTCAAGCTGGTGCAGGATCTGCTGGAGCCCAGCCGTGTCAAGGGCAAGAGCCACTTCCAGCTCCTGATGGCAAAACTGCCGCCGGATCACAAGGCGAGGTGGTTTGCCGGTGCCGCCCTCAACAGCGCCGAGCAGGCAATGGCCTCCGTCATGTCCACCGTGCTGTCCCGCTTGAATGCCTTTCTGGACAGCGAGCTGGAGCAGATCCTGTGCTTCGACAGCGCCATTGACGCTGAGAAGTTTGCTTCGGAGAAGTCTGCCATCTTCCTGATCCTGCCGGAAGAAGACACAACCAAGAACTTCATGGCCGGTCTCATGATCCAGAACCTGAGCCGGGAGCTGTTCGCTGTGGCCGATGAGAACGGCGGCAAGCTGAAAAACCGGGTGGTGCTTTTCTGTGACGAATTCGGCACCATGCCCCCGTTTGATATACTGCCCCTTTTCTCCGCTGGACGCTCTCGCCGGTTAACGCTCGTGCCGATCATCCAGTCCTTAGCGCAGCTCGAAAAAAACTACGGGAAAGAGGGCTGCGAGATCATTCAGGACAACTGCCAGGACACCATCTTCGGCGGCTTTGCACCCAACAGCCAGACCGCCGAAGTGCTGTCCAAAGCCCTGGGCAGCCGCACCGTCCTCTCCGGCTCGGTGAGCCGTGGCAAGAACGATCCCAGCCAGAGCCTGCAGATGATGGAGCGCGCCCTGCTGACGCCCGACGAGCTGAAATCCATTCCCAAGGGCAGCTTCATTGTCATGAAAACCGGCACACATCCTATGCGGACCCGGCTTCAGCTTTTCCTGAATTGGGGCATTACCTTCGGAGAGCCGTATGTGGTGCCGGAGAGAGCCAACCGAGCAGTGGCCTATGCCAACCGGGTGGATCTGGAGCGGAATCTTCCGCAGCTCAGTGAACCGGAGGAGATGGATGAAAGCCGCGGCTATGCGGTATCCAGCCGGGGTGGAATCGCCCACACTCCGGCTCAGGAGAGAGCCGTAAAAAGAGGAAAACAGATGAAGACATTCGGAGAGGAGGAACGATGAGCTACTTCGGAACGATTTACGCCGACACTGAGCTTCCCTCCAGAGCGAAGGCTGTCTATATGTACCTGCGGGATCGCTCCGATGCCGAGGGAAAGTGCTGGCCGGGCATCAAGACCATTGCCTCGGACATGAAGCTGTCCCGCTCCACGGTCAAGCGGGCGCTGCACGATCTGGAGCAGCACGGCTATCTCCAAAAAGATTCCCGCCAAAGAGCAAACGGGAGCAGCACCTCCAATCTCTATACCGTGAAATAAAAGAGAGAGTGGTTTGTACCAAAATGTAGTACAAACCACTCTCTGAATCAATGGCAATTTCAAAATCTTCCGCCAAGGGAGAACTGCGCCCATTCGCTGGACCCAGGAGCGGTTCATTGTGAACCACCCAGAAGGACTCACTCTATCAGAGATTTAGGTCAGAGAAAAGACTTATCATCATCTTAATGAAAAATCTTACTTCTCAAGTCGAAATTTCAGCAGCAGATACGGCTCCACTTCAAGGACGGTGGCTATCCTAAACAGCAGATCCAGAGACAGGCCATGACTCATGCCGGGCGCTTCAACGGACGCGAGATGCTGGCGGCTAATATCAAGGATCTCTGCCAACTGTTCCTGGGAATATCCCTTTTTCTTGCGATAGTATCCGATAGCATAAGACAGGTTTTCCATGCGCTCGGAAAAGTCAAAATCCCATTCCAGAGTTATCACCACCTTACGGAATTAGTTTATCCGAAGGCAGCGCATACTAAAATTAACTCTAAAGCATTATTGACGCTTATAAAGCGCCAATATATAATTAAAACACTATTTTGTTGGATGTTATGTGAGGTGTCAATATGACAAGGGGACTTGCCTGTGCCATCACCGGCCATAGACCGACACGCTTTCGCTTCAAATATGATGAAAACAACAACGGCTGCAAGCGGATCAAGAAACGCATCCGGGATCAGTTGATCCAGCTCTATGAGCAGGGCTTTCACCAGTTTTGGGTGGGCGGCGCTCTGGGGGTGGACATGTGGGCCGGGGAGATATTGCTGCGGCTGAAGGAACAGTCCGAGTATTGTGAGATACAGCTGAAGATCGCTCTGCCCTTTGAGGGCCACGACACAGACTGGGAAGATCGCAGCCGCAGCCGTATGTCTTTTCTGATCCGGCACAGTACGGAAACCATAGTAGTAGGCAATAAAGATATGCCCCCGGCGGTCAATTACCGGAGGCGCAATGAGTATATGATAGATCATGCAGACTGCTTACTGGCGGTCTATGACAACGACCGTTCTATCCGCAGCGGAACGGGCATGACCGTCAACTACGCCAGAAAAAAGGGACTGCCCATCACTCTGATCCACCCGGATAAGGCAACGATATCAAAAGAAAAACCTAAACGATGAAAACTACCCGTTGCGGATAGGGCAGGTTTATGGAATCCATGTTATACTGAATTGAAATGGATACTCCACGAAATGAATTCAATAAAGTATCCTGTTTCAACTGGCTTTTTTTACCCTCAGCAGATATAATGAAAACGAGGTGATGCGATGTGAAGATACGAAGAATTGCGGCGTTTTTGCTGGCAGGTATCTTGCTGGCCTGTTGCTGCGCGGGCTGTTCCGACACGGCCAAAAAAGAAGAGACGCCGACCACCATTACGGTCTGGCACGTCTATGGCGGCCAGACGGATTCCCCACTCAACGACCTCATCGATGCGTTCAACCAGACGGTGGGAAAGGAGCAGCGGATCAACGTGCAGGTCACCTCCGTGTCCAACACCAACACCATCCACGAGCTGGTGCTGGCCGCCGCCAACGGAGAGCCGGGTGCCTCGGAGCTGCCCGACCTCTTCATCTCCTACCCAAAGACCGTGATGGCCCTGCCCGACGACAGCATTCTGGTGGACTACCGGGACTATTTCAGCCAGGAGGAGCTGTCTGCCTTCCTCCCAGCCTTTCTGGAGGAGGGGACGGTCAATGACCGTCTGGTGGTGCTGCCGGTGGCCAAATCCACAGAGATCATGTTCATCAACCAGACCATCTTCGACCGCTTCTCCCAGGCTACCGGCGTAACGATTGAGGATCTGGATACATGGGAGGGGCTTTACAGGGCTGCGGAGATCTACGCGGACTGGACCGACGACCAGACGCCGGATATTCCGGGGGATGCCAAGTCCATGTTCGTTCATGACTACTACTTCAACTACTTCCAGGTAGGAGCCCAGTCCCTGGGCGAGGACTTCTTCCGGGGGGATGAGCTGGCCTTCGGCCCCGCCTTCCAGACGGCGTGGGAACCCCTGGCCCGGGCCGCCCTGCAGGGCGGAGTCTGGCTCAAAGGCGGGTACGCCACCGAGTCTATCCGCACCGGCGACAGCATCGTCAGCGTGGCCTCCTCTGCCAGCATCCTCTATTACAGCGATGTGGTGACCTATCCGGACAACACCTCTGAGGACATCACCATCATCTCCCGGCCCTGCCCGGTGTTTGAAAACGGAGAAAAGCTGGTGATGCAGCGGGGCGCGGGCTTCTGTACCGTCCGCTCCACCCCGGAGCGGGAGCGGGCCGCGGTGACCTTCCTCAAATGGCTCACCGAGCCGGAGCACAATGTGGAGTTCGTGACCCGGACAGGCTACATGCCGGTGACCCAGGCTGCATTCGAAACGGAGCTGCCAAAGGCCATTGAAGGTTTGGAGAGCGCCAAATATGCCTCTCTCTATCAGGCCTATCTGAATACCCAGCAAAACTATAAATTCTATGTGCCGCCCCAGTTGGAGAGCTACCTGAGTCTGGAAACCACGCTGGAGGACCATGTGCGGGCCCAGCTGGCCCTGGGCCGCCGGGATTATCTGGAGGCCGGAGAGACCGCGCTGGAGCAGATTAGTGCGGACCGGCTCCAGTCCTTCCGGGAGATCATGGAGCGATAACCTGTAAGAGAGGAGGAACCACCGTGCGCAACAGACTGAAAGAACTCCGGGCGTTGAACGCCTTTGCCAAAAAGCAGAGCGTAGGGATGCAGCGAAAGCTGATGCTCTACTGGGTGTCCATGATCCTGGTGGTCTTTGCGGCGGTGGTCCTTCTGCTGTCCATCGCTGGGGCCTTCTCCCGGGATGATGAGCAGCTCCATGAGGTAATGGAGCTCCACCTGAGCAACACAGGAGATACGCTGGCCAGCCAACTGGACCATCTGACCGCCCAGAGCCTGAATCTCTCCAAGGAGCTCAGCCGGGAGATCGAGGGGGCGCTGGTACAGGAGGGCATTTCGCTGCAGGAGGTCAACGATGATCCGGAGCGGCTGCTGAAGCTGCAGGAGGTCATGTACCCGCTGATCAGCACCACCCTCCAGACGGCCAACTGCAATGGCGCCTATGCAATCCTGGACGCCACCACCAACACCGGCCTGGAGGGGGCGGACCACTCCAGAAGCGGCATCCATCTGCGCTACTCCAACCTCAGCGCCAGCAGTCCGGTCACACCCACAGTGGTCTACTTCCGCGGCATCCCGGACATCGCCCGTCAAAAGGATCTGGAGCTGCACAACCGATGGAATCTGGAATTTGACACCGATCAGATCCCGGGCTGCCGGGAGCTGATGGATGCGCCGCTGAGCCGGCCTGCCGACCGCTACTTCTGGTCCCGCCGGATCGATCTAAAGGATACCTGGGAATCCGCTATGCTGCTGTGTGTCCCCATTGTGGGGAGCGACGGAACGGTGTACGGCGTGTGCGGGATAGAGCTCAGCGCCCTGTATTTCCAGTTTTCCTATCCCACCCTGGAGGGAAAGTTCGGCTCCGCCGTCACCGTGCTGGCTCCGGTCCAGGACAGCCGTCTGCTGCTGCCGGATGGATTGGTGGGCAGCGTCAACGGCACCTACCTGGACGGTCAGGAGACTCTGGCCATCCATCAGGGGCGATACTATAACGAATACGACACAGGCGCTGGACGGTATATCGGCCTGCACCAGACCATACCCATCTCCAGAGGGAAACCGGAGGACAACGTCTGGGCCGTTGCCATCCTGATCCCCCAGGAGAGCTATGCCGCCTACACAGCCGGCGTCCAGCAGACCTGGATCATTGCGGCCCTGGGACTGCTCCTGGTGCTGCTGGCCCTGTCCTTCTTCCTGTCCCGGCGATTTGTCCGGCCCATCACCGACAGTCTGAAACGGTTCCAGCAGGCGGAGGGGCCGGAGCAGGGGATGTCCTCGGGCATCTCGGAGCTGGATGAGCTGGCGGAGTTCCTCAATGCCCGGGCGCGGAATCAGCGGCTGGAGCAGGGAGAGCTTCCTCCCAACATTGCGGAACTGTTCGACCAGTTTGTGGAGCGGAAGGATCTGCTGACCGAGGCGGAGCGGAATATCCTGCGCTACTACATCGACGGGCACGAGATCGCGGAGATCCCGGACCTGGCCTTTATCAGCATGAGTACGGTCCGCAAACACAACCGGAGCATCTACGAGAAACTGGGGGTGGCCTCCCGGGATGAGCTGATGCTCTACATCGATCTGCTCCGCCGCTGCGGAAGGCTTCAGGAGCTTTTCTAAGACAAGTTTCTCCATCACAGCAAAGCGCACAAAACCAGAGGACTGGTTTTGTGCGCTTTCTCTATTATCCAATGGATATCTTTGCGAAAAAGTGGGAAAAAGTATCCGACGGACCATATACTCCAGCCCCTTACTCCTGTTATAACAGGAGTAGAAACGAGGAGGTGCGGAATATGACAAATCTCTTGTCCAGCCACTTAGAGGACCGGTCCACGCCCCAGTATTTCTGCTTTTCCATCCGCTGCGAGGTGTGCGGAGAATTTTGGTACAGCAGCAGCATCCCCTTTTCCAAAGCGCTGCAGGCGGCGGAACACCGGGAGAAGAAGGAACTCTATGACGCCATCTATCAGCGGGAGAAGCAGCGGGCCATGCAGGCGGCCGGTCAGGAGGCCAGGGAGCGGTTCAGCCAGTGCCCCATCTGCCGGCGGCTGGTCTGCGACGCCTGCTTCCTCATCTGCGATGAGATGGATCTGTGCCGGGAGTGTGCCGGCCGGATGGAGGAGTCCGGGGAGCCGGTGGCTCCATGAAGGGGCGTTGGCTGCCGCTCCTCCTGCTGTGCCTAATCCTGGCTGGGTGCGGCACGGTGGATGCAGGGGACCGTCTGATCGCCGGAGCGGAGGGTGCTGAGGCATACAGCGCGGCTCTCGTTCCCTTCCTCCCCGGGTATTCCCTTCAGACGGCAGAGGATACCCTCTACGCGGAGGTGAGCCGGGGCAGCGCCGTAGCCTGCTTTGATGTACAGGCCATCCCGGCGCTGGAGCGGGGCATTGGCCGGTATTGGTATCCCCATGTCACGGCCACCGTGATCCTGGCGGTGGACCGCAGCCGGACGGACGCCGCCGTCACCGGCTGGAACAGCCTTCGGGAGAGTCCGGTCCCCGTGGGCATCAGCAGCAGTTCCGTGATCCGCAATATGCTGGCTCTGGGCGCCCTGTCCTACGCTCTGGACCGGGAGGTGCCCTCCAAGCGTGACGCTCTGGAGTTGCTGGAACACCTTGGTCAGAACGGAAACTTCCGGCTGGAGGCGCCGGATGCCCCTATTTTGATCTGTCTGGACTGCGAGGCTGCCGCGTGGAACCGGAACGGAGGAAATTATGAGATCATCGTGCCGGCAGAGGGCACGCTGTCCTACCGTATGGGGCTGCTCTCCGATGTCCCTCTGACGCTGGAGCCGGGGCTGGATGAAACCCTTCTGTCAGCAGGGCTGCCCCTGGCGGACGGAGAGAGACCGGCCGATTTTCCCGATGATTACCGGCCGGCCCGTACCCTGAGCGAGGAGGACTACGGCTGGTTTCTGGAGTTGACCGGGGACAGCAGCCGGGACCTACGCCGGCAGGTGCTCCACATCCGGCGCTATACCACAGCAGATCTCCGGGAGCATATTTTATCCGCCCTGCTCCTTGCCGCCGCCATCCTGTTGTGGAAGGGGACGGTATCCCATCGGATGATCCGCCGGGATGTCCGCCGGGTAGTGGGGGTTATGGGCTGGCTGATGGTGGGATGGCTGCTGCTGCGTCTGTTCAAATATCAGTTGATAGCAGATGGGCTTCTGTGCCGGATGTGCTGGTACGGCTATTACATCTTTCAGCTTGCCCTTCCGGTAACGCTGCTGTATCTGGCCGTAATCCTGGATCATCCGGAGGGTGAGAAAAAGCCGCTGCGCCCTCTGTGGCCGCCTCTGGCCTGCTATGCCCTCTCTGTGCTATTGGTACTCACAAACAATCTCCACCAGCTGGTGTTTCGTTTTGACCCGGCCGGGGACTGGGCCTCAGACTACCGGTACGGTCCGGGATACTGGGGCGTAATGGCTTTATCCCTCCTGTTCCTGGCCTGCGCAGTCTGGAAGCTGCTCCACAAGGGGCGGTATAGCCCCTACTGGGCCGGCAGGGTGGTTCCGCTGCTGTTCTGCGCGGGGCTTCTGGCCTACATCACTGCTTACATCAGGCGGGTGCCTCTGGCGTGGGAGAGCGATCTTACTGTGAACATCTGCGTGCTGTCCGCCCTGTTTTTTGAGTCGGCCCTCCACGCGGGGTTTATCCCGGTCAATCTTCAGTATCAGCGCCTGTTCACCGCCACTCCCATTGGGCTGACGCTGCTGGATGAGCAGGGCCGCACCGTCCTGTCCTCCCGGGGCGCGCCTCCCGTCTCCCGCTCCATCTGGCGGAGGATCTCAATGGATATGACCCATCCGCTGCTGCGGGACAGCGACACCCAGCTTCACGCAGTCCCCATTCACGGCGGTATGGCGGTATGGCAGGAGGACCTCTCCCAGCTCAACCGGCTGCGCAGGGAGATCCAGGCTGTGCAGGCCCGTCTGGAGGCGGCCAACGCCCTGCTGCGTGAGGAGAGCGAGGTGAAAAAGCGCCTGCTGGCCGCGGAGACAAACCGCGCCATGTTTGAACAGCTGGACCGGGACATGGAGCGCCGCATCCAGACGCTGGGACGGCTGATCGAGACTCTGCCGGAGACCCCCCATCCCCGGGGCCTGACCGCCTATATCACTCTTTGCTTGTGCCATATCAAACGCAGATGCAATCTGTTTTTCCTGGCACGTCAGGGAGATGGACTGCCCGGAGAGGAATTGAACATTTATCTGGATGAGCTGGCAGAACTGGCCCGCTATGCGGGGCTGCGGCTACTCATTCGATGCGGGCAGCGTGGAGCGCTGGAGATCCGCAGGGCGGCACTGTGCTACGACTTTGCCTTTGAAGCCATATCCTGGGCCCTGCGGGAGAACGCCTCTCCTCTGCTGGGGTATCTGGAGCCGGAGGGCGCCCATCTGGTTTTCCGTTTTCTTCCGGGCGGTGATCCCGGACAATGGCGCTTTTCGGAGGAACTGACGACGGCGGCTGCCGCGCTGGGCGGTCAGATCGCCTGCAAAGATCTGGACGATGCCGTTGGGATCTGCATGACGCTGCCCTGGGGAGGTGAGTCCTGTGGCTGAATTTTACCGGTTTCCCCATTGGGTGCTGACCACATTGGTGATGGCGGCCGCCCTGTGCATCGTGTTTCAAACAAGGGCCATCTCTTACAGCATCCGACGTCTGCCCACCGGCTGGGTGCGCCGGGTGGAAAATGGGATGGAGTGCGCCATCCTCGGGGTGCTGTTCCTCTTCGCCGCCCTTCTTGCACAGGTGCAGTATGGGCTGTTCTGCGGCTTTTTGGCGCCCAGCGCCTACGGCCTTGTCCGGCAGGCGGTGTTTTTGCTGACTGCGGTGCTGGGAACCACCGCCGCGGTGGGGATGGAACTGATCTGGCCGTTTTTTGCCGTGGGCGGGGCGGCTGTCCTGCTCCCCCTGGCAGAGACGGTCACAGGGCCCGCCTATCCCGTCTTTTTTCTGATGAGTATGGCGTTCTTCCTGCTGCGCAGCGTACATATCTGCCTGCTGCGCCGGCGGGAGCTCTACACCCAGATCTCCTCCGTATCCGTCAAGGAAGCCATTGATACCCTGCATACCGGCCTGCTGTTTTTTCGGCGGTCGGGGGAGCTCCTGCTGTGCAACCGCAGCATGGAGGCGCTGGCACGGCAGATGACGGGGCAGCCGGTACAGGACGGAAGGCTGTTTCAGCGGCTGCTGGAGTGCGGCCCGCTGTGCGGCGGCTGCGCACGGGAAGTTCTGGGTGGGCAGCAGGTGTTTCGCCTCCCCGATTCCTCCGTATGGAGCTTTTCCGCCCATGAGCTCCCCATGGGGCGCCGGACCATGCTTCTGCTGACTGCCGATGATGTCACGGAGCATTGGGATGCGGTGACCTTTCTTGCCCGGCAAAACCAGGCGCTGGAGCAGCGCGGACAGGAGCTTCGCAGCACCATTGCGCATTTACAGGCCATCTGTGAAGCGGAGGAGATCGCCCGAAGCAAGGCGAGGGTACATGACCTTTTGGGACAGCGGATCAGCCTGCTGCTCCGGGCGCTGCGGGATGACCGGCAGATGGATGAGTCGCTGCTGCTGGACTTTGCCCGCAGCCTTCCCACGGCCCTCCGGGAAGATCCCACGCCCAGCCCTGCTCATCGTCTGGAGATGCTGCGGGAGACCTTCCAGGGCATGGAGGTGTCGGTGGAGTTCCAGGGCGCGCTGCCGGAGGATGGGGCGGTGGCAGACAGTTTTGCCGAGATCGCCGTGGAATGTGTCACCAACGCCGTGCGCCACGGGTATGCCACCCGCATCCAGTTCCACTTTTTCCAGAATGACTGCTGGCGCATGACGGTCACCGACAACGGCATCCCGCCTGCCGGACCCATCCGGGAGGGCGGCGGCATCGGCGGGATGCGCCGCAGGGTCCGTCAGCTTGGCGGAAGAATGGAGCTCTGTACTGTCCCCCGATTCCGAATCGAACTGTCTGTTCCAAAGGAGGCTGTGGAGAAATGACAAACGTTCTGATCGTGGAGGATCACGTTTCCATGCGGGAATCGCTGACCACGGCGCTGACAGCGGCGGGAGATTTTTCCGTGGTGGGCGAAGTGCCCAACGCAGACTACGCCCTGGATTTCTGTAAGCATCTGCATCCGGAACTGGTGCTGATGGATGTCTGCACCGAGGGCGGCGCCTCTGGGCTGAAGGCGGTGGAAGCCATCCGCAAAACAGATTCGGAGGTCAAGATCATCGTCATGACCGCCTTTGACGAGATCACCTACATCCCCCGGGCCAGGGCCGCCGGGGCCAACGGCTTTGTCTACAAAAGCCGGAGCCTGCACGATTTTCTGGAGGTGGCCCGGACGGTGATGGCGGGGGGCAGCAGCTTCCCGGAGCCCAGGACCATCCCCATGCCCCAGGGTGAGGCTCCTCTCACCGACCGGGAGATGGAAGTGCTCCGGCTGATGTGCAGGCACATGACCAACAAAGAGATCGCCCAGGAGCTGTTTATCAGCGAAAACACCGTCAAGTATCACAAGATGAACATGCTGGGCAAGACCGGCTTTTCCAAGGCGGTGGATCTGGCCTTCTACATGATCTCCAACGGCTGGATCAATCCCCTGTATTGAAAAATTGCACTTCCTATCCACCGGCTTTGTGCCGGTGGATTTTTTGTTTCAGGGAAAAGACTACCCGCAGCGGGTAGGGTGCAAATTCGAAATAAGCTCTACAATAAATCTGTAATACAGAAGGTATGGGAGGTGGGGAGGCTGAAAACTGTGCTCCTGATCATGCGGCGGGCATCGCTGGCTCAGGGCCTGATGGCGAAAGTGCGGGACGCCCCGGGAATACAGCTGTGCTATGAGCCGGACTATGCCAACGCGGATGTGGCCATCCGCAGCCATCTGGCCTCCGGGGCACTGCTGGAGGTCTCCGAGGACGGCGATCACGGCATCGACTTCTGTCTGGCCCTGTGCGCATGGCTGCGGGAAGTCACGCCCCACTGCCGGCTCATGCTGATGTGCCCCGAAGGACAGCCGGAGGCTGTGAGCCGCGCCATCGAGGCTAAGCGTAGGGGCGAGATCGACGACTTTGTGTTTTATGATGTATCTCTGGACTATTTGGCCGCCAGTCTGCAATCCCTTTGAGATAGGCAAAGATCATTTTGAAATGGGGGGTACCCCCCATTTCAACGCCTACCGTGGTAGGCGTTGATCCGGCTCTGGTCGATTCGGTTTTATACACAAAGACGGCCTGGCGGCGAACACCAAGAGACAACGGAAAAAGTGCTGCGGTTTTAGGAGGCAGAAGGGAGGAAAAAAGAGGCCGCACGCCGAGAAACAATGCGCGGACAATGGGTATCTAATCAAAATAGGAGGAAGATAGAACATGAGAAAACGAATTACCAGTTTACTGCTGACGCTGGCCATGCTGCTCTCACTGCTGCCCGCCATGGGCGCGACGGCGAGCGCGGCGGACGATACTTACGGATACGGCAACATCAAGGACTGGAGCGGGTTTAAAAGCTATCTCAGTTCGCCCGCTTCAAGAGATCTCACGCTGGAAAATGACATCGATTATACGACGGGATATGATGATGATGCGATCATTATAAAGGAAAGCCAAAAACTGGACCTGAACGGCCATAAGATCAGGATCGACGCAAGCAAGCGGGCGGAGTTTAACAACCTGATCACAATTCGCTCCGGCGAATTCACGCTGTGCGACAGCCAGGGCGGCGGCGCGATCGAGGTTGAATTTGCGAGGGACTCCAAGTGGCACTGCATCATCATGATAAGCCCCGACAGTGCTGGCGCGCCTGCCAAATTCACAATGGACGGCGGCACGCTGACAAGGCTGAATCCGATAGATTCGAATGTCTATGGAAACAACGGCTGCATCAGCGACAACTATTTTGTTCCGTTCAAGGGCGGTGAGCGCCCGCAGATCACGATCAACGGCGGCACGATCAACTGCCCGTACAGCTGGGACAGGAGCAATACCAGTATGAGGCAGGTTGAGTATATGCCGACGGCGCTGCTGCTGCGCTATTCCAATCTCACAGTCAACGGCGGCACCTTCAACGGCATAGTCTGGACAGATAAGCTGTCGTGGAAAGAGGGAGATGCGGAGCCGCGCGTTCTTCTCAACGACGGCGAGTTCAACTCCCCGTTTGCGGTGACCAGCCTGCTGGAAAATAAGACGCAGATGGTCATAGACGGGGCGCGCTTCAACGATGGCCTTTATGTTACCGAAAGCATAAAAGAAAGCAATTATAAGGGGAACGAGCCGGCGATGCTGATCAAAAGCGGCGTATTTGACGCGTCCGGCCAGTATCTCAAGCTCGATATTTACGGTGTCACCAGAGAGCGTGGGTACGATTCGCGGGTCAAACAGCAGGTGATAGAGCGCGTTATGAAGTTCTTCCCGAACAGCGCGATAAAGGTGAACGGGAAGATCTATACCTCCGAGAACATCGGCTCGCGCGTGATATTTGACGACAATCCTTACGGTGGGTCTTTCTATCTGAATTTAAACTTGAAGGGCCCCATCGAGGTCATCCGCAACGCATGGGGCATGAAGTCCGTCACGCTGGACGGCGACTCCATCGACTACGCCAAGGACTTCAAGGGCGAAGTTAAGGAGATTACCAACAACACGGCGCGTACCCTCAAGTTCGAGTGGTATCCTCTGGCGCAGGAGCTGAAAGACGCGGGCTATACCTATCGAGCCAATTTCGATTGCTATACCGTCGGCTCTAACACCCCCACCAGCGTTCCCATCAGCGCCACCGCCACCGAATATAGCTATACCATTCCCGCAGGCGAAGCCCCGTCGGTCTATTCCTTTGATTTGCAGCTGAATCTGCAAAAGGACGGCAGCTCCGTCGGCATCATGAGCAACGATCATATCGTCAAGCTGGTGGTGAGCGAAGCGGCAGACACCTTCATTTCTACCGTTTCGTTCAACGTGGACAAGGCTGACGTCGGTGAGCCCGGTGAATTGAGCTTCGAGGCCAAGGACAAAAACGGAAATACCGTGGCGATACATCCTAATGTAACGTGGGAACATGACAACATTCAGGTGGGCATCAACCATGTCTCCTTTACGATTCCCGCCCCGGATGGCTATACCTTTAGCGGCGAGAACGGCAAGGTCACGGCGCTGAAGTTCGGCGGCGTGGATGTCATCGGCTACGTTGATAGTACCGGTGCGCTCAATTTCAGCTTTCCTCTGGAAGTACCTCACCAGCACAAGCCAGCTTCCGTGGGCTATAACGCCAAGTATCACTGGAAGGTCTGCTCCTGCGACCAGAAGATCATGAACACCAGCGAAAAGCACACCATGAGCGATTGGGTCGCGGGTAATACGCTCTCGGGCGGCGGCGTGGAATATACCCGCTCCTGCACGGGCTGCGGCTATACCGAGACCACCATTGACTACTCCGGCGTGAAGCACGTCACCAGCCTTGTGCTGAACATGGAAAACTACCCCATGGACGGCATGAGACCGCATAACTTTGTGCATCAGGAAGACGATGCAATCGTTCATGATAACGTCATGGATCAGGATTTTTATAAGCTGACCAAGCGTGATCCTGAGATCAAGTATCCGTCCTTCTCTATCGCGACCGGCAATGAAAAGGTCAAGTTGTCCGCAACAAACCCGGAAGCCTATGACGATCCTGCGGAAAATCCTGACTTTGCAAAGTGGACTACGGCAACCGGAACTCTTTGGCTCAGACCGGATACGGGATACACTGATTATGAGACGGAGTTCCAGACCAACGGTAAGTATAAGGCCCATTTGACGCTTGACGCCAAGAATGGCTATGCATTCTACGAAGATTTCAAAACCAACCAGGATAACTTCAAGCTCTACACCGACATGGAAGGCATCACCATCGAACAATACGGTGTCCGGCGGTGGTATTATGACAGCAAGAGACCTTCGTATGATGATCCGAATGTCCCCGAAGGTTGGGGCTGGTATACTCAGGCGCCTGATGACAATAGCGCCGGTGCCAGCAGGGTTCAGATCACGTTTGTGATCACCGCAAGAAACGAGGGCAAGCTGAACATCACCCTGCCGGAGCTGAAGGCCGGCGACGACCTCAAAGAAACGTGGGCCGATTTTGAAGGTACCCCCAACTTCGGCACTGACGATTTCGTAAGGGACTGTTACGGTAGCGAGACAATGGCGTGGAGGGGCGGCCCCAGCTGTGTGATTCACAATAAGGCTGTCACCGGCGAGAGCATGATCGCGCAGGCCGGACAGACCTACACGCTGGAGATCCCTGCTGTGAATGAAAACGTTCTGGCGCACATCACCATTAAGAATCCGACGGCCGCAACCAAGATTGTCGAGATGCCGTCCGGCGCGATCACCGTAACCTATACGCTGCCCGCTGCTGCCGACGATACGATCGTGAACGGCGCAGCCGTCAGCATCACGCCTCCGGCCTACGGCGCTGCGCCCAACACCACGGCGACGGTTACCGGTACTGCTCACTGCACGGCTTCCTCTGTGACGTGGAACCCCGCTGATGCAGCATTTGAGGCGAAGGAGTATACCGCAACCGTTACGCTGACCGCAAACGATGGCTATACCTTCGCAAGCGATGCGGTATTTACCATCAACGGCCACAAGGTTACTCCCGAAGCAGGTGGCACTACTACCAGCGTGACCCTCAGCTACGCCTTCCCGGCACTGGCTGGGCCCCATACACACACCTATGGCGGTAACTGGATCTTTGCAACTCCCGATACGCATATCCGTTACTGCACGGCGAACGACGGTTCTTACGAGGAAGCCCCGCACAGCATCACCAGCTGGACGGATAGCAATGATGGTACCCACACCGGCACCTGCACCGCTTGCGGCTATGCAAAGACCGAGAACCACAGCTGGGTATTCGTTAGCGAGGTTGCGCCCACCGTGACCACGGAGGGGACTCGTCATTACAAGTGCTCTGCCTGCACGGCCACCAAGACCGAGAGCATCCCCAAGCTCACCGAGTACACCGTCACCGTGACCAGTGGCGGCAACGGCTCCGTTTCTGTGGACCACGCCAAGGCTGTCGCCGGGACGGAGATCAAGCTGACCGCAACTCCGAACAGCGGCTACCACTTCAAGGAGTGGAAAGTCGTCAAGGGCAGCGTGACCATCAAGGACAACCAGTTCACCATGCCTGCCGAGAATGTTGAAGTCAAGGCGATCTTCGAGAAGAACAGCTCCACCGGTGGCGGTGGCGGCGGTGGTGTCACCACCTACTCCATCACCGTAAAGAGCGCCAAGAACGGTGATGTGACCGCCAGCCACAAGTCCGCCTCCAAGGGCACCACCGTCACCCTGACGGTCGATCCCGACAAGGGCTATGTGCTGGATACCCTCACCGTTCTGGACGATAAGGACAAGGAAATCAAGCTGACTGAGAAAAACGGCAAGTATGTCTTTACTATGCCGTCCGGCAAGGTTACCGTAGCGGGCAGGTTCGAGGTCGAGCAGCCTGCCGACAAGCATCCCTTCACGGACATTCCCTCCGGCGCTTATTATGAGAACGCTGTGATCTGGGCTGCGGACAAGGGCATCACCGGCGGCACCAGCGCCACCACCTTCTCCCCCAACGGCATCTGTACCCGCGCCCAGGCGGTCACCTTCCTGTGGAGGGCTGCCGGATCTCCCGCCCCCAAGAGCATGAACAGCTTTGCCGATGTCCCCGCGGATGCCTACTATGCCAAAGCGGTGGCCTGGGCCGTTGAGAACGGCATCACCAGCGGCACGAGCGGCGGTAAGTTCAGCCCCAACGCTACCTGTACCCGCGCTCAGATCGTCACCTTCCTGTACCGTGCGGCGGGCAGCCCTGCGGTCAGCGGAGGAAGTGTATTCAGCGATGTAAAGGCCGGCGCTTACTATGCCGACGCGGTCACATGGGCGGCGAACAAGGGCATCACCGGCGGGATCGGCAATGGCCTGTTCGGTTCGGATAACAACTGCACCCGCGCCCAGATCGTCACCTTCCTCTATCGGTATGTGGAATAATAACAGGATATTCTTACCAAGCGGAGCGGCAAATGCCGCTCCGCTTTTTGCGTTTTGTCCGAAAAACTACCCGCTGCGGGTAGGGCGCAAAACAGCGGCACCCGGTAAAATGAAACCATAGTAGAGCGCAGAGAAACAAAAACAGAAAGAAAAGAGGTGTCGTCATGCAAGTAACTGCAAACAGGGAAATGATGATGTCAAGGTGTGCAGTGAGATGAAACGAGTATGGAAGTCTATGCTGGCCTTGCTGTTGGCGCTCTGCCTGACAGCCTGCGGCGGCACCCCCGGCGGCGGAGAAGAAGGGCCGCCCGAGTCTCCTGATGACACAGCGACCTCCGCCCCTCCGTCCGACCATAACTCCGACAGTTCATTGGGCGGCACCTATTGGACGGCTGTACAGCACGAGTCCTACGACGATCTCTTTGACCGCACAGAGGTGAGCCAAATGCCCACGGAGCGGTGGTGGGCCGATCTCTTTCTCAACGAGGACGGAACGGCGCAATTCCGTGAGGTCCTGGGCGACAGCTTCAACAGCTATCTGGGCAGCGGGACCTGGTGGCTCGGCGCGGATCACACCCTGCGGCTGACAAGCTCGGACGGCGATGAAGATGGTGAGATGAATGGCCGCATTGAAGATGGCCGCATCATTTTGGAATCCTTCTATGGGGATCGATTCTATTTTGAAAAAGCGGAGCGGCCGGGCCCGGGCGGCGAACTGTGTATCGCAAACCTGCATGGGACATGGCACATGACCACAGGCGAGGTGGATGGATGGAGCTATAACGCCCGGGAAGAAGGCTTGGCCTCCACGCTGGTTTTTGAAAGCAGGTGGAGCGACTCCATCGAGGGATATGTGCTGAGCGCGGATTATTACTTTGCGAACTTTCTGGATACGGATGAGCCGGAATACCGGCAGGAAGCCGAGCTTCGGACGGAGTTGCTGGAGGAACCGCTGTTCCACGGCCTCTCCAACGAGCTTTGGAGCGTCCGGCTCTTTCACGATGATACCGGCGCGGAGTTCTTTCTCACGCTGACCGATCCGGATACGCTGTATCTCCAGGAGCATTACGAGAAGGACGGCGCTCCGGCGGTCCGCACGGCGGTCTACCAGCGGGTAAACGCATTCTTGCCGGAAACGCTGCAGACGGCTTTGTATGAGGAGCCTTCTGACTGCCTGACCTTCTACTGGCCCAACCCACCGGAGGATGTATCCGCATGGCTGGAGGTACTGCCGGTCACAAAGCTGGAGCCGGATGGACTGGACAGGCTGCTGGTGGTGGGGCGCTGGTATGAAACACAGATCCGGTTCTGTACGGGCGAGCCCCTGTGGGATGACAGCGGACGGCTTCTGGATTGGGTCACGGACGAGATCCTGTACGACGAAACGCTCAACATTGATGAGCCTCGGTGGTTTTCCCTGACGATCCCGGAAGGCGTACCGAACCTGTGCCTGCACATCAAGCGCCCCTGGGAGGATTTTTGGTACCTCTGGCCCATCACCGACACAAACGGGTATCTGGTGGATGGGTGGACATTCCTGACACCATAACACCATAACAAAATAAAACAAGAGAGGAGATCGCATTATGGGACTGATCAAAGCTGCATTGGGCGCAGCCGGCGGCGTGATGGCCGACCAGTGGAAGGAATTCTTCTACTGCGAAGCCATCCCCGCGGATGTGCTGGCGGTAAAGGGAAAGAAGAAGGCCACAGGCCGCTCCAGCAACACCAAGGGGGATGACAACATCATCACCAATGGCTCTGTCATCGCCGTGGCCAACGGCCAGTGTATGCTCATCGTGGAGCAGGGCAAGGTGGTGGATATGTGCGCCGAGCCGGGCGAGTACACCTACGATATGTCCACCGAGCCCAGCCTCTTCACCGGCGATCTGGGGGAATCCATCAAGGGCGTGTTCCAGAACATCGGCAAGCGTTTCACCTTCGGCGGAGAGGCCCCCAAGGACCAGCGCATCTACTATTTCAATACCAAGGAGCTCACCGGCAACAAGTACGGAACCCCAAGCCCCGTCCCCTTCCGGGTGGTGGACCAGCGGGCGGGTATCGACATCGATATCGCCATCCGCTGCTTCGGCGAGTACAGCATCCGCCTGAAAAACCCCATGCTGTTCTATACCAATGTCTGCGGCAACGTCAGCGAGGACTTTAAGACCGAGCAGATCGCGGGGCAGATGAAGACGGAGCTGCTCACCGCCCTGCAGCCCGCATTCGCAAAGATCTCGGAAATGGGTATCCGTTACTCCGCTCTCCCCGGTCACACCCTGGAGCTGGCAGAAGCCCTCAACGAGCAGCTCTCCTCCCGGTGGCGGGACCTGCGGGGCATGGAGATCGTTTCCTTTGGCGTCTCCAGCGTCAAGGCCAATGAGGAAGACGAGCAGATGATTAAGGAGCTGCAGCGCAACGCGGCCTTTATGGACCCCACCCGGGCGGCGGCCCATCTGGTGGGCGCACAGGCCAGCGCCATGCAGTCCGCGGCCAGCAACCCCAATGCCGGTCCCGCTATGGCTTTTATGGGCATGGGGATGGCTGGACAGATGGGCGGCATGAACGCCCAGAATCTCTATCAGATGGGCGCGCAGCAGCAGGCTCAGCCCACCCCCGCACCTGTACCCACGCCCCCGCCTGCCGCCCCTGGCTGGACCTGCGCCTGCGGACAAAGCGGCATCACCGGAAAATTCTGCCCAGAGTGCGGCAAGCCCCGGCCCGCAGCGGACGGCTGGACCTGTTCCTGTGGTGCGGTGAACAAAGGGAAATTCTGCGCGGAGTGCGGGGCGAAAAAGCCCGCTGGCGTACCCCAGTACAAATGCGACAAATGCGGCTGGGAGCCGGATGATCCCGCCCATCCGCCCAAGTTCTGCCCGGAGTGCGGCGATCCCTTTGACGATGGCGATGTGCAGGGATGACCCGGGGAAGAAAAACCGCCGTATTTTCTGTTGTAGGTCTGTTCCTGCTTCTGGTGGCTGCGGGGTATTGTTTCAGAGGTCATCAGGGAGGTGATTCACCCATACAGAAGAAATCTGCCGTGCCGCCCGGTACCTTGACTGGCGTCACATACAGCCACACCAGCGGCATGGTTGCCAGAGCGGATTTTGCCATCACGCTTTCGCCGGAGGCCATTCTGGAAACAAGCTATTATCCGGCCCTTGATCCGGATACGGCGGAGGACGAGGACTGGCATCATCCGTCCACCAAAAAGAATGTCCCCATCACCGCGGCTCAGTGGTCGGATGTGGAGCATATCATTCTGGAGCTCTACCCGCTGATGGAGCCCATCCCGGAAAACCGGCTTGAGGTGAAGCTGCCACCGGGGATCGAAGTCATGGATGGCGGGGACTCCACCAGCCTGATCCTGACCTGGAGCACAGAAGACGGTACACGGAGCATCCGTTATGATCCGCCAAATGACCGCCGTATCCATACGCTGATCGCTCTGCTGGAGGAGCTGGCCGACCCCATTGGACGGGAGATCCCCCGCTATGCCCCGCCGGAGCTGAGCGGCTTCTATATGGGTCAGTCCGGGGCTCTCTTCTCCAAAGACTATTCCTTCCAATTCGACCGGGGCCCGTCTGTTGTGTACGGAGAGGACGCCCCCTATATCCTCCGGGCCAGATTTACCCCGTCCGGTCGGAAGCAGGAGATCTGGAGTGACTGGGCCGTGTCAGATGAGGAGTGGGATGCCTTCACAGCGTTTGCGGAGGAGATCCGTCTGGAGCAGCAGCCGGACGGCAGCTCGGAAAAGCCGACCTGCACCCTCTATTACTCTGACGGCAAACAGCAGCAGAAGAAATTGGATCAGGAAACAGCGAAGCAGCTCCGGGCGTATTTTACAGAGCTGGCCCTGTGCCTGCTGGATGAACAGCCATAGTACGCAAATCGATCCATAAAAACAGAACATAGGAGGTACGACAAATGAAAGGTCAGAAGATTTTGAAAGTCACATCCATTCTCATGATCATCGGCGGCATCATCGCCGCCATCGCCGGCGTCATCGCCATTCTCGGCGTCAGCGCCCTGGCAGCCCTGTCGGGGAGCGCGGAGGGTACCGGCCTGCTCTATGCCAGCTCCATTCTTGTAACTGTGGCCTCTGTGATCCAGTTTATCGCAGGCATTAAGGGCATCGGGGCCTGCAGCGTACCCCAGAAGGCCGTTTCCTGTGTCAAATGGGGCATTATCATTGCGATCTTAGCAATCATCTCCATCATCATCGGCCTTGTAGGCGGAGGCCAGTTTAGCATCACCAGTCTGGTGCTCAATCTTCTGCTGCCGGGATTGTATGTCTACGGCGCCATGCAGATGAAGGGCACCGCGTAAGCGGCTTCAGAAAGGGGTGCAGATGATGGGGCTCTTTGGAAAACTATTTGATAAAAAGGAATGCTCGGTCTGCGGCGGCGAGATCGGGCTGCTGGGTAACCGCAAGCTGGAGGACGGCAATCTGTGCAAGGAATGCGCCGCCAAGCTCTCCCCCTGGTTCAGCGACCGCCGCCAGAGCACGGCGGCAGAGATCCAGGAACAGCTGGCCTACCGGGAGGCCAATCAAGCCAAGGTATCCTCTTTTCGCACCACCCGTACTCTGGGTGAGCGTACCAAGGTGCTGCTGGACGAGGATGCGGGTCTGTTTATGGTCACCTCCGCCAGAAATTGGGAGGAGGCCAATCCGGATGTGCTGTCCTTCTCCGATGTGACCGGCTGCAAGCTGGACATCGACGAGCGCAGGACGGAGATCGAATACAGGGATAAGGATGGAGAGCGGCAGAGCTTCAATCCCAAACGGTATGCCTATTCCTACGATTTCTACATCGTAATCAACGTCAACAATCCCTATTTCAGCGAGATCCGCTTCCAGCTCAACAGCAGCTCAGTGGATAACGATGAGGAAACACTGCTGGATGGGCCCGACGCCATGCGCAGACCCCGCGGGGGTCTCCGGGCTAAAGCCGGCGGAATGGGCGGCGGCTCCCTGACCTCCAACGCGGAGGAGGTGCGCTCCAGCGTGGAATACCGGCAATATGAGGAAATGGGCTGTGAGATCCGGGATGCGCTGCTGCAGGTCCGGCAGCAGGCGCGGGAGGAAGCGGCCGCGGCAGCAGCACCCAAGGCGGCGGTGACCTGTCCGTACTGCGGGGCGACCACCACACCGGATGCCAGCGGCTGCTGCGAGTTTTGCGGCGGCGCAATCAACGGATAAGAATACCTTGGAGCAATAGAAAAAAACGAAAATGAAAGGAGCTTCACCATGAAGAAGTATGAAATTTTAGGAGAAAATCTGCCGGTCGTCGTATGTGAATTGTCCCCAGGCGAATCCATGATCACGGAGAGCGGCAGCATGAGCTGGATGAGCCCAAATATGAAAATGGAAACCACCACCGGAGGCGGTATGAAGAAGATGCTGGGGCGGCTGGTGTCCGGCGATTCCGCATTCCAGAACAAGTTCACCGCAGAGGGCGGGGACGGGATCATCGCCTTCGCGTCCAGCTTTCCCGGGGCCATCAAGGCCCTGCAGATCAGCGCAGGCCGGTCCATGATCGTGCAGAAAAGCGCATTTCTTGCCTCCGAGGAGGGTGTGGAGCTATCCATGCACTTCCAGAAAAGACTGGGCTCCGGCATCTTTGGCGGCGAGGGCTTCATCATGCAGAAGCTGAGCGGAAACGGGATCGCCTTTATTGAGATCGACGGTCACGCGGCAGAGTATGACCTGAGCGCCGGACAGGAGCTTCTGGTCAGCACAGGGTACCTGGCGGCTATGGAGGAGAGCTGCACCATGGATGTGGTTGCGGTCAAGGGCGCAAAGAACATGCTCCTGGGCGGAGAGGGTATTTTCAATACCGTTGTCCGGGGACCCGGCAAGGTGATCCTGCAGACCATGCCCATCAGCAAGGTAGCCGAGCTGCTGACGCCGTTTTTCAGCAACAAAAAATAAGAACAGACAGAGGGGAGACTGAAAATGAAAACCAAGTTCAAGCTGTCGTGCCTGTTCCTTGCGGCGCTGATGCTGTTCAGCCTCACTGCCTGCGGCAAGGACAACCCGGAGCCCAGCTCGACATCGGAAGGAACCGAGCAGACAAAGCCTCCTGTGGAAGCGGGAAGCGGAACAACGATCCATACAAATCTGTGGGATCTTACTTACGATGAGGCGGACGGCTGGGTCTATGAGGAGGACGACTTTCATGACGATGAGACATCCTCCAAGATCATCCTGACGCTTCCCAAGGAAGGAGAGGATGGAAGCATCGTCGATGCGGAGATCCGCGTTTCCGTGGAAGATCCGTATACCTTCCGGGACTATCTCACCAGCTACGGCTTTGACGAGTACGAATATGCAGTCGATCAGGCCTATGATCTTACTCCCGTCGGCGGCATCGATTGCCTCAAAGCAGAAGGAAACTATTGGGGTTCCCCTTGCCTGCGGTATATGAACCGGGTGGAGGGCGCGGGAGCCACCGTATTTATGGAGATCATCGGCGAGTACGAGGATGAGCGTGTAGACAAGCTGCTCTCCGGCCTGACGATCCATCTGGAGGATACCGGAAACGAGGATGGCCCCTGGTACTGGGAGGGTGAGCCCTTTTCCGCCCAGCCCCGCAGCGTCATGGTGGGGACGCACACGCTCAGCAGCCAGTGGCTGCCTATTACAGACTGCATCATCACAAAGGAGACCTTCAATCACGCAGCTGCTGTCACAGGAGATCAGGCTTACCTTCTGGTGGACGGAGAATTGAAGCGCTTCGATTACGACGGCGCATCTCTGAACTTTGCGGAGGATATTGTGCTGGACGCGGAATATGAGGATATTTCCGCCGACACCACAGGGACCCTCTGGCTGGCGAATTTTATGGAGCCGCTAATCAGCTGGAAGGACGGCGCACAGACGGCGTCCTATGAGGGCCCGGATCACGTCACCATGCACCCATCCGGGACCTGGGGCGTCAGCTGGTTCTCCGGACCGGAATGTGAAAAGATCACGCTCTCCGGCGGAGCCCTCAAGACGGAGCCCATGGTATTCCAGGAAGTGGACATCCTCAGTCATCTGCTGATCGACGACAGCCACATCTATGTCTGCGGGTCTGCCGTGGATGGCAGCGGTCACAAGGTGTTTGTCTATGACAGCAATGGCGCGCTGCAAATGACTTTGGCAGATTCCGACGGAGGCGGCCTGGGAAGCATTACCTTTATTACGCAGACCGCAAATGGCTATCTGGCCCTGGACGGAAATATGCGTGAGGTGGTGCTTTGGAGCAAGGATGGCACCTATCTCGGCGAGGCGGATGACGGCGACCTGTTCGGCACGGACTATCCCTGGTTCTGCGGCGGCGTGAAGCTGGCTGACGGCAGCATCCTTGCCATTATGACCGAAGACAGAGCAGACGAGTCCGCAATGGAACTTGTGGCATTCAAACTCAGCGGCTTTTAAGGAGGATCTGACATGAAACGCACAAGGTTATTCTGCGTCCTGCTTGCGGCGGCGATGCTGCTCAGTCTGGCCGCCTGCGGCAAGGGCACACCGGCAGAGTCCAATTTGATCAAACTCGGAGATTATGAACTGCTCTATAAAGGGGCCAGTATCATGGAGGACTCAGATGGAAACGACGCACTGGTCCTGACGCTGGATTTTACCAACAACAGCAAGGACAGTGGCTCCTATGTCTGGTCAGTCTCTGAAACAGCGATGCAGAACGGCGCAGAATTGGCTATCGCCACCGTCTTTGCGGACAGCGACTCCTACGACACGGTAATCGACAGTCAATTTACGGATGTCGCGCCGGGTGAAACCCTTGAACTCCGCACCGCCTTTGTGCTGGCGGATACCACCAGCAAGGTCGAGGTGACCTTTGAGGAGGCGTTCGGCGACAAAAACGGTAAAATCACCGTTGATCCGTCCACACTCAGCCGGGAAACGGCGGGAAGCGGTACAGGTCAGGATACTGGGACCGGAGATATACTGCTGGACTGGTGGAACGGTGACTGGTACGGCTGGTGGATCATGACCGGCTGCTCAGGCGACTACGAGGATCTGGAGGGCGCCTGGTGGGACATCTGCGGCGCCATTGACATCGGCGGGGACGGCACGGGCACTGTCACCCTCTGGGATGAGGACTACACGAAGTCGGAACCGATGGTCTCCGCATCGGTCAGCCTCAGTGATGATGGGACCAGCATATATGGCACCATGACATCCGAGGGCGGTGCCTTCACGGATATTGCGCTGGAGCACGGGGACTGGATCGTTGACCCGGGACTGGTGGACTATGGAGACATGATCCACATTGACGGTGATTACGAAAACGGCGGAGATGCATTCCACTATGATATCTACCTGCGCCCGTGGGGGACCTATTGGGTGGATGTGGACGAGGAGGATCTGCCCAATCTCTATGACAGCTGGTATCTGCCTCTGATCGATGCGGAGGAGCCTATGCCGGACAGCATCGGATAACACCAGAATGGGGATCGTTCCCGCCCCATTTGGGGCGGAACGATCCCCGTTTGCGCAATGGTATGGAGCAGTGACATTTGAAAGGAGCAGTTATGAAAAGGACATCAAAACGAGTGATCGCATTTTTTCTAATACTGGTTCTGATGCTGTCTCTCTGTGCCTGCGCGCAAAAACAGCAAGCGGGAACAGACGAACCAAATCGAAGCGCCGATGGTGAGACGCTGTCTGGTATGCCCGATCAGAAACTGCCAGAAAAGCTGCGCCCGGGGGCCGGGGGATCGGATATGCAGCCGACACCGACCGGATTCTCTGCGGAAGCGGAACAATCTCTTGTTTGGCTGCGGGAGAGAATGGCTTTTCCGCAGACCATGTTCGGCGCGGCGTATCTGGGCTATGTGGAAAAAGCCGGCGATTGGCTGTCAGCGGCAGACCAGGTCATGCTGGAGGAATATCCCTTCCTTGCGGAGATCGACGAAACCCGCATCATCGGCAGTTCAGGCCATCTGTACGGTATCGTGCCGCTGGATGAAAATGCGACGGTTTCCGTCAATCTCATGCGGTGGGATCCGAAATCAGATACCGAAGAGGTCATCGAGGTTCTCTACCGGTCTGAAGTTGGAGATCCGCTGCTGATCTTTGCAGCCGGCGGGGACGATGCATACGCATACCTGTCCTACATACAGGTCCAGATCGTAGACAACGCAGGCAACAGCTGCGTGTGGGAGCCGCAGCTCTATACATCAACGGGGCACATCGTGCCATGTTTCTCGGAAAACGGAGACTACCTCTCCTTCGACTTTACGGAATACGGCTGGCAGGGCGTTCCTTCCGAGCTTGCACCGTGGCTGGCAGACGGCTGGAGCGGCGTATATGCCTCCGGGCTTGGCGGCAGCTGGACAACGCAGGCAGCGGCATGGGATACGAGCCGTGTGGCAAATTACTACCTGTGGTTCTTTCCCGAGGATGAGACAGGCGGAACGGTCGATCTGTACTGGGAATACGTGGGAACCGATCCTTCTGAAACGATGTGGGATGAGGTGTGGAGCGGTTTCTGGACGACCACATCCGTCATGGATGGGCCCAGTTATGTGACCATCAGCCTGTCCCTTGTTGGCGGTGATAACTATGGCGTCACAGACGGTCCGTATTATATCTCGGAGACTTATCCGATTTTGATGAGTCCCAGCGGCGAGGAGATGGTGATCGGCACTGGGGAGAACGAAGTCAGCCTGCCGTTTATGCCGAAGTATGACGCGCAGCTGTGCGTCCTGACGCTGGACAGTTTGCTCACCGACCCGCTCGGCTGATCTTCTGCGGATTACGGCCTGTTTCGGTATAGACCGTTACAGCGCCGGCATGGGAAGGAGAAATTTCAGATGCCAACACAGGTAACAAATTATCAATGCCCCAGCTGCACGGGACCGTTGCATTTCTCCGGCGCGTCCGGCCGGTTGGAATGCGAATACTGCGGTGCCAGTTATGATGTGGCAGAGATCGAGGCGCTCTACGCAGAGAAAGAAAAAAAGGCGGCAGAAGCCCAGCAGGCGGCGGAGGAAGGCGGCACCGGACAGGGTGCGCCGGCCGCGGATGGAGGCGCATGGGACACCTCTGACTTTTGCGAGGATTGGGGGGCTGAGGGCGACGGTATGCGGGCCTACGGCTGCCCCAGCTGCGGCGCGGAGCTCATCTGCGAGGAGAGCACGGCGGCGACCTCCTGCCCCTATTGCGGGAACCCCACCGTGGTGCCGGGCCAGTTCTCCGGGGCACTGCGGCCAGATTTCATCGTTCCGTTCAAGCTGAGCAAGGAGGATGCGGTAAAGGCCCTCAAGTCCCACTACAAAGGGAAGCTTTTCCTGCCGAAAAGCTTTACCGGTGAAAATCACGTGCAGGAGATCCGGGGGATCTATGTTCCCTTCTGGATGTTCGACGGCGAGGCGGAGGGCGACGCCCATTATGAGGCTGCCCGCTCCCGTACATACCGTTCCGGCGACTACGAGATCACGGAGACGAAACACTACGATGTCTACCGGGCCGGAACCGTCACCTTTGAGAAGGTGCCGGTGGATGCCTCCAGCAAGATGCCGGACGGCCACATGGACTCCATTGAACCCTATGACCACAAGGAGCTGAAGCCCTTTTCCACCGCGTATCTCCCCGGCTTCCTGGCCGATAAGTTCGATGTGACGGTGGAACAGAGCCGGCAGCGGGCGGATCAGCGCTGTGAGGGGACCCTTGCCTCCGCGCTGCGCGGCACAGTGAAGCGTTATGACCTCTGCGTTCTCAGAGAAAGCAGCGTTCACCTGCGCAGGGGCAAGGTGCATTACGCCCTGATGCCCGTCTGGATGCTGAATACCAAGTGGCATGGGAAGGACTTCCTCTTTGCCATGAATGGACAGACCGGAAAGCTGGTGGGCGACCTGCCGGTCAGCTGGGGGAAGTTCTGGGGGCTGTTTGCCGCCATCGCCGTCCCCCTGTCTGTGATCAGTTCGGCGCTGGTCCTATTGCCGTGAGAAAGGAGGCAGACCGGATATGAAGAAAGCATATACTGCTCTCGCGCTGGCATTCCTGTTGGCGCTGTCCCTCTGCACTCCCGCAATGGCGGCAATGGAGTACGGCGTGATCTATGACGAAACGGAATCATTGGGATCGCAGGAGCTGACCATGCAGGGAGAACAGACCCTCCCCCAGCTCTCCCAGGCGCTGGGCCTTGATCTGCGGGTGGATGTATTGACCCAAAATAGCTATGACGGACTTGGCGACGCCGCCGCAGGGATATATGAGGAATATGATTACGGCTATGGCGAGCACAAGGAGGGCGTTACGCTGACCATTCTGCTGGAACCGCAGGATGGGGATACCTACAGTATGGTTGACGAAAATGACTGGTGCGTCTACGCCAGGCTGAGCGATGAGCGGGGCAGCGGCCAGGAATTGTCCGACGCCGTCTACGATGCGGTACAGCCCTATATGGCGGCGCGGGCATGGAACGGTGAGGACATGACCATGAGCGCCGTGGCGCTGACCCAGGCAGTGGACGCCATGGCAGAAACGGCGGAGGAGTACATCCGCACAAATTGCCCGCCGGCCGGCTCCGGCGAGGATGCCGGTGTGGAAGAACCGGTGCAGGGCAGCGTCACGATGCAGTATGTATTTGATGCTGCAGACCTTCTTCCCTATGAGAAGTGGGAAAAGCTGGAGGCTCGGGCCGAAGCTATTTCCCAAAAGCAGGATTGCGGCGTTTATTTTGCTCTTGTAGATGATTACACGGAATACGGAAACGGCAGTGTCTTTGAGGTCACCTATCAACTCTATCACGGCAGTGAGCTCGGTATGGGCAGCGGGCGGGATGGGATCATCGTGCTCCTGAGCATGGCCGAGCGGGACTACGCCATGTTCGTCTACGGCGAGTACGCCGAGTATGCCTTTGATGAATATGGGCAGGAGAAGCTGGAGGAGCAATTCCTGGGCGATTTTGGGGAAAACGACTGGTATGGCGGCATCTCCAATTACTTGGACGCCTGTGAGGAATATCTGACGAAGGCCGACGCCGGCAAGCCGGTGCGCCGTCCTTACTGGATCTGGTTCGTCATTTCAGCAGGATGCTCCTGTCTGGCCGCGGGGACGGTTTGCCTGTGGCTGCTGCGTAAGATGAAGTCCGTCCATCAAAAGGCGGAAGCTGATGCGTACCTCACCGCTGGCGGCTTACACCTGACAAAGCAGTACGACCGGTACACCCATACCACCGAAACACGCACCAAGATCCAGAAAGAGAGCTCGGGCGGTAGCGGCGGCAGCACCTACAGCGAAAGTGGGGGCGGCGGCAGCGGCCGCAGCGGAAAATTCTGAGAAGGAGGCCGGATGATGAAGAATTTGCTCCGGCGCCGCTTTCTCCCGGCGATTTTGTGCATGGCACTGGCCCTTGGCCTGTCCGCCTGCGGAGGAGAAGATACACCGTCCGTTGAAACGGAAACGGACAGTGCGATGGGTACCCTTTCCGGCAGCAAGGGAGAAAAAGATTCCGGGGTGGGTGCGTTCTCCGGCAGCGGGGAAGAAACAGCGGAGGCGGAATTGGCGGAGGAGTCCCTGAACCTGTTGTATGACGCCATGACATACGATGACCAGTACGCCGGCGCGGTCGCCTATCTGGGATACAGGAAGCAGGGGGACTCCACCCCGCTGTCGGACTGGCTGGTGGAGAATTGTACCGGATTGGTCGAGGCGATGCCGTTTCTGCTGCATATACCGGCCGAACGTATCCTCGGCGCAGGTTGGGGGGATTTATTCTGCATCGTTCCCCGGGATGAGAATACCAGCCTTGCCGTGAACCATGTCACCTGGGAATCTCTCGGTAACGGCGTTTGGCCTGTACCGGGTGAGGTGCTCTACCGGGAGGAGTGTGCCCAGCCTGTACTGATATTCGTAAATTATGAGCAATGGCGGGATGAACCGGACACGGAGATCGTCCTTGTGACAAACGATGGCGTGGAGGTGAAGTGGCTCCCGCTGACCGATGAATACGGCATTCCCATCGTGCCCACCGGGGAGAACTACCTTCCCATGCTGATGGATTTCGGCATCTGGGGCTATGTGACCGGGTTGGACTACCCCGAGGACTGGGAGCCGTCCGGGGACGACTGGTGGCTGCCTCCCACAGACTGGGGGCTGGCTTACACAAACTGGACCTGCGAGCACTGGTACATGGAGTTCAACTGGGGCGACAGCGACCCGGACTATTCCGGGCGCATCGATCTCTACCATCAGCCGGAGGATGGGCAGGAGTATGCGTACTCGTATTCCGGCATCTGGCGTATGGAGGGCGACTGCCTGTATCTGGACCTCTCGGACGGCGCGGGCACCCGCATGAGCGGCAGCTTCCCGGTGCTGATCGACCCCTCCGGCGAATCTCTCCATATCCAGCAGGATCGTGAAACCGGTGTGTGTCCACCCTTTTTTGGCGAGGGCATGACCTGTATGGATCTGATACGCGCCTATGGCTGAGAGAACATCAGGCGCACGAGTGTGGGACAGGCGTGAAAGGAGTATTTGTATGAGTATTTTTGACAGGCTAAAGCAGTCCGCCGTGGATGCCGCGGCGACAGCAGCCACAGCCATTGGAAACAAGAGGGAAACCTTTACCTTCACGGCCCTCCCTGAGAGCCTTGCCCAGATGCAGGCTCTCCCGGAGGCGGCCCTTGACACTCCCTTTCAGACGGCGGCGCTGACCGTGCTGGCCCTGTGCGCCTATGCCGCTGACCGGCAGATCGGCACGGATATGCTGAATTGGCTGCGGGGGCCCCGTCCTTTGAACGGACAGGAGATCTCCTTCTTAAACGACCGCTTCCGTGACGGAAAGACCTACCTTCCCTTCACCTACTTTGCCGGCTCTACCCCCGACAACAATTACACACCCAACCAGCCCTACACCATCCGGGTGGAAAGCAACCATGTTTCCGGTGAGGAGCAGGGCTATATGAAACTGTTTATCCCCTGCGGCGGCGCGGACAGCCCTCGCCCCATCAAACTCCGACAGCGGGGTAGCGATGGGAAATGGTTCCTCTGGGAGCAATATCTGCTCACCGGCGTCCGTACCCCCAAGTCCGCCGATCCCTGGGCGTGAGTCAGGCGGCGCGGTTGTGGAGGATCGGCTCATGGAAGCCGGAGCAGGCGGGAGCGATCAGAAAACCATCTGTATTTATCGGATTGGATAGAAGGTGCCGATCATGAAAACAGTGCTGTTTATATCATCCAATAAGGTGCTTGGACAGGGGTTGTCAGCGGCCATCCAGGCAAAGCCGGAGCTTGACTTCCTGTGGGCGGCCCAGCTCCATTATCCGCAGGCTATGGTCGGCGTTGATATCTTCCATGCGGATGTGGTGATATTGGATATTGTGGATCAGGCGGATATGGATCAGGCGGTCGGGATCTGCCAACCTCTTCGGCAGGTTGAACAGGACCTCAAGATCCTGCTTCTGGTCAGGCCGGAACAGTCCGCCGTATGCAGCCGTGTCATAGATGCAAAAAATGCCGGACTGATCGATGATTTCGTCTTCTATGATAGTTCTCTGGCATATCTGCTGGCGAAATTGGCGGCGTTTTCATAGAATGATTGGGTATCAATGAAGAAAAACCAACTGCAATTATCTAACTTGTAACTACTAACTACGAATAAATGGGTGATTGCTATGCGGCATGGGTCAAAATGGATCTGCTGTCCTCAGTGCGGCAGCAAAACGAAAGTCAAAGTATATGAAGAAACGGTTTTAGTAAAATTCCCGCTATACTGTCCAAAATGTAAAAAGGAATTCATGGTCAATGTGGTAAAACTGAAGATGGTATTAAGCGACGAGCCGGATGCTTAAAGCACAGAGCCTGCTGATCCCCCTGTCGGGGAAAAGCAGGCTCTGTTTTTTTATGTAGTCATCCAATCTCAATGGCGTCCTTTGTCCGGAGTGCGGCAATGACCGATTCCACCACCGGGATCAACGCTTCGGCTTCCTGCTCACTGCATTCCTCAATCATAAGCCGAAGCTGTTGTAGAGCGGGAGTTTCGCGCTGCAGTTCAGGGTTAAAAATGCTTCTGGCATCAATACGGAGGGCACGGATCAAAGGGTAGAGCACTTCCATCTTGGGATTTGCCTTGGAGTTCTCAATATTCATCACGGTTCGCACATCGATATCCGCCATGTCTGCTACCTGAAGCTGGGTCAGACCGCGCTGATAACGTGTGCTCTTCACCACATTTCCCAATGGATAGGAGAAATCATACATCACAGTTCACCTCAAAGATATTCTACAATACATCTTTTTGCGGGTGAATGCGACATAATTCGCTTGTTAGGTGTATCACGATACATGAACCAACAAGCCTGAGATACATAAAACTGAATTACATTATCGGCAAGACAGTCGCATTTGCCGAAAAACAAAAATTTTAAGGGGGTGATGCTGGCTGTCTGTGTGCCGGCCGCGTAAGTGGACAAGGAGAAATGCAACATGGCAGACAAAAGCTGCCGCATTAAGTTGTTCCATCTGGTTAAGCCGAGTCACACTGCTTTCAGGACAGCACGAGGAAGACTGTCAAGAAAAAAACGGGATACGCAAGCTGGGCATATAAGAAAGGAAGAAAAACCTCCGCCTGCTGCCCCTGTATCCCGCCCTGGACTTCTTAATACAGATCAAGCACAGGTTGCCGATTCTCCATTTTTGCACGGGATCGGCAATTTATTTTTTAATGATAATCTTTCTGTTGGGTGCCGTAATCCTCCGAACTGAAATTCGGTCTCATCCAAATTTCAGAAAACGGAGGAAAGTGTTATGGGCTTCAACAGAGATAGCTATGCCGCTCAAATCAAGAATTTACGGAAAAGCCGAGGACTTACGCAGGAGCAGCTGGCAGAGAAAATGAACATCACCAGTACATACATCCTGAAAATTGAAAACGGAAAGCAGACCGGCTCAGTTGAACTGGCTGTGGAGCTTGCAGCATTCTTCGATGTCTCCCTGGATTATCTTTTGTCGGGGAGAGAATTTAAAGCTATGGATCAGAAGCAGAACCTGCGAATGACCATTGCATTTTTGTCTGAATTGGAGGCAAAACTCTAAAACCTTCCATTTTGGGTAGGTAACCTTCCATTCTGTTTATGTAATTCTGAAACACACAGAGTTACAATCTTAGTGAGATCAGTAAATCTCACAGTACCTTGAAAAATACTGCCCCAGGCAGTCATATCCGGCAATATAAATACATCAGCTGACGGAGCCAGCGTCAGGCCGAGTGCGCGAAGACCACCTGTGCGGATCATTTCCGCATCTAAGGACGGCCAATTAAGGTGCAGAGCGATACCCACTCAGGCCAGGGCAGGATTGGCACCCTGCTCCGCCAAGATCCCGTCAGCCCACAATGGTACTCCTGCACGCAGCTCCGGGCGTTCCCCGGAGGGGTGAGATTCCCGTGATGTGCGCCAGCACAGTTTATGTTGCCGCCCTGCCTGGGGAAGTAGTGTCGAATACAGGCAATATTCTTGATATTAGAAGCAATGGAGGTCGCCTGCGATGTAGTTGAGCAAGCCAAAGCTACCCCAACCAAATTGGGCGGCCTCTATTTTTGTGGTATCAAGAGTCAGAAAATAAGCAAATGAAGGGAGGATTTTTATGACAGTCCAAAATGTAAACATCGACTACTGCGGCATTATTACACTGCTTAAAAAACTTGTCCGGATTGGGAAATGCACCGAAAAAGAAGCCAAAAAAATTGCCGGCTACCTCTCCGTGCAGGATGGTGTCGAAATCATTCTGTTTCCCTGATTTTCGTTGCATTTTGTGATAGCTATTTGGACAAAAGTGTGGTAATGTTTGTTGCTGTAAGACCTGCTAAGTATTGTCAAGAAGAAAAAGCAAACATTGTAAGTAGTTGAAAATCGGTGCACCTATTCAAGCCGCTTTGCATCTCAAAATGAAACGGCGGCCAGCCAACGCTATGCAACGCAATAAGATCAGCTCTGTTCTAATGTTTCCAGATAGGCTTTCACTGTGGCGTAGTAGATCCGCAGGAATTTATTCGCGGATGCCATCATGTAGACGCGGTAGGGTTTGCCTTCGGCTCGTTTTCTGTTCATGAACTGGTAAATTGGTTCATTCGGCGGCGAGTTTTGCAAATAGACGCTCATGACAAGGAATAGCGTCCGGCGTAGCGACGATGCACCTACCTTGCTCATGCTCTTGTGCCTACCGATCACATCACCAGAGTCATTCGGTGGGGCATCAATACCGGCATAGGCAACGAGTGCTTTCTTGGAGTAAAAACGGCGAACATCCCCAATTTCAGCTATGAGCTGCGGCCCAAGAGTCGGGCCAACGCCAAACATGTCCATGACAACAGGATATTCCGGCAGCTGAGAGGACAGAGATTGCATCTCCTGTTTGAGCGCAGCAAGCGCAGCGGAAGTAGCGCTAAGCTGAGATACAGCCTGCTCCACAAGTAGCTTTGTAGTTTCAGATTTCGGCATGACACCAATATGTCCGCTGGCTTCATCGTAAATGGCGTGTGCTTTTTCTTCACTGAAGTTGTACCCATGCTTTCGGCACCACCGCCAGTACTTGTTCACGAATGACTTTAGGGGGCGTTCAGAGACGCATTCACAATGCCAAAACTCCGCTACGAAATCCACCCACTTCTCACTTCCGTCTGCACGGGCAGGGCTGTTAAACAGACGATTTGCATTTGGAAAGGTCATATCCAACAAGGAAATCAGATTGTTCTTCAACACAGTCTGCACCTTGGAATACTGTCGGTACTGGCGATAGCAGTTCTTCAGCAACAGCCGAGTATTTTCCTCCGGGATATATCTCGGCAAGGTAAGCCAGCGATCAAGGCCATAGTTCGCCAGCTTTATAGCATCCTTCCGGTCGGTCTTGACACGCCTCAAATCATTGTTCCCGTAGCCATGCACCAGCTTTGCATTGACAACGGAAACATATAACCCTGCGTCGTGAAGCAGCTTTGCCACCGGCGCATGGTAGTTCCCTGTGGCCTCCATGACCACACGAGTCTCACCGTTCAGGCTTTTGAGCCGCCTTGCCAGCTCGCTCAGTTCACTGTCGGTGTGACGCACTTCAAAGGGTGAGATGACAACCTCTCCAAAGGGACGCATGACGGCAATCGTGCTCCTGCCTTTGGAGATGTCAATACCTACAGAGTTCATGTATCTGCCTCCCATACGAATTTGCAACCGGAATCCATCTTTTTTCTCATTGCCGATTCAATCTATTGGGTGACGCGAACTCTATGGCTCAACCTGCTCAAAGCGAACACTGCAATAAGAGGGATGGCTGACAGTCTTATCAACGGACATCTAAGCCCAAGGAGGTGATGGTCAGCCAGTTGCTCCCCTTATTGTAGCTTAGGCATGAGACGGAAAGAAGCCCAGCCGGATGCTGGGCTTCCAACCAATAATTATTGTAATAGGAGATTCCTGTAATATGAGAAAATCCGGCGTTTGAACAAAAAAGGACACTCCCTTACAATCAAAGTACACGAACAGGGTCAAAGCCCTAATAAAAACGTACGTTGAGATTGAAAGGAAGTATCCAAAATGAGTGTAACACAGAACGAGAAAATCCGTCAAGTCACAGAAACAACAATGGTCATTGGTGTGGATATTGCCAGCGAGATGCATTGGGCCAGAGCGTTCGACTGGCGCGGTTTGGAGCTTGGTAAGGCAGTCAAGTTTGAGAACAGCGCAGAGGGCTTTCGGTTCTTCCTGCATTGGCTGTCAGAATTGGCAGCCGAACAGAAGAAAAGCAGCGTCATGGTAGGGCTTGAGCCCACAGGACACTACTGGTTCACCCTGGCAGCGTACCTGCAAGGAAGCAGTATTAAGCTGGTGCTGGTCAATCCATACCATGTGAAGCGCAGCAAAGAACTGGACGACGGACATCCCAGCAAGAGCGACAAGAAGGACCCCAAGACAATCGCAAAGCTGGTGCTGGAAGGGCGCTATGCATTCCCATATATCCCACAGGGGCTGTATGCGGAACTGCGAGTTGCCATGAACTGCCGCTGGAGAGTACAGAAAGAGCTCACTTCAGTGCAGAATCAAATCCAACGTTGGCTGAAGATCTACTTTCCAGAACACAAAACAGTATTCGGAAAATTTGAGGGCATGGGAAGTATGGCGCTGCTTCATGCAGCACCGTTTCCTTCCGATTTAATCGCTTTAGGTGTGGATGGAATCAACCAGATATGGCGACAGATGAAACTGCGCTGTGTTGGCCTGAAACGGGCGCAAAGGGCCTTTGAAGCGGCCAAAAACAGCGTAGGATGCACAACGGGGATTGAAGCGGCCCGCATGGAGCTGCAAATTCTGCTGGAGGATTATGACGTGAAACTTCAGCAGTATGAACGCATCATGGAGGTTGTGGAAAGCCTGTGCGGGCAAATCCCAGAGGCAGAAGAGCTGCTTCAAATCAAAGGGATCGGTCTCACCACTGTCGCTGGCATCTTTGCCGAAGTTGGAGACATTCGGCGCTTCTCATCCCCTCGCCAACTGCAAAAGCTGGCAGGACTCGCCATCACGGAAAACAGTTCCGGAAAGCATAAAGGCCAGACGGAAATTAGCCGGCGAGGGAGAGCACATCTGCGTGCAATCCTGTTCCGAGCGGCGATGCCACTGGTGGCGAAAAATGAGGAATTTCAAAAACTCCATCAGTATTTTACGACAAGAGCAGAAAACCCATTGAAGAAAATGCAGTCGATGATTGCGATATGTTGCAAGCTGCTTCGGGTGTTCTATGCAGTGGCCATAAAAGGCTGTGCATACAGTGCAGAAAAAATGCTTGCTGACATCCACAGAAACCAGCCGCTGAAAGCGGCGTAGTTCGCTTACAGGAAGCGTCTCTCTGTTGCGTCGCGGAAGAGACTCACACCGCTTCCGTTTAACTTGATTCCACAGGTATAAATACAGAGCCGGTAGTTGGTCAATGAATTTCACCATTAGAGCTTAG
>NZ_LR130822.1 GCF_900626145.1 Intestinimonas timonensis | reverse complement strand
CCCCTGCTGGAAGGTGGTATTTGCCATGAGCTTTTTCCGGCATTTCAGCCATGTGTCCGAGGGGATCAATGCTTCATGGGGAGCGATAACAAGTATCTGGTCTTTTAGGCACCTGTCCTTGTCCTCCTTAACATCCCGCCCCTGATAGAGATAGCAGCCGTTTGTTCCGGCAAAGTCAGAAGCGTCATTGACAATCGCTGCACCCTGACTCTTGAAAAATTCGTACAGTTCCAAGTCGGCCTGTGCATAAATGGGGTTTCGCAAAAGCTGGGAAAGAAAACTCCGAACCATTGACTTCTCGTAAATCTTGATACCTTGTTCCTCGAAGTATCGGGTAATATCTCCGAAGGAGGTTTCCGGTTCAGCGTACATTTGAAACATCAGCCGAACATGGTCGGCGGCTACGGGATCGGCAACCATTTTCTTTGTGCGGATACCCTCTACCACAGTAGGCTCTAACTGATAACCGTATGGTGCCTGTCCGCTCATGTGAAAGCCTTTCAGGCACCGTGAATAGTAGGCGTCTGTGACACGCTTCTGAATTGTCTCACGTTCAAGCTGGGCGAATACAATGCAGATATTCAGCATGGCCCGGCCCATCGGGGTCGAAGTATCAAACTTTTCCGTGGAGGATACAAACTCCACATCGTACTCTTGAAACAGCTCCATCATCGTTGCAAAGTCCAGAATAGAGCGGCTTATACGGTCCAGCTTGTATACGATGACCCGCCGGACTTTTCCCTTGCGGATCTCGCCCAGCAGCTTTTGAAACTCCGGCCTGTCCGTGTTCTTACCGGAATAGCCTTTGTCCTTGAATACCCGGCAGCTCCCACCTTTCAATTCATACTTGCAAAAGTCGATCTGACTTTCAATGCTGATACTGTCCTTGCGGTCTACTGACTGTCTTGCGTAAATACAATCTTCTCTGATAAATTCCATATTGGGCTCCTTTCCTTGTTGGAATGGAGCTACCAACCTTACAACTATATTATACCATCAGCAGCCCCGGACAACAATGTTGCGAATGATTAGGGAAATCTGTCTCCATATTTGCTGAACACCTCGTAAAGACAACGCTCAATTTCTTTTTTGCGCTGTTCTTTCTCCTTCAGGGGAAGTACCGGCGTGAGGCTTTCCAGCACAATGATCTTCCCTTGAAATGCGACAGACTTTGTTTCTCGTTCATAAGTGACAGCTTGCGTCATTGAAAACCTCCTTTGCGAAAGTGCGTGTATATGCCAGTCTTTCCCACTTGTCCCGTGGGGAAATGTCAAAAGACGGCACCCAGCAGGTGCCGCCCTTTGAGCTTTCTCCACTTCGGGTCAATGTGGCCCGAGGTCAGTAAGGACTGGAAAGGTACTTTTCTTTGGCATCATCTACGCTGTTGAGGTCGAATACTTCATAAAGCTGCCCCACAACACGCCGTATATCCTTCTTTGAAAATCCGCAGTTCTCCATTGCCATAATGACATAACCACGGCAGGCGTCATTGCTCCATTCGTCCGGTTCCAAGCCGGGGATCATTCCAAACGCATTTCCCATAAAGTGCTCCTTTTTTGAAAAGATGGGGAGCCACGCCGGATCGGTTGGCCTATCATCAGACAGCATTGCCGGGGGCTCCCCATAGGTTTTCACTTCATTTCAGACACACCGGACGGGCATAGGCTTCATGCCCCATAGTATTTCAACTCTCCCCATTCTGATGGCAAGGCGTTCTCATTGCCTGCGACGGCTCACGGCTTGCAAGACCGCTTCAACGCTCGGACTGTGACTAAACGCAAGTATCCGGGTTCTGCGCCTGTTCCGGTGGAGCCAGCCTTGCCCCACCTATGGCATGGACCTGTTCGCTCGCTCAGTTTTACAAAGACTGTATTCTTTGAAATCCGAGGTCATGGCGGGTCTGTCACACAGCGCGTTCCCCTTCGTATCCGGGTGTCTTTTTATTCGATTTTCAATCTGCATGAGGCTTGTCTGAACCTCGGGCCATTGTGACCCGAAGTGTTTTGCCTCTCATAAGCCATTTCATTTTCCGGCCTAAATCGGTACGCCTTACAAAGAATTTTTCAAAATTTTTTCTAAGCGCCGCAGACCTCGCTCGATTGCGACACGAACCACTTTTTCATGGACGCCCTCTGCCCGGGCAATGTCCTGTTTGGTCATGCCGAGAATGAAATGAGCATAAATCCGTTTTGCCTGTTTGTCCGGCAGACTGGAAATCGCTGCGTGAAGCTCCTGCATGGTCACTTTCCGCTCATACAGTTCATGGGGAGATAAGGCAACAAAGACAGCTTCATGTTCCAGCCCGTCATCCCGATCAAGGGAATAGTAGGCTTTGTGGCGGTATGTACGCAGCCGGTAGGCAGCCTCTTTACGATCAAACTCTTTGAACATTTCTGCAACTTCTTCCGATACTTCCATGAAGCAATCCGATGTATAGAATGGGTAATAGTCCCGCAAATTGATAATAGCCATATTGACCTCCGTTTCGGTTGTTGGTTGACGAGTGACCGAAACGAAGATGGCGGGGAGCGACACCGGGGAATGGCTTCGGGCCAACATGACCCGAAGCCGCCCCATAAGAACGCAAAAACGCCCGGGCGGCACAAGGCCACTCGAGCGCATGAAATGACATAATAGTTAAGGTTCCAACAGATTTCGCATACATAGCCGGAATAACCCGGAGGCGGGGCTATGCTTTTTTTAGCTGGTGCAGGCTATGAGGACTATGAAAAAGTAAAACTGGCATGGCGGCATCCTCCTAATGCCGCCGTGTGTGTTTACAAAATATAGAGTCGTTGTTGAATTTTGCAAAAAGAAGCGGCGGCTCTAAAAAGCCGCCGCAGGGTAAACAAGCGTGTCAAAGGGCTGCTGTACGACGGCTTTTTTGTAACCGTCAAATCTCCCTGCGCATAAAAAGGCCGCCATCTCAGTGCCTGTGCATTGAGATGGCGGCCTGCAGTTCTATTATGATTTAGGACTTCTGCATTCCTGGGGTGCGTTCACCGGGAGGAAAGATTCGGCCCAGGCTTCATCCGTCTGGCTCATGTCAGGCGCGTTG
>NZ_LR130821.1 GCF_900626145.1 Intestinimonas timonensis | reverse complement strand
CTGTTGTTGATTGGCTCTCTGTAAACTTGCTGCCTTCTCCATGTCTGCACCTCACTATCTTGGAGTCTGGGACACTCTCTGGTACTACTTGGTACTACCATGCACTTCCTCAGACTCTTATAGTTTGGCAGAGGCATTTTACCCTGACAAGCCGCCGACTGTTTTTACGCTTACTTTTTCTCTCCTCAATTTTTCTTTATTTCCCTATTGACTTTTTATTTGCAGACTTTTTTGTTGGTTGATTGTAAAATCAAGTTGGGCACTTGAAGAGAAAAGTCCATAGTGATTTTTTCCCGTGGTAGAATGAAGTTGCTACACCAAATTCACTATGGGAGGCAATCACTATGGACTACCAAGATTATATCACAGTAGCAGCAGAACGCAAGAAGGGACAGCATCTCGGTATGGTAGAACGGGGTGCCATTAAGGCCCTCAAACAGCAAGGCCTTGGCATACGGGCCATTGCCAGAGAGGTGGGCTGCGCTCCATCCACCATTACAAACGAGCTGCGGCGTGGTACACCGGTTCGTAAGAGCACCAAGGGGAAAGCCCCCGGCTACTCCCCGAAATTGGGAGAGGCGGTGTACAAGGCAAACAGAGCAACCTGCCACAGGAACCCGAAATCGGACGGTTGCCAGGACTTCTCCAAGTGGGTGATCCGGCAGGTACAGGAACACAAGTGGTCGCTGGATGCCTGCTGCGGCTACGCCAAGCTGCACCACCTGTTTGAGCCGTCTAAGATGGTTTGCTCCCGCACACTCTACAATATGGTGTGGAGAGGATGTCTGCCCATCCATCCCACGGAATTGCCTGAAGCATTGAAGCGAAAGACGAAGAAGCACCGGGTTCGGGAGAACAAAAAGCGTTACGGCGCAAGCATTTCAGACCGTCCGGAGATTGCTTCTCTCCGCATGGAAGAAGGCCACTGGGAGGGCGATACCGTGGTTGGAAGGAGGTCTGGAAAGGAGTCCGTAGTCTTCTCTCTGCTGGAGAAGAAGACCCAGAACTACCTTGCGTTCCGTATCCCCGGCAAAACCAGCGAGGCGGTGATGGCAGCCATGACCGCCCTCCATGCCGAGTACGGCGAGCATTTCGACCAGGTCTTTAAGACGATTACTGTGGACAACGGCAGCGAATTCGCTGACTTCGCTCAGATAGAAAAATGGGGCACCAAGGTCTACTTTGCTCACCCGTACACCTCATGGGAGCGGCCCCAGAACGAGCGCCACAACGGCCTGTTTCGGGCCTTCCTCCCCAAGGGCAAGTCCATTGAGCAATTCACCGACGAGGATATCCTCGCCGCTGCTGACGAGCTGAACGGACGGCCCCGCAGAAAGCTCGGCTACCGCACCTCGGAGGAGTTGTTTGAATCGTTCCTGGACGCTGTATACGCAGCCTGACGGCTGCGGCACCCTCGGTCCCGGACAGAGCCTGCGGCTCCATCCGAGACCGAGGCTGTCTACCACGGCGTGTCCAACTTGTTATTGCAATTTGCG
>NZ_LR130820.1 GCF_900626145.1 Intestinimonas timonensis | reverse complement strand
GCAGCTTGCAAAATTATCTCCAAATGAATTTTACACGTACCTCACTACAGGCGTTTATCCTCTGCAAGGCAAACCGCCTGTGCATGAAAAATAGCTTCTGACCAGATCTATGGTCACATAACAACTCTCATGTTTTTGGTATTTCATTGTGTCCTTGACTTTGGGTACACTTTAACCTTAACATAATTCGTAGCTAGGATAAAACCCGATTCTAAATAACTGTTTCTTATGAGAAAATCAATCTCGCGATTTAAAGAAATTTTATATCTGATTTTCGATTATCTGCATAAACATTATAGAAACTCATTAGCAAATCACCTACTTTTAAGTGCTCTTAACTACTGTTATTACAATGGTTTTTCGAACGGTTAAGGGTAGTTAAAAGTAGGTAAGTGTAGATAATTCGTATATTATTTATCTATCATTTCTACACAGACATTCATACACTATCCGCAAGTGCCAAAATGTATGAGTTATGATGTAGGAATAAATGACTGCGATCTACATGAGGAATAGTATTAAGCCAGAAAGAAACCGCCCTCGGCTGCTACGAACAGTCAAGGGCGGTCGTGTGTTTTATAGGACTACAACTGCGTCAGGCTCTGCAAAGAGAGTCTTAGTTTTGAAGCCATTCTTTGCCGCTTTCTTTGTCTGTTTGATTGCGGCAGCACCGTGAGCTTTGGCAAAACGCCATGCTTCAGCGGGGTGAGCATCGGTATATATATCGGCTTCATTGATAGACATATTCCGAATTTGCTCATTAGTCAATCTGGCCATAGAAACACCTCCTTTCTGGCTTAATAGTGTTCCTCCGTACCAGTATGTTTCTCCATGTTCGAGGCATCTCCTTCCAGTTGGACAGCATACCACAAAAACGTTGGGTCCGCAAGTCCTACTCCCTCTATTTTATTTTTTCAATTTCCTCTCGGAGCCAAGCGAACTCTCGGCGGGTATAAACCTTCTCAGTAATGTCGGAGATTTTGTGGCCCACCATATATTTGATGGCATACTCATCCACGCCATAGCGCTTAGCCATGGTAACAAAGTGGGTACGGCCGTCGTGTGGACGATGATTAGGATTTAACTTTAGCTCGTCCCGAATACGTTCAAAAGCTTTTTGATATCGGGCGTAAGTCAGCTTAAGGTTTTTCTTGTTACGGTTATTGGAGTCTGTCCAGTTGAGCAAATAGGGGCTTCCAAGGGCCTCCGCCTCCTGATATTTTCGGAGCACCAGGTCTTGGATGCGAGAGTGGATGGGGACAATACGGTTCTCTCCGGCATCCGTCTTCATACCGCCTCGGAATGTCCAACTCTCCAAGTCTACATCTTTCAATTCCAGTAAACCAAGCTCCTGAGGGCGCCAACCGGAGTAGCATTGGATCAACAGGATGTCGATACCCTGCTTGTCGCTGATATTTGCCCAAAGCAAGTCCATCTCTTCGTCTGTAAAAGCGATATGCTCCTTTTTCACCGATTGGATCTCCTTGACAGTCTCCTCGGTGAGATTGAAGGTGCGGGAGTAATTTCGATCCACCAGCTCATACTCCAAAGCATAGTCCAGCATCATGTTGAACAAGGATTTGATTTGATTCTTCATGGTGGCGCTTGGATGTTGTTCCTTACCGCGAATGATAGCCGCGCCCTCCTCCATACAGCCTTTTACATGCCGGGCCCGGATGTCCATAACTCGCATCTTATAGACGCCAGAACAATATGCCCAAGCTGCGGTAGCGGATTTAGTGCTCTTCACCGTTTTCTCATATTCGGGGAGCCATTTATCGTAGAGTTCCTGCATGGTGATAGACGGCTCCAGGTCATAAGGATTCTTATTGTACTCCACCAAGGCAGTGTAGGCATCGTTATAAGTAGCAAAGTAGGACTCCGGTTTAAGAGGCTTGCAGATAGGTTTTCCCTCTGGTGTTTTTCCTACTGTTACCATTGCCCGAAATGGGTTCCTCAAATTACGGTTTTTGATCTCGCTGATCTGACCAAAGCCGTTCGGCAGCCGCCGGCGCTTGTTGGATTTGCGAGGTCTTTTTTGCTTTTCAGAGGATTTTAGCGGGTAGCCGCAATGGGGACAGGCGTTTGCCTTATCGCTCACCGGTAACTCACACTCTGGGCACTGTATCAGCATGGTTGATTCCTTTCCCTCATTCAGAGTTGATTTACTGCTCCTAATCATATATGATGGTATAGGAATTGTCAAGTATATTTCTACACAATATTTTTTAATTTAGATTAGAGGGCGGCTTATGGTGATGCAGGATCAATCCACCTGCCCCAAGTGCGGCGGGGAGTTGAAATACTATGACAGCGTGCTAAGACTGGTACGGACGAAAGGCCGGGAAACTGTTAGAGTTCCTATGCGCCGTTTTCGATGTGCTAAATGTGGTGCGGTTCACAGAGAACTTTCTGGGTTGCTCTTTCCCTATAAGCAATATGAAGCAGAGATCATACTCGGAGTGCTTGATGGAATCATTACTTGCGAGACACTTGGTTTCGAGGATTTCCCCTGTGAGATGACTATGCTGCGGTGGATTTCGCAAAAAGCACAGCTCCTATTATGGAGGTATCCATAAGTGAAAGGAGTTTTGCAACCATGAAATTGATACCTGTTGATGCTAGGGCTTGTTTGAAAAAAGGCGGAGATTGTGCTAAAGCAACAAAATAGCGATGGAGGCAAGATACACAAAGGCTAGGAAGGAAGCATCCGACTTGTCATATCTGGTGGCGATTCTGCGAAACCACTTGATTTTCTGGAAAAAACACTCCACCAGATGGCGTTCTTTATACAG
>NZ_LR130819.1 GCF_900626145.1 Intestinimonas timonensis | reverse complement strand
AGCGGGGTGGTACCCAGCCGGGCAAACCGGTACATCATCGTGGACGGAAATCATATCGACCTAAGCGCAGAACAGTATGTAAAATACGCGACCATGCGTGGACAAACGGCCTATGATCTGTCCGACAAACTCATCCAAAGCGGGGTCTATCAGGGATTCACGGACGAAGAGAAGGCCAGGGCGCTGGACATGGTATACACCTATGCCGACGCCGTGTCCAAGGCGGATCTCCACAGCGGCTATCAGCCAGAGGAGTGGGTCGGTGAGGTAAAGCGGGCAGGCACAGACTTGGGCCTGAGCGAGGCCGAATACCTGGCCTACCGCTCTAAGTACGGAGCCGCCATGAGTCGGGACAAGCTCCGGGAGGCTTACCAGAGCGGCCTTTCCGTGGACGCCTGGCTGACCTATGCGGATGCGGATAGGGACCGGAACGGAGACGACTCCGTCAATCAGGCGGAGATCATCGCTGCCATCGAGTCGAGCGGACTCTCTGCGGCGGACAAGAACCGGCTCTATCAACTGGAGCTCTCGGACGCCGGACGTGCCCGGTGGGAAAGGATACGGCAGTGGGGCATGAGCATTGATGACTACCTGACCTATTACCCCATCTATGCTGCCACGGGGAAGGGAATCACCAAAGAGGTCAAACTGCAGCAGCTCCAGAATGCAGGAATGAGCGCGGCACAGGCGGATGACTTCTGGGATCTTATGAGCAAGGGTCAGAATTAAGCGGGCATTTGCCCTTTGCAGTACGTTTCTGATAGACTGTGGATGGAACGATATGCAGGAGTTCGATAAGGAGGCGCATATGAAAAACAGCATCAGCGCGGGCACTATCGCCCGCACCATCATTCTCTTTCTGGCCCTGCTCAACCAGTGTCTGAGCATGGCCGGCATCCAGGTCATTCCCATCGATGACGAGACCATCAACGCCCTGGTGACCACAACGTGGACCGTTGCGGCGGCCCTGGCGGCCTGGTGGAAGAACAATAGCTTTACCCAGAAGGCCATTGAGGCAGACAAGGTGATGAGAGGGGGCTGACGCCATGCCCAACGATTGTTCCGCCTGCCAGCTGGACGAGCGGGTCAAGCGGCTGGAGGGCGACTTTGAACTGGAGTCCCAGAAGAACAGCCAGCGGCACGAGGAGTTCTTCCGGCGCATCCGAGAGCTGGAACAGCACCAGGCAGTGAACGGGACCCGGCTGGACACCATCGTGGAGAAGCTGGACGACATCGCCGGAGACGTGGCTTCCCTGAAAGGGCGGCCCTCCCGGCTCTGGGACCTGGTCGTGACGGGCTTCATCACGGGGACCGTGGGCTTCCTGGTGGCCCAGCTTTTGTGAGGAGGGGCCCATGGACGACGAGCTGAATGAGATCCTGAGCGAGGAGGGCGCGGGCCTGACCACCTACCGGGCCATCATCCGTGTTCTGGTAAAGATGTGGCAGACCGTCCGGGAGGAGATCCGCGCCGCCACACGCGCTGCTGACCGGCTCCGACCGGTGGCGGCTGCAGCGGCGGTGCTGGCCGCCCTGAGTCTGGCGGGCTGCCTCTACCTGGGGTCGGTGGTCCACCGCCAGCAGGGGGAGCTGGACGCCATCC
>NZ_LR130818.1 GCF_900626145.1 Intestinimonas timonensis | reverse complement strand
TTGAGCGTCCAGAGTGGCGTATCTGCTGTCGGACAGCTTGCCTAAAATGTTGTCCTCATAGATTTTGCAGAGCAGGACTTCCAGCTCGGAAACTCTCTGCTTTGCTGTGGCAAGGCGTGTCCGCTGTTTCCTGACCTCTGCCGTCTGCTGGCTGGACTGCGCTTCCTGCACCACTCGGACAAACTCGGCTCTGTCATGCTTCGCATACTCGGCAATAGCTTTGAGCATTTCGGAAACAAGGGACAGTACCACATCTTCATTGATACGGTGCTGTGTCGTGCAGAGCTTTCCAACTGGGACTTTGCTGTATTGGGAACAGGTATATTGAGAAATACGCTTGCCGTTGTTGGTACGGTGGACATACATCTTGCCGCCGCAATCGGCACAATAAAGCAAGCCTGTGAGGGGAGCTGCTTCGCCCCAGCCGTCCGGGTAGCGTCTGACATTCCCACGGATTTTCTGCACAAGGTCAAAGGTCTGCTGGTCAATGATAGCTTCATGGGTATTCTCGAAAATTGTCCATTCGTCCTCCGGGACATAATGGCTTTTCTTGTCCTTGAAGTGCTTTCGGGTCTTGAAGTTGATGGTGTGTCCCAGATATTCACGCTTTTCAAGAATGTTGCAGATGGTGGAAGAACCCCAGCCGTACACATCTTTGAAGGTCTTATTTTTGTTCACGCCCTCGCCGTGCTGGGCAAGGTAAGCGGACGGAATGAGGACTTTTTCTTCTTTCAGCTTGCTGGCGATCTGATACGGACCGTAGCCCTCAATCGTCATGGCAAAGATGCGCTTGACCACCTCGGCGGCTTCGGGGTCAACCAACCATTGGTCTCTTGCTTCGTTCCAGAGATAGCCGTAAATAACCGTGCCTGTGAGGTGCTTGCCGGACTTGCCTTTGGACTGGAAAGTGGAACGGATTTTACGGCTGGTGTCTCTGGCGTAATACTCGTTCATAATGTTGCGGAAAGGGGTAAAATCATCGTCCCCTCTGGCACTGTCCACGCCGTCATTGATGGCGATAAGGCGAACGCCACGCTGACGCAGGATTTCCATAATCTGACCGACTTTCAGATAGTCACGACCCATGCGGCTCATGTCCTTGATACACAGATACTCCACATTCCCGGCTTCAACCTCTTTCATCATTGCCAAAAATCCGGGACGGTCAAAGCAAGTACCACTAATGCCATCGTCCGTGAAATGGACAATGTTCGTAAACCCCTGCCGTGCGGCGAACTCCTCCAACATTGCCTTTTGATTGGATATGGAGTTGCTCTCACGCTGTTGGTCATCATCTTTGCCAAAGTCATCACGGCTCAGTCGTTCGTACAGAGCTGTGATTTTCTCGTTTTTTCTCATAACTTGCGCTCCTTTCTTCGGTTTTAGGTTATGTGTTCTAAGAGACTTCCTAACCGCTTGATTAAGAAGTCTTTTAGAGCATACAACACCAG
>NZ_LR130817.1:1805230-2037597 GCF_900626145.1 Intestinimonas timonensis | reverse complement strand
ACCGGCACGGGTCTGTGGGTGGATGCAAGCTGGCGTTCTCCCTGGCCACCAGTAAAATCTCCGGTATGTCCTACCGGCGGAAAACGAAGGAAGAGATCCCCGAACAATTCCGGATCGGAGGTTGACGATGGAGAAACGTAAAATACAGCTGCTGGAGGCGGAGTACCGCCGCCACCTGTCCCTGATGCGGGCGGACCCAGACCGGGAGAAGGAGCACCGGGAGGTGGCCGACGCCATCCTCTGGGCGTTGGACAAGCTGAGAGGGGAGGGGGAGCGATGAGTGTGCTCTATACCTGTGAGATCTGCGGGAAGGAGTGCGAGGGGCATTTCAACTCCCGCTACTGCCCGGAGTGCCGGGGGGAGGTCATCCGCTCCACGCACAAAGAGAGTCAGGAAAAGCGCCGGGCGAAGCGGAAGACCAAAACGTCGGAGGGCGCTAAGCCCATGACCCTGGGGCAGATCGCCGCCAAGGCCAGGCGCTTACATATGAGCTACGGCGAATTTGTCGCCAAGTACGGAATTTAACGGAGAGGAGCATTGTCATGGGAAAGACCAATGACCGCTGTCCGCTCCAGGCCGAGTGCGAGCAGAAATGCGCCCACGTCGGCCACGAGCTGGACTGCCCCTATTATGACGCAAACGCCCGGCCGGGCTATGAGATCGACGACCAGGAGGAGCGCCGCCGGGCCAAGTGGAAGGAGGCCGAGGAGGCGGAGTTCGAGGCCAGGATGAGCCTGCCGCGGACCATCGAAACGGTCACCGGCGAGATCCTGGATCTGAAACGGGAGGCCGGGGAGGCCATCCTGGACATCGGCGCCCGGCTCATCGAGGCCAAGGGTATGCTCTCCCACGGAGAGTGGCTGCCCTGGCTCAATGAACGAGTGGAACTCTCCGAGCGGACGGCCCAGAAGTTCATGAAATTGGCCCGGGAGTGGTCAAATCCGAACACGTTGGCGGATTTGGGCGCATCCAAGGCGCTGATGCTCCTGGCCGTTCCGGCGGAGGAGCGGGACAGCTTTGTGGAGGAGCACAACGTCATAGACATGTCCGCCCGGCAGCTGGAGCAGGCCATCAAGGACCGGGATGAAGCCCGGAAGGCCGCCGAGACCGCCAAGGCCGACGCCGCAGCAGCGGAAGCCGCCCGGGCGAAGATGGAGGCCGACATGAAGGTGGTCAACGCCACGCTGGAGTCGGCCCGGGAAGAGAAGGAGCGGGCCGATCAGGAGACCGCCCGCCTGGAGCGGGAGCTCACCGAGCTGAAGAATCGGCCGGTGGACGTGGCGGTGGAGACGGTGGTTGACCAGGAGGCCATCACCCAGGCCAGGGCGGAGGCCGTGGCCGAGATGCAGGCCAAGCTGGACAAGGCCAAGGCGGCCAAAGCCAAGGCTGAGGAAAAGCGGAAGGAGGCCGAGGCCGCTCTGGAGCAGGCTCAGGTCCAACTGAAGGACGCCGAGCAGGCACGGAAAAACGCCGCGCTCTCCTCCGACGAGGACATGGCCACCTTCAAGGTCCTCTTCCAGCAGTCCCAGGAGACGGCCAACAAAATGCGCGGCATCCTCCTCAAGCTGCGGAACCGCCCCGACCAGACTGCCGCACAGGGGGCGGAGAAGGCCATGAAAGCCCTGGCAGAGGCCATCGGGAGGTGTGTGGAATGACCACTTGGTACGAGCAGGCGGAGAAACGCCTGAAGGATGAGTATGACAAGGTCAAGGGTCAGAAGGAGGGCGCCATGAAGTCCGCCGTCCGGGACGCCCTCCTGGAGTTCTGCCAGCAAAACGAGGAGTTCGCCCAGGCTGTGGCCCAGGGAGGTTCCTTCCCGGACTGCATGGCCGCCGTGGCCAAGGGGGTGGGCAGCTCCCTCTCCGATCTGGAGGCCTACCGCCGGGCGGCGTCCTTCTATTTCGACGGGGCCAGGGTCAACTTCACCATGAGCGTCCAGCTGGAGCCGGCGGCGGAGCCGCAGCAGACCGGCATCCTGTTGGACCTCTCGGATTTCTTCTGAGGGGGCGGGTAGGGTGAAGTACACGGAGCGGGAGCGGGAACTCCTGAACAGCTGGCCCACCGTCACCGAGGAGGACCTGGTGCGGATGAACGACCTGTTCCCACACTACCTGTTCTTCCGAAAAGAGGTGGACCTGATGGGTCTGGGCGGTGTGAGGCTATACACCTCCTGCTGCGGCCACAAGGAGTACCGCCCCTGTCTGACCCGGATGGAGACGGAGGGGCACCGGGAACTGTTGGACCGTCTCAGGCACAGGGAGTCGTGGACCTGCCCATGGTGCGGGCGCAGCGTGACGGTGATCGACCTGGCCAAGGCGAAAAAACGGACGTCTCTGCGCCAGGTGGAATTAACGGTGCTCCTCCACGCAAGGGGAGACGCCCTCTACGCCGACGCCCTGGCGCTGAGGAAGGATTATTCCAGCGAGGAGGGGCTCACCGCCCGGCCCACTGCCTGGTGCTCCAGCGGCTACCGCTTTGCCAGGGGAGAGGTGATGCAGGCCGACTACCAGGTCACCTACCGGGAGCATGAGCCGGTCATCACCTACGAGCGGGACAGGCTGGGCCGCCGGAAGCTGGTGAGCGAGCCCTTCAAGGACGGCCCCATCTACTGGTACCACTACGAGCCCTATTCCATCCTCAACCGGGAGGAGCTGGATGGGCAGCCCTTCTTCCGATACTGCGGCTTCTTCGACCACTGGCAGTTCCGCCCCCGCGGGGGCAGGGGATATGCCGCCTATTTTGACGACTTCATCTCCTACCTGACCGCCTACGCCATCTACCCCAGACAGGTAGAGATGCTGGTGAAGTCCGGCCCATGGGAGCCTTTGAGCGACCTCATTTACGCCAGGAAGAAAAACGTGGCGGCCATGTGCTGGGAGGAGACCGACCCCAGAAAGGCCTTTGGGCTGAATAAACGGGAACTGAGTTGGTTTCTGGGCGTGCAGCCGCCCCTTGAGGTGCTGGCCATCCGGAACTATGTGTTGAAGCACTGGGGAGAGCGCTGGGACCTGCCCTTCTGTATGGACTTCCGGAACCTTTGGGGCTGTCAGGTGAAGGCCATGGAGGTGCTGCGGTTTCTGGGAAAGCGCCATTTGACGCCGGGGCGGTTCTTGCGCTACCTGGATCGGGTCTCGGAACAGACCGATGACCGCTACGCCACCCTCTTCGGGCTCTACCGGGATTATTGGGAGGCGGCGTATGCGCTGGGGCGGTGTATGGAGCACGGCAAGGTGCTGTGGCCGGAGGACCTCCACGCCGCCCATGACTCTGCTACCGAGGAGCTGGCCGCCAAGCAAGCTCGTGAGGAGAAAAAGCGGCGGGCGGCATCCCTGAAGGAGCGGCGGCTCAAGTATGAGTTTGAGCTGGACGGGCTGAAGATCGTGTTCCCGGCTACGAGCCTGGCTATCCGGCGGGAGGGCAAGGCCCTGCACCACTGTGTGGGCGGCTACGCCGAACGGCACATGAACGGTGTGACCACCATCCTGTTCCTCCGCCGGACCAATGCCCCGGCTACCCCGTACATCACCCTGGAGATGGACGGGAATCAGCTAAGGCAGATCCACGGGTATGACAACGAGTGCAGCTCCTGCCCGGAGAACCCGGGGCGGGTCAGTCCCAGGATCATTCACAAGGATTTTTTGGACACTTGGCTGCGGTGGCTCCGGGACGGCAGCAAGCGAAATGATGACGGCACTCCGAAGGTGCCACGCCGGAAAGCGGCGGGCAAAGAAGCCCAGGCCAGGACGGCGTGAGGGGAGGAGCACATGGGAAATGAAAAGCTACTGAAGGCGCTGGGGCGACTGGCGGTGGAGACAGGAAGTCTGGCCTGCCTGGGCTGCGGCTGGGAGCACGACTGCGGTGTCCACGGCTGCACCATTTTGCGGGGCGCCAAATCGGCTCTGGAGGAATCGGAGGCCCGGGCCGCTGGGCTGACTGGCGGCCCCTTCCCACAGCACAGCAACGAGGCGCTGACACAAGCGGACCTTGACAAGATGTATCTCAGCGAAGTTTGGTTGGAGTACCCAGACGGGAGCGGAGAGACGGCGCTGGTGGTCCAGGGGAAACTATATAGCACCAGTGCTCTTGAGGGTGCCGGTCTGGACCTGGAAGAATACATCATGGGTGAAACACTGGACGGTCCAACTGGGACTTACAAAGTCTACCGCCGCCCGCCGGAGGGAGAGGAGGACGCCCATGAGAAGCTGATTTTTTCCGATGCCCAGTGCCCAAGCTGCGGCGAGACTTGTGGGAATGGTGGGTGTGGGAACACCTTTTACTGCCCTTCCTGTGGCTGGAAGGGGCGTCTCCAGCCACAGGAGAGCGACGATGGGTGAGCTGATCGTGCTGGATGCCTACCGGCGGACCTGCCACAACTGCCTGTGGCACGACGACGCCCACGGAGCGTGCAAGCGCCCGGGCGGCTGGGAGTGGGACAAGCACTATACCCGCTGCATCACATTCGCCTGGCGGTACGGCCGACCTGGCGTACAAAAGGAGACTGCCTATGACAACAGATAAAGTTGGCTCCATGCCCACCATTGCCCCGCCGGGCGAGTGGATGAGCGTGGAGGAGAGGTTACCGGAGAACTGCGTAGATGTCCTTTGCTGGTACGAATACTTTAGGTATGGGGACTTTAACAGAATGTACCAAACATACGGGATTGGGTATTGTATAGACGGACATTGGGGCGGAGAAGTGTCTCACGGAACGAAATGTAGAGTGTTGTATTGGATGCCGCTTCCCACCCCGCCTGAATGCCGCCCGCCCGAGAGACAGGAGGACACCACATGCTGATCGTCACCATCCAGGTCAACGCGCCGCCGGGGGCGGCAGAGTGTGTGAAGGAGGTTTTGGGCATGGCCCTGGAGCAGCTGGGCGATGCCAGGGTGGTCTCCATCCGGGAGAAGCTGCCCGAGCAGCTGAAGCTGGACATAGGATAGAAAAAGCGCCGCCCACGGCGGGGCGGCGCCTCCTCCTGCGGGGCCTTAAAACAGGCGCTTGACCTCCTCGGCCATGCGCTGGAGCTCCTCCAGCGTGGCGGGCTGTGGCTTGCGAGCGCGGATCTGCTCCCGGATGGGGGTGGGGAGCTGGGAGAAATAGGCCTGCATGACCGGGTCCTCTGCAAAGTTGGCATACCGATCGTCCATACGATCACCTCCGACGGTAGCTTACCCGAGAGTACCAAAGTTATCAGAGACATAAAACAGGCCGCCCCAATAGGGCGGCCTGAGACTGACCATTTTGTTACTGCACACCGAGCCGCTGCTTCAGCCCGTCCTGGAGGACTTGTGAGAAATTGACGCCGGCACGCTCTGCCAGATCATTGAGATAGCTGGGGATGGTCACGTTTTTCCGAATCGTCCGCATGTCGTGGGTCCGGCGATAGGCGTCAAAATCGATGTCTACGAGGGTGACCAGCTCTCCCTCCTCATGCTCTGGCGTCAGGCCGGAGGGCTCCGGGATCACACGCCCCTCGTCCTGCTCGCAGATTCCCCAAAGCCCAATGGCGTCACGCGCCATGTCGATGCACTCTGCGATCGTCTCTCCTTGGGTGCCGATGTTCAGGTCCGGTACGGACACAGAGAAACCTCCCTCCTGCTCTGGATGGAGGATTACGGGATAAACTTGCTTCATATAGAAAACCTCCTTTTTGGGTGGCGGCGAGGGGCTTATTTCAGCCCCTGCCGCCGGATGATGGCGAGTGCTAATTGTTCTTTGATTTCGGAGTGTCGGGGGATTGTCTCAGATACTTTGCCGTTGGTATAGATATCGTGGTTAGTGCCGTTTCGGAGGAGCCACCATCCATTGGCTTTCAGCAGTTTTATCAAGTCTCTGCGTTTCATTGTCTCTCCTCCTTACAAGTATATTATACGCATTTAATGCGCATTTGTCAAGGGGTAGAAGGAAGAACATAACAAAAGATAGGAGGGCAAAATGGCCAAGTGTATCAAATCCATCACGGCGGGCCTGTTGCACCTGGAGGTGCTGGGCAAGGTCCCGGACACCGGCGGAAGGCGGACACGGGGCAGGCGGCAGGGTCCCACTTCGCCGGGGCAGATGTTTTACAATCTCAAATGCTCCTGGCGGGAGCTGGAGTTGACCTTTGCGGCCAACTTTGGGGCTCGCGACTGGGTGCTGGTTTTCACCTATGACGACGCCCACCTTCCGCTGGACAAGCGGGGTGCGGACAGAATATTCCAGAAATTTGTCCGGAGTTGCCGGGCGGTCCGGCGAAAGAGGGGGGAGGAGCTGCGGTACATTTACACCACTGAGGGTTTTCATGAGCTGAGGACCTATGACTGGATGGACGCTGATGGAGAACTGGAGGACAAGCGGCTCCACCATCATGTAGTGCTCAACTTCACTTCGCCCGAGGACCTGGAGGAGATTCGCAGCCTATGGCAGGGGGGAGGCTACGTCCGGGCCGAGCCGCTGGATGTCCACTATTACCGGGAGCTGGCCAAGTACTTCACGAAGGAGGCCAGGGAGTTCGGCAGGCCTAGGCCCGGGGAACGGACTTGGCGCGGGTCTCGCAATCTCAGAAAATATGAAGTGGAATATATTGACATCCCGAGCGACAGCGTAACCCTGGCGCCGCCGGCGGGCGCAGTGGACTACGAGACCTTCAGCGAGAAGAACCCCTACGGCTTTGCCGACTGCATCGGCGCCCGGTATCTGCTTTTCCCAGAGCGGGAGCCGGGACAGTATACATATAATAGAGGCCGACGACGGCCGGCTTAATAATTTTCCGGCTTGAAACCAGTCTTAATAATTCGTCGCCCTATGTAGAAAGTGAGGGGGAGGCATTGCAAACGAAAAGAAAAGCTGATACACTGGTCATCAAGGACGGATGGCTCATGTGCCCGTCCTGCGGGAAAGGGAGGGTCCTCCGGATCTACCCCGAAACCCGGGCCAAGTGCTTGCAGGTCTACTGTAAACGCTGCGGCCACGAACACATCGTGAATATCGACGAGTGCCTGTGCCAGAGTGCCTGTGCCACATGATCCGCGCTGAAGCGGTCTTGTCGGTGCAGGTGCTTTTTGCATCTCCGGAGGTGATAGCCCGGAGCGGAAGCCAGAGCCCGACAAGATCCCCAGCGTGGGACCAGGTCGGGCGCTGGCTTTTGTTTTGCCCGGAGGTGATAGCCCGTGGCCATGAAGCCGCTCCGACCCTGCCGACATCCCGGGTGTCCGGCGCTCACCCGAGAGGGCTACTGTCCCAAGCACAAGCCCAAGCGGGCCGAGCGCCGGGCCTCGGTGGAATACCACGGCTGGTACAACCTGCCCGTATGGACCGACGACCTGCGGCCGGCCCAGCTCCTGCGGGAGCCCTGGTGCCGGGAGTGTGCCCGGCATGGCGTTCGCACCCGGGCCACCGTGGTGGACCACGTCACGCCCCATCGGGGAGACTGGCAGCTGTTCATCGATCCGGCCAACCATCAGAGCCTGTGCAAGCGCTGCCATGACCGGAAGACGGCGCGGGAGCAGGCGGAAGAACGCAAAAAAAGAGGCCATTTCTGACGATGAGGGAGCAACAAAGCGGCGGAACGCTCGGGCGCCCGCCCGCGCTCCCGCCGCGCCCGCACGCAGGCGCCGCAAGCCTCCGGCTTGCCGGACCCTTCCCCCAGTGCCAAAAAGTTTTGGGCGGAGGGGCGCAAGACCGTGCGGCCCCCTTCGTGTGAGAAATTTTCCCCATGGCCGCGTGAAAGGAGTGGATGCCATGCCGGGACCCAGACAGCCCACCGACCTGGTGAAGGCCAACGGGCGAAAGCACCTGTCCCAGGCGGAGGAGGACGAGCGCCGGGACCGGGAGGTCCATGTGCCGCCTCCGGATAAGGCCCAGCCTCCCCGGTGGCTGCTGAAGAAGTTCCATCGGGAGTTCTCTGAGATCGGAGAGATCCTCCGCCAGGCCGGACTCTACACCGAGCTGGACCGGGACGTGCTGGGGCAGTTCCTGGTGGCCCGGGATCGGTGGCTTCGGGCTGACAAGCTGGCCTCGGCCGCCATCCGGGACAAGGATGAGAAGCTGGCCAAGGAGTGGACAGGAGTCCAGGCATCCTACTTCAAGCAGTGCCGCCAGTGCGCCGAGGTCATGGGCCTGTCCATCTCCTCCCGCTGCCGGCTGGTGGTGCCGGAGGTCCTGGCCAACGCCGCCAAAGAGGTGGACGAGACCGACGAGTTCACCCGTGCCCTGAGGGCCAGGCAGGCCAGGGCTATGGGGGAGTAGCCCATGGCGGTGCTGGACCGGGCGGCCGGGCAGTTCGTCTGCGACTTCGTGGAGCGCCTGCCCACCACCGACACGGGGAAGCCCTTCCGGCTCTACGACTGGCAGCGCGACGCCCTGATGGACTTCTACTCCACCCTGGAGCCGGACGGGGAGAGCGGGGAGTTGCTGCGGCAGTACCAGTATCTCTATCTGGAGATCCCAAAGAAGAACGGCAAGAGCGAGCTGGCCGCCGCCCTGGGGCTCTATCACCTGTTTGGGGACGGCGAGCTCAACGCCGAGGTCTACCTGTGCGCGGCGGACCGGGACAACGCCAGCATCGTGTTCCGGGCGGCGGTGTTCATGCTGGAGACCGCCCCCTGGACGGCCAAGATGATCGCCCGGGGCGAGCTGAAGATCACCAAGTCCAAGAAGCAGATCGAATACCGGCAGCTGCGCCGGGCGGAAAACGGCGGCAAGCGCTGGGTGACTGTGGGCCTGATGGCGGTGCTGTCCGCCGAGGCTTTCTCCAAGCACGGCTATAAGCCAAGCTGCGTCATCTTCGACGAGCTCCACGCCCAGCCCAACCGGGCCCTGTGGGACGTGATGACCGGCGCCGCCGGCGCTGCCCACGCACAGCCGGTGTGGATCGTGCTTACCACCGCCGGAGACGACCCGGACCGGAAGAGCATCGGCTGGGAGATCCACGAGCGGGCGGCGGCCATCCGGGACGCCCGGCAGCTGCGGCAGATCCTGGCCCAGGGCGGCGACCCCCGGCAGGTGATCTCCCTGCGCCGGGCCGCCCCGGAGGAGCTGCGTGAGGCCCAAGAGGCCCTGCTGGCCCGGGATGAGTCCAACTGGCTGCCCATCCTTTACGGCCTCACCGCTCTCTACGGGGACGACCCGGAGGCCCTGGAGCAGGTGGATATCTGGGACGAGTCCCTGTGGCGCCTGTGCAACCCCTCCCTGGGGAAGCACCTGACCCTGCGGACCCTGCGTCTGGAGGCCCAGGCGGCCAAGCGCAGCCAGGCGGCGGAGAAGCTCTTCCGCTGGCTCCGGCTCAATCAGTGGATCAGCGTGAAAGCGGTGGGCTGGGTGCCTCTCACGCTGTACGACAAGACCCAGTTCAACCGCCCGGAGTGGGCGGGGCTGAGCGCCCCGGCACGCAGGCAGGCCGTCCGGGACTGGCTGCGGGGCAAGCAGTGCTACGGCGGGCTGGACCTCTCCAAGAGCACCGACCTCACCGCCTTCGTGCTCCTTTTCCCGCCCCAGCCCGGGCTGGAGACCTGGGTGGCCCTCTTCTGGGCCTGGCGGCCGGAGGATGGGGTAGTGGAGGCCGAGCAGCGGGACCACGTCCCCTACCGGGACTGGGCCCGGGCGGGCTTTCTGGAGCTGTGTGAGGGGGACATTGTGGACTACAGCCGGGTGGAGGAGGTCATCCGGGAGGTGGCGGACGCCTTCGACCTCATCACCCTGGGTCTGGACCCGGCCATGTCCTGGACGCTGTCCCAGCGGCTCATGCAGGGAGGCATTGAGGTGCTGGAGATCTCCCAGACCATGCTGGGCATGTCTCCCGCCACCAAGAAGCTGGAGGTCCTTATCCGGGCCCACCAGATGCTCCACGAGCACAACACCTGCGCCCGGTGGAACTTCGGAAACGTCCGCTGCGCAGTGGACGGCAACGAGAACATGAAGCCCATGAAGAACCGCAGCACCGGCCGCATCGACATCACCGTGGCCTGGATTATCTCTATGGCCACGGCCATGGTCAAGGAGGCGGCCAAGCCGGATCTGGCGGCGGCCATGGAGCGGCCGGGCTTCAGCTTATAGGGTGTCCAAGTCGGACACGGAAGGAGGAGTCGGATGAAGCGATGGAAGAAGGCGCTGGGCCGCATGAGCGCCGACCTGGTGCTGGTGGCAGGCGCCGCAGCGGTGGCGGTGGGGGCGGGACTCATTTACCTGCCCGCCGGGCTCATCACCGGCGGGGCCCTGGCCATGGCCGGTGCGGTGCTCAGCGCCATGGGAAGGAGGGAAGAGGCGTGAGCATGACCCAGGGCATCCGGGCGCTGGCCCGGTCGCCCACCGTCAGCAAGGCGGTGACGGCAGAGGGGCTGGTGGCCGCCGGCTATCCCGTGAGCGGCACCGAGGCAGGGGAGAGCCTGGCCCGGAAGCTCTCGGCAGTGGACCGGTGCATCGAGATCCTCAGCGACTCCATGGGCAAGCTGCCCTCCTACATCATGGACAGTAAGACACGGCAGCGGGTGGACCTGCCCCTGCTGCGCCTCCTCAACGTGCGTCCCAACGAGGCCATGAGTCCCTTTGTGGCCAAGAAGGTGGTGGAGACCAGCCGTCTGGTCACCGGCAACGGCTACGAATGGGTGCTGCGGGACCCCCGCACCGGGCGCATCACGGAGCTGATCCCCGTGCCCGGAGAGCTGGTGGAGCCCTGGCGGGACCTGAGCGGCCGGGTGTGGTACACGGTGACCCATCCCTGGACGGGGGAGCCAATGCGGCTGCCCCAGGAGGACATCTGCCACTACAAAGCCGCCTCCCGGGACGGGCTGAAGGGCGTGGGGGTCCTTCGCCGGGCCAGCGAGGTCATCGCCTCCAGCCTGGCGGCCCAGCAGTATGAGCGCTCCTACTACGAAAACGGCGGCCAGCCCTCCGGCGTCCTCCGCACCGAGAGCGACCTGGGCGGCTACGCCAAGGACCCGAATGGGAAGCCGCTGAAACGGCCGGACGGCACCTGGATCACCCTGAAGGACCAGCTGCGGAGTGAGTGGGAGAAGATCCACGCCGGCCCCAGCAACAGCCACCGGGTGGCCATTCTGGACTTCGGACTGGAATACAAGCCCCTGTCGGTGAGCAACCAGGACGCCCAGTTCATCGAGAGCCGGGAGGTTTCGGTCCGGGACATCGCCCGCTACTTCGGAGTACCCCTTTACAAGCTCCAGGAGGGCAAGCAGGCCTACGGATCCAACGAGCAGAACGCCATCGAGTATGTGGTGGGCACTCTCCACCCCAACGTGACCCAGTACGAGGAGGAGCGAACCTGGAAGCTGCTGACCCAGAGCCAGGTGGACGCCGGGCTGGAGATCCGCATCAACATGATGGCGGAGCTCCGGGGCGACACTTCGGCCCGGAAGGACTGGTACAAGGCCATGAACGAGATCGGCGTGTTCTCCGTCAACGACATCGAGGAGCTGGAGGACCGGCCCGACGTGCCCGGCGGGGACGCCCGGAAGGCCTCCCTCAACTATGTGCCCCTGGAGGACTGGCCGGAGCTGAGCCGGAAACGAGCCGGGGCGCAGACCGCCCCGGGAGAGGAGACGTGAATGGAACAGATCATGAAAGCGGCCCGGCTCCTGAAGGCCGAGGCCACCGAGGAGGACCTGGCTCTCATCAGCGCCCAGGCCCTGCGGGCGCTGGCGGCGGAGGAGGTCTACACCTTCCGCCTGGCGGCCTGCAACAACCAGGTGGACCGGGACCTGGAGCGGTTCACCGAGCGCACGCTGGAGGCCCTGGCCAAGCTCTTCGTGGGCCGTCCGGTGCTGCTGGACCACAAGTGGAGCGCCGGCAGCCAGACCGCCCGGGTGTACGCCGCCGGGGTGGAGGAGATGCCCGGCGTGGAGGGCGGACAGCAGCTGGTGCTGCGGTGCTATATGCCCCGGCTCCAGGGCAACGGCGACACCATCGCCGCCATCGAGACGGGCCTGCTGCGGGAGTGCAGTGTGGGAGTCGCCGGGGAGCGGGCCGTCTGCTCCATCTGCGGCACGGACCGGGCCACCGCCTGGTGCGAGCACGTCAAGGGCTGCGAGTATGACGGCAAGCTCTGCTACATCGAGCTGGACGGCGCCACCGACGCCTATGAGGTGTCCATGCTGCCGGTGCCGGCCCAGCCGGCGGCCGGTGTGGTCAAACGCTACGGCGGGCCGGATGGCCCGGAAGATCCCCCTCCGGGCGGAGCGCCCGGCGCAGATAGCCAGGACTGGCGGGACGAGGCCCTGCTGGAGCTGGAGAAAAACAGATTTTAATGGAGGGAACACAATGAGACGCAAGCTGATCGATCTGAAGACCCAGCGCACCGCCCTGCTGGAGGGGGCCGAGGCCCTGCTGAAGGAGGGCAAGCGGGAGGAGTACCACGCCGAGATGGCCAAGGTGACCAAGATGAACGAGGAGATCAAGGACGTGGAGGACCTGGTCCGGGAGCAGGACCGGAAGTTCCTGGAGAAGGCCGACGACCCCGCCGAGGAGAAGGACAAGGCGGAGGAGCGGGGCAATGAGCTCATGAAGGGCCACGAGGTGACCTTCTCTCCCCTGGAGGTGGCCAAGGCCCTCTTTGTCCCCAAGCACACCGAGAAGTCCGTGACCCTGGCCACCGGCACCCTGGCCCAGCCCACCGGCGCCGGCACCGATATCCGGGACGCCCTGGGCTACGGCGTGGGCGCTATCATCGACCAGGTGTATGTGCAGGATCTCACCGGCATGTCCGCCTATCTGGAGCCCTACGTGATCTCCGAGCCGGACGCCAAGGGGGCAAAGGTGACCACCGCCGCCGGCACAGCCCGCGCCGCCTCCGACGATCCCCAGCTGGGCGTGGCCAAGGTCGCCCCCTATGAGCTGACCACCACCAGCTATGTGGACCGGAACATCTCCCGGCTCACCCCCGCCAACTACTACGCCAAGATCCTCGCCATGGCCATGAAGTCCATGCGCCGGAGCACGGTGGGGATGATCTTCAATGGCGACGGCCAGGCCACCAATGACATGTTCGGCATCAAGACCGCCAAGAACATGGCGGGCAGCCCCATCTACGCAAGCCTGGACGTGGAGGAGGTCGGCCCCGACCTGCTGACCGAGCTGATGTTCGCCTACGGCGGCGACGAGGAGCTGGGCGGCAACTGCCGGCTCTACCTCAACAAGAAGGACCTGCTGGCCCTGGGCAAGCTGCGGGGCACCAACGAGAAGGGGCGGCTCTTCGACATCGTGCCCGACGCCGCCAACCCCAACACCGGCACCATCCGGGAGGGCGGCACCATCGTGCCCTATTCCATCTCCTCCAAGCTCACCGCCCTCTCCGCCTCCGAAAAGGGTTCCTCCGCCATCCAGACCATGGTGTACGGCGACCCCATGAACTACGAGCTGGGCCTCTTTGGCCCCTACACGGTCCGGGTGGATGAGTCTGTCAAGGCGGTGGAGCGGATGCTCACCATTCTGGGCGACGCCATGGTGGGCGGCAACCTCATCGTGGACAAGGGCTTCGTGGTGGCCACCCTGCCCGCCAACGGCTGAGCCCATGGCCCTGACCGAGGAGCGGCGGGCCAGACTGCTGGCCTATTGCCGGATCGAGGAGCCCACCGATGAGGAGCTCCTCACCCTGGAGGGGCTCTACGACGCGGCGGTGGGGTACATGGAGGGGGCGGGGATCTCCCCGCCCGCCTCCGGTACCCCCAGGGCCGCACAGTACGACCTGTGTGTCAACTATCTGGTGTTGGATGGTTATGATCGTCGGGATGTTACCATCACCGGTACCATCGTGGCGGACAACCCCGCCTTCCGGCGGCTCATCAACCAGCTGAAGCTGAGCGAGCCGAGAGGGGAGGTGTAGTCCATGGCGGAGCATATCGACGCCGGGAAGCTGGACAAGCCCGCCCAGGTCCTGGAACTCCGGGAGACGACTGCCGGGATCTGGGAATGGGTGCCCCTCCGCCGGGCCTGGGCCAACATCACCTTACAGGCCAAGAGCAACCTCTTTTCCCAGGTGGGCGTGGGGGCAAGGGATGCCGCTATCGTGATCCGGCGGCAGCCCCTCACCCTTCACAACGCCCTGCGCCTGGGGGAGCAGCACCTCTTCCTCACCTCCATCACGGACCGGGGGCGGGGGCATCTGGATATGGATGCCGCTCTGGTGACCGTGGATACCGTCCGGCTGAGGCCGGACGGGACCACGGACGAGATGACCTTTCCCGGCGTCCTCACCGAGAAATACGTCCGGCATGAACAGGAATGGCCCATGTCGGTCAATGAGCTGGGCCTGGTGTTGGTGACCCCCAAGGCCATTACCCTGCGTCCGGGCTGTCTGGTGGAAGTCCGTGGCGCGGCCTGGGAGATTCTGACGCCCCACGAGCTGGACCAGTTCAAGAACGAGTACGAGATCGGGAGGAGGGCGGACCTGTGAGCCGGAAGGCGACTCTGGACCGGAAGGCGGTCCAGAAGTTCTATTCCTATTGGGAAGATCTGATGGAGGACTTCCCGGAGGCCAGAGCTGTGGCGGTGAAAGCCATGGGTGAGGCCACTAAGCGGGACCTGGATGCCCAGATCGGCAGGGCAGACCTGGAGGCGGACGCCAAGGGGACGGTCCGGTCCTGGCAGGAGCTTCGTTTCGGCAGCAGGGGTGGATATGCCGCCCTGACTCCGCAGAAGGCATCTCCGGTCCGGCCTGGGAAAAAGCCCAAGAGCTGGCACGGCCAGGCCGTTACCGTCAAACAGGTCACCAAATGGCTGGAGCGGGGCCACGGAGTACGAAAGGCGGACACCAGAAAGGATTACGCCTGGAGCACAGCACGGAAAAACCGGAACCGGCGCTCCGGACTCAATACGGCAACAGGTCTGCGCTATGTGAAGGGCCGCATGTTCTACTCCTGGACCAAGATGAAGGCCCAGGAGCACGCCATTGATGCTGCCAATGAGGCCCTGGAGATCTTCGCCGAGGAGAAGGGAGTGTGACGGATGACCACCCAAGCACTGATGGACGCGGTGAAGGCCAGGGTCCAAGAGCACTGGCCGGGGGAGGAGGTCTACACCAACTACCTCCCCAAGGATTTCAAGCGCCCCTCCTTTGCCTTGGAACTGCAAAAGGAGGAGACGGCGGACGTCAACATCGCCCTGGTCCGGCGGACGGTCACCCTGCTGCTCACCGGCTTCGAGGCGGTGGACGCTTACCACGACAGCAGCCTGGAGGCCCTCAACCAGCGCATGGAGGCCGCCTGTGGTCTGTTTGCCCGGGGATATTTCCCGGTGGAGGACCGGGCCATCCAGGTACAGACCAACCGGGGCACCGGCGCCCCTGATTTCATTGAGGTGACCCTCATCTTCTCCTGGGTGGACGGGCGGCCATCCCATACCGATCCTGATGTCCCGCCCAGCGGCGTGCCCCTCATGGAGCACTATGAACTCAATATCTCAACAAAGGAGTGATCTTATGGCGACGACAATCGGGCTGCCCAGCCTGACCATCACCTTTCAGAAGGCCGCCCAGGCGGCGGCCAACCGGAGCAAGAAGGGCTACGTGGGCGTCTTTGTACGGGACTCCCAGGCCCAGGGAGTCCACCAGCTCACCAGCGCGGCCCTCATCCCCTCGGAGCTGGGGGCGGACAACCAGGCCTACCTGAGCCGGGCCTTCACCGGCACCGACCGGGGCCAGCCCAGCAAGGTGGTGGCGGTGGTCATCGCACCCGGCACCGAGGACACCGACGCCCTGGAGGCCGGACTGAAGCTCATCGAGAACCAGAGCCTGGACTACATCGCCCCGCCTCCGGACGTGACGGCGGCGGAGAAGACCCTGCTGGAGACCTGGGTGAAGGAGCGGCGGAAGGACTACTTCACCGAAAAGCTGGTGGAGGCCAATCCCGCCTCCCCTCCCGATGATACGGGTATCATCTCCTTCAAGGAGACCGACGGCGCCATCGCAGCAGGGAATACCACCTACACAGCGGCCCAGTATTCCAGCCGGATCGCCGGGGCCCTGGCGGGTATCCCCATGGGTATGTCCTGTACCTACGCCGCTCTGGAGGAACTGACGGCGGTGACGCCCCGCAGTGAAGAGGAGCAGAAGACGGCCATCAATGAGGGCAACCTCATCCTGATCCACGACGGCCAGGTGGCCAAGATGGGCCGGGGTGTCAACTCCCTGACCACCATTCCGGCCACCGGCAACGCCGACTGGAGCAAGATCAAGATCGTGGAGGGGATGGACCTCATCACCTACTACCTGCGCACTACCATCCAGGGACAGTACATTGGCCGCTATCCCAACACCTACGACAACAAGTGCCTGCTGCTCACCGCCATCCGGGAGTACTTCTCCTATCTGGAGAGCGCCGGGGTGCTCAATCCCGGGGAGAGCTGGGCGGAGATCGACCTGGAGGCCCAGGAGCGGTGGCTCAAGGCCCAGGGTGTGGAGACCGCCGACCTCACGGAGCAGCAGCTCAAGGAGTATCAGACCGGGAGCTGGGTCTTTATCAAGTGCGGTGGCCGGCTGGTGGACGCCATGGAGGACTTCCAGGTGATCTTCCACGCTGCGTCCACCCTGGCGGCATAAGCTAGGGTCCCCACGAAAGCCACGCAAAGCGGCTTCCGTGGGGAGAGGACGAGCAACAGATTGAAACGGATGCCCGGCGGACAGCCGGGCGGAGTGGAAAGGAGTTTGCGAGGACGACATGGCGACAAGCGTTGACAGTGCGAAGAGAGTTATCAACGGAACCTTCGGTGAGGTGTGGGTGGACGGCGAGAAGATCGCCGAGTGCACCGCCTGCCAGCTGAAGGTGAGCAAGAACAAGGAGACCATCAACCTGTGCGGCCAGTTCATGACCGACACCAAGGCCACCAGCGCCAGCGGTGCCGGCAGCCTGACCCTCTACAAGGTGGACTCCGGCTTTGCCCAGAAGCAGAGCGGCCTCCAGGACGGCGTGGACCGCCGGTTTACGGTGATCTCCAAGCTGAAGGACCCTGACAGCTGGGGGGCGGAGCGTGTGGCCGTCTACAACGTCAGCTTTGACGACCTCACGCTGGCCGACTGGCAGGCGGCCACGGTGGGGACGGTGACGACCCCCTTTACCTTTGGCCGCTATGAGTTCCTGGATCAGATCACCCCGGCATAAGGAGGGAAAAGCATGGAGGAAAAGAAAGACCTGGTCTCCCTGCTGCTGCGTCCGGAGCTGCCCAACGTGCTCAAGGAGCTGCCCACCGCCCGGTACCGCGTCAAGCGGCTGAGTGAGCTCATCGGGGAAGATGTGGTCTTTACCCTGCGGGGCCTGCCTTACGGCAAGGTGCAGAAGCTCCGGGAGAGCCTGTCCGACGACGTGTCGGTCCACATCCTGCTCCAGGGCTGCGTGGAGCCCGACCTGAAGGACCCGGCCCTCAAGGAGCGCTACGGCGGGGCCACTCCTGCGGAGACGGTGAAGGCCATGCTCCTGCCGGGGGAGATCGAGGACCTGAGCCGGGCGGTGGAAAAGCTGTGCGGCTACCGCCGGACCACCATTGATGAAGTAAAAAACGCCTGACGGAGGGCAGCGACCCGGAGCTGGAGCTGATCTACTACCTCTTCCGCCACCATCACTGGACGCCGGAGATGTACGCCGGCATGGGGGAAGGGGCGAGAGATCTCACCTGGGCGCTGGCCCTCCATGAAATCGAGTCGGACAAGGAGGGGTGACCCATGGCGGAAGAAGTCGGTATTGTGATGAGCCTCTATGACCGGGTGAGCCCCACGCTGAAGGCCATCGCGGGCAACAGTCAGGCCTTTGACAAGACCCTGGACGACCTGGAGGAGAGCATCAGGTCCTATGACAAGGCTCAGGACTCCATGGTGAAAAAGTACGCGGACCTGAAGAAGGCCATGGCGGAGACGGACAACCAGGTCAAGGCGGCCCAGAAGAGCTATAAGAAGCTCAACGACGAGGCCAGCAAGAAGGCATTGGACGAAGCCATCGACCGGCAAACGGAGCTGCGCCGGGCCCTCACGGAAACGGAAACCAACCTGAAGGCCAACTCCAAGGCCTACGACGATCTCTACGAGCAGGCCAGAAAGGCCGCCCGGGGGATCGGAGAGACCGAGGCGGCGGCCAGCCGGATGGATAACCGGTCGGGCGGCCTGTCCGGAGCGGTGGGAATGCTCGCCGCTCTGGGAAAAGCCGGGCTCTACGATATGCTTGGCGACACCGCCGGACAGTGGGCGGGGACGCTGGCAAGCTCTGCTCTGGGGAGCAGCGGCGGGAGCCTTTTCTCTTCCGTGCTTGGGAGCGCCGGCAGCGGGGCGGCCATCGGCTCTATGATCGCTCCGGGAGTAGGTACCGCCGTTGGTGCCGCCATCGGCGCCGGGGTAGGATTGGCCTCCGGCGCCAGTCAGATCTACGAGGGACGGGACAGCGCCTTCCAGTCCTACGTCCAGGAGGCGGCGGAGGAGCAGACCTCAGAGCGGGATTCTGCCATCTCTTCCGGCTCCTCGGTGGCCGCCCAGCGGGAGCTGGACGCCATCGCCTTCAACAAGCTGCTGGGGGAGGGCATAGGGGACCAGTACCTGAAGGACCTGCGGGCCATGGCGGCGGAGACGCCCATGGAGTACAGCGACCTTACCGCCATGTCCCGGGCGCTGGCCACCGGCTTTGGCTCCGACCCCCAGCGGATGCTGGATCTGATGGAGGGCATCGGCAACGCCGGCAGCGCCGTAGGCGTCAGCGCCTCCGACATGTCCGTCATGGCTCAGGCCCTGAGCCGGATGCAGTCCAGCGACAAGGCCAGTCTGGAATACCTCAACATGTTCCAGGAGCGGGGCGTGGACGTCATCGGTATGCTGGCCGGGAGCCTGGGTGTGAGCCAGGGCGAGGTCTACGACATGATCTCCAAGGGCTCCATCTCCGGCACCCAGGCGGTGTCCATCATCCAGCAGGGGCTGGAGCAGTACGCGGGAGCCATGGACGAGATGTCCAGGACCTTCTCCGGCCTTTCCTCCACCCTGGCCGACGCGGAGACCGAGATGGACGCCGCCTACGGGGAAGGCTACAACGCGGAGCGGGCCAAGGGCCTCCAGGCCCAGACGGAGTGGCTCTCCGGGGTGAGCGGCGAGGCCCAGCAGGAGGCCAACAAGGCCATCGGCGCCTGGCAGGCCTCTCTGGAGAATCAGAAGGAACAATTTCAGCGAGAAGCTCTGGACGCAGTTATGAGCGGCGCAGAAACAACGCTGTTCAGCGAGGAGGCACAGAAACGGCTCAATGATCTGACCAACGAGTACCAAAAAGCCCAGGTGGAAGGAGACGCTGCCGAGATGGGCCGTGCCCTGGCGGAGGCCAGGGTCATGGCCCTGAACGAGTACAACGCCTCTGAGGGCGCCCAGCTGGCGCTGGAATCGGAAAAGGCGCTGATAGCCGGAATCCGGGCGGACACCGGTCTGAAAAGCGACTACTGGGACGCCGGGTATGAAATGGGCCTGGAGTACTCCAAGGGCATGGCGGCCGCCTGGGCGGACAACCACCCCCTTGGCGAGAGCGGCCGTGCCATTTCCTCCTCCTATCAGGACTGGGTGCGAGAGAGCAACACTGACACGCTCTATACGCCTCATGCGGCTGGTCTGGACCGGGTGCCCTACGACAACTATGCCGCGCTGCTCCACGAGGGCGAGCGGGTGCTGACGGCACGGGAGGCCAGGGAGATGGACCGAAAGACCTCCAGTCCCATCCAGATCACCGTCACCGGCAGCTGGTCGGTGCGGACGGATGAGGACGTGGACGCCATCGCCGCGGCCATCCTCCGCAAGGTCGAGCTGGCCCAGAGGGGAGGGGTGCGCTGATGCTGCGGCTCATCACCTTCCTGGACGAGGTCACCGGCACCGAGCTGGTGCTGCCGGTGACCCCGGCCTCCTACCAGTGGCCCCACGAGGCCATCCTGGAGACGGTGCGGGTGGACCAGCTGGGCGACCTCAATTTCTTCGGCGGGAAGAAAATGGGGTCTGCCACCCTCACCGACTGTATCCTTCCCGCCCAGGCCTATCCCTTCCTGTCCCCGGGAGCGGGGACCAACCCCTGGGCCTACCTGGAGCAGCTGGAGCGGTGGATCGACCAGGGGACCGTCCTCCGGTGGCTGGTGAGCGGCACCCCCGTCAATGCCTCTGTGCTGCTGGAGGGGGTGGTCTATCGGGAGCAGGACGGCACCAACGACCTCTATGCCGACATCACCTACCGGCAGTACCAGCGTCCGGAGACCCCCGTCATTCCTGCCCAGGCCGACGGGACCGGGGCGACGGTGCGGGAGAGCGCCACGGGGGCGGCCGCCCAGCGATCCTACACCGTTCAGAGCGGTGACACCCTCTGGGCAATCAGCAAGGCCTACTATGGAGACGGCTCCCTGTGCTGGCGGCTGGCGGCGGCCAACGATATCCCCAACGCCAATCTGATCCAGCCCGGCCGGACCCTCACCATCCCGCCCATGGACGCCCTGCCGGCGGCGGCAGAGAAGCCGCCCAGCGCCAGGACGGCGGCGGCCACTACCACCACCTGGGACGCCGACGCCAAACGGTGGGCGGTGCAGCTCAAGAAGGAGGAGGCGTACTTTGGCTGATTACCGGCTCACCCTCCTCTCCCGGCAGGGGGAGACCTGGGACCTCACCCAGCGGGTGATGACCCTGAACTGGACCGGGAGCCTCCGGGAGGTATGCCGGTCCCTGGAGATCCAGGCTGCCGTCCCAACCGATGGCAGCCTTCCCACGCCCCCCTGCGACCTGGGGGCGGAGATCCACCTGACGGTGGACGGCGACCAGGTTTTTCTGGGCCACCTGGTGGCCCGGGAAAAGGCCACCGGGAGCAGCGTTCTCTCCCTCACCGCCCAGGACCGGGGGCGGTTTTTGGCGGGAAACCAGGGCTGGTACCAGTTCTCCGGTGCGACGCCGGAGCAGGCCGTGGCCGCCCTGTGCGCCGACTTTGGCGTGCCCGTGGGGACTCTGGCCCAGACCGGGGTCTCCGTCACCCGGAAGTTCCCCGGCACGGCCCTCTCCAAGATCGTGGATACCCTCTACACTCTGGCCGGGGAGCAGAACGGGCGGCGGTACCTGGCACGATTCAACGGCGCCGGCGCTCTGGAGGTGGTGGAGAAGCCCTCTGCCGCCGCCCTGGAGATCGCGCCGGGCAAGAACCTCCAGACCCTCAACGTCCGGGAGGACATCTCCGGGCTCACCAATGCGGTGGCCATCTACTCCAGCGGCGGTGTTCTCATCCGGACTGTGGAGGACGCCGAGAGCGCCGCCCTCTACGGGCGGTTTCAGTCCATCCTCACCCAGCGGGACGGGGAGGACAAGGGGCCGGAGGCTCAGGCGGAACTGGAGGACAACGGACTCCAGCAGAATATGACGGTGGAATGCCTGGGAGACCCCAGCCTCATCACCGGCAACGCCGTCCTCCTCCGGGAGAACAGCACCGGGGCGGTGGGCCTGTGCTGGATCGACAGCGACACCCACACCTGGAAGAACGGACAGTATTTCTGCAAGCTCTCTCTCAACTTCCGGAACCTCATGAACGAGACCGAGGCGGGGAGCGAGGACTAGGAGGATGCCATGAGTGAGATCTACGCGGCTCTGGCCGGGATGCTGGGCGGGTCGGACGATGACCGGCCCAAGAGTCGGATGTCGCTGCTCTTCGGTACGGTGGAGCAGGCCGGCGGCGGTAAGCTCCAGGTGGTGTGCAACGGTATGACCCTGGACCAGAACGGCATCGGCGTGCCCACCGACCTCAGCTACCAGTGGACCACCGACACGGGGGAGGAGCATCTCCTCCGGGCCGGTGACCGGCTCATCTGTCTGGTGAGCGACGACAACCAGGATTACTATATCTTAAAAAAGGCGGTGTGGCAGTGAGACAGCTTTTCCCGTTCTTTCCCGGGGAGACGGCACGGCCCGCCGCCCTGCCCCTGTACCGGGATGTGGCCATGGACTATGAGCTGGGCATTCCCCGCTTTTCCGGCGGTGAGCCGGTGGTGGTGACCGGCCTGGAGGCGGTGAAAAGCTGGGCCTGGCGGGCCGTCAAGACCGCCCGGTACCGCTTCAGCTACAACTCCTGGGACTACGGCTGCGAGCTGGAGCGGCTCATCGGACAGCCCTACCGGGCCGAGACCCGGCGCAGCGAGGCCGCCAGGTATGTGGAGGAGGCCCTCACCGTCTGCCCCTATATCACCGCCGCCACGGCCACGGTGGAGGGGCTGGTGGGCTCTACGCTGAGGATCAGCGTGACCATGTCCACCGTGTACGGTAAGACGGATTTGAGCATATAAGGAGGGAGCGCGATGTACGAAAATCAGACCGTGGAGGCCGTCAAGGCCCGCATCCTCTCCGCCATCCGGGAGGACCAGGGGCTCTCCTCCATGGCAGGCGGCTTCGCTGACGGTGTGTCCGGGCCTGTGGCCGAGGAGATCAGCCGGGTTTACCAGGCCCTCAGCGCCGTCCCCTCCATGCTCTTTGTGGACGAGAGCTCCGGGGGCTACATCGACCTGGTGGGACGGCAGTATTACAACATCACCCGCAGGTCCGGCACACGGGCCTACTGTGATATTTCCTTTACCGGCACCCCCGGCCTGACCATCCCCGCCGGGACCGCCTTCCTGACCGCCGGAGGGCTTTCCTTCACCCTCATGGCCCAGGTGGTGCTGGGAGACGCCGGTACCGGCTCCGGCCGCCTGGAGGCCGCCCAGGTGGGCAGCGTCTACAACGTGGAGGCCGGAACCATCAGCCGGATGTATGTCAACCTTCCCGGGCTCACCGGATACCGGAACGAGGCGGCGGAAGGGGGAACCGATGAGGAGAGTGACGCCGCCCTCCTCGCCCGCATCCAGGAGCGGGTGCAGCGGCCGCCCACCAGTGGCAACGGCTACCAGTACCGCCAGTGGGCCCTGGAGGTCCCCGGCGTTGGAAATGCCAAGGTGGTGGAGCTGCCGGACGGGCCCGGAACGGTGTCGGTCACCCTGGTGGACAGCAATTACGAGCCGCCCGCTGAAGAGATCGTGACAGCGGTGGATGACCATATCGGAGAGGAGCGTCCCATCGGCGCTGCGGTAACGGTGGCGGCGGCAAAGCGCCTGGATGTGACGGTAGCCGCTACCGTTACCCTGGCACCAGGTGCCGACCGCACAGCGGTGGAGACGGCCTTTCGCGCCGGACTGGAGGAGCACTGCCATAGCCTGATCGACGGGAAATTTTCTGCCGTATATTACGATCCGGACGAGGATCTGCCCTACACTATGCTCTACAACCGGGTGCTGGCCATTCTGCTCAATCTCCCGGGTGTAGAGAACTTCTCGGCCTTGACCGTGAACGGAGGCATGGAAGATCTGACCATCCAGAAGGATGAAATCCCTGTGTTGGGTGAGGTGGTGGTATCATGAGCATGCTCATCGATCGGCTCCCGGAATACTACCGAGCGAGTCCTCCGGTGGCAGAGCTGGAGCGGGTGCTCAGCCTGGAGACGGATAGCCTGAAGCAGGCGGAGCGCGATGTGCTGGCCCAGCTCTGGGTGGATTCCGCCACCTGGGGGCTGGACCTGTGGGAGGCCTGGGTGGGCCTTACAGTGGACCGGACCAGCCTTTACAGTTACCGGAGAGGACGGATCAAGGCCAAACTTCGGGGACAAGGGACCACCACCGCAGAAACTGTAGCTGCTGTGGTGGCCTCCTTTGGTTTTCAATCGGAGCAGGTGTCCGTCATCGAGCACGCCGCATCCTGCCAGTTTGAGGTAGTGCTCTCCGGACTGGCCGCTATCCCGGAGGACCTGGATGGGCCGAGAGCGGCCGTCAATGAGATCAAGCCGGCCCATCTGGCGTGGTGGTTCACCTTTGAACTCTCCCGCCTATTGACCGAGGCACGGACGGGCGGGGCCTTCTGGACCATCCAGGAGACGACCCTGATGCCTATGGAGGTGTAACAGTATGTATGGATTTGTCATTACCACCGCCGGTGAGGCCATGCTGGCCAGAGCAGCAGCGGGTGAGGCGCTGGTCCTGGACGCCGTGATGGTGGGCAGGGGAGTGGTGGAGAGCGCTGCGGCTGCCAAAGCCCTCAACACCCTCATCGACCCGGTGGCTGCCGCCACCAGCACCGCTCCGGCGGTATCCGGGAATCAGATCTCCATGACGGTGGAATACCGAAACGACTTGAACGGGGGGCTGGAGGCTGGCTTTGCCCTTTCTGAGTTCGGGATCTCCGCCCATGTGGGAGACGATCCCGCCGCTCTGCTCTACTACGGTAGCCTGGGTGATGCGCCACAGCCGGTAAAACCTGCCTCAGAGGGGTTGGACGTCCACCGATTCCCGGTGGCCATCGCTGTGACCGGGGAGGTATCCGTTACCTTGGAGTATCCTGCAGGTGGCTTTCTGACCGAGAAGGATCTTGGTGGATTGAACTATATCCCCACTTCGGAAAAGGGAAAGCCCGGCGGGGTGGCGACGCTGGGCAGCGATGGCAAGGTCCCGGAGGAGCAGCTGCCGAAGATGGACTACGACCCGGCTGGGAGCGCTGCGGCAGTGCAGCAGGAGCTGACTGCACACACCGACAACAAGGAAAACCCACACGGGGTGACGGCGGAGCAGGTGCCCTATAACAACTCTGTATCTGGTGTAGCCGCTAATAACGTCCAGATAGCGATTGACTTAACTGCTGCCAGTGCAAAAGAAGCTGTTGAAAAAATAAACAAACTCATCGGAAACGACGGGATTGTAAACTTAACCGTTACATTTTCTAACGGAAAATCGGCTGGGAATATATCATTGAATGTTACCAACGGAGTAACAACAAATACTTTTGTTACCAACGGAAGCGGGAAAGCAAGCATTACCATTCCAGGCGGCGGTACTGCTACCGTATCACTAGGCAAAAATTATATTGATTTAGAGAACCCGTCAAAATCAATAACAGCAGAATCCGGCGATGTAACAAACGATAGCATGACAATCAATTTGAAGGATTTTACTGAAATCACCACATCACAAAATATTGTCGTCAGCAATGCTTGTACTCGCATGGATGTTTGTGCTGTTGGCGGTGGAGGAGGAGGCTCTGGTGGAGACCGTGGCGGCGCTGGTGGTGGCGGATATGTTACGTTGAAAGAACAGTTTCCTTTCACTCCAGAAACAGTCATTCCGGTGGTAATAGGAGCTGGCGGAAAAGGAAGCACAACATCAACTGGTAGCGGTTATATCGGCGGAACAACTACTATTGGCGACGTCACAGCAGAAGGTGGAAAGGGTGGCACCGTTAGTGGTGGAGCTGGCAATGGAAAGGGAGGATATGGAACCGGTTCGGCCTCAGATACAAAAGGAAAGGATGGAACGGTTCAGGGATATTCTTCTTTTACGGAAACTGTACTGTACGGTGGTGGAGGCGGAGCAGGACGTAATATGAGCAACTCACAGGGTCAGGGTGGTGCCAAGTATGGTGGCGCTGGTGGTACTACGTCGCATATACAAGGATATTCTGGAAAAGGTCCAGGCGGCGGAGGAGGCAGTGGCGCAATTGACAATAATTTTAATATGGGAACAGGTGGAGATGGTTACCGCGGTGTGATTACTGCACGTTTTTGGCACTAAATTGGATGGGAGGTTGAATTCTTGTATTACTACGTAATAGATAAGCAAAACGTGGTTATAAACTCCATCGTCCTGGAGGAGGATGCCGACCCCACCATCTTCGGTGCCATCGCAGATGACCGGGTCTTTGACATCGGAGACACCTGGACACCGCCTCCCACCGAAGCCCAACTCCTAGGGCAGGAGATCACAGAGCTCCAGCTGGAGCAGATCGCCCAGGGGCAGATGATGACGGAGCTCCAGCTCACTCAACTAGAAGGAGGAACGGTCAATGTATGAGACCATCAAGGCCCGGTATGACAAGGGCTACGTGACGGACGAGCAGCTGGGTCGCTACGTGACCTTGGGCGTCCTCACCGAGGATCAGGCGGAGGAGATCAAGGGCGGAAGCTCTACCGGCCCAGTGCCCGAAGATTCCATCGCTACGGCGGAACTGGATGCCGCCTACAAGGAGGGGGTTAACAGCTATGAGTAACGAGCTCTATTTGACAGCCATGCGCGAGAAGGGGCTGGCCGATGCCGCTGACCTCCAGGGTCGGGCAGCCACCATGGATGGTACGGCCATCTACGCCGAGGAGGGGAAAATCCCGGACTTTGCAGCAGCCAAGGCCGTCAAGAACATGCTGGAGCGGCCGGTGGGATTCCTTTGCCGATCCACAGCAGGCCGTGTGGTCAAACTTCTCCAGGTGTACGACAGCGAGACCTACACTCAGGAGCCGGAGGACATGCCGGCCCAGTGGGGCTTTTATTGGTCCAAGGACCCGGCCAAGGCACTGCCATTCATTGAGCTGGCCACCAGCCCATATATGAAAGGGGACTGCTGCACTGAGAGTGGAAAGACTTGGCGCTCCACCATTGATACCAATACCTGGTCTCCCAGCGCATACCCACAGGGGTGGGAAGAGGTGCTGGCATGATCTACACCAGATACATTCCCACAGACCGCATCCGGTCCATGAAGATCTACATCAACAAGGACAGGCTGTCCCTCTCCGCCATCGTGGAGCGGGAGAGACCTGACCTGGCCATCACCGGGAACTTTTACGGCCCGGACTGGAAACCCGTCTGCCCGCTGAAGGCCGATGGCCAGGTGGTGGAGTATGATCCTGAGTACGCCTACCCCGCCCTGTGCTGGGACCAGGGTCCCGACGTGACCGTGGACGTGGTGTCCAAGGGTGGGCTCTCGGCCTGTCAGAACTACATCGCCAACTGCGCCGGCATCTACCACGGGCAGGACCAGCCCATGATCTTCGGCGCCGACGTAGGTGGACGGAGAGGGCGCACCGGCTGGGGCCTCAAAGACGGCGCTCTGGCCCTGGTGGCCTTCCCGGACGGGTCTGACGGCATAACGCCCCTGGAACTCCGGGCCTGGGCCAAGTCCCAGGGCTGGAACGACTTCATTCTGGGTGACGGTGGCCGGAAGGTCAACTACTACGACCGGGAGGCGGGGACCATCATTGAGGGCAAGGACCCGTCCCAAAACCTCATCCTGATCTGGCTGAAGAAAGAGGAGGAGACGCCCATGGACGGCATCACGCAGCGCATGATGACCCGAAACCCCTGCTACACCAGCGGCCGGACCATCACCACCAAGGGAGTCATGGTCCATTCCACCGCCACTCCCGGCATCATGGCCCAGGCCCTGGCCCAGAGCTGGGACACCCCCACGGCGCAGGCTGCTGCCCACGCCATTGTGGACGACACCGTTACCCTCCAGACCCTACCCTGGACTGCCCGGGGCGGCCACGCCGGCAGCCAGGCGGGCACGGCCAACGGAACCCATATCGCTTTTGAGATCTGCGAGCCCCAGGAGTGCCGGCTCCTGCCGGAGGAGTGGGAACCCCTCAAACGCGGCGACACCGGCTGGGCGGTGGAGCGGCTCCAGCGGGAGCTCACCGCCCGGGGCTACGATCCCAAGGGCATCGATGGCAGCTTCGGTCCCGGCTGCGACGCCGCACTGCGCTCCTGCCAGAAGGACCTGGGCCTGGAGGTGGACGGCTCCTGCGGCCCCGCTACTCTTTCCGCCCTGGCGGACCGGGAGGACTCGTATTTGGCCTACGACCCGGCGGAGACCCAGGATTACTTTGCGGCCGCCTGGAGCCACGCGGTGGCCCTGACGGCCCACCTGTGTGAGACCTACGGACTGGACCCCATGACCGACGTCCTGGACCACAGCGAGGGCCACGCCCTGGGCATCGCCTCCAACCACGCCGACGTGAGCCACTGGTTCCCCCGGCACGGCAGGAGCATGGATGACTTCCGGGCGGCGGTGAAGATCGCTCTGGAAGGGGAGGACGTGTCCGAGTTGGACACCGCCGTGGACAAGCTCTCTGCTGCCGGGCTCATCGACAGCCCCGACTATTGGAAGGGCGGGGACTACTCCGCCGACAATGTGAAGCAGCTGCTCATCAAGTGGGCGGACTCGCTCTGAAGGAGGGATAAGATGGAGAACATCAACGCTTTTAAGGCGGCGCTTTCCGCGCTCCTGGCCGCGCTGACCGCTCTGTGGGGGTGGTTCGGCTGGCTGGTGATCGCCTGGATCGCCTGCATGGCCATCGACTACATCACCGGCTCCTGCGCCGCCATCCGGGCAGGGAAGTGGTCCAGCTCCGTGGCCAGGGACGGCATCTGGCACAAGATGGGCTGTGCGGTGGCCGTCATCGTGGCCGCTATCCTGGACATGGTCATCGGCATGATCCTGACCAACATCCCCAGCGTCACCCTGCCCTTTACTTATGAGGTGTTCTTCTGCCCACTGGTCCTGATCTGGTACATCCTCACCGAGACCGGCAGCATCATCGAGAACGCCGGCGCCCTGGGTGCCGATATCCCGCCTTGGCTTGCCGGCGCCATCGAGGCGCTGAGGAGTAAGGTGGATGAGACGGGAGAAAAGAGCGAGTGAATCGGGCCTTCTGGGCAGAAGCGTGTTACTAACGGATAAAAGTTAGTGATAATGCCAATGTCCAAAAAGTTTCCATCATGCTAAAATAACCTATCCGGTGGGTGAAGCTGGGACCGCATTATGTGTCCCGCCTTGTAAATTGATTAAAATTCGGTTAATTCGGGAAGGATGCACTTGCGCGGCTGTGTTCCCCGGTATAGAATAAGGCCAGAAGCCCAAACCAAACTGAACAGGAGGTTTTTCCATGACTTCTTTTGACGACCTGAAGGCGAAAGCGCTGAATCTGGCGCAGGCGGGTGCGGCCAAGGCCAAGGAGCTCACCGATATCGCCAAGCTGAACATTGCCAACTCCGCTGAGGAGGACACCATCCGCAAGGCCTATATCGACCTGGGCAAGCTCTACTACGCCGAGCGGGGCATGGCTCCCGAGGGCGCCTATGTGACTCTGTGTGAGAAGATCACCGCCGCCAAGCAGCGCTTGGAGGAGAACAAGGCCAAGATCGCTGAGATCAAGCGGGCCGGCAACATCAACGATGACGATGTCGCTGCCTATACCTGCGACTGCGGCTGCAGCTGTGAGGATGAGACTGTGGAGGCGCCTGCCGAGGAGCCCATTGTGGTGGAGCCCCTGGCTGACGAGAAAACCGACGACGACAACGTCTAAACAGTAAAAGAATGAGAAATGCCCGTTTCGTCCTAATGGGGACGAGACGGGCATTTTTGATTCGTTCTGTATTATTGCCGCTGGGAGAGCCACAGCCCCAGTAGGATGAGGGCGATGGCGCCCAGCGCCTGCGGCAGGACAGGCTCGTCCAGGATGAGGGCGGAGGCAATCAGCGTAATGACCGGGGTGAGGTAGATATAGACGTTGGTGGCCACGGTGCCGATGAGAGCCATGGCGCGGTTCCAGCAGACAAAGCACAGGGCCGAGGCGGCCAGGCCCAGGTAGAGGATGTGGAACACCATCATGGGCGCTTCAAAAAAGGGGGCCAGGGAAAGGGAAGGACGCAGAACAGGGAAGAGAGGGAGCATGGTGAGGATACCGTAGAAAAAGACTTTCCGGGTGGCCTGGAGCTGAGTGAGTCCCTGGCCGCCGGCAGCTTCCAGGCATACTCCGTAGAGTCCCCAGCACAGGGCGGCACCCAGGGTGAGCAGGTTGCCCAGCGGGTCCAGATCCAATTTCTCTCCACCGGCCAGAGAGATGAGGGCAATGCCGCTCATGGCGATAAAGAAGCCCAGAAAGAAGGTGGGCTTGGGGCGTTTCGTTCGCCGGAAAGCCCACAGCAGCAGGGCGGAGAACATGGGAGCCGCCGAGATGATGATCCCCACGTTGGAGGCCAGGGTGTACTCCAGGGCGGTGTTCTCCAAAATGAAGTAGAGGGTGAGCCCGGTAATACCGGCGCCGATAAAGGGTAGCTCGCCTTTGAGGCTCTTGGGTTTGATGGGCCGGGGGGAGAGGAGGAAGAGCACCACCCAGGCGATGACAAAGCGGAAAGACATGATCACCAATGGGGTAAAAGCCGCCAGCAGCAGCTTGGAGGAGATGAAGGTAGTCCCCCAGACCACCGTGACGAAAAGGGCCATGCCGTGGCCCAGCAGCCGGTTGGGGACGGGATCGGATCGAACCATGGGGAACCTCCTCTGCCGGCCGTACCGGCGGTTTCTCAAAACGGTAAAAACCGTGCGGGAGGCGAGCCTCCCGCACGGTAGAGATCAGATGGAATTGTCAGAGGGGTAGGGATACTGCGCTCACAGAATGCGGCGGGCGTAGACAAAGACGTTGGCGTAATGGCCGGTGTTCATCTGGTCGATCTGGACCACGTAGCGATTGGTGGAAGCGTGGATGAACTCACCGTTGCCGATGTAGATGCCCACGTGGGAAACAGGCTTGCTGGTGTTGTACTTGAAGAAGACCAGATCGCCGGGCTGCAGCTCATCGCGGCTGACGGAGACGCCGTTCTGGAGCTGGTCGGTGGCGGTGCGGTTGAGGGTGTAACCAAACTGGGCGTAGATGTACTTAGTAAAACCGGAGCAGTCAAAGCTGCTGGGGCCGTTGCCGCCCAGGACGTAGGGGGTACCCAGATACTGCTTGGCCAGAGCCACGATCTGCTCGCCCAGCGCGGAGGAGGTGCTGGTGGCGGGCTCAGTGGTGATGGTGATGTAGTCGCTGCTGACGTAACCGGTGTTGCCGGCGTATGTAACCTTGTACCAGCCCTCGTAGATGCCCTCCAGCTCCAGCACGGTGCCGCTGGGAATGGAGCGCAGGGAGTCGAAGGAGGTGCTGGCGCCTGCACGCATGTTCAGGGTGGAGCCGTCAGCATCTACCTTTCCGTAGCCCAGGTCGGTATCGGCCTTGGTGGTCACGTCCAGGTACTCACCGGACATGTAGCCCTCCACGGAGTTGTAGTTGACCTTGTACCAGCCGTCTTCCGCTTCGTCCAGAACGACGACGTTGGTGCCGCTGGAAACGGTAGCCAGAATCTTACCTTCGGCGGCGGGAGTGGAACGGAGCCGAAGCGCGTCGGCAGTGACAGTGCCGGCACCCAGGGTGGCGGCGGAGGCACCGATGGTGCACATGGCGGTGAGAACGGTGCCCAGCAGGGCGACGCGCATCAGGCGAGAATGTATCATTGGTATGACCCCTCCATCAAGAATCTCTTTTGTGCGGATGACTTGCGGCTTGTGTTACTTGTTGGCCAGAGAGCGGGCCAGCCAGACGGCAGCCACGTCCATGGCGGCGTACAGGCTGTCCTTTTCCGTCTTCTTGACCACGCGGTCCCGGCTCTTGAGGTCGGGATCTGTGAGCTGGAGCTGAACGGCCACCCGGGTGGCCACATCCAGATCGTCCACCTTCTTGGTGTCCATCACCTGGAGCATGATGATGTATTTGTCGGCCATGCTGCCGTAGTAAATGAGGTTGTCCTTGCGGCGCAGGGGGTGACCCTTGTAGGTCAGGGGAATCTTTTCTTCGGCCATCATATGCCTCCTAAGAATATCTTAAAAATTGTAACCAAATTGTAACACAATGTCACCGACTCGTCAACCCCGGAAAGAAGGGTAAATTGTGAATAAACTGTAAAGCGCTGGAGCAGAGAGGCTGCGCATGTGGGCAGATGCACAAAAAGCTCCCGCCCCAACATTTGATGTTGGGGCGGGAGCTTTGAGCCTGTCGACAAAGTCGACAGGCTCTCTCAAAAATGCAGGCATTTTTTCGAAAAGATGCAGGCCGCTGCATCGCACTCGCTTCGCTCGCACGTTTGCGGCCTGAGCAGTGTTTTTTCCGAGGCACATGTCCCCGGAAAAAACAGACTGTACTTGATTCCGTCGTCTGCGGACGACGGAACTCTGCGAGGCTCTTGCACAAAATCTGACGTATATGCCCTTTTTCGACAACCTGAAAGCTCCCGCCCCAACATTTGAGGTTGGGGCGGGAGCTTTTTCCATATTTCTTCATGTACGGCAGGTGAGAGCCACAAGTGCGGATTACAGAGTGACCACCCGATGGAGGATGACAGCCATCTCAGCGCGGGTCAGAGAGCCTTTCGGATTGAGGCGGCCGTTGGTATCACCCTGAATGATCCCCGCCTGAGCCAGAGCGGCCACGGAGTCCTGGGCATAGCTGGAGGTGCTGCTGCCGTCGGAGAAGCGGTTGAGATAGGAGGCGGAGGCAGAGGCGATGGTCCGCCCGGTCCGGTTGAGCGTCCGATAAAGGAAGACCATGGCGTCCTCGCGGGTAAGGGGAGCGGTGGGGTTGAAGCGCCCGTCATCGGAACCCTGAGCGATCCCCAGAGCCTTAGCCACAGCAATGGCCTGGGCATAGTAGCTGTCAGAGGGCACATCCTTAAAGCCATCGGTGGTATTGGCGGAGAGGTTGAAGGCCCGGTAGAGCATCAGGATGAAGTCGCCGCGGGTGATGTTGAGGGCGGGGCCGTAAGTGGTAGCGCTGGTGCCGGTGGTGATGCCGCCGTCATAGAGGAAGTCCACAGAAGCGGCGGCCCAGCCGTGATTGCCCATGTCGGTGAAGCGCTTGGACTGGGTGGAGGGGGTGACTGTGATGTCCACCCGGCCGGTAAAGGTGTTGTTTTTGCTGTCGGTGCCGGTGTAGTTGACAGAGACGGTGCCGTTGTAGGAGGCCTTGGGGACGAAGGTGACGGAAGAGATAGAGCCGCTGCCGGTGGAGGCGGGGAAGGAGATGGCGGGACTCACCAGACCGCCGTATTTGGTGGGGTTGGTGTAACCATAGTAGAGCTTGCCGGCGGCGATGGAGGGCAGCTCGAACTTCACGGAGGTGAGAGAGCCAGAGCCGCGGGCGGAGCAAGCGTTGATAAAGTCAGCGGTGGAGAAGGTCACAGGGGCGGAGGTGGTGGAGTAGCGGATGACAGAGGCCTCCTTGGGGGCGGAATAAGCAATGACCACGGTACCGGAGAAGCTGTCACCGTCGGTGCTCCGGCCGGTGAAGGAGATCTCCACATTGCCGGTGTACTCCTTGGCAGGGACGAAGGTCACGTCATAAAGCCGGGGAGAGGAGGAGCGGTAATAGGAGGTGGAGCTGCTGACCTTTTTCTCGCCGCTCTTGTCGTACTGGTAGTAGAGGGTGCCCTTGGAGTCGCTGGGCAGGGTGAAGCGGACATAGTCCAGACTGTAGTCGGTGATGTCCTTGCAGTAGTCGTTGAAATCGTCGTCGTTGAAGGTGACGGCGGTGCCGGCGGCGGCGGTGTAGGTAATGTCGCCCTCGTCGGTGTCACCCACCCGGATCTTCATGGTACCGGAGAAGCTGTCGCCGTCGGTGCTCAGGCCGGTGAAGGAGACCGAAACAGTGCCGTTGTAGTCGTCTTCGGGGACAAAGGTCACGTCGTCCAGCTTGGGGGAGGAGGTGCGATAGTACTTGTCGGAGGAGGAGATCTTCTCCGCGTAGCGGCTCTCGCCGTAGCGGTAATAGAAGGTACCCTTGGAGGAGGAGGGGGGCGTGATCTTCACGTAGTCCATGTTGTAGCCCGTCTCGTCCTTGCAGAAATCGTTGAAATCGCTGTCGTCCAGGGTCAGGGTCTTGCCCTCGACCACGGTGTAGGAGAGGACGGAGCTGCTCTTGCGTACGGTGATCTTCACGCTGCCGGAGAAGCTGTCACGGGCGTTGCTGCGGCCGGAGTAGGAGATGGTGAAGGTGCCGGTGTAATCCTTGGCGGGGACGAAGGTGACATTGCTCAGGTAGGGAGAGTTGTTGTAGTAGCACTTGGTGGAGGTGGAGAGCTTGTCCTCGTCCTTTCCGCCGTAGTCCAGATAGAGGGCGCCCTTGGAAGAGCTCACCGAGCCGAAGGTCACGTAGTCCAGGGAGGAGCCGGTGATCTTTTTGCAGATGCTGTTGAAGTCGCTGTCGGTGAAGGTGATGGTTTCGTTCTTGCCGGTCTCATAGGAGATATCGCCGGAGGGGGCGGTGAGCTTGATCTGGAGAGTTCCCTCGTAGGATTTGCCCTGGGAATCATACCCGACGTAAGTAAAGACGGCGGTGTCGCCGCTGTTGCCGTCGGGAACGAAGGTGATCTTGGAGATGGACTTGCTGGAGCTGCTGGAGTAGTAATAGCGCTCAGAGGTGGAGATCTTAGCACCGCCGTCACCCTTGGTATAGTTATAGTAGAGGGTGCCCTTGGAGGAATTCTTATCGAACTTTACATATTCCAGGCCATTGCCGTACACCCCGGTGCACACATTGTAGAAGTCGCTGCGTTCCAGGGTCAGGGTCTTGTCTACCGCTACGGAGTAGGTGATGGTGGTCACGCTGCCCTTGGAGACGGTCACCTTGCAAGTGGCGGTTTTGCCGCCGTCAGCTGTGGTGACGGTGATAGTGGCCTCACCCACGGCCTTGCCGGTGACCTTGCCGTTGGAGTCGACGGTGGCGATGTTGGTGTTGGAGGACTTCCAGATCACGTTCTTGTTGGAGGCGTTGGAGGGCGCCACGGTAGCGGTGAGCTGTGTGGTGCCGTTGACGTTCACCGTGGCGCTGGACTTGTCCAGCGTCACCCCGGTGACGGCTACGGTGGAGGCGGTGACGGTAACGGAGCAGGTGGCCGTCTTTTTGCCGTCTTCCGTGGTGGCGGTGATGGTGGCACTTCCCTGGGCGACAGCGGTGACATTGCCGTTACTGTCCACGGAAGCGATTTTGTCATTGCTGGAGCTCCAGTTCACCTTCTGGTTGGAGGCATTGGTGGGAGCGACGGTGGCAATAAGGGTGTCCTTACCGCCCACGGTAAGAGACAGGGAGTTTTTGTTCAGGGATACGCCGGTGACCGGAACGGGGGTGTCGTCGGTCACGGTGATTTCAATGGTGTTGGAGACATTACTGCCATCCTCCGCTTTTACAGTAATGGTGGCAGTACCGCCCTTCTGGGCAGTCACGGTCCGGGTGCTGTCACTGTTGCTCCCGCCAAGGGTGACCGCATCGCCGCTGACAGACCAAACAACAGACTTGTTGGTAGCGTCGCCCGGCTCCACGGTGACAGTGATGTCGGCGGTCTTCTTGTCCGTGAGATTCAGGGACTGGGAGGTGGCGGAGAGTTCGATGTTTGTTACCGGCTTTTTGGCCGGGGTATCGTTTTTCACAGTAACGATACAGGTATCGTCGACGCTTTTGGTAGTTTCCTGAGGCTCACCGTCAGAATCCGGCTCAAGAGATTCCTTAACGGTATATTCTGCGGTGATCTTCAGTGTCGCCGTGGCATTGTTCTCCGCGTCAGAATCCACTTTGATTTCCAGTTTTCCTTGTGCATCGATGGTCGCAGTCACACCGTTTGCATTTCCGCTAACACCCCAGCGCGTCGCTTCGGCACCTGTAAGTTGAAGTTCCATGTTTTGGGAATCACCAGCAGTTATTGTTACATTTTTTGTAAGTCCTGAAATAGAGACTTCCTCCGCCGCCCAGGCGGTGGGCAGCATGCTGAAAACCATAGCCAGGGTCAGAAGCGCCGAAAGAACACGGGCGCGTGAGCTTCTTTTCATTGTAAAGACTCCTTCCAAACTCCGTTTTGCTTGGGATGCGCTCATCTATATCATACATCGAATTTAGACGGGGAAATGTGACAAAGGTTTCAAAAAATTCTTACAAATTTTTAAGGAGCTTCGTTAGAAGGCATATGGAGCTCTGAAGCAAGGAAAATCAGGGTAAAAAGAAGGGTACACAGCAGCAGAATGGAGCCTAACCCCATAGGGAAGGCGTAGCGAAGGAGAAGATAGGCGTGGTAGGCGCCCAAGGAGGCAATCTGAGTGAAAACAGCGGGGAGAACGCCCCGTCGGTCGGTGCAGGCCCAGGTCAGGGTGAGAACGTCGGCCAGGAAGAAGTACCGGTCATGCATGTGGGGCAGGAGGAGGGGGATGCCGATGGCAAAGACCACCCCGGCCAGAAAGACGGCCCGGCGGGAGAGACCCCGCCGCCGGAGCAGCAGCCAGCCCAGCACTCCCAGGACCAAAACGAAAGCGGCGAGTATACCCACTCGGGCGGCGAGGGCCACGTTGACCTGGGCGCTGGAAGGGATCAGGGCATAGAGGGAGGGGGCATTAAGGGTGAGGTAGGCGCTGTACTCGGCGGCCTGGCCGAAGTAGACCACCAGCACGTCCGCCAGAGGTTTGCCCAGGGCCAGGGCGGGGAGGACGGAGAGAACGCAGGCGGCGGGGAACCACAGCAGGTGCCGAAACCGGGTCCGCCGGGACATCCACAGTACCGCCCATACGGGGAGCAGAAAGACGGTCTGGAGCTTGCAGGCGAAAGCCAGCCCGGCCAGGAAGGCGGAGGACCTTGGCCGCCCCTCCAGCCCCGCGGCCAGTCCGTGGAGACACAGGGCGGCGTAGATGGCGTCGCACTGGGCCCAGGCCGAAGCGTTGAGGATCACTGTGGGCAGCAGCAGGAGAAGGCAAAATGCGGCGGCACCACGGTACCGGTCCCCCGGGACCAGAGCTTGCACCAGCCGGCAGCCGCCCCAGGCCAGGATCACATCAAATAAAATGGAAAAGAGCTTGATGAGATAGAGGTCGTAGAACGGCAGGTAGGAGATAGCGGCCAGAAAATAGAGGTAGGGGGCGGTGTAGTTCCCCTTGGGGAGGGCCACCGCCGCCCAGCCGCCGTTTTCCCGGAAAAAGGCGGCCCAATCGGAGAGAAAGGTCACATAGTCGTCGGTGACGTGATCCAGAAGCAGGGTCCGGAGCAGGAGGGCCAGACCCACCGGCAGCAGGGCAAGGCATACTGTCTCCCACTGCCGGCAGCGCAGGAAGAGAAGACAAGCACACAGGAGGAAGAGAAAGACCAGGGCAGCCATGACGAAGGGCCGGGAAGAGGCCTGGGAGAGGCTGGCCGTCCGGGCCAGAGCGCACAGCAGCAGGGCCGTACCGCCGCCCAGGCAGCACAGAGGGAGAGGGTGGAGACGGGACATGAAATGACCTCCTGATACGAAAAAAAGTTCGGATTACTCCGAACTTTCCAGGCAAAAGACTTGACGTGGGAAAAACTGCATGGTATACTTAAATGCTCTCGTGTGACTGCCACCATTTTGAGAGACCCTCCCACGGTGGGTCAAGTATAACAGTTTTGGTGGATATGTGCAAGAGGAGAGCACTAACAAAGCAACAACGCCGCCGCGTGTATCAAATACGGCGGGACCGGCGTTTTTGGCCAATTCCACGGGAAACGGCCTGTGCAGCCATGAGAAAACAGCCGAAAGCCGCTGCTTTTGGCGCCGAATGCGAGAAAACGGAGTGTGATTTTCGGAATGGTCAACGACAACCTCAACGGCATGGTCAAGGACGTCTACTACGGCAAGACCCTGCGCAAGAGCTATGCCCGCCACCAGGAGATTCTGGAGATGCCCTACCTGCTGGACGTCCAGAAGCATTCCTATCAGTGGTTCCTGGACACCGGCCTGCGGGAAGTCTTCAAGGACGTGGCCGCCATCACGGACTACGCGGGCAACCTGGAGCTGAGCTTCATCGACTACACCATGGATGAAGCCCCCAAGTACAACGTGGAGGAGTGCAAGGCCCGGGATGCCACGTACGCCGCTCCCATCAAGGTCCGTGTGCGCCTGCGCAACAAGGAGACCGAGGAGATCAAGGAGCAGGAGATCTTCATGGGCGACTTCCCCCTGATGACCAACGCCGGCACCTTTGTCATCAACGGCGCTGAGCGTGTCATCGTCTCCCAGATCGTCCGTTCCCCCGGCGTCTACTTCGCCAAGAACGAGGACAAGGCGGGCAACGTCACCTACGGCACCACCGTCATTCCCTACCGCGGCGCCTGGCTGGAGTACGAGACCGATCTCTCCGACATCTTCTATGTCCGCATCGACAAGAACCGGAAGCTGCCCATCACCTGCCTTATCCGTGCGGTGGGCCCCCGCACCGATGCCGAGATCATCGACATGTTCGGCGAGGATGCCCGCATCCTGGCCACTATGGAGAAGGACACCTGCAAGACCCGGGAGGACGCCCTCCTGGAGATCTACCGCAAGCTGCGCCCCGGCGAGCCCCCCACGGTGGACTCCGCCGAGAGCCTTCTGAACGCCCTCTTCTTTGACCCCCGCCGGTACGATCTGTCCGCCGTGGGCCGCTACAAGTTCAACAAGAAGCTGGCCATCTGGTCCCGCCTGAACGGCCAGAAGCTGGCCCTGCCTATCGCCGACCCCATGACCGGCGAGATCATCGCCGAGGCCGGAGAGGTCCTGACCCGGGAGCGTGCCCAGGCCATCGAGGCCAAGGGTGTCAACGAGGCCGTCATCGACCTGGAGGGCACCCTGGTGCGGGTCTTCTCCAACAGCATGGTGGACGCCAAGGGTTTCCTGCCCTTCGATCCCGCCGAGTGCGGCATCACCGAGAAGGTCTACTTCCCCCTCCTCCGGGAGCTGCTGGAGCAGTACGCCGGGGATGAGGAGGGCCTGAAGGAGGCCGTGAAGGACCGGGTGGACGACCTGGTGCCCAAGCACATCTTTGTGGAGGACATCATGGCCTCCATCAACTACCTCAACTGCCTGGCCAACGGCGTGGGCACCCACGACGACATCGACCACCTGGGCAACCGCCGTCTGCGCTGCGTGGGTGAGCTGCTTCAGAACCAGTTCCGCATCGGCTTCAGCCGCATGGAGCGTGTCATCCGCGAGCGTATGACCATCCAGGATCTGGACATCGTCACCCCCCAGTCCCTCATCAACATCCGGCCTGTCACCGCCGCCATCAAGGAGTTCTTCGGCAGCAGCCCCCTGAGCCAGTTCATGGACCAGACCAACCCTCTGGCCGAGCTGACCCACAAGCGTCGTATGTCCGCTCTGGGCCCCGGCGGTCTGTCCCGTGACCGCGCCTCCTTCGACGTCCGTGATATTCACTACTCTCACTACGGCCGTCTGTGCCCCATCGAGACCCCCGAAGGTCCCAACATCGGTCTGATCTCCTACCTGGCCTCCTACGCCCGCATCAACCGGTACGGCTTCATTGAGGCCCCCTACCGGAAGGTGGACAAGGCCACCGGCCGGGTCACCGACGAGATCGAGTATATGACCGCCGACATTGAGGACGAGTACACCATCGCCCAGGCCACCGAGCCCGTGGACGAGAATGGCTACCTCCTCAACGCCCGTATCACCTGCCGTCACCGCAATGAGGTCATTGAGGTGGACCGGGAGCAGGTGGACTATATCGACGTCTCTCCCAAGATGATGGTGTCCATCGCTACCGCCATGATCCCCTTCCTGGAGAACGACGACGCCAACCGTGCCCTGATGGGCGCCAACATGCAGCGTCAGGCCGTGCCCCTGCTGACCACCGAGGCCCCCATCGTGGCCACCGGCCAGGAGCACAAGAACTGCATCGACTCCGAGATCGTCATTCTGGCCGAGGGCCCAGGTGAGGTCACCAAGGTCTCCGCCCAGTATATCACTGTCCGCTACGACGACGGCCGTATGGTGGAGTACAAGCTCACCAAGTTCATGCGCTCCAACCACGGCACCTGTATCAACCAGCGGCCCATCGTCAGTGTGGGCCAGCGGGTGGAGAAGGGCGACGTCCTGGTGGACGGTCCCTCCACCTCCAACGGCGAGATCGCCTTGGGTAAGAACATCCTCATGGGCTTCATGACCTGGGAAGGCTACAACTACGAGGACGCCATCCTGCTCAACGAGCGCATGGTCAAGGAGGACGTCTTCACCTCCATCCACATCGAGGAGTACGAAACTGAGTCCCGTGACACCAAGCTGGGGCCCGAGGAGATCACCCGCGACATTCCCAACGTGGGCGAGGACGCCCTGAAGGACCTGGACGAGCGCGGCATCATCCGCGTGGGTGCCGAGGTCCACGCCGGCGACATCCTGGTGGGCAAGGTCACCCCCAAGGGCGAGACCGACCTCACCGCCGAGGAGCGCCTGCTGCGGGCCATCTTTGGTGAGAAGGCCCGTGAGGTCCGTGATACCTCTCTGAAGGTGCCCCACGGTGAGAGCGGTATCATCGTGGACGTGAAGGTCTTCACCCGCGAGGCCGGCGACGAGCTGTCCCCCGGTGTCAACGAGGTGGTCCGCGTCTATATTGCCCAGAAGCGTAAGATCTCCGTGGGCGATAAGATGGCCGGCCGTCACGGCAACAAGGGTGTCGTGTCCCGGATCATGCCCCAGGAGGATATGCCCTTCCTGCCCGACGGCACCCCCCTGGACATCGTGCTGAACCCCCTGGGCGTGCCTTCCCGTATGAACATCGGTCAGGTGCTGGAGGTCCACCTGGGCTACGCCGCCCAGGCCCTGGGCTGGAAGGTGGCCACCCCCATCTTCAACGGCGCCAACGAGCCCGAGATCGCCGCCACCCTCCAGGCTGCCGGTCTGGCCGAGGACGGCAAGAGCTGGCTCTACGACGGCCGTACCGGTGAGCGGTTCGATAACCGTGTCACCGTTGGCTACGTCTACTTCCTCAAGCTGCACCACCTGGTGGATGATAAGATCCACGCCCGTTCCACCGGCCCCTACTCCCTGGTCACCCAGCAGCCTCTGGGCGGCAAGGCCCAGTTCGGCGGCCAGCGCTTCGGCGAGATGGAGGTGTGGGCCCTGGAGGCCTACGGCGCCGCTTACACCCTCCAGGAGATCCTCACCGTCAAGTCCGACGACGTCACCGGCCGTGTCCGCACCTACGAGGCCATTGTCAAGGGCCACAACGTGCCCAAGCCCGGTGTGCCCGAGTCCTTCAAGGTTCTGGTCAAGGAGCTCCAGGCTCTGTGCCTGGACATCCAGGTCCTGGACCACGACGGCAACGAGATCGAGCTCAAGGATGACGACGAGGACAACTACCAGCCCGACCGCATCCGGGACGACGACGACTTCTACGGCTACAACGCCGGTGGGGAGTCCGATTTCGCCGCCGCCGGCTTCACCCTCAAGGAGGGCAGCGACGACGATGACCTGGCTGCCTCCGACAGCGATGATGACGGCCTGGAGTTTGAAGAGGGAGAGATTTCCCTCGACGGCGACCAGGACGATATGGAATAAGAAAGGGAGGACGATAGAATATGAGCTATGCTGAGTTTGACGCCATCCGAATTGGCATCGCCTCCCCGGAGCAGATCCTCGAGTGGTCCTACGGCGAGGTCCTCAAGCCGGAGACCATCAACTACCGCACCCTGAAGCCCGAGCGGGACGGTCTGTTCTGCGAGAAGATCTTCGGGCCCACCAAGGACTGGGAGTGCCACTGCGGCAAGTATAAGAAGATCCGCTACAAGGGTAAGATCTGTGACCGCTGCGGCGTTGAGGTCACCCGGGCCAAGGTCCGCCGTGAGCGCATGGGCCACATCCAGCTGGCCGCCCCTGTGTCCCACATCTGGTACTTCAAGGGCATCCCCTCCCGGATGGGTCTGCTGCTGGATATCAGCCCCCGCATCCTGGAAAAGGTCCTCTACTTCGCCGCCTATATCGTCACCGACCCCGGCTTCTCCCCCCTGGCCAAGAACCAGATCCTCACCGAGAAGGAATACCGCGACATGCGGGAGAAGTACGAGGACGACTTTGAGGCCGCCATGGGTGCCGAGGCCGTGAAGAAGCTGCTCCAGGACATCAACCTGGAGGAGCTCTCCGAGCAGCTCCGTGCCGAGCTCAAGGACGCCTCCGGTCAGAAGAAGGCCCGCATCGTCAAGCGCCTGGAGGTGGTGGACGCCTTCCGTATCTCCGGCAACAAGCCTGAGTGGATGATCATCGACGTGCTGCCCGTCATTCCCCCCGAGCTGCGCCCCATGGTGCAGCTGGACGGCGGCCGCTTCGCCACCTCTGACCTGAACGACCTCTACCGCCGGGTCATCAACCGCAACAACCGCCTCAAGCGCCTCATCCAGCTCAACGCCCCCGACATCATCGTCCGGAACGAGAAGCGGATGCTTCAGGAGGCGGTGGACGCCCTCATCGACAACGGCCGCCGCGGCCGTGCCGTCACCGGCGCCAACAACCGTGCCCTCAAGTCCCTCTCCGATATGCTGAAAGGTAAGCAGGGCCGTTTCCGTCAGAACCTGCTGGGTAAGCGCGTGGACTACTCCGGCCGTTCCGTTATCGTGGTCGGCCCTGAGATGAAGATCTACCAGTGCGGCCTGCCCAAGGAGATGGCCATTGAGCTGTTCCGCCCCTTCGTCATGAAGAAGCTGGTGGAAGACGGCCTGGCCAACAACATCAAGTCCGCCAAGAAGATGGTGGACAAGGGCCGCCCCGAGGTGTGGGATGCCCTGGACTTCGTCATCAAGGAGCACCCCGTGATGCTCAACCGTGCGCCTACGCTGCACCGTCTGGGCATCCAGGCCTTCGAGCCCGTCCTGGTGGAGGGCCGCGCCATCAAGCTCCACCCCCTGGTGTGTACCGCCTTCAACGCCGACTTCGATGGCGACCAGATGGCCGTTCACGTGCCTCTGTCCGCCGAGGCCCAGGCCGAGGCCCGCATCCTGATGCTCTCCGCCAACAACCTCCTGCGTCCTCAGGACGGCGGCCCCGTCACCGTGCCCACTCAGGACATGGTGCTGGGTTCCTACTACCTCACCTATGAGAAGTACGAGGACCACGACTTTGCCTACGAGGATGTGGCTGCCGTGAAGGCCGCCCTGGCTGAGGGTACCGTCCAGCCCGACGACAAGGTGTGGGTGAAGCACCCCGGCTCCCTGGACGACATCCCCACCTACGCCGGCATCTGCGCCGACACTCCCGACGGAGAGCTGCCCCGTGAGATCTACCGGGTGTACTCCGACGACGGGGAGGCCCGTCTGGCCTACGACGAGGGTGAGCTGGATCTCCACATGCCCATCCTGGTCCGCCGCTCCATGGAGGTGGACGGCGAGACCCGCCACAAGCTGGTCCGCACCACTGTGGGCCGCCTGATCTTCAACGAGGGCATCCCCCAGGATCTGGGCTTTGTGGACCGCACCGATCCCGAGACCATGTTTGATCCCGAGATCAACTTCATCACCGGCAAGAAGCAGCTGGGCAAGATCATCGACAAGTGCATCACCAAGCACGGCTTTACCGTTTCCGCCACCGTGCTGGACACCATCAAGGCCCGGGGCTATAAGTTCTCCACCCGCGGTGCCCTGACCGTCTCCATCCACGACATGACCGTGCCGCCTCAGAAGCCCGCCCTCATCGCCGCCACCGAGAAGGAGATCGTCAAGATCGACCGGCAGTACAAGCGCGGCTTCCTGACCAACGACGAGCGGTACCGTCTGGTGGTCCAGGCCTGGGAAAAGACCACCAAGGACGTGACCGACGCCCTGATGAACGTGCTGGACCGGTACAATCCTATTTGGATGATGGCCGACTCCGGCGCCCGTGGTTCCACCGCCCAGATCCGTCAGCTGGCCGCTATGCGTGGCCTGATGGCCGATACCTCCGGCCGTACCATCGAGATCCCCATCAAGTCCAACTTCCGTGAGGGCCTGTCCGTTCTGGAGTACTTCATCTCCTCCAGAGGCGCCCGTAAGGGTATGGCCGATACCGCCCTGCGTACCGCCGACTCTGGTTACCTGACCCGTCGTCTGGTGGACGTGTCCCAGGAGGTCATCATCCGCGAGCACGACTGCGGTACCCACGACGGCATCATGGCCAGCGAGATCGTGGAGAACGGCCAGGTCATCGAGACCTTCGGCGAGCGCCTGAAGGGCCGCTATCCCGTGGAGGACATCTGCGATCCCAAGACCGGCGAGGTCCTCATCAGCCGGGATACCATGATGACCCCCGATGACGCCAAGCTCCTGGAGGAGCACGGCATCCATCAGGTCATGATCCGCTCCGTGCTCACCTGTGAGTCCCGCAGCGGCGTGTGCTCCAAGTGCTACGGCATCAACCTGGCCATCGGCGAGACCGTGGGCGAGGGCGAGGCCGTGGGTATCATCGCCGCCCAGTCCATCGGCGAGCCCGGTACCCAGCTGACCATGCGTACCTTCCACACCGGCGGCGTGGCCGGCGGCGATATCACTCAGGGTCTTCCCCGTGTTGAGGAGCTCTTTGAGGCCCGCCGTCCCAAGAAGATGGCCCAGCTGGCTGAGATCAGCGGTAAGGTCACCATGGAGGACGCCAAGAAGGGCGGTATGGTCAATGTCACCATCACTGCCAACGATGGTGAGGTGGTCACCTACACCCTGGCCCACAACTCTGGTATCCGGGTGAAGGAGGGCGACACCGTCCAGAAGGGCGATATGCTCACCGACGGCGCCCTGTATCCCGCCGACGTGCTGCGCATCCGCGGCATCCACGCCGTGTACGACTACCTCATCCAGGAAGTTCAGAAGCCCTACCGTCAGCAGGGCGTTGATATCAACGACAAGCACATCGAGGTCATCGCCCGTCAGATGATGCGGAAGGTCCGCGTGGAGGACGCCGGCGACTCCGACCTCCTCAGCGGCTCCACCATCGACCTCATCGAGTTCAAGGACGCCGAGCGTGCCGTCCAGGCCCGTATCGACGCCGGTGAGACCAACAACGGTCTGGAGCTGAAGCTCCCTGTGGCCACCCGCCTCATCATGGGTATCACCAAGGCTTCTCTGGCCACCGAGTCCTTCCTGTCCGCCGCCTCCTTCCAGGAGACCACCAAGGTCCTCACTGAGGCCGCCATCAAGGGCAAGGTGGACCACCTGCTGGGTCTGAAGGAGAACGTTATCATCGGTAAGCTCATCCCCGCCGGCTCCGGCCTGGCCCGGTACCGCCAGTTTGACTGGGGTACCATGAGCCCCGACGATGCCCCCGCCGAGCAGGCTGCCGAGGCTGAGGCTCCGGTCATGGAGGACCAGGAGATCCCTGCCGAGGACGAGACCATCACCGTGGAATAAGGGCTGGTTTCAGCCAATAAAAAGTACCGGCGCACAGACTTTGTCTGTGCGCCGGTGCTGAGCCTGTCGACAAAGTCGACAGGCTCTCTCAAAAATGCAGGCATTTTTTCGAAAAGATGCAGGCCGCTGCATCGCACTCGCTTCGCTCGCACGTTTGCGGCCTGAGCAGTGTTTTTTCCGAGGCACATGTCCCCGGAAAAAACAGACTGTACTTGATTCCGTCGTCTGCGGACGACGGAACTCTGCGAGGCTCTTGCACAAAATCTGACGTATATGCCCTTTTTCGACAACCTGAGCACCGGCGCACAGACTTTGTCTGTGCGCCGGTGCTTTTTTCCTTGCAAACAAGCGTCGTCAGAGCTACAATATTTTTAGTAAAATTAGGTGTGATATTGGAAAGGAGGGAGGCCCATGGCCACCCTGAAGGAGCTCTCAGAGCGGACGGGCTATGCCCCGGCCACCATCTCCCGCATCCTTACGGGGGACCCCAGTCTGGCGGTGAGCCCGGAGGCGCGGAAGAAGGTGCTGGAGGAGGCGGGCAGGCTCAACTACGCCGCCACCAAGTCCCGCCGGGGCCGGGCGCCCAAGACCCTGATGTGGGCGGCGGCGGCGGAGCGGCTGACTCCCGCCCAGCAGCTGGAGGACCCCTTTTACCTCTATCTCCGCGGCCATGTGGAGCAGGCCTGTCTGGATCAGCGCATCGCCTTTCAGACCCTGGCCCGGCGGGGGGAGGGCTTCGCCCCACCGGAGGGTGCGGTGGATGGGGTGGTGGCCATCGGCCGCTTCTCCCTCCGGGAGGCGGAGTCGCTGGCGGCCATGAGCCCCAATGTGGTCTTCCTCAACGCCTCCCCGGACGAGTCCCGGTTCGACTCGGTGGTCCTCAACTACGACCTGGGCATCCGTCTGGCGGTGGACTACCTGCTGGGGCTAGGCCACCGGAAGGTGGGCTTTATCGGCCCGGCCCTGCGGCCCGACTACCGGGGCGAGCCTGCCCCGGAGGTCCGCCGGGAACGCTTCATGGCCCACATGGGCTCATACGGACTGCTGGACCCGGCCTTTCTGGTGGAGGCGCCCATGGATGCCCATTCTACCGCCGCCGCCATGTCTGCCTATCTGGCTTCCGGTGCCCCACGGCCCACCGCCTTTCTGGCAGCCAGTGAGGAGACCGCCCTGGGTGCTGTCCGAGCCATTACGGAAGCGGGGCTCTCCATCCCAGGCGATCTCTCCCTGGTCTCCTTCAACGATACCCCACTCTCCGCCCTGGTCACCCCAGCCCTCACCTCAGTGTCCACCCACGCCGAGGAGATGGGCCGGGCTGCCGTCCGGCTCCTGGCGGAACGGGCCGACCTCCCGAACCGGCCGCCGGTCCGCACCCTGCCGGTGAAACTGGTGGTCCCACCCTCTCTGGTGGTCCGGGAGAGTGCCGCTCCTCCGTCAGATTGCCCATAAGGGCCGGGTCCCAACTGTGCGCTACGCCAAAGTTAAATTTTTAGTAAAAATTCGTCTTGCTATTTTCTCCCTGGGCGGATATACTGGAATCACCAGAGGAAACGTGGAAAGGAAGGCGCATCAGAATGGCAATTTTAGTGTTGGGCGGAGCTGGCTACATCGGCTCCCACACGGTGTACGAGCTCATTGACGCAGGCCGGGACGTGGTGGTGGCGGATAACCTCCTCACCGGCTTCAAGCAGGCGGTCCACCCCAAGGCCCGGTTCTATCAGCTGGACATCCGGGACAAGGGTGCCCTGGACACCCTGTTCCAAGCGGAGCACATCGAGGGCGTGATCCACTTTGCCGCCTCATCCCAGGTGGGGGAGAGCATGTCCGACCCCCTGAAGTACTATGACAACAACCTCTACGGCACCATGGTGCTCCTGAAGTCCATGGTGGAGCACGGGGTGGACAAGATCGTTTTCTCCTCCACCGCCGCCACCTACGGGGAGCCTGAGCGGGTGCCCATCCTGGAGAGCGACAAGACCGTGCCCACCAACTGCTACGGCAACACCAAGCTGTCCATGGAGCAGATGATGGGCTGGGTGTCCAAGGCCCACGGCCTTCGGTATGTGGCCCTGCGGTACTTCAATGCCGCCGGCGCCCACATCTCCGGCGCCATCGGTGAGGCCCACAACCCCGAGACCCATCTGATCCCCATCATCCTCCAGGTGCCCAACGGCCAGCGGGACCATGTGGGCATCTACGGGGACGACTACCCCACCCCCGACGGCACCTGCATCCGGGACTACATCCACGTCACCGACCTGGCCCAGGCCCACATCCTGGCCCTGGACTACCTGATCAAGGGCGGCGAGAACAACGTCTTTAACCTGGGCAACGGTGTGGGCTTCTCCGTGAAGGAGGTCATCGACGTGGCCCGAAGCGTCACCGGCCACCCCATCCCCGCAGAGGTCTCTCCCCGCCGGGCCGGCGACCCTGCCCAGCTCATCGCCTCCTCCGCCAAGGCCGTGGAGGTCCTGGGGTGGCAGCCCAAGTACAACGACCTGAGCACCATCATCTCCACCGCTTGGAAGTGGCATCAGGCCCACCCCAACGGCTACGGGGAGGGCTGAGCACATGGTGGACAGAGAGATCCAGGCCTTGGTGGCCTACGCTCTGGATACCGGCCTCATTGAGCCCTGCGAGCAGGTATGGGCGGTGAACGCCCTGCTGGAGGCCCTGGGACTGGACAGCTATACCGAGCCGGAGACCCCGGCGGAGCGGTCCGTGGACCTGCCGGCCGTGCTCACCGCCCTCATGGACGATGCTCACGCCCGGGGCGTGCTCAAGGAGGACTCCGTGGTCTACCGGGACCTCTTCGACACCAAGCTGATGGGTGTGCTCACGCCCCGACCCGCCCAGGTCATCGGCAAGTTCCAGGCCCTCTGTGCAGAGAGTCCGGAGAAGGCCACCGACTGGTACTATAAGTTCAGCCAGGATACCAACTATATCCGCCGGGACCGCATCGCCAAGGACGTGAAGTGGATCGCCCCCACGGAGTACGGGGATCTGGATATCACCATCAACCTCTCCAAGCCGGAGAAGGACCCCAAGGCCATCGCCGCCGCCCGGAACCTGCCCGCCTCCGCCTACCCCCGGTGCCAGCTGTGCGCTGAGAACGAGGGCTACGCCGGCCGGGTCAACCACCCCGCCCGGGAGAATCACCGCATCGTCCCCATCACCATCAACGGCTCTCCCTGGTTCTTGCAGTACTCCCCCTACGTCTATTATAATGAGCACTGCATCTGCCTCAACAGTGAGCACGTGCCCATGAAGATCGACCGGGCCTGCTTTGCCAAGCTGCTGGACTTTGTGGGCCAGTTCCCCCACTACTTCGTTGGCTCCAACGCCGACCTGCCCATCGTGGGCGGCTCCATCCTGGCCCACGACCACTTCCAGGGCGGCCACTATACCTTCGCCATGGAAAAAGCGCCGGTGGAGACCCCCTTCACCTTCCACGGCTACGAGGATGTGAAGGCCGGTATTGTGAAGTGGCCCATGTCGGTGGTCCGCCTCACCGCCGCCGACCCGGCCCGGCTCATCGACCTGGCCGACAAGATCCTGCTGTCCTGGCGGGACTATACCGACGAGGCCGCCTTCATCTTCGCCGAGACCGACGGGGAGCCCCACAACACCATCACCCCCATCGCCCGCCGCCGTGGGAGCGACTATGAACTGGACCTGGTGCTCCGCAACAACATCACCACAGCCGAGCACCCCCTGGGTGTCTACCACCCCCACGCCGAGCTCCACCACATCAAGAAGGAGAACATCGGACTCATCGAGGTCATGGGCCTGGCTGTGCTGCCCGCCCGGCTGAAGGAGGAGCTCGCCGCCGTGGCTGATGCCCTGGCCTCCGGCGCTGATCTCCGTGCCGACGAGCGCACTGAAAAGCACGCTGACTGGGCCGAGGGCTTCAAGGGCAAGTACACCATCACGGCGGACAACGCCCTGGACATCGTGGAGAAGGAGACCGGCCTGGTCTTTGCCCAGGTGCTGGAGCACGCCGGTGTCTACAAGCGCACCGCTGAGGGCAAGGCCGCCTTCCTGCGGTTCCTGGAGCAGATCTGAGCCATACTATATTTTTGCGCCGTCCCGGAAGAGATTCCGGGACGGCGCTTTACTATTGTATAGAGCCTCCGCCGCCTGTACGGTGGATGCGGGCCATGGTAAAATGGAATAAAACGGGAGGGGTGGACATGAAAGGGCGAGAGACGGACCTGCGCATCCTGCAGCGGCACCTGTCCGGCCGGGGCCGGAAGGTCTTTCCCAACCAGGTGGTGTTTTATAACGGGGTGCTGGGCCTCACCGACCCGGCCCTGCTGCCCGTCCCCATGGTGGAGGCGCTGGGCCGGCTGGGCAGCGGTCAGCGGCCCGACGAGCCCCTGTGCCGGCAGATGGACTACCTCCTCCACCACTGCCTGGACAGCAACTCGGCCAACATTGGTAAGCACATCAACGACCTGCCCGACAACCCGGTGCCCAAGGCCCACCGGGCCCACTACCTCAACGACCGAAACCGGGGAGAGATCCTCCGACGGCTGCGGGCGGTGATCCAGTACTGCCTGGTGCGCCGCTCCTCCCGGGACGCCATGGAGGAGGGGGACTTCGCCGCCCTCCTGGAGCAGCTGAAGAGGGAGCTGGGCGGGGCGTCGGACACCCTGCGCCAGACCGACCTCCTCACCCCTGGCATCCTGGCCAACGTGATCTACGAGGTCCTATGCTCCTTCTTCACCCAGGTGCGCACCGACCTGGCCCGGGTCCGGGGGGCGGAGCGCCGGGTGGAGCAGCAGAATTCCGAGTACTTTGCCAAGGTGGACCGCTTCGGCAATCGGAACATCGACCGCTTTTTTGCCCTCCAACGCCTGGCCGGTAGCAACGCCGTGGCCGCCAACGAGCTGGCCTGCGTCTACTACTATGGGGCGGAGTACCTGTGCGTGGAAGAGGGCGAGGGCAACGACGGCTGGTTTCGGGTGGAGCGGGACCACGAGCTGGCGGCAAAGTACTTCAAGCTGGCTGCCGCTTGGGACCCGCCGGTGACCAGCGCCTGCTGGTCCCTGGGCCACATGGCCCTCAACCGGAAGATCGCCGGCCTGGACGGCGAGGAGGCCGACCGGCTGGCCGAGACCTATTTTCAGTACGCTGCCGATCAGGAGTTCACGGCGGCCCACAACAGCCTGGGGCTCCTGGAACAAAAGCGGGGGGACCGGCTGCTGGAGCGGCTCCACGCACTGACGGGGGAGGAGCGGGCGGCCATGCTCTCCCACTACCGCCGGGCCCTGGAGCTCTGGGATCGGGCGGGGCAGGACGGCTGGCCCTACGGCCATATCAACGTGGCGGAGTCCTGTCCCGGGCCGACTACCGGCGGCATGTGCTCCCCCTGCTGGGGCCGGAGCTGAAGCTGGAGGGTCCCATGGACACGGCCGGGCGGTGGCAGCTGGCCGCCGACCAGGGCAATCTGTGGGCCATGAACTGCCTGGCCCTCCTCAAGTGCGACGGAGGAGACCTGGAGGGGGCCAGGGCCCTGTGGGAGCGGGCCGCCGCCTGGAACTACCCCACCGCCCGGCTCAACCTGGCTCTGCAGCTCTACGCCCCCGACGGCCTGACCTCGGACCCGGAGGCCTACCGGGCCAATCTGGAGATGGCCTCCGCCCAGGGCAGCGCCCAGGCCAGCTACCGGCTGGCTCTCCTGGCCCTGGACCGCAGCCTGCTGGACGCCTCGGCCTGGCTGGCCCGGGCGGAGGAGCAGAACTATGAAAAATTCAGCATCGAGCTCTATCACAGGATCTGTGATCTGCGCCGTCGCATCGAGGGCTGACGCCCTTTGCGGATAGAAACGAGGAGGTATGACCATGAAAAGACGCATCCCCATCTGGGCCCTGACGGCGGCCTTGTGCCTGCTTCTGTGCACGACCGCGGTCCCGACGGCCAACGCCGCGGACGCCTCTGGGACCGTGAGCGACTTCGAGAGCAGCTGGCAGCTGGAGGAGCTGTACGAGATCGGCGGCTGGACGGGCGCCACGGAGCTCTTTGCCCCGTATCTGGAAGGCACCATGGAGCTGCCTGTCTATTTCGTCGGCGAGGATTCGCTGATGACCGCCGTTCAGGACAACTACTATGATCTCCGTGTGGCGGATCAGGCCCTCTGGACCACGTTCGGGCTGGACTATGACGCCGGGACGGAGGTGGACATGTCCCAGGCGCAGTTCTACGACGTGGAAGAGTACGGCCCCTCCGCCCATATGCAGGGCTCTGTCTACGTCCTCCACAAGGGGGTGTATACCTGCTACCGCGATGTGGCCTATGCCACCCCCGACTGCATCGTCGTAGCGGGGGCCGACACGGCGTCCGAGGCTACCGACGTGCCTGAGACCGCTGAGGACGCCTATACCGTCACCGACGACGCCGGCAACGTCTTTACTCTGGACAAGCCCTATGTGGCGGTTTCCGCAGACGAGCTCAGCGGCACCCCCGAGCATGAGCCCCAGCCCGGCACCACCGTCACCGCCCCGGAGGGGATCGACTTCTACATGTGCCTCTCCTACTCCATCCTGACCGGAAACGGCGGCGGTGGCGAGGTGAGTGAGGACGACCGCCGCAGTGTCACCGTGGTGGAGGACAAGATCTACGAGTTCAGGACCGACGCCGACACCTGCATCAACTTCCGGGTCCCGCCGGTGAATCCCTTCAACGATGTGGCCGAGGATGCCTACTACTACGCCCCTGCCCTCTGGGCGGCCAAAACTGGCGTCACCACCGGCACCAGCGCCACCACCTTCTCCCCGGAGCAGACCTGCACCCGGGGAGAGATCATCACCCTCCTGTGGCGGTTTTACGGCTCTCCTGAGCCAGAGGCCGCCGGCTCCGCCTTTGACGACGTCACCGATCGCGACAGCTACTACTACAAGACCTGCCAGTGGGCCGCGGAGCAGGGCATGACGGACGGCGATACCTTTGCCCCTGGTGACCTCTGCACCCGGGCCATGGCGGTGGAGTTCCTGTGGCACGCCAACCAGCGTCCCCAGGTGGAAGCGGATACCGGCTTTGCAGACGTGCCCGCCGGGGCCTCTTACGCCGACGCGGTGACCTGGGCCGTGAACTGGGGCGTCACCCAGGGCACGGGCGAGGGGACCTTCTCACCCAACCTCACCTGCACCCGGGGCCAGATCGTCACCTTCCTGTTCCGCACCATTTGGTAAAAATAAAACGCGTCCCGGCTCTTTCTCAGAGCCGGGACGCGTTTTGTTATGCCTCGCCGGGGTCTTCCCGGCGAACCTGGGCGATCTCAGAGAGAAGAGCCTGCTGGGTGTCGTTGAAGAGGAGGGACTTGTTGTGGCGGTAATAGGCCTCGCAGCCGAAGCTCTGGATGAACCAGGAGGTGTGGGTGCCGGCGGTGAGATCAGTGGCGAAGATGACCAGCTCCTGGCCCTCCCCCAGGGCGGCCTCCAGGAAGGCGAAGGCCTGCTCTAGGTGACTGCTCACCTGGGCGGCGGCATTGGCCCGGAGGGCCACGTCGGACTGGAAGTCGGCTTTCAGGAGGTCAAAGGCGGCGCCGTCGGCGGGGGCGGCCTGCTCAATGTGGCGGAGGAGCTCCTCCAGCCGCCCCAGATGGGCCAGGACCAGCCGCTCCCCCTGCCGGTCGCCGGAGCCGGAGGCCCGGCGGCGGGACAGGTCCTGCCGGAGGGCGTCGGACTTCTCTGTCAGGAAGGCGTCGGGCTGGACATCGGAGAGCTGACCCTTCAGGGCGGCCAGATCGGCGTGGAGGGCGTCGGCCAGGGCGTCCAGCTCCCACACCTTCCGGCACTCCTCACGGAGCCGGGAGAGGAGCAGCCCCAAAATGCTCAACCGCTGGTCAAAGGGGGCGGCGGAGAGTTCCCGGACCATCAGGGGGGACCACTTCCCGGAGAGAATCTCATCGACGTGGTAAACTTTTCGGTACTGGTCATAGAGGACCAGGTACTCGGCAAAGTCCCGGGCGATGCGGGGGAGCTGGAGGTATTCCCCCACCACCTCCCGGTCAGCGGGGATGCCCAGGGCCTCGTAGGAGAGGAGCAGCTCGGAGAGGTCCTCCCAGCCCCGGGCGGTGACGAACTGGAGGCCGTCTGCGGTGCGCTCCACGGCGTAAAAGTTCTCTTTGCGCAGGTCCAGGTAGGAGAGGATGGCCCCGTGGATACCCCGGGCCTGGGCGTACTCCTTCCACACGCCGTAGTCGGCGGTGATATCCATGCGCTTGACCCGGTCCAGGGTGACCACGTCGAACTCCCGCACGGACTTGTTGTACTCCGGCGGGTTGCCGGCGGCGGCGATGATCCAGCCCTCAGGGAGGCGCTGGTTGCCAAAGGTCTTGCACTGGAGGAACTGGAGCATCATGGGGGCCAGAGTTTCGGAGATGCAGTTGATCTCATCCAGGAAGAGGATGCCCTCCCGGACGCCGGTCTCCTCCATGGTCCGGTAGACCGAGGCCAAAATCTCGCTCATGGTGTACTCGGTGACCGAGTGGGCCTGGCCGCCGAAGGTCTCCTCACGAATGAAGGGGAGGCCCAGGGCGGACTGGCGGGTGTGGTGGGTGATGGTGTAGCTCACCAGGCCGATGCCCAGCTCAGCGGCGATCTGCTCCATGATCTGGGTCTTGCCGATGCCCGGCGGGCCCATGAGGAGGAGGGGCCGCTGCCGCACCGGCGGGATACGCCAGGCCCCCAGCTCGTCTTTGGACAGATAGGCCCGGACGGTGTTTTGGATCTCCTCTTTGGCGCGTTTGATGTTCATGGATCTTCCTCCTCGGAAAGGGTGTCAGGGTAGGTTTCCTCCTGGATGAGCTCATCCTCGTCCAGCAGCACCCGGATGCCCCAGGGGGGCACCCGCTCCGGGAAGCCCTGCTGGGCCAGCATGACAAAGGCGGCGTCGTAGGCGGGCCGCCGGGCGGGGTAGATCCCCAGACCGTCGGTGAAGTACAGGAGCCCCCGCAGGTCCCGGAGCTCGCCCTTTCTGATCAGGCCGTCCACATGTTCAAAGACGGGCCGGAAGTCGGTGGCGCTCTGGCCGGTGAGCTGGAAGTGCTCCATGGCGGCCTTCAATTCCTCTTCATTTGTAATCAGCTGGTCGGAACGGAGCTGGTCATCACACTGGAGGAGCCGCAGGCGGAAGGTGCGGAAAAAGCTCTCCGACTCCTTTAGGATGGCATAGGTGTAGGAGAGGAACTCCCGCACCAGCTCCCCGGAGGTGGACATGGAGGTATCGATAGCGATGACCAGGTCCCGGACCCGGCGGGTCTCCCGGGTCTCCAGAGGCTCGATGAGGGGCATATTGCCGTAGCGGCGCAGGCCGTAGGCGTAGTAGCCGTAGTCAAAGGCGTCGGCGTCCACCCCCAGCTCCTCACCCAGCACGGCGAAGCGCTGGAGAAAGGCCCGGTAGTTGTGCTTCTCCCGGGCCTCCACCTTCAGATGCTCCAGCACCGCCTGACCGCCGGTGGCGTTCTGGCTGAACACCGTCTCCATGCCGGTCTGCACCCGCTGAGCGGCATGCTGCCACTGCTCCTCGTTCTCCTGGGTCTGCTTCTGGTCCCAGAGGCTGTGGTCGTCCTGGAGAAATTCCCGGGCCAGGGTGGCCCGCTCATAGGGGGAGGGGCGTTCCAGACGGAAGAAGCGGTAGATGGCCTCGGCGGTGAGGGCCTTTTCCCCGCCCCCCAGCCGAGCGTAGAGGGCCTGCCGCCGGCTTACCGCCACCGGCGCGGCCAGACAGGGGTAGTCTAGTCCGTCCAGGATGGACTCCACCGCGATATCACAGCTGAGGTCCCACAGCTCCCCGTCCCGGCCCCTGCGCTTGGGGAGGTGGCGGAGGAGGCAGTGGAGGACGGTGTGGAGGTAGGCCCGGCACACCAGGGCCCGGCTGCGCTCATACCGGGCGGAGAGCCAGGTGCCGCAGTAGTAGAGGGCCCGACCGTCGGTGGCCAGAGTGGGGGTGTCAAAGCCGGTTTCCGGCCGGAGGGTACCCAGAGCGGCGTCCAGAAAGGGCAAGTTGAGGTAGAGTTCGTTCCGGGCGGCAAACAGGATCTTTTGGCCCAAAGCCTGCCATTCACTGCGTTCTGCCATGGTCCACCTCACAGATCAAAGGACTTGTCCAGGCCCTGCCCCGGCGCGGGGCGCAGGTCCTCCAGCAGGAGGGCCAGGGCCTCGGTGTTCCCCCGCTGCCGGGCGGCGTCGCAGGCGGCGGAGCGCTGGGCGGGGGAGAGGAGCTTTTGGGAGAGAAGGAAGGAGAGCCCCTCCTGATCCCGCCGGTCCAGCAGGAGCTGGACCGCCTCCGCTCCGTGGTCGGAGAGGGCGGAGCGGTAGGCCGCCTTGGCTCCAGCGGAGAGACGGAAGGGCCAGCGGAGCCGGTCCAGGGCCATCCGGCAGACGGCGGGGAAGTCGTGCTCAGCCAGGAGCCGGTCCAGACAACCGTCATAGGCGCCGAAGTCCACCACGCCGTTCTGGACGCACTGGCGGCAGGCGTAGCCGCCCCCCTGGATGCGGGTCTGGAAGATGTGGGGGGCGGCCAGCAGCTCCAGCTCCTCGTGCCATGCGGGGAAGAAGAGCCGGGCCTCCACCCCGTCGGGGAAGCGGAGCACCACCTCCAGGTCGGCCACGCAGTCGGCCAGCAGGGGGCGCAGGCAGCTCCTGCCGTCCTCCCCCAAGGTCAGGGTAATCTTCCGGAGAGGACAGTTCATGAAGGAGTCGCTGCCCAGCCGCTCCACAGACCCGGTGAGAGTGAGGTGGGCCAGATTCCGGCAGTTATAGAAGGCGTAATCCCCCACGGTTTTGAGCCCGGCGGGGAGGACTAGGTCGCGGATGGCGGAGGCATCGTGTTGGGGTTCCGTGCCACCGCAGGTGACATGGACCTGAAAGGCGTTGGCGCAGCCGGAGAGATCGGGCTCCCGCTGGGAGAGGGCGTAGGGTCCCAGGGCGGTTACCGGCTGGCCCAGCACCAAGTCGGGCAGCACGATATGGGCGGTGTCAGCGGCACAGCGCAGGATGGTGACGCCCTCCTGCGTTTTGCGGCAGGTGAGGAGCAGATCGCTCTCACTGGTCTGTCGTTCCATATTGGTTCCCTCCCTTCAGTTTCAGCAGGCAACATGATACCACCTCCGTCCCGACGAGGCAAGAGGGACAAATGGGCAAAAAAGGCTCCGCCGGTCACGGCGGAGCCTTTTGGAGCGAAACGGGAAACAGGGCTGTTTTACGCGTTATCCATCTCGGAGAGGGTGGCCTCCAGAGCGGAGAAAGCGGCCTCATCCTCAGTGGTAGAGAAGAGCATGATATTGATGAGGTAATCCCCCTGCTTGCGCAGGTACTGCCGCTGATAGGGGGTGTCCTGGCCCTCCATGGTCAGGGGGACCATGAGGTAGGCGTGGCCGGGCAGCTGTACAGTGGAGGTGCTGCCCACAGAGTAGGTGGCGCCCTCAAGCTCGGCTCCAGACTTCAGGCCGTCAATGTAGTCATTGGCGTTGCCGCTGTAACTTTGCACCAAGATGAGAATGCCGTTTCCGGTCTCAGTGTCCTTGGCGGAGAGCTCATAGTGGTAGACGGAGGTGGGGTCCTCGCCGGTGCCGCCACGCTGGATGTCCAGGGCCTTGTCGGCCTCGGCGCTCATGGCGTCCAGGTCCTCCTGGCTGGTGGCCTCCCAGCCCTGTGGCAGGGTAAAGCGGAGGTCCACGAAGGCGTCGTAGAAGATGCTGTCCTGCCAATAGCCGGGGGAGTAGTGGTTGCGTTTGTCTTCGCTGCAGCTCGTCAGCAGTACGCCCAGCAGGGCGGTCAGCAGGAGCAGCGCGATGGTGCGCTTTTTCATGTCTGTCCTCCTGTGCAGATGAGATTCTTTTCGTATCATACCACAAAAAAGAGGAGAAGAAAACACCGTTGTAGGACCGTGGTCATATCGGCGTAGGACCGCCGGAGGGTGAGCGGGCCTCCGGCTCGCCGCTCTGCCCCAGGGTGAGCATACGGTAGATCATACCGCCGTACCTGCGTTCCAGTTCGGGCACATCCCGGTGATCGAAGCACTGGCAGGCGTTCAGGGATTGGAGATGCTCCAGGCACCGCCGCGCCGCCTGGATGAGCACCTCGCTCTGGACGGTGTAGAACATGGGACCCTCGCCTGTCAAATAGGCGGCGGGGTTTTTGAGAAAGAGCTTTTTAGGGCTGAGGTAGACCGCGAGGCCGGGCTGCGGTCCCACGGGGAGGGCGTCGTCATCCAGGACAAAGAATCGGATGTCATGGTTGGCCAGGACCCGCTCCTTGATGTTTTCCAGGTGCTCCAGGCGCTGGGCGTAGGACATGTGGTATGGGATGTCGGCGAAGAGGAGGCCGCCGGAGTCCAAATAGCGCAGGAGGGAGGATTTGAGCAGGTAAAAGTCGATGTGGCTTTTCTGGAAGACCTCCTCCCAGGTGATGAACAGCCGCCTGAGGTCCCATACGGGGCCGGCGGCCGGTCCGCCGGCCTGAAGGATGGGTTCGCAGACGGAGGGGGGCAGCAGAAATTCAAAGCCGTAGGGGGAAAAGAACTGAAATTGATCCCGGCTGTAGAAGTCGGTGCGGTATCCGCCCCGGCGCATGTCCTCCGGCTGGGCGGGACTCAGCAGAACGGGCCGCTCGGAAAGGCGGGTCATGGCAGTTTCCCGCAGATGGGTTCCCGCCGCGCCCTGGGCCATGACGAGGGCGTCCAGTTCTCCGCGGCCGTCCATGCTCATGAGCATGCCGCAGTGCTCACCTGCCGCCAGGAGCCCTTCCCGCTCCAGCCCCGCGCCGTCGTACAGGGTGATGAAGCTCGCCCTGTTCCGGCTGAGGAAGCCGTAGAGCCGCTCCATCTCCTCCTGACCGCCGCTCTGAAAGGCCGTCAGGTCCAGCGCGGCGTGGATATGGACGCCGCTGCCGTGGAAGAGGTGCTCCAGGGCGGGAAAATCCCGGCTTTTGAGCAGGGTGAGCAGATCGATGGTGCAGACCACCGTCTCCCCCTTACCTGGGGTGGGGATGGCCCGCAGACGCCCCAGGATCTCGTGGTGCCGGATGAGCAGCTCCGCTTCCGATGTGGCAGCGGTACCGGCAGCGGTCCGGTGGTGGACGGAGGCATCGTATGCCTCCGTCAGAAGGGCGGTGATCCGAGGCTCCAGTTCCGCCTCCGCACCGGCTCCGGGAAAGGCGGCGTCAAAGGCGGCCTCCGCGCCATCCCGGCGGATGGCGTCCCCGAAAAACCGCCCCAGCGCCACATCCACCGTGTGGGCGGTCTTGGGGGCGGGGAGCAGGTCCTTGTTGCACCACTTGCTGATATAGGAGACGTCGTAGCCGACCTCATCGGCCACCGCGTAGAGCTTACTGCCCGTGAAGTCCACCAGCCGCCGGAGCAGAGCGCCATATTCCGTCATAACAGATCCCTCCCTGTGCTCCCTGTTTGGGTCAGTATACCATAGGTGGGACCACTTTTCAAATCCGCCATGCAACTTGATTCAAGTTGCATGGCGGATTCAAGTTTGATGCAACTCATTTCCAGAAAAGTCCATTGCATTTCATGGCTTCACGCTGCGGACCATGCTACACTGGTGCCACTTCAAAGGAAAGGGTGACCAAAATGAAACCCCTGCGGATGCACCATGTGGGAGTGGTCCTCCCCACTGTGGAACAGGCGGAACGCCTCATCAAGCTCTTTGGCCTGGAGGTGGATTACCGAGGCTATGTAAAGAGCTATCACGCCGACCTGATCTTTACCAAGTATGGCCCACGGGAGAGCCCCATTGAGTTCATCATCCCGCATGAGGGGGTGCTCACCCGCTTCAACGGCGGCAAGGGCGGCATTGCCCATATCGCTTTCGAGGTGGAGGATGTGGAGGCCGCCAGCCGGGAGCTGGAGGCACAGGGTCTGGAGATGTTGGAGAAAGAGGCGGTGGAGGGAACCTCCGATATCATCGTCAATTTCCTGCGGCCCCGGTACTCTGAGGGCATCCTCTTCGAACTGGTCCAGACCGTGGGTCCCATCGACCGCGGCGAACAGAACTGAGGGAGGAAACAGCATGTATACCATGGGCATCGACGTGGGCTCCGCCTCCTCCAAGGCCGTCATCCTCCGAGATGGCAAGGAGGTAGTGGCGGGTCTGGCCGTCCAGGCGGGCACCGGCAGCAGCGGGCCCGGCCGGGTGCTGGAGGAGATCACCGCAGTGAGCGGACTCGACCTGAAGGACATGGACTTCATCCTGGCCACCGGCTATGGCCGCACCGCCCTGCCGATGGCCAACAAGCAGATGAGCGAGATCACCTGTCACGCCAAGGGTGTCTTTTTCCAGGACCCCTCCGTCCGCACCATCATCGATATCGGCGGGCAGGACGTGAAGGCCATCGCCCTGGACGACCGGGGCGGCATCCGCCAGTTCTATATGAACGACAAGTGTGCCGCCGGTACAGGCCGGTTCCTGGAGGTCATGGCCCGGGTGCTGGAGGTGCCGCTGGAGGAGATGGCAGAGTACCACTTCCGTTCCAAAAATCCCGCCCAGGTGAGCAGCACCTGTACGGTCTTTGCCGAGTCCGAGGTCATTTCCCTCCTCTCCCGAGGGACGGCCAAGGAGGATATCATCGCCGGTGTCCACTTCAGCGTGGCGGCCAAAGCCTGTGCCCTGGCCCAGCGTGTGGGGGTCCGGCGGGAGGTGGTCCTGTGCGGCGGCGCCGCCAAGAACGGCGGTGTGGCCGATGCCATTGAAAAGGAGTTGGGGGCGCCCCTGGTGGTGGCCCAAAATCCGCAGCTCACCGGCGCGCTGGGCGCCGCCCTGCTGGCCTATGAGGAAATGATGCGAAAGGAGCGTTCCGCATGAGTGAGAAATCCACCCAAGAGATGACGGCGAAAGAGCTTCTGGCCTATTACCAGGCCAAGCTGGATGAGGAGGCACGACAGGCCAAGGCCAACGGCAAGCTGGTGTGCTGGTCGGCTTCTGTGGCGCCGCCGGAGATGTGTGTGGCCATGGACATCTCCATGGTCTACCCCGAGACCCACGCCGCCGGCATCGGCGCCCGTAAGGGCGCCATGGACATGCTGGAGGTGGCCGACCGCATGGGCTACTCCGTGGACTGCTGCTCCTACGGCCGGGTGAACATGGGCTATATGGAGCTGCTGAAGGAGGAGGCCATGACGGGCAAGACCCCCGAGGCCCTGGCCAATTCCCCCGCCGCCCGGGTGCCCCTCCCCGACCTGGTCATCACCTGCAACAACATCTGCAACACCCTCCTCAAGTGGTATGAGAATCTGGCCGCCGAGCTGAACATCCCCTGCATCGTTATCGACGTGCCCTTCAACCACACCATGCCGGTGTCCGAGCACGCCAAGGAGTACATCGCCGACGAGTTCCGCAACGCCATCTCCCAGCTGGAGGTCATCTGCGGCCGGCCCTTCGACTATGAGAAGTTCCACCAGGTCCGCCGCCAGACCCAGCGCTCCATCGCCCAGTGGAACCGCATCGCCTCCATGAGCCGCTATAAACCCTCTCCTCTCAACGGCTTCGACCTCTTTAACTACATGGCCCTGGTGGTGTGCGCCCGCAGCCGGGACTACGCCGAGATCACCTTCAAGAAGTTCGCCGACGAGCTGGAGGAGAAGTATAAGATGGGCGAGTCTGCCTTCAAGGGTGCTGAGAAGAACCGCATTGCCTGGGAGGGCATCGCTGTGTGGCCCTATCTGGGGCACACCTTCAAGACCCTAAAGAACCAGGGTACCATCATGACCGGCTCGGCCTACCCCAACATGTGGGACCTGACCTATGACGCCGAGGACGAATCCCTCCACTCCATGGCCGAGGCCTATACCCGCACCTATATCAACACCTGCCTGGAAAACAAGGTGGCCGTCCTGCGGCGGATTATGGAGGAGGGCCAGTGCGACGGCGTCCTCTATCACCTCAACCGCAGCTGCAAGCTCATGAGCTTTTTGAATGTGGAGACTGCTGAGCGCATCCAGGAGAAGAATGGTCTGCCCTACGTCAGCTTCGACGGCGATCAGACCGATCCCAGGAACTTTGCTCCCGCTCAGTACGATACCCGGGTCCAGGCCCTGGGCGAGATGATGGAGCAGGCTGCCGACGGCGGCCAGGCATGAGGAAGGAGCGGAAGTCATGGAAGAGAATGTGAAAGCTCTGCTGGAGCAGTTCAGAGCCATTGCCGGCGATCCCAGGAAGGCTGTGGCCGACCACCTGGCCGAGACGGGGAAGGGCGCCATCGGTATGATGCCCATCTACGCCCCCGAGGAGCTGGTCCACGCCACCGGTTTCCTCCCTGTGGGCCTCTGGGGCGGCAGCCGCCCCGTGACCAAGGCCCGTACCTACCTGCCGCCCTTCGCCTGCTCCATCATGCAGCAGGTCATGGAGCTGGAGTGCGAGGGGGCCTATGACGACCTGGCCGCCGTGGTCTTTTCCGTCCCCTGTGATACCCTCAAGTGCATGTCCCAGAAATGGAAGGGCACCTCCCCCGTGCTGGTCTTTACCCATCCCCAGAACCGGGGCCTGGAGGCGGCCAACCGTTTCCTGGAGCGGGAGTACGCCATTTTGAAGGAGAAGCTGGAGGACATCACCGGGGTGAAGATCACCAACGCCGCCCTGGAGCGCTCCATCCAGATCTACAATGAGAACCGGGCCGCCATGCGGGAGTTCTCGGCTCTGGCCGCCCAGTATCCCCAGGTCATCTCCGCTGTGGATCGCCACGCCGTCTTCAAGGCCCGGCTTTTCATGGAGAAGTCCCGCCATACCGCCCTGGTGCGGGCGCTGATGGAGGCCGTCCGGGCGGCGGAGCCCCAGCCCTGGACCGGTAAAAAGGTGGTGGTCACCGGCATCCTGCTGGAGCCCAACGGCCTGCTGGAGATCTTCGACCGGCTGGGTCTCGCCATCGTCGCCGACGATCTGGCCCAGGAGTCCCGCCAGATCCGGGTGGACGTGCCCGACGGCGACGAGGCACCCCTCTATCGCCTGGCCAAGGTATGGCAGAAGATGTACGGCTGCTCCGTGGCCACCGATACCCAAAAGCAGCGGGGTCCCATGCTCCTGGATATGGTCCGCAAGACCGGCGCCGACGCCGTGGTGGTTGCCATGATGAAGTTCTGCGATCCCGAGGAGTGGGACTACCCCATCTACTACAAGCAGTTTGAGGCCCAGGGGGTCCGCAGCCTTATGATCGAGGTGGACCAGGAGTCCATATCCTTTGAACAGATCCACACCCGGCTCCAGAGCCTGGTGGAGACCCTGTAAGGGGGCAGAAGCATGGGCAAGGTCAAGATCATCTCCCCGGAGGAGGCGGCTGGCCTTCTCAAAGATGGGGATACCTTTACCACCAGCGGCTTTGTGGCCAGCTGCATCCCGGAGGCGCTGAACAAAGCGGTGGAGCGGCGCTTCCTGGAGACGGGCCACCCCAGGGATCTCACTTACGTCTACGCCAGCTCCCAGGGCAACAAGGACGGCAGCGGCGGAGAGCACTATGCCCACAAGGGGCTGCTCAAACGCTTCATCGCCGGCCACTGGGCCACGGTGCCCGCCCTGGGGGAGATGGCCATGCGCAATGAGATCGAGGGCTATAACCTCTCCCAGGGCGCCCTGTGCCACCTCTTCCGGGACATTGCCGCCCACAAGCCGGGTACCATTACGCCGGTGGGCCTGGGGACCTTTATCGATCCCCAAAACGGCGGCGGCAAGGTCAACAGCATCACCACAGAAGACCTGGTGGAGCGCATCACCATCAAGGGGAAGGATTACCTCTTCTATCCCGCTTTTCCCATCCAGGTGGCCTTCCTGCGGGGGACCTGCGCCGACGAGAATGGCAATGTGACCCTTGAGAAGGAAATCGCCTCACTGGAGGCCACCTCGGTGGCCCAGGCCGTGAAGAACAGCGGCGGCGTGGTGGTGGTCCAGGTGGAGGAGGTGGTCCGGGCGGGCAGCCTGGACCCCAGACTGGTCAAGATTCCCGGCATCTATGTAGACTACGTTGTGGTGGCTGGGCCGGAGGACCACGAGCAGTCCATCGGCTGCCGGTACGACCCTGTCCTCGCCGGGGCGCGCCGGGCACCGGACGCGGAATCGGCGTCGCTCCCCCTGAGCGCCAAGAAGATCATCGGACGCCGGGGCGCTCTGGAGCTGCGGCCGGACATCACGGTAAACCTGGGCGTGGGCGCGCCGGAATACGTGGCTGCTGTGGCGGCGGAGGAGGGCATCGGTGACCGGATGACTCTGACGGTGGAGAGCGGCCCCGTGGGCGGTATTCCAAAGGGCGGTCCCCAGTTCGGCTCCTCCGCCAACGCCGACGCCATTCTGGACCAGGGCTATCAGTTCGACTTCTATGACGGCGGCGGACTGGACCAGGCCTACCTGGGGCTGGCCCAGTGCGACCAGCACGGCAACATCAACGTCAGCCGCTTCGGACCTAAAATTGCCGGCTGCGGCGGCTTTATCGATATCAGTCAGAACACCAGGAAGGTCTTCTTCTGCGGTACCTTTACCGCCGACGGACTGAAGGTCCGTATCCAGGATGGGGCCGTCCACATCGACCAAGAGGGAAGGAGCAAAAAGTTCCTCCGGCAGGTGGAGCAGGTGACCTTCAGCGGTGATATGGCGGTGCAGAACGGCCAGCGGGTGACCTATATCACGGAGCGTTGCGTCTTCCACCTGGAACCCGACGGCCTTCACCTTATAGAAATTGCCCCTGGCATCGATCTCCAGCGGGATATTTTGGACCAGATGGAGTTCGTGCCGATCATTGAATACAAAGACGGTGTGGTCCCGCTGATGGACCCCCGCATCTTCCAAAATGCTCCCATGGGTCTGGGCAGAACCTGAAAAAGCTGTCCGTCCCCATTCGGAGGCTGCCTTTTCTTGTTTCCCGCCCCGTATTTGGGGTCCCTCTCTATCTCAGTTCATGCCGCGCGGCCCGCTGTTTCAGCGGGCCGCGCGGCATTTTTCGCCCCATTTGTGCCGCGTGGAGCGTTGCAAAGCGGACGGGAACTTGATATAATATCTTATTCACAACATGGTAAGATAGGGAGTGTGTGCCTTTGTACCTTAAGGCGCTGGAGATCCAGGGCTTCAAATCGTTCCCGGACAAGACGGTCCTGACCTTCGACCACGATGTCACCGCCATCGTGGGTCCCAACGGCAGCGGCAAATCCAATATCTCCGACGCCATCCGCTGGGTCATGGGGGAGCAGTCCACCCGTGCCCTCCGGGGCGGCAAGATGGAGGACGTCATCTTCGGCGGCACCGCCAAGCGCAAGCAGCTGGGGTTTGCCGAAGTCTCCCTGGTGCTGGACAACACCGGTCACCTCTTTGACCGGGAGGAGAGCGAGATCATGGTCACCCGGCGGTACTACCGTTCGGGAGAGAGCGAGTACTTCATCAACCGCCACACCGTGCGTCTCCGGGACGTGAACGAGCTGTTCATGGACACCGGCCTGGGCCGGGAGGGCTACTCCATCATCAGCCAGGGCAAGATCGACGAGATCCTGTCCGTCAAGAGCACCGACCGCCGGGAGGTCTTTGAGGAGGCCGCCGGCATCTCCCGTTACCGCCACCGGAAGGAGGAGGCGGAGCGGAAGCTGGAGCGCACCCAGGAGAACCTGGTCCGGGTCAACGACAAGATCGACGAGCTGGAGCTCCAGGTGGAGCCCCTCCGGGCCCAGGCGGAGAAGGCCAAAAAATTCCTGGTCCTGCGGGACGAGCTCCGGGGACTGGAGATCTCTCTGTGGATGGACCAGCTAGACAAGGTCCGGGCGAACAGCCGGAAGCTCCTCTCCGACTACGAGAATGCGGTCCGCCAGAAGGAGGAGGCCAAGGTCCTGGTGGAGCGGCTCTACGCCGCCGCTGAGGACTACGCCGCCAAAATGCGGGAGAAGGACATGGAGGCCGAGGGCGTCCGATTCCAGATCCAGCAGCGCCAGGCCGACGCCAACGAGTGTGAGCGGGCGGTGGCGGTGCTCCGGACCCAGATCCAGAGCAACCTGGAAAACGCCGACCGGGTCCGGCGGGAGCTGGACCAGCAGGAGGGTCGGGCAGGGTCCATCTCGGAGCAGATCGACCAGCGCCGCACCCGCCTGGAGGAGATCGCCGCCCGCCGGACCGGGCTGGAGGAGGAGCTCTCCACCGCCCGGCAGGCCGACCAGGACGAGCGCCGCAGCGCCGGTACCCTGGAGAGTGAGCTGGAGGCCCTGCGGGAGAAGGAGAACATGGAGAACGCCTCCGCCGCCGAGGCCAAGGCCCTTCTCTCCGCCCTGGCTGCCGCGGCCCAGGAGCTGCTGGACCGGGACGAGGCCGTCCGGCAGGAGCTCTCCGCCGGGGAGGAGAAGCTCTCCGCCGCCCGCAAGGTGGCCGGGGAGATCGCCGCCGATCTCAAAAAGGCCAAGGAGGACCGGGAGGCCTTGGGCAACGTCATCAGCGGCTATACCATGCGGGCCGAGTCCCGGAAGCGAAAGGTAGAGACCGCCCAGGAGACCCACCGAAAGCTCCAGATGGACGAGCACGCCCTCACCTCCCGGGTCCATATGCTCTCTGAGATGGAGAAACTCTACGAGGGCTACTCCAAGGCGGTGAAGCTGGTCATGGGGGAGGCCCAGCGGGGGAACCTCCGCCACATCCACGGCCCGGTGGCCGGACTGGTCCACGTGCCCGACCCATACACGGTGGCGGTGGAGATCGCCCTGGGGGGCGCCATGCAGAACATCGTGGTGGACAGCGAGGAGGACGGCAAGGCCGCCATCGGTTTCCTGAAGCGCCGGGACGGCGGCCGGTGTACCTTCCTCCCCCTGAGCGCCATCCGCCCCTCCGAGTTCCGGGATACCGCCGTGGAGCACGAGCCCGGCTTCGTGGGCATGGGGGACCGGCTGGTGGAGTTCGATCCCAGATACAAGAACATCTTTTCCAATCTGCTGGGCCGGGTGGTGGTGGCCGAGGACATGGACGCCGCCATTGCCATGGCCAGAAAGTACCGCTACCGCTTCAAGATCGTCACCCTGGACGGCCAGGTCCTTAACCCCGGCGGCTCCATGACCGGCGGCTCCGCCTCACGCTCGGCGGGCATCCTCAGCCGGGCCAACGAGCTGGAGCGGCTGAACGCCCAGGTGGACGGGGTGCGGGCTCAGCTGGACCAGGCTGCCAAGTCCCTGGAGGAGGCCCGGCGGGAATCCGCCGTGGCCATCTACGAGCTGGAGACCGCCCAGTCCCAGTGCCGTGAGCTGGAGGACAGGATTCTTCAGCTAGAGGAGCGGAGCGCCGCCCAGGAGAAGACCTGCGCCGACCTGGAGGGTCAGCGCGGGAGCCTGCGGGAGGAGCTCACCGAGATCGAGGGCCGCTCCCGTCAGACCGAGGCGGACACCGCCAATGCCAGAGCCCGGATCGAGGAGCTGGAGGGCGCCGCCGCCGCCCTGCGGCTGGAGGCCGAGGGCAAGGCTGCGGGCCAGGCGGAGATCAAGGCCCGGATGGAGGCGGTGAGCGCCAGGATCGCCCAGCTCAGCCAGGAGACCGCCGCTCTGGAGGCCGAGCGGGCCGCCACCGAGCAGGCCCTCACCGAGCTGGAGGACCTGCGCCGGGACATCACCGGCGACAAGGAGCAGCGGGAAAACATGCTCCGTGAGCTGGAGACCAAGAATGACGACCTCAATGAAAAGATCCGGACCCAGGAGGAGAAGCTCCAGGCCATCCGGGTGGAGAACGAGGGACGGCAGGCCGAGATTGAGAAGCTCAACCAGGAGCGTCTGGCCCTCGAGGCAGAGCGGAACCGGGCTGACAAGGAGAGCCGGGACAAGAACAGCGAGCTGCTGAACATGGAGCGAGAGGTCTCGGTTCTGGAGCAAAAAAAGGTCACCGCCTCCATGGAGGAGAAGCAGATCCTGGACAAACTCTGGGAGACCTATGAGCTCTCCCACGAGGCAGCCCGGGCCCAGCGCCAGGAGCTGGAGAGTGTGCCCAAGGCCCAGAAGCGGGTGGGGGAGCTCAAACGGAGCATCTCCGGCCTGGGCAACATCAATCTGGACGCCATCGAGGAGTTCGACCGGGTCAACCAGCGCTATACTTACCTCACCGACCAGCGGGACGACGTGCGCCGGTCCAAAGAGGAGCTGGAAAAGGTCATTGCCGACATTACCGGGGAAATGAAATCTATTTTTTCCCAGCAATTTGGTGTCATCAACGCCGCTTTTGGGGAGACTTTTACCGAACTCTTTGGCGGCGGTATGGCCACCCTGGAGTTGGACGACCCGGAGGACATCCTGGGCTGCGGCATTGAGATCAAGGTCCAGCCGCCGGGCAAGGCCCTGAAAGTCCTCTCCCTGCTCTCCGGAGGTGAGAAGGCCTTCGTAGCCATCGCTCTCTACTTCGCTATTTTGAAGGTGCGGCCCACCCCCTTCTGCGTTATGGACGAGATCGAGGCCGCCCTGGATGACGTCAACGTCACCCGGTTCGCCCGGTACCTCCGGGGCATGAGCACCAAGACCCAGTTCATCGTCATCACCCACCGCCGCGGCACCATGGAGGAGGCCGACGTCCTCTACGGTGTCACCATGCAGGAACAAGGAGTCAGTCGTTTGCTGACCATCAACCTGAACGATGTGGAAAAGGAACTGCATATCAAGTGATTTGGGAGGCGGTCAACATGCGTCGAGCGCGCAGGGCGAAAGCCGTCATGTGGTACCTGATGGTCCCGGGTGTTTTGCTGGAGATCCTGTTCCTTCTATTGGGGAAGCAGAACATTGTCCTGTTGCTGATTGGCGGAGGCCTCATGATGGGCGGCCTGATTATTTGGGCTGTTTTCTGGCGATGCCCCGACTGTGGCAAACATCTGGGAAGGACTACTGTGGAATACTGCCCCTACTGTGGAAAAAGTTTGCGATGACCGGAGAAATGGTATGAAAAAGTTTCATATTGACCATCAAAACGTCCGAAAGATCGCAGGTGTGTTGTACGGTATAGGGATAGTGCTGGCGCTGCTAAGTCTTATTTGGCCAGTGCCCCCGCTTCCGGGGGTACTGTTGATATTGGCTGGCCTCGTGGTCATGCTGCTGTATTGGCGCTGCCCAAACTGCGAGAGAATACTGCCCCTTCGAGAGTGGAACATCCAATACTGTCCCTATTGCGGGGGTAAATTATAAAGCAAGAGGAAGAAATATATGGGTTTTTTTGACAAAATTAAAAAGCTGAACATCTTTGCGGGCTTCTCTGCCATTGACGACGATTTTTACGATGAACTGGAGGAGACCCTTATCCTGTCCGACATGGGTATGGATACCACCCTCAAGGCGGTGGAGGAGCTCAAAAGCCGAGTAAAGAGCGAGAAACTCAAGGACAAGGAAGAGGTGCGGAACTGTCTGCGCCGGGTGCTCCAGGACATGCTGACGGTGGGGGACCAGGGCCTGGACCTCTCTACCCGCCCCTCTGTGATCCTCTTCATCGGGGTCAACGGCGTGGGCAAGACCACCACCATCGGCAAACTGGCCGCCACCCTGAAGGCCCAGGGGAAGAAGGTCCTCCTCTGCGCCGGTGACACCTTCCGGGCCGCCGCCGCCGACCAGCTCACCATCTGGTCTCAGCGGGCCGGGGTGGAGATCGTCAAGCAGCACGAGGGGGCCGACCCCGCCTCGGTGGTCTTTGACGCAGTGAGCGCCGCCAAGGCCCGGAACAGCGATGTCATCCTGGTGGACACTGCCGGACGGCTCCACAATAAACAGAACCTGATGAACGAGCTCAATAAGATCTCCCGCATCATCGACCGGGAGCTCCCCGGCTGCGCCAAGGAGACCCTGCTTGTGCTGGACGCCACCACCGGCCAGAACGGTCTCATCCAGGCTAAGCAGTTCCAGGAGGCCGCCGGCGTCACCGGCATCGTCCTCACCAAGCTGGACGGCACCGCCAAGGGCGGTATCACCGTGGCCATCGCCGACACCCTCCAGATCCCCGTGAAGTATGTGGGTCTGGGCGAGGGCATCGAGGACCTGCGGCCCTTCGACGCCGAAGGCTTCACCGAGGCGCTGGTGTAATCCATCACATAATAACGGCCATACGGCCTTGATTTTGGAGGAATCAAAAATATGGCGAGAATCGACGGACGGGCCTGGGATCAGCTCCGGCCCATTGAGATCACTCCCGGCTTCAACAAATTCGCGGAGGGCTCCTGCCTCATCCGCTGCGGCAACACCATGGTGCTGTGCACCGCCTCTGTGGAGGAGAAGACGCCCCCCCACGTCCCCGAGGGAGAGGGTTGGGTCACCGCGGAGTACTCCATGCTGCCCCGGGCCAACCGTGAGCGGAGCAAGCGGGACATTGCCAAGCTGAAGCTCTCCCCCCGGTCGGCGGAGATCCAGCGCCTGGTGGGCCGTGCCCTCCGGGCGGCGGTGGACATGAAGAAGCTGGGGGAGCGCACCATCAACATTGACTGCGACGTGCTCCAGGGGGACGGCGGCACACGTACCGCCAGCGTCACCGGCGGCTATGTGGCCCTGGCCCTGGCGGTGAAGAAGCTGATGGCCGACGGCCTGTTGGCCGAAAACCCCATCATCACTCCGGTGGCCGCCATCTCCGCCGGCATCGTGGAGGACCAGCTGCTGCTGGACCTGTGCTATGAGGAGGACTCCTCTGCTCAGGTGGACCTCAACTGCGTCATGACCGGCGAGGGCGGCATCGTGGAGCTCCAGGGCACCGGCGAGGGCCGTGCCTTCACCGTTCAGGAGCAGCGGGATCTGGTGGACCTGTGCGCCAAGGGCATACGGGAGGTCATGACCTTCCAGGCCAAGGCGCTGGAGGGCTGAGCTGTGAAAGTGGTGCTTGCCAGCAAGAACCAGCACAAGCTGGTGGAGATGCGGGACATCCTCTCCGCCCAGGGGGTGGAGGTGGTCCTGGAGTCCGACGTGGGTGTGGACGTAGATGTAGAGGAGACGGGGACCACCTTTGAGGAGAACTCCCTTCTGAAGGCCAAGGCCGTTATGGAGGCCAGCGGGCTCCCCGCCATCGCCGACGACTCGGGCCTGTCCGTGGACGCCCTGAACGGTGCCCCCGGTGTCTACTCCGCACGGTATGGCGGGGAGGGCCTAGACGACGTGGGCCGGTACCGCCTGCTGCTGGAGAACATGCGGGGACAGCTGGACCGGAAGTGCAAATTCGTCTCGGTTATCACCCTGTGCATGCCCAACGGTGATGTCATCACCGCCCGTGGAGAATGCCCCGGCACCCTGGCCTACGCCCCCCAGGGGGAGAACGGCTTCGGCTACGACCCCATCTTCTTCGTGCCGGAGAAGAAAAAGACCTTCGCCCAGCTCAGCCCCGAAGAGAAAAACGCCATCTCCCACCGGGGAAATGCGCTGAAGCTTTTTCAGCAGAAGCTGGCCGACTATCTGTCCGGCCAGAGCAAATAAAACAGATAAGGAGATATTATGGATCTGACAAGCAAGCAGCGGGCCCAGCTTCGGGGCCTGGCCAACGGAATTGACACCATCCTCCACGTGGGCAAGGACGGCCTGGGGGACAACCTCATCAAGCAGGCCGACGACGCTCTGGAGGCCCGTGAGCTCATCAAGGGCAAGGTGCTGGAGAACTCCATGCTCACCGCCCGGGAGGCCGCCGAGGATCTGGCCAAAGCCACCCGCAGTGAGGTGGTCCAGGTCATCGGAACAAAATTCGTGCTGTATCGTCAAAGTCACAATAAGGATAAGAAGGACCGTATTGTGCTAGTGAAGGACAAGCGCGGCTGACGAATTTTGTTCCCCGCCGCGTCTGCGGCGTGCAAGCAGTCCAGCGGACTGCTTGGCGCAAGGCGGGATTCACTCCCGCCGCGCAGGTGAAGTGATAAAGGGGGTCCCCACAGGGCTTTGCCCTGTGGGGGAGACAAAATTCGTGCTGTATCGTCAAAGTCACAATAAGGATAAGAAGGACCGTATTGTGCTAGTGAAGGACAAGCGCGGCTGACGAATTTTGTCCCCCGCCGCGTCTGCGGCGTGCAAGCAGTCCAGCGGACTGCTTGGCGCAAGGCGGGATTCACTCCCGCCGCGCAGGTGAAGTGATAAAGGGGGTCCCCACAGGGCTTTGCCCTGTGGGGGAGACAAAATTCGTGCTGTATCGTCAAAGTCACAATAAGGATAAGAAGGACCGTATCGTGCTGGTGAAGGACAAGCGACAGAACGGATTTTTTCTAAAAGCCGAAAACGATTTCACGGTCCGGAGCGTCTATAAAAGTATCCATACGGACCGGACGCCAAAAAGCCCACACAGCGGAATCTTGGAAGAACAGTCGAGGAAAGAGGAGTGTTCACAATGAAGATCGGCGTGTATGGCGGAACCTTTGACCCGCCCCACCTGGGGCACATGGAGGCGGCCCGGGCAGCGGCCGCGCTGCTGGAGCTGGACAAGATCCTGTTCGTACCGGCGGCCATCCCACCACACAAGGCGCTGCCGCCGGAGGCCGTGCCGGCGGAGGACCGGCTGGCCATGACGGCCCTGATGGCGGACGGTGTCTGTCTGGAGATGGGGCGGCCCGGCCTGGCCAAGGCTGACGGCCTGGAGCTCTCCCGTCAGGGCAAGAGTTATACGGTGGATACCCTGGAGGAGCTGCGCCAGCGCTATCCTGACGACGAGCTGTGGCTCCTCATGGGGACGGACATGTTCCTCACCCTTCAGAACTGGCGTGACCCGGAGCGGATCACTGCTCTGGCCGGTATCGCCGCCTTTGCCCGGCGGGAGTCGGACGCGGGGGAGATGCTGAAGGTCCAGGGACAATACCTCCAGGAGCGTTTCGGCGCCCGGGTAGCGGTGGTGGAGCTGCCCCAGATCATTGACCTCTCCTCCACACAGGTCCGGGCCATGCTGGACGCTGACCGGGCCCAGGTCCGGGACGCCCTCTGGTGTCAGGTCTACGGCTACATCCTGCGAAACGGACTATACGGTGTAGACGCTGACCTGAAGCACCTGGACGACGACGATCTCCGCTGCGCATCCCTTTCCATGGTGAAGGCCAAGCGCATTCCCCACATCCGGGGCTGTGAGGAGGAGGCGGTGCGGCTGGCGGAGCACTGGGGCGCCGATCCCCATCTGGCCCGCCGGGCGGGCATCCTCCACGACTGCACCAAATATCTGGAGCTGGATGAGCAGTTGGCCCTGTGCGAGCAGTACCACATCCAGCTGGACGAGCTGGAGCGGGTGGCGGTAAAGCTCCTCCACTCCAAGACCGGTGCCGCCATCGCCAGGCACGTGTTCGGTGAGCCCGAGGAGGTGTGCAACGCCATCTACTGGCACACCACCGGCAAGGCGGACATGGACCTTCTCTCCAAGGTGCTCTATCTGGCCGACTACATCGAGCCCTCCCGGGCCGACTTCGAGGGCCTGGAGGAGCTGCGGCGGCTGGCCTATACGGATATGGACAAGGCCCTGCTTCTGGGCTGTGAACTGACCATCCAGGATATGGAGGAGCGTGGGGTGCCGGTACACACCAATACCATCCAGGCGCGAGATTTCCTGAAAGGACGGACCTGATGAACCCGGAGAAAGAGAACAAGAAGGGCGGCAGACACCTGCTTAAAAAGGGAGAGCAGAGTCAAAAGCCCCCAAAACAGCCGAAAAAGCCCCTGACGCCCAAGCAAAAGGCACTCCGGGCGGTCTATCTCATCATCACCATCCTGGCCGCCCTGGTGGTGGTGGTCTTCGCGGTGTCCCGCTTCCTGTTCGTCAAGCCGGAGATTCCCGTCAAAACAGACCCCAAGCCCACGGAGAGCAGCGCCCCGGTGGAGTCCACCGAGACCCCGGAGATCACCGGAGACGAGGCGCCGGACCTAGCGGCGGCAGGCCGGAAGGAGGACTATTACACCTTCCTGCTAGTGGGCCGGGACACCGGGGGCGGCGGCAATACCGACACCATCATGGTGGTCTCCTACGACGTGAAGAATCAGGAGCTCAACGCCATGAGCATCCCCCGGGACACCATCGTCAACAAGTCCTGGGACATCAAGAAGATCAACTCGGTCTACAACTATGCCGGAGGTGGGGATAAGGGCATGGCGGCCCTGATGGACACCGTGTCCGACACCATCGGCTTTGCCCCTGATTTCCACATCGTGGTGGAGTGGGAGGCGGTGGGCAAGCTGGCCACCGCCATCGGCGGTGTGGACTTCGACGTCCCCGTAGACATGAACTACGACGACCCCACCCAGGACCTCCACATCCACATCAGCAAGGGCTTTCAGCATCTGGACGGGGAACAGGTCATGCAGGTGCTCCGGTTCCGCAAGAACAACAACGGCGCTCCGGGGATCTATGCCCAGGGAGACATCGGCCGCATCCAGGTCCAGCAGGACCTGCTGATGGCCATTGCGGACAAGCTGCTCCAGCCCTCGGTGGTGGCCCACATCCCCGACCTGGTGGATATTTTTATGGAGAACGTGGAGACCGACCTTACCATCCCCAATCTGCTGTGGCTGGCCAAGTCGGCCATCCAAGGTGGGCTGCGGACGGACAGCGTCAGCTTTGTCACCATGCCCGCCAACTACAACGGCTATTTCTGGAGTTACAGCATCGGCCGCAACGAATCCTATGTCTTCCCTTATGCCGATGAGATCGTGGAGCTGGTCAACGAGGACTTCAACCCCTACCTGACCGATGTGACCAAGGCTAACCTGGATATTGTCTATAAAAAATCGGATGGCTCCATTGCTGCTACCGGCGGGTCACTCAAGGACAGTAAGGCCAATGCGGCCTATTATGACTCCCTGAAGCCGGCGGAGACGGAGACTCCTGATGAGACCGAGACGCCGGCAGAGACGGAGACGCCCATGGAGAGTCCTCTGCCCAGCCAGAGCGACACGCCCACAGAGAGTGTACCGCCCACTGAAACGCAGTCGCCTACGGAGACGCCGGCAGTTTCTGAGTCCCCCGCAGGGACCGGAACGCCGGAGGAGACCACTCCTCCGGCCAGTACTGCTCCCGTCGAGACGGAGGTCTCCTCCCAGGCTCCGGCAGAGACTTCCTCTGAAGAATCTCAATCTCCCGGTGACATCGGGATTCCGATCTTTACGCCGCCAGAGGTGCCGGCCGCCTGAGGGAGATGGTTGCATTTTCAAAGAAATTGTGGTATCTTACAGGACGAATCGCGAGAAATCAGTCCCAATTTGACGGCGTATGGACCGGGGACACTGTGAAAGGACGACGCACATGACCTCAGAGAGAGAACAGAAAAAGGGCGGCAGCCGCCTGGCAGGCAGTTTGGAGCCGAAGCCCCCGAAAAAGCCGCGCAGGAAGCTCACCCCCAAGCAGAAGGCGATGCGGACGGTGTATATCATCGTCACCGTGCTGGCCGCCCTGGTGGTGATTGGCTTTGCGCTTTCCAGGCTGCTGTTCGTCAAGCCGGATGTTTCCCAGAGCGGTGGACGGCCCGAACTGTCGGCAGGTGAAGGGACAGAAGGAGAGCTGGACACCGAGACGCCCAGCGTGTACGGCAGCGGCCGGAAGGAGGACTTCTTCACCTTTCTGGTCATCGGCCGTGACACGGGCGGCGGCGGCAATACCGACACTCTGATGCTGGCGTCCTATGATGTACCCAATCAGAAGCTCAACGTCATGAGCATCCCCCGGGATACCATGGTCAATGTGTCCTGGGATATCAAGAAGATCAACTCGGTCTACAACTACGCCGGCGGCGGAGATGACGGCATCGAGGCGCTGGACAAGGAGATCAGCCAGCTGGTGGGCTTTGTCCCCGATTTCCAGGTGGTAGTGGAATGGGAGGCCGTGGGCGAGCTGGTGGACGCCATCGGCGGTGTGTGGTTCGATGTGCCCCGAAACATGAACTACGACGATCCCACCCAGGACCTCCACATCCACATTGAGAAGGGCTATCAGCTCCTGGACGGCGAGGCCGCCATGGGGGTTATCCGCTATCGCCACGACAATGACATGCGCTACGGCTACCCTGACGGTGATTTGGGCCGTATCAAGACCCAGCAGGCTTTCCTGAAAGCGGTGGTGGAGCAGTGCCTTCAGATCAAGAATGTGACTAAGATCCAGCAGCTGGCCGAGGTCTTTAACAAAAACGTCACCACCAACCTCTCCGTTCAGAACCTGTTCTGGTTTGGCCAGCAGGCCATCTTCGGCGGTCTGGACATAGAGAATGTGAACTTTGTCACCATGCCCTGCACCAACAAGTCCGTGTGGAGCCGCAGCTATGGCAACATGCAGTCCTACGTGGTGCCCAACACCGACGAACTGGTGGACCTGGTGAACGAGTGCTTCAATCCGTACCTGGAGGATCTGAGCTCCAAGGAACTGGATATCATGTACGTCAATTCCGACGGCACCATCGGTTCCAGCACCGGCCGCCTGGAGGACACCACTCACAACTCCCTGGTGAAATCCCAGTCGAGCCGGCCCAGCACCGACCCGGAGCCTGTGGAGAGTGAAACGCCGGTGGAGACCGAGACAGCGGCGCCGGAGGAGACAACTGCTCCGGAGACCACGGAATCCCCGGAACCGTCCGTCGTGCCCAGCACCACGCCCGATGCGGGAAGCGGGGAGAGCACCGCGCAGCCGTCCGAAACACCGGAGGCGTCCACAGAGCCCAGCACTCAGCCCTCCGAGACGCCGGTGGCCACACCCACCCCCGCACCTACCACTGTCCCTGAGACGGACAGTCAGGATGGCCCTCCCGAGGGTATCCCTATTTTATAATGGAAAAAGGAGAGAACGTCTATGACGTCTAAGGAAATGGCACTGACCATCGCCGGAGCCCTGGACAGTAAGAAGGGCTTGGACATCAAGGTCCTGGAGACCGGCGCCCTCACCACCCTGGCCGACTACTTTGTCATCTGCACCGCCACCTCCACCACCCAGGTGAAGGCCCTGGCCGACGAGTGCGAGAAGGTGATGAAGGAGCACGGCGAGCTACCCCACCACATTGAGGGACACCGGGGCGGCACTTGGATCCTTATGGATTTCTCCTCCGTGGTGGTCCACCTCTTCATGGACGAGGCACGGCAGTTTTACGATCTGGAGCGGCTGTGGAAGGACGCGGCGGAAGTAGACCTGAGCGATATCCTGAAGCCCAACTGAGGGCGGTTGAAAAAACGTCGGTGGGCGTCCCGGAAAGATTTTCGGGACGCCCACCTTTCCATTTTTGAACAGAAATATCGGGATGCAACCGCTGGTTGCGCACATTCCAAGGCAGCTTGGTGGACAAAACCACACGCTGCCTGCTATTCTGGGTCCTGACGGAAGGGAGGCTTGCCCCATGACATTGGGAGAAAACATCGCCCGCCTGCGTGCGGAAAGACGGCTGTCCCAGGGTGATCTGGCCGACGCCCTGGGGGTATCCCGGCAGTCGGTATCCAAATGGGAGACCGACGCTTCGGTGCCCGAACTGGACAAGCTGGTCCGGCTCAACGAGCCCTTCGGCGTGACCCTGGACCGGCTGGTGAAGGGAGAGGCGGCGGACAAGGACGAGGAACCAAAACAGGAAGTCCCGCCGCCGGTGAAGGCGGAGGAAACCCACAATGTCTCACTGGCTCGGACAGTGGCGGGGGGTGTGCTGCTGGCGGTGGGCGCTTTGGGGCTGGTTCTGCTGCTGCTCTTTGCAGGGCTGGAGGGCCTGCTGTTGGGGCTCTTCTTCATGCTGCCCCTGGTCCTATGGGGGATCATCTGCCTCCGGGCCCGGAGCCGGGTGGGGCTGTGGTGTGCCTGGGCCATCGTTCTTCCCCAGCAGGTCTATTGGACCTATGCCACCGGCCTCACCTGGAGAGTGGTGCGGTGGACGGCACAGTAGACGCCGGAAATGAACTATGTGCGCCTGGCCGTGGCATGGGTCATGCTGGTGGTGCGTTTGGCTCTGCTGGTGTCGACCCTGTGGTCCTTCCGGCGGGTACGGCTCACACTGAAACCAACCACCGTGGCCCTGGCCGTCCTCCTGCTGGCGGCAGCGGTATTGTGGGGATGTGTCCACTTGCCGGACCTCCACGGCATGGAGAGTCTCCTTCGGGGACTTGGCGAGGGAGTGAGTCTGGCTGCCTTCACTGGAGGATCCGGGCTCCTGATGGCGCTTTATCGGGGAAGAAGCGCAAACTAGAATCCAATACCGGACGGTCGCCGCTGACCGTCCAGTATTTTTTCAGCGCGCAAATGGGAGAGACAGGGAAAAAACGGCGGCGGCCCTTGCAATCACTGTGGTTATCGGATATAATAGTACGGATTTCTACCGATACTTGCCGAAGCGTCCGCTTCGGCGCAGAAATAGAGGGAAGTGTGATCGCTTTGAAGTACGATTTCGCAAGCATCGAGCCCAAATGGCAGAAGAAGTGGCAGGAAGAGGGGACCTACAAGACCCCTGACCACAGCGAGAAGCCCAAGTTCTATGCGCTGGTGGAGTTCCCCTACCCCTCCGGCCAGGGTCTGCACGTGGGCCACGCCCGGCCCTATACCGCCATGGACGTGGTAGCCCGGAAGCGCCGTATGGACGGCTATAACGTGCTGTTCCCCATGGGCTACGACGCCTTCGGTCTGCCCACCGAGAACTACGCCATCAAGAACCACATCCACCCCGCCAAGGTGACCCACGACAACATCGCCAACTTCACCAAGCAGCTGCAGATGCTGGGCTACTCCTTTGACTGGGACCGGGTCATCAACACCACCGACCCCAGCTATTACAAGTGGACCCAGTGGATCTTCCTCCAGCTGTGGAAGCACGGCCTGGCCTACAAGACCACCATGCCCGTGAACTGGTGCACCTCCTGCAAGTGCGTGCTGGCCAACGAAGAGGTGGTGGAAGGCGTGTGCGAGCGCTGCGGCTCCCCCGTCATCCGCAAGGAGAAGAGCCAGTGGATGCTCAAGATCACCGAGTACGCTCAGCGCCTCATCGACGACCTGGACGACCTGGACTTCATCGAGCGTGTGAAGACACAGCAGAAGAACTGGATCGGCCGCTCCACCGGCGCCGAGGTCACCTTCAAGGCCACCACCGGCGAGAACATCGTGGTCTTTACCACCCGGCCCGATACCCTCTTCGGCGCCACCTATATGGTTCTCTCTCCCGAACACGCCCTGGTGAAGGGCTGGCTGGAGAACGGCGTCCTGAAGAACGCCGACGACGTGAAGGCCTATCAGGCCGCCGCCGCCTCCAAGTCCGACCTGGAGCGCACCGAGCTCAACAAGGAGAAGACCGGCGTGTGTCTGGACGGCGTGAAGGGCGTCAACCCGGTCAACGGCAAGGAGATCCCCATCTTCATCTCTGACTACGTTCTGGCTACCTATGGCACCGGTGCCATCATGGCTGTCCCCGCCCACGATGACCGTGACTGGGAGTTTGCCAAAAAGTTCGGCTGCGAGATCATCGAGGTGGTCTCCGGCGGCGAGGACGTGCAGAAGGCCGCTTTTACCGCCAAGGACGAGACCGGCATTCTTGTGAACTCCGACTTCCTCAACGGCCTCACCGTGAAGGACGCCATCCCCGTCATCACCAAGTGGCTGGAGGAGAAGGGCATCGGTAAGGCCAAGGTCAACTATAAGCTCCGTGACTGGGTCTTCTCCCGTCAGCGCTACTGGGGTGAGCCCATCCCCATGGTGTGGTGCGACAAGTGCGGCTGGCAGCCCCTGCCCGAGGACCAGCTGCCCCTGCTGCTGCCCGACGTGGAGAGCTACGAGCCCACCGACGACGGCGAGAGCCCCATCTCCAAGATGACCGACTGGGTCAACACCACCTGCCCCTGCTGCGGCGGTCCCGCCAAGCGCGAGACCGACACCATGCCCCAGTGGGCCGGCTCCAGCTGGTACTTCCTGCGGTATATGGACCCCCACAACGACAAGGCCCTGGCCAGCAAGGAGGCCCTGGACTACTGGTCCCCCGTGGACTGGTACAACGGCGGTATGGAGCACACCACCCTCCACCTGCTGTATAGCCGGTTCTGGCACAAGTTCCTCTACGACATTGGTGTGGTTCCCACCAAGGAGCCCTACAAGAAGCGTACCTCCCACGGTATGATCCTGGGCGAGGGCGGCGAGAAGATGTCCAAGAGCCGCGGCAACGTGGTCAACCCCAACGATGTCATTGCCGCCTATGGTGCTGATACTATGCGCACCTATATCATGTTCATCGGTGACTTTGAGAAGGCCGCCGCCTGGAGCGACAATGCCGTGAAGGGCTGCAAGCGCTTCCTGGACCGTGTGTGGAACCTCTCCGAGCAGGCCACCGACAGCATGGAATACAGCGCCGCCAACGAGGGCTGCATCCACCGGACCATCAAGAAGGTATCCCAGGACATCGAGGCTATGAAGTTCAACACCGCCATCGCCGCCCTCATGGCCATGGTTAACGACTTCTACGCCAACGGCTGCTCCAAGGGCGATTACAAGGCCCTGCTGCTGCTGCTCTCTCCCTTTGCTCCCCACATGGTGGAGGAGCTGTGGGAGACCATGGGCTACGCCGCCGAGACCGGCGCTATGGCCTGCCAGCAGTCCTGGCCCGTCTATGACGAGAGCAAGACTGTGGAGGCCGAGGTCACCCTGGCCGTCCAGGTGGGCGGCAAGCTGAAGGGCACCGTCACTGTGCCTCTGGACAGCGATGACCAGACCTGTGTGGACGCCGCTCTGGCTCTGGACAAGGTGGCCAAGATGCTGGAGACCATGCAGGTGGTCAAGACCATTGTGGTTAAGAATAAACTTGTGAACGTGGTCATGAAGCCTAAGGCCTGAATATGGGTCTCGTACCTTTTTCCACCGCTTGTGGAAAAAGAGCACGGACACGGCGGAATTGACCTCTTGACAAGTACCGCAGAATTGCATATAATACTACTGTTAAAGCCATAAATATGGCCCTTTATGTGGTGGTTCTCCCATCACTTCGGAGGGAGGGGAAATAGATGTCGGAAGTCCATGTGAGAGAAAACGAGTCTCTGGAGAGCGCTCTGAAGCGTTTTAAGCGTAGCTGCGCCAAGTCCGGAGTGCTGGCTGAGGTGCGTAAGCGCGAGCACTACGAGAGTCCCAGTGTCAAGCGCCGCAAGAAGTCCGAGGCCGCCCGTAAGAACCGTAAGAAGTTCTATTGATGCGCATAAAGCCCAGCGCCGTAAGGCGCTGGGCTTTCGTATTTTTTTCAGCCTAATATGTCCGGCAGGAGGTCGGACACCTCGGGGTAGAAGAACAGTGCCCGGTCAATGCCCATGGCCTCGGCCAGCCGCAGCTTTTTCCGGATGGAGCCGGCATCGTCGAAGAGGACAAAGTGGGCGCCGCTCTGCCGGTTCATGTAGGTGAAATATCGGGCGCACAGCTCATCGGAGAAGAAGATGGATGGGGAGAGCTCTTTCCGCTTGGCCGCCAATTCCTCCCGGGTGAGGGGGCGGCCCTGGCCGTTGGGGGAGGGGAGGAAAAAGTCCTCCGCCGACCGCTCCACCGCCAGAGCCACCCGGCCGGTTCCGTAGCGCTCCGCTGCCTCACTGAGCCGCTGCCGCAGGCTTCCGCCGGAGAGAGCGGTGGGGATCAGGACACGGCCGGTGGCAGTATGGCGGCCATAGGGCTCTGAGACATAAAAGCTCCGGCTCTGCCGGGCCAGCATGGGCCCCAGCTGGGTTACAATGGCGGCGAGCAGGGGGAGGTTCCGGTCAAAGGCGCAGATGATGCCCCCGAAGCCACGGGCGGAACACTCCCGGACCACCTCCTGACAGAAGGTGTCAGGAGTGCCACGGCCGTCAAAGCCGCTGTCGTCGATGTACATGAGTCCGCCCCGCACCGGGATGGGCAGGTTGGACCGGAACAGGTGGGGGCCTCCCCCCACCCGGTAGGCCACGTGAGCCAGCGTGAGGCCGTAGGTCTGAGCCGCCGTCACATCCTCCGGCGGGACGGCCAGAATCAGTTGGGATCTCGTTCCCATGCGCATTGCTCCCCCTTGTCCATTTTGTTGGAAACTGGTATAATGCAGTCTATGCGGACAAGATCAGTTTCATGAGGTGCAGCATGGCTTTTTCTCTTATCCCGGACGGGGTCTATCCCTCCATCTATCAGATCGACGGCAAAGCCCTGGCCGAGCGGGGGATCACCCTGCTGCTGGCCGATCTGGACAACACCCTGGCCAAATACGGCCAGCCGGAGCCCGACCCGGCCCTTCTGGCCTGGAAGGATGATTTGGCTACAGCAGGGGTGGACCTGTTTCTCCTCTCCAATAGCCGTAAGCCCAAACGGCCGGAGCATTTTGCCAAAGCTCTGGGTATCGCCTTCCTGGGCCATGCGGGCAAACCCAAATCCGGTGGCTTTCTCCGAGCCATGGAGCAGATGGGGCGCACCAGTGCCCAGACGGCCATGGTGGGAGATCAGATCTTTACCGATATTCTGGGTGCCAAGCGGACGGGGGTGCTTGCCCTCATGGTGGAGCCCATAGAGCTGGCTGGCAATCCCGGCCGCTACCTCCGGTATGCCGTGGAAGAGCCTTTCCGGGCTCTGGGACGGCACCGGACGAGGAAGGAGTGATCGTATCAGCGTACGATTTGGACCCGCTGGGCAGGCGGAAAACTATAAGGGTAAGAGTTCGGTCAAATACCCCGCCTGGCTGGCGGAACGGGGGCTGGACGCCTTTGAATACCAGTGCGGCAAGGGGGTCAACATAGGAGAGGAGACGGCCCGGGCCGTGGGCGAAGCCGCCAAGGTCAGCGGCATCGCGCTCTCCCTACACGCCCCCTACTTCATCAACCTGGCCAATCCCGACCCAGAGAGCCTGAAGAAGACCACAGGCTACATCCTATCCGCCTGTCAGGCGGCAGACTGGATGGGGGCGACGCGGGTTACCGTCCACACCGGTGCCCTCATGAAGCGCACCCGGCGGGAGGCCCTGGACATCGCCCTCAAATCCCTGCGGGAGGTTATCGTGGCCTGTGACGGGGAGGGTTTTGGACACATTACCCTGTGCCCTGAGACCATGGGCAAGATCAACCAGCTTGGGGATCTGGACGAGGTGCTGGAGCTGTGCCAGCTGGATGAGCGGCTCCTCCCCTGCATTGACTTTGGTCACCTCTACGCCCGCTCCCTGGGGGAGCTGGAGGGGCTGGAGGCCACAGTGAAGATGCTGGACCGGGTGGAGGAGCTGTTGGGTCCCGACCGGGCCAGCCGTTTCCACAGCCACTTTTCCAAGATCGCCTTCACCCCCAACGGCGGGGAGAAGGTCCACCTCACCTTCGACCAGGAGGACTTCGGTCCGGACCCGGCGCCACTCATGGAGGAGCTGGCCCGGCGGGACTGGAGCCCCACCATCATCTGTGAGTCGGCGGGTACCCAGGATGTGGATGCCCTGACCATGAAGGAGCTCTATCTGGAATACATCGGCAAAAAAGCCCTGTGATCATACAAAATCAAGACGAAAGGAAGTCTTTGTTATGAACCATCTCAAAGCCATCGCAGCTAAGCTGCCGGAGTACGGCATCGACGCCATGCTGCTCAACAGTGAACCCGGCGAGTTCTACGCCGTGGGCTTCCACGGTGAGGGCAACGTGGTGGTGACGCCGGAGGCCTGCTACTACTTCACCGACTCCCGTTACATTGAGGCCGCCAACGACCTCATCACCGGGGCGGAGATCACCATGACCGACCGGAACCGGAACTACCGGGCCATGGTCCAGGAGGTCATCGACAAGCACGGCATCCAGAAGCTGGGCTTCGAGGAGGAATACATGTCGGTGTCCGCCTTCCACGTGTGGGAGGAGGGCCTTACTGCCGCCCTGGTGCCCGCCCAGAAGTTAGTGAATGACCTCCGGGCCGCCAAGGACGAGGAGGAGATCGCTCTCATGATGAAGGCCCAGGAGATCACTGACAAGGCCTTTGACGAGATCTGCAAGTTCATCCAGCCCGGCATGACCGAGCAGGAGATCGCCGCCAAGCTCCAGTACGATATGCTCCGCTTCGGCGCCATGCGCATGTCCTTTGACCCCATTGTGGCCTCTGGTCCCAACGGCAGCAAGCCCCACGCCATCCCCGGCGAGCGGAAGGTCCAGAAGGGCGACTTCATCACCATGGACTTCGGCTGTGTCTACGGCGGCTACTGCTCCGACATGACCCGCACCGTGGCCCTGGGCGAGCCCACTGAGGAGATGAAGAAGGTCTACCAGATCGTGCTGGAGGCCCAGCTGGCCGGTATCGCCGTCACCAAGGCCGGCGTCCCCGGCAAGAGCATCGACGCCGCCGCCCGCAAGGTCATCGAGGACGCCGGCTACGGCGAGTACTTCGGTCACGGCTACGGCCACAGCGTGGGCATTGAGATCCACGAGTCCCCCAACGCCAACACCCGGGACGAGACCCTGTTGCCCGTGGGCGCCGCCGTCTCCGCCGAGCCGGGCATCTATCTGCCCGGGAAGTTCGGCGTCCGTATCGAAGATGTGACGGTTTTGACCGAGGACGGCTGCATCGATATCACCAAATCGCCCAAAGAACTGATCATTCTCTGAAAGTAGGGGAAAACCCCTTGCAAATCCGGGAATATTAGGGTAAAATAACTTAGATAATTCATGGGCAAGGGGCCATTGCGCCCCAACGTGGAAAAACAGATGCTTCTTTTGGAGGATGAGTACCAATGCCTATTACTGCCAGTGATTTCCGTAACGGCGTGACCTTCGAGATGGACGGTCAGGTCATGCAGGTCGTGGAGTTCCAGCACGTGAAGCCCGGCAAGGGCGCCGCTTTCGTGCGGACCAAGATGAAGAACGTCATGACCGGCGCTGTCACCGAGACCTCTTTCAACCCCACCGCCAAGTTCGAGACCGCCTACGTGGAGCGCAAGGACATGGAGTACAGCTACAACGACGGCGACCTGTACTACTTCATGGACCCCGAGACCTACGACCTGGTCCCCGTGAGCAAGGACACCCTGGGCGACGACTTCCGCTTCGTCAAGGAGAACATGCCCTGCAAGATCAACAGCTACAAGGGCAAGATCTTCATGGTCGAGCCCCCCACCTTCGTGGAGCTGGAGGTCACCGAGACCGATCCCGGCTTCCGCGGCGACACCGCCACCAACGTGACCAAGCCCGCCACCTTGGAGACCGGCACTGAGATCAAGGTGCCCCTCTTCATCAACCCCGGCGACAAGATCAAGATCGACACCCGGTCCGGCGAGTACCTGGAGCGCTGCAAGAAATAAGTCTTGGATCCCGATAACCAGGCCCTTTGTGGCCGCATGGATAAGGAGAGTTTATTATGACGATCACCGAGAAGGTCGCTTATCTGAAGGGTCTGGCCGACGGCCTCGCCATCGACACCGAGAAGTCCAAGGAGGGTAAGCTGATCTCCGTCATCATCGACATCCTGGAGGAGATGGGCATGTCCATCGAGGACCTGGAGGAGAACACCACCGCCCTGGGCGAGGAGCTGGACGCCGTGTCCGACGACCTGGCCGATGTGGAGGAGATCCTCTACGAGGACGATGAGGACGAGGACGAAGACGAGTGCTGCTGCGGCGAGGATGACGAGGACGACTTCTTTGAGGTCGAGTGCCCCAACTGCCAGGAGCCCCTGGTCATCGATGAGGATGTGCTGGAGGCCGGTGTCATCGAGTGCCCCAACTGCCACAGCCAGTTCGCCGTGTCCGACGACTGCGACTGTGACGATGAGGACGGCTGCGGCTGTGACTGCGGCTGTGGTCACGACCACGACGAGGAGTAAGCCTCAGATCTGATTTTCTAAGTGCCCGCCCGGTTTGACCGGGCGGGCACTTTTCGTCTGTGGAGAAAAAAGGAACCGGCCTGCCGCAGTGAGCGGCAGGCCGGTTTTTCACTTCTGGACCGTGTTACTTGGTAGCGATGTTGAGGACGCCGTCGGTGACGGTAACGGTGGCACCCAGCAGGGTGGCCAGGCCCTCAGCGGTGACGCAGTAGTTGCCAGGATTCAGGAGGGCGGCGGGGACCTCCACGGTCTGGACGTCCACCTGGGCGGACAGGGTGGTCTCCACGGCGGCGGGGGACATGTTGCTGTCGGTCACGGCCTCGGCGGTGTAGGTACCGCCCACAGTGAGGACCACGCCGTTGTCCCAGGACACGTCGAAGGCGGCGGCGGTGCCCTTCACAGCGAAGGCGATGTCACGGAGACGGTAGTAGGTGACGGCGCCGTCAGCAGCTTCCACGGTGTAGGTGAAGGCCTTGCCCACGGCGGTGCCGTCCACGCTGATGTTGTTGGCCTGGGCAGCGGCGTTGGCCTGAGCCTCAGTCACCAGGGCGTCGTAGTCGGCCAGGTTGTAGCTCTCAGCATAGGGAGGATCCAGCAGGCCGTCGTTGATGTAGCCGATGATCTCAGCCCGGCGGGGATCATCCTCGTTCAGGTCCACGCCCACGATCTTCCAGTTGTTGTCTACCTCGGGGGCCACGGGGGAGTGCTCGGCAAAGTAAGCCACGATCATGTCGCGGATGGAGTTGGAGGACTCCCACTCCTTGGTGCCGGAGACGAGACCCTCGCTCTTCAGAGCGGAGGAGTAGCGGTAGTTGTTCACAGCCAGAGTCAGAGTCTGATCGTCCTGGAGGGGTTCACCCTTGAACATGACGTTCTTGATGCGCTCACCCTTGGGCTGGGACAGGTCGATCTCGTACTCCACGCCGGCAAACATGTCGTAGAGGTAGTCGGGGTACTCGGGATCGAAGGAGATGTTGATGTCCCCTTCCTTCCACTGGTTGTAGCACTCGGCGGACCACTCCATGTAGGCCTTCAGCTCGGCACCGGTGACGGTGACCCGGTAGAGGGTGTTGTCGAACTTGTAGATGTCAAAGATGTTGCCGTAGTTGATGTCGCCCTCGGGCAGGTCGCTGGTGTCCTTGAAGAGAGCGGCGGCGGAGACGTCGGCGCCGGAGTTCTCCAGCTGGACCTTGTTGATGAGGTCCATGACGGCGGTGTCCATGACGCGGCCGGCGGGGATGCCGCGGATCTCGTTCTCGGGCTGGAACTTGGCGGTGGTGGAGCCCAGCGGAGGCAGAGGCTCGCCGCTCTCATCGGTGCCGCCGGCAATGTAGTCGATGGTCTTCTGATGGGCCTCAGCCACCAGGGGAATGTCCCGAATCTCCTGGCTGGGGGTCACATCGGTCATGTCCACCACTTCCACAGTGGCGTCCACAACGTTGTTGTCGGCATCCAGGGTGAGGTCGAAGCGGGCAATGTCACGGCCGCCATTGCGCACGCCTCCGATGACCACGTCGCCCTGCTTCTCATTGACCACCACGTGGTTGTGAGCTACCTGGAGCACGTCGATCTCCGGGTTGTCATCCAGGATCTTCTGGGCGGAGTCGGAGCCGCCCTCCTCGTCGAACTCGGCGTACATGCCCATGTGGGCGGAGACCACGATCACGTCGGCCTGGTCGCCGATCTCGTCGATGGCCTTGCCCACGGCCACATTGGCAGCCTCAAAGGTGGCGCCTTCGATGCCCTCCTTGCCTCCGTCCCAGATGGGCACGTCGGGGGTGACCACGCCGATAATAGCCACCTTCACGCCGTCCCGCTCAACGATGGTCCAGCCGGCGCCGGTGACCAGCTCGCCCTTCTCATCGGTGACGTTGGCGGCCAGCACGGGGAACTCAGCCTGGGAGAGGATGGTCTGCATGGTGGGGATGCCCCAGTTGAACTCGTGGTTGCCCAGAGTCATAGCGTCATAGCCCATATAGTTCATGGCGGCGATGACGGGATGAGGCTCCTCGGGGGTCTTGTTGTAGAGGTCGTCGGTCATGATGGTGCCCTGGATGTCATCACCGGCGTCGATGAGAATGGTGTTGGGGTTCTCAGCCCGCACCTGCTGGATGTAGGTGTACAGGCGGGCCATACCGTTGTTGGCGGTCTCGGCGTTGTCCTCGTAGGAAAAGCCCCAGATATTGCCGTGCATATCCGAGGTGCCCAGGATGGTGATATGCTTCTCACCGGTGTCGGCCTCGGCGGCCAGGGCAGCGGCGGGGAGCATGGATGCCGCCATGCTCAGGGTGAGCAGGATCGGCAGCAGCCGTTTTCCGAGCTTCATCTTTCTGATTCCTCCTAATCATTCCATAAATTGCGGGTATGGGACAAAATAATTTTATCATTCTCCCCCAAAAAAGACAATAGGAAACCTGTATTTTACATAATACTGACAAAAGGATGAAAAACCGGCCGCCCATGACGGGCGGCCGGTGACATATGCGCTTTTAAAGTTCAATGCTCTGACCGTGCTCCAGAAGCACCTTGCCGGAACAGGAGAGCCGGTCGGCCTGGGTGCGGTTGTACTGGTAGCTGGGATCGGTGTGGATGGGGATGGTGTGCTTGCCGCTGATGCGCTTGGCGCAGGTGCTGGCCTCGGCGGGGTCCATGTTGTAGACGCCATCCACCGGCAGGAGGACCCAGTCCAGCTTCCGGGGCGCTAGGACGCTCATATGGGGCATGGTGGAGGTGTCACCGGCGTGGTAGAGGGTGATGCCGTCCATGGTGAGGATGTAGCCCACGCACTCCTTGGGGTCGTGGTTGCGGTTGCCAGCAGGGACGGTCTGGATGTGGACCCCGGCGGCATCGAAGTTGTGGTACTGGCCGCCGGCCAGGGCATCGGCAGAGCGGATGACCACGCCGTCGGGCTTCATTGTCACCTTGCTCAGGTCGTTGTGGTCCCCGTGTTCGTGGGTGATAAGCACCAGGTCAGCAGGCAGGTCGTAGCCCTCGCCGGCAAAGGGGTCGATGTAGATGACCGCCCCGGCCCGGGTGGTGATGCGGCAGCTGGCGTGTCCCTGAAAAAGCAGTGTTGCCATGGTAATACCTCCTTGTGTCACAGTCTTTGTTTCCGGAAACAGAATGTCACGGCGAAGAAGATCGCCAGATAGAGGGTGATGGAAGCGCCCGCGGAGGAGCCGATGTAATAAGAGGTAAGGAGCCCGGCGATACCGGCGACCAGCGCGGAGAGCAGGGAGATGAGGTGGTACTGCCGCATGTTCCGGGCGATGTTGCGGGCGGCGGCGCCGGGAAGGACCAGCAGGGAATTGATGACCAGCAGGCCCACCCAGGTCATGGTCACCGTCACCACCACGGCGATGGCGGCGGAAAAGACGGCCTCCTGCCAGAAGACCCGGATGCCCCGGCTGTCGGCCAGGGCCGGGTGGACGGAGGCGAGCATGAGCTGGTTGAAGGAGCGCACCCACAGCACGATGACCACCAGCAGAATGAGGGCCATGAGGCCGATCTTCATCGGCTCCACACTGAGAATGTCGCCGATAAGGAGGGCGTTGTACTTGGTGAAGCTGCCGCCGCCGAAGGTGGCCAGGAAGATGCCCAGAGCCACAGCGGTGGAGGAAAAGACGCCGATGACGGTGTCGCTGGCCAGGCTGGTCCGCCGCCGGACCACACTGAAGAGAAGGGCGAAGCCCACGGCAAAGAGGACGGCGATCCACATGGGGTCCACACCGGCGAAGAGCCGCCAGGCGGAGGCCAGGAGGGTGCCGATGGCGATGCCGGTGAAGGCGGAGTGACCCAGGGCGTCGGAGAAGAAGGACATGCGGCTCTCCACCACCATGGTGGAGAGAAGCCCGAAGAGGGGGGAGATGACCAGCACCGCCAGCAGGGCATTTTTCATGAAGTACATGGAACCCGGCTGGGCCCAGTCAAAGGGCAGCAGGTCCACGATGGTATACCACAGCTCCATCAGCCCACCCCCCTTCCCAGTGTCAGGTGGAAGACCTCCCGGAACTCGGGGGAGGAGAGGACCTCGGCGGGCTTGCCCGCCTTGAGGACTGTGCTCTGGAGGAGGATGACCTTGTCGGCGTACTCCTCCAGGGTAGCGAAGTCGTGGGTGGAGAGGAGAATGGACAAGTCGTACTGAGTGCGGACCTCGTCCAGCATGTCCAGCAGCTGCTTTTCTCCCTCAATGTCCACGCCGGAGAGAGGCTCGTCCAGGATGAGAATGTGGGGTACCGGTTCCAGAGCCATGGCCAGCAGCACCCGCTGGAGCTCGCCGCCGGAGAGGGCGCCGATGCGCTTGTCGATGAGTCCCTCGGCGTGGACCCGGCTCAGACACTCCGCCACCCGGGCCCGGAGCCGCTTGGGGGTGGGGAGAAAGACGGGCCAGTCCGAGATGGAGGCGGAGAAGAGATCCAGCACACTCACCGGGTCCCCACGGTCAAAGGAGGGGGACTGGGGCACGTAGCCGATGAGGGGGCGGGTGTGCCTGCCGCCGGCCTGCTGGAAGTCAATGGTCCCTGTGTGGGGGATCTGACCCAAAACAGTCTTGAAGAGGGTGGATTTGCCCGCGCCGTTGGGGCCGATGAGGGCGGTGATTTCCCCACAGTGGAGGTGGAAGTCCACGTCGTGGAGAATGACCTGGTCTCCGGCGGTCACCCCCAGGCCCTCCGCCCGGAGGCAGCAGGCCCGGGAACACCCTGCCCCGGCGGGCAGGTCGTCGTGCTTGTGTACGCTCATCCCAGGGCCTCCAATATGGTGTCAATATTCTGGTTCATGGCATCCACATAGGGCTGGATGCCGCTGCCCTCTCCGCTCATGACCAGGTCCAGTTGGGCCACGCCGCAGCCGGTCTCACGAGAGATGGCCTGGGCGGTGGCATCGGAGCCGTTCTTCTCGGTGAAGATGGCGGAGATGTCATATTCCCCGATGAGGCCTACGATCTCCTTGATCTCGGCAGCGCTGGCTTCAGCGCCCTCCTCCTCCTCAATGGCCTTCAGCAGGTCCAGGCCGGTGGCCTGGGCGAAGTACTGGAATCCGTCGTGGAAGGTGATGAAGGGCTTGCCGGAGAGCTGGGAGAGTTTGTCGGCGTCATAGCCCAGGGCGGCGTCGGCTGCGGCACGGTTGGCCTCGTAGTTTTCCCCGTGGTCCGGGTCCAGGTTGGACAGCCCTTTCGTGATATTCTCCAGCATGACAGAGACATTCCCCTCGTCCATCCAGATGTGGGGGTCGTACTCGGCGTCGTGGTCGTGGCCCTCATGGCCCATGGCCTCCAAAAGCGCCACTCCCTCAGAGCAGTCGATAACGGGAGCGTTGGAGGTTGCCAGGGCATCGGACATAAAATCCTCCAGGCCCACGCCGTTCATGACGATGACGTCGGCGGCCTCAATGGCCTTCATATCGTTGACGGTGAGGGTGTAGTCATGGAGACAGGAGATCTCCTCCTGGATGAGACGGGTAACCTCCACCCCCTCCACCCCTTCGGTGACGGCAGTGGTGAAAAGGTAGATCGGGTAGGTGGTGGCCAGGATGTGGATGGTATCGTCGTCCTCCGCCGGCGCGGGGGTGGCTGCCGTCCCGCCGCCGCAGGCGGTGAGCAGGAGCAGGCCGGAGAGGAGCAGAGAGAGCATGGTTTTTTTCACGGGAACACCTCGTAATGGTTTTGATTTTCTGACATGCTATATTATACCTCATAGCTGGGCATTTGTAAAACAAAAACGCAGGCCGGATGTGTTCCGGCCCGCGTTTGGCATGTGGAAATTATTTGGCGTAGTAGTTGATGAGGCAGCCAGCCAGTACGATGTCCCGCTCCTCCTGGGTCATGCCGAGGAGAGTGAGGGTGACGTTCTTCTCCTGGCCGTTCTGGATAAGGACGGCGGGGATGGACTCATCTCCCCGTTCCAGGGCGGCCCGGACGCCGGGGATATAGAGCCGGTCGCCGGGCTGGATGTTCCAGGCCTTCACGTCGGGAGCCTGGAAGGGCAGCATGCCCCAGTTGACCACATTGGAGCGGTAGCGCTTGGTGGCGAACTCGGCGCACAGGTTGGCGCAGCCGCCCAGCACCCGCTGGCAGGAGGCGGCCTGCTCCCGGGCGGAGCCGTCGCCGGGCTTGAGGGCCATGACGAAGGAGCCCAGGCCGGTGGTCTTGGGGTCGTGGCCCAGGAGGGCGTCGGTGGCCTTGCCGGCGCGGCGCTTGGCCTCCTCGGCCTGGATGGCCTTGGCCCGGGGGACATACTGGGGGTCCTTCCGGGAGAGGGCGAACTCGCTGAGCCGCAGGGGGTTGGAGCGGTAAGAGGAGGTCTCGCCGGAGGGGATGAGCTCGTCGGTGGTGGTGACGGGGTCATAGATGGCGGCGGCGGCGGTGAGGAGCAGGTTCTCGGGCAGGGGGATCTGCTCCGGCCAGTCGGCAATGTTGGGGCCGTAGACCAGCTCAGTGTCCGGCTGGGCCTTGCCCACGCCGAAGTAGACCCGGGCCTTGTAGGCGGAGTCGTCATAGGCCCAGCTCTCGTCGGGGCGGTCAGCGGGCACGTCGGGCAGCTCGTCAGCGGCGGTGAGGATGCCGCCGTTGCGGGCGGTGGCGGCGATGCTCCGGGCGTCCATGAGGGCCACATAGGAGATCTGACCCTCGCCGGGCTTGGAGCCCTCCCGGTTGGGGAAGTTGCGGGTGGAGTGGCGGATGGAGAAGCCGCCGTTGGCGGGCACGTCGCCTGCGCCGAAGCAGGGTCCGCAGAAGCAGGAGCGGATGGAGGCGCCGGCGGCCATCAGGGAGGCGATATAGCCCTTCTTGGTGAGCTCCAGGTTGATGGGCATGGAGCCGGGATAGCAGGAGAGCCAGAAGGCGTCGGAGCCGATGGGCTGGCCGATGAGGATTTCGGCGGCCCGGACCAGGTTCTGGTAGATGCCTCCGGAGCAGCCGGCGATGACGCCCTGGTCCACGTGGAACTGGCCGTTCACGATCTTGTGCGCCAGGGGGGCGGCGTTCTTGACGCCCAGCTGCTCGGCGGCGTCCACGTCCACCTGGTGGAGGAGGTCGGCCATGTTGGCCTTGAACTCCTTGATGGTGTAGGCGTTGGAGGGGTGGAAGGGCAGGGCGATCATGGGCTCCACGGCGGACAGGTCCACCTCGATGACGCCGTCGTAGTAGGCGCCCTCGGCGGGAGCCTGGGCCTTATACTGGTCGCCGCGGCCCAGGGCGGTGAGGTGGGCCTTGGTGTAGTCGTCGGTGGACCACACAGAGGAGAGACAGGCCGTCTCGGTGGTCATGACGTCGATGCCGGAGCGGTAGTCCATGGAGAGATTGGCCACACCGGGGCCGAAGAACTCCATGACGGAGTTTTTCACAATGCCGGCCTTGAAGGTGGCGCCGATGAGGGCCAGGGCCACGTCCTGGGGACCCACGCCGGGCCGGGGGGCGCCGGTGAGGTAGATGGCCATGACCTTGGGATAGGCGATGTCGTAGGTCTTGCAGAGGAGCTGCCGGGCCAGCTCAGGGCCGCCCTCACCGATGGCCATGGTGCCGTAGGCGCCGTAGCGGGTGTGGGAGTCGGAGCCCAGGATCATCCGGCCGGGGGCGGCGTACCGCTCCCGCATATAGGAGTGGATGACGGCCTGGTGGGCGGGGACGAACTCACCACCGTATTTCTTGGCGGCGGAGAGACCGAACACATGGTCGTCCTCGTTGATGGTGCCGCCCACGGCGCACAGGGAGTTGTGGCAGTTGGTGAGGACATAGGGCAGAGGAAACTCCTTAAGGCCGGAGGCCCGCGCGGTCTGGATGATTCCCACGTAGGTGATATCATGGGAGGCCATGGCGTCAAAGCGGATGGCCAAACGGTCCATACCGTCCAGGGTGTTGTGGGTCTTCAGGATGCCGTAGGCCATGGTACCGGTCCGCTCGGCGGCAGGTCGGGGCGGGGTGGGCACAAAGGCACCGCCCTGGAAGAGGACGGGGGATTGGGTGATTTTGATCATATTTTAATACCTCCATCGGCAGGAAATGCGTCTCCGCGGCAAAAATGCCGGGAAGGGAAAGGGTAAATCATTGAAATTATAGCATAAAGGGGGGATGAGAACAAGACTTTACCTTGTTACAGTGAGCAGAAAAATGCCCGGGCCTGTCGTCACAGCCATACAGACAGGTCCCGGGTGCCAGTTAAGCATATCTGATTTCTATTTTACCGGCGTAAAGCATATGTTTTCAAAAGCGATTGATCTCTTGCGGTGGAGTCATGGGCCTGGATGGAATCTGGGCAAGGACTTCATCCAAACGGGCGGAGCGTACCGACAACCCGGTTGGATGTTCCCGACCGTCTTGGAAGCGGGTGATCTCCCCATTGGGACAGACACCGGACAAACAAGCGGCGTGAGAGATGTAGGCGTCGGTATACAGGTTGTCCAGATAGTAGTCCAAAACCAAAGAGGGATAGCGCTGCTCCATCCGGGAGCGCCGGGCATACTGGTAGACCTGAGTTCCGCACTGAGCGGGACAGTCCTGGCCAGCCACACAGATGCTGCCGATTCCGGCCAAGGGGGAGAGCTGATCGGCCCACTTGCCGGATGCGATGTCCAGAGCCTCGTCGGGGCCGTCATAGGTCCGATAGAGGAAGTAGAGCGCACCCTCCTGGCGCAGCTGGGTGGCCAGGGACTGCCACTGCGGAACTTCGCTGCTGATACCGAGCATCAGGTTTCGGGGAGCCGTAAGGGCCTGGATGGCACCGGCGTCCGTCTGTTCGGGTGGGAGAAAGAGAAAGAAGGCGCAGTCCTCTGAAGCTGTGATGGCATCCAGGGCGGTGGAGATGGAGCGGCTCATTCCGTCGGGGAAGAGAAAGTAGGTGTAGATACCCAGCTCCATTCCTTCCCGGATGAGCCGAATCAGGACATGGGCGTCCAGATCCTCGGGATCACCGCCGATGTGGAGGGTAAGCGACCAGGGAATGCTCCAGGTTTGCGTCTGCTCCCGGGCGCGGATTTTACTGGTGCCGACGGTGAGGCAGTTCCACCCGAAATTGATGCCAAAGGTTTTCAGACGCTCGCTGTCCGCCGACCGCACGGCGTTGCACACCATAGTGTAGTAGGGGCTGTCCTCCTGCTCCAGCATGCGGCGGGCCATGGCGAGGAATTTCTTTTGATAGGGTCCGGAGGCGGCGACATCACCCAGATCGGCTAATCTCCGGATCCCTCGCCGGGGATCCCGCCGGATGTCGCGCAGGCTTCGATCTACGACAGATTCCATCATAGCACGCTTGAAAGCGTCTTGATCCATTTGAGCGCCTCCTTAGAAGGAAAACTGGAACCCGCAGAACAGCGGTCACATGTTACAGGGTATAAAATGCGCACGACAAAAAGGCGTGTGAACAAGTTGTATGGCGGTAGCCAGACGGATACCGCAGTAATTTCATCATAGAAAGCTGGCCGCCGGAAGGAAAGGGACAATTTGGCGGAACTGTCCAGAAAGGTGACAATTTTGAAAAGTGTCGAAAAATGTCCCAATTTCCTCACCCTGTCCCATGACATCGAAGGTGCTTTCGCTTTAAAATAAAAGCAAACAGAATACTCCGACGCATATTCCCCAAAATGTCGGCTCAAGCAGAGAAGAAATGAGGTTGATCATAATGAGCATTACAGAAAAAGCCAAGAGCGCGGCCATCAGCGCAGCTGTCACCCAGGCCCTTGCCTATCTGGAGAAGGACCCCGAGACCAATATCCCCAAGGTCATGAATCTGGTGGATAAGCTGGTTCCCGAGGATTGGTATGTGGCCCAGCGCCAGGCCTTCCGGAAGTCCATCGAGGAGAAAAACCACTGGTATGACCTGATCATGAAGGTCTATGCCCTGGATCCCGGTGTGCGGAAGGCGTTCTTCCGCAACTTCATCGTCAATGCCAGCCTGCAGGGCAGTGCCACTCAGGAGGAGGTTGCCCGGAAAGAGAACTGCAACGTGCCCTGGGCCATCCTGCTGGACCCCACCAGCGCCTGCAATATGCACTGCACCGGCTGCTGGGCGGCCGAGTACGGCAACCGGCTGAACCTGACCTTCGAGGAGCTGGACTCCATCGTCTCCCAGGGCAAGGAGCTGGGCACCTACATGTACATCTTCACCGGCGGTGAGCCGCTGGTTCGTAAGGCCGATATCCTGAAGCTGTGCGAGAAGCACAGCGACTGTGAGTTCCTCTCCTTCACCAATGGCACCCTCATCGACGAGGCCTTCTGCCAGGAGATGCTGCGGGTAAAGAACTTTGTTCCTGCCATCAGCCTGGAGGGCTTCTCTGAGGCCAACGACGGCCGCCGTGGCAGCGGTGACTTTGAGAAGGTCATGCATGCCATGAAGCTGCTGAAGGAGCACAAGCTGCCCTTCGGTATCTCCACCTGCTACACCAGCAAGAACTACGCCGATGTGAGCAGCGAGAAGTTCTACGACATGATCATCGAGGCCGGCGCCCTCTTCATCTGGTTCTTCCACTACATGCCCGTGGGCAGCGGCGCCGCCACCGAGCTCCTCCCCACCCCCGAGCAGCGCACCGAGATGTACCGCCGGATCCGCGCATTCCGCGGCTCCAAGCCCATCTTCGCCATGGATTTCCAGAACGACGCCGAGTATGTGGGCGGCTGTATCGCCGGTGGCCGCCGGTATCTGCACATCAATGCCCGCGGCGATGTGGAGCCCTGCGTGTTCATCCACTATTCCAATGTGAACATCCGCGACTGCAGCCTGCTGGACGCCCTGAAGTCCCCCATCTTCATGGCTTACCACGACGGACAGCCCTTCAACCAGAATATGCTCCGTCCCTGCCCCATGCTGGAGAACCCGGAGAAGCTGCGGGCCATGGTCAAGGCCACCGGCGCCAAGTCCACCGACTACGAGAGTCCCGAGGCGGCGGATACCCTGTGCGACCGTACCACTCCCTATGCGGAGAACTGGAAGGCCACCGCTGACCGGCTGTGGGCTGAGAGCGGACACGACTGCGGCGCTTGCGCCGGCTGTGCGAAAGAGTAAGCCATGGGTTATCGGATCTTTACAGATGCCACCGCCGATCACAGTCCTGAGATGCTGGCAGGGTTCCCCGAGGTGACCGTCCTCCCCATGGAGGTGATCCTGAACGGGAAGAGCCGGATTTACGGGCCGGGCGGGGATATGGATGTGGCGGAGTTCTATGAAGCCCTGCGGGGCGGTGCCACAGCCAGCACCACCCAGATCCGCCCCGACGTGTATTTCAAGCATTTCTCGCCCTGCCTGGAGGCGGGGGAGGACATCCTGTATCTGTGCTTCACCTCCGGTATGTCCGGCACTTATCAGACGGCCCAGATGTGCGCCCAGGAGTTGAGAGAGTCCTTCCCTGAGCGGACCATACGCTGCGTGGACACCCTGTGCGCCTCTGCGGGCGAGGGTTTCCTGGTCCGGGAGGCGGCCCGCAAGAAGGCCGAGGGCATGGACCTTGATGCGCTGGGCGATTGGGTGGAGGCCAACCGGCTCTCCGTCTGCCACTGGTTCACGGTGGATACCTTGGAGTTTCTGCGCCGCGGAGGCCGGATCTCCACTGCCGCTGCGGTGGTGGGTACGGCGCTTCAGATCAAGCCCATGCTCCATGTCTCTGAAGAGGGAAAGCTGGAGGTGGCCGAGAAGCTGAGAGGCGGTCGCCGGGCTATGTCCGCCCAGCTGGCACGGATGAAGAAGGGCTGGGAGCCCTCCATAGGCAAGCTGGTGGTCATCGGTCACGGTGACAGTCCAGAGAAGGCAGAGGAGCTGAAGACCCTTGTTCATGAGGCCTTCCCCGACAGCGAGATCCAGACGGCGCCCATTGGTCCGGTCATTGGCACCCACACCGGTCCCGGCATGCTGGCCATCATCTTCTGGGGCAGCGAGCGCTGATGAAAATAAGAGAGCGGACGCCCGTCAGTGAACAGATCCAGTAAAAACGGACAGTGACAAAAGCCCCCCTGATGTAGGAAAATAGACTACATCAGGGGGTTTTGTCATGAAGAAACGAAATTACACACACGTTCAAATGCTTTTACCAGAGATCAAGGCCATGTTGGCAGAGGGGAAAACACAGCGGGAAGTCGCAGAATACTATGGCTTCCGGAATAAGCAGGTGGTAAAAAGACTACTTGAGCGTGAGCGCCGTAAAGAACGAAAACTGGAAGCCGGAATCCGCCCACGACCGAAAGGACGGCCGAGAAAAGATGCTGCGCCAGGAGACGTTGTGGCAGAGCAGGCCTGTGAGATCCAACGGCTTCGCATGGAAAATAAACTACTGCGGGATTTTCTGCGCTTCACAGAAAGGAAGTGAGAGCAAAGGTAAAGTATCATATCATCTATCGTCACAGGACAGAGTATCCAGTGGCAGTCATGTGCAAATTCTTTGGAGTGTCCAGAAGCGGCTACTATGCTTTTGTCCATCGCCTAGGCAAGCCAGAAAAGGATGCGGCTCTTGCGGGGCTCATCGCACAGCAGCGGGAACGCAGCTTCCGCACCTACGGCTACCGGCGGATGTGGCTGTGGCTGAAAAGCCGGAATATCTTCTGCAATCCCAAAACTGTGCTGCGAATCATGAAGAAATATGATCTGCTCTCGGAGATCCGCCGCCGCAGGAAATGGCAGCAGATGGGGCGGCAGGCACACAAATACAGGAATCTGCTGAACAGGGAGTTCCATGCGGACAAACCTAACAGCAAATGGGTAACAGACATCTCCTACATCCACACCAGGCAGGGTGTGCTGTACCTTTCCATAATCCGGGACCTCTATGACAACAGCATCATCGCCTACAAGACTGGAACCCAGCAGACAGTGAATTTGGTTCTGGATACCGTTCATCTGGCAATGAAACAGGAGAAAAAGAGGGTCGCTGCGGAGTTGCAGCTCCACAGCGACCAAGGATTTCAGTACACCTCTGCAGCATACTTCAATCTGACTCAAGCATACGGAATCACACCATCCATGTCAAGGAAAGGAAACCCGTACGACAACGCCATGGCGGAAAATTTCTTCTCTATCCTCAAAACAGAATGTATTTACCGCCACAAACCGGCGACCTTTTCCGAAGCCAATGAGATGATTGACCGCTATATTTACTTCTATAACCATGAGCGCATCCAGTTAAAAACTGGAGAGGCGCCGCTGGCGCGACGCCTCTCCGCTTAAAACTTAATCTTTCCTACTAAGGGCTCTTTTTTGTACTGTCCGCACAATCTGGGGCAGTTCAGCCGCACCGGGCTTTTTGCGCTCTCACCGCCCCTGCCGCCCTGTCCGCTTAAACGCTCTTAAAAGGGCCGCTTAAAACCCCGGCCCACTCTGTCTCTCCGGTGGCCTGGTGAGGATAAAAAAAGAAATTGCAATCCCATTTTCACAGGACTACAATTTCTTCCTCGGTTTTGCACTTGTTTATCGCTGGAATCCCTTGATTTTAGGCCAGTTCCCGTGTTTTTCCGGGATATTTCATATCAAACCCCTTGGCCGGTCTATATTTCTCAACTATTCTGAAAACTTACACCGGTGGCGGTGACGCCTGAGAACGGCTCCACAATCACCGTGGAAAATGTGGAATTCCGGGGCGACGGCACCGGCACCGGCCTCACAGTGGAGGCAGACGGCAGGATACGGAACTGCGGCTTCTACGGCTGGGACACCGGACTGCTGGTGGGGGGCGTGCACTGGGCCGACCCGGTGGGCTGCTGGTTTGAGAACAACGGCGTAGGCTTTTGCTTCGACAGCGCCGGGGACTACTTCAATGACAGCTATTTTGAGGGAAACACCTTCCTCCACAATGAGATTGCCGTGGACCTGGTGCGGGTGCCCCGAGCCAAGGAGATCAACTTCCAGAACTGCCGGTTCTCCGGCAACGGCGGCAACATCCGCAACCCGTCCAATTACCCCTTCAACATTTCCTATGCTACCTTTGAATGAAAGGAACGACCTCTATGGAACAAAAATGCCCCCACTGCGGTGCTGTTCTTCCGGAGCACGCCTGCTTTTGCCCCCACTGCGCCCAGAGCGTCCGGGACCGTGAAACCGCCAATGTCCCCGCCCACCTGTGGCGAAAGGGGCTGAAATGGGTGCTGCTTCTGGCCCTGGTGGTTGCGGTAGGCGCGGGCGCATGGGCACTGCGGCCTGAGCCGGCTGTCGGCGGTCTCCCCGCCGGGGAGACCACGGCGGTGGTTTTTTCGGAGGACGAGGACGGTATGGTCACCGTCACCCCCGACCGGCTGCGGGAGTACTTTCCCACCCTCACCGGCATCAACTTCGGCACCACCTCCACCACCAGCGGCAATATCGACGATTACCTGGTAGAAAATCTCCAGCTGGCCAACCTGGTGGCCTCTCGGGGAGCCTATGGTACCGACGAGGAGAAGGGGATGTTCAGCACCCGCAGCTCCGGCACCCGGGTGTGCCTGCTCATGTTCGACCGCAACACCCACCTGATGGGCTACTTCATCGGGGAGCCCATCCAGGTGTCGGAGGGACAGTGGCAGATAGACGTGGTGTCCTGCGATTATGACTTCACCCAGCTCTATGAGGATCAGCTGGCCGCCTTCGAGGGAAGCTGGGAGGAGGATTTTTCCCACTACATCCCGCCGGAGGAGATCGAGAGCTCCGGCGTAGTGTGGTTCCTGAACGGCTACAACACCGGCAAGGGCCCGGTGCTGCGGGAGGATGACGCCCAGATCTACCACCTGTGGGCCATGCTCCACTCGCCGGAGCCGGAGCGCCAGTGCCGGGAGATCGAGCGGCTGGAGGAGTTCCTGCCCAACGAGGGCCGGTGGCGCTGCTATCTGTTGCTGGATGCGGACTATGACCTGCTGGGCTACACCATGCTGGACTACCAGGGAAACGGGGGTTAAGCCATGGCATACAAATGCCCCACTGCGGCGCGGACCTGCCGGAAAACGCTGCCTTCTGCCCCCACTGTGCCCGGGACATCCATCCACGGAGAGAGACGAAAAAGCCGGTTCCGTTGCTGAAAAAGCTGCTGCTGGGCCTGCTGGGACTGGCGGTGGTGATCGCTGTCGGGGCAGGGTTTAGGTACTTCAACCGGCCCCATGTGCCCCAGGAGTACGACGGAGAGGGCGAGGTGTACTATGAGAGCGGGGACAAGACCTACCAGCTCCTGGTGGCCTGGCCCGACGACCGCACCGCCCCCGCCGCCGACATCTACCACCAGGGCGCGCCGGATGAGCAGTACCGCTGGCCCTCCCGGTGGTACGTCAACGACGCCCTCACCGGCACCGACCCCTGGGGGGAGTTCGAGCCTCTGGTGGAGAAGGTCACTGTGGAGGTGGTCCAGGACGAGAACGCCGCAGATGAACTCATTGCTGGGGAGCCCAGCCACCAGGAGGACTACTCCCCCGATGCCGCTATGGTGTCCTCCCTGGACTTTACGGGCAATTCCGGCGAGCCCCAGGTGGTGTGGACCGTTCAGATGAAGAACGGGGACCTCATCCGGGTGCAGCAGAACCTCCACATCACCCTCGTCATCACTCACGAGTACCACTGGCAGGACTATCCCATGAGCACGATGGAGGAGGTACAGGCCCTGCTGGACCAGATTGCCAACCAAGTGCCGTCCACCGACCAGGTGCTCCTCTACCTGGCCCCGGGGACCTACGAGGGAGACCTGTTCTTCCACCGGTCCTACGACCTCTACGGCAGCACCGACGAGGGTGGAGAGCGCACCGTGTGGAAGGGCTCGGTCTCCATGGAGGACGGGCACTACGACTGGATCAACTACTTTTATGACATCGACTTTGTGGGAGACGGCACGGATATTGGGATCAACACCCCGGTGAAGGCCTGGCCCGTGGGCTGTACCTTCACCGGCAACGGCACCGGCATCCTGCTGGAGAGCGTGCCCACCGACATCACCATGGTCTTTGACGGCACCGTGTTCTCCAATAACGGCACCGATCTGGACAACCGCTGCGACCACCCCATCGACACCACCAACGCGGTTTTTCAGTGAACAGACTGCGCCGCTTTCATTGTCCCAGGCGTGGCAAAGAAAAGGTGCACCAATTTGAATCGTTCTCACAAATATATGTTCTGAACGAAGCACACATAAAATATAACAGGCGGACAGCTGAAGCTGTCCGCCTGTTATATTTTATGCACTGAATGATGTGGAACCCGCACCTGTTCCAATCCGTTTCATATGTGCCGCTCCACCGGGTTCAGATGAAACCAAGAACCTTTGGTGTCAAGCTGTCCGGCCTTTTTCAATTTGCTAAGCTCCGCTGACATGGCGGTACGCTCGACCCCCAGATAGTCTGCCAGGGTCTGCCGGTCGCATGGGATGACAAACTCTGCGCTCCCTTGCTGCTTCGCCTGGTCCAAAAGATAAGTCAGCAGCTTGTCCTTTGTGGTTTTTTGAGACATATAACGCACTTTCTGCGTGAAAGCTAAATTTTTCTGCGCCAGCCCCTGCAATAGATTCTGAATCAACAGACTGTGAAAATGGCAGGTATGAGAGCACAGAGTCAGTATCCGCCTGCAATTCAGGAGAAGTACCTCGCTTTCCTTGACGGCAAACACGCTTACAGGCATATGATCCAATCCAGCGCAGGAAAAAGCCTCTCCAAAGGAATCTCCGGGCTGCAGGATCGACAGCACGCTCCGGTTCCCATAGTAATCATCCTGAACCACCTGCACGCCGCCTGAGAGAACGACACCTACCATCTGCGCGGGGTCGCCCTCCAAAAAGACAGGCTCTCCCTTGGAAACCGATGTAATTTTCGCACCAAGACAGCCCATCATCTCATTCAAATCCTCCTGCCCAATTCCATGAAACAGGGAACAATGGGACAGAACAGAAAAATAATGTTCCATATGAGCCTCCAACGTTGGAATTCCAACAATTCTTTCTTGATTATAGTAGCATGCAGACCTAACGTCAAGCACTCCGATGTTGAGGCGGCACAGGCCATCGGAAGCAAAAAACGATACCCATACCGACAGGTCCGCACAAAAAACAAACCGCAACCCAGCATAAGCGGTTGCGGTTTGGAAAGGTGGCGCAAGGGAGCGGACGGATGACGTTTTTTGACATAGGTATAAAAAACGTCGGAGCAAAGCGGACTTTGCTCCGACGTGGAGCTAGTGGTGGGAATCGAACCCACAACCTTCTCATTACGAGTGAGATGCTCTGCCATTGAGCCACACTAGCCCGTCTGCAGCACAACGACTGCAAACTGCTTTTGTTATGATACTATATCCGCCCCTGGTTGTCAAGCGAGTTTCGCACCGCCCGCCGCCCTTTTCCAGTCCTTTACTGTAGCTATACAAGAAGTATATCTCTCTTTGCAGGCGTTCCCTTTTCCCTCATTTTTCTATTTTCCTCTTTTTCCTTCTGTTCATAAAAAGTCCACATTCTCCAGTCTTTCAGAAACGAACTTTTACTTTTTTATTGTTGTAATTTTTATCATATAGTTTACATAATATTAAACATGTAAGGTGTATTTACATCTAGTTATTCACATTTTGCACCGGGTTTTCCACCGGTCGTTCCCCTTCTTATGCCTGGAATTATCGCACTTTTACACCTATTTTTCCACATTCTCAACACAGGGTGTTCTGTTGCCCAGGCTCCCTTATTAATTTACATAATATAATTTCTTGTGGAAAAATCCATATCAAACATGTATGGGCATTTTCCCAGTTCTTATCCCTGTGCCGTATCCAGCAGGCGTTTCTGCCGCCAGGCGCCGCTCTGCCAGCGGATGAGGAAAAGCACCGCACGGATGCACTCATCTGCCGCCATGGCGACCCACAGCCCAACCAGACCCCAATCCAGGACTACCCCCAGGAAAAAGCTTCCGCCTACGCCCACCAACCACGCGGCAAAGACGCAGATGACGGTGGGAAAGCGGATATCACCGCAGGCCTGGAGCGCCCGGCACATGACCATGTTCACCGCCCGCCCCAGCTCCAGGGGGATCTCAATGAGCATGATGGTACCGGCCAGGTCCAGGATTTGAGGGTCCTGTGTGAAGATGCTGTAGACTGGCCGCGCCGCCAGCCAGAGGAGAACTGAGAGGCCTCCGGAAACCAGCACGGCCCCCCGCAGGGTGGACATGACCTGGCGGTGGGTGGCCTCCATCTCCCGGGCACCCATGAGCCGGGCCACCACCACCTGACATGCCTGGGAAAGTGCGGAACCGAACATATAGGTAACGTTGGCAAAGATCATGGCATAGACCCTGGTATTGACCACATAGGCGGCGAACTGGTTGCAGACGGCCTGGATGCAGATCTGAGAGCCGTTGTAGGAGAGCGACTCACTGCCGGTAGGCAGTCCGATACCCAGGAGCTGAAGCATCTCCGCCTTGGGAAAGGGGCGCAGGTGCCGCCTGGAGAGCAGGCCGGGGAAACGCCGCCGGAACAGGCAGGCGATGACCACCACCCCTACAAAGCGGCTCAGACCGCTGGAGAGGGCAGCACCCGCCACGCCCAGAGCGGGCAGGGAGCCCAGCCCGTTGATGAGGATATAGTTTCCGCCAATGTTCAGGCAGTTCATAAAAATGGAGACCATCATGGTCTCCCGCATCATCTGAGCGCTGCGGAAAAAGGCGGTAAAGGTAAGGTAGACCGACTGAAAGACCATGCCGGCGCCGATGATGCGCATGTAGAGACAGGTCTCTTCAAAAATCAGCTCGTGGACCCCCATGAGCCGGAAGATGGGGCCACAGCCCAAAATCAGCAACAGGCTCACCGCCAGGCCGAAGATCAGGTTCATCACCAGGGCCGCGGTGCAGGTACGCCCCACCCGTTTGGTGTCTCCGGCCCCCAAGTACTGGGACACCAGGATCATGGCTGCGGTGCACACCACCGAGAACACCAGCAGCAGCAAATTGGTGATCTGGTTGGCATTGCCGATGGCGCCTACCCCGTTGGGGTCCCGCCAGCCCACCATGATCTGATCGGCGTTGCCCACCAGCATCTGGAGCAGCAGTTCCACAAAAATGGGCCAGGACAGGCTCAATACGTCTTGCTTCTTCTGTTTCATCGTTTTTCCTCTCTTCAGAACGCAGAACGGGAGCCCGGAGACCCCCCTGCCGGGCGGGGTCTTCGGGCTCCCATCTCAACGCGTCTTTGCGCCGCTGGGGCATTTTGCAAACTCAGATGTTGCCGAACTCCTCATAGAAGCGGTCGTGGATGACCTGGACAGCGGTGTCGGCGTCGCACTTGTCCACCAGGACAGACACCTTGATCTCACTGGTGGAGATCATGTGGATGTTGATGCCGGCGTTGTAGAGGGCCTCAAACATGAGGGAGGCCACACCGGGGTTGTTGATCATACCGGCACCCACGATGGAGACCTTGGCGATCTCATCGGTCACGTCGATGTGGTCAAAGCCAAGCACGCTCTGCAGGTCGGTCATGACCTGCTTGGCCTTCTCCATATCGTCCAGGTCCACGGTAAAGCTGATGTCCTTGGTGTTGTTGCGGCCAATGGACTGGAGGATGATGTCCACATTGATCTTATACTTCGCCAGGGCGGAGAACATCCGGAAGGCGGTGCCGGGCTTGTCGGGCAGGCCGACGAGGGCCAGGCGGGCAATATTTTTATCCTTGGCAATGCCGCTGACATAGGGCTTTTCCATGGTTTTTGCAACCTCCTTGACTTTTGTCCCGGGCTGACCGGAGAAGCTGGAGAGGACCTCCAGATTCACGTTATACCGCTTCGCCATCTCCACGGAGCGGTTGTGCAGGACCTGGGCGCCCAGGGTTGCCAGCTCCAACATCTCGTCGTAGGTGATCTCATCCAGCTTCCGGGCGCCCTTCACATAACGGGGATCGGCGGTGTAGACACCGTCCACGTCGGTGTAGATCTGGCACAGGTCGGCATGGAGGGCGGCGGCCAGGGCCACTGCCGAGGTGTCCGAGCCGCCCCGGCCCAGGGTGGTGATGTCGCCGTACTTGTTGATGCCCTGGAAGCCGGTGATGATGACGATCTTCTTCTTGTCCAGCTCGGCCAGGATACGCTCGCTGCGGATGCTCTTGATCCGGGCGGCGCTGTAAACGGAGTTGGTCTTGAAGCCCGCCTGCCAGCCGGTGAGAGAGACCACCGGGTAGCCCATGCCCTCGATGGCCATGGCGCACAGGGCGCAGGAGATCTGCTCGCCGGTGGAGAGAAGCATGTCCATCTCCCGTTTGGATGCCTTGGGATTGATCTCACCGGCCTTGGCGATAAGATCATCGGTGGTGTCACCCTGGGCGGAAAGGACCACCACCAGGCTGTGCCCCCGGCGGTAGGTCTCCGTGATGATGCGGGCTACGTTGCGGATGCGGTCGGCATCCGCGACGGAGGACCCGCCGAATTTCTGTACAATGAGTGCCATGGTATATGTACCCCCTAAGCATTTATGGGAAAGGGGAGCCTGCCAGGCTCCAAACCAGTCTATGCCCTCACTCCAGGACCCGGAACACCGACTGGGGCACCAGCGCTCCCAAAGCGCCGTCCAACTGGGCGCGGGTCATGGGGCTGGTGAGGAAGGCCACCTCATCGGCAGGCGCGCCGGGGCGGGAGAGCAGGCTGGCGCCGGGCACCGCCCGGGCATCTTCCGCCGTACCCAGTGCCCGCACATACCAGCGGAAGGGCATCTTCTCAGGCCCGACCGCCACATCGTCGCCTCCGGGCCCCCACTCGATCCGTTTCCGGGACCGAATGTGCCGGGCGGCATCCATGACGTCGGCCACCACGGCGGAGGCGGTGGGCAGCTTGCCGGCGCCCCTGCCGTAGAACATCACGTCGCCGATGGCGTCGCCCTTGACCATGATGGCGTTGAACACGTCCTCCACACCGGCCAGCGGGGCCTCGCCGTCCACCAGATGGGGCGCCACATAGGCGCAGATTTTGCCGTCATCCTGCTTGACCGCCCGGCCCAGCAGCTTGATCTTCCGGTTGCAGGACTCGGCGTAAGCCACATCGGCCAGGGTCACGCCGGAGATGCCCTCGGTGGGCACCTGCCGGGGATAGACATGACGGCCGAAGGCAATGGCAGCCAGAATGCAGATCTTCCGGCAGGCGTCGTGTCCCTCCACATCGGCGGTGGGGTCCTTCTCGGCGTAGCCGTTGTCCTGGGCCTCCTTCAGCGCCGCCTCAAAGGTGAGGCCGGAGCGGATCATCCGGGTGAGAATATAGTTGGTGGTGCCGTTGAGGATGCCGCAGACCTCTGTGAGCTCGTTGGCCGCCAGGCACTGGGACAGGGGGCGCAGGATGGGGATACCGCCGCCCACGCTGGCCTCAAAGAGGTAGCTGACGCCCTTCTCCGCCGCCAGCTGCAAAAGCTCGTGGCCGTGCTCGGCCACCAGCTCCTTGTTGGAGGACACCACGCTCTTCCCAGCCGTCAGAGCACGGCGTGTAAAGTCAAGGGCTACGGTAGCCCCGCCGATGGTCTCCACCACAATGTCCACGGTGGGATCGTTTTCAATAATGGAAAAGTCGTGGACTACCTTATCCCCAAAGGGGCTGTCCGGAAAGTCCCGCACATCCAGGATGTACTTGAGACGGACCGGCGTCTCCACCTTCTGGTCGATGTGGTCGGCGTTTTTGGCCAGCACCTCGGCCACACCGGAACCAACGGTGCCAAAGCCCAGGATCGCAATATTCACCATGTGATCTACTCTCCTCTGATTCAATTCCGACGTTCGCGCCGGGCGGCGTCAGCCCGCCAGGATCTCACACTTCAGGACGCCCTTGAGCTCCGTGGTCCGGGTCAAAAGCTCCTCCACCGGGATCTGAAGCCCGGAGGTCTCCGCCCCAATGGTCACCAGAGCACAGCCGCTTGTAGGAATGCCCTGGTTGATGGTGAGAATATTCGCCCCCGATACGGCAAAACTATTGAGCACCGACGACAAAACGCCGGGTTCGTCCCGGAGCCGGACCTGGACGGTCACGATCCGGCCGTGGAGCATATCGTTGAAAGGCCGGACCGCATCCTTATATTTATAAAAAGCGCTGCGGCTGATCCCGGTGATCCCGGTGGCCTGATGAACGGTCTCGGCCTCGCCGGTCTCCAGCAGCCGCTTGGTCTCCGCCACCTTACGGAAAATCTCCGGCAGGGCGGCGGCCTCCACGATAAAATATTTGGGCGGATTCGCCATGGCAATCTACTCCCCTATCCCCTCTGTGGCGCAGAGGTCTTCGTGTCTTTGTCACGCAGGCATTTGTCCGCATGTGGGATTTATTTTAGCACAGTAAATTGAGATGCGCAAGTGCGTTTCCTCATATACTTCCCACGATTTTTTCCTATCAGCAGTGCTCAAAAATCGTCGTTGTCACCATACCAGTCCCTGCCGCCTGTCTCCCGGAGACGGCCACCTGCCATGAAAGGAGGTCGCAATGGTCCCAAAACCGCTTTACCGGTTTCTGCAAACGGGCGGTGTGTTTCTCCTCTGCGCCCTCCTGCTCTGGGTTTTTTCCAGACTGATGCTGACCTGGTTTGCCCCTTTTTTGGTCGGTTTCCTTCTGGCCGCCATGCTGGAGCCCCCCGTTCGTTTTCTTACCCGCCGCCTGCACCTGCCCCGCTGGGCGGCATCGGGGCTATCCACGCTCCTCCTGGCCCTGTTCCTCAGCGGCGGACTTTTTTTGCTCCTGTGGCGGCTGTGGTGTGAGACGGAGCATCTGCTCAAGGACCTGCCCGGACTTCTCGCTCCGCTTTCCGCCGCCGGCACCCTGTCGGAGCACTGGAGCCTCCGCATTCTGACCGCGGCGCCACCGGAGCTGCGCCCCCTGCTCCAAAACGGCCTGGACGCCCTCTCCGAACAGGCCGCTGCCCTCCCCGCTCGACTCTCATCCGCGGCGGCGGCCCAGACCGCCGCCGTTTTTGCCGCCCTCCCGCGGTGGGGACTTGGCCTCTTCACCACAGTGCTGGCCACCTACTTTTCTTCCGCCGGACGCCCCGCCCTGCTTGCCTTTCTCTGGAGGCAGGTGCCGAAAGAGCGTCAGGCCGACGTCCACACCGGCCTTCTTCACCTCCGTACCGCTGCCCTGGGCTGGCTCCGTGCCCAGGGCCTGCTCACCCTGCTCACATTCTCTCTCCTCCTGGCCGGACTCTTTGCGCTGGGGATGGAGTCTCCCCTCCTTCCCGCCGCCGTTACCGCCCTTACCGACGCCCTGCCTGTGCTGGGTGCCGGTCTGGTACTGGTCCCATGGTCTGTGCTCACCGCCCTGTCCGGCGATCTGCCCATGGCACTGGGCCTTCTGGGACTATGGGGTCTGGTGATGACCGCCCGCAGTTTGCTGGAACCCAAGTTGGTGGGACTCCACGCCGGTCTGCCTCCCCCGGCCGCCCTGCTGGCCATGTATGTGGGCTTCCATGCTCTGGGCGTGGCCGGAATGGTGCTCACTCCCCTTGCCCTGATGCTCGCCAAGGCCCTGCATGACGCCGGACTCCTGCATCTCTGGCAGGATTGAACCTTTTTGATATTTTGTCCGCTTATCTGTCATTTTTTGTCACTTTCTATTGCACATCCGCTCTTGTTCAGCTATATTATAAATGGTTTTATTTACACATCGCCAGAGAGGATGTCGGAGTTTTGAATATCATCATCGTGGGCGACGGCAAGGTCGGCTACACCCTTGCGGAACTGCTCTCACAGGAGGACCATAATATTACCATCGTCGACAACAACAGTGAGGCTCTGCGGAAGGCCGACGACGCGCTGGATGTCATGTGTGTCAAAGGAAACGGTGCCTCCATCAGCGTACTGAGAGAGGCAGGCGCCGAGCATGCCGACGTGCTCATCGCCGCCACCAGTCTAGACGAGGTCAATATGGTCTGCTGTCTCAACGCCAAGCACCTGGGCACCAGCTTCACCGTGGCCCGGGTCCGCAACGTGGAGTACACTGTGGACATCAACGCCTTCAAGCGTGACATGGGCATTGACCTGCTCATCAACCCGGAGCGGGCCACCGCCGTGGAGATCGCCCGGCTGCTCCGGTTCCCCTCCGCCGCCAACATTGAGACCTTCTACCGCGGCCGGGTGGAGCTTATGAGCTTTCGCGCGCGGGAGGGCGACTTCTTCCTGGGGCAGCCTCTCTCCAATCTGTCCGCCCGTGTCAAGGGCCTGCCCATCCTGTTCTGCGCCGCCGACCGCAATGGTCAGGTCATCATACCCGACGGCTCCTTCGTGCCTCAGGCGGAAGACCGGATCTACCTCATCGGCGCCCCTGTTGGCGTCCACGAGTTCTTCAAGCTCATCGGCCGGTACGCCTCTCACATCCGCAACGTCTTTGTGGTGGGCGGCGGCCGCATCAGCTACTATCTGGCCTCCATCCTGGAAAGGATGAACATGCGGGTCAAGATCGTGGAGCTCAAGGAGGCCCGCTGCCGACAGCTCTCCGAGGATCTGCCTCACAGCCTCATCATCATGGGCGACGGCACCGACCAGGAGCTGTTGGAGTCGGAAAATCTGGGGGAATCTGACGCCTTTGTGGCCCTTACCGACCGTGATGAGGACAACCTCATCATCTCCCTCTATGCCATGCAGCGCGAGGTTCCCAAGGTGGTGGCCAAGTGCAACCGCCAGAACTACACCGGTATCGTCCGCCACCTGGGTCTGGAGAGCATCATTTCCCCCAAGCTCTTCACCGCCAACCAGATCCTTCAGATCGTCCGCGGCCGCCAGAACTCCAAGGGCAGCGTCATGAACACCCTCTACAAGATCGGCGACAGCGGCGCCGAGGCCATGGAGTTCGTGGTCAACCAGACCACCCGCCACCTGGGTACGCCCCTCAAGGACCTCCATCTGAAAAAGGGCATTCTAGTAGCCGTCATCATCCACCAGGGCCGCACCATCATCCCTGAGGGCTCCTCCACCATTGAGATGGGGGACACCGTTATCATCATCTCCAGCGGACATGGCATTTTGGACATCAACGACATCTTCGATGACTCCCTTCTGGAACGCCGGGGCGACAATTCCGAGGAAGATCTGCTCGACCGGGGGCTGGAACTATGAATTTCAGACTCGTTTTTCGTCTGGCAGGCAAGACCCTGCTGGTGGAGGCAGCCAGCATGCTTCTGCCCCTGTGTGTGGCTCTTCTCTATCGGGAGGACCCCACTCCGTTCTTTTTCGGCATCGGCATCACCGCCAGCTTGGGCTTTCTCCTCTCCCTCCTGCGCTCCGATACCCGGTTCCACGCCCGGGAGGGCTTTTTCTCCGCCGGCCTGATCTGGGTACTGGTGGGGCTCTGCGGCGCCATTCCCTTTTATACCTGCGGCTATTTTGATTCCTTTGTTGACTGCTTCTTTGAATGTATCTCCGGCTTTACCACCACCGGTTCCTCCATCCTCCGGGCGGTGGAGGGTCTGCCCAAGGGTATCCTTTTCTGGCGCTCCTTTACCCACTGGCTGGGCGGTATGGGCATTCTGGTCCTCACCATTGCCCTTCTCCCCTCCCTGGGCGCCCGTACCCTCCATGTTATGAAGGCGGAATCCCCCGGGCCTATCATCAGCAAGCTGGTCCCCCGGGCCTCTCAGACCTCCAAGATCCTCTACACCATCTACTTCGGGCTCACCGTCATCATGGTCCTCTGTCTCCTGCTGGCGGGAATGCCCCTTTATGACTCCCTGGTCAACGCCTTCGCCACCGCCGGCACCGGCGGCTTTTCCGTCCTGAACATCTCTATCGGCGGTTACCACAACGCAGTTTATGAGGTCATCATCGGCATCTTCATGCTCCTCTTCTCGGTCAACTTTGCCCTCTATTTCCTCATTCTCTGCGGAAAGGTCAAACAGGCCCTTCAGAGCGATGAGCTGCGCTTCTTCCTTGTTGTGGTGGCACTCTCAGTGCTGCTCATCTCCGTTAATATCCATAGCCTCTATCCCAGCTACCTCACCGCGCTCCGCCACGCCTTCTTCCAGGTGGCCACCATCATCTCCACCACCGGCTTTTCCAGTGTGGACTTCGATTTGTGGCCGGAGTTCTCCCGGATGCTCCTGGTCCTTCTGATGCTGTGCGGCGCCTGCGCCGGCTCCACAGGCGGCGGCATGAAATGTTCCCGCATCCTCCTGCTGCTCAAGTGTGTGCGCCGGGAGATCCGCCAGATCCTCCACCCCCGCTCGGTGAGCGTGGTCAAGCTGGACGGCCGTGTGGCGGACGAAAAGGTACTCCACACCGTCATGGTCTTCCTGGGTACCTACATGCTCATCGCCTTCTCCGCCATGCTGGTGGTGGCTTTGGACAACTTCTCCTTCGGCACCACCTTCACTGCCGTGGTGGCCTGTATCGGCAACATCGGTCCCGGTCTGGAGCAGGTGGGCCCTATGGGCAACTTCGCCGACTTCTCCCCCCTCTCCAAGATCGTCCTCTCCATGTGTATGATCATCGGACGTCTCGAGGTCTTCCCCATTCTGGTCCTCTTCAGCAAGAGTGCCTGGCAGCGGGTTTGACCTCCCATTTAGAAGGAAAGACTGCCATTTCCTGCATATCGTTTTTTTGACCAAAGACAGGGCCGCCAAATGCGTGCGACCCTGTCTTTTCCTTTTCTTCCCTTTTCATTTTTGTGCAAAGCATAAAATTTTTTTCTTGACAACACTGCGGCTTTTCCGTCCTCCCGCCGCTCGTAAGTCCCTTTTCTTTTCATTTGAAGGGGCACAATTTTCGTTTACTGTTTCCTTTTTCCATGTGATGGCAACAATGCACGGAAAGGTACAGAAAGGACATTTCATTTTCGTACGAACTGTAAAAACTTCGTCAAGATGCTGAAATGGCCGGGTAGAAATCTTGAAAATCCTCTTCAATCTGCTAAAATTATAGACAAGGAGCGCACGCGTCTCGGCGTGCGCATGCAAAAGGAGTGAGGAATTTTGAATTGGGAAAATTACTTCTGGGTTGGCATCGTGGGCGCCGTCCTGGCCATCCTCTTTGCCTATGTCCAGAGCCGGAAGGTCATGACCTTCTCGGAAGGCAATGATACCATGAAGAAGATCGCCGCCTCTATTCGTCAGGGCGCCAACGCCTATCTCCAGAGGCAGTACACCACCGTCGCCAAGGTCTTTGTGGTGGTCTTCATCGTTCTGCTGGCCATTGCTTTTGGCTCCAACGGCGAGATGCTCTCCAAGTTTACCCCCTTCGCCTTCGTCACCGGCGGTATCTGGTCCATGCTGGCCGGCTTCGTGGGCATGAAGATCGCCACCAACTCCAACGCCCGTACCGCTCAGGCCGCCTCTGAGAGCCTGAACAAGGGCCTGCGGGTGGCCTTCTCCTCCGGCTCCGTCATGGGCTTCACCGTAGTGGGCCTGGGCATGCTGGACATCTCCATCTGGTATTTTCTCCTCTACTATGTCTTCGGCATCACCGATGCCACCACCCTGGCCAACATCATGGTCATGAACGGCATGGGTGCCTCCTTCATGGCCCTCTTCGCCCGTGTGGGCGGCGGCATCTACACCAAGGCCGCCGACGTTGGCGCTGACCTGGTGGGTAAGGTCGAGGCTGGTATTCCTGAGGATGACCCCCGCAACCCCGCCACCATCGCCGACAACGTGGGCGACAACGTGGGTGACGTGGCCGGCATGGGCGCCGACCTCTACGAGTCCTACGTGGGCTCCATCCTGGCCACCTTCGCTCTGTCTGCCGTGGCTGGCTACGGGTTTGGCGGCATGCTCCTTCCCATGCTCCTGGCTGTGGAGGGCATCATCTGCTCCATCATCGGCTCCTACCTGGTCCGCACCAAGGAGGATGCCGATCAGAAGTCCCTCCTGAAGAGCCTGCGCACCGGCACCTACACCGCCGCCATCCTGGCCGCTGTCATCGCCGCTCCCCTCACCTATCTGGTGCTGGGCAACTGGGGTGTCTACATTGCCATCCTCTGCGGCCTCATCGGTGGCTGCGCCATCGGCTACTTCACCGAGTACTACACCTCTGATACCTACAAGCCCACTCAGAAGCTGGCCGCCTCCTCCGAGACCGGTTCCGCCACCGTCATCATCGGTGGTATCTCCCTGGGCCTGAAGTCCACCGTGGCCTCTATCCTCATTGTGGCCGCCGCCGTTCTCATCAGCTACTTCGCTGCCGGTGGTTCCCTCACCGTTGTGGATGAGTCCGGACTCTTCACCGCCGCCTTCAATAAGGGCCTCTACGGCATCGGCATCGCCGGCGTGGGCATGCTCTCCACTCTGGGTATCACCCTGGCCACCGACGCTTACGGCCCCGTGGCCGACAACGCCGGCGGTATCGCCGAGATGAGCGGTCTCCCCGAGGAGGTCCGTGAGCGTACCGACGCCCTCGACTCTCTGGGCAACACCACCGCCGCCACCGGTAAGGGCTTCGCCATCGGCTCCGCCTCCCTCACCGCTCTGGCCCTCCTGGTCTCCTACGTGGACATCGTGCAGACCAAGACCACCGAGGTCCTCAATTTCACCCTCACCAGCCCCACCGTGCTGGTCGGTATGTTCATCGGCGCCATGCTCACCTTCGTCTTCTCCGCTTTCACCATGAGCGCCGTGCAGACCGCTGCTCAGTCCATCGTTGTGGAGGTCCGCCGTCAGTTCCGCGAGATCGCCGGCATCATGGACGGCAAGGCTGACCCCGATTACGCCTCCTGCGTGGCTCTGTGCACCAAGGGCGCCCTCCACGAGATGGTTGCCCCCGCCCTGCTGGCCATCGTGGTGCCCATCCTCACCGGCCTCATCCTTGGCCCCACCGGCGTGGTGGGTCTGCTGGGCGGCGTCTCCGTCACCGGCTTCGCCATGGCTGTGTTCATGTCCAACGCCGGCGGCGCCTGGGACAACGCCAAGAAGTACATCGAGTCCGGCCACCACGGCGGCAAGGGCTCCGACTGCCACAAGGCTGCCGTTGTGGGCGACACCGTGGGCGATCCCTTCAAGGACACCTCCGGTCCTTCCCTCAACATCCTCATCAAGCTGTGCTCCACCGTTTCCATCGTGTTCTCCGGCCTCATCGTGGCCTTCAACCTGATGAACATCCTGTGAACCAAATAGAAGTGGCCGCCCGTCTGGGCGGCCACTTTTGAGCCTGTCGACAAAGTCGACAGGCTCTCTCAAAAATGCAGGCATTTTTTCGAAAAGATGCAGGCCGCTGCATCGCACTCGCTTCGCTCGCACGTTTGCGGCCTGAGCAGTGTTTTTTCCGAGGCACATGTCCCCGGAAAAAACAGACTGTACTTGATTCCGTCGTCTGCGGACGACGGAACTCTGCGAGGCTCTTGCACAAAATCTGACGTATATGCCCTTTTTCGACAACCTGAGAAGTGGCCGCCCGTCTGGGCGGCCACTTTTTTACCTTTGTTTCTGTTCGCAATTAGAAAAGAGCGGCCGCCCTGATGAACTGCCCCAGATTGTGCGGACAGTACAAAAAAGAGCCCTTAGTAGGAAAGATTAAGTTTTAAGCGGAGAGGCGTCGCGCCAGCGGCGCCTCTCCAGTTTTTAACTGGATGCGCTCATGGTTATAGAAGTAAATATAGCGGTCAATCATCTCATTGGCTTCGGAAAAGGTCGCCGGTTTGTGGCGGTAAATACATTCTGTTTTGAGGATAGAGAAGAAATTTTCCGCCATGGCGTTGTCGTACGGGTTTCCTTTCCTTGACATGGATGGTGTGATTCCGTATGCTTGAGTCAGATTGAAGTATGCTGCAGAGGTGTACTGAAATCCTTGGTCGCTGTGGAGCTGCAACTCCGCAGCGACCCTCTTTTTCTCCTGTTTCATTGCCAGATGAACGGTATCCAGAACCAAATTCACTGTCTGCTGGGTTCCAGTCTTGTAGGCGATGATGCTGTTGTCATAGAGGTCCCGGATTATGGAAAGGTACAGCACACCCTGCCTGGTGTGGATGTAGGAGATGTCTGTTACCCATTTGCTGTTAGGTTTGTCCGCATGGAACTCCCTGTTCAGCAGATTCCTGTATTTGTGTGCCTGCCGCCCCATCTGCTGCCATTTCCTGCGGCGGCGGATCTCCGAGAGCAGATCATATTTCTTCATGATTCGCAGCACAGTTTTGGGATTGCAGAAGATATTCCGGCTTTTCAGCCACAGCCACATCCGCCGGTAGCCGTAGGTGCGGAAGCTGCGTTCCCGCTGCTGTGCGATGAGCCCCGCAAGAGCCGCATCCTTTTCTGGCTTGCCTAGGCGATGGACAAAAGCATAGTAGCCGCTTCTGGACACTCCAAAGAATTTGCACATGACTGCCACTGGATACTCTGTCCTGTGACGATAGATGATATGATACTTTACCTTTGCTCTCACTTCCTTTCTGTGAAGCGCAGAAAATCCCGCAGTAGTTTATTTTCCATGCGAAGCCGTTGGATCTCACAGGCCTGCTCTGCCACAACGTCTCCTGGCGCAGCATCTTTTCTCGGCCGTCCTTTCGGTCGTGGGCGGATTCCGGCTTCCAGTTTTCGTTCTTTACGGCGCTCACGCTCAAGTAGTCTTTTTACCACCTGCTTATTCCGGAAGCCATAGTATTCTGCGACTTCCCGCTGTGTTTTCCCCTCTGCCAACATGGCCTTGATCTCTGGTAAAAGCATTTGAACGTGTGTGTAATTTCGTTTCTTCATGACAAAACCCCCTGATGTAGTCTATTTTCCTACATCAGGGGGGCTTTTGTCACTGTCCGTTTTTACTGGATCTGTTCAGGCGGGGGTTTGCGGGGTTTTAAGAAAACAAAAAAGACCTTTTAAGCGGGGTGCGCGCCGGGCGGCTTCTCCCCTGCTTGAAAGGTCTTTTTCTTTATGCGAGGCTATCAGCGCTATCGGGAAGAGTCGCTGAATACCATGACCCAGGGAGAACTGCTGCTGCTGCTCTATGATGAGCTGGTCAAACGCCTAAAACTGGCGGGACTGGAGTTGGATCGGGAACGGTACCAGGGATTTGAGTCCGCGGTGGACCGGTCGATAGAGATCATTCGTTACCTCTCCAAGACCTTGGACCGGAAGTATCCCATCAGTGCCAATCTGGACCGGTTGTATGAGTACTTCTGCTACGAACTCAGCCGGGTCAAGGTCGGGCGGAACAAGACGGAGCTGGAGCGGGTTACCGGTATGGTCGCAGAGCTGCGGGATAGCTTCCGCCAGGCCGACAAAAACAGTGCAGCAGTCTGAAGAGGGCAAGCAGGATGGACGAGAATATCATCGCGGCAGCCCTCGCCACGGAGCGGAAACGCTATACAACCCTCACCGAGGTCATGGAGCTGACCAAGGAATTGGGTGACGCCTTTCAGCGTCAGGACCAGGTGTCAGTGCGTTTATTTTTGAGTATGCGGCAGGAGCCGATCAATCAGCTCAGAGAGTATCGGGCCATTCAACGCAAAAGGTGCGCGGCTCTTCCTGATGAGGAGGGCGAGGTCCTGTGGAAGGTACTGACGGGCCAGGGCAGCGGGGATGGTTCGGAGCAGCTCCAGGTTTTGGAGAAGCTGATCGGGCAGAACCGGAACCTGCTGGAGCGAGTTCAGGAAGCGGACCGTCAGGTCAGCATGAAACTGGGTGGAAAAAAGTCCTACTATGCCCGTCGGAAAGAGCACGGATAGGAAAAGGACTTCCGTACCAACGAAAATTCCCCTGCCGGCGGGGCGCGCCGGCAGGGGAATCGTGCGTTATGACTGCTGTGAGATGGTGTCCACAGTGGAAATACACCATAGCGGGGCGCCGGAACTGCGGGTGGCCGAGAGCTCGTCAATGATGAGCTGTGGGTCCCAGGCGGTGAGGCTGCGCTCCCGACTGTTCGGGTCGGCCACCAGTATTTTCCCTTCCAAGGTAAGTCCTCGGAGAAGGATGAAGTGTCCGCTGGAAGTGAAGTGCCCTCGGGTCATTAGGGCCACGAAGAGCTGGCCGGAGGCGAGAGACTGAGAGATCGCATCTGGCGTCAGGTCTGTCCAGGGGGCTGCTTTTAGCCCGTAGGCAGACGCCGCGGCCTGGATCAGACCGTTGTAGGAGCCGCTGCCCGGTGCACAGTAGCCGGATTCGTAGGCCCATTGAGCCATGGCGGAGGGGTCGACCATTTGGTCAGTGAGGCTGGAGACCACCATAGCCATGGCGGTAGGGCCGCAGCCGTAGCCGCCGATTTTATCCGGCCCGTAGGGAGCGGAGGCCCATGGCTCCTCTCCCTGGTTGAAGTAGACGATTTCCACGTTGCCGCCGGTGAGGACTTCATGACCATCTCTCTGAACAAATTCTGTGATGGCGGGATCTTCCTTGGGCTGGGTATTCTCCAGGGCCGGGTCGCCGGCCAGCTGTTCCTCCGGCATCTCCTCCTGCTTCGGCGGAGTGGGGATGTGCTGGACCGTTGCGTTCAGCAGTGCGGAGCCAGCGGAGCGGACATGCTCTGTGGCGGCAATCACTGGCGCTGTGATGCGCTGGAAGAGGTCCGGTGCGGAAAAGCGGCATACCAGCAGTTCTGCACTGGCGACGCACACCAGAGCCAGGCACACCGCCAGGAAGATTTTTTTGCCGGGACCTTTTTTGGAGGACAAGGAAAACACCTCGGAACGTTAGACTGTATTTGAAGATTATAGCAGAAGTTTTGCCGGTTGTATACAGAAAGAGGAACGCCGTATGCCAGAGATACGCCTGGAGAAGATCACAAAATTCTACAAACAGGAGAAACGGCAGGTGGCGGCCATCCGGGACGTGGACCTTACTGTCCGGCAGGGGGAGTTCCTCTTTGTGACGGGGAGCAGCGGCGCGGGAAAATCCACCCTGCTGCGGCTCATCACGGGAGATCTCCAGCCCAGCAGCGGCACTGTGTATCTGGATGGAGCCAGCCGCACCCTCCTCTCACGACGGTTCCGGGAGCGTCTGATGTTCGGTTATGTGCCCCAGATCCCCCAGCTGATGCGGCGGCGGACCATCCGGGACAATCTGACGGCCATCGCCATGATCCAGGGGGGGCGCCGACATGGGCCGATAGAGGAGCGGGTCAACAAGGCCCTCAGCATGGTGGGGCTTCCAGGGGTGGAGGACCGCTATCCGGTGGGGCTGTCTCAAGGCGAGTGCCGCCGGGTGGAGCTGGCACGGGCTATGATCAACAGCCCGGCGGTGCTGGTGCTGGACGAGCTGACCGCCAACCAGGATGAGGACACCATCTGGGACCTCTTTCACCTGCTGGAAGAGCTCAATCACCGGGGGACCACCATCATCATGGCCACCCACGCCCAACCTTTTGTCAACATGCTGCGCAAACGAGTGGTGACCCTGGTGGACGGACGGTTTTTTGCCGATGTGGAGAAGGGGCGGTACGGCGATGTGGTGGGCCGCCCGGCATCCCACCCGGAGGAAATGGAACGATAAGAAAGGCGGGAAGGACATGGCAGAGACGAAGACGCCCGATGGGGTCCAGACGGAGGAGCTCATCTACGCTCTGGATGTAGGGACTAGGAGCGTCATCGGCATGGTGGGCCGGGCGGAAAATGGCCGGGCCCGGGTGCTGGCGGTGGAGAAGCAGCCCCACCCCAGGCGTGCCATGCTGGACGGCCAGATCGAGGACATCGCCCAGGTGGCTCAGGTGGTGGAGCAGGTGACCCGCCGACTGGAAGAGCGCATGGGTTTGAGGCTGGAGCGGGCCTGTGTGGCGGCGGCCGGCCGGGCGCTGCGCACCGAGCAGGGCCATGGCGTGCTGAAGCTGCCTGAGACCGGAAAGCTGGGTGAGGAGCAGCTGGGCCAGCTGGAGGCGACGGCGGTGGCCGACGCCGAGCAGCATCTCCGGGAGGGGGAGGACCAGGGGCAGCGGCTCTTCCTGGTGGGCTACACCGTGACACGGTTCCTCTTGGATGGCTACCCCATGACCAGTCTGCTGGGCCACACAGGCAGGAACATCGAGGCCGACGTAGTGGCGACCTTTCTGCCCGGCGAGGTGGTGGACAGCCTGTATGCCGTGCTGCGGGAAGCTGGATTGGAGGTGGCCAGCCTGACGCTGGAGCCCATCGCCGCCCTCAACGCCGCCATCCCTGCCGAGCTGCGGCTGCTGAATCTGGCTCTGGTGGACATCGGTGCCGGTACCTCCGATATCGCCATCTGCCGGGAGGGCAGCGTGGTGGGCTATACCATGGCCACCGTGGCCGGGGATGAGATCACTGAAGCCCTCATGCGGACCTACCTTGTGGACTACCGCACCGCGGAGGAGATGAAGGCGGCCCTGGGGCAGAGTGAGACCATCACCTTCACTGACATCCTGGGGATGGAGCAGACCTGCGGGGCGGAGGAGGTATTGGACGCCGCCGATCAAGCCGGACAGTCCCTGGTGGATGAGGTGGCCGCCCGGGTGCTGGAACTCAACGGGGGAGCCCCTTCGGCCCTGCTCCTGGCCGGCGGCGGCAGCAAGCTCTCCTCCCTGCGGGAGAAGATGGCCCAGGCCCTGGGCATGGACCCCAGGCGGGTGGCCCTGGCGGGCGCCCACTTCAAGACCAGCGCCTTCTCCGATACGGTAGAGCTGGAAGATCCGGAGTACACCACCCATCTGGGGATCGCAGTGTCCGCGGGTCTGGAGCTCATCAGCGACAGCTACCGTATCCTCCTCAACGACCGGCCGGCCAAACTCTTCCGGAATGGCCGCCTGACGCTGCTGGAGCTGCTGATGATGAACGGCTACGGCTACCGGGATCTGCTGGGCCGGAACGGAAAGAGCGCGGTGCTGGAGGTAGATAGTCGGCGGGTGGTCTTCCACGGCGAGCCTTCTCAGCCCGCTGTGCTGGAGGTCAACGGAGCACCCGCCCGGCCTTTCGATGTGATTCACGCCGGAGACAAAATTCGCTTTGTCCCGGCCACACCCGGAGCCGACCGGAAGGTGACGGTCCGGGAGGTGCTGGAGCGCCTGGGGGCGCAAAGTCTTCTGGCTGACGGGGCGCCGCTGGCCCCGGAGGACGAGGTTCCCGTGGGCGTTCGGCTTCAGACGGGCGCAGCGCCAGTGGCTGAAAAGCCGGAGCCACCGGCTGTCAGTGAGCCGGAACGGCCGGTGGTGGAGAGCTGCCGCCTGACCCTCAACGGCCGCACGCTGCTGCTGCCCCCCAAGCCGGAGGGCGGGCCCTATTATCTCATGGATCTCCTGGAGCGCTCCGGTATTGACTTTGAACACCTGGACCGCCCGGTCCGCCTGGCAGTCAACGGCCAGGCCGGCGCATTTCAACAGGTGCTCCGGCCCGGCGATCAGGTGGAGATCCGATATGAAGCGTAAAAAGGATGTGGCTCTTTTGAACCGATGTAAGATACAGCTGTCTCTGGTAGGGCTTGCGCTGCTGCTCACCCTGAGTGGGTGTGGCGGCGGAGGGGCAGAGATGCCCGAGACCTACGCCGTAGGAGATGATAGCATGCCAGCCCTGGGCACAGTGGGCGTCCCCGGAGCGGAAGGGACGACCTTCACCACAGAGCAGGGGGAAGAAGGGGAGCCAGTCACCTATGTGTATGGCGGCCTGGTCTCCGGAGGCGCGGAGGCGGAGATCTATGTGGACGCGCTGACGGCAGACGGGACGTGTTCGGTGATCGATGAGTCGGGCGTTATCCAGGAAGCACCGGACTTCACGGCGGAGGAGGGCTCTGTCCTGGTGGGCAAAAATACCCAGGCGGAGGATGGTATTCTCCAGGTGGCGCTCCAGTGGACGGCAGACAGCTGTACCGTCACCGTGTCAGTGGTGGAGGGACTTCAGGTGTCGGAACCAAAGGATGAGCCCACCATTACCGTGACCCAGGCGGTGGACAGCATCGAGTCCATGTCCCCCGCCCTGTTGGGACTGGAGGGCACCTCTATGGAGGATTATCTGGTCTATCCCCAGGACGGCTATGTGCTGGTGGACGGAGAAACCTGCTACCAGATGAATGTCTACAGCAAAGATCACTCCATCCAGGAGACCTGCATGCTCACTTTGGATGGCAAAACCCTCTACCGCCTGGACCGGGAGACCGGGCAGGTGGAACAGGTGAAGGGATAAAAAACGGAGGAGGTCCGGTGACGGACCTCCTCTGTTTTTCTGTGTATGGACAGGTATTCAGCCCAGCAGGGTGGACAGATCAATCATAGCCTGCGTCTCTTTCGCACCCAGGTCGGCCAGGATCTGGGTCTGAGCCTGGATGGCGGCCTCATAGACGGCGATCTCCTGGGTGAAGTCGCCGCCGGTCTCCTCGTAGCGGACAAAGAGACTGCGGGTGGCGGCGTCCACATCGGCCTTGGTGAAGCCGATGTCGGTGCCCCAGTAGAGGTTGTCCTGGTTGTCCTCGCCCCAGAGCATGTCGTCCTGGATGGCGATGACCTCGGGGGAGAAGTATATGGCATACCACTCCAGCACGTTGTTCACAGTCCAGGCGTACTCGTCCACGGCGGTGGCCACGTCGCCGGTCTCCAGGCAGGCGATGATATCCCGGCAGAGCTGGATGTTCTCCTGGGGAGCCTCGTGGGGGACAATGGGCCGCTCGTACATGAGGCCCAGCAGGTTCTTCTGGGCGAACTGGAAGGCGGCCAGGTTCTTGGACGTCAGCGCACGGCCCTGGGCCCACAGCTCGGCCATAGCGGCGGTGTCACCCTCAGCGCGAGCGGCGGCGTAGTCGTCGTTGACCTGCTTGACCTGATCGGCCATGGTCTGGGCGGCGGTGTTCAGGCCCTCCAGGGCGGCCTTGTAGGCCTCCACGTCCACACCGGCTTCCGCCATCAGCTCTTCGTCCATGGAGGCGAGGATGCGGTCATACTGGGCAGTGAAGTCCAGGTAGAGGGCGGGGGTCTGGTCGATGTACATGGCCAGGGCGCCGTAGTACTTCAGGTTGAAGTCCATGACGGCCTCATTGTAGGTGTCGGGGGTGTCGTACTGGCTGTGGTAGATGTCCACGTAGAAGGGGAAGACGGTCTCCATATCCTTCTGGAGGAGGAAGCCGTTCACCGTGGAGGGCACACCGGCGGCGTAGTAGGAGAAGTCGTCGGAGTAGGTGTAGGTCTGGTGGCCCTCAGTGAGGACGCCGTCGGGGAAGCAGCCCTCGGGATCGGGGGAGTAGGGGTACTCGTTGGCGAAGTAGTCCAGCATGGCGTACATCTCGGGGGCGGAGTAGGTGCTGGTGTAGGTGTCGAACTCATAGGCGGGCAGCTCAAAGTTGAGAAAGGCCAGGGTCTTGCCCACCCACTCGGGGTGGACGTTGTTGATCATCTCCCAGGCGCCCACGGTCCAGTCGTACTGGGTGTAGGAGGAGCCCCACTCCTCGGCGCCATGGAGGCAGAAGACGATGTCGTTCTCGGGCTGGTAGCCGGAGTCGATCATGCCCTTGGCCATGGCCAGCACCAGACCCACGGCGCAGTTGTCGTCCTGGAAGCCGGTGAAGTGGACGTCGTAGTGGCCGCCCACGATGATCTGGTAGTCGGAGGACTTGCCGGGGATGCGGCCCAGGATGTTGTAGGTGGTGCCGTCCTCACTGACCTCGTTGTCCACCACCAGGGTGGCGGTGACGGGGCCTTCAGAGAGCTTGGCCTGGATGGCCTGAGAGTCGGCAAGGCCGATGGACAGGGTGGGGATGGCGATGGGGCCGCAGATGTCCTGGCAGTTGAGGGCGTCGTCGGCCACCTGGGCAAAGCCGCCCACATTGGCGGCCAGAATGGCGGCAGCGCCCTGATGCTGGGCCTCCAGCATGGGGTAGGTGATCCACCAGTTGCTGCGCTGGTCGATATCGATGAGGACGATCTTGCCCGTCACGTCCAGACCCTCGTAGTCCCACATGGTGCCGTCGCCCACGTAGACGATCTCGGCGGTAAGACCCTCGACGGGGGTGGAGGCGGTGGCGTAGGAATAGACGGTGTATTCCTCCCCGTCCACGGTGAGACTGGCCCCGTTGAACTGCCAGCGGTCGCAGTCGGCGGCGGCCTTCTCCACGTCAGTGAGGCCGATTTCCTCCATGAGGCCGGCCAGATAGTCGGCGGTGGCGTGTTCGGCGTCGCTGCCGGCGTTCCGGCCGCCCAGCTCGGAGTTGAAGAAATCGGGGTTGGTGCTCAGCTCCAGGGCCACGTCGTAGGCATAATCGGCGGAGGCGGCGGAGAGAAAGCTCTCGTAGGCGGTGCCGGGGTCATTGGCGGCGGGGACCTCGCCGGTGGGGGCGGGGGTGGTCTGAGCCGTGGTGCCGCAGGCGGCCAGGCCGGAGACCAGGCCCAGGGTCAGGAGCAGTGCGGTGAGTCGTCTTTTCAATTCTGTGTTCCTCCTCAAAGTCTCTTTCTATAAACAGCCCAACTTCGGGCCGTCTACCGGCGGGAGGCGCACCGCAAAGAGAAATGAGGACAAAAAAGGCGGTGCGCCGGAAAGCGCACCGCCTGTGAAGGGCACGACTCCGCACAGGGGGCTGCCCTATAATGTGTCAAGAGGGATACGCCGCCGGAGAGGGCGCCGCGTATCAGTGCCGTGGTTGGGCCGCCGGGAGGGTGGCTTCTGCACAGGAGCACCGGGTGCAAAGATGACTTTTCCAATCTTATTGACCATTTCACAAGTTGATGCGTTTTCCAACTTATAAAACCTGAGCGTCCAAACGCTCAATCAATAAGGCAACAAAAGTTGCCAATCCGTACCCGCGGTACGGTCCCCGGCTCTTCGACGGGTTTTCGGCATTTGACCCGGCCGTCCGTGTAGCCTCGGCTCCCCAGGCAGAGGAGCGGTCAAAATCTTTGATCAAATGACTCCAATCAGAAGCCGCATGAAGCGGCAGGAGGTAGCATACCATTTTTTGCATGAAAATGCAAGAGTTTTTTTCACGCCCAGATCATGGATTGATGCGGTCGGCCTCGGTGATGGGGCGCAGCACCCGGCAGGGGTTCCCCGCTGCCACCACGCCGGGTGGAATGTCGTGGGTGACTACGCTCCCCGCCCCAATGACGCTGCCGCTGCCGATGGTGACCCCCTGGAGGATCACCACGTTGCCGCCCAGCCACACGTCGTCCCCCAGGGTGATGGGGAGGGCCCGCTCCAGGCCCTGGGCCCGCTGGGTGGCGTCCAGAGGGTGGTTGGCGGTATAGAGCCCGCAGTTGGGTCCCAGGAAACAGTTCTTGCCCAGGGTGATGGGGGCTCCGTCTATGAGGTAGACCCCGTGGTTGAGAAAGCTGCCGTCGCCGATGCGGCAGTTGGCGCCGTAGTCGGCGTAAAAAGGGGAGAGGATGGTGACGCCCTTTCCAAGCCCGGGAATCAGGGTACGGAGCAGTGCGCTCCGTGTTTCGGTGTCGCCCGGCGCCGCGGCGTTGAAGGCGGCACAGAGTTCCTCCGCCTTCGTGCGGGCGGCGAGAAGCTCGGGGTCGAAATTGGCGTCATGCCAGAGTCCGGCATCCATTTTTTCCTTCTCTGTCATGGGGACTGCCTCCTTACAGGTTCATGATGAGGGGCACCAGTACGGGGACGGCAAAGGAGAGAATGACCCCGGAGACGAAGGAGTAGATGGTGATGCGCTCATGGGTGGACCCCACCACAACGGGGAGCACCGTGTCCATGGCGGCGGCGCCGGGGAGGGCCACGCATTCGATATAGCCCAGGCGTTTGGCCACGATGGGGATGAGGAGAATGGAGCCCACCTCACGCATGACGTTGGAGAGAAAGGCCACGGCGGAGAGTGTGGCGGAGTAGGTGGAGAGGAGCATGGGTGCCAGGGAGTACCAGCCGAAGCCGGCGCTGGCGGCCATGGTCTCCTGGGCGCTGAGCGGGAGGAGAAGGCTTCCCAGGGCGGCGAAGCCCAGAGTGCCGGCGGCCACGGCCACGGGGATGAGAAGGACCTTGAAGCCGGCGGCCTTGATGTCCCGCCACACGTTGCCCTGACGGCCCATGTCCACGCCGACCAGGAAGAGGATGAGACACAGCCCCACAGTGATGAGGGTGCCGCAGTGCTCTGCCAGGGCCTGAGGGATGAAGAGATAGCCCGCGGCGATGCCGCCCAGGACGGCGCCGATGATCCAGCCGGTCATGCCCCCTTCACCTCCTCCTCGTGCTCCTCCCGCTGGGAGGAGGTCCGTCCCTGGCTGTCCAGACCCAGAAGGCGGCGGACCAGGGTGACGGCCAGCAGGGAGCCGGCCAGGGCAAAGACGGTGATGACCAGAGCGGAAAGGCCGATTTCACCAAGAGAGGAGATGACTTTGTCGTCGGCGCCGATCTCCACCCCCAAAATGGCGATGAGGGCGATGAGGGCCACGGACTGGAGCCGGCCCAGCCAGGGGAGCTTCCGGCTCCGGACCGATTTGCGGGAGCCCACAAGGACGCCCAGAGCCAGCATCCCGATGTAGAGGAGCAGGCTGAAATCCATATACTGCACAGTGGTGCCTCCTGTTCTTTTGATGGGGCGTCCCATTCCCGAAGGACGCCCACCCATTCCCAAGGAATAAGGTACCAGATATGGCGGCCCAATGCAACAGGCAAAACGCCCTCCGCTCTTTTGGAGCGGAGGGCGTTTAAAATTAAATGACGGTCTTGGTTTTCCAGCGGCCGCTGAGGAAGCGGATGAGGAAGACAACCGCCCGGACGATCCAGTCGATGAACATGGCCACCCACACGCCCAGCAGGCCGATCTGAGGCACCAGCAGGTAGGAGAAGCCGATGCGGAAGATCCACATGGAGCACATGGAGACGATCATGGTAAACTTGGCATCGCCGGAGGCGCGGAGGGTGTTGGGCAGGGAGAAGGACATGGGCCAGAAGATGAGGTCGAAAACAGCGCACCACCGGAGGACCTGGATGGCCATAACGGCGGCACCGGGGGTGAGGCCGAAGAGGCCCACCACAGGGGTGGCAAAGAAGAAGAGCAGGACGCTGAGGCTGCCCATGGCCAGATAGACGATGATCATGAGCTTGCGGGTGTAGCGCACGGCCTGTTTGGAGTCGCCCGCGCCCATACACTGGCCCACCACGGTGATGAGGGAGAGGGAGATAGCGTTGCCGGGCACGTTGACCACGCCGGCCACGGAGTTGGCGATGGCGTTGGCGGCGGTGGCGGAGGTACCCAGGGGGGTGACCAGCCCCAGAACCAGCAGCTTGCCGATCTGGAACATGCCGTTTTCCAGGCCGTTGGGGACGCCGATGCGAAGGATCTTCTTTACCAGCTGCCCCCGGAACTCAAAATGCAGCAGGTGGTCAATGTGGATGCGGTGACCGTGCTGGCAGATGAGCCAGGTCATGAGCACCGCACCGGCCAGCCGGGAAAAGAGGGTGCCGAAGCCGGCGCCCGCCACGCCGATGTCGGCGCCGTAGATGAGGATGGCGTTGAGGCCGATGTTGACAATATTCATGAGGAGGGAGGCCAGCATGGACACCTTGCTGTTGCCCATGGCCCGGAAGAGGGCGGCGCCGGCATTATAGATGGCAAGCAAGGGGTAAGAGATGGCCGTGAGGAGGAAATAGGTCATGGCGGCCTCCATCACGTTGTCCTCCAGCTGGCCGAAGACCAGCCGGAGGATGGGCTCCCGGAAGAGAAGACAGACGGCCATGGTGGCGGCCGAAAGGGCGCCAATGGCGTAGAAGAGCTGTTTGGCGGCGGAGCAGGCGTTTTCCACGTCTCGTGAGCCCAGATATTGGGCCGCTACCACCGCGCCGCCGGTGGCCAGGGCAGAAAAGACGTTGATGAGCAGGGTGCTGATGTTGTCCACCAGGGACACGCCGGAGACGGCGTGCTCACCCACCGAGGTCACCATGATGGTGTCGGCCATACCGATGGTCATGGCCAAAAACTGCTCGATCACCAGAGGAATGATGAGCCGCCGCAGAGCGTCTGCGGAAAAAAGAGGGGCCCTTTCCTGGGTCCGAAGCGTTGCCTGAGCTTGCGCCGCCATATGCTGCCTCCCCCAATACACAACATGATCGGAACAAAAATAAATTTTACCACAGGTTTACAGAAATACAACGTAGATTTTACATAAAAAAACCGGCAGACCCAGCCCTGGACTGGCGGGGTCCGCCGGGGAGGTGCTCAGCGGTTCAAATAGCGCCTGACCACCTGATTGGCGGAGCGGACGGTCTCCTCCTCATCAATGGTGGTGAGCTCACCGTTTTGTACCACGGGGATGCCGTTTACAATGGTGTAGTCCACATTTCCCTTGAAACCCACCGTGCCCAGGAGGGACATGGGGTCCAGCTGGGCGCCCACCAGGGACAGACGGTCCAGGTCGATGAGGAAGCAGTCGGCGGCCTTACTGGGGGCGAGACAGCCGATGTCGTCCCGTCCCAGGAGCCGGGCGGAGCCTCGGGTGGCCATCTTCAGGATCTCGTAGCCGGTGGGGGCGTCAGCGCTGGCGTGGAGCCGGTGGAGGAGATAGCACACCCGCAGCTCTTCTAGCAGGTTGGAGCCGTCGTTGGAGGCGGCGCCGTCCACGGCCAAGCCCACCGGGATGTCCAGACCCAGCATGTCGGGCACCCGGCATACCCCGGAGGAGAGCTTCATGTTGGAGATGGGGCAGTGGGCCACGCCGGTGCCGGTCTCGGCCAGGAGGAGAAGATCGTCGTCGTCAAAGTGGATGCCGTGGGCAAACCACACGTCGGGCCCTACCCAGCCCAGGGACTCCATGTACTGCAAAGGGCGCATGCCGAATTTTTCAGTGGTGAACTGCACCTCGTCCCTCGTCTCGGCCAGATGGGTGTGGAGCCGCACGCCCAGGCTCCGGGCCAGTCCGGCGGTCTCCCGCATCAGATCACCGGAGACGGAGAAGGGGGAGCAGGGGGCCAGGGCCACCTGGCGCATGGAGTAAGGAGACGGATCGTGCCACACCCGGACCAGCCGCTCCGAGTCGGCTAAAATCTCGTCGATGGTCTGTACCACGGAGTCGGGGGGCAGGCCGCCGTCCTTTTGGGAGAGGTCCATGGACCCACGGGAGGCCATGAAGCGGATTCCCACCTGGCTGGCTGCCCGAAACTGGGCGGCGATGAGGTCGCCGGCGCCATGGGGAAAGACATAGTGGTGGTCAAAGCAGGTGGTGCAGCCGGTCTTGAGGAGTTCTCCCAGACCGGTGAGGGCGGACCAGGTCACCACCTCCTCGTTCAGACCCTTCCACACCTCGTATAGGGTGACCAGCCAGGGGAAGAGCTCCATCTTCTGCACCTCGGGCAGGTTCCGGGAGAAGATCTGATAGAGGTGGTGGGTGTTGATGAGGCCGGGGTAGACCACCATGGAGGAGGCGTCCAGCACGGTGTCAGCCTGGTGGTAGTCGGGGCCGATGGAGACGATGACGCCATCCCGGATAAAGAGGTTCACCCGCTCGTAGAGGGTGTCATCGTCATCGCAGGATACCACGAACCGGGCATTTTTGATGAGCAGGGTAGACATATCCAGGACCTCCTTTGAAGGAAAAGACGGACGAAACGGGTCATATCTACGTAGGCTGATAGGAGACCTCCCAGAGGTCATCTACCCGGAAGGTAAAGGACTCGCTGGCGGCCTGGAACGCGGCGGCGTCCAGATAGACGGAAAAGATCTCGTCCGGTCCCTGTCCGGCGATATGGACGGCGTCTGGCCAGGGGGAAGAGTCCACCTCCGCCTCAGCGCTGCTGAGCCCCAGGCTTCGGGTGGAACCGCCCTTGCCGTCAGGCCGGTAGGGAAGCAGGAGAGAACCGTGGTTGGAGGGCTCATACTGGAAATGGAAGGAGGCCCAGAGCAGGTCGGGCGTCCGTCCGTTGGCGTAGCAGAGGGCGTCCAGATAGAGGCTGGAGCTGCCGTTGCTCCATAAAAGGAGGTCCAGGTTGTCGGAGGCCTCAAAGGCCTCCGCCTCCTGAGGAAAGCCGTCCGGCAGCAGGGCCTTGGATATGGTGATGGACAGGCTCTGCTCGGTATAGCCGGTGATGGTATAGCCCTCCTGATATAGGATACGGTTCAGACGGGGTGGCCTGTTCCAGAGAAAGAAGGCCGCAAGCAGCAGGACAAGGGCCGTAAAAAGCAGAAGGAGCATGACACGCTTTTGTCTGTGCTGGAACATCAAGATCCCCCTTCTATGGGTCCAGTATAACATGAAGGATATGGGAGCGCAACAAAAGGGAGAGGCGCCAGACATGTTGTCCGGCGCCTCAGACGTAAGGGGGTTATTCCTCGGAGATGGTGTAGCAGCTCAGGTCGATGCGGAAGGTGTAGGTAGCCACCACGTTGTCCTGGCTGCCGTCGCTCTCCAGGAAGTAGAGGGTGTAATCATAGATGCCGCCGTCGGTCATCTGATAGAGGCCGTCGGCCTGCTTGGCAAAGACGGCACCCCACTTGAAGAAGTAGTGGTCCTCGTCCTTGGTCCACCAGCCGGCGCCCTCCTCGGCTCCGGTCTCGCTGGAGACGGCCCAGGTGTTCAGGGCGCCGCCGTTGATGGAGCGGGCGATTTTGTCGAACTTGAGGGTGCCGTCGTTCAGGGCCTGGGGCACGGCGTAGTAGACGGTGTACTCGCCGCCGCCCATGCCGGAGATCTGGTCCTGGCTGAGCTCACCGCTGCCGCCGTTCTGGACCAGAGCGGTGCTCTCGTCAAAGGAGAGACCCTCGGCGGTGGAAGAGACGCCCTCGGGCAGCTCGTGGGTGGAGACGGTCACATCGGAGAGCTCTACGGCAGGGGTCTTCACGCCGGACAGATCCACCTCGTAGCGGACGGCCTCAGCCTCCTCTCCCCACTGGAGGGTGATGTGGGTCTTGGGGGCAATGGAGCTGGCGTTGATGAAGAAAACGGCGTACTTTCCATCGCCGATGGCGGGGTCCTGGGTGAGGTCGGCGCTGTGATCGGCGGTCTCGCTGGCCTCGGTGCCGAAGGAGTAGCGGAAGGTCTCCTCCTCATAGCCTTCGGGGGCCTGGAAGGCCACGCCCACCCAGGCGCCCTTGCCGGCGCCCTCGCTCTGGTGGACGGGGACAATGTCCTCAGTGGAGAGGGAGACGCGGAGGAAGCCCTCCTCCTGCTCGGCCTGGGCGGTCACCTGGGGAAGCGGGGTCTCAGGGCTGTCCTGGTCCACAGGACGAACCCCCACGACGACGGGAAGGGTATCCTCCTGGCCACCGCCGGAGCCGCTGCCGCCGCTGCCGGAGCCACCGCTGCTACCGCCGGAGCCACCGCTGCTACCGCCGGAGCCATTGTCCTCGCCGTCCTGGCCGTTGTCGCCATTGTCCTGATCGTCATCCACAACGGGGTTGCCCTCGCTGTCGGTGGGGGCGTCCACATCCTCGTCTACCCGAATGTCACCGGGCTTGTTGCCGTCCAGCACAACGCCGTCGGCCTGAATCAGGGCCTTGTCAATGGTGCCCTGGTTGTCCACCTCCACGGCGGCACGGGCGGTGAGGGTGCCGATGGAGGCCTCCTCCGCCACGGCGATGGTGTTCTTGCCGCCGTCCAAGGCCACCCGGGCGGCCTTGGCTCCCTTGCCCAGGGTGAGGGCGTTCTCGTCCCCGGTAAAGGCCACCTCGCCCTGGACCTGGGTGCCGGTGAGGGAGACCTCGGCGCCGCTGGTCTCCACCAGCAGGTCGCCCTTCAGGGTGGAGTCCTCTACCGTAAGGGTGGCCTCTCCGGCCTTGGGGGCCATCAGCAGGCTGCCGGACACACTGGCGTCCTTCACGGTGACGCCGTCGGCGGTCACCAGCAGAATGCCGTCTACGTCGCCGGTCACCTGAGCGTTCTTCTCGTTGGCGTACTCGGCCACGGCGTTGTCCAGAATGGTGACTACGGAGGCGCGGGTGATATCGGCTCCCAGAGCAAGGGTATTGTTGCCCACGCCCTAGATGATGCCGGCCCTGGCCATGGCATCGATGTAGCCGGCAGACCACTCGGCGGCAGAATCGCCGTCCACGAAGCTGCTCAAGTTGGGGGCCTCAGAGGGGCGGATGCCCAGAGCACGGGCAAAGAGGACGGTGGCCCGCTCACGGGTCATGAGCTCATCGGCGTTGCAGTTGACGCCGTCGCCCTCCAGGATGCCGGCGGCGGTGAGCTGGAGGATGTAGGGGGCGTACCACTCGTCGCCCTTCAGATCGGCGTAGTGGTTCTCCGCCTGCTTGGTATAGCCCATGGTGCGGCTGAGGAGGGCGGCAAATTCACTCACCATCATGGCATCATCGGGGCGCATGCCCCGGTCGTCTCCCTCCACGATGCCGTAGCCGTGCCAGCGCTGGAAGGCGGCCTGGCTCCAGTGGCCGTTCAGCTCGGGGAGACTGTCCGTTTTGAGCGCCACAGCCGTGGGGGCGGTGAGGGAGGCGGTCAGGGTCAGGGCCAGAAGGGCCGCAGGGATCTTTCGCATGGTAATGCTCCTTTGTGTGTTTCTGTAACAAATCGGAAAGGCGGGTCTGCCGTCGTGGGGGCTAGGCGGCAGCGCCGTCCGGCTGGACCGGAGTGCCGGGTGCGCCGAAAAGAATACTAAATCGCTCTGCTTTTTGCAAGTTTGAACTTCTGGAAGGGGAGGAAAGAGTTGCTGGACAAGCTATTTTTCCGCCTGGAAGGGAACTTTTCAAACGAAACTGCGTCTGAAGAGGTAAAAGCACCCATTGTGCGCCTGTTGGGAAGGAGGCCGTCCTATGAAGCTCACCGCCCTGCCCCTCTACGCCGCCGCCCACCTCTGGGTGGACTTCGCCTGCGCTCTGCTGGTATTGGGCCGGCTGGAGGGAGGCGGCAACGCCGTCACCGCGCTGCTGCTCTACAACTGCTTTGCCTTTGCCGTCCAGATGCCGGTAGGCCTGCTGGCCACGCCCTGGGGGCTGGGGAGCGGTTTGCCGCCCTGGGCTGCGGCCTCACCGCCCTGGCCTGGGGGCTGCCCGGCCTGCTCCCCGCCGCCGTCTGCGCCGGGCTGGGTAATGCTTGCTTTCACGTGGGGGGCGGAGTCTATACCCTGGGCGGCAGCGGGAAATGCGGCCCACTGGGGCTCTTTGTCTCACCGGGCGCCTTGGGCATCGCCCTGGGTACCCTGCTGGCTCCAGGGAACGCATTCCCAGCTCCGGCGGTGGTCCTGGCCCTCCTGGGCTTGGGCGCCGCCCTCCTCCGCTGGGGCGGGGGAGTCCCCAACGCCCCTCTGGACCTGGCGCCGGTGGGTGGGACAGAGGCCCTGCTCCCCCTGCTGTGCCTCTTCGCCGTGGTGGTGCTGCGGTCCTTCGCCGGTACTCTCTTTGCCTTTCCCTGGAAGGGGGAGCTGCCTCTGGTCCTGGCCTGCGCCACGGCGGGGGGCAAGGCCGCCGGCGGCCTGCTGGCCGACCGGCTGGGCCCCCGGCGGACGGCCTGGCTCTCCCTGGTCCCGGCGGCGGCCTGCTTCCTCCTGGCAGGGCGGGCAGGACCCGGCCTGGCCGCCGTGTGCCTCTTCAATATGACGATGCCCATCACCCTCTGGGGCGCCGCCCGCCGCCTCCCCGGCGCCCGGGGTCTGGCCTTCGGCCTGCTCACCTTCGCCCTCTTCCTGGGGGTAGTCCCCTCTCTGCTTGGGTATTCGCTCCTTCCGGCGGGCCCCTTGTCCGCCGCCCTGGCCGCCATCGTCTCCCTGCCTCTGCTCCTTCTGGGTTTGGGAAGGGGGGATGCGTCACGCTGAATCACTTCCTGCTCTGCCTGGCCCTCACCCTGGCCATCGAGCTGCCCCTGGCCCTGCTGTGGGGCATACGGGGACAGGACCTGCTCCTGTGCACCCTGGCCAACGTGCTCACCAACCCGGCGGTGGTCCTACTAAACCTGCTCTTTCCGGCCACTTGGCTTCTGCTTTTGCTGGAGTGTGCCGCCGTGGGGGTGGAGGGGCTGGTCTATCTACAGTGCGCCCGGCGCATCCGGCGGCCCTTCCTGTTCTCCCTGTGGGCCAACGGCTGTTCCTTCGGACTCGGACTTGTGATTGGAGGTATCCTGTGATGAAAAAGAGACTTTTGGCCTGTGTCCTGCTCCTGACGCTGATGGTGCTGCCAGCTGCCGCCCGGGCCGACGTGGTGGCCCCCGGGCAGAAGCCCCCGGAACCCGCGGAGGAGACCACCGCCTTCGCCGAGCTTTACGGCGGTGGCTTTGTGGAATTTGATCTCTCCTACACGGACGCCCTGGAGGGGCCGGTGGTGACCGCCTTATGGCTCTATCCCGGGGCGGCGGAGTCCCTGTGTACCCTTACCGCGGAGGGTTATCCGGCGAACGAGTTGGGTCCCTGCTATGTGGACAGCAATGGGCAGTTCTGGGCCTATGCGAGCTACATCTATGGACACCGCTTTGTGTGGATCTGCCTGTCCGACCCCGCGGGGACATCGGTGGAGCCTGACCAGGCCGTGGTGGAGCGGGTGGAGGCCCGGGCGGACGAGGTAAGGAGCGCTCAGCGGACGCAGGTCATCCTGGCAGCGGTGCTAGTGGCCGCCGTGGTGGCGGTGACCCTGGTGCTCATCCTCAAGCTACGGAAACGGGTCCGGCAGGCCGGTTAAAGAAGATAGGAAGAGGGCGGGCCCACGATGTGGGCCCGCCCGAGCCTGTCGACAAAGTCGACAGGCTCTCTCAAAAATGCAGGCATTTTTTCGAAAAGATGCAGGCCGCTGCATCGCACTCGCTTCGCTCGCACGTTTGCGGCCTGAGCAGTGTTTTTTCCGAGGCACATGTCCCCGGAAAAAACAGACTGTACTTGATTCCGTCGTCTGCGGACGACGGAACTCTGCGAGGCTCTTGCACAAAATCTGACGTATATGCCCTTTTTCGACAACCTGAGGGCGGGCCCACGATGTGGGCCCGCCCTCTTTGCGATTGAAAGTTACTGGATGGAGACCACCTGATAGCCGGCGTCCTCCACGGCCTTCTTCAGTTCCTCGTCGGTAGCGGGGCCGCTGACGGTGGCGCACTTGCCCTCCAGGTCCACAGTGGCGGACTCGCCGGGCAGGCAGGTGATGGCCTTGGTGACGTGGGCCACGCAGTGCTGGCACATCATACCTTCGATCATGATCTTTTTTTCCATAATAGACACTCCTTTTTCAGTTTGTGGTGTAGATTTTGTAGTTTCAGATCCCGCAGGGACCTCGGGGGAGGCCGGGGCGGTGTGCTTGGGCTTGAAGAGCTTGAGCCGCAGGGCGTTAGACACTACGCTCACCGAGCTCAGGCTCATGGCGGCGGCGCCGAACATGGGAGAGAGCTGCCAGCCCAGGATGGGGAAGAAGACCCCGGCGGCCAGAGGGATGCCGATGGAGTTATAGCAGAAGGCCCAGAAGAGGTTCTCCTTCACGTTGCGGATGGTGGCCTTGGAGAGCTCCACGGCGGTGACGGCGTCCATGAGGTCGCTCTTCATGAGGACGATGTCGGCGGACTCGATGGCCACGTCGGTGCCGGCGCCGATGGCCAGGCCCACGTCGGCCCGGGCCAGGGCAGGGGCGTCGTTGATACCGTCGCCCACCATGGCCACCTTCTTGCCCTGGGCCTGGAGGTCGGCGATGACACGCTCCTTGTCCTGGGGCAGCACCTCGGCGATGACGGTGCTCACTCCCAGCTCCCGGCCAATGGCATCAGAGGTGCGACGGTTGTCGCCGGTGAGGAGGACCACGTCGATGCCCAGGTCACGGAAGGCGGCGATGGCGGCGGCGCTGGTGGGCTTCACCGTGTCGGCCACGGCGATGACACCCATCAACTTGCCATCCTGGGCGAAGTAGAGGGGCGTCCGCCCATTTTCGGCCAGGGCGTCGGCAGCGGCCAGATGGGTGCCCAGGTTTACCCCGTGCTCCTCCATCATGGCCCGGTTGCCTGCCAGGAAGGCGGAGCCCTGAAGGTCGGCCTGCACACCCCGGCCGTGGAGGGCCTTGAAGTTCTCGGCGGGGACCAGGGGGATGCTGCGATCCTCCGCCTCGTGTACGATGGCCTCGGCCAGGGGATGCTCGGAGGGCTTTTCCAGGGAGGCGGCTACGCAGAGGAGTTCCTCGGCGGTGACGCCCTCGGCGGGCTGGATATCGGTGACCCTGGGCCTCCCCTGGGTGACGGTGCCCGTCTTGTCCAGAACGATGGTCTGGATGCTGTGGAGGGTCTCCAGGGCCTGGGCGGACTTGATGAGAATGCCGTTTTCTGCGCCCTTACCGGTGCCCACCATGATGGCCACGGGGGTGGCCAGGCCCAGGGCGCAGGGGCAGGAGATGACCAGCACGGCCACTCCGGCGGTGAGGGCCCGGGTGATGTCGCCACCGGTGGCGATGAGCCAGACGATGGCGGTGACGGCGGCGATGGTCATGACCACAGGGACGAAGACCCCGGCCACCTTGTCGGCCAGCTTGGCGATGGGGGCCTTGGAGGAGGCGGCCTCGTCCACCAGGGCGATCATCTGGGCCAGGGTGGTGTCGTCGCCCACCCGGGTGGCCCGGAAGGTAAAGGAGCCGGACTTGTTGATGGCAGCGGAGACCACCTTGTTGCCGGGACCCTTCTCCACGGGGATGGACTCGCCGGTGAGGGCGGACTCATCCACGGAGGAGCTGCCCTCGGTGACCACCCCGTCCACGGGGATGGAGGCGCCGGGCCGGACCAGGATGAGGTCGCCCACCGCCACCTCCTCCACGGGTACCTCGGTCTCCACGCCGTCCCGGAGGACGGTGGCCGTCTTGGGAGCCAGGTCCATGAGGCGGCTGATGGCCTGGGAGGTCTTGCCCTTGGACCGAGTCTCCAGGAACTTGCCCAGGGTGATGAGGGTGAGGATCATGCCGGCGGACTCGAAGTAGAGGTCCATGGCCCAGTGGTTGACCCGCTCCATATCGCCGTGGCCCAGGCCGTAGCCGATCTGGAAGATGGCGGCGATGCCGTAGATCACGGCGGCGGCGGAGCCAACGGCAATGAGGGAGTCCATGTTGGGGGCGCCGTGGAAGAGGGTCTTGAAGCCCACACGGTAGTACTTGTCGTTGATATACATGATGGGCAGTACCAGCAGGAACTGGATAAAGGCAAAGGCCAGGGCGTTCCGGCTGTCGTGGAGGAAGGCGGGGAGGGGCCAGCCCATCATGTGGCCCATAGCGATGTAGAAGAGGGGAACCAGGAAGCACAGGGACACCAGGAAGCGGCGCTTCATGCCGCCCAGCTCCTCCTCCATCTGTTTGGCGGCCTCGGCCCGGGCGTCCACCCGGGCATTGCCCTTGCTGGCTGCCGCCTGGGGCAGGGCGCAGCCGTAACCAGCGGCGTCCACGGCGGCGATGATGGCCTCCGGGGACTCAGAGGCGGGGTCGTACTCCACCGTCATGGAGCCGCCCAGCAGGTTCACGTTGACCTCGCTGACGCCCTCCAGCTTCCGCACCGCCTTGTCCACGTGGGCAGAGCAGGCCGAACAGGTCATGCCCGTTACGGTAAACTTCTGTTTCATAAATACCTCAGTCTTTCCATGTAAGAAACCTATGAATAGAGGAAAATGCGTTTAAGTCAGAGCCAGTCCAAAGCCTAAAGTTCTTTTTGCTTCTTGCAGCTTGTTGAAAAGATCCAAATGTCTTTTCAACAAGCTGCTGACTTTTTCGATTGCATCGAAAAAGTTCCTGACTGCACGCGAAAGTGGGGGCTCACCGCCCCCCTTTCACACTTTTCCCCCGTGGCTTGTTTTGTGTGGTGCTGCTTTTAGCAAGAAGGAAAAGAGTGGAAAAGCGGAGAGTTAGAGCTAGTTCAAAGCCCAAAGTTCTTTTTGCCTTCTTTTTCTTTCAAGAAAAAGAAGGCAAGAAAAAGAAGTCACTTCAGGATTTTGCCCAGCATGTCCACCAGTTCGTCGATTTTCTCTTCCCGCTCTGATTGGGTCTGGGCGGTGTTGACGCAGTGCTTCAGGTGTGCGGTGAGGATCTCCTTGTTGGCACGGTTCAGCATGGCTTCCGCCGCCATGACCTGGGTGGAGATGTCGATGCAGTACCGGTCCTCCTCCACCATCTTGATGATGCCGTCTATCTGGCCCCGCGCCGTCTTCAAGAGCCGGAGCACCGTCTTCTGATCTGCCATCATGGCCGGTCCCTCCCATGTTAGATGGTCCTAATTACACCCCTCGGGGGTGGGGGGTGTTCTTATAATACCCCCAGGGGGTGTCCCTGTCAAGCCTTTTTTGCGCTGCAAAAGCAGAGCAAAATGGGCCATGTGCCGCTTTCAGCGGCACGGCCAAGAAATTTCTTGCTATTTTTTCTGTACTAGTGTATTATTTATATAGAACACTGAGACACAAGGAGGGGAACACCGTGCAGTTCAGCAACAGCGTACCCATCTACCTCCAGGTCATGGAGGACATGAAGCGGGAGATGGTGACGGGTGGCCTGCTGGCTGGGAGCCGGGTGGAGTCGGTACGAGTGCTGGCCGCCCGGTACGGCATCAATCTGAACACCATGCAGCGGGTGTGCTCCGAGCTGGAGCGGGAGGGCCTGCTGGAGACCCGGCGGGGGGTGGGCTCCTTCGTCACCGGGGACTGGGAACGGCTCTCCGCCCTCCGGGAGGAGATGGCCCAGACTCTGGTGGAGACCTACCTCAAGGGCATGGCGGGGCTGGGCTTTTCACGGCTGGAGGCCGCCGAGCGGCTGAGTGGGGAGGAGGGAGACGGTGGACAGTCTGCTGGAAGTCAAAGGGCTCTGTAAGTATCTGGACGGACAGATCGTGCTGGGGGCGTGCAGCTTTTCTCTGAAGCCGGGCCATATCACCGGCCTGCTGGGCCCCAACGGGGCGGGGAAGTCCACCCTGCTGCGGACCATCGCCGGGCTGTGGCGGCCCGACGGCGGGGAGATCTTCCTTCACGGAAGGCCCATCACCCGCCGGGAGCGGCCCAAGGTGGCCTATATGGCCGACCACACCCTGCTGCCCCGGGAGTTGACGGTAAGCCGGGCCATCCAGTGGTATCGGGACCTCTTCCCAGGCCTGGACATGGACCGGTTCCGGGCGGTGTCGGGGAACCTTCCCGAGGGGGAGCCGGTGTCCCGGCTGTCCAAGGGACAGGCGGAGCGGTTGGACCTGGGCCTGCTTCTGGCCCGGAACGCCGACCTTTATATCCTGGACGAGCCTCTGGGAGGCGTGGACCCGGTGGAGCGGGCGAAGATCCTGTCGGCGGCGGCGGGGGTTATGGAGGACCACAACACCCTCCTCATGGCCACCCACCTGGTCCACGACATCGAGCCCATCCTGGATGACGTGCTATTCCTCCGCTCTGGCTATGTGGTCCTGTCCGCCTCCGCCGAGGGGCTGCGGCAGCGGGAGGGCGTGTCGGTGGAGGAGAAGTATATGGAGGTCTTTGGAGGTGGCGGCCGGTGAAGGGACTATGGAACAGCGCCAAATGGGAGCTCCGGGAGAGCGGACTGCTGAACTGGAAGGTCCTTTTATTTCTGGGCTTCTGGGCAATCTACGACCTGGTCTCCGCCCGGAGCTGGGGCAGCGTGGCCATGACGGGTCATCTGAGCTTCCATCTCATTGTATTTGCCATCCTGGCGGTGTGTCAGGGGTTGCGGTGGCCCTTCACAGGTTCCTTTGACCTGGAGCGGACCAGCGACAGACCGGCTTGGCAGTCGCTGCTGGGCCGGACTTTAGCCTGGGCGGCGGTCATAGCCGTGGGCTCCGCCCTCCAGCAGGCCTCCCTTTGGATCCACCTGGAGTGGTTCAAGGCGCTATATCCACAGATCTTTTCCGACGGGGCGGAGCAGGTGGCACGGCTGGAGGCTTGGACAGGCGGAGCGGGTTTTCTGACGGCGCTGCTCCTGGGGATGGGGCTCTATGTGCTCTCCATTACCGTCGCCCTGTGCTGCAAAAGTGGGAAGAAGCGCCACCGGGCCACCCTGTCTACCGCTGCCGTTATGACTATTTTGACCGGGCTTCTCCTCTGGTTCTTCCTCAGGAGCCTCCCCCTGGGCTTTGTGGGCCTGGGAGTCATCCTCACCGGCCTGACGGCGAGCATCTGGCTGCTCACCTATAAAGTGGAATAGACAGACAAAGACCGCCGCGTATACCCTTGGGTATGCGCGGCGGTCTCATTCAGGTCTGCTTTCCGGCGGTGGTGTCCCGGAACAGGAGGGAGATGCACCACACGGCGGAGAGGCCCACCAGGGTGTAAACCACCCGGCTGAAGGCGCTGCCGGAGCCGCCGAACAGGAAGGCCACCAGGTCAAAGCCGAAGATCCCGATGCTGCCCCAGTTGAGCCCGCCCACGATGGCGAGGATCAGGGCGATCTTATCCACGATCACGGAAAAAACCTCCTCATTTTGGTATCCGGGGCTTAGGATGACCAAAACGAGGAGGTTTTATGCAGCCGTCAAAAAAACGGATTACAGCAGGGACTTGGGGCCGAAGCCGTGGGCAAGGAGCTCCCGAAGGGGGAGCTTTACGTACTCGTGGTCGCCCCGGGCGATGAGGCACTCCAGGTCGGGGGCAAATTCAAAAAGAAACTGACGGCAGGCGCCGCAGGGCCAGCAGTAGTCGGTGGAGTTGCCCACAATGGCGATGCGGACGAAGTCGTCCCGGTGCCCCTCACTGACAGCCTTTACTGCGGCGGTGCGCTCGGCGCAGATGGTGGAGCCGTAGGCCGCGTTTTCCACGTTGCAGCCGGTAAAGACGCTGCCGTCGGCGCACTCCAAGGCGGCGCCTACGGGGAAGTGGGAGTAGGGTACATAGGACCGCTCCAACATGGAAAAGGCCCGTTCCACCAGTTCCCGTTCTGTCATAGGATGACCTCCTCTCACAATATCACTGGATATGGACGTGGTTGTTGATGTGGTTGGCGCAGTAGCAGTAGTAGCCGTTGCACTTGGAGCAGTAGCGGAATTCCATGTTGGGGTCGTCGGCGTCTGTAATGCCGCAGACGGCGCACTTGTGGAGGTAGCCCTTGTCCTTCTTGGCCTCCCGGGCAGCCTTTTTGAAATTGATGGTCTGCCGGGAGTTCTGGTGCCGGAAGCGGCGGAAATAGGGGGTGAGGTAGCTCCAGAAGAAGAGTACGTAGTTGACCAGGGAAGCCAAGATGGAGGGGACCATCATAGGCAGAACGATGGGCAGGAACATAGTAGGAGTCTGGATGATGTCCCACAGCATCAGGAAGACGTAAAGGAGGGCCAGCCACTTGGCACGGATGGGGATGACGAAGTAGAAGCGCATCTCCGCGTCGGGATAGAGGGTGGCAAAGGCCAGGAAGAGGGACATGTTCACGTAGTACATGGAGGCAGTGGGTCCCATGGAGAAGCCGGTGATGAAGTAGGAGAGGAAACCGAAGATCACACTGAGCAGGATGCCGCAGGCGTAGAAGAGGGTGAACTTGGCGCTGCCCCATTCCCGCTCCATGAAGGGCCCCAGAAAGGCGTAGAAGAACATGGAAATGATGAACCAAAAGATTTTATAGGTCTGGGGGACAAAGATAAAGGTGATGAGCCGCCAGACCTGGCCGTGAAGAATAGCGGCAGGGTAGAAGTCCAGCAGGGCGGAGAAGGTGCCGCCGCTGAACTGGTCCAGGAGAAAGACGGCCACGGTGCCGGCGATGATGAGGTACATCAGGTTGGGGATGCCGAATTTTGGGTGCCGGTACGCGAAGCGGTCCAGCCAGCTGTCCACGGAGCGCATGTGGGAGCCTCCTTCAAAGATGTTGGATTCGTGCGCTAAGTATTTTACCCTCTTTCCGCCGGGAAGTCTATGAGAAAATTGTGAACTTTCCAATTTGACGCCGTGCGGCCCCGGCTAAGAGGCCTTGACATCTTCCACGAAGATGCTATAATAAAGATACAACTCCATAACCTTATCAAGAGTGGCGGAGGGAACGGCCCGATGAAGCCCGGCAACCTGTGGGAGACCGCAAGGTGCCAAATCCGGCGGCAGTGTTCGAAAGATGAGGGTAAAATCTCGTGCGCTCCGTCGGTGGGAGCGCTTTTTTGTTGCCGTTTTCCGCCGCCAACGGAAAAAAGAAAGGAAATGTTTATGAGCCACCGCGTATTCACCTCTGAGTCTGTTACCGAAGGACATCCTGACAAAGTCTGTGACCAGATCTCTGACGCTGTTCTGGATGACATCCTGGCCAGCGATCCCCATGCCCACGTGGCCTGTGAGACCTTCACCACCACCGGTATGGTAACGGTCATGGGTGAGATCACCACCAGCCACTACACTGACATCCCCGCCATCGTCCGCCGCACCGTGGAGCGCATCGGCTACACCGATCCCGCCTACGGCTTTGACTACCGCTCCTGTGCTGTCATGACCGCCATCGATGAGCAGTCTCCCGACATCGCCATGGGCGTCAACCAGTCCTATGAGGTCCAGCAGGGCGGCGACAGCGATCCCCTGGACCTGGTGGGTGCCGGCGACCAGGGCATGATGTTCGGCTACGCCTGCGATGAGACCCCCGAGCTCATGCCCGCTCCCATCTCCCTGGCCCACCGTCTCACCCGGCGGCTGGCCCAGGTCCGCAAGAGCGGCGAGCTCAAGTGGGTCCGTCCCGACGGCAAGAGTCAGGTCACCGTGGAGTACGACGAGGACGGTAAGGTGGTCCGCTGCCCCGCCATCGTGGTCTCTACCCAGCACGACCCCGACATTGCCCTGAAGGATCTGCGGGAGGCCATTGTGGAGACGGTCATCAAGCCCATCATCCCCGCCCAGTACATCGACGCCGACACGAAGTTCTTCGTAAACCCAACCGGCCGCTTCGTGGTGGGCGGCCCCGTGGGCGACACCGGCCTCACCGGCCGTAAGATCATCGTGGACACCTACGGCGGCGCTGCCGCCCACGGCGGCGGCGCCTTCTCCGGCAAGGACCCCACCAAGGTGGACCGCTCCGCCGCCTACATGGCCCGCTATGCCGCCAAGAACCTGGTGGCCGCCGGCCTGTGCCGCAAGTGCCAGATCGAGCTGGCCTACGCCATCGGTGTGGCTCACCCGGTCTCCGTGCTGGTGGATACCTTCGGCACCGGCGTCCTCCCCGAGGAGGAGCTCTCCAAGATCGTGGAGCGCCACTTCGACCTGCGCCCCGCCGCCATCATCCGTGACCTGGACCTGCTGCGGCCCATCTACGAGCAGACTGCCGCCTACGGCCACTTCGGCCGCACCGACATCGACCTGCCCTGGGAGAAGACCGACCGGGTGGAGGCCCTCAAGCAGTATCTGGCCTGAATCATCCAATCGTAAAAGGAGGCCCGGAGCACGACTCCGGGCCTCCTTTTTGCCGTTCCGGGCCGCCGACGCTGTTGCATTTCCCGGGAAAGAACGGTATAATGAAACGATAAAATCAGGCAAGGAGGCGGCGTATGCCAAAAATCTCCATCATTGTCCCCGTCTACAAGGCGGAGAACGTGTTAGCCAAGTGTGTGGACTCCGTTCTGGCCCAGACCTTTGCCGACTGGGAGCTCCTTCTCATCGACGACGGCTCACCCGACGGCAGCGGTGCCCTGTGCGACGACTACGCCGGTCAGGATGACCGGGTCCAGGTCTTTCATAAACCAAACGGCGGTGTCTCCTCCGCCCGCAATCTGGGCATGGAGAAGGCGAATGGGGACTACATCCTCTTCATCGATGCCGACGACTGGATCGAACCCAATACCTGTCAGGTCCTGCTGGGGGCTCTGGAGGAGGCGGGAGCCGACTCCGCCGGCTGCGCCCACTGGAACATCCAGCCCGGCGGCGAGAAATGGGCTGAGCCGGGTGCTCTGCCCGCCGGTGTGTATGACGCCGGGGCCATCCGGAAGGGTATTGTGGACCGGCTCCTGGGCCAGCGGCTGGGGAAGCCGGGAGAGGTCCTCAACGGCTTTATCTGGCGGTTCCTCTTCTCCAGGGCCATCATCATCGACCATGATATCCGCTTTTCCGGCGCCTATCTGGAGGACGAGCTCTTCCTGATGGAGTATTTTTGCCTGGCGCAGAAGCTGGCCATGGTGGACGAGCCCCTCTATTATTATCTTCAGAATCCCGCCTCGGTGACCCGGAACTACCTGCCCGACTATATGGACACCTTCCGCCGTTTCCTGGCGGCCAAGGAGGCCGTGGTGGAGCGGTACGGCCTGGAAGGAGACGATCCCCAGTGGCGGCAGAGCACCTGCTGGGCGGGGCTCCTCATCGCCATCGGCAACGAGTTCGCCCCCGGCAATCCCGCCCCTCTGGCGGAGAAGCGCCGCCGGGTGGAGGGCTTTACCCGGGAGCCCGGCATGGCGGAGGCCATCCGGGACCTGAACCCCCAAGGCATGGGGCGGAACAAGCAGCTGGTGGCCGGACTGGTCCGCCGGCGGTGGTTTGGGCTCCTGGCCCTGATGTACGCCGTGAAGAACCGGCGGTAAGGAGGCGTATTCTATTTGGAAGTAATGGAAAACAGTGTGGTGGGGCGCATTTTGCTCTCCATCTGGTATGTGGTGTACCGCTGGTATGAGGGCAGCGGTGTGTGCAGGCTCCTCCGGGGCATCTCCCGGGTATGGACCAGCTGGTTCCACGGCAGTGCCCTCATGAACCTGCTGGTCCGGGACGGCACCTTCCCGAAAGCCTGGCGGGACAGCTTCTTCTGCGGTCTGGCCGAGACCATCATCAATCTCCCCGCCGCCATCCTCCACTGGATCTACCGGAAGGGGAAGCCCCTCTTTGACAACAGCTTCTTTGCCCAGCTGGGCTTTGCCATGGGCAACCAGACCCCCGCCGCCATCGGCTGGCTGATGGTTGGCATCATGATCTATCCCTACGAGCATTGGGACAACCGGTACTCCCTCCTGGGCTTCATCCTCATGGCCCTGCTGTTCATCGTTGGCGGCATGAGGAACCGGTCCCTGCGGGTGGACCTGAAGAGCGTGGGTCCCTATCCTCTCATCTTCGCCGGCGCCGTGTGCCTGGCCTGGCCGGTGTCCTACTCCTCCAGCGCCTCCTTGCGCTTTCTCTTCTTCCATATCACGGCCATGCTGTGTGTGGGGGTGACGGTGAGCGCCGTGGAGCATGTGGACGACCTCAAGCGCCTGGCGGGCTTTGCCAGCCTGGCCCTCTTCGGAACTTCTGCCTACGGCGTGGTGCAGCGCATTCAGGGTGTGGAGGTCAACTACTCCTATGTGGACCCCCTCCTCAACGAGGGTATGCCCGGCCGTGTCTTCTCCGTCTTTGAAAACCCCAACGCCTTTGCCGAGGTGCTGGTGATGCTCATCCCCCTGGCGGTGGCCCTGGTGCTGTGCAGCCGTTCCTGGTGGGGACGGATCGGCGCTCTGTGCGCCGCCGGCGTGGGCGTGGCCGCCTTGGGCATGACCTACTCCCGGGCCAGCTGGATCGGCGCCGCCTTTGCCGCCGCGGTCTTTGTGTTCCTGTGGAACCGGAAGCTCATCCCCGGCTTCCTGCTGCTGGGCCTGTGCGCCATTCCCTTCCTGCCCGACACCATCTTCAACCGTATCCTCACCATCTTTAATCTGGAGGACTCCTCTACCTCCAGCCGCTTCCCCCTGTATGCTGCGGCTTTGAGGATGATCGAGACCCGACCCATCCGGGGCGCTGGCCTGGGCACCGACGCGGTGCGCCTGGCCATCAAGGACATGAACCTCTACCACGGCACCGCTCCCTTTGTCCATTCCCATAACCTGTACCTCCAGATCTGGTTGGAGACCGGTCTGCTGGGTGTGGTCTCCTACGTGGCGGCCATGATCTGTGGCCTGAAGTCCGCCGCTAAGGCCTGCAAGCTCCACTGCCCCCATGAGGTGCGCCTCATTACCATCGGCGCCGCCGCCGCGGTGGCGGGCATTCTGGTGGACTGCCTGGCCGACTATCTGTGGAACTATCCCAGGGTCATGGTCATCTTCTGGTTCCTCTTCGCCATCCTCCTCTCCGGCGTCAAGCTGGCCCGGCGGTATGCCCAGAAGGCTGAGATGGGAGGCGCGGGTCTGTGAAGAGACGTCTGCTGGTCTCGGATATGGACCATACCCTGCTGGATGAGAACTCTCAGCTCTCTCGTGAGAATCTGGAGGCCATCCGGTGTCATGTGGCCAAAGGCGGCCTCTTCACCGTAGCCACTGGCCGGGCGCCGGCGGCCATCCGGGTTTTCCCTGAGCTGCTGCCCTGTATCAACCTGCCGGTGGTCACCGGAAATGGCGGCCAGGTGGTGGACCTGGGGGGGGGCGACCGCATCCTGCGCCGCTGGGTCCTTCCCAAGGAGGTCTGCCCCATCATGAAGGAGGCCATCGCCCGGTTCCCCCAAATGGGAGCCGTGGCCTATTACGGCCTGGACGGCTTCTGCTCCTTCCGGGTGACGCCCTATGTGGAGGGGCTCATCGCAAAGGAGAAGCGGCCCGCGCTGCCCACCACGGTGGACACCTCCCCACGGCCCTGGAACAAGACCCTCATGACCCAGGACCACGAGGCCCTGCTGGAGGTCAAGGAGTGGCTGGCCCCCCAGCTCCCCGGCCTGGGCCGGACCGTCTTTTCCGAGGATACCTATCTGGAGATCCTTCCCCTGGGAGTGTCTAAGGGGGCGGCTCTGTCGGTAATCCTGGAGCTGGAGGGGATCGACCCTCAGGAGGTAGTGGCCGTGGGCGATGCCCCCAATGACAAGGAGATGCTGGAACTGGCCGGCATCGGCGCGGCGGTATCCAACGCAGCCCCCGAGCTGAAGGCGGTGGCCGACGCCGTGGTCTGCTCCAACAACGAGGGCGCTGTCCGGGATTGCCTGGAGCGCTGGTTCAACTGAAGAAAATGAAAATGGCCCCGCGTGTCTTTCAGACACGCGGGGCCATTTTTCATATATTGCTCAATATGCGGCCACGATGCCGCCGTCGTTGGCGTAGACGGTGCTGATACCGCCGGTCTCGCAGATGAAGACCTCGGAAAAGCGGCAGTTCTTCCGGACCATCTCCTTGAGCTGGAAGGCCCGTTCCAGGCAGTTGCAGTGGGAGAGGACCAGCAGCTTTCCCACATGGTTGGGGTCCTTCTCCATGATCTCTACCATCTTGCCCAGGGCCTGTTTCATGCTCATGGCCTGTCCCCGCTTGCAGATCTCACCCTGGGGGGTGGAGCCCATAAGAAGCTTGATCCGCAGCGCAGCAGTGACCACCGACTGAAGACCGGTGAGACGTCCGTTCTTCCGCAGGTTTTCTAGGGTCTCCAGCACAAAGAGGGTGTTCATCCCACCACAGAAGGTGGTGGCCTGGCTGACCACCTCATGGAAGGGGTGGCCGGCGGCGGCCAGTTCCCGCACCTTCAGAGCCAGCAGCACCTCGCCGGCGGAGGCGGAACAGGAGTTGAAGATGTGGACATGGGCGTCGGGATGCTCCTCCAGCCAGATCTGACGAGCCTGCTGGGCGCTGTTGTGTGAGCCGGAGAGCAGAGCCGAGAGAGTAATCACATACAGATCGTCAGCGCCGCAGTCAAAGGCGTCCAGATACTGGGCGGGGGAAGGGCAGGCGGTCTGAGGGGCGCTCTCGCACTCCTTCATCCGCCACAGTAGCTCCGCACGGTCCAGCCCGGCGTCATCTACAAAGTGCTTGTCGCCTACGCGGATGGTCAGAGGTACGCTGAGAAAGGCATCCTCGCGCAGGAGAGAGGGGGTCAGGTCACAGCAGCTGTCCACGATGACTTTAAAACTCATGCTGACAATCTCCTAATCTCATTTTGTAAATTAGATTCTACCATAGGCCATAGGAAAAGTCAACTGAAAGCGGGGAAAAGAAAGTTCCCCTTCCGATTTTCCGGAAGGGGACAGAAGAGGTCAGGCCAACAGGTAGACGTCGCAGGTCCGGACCCCGAAGTTGATGCACTCGTCGTAGGTGTCGAAGAAAAGATCGATGCGGTTGCCCTTGATGTTGCCGCCGCAGTCCTCGGCGGTGGCTACGCCGTAAGTGATGGAGCCGTCGGCAGAGACAATGAACATCCGGGTGCCATAGGGGATGACACTGGGGTCTACGGCGATGGCGCCCACTCTGGCGGTGGTGCCGGTGGCGGTCCGTTTCCAGGACTGGCGCTGGGTGGTGTAGGCGGTGGCCTTGCAGCTGATGACCTGGGTGTAGGTGAGCTCCGTGCCGGATGCTGTGGTAAGCGTACCGCCGCCGTCAGCGTCGGCATCGATGCGGGTAAGCACGTCGTCGGTGACGCTGAGCCAGGACTGGGTGGTGGGGGCTACCCGGGTGCCATAGGCTACGATCTCGTCCACCGGCTCCTGGGAGACATAGGTGCCCATAGAGGTGATGCGCAGACTGCCGTCGGGATCGGTGACTACCCGGCTCCTGGCGGCTACGGTACCCTGGGTGCCGGCCTGCACCACCTGTTCCTGGCCCAGCAGCAGGTCGGGGTCAGCCTGGCGGACGGTGTCATAGGGCAGCAGCTCCACCACCTGCTCCTCGTAGGTGGTCACCGGCCGCTCCACGGTGACGGCCACCGAGCCGTCGTCCCGAACGGCAGAGGTGACCCGGTCCCGCTCGGAGACTTCCACCCCGGCCAGAGCCAGGGCGCCCTCAGTGTCATCGGATTTGCCGGTGACAGTGTAGACGGCCTCGCCGTCGGTGATGTGGTAAGTGGTTTGGGGGCTGGCGGAACCGGTGATAAACAGGGTGGCCAGCAGTCCGGAGATCAGCAGGGCGGCGGTACGGTCGCCCCTGGATGATCGGTCAAACATGGAAAAATTCCTCCTGAAGGATGTATCCGTTGATTCTGTAATCATTTGCATTGCGTGGAACAGGTGGGATTATAGCCACTTTTTTAGCAAAAGTCAAATCAACCAGGAACTTTCAGAAGGCATACGCAAAAAGGAAGCCATTTTTTTCCGTCGTTTGCCGTCGCCTGGGATGGAGAAAAGAAACAAAAGGTTACAAATAGTAACAAGCTCAAAGCCCTGGGGCTCAGCGGCTCCCGCCTCCGACTCCGCTGCCGCGGACACTGGGACGGGAAAAGGGGAGATAACTGGGGACTGGCCCCAGATTTTCTCCCCTCTGTTCCCATATTTTAGGGCATTTACAACCAATATCAAGTATAAAATACAAAAACATGGAAAATATCTTTGGGACTCCTGTGGAAAAAGAGGGGGTGCCGTCGACGAAAACTTTATGCAAGAGGACGGAAAAAGTTCAGTCCTCCGCCCCGGGAAGGGGCAATTCCGGCACCTCTGACTGGAGCTCGGCGAAGAGCTTTTTGTCCTCCTTGGAGGTGAACTCCAGCTTCTGGTAGAGGTCCGGCCGCCGACGCCAGGTCCGCAGGATGCTCTGCTTCCGCCGCCAGCGGGCGATGTTCTTGTGATCGCCGGAGCGGAGGATGGGGGGGACGGTACGGCCGTGCCAGGTCTCGGGACGGGAGTACTGGGGGTACTCCAGCATGCCGTTCCAGTGGCTCTCCTCCTCGAAGCACTCCGGGTCAGAGAGAACCCCGGGCACCATCCGGGCCACCGCGTCGGCCACCACCATGGCGGGCAGTTCGCCGCCGGTGAGGACAAAGTCGCCGATGGAGATCTCCTCATCCACGCACTCTTCGATGAAGCGCTCATCGATGCCCTCATAGTGGCCGCACACCAGGATCAGGTGGTCGTAGTCCCGGAGGAGGCGCTTTGCCTCAGTCTGGGTAAAGGTCTTGCCGGCGGGGGAGAGGAAGATGGTGTGACCGGGGCCGTAGGTTTCGGTGATGTGCTTCCAGCACTGGTAGAGGGGGTCGGCCTGCATCACCGCCCCGTGGCCGCCGCCGTAGGGGTAGTCGTCCACTTGCTTTTGCTTATTTAAGGTGTAGTCCCGGATCTGGTGGGCTTCGATGCGCAGAATGTCACGCTCCTGGGCCCGGCCCAGGATGGACTCGTTCATCATGTCGCCCACGGTCTCGTCGAAGAGGGTCATGATGTCGATATTATACATCGCTGGCCATCCCTTCGATGAGCTTGACCCGGATGAAGCCGCCGTCCACGTCGATCTCCTTGACGAACTCGTCCACAGCGGGGATCATATACTCCTTGCCGCCGCCACGGACCACGTAGACCTCGTGGGCGGGGGGCGTGAGGATGTCGTGGATGGTGCCCAGCACGTCGCCGGTCTCGGCGTCCCGGACCTCCAGGCCCATGAGGTCGGCCAGGAAGTGGCGGCCGTCGGGGAGCTCCACGCCGGTGCGGTCGATGGAAAGGGTCTTGCCCTTCAGGCGCATGGCGGCGTTCACGTCGGTGATCCCCTCCAGCCGGGCCAGAACATTACCCTTGTGGGGCCGGGCGGCCAGGACCTTGATGGGGGCGCCGTCTATATATAAGGTAGAGAAGGAGCAGAGGAACTCCGGGGAGTCGCACCAGGGGACGATCTTCACCTCGCCCTGGATGCCGTGGGTGTTGACGATCTGCCCGGCCTCCAGAAATTTGTTTTTCATATGGTGTAGTCCTTTCCGGCCTGATGGCCCAATGAAAGAAAAAGCGGCGGGACTTACGCCCGCCGCTTTTCAGTCGACGATTTCGACGGAAACCCTGGTTCCCTTCCGCTGGGCCACAGAGCGCATCAGGGTGCGGATCTCCTTTGCGATGCGGCCCTGACGGCCGATGACCTTGCCCATGTCCTCGGGGGCTACCCGAAGCTCCAGCAGAGTCTCGCCGTCCCCCTGGGTCTCGGTGACCGAAACGGCCTCCGGGTGCTCCACAAGGTTCTGAGCCACATAGGTAAGAAGCTCTTTCATGTGCGCCTCCTGTCGGCTTACACGCCGGCCTTTTTCAGCAGAGCCTTCACGGTCTCAGTGGGCTGAGCGCCGGTCTTGATCCAGGCCTGAGCCCGCTCCACGTCCACCTTCAGCTCGGCGGGATCAGTGGTGGGGTTGTAGGTACCGATCTCCTCGATGAAACGGCCATCACGGGGATAGCGGGAGTCGGCCACCACGATGCGATAGAAGGGAGCCTTCTTGGCGCCCATGCGACGCAGTCTGATTTTAACCATGTATCGTCACCTCCAAATGATCTTTCAAAATTCCTTATATGGCAGTACCACAGGAGAATCCTCCGCCGGTACGGACCAACTTATCCGAAGGGGAAGCCCTTGAACTTCCCCAGCCGGCTCATGCGCCGGGCCATCTTGCCGCCGGACATGCCGGCCATCTGCTTGGTGAGCTGCTGCATCTGTTCGAACTGCTTCAGGAGCCGGTTCACGTCCACCACCTGGGTACCGCTGCCGGCGGCAATGCGCTTTTTCCGGCTGCTGTTGAGGATGGAGGGGTTCTCCCGTTCGGCGGGGGTCATGGACAGGATGATGGCCTCGGTTTTGCCTAGGGCATTCTTGTCCAGATCGGCCCCCTCCAGGGCCTTGGCGTCCACGCCGGGGAGCATCCCGGCCAGGTCGGCGATGGAACCCATGTTTTTGAACTGCTGCATCTGCTCATAAAAATCCGTCAGGGTGAGACGGTTTTTCTTCATTTTCTCCTGGAGCTCGGCAGCCTTCTTCATGTCGAAGGTCTGCTGTGCCTTCTCGATGAGGGAGAGCACGTCACCCATGCCCAGGATGCGGGAGGCCATGCGGTCCGGGTGGAAGATCTCCACCTGATCCAGCTTCTCGCCCACGCCCACGAACTTGATGGGCTTGCCGGTGACGGCCTTGATGGAGAGGGCCGCGCCGCCGCGGGCGTCGCCGTCCAGCTTGGTGAGCATGACGCCGGTGATGTCCAGGGCCTCGTCGAAGGCCTTGGCGGCATTCACCGCGTCCTGGCCGATCATGGCGTCCACCACCAGGAGGATCTCGTCGGGGTCTACCGCCGCCTTCATGACCTTGAGCTGATCCATCAGCTCCTCGTCCACGTGGAGGCGGCCGGCGGTGTCCAAGAACACCAGATCGTTGCCGTGCTTGCGAGCATGCTCAATGGCGGCCTTGGCGATGTCCACCGGGTCGGCCTGCCCCATCTGGAAGACGGGAATGTCCAGCTGCTCGCCCACCACCTCCAGCTGATGGATGGCGGCGGGACGGAAGGTATCGCAGGCGGCCAGGAGGGGCCGCTTGCCATTCTGCTTTTTCATAAAGCCGGCCAGCTTGGCACAGTTGGTGGTCTTACCGGCGCCGTTGAGGCCGACGACCATCACCACCGTGGGCGGCTTGGAGGAGATGTTGAGCTTGGCACTCTCGCCGCCCATGAGGTTGGTGAGCTCTTCGTTGACGATCTTGACGATCATCTGTGCGGGGGTCAGACTCTCCAGCACGTCGGCACCGATGGCCCGCTCGGTCACTGTCTTGGTGAACTCCTTGACCACCTTGTAGCTGACGTCGGCTTCCAGGAGGGCCATGCGGATCTCCTTCATGGCGTCCTTGACGTCATTTTCGGAGAGGCGCCCCTTGCTCCGCAGCTTTTTGAACGCGTTGGAGAGTTTTTCGGTCAGTCCTTCAAATGCCATAGGTCACTCCTGAATCAGGGTGTCGGCCAGGGACTTGATGCGCCCGGCCAGGGTCTCCAGCTCGTCGCTGCCCAGCTTGGCGTCATTCAGGTCCAGGACCTTCTGGGCGCAGTCGGCCACCTCACGGAGCTGGCCCTGCATGGTGTGAAACCGGCGGATGAGGCCGGTCTTGTCCTCGATCTCGGTGAGATAGGCCTCCGCCCGGACAATGACGTCACGGACGCCCTGGCGGGTGATGCCGTAGTTTTCAGCAATCTCAGCCAGGGAGAGGTCCTCATTGTAATAGAGGTCGTAAAACTCTTTCTGACGGTCGGTGAGCAGGTCGCCGTAGAAATCATAGAGCATTGCCATCCGATAGGCCTGGTTCTTCATTGCGGCACCTCCGTTCCGTCTTGTAAAGCATGACGGCTTTACACGAGTAGTATGATACAACATTTCCCGCCGGCTGTCAAGTGAAAATCCCGTCGGATATGGGGCTTCTTCTTATGAAAACTGCCCAGCGGGGCCGGTGAACAGTGTGCGCTGGTGTGTGCGGTAAAATCGTTTCTTTTCTGCACACCCGGCAAAAGGGTTCTGTGGTATACTAAATAATAAATAAAAATCCATATCATGGGATTTGAGGTGGAGATATGCAGCTTTTCAGCCAGTACCTCCGGGATTTGATACAAGTCAGGCAGATGAACATTTCAGCGCTGGCGCGGCTGTCAGGCGTGGAGCGGACGGCCCTCTCCAAGACCTTGGCGGGCCAGCGGGTGCTGCCCTATGACGCACTGGACGGTCTCATTAACCACCTGCGCCTGACCCCGGATGAGGAGAGGCGGCTGCGGGACTGCTACGATGCCCAGTTTGAAAAGGAGGGCATTCGCCGCTCCCGTGCCATGGTGGGCCGGATGTTCGCCGATCTGGCCGAACTGGACTTCGCCCCGCCGGCCTTTGAGGAGAGCCGGCTGCTGCTGGACCTAGAGGGCTACGCCGGGCGGCGGTCTATCTTCAACGGCACCACCAACGTGCAGCCCCTGCTGCGGATGGTGCGCTCCCAGGAGCTCACCCGGCCAGACGCCCGGGTGGAGCTGACGGTGCCGCCCACCGACGCCTTTCTGGCGGGGGAGCTGCTGCGCCGATATCTGGACGGCCGTATGGGGGCGGAGGTGCGGCAGATCATCGCCTTCGACGCCTCCGGGGCGGCGGAGGACATCAACCTCCACAATCTGGGGTGTTTTTGCAGCATTTTCCCCATCTGTCTGCTGTCCAAGCGGCACTACCACCCCTACTACTATTACGACGACACCCTGGCCGCCCGATATACCGACCCCTACCCCTATTTCCTGGTGACCCACGGCTGTGTGGTCTGTCTCTCGGAAAGCGGAGGACAGGCTATGCTCCTGCGGGGGGAGGACCAGGTGGAGGGCTACCACCGGCATTTCCAGACCCTGCTGGAGCGTTGTCACCCCCTGATCCAGTACACCGCCGACCCGGTGGAGATTTTGGAGTCCTATGACGGCTGCACCGACGACGACGGCTTTTACATGGTCATGGACCAGCCCTGCTTCGGCCGGTTCTACGACGAGGCCACCATCGGCTGGTACCTGCGGTCAGAGCTGCCCTTCCACGACCGGCTGGAGGAGGTGGCTCGGAAGCGGTTCAGACGGCTGCGGTCGGTGGAGCGGTTCTACACCCTCTTCACCCGCAGCGGGGTGGAGCGGTTTTGTCAAACCGGCTCCCTGGACGACTTCCCGGTGGCCTTTGTGGCGCCTTTCCCGCCTGAGACGCGGCGGCAGCTGCTGAACGCCCTGGCCGGGCACATCCACAGCGGGGACATCACCGGCCGTATCCTGTCGTCGGGAACCTTCCCCGACTACCTGAGCATGACCACCTCCCAGCGCTCGGGGGTGGGTTTCTTCACCACAGAGCGATTCCCGCTCCAGGACGGCTTCTGCTCCGTCCAGGTAAAGGAGCCCGACCTGTGCCGGGCCTTCCACGGCTGGCTCACCCACCTGCCCGCCAGCGCCCAGGCTTTGGGGGCGGAGGAGACGGCGGCGGAGCTGGAGGCGCTGGGGCGGACCTGCGGGACATAAGAAAAGGAGAGAGGAACATGAGAGAGGGAAAAAGACGGATTCTGAGCATTCTGACCGCCCTGGCACTGGTCCTGGGGCTGTGCACCCCATTGGGCGGGCTGCTGCCGGAAGCGGAAGCGGCGGAGATCGTGGATAGCGGAATCTGCGGCGAGAATATGACTTGGACATTGGACAGCGAGGGTACACTGACCTTCAATGGTGATGGATATATGTACGATGAAGGTCCCAACACAGTAAAACCCGACTGGAGTGCAGAGGATACGGCTTGGTACAAGTACCGGGACGAGATTCGCTCGGTGGTGATTGGAGAAGGGATCCTTCTCATGTGCTCATATGCATTCCAAGATTGCATCAATTTGACTTCCGTTTCTCTGCCAGACAGCCTAACTGGGATATCGCTACATGGGTTCAGCGGATGCACGAGTCTTACTAGGCCTTGTTTGAAAAATAAAAGTTGCACAAGAAACCAAGTTATGCGAAGCTATGAGCATGAAACGATATGAATTAACAAAAGAACAATGGGAACGAATCAAGCCGCTGCTGCCACCGGAAGAAACGGGAAAGCGGGGTCGTCCCCGGAAGGATAGCGGGATCATGCTCAACGGAATGCTCTGGATCGTCCGGAGCGGTGCGCAGTGGCGTGAGCTGCCGGCGACCTATGGTCCTTGGCAGTCTATATACGCAAGATTCGCCAAATGGCGGAATGAGGGCACTCTGGAAGCGGTATTCCACACACGGTCTGCGGACGCGGATATGGAGAACCTGAGCATGGACTCCACTTGCGTAAAGGTGCATGAAAGCGCAAATGGCGGGGAAAAAAACGGCGGATAAGGCGGTTGGCCGTACCAAAGGCGGGTGGAACACAAAGCTCCACGCTGTCGTAGACGGTCTGGGAAACCCGGTGGAGTTCCTTCTCTCCGCTGGAAATGACCACGATTCGGTTCACGCTGTTGAACTGCTGAAAAAGGTCAGAATCGGCGGGAGTGCCGTGCTGGCAGACCGGGCCTATGGTGCCCGGACGATTCGGGAATATATCTCAGCGCACGGGGCCAGCTATGTGATCCCGCCGCAAAGCAACGTTTCCGATCCCTGGCCGGTTGACTGGCATCTGTATAAAGAACGCCATCTGGTGGAGTGTTTTTTCCAGAAAATCAAGTGGTTTCGCAGAATCGCCACCAGATATGACAAGTCGGATGCTTCCTTCCTAGCCTTTGTGTATCTTGCCTCCATCGCTATTTTGTTGCTTTAGCACAATCTCCGCCTTTTTTCAAACAAGCCCTAGTATAATTCGGAAAACAAACCACAATGCTTAATTGCCTCGTGCATTGATATCCTGCGTCGAATGGTGCCCTTTTTGAATTTTGGGAAAACAAAAAAGGGCGCCACTCTGATGGTTCTCCCTAACCAACAAAACGGTGCCCATAATTTTGTGAATCTTTTTAGTCTGAAAAACGGTGTCTTTTTTGAAAAAAACGCTTTCAAAAAGGGCACCGGCATATAATCCTGCAAAATGGTGGCAGCATAGTGGTTCAAATCTTTGCTCATCCACCGGAATAGCCTATGTCATCTATTGTTCAAACCCTGAATTTGAGGGGGGTAAAAACCCGGAAAAGGTTGATGCCGTAGGCTGTAAGCCTACGGCATCTATACCTTTTTTACAATATGGAGGCGACACCCAGACTCGAACTGGGGGTGGAGCTTTTGCAGAGCTCTGCCTTACCACTTGGCTATGTCGCCATATGGATAACAGAAGCAATCGCTTGCTTCTGTTATCATTTGCTGGAGCAGGTGACGAGGCTCGAACTCGCTACCTCCACCTTGGCAAGGTGGCGCTCTACCAGATGAGCTACACCTGCAAATCACAGTACATGTTATGCTGATGATCTGCGTTTCATGCTAGGGAAGAAGGAAATCTCTCCGGAGGATACCCGAAGAATCCTCCGGAGAAATTCTGGTGCCTCCGGCCGGAATCGAACCAGCGACACGGGGATTTTCAGTCCCCTGCTCTACCAACTGAGCTACAGAGGCAAATGGCGACGCGGAAGGGACTTGAACCCTCGACCTCCGGCGTGACAGGCCGGCGTTCTAACCAACTGAACTACCACGCCATTTTGCTTTGGGTTCAGGACCTATGGTGGGAACAACAGGGCTCGAACCTGTGACATCATGCTTGTAAGGCATGCGCTCTCCCAGCTGAGCTATGCTCCCCTGTTGGCCGCTCTCGTCAGACGGCGAAAGTTATTATAGCAAGCAGATCCCGATCTGTCAACACTAAAAATCAAATTTTTTCATTTTTTCTTTCCAGCCCACTGGAAGGGCCCAGCAGGGCCCTTCCAGTGCGGAAAGGGGAGAAGCTCAGTCCTCCGTGGCGGAGGCCAACAGCTCCTCCAACTCCTCCTTGGAGAAGTGGTATACCTTATCGCAGAACTGGCAGGTGAGGTCGGCGGAGCCCTCCTTGTCGATCATGTCCCGCAGTTCCTCCTTGCCTAGGCTGATGACGGCCTGGGAGACCCGGTCCCGGTCACAGTAGCACTTATAGGAGACGCTGGTGCGCTCCAGCAGCTCGGGCTCCATACCCTCCAGCAGCCGGTTCAGCACCTCAGCGGCGTCGGCGCCCTGACGTAATACCTCAGTCACGGGTCCCAGCCTGCGGACAGCCTCCTCCAGGCGGTCGATGACGGCATCGTCGGCGCCGGGCAGGAGCTGGAGCATATAGCCGCCGGCACAGAGGACGGACTGGTCGGTGTCCACCAGTACGCCCAGGCCGCAGGCTGTGGGAATCTGCTCGCTGGTAGCAAAGTAGGCGGTGAGGTCCTCGGCGATCTCTCCGCTCACCAGGGGGACGCTGCCCACATAGGGCTCCTTGAGGCCGATGTCCTTAATGAGGGTCAAAAAGCCGTCGGTGCCCACGCCGGCACCCACGTCCAGCTTGCCGGGCCCCTTCAGGGGCAGCTCCACCTGGCCGTTCTGCAGGTAGCCCCGAACGTTGCCCTGGGAGTCAGACACGGCAATGATGCTCCCAAGGGGACCGCCTCCCTTGATGCGCAGGGTGACAGAGCCCTTCTCCTCCTTCAGGGGTGCGCCGATCATGGAGCAGCCCATGAGGCTGCGGCCCAGAGCGGCGGTGGCCAGGGGGGCGAGCTTATGGATCTGACGGGCGCGCTCCACCAAGTCCTTTCCAGTGATGGCAATGGCCTTTACCGAGCCGTCGCCGGTAATCATGCGTACGATCTCATCCATACTATATTATAGTTCCTTTCGGGCTGCAAAAAATATCCGGTCCTCGCCGGATTTGGGCGGCCGCATCTTTCGGTCGCCATACTGCTTGATGTGAGTGAAGCCAGCCGTCCGAAGCAGCTCGGTGAGCTCCTCCGGCGTGTAGGCCCTCTCCTGATGCACTTCCTCCTCCCGGCGCCAGAGTCCGTCGTCCTGGCGGAAGAAGAGGTCGAAACCGTAGGTGCAGATTCTGCTCCGACGGGCATAGTCCGCCCGCCAGACACAGTAGGTGTCATCGGTCTCATCGATGAACATGCCGCCGTCCAGCCCCTCCAGCTTCTCCGGGGTGTTGACATCGAAGAGGAAGAGCCCGCCGGGCATCAGGAAGAGATGGACCCGCTGAAAGGCCCGCAGCAAGGCCTTGGGACGGGTCACATAGTTGATGCTGTCCAGGCAGCAGACGCAGGCGTCGATGGTGCCGTAGAGGTCCAGCTCCTCCATAGGCTGCTGGAGGAACATGGGGGGGATGACGCCGGTGAGGTCCTGCGCCTTTTCCGTCGCCACGGAGAGCATCTCCGCAGACAGGTCCACGCCGATCATCTCATAGCCCCGCTGGGCCAGCAGGCAGGTCATGGCGCCGGTGCCGCAGGCCAAGTCCAGGACAGTGTGGATGGGGATCGGACTGCGGGAAAAGTGCTTTTCCAGATAGTCGGCCCAAGCCTCGTGGTCCACGTCGGCGGTAAGAGCGTCATATCGCAGCGCCAGGGATTCATAGCTGCTCATGCATCCTCCTCGGTCCGCTGCCGGAGCTCCTTGGCCCGGGGGAGGACCTGCTTGTAGCCATCGGCGCCGTAATTGAGCGCCCGGTTCACTCGGCTGATGGTGGCGCTGCTGGCGCCGGTGCGCTCCAGAATGTCGTTGTAGATCATTCCGTCGTTGAGCAGAAGAGCCACCTCAAACCGCTGCTCCATGGCCCGCAGTTCGGCCACGGTACACAGGTCTTCAAAGAAGCGCTTGCATTCGTCCAGGTCCCTCAGAGTCAGGATGCTCTCATAGAGCAGGTCGCCGTTCTCCTTGGTTTTCTTTGTCATAGGGGGAAGACACCTCTTTCATTATCCTTGGCCCGTGCGTTGAACGGGCCGGGCCCTTAAAATTTTACTACACTGAAGTATGAAAGTAAAGGGAATTTTGTGCATGAAGCGCACTTTTTCATGTTGCATATACTGAAAGAGAGGTGATTTTTGGTGTGGAGATACATTTGCTGGAAGGAAACCCTATATTGGGAGGAAGAACCGGTGGCTGAGTTGGAGATGACGGTACCCTTGCCGGTGGAGCACGATCGGGCGGCGGACCGTATGGGGCGCTGGTGCGCCCGTCTGGGGGCTCTGTGGTACCGGCGCTGGACGGGAGAATTTTACCGGGCGGCCTGCGCGGACTGTGCAAGGGCCAGGGAGCGTGCCCGACCCTTCTGGCCATGGCGGGCCCGGCTGAGCGCCGCTTTGACCTATGAGGACGACCGGGTGTGCAGCCTGTGGATGGAGGGTGGGGAACGGCAGGGGAGGGAGGAGGGCCGCGCGGTGCGCACCGCGGCTACCTGGACCAGGCAGGATGGTTTGCCGCTCACCCTTGGGGAGCTGTTTCCATGGGAACGGCACTGGCGGGGACAGGTGCTGGCTCAGGTGCGTGAAGGACTCAGAGGCATGCGGGAGGAGGGGATCATGTTATGGAAGGATGCGGAGCGACTGGCGGAAACCCGATTTTCTGCAGGTTGCTTTTTTCTCACGCCGGCTGGACTCAGGATCTATTTTCCCACGGGAGCGTTGGGTCCAAACGAAAGTGGGATCATAGAATTTTTGTTGCCCCTGGAGCAAAAAAACCAGACTTTGGATGGCCAGAAAAATCCTGAAAAAGTCTAAAAATGGGAAATTCTTTCTTGCATCTGAAGAATGGATGGAATATAATACTTCAGTCCTCGGAACACTGAACACACGGGAGGAATCAACTATGGTCAAAGCGATCGTCGGAGCCAACTGGGGCGACGAAGGCAAGGGAAAGATCACCGACCTGTTCGCGGAGGGATCTGACGTTGTCGTCCGGTTCCAGGGCGGCGCAAATGCGGGCCATACCATCATCTGCGATTATGGAAAATTTGCCCTGCACCAGCTGCCGTCCGGTGTCTTTTATCCCCACATCACCAACATTATCGGCAACGGTGTGGCACTGAATGTACCCAAATTCCTGGAGGAGCTCCAGCACCTGCGGGACGGCGGCGTGCCCGCCCCCCATATCATCGTCGATGAGCGCACCCAGGTGCTCATGCCCTACCACGTCCTTCAGGACCAGTATGAGGAGGAGCGGCTGGGCGGTCACGCCTTCGGCTCCACCAAGTCGGGCATTGCCCCATTCTATTCCGACAAGTACGCCAAATACGGCATCCAGATCTGTGAGCTCTTTGATGAGCCCCGCCTGATGGAGCGGCTGGAGCAGGTTTGTGCCATCAAAAACGTGCTCTTCGAGCACCTGTACCATAAGCCCAAGCTTGATCCGAAGGCCATCTTCGATGAGGTGACCGGCTACCGGGATCAGATCGCTCCCTACGTGGGCGACGCCATGAGCTTCGTTAAGGAGGCGCTGGCCGAGGGTAAGCAGGTCCTGCTGGAGGCCCAGCTGGGCGCCATGAAGGACCCCGATTTTGGTATCTATCCCTTCACCACCTCTTCCCATACTCTGGCCGGTTTCGGTTGCATGGGCGTGGGCGTGGCCCCTCAGGACATCAAGAGCATCGTGGCCATTACCAAGGCCTACTCCAGCGCTGTGGGCGCCGGTGCCTTTGTGTCTGAGCTCTTTGGTGATGAGGCCGAGGAGCTGCGTCACCGGGGCGGCGACGCCGGTGAATACGGCGCCACCACTGGCCGTCCCCGTCGAGTGGGCTGGTTTGACGCCGTGGCGACCCGTTACGGCTGCAAAGTTCAGGGCGCCACCGAGGTGGCCCTCACCGCCGTGGACGTGCTGGGCTATCTGGACGAGATCAAGGTCTGCACCGGCTACGAGATCGACGGCAAAATCACCCGGGACTTCCCGGTCACCCCGCTGCTGGAGCGGGCGAAACCGGTCTACACCACCCTGCCCGGCTGGAAGTGCGATATCCGGGGCGAGACCGATTACAACCGCCTGCCCAACGAGGCCAAGGGCTACGTGGATTTCCTGGAGAAGGAGATCGGTGTGCCCATCACCATCGTCTCCACCGGCCCCAAACGCCACGAAATTACGCATCGGCGCTAAAAATACCTTCGTTCGAAACGTGCAGAGAGCAATCTCTGCACGTTTTTTCTGTTTCAACGGTAAAAATGTAAATTAGTTACAGTGCCGAAAACAGGACCACTCAATAATTGGTGGGGCCACTTGAAAGTGAGGGTTTTTGGGCACTTTTTGCCCAAAAAAGTTGCAAATTTCTCTTCGCTTTATACACAAATAGTTGTTCTGGTCAGTAGAACAGAAAGACGAAAACAGGCAAAAATCACGAAAAAAGCAGAAAGCAAAAAAACGGAAAATGACTGGGAGACAATGGGTTTGAGGAATTTTTGACACGCACACGAGGCGTCGGTTGACAAACGGGTTTTTTTCGTATATAATGGGAACCGAAATTGTGAACAAATTGTGTTGGGGTTTGTTCATGGTTGTACATTATAAGGAGGGAAACGCATGTTCAAAAAGTTTACCAATGGCTGCGTGCGCGTAGTCAACCGGTGGCTGCCTGATCCGTTCCTGTTCGCCATCATCCTGACCATCGTGGTCTTCATTGCCTCGATGATCGGCACCCAGCAGAGCCCCATCGCTCTGGTCAATTCCTGGGGTAACTCCAGCGGCTTCTGGGGTCTGCTGTCCTTCTCCATGCAGATGGCCCTGGTGCTGGTGTTGGGTTCTGCCATGGCTTCCGCCAAGGTCTGTAAGAAGATCCTGGGCGCCATCGCTTCCATCGCCAAGGACAAGAAGAGCGCCATCCTGGTCACCACCTTCGTGTCCACCATCTGCTGCTGGCTCAACTGGGGCTTCGGCCTCATCGCCGGCGCTCTGCTGGCCAAGGAGGTTGCCCGCCGCGTGAAGGACGTGGACTACCCCCTGCTGATCGCCTCCGCCTACTCCGGCTTCGTGATTTGGCACGCCGGCCTCTCCGGCTCCATCCCCCTGCAGATGGGCGCCGAGGGCGGCACTGAGATCCTGGGTGTGGTGTACTCCGCCCCCATCTCTCAGACCATCTTCCACCCCGTGAACCTGGGTATGGTGCTGGTCATCCTGATCCTGATGCCTCTCATCAACTACGCCATGCATCCCGACGCCGCCCACACCATCACCGTGGACCCCGCCCTGCTGGTCGAGGAAGAGGAGAAGACCTACACCATCAACACCCCCGCTGAGAAGATCGAGCACAGCAAGATTCTGTGGGTCATCACTCTGGTTCTGGGCTTCGCTTACATCATTTACTACTTTGCCACCAAGGGCTTCAACCTGGACCTGAACATCGTCAACATGATCTTCATGTTCCTGGGTATCCTGCTCCACGGTGATCTCCGCAAGTATGTTGACGCCATCGGCGAGGCCGCTGGCGGCGCTGCCGGCATCCTGCTGCAGTTCCCCTTCTACGCCGGCATCATGGGCCTGATGGTGGCTGCCAACCCCGAGACCGGCGTGTCCCTGGCCTCCATCATCGCCAACTTCTTCACTAACATCTCCACCAACATCACCTTCCCCATGCTGACCTTCCTGTCCGCCGGTATCATCAACTTCTTCGTTCCCTCCGGCGGCGGCCAGTGGGCCGTGCAGGCTCCTATCGTGATGCCTGCTGCCACTCAGATGGGCATCGACTATGGCCGTTCCGCCATGGCCATTGCCTGGGGCGATCAGTGGACCAACATGATCCAGCCCTTCTGGGCTCTGCCCGCTCTGGGTGTTGCCGGCCTGTCCGCCCGCAACATCATGGGCTACCTGGTCATCGTCCTGATCTTCACCGGTGTGGTCGCCTGCGGCGGCTTCCTGGTCTGGGGCATGTTCTTCTAAGCTCCAAAACCCAACGAAACAGAAAACGCCCGGACTGCGGTCCGGGCGTTTTTCTGTTTTTCTGAAGCGGCACCAAACCCGGCCGGGCACATAGAATGGGGTGGAGGCGGACCACACCGCCCGCCTTTGCCCAACGCCATTTTTAGGAGGTATTGCAATGCCTGAAAAGGTCGTGCCCGGTCCCGTGCAGGACAGCGCCTGCATCCGGGAGGCCGTGTGCATACACACCAAAAAGATCTTCGATAGCTGTAAGGACAAAGACTGTATCGAGGACCTCCGCCTTTACCCCACGCAGAGCTCCCAGTGTGCCATTGACCGCGCCGTGAGCATCAAGCCCGGCTGTGCGGAGCTGCTGCATGTATACATCGATGTGGAGCCTGTGAGCTTCAACCGCGGCTTCTACACCGTGGATGTACGCTACTTCTACCGCGTTACCGCCGACGCCTTTGTGGGCGCCGCCCGGCCGGTGGAGATCAGCGGTCTGTGCGTCTTTGACAAGCGGGTCATCCTCTTCGGCAGCGATGGGGGTGCCAAGACCTTCAGCTCCCAGGCCTGCTTTGGGGAGATGGATGAGCAGGAGATCCGCAAGAGCGGCCTGCCCTCTGCTGTGGTGGAGGCGGTGGACCCCATCGTGCTCAACATGAAGCTGGTGGATGTGTGCGAGTGCCGTCCCTGCGACTGCGAGCTCACCGAGATCCCCCCCTGCATCTGCTCCTGCTTCGGCAGCGATCTCAACTTCGGCGGCGAGGGCAAGCGGGTCTATGTGACCCTGGGCCAGTTCTCCATCATCCGCCTGGAGCGGGAGACCCAGCTCCTCATGCCGGTGTACGACTATTGTATGCCGGAAAAGGAGTGCGTCTGCGGCTCCTGCTGCGAGGAGGACCCCTGCGAGCTCTTCCGCCAGGTGAAGTTCCCTGTCAACGAGTTTTTCCCGCCCAACGCCATGGGCTGTGCCGATGGCGGCAAGCGGGAGCCCGACCTGCCCGGCTGCTGCCGGAAGTGACGCGAAGTCTCGCGGTAAGAAATACCCATCCCCGACGGTCTATCCGCCGGGGACGGGTATTTTTCTTCTTCATTTGCGCCGGAAGCGGCGGAGAAGTGCCTCTTCTAGCCGATCACCGTATTTCATGCCCAGGAGGAAGACAGCCAGGCCGCCCATGCCCAGCAGAGCCATGCCCCAAAGAGGGATATTCACGACGGAGCCCCCTACGGCACTGGCTACCAGCAGCCCCCAGGGGCGGAAGAGGATGACCATGACAAGGAAACGGGGAAAGCTGATCTCGGTAAGACCTGCCAGGATGCAGAGAATGTCGTCGGGGAAGAAGGGAAAGAGAAAGGCCATAGCCAAAAAGACGTCGCGCTTGCGGCGGATGATATCCAGATAGCGGTCGGAGAGGGCCTGGCTGACGAAACGGTCCACGAAGGCCTGCCCCAGGCAGCGTGCCAGTTGAAAAACCAGGGCGGAACCAACCACCACCGCCGCCCAGGTGAGGAGAAAGGCGGGCAGGGTCCCGAAGAGGAGGGCGCCGGCCAGGGCGGTCAGGTTGCTGGGGATGGGGGCCAGCACGACGGAGGCCAGTTGGATCAGGAAGAACACCAGGTGGGAATAGGGGGAGAAGGTCTCAATATAGGCCTGGAGACCTTCCAGAGAAGTCGCGGCCTGAAAGAAGCCGGTCCGCCACAGCAGGACGCCGCCGGCGGCCAGCAAAAGAACAGTGATGAGCAGGGTGAGGAACCAGGTATTTTTTTTCATGGAAAGATCTCCTTGTTCTGTCGCTGACCATAGATTACCACACAGTGCCCGCCGGGGCCATAGAGAAAAGATGATGTTTTTCTTAAAATGCAAAAAAGAGGTGCCGCGGGAGAGCAGGCCTGATTGCGGAGCGGGGCGGAAGGTGGTATCATCGAAGGGAAAGCATGGGCACATCGCCCGGAAAAGGAGGAACGGCTATGCTGCCGGAGCGAGAGGAACTGCTGGAGCGGGTATCGGAGGCGGTACATCAGGCGGGACGCCTGTTCGGGCACCAGGAGATGGCGGAGCAGATCCGCCAAAAGGGGGCCACGGACTTTGTGACCCAGGTGGATGTCAATGTTCAGGAGCAGCTGCGGAGCCGGCTGAAGGAGCTGGCTCCGGAGGTACAGTTCATGGGGGAGGAGCAGGACAACAGCGGTGTGGACCTGAGCGGGGCGGTCTGGATTCTGGACCCCGTGGACGGCACCACCAACCTTATCCACGGATTCCGGCACAGCGCCGTCTCTCTGGCCCTGGCGGAGGAGGGACAGGTGACCATGGCCCTGGTGTACGACCCCTACGCCGGAGAACTCTTCACCGCTCTGGCGGGGAAGGGAGCCTTCTGCAACGGCCGGCCCATCTCGGTAAGCGGTGCCCGCAGACTGGCCGACGCGCTGGTGGACGTGGGCACCAACCCCAGCCAGCGGCAGAAGGCCGACCGGGCATTCCGCTGGATGCGTACCCTCTATGACCACTGCCACGACGTCCGGCGCATGGGGGCTGCCTCCCTGTGCCTGAGCTATGTAGCCTCCGGGCGGCTGGACGCCTATGTAGAGGATGGACTGAAGCCCTGGGACTACGCTGCGGGCATGCTGCTGGTCCGGGAGGCCGGCGGCATGGCGGCCACCCCGGAGGGGGGAGAGCCCTCCCTGTCTACGGGTGGCGGCATCGCCGCCGCCAACGGTTTCATCGGTCGGGACTTTCTGAAGCTGCTCTCCGAGGTGTAAAGGGAAGGGCATGTTTTTTGCCCCGGGCGCATACCCCTGTGGAGAAGGGGGCGGGGCGCATGACCTTTTTGGAGCGGTTGGGCGATTGGATCTGGGACCCGTGGCTGCTGGGGGGCTTTCTGCTGCTGGGCCTGTGGTGCTCGGTGGGCACCGGCTTCTTTCAGCTCTTCGGGTGGCGGCGGTGGCTGGGGGCCACTGTCGGTGCCCTGCTGCGTCCGAAGGAGCGGGAGAAGGGGGGCGGACTCACCCAGCTCCAGGCCCTCTCTACCGCTTTGGCCTCCACCATCGGCACCGGCAGCATCGCGGGGGTGGCCACCGCCATCTTCTACGGCGGACCAGGCGCCGTCTTTTGGATGTGGGTCTCCGCTCTCCTGGGGATGATGACGGGCTGCGTGGAAAAGACCCTGGCCGTCCGCTACCGCCACAAAAGCCGGGACGGCGGCTGGGAGGGAGGCCCCATGGCGTACATGACCCAGGGCCTGGGGCTGCGGCCTCTGGCCCTGGTCTTTTCCCTCTTCTGCGTCACCGCCTCCATCGGTGGCGGAGACCTGGTCCAGGCCAATTCCATTGCCGCCGCCCTGGAGCACGCCTTCGGTTGGGGCCGGCTGGCAGTGGGGGCGGTCACCGCTGTGCTCACCGGAGCCATCATCCTGGGAGGGATCGGCCGCATCGGCCGGGTCAGCGAGCGGCTGGTGCCCGCCATGGCCATTCTGTTCCTGGCGGGCGGCGGTGCCGTGGTCCTCTGCCACGCCCACGCCCTGCCAGAGGCTTTCTCCGCTATCTTCCACGGTGCCTTTGCCCCAAAAGCCGCGGTGGGCGGCGGATTAGGATACTCTATGGCGACAGCCATGCGCTATGGGGTGGCCCGGGGGGTCTTCACCAACGAGGCGGGGTTGGGTTCCTCCGCCATGGCACATGCCGCCGCCGATGTGGACCACCCGGCGGAAGAGGGCATGTGGGGGATTTTTGAGGTCTTTGTGGCCACCGGGCTGGTCTGCACCGTCACCGCCCTGGCCATCCTGACCTCCGGGGTCTATGACCCGCAGGCCGCCTTGGCCGCTCTGGAGGCAGGGACGGTGGAAAACGCCATGGTTGGGGCCGCCCTATCGGCCGCCGCCTTTTCCACGGTGCTGGGCCGGTGGGGAGGCCCCTTTGTGGCGGTGTGCCTCCTCCTCTTTGCCTTTTCCTCCCTGCTGGGGTGGAGCTACTATGGACAGCAGGGTCTGGCCTTCCTCACCGGCACCCGCCGCTGGACGGGGCTCTACCGGCTATGCTTCCTTCTGTTCATTGTAGTGGGGAGCGTGGGGGATGTAGGGGCGGTGTGGCAGGTGGCTGACATCTGCAACGGCATGATGGCTCTGCCCAATCTGATCGCTCTGCTGCTGCTGTCGCCGGAGGCCTTCCGCCTGCTCCGGACCTGGGCAGAACGGCGGGAAGAGAGACGGACCATTCCCAGAAAGGCCGCAGCGGACTGAAAAAAGCGTCTCCTCTCCTTTGCGGAGGGGAGACGCTTTTTTCGTGGACTTGGAACCGTCAGCCGTAGATGGGGACCGTAACGGCGCCGTCCTCCGATGTGTCGGCAGAATCGCCGGCAGGTTCTGTCTCGTTGGGGGTGACCAGCGGCTCGGCTGGGGCAGCCTTACCGTCGATGGTAAGGGAGTAGGCGCTGAGGATGGAGGCGTCCTCCTCACCGGTCTGGACGGCGTGGCCGATGGTGACCTTGTCACCCAGGTTCAGCAGCACCGCCACCGGGTTCTCCGAGGCAGAGACGGCGTAATAGACCTCACCGCCCTCCAGGCGGAGGAAGTAGTAGGTGCTGCCGTCCATGACGGCGGAGCGGATGTCATCCACCACACCGGAGATCTGGGTCTCGGGCCGCTCCTCCTCAGACACGATGCCCCGCTGGGAGAGCAGGTCAATATACACCTGCTCGCACTGGGACACGGAGCCGGCCACCGCCACCAGCTGATACTGGGCCACGTTGACCATGGCGTAGCTCTTTACCAGTTCGGTGGCGTCCTTGAGGGGAATGAAATAGGTGGGCTCTCCGGCGATGTTGAGAAGGAGGGGGAAGGTGGCCACGTACTTGAGGTCCTGTACCTCACCCTCGGCAGAGCCCATAGCGGCGTACTCGGTGGCGCCGGGGGCCTCGTAGAACCGGGTCTCCTTGGTGCGCTGATTGGAGAGGAGAAAGCCCAGGTTGGACTGGTCGGCATTGGCGGAGGTGACGCCGGTGTAGACGTACACGTCGTCGTTGAGGGCGATATAGTTGTAGCCCTCGGTGGTCATAGTGACGCCCTTCTGTCCCAGGATGGAGTTGAGAAAACCGTTGATGAAGGTTCCGTGGTAGTCGTACTGTTCCATGATGAGGTCGGGGGTATAGACGTTGTCCACCCAGGCTGGGACATCGTCAATGTCGTAATACTGGCACTCGCCGGTGATGGCGTTGCAGAGCACGGCGCCCTGAATGTCGGTGCCGCCGAAGAGACCGATAGTCCGGACAATCCGGGGGGCGATCCAGTAGGGCGTACCCTCCTCATCGATTTCGAACTGGGGGGTGTCAAAGAGGTAGGTGGGGTAACGGAAACGCAGGTGGCGCACGATGTTACGGTTGAGGGGCTCGGAGAAGGAGTACTTCATGCCCTCCTGGAGCCGCACCACGCTGGCCTCCTGGGTGACCATGTCTACCAGCACGTAGGCGGGCAGGCCCTCGCCCCGGTTGGTGAACCACTTGATGAGGTCGGCGTAGTCGATGGGTGCCACCCGGACGGGCCGGCCCTGGTAGTTGATCTGGGTGGAGTCGTTGGAATACTCGAACTGGCTCACCATATCGCTGAGGGTGCCCATCTGGCGGTCTCCCAGGTACTCGGCGGAGGAGCGGTCCAGGGTGGGGATCTTGTCGAAGGAGATCTGGGCGATATCCTGGTTGAAGTTGCCGTCCTCCACAGTAAGCAGGTCCCGGTAGGCGGAGGCCCGGAAGATGGGCATGGAGACCAGGGTGCCAATGATACCCACGGCGATGAGGAGCACCATGAGGACGCCCACAGGGAGGCACTGGGTCTTCACAAAGCGGAAGTATTCCTTCACGCCGGAGCCGGGGGCCATGCGGAAGCCGGAGGTGAAGAGGGAGGCAACCACAAAGACAATGCAGAGGACAAAGACAAAGGTGTAGAAATTCCCATCCTGGAGATTCAGGGCGGGGAGGGAGAGGTAGAAGTAGGCGAGGCCGAACACCAGGGTGACGGCCAGGCTGATGAGGACGCGGGCAGCTTTGCCGATGGGCTTGCGGGGGGAATTCCCGTTCATAAAAAACTCCTTTTGGGTGATGTGGTGGGTGTCAGGCCAACTGGGCCTCAATGTCGGCCTCGGTGGCCTGCATGGCCCGGAGGGTCATGTCCAGCAGCTTGTCCAGGTCCCAACCAAGCAGATCGGCACCCTTCTGGATGATCTCGCGGGAGCAGCCAGCGGCGAACTTCTTGTCCTTGAACTTCTTCTTCAGGGACTTGAGCTCCATGTCGGAGCAGCTCTTGGAGGGGCGCATGAGGGCGGCGGCGCCGATGAGACCGGTGAGCTCGTCGCAGGCGAAGAGGACCTTTTCCATCTCGTGCTCCGGCTCCACGTCACAGGCCTCGCCCCAGCCGTGGCTGGCGGTGGCATGAATGAGGGCTTCATCCAGACCCAGCTCGCGCATAAGGGCCTGAGACTTGATGCAGTGCTCCTCAGGCCACTGCTCGAAATCCAGGTCGTGGAGGAGACCCACGAGGTACCAGAATTTAGCGTTGTCGCCGTAGCCCAGCTCCTTGGCGAACCACTCCATAACCGCCCCCACGGTAAGGCCGTGGCGGATGTGGAAGGGCTCCTTATTATATTCTTTCAGCAGCTCCAAAGCCTGGGCGCGGGTCAGTTCCATGGTCAAACACTCCTTATACAATCATAGCGTTAGGATGCTACTGTTATAGCACAGTTGGGGTGGGATTGCAACGACGTCAAATTTTTTCAGAGATTTGCATTTTACCTCTTGACGAATGGAGAGAAAGTGGTTATAATAAGCAACGTTGTCCCGGCCATGGAGAGATGGCTGAGCTGGTCGAAGGCGCACGATTGGAAATCGTGTAGGCGTTAATAGCGTCTCGAGGGTTCGAATCCCTCTCTCTCCGCCAAAATCGGAGCAAGTGTTTATCACTTGCTCCGATTTTTTTATGCCCTGGAGGCGGGCGGAAAAGGGTTACCTGTGTTATAATGAAAATATGATTTAAGGCCGCATGGGAGAGCGATTCGGAAGAGCAGCGCAGGGATCGGGAGGCGAATCAAATAAAATGTGGAATTTAATCATTCGGGATATTGCATTTTTACTATTCGTTGCTGCTCTGGTATTGTTTTTAAGGGATAAACGTTCGAAGAAACGAAGAAGAAGGGGGGTGGCTTTGGCCGCAACACTGATCGCAACTATTACTCTCTCACTGTGCAGGATCGAAAATGTATTTTACACCTTCCCAACGGTGGAAAGTGTTGCGGAATATGCATGTGGGGATGATGTGAATTGTATTGTAGATGGGAAAAGCTCTAGTCTGATTCTCTATACGGACGAAGATAGCTATACTATGATGATTGCTCCAAGGCAGAAATCAGGGTATAAAATAGGAACAGATATCAGAAGAAAAATTATTACAAAGAATATTGGCCACGGATACGTAGTTAACATTTTGTGGTATGTGGGTATAGAGGACCATTACATTTATATCACAGGACTCAGTGATACATCGGAGATAAGCGTTGAAGATAGCTGCAATTCCAAATTTATGGAATTTAAAGAGGAAAATGTTTTTGGCGATGTAGAGTTCACCGATTATCTGGCACTTGCCTTCATTAAGGAGTATACGGAAGGATATACGGTGACGATCACGAGCGGCGGGGAGAGCATGACGATCTCTCTTTAGAGGATATCAAAATGGGAGCAGGCGTTCATCGCCTGCTCCCATTTTTTATGCCCGCCGGATGCCGGTTTCGCATCCGGTGGGCGGTGGGAGGAGAAACGGTTTTGTTACCGTTTCCGGCGCCGGAAAGGGCGGAAAAGTCAAAGGGGTCAGAATGGAGAAAACCGTTGCGCCCCAATGGTTTCAGGAAATGTGATAGCGCTCGGCAAAAAATAAGTCTTGCAATTTGCCTTCAAATAGGTTACAATCTGGTTACAAAAGAAACGACAAGATTACAACAACAGTGAGGAGGAAGCATACGACATGCGCATGCGTATCCTATGCCTAATGCTCTGTCTGGCAACGATCCTTCCCATGGGGAGTTGGGCTCTGGCGGCGGAGGAACCCGCCGCGGGCAGCTACTTCCTGGTGGACGGCAATGTCTGTGAGGATCCCGGTCTTACCGTATATAACGGGATCACCTATGTCTCTCTGGTCAATGCGGTGCTGGCTCTGCGGCCTGACGCCATCATTGGCTGGGAGGGCGAGTACGTGGTGGTTACCGCCGAAGGTCTGGACCTCCGGGCCCGGGTGGGTGACCAGTATATCCAGGCCAACGGCCGGTGCCTGTACGTCCTCAATGGTGTCATCGACGGCGGTGGCCGCGTATTGGTGCCCGTGCGCACCATCGCCCAGGCCCTGGGCGGCTGGGTGAGCTGGAACCAGGAGAGCGGCGTGGTGGAGGTTTACAGCGGCGAGAGCCCCATTGCCTCCGGCGACAGCTACTATGACAGCGACTCCCTCTACTGGCTCTCCCGCATCATCAACGCGGAGAGCGGAAACCAGCCTCTGGACGGCAAGCTGGCCGTGGGCACCGTCATCATGAACCGGGTGGACAGTCCCCGGTTCCCCAACACCATCTATGATGTGATCTTTGCCCCCAATCAGTTCACCCCTGCCAGCAGCGGCAGCATCTATCGGGAACCCAACGCCGAGAGCGTGGTGGCAGCCAAGCTGATCCTGGAGGGTGTCCGGGTGGGTGGCAGTAGCCTCTACTTCGTCAATCCCTCTATTTCCCCCAACAGCTGGGCCCAGCGCAACCGCACTTATGTGACTACCATCGGCGCGCACGCCTTCTTCAGCTGAGCGAAATCCACCGGGGCCTGCGGGCCCCGGTTTTTTTCTCCAAAGGTGTTGACAAGCAGGGAACGTTATGGTATGATAACACCTGCGTTTGATATGATGGTGGCGCTCGGGACGTGGAGAGATGTCCGAGTGGTTTAAGGAGCCGGTCTTGAAAACCGGTGACTCGCAAGAGCCGTGGGTTCGAATCCCACTCTCTCCGCCATATTTCTTCTCCCCGCGGCGGGGCTCACAAGTGAATCAGAGAGATTGATTCGGCATGCAGAAGTACCCAAGTGGCCGAAGGGGCTCCCCTGCTAAGGGAGTAGACGGGTTAAACCGTGCGAGGGTTCAAATCCCTCCTTCTGCGCCAACTCGCCGCAAGCGTGAAAAGGCTTGCGGCGAGTTTTTTTATTTCTTTTGGTCATGCTAACAGAGAGGTCCATAGAGACAGAAAACAGCGAGTGAGCGCGGAAAGGATGCCCATGTCTAAAGTCAGAGCGTTGTCAAATTTATTGTGCGGGAGCTGTCTGGCCCTGCTGCTTCTCCCCGTGGGAGCCCAGGCGGCGGGACGGCTGGAGATCGAGGCGCCGGACCGGCTTCCTCTGGGAGCAGAGCAGGTATTGGAGCTGGACGGCGGCACCCGCAGTCTGGACGGAGCTGAAACCGTGACGGTCTCCGGTTACCTGGACGAGGTGGGGGCGGCCCCCGCTCTCACGGTGGAGGGGCAGGCCCTGGAGGCCGACGGCGAGACCCAGCTCACATTGGAATTTGACAAAGGCGAGGCGACGCTGCCGGTGGTGGGCAACGCGGTGGGAGACTACACTCTGAGCCTGGAAGCTGGCGGACGGACGGGGACGGTGTCCCTGGAGGTGGTTTCGGCCCTGGAGTGGGCCATATCCCTGGCGCCCGACCGGCTGACTGTGACGGTGGCGAAGGATGCCTCCGCCTTCACGGTACGGACAGCGGTGGCGGAGAAGATCGAGAATACCCTGGCTCCCTCCGGATTTACCGCCGCCGGCGGAAAGATCCGGGTCACGGGGGAGGAGCAGAAGGGCTTCACCATCACCCTGACGGGCGAGGGACAGACGGTGACCCTGCCCACCAAGGTGAGCCTCTACCGCCGGGACGCCACTGGTCAGGAGGTGCTGGAGGGACAGCTGCAAGCCGTCCTGACAGGGGATTTCTCCTTTGACACGGCGGATGAGATCACGGCGGAGGCCATCGCCGCCCAGGCCTCTGCCATGGTGGGGGACGAGAAGACGACGGTGACTGTTCGCTGGAGCGAAGAGGAGGGCTGCTGGTATGTGGCCCTCAAACGCCAGGGTCAGGAGCTGGAGGCCCCTCTCTACCTCAACAGCCGGGTGGACCTGACCTTCGACAGCCCCGCGCTTCTGAACCGCTGCGGCATCCGGCTGGCCGCCGCCGATGACATCTACGTGGCCGGCGGCACCATCAACACCGTGGGGGTGGCGGGTAACGGATATGAGGCGGTTGTCTTTCCTGTTTGGAACTATGGCCGGGATTTCTGTATTCAGGCAGAGGTCCGGATCAACGACGCTGTGAGTAGCAGCCGCTGGTGCGGACTGGCCTTCGGTGTCCGTTCCACCGGCGGAAGTGGGACCAACTCCAAATATTCCTTTTGGCAGCTGGGCCTGCGGCAGGACCCCACCGCCTCCAACGGGGTGGAGTGTGCCCGTATGCTGTCCGGCGGGGCATGGAGCACACAGTGCGCCGCCCCATTGAGTGCGGCGATGGAGGAGGGACAGGTCTATACCCTTACCATCCTCTACCAGAACGGAGTGGTCTGCCAGTACGTGGACGGAGCTCTGGTGCTGCGGGCCGATGTGGCCGACCAATCCACGGTGGATGGCCGGGTGGCCTTCACCTTTGACGGGGCATCGGCGGAGCTCCTCTCCCTGTCGGTCACCGACCAGCTGCCCAACCTTCCCACGGAGGTGCCCCTCACCGCCAACGGCTACGACACCCAGGTCTACGAGCCCAAAACGGGGTTAGTCATGTCCCCCACAGTGGTAGCGGAGGGGGACAGCCTGTACGCTGCAGATACGGCGGCGGGTGAGCGACGCCCGGCCACGCTGATTAAGGGGGTCTTCTCCGACCTCACGGTGTTGGACCGGGGCAGCCGCATTCCGCTGAACGAGTATCTGTCACGGCTGGATAAGCGGGTGCTGGCGGGATTCCGCATCGAGGACCTGACCACCGCCGCCGCCTTTGCCCAGTATGTCTCTGCAAACGGCATCATGGATGTGAACGTCTTTTCCAGCCAGCTCCAGGTCCTCCAGACGGCCTGTGCCGGGAGTCCGGGGGTCCGGGCTGTCCTGGATTGCTCCTCCATGGATCTGGCAGACCCCACTGAGGCCGCGTCCCTGGCCGGCCGGGCGGGGGCCAGAGTGGTGATCCTGGACCAGTCCGACGCCCTGCCTGAGACGGTGAAAGCTATTCAGACCAGAGGAGTAGCCGTCTGGGTCCGTACGAACGGCGGAGAAGCGGCCTATACCGCCATACTCTCCGGGGCGGATGGCCTGGTCACCGACGACTGGGAGGGCGTCATGGACGCCATTGAGTCCTTCCCGGCAGGTCAGCGCACTCTTACCCGTACCCCTGTCATTACCGCCCACCGGGGCCTTCACGAGATGGCGCCGGAGAATACGGAGCGATCCGCCGTCCTGGCGGCGCAGGCGGGTGCGGACGCTATCGAGTGCGACGTCCACCTTTCCGCTGACGGGGTGGTAATGGTGAACCATGACGCTACCACCGGCGCCCTGATGAATCAAAACCTCTGGATCTCTGCAGCCACCCGGCTCCAGCTCCAGAGCCTGATGTTCCGGGACAAGGCCCTTGCCGGGGATCGGATGCCCACCCTGGCCCAGCTCTTCCAGGCGGTTCGGGAGAGTGATACCGTTTTCCTGGTGGAGATCAAAAGTGAGGACCCGGCTCTGATCGAGCCCCTGGTCCAGACGGTGTATGCTGCCGGCATGGAGAACCGGGTGGTCTTCCTCTCTTACAGCACAGAGCAGCTCCAGAGGATTCGGGCCCGGATGCCGGAGGCGGCGGTGGGCTATCTGGCCGCCTGCACCCAGAGCGGGGCGGATACGGCTGCCAATCTGAAGGCCATGGCGGAGGTGCTGGACCCTCTGTGCGCCTTCTACAGCTGCCCCCAGGAGGCCCAGACCACCGCCCTCACCCGGGCGGCCCGGCACCGCGGTATCCTGATCCACCCCTGGACCGTGGACGAGTACGAGCTTTTTGAGCAAAAATACTATGACGGCTACCACGGCATCACCACCGACCGGCCCGATTACGCATCCTATTATCTTACGGCGGTGGAGACCGTCAGTGCGGAGGCTGACCTCAAGGCCGGCACAGAGGGGGGCAGTGCCCTCCAGGTAGTCCGTCAGACCCGGTGCGGCAGCGAGACGGTCAATGCCGACTGTTTCCTCCAGATCGGCGGAGATGCAGTAGTGAAAATGGATGAGAACGGTCGCCTCTTCTCCGAGACGCCGGGCACTGCCGTAGTTTTGCTGGAAAGTACTGCCACGCTTCCCGCGACCCAGGTGCCCTACCGGATGTACACCGGACCTGTCACTTTGACCTTTACGGAGTGAGCACAGCGCCGCCCATGTTATGGCATGGGCGGCGTTCTTGTTGTGGACAGCCCAGACTGTGCAGGGTGGGTGCTGTTTGCTTTTCCCTGGCAGGCTAATGGAGCGGAATGGCTTGGGAATACTGGCTTTCAGGCTTGCGGTTGGAAGTAGAAGGTATTATAATGATGAGAATGTAGGTACCAAAATTGGCATCAAAATAAGAGCACATGACGCCGGAAAGGAATGAGATGGATGGAAGAGGAACGGACCAATATACCGGCGGAAAGCACTTATGACACGATCCTGATTGTGGATGACGATGAGATCAACCGTGCGATTTTGGAGAACATTTTTTCCTCCCAGTACAAGGTGGCGGAGGCCGATAACGGGCGATTAGGGTTGGAGAAGATCCTCTGTAACAAGGAGCAGCTATGCGCGGTGCTTCTGGACGTGGTGATGCCGGAGATGGACGGCCTGCAGGTGCTGCGGCGGTTGAACGAGGAGGGGATCCCCGCCCAGATTCCCATTTTCCTCATCACGGAAGAGGCCAGCAACTCCACCATGCGGGAAGCCTATGAGCTGGGAGTCATGGATGTTATCAGCAAACCTGTCATCCCATACATGGTGGACCGGCGGGTGAAGTCGGTGGTGGAGCTCTACCAGGCCCGGAGGCGTCTGGGCAGCGTGGTGGAGCGGCAGCAGTCGGAGCTGCTGCGCCAGGCGGAACAGATCATCGAGCTCAACCGGGGCATGATCGAATCCCTTTCTGCCGCGATTGAGTTCCGCAACGGCGAGTCGGGGGAGCATGTCCGCCGTATCCACAATATCACCCGGTATATGCTCACCCAGACTGAGCTGGGAGAGGGGCTGACGTCGGAGGAGATAGATTCCATCGCTCTGGCGGCCATTACCCACGATGTGGGGAAGATCGCCATTCCGGATGCCATTCTCAACAAGCCGGGACGGCTGACGCCGGAGGAATTTGAGATTATGAAGACCCACACCGTGCAAGGGGAGCGGATGCTGGAGCATATTCCTCAGCTCAAGGAGCACGGGGCCTATCACTACGCCTGCGACATCGCCCGCCATCACCATGAGCGCTGGGACGGCCGTGGCTATCCCGACGGCCTGAAGGGTGATGAGATATCCCTTTGGGCGCAGATCGTCTCCTTGGCAGATGTATACGATGCTCTGGTGAGTAAACGGGTCTATAAGGATGCCTTTGATCGGGGAGAAGCCCTGAAGATGATTCGGGAGGGACAGTGCGGGGTCTTCAACCCGGCGCTGTTGGAGCGATTTTTTGCCGTGGAGCAGGAGATCTGGAAGTTTTACGGGACCAACGGGGAGGCGTAAAAGGCATGGACGAGGGAAAGCGTACCCGCCTGAAGGCGGCTGGAATTGACGTGGACGGTGCACTGGAGCGTTTCATGGGCAGTGAAGCGCTGCTGGAGAAATTCTTGAAAAAATTCCTGGAAGACGGCAACTATGTGGCACTCCGGACGGCACTGGATACCGGCGACCGGGAGGGGGCTGTCACAGCTTCCCACAGCCTGAAGGGTGTGTGCGGGAACCTCTCCATGACGGAACTGTTTGATCTCTTCACCCGGCAGGTCCAGATGCTCCGGGAGGGAGATGAAGCCGGGGCGGCCGGCCTGATGCCAGCCATCACCCAGTCCTATGAGCGGGTGAACCGGGCGATACGGGAGAACTTTGGATGAAGGCCGCCAGATGAAGGCGGAAACGGATCTTTCGGAATGTGCGGACCAATTTCCTGGTCCTGCTGGCATTTATGGTCGTCGGTATGGTGTGCTACCATATCCTGCGTGTAGATCTGTTGAAAAACGCGAAAGAGCTTGGGACCTCTCTGGCAAAGACCTATGCGGCGGAAGAACGGAACAACCTGACGATCTATGAGACGCTCATTGCCTTCGGCACGGAGGCTATCGACTGGCGACTTCAGGAGAACGCGGACCAGGAGGAGATGCAGTCGTGGATATCGATGTATTTTCAGCGCCTTCAGGATGTGCTGGGAGAGAGGGGTGTGGACCCCTATGCGGTTCTGAACGGTGAGATTCTGGCGGCCAACCCGTGGGAGGGTATGGAGCACTACGACGTGGAGAACGCCGTCTGGTACCAGGGGGCCCTGATGGCCGGAGGCGATGTGATCTTCACCAATGTCTATACCGACACAGTATACGGTACGCCGGTCATCACAGTGGCGCAGAAGTGCCGGAACTCGGATGCGGTACTGGCCTTTGATATTTTCCTGGAGGACTTTCAATTCCGCTCCAGCATGCTGGACCTGCCGGAGAATGCCTCCTTTTATCTTTGTGACACGGAGGGCAACCTGGTCTACTTTCAGACTGCCGCGTCCTATGAGCAGGAGAGGCTTGAGTCCTATGTCAAGGGGCTGCAGAAGCGGATATGGAGTGGGGAGCTGGAGGCTTATGATACCCATGTTGTTGACCTTGCAGGGGAACTGAGAAGCGTCTATTACAGCAACATGCCCAACGGTTGGCTTTCGATCATTACGATACCGTATGACACGCTCCTCGCGGATCTGCAGCAGGCGAAAGCAGTGTTTGTGCTCGTATATCTTTTCAGTCTGCTCAGTGTAGGTTTTCTCACCTGGCGGGAGATCAGGCTCGGTATCAGGATGGAGCGGACCAACGAGACGGTGACTGTCCTGGGCAACTCCTACTACGCTCTCTATCGTGTGGATGTACTGCGGGACACCTATGAGATCATCAAGGGATCGGAGGAAGCTGAGCAGAGCCTGTCTGTCCATGGGCGGTATCAGGATCTCATCCGTATGGCTGGAGAGGTTATGGAGGAGGCCGCCTATCAGGAGTACATGGAGGGTTTTTCTCTGGCCAACGTCCAAAAACTGGTGGAGCAGGGGGTCCGGGAGTTTGGAGGCGATTTCCGCCGCCGCTTTGGGACAGAGTACCGCTGGGTGAACATGTGCATTCTCTTTGACAAAACTCTGGAGGAGGGCGAGGCGGTGCTGTCCTTCCGGGAAGTGGACCAGGAGAAGCGCCGGCAGCTGGAAGAGCGTAAGCTGCTGGAGAATGCGCTGGAATCCTCCAGAAAGAGTGAAAAGACCAAACAGGCCTTTTTCAGCAATATGTCCCACGACATGCGCACTCCGCTCAACGCCATCATTGGGCTCACCGATGTGGCGAAGAAGCATGTGCGGGAACCGGAGCGGGTCCAGGACTACCTGGAGAAGATCACGGACTCCGGACGGCAGCTTCTGGGACTCATCAATGATATTCTGGGCATGTCCCGTCTGGAGCAGGGCAAGGTGGTTCTGGATGACCGCCAGTTCGATCTCCAGGTGTGCATTGAGTCCTGCGCCGCACCCTTCCGTGTCCAGGCGGAGGAGGAGGGAAAACACTTCGTTACCAGCTTTGAGATCCACAGCGCCATGGTGTTGGGCGATCCCTTCCGGATCAGCCAGATCATGAATAACCTGCTCTCCAACGCGTTCAAGTTTACCCAAAAGGGTGATACCGTGGCGGTGGAGGTGAAACAACTCTCCTTCCAGGAGCAGATCAAGTATCAGATCGTGGTACGGGACACCGGGCTGGGCATGTCCAAGGAGTTCCTGCCCAAGATCTTTGAACCCTATGCCAGAGAGACACGGTTCAGTGCCGGTCAAGTGATGGGACGGGTCTGGGGATGCCCATCGTCAAGAACCTGGTCACCCAGATGAGCGGCCAGATCCAGGTGGAGAGCCAGCTGGGGAAGGGGACCACATTTACCGTGGAGCTGCCCTTCCAGTCAGCCGAGCAGGAGGAGCACCCCTGCGGTGGCACGCTGGACAATCCCGTCTCTCTGGAGGGAAAGCACATCCTTCTGGCGGAAGACAACGCAGTGAATATGGAGATCGCCACGGAGTTCCTTACCATGAACGGCATGAAGGTCACCCAGGCGTGGGATGGGCAGGAGGCGGTGGAGTGTTTTGCCACGTCTCTGCCCTATACCTTTGATGCCATCCTGATGGATATGCAGATGCCCAAACTGGACGGCTGCACCGCCGCCCGGCAGATCCGTGCCCTCTCGCGGTCGGATGCTGCCACGGTCCCCATCATCGCCGTGACGGCCAATGCCTTCGCCGAGGACATGGCGGCTACCACAGCGGCGGGAATGGATGCCCATATCTCCAAACCCATTGACTTTGCCGCGCTGTGCTGTACTCTGGGTCGCCTCATTGGTAAATCGAGTAAAAACTGACCGACAAAAATGAAAAACCGCCGCTTTGCCGCCCATGCTCGGGCGGCAAAACGGCGGTTTTTGGTATTCTGTCAGCGATTTCGAATGCGGCGGAGGTAGCGGTAGACGGTGGGTTCGGAGATGTCCAGCTCCCGGGCGACCTGCCCCACCGATCCCTTGGTGGAGAAAACCCCCTGCCGCTCCAGGGCTTCAATAAGGGACTCCTTTTCCTGGGTCGTCATGCGTCCGGCGGGAACGCCCTGGCGGAGCACTGTATTGTGGATGAGGGTGGTGGAGAGCTCTGGGATGGAATCATCCAGCTCTTCGGTATAGGGGGCCTGAGGGGGTACCTGGCCGGGGACAGAGAAGGCGGCGAGAAGACTTTGAAGGTGGCTTGCCATTGCGGTGAGGTCGGAGACGTCGTGATTGACGCAGATGAGCCCCAGCAGCTCGCCATCTTCCTTGATAAAGTAGGTGGAGGAAACGAAGCGTTTGCCGCTGCGGGTACGCCCTTCGTAGTTGGACACGAAGTCCCGGTCCCGATAGACCTCGTCCCTCACCAGACGGCGGGCCAGCTCTGTCATGGGATCTCCCACCTTGCGACCGCTGAGGTGGCCGTTGAAGATGGCCACAACCGACGTCTCCGGATCGGAGACGTCGTGGAGGATGACCTCGTAGTGGTCGCCGCATACGGCGCTTAAGAAGGCCGCAATGGGGAGGTAACGCTCCAGCCTGCTTTGGTTGCTCATGGGTTTCAGTCACCCTTTCCGGCAGTCAAAGACCGCAATTTGCTTCGTGGACCTTATTTTATACCGGAATAAGCAAAAGCACAATATGAAAAGCGGGTTGACAAACAAGAAATAAGAAATTATAATCAATGTAACAAAAATTTATCGGAGGCGATCTACTATGAAAACTCCTATCGTAACGAATCAGGCACCCGCCGCCATCGGCCCCTATTCCCAGGGTATCTCCACCGAGAACCTGGTCTTCGTGTCCGGCCAGCTGCCCATTGACCCTGCTACCGGTGTCATGCCCGAGGATGTGGCCGCCCAGGCCAAGCAGTCCCTGGCCAACGTGAAGGCCGTGCTGGAGGCTGCCGGCAGCTCCATGGAAAAGGTGGTCAAGACCACCATCTTCCTGGCTGACATCGCCGACTTTGCCGCGGTGAACGAGGTCTATGCCGCTGCTTTCCCCCAGCCCTGCCCTGCCCGCAGCTGCTTCGCCGTGGCTGCCCTGCCCAAGAGCGCCAAGCTGGAGATCGAGGCCATTGCCGTAAAGTAAGATTCCGCCGGAACCCAAAAAGCCGTAAGCCCGCCGGGCTTACGGCTTTTTGTTTCAGGAGGATGGCTCACCATGCGGGGGCCTGCTGAGGTTTGAGCACGTATATGAAGCCTGAGCACGGACAAGTTGCAAAAAGAGAACGGTCAGACCGCAGTGAGCAGGGGCGGGGCGGAAGACCGTCCTCCCCTTGACAAATGCGGGATTCTCCTGTAAAGTTACACATAGAAGTATTCTCCGTTTCGATAGAAAGCCCGGGACGAAAAGAAAGTGAGGCACCGTTCCCATGAATGTACTGCTGGAAAAATTCACATTTACGCCTGAACTGACCGAAATCATCAACAATAGCCCCAGTGTGATCGTGCCTGACAGCAAGGAGACCCTCTACGAGCTCATCTTTGGCAATGAGCACACGGACAAGATCGAGGTCCTCTACGATGTGAACGGGAAGCCTGTGAAAGAGGCCACAGTGGTCCGCTGCAAAAACGGTGCCGTGGTCAACTATGTGGAGGACTACATGCGCCGCCGGGACCCCGACTGCATGCGCATCGCCGACGACCAGCCCACCGACAAGCCCCGGTTCGAGGATGTGTATGGCTACGACTTCGACCAGCTCCGGGAGGAGACCTACCGGTGGCTGGCCCGGCAGGAGCTCATCATTGTTCCCTTCAAGGCTGGCGGTTACCAGTACGGCTATGACTCCATCCTGGTCTGTCCCCGGAACGCCGCCTTCTTTGCCTTTGCTCTGGCAGAGCTCCAGGCCTTTGTGAACGCCCGCAAGGTGGAGCACTTCAAGCCCCGCTCCATCGTCTATGTGGCGCCCCCCTTCCGTCACACCCACTTCAACGGCAAGCAGGTGGTGGTCCACAGCCGCCACAGCGACCTCCATGAGGTCTTTTCCTACAACCTCTATCCCGGTCCCTCCGCCAAGAAGGGCATTTACAGTGTGCTGCTGGACATCGGTGAGCGGGAGGGCTGGATCACCGCCCACGCTTCGGCTGCCCGGGTCATCACCCCCTATGAAAATGAGATGGTCATGATGCACGAGGGTGCCTCCGGCGGCGGCAAGAGTGAGCTGCTCCAGGATGTACCCCGTGTGGCCGACGGCCGTGTGCTGCTGGGTGTCAACATCGAGACCAATGAGAAGACCTATATCAGCATGAGCGATACCTGTACCATTCAGCCTGTCACCGACGACATGGCCATGTGTCAGCCCAGCTACCAGCCCCGAAACGGCAAGCTGGCCCTCACCGACGGCGAGGACGGCTGGTTCATCCGGGTGGACGGCATCACCGAGTACGGCGCAGACCCCCTGTACGAGCGCATCTCCATCCACACCAAGGAGCCCCTCATGTTCTTCAACATCGACGGTGTGCCCCGTTCCACCTGCCTGCTGTGGGAGCACACCCTGGACTCTGACGGCAAGCCCTGCCCCAACCCCCGTGTCATCATCCCCCGCCGCCTGATCCCCCACATCGCCGACAAGCCGGTGGAGGTGGACGTGCGCAGCTTCGGCGTCCGTATGCCCCCTGCCACCAACGAGAACCCCAGCTATGGCATCCTGGGTCTCATGGGCATCATTCCCCCCGCCCTGGCCTGGCTGTGGCGGCTGGTGGCCCCCCGCGGCTTCAATAACCCCAGCATCAATGGCAGCGCCAAGCTGGCCAGCGAGGGTGTGGGCTCTTACTGGCCTTTCGCCACCGGCCTCCGGGTGAAGCAGGCCAACCTGCTGCTGGAGCAGATTTTGCGGTGCAAGAACACCAAGTATGTGCTCATCCCCAACCAGCACATCGGCGCCTATAAGATTGGTTTCGCCGCCGAGTGGATCTCCCGTGAGTACCTGGCCCGCCGCGGCGGCGTCAACATGAAGATGGACCGTCTGGTCCCCGCCCGCTGCCCCCTCCTGGGCTACGCCCTTAAGGAGATGAAGGTGGACGGTCAGCAGATCAGTTCCCGGTTCCTCCGCCCCGAGCGCCAGGAGACCCTGGGTGACGAGGGCTACGACAAGGGCGCCAAGATCCTCTACGATTTCTTCGCTCAGGAGCTTGCCGCCTTTGATGTGCCGGAGCTTCATCCCATCGGAAAAGAGATTCTCAAGTGCTTCCAGAACAACGGCAGCATCGAGGACTACTGCGCCATCATCCCCCTGGGTCTGGAATAAGAAAACAGAAAAACGGCGTCCCCTTCTCACGAAGGGGACGCCGTTCTTTTTGTGGTGCGTCAAGGGATGACTACCCAGTACGTCCGTTCGGTTTGAGTTTCGTTGTAGGCGGCTGTGACATCCAGCCCCCAGTGTTCAGCCAGTCTCCAACCGGCGGCCAGTGTACCGTCCTGAAGGACGACGGGTTCACCCAGGTCCACCGGCTCACCGTCCACCAGGGCGGTGGAGCTGCCCACAGTGAGGACGATGGTGGTGTCCCGATAAGTGCAGGTGGCGGTCTGGCTGTCCTCGTCCCACTCATAGGAGGCCACTAGGGCCCGGCACAGGTCCTCCACGGGGAGGGTGAAGCCGCCCTCCTCCGTAATGAGGTCCATCAGAGGGATCTGGAAGGGGTAGAGCTTGGGATCGATCTCCACGGCATAGGGCTCTCCGCCGTCCAGGGGATAGGCGGTGCCGTCAAAGACCACGGCAGCAAGCTGGGACAGGTCCATGACGGACTGGAAGCGGTAGTGGAAGGACCACGTCTCTCCCCGGATGCGCAGGGCGGAGACGGAGGTGAGGGACTGCCCGCTAGTGATAAGGGTCCCGTCCTCCATGAGGAAGAAGAGCAGCGGATCGGCCTCCCGGTCCGGGTCCACTATGGTGGCCTCAATCTGACAGGTGAGGGGACTCAAAGTCACCGAATGCACCGTGATATCGCCGCCCCGGGCGTTGTCCAGGGTGGGGGCACCTGGTCCTGTGGCACCGATATCCACGGTAACCGACTCCGCGGGGTTAAGGTCAAACTCCAGGGCGGCCCCTTCCTCCATATACCCCAGACGGACCCGGAGTGCGGTGGCGCCGGCCAGATCCACGTCAAAACGCCAGAAGGTGGAAGACTCCGTCCGCAGCTCCCCCAGTTCGCTGTAACCAACACCCCAACTGCTCGGCGTAGAGGCATCATCACCGTCGTTTTCTTCCGGGAGAAGCGGATAGATGGACCAGGTGTCCATGCCGTTGAAGTCGTCGGAGAACATGAATGCCCTGGATTCCTCCGTCAGAGCATCCACCCTCACCAGCAGCAGAGCAGTGGTGCTGTCTGAGACAGAGCTCTCGACTATTAAGGTATAGTCCTTGTCACTGATTGACCGGACCTCATGGTCCACCAAGGGCTTGGCGGAGGAGGTATCCCCCTTGAAATAGGTATTCAGAACATCCCAGTGGACGGTTACGGCCAGGGTAGTGCCCACCAGGGCCACTACGGCGGCAATGAATACCGCCGCAAAACGAGTTTTTTGCCGCATATGCTGTCTCCTTTCCGAGGGGAGAACGTCTAAAGCGGTGTTCACCCGACGGACCATGTTCTCGGGGTCCAACGGTTGGGGGCAGGGCACCTCGGGCGGTACGGTGTCGGCCCAAAGCTCTGCAAAGTGATTTTCCTTCACGGACATTCCCCTCCTTTCGTTAGTTCCTCCCGCAGGGCCTTCCGGCCCCGGAGGAGCCGGCTCTTGGCTGTGGAGAGGTTCAGCTTCAGGTCCCGGGCCACATCCTTCAGCTTATCCCAGTACCAGTAGTAACGGAGGAAAAGGGTGCGGTCGGGCTCGTCCATAGCGTCCACGGCCTGCCACAGCCGCTCTGCCCACTCTCGCTGCTCGGCCGTCTCCTGTGGGCCGGGCTGGGGGACGGCGTCGGATTCGGAGAGGGGGAGGACCGGTACAGGGGTGCGGCGGAGACGGTCGATGGCCTTGTTTCGGGCCACCGCCCCCAGCCAGGGGCGGAGATCCTTGTCGGCGTGCAGCTCCCCGGCGTGCTCCCACAGGGATAAGAACACGTCGGAGACCACCTCTTCCACGTCCTCCCGGGGAGCGCTGCCCCCGGCGGACAGGGTCCGCCACACCGTGACGCTTACATAGAAGGTATACCGCCGGATGGCGTCCTCCAGAGCAGCACGGCTGTGTCTGCGCAGCCGCTCGATCAGGCGCGTGTCTTCCATGGGCATCCCTCCTAAAGTTCCATATCAAGTCTCCCGCGCGGTCAACTCTGACTGGATATACGCATTTCCCGGGAAAGGGTTGCGGGGAAAATAAAAATTTCCGGCGGTCATCCGCCGGAAATTTTTGTTTCTAGGATTTTAATACCCGTTGACCAGCAGGTCCAATACAGCTGCGGCCACATTGCCGGCGGTTTGAGCGCCGCTGCCGCCCTCTTCCACGACGACCACAAAGGCGTAGGGGGCATCCTCGTTGCGGAGGAAGCCGGTGAACCAGGAGTTGGGAGCCTTGCCGCCGCCGACTTCAGCGGTACCGGACTTGGCGCAGATGTCCATGTTGGGGAAGCGCCCGGCACCGTAGGTCTCAGTGACGTTCCGGGCCATCATATCGGCCAGGGTGGCCGCCGTGTCGGCTTCGATGAGCTTGCCCGTTTTGTGACTGAAATAGAAGGAAGGGGGAAAGTGCAGGGGAGTTACTGTTTTGAGGACCAGCTGGGGGACAGCGGCCTTGCCGCCGCCTGCGACGGCTCCCATGTAGATCATCATGGACATGGGGTTCACCAGATCATTGAACTGGCCAACACCGGCCCAGCCCAGCTGGTTCGTGGTTGCCCCGGAGAACTGGAAGCTGCCGGCGGCGGTCTTGAGACCGCTGATGCTGTACCGGTCGGTGAGCCCCGCTTTCTCGGTATAGGCGGCCATGATCTCCGGCCCCAGCTCCACAGCCAGCTGAGCAAAGACGCCGTTGCAGGATTTTGAGAAGGCGCTGTAAATGTCCATTTCACCGTGGGCGGAGGGGCAGGTCACCACGTCATCCCCCACCTGGCAGGAGCCGGTGCAGGTGAAGGTGCGGCTGAAGAGATCGGGGATATTTTCAATGGCGGCGGCCAGGGTGACGGTCTTGAAGACCGAGCCGGGGACGAAGGTGGAGGAGAGGGCCCGGTTGAGGTAGACGCCGTCGTAGGTGGTGTCTCCCTCCTGAATATCGGGGGGAGCGACCGGGTCAAAGGTGGGGGAGGAGAAGAGGCACAGGATCTCCCCCGTCTCGTAGTTGTAGACGGCCACCGCGCCCTTTTTGCCGTTCATGGCGGTGTAGGCCTCGTAGTTGAGCCGGGCGTCAATGGTGAGGTAGAGGTCGTTGCCCGCCCCCATGGGGCTGTACGCTCCGGTGAGGAGGTTGTAGCCTGAGAGCTTGTCAGCGAAGGCCACCAGAGCCCCGGTGCCGATCTTGCCCTGAGCGTCTCCCACCACGTGGAGGGTGGCCTTTCGGACGGTGGCGTTGTCGTAGTAGGCACGGTTTCCGTCCTTGTCCACCCAGGAGAGCACGTCGCCGTCCCGGTCCAGCACCCGGCCCACCGAGAGCTGACCCTGGCTGTTGTATAGGTGGCGGTTGGCGGCAAAGGAGACCCACTTCCCGCCGTTGAGGAAAAAGCGGAAGCCGAAGATCACCAGTCCAAGCACCAGTGCGGCTGCAAGGAGGAGGCAGACCATGGCCCGCCGTTCGATCTTACGCATCGCCGCTCACCTCCTTGCTGTCCTCGCTGGGAAAGTAAACGGACTCCTTCTCCTGACGGGAGGGAAGGCGGATGGCGAAGCTGGCGTTCTGACGGGTGTCGGTGGCTTTCAGGAAGGCCAGCAGTCCCCAGGAGGAGAGCATGGCGGAGCCGCCGTTGGAGACAAAGGGGAAGGTGACGCCGGTGAGGGGGAGCAGGTCCACAGCGCCGAAGACGTTGAGACAGGTCTGGAAGACCAGCAGGGAGGTGGCGGCGCAGGCGGCGATGGTGTAGAAGCTGGACCGGCCAGAACGGCAGGCCCGAACGGCAAAGACGGCCAGAGTGACGATGCTCAGTACGGCCAGGGCGGCGATGATGAGCCCCCACTCCTCGCAGAGCATGCCGAAGACCAGGTCGGTGTCGCCGGCGGCCACGTTGTGGAGCCAGCCCTCCCCGGCGCCCACGCCCACCAGGCCGCCGGAGGCGGCGGCCGACATGGTGCGCACCTGCTGGAAGCCGCCGGAGGAGGCCTGCTCCCAGGCGTGGCCCCAGGTGGCGAAACGTTTGAGGATGTAGGGCTTGAAGGAGAGAAGGATGACCACGCCGAAGACGGCGCCGCCGCAGATGAGGGCCAGGGTGGCCCAGTCTCCGGAGCGGAGGTAGGCGATGACCAGGAAGGTGATAAAGAAGATGGCGGCAGTGCCGAAGTCACTCATCAGGGCCAGGCAGCCCAGGCATACGGCGGTGAGGACCATGAAGAGGCCCAGGTTCCGCTTGCGGAAGAGCCGCTCCAGGGTGGCGGAGCCGGCGAAGATGTAGCAGATCTTGGCCAGCTCCGATGGCTGGAAGGAGAGGGGGCCGATGACGACCCAGTTGAGGGCACCGTATTTGGCCTGGCTCAGACCCAGCATGCCCAGCACCAGGGTGAGACCCAGAAGGCCGATGGCGCCGCCGGCCATGAGCCAGCGGATGGACTTGACCCGGTCCAGATCCCGGAGGAAGAGCCCCAGCACCACGAAGAGTACCAGCCCCAGCAGCAGGGCCAGAAGCTGCTTGAAGAGGGAGGAGGGGGCGGAGGAGGCTGTGACGGCGAGGGAGAGGGTGGAGAGGAAGAAGGCGATGGTCTCCATCTCAAAGCCCACCCTGTGTGTGGCCCGCATGGCCAGAAAGTAGCCCCACATAACGGCGATCAGGCAGAGAAAAGCGCCGGGCACCGTGGCAGGGAGTTCATCTCCGGCAGCGGCCATAAGCTGTACGGCGGTTAGAATCTGAAAGATCGTGAGGAAGAAGAGTCCTACCCAGGGGGAGACGGGACGTTCCTCGGACCGCCGCTTCTGACGGCGCTTTTCCCGCTCCTCGGGTGGAACAGGGAGAAGAACGGTCTCCACACCGCCCAGGGCCACTACATCACCGTAAGCCACCGGGGCGGCCTCAGCCACCGGCTTGCCGTTGATGGTGACGCCGCCCTTGGAGCCCAGGTCGTAGATCGTCCAGCTGTCGTTTTCCGCCCGGATGAGGGCGGCATGCTGCCGGGAGACGGTGGGATAGCCCAAAATCACGTCGCAGGCGTTGGACCGGCCCAGGAAGTTTTCCCAGTGGGTAAGGGGCTCAGAGAGGCCGTTGGGTAGGGTGAGATAGGCCCACACCTCCGGCACATGGGGTACGGTGAGGAGGGACCGGATGCTGCGGATGAGGATGAGAATGGCCAGGACGGGGAAGAGAAACCGCACCACGGCGGTGTACCACGCCATGACGGCGGCGTGATCCCCCAAAAAGGCGGCCAGACCGCCCACCAGATCCTGAAGTCCGGTTGGAAGCTGGGGCAAGGGATACCCCTCCTTTCTGAAAAGAGGTTCGAGAGCAGTATATCACAGTTTGAGCCGTTGTGGGTACAGAAAATCCGCCCCGCCGGGGGAGGGGGTGCCGCCTTTGGGGAGACGGGTGTAGTCCCGGACGGCACCCAGAATGGCGCCCATGCAGGAGAGCTCGTCTTCCGGCCGGACAATGACATCTTTATAGGAGATGTTGATGGCCACCAGTTTGGTGCGGCCGGGGGAGCGGGAGAGCTTGCGGGGGAAAAGCTCCCGGTTGAGGAGGAAAAGGCCCAGCTGGTTGGCGGCCACCGCGCCCCGCTTTACGGCCAGCATGGTGCCTGGGGTGTATACCGGCGCCATGGAGCCGTCGGTGAGGAGGACAGCGAAGTCGGCGGCCTCAGTGACGGAGTCAGCAGGCACGTCCAGCACACCGAACTCGAAGCTGTCCATAAGAGCGCCCCGCTGACCCTGGGCGACGGGCTGGAGATAGAGAAGGAGGCGCCGGCGCCCGGTGGGCAGGGGGAGGGGAGACAGTGCCAGGAGCATTTCCAACAGGGCATCCACCATCTGACGGCCCTGAACGGTGAGCACGCCGTAATCCCGGACCAGCTCCCACTCCTGCTGTGAGAGGTAGTGCAGTCCGTCTCCCTCGCACTGGGCACTGAGGAAGAGTTCGTCCGGGATGCCGTCATCCAGCAGATAGCCCATGGAGATGTCCAGCGCCCGGCACAGACGCTCCAGAGACTGAGGCGCGGGATGGGCAGTCTGGCCGGAGAGGATCTTGTTGACTGTGCTCAGAGGCACGCCGGAGCGGCTGGCGAGGGCCGCGCTGGTCAGACCACTGCGGCGTTTGGCCAATGCCAGCTTGTTGGTCATGGACATCATTGGAGACCTCCCTTCAAAATTCGACAATAGTTATCCAAATTTGGAAAACTTTCATGTTCCAAATGGTGAGTTCGGCGCCGTACTATTGACAAAAAAGGGGAAATACACCATATTGTTAGGGACAACAGGGCGGGCACAAGATATGTGTATCCGGCCCGGGGGTCAAGGGGCGATCGCGTGAGCTGTGGCTCGTCCGGTCTTCTCTTTATTATATCATAAGAGGCCTGCTGCGTGGTAGGTCGGAGAGGAGACACGGGTCCGGCACCCTTCATTGAGAGAGGGAGGGGTGTGGGCCCAGACGGCGACGTGAGGTGCCGGACCGCCCGGAACGTGTGAGGAAATTGAGTGAGGAAGAGGAGAGGAAACAGCATGGAAGAGATCCGGCCGTGTTTTGAGGTCTGCACGGAGGAGGGAGAGATACCCGTCTGGTTTGGAGTGCTCTGCTGTGACGGCCAGCGGGCACCGCGGCTGTCCAGCGACTACGCAGAGGTGGAGCGCCTGGTGCGCGCACTCAATCGGAACCGGCTTTCCCCGGTGCACTTCAGGGACATCATCGAAGATTTTTGCCATTCCTGGGGAGAAAACCAATAAATCCGCGAAATTGTACTTGCCATTCCTACGCGCAGCGGTTAAAATAATACCTTGCCATATGTATGATGAGTAAGCGCGCGCGAGCGGAGGTTAGGAATGGACCGGACGATGGAAACGATCCTCTCCAGGGTGCAGAAGCCTGCCCGGTATACCGGTGGAGAGTACAACGCAGTGGTGAAGGACCCCAAGCAGGTAGATACGCGGATCGCCATGTGCTTTCCCGATACCTATGAGATCGGCATGTCCAATTTGGGGGTGCGGATCCTCTACGGGCTGATGAATGAGCTGCCCGGGGTGTGGTGCGAGCGGGTGTTCGCCCCCTGGGGAGACATGGAGGAGGAGATGCGCCGGGAAGGCCTTCCCCTCTATGGTCTGGAGAGCGGAGATCCCATCTCTGATTTCGACATCATCGGTTTCTCCCTGGGTTATGAGATGGCCTACTCCAACGTGCTCAACATGCTGGATCTGGCCGGGCTGCCCCTGCGCTCCGCCGACCGGGACGAGGACGCCCCCCTGATCATCGCCGGCGGCACCTGTGCCTACGACCCGGAGCCTCTGGCGCCCTTCGTGGACATCTTCTCCCTGGGCGAGGGCGAGGATGTGACCGTGGAGCTCATCCGGCTCTATCAGCGCGCCCGCCGGGAGGGGTGGTCCCGTCAGGATCTGCTGGTGGCTGCGGCCAAGGTGCCGGGGCTTTATGTGCCCTCCCTCTATACCGTCACCTACCACGAGGATGGCACCGTGGCGTCTGTCACCCCGCAGGAGGGCGCGCCCGAGCTGGTGACCAAGCGGATCGTACAGGATCTGGACAAGTCCTACTTCCCGGTAAAGACCATTGTGCCCTCCACTGAGATCGTCCATGACCGGGTCATGCTGGAGGTCTTCCGGGGCTGCATCCGGGGCTGCCGCTTCTGCCAGGCGGGCTACGCCTACCGGCCCGTCCGCACCCGCAGCCCCAAGCTCCTGGTGGAGCAGGGCATCGCCGCCTGCAAGGATTCCGGCTATCAGGAGATGACCCTCTCCAGCCTGTCCACCAGTGATTACCGTCCCCTGGAGGGGCTGTGCGACGGTCTGCTGGAGTGGTGTGAGCCCAACAAGGTGTCGCTGTCCCTCCCGTCCCTGCGGGCGGACAACTTCTCCATGGGCCTTATGCAGCGGCTCCAGCACGTCCGTAAGAGCGGCCTTACCTTTGCTCCTGAGGCGGGTACCCAGCGCCTCCGGGACGCCATCAACAAGAACGTCACCGAGGAAGACCTGATGAACTCCTGCCGCACCGCCTTTATGGGCGGGTGGAACACGGTGAAGCTCTACTTCATGCTGGGCCTGCCCACTGAGACCGATGAGGATGTGCTGGGCATTGCCGATCTGGCCAAGAAGGTGCTCCAGCTCTGGCGGGAGACCGCCCCCGACAAGCGCCGGGGCTGCCGGATCACCGTGTCCACGGCCTGCTTTGTGCCCAAGCCCCATACCGCCTTCCAGTGGGAGCCCCAGGTCACCCGGGAAGAGTATCTCCGCCGGGTGAAGCTGCTGCGGGACAATATGCGGGAAAAGTCCATCGTCTACCACTGGCACGATCCGGATACCTCTTATCTGGAGGCCGTCTTCGCCCGTGGAGACCGCCGGCTGGCCGACGCCATCGAGCTGGCCTGGCGAGAGGGCGCCAAGTTCGACTCCTGGAGCGAATATTTTGACCTGGACCGCTGGCTGCGGGCCTTTGAGGCCTGTGGTCTGGACCCGGCCTTCTACGCCAACCGGACCCGGAGCCGGGAGGAGGTCCTGCCCTGGTGCCGGATCTCCACCGGCGTGACCACCGACTTCCTGTGGCGGGAGCGGGAGCGGGCCTATGAGGCGGTCATCACCCCCGACTGCCGGAAGCAGTGTACCGGCTGCGGGGCCAACCATCTGCTGGAGAAGGGGAGGGTGTGCGATGAGTGACCAGCGCATCCAGTTCATCAAAACGGGCCGGGCCCGGTATATCTCCCACCTGGATCTGATGCGGACCTTCCAGCGGGCCTTTCTGCGCTCCGGGCTCCATGTGAAGCACACGGAGGGCTTTAATCCCCATGCCTATGTGTCCATTGCCCTGCCCCTGTCGGTGGGCTTTTCCAGCCAGTGTGAGATCCTGGAGTTCGGCCTGCCTGAGGGGATGGATTTAAGTGAGGTGCCCCGGCGCCTTACCCAGGCCCTGCCTGAGGGAGTTACCGTCACCCGCTGCTACGAGGGCGGGCGCCCCGTCCGGGAGCTGTGCTGGGTGAACTATATCATCACCCTGGAGTATGACGCCGGCGCCCCGGTGGGCGCTGAGAATGCCATCCGGGCTCTGCTGAGCCGGGAGAGCCTGGTGGTAACCAAGAAGTCCAAGAAGGCCAAGAGCGGCCAGGTCCAGGTGGACCTCATCCCCCTCATCCACAAGGTGGATTATGAGGGGCGCCGGGACGCCATCGTCCTGGATGTGGTCCTCCGCGCCCAGAATCCCGGCCTCAATCCGACTCTGCTGGTGGAGACCATCCAGAACCAGTGCCCTGAGGCTGCGCCCGACTATGTGAGCTACCACCGCAAGCAGGTCCTGGACAAGGATTTTCATCCATTTCTGTGAGCATGTGCCCGTCCCGGGAAATGGTCCCGGGGCGGGCCTTTGTCTGTTTGTGCGGGCTCGAAAAAACCGTTGACTTGTGCGGAACGACAGCGTATGCTATACTTGCTTTCGCTTCACCCGAAGGTGCGGAGCGAGAAGGAGGGTCATATCTTGGTGTTTTATCCCCTGCAGGCGCTGCTCAGACGGCTGCGGAGTATGCGTAACCTCAATCCCGCCCGGATCGTGGTGGTCTCCTTTGGGATCATCATCCTCACCGGGACCCTATTGCTCATGCTGCCCTGGGCCAGCCGAGACGGACAGTCTACCGATCTCATTACCTGTCTCTTTACCGCTACCTCGGCCTCCTGTGTTACCGGACTGATCCTGGTGGACACCTGGACACACTGGACGCTTTTCGGACAGGTCGTGATTCTGGCCATGATCCAACTGGGCGGACTGGGTTTCATGACGGTCATTACCACGGTATCCTTTGCGCTCCGGCGGCGGATCGGCCTCTCAGAACGGCTTATCATGGTCTCCACCCTGAACCTCAACGACATGGACGGCGTGGTCCGCATGGTGCGTCACACTCTGATGGGGACCCTAGTCATTGAGGGGACGGGCGCTGTGATCCTGACCCTGTGCTTCCTGCCGGAGTTCGGCCTGGCGGGCGGACTGTGGCGGGGTATCTTCCACGCTGTTTCGGCCTTCTGCAACGCCGGCTTCGACCTGCTGGGCAGCAAGGGTGAGTTCACCAGCCTCATCACCTATAATGGAAATCCGGTGATTCTCCTTACTATATTGTGTCTCATCGTCATTGGCGGCCTGGGCTTTTTCGTCTGGGAGGATCTGATCCGGAACTGGCGGACGCCCCGGCGGCTCTCCCTGTACAGCAAGCTGGTCATCCTGATGACGGGAGCGCTCATCCTGGGTGGGGCGGTGTTCTTCCTGGGCGTGGAGTGGGATAACCCCAATACCCTGGGGGGGATGTCCTGGTGGAAGAAGATCCTCAACTCGTTCTTCCAGTCGGTGACTCTCCGCACCGCAGGATTTGACTCCATTGGTCAGGGAGGGCTGCGGGACAGCTCTCTTGCCATGTCCTGCATCCTGATGCTCATCGGCGGCTCCAGCGGCTCCACCGCCGGCGGCCTGAAGACGAGCACGGTGGGTATTTTGCTGCTCACCATGCGGGCCGGACTGGCCGGTCGGGAAGAGGTCACCATCCGCAGGCGGACCATCTCCCAGCGCCGGGTTATGACTGCCCTCACATTGACGCTGATTGTGGTGGTCCTCTTCCTTGGTATCGCCATGACCATCTCTTTGACTGACGACGTGCACTTCCTCTCGGCGGCCTTCGAGGCGGCCTCTGCTCTGGCTACGGTGGGTGTAACTGTAGGCATCACCCCCACATTGACGCCCTTCAGTCATATCATACTCATCATTGCCATGTTCCTGGGCCGGGTGGGCATCATGTCCTTCTCGGTGGCCTTCCTGGCCAGAGGCAGGAACGCGGCCAAGATCCGCTATCCCATGGTGGACATCATGATCGGGTGAGTCCAGGACCGCCCAAACGAAAAAGGAGCTGTAAATCGTGAGGACATATGTAGTGATCGGGCTGGGCCGTTTCGGCACCGCCGTGGCCACCGAGCTGTGCCGCCTGGGCCATGAGGTGCTGGCCATCGACGACTCGGAGGACCGTGTCCAGAGCATCTCCAGCCAGGTGACCCACGCTGTGGCCGGCGACGCCCGGGACCCCGGTGTGCTCCGGGCTCTGGGTGTACGCAACTATAACTGTGCCATCGTGGCGGTGGCCGATGACGTGGGCAACAGCGCGCTTATCACCATGAATCTGAAAGAGATCGGTGTCCGGCAGGTCATTGCCAAAGCCCAGAGCCATGTTCACCAGAAGGTGCTCCAAAAGATCGGCGCCGACCGGGTGGTCTTCCCCGAGCATGAGACGGGAGTCAAGCTGGCTCAGAATCTGTCCAGCTCCAACATTCTCAACTTCATCGAACTCTCCGATGACTTCGGCATCGTGGAGCTGGCCGCCCCCAAGCCCTGGGTGGGGAAATCTCTGCGCACCCTGGATGTGCGTGCCAAGTATCGGGTCAACATCATCGCCATCCGCCGCGGCGGCGATGAGCACGACTTGGAGGTGGCGCCCGGCGCCGACTATGTCCTCGCTGCCGGGGACGTGGTGGTCACGCTGGGCCGGAACGAGTATATCGACCGGCTCCACGATCTGTGATACCATAATATTAAGGTAGGGGGGAAGGTCCCGTGGAACAGATCACCAGCCGCTCCAACCCGCTGGTGGGGCAGATCCGAAAATTGAATAGCGCACGGTCCGCCCGCCGGGACCAGGAACTCTTCGTCTGTGACGGACCCAAGCTGCTGGAGGAGGCCCTCAGGGCCGGGGCGGTGCTCGCCACTGTGGTCCATGACGGCAGCCGCCCCTGTTCGGTGCCCAACGGCGTCCGGGAGGTCCAGGTGCCCGCCGACCTCTTGAAGAGCCTCTCCACCACCGAGACGCCCCAGGGGGTCCTCTTCCTCTGCCGGCAGCCCGACCTCGTCTTGCCGGAGACTTTGCCCGGTACCCGTTTCCTGGTGCTGGACGGGGTCCAGGACCCGGGGAACGTGGGCACCATCTGGCGCACCGCGGATGCCTTCGGCGCCGACGGTCTCATTCTGCTGCCCGGCTGCGCCGATCCTTTCTCTCCAAAGACCGTCCGGGCCACCATGGGAGCATGCTTCCGGCTGCCGGTGTGGGAGACAAGCCTGGAGGGACTAACCCACGCTTTGGAGAAGGCGAGCCTGCCCTTGTATGCCACCGCCCTGCGGGAGGACACCGACGACGTGCGCCGGGCCGACCTGAGCCGTTGCGCCGTGGTCATCGGCAGCGAGGGCAGGGGAGTTTCCCAGGCCGTTCTGGACGCCTGCGCCGGTACCCTGAAGATCCCCATGCGTCAGCGGTGTGAATCCCTCAACGCGGCGGTGGCAGCCTCAGTGGTGCTGTGGGAGATGGCACGGCCCCTGCTGTGAGCGGAAAGGGTAACGGGTGAAAGGAGGTCCGCGATGGCGACGCTGAAATATTGGCTTTGGCTCTCCACCAGAAAGGGCCTGCGCCCGGAGCAGATCGGGAAGCTGCTGGAGCACTTCGGCGCTCCGGAGCGGGCCTACTACGCCGACCCGGAGGAGTACGACCTGGTGGAGGGCCTGACACCCGCCGCCCGGACCGATCTGCTGGATAAATCTCTGGAGCGGACCGACGCCATTTTGGGAGAATGTGACCGCCTGGGTGTGCGCATCCTGACTCTAGGGGACGCCGATTACCCCGACCGCCTCAAAAACATTTACGACCCGCCCGCCGTCCTTTATGTGAAAGGGCGGCTTCCCGCCTTTGATGAGGAGATCGCCGTGGCGGTGGTAGGCAGCCGGAAGCCCTCGGCCTACGGCCGGTGGATGGCGGGCAAGCTGGGCCTGGAGCTGGCCGAGCACGGCGCTCTGGTGGTCTCCGGCATCGCCCAGGGCCTGGACACGGAAGCCCTGAAGGGCGCCCTCCGTGGCGGCGGCGCCGTGGTGTCGGTGCTGGGCTGCGGGGTGGATGTGTGCTACCCCAGGGAAAACCGCTGGCTTTACGCCGATGTGGCTGCCTCCGGTGCCCTCATCAGCGAGTATCCGCCGGGGACCGAGCCGGAGGGCTGGCATTTTCCCATCCGCAACCGGATCATCAGCGGTCTGAGCCTTGGAGTGGTGGCGGTGGAGTGCGGCCTCAAGAGCGGTACCATGTCCACCGTAAAGCAGGCCCTGGACCAGGACCGGGATGTGTTCGCCGTGCCCGGCTGTGTGGGGGCGCTGCTCAGTGAGGGCCCGAACCGCCTCATCCAGCAGGGGGCCAAACTGGTCACCGGCGGTCTGGACATCGTCCGGGAGTACGCAGGGCTCTACCCGGGACGGGTCCGTTTCCCCGACTCGGCATGGGCCATGGAGGAGGCGCCAAAGGCGCCGGAAGGGTACTCTGACACCGCTGAATCACCCTCCCGGGAGGAGGAGCTGCGGGAAAAAGTCATTGACAAAGGACCGCAGCAGGCATATATTGACAGGAGCGGCCTGACCGATGACCAGATTGATCTGATCCTGGCTCTGGAGGATGGAAAGCGCACCGCGGAGGAGCTGGTGGATCTGACCCAGATCCCGGCCCGACGCATCCTTTCCGCCCTGACCATGCTCCAGATCCAGGGCCATGTGGTGGAGCACCCGGGCAGGCGTTTTGAGTCCACCGTCCGACTGCGGACGGGTGAAGAAGCGTGAGGCGCGGCTGGGAGGCCGCGCTCTTTCAAAGGATAGAAACTCCATTGGAGGTATAATGTGGCAAAAACGAATTTAGTGATCGTAGAGTCCCCGGCCAAAGCCAAGACCATCGGAAAGTACCTGGGTCCCGGCTATGAGGTCAAAGCGTCCATGGGCCACGTCCGGGATCTGCCCAAGAGCAAGCTGGGCGTGGACGTGGAGCACGGCTTTGAGCCGGACTACCAGCCCATCAAGGGTAAGGAGGAGGTCATCTCCGACCTCAAGAAGGCGGCCAAGGGCAGCGAGAAAGTGTTCCTGGCCACCGACCCCGACCGCGAGGGGGAGGCCATCTCCTGGCACCTGAAGGAGCTTTTGAACATCCCCGACGACAAGACCTACCGCGTGACCTTCAACGAGATCACCAAGAAGGTGGTCAATGAGTCCATCGCCGCCCCCCGGGCCATCGACCAGGATCTGGTGGACGCCCAGCAGGCCCGGCGCATCCTGGACCGTATTGTGGGCTATGAGCTCTCTCCGCTGCTGTGGAAGAAGATCCGCCGGGGTCTGTCTGCCGGCCGTGTCCAGTCGGTTGCCACCCGCCTGGTGTGCGAGCGGGAGGAGGAGATCCGTGCCTTCCAGCCCCAGGAGTACTGGTCCCTGGACGTGGACCTCTCCCGCATCGCCCCCAACATGGGCGCCTTCACCGCCGCCTTCTACGGTCGGGAGAAGAAGCAGGAGCTCCACAGCGAGGACGAGGTCCAGGCCGTGGTGGACGCCGTAAAGGCATCTCCCTTCACGGTTACCGGCATGAAGCGGCAGGACAAGACCCGCTCCCCGGCGCCCCCCTTCATCACCTCCACCCTCCAGCAGGAGGCCAGCCGGAAGCTGAACATGACCCCCCGCCGGACCATGGCGGTGGCCCAGCAGCTCTATGAGGGCGTGGACATCCAGGGCGAGGGTACCGTGGGTCTCATCACCTATATGCGTACCGACTCCCTGCGCCTCTCCGAGGAGGCTCTGGCGGCGGCCAAGGATATGATCGTCAGCCGCTACGGCAAGGAGTATTATCCCGAAAAGACCCGGCACTTCAAGGCCAAGTCCAATGCCCAGGACGCCCACGAGGCCATCCGGCCCTCCGACGTACGCCTCACTCCGGAGGACATCAAAAAGGACCTGACCAGTGAGCAGTACCGGCTCTACAAGCTGATCTGGAGCCGCTTTTTGGCCTGCCAGATGGCCAACGCCGTCTATGACAGCGTTTCCATTGAGGTGGGGTCGGCAGGCTACCGGTTCCGGGCCAACCACTCCTCCCTGAAGTTCTCCGGCTTTACCGCCGTCTACGTGGAGGGGAAGGACGAGGAGGACGAGGTGAAGCAGTCTCCCCTGCCCGACCTGAAGGAGGGGGAGGGCCTGAAGCTCACCGGCACCAAGCCGGAGCAGCACTTTACCCAGCCCCCCAGCCGGTACACTGAGGCCACCCTCATCAAGGCCCTGGAGGAGAAGGGCATCGGCCGTCCCTCCACCTACGCCCCCACCATCTCCACCATTCTGGACCGGGAGTACGTGGTGAAAGAGGGCAAGTACCTGCGGACCACCCCTCTGGGTGAGGTGGTCACGGGTCTTATGAAGGACAAGTTCCCAGACATCGTGGACACCACCTTCACCGCCAAGATGGAAGAGCGGCTGGACCAGGTGGAGGAGGGGAAGGAGAACTGGAAGAACCTCCTCGGCAGCTTCTACGGTGACTTCGAGCAGGAGCTCCACCAGGCGGAGCAGGACCTGGACGGGGAGCGCATCAAGATCCCCGACGAGGTCAGCGACGAGATCTGCCCGGTATGCGGCCGGCAGCTGGTGGTGAAGTCGGGCCGGTTCGGACGGTTCCTGGCCTGCCCCGGCTACCCGGAGTGCACCTTCACCCAGCCCATCGTGGTGGAGATGCCGGGCAAGTGCCCCAAGTGCGGCGGACGTATCCTGAAAAAGACCTCCAGGCGGGGTTACACCTATTACGGCTGCGAGTTCAATGTGGTCAAGGAGGGCAGCAAGGCCAAGCAGTGCGACTTCATGACCTGGGACGTGCCGGTGAAGGACAACTGCCCCGAGTGCGGCTGGACCATGTTCAAGAAGTCTGGCCGAGGCTTCAAAAAGCCCTTCTGCATCAACCCCGACTGCGGCAACTTCACCCCAGAGGACAAGCGGGGCGGCTACAAGAAAAAGCCCGCCGCCGAGACCAAGGAGGGCGGGGAGGCCGCCGAGACCGCTGAGAAGGCGGAGAAAAAGACGGTGAAAAAGGCGGCGGCCAAGAAGACCACCGCCAAAAAGACCGCCGCGGAAAAGACGCCCGCCGAGAAGAAAACGACGAAAAAGCCTGCCGCCAAGAAGACAGCGGCCGCCAAGACCACGGCCAAGAAGCCCACCACCAAAAAGGCCGCGGCGAAAAAGACCGCCGGAGAAGAGGCGTGAGCCTTTTTGACCGGACGCGGAAAGGTTGAATTATGGAACCAGTAAAGATCATCGGCGCCGGGCTGGCGGGAAGCGAGGCCGCCTGGCAGCTGGCCCAACGGGGCATCCCCGTGGAGCTCCACGAGATGAAGCCCCAGAAAATGCCCCCTGCCCACCACAGCCCGGAGTTCGGGGAGCTGGTGTGCTCCAACTCCCTGCGCTCCGACCAGCTGGAGAACGCCGTGGGGCTGCTGAAGGAGGAGCTGCGCCGGTGCGGCTCTCTCATCCTCGCCTGTGCCGACGAGCACCGGGTGGAGGCGGGCGGCGCCCTGGCGGTGGACCGCCACGGCTTCAGCCGGGCCATCACCGAGCGGGTGAAGGGTCACCCCCTCATCACCGTGGTAGAGGGGGAGGTCACGGCCATCCCTGAGGGGAATGTGATCCTGGCCTCCGGCCCCCTCACCTCGGACGCTCTGGCGGCGGCCATCCAGGAAAAGGTCCACGCCGACTATCTGAGCTTTTATGACGCCGCCGCGCCGCTGGTGACCTTTGAGAGCCTGGATATGGACCACGCCTGGTTCGCCTCCCGATACGACAAGGGCACAGCGGACTATGTGAACTGCGCCCTCAGTGAGGAGGAGTACGCCGCCTTCTGGCAGGCCCTCACCACGGCCCAGGCGGCGGAGGTCCACGGCTTTGAGGACCAGAACGTCTTTGAGGGCTGCATGCCGGTGGAGGTCATGGCCCGGCGGGGTGTGGACACCCTGCGGTACGGGCCGTTGAAGCCCAAGGGCCTGAAGGACCCCAAAACGGAGAAGGAGCCCTATGCCGTGGTGCAGCTCCGGAAGGACAACGCCCAGGGCTCCATCTACAATCTGGTGGGTTTCCAGACCCACCTGAAGTGGCCGGAGCAGAAGCGGGTCTTTTCCATGATCCCGGCCCTGCGGGAGGCGGAGTTCGTCCGCTACGGGGTCATGCACCGGAATACCTATCTCAACTCGCCCAAGCTGCTGGACCGGTACTACCGGCTGAAGGCGGACCCCCGCATCTGCTTTGCCGGACAGATCACCGGGGTGGAGGGCTATGTGGAGTCCACCGCCTCCGGCTTCGTGGCGGCGGTGGAGCTGGCCAACCGGCTCCAGGGCAAGCCCCCGGTGGATTTCCCCCAGGAGACGGCCCTGGGTGCCCTGGCCCTCTATGTCTCCAATGAGACAGTGGAGCAGTTCCAGCCCATGAATGTGAATTTCGGCATCATCCCGCCCCTGGGCTACAAGGTCAAGGGCAAGCGAAACAAAAACGCCGAACTCTCCCGCCGGGCGCTGGAGATTTTAGCGGGGCTGGAGGTCTGAGCGGAGTCAGCCGGTCAGCAGATGCACTGCGAGATGAAAGCCGTGGCGGAAGCAGGTCAGCCACTCCAGGTCCCGCTGATGGGCCAGCAGGTCGTAATAGCGCTCAAAAAAGTCTTTGCCCATGGCCTTTTGAATTTGGGTGTGGCAGCTGTCCAGCTCCAGCGAGGCGGCACGGTAATCCGCCTCCTCCTGGAAAGGCAGGCGGTTGGTCTCGCTCTCCAATAGATAGAGTTCTTTTATGTAATCGAGCATGAAGGACACCTCACAAATATGAGATTTAATCTGAATCTAGGATATCAGATTAAATCTGAAAATACAAGGGGGGAGTGCCGTGTTTGATAAAAAAATATTTGGCGCCCGGCTTCACGCTCTGCGGGAGCAAAAAGGTATGACGGCCTCCCAGCTTGGCAAAGTTATGGGCATTACCAGTACGCAGGTGGGCGACATGGAAAAGGGAAACTCGGCCACCTCCATGGCCCGGCTGTATGACCTCTGCGTGTTTTTTGAGGTGTCTGCCGACTACCTCCTTGGACTTACGGAGGAAACAATTGGAACAGGTGAATAACCTTCTATGTGAATCATCTTTTAGATGAATCCGTGATATCATCTAAAAGATGAATTGTCAAGGAGATCGTATGTTTGATCGGGATGTGTTTCGTGCTCGGCTCCGTGAGCTGAGGAAAAAAAGCGGCGAGTCGCAGGCTCAGCTGGCCAAAGCCATCGGAGTTTCCACCAATCAGGTGAGCGAGATGGAGAAGGGGACAAAAACCACCACTTTGGAGCGATTCTGCGCCATTTGTGAGCATTATAACGTCTCCGCCGATTATCTCCTTGGACGCAAGGAGGAAGAAAACGATACGAAAAGAGGGATCTCATGAAGATCATCGTAGACGCCATGGGCGGCGACAACGCCCCTCAGAGCAACGTCCGGGGCGCCGTGGCGGCCATCAAGGAGTACGGGGTAGAGGTCATTCTGGTGGGCCGTGGAGAGGAGATCCTCCGCTGCCTGAAGGATGACGGCATGGACAACCTGCCCGCCGGGCTGGAGATCGCCCACGCCGATCAGGTGGTGGAGATGTGCGACAACCCCGCCACCGCCTTCAAGGAGAAGAAGGACTCCTCCCTCACCGTGGGCCTCAATATGCTCAAGGAGGGGAAGGGGGACGCCTTTGTGTCCGCCGGCAGCACCGGTGCCCTGCTCTCCGCTGCCACCCTGATGGTCAAGCGCATCAAGGGCATCCGCCGGGCGGCCCTGGCCCCCGTGGTGCCCACCGGGAAGGGCGGCGCCATCCTCATCGATGCCGGCGCCACCGCCGAATGTACCCCGGAGTACCTGCTCCAGTTCGCCTTCATGGGCTCCTACTACGCCGAGCGGATTTTGGGCCGTCCCGAGCCCAAGGTGGGCCTCCTCAACATCGGTGTGGAGCCCTCCAAGGGCACCGACCTCCAGCGGGAGGCCCACGCCCTCCTCACCAAGGCCGGGCAGGAGGGCCGCATCAACTTCGTGGGTAACATCGAGGCCCGGGAGGCCGTCTACGGTGAGGTGGACGTCATCGTGGCCGACGGCTATTCGGGCAACATCTTCCTAAAGACCATGGAGGGCACCGGCGGCTTTATGGCCAAGGAGCTCAAGGCCATGTTCAAGAAGAGCCTCATCACCAAACTGGGCGCACTGTGCGTCAAAAGCGGCCTCATGAACTTCAAAAAGCTCATGGACGCCGGCGAGGTGGGCGGCACCGCCCTGGTGGGGATCTCCAAGCCCGTTATCAAGGCCCACGGCTCCTCCAACGACTACGCCATCAAGAACGCCATCCGGCAGGCAGCCACCTTCGCCGGCTCCGGCATCATTGAGGATGTGGTGGAGAACATCGACCATATGCGCCTGGAGAAGACTCCTGACGGCGGAACCAAAGAGGAAATTTAAAATAAGCTATTGACAGTGCGGGAAAATATCCCTATTATGTGTGTGTAATAATCCTGTCTAAGGAGTCGATCGTAAATGATTTTTGAGAAGCTGTGTGACCTCATTTCTGAGCAGTTCGGCGTGGAGGCCGACACCATCACCATGGAGACTACCTTCACGGACGACCTGGGCGCTGATTCTCTGGACATCGTGGAGCTGTCCATGGCCTTGGAGGAGGAGTTCGGCGTGTCTGAGATGAGCGAGGAGGATATTGCCGGCATCGCCACCGTGGGTGATCTGGTGACCTATCTCCAGAACAAGCTGGACGCCTGAGCAGACATAACTGGGAGGGCCCCGCTTCGGCGGGGCCTCTCTTTGCGTATAGGGAGGTGGAACAGACATGGAAAAACTGGAAGAAAAGCTGGGATATACCTTTCATGACCGTCGGCTGCTGGAGAATGCCCTGACCCACAGCTCCTACGCCAACGAGAACAAAAGCAAGGGTGAGACCAGCAACGAGCGGCTGGAGTTTTTGGGTGACTCCGTTCTGGGGATGGTGGTGGCAGACCATCTCTACCGTACCCATCCGGACATGCCTGAGGGCGAGCTCACACGGACCCGCGCGGCCCTGGTGTGTGAGGACAGCCTGGTGGAGGTGGCTGCCCAGCTGGAGCTGGGGCAGTACCTGAAGCTGGGCCGGGGCGAGGACGCCGGCGGAGGCCGGAAGCGGCCCTCCATCCAGGCCGACGCCGTGGAGGCGGTCATCGCCGCTGTGTACCTGGACGGCGGTATCGGCTCTGCCCGGAAGCTCATCACCAACTTCATCCTGACCAACAACGAGCGGGAGCAGGAGGGAGCAGTCCGGGACTTCAAGACGGCTCTTCAGGAGCTGGTGCAGCGGGAGAGCGGCCGGGTGCTGAGCTACCGTCTCATGGGCGAGAGCGGACCGGACCACGCCAAGGTCTTCTCCGTGGAGGTGGACCTGAACGGACGGCCCATCGGTGCCGGTGAGGGACGCAGTAAAAAAGAGGCTGAGCAGAACGCCGCCAAGGCCGCCATGGCCAAGCTGAAGGCGGAGGGCTGAGCAGCAGTGTGAGGGCGGGCGGGCCGTCGAGGACGCCGGACAGGGAGGAGCTCCCTTCTGACCGGCGCTCTCGACGCCCCGTCGTCTCACGTTTGGGAACAATTCCCATGGATCTGAGAAAGTGGAGGAACAACGTTTTGGAGAGAGAAAAGTTTTCGTCCCGGCTGGGCTTCATCCTGATCTCAGCCGGCTGTGCCATCGGCCTGGGCAACGTATGGCGCTTTCCTTATATCGTGGGCCAGTACGGCGGCGCTGCCTTTGTGCTGGTGTATCTGTTTTTCCTGGTCATCCTGGGCCTGCCCATCATGGTCATGGAGTTTTCCGTGGGCCGGGCCAGCCAGAAGAGTATTTTGTGCTCCTTCCAGGTCCTGGAGCCCAAGGGCACCAAGTGGCACTGGTACGGCTGGATCGGCATGGCGGGCAATTACCTGCTCATGATGCTCTACACCACCATCGCCGGCTGGCTCATTCTGTACTTTATCAAAATGCTCAAGGGTGACTTCGTGGGCCTGGACACCGCAGGCGTGGCTGCTGAGTTCGGTGCTGTCACCGCTGACCCGGTGCTCCAGACCGTTTTCATGGGCCTGGTGGTGGTCCTGGGCATGCTGGTGTGCAGCCGGGGCCTCAAAAACGGCGTGGAGAAGATCAACAAGGCCATGATGGTCTGCCTGCTGGTGCTGCTGGTGGTGCTGGCCATCCGGGCGGTCACTCTGCCCGGTGCCGCCGCCGGCCTGGAGTTCTACCTCAAGCCCAATTTCCAGAACCTGATGTTCGATTCTAACGGTAATTTCCGTCTGGGCGAGGCCATCTACGCCGCCATGGGCCAGGCCTTCTTTACTTTGAGCCTGGGCATCGGTGCCATGGCCATTTTTGGCAGCTATATTGGCCGGGAACGCAGCCTTATGGGCGAGGTCATCAACATCACCATCCTGGATACCTTTGTGGCCTTCGTCTCCGGCCTCATCATCTTCCCCTCCGCCTTCGCCTTCGGGGTCCAGCCCGACTCCGGCGCCAACCTGATCTTCGTCACCCTGCCCAACGTCTTCAACGAGATGCCCGGCGGACGGCTGTGGGGTGCCCTCTTCTTTGTGTTTATGTCCTTCGCCGCCATGAGCACTGTCACCGCCGTCTTTGAGAACATCCTCTCTTGCTGGATGGACAAGTGGCAGGTCTCCCGGAGGAAGGCGGTGTGGGCCAATCTGATCCTGATTTTTGTTCTGAGCCTGCCCTGCCTGCTGAGCTTCAACCTCCTCTCCGGTGTCCAGTTCATCGGGATGAGCATATTCGATCTGGAGGACTTCATCGTCACTCAGAACCTGCTGCCCCTGGGCTCCATTCTCTACCTGCTGTTCTGCGTGGTCTCCAAGAAATACGCCTGGGGCTATGAGAACTTCCTGCTGGAGGCAGATCAGGGCAAGGGTGTCCGGTTCCCTGCCAAGCTGTGGTTTTACTTCACCTTTATCCTGCCCTTCATTGTCCTGGCCATTTTTGTGCTGGGCTACCAGGAGAAATTTTTCTGATTGTAAAAAGGAAGGTCCTGCTCGCATGTCATATGCGGGCAGGACCTTTTTTATCTCTCCCCCTCTTAGGCCCCCCTGGCTAAGCCAGGGGGACCCTTGTTTACAGCCCTGGTTTGACCTTTTTTGTGGCGGGCAAGCCCTATAATAATCTCTGCTGAATAAACCGCTGAGCGGTTTATTCGCGCAGCAAACATTGCTGCAATGTGTTTTTTCACTTGAACAAAGCCAACTGGCCTTGAAAGCCTGAGTTTTCAAGGAGCTTGGCTTTGCCCAGTGCACATTATAAATAATGTCTGCTGAGCGCTGTCGGCCAAGGGAGGGCTGGATATGACAGTCGTCTACATAGATTCTCTGTTTCTGCTCAATTTGATCGTAGACTATCTGCTGCTGCTGGGGGCGGCCCGGCTGTCCGGGGCGGTGCTCTGCCGTCCCCGTATGGCGCTTGGGGCCGTTTTGGGGGCGGCCTACGCCTGCGCGGTCTTCCTGCCAGGACTGGGCTTTCTCACCCACCCGGCCGTGGAACTCTCCATAGCTGTGGCCATGGCCCTCATCGCCTATGGCGGGGGACAGCGGCTCCTGCGGAGCTTCCTGGCCTTTCTGGCCATTTCCTGCGCCCTGGGGGGCGGTGTGCTGGCCCTGAGCCTACTGGGAGCCCGGGGCGTGGGGCTGGAGCGGGGCGTCCTCTCTCCCCATGTGGACCTGGGCGTCCTCCTCCTGGCCTCCGCCGGGTGCTATGCCGCGGCCTCCTTTGTCTTCCGGCGCAGCGCCGGCCACGGCACCCGAGAGCTGGTGGAGGCGGTGCTCACCCTGGAAGGGCGGCAGGTAACGGTCACCGCCCTGCTGGACACGGGCAACACCCTCACCGACCCGGCCACCGGCCAAGGGGTAATGGTGGTGGAAGGGGAGAAGGCGGCACCTCTGCTGGACCATCCATTGGGGGAGGCCCAGCTCCGGGACCCGGTGGGTACCCTGGCCCGGATGGAGGAAAGCAGGCGATTTCGGCTTCTGCCCTATCAGGCTGTGGGAGTGGAGTGCGGTCTGTTGCTGGCGGTGCGGCTGGATATGGCCAAGGTGGGGGAGCGGGAGTACCGTGGGGTGCTGGCGGCCCTTTCGCCCACCCGGCTCTCTGATGGCGGTGCATATAGTGCCCTGGTGGGTGCTATGGAGTCATAGACAGAACGGGGGAAGGGACGATGGGTAAAATGACGGTGACGATGGTGCGGGGGCGGACGCTCCTGTGGCGTCTGTTGGCCCGGTTGGGATTGTGCCTGCCGGGGAAGATCATGTATATCGGTGGGAGTGATACGCTGCCCGCCCCACTGGATCGGGAGGAGGAGGCCGATGTCCTGCTGCGGTTGGAGCGGGGGGAGGAGGGTGCCCGGGAGATCCTCATCGAGCACAATCTGCGGCTTGTGGCCTACATCGCCCGGCGGTTCGAGAACACGGGCATCAATATCGAGGACCTGATCTCCATTGGGACCATCGGCCTCATCAAGGCGGTGGGGACCTACAAGCCGGCCAAGAACATCAAGCTGGCCACCTACGCCAGCCGGTGCATCGAAAATGAGATCCTCATGTACCTGCGGAAAACGGCCAATCAAAAGACAGAGGTCTCCTTCGACGAGCCGCTGAACACCGACTGGGATGGCAATGAGTTGCTGCTCTCCGACATTCTGGGTACTGATAACGACCTGGTGATGAAGCCCATCGAGGACGACGTGGACCGGCAGCTCCTCTCTCTGGCCCTGGAAAAGCTCTCCGACCGGGAGCGGCGGATCATTACCCTCCGCTTCGGCCTGGATGGCAGGCCGGAGCGGACCCAAAAGGAGGTGGCCGATCTGCTGGGCATCTCCCAGTCCTACATCTCGCGCCTGGAGAAGCGGATCATCTCCCGACTCAAGAAGGAGATCCTGAGAATGCTGTGACGCAGGACGGCAAAAATCCATCGAAAACCGTCCAACGATAAAAAATATAGGCCGCCTCCCCGAGGTATGGTCCCTCCCCGCCTGGAGATACTGATAGCAGTAAAGCGCGGGGAGGTCAGCCGGATTGCAGGGGAAAGTAGAGATCTGCGGCGTCAACACCGCCAAGCTGAAGGTATTGAAGAATGAGGAGACGTTGGAGCTGCTCCGTCGGACCAAGGCCGGAGATATGGCGGCCCGGGAGGAGCTCATCGCCGGTAATCTGCGGCTGGTCCTCTCGGTGATCCAACGGTTCCACAACCGGGGAGAGAACGCCGACGACCTCTTTCAGGTGGGCTGCATCGGCCTCATCAAGGCCATCGACAACTTCAACGTGGATCTGGACGTGCGTTTTTCCACCTACGGTGTGCCCATGATCATCGGGGAGATCCGCCGCTACCTCCGGGACAACAGCGCCATGCGGGTGTCCCGGTCCATGCGGGACACGGCCTATAAGGTGCTCCAGACCAAAGAAAAATTCCTCTCCGAGCACCAGCGGGAACCCAGTGTGGAGGAGATTGCCTCTGCCATGGGGGTGAAGCGGGAGGAGGTGGTGGCTGCCCTGGATGCCATCGTGGACCCGGTGAGCCTCTATGAGCCGGTGTATGACCACGAGGGAGATACCATCTGCGTCATGGACCAGGTGAAGGACGCCAAGAACACCGACGAGAGCTGGCTGGAGCACATCGCCCTCAAGGAGGCCATTGCCAGACTGTCAGAACGAGAACGGCACATTTTGGACCTGCGCTTTTTTCAGGGTAAGACCCAGATGGAGGTCTCCGCTGAGGTAGGCATCTCCCAGGCACAGGTCTCCCGGCTGGAGAAGAGTGCCCTCAAGCAGATCCGCCGGGACCTGTAAAGGAGGGCATACCGGCGTCTTTTTTCGCATAGGGTGGCAGAGAGCGGAACACACCACAGGAAAGGGGGCGCCGGAGATGGAGAGCACCATCTCAGAGCTGAGGGACAAGGAGGTCATCGACATCAGCGGCGGCAGCCGCTTCGGCTATGTGGGAGATGTGGAGGTGGACCTGGAGACCGGGCAGGTAAAGGCCCTGGTGGTGCCGGGGCGCCTGCGGTTTTTCGGCCTGCTGGGCCGGGAGAAGGACCACGTCTTTCCCTGGTCGTCGGTGCGCCGGTTTGGGGAGGATATCATCCTGGTGGAGGGCGAAGGACCGGCTATGCTGGGAGAGAAGGCGGAGAACTGAGAGAGATGGTAAAAAACAGGAAAAAACAGTTGCATTTCCACCGCGACTGTGATAAAATACCCTAGCTATGCGAAAAGCACAGTATTACACACACCGTCCGGGATACGGCGTCCGGTGCCCGTTTGGGTGGACGTGCCGCAGATGAACGGGGTGGAGGTAATAACAATTAAAGGAGGAAACAAAACTATGGCAGTCGTATCTATGAAGCAGCTCCTGGAGGCCGGTGTCCACTTCGGTCACCAGACCCGCCGCTGGAACCCCAAGATGGCCACCTATATCTACACCGAGCGTAACGGCATCTACATCATCGACCTGCAGAAGACCGTGAAGAAGCTGGAGGAGGCCTACAACTTCGTCCGCGATCTGGCCGCTGGCGGTCAGACCCTGCTCTTCGTGGGCACCAAGAAGCAGGCTCAGGAGGCCATTAAGGAAGAGGCTGCCCGCTGCGGCGGTTACTATGTGAACGCCCGCTGGCTGGGCGGCATGCTCACCAACTTCAAGACCATGCGTGGCCGTGTGGACCGTCTGAACCAGCTCAAGAAGATGCAGGAGGACGGCACCTTCGACATGCTCCCCAAGAAGGAGGTCATGAAGCACCTGGGCGAGATCGCCAAGCTGGAGAAGTACCTGGGCGGCGTCACTGAGATGAAGAAGCTCCCCGGCGCCCTGTTCGTCGTTGACCCCCGCAAGGAGCGCAACGCCATCAACGAGGCCCGCAAGCTGAACATTCCCATCGTGGCCATCGTCGACACCAACTGCGATCCCGATGAGATCGACTACGTGATTCCCGGCAACGACGACGCCATCCGCGCCATCCGCCTGATCTCTTCCGTCATGGCCAACGCCATCATGGAGGGCAAGCAGGGCGAGGACAATGCCGCCGAGGAGGCCGCCAAGGCTGAGGAGACCACCAACGCCTGATTTGAGACCCTGACATTGGGCTTTTAGCGCCCGCCGGCGCGCGGCGGGCGCTTTTTTACAGAAGAAAAGAATATATGGAGGTTATTGATATGGCTTTTACCGCAAAAGACGTGCAGGCTCTGCGCGAGATGACCGGCGTGGGTATGATGGACTGCAAGAAGGCCCTCACCGAGGCCGACGGCAACATGGACAAGGCTGTGGAGCTGCTGCGTGAGAAGGGCCTGGCTGCTTCCCAGAAGAAGGCTGGCCGTATCGCCGCCGAGGGTATGGCTTACGCCGGCGTCATCGACGGCGTGGGCGTGGTGGTCGAGGTCAACGCCGAGACCGACTTCGTGGCCAAGAACGAGAAGTTCGTGGACTTCGTCAAGGGCGTGGCTGCCACCGTCGTGGCCAACAAGCCCGCCGACCTGGACGCTCTCATGGAGTGCAAGTACGCCGGCACCGACCTCACCGTCACCCAGCAGCAGCAGGAGATGGTCCTGGTCATCGGCGAGAATATCAAGGTCCGCCGTTTTGCCTTCTTCACCGAGGGCGTGTGCGTGCCCTACATCCACGCCGGCGGCAAGATCGGCGTGCTGGTGAACCTGGAGACCAGCCTCTCCGCCGAGCAGGTGGAGACCGTTGGTAAGGACGTGGCCATGCAGATCGCCGCTCTGAACCCCCGTTTCTGGGACAAGACCCAGGTCACCCAGGACGTGCTGGACGAGGAGAAGAAGATCATGATGGTCCAGATGTCCAACGATCCCAAGATGGCTTCCAAGCCCGAGCAGGTCCGTGAGAAGATCGTCATGGGTAAGCTCAACAAGTTCTACGCTGAGAACTGCCTGCTGCAGCAGGAGTTCGTCAAGGACAACAGCATGAGCGTGGAGCAGTATATCGCTTCCTCCGCCAAGGCTCTGGGCGGCACCATCACCTTCAAGAATGCTGTGCGCTTTGAGAAGGGCGAGGGCATCGAGAAGAAGCAGGAGAACTTCGCTGAGGAGATCGCCAAGCAGCTCGGCAAGTAATTGTTGAGGCCATCCCCCCGCATCATAGCCTCATTGTCCACTCAATAATGACTCGCAAGGAGTCCAAGGTAATCGTAATGATTGCCCTGGGCTCCTTATTTTTTTGGAGACAAAGGGACCAAGAAAACCCTTTTGGTCTCCATTTTTTTATTTTTTGGGTTCTTTGGAGCTTCAGGATACCCCCTCTCAGGCAGCGCTCAGATGGTCAGGATTGGGCGGACAAGTGGGCGAGGATTGAGGGGGACAATATCAGGGAGACTCAAGATAAATCGAATTATTCGGAGTTTTTGCAGGGAGTTTTTGAATTAATCGGAGTTTTTGCGGGAAATTTCAGCAAAATCTCGGATTAATTCCTTGGCTCTCCACAGAAATTCAGATTAATTCTTTGTCCTCAGCAAAAACTCGGATTAATTTCCTTGTCTTTCCGCAAATTCTCGGATTAATTCTTGGGTCTCCCTGGAGGTGTTTTGGATGCTAACGATATCTTCTAATGACCTTGTGGCGCTTATTCTTGCCCTTGGGATTACTTTACTGGCAGATTTCTTTTTTCCCTTGCCTATCCACGAGACCTATGTCCCCTGCCCTGTGTGGCTGATGCGCTATGTGACAGGATATGAGATGCAGCCAACCATGGCCGTAATTTGGATGACGACGCTGCTGTATGTCATCATCCGCTATGATCTGCGGGGTCTGGCTGTTGCCGGGATACTGACGGTAGCTTGCTGGATTGCCTGGTTGATAGCCTTCTGCGAGGCTGCAATTTATGAAGAGGAGGTGAAATCAAATGAAGCGAATCGGCGATGATCGATGCACAGTACGTGATTATGTGGAGTTGGCCATCACTCTTGCCTTCGCCTACATCATCATAATTAGTGGTGTGCGAGTAGCTATGGTGATCGGTCCGTCCATGCAGCCAACGCTGTCAGAGTACAGTATCCATATCCTTGTGCCTATTCAGGATCCGGAAATCGGAGACATCGTGGCATTCCGGCGGCCTAGTCAGAAGAATTCCTATATCAAACGGATCGTGGCTGGGCCTGGGGACACAGTAGACCATTGGGGCACTCCTCTTACCTTGGGACCCGGAGAGTACTATGTGCTGGGGGACAACCGGGGCAATTCCCGGGACTCCCGTTCATTTGGCCCCATCGATGGGGATACGATCTGGGGGCGGTTGGTGCTCTGACGTGGCCAAGGAGATTCGGCCATTTGTGCCTCTGTTTGCTACAAAACTTAAAAATGAATGAAGGAGGTCTTTAATCCCCATGGAGAAAGCCGGCACAAAAACCAGGGACATCAAGTTTTTTAGTCCCAAAAACAACGCTATGATGACTGTCCATACGCCTGTGGCTCAGGAGTTCGCCCGGTACTTGGAGGAGCAGCCCTGGGTGGCGTCCTATGACACCTGTGTGCCACTGCAGATGGAGCACTACCCCCATGTGTCCCCTGTGGACATCCGGGCGGAGTATTTTACCGTCCAATGGGCCAGCGATTTTGTGCTCCATTTGGCAGACGGCAGCATGGGCATCCGGGAAATTTGTACTCTGGAGCAGTTCCAAAAGAGAGCTTTTATTGAAAAGCTGGAATTCTCCCGCCGTTACTGGCTGGCTACTGGGGTGACGGACTGGCGGGTGTATGTGTATGGAGGCGAGGGAAAGCTGGTGGAGACCCATGATCAGTCGCTTTGTTGAGTACGCTGGCGATATCTACCGGGTGCTTCTGGAAACGGCAGACGGGGCATGGCTGATTGCCTATGCACAGATAAAGCCCCCCTTCTTTGTTTCAGCAGCCAACTTTGTAGCTTATACACCTATACAGGCCCCTGATGGGTTCGTAAAGGCATGTACGGCCCATGAGTCCATGAGCGAGGCGCAAATCAGACGTCTGCAAATGATTGAACCGTTGGTTGCGGACAATCAATACATCTACGACCCTGGATCCCGACGCAGGCGGGCACAGGAGATTGCCAATGCGCATGGCGTGACAGTGCGCACGGTGCTGCGGATCTATTTCCGCTACCTTGCATCAGGAGTAATCTTGGCTGATAAACCAAGAGAACGCCGTCGGAATCCGGAGTTTGAACAAGCAATTCAGAAATACTACTATTCCTCTCGTCAGTTTTCCTTGAGAGCTGCCTATGAAATGATGATTTTGGAACGCTATACGGATGATACAGGACAAATCAAAGAGGATGCGCCGAGCTACCACACGTTCCGCCACTACTTCTATGACCATCGACTCCATCAGCTGCCCCAAAAGATCATTGCCCGTGAAGGCCTATCGGCCTATCAGCGGGACCACCGGCTGACCCTTGGTAGCGGACCAGGGTGGCGTGATCGACTGGGCTGCTACCAGATGGACGCTACTTTGGCCGATATCTACTTGGTCTCCCGCCTGGACCGCAGCACCGTGATCGGGCGGCCTAACATCTATCTGGCAGTGGACACTATGACACAGCTGATTACAGGCGTCTATGTGGGACTGGATGCCGGAGAAACCGCTGTTATGGCCTGTATTGCACAGGCAGCGGGCAATAAGGTAGATTTCTGTCGACGCTATGGCATTCATATCGCAGAAGCGCAGTGGCCCAACACAGGGATCCCCCGGGAGATCATCACGGACAAGGGGCGGGAATTTTGTGGAAATCGGGTGGAAGAACTATCCCTACGATATGGCGTAGTCATTCAAAATCTGCCGCCCTATCGCCCGGATCGTAAAGGTCTGGTGGAAAAGGCCTTTGATTTGATCCAGGAACGATACAAGCCATTGCTTCGAGGAAAGGGAGTGATTGAGGAAGATGCGCAGGAGCGATGGGCAGTGGACTACCGGGCACAGGCATCTTTGACGCTGGATGAATTCACGGCGATTGTAATTCATTCGATTCTGTTTTTGAATTCTGGTCGACTGCTTTCCAATGGTTTGACCCCCGCACAACAGTGGCTGGAATCCGATGACGAGCTGCTTCAAGCGAATGAGCATGAACTATCCTGCATGGGACTCCCCCGCACCACGGTGAAAATGGGACGCAAAGGAATCCGACACAGGAAAATGTGGTATGTGCCGTCGGACCGAGACCTGCTGCACCCCGGGGAGACCTACACCATCGCCTACGACCCCAGCAACGTGAGCTGCATCTATGTGGTGCTGGATGGTCAGTATTACCCGTGTCGCCTGGGCCCTGCTGACCAGCACTACCAGGGTGCAGGTGCGGTGGAAGCAGCGATGGCTCAGCAGGCACTACGACAGCAGATTGGGCATCGCCGACGGGCATCACAGGCTGCCAGCATTGCTGCTACGCAGGCCATCCGGGACATTGCAGCACAGGCTTTGGGGGCGGCACCGAAGGAACAAGATGGGCAGGAAATCCAGAAAAACCGAGATGCCGAGATGTCCCACCTGACCCAGTGAGGGCCGCCCCCTCCTCTTTTCTTTGACACCGGCACCTACAACAGGAAAACATCTTGGAGTCTTTGGGTCAAGCCTGACATTTTAAGCCAGCACAAGAAAGTTGCAGGGTAGAAAGGTATGATCAAGGTAGATTTGGGGGATTAAGACTCTTGGTGTAAACGCAACTTATATCGCCAAAATCGTTTTGTATACCCTATATTTTCTTGCTTTTTATAATCTATTTTCTGTATGGGGCAAAAAGGTAAGATTATATGGAAAGTAAATAGATATATGAACTCATAAATAAGAAATACTTTTTACTTAAGATTTTACCTTTGTGCCCTAATCCAAGACCAACCAAGGCAATGACTTTTTGTGTCGGCTTAAAAAGATAGGATTGAGCAGATTGTGCTCAATCTGCAAAAGTGTTTGAAAAAGTTTGAAGGAAAAAGTAATACAGGAGTTTTTGAAAATTGAGCACTTTTTGCTTAAGAATATAAAGAAGGAAGGAGGAACACACCAGTGGACAAGTACGTAAAAGACCAGACAGTAGGTGCCGTCTACGATAATGCACCGGCGGGAAATCCGTTCCTGGCGGCGATGCCAGACCTGCTGCCGCCGGCCCGCTTCCTGCAGCAGATCGGCAGCTCACCACCACTGCCGCAGGAGTTGCCGGTAATGACCCTGGAGGAGCGCCGGCGGCTGCTCCCGACGCTATCATCCCTCTTTGTGCCCCTGGATTATATGTACGCCATCTACGACACGCTGTACCGGGCTATCGCAACCACCTACACCACACGCACCATGATAGATGGTATCCGGCAGATCAACGCCATATTTGCCGGCCGGGAACTGCAAAGTTACGCCACGCAGGCAGATAGCGGATCAATTTTAGGCGTTCCTGGTATCGGAAAGACATCTACTATTCGGCGGTGTCTATCGGTGATGCCGCAGACCATCGAACACACGGAGTACCAAGGACAGCCGTTTTATTGCAAACAGGTGCTCTATCTTCTTGCGGAATGTCCTTCGGATTGTTCAGTAAAAACTCTGGGCTATAACATCATCACCGCCCTGGATCGGGCAATCGGATCAGGCTATATGGACTCCCTCAGCGCACTGCGCTCGTCTTCGGCCAGCGCCATTGCCACTCAGGTCAAGATCTTATGCATGACCCATCATGTAGGACTCATAGTTGTTGACGAAATTCAAAATGCTGTCGTTACAGCAAGAAAAAATCGTCAGGTCAAGCCTTTGATTAAGTTTCTTGTTGAACTCACCAACGACACATCTACTGCCGTTTATTTTATCGGTACACCACTTGCTGAAGAGCTTTTCACTTCTCAGGAGCACCTAAAGCGCCGAACCCGTGGCATCCGCCTTCTCCCTCTCAGGCCGGACGGAACCTACCGTGAGTTCTTACAGTCCATCTGGCCTTACCAATACACACCACAGTCCGCTGCGCTAACGGATAAGCTCGCCAATAAGCTATACGATTTTTCTGGCGGCATCCCAGCGTACATTATCAAAATTTTTCAGGAGAGTCAGGCCCAGGCTCTGATCCAGGGCCGAAGTTCGATTGATGAAAAAATCATGCAGCGGGCAATCGATATTCTGGCTATCAAGGTCCCTAAGACCTACTCTGGCGGCACTCATATTTCGGATTTTGAAATTGGGAAAGAACTGCCAGAGGTACCACCAGAGCCACAGGAAGTGCCTCGCCAATATGCCAACAAGCGGGGACGGCGGGCAACGCAGCGGGACGATGCTGACTTGCTGGTGGCTTTTAGAGAGAGCCGTGGAGCACAAGAGATGATCAAGTTTTTGGAGATACACAACATGCTCGAAAGGATGGGAAACGAATGAATAAAGATCCGAAGATCATTAACCTGGCCGAGACTAACATCTTTGCCTCCCTCGAAGAATCTCCCCTCATTTGGCTGCCTATATTTTTTGCCGCTGAAACACCTCTGAATAGAGAAGATGGCTACTGTGCACTGGTTCAGCTCCGGCGACCTGGGGGTGCAGTGGAGACGCACAAGTACACCATTGTCTATCAGCGTTCCCAGCAGGATCAGCAGATTCAGTATTACATCACGTTTGATCGGCAATACCTTCCTGACGAAGACTCATTGATGCACGATCCTTCTGATGCCGGCTTGTTCCTTCGTGTCTATGATTCCCTGGAAAGTGCAAAAGCCGGCGTGGAGACAGATATCCGGCACCTGTGCGGCGATCCGCAGGCTGATTATCAGGCAGTGCTGCCGTACTGATATGCTGACGTATTTCCCAACGCCATATCCGGGTGAGTGGTGGTACTCGGTCCTGTGTCGGTATCATATACGATCTGGCTATAACAAGTACGCCACTACCATCAATGAGTTATATAGCGGCCGGAAAATGGTGCATGGCAGGCTTATCCCTGGAGGCGATTGCGCAGCCATCTTGTCCAACTTGCCGCCTGGGGTGCTGTCAATCGATGATGTACTTCAAAACCATACTCTACTGCCGTACTATACAAGATTTTTTCTAACGGACAAAAAACGGCAGGTATGGGAGGCATTACGGGTAGGCCGTGGATCAGGGATCACCAGTGTGCGAACACAGATGCCAGACGGCACCGAGGGACTCAAGTATTGCCCTACCTGCTATCTCTTGGATACAGAAAAATATGGGGAGCCATTTTGGCACCGGGTACATCAGATCCCCCTTATCCCCCTTTGCCCGATGCACAGAACTCCACTCATTGCTGTGCCCATCAAATTCGCACGGTTGTCCGAGGTTTTTCTGCCGCTCACATCTATTCACTGCCAGAAGTCTATTTCCCGGGAGAAAGCCCCGTGGATGGAGTCGCTGACTGATATGCTGACGGCGTTGCTATGCAGAGACTATGCCCCAACGGTTGGATACAACAATCTGCATGCCGCATTGATCAACGCAGGATATGGGGTGGACAAGATCAGCAAGTATCAAACCCTGAGCGTTGAAAAAATCCAGGAGGCGGCAAGGGCGTATTATGGCAATCAAATCTATGAGCAGTACTTTGCCAGCTTGTCTTCCGCCGTACTATCACGGCTCATAAGTTGGCATCTATCCTCGCCGGAGCGGTATGCGCTGATTGCTGTGATGGTTGGAATGGATTCAGAAACTCTGTTTGGTCCGGCTATTGAGCCAATCGACCCACTGCTGGAGAAGCTCTTGTCCTACAAGAAGGCAGGTGTGATATACGGCAAAACCGATCTGGCCGCAAAGATGGGTATACAGCCTGGACAGTTGGACTCCCTTGCTCAAAAGTATAATATACAACCCTTTTGGCGACAGATCCAGCAGGAACGTAATCGGTGTATTCGGTTGTTATTAACAGCTGAAGAGTATGCAACTGTATGGGAATCCAATAAGAATAGTGGGGGCGGGCAACTGGCTGTGTTTGCCAGATCCATTGTTCTGAATTTCTGCCAAAAGAAAGAGGGCTAAATATGGACAAGTACAAAAGAATTTTGGAGCAAGTCAGATCAAAGGGTAACAAAAAGGCGCAGGAAAAAGAGGCGGCGGCCATCGTCGAGGTGATGTGTCTGTCCGTCGATGACAGCCCACACATGATTGCCATGGAAGATGGGGCAGCCATGCTGGCCGCTCTGTACACGTTGTGCCTGGATGATGGGATCAATACGATTGGGGCGTATCTTGAAATCAGGGGGAGACTCGATAATCTGCTGGATGATATGTATGACAAGATGCGGGAGATATACCCGGTACCCGCTCAAGCTGCATCAGAGGGTAAGTCAGAGCGGGATATTGCCGATGCACTGGAGCGCCTAAGGGCTATATCCGCTAAGGAGGATCGGCCATGACCTGGATGGATAGCCACTATCGGGTCCATGCCCTCACGCTCAGCTGGGTAAGCCGGGACAGCGATATGATTGATTGGGTAGACGAGGTCATTGAGCCTTTGAAGGAGCACCTTGATCTTGAACCCATGCTGTGGGCAATGTCTGCGCTCATGGCTCTAACCTCTACCCCTTCGCCTCTGGGTGTCAGCCCTTGCTATAGATGGGCATGTCGGACGATAGGCGCAAAGATTCAGAGAGCAATCGAGAGGCAGATCAAGGAGACAAAATACCCATAATACATGAGTTTTTTAACATGCAGGTGGAGCTGAGACATGGGGAAACACTTTGAAAATCAAGTCAAATCTACTCCTATTTCAGAGAATAATGAAACTTTTGCGACCATACATGGCTACGCTCGATGCAGCACCTCCGACAGCAAACAGGACATTGATCGTCAGGTCCGGGAGCTGAAGGCCGCAGGTGCCACACGGATTTGGCTGGAGTATGAGCATGGCGACGCTGCCATTAAAAATCAGCAGGGGGCCATGCTGGAAGCTGCTAATTCTGGCGATAGCATCATTGTTTCAGAAGTCTCCCGTTTGGCCAGATCAGTTAAGCAATTGTGCACCATCATCGATTGCATCCGAGATAAGCATCTGCGTTTGGTCATCTTAGGCTCCATCACCATGGATTGCCGGATGGATACACCTGATCCTATGACGGAGGCATTTTTGCAAATTGCCGGTGTCTTTTCTCAATTGGAGCTCTCCATGATTCGGCAGAGAGTCAAATCCGGCATGGCCAATGCCAAAGCCAAGGGCAAGCAGATTGGCCGACCGGCAACCACATTTGACCGGATTCCTGATCAATTTCTACGCTACCATACTCTATTTCAGGGCGGTCACCTCTCTCTCACCGAATTGGCTCGGTTGGCCAGCGTCAGCCGTCCCACAGCCTATAAGTACATTCATCTCATTAATGATCAGCAAAGGAGGCAAGAGAAATGATTGAGACCTATCGGGCCCATCTGATCCCGCCTGCAGCTCTCCGCACCACCCTTTACCGGGGGGAACAAGGGGAACGAGAAGAGATTCAGATTCATGATTTGGAATTTAAAAGCCATAAAATATATGATATCCGCTCCATTGTCCTTGGAGCTAACATCTCCATCGATTCTTGTGACCTTGATACTCTTTGGGCTACCACGGAGGATGACGCTTATATTCGGGCATACCACATTTCAAAAATTGAGGGCTTGTCCGCTGAAATCGGCCCTGTCCCCATTCCTCCGCTGGTTCCTCCGGCCACCAGCTTAATGGGCTGTGTGATCGTAGATACCATTGCTGGCCGGTACCGTTATATAGTCGACCGCTGGTATAAAGACATCTTTGAGGCCACTGAGGACTCGACTCGCAATGATCCGCCGGATATTGTAGCGGCGCTGCACCTACACTGGGTCACCCAGGTTATGGGCCTGAAAGCCGTCAGAGGGGGCGAGCCCATATGACCGAGCGAGACATCATCTATCGTATCCTTCCACCGGCTATGATCCTGACGACGGTGGAGCGGCAACCTGAGGAGTACCCCTATCCCCCGGAGGTCTACATCCGGGAGGTTGAGCGCCGAGAGCTTATAGATACCGAGATTAATTACGACGAATTGAATATCCGGATTGGAAGCTGCACTATAGAGATCGTGCATGGCGAGACCGAGTATGGTCAGTGCTTCAGAGCGTTTCGGATCATCTCCATTAATGACATGCGAGCCATGGAATACGCCGACAACCGTTACCCCATCTTTCTGATCCCGGACAATGTAATCCGGGGAACACTAACTGTAGACGATGGGCAGTCCTGGTGGCGGTATGTGATTGACAAGTGGTACGAGGATGATAAGACTCGGGATCATGATATCGATTACGACAATCCTCCTGACCTGGTACCGGCTCTGGCCCTGCTCTTCCGCCCCCACGTTCGGGATCTGGATATGTGACGATGTACATTTTTTCATCTGCACGCTTTTGGGGAAGAGAAAAAAGGGGTGAATGGAGGGAAAATAGACCGTATCTTGTATGTTTGATATCCGTTTTTTGCCCACCTCTATACAATATTGGGGATTTAAAAATCAAGGCAAGAAAGACGGATAGTTCGGGATTTGGGGAGCTTTAAACGACCTGGAGCTATATAATCCCATATTGTTGTGGTGGGTATAACACAGCACAAAACAAGGGGTGAAACATCAGGTAAAACCAAAGATATAACACAGCATAAAACAATGGGCTAAACATAGCCCTAAACATGGGTACAAAAAAATCCCCCGGGCGACTTTCTCGCTCCGGGGGTTCAGCAGGGGGAATTGGGAATCACAAAAAGGAGATAGGATAGATATCCTCAACTATGGCTATCTTATCATATGCAGATTTTTTCAGGGTGCCAAATATTTTTGCCCAATCATATGATTCCTTGCCCCGCACCATTTGCTGTGTCGGCTTTGGTTAGTCTTACTCTTTCTCCAGAGCCCTTGCCGCCTCGATGATCTCTATCTGCTTGGCCAGCATATCGTCTACCAGCTTCTTCAGCTCGGGCGGTAACTGGTCCACCCGGGCGGCCATGCTGACAGAATCCAGCCGGCCAAATAGCAGATAATCAGCCGAGCACCCAAAAATCTCGCAGAGCTGGATTAGTCCAGGGACAGACAGGCCGGAGCGTCCACGCTCGATGTCCGTAATATACCATACCGACATATCCATCATTTCGGCCAGCTGTTCTCGGGTCAATCCCATACGGGTGCGCTCCTGCTGCACTCGGACTCCGATTGCAGTGGACTCGTTGGTTGGTGTCGATCTCGGCATGGTGTAATCCCCCCTGATAATATGTACTTGGTACTATTATCCCGGGGTTACTTTTAATTTTACATGGGTGTTAACCGCAAATTAATATGTACTATACACCAACTTTGTGCTATACTGTAGCCACATTAATCCGCTGGAGGAGGAAAAGGAAAATGAAGAAACTGCTATCGCTATTACTATCGCTAACTGTGATCATGTCCCTGTCTGTACCGGCCTTTGCCGCCGGCCCCTCTTTTCTTGACGTCTCCCAGAGCCACTGGGCCTATCAGTATGTGGAGCGTGCAGCAGACGAAGACTGGGTAGCTGGCGTTGGCGGCGGGAAGTTCAATCCCGACGGCCAGGTGACTGGCGCTCAGTGGTACACGATGGTGGCCCGTGCATTCTACGGCGATCAGATCCCTGACAAGGCGGATGCCGGCAAGTGGTACAGCGACAAGTGGTATGGCCCCTACATGCAGGTGGGTGTGGACAACATGTTCGATGCCTACTTTGCGGCTGATATCGACGCAGCTGTTGCCGAGCGTCCTATGACCCGTACCGAGATGGCCTGCGTTGTAACTGAAGTCATGGATCAAATGGGGGTTGAGGTTCCACAGGATACGTTCTATGCGGTTGCCGATACCATTCCGGACCTGGATAAGATTCCCGTTACGTCCAGTGCCTATACTGCGGTTGTGCGCTGCTACGCTATGGGCATTATCGGTGGAGTGGACAAGGCTGGTACGTTCAACGGCGATGGCCTGATGAACCGTGCCCAGGCCGCTGTGGTACTTGGCCGTATGGCTGACCTGGTTGACAACGGTGGTAAGATCCCCGATGCGCCCGAGCAGCCTACCGAGCCCACTAAGCCTACCGAGCCTGAGCAGCCTAGTGAGCCCACTAAGCCCACTAAGCCCGCTACTCCCTCTGATGTGCCTACCGAGGATGAGGTCTACAACGCTATTATCGCCCTCAAGGCTGACTACCCTGAGGGCATGACATGGACTAACGACAATGTCTACAAGATTCCTGGCCTGCTCTCCACTGGAGAGTTGCACTACACCATCAGTCGAGGCTGTGCAGCCTTTACACTGATGTGTCAGGATGCCGCTTTTGGACCCACGGATTGGGTAAATGGCACGAAGTTTAAGTCCAGATCTCACGAGGTCTTTGATGACATTCGTGTGGGCGACATTGTCCGTTATGATAATTCTTCTGGCGGACATGAGGTTATTGTCCTTGAAAAGAAAGGTGACTCCATTATTGTAGCCGAGGGCAACTATGCCGGTAGGGTTCACTGGGGTCGAGAGATCACAAGAGACTTTTTGGAGGCTAACGACTTTTTCGTAACCACTCGCTATCCCGCCTAAACCCTAAACACAACCGACCGCCGAGACTTGTTCTCGGCGGTCTTTTTTATGCCATAAATTTGTTTACTTCGACGAACTCCAAAAAAGCCGGCAAAAAGAACTGCGCTGCTAGAATATTTTCAGCTCCTTGCGCTGAGCAAAAAGAGCAGTAACTGAGCCATCTCCTGTTACTGCGCCACATTTTTGGCCGTAATCTCTACGACATCAACCCCAAAACGATCCCGGACCAGTTTGCGTTTAATGGCGTACGCCTCGGTCCGCACTCCTTTGGCGTCCTCCACGATCCTCCTTCCATCTTCATTAATAATATATGAAAAATCTGCGATGTATTGTACGGGGCGGATGTAGGTGCCGGAGAGATCCTTATATCCCTCCATGATGGTGTAGTGGGGCTGGAGACGCAAATCACTGATCGTGCCGGCTTCCAGGCGAGCCTTCAAAATGATATAACGACGGGCCTCTAAAATGGAGTCAAATGTGATCCCATCGACTGTTTTCTTTTGATTGTTGTACTTCATGGAGACTAAGATTCCTTTCGTAGTTAAGTATATTGTCTTATGTTTTGTGTCGAGTTGTAACGAGTCAATTGCCATATATTTTCTTAAAAAAAGGACACTGGTATGTCTAATATGACCTACCAGTGTCTCTTTGAGAGTAACTGCGTCTTACAGGTCTACCTGATTATCGTCTGGCAACTCCAGGAGCTGCAGCGTAGACATAGTGTTAAAAACTTGCTTTAATCTCTTATCATAGTCTGGAATCTGCGGCTGTGATGCCACAGCTTCCATCAACTTTACCGATAAATCATGCTCCAGTCCGATAAACCTCTGTGCCACCAATACGCCAGTTCTTGCATCGACCAGCATAGCATGCATATTGATACCCTCATTGGGGCTGGTTGGCATAGATAACTCATATGGTTTACTGCGATACCGGTAGTATGGTGCGTCCATCCAGGGGCCTGTTCCAAATCGGCTCAGAATAAAAATAATATCATTCACCACTTTTAATGCGAACTGGGGAACGCCGTTCTTAAAATCGTTCTTTTCTTTTGCAGTGGGCTTCCCCAGCTGTAAGACCAGCTCAGCACCGCTGGATGTCAAATCAAACCGTACAGAATCCACAGAGGGAGACGTAATCTGCTCTCCTACGCTGAAACACATGAAATTGTTCATAAGTATCCTCCTTTAATTATTAATGAGATCCCTTAACTGTAATATATTTCCGATTTTACTTGTTCTCCAGAAGCGGGAAGAGTTGTCACCCATCTGGATGGCCTGGGCCAAACGCCAGGTGCGGCGCTTGGCCAGGCGGTAGGTCTCAAAATCGTTGTGGGTCATAAGTACAGGGGTCTCAAGATGCATGGTCCATGCCAACGATAGTGGCCTGGGTGTAACTGATGGTATTATCCTGATTGCTGAACTCTGGATCCGGATAAGGAAAATCGTCATCTTGTTTGATCGTGTATCCAATCAGGCAGCGGCGGCCACGAGTGGCATGACGACTCCACATTCCCCGGTCATCCATCCGGGACAAAAAGTTGTTGCGGCTCAGGGGGCTCATACCAACCCTGTCACACCAATCATGATAGACGTCGTAGGCTTCACCACTGGTAACCACATCATTCTTATTTTCCGTCTTATTCAAAACCTCATCGATAAAGCCACCAAGATCATCATCGATCGACTGATAATCGGCGGTGTCCTGCCGCACCACATCGGGGATAGCCAAACCGTGGGCAAGATAGTCGCTATATCCAGCCAGGAGCATGTTCAGGATGCCAGACAGGGCTTCAGGCTGGGTGAGCTGCTGCTTCAAATGCTTGTCCTGTTCGTTTTCAGCAAAGTGATGTGGGAATACAAGAATCAAAATACGATTAGAGGTAAAAATGGTGTGGTCCCTCATGCGGGGGCGGGTGTTTTGATAGATGGTCAATTTGGCGCACATACGGATACTAACGGCATGCTCATATTTGCGAGCGACATTAATAACGTCTTCACCTGTAATTGATTTAACGAGTGAGGTGTCTACTTCCATTCCATTTTCGATTTCCGGGATGGAGACGCTCCGCTTGCCAATCAGCATAGCCAAGAGCTCATTGTTGCCTCCGCTATTGTGACCTTTGCGGATCAGATTTTGGTTGCTCTCGGTGCCGTAGTCGCCGAGGATGGCACGCATGATAGTAGCAAGTGTACCTTTACCATTGCGGCTTTTGGGTCCCCAGCACATGACAAAATTTTCCTCATGGGTGCAGCCAGTCATCGAATAAGCCAACCAGCGCAGCAGGAAGCCGATCTTGCTCTTATCTCCCTCAAAGATCTCATTCAAAAACTGTTTGAAACGAGGGCAGTGGGCCTCAGGATCGTACTCAACGCCGGCTACACAGGTCATCATGTCTTCGGGGCGGTGACCGGGCTGGAAGCTCTGGAGGCGGAAGTCATAGACACCGTTCAGCAGATTAATCTTATAAGGATCTGCATCAAAATCAGACTGCTTGACACCACAGAGAGTTTTGACCAGCTTCAAAAGGACCCTTCCACCGCCCTCACTGATGGCTCGATTGTAGCGGCTTTTTTTGAACGACTCCCTAAATTTTTCGTTATCGATGTACTGCATGGCGTCCGACAAAAGGTTTTTGAACGCCCGGAGACAAGCCATAAAATGGGTGCTAGCCTGGTCGTCAGGTACCCATTTGGTACCGTCGTAATAATAGGTGACTCCGGATTCCTGGTTATACAAAATCTTGCCCTGAAGCACAACATCGTAAAAAAGTTGAGCCAGGCCGTAATCATCCCAGGGATACTTTTTTAAATGATATGGATTAATGCCACGAAAGCCAGGCACGGGGAGACCAGTGCGCTCAAACTCAAAACCCGCAGGCACTTTGTACTGCTTTTTGCCGTTTGCGTCCTCGGTGATGACTGTAAACCAAACAGGCCTGTCCAGTTTATGCTGCTCAACCAGGTCGTGGATCACCTGATTAGCGTACCCCTCACGCTTTTCAGCGGGGATGTTGGTAAGATCGACGAGATGGCGACCGGGACGAGTCTGGGGTCGAAAAGCGCCGATGCCAATGTTAGTGGTAGTGTTATTATTAGCCATAGTATTTTCCTCCTTAGTAAAGATTCCTTTATTCTTTGTGCTTACAGATGAATCTGTTTGATCGCCGAAGTGATTGCCTGGTATACATACCCCCGACCACGACCCAGCTGCTCGGCGATGGCCTCCACGGTCATACCGTCCAGCTTACCCTGCAGGGCAGCTCGTTCCAGGGTGGTCATGTTGGGGCTGGCGGTTCTGATGCTTTCCTCTACCCGAGCCATCTGATCAGGGGTAAGCATGGCCACGGCATCCGAGGTAGATGCCCGAGCACGCTGCAGGACATACAGATCGAGCAAGGCCTTCTTTTCATTAATGTTCATATTAAGCGCTCCTCTCGTTCAGAATTTCCCAGATTTTTTCACATTGTTGATTTTTGTCAACAAACACAAAAGCAGTGTGAGGGTACATCTGCCGGTAAGCAGCCACATGCCGGTGCATAGCCTTGCCGTCCACTGAGCCGACGCCAGGAATAGTGCCGTGCCAGGTTGCCAGATCATCGATACACTGCACCCGATCCTCGGGCGTTGTCCCGACTACATAGATCAGGCGTTTACTCATTGCTCCTGCAATTGCCGCCGCTGTATGGTAGGAGGCCATGTTGGCGGAGGCCGCAAAGTTGTTATATAATTCGTTGATGTCCTGCTTCCGATCGACGATACTGCTGCTTGATGGGATGGTATAGTCACCGGCTGGAAAAGACACCGGTAAGACAGCGATATTATGCTCGGCACACCAATCAACCATAGGAGACCGGCGCTCCTGCTTGTCCGCTAACAGCACTGGTAGGCCAGAACGGTACGCAATCATGGCAGCCCGGATCACATCGGCAGATCCAGATGACCATCGCTCGGTTCCCACTCGGGTATTATCGGGATGGATCTGGTCGGTGGTAACTGGGTAGGTGCGGTAGATATGATAGTGATGCTTGTCCGGATTGCCTGGCTGTCGATCATCATATCGCAGATCGATCACTACTTGCTTGCCGGCTAAGTCGTTGACAGATCTAGCACCAGCAGCATGGCACAGGCACTCCTGCACCTGGCGGCCACGGGCGATGTCGATACGCTGCTGCAGGAGATAGCTACCAGTATTAATGTAAGTAACTGTGGCCCACCCGGCGTGTTCACCCGTGGCAATGTCATAGATGATGTAGATACCCCTATCATCACGATATGTCATCATGATAGTTGCCACATAACGGCCAGGGAGTGGGGCCTGGGGATTGTAAGACAGAGGGTTATTGTTCATATTGTTTGCTCCTTTCTTCGTTGATATATTATTATATGCAAATCTATAAAAAATTATTCGACAAAATTGCAAATGAGATTCACTTTTTTGCGCTTTTCCTCCCTTCCTTAAAAGCCTCTATTATATTATATGCACATCCTCTAAAAATTATTTGCACATATCGTCTGAAGGAGGATAATTCTTCGGCACCTTCTAATGCTCACATATTATTATATGCACACCATAAAAAAACTATCACGGAATTTAAAAATTTTTTCTTCGTGTAAACAAAAGGGTAGTGTGCGTATCATTTACAGATTTACCCTTCAGATTGGGCGTTTTCTTGGGGAGGCACTGCCACCATTCAATGGAAACGATAACAACTGTTTTCTTTTACACTTATATAATAAGGAAGGAGAGTGCCGCACGCGGCACTCTCCTTCTTCTTGCCCTACCTTATTATAATGTTCTGTTGATCCTTCCAAGCCGGCACACAAAAGTGTGGAACCAATTATGCCATCGCTTTTTTGTTGGCTTCAAAATACATACACCAACATCACGCACAGATTTACATTGCAGGACCTTCCATATCCCGGTATAATATTCTTATGATTTTTGACAATAAGGTCCCGGAGGTTACAATCATGAGCCTAAGTACCAATGTAAGTGAAAAAGCCGCCCTGATCTGGGCGATTGCAGATAAATTGACCGGTGTGTATAAGCCCCATGAATACGGTGAGGTGATCCTGCCTCTCACGGTGATCCGCCGCTTCGACTGTATTCTGGCTGATACCAAGGATGCGGTGCTGGAGAAGTTCGAATCTGTGAAAAATCTGCCCATGCGGGATGTGCTGCTGCGCAAAGCCTCCGGCAAGGCGTTTTATAACACCAGCAAGTTCACCTTTGAGCGGCTACTGGATGACCCGGACAACATCGAGGCAAATTTCCGAGACTATCTGAACGGCTTCTCGGAGAATGTCCAGGACATCCTGGAAAACTTCAAGTTTGACGGCCAGATCACCACTATGGCCAATAAGGGCATCCTCTACATCGTCATCAAGGAGTTCACCACCCCTAAGGCCAACCTGCATCCGGATGTGATTTCCAATCTGGAGATGGGCTACATCTTTGAGGAGATCATCCGCCGGTTCTCTGAGTCTCATAATGAGGACGCCGGGCAGCACTATACCCCCAGAGAAGTGATCCAGCTGATGGTCAACATCCTGTTCTACGATGACAACGACATTCTGTCTGGCAACAATGTGGTCAAGACCATCTATGACCCGGCCTGCGGTACCGGCGGTATGCTGTCGGTGGCAGAGGAGTACCTGCACAAACTGAACGCCTCCACCGAGTTGATGGCCTTTGGCCAGGAGCTGAACGACCAGACCTTTGCTATCTGCAAGGCGGACATGCTCATCAAGGGCAACAATGCCGACTTCATCAAGGACGGCAACACCCTGTCCGACGATCAGTTTGAGAGTCAGACCTTCGACTATGTGCTGTCCAATCCGCCCTTCGGCCGGGAGTGGAAGAACGAGAAAGCAGCGGTGGAGTCCGAGGCCAAGCGGGGCTTTGCCGGACGGTTCGGCCCCGGCCTGCCTGCGGCCAGCGACGGACAGATGTTGTTCCTACTCACCGCTATTTCCAAAATGAAGGAGCCCAAGGACGGCGGCAGCCGCATTGCTATCATCCACAACGGTTCGCCCCTCTTTACCGGCGATGCCGGCAGCGGCCCCTCCGAAATTCGCAGGTACATTCTGGAGAATGACCTGCTGGAGGCCATCATCGCTCTGCCCAACGATATTTTCTACAACACCGGTATTGCCACCTATATTTGGGTGCTGTCCAACAAGAAGGCTGGAACCCGCCGGGAGGGCAAGGTGCAGCTCATCAATGCCAATGGCCTGTATGAAAAGCGCCGCAAGGCTTTGGGCAACAAGCGCAACGACATCCCGGAGAGTGCCATCCAGGAGATCACCCGGCTGTACGGCGACTTTGTGGAGAGCGAGATCAGCAAGATTTTTGATACTGCCGACTTTGGCTACACCAAAATCACGGTGGAGCGCCCGCTGAAGGATGAGAACGGCCAGCCGGTGCTCAAGAAGGGTAAGCCCCAGCCGGATACCGCCCTGCGGGATACGGAGAATGTGCCGCTGAAAGAGGACATCCCGACCTACTTTGAGCGGGAAGTGCTGCCCTTTGCGCCGGACGCCTGGATCGATGAGAAAAAGTCCAAGGTGGGCTACGAGATCCCCTTCACCCGGTATTTCTACAAATACGAAGCCCCAAAGCCCTCGGCGGAGATCATGCAGGAGATCCTGGCCATTGAAGCGGAGTTGGACGGTGCTCTGGCGGAGGTGTTTGGAGCATGAGGAAGATGAAAGACAGCGGGATTGAATGGATCGGGGAGATTCCAAAGTCATGGACTATTACGATTCTTTCGGCCCTTTTTTCTGAACGCAAATGTAAAAATAGTGGACTGACCGAGAATAACCTTCTGTCACTCAGCTATGGAAATATTGTGCGAAAAAATATTGAATCTAATGAGGGACTTTTGCCTGCTTCATTTGAAACATACAACATCATTGAACCAGGAAACATTGTTTTCAGACTTACCGATTTACAGAATGACAAAAGAAGTCTTAGAACAGGCCTTTGTCAAGAACGGGGAATCATTACATCGGCATATGTGACCCTTCAAATCCGAAGCAATGATTCTCCACGCTATATGCACTATCTTTTTCACACATATGACTTGTGTAAAGTTTTTTATGGAATGGGAGACGGTGTGCGGCAGGGAATGAATTATGAAGATCTCAAGCGCTTGCGAATTTTGCGCCCGGATCAAGAAACGCAGCGCCGCATTGCCGACTACCTCGACCGCAAGTGCAGCCAGATTGACACCATCATTGCTCGGCAGCAGGAAGTGATCGAGAAGCTGAGAGCTTATAAGCTGTCCGTCATCACCGAAGCCGTCACAAAAGGGCTGAATCCCGATGTGCCCATGAAGGATAGCGGGGTGGAGTGGATTGGGGCGGTACCGGAGCATTGGGATATTTTGAAACTACAAGCTCATACCCGTATGCTCACTCCTATGCGTGACAGACCGGAAAAATTGGATGGCGACATTCCGTGGGTGAGGATAGAAGACTATGATGGAAAGTATATTTCTGCATCAAAAGAAGGCTTGGGGGTATCTACGGAAACTGTAAAAGAGATGAATCTAAAGATTTATCCTGTAGGTTCTATTCTGTGTACTTCAAGTTGCGATTTGGGTAAATGTGCAATAGTAACCAGAGAGCTTGTTTCCAACCAGAGATTCATCAATATTATTCCAGATTCAAATACCAACTCGGACTATTTGTATTACCTCATGCTCTCGAATGCAGAACGGCTAAACCATCTGTCTACAGGAACAATTCAAGCCAACCTGTCAAGAAAGGCGTTTGAGCATCTGATGGTGCAGTTTCCCCCGATTTCAGAGCAGAAAGCTATTGCAGAGTATCTTGACAGAAAATGTGAAGCTGTCGAACTTTCTATAAACAAAAAGCAAGAACTCATTGACAGANTGCCGTGCTGGCAGACCGGGCCTATGGTGCCCGGACGATTCGGGAATATATCTCAGCGCACGGGGCCAGCTATGTGATCCCGCCGCAAAGCAACGTTTCCGATCCCTGGCCGGTTGACTGGCATCTGTATAAAGAACGCCATCTGGTGGAGTGTTTTTTCCAGAAAATCAAGTGGTTTCGCAGAATCGCCACCAGATATGACAAGTCGGATGCTTCCTTCCTAGCCTTTGTGTATCTTGCCTCCATCGCTATTTTGTTGCTTTAGCACAATCTCCGCCTTTTTTCAAACAAGCCCTAAGTTCCTACAAAAAATCTCTAATTTATGAGGTTGTGACCGGAAAGAAGGAGGTGTAACAATGAATTGTACATCTGTTATAACCGGTATTGTAGTTCCATTATGTTCTGCACTACTCGGGGGCGGACTTACTCTTTTAGGAGTGTGGCTTACCATCAAAGATCAGAACAAAAAAGAAGAAACTGCGAGAAAAGCTGCCGCCAGGCCATGGATTTTTAGCTGTGAAGAGTACATCCCGCAGGATAAGAAAACATATTTTGCGTCGGTTTACAAAGGGATACATATAAAAACAACTAAAAATGGACTGCCAACCTACTGAATTTACCGCCCTACCGAGACACAGGGCGGTTTTTTCATGGGCAGGGAAAGGAGGTATCCCTATCTGTGGGGCTTGACCGGAAACGGTCAGGCCCTTTTTTCATGCCATCAAATAAGAAGGAGGTAATGCGAATGGCCGATGAAAAATCGCAAATTGTGACTGACGCAACCGGGCCGGACGCTGGCCCTGCCCCGGTACAGCCCGAGGCGGGTGGCGGCACTCCGGCACCCAAGCAGAAACAGCCCGCTCCCGAAGCGGTTTCCCTGGATAAGGCCACGGCTCCCGAGCAGGCGACACCCGCCCAGCCGGAGAAAGGCGCTGACGCTCCCAAGGAGCAGAAGGCGGCCAGCGTGTCCGTCTTTAACTTCTCTGAAATCATGGCCGAGAAGAAAGCGGCGGAAAAAGCCGCCGCCAAGCAGGAGGCAAAGGCCCCGGACAAAGGGACACCTCCTACGCCGACCAAGGAGGACGGGCCGAAGCAAGAAAAGCCCAAAGAGCAGGAACAGGCACCGAAGCGCCGGGGCCGACCGCCCAAGGCCGACAAGGACAAGGCCGCCGCTTCCGCACAGAAGGAAGCTCTCGGAAAGAAGGATAAGGCGGCACAGAAACCTACACAGCCGGGAAAAACGGAAAAGGCCGCTCCCTCCGGCAAGACAGAGAAAGCCCCCAAGGCGCCCAAGCCCGCCAAGAGTGCGCCCGAGGAAAAGGCTCCCGTTCAGGCTGAAACGCCTGCGGCTCCCGCCGAGGCTCCCCGTCCGGCCAAGGACGAGCAGATCGTCTATATCAAGCTGTCCGAGCTCCATGCCTTCAAGAACCACCCTTTCCAAGTCCGCAACGACGAGGAAATGAAGGCTATGGTGTCCAGCGTCCGGGACAAGGGCGTGACCCAGCCCGCTATTGTCCGGCCTCGTGAGGACGGCGGCTATGAAATTGTGTCAGGCCACCGCCGCCAGAAGGCCAGCGAGCTTGCGGGCTTTACAGATATGCCCTGTATCATCCGCAACCTGACGGACGAGCAGGCCATCACGCAGATGGTGGAGGACAACACAAACCAGCGTGAAAATATCCTGCCGAGTGAGCGGGCCAAGGCTCTGAAAATGCAGTTGGAGGCCATCAAGCACCAAGGAGCCAGGGAGGCCACTTCGGGCCAACTTGACCCGAAGGACGCCGGGCGGCGCTCCAATGAGATCGTGGCCGAGCGCAACAAGATGACCGTCAAACAGGTACAGCGGTATATCAAACTCAATGACCTTGTGCCGGATTTGCAGAAAATGATGGATGCTGGACAGATCAAATTCACTCCGGCGGTGGAGCTGGCCTACATCAAACCCAAGAACCAGCGGTATATCGCCGTTGCCATCGAAAGCCAGCAGTCGGCCCCTTCTCTCTCGCAGGCCCAGCGCATGAGGGAGCTTGACCAGAAGGGCGTCCTGAATGGTGATGTGATCGACGGTATTATGATGGAGGATAAGAAGGAGGTAGACAAAGTGATTTTGACAGGTGCGGAATTGAGCAAATACTTCGGGAAGGAAACCACCCCGAGGGAAATGAAAGACCAGATCATCAAACTTCTGGACGACTGGAAGGGCCAGCAGAAGGAAGTTGCCAAGCCGGAAAAGAAGTCTCCCGAGGCAGAGAAGTAAAACCCACTTCGGGACAAGTTGGCCCGAGGAGATATGCGGGGCTCTGCCCCGCGCCCCGAAGCTCAAAGGATATTAAATATTCCCCGTCGCCGGGTTTTCAGGTAGCATAGCCGGGAAAATCAGTCAAGGGCCACAGCCGCCGCAGGCGGTGCCAAAGGCACCCTTGACGGATTTCTCCCGGAGATGCTTTCAGGCGGCAAGCGACGGGGATATATATTCCTTTGAGCCGTCCCCCTTCCCACGGGAAGGGGCGGAGGGGTTGGGCTCCTTTCGCCTGACCATATTAAATAAGTAAGAACGGAGGGAAAAACCTTGAAACGACCTTTGGCATACATTACCGCCGCATGGTGCGGCGACCCCGACACGGATATGGAGCTTGCGGCCCGCTACTGCCGGATGGCATACGAAGCGGGCTTTTCTCCTATCTGCCCCATTCTCTATCTGCCGCTGTTCATCAACGACGCTATCCCGGAGGAACACAAGAACGGGATTGATATGCGCCGGGATATGCTGCGCCGCTCCCATGTGCTTGTGGTCTGCGGCGGCGAGGTGGACGAGGATGTGAAAAATGATATTGCCGTTGCCAAGCGGCTTAATATCACGGCCACCACCCTTGACGGTATCCTGACCGTCAACCAGCAGGGCCGCCATGATGTTTGAAGCCTATGTGACCAATCTGGGGATGTACCCGGAACGGGGCGTTGAAGTCGGGGAATACCTGAAATTTCCCACTACCATTGAGGAAGTGCAGGCCCTGTTCTCCCGGATTGGCATAGACGGAAAACGCTATGAGGAATACTTCATAACCGATTATCAGAGCGATGTGCTGGGGCTGTATGACCACCTCGGAGAATACGAAAGCCTTGACGAGTTAAATTTCTTGGCGCACCTTCTGGAAGAAATGACCCCGGACGAGCTGGAAAAGCTGGAAGCAGTCATGGACGCCGGGGAGTACACAGGCAGCGTCAAGGATTTAATCAACCTGACCCAAAACCTTGACTGCTTCGAGTTTTATCCCGGAGTGAAGGACGAGGAAGAACTGGGCCGTATGTATATCTTGGAGTTTGAAGCTCTCACGGTGCCGGAGCATCTGATCGACTACATCGACTACGAGGCATACGGGCGGGATGTGCGTATCAACGAAGGTGGGCATTTTGCCCCCGGCGGCTATGTGTTCGACAATCAGAGCAAATTTATCGAACACTATACCGGGCTGGACGATATTCCCGAGGAATATCGTATTTCCCGTGTCCACACCCGGGACGAGAAGGAGGAAACCCGCTCCATCTTGGAGATAATCAAGCAGTTCAAGGAGGCTCCGCCTGTTCCCCACAAGGACAAGACGGGGCCTTCCCATGAGGAACGGTAGACCTCGGGCCAAGTTGGCCCGAGGTTCCATTATCCGGGTGGCTCCCCGGGGCCCTCCCGGTTTCCCTAAATTGCCCGGAGGAAAGGAGGCAGTATGCAGGAATATGTAGAAGAACGGACAGTTGCCATATCCGTCAAAGCGGGCAAACTCTCGGGGCGGGCGCTGGCGGCGGCCTGCAAAAAAGTCCTGGCAGAAATGAAAAAGCACCATGAGGCGGCAAAACGGCCCCACGGCAGGCAGAGCGTAAAAAAGCTGATGAACCACTACGGCACCAAAAGTGCCATGACGCTGGTGGGAGCCCCCAAGGACTTTGACCGTATCGCCAAGGAGTTCCATGTGGACTACGCCTTTCACAAGACCAGCTCCGGCCACTATCTGCTGTTCTTCAAGGCAGATCAGGCGGACGCTATCACAGCGGCCTTCTCCAAATACACGGAAAAGGTCATGGGCCGCAGTCAGGAAAAGCCGTCTATCCTCGGCCAGCTCCGGCAGTTCGTGGAACAGATTGCGGCAAGGCCCAAGCAGAAGGAACGGGCCAGAGAGGCGGTGAAGGAAGAACGGTAAGCAAGAAAATCAAGAAATATGTACTTCCATATTTCCCGTATCTCATAGCCTTTTGGTTTTTCTCCAAGTGCGGCACCGCCTACCGTATGGCGTCTGGGGCCAACCTCGGGGAAAAGCTGTTCGGCATGGTCAAGACCATCGGCTCGGTGTTTCAGTCCTATGCGCCGGGGCTGGGGCTTTTCGACCTCGCCGTGGGCGTGGCCGGAGCCGTGATATTGTACTTTGTGGTACAGTCCAAAATCAAAAAGGCCCGGAAGTTTCGCAGGGATATGGAATACGGCTCCGCCCGATGGGGTACGGAGGCGGACATAAAGCCGTTTGTAGACCCCAAGTTTGAAAACAATATCATCTTGACCGGGACGGAATTTCTCACCATGAACACCCGTCCCAAAAATCCGGCCAACGCCAGAAACTTAAACGCCTGTGTCATCGGTTCGTCCGGCTCGGGCAAGACGAGGTTCTGGCTCACGCCCCAGCTCCTTCAAGCCCATTCGTCCTATGTGGTGGTAGACCCCAAGGGCGGCACCCTCGCCCAATGCGGTTACTTCCTGCAAAAAAAGAAGGGCTATAAGGTCAAGGTGTTCAACAGCATAGATTTTTCCAAGTCTATGCACTATAACCCGATGGCCTACATCAAGACAGAAAGCGATGTGCTGAAATTCGTCAATGCCCTGATTGCCAACACCAAGGGGGACGGTAAAGAGGGGGACGAGTTCTGGACGAAAGCGGAAACGCTTCTGTACTGTGCCCTTGTGGCCTATATCGTCTTTGAGGGGCCGGAGGAAGAACGCAACATGAATACGCTGGTTGAAATGATAAACAGCATGGAAGTACGGGAGGATGATGAAAGTTTCAAGAACGCCGTGGACTATATGTTTGACGGCCTCGCCAAGCGCAACCCCCAGCATTTCGCTGTGCGCCAGTATGCCAAATATAAGTTAGCCAGCGGTGTTGTATGCTCTAAAAGACTTCTTAATCAAGCGGTTGGGAAGTCTCTTAGAACACACAACCTAAAACCGAAGAAAGGAGCGCAAGTTATGAGAAAAAACGAGAAAATCACAGCTCTGTACGAACGACTGAGCCGTGATGACTTTGGCAAAGATGATGACCAACAGCGTGAG
>NZ_LR130817.1:80701-1805129 GCF_900626145.1 Intestinimonas timonensis | reverse complement strand
GCCCGACTGTCAGAAAGCAGATCGGCAAGACCACCTATATCGTCCGTGTGCATTTCAGCCAGACCGCAAAAGAAACGATGGAGGACAAAATCAAGCGTCTGCTCCGTGAGGAAGTCCGCAAAATGTGACTTCTTTTTGAATTTGATGAAAAAGTCCTTGACTTTTCGTCTCTGGCAAAACCGCGAAGTCGATTTTGATTTCCTGCGGTGCAAGGCTTGCGCCCTTCGACATCGCAGAGCTGCGGGAGCTGATGAGTTACGATGAGATGGAGCTGGACACCATCGGAGACCGGAAGACGGCGCTGTTCGTCATCATTTCCGATACCGATGACACCTTCAATTTCGTCGTGGCAATCATGTATTCCCAGCTCTTCAACCTTCTCTGCGACAAGGCAGATGACGTTTACAACGGACGGCTTCCCGTCCATGTGCGCTGTCTGCTGGATGAGTTTGCGAACATCGGTCAAATCCCGAAGTTTGATAAGCTCATCGCCACCATCCGAAGCCGGGAAATCTCGGCGTCAATCATCTTGCAGTCCCAGTCTCAGCTCAAGACCATCTACAAGGATGCGGCTGACACCATCACGGGCAACTGTGACTGCACACTTTTTCTTGGCGGCAAGGAGAAATCGACCCTCAAGGAAATCAGCGAGGTGCTGGGTAAGGAGACAATCGACCTTTACAACACCTCAGAAACCCGTTCCAACAACAACTCCTATGGCTTGAATTATCAGAAAACCGGCAAGGAACTGATGTCTCAGGATGAGATCGCCGTCATGGACGGAGCAAAGTGTATTTTGCAGCTTCGAGGCGTGAGACCTTTTCTCAGTAACAAATACGACATTACGAAGCATCCAAAGTACCGGCAGCTCTCCGACTATAACAAGCGGAACGCCTTTGACATCGAGAAGTACCGGCAGCACAAGCTGGTAGTCAAGCCCGATGACACATTCGACCTCTATGATATGGGCGAGGTCGATGCAGATTAAAGCCCCGTCGCTGCACTGCGCAGTGGGTAAAGCCTGATGGCTCATCCCAAAGCAGAACAGCGACGGGGCATCTTTTTTTATGCCCATTTTCAAAAAAACACACTCAACTTTCATCGATTCAAGGAGGAAAATCTATGGCTTTTATCAATCAGGCTGTCACGGTTCTTCAGACGCTCGTTATCGCCCTCGGCGCAGGTCTCGCAGTGTGGGGTGTTGTCAACCTCATGGAAGGCTACGGCAACGACAACCCCGGCGCCAAGTCTCAGGGCATCAAGCAGCTCATGGCTGGCGGTGGTGTGGTGCTGATCGGTACGACCCTCATTCCTCTGCTCTCCGGTCTGTTCGGTTAATCCGGCAGCCGCGCAGAAGTAACCATCGGGGCGGGTGCCGGAAAAGGCACTCGCCCTTCACAATTCACCAACGATTTAAGGAGGAAATTCAAGTATGGCATTTATCAATCAGGCAGTTACGGTTCTCCAGACGCTTGTTATCGCCCTCGGTGCGGGTCTTGCGGTGTGGGGAGTTGTCAACCTCATGGAAGGCTACGGCAACGATAATCCTGCGGCTAAATCTCAGGGTATCAAGCAGCTCATGGCTGGCGGCGGTGTGGTGCTGATCGGCACGACCCTCATCCCCCTGCTCTCCGGTTTGTTCGGCTAATCCACGGCAAGCCCAGCTTAACCGAAGGGTGGTGAAATATTGGGCAGCATTTTAGAAAAGATCGAACAAGCTCTCAAGGATATGCTGATCGGATGGATCGAGAGCAACCTGACCAATATGTTCACCGATGTCAACGAGAAGGTAGGAACGATTGCCGCCGAAGTTGGGCAAACACCGTCCGGCTGGAACGGCGGCGTGTACCAGATGATCCGGGGACTATCTGAAAACGTGATAGTCCCCATCGCTGGTATCATCATCACCTTCGTTTTGTGCTACGAGCTGATTTCTATGATCACCGAGAAAAACAACCTTCACGACATGGACACATGGATGTTCTTCAAGTGGTTTTTCAAGGCGGCTGTGGCGATCTATCTCGTAACACACACGTTTGACATCGTGATGGCAGTATTCGACATCGGGCAGAACGTAGTTTCCGGTGCAGCAGGAGTAATCCACGGCAACACGAGCATTGACATTGACGCGACGATTGCGCAGATGCGTACCGGCATGGAGAACATGGGCGTCGGAGAACTGCTCGGACTGTCGATAGAAACGCTCCTGATCAGCCTGTGCCTCAAAATCATGGCGATCCTCATTACGGTTATTCTCTACGGGCGCATGATTGAGATTTACTGCACCGTGAGCATTGCGCCTATTCCCATCGCAACCATGAGCAACCGCGAATGGGGCAGCATCGGCACGAACTATCTGAAAGGCTTGTTCGCTCTGGCATTTCAGGGCTTTCTCATCATGGTCTGCGTCGGCATCTATGCAGTGCTGATCAACGGCATGATCATCGCAGACAACATTCATTCGGCTCTGTTCTCTGTGGCAGCGTACACGGTCATTCTGTGCTTCTCGCTGTTCAAGACCGGAAGCCTCGCAAAATCCATCTTCCATGCGCACTAAGGAGGTCGGCAGCATGAAGAAGTACAGCATCATCTACGCCGATCCCCCTTGGGCGTATCGGACTTACTCCAAGAAGGGGCAGGGACGGTCGGCAGAAAGCCACTACCCGACAATGTGCATTGAGGACATCAAGGCGCTTCCGGTTGGTGAGCTTGCCGCCAAGGACTGCGCTCTGTTCCTCTGGATCACGTTCCCGTGCCTCTGTGAAGCACTCGAAGTGCTGACGGCATGGGGATTTTCCTATAAGACCGTAGCTTTTGTATGGGTGAAGCAAAACCGCAGGAACGACGATCTCTTCACCGGCATGGGGTACTGGACAAGGGCGAACGCCGAAATCTGCATCCTCGCCACAAAGGGACATCCGAAGCGAGTTGACGCCGGTGTGCGTCAGGTCATCCTCAGCCACATCGAAGAGCATTCCAAAAAGCCGGATGAGGCGCGGAAGCGCATTGTTCGGCTCATGGGAGACCTTCCCCGCGTAGAGCTTTTTGCCCGTCAGTCTCCCGAAGGCTGGGACGTTTGGGGCAACGAGGTCGAATGCACGGCTCATCTTCCTATGGAGGAAGCACCATGCTGCGGCTAAAACCCATCTCTCTTCGTGACGCCAACGAGTATGTCCGGAAGTATCACCGACATCACAAGCCGGTTGCCGGTCACAAGTTTTCCATCGGCTGTGAAGCAGACGGTGAACTGGTCGGTGTAATCATCGCCGGGCGTCCCGTCAGCCGGTATCTGGATGACGGCTTCACATTGGAGGTTACAAGGCTATGCACCAACGGGGCGAAGAACGCTTGCAGCTTTCTCTACGGTGCGGCGGCAAGAGCTGCTGCGGCTATGGGCTATAAGCACATCATCACCTACACGCTGGAAAGCGAAAACGGTGCAAGCCTTCGGGCTTCCGGCTGGATTTGTCAAGGCAAAGCGGGTGGGCTTCGCTGGACGGGCAAGCGTCAACCGAAGGAGGATCAATATCCCGCACAAATGAAGCTGCGCTATGAAAAGCAGCTTAGAAAGGAGGAAACAGTCAATGGCATTTGTTCCGGTCCCGAAGGACCTTAACCGCGTCAAAACGAAGGTCATGTTCAACCTGACCAAGCGGCAGCTCATTTGTTTTTCCATCGCTGCGGCGGTCGGCGTCCCGATCTTCTTTCTGGCGAAGGCGCATCTCGACTTGTCTACGGCGGCAATGCTGATGGTGGTGATCATGCTCCCGTTCATCTTCTTCGCGCTTTACGAGAAGGACGGTCAGCCCGCCGAAAAGTATCTGTACCACATCGTACAGTCCATGTTTATCCGGGACAAGGTGCGCCCCTATCGCACAAACAATCTCTACGCTGAGATTCAGCAGAAAATCAAAGAACAGGAGGAATTGCAGCTTGAACAACAGCACAGTAAAGGCAAAGCCTAAGATGACGGTCAAAAACGGCGTCGTTTACGGCAACGCCCTTTCCGCTCAGGAAAAAAAGCGGATCGTCACGCAGAAGAAAAAGGACAGGAAGGCAAAGAAAGTCCGCAAGTCCGCCCAGCAGACCATTCCCTATGTGGAAATGTGCCGCGACGGTATCTGCAAGGTAAATAGCCGCCTCTACACGAAATCCATCGCCTTTGAGGACATCAACTACCAGCTTGCGCAGAACGAGGACAAAACTGCCATCTTTGAAGCATGGTGCGACTTTCTGAACTACTTCGACAGCTCGATCTTCGTCCAGCTCTCCTTCATCAATCAGAAGGCAAGCCTCAATGAGTTCCGCAAGCGCATCAACATTCCGGCACAGGAGGACGCCTTCAACGACATCCGCTCCGAGTATTCCGGTATGCTGCAAAACCAGCTCACCAAGGGCAACAACGGACTGGTCAAGAGGAAGTACATCACCTTCGGCATTGAGGCAGACTCCCTCCGCACGGCAAAGCCGAAGCTCGAACGCATTGAAACCGACATTCTCAACAACTTCAAAACCCTCGGTGTGAGAACCGAGCCGCTGTCTGGTTATGAACGGCTGAAAGTGCTTCATGATGTGTTTAACATGGACACCAATGAGCCGTTCCGCTTTTCCTTCGATATGGTTGCCCGGACGGGACTCAGCACAAAGGACTTCATCGCGCCCACTTCCTTTGACTTCCGTGAAGGCAAGTGCTTCAAGATGGGCAAAACCATCGGCGCGGCGAGTTTCCTGCAAATCCTCGCGCCGGAACTCAATGACCGTATGCTTGCCGACTTCCTTGAGATGGACAGCAACATCACGGTCAATTTTCATATCCGGACGATTGACCAGGCAAAGGCAATCAAGAGTATCAAGTCGAAGATCACCGACCTCGACAAAATGAAGATCGAGGAACAGAAAAAAGCAGTCCGCTCCGGCTACGACATGGACATCATCCCGTCCGATCTCGCTACCTTCGGCGGCGAGGCAAAGCGTCTGTTGCAGGATCTCCAGACCCGCAACGAGAGACTGTTCCTCGTGACCATCCTCATCATGAATACGGCAACCAATCGCCAGAAGCTCGAAAATGCGGTGTTCCAGACCGCCGCCATTGCCCAAAAGTATAACTGTGCGCTCAAGCGTCTTGACTTTCAGCAGGAGGAAGGGCTGATGTCCTCTCTGCCTATCGGCGTCAATCAGGTGGAGATCGAACGCGGGCTGACCACTTCCAGCACGGCGGTTTTCGTGCCGTTCACCACGCAGGAGCTTTTTCAGGGCGGCGAAGCTCTCTACTACGGGCTGAACGCGCTGTCCAACAACATGATCATGGTTGACCGCAAGCAGCTCAAAAACCCCAACGGGCTGATCTTGGGTACACCCGGTTCCGGTAAGTCCTTCTCTGCCAAGCGCGAAATGACGAACGCCTTCCTCATCACGGAGGATGACATCATCGTCTGCGACCCCGAAGCCGAGTATTTCCCCCTCGTGCAGAAGCTCGGCGGTCAGGTCATCCGCATCTCGCCGGTCAGCACGGATTACATCAATCCGCTGGACATCAACACGAACTACTCCGAAGAGGAAAACCCGCTGACGTTGAAATCCGACTTCATCCTCTCCATGTGTGAGCTGATTGTCGGCGGCAAGGACGGCTTGCAGCCGGTTGAGAAGACCATCATTGACCGCAGTGTTCGCATGGTCTATCAGGAGTTTCTTGCAGACCCCAAACCGGAGAAAATGCCAATCCTCGAAGACCTCTACAACATTCTGAGAAATCAGAAGGAGCCGGAGGCACAGCGCATTGCAACTGCCCTTGAAATCTATGTTCACGGCTCTCTGAACGTCTTCAATCACAGAACGAATGTGGATGTCAACAACCGCTTTGTCTGCTATGACATCCGCGAACTCGGCAAGCAGCTCAAAAAGCTCGGTATGCTGATTGTGCAGGATCAGGTGTGGAACAGAGTTACCCTCAACCGCGCCCAGCACAAGGCAACGCGCTACTACATGGACGAGTTCCACCTTTTGCTGAAAGAGGAACAGACCGCCGCATACAGCGTGGAAATCTGGAAGCGTTTCAGAAAGTGGGGCGGCATCCCGACCGGCATCACGCAGAACGTCAAGGATCTGCTTGCGTCCCGCGAGGTAGAGAACATCTTTGAAAACTCAGATTTTGTCTACCTTCTGAATCAGGCATCCGGCGACCGGCAGATTCTCTCGAAGGCGCTGAACATCTCGCCCAGCCAGCAGAACTACATCACCAATTCCAACGCCGGTGAGGGGCTGATCTTCTATGGCTCGACCATCGTTCCCTTCAAGGACGATTTCCCGAAGGACACCCAGCTCTACCGCATCATGACCACCAAACCCGAAGAAACCGTACAGAACTGATAGGAGGATTTTTGAATATGAACAACAAGATGATTACCATTCCCTATGCGGACGCTATCGAATACGGAGAGAACACCTCCGCGCTGTTTAAGGCTCTGTGGGAGCTGACCGATCTGATCCGACTGGAAAGCGATCTCAAGAAGCATCATCGCGCCTACCTCCATGTGAGGGAGGACATCGACGAAAAGGTCAAGGAGGCGCGTCAGATTATGACCAAGGTATCTGTGGATATGATCGGTTTCTACTTCAAGATTGATGTTCCCAAGTGCTGCAACAGCGACGAGAATACCCCTTTCGCTGACGCGGCGGATGATGAAGCCGTATCTATCCCCAAGGACAAGTATGAGCTGATGATCGACGATCTGCTCACGATGTCCGAAATCATTCAGTGCGTCGCAGATATGCGCACGCAGGATGTGAAGGCAATCCGCGAGTTCAGCAAGTTCGTCCCCGCCTTTGCCGCCTTTGAGAAGAACCGCCTGAGCCTCTATCGTGAGGCGGCGAAGGAAGCCGAGGAAATCTTCGACCGTTGGGCAGACGAGATTGACGATCTCGACGAGGACTTCATGGAAGACGAGGACTACGAGCCGGACGAGTATTACTCCGACTGATATGCGCTCAAATCCGAAGAAAGGAGCTGGTTTTTATAGAGCTTGACATCATTCATACCGGCGATTGCCTTGAAATCCTGAAAGCCCTGCCCGATGATAGCGTTCATTGCTGTGTGACGTCCCCTCCGTATTACGCGCTCCGCGATTACGGCATGAAGGCTCAGATCGGCAGAGAGACAACGCCGAAGGAATATATCTCGCGCCTGACGGAAGTGTTTACCGAAGTCAGGCGCGTTTTGCGTCCGGATGGAACGCTCTGGCTGAACATCTCGGACACCTACGCTGGAAAGGGCAATCAGGGAGATTTCATTGACCCGAAGAACCCCTACGGCAGAAACGGTCAGGCTGTGGCTCTCAACAACAAGGTTGAGGGCTGCAAGCCGAAGGACATGATCGGTATTCCGTGGATGCTGGCTTTTGCCCTCCGTGATACCGGCTGGTATCTGCGCAACGACATCATCTGGATGAAGGATAACCCCATGCCGGAAAGCGTCAAAGACCGCTGCGCCCGTTGCTATGAGCATATCTTTCTGTTTTCCAAGTCCAAGAAGTATTTCTTCGACTACAAGGCGATCTCCGAGCCGATTGCCCCTGCAACGGCAAAACGCCTCAAGCGCGGCATGAAGGGCGGCAACAAATACGGAAAGCCCGTTCCCGGTCAGCCTCAGCCGCAATCCATCAACCGCCCGCGTGAGCATGGCGAGATCAAGGAAGCAGACATCAATCCGCTCCGCAACAAGCGCGATGTCTGGAAGATCAACACCGTCCCCTTCAAGGGCGGTCACTATGCCGCCTACCCTCCGAAGCTGGTTGAAACCTGTCTTCTCGCCGGTTGTCCAGAAGGCGGCATTGTGCTTGACCCCTTTATGGGAAGCGGCACAACCGGCATGGTTGCCGCGCAGATGGGGCGGCATTTTGTAGGCGTAGAGCTGAACCCAGAATACACCGAGCTTGCCTACAAGCGGATCGGAGGTGAAATCTGATGCCCAAGGAACCGGAACTCAAAGCCCGCGACAAGGTAGTTCTGCGGATGACGCGAGACGGCGCGGTCGAGAAAAACCTGACGGCTGGCAACGAGCAGCGTGTGTCAAAGCGGCTGGAAGAAGCAGAGTTGGTGAAGTCCGCTGAGACAGTCGCGCCTTCCGAAGCTCTTTCTGCGGAGGAACAGAAAAAGGTGCAGATGCGCCGTCAGCATCGTCAGTTTCAGGCGGAACACGCCGAGGATAACGACACACAGCCGCCCTCGGAAACGTCCGTCACAGAAGAGAAAAGGGCAGAAAATCCACCCCAGAATGCACCTGAACCGCTGCCCTCGGAAACGCCGTTCAATCCCCCTGTTTTGGAGCAGCACGGCGTTTCTTCGCATACCGGCACGGTGATTGCCGAAACGGTTGTCACCCACAAGCTGCGCAAGACCTCTGCGGTTGAAGCCGTTGATGCAGATGCCGTTCTCACTCAAGCGGCGGAGACTGCCTCTGCAAAGCCGCTCTCGGACGATGCCGTCCCGCCCACGAAGCGGATGCAGAAGCTCGAAAGGAAGTCTGAGAAGGCACATGAGCGTCTGGATGCTGCCCGTGAAAAGCTGCCCACGCACAAGGTTCTCAAGAAAGAGCGTGTCTTTGATGAAGAGACCGGAAAGGGCAAAACCCGCCTTCATTTTGAGGATGAGCTGAAAAAGCCCAAGAGCAAAGGCAAGCTGCAATTTGAGGCAGATAAAACCGTCCGCAAGGTCGGTGACACCCTTGCTTCCGGCATTCACGGCAAAATCCATGAGGTCGAGCAGGAAAACTCGGCGGTTGAGGCGGCGCATAAAACAGAGATTGCCGCTGAGACCGCTGCGAGGCATTTCCGTCATCATCGGGAAAGCAGCGTCAACAAGCCTTATGAGAAGGTTTCCAAGCTGGAACACAAGGCGGATGTAGCTGACGCCAAGCTCCAATATGAGAGAAATCAGCAGGAGCATCCTGAGATGAAGAAGCAGAACATGAACAAGCACTACCAGAAGCAGAACATCAAGAAGGAATATGCCGCCGCTCGAAATGCCGGGTCTCAGACCGTCGGGACTGCCACAAAAAGCACCGGCAAGAAGCTCAGTGAGAAGGCGTCTGACAAGATCAAGGAGTTCTTTGAGAAGAACAAGAAGGTCTTCATCTGGATCGGCGTCGGAATTGCCCTTCTCGTTTTGCTCGGTGCTGGAATCAGCTCGTGTTCGATGCTCACCTCTACCGGCTCGTCGGTTATCGCTTCCTCTTATCTCAGCGAAGATGACGCGATGCTGGGCGCGGAGGCGCAGTATTGCCGGATGGAGCAAGAGCTGCAACACTATCTCGACACCTACGAAAGCACTCACAACTATGATGAATACCACTTCGATCTGGACGATATTGAGCATGACCCCTATGTGCTGATCTCCATTCTCTCGGCTCTCCATGAGGGCGAGTTCACGCTGGATGAGGTGCAGGGTACGCTCCAAATGCTGTTTGAAAAGCAGTACATCCTCACCGAAGAGGTTATCGTCGAAACCAGATACCGCACGGAAACCGACACATGGACGGACGCAGACGGCAACACGCACACGGAAACCTATCGCGTCCCGTATGACTACTACATCTGCAACGTGAAGCTCGAAAACTTCAATCTCTCCCATGTCCCGGTCTACATCATGTCTCAGGAACAGCTTTCCATGTACGCGACGTATATGTCGGTGCTGGGCAACCGCGAGGATCTGTTCGGTAACTCCCCCTATGTGGACAAGTACATCACAAATCCTCCCGCCGACTACGATGTCAACCCGGAATACCTGAACGACGAGAAGTTTGCGACACTGATCACCGAGGCGGAAAAGTATCTCGGTTATCCGTATGTTTGGGGAGGCTCCAATCCCGACACGTCCTTTGACTGCTCCGGCTTCGTCAGCTACGTTCTCACGAACAGCGGACTTGTAAATACCGGACGATTGGGCGCACAGGGGCTTTACAACGTCTGTACGCCGGTTTCAAAGGCGAATGCACAGCCCGGTGATCTTATCTTTTTCGTCGGGACGTATGACACCCCCGGCGTGTCTCACGTCGGCATCTACGTTGGTGATGGGGTCATGATCCACTGCGGCGATCCCATTCAGTACACATCTATCAACTCTTCCTATTGGCAGCAGCATTTCTACGCCTTCGGAAGACCCGCCTATTAAAAGAAAGGAGTTTTGCATGAATCCCAAGTATCAGAAAGTCCTCTCCGACATTGAGAAGGCTGAAAAGAAGAAGTCCGAAATCGAGGGTCAGCTTAAAGAGCTGTACGACAAGAAGACAGAGCTGGAAAACCTTGAAATCATCAATACCGTGCGCTCTATGGTGATGGGCAAGGATCAGATCATGGCGTTCCTGTCTTCCATGAAGGGCGGCACCAAGCCCGCTGAAAATACGGAGGTAATCGACAATGCGTAAGAAGTTTCGTTTTCTGACCGTCCTTGCGGTCTGCGTCATGGTTCTGTCCTGCTTCTCGGTGACGGCGTTTGCCTACGCCGATGACACCGAGCAGAACCTTCCCGTTACGGAGGCAACCCAGCCGGAACAGCCGCCCGCAGTCACTCCCGCCCCTGAAAAGCCGAAGGGTGAGCCGATTGACGATGAGGGCAACGCCTACACCCGCGACTTGCTCTATGATAAGGCAACCAACAAACAGTTCATCACTGTCCAGACGAAAAGCGGCAACACCTTCTTCATTGTCATCGACTACGATGCACCCATCAATGAGGACGAGGAACAGTATCAGACATACTTCCTCAACATGGTCGATGAAAGCGATCTGCTTGCGCTGCTGGATGATGACACTGCGGCTGCTCTGACCACCTGTAACTGCAAGGAAAAATGCGCTGCCGGTCAGGTCAACACCGACTGCCCGGTCTGCAAGACCAACATGAGCGAATGCACCGGCACAGCCCCCGTGACGCCTGAGCCGGACAAGGATGCGGAAACCGATGCTCCCGCCCCTAACCCCGAAAAGAAATCCAACATCGGCATGATCCTCGTCATCTTCGTTCTTGCCGGTGCTGCGGGTGCAGCCTATTACTACATCAAGTTTGTCAAGGGCAGAAAGCCCAAGGATGAGGATATGGACTTCTTCGACGATGAAGGCTACGAGGAAGAGCCGTACATCAACGAGGATGAAGAGCCGCAGATCGCGGAGGATGCCGAAACGGAAGGTGATGAAGATTGATCTTAGTCATTGCTGAAAAGCCCAGCGTCGCCCAGTCCATCGCAAAGGTGCTGGGCGCGACATCCCGCAAGGACGGCTACATGGAGGGCGGCAATTACATCGTTTCGTGGTGCTTCGGTCATCTGGTGGAGCTGGCAGACGCCAGCTCCTACGATGAGCGGTATGCTAAGTGGCGGTATGACGATCTGCCCATTGTTCCGGAAAGCTGGATGTTTGAGGTCACGAAGGACAAAGCACAGCAGTTCAAGGTGCTGTCCGCTCTCATGAAGGACAAGCGCGTCACCGAGCTGGTCTGCGCAACCGATGCAGGACGCGAGGGTGAGCTGATCTTCCGGCTGGTCTACGACAAAGCCGGATGCACCAAGCCCTTCAAGCGTCTGTGGATCAGCTCGTTGGAGGACTCCGCCATCCGCGAAGGCTTCAATCATCTCCGGGACGGCAAGGACTATGACCGTCTCTATGAAGCGGCACTCAGCCGCTCGAAGGCGGACTGGATTGTCGGCATCAACGGCACCCGCCTTTTCACCACGCTCTATCACAAGAAGCTGGTGGTCGGGCGCGTCCAGACGCCTACTCTTGCAATGCTGGTGGAACGTGACGGGAAAATCTCCACATTCCATAAGGAGAAGTATTTCAACGTCCACGTCGGCAAGGGCGATCTGATCGCTGATCTGGAAAAGGTCAAAACCGAAGAGGAAGCAAAAAAGATTGCGGCGGCTTGCGAGAAAAAGCAAGCCGTCGTTTCTTCTCTCAAGCGGGAGACGAAAACCGTCAATCCTCCGAAGCTCTATGATCTGACCACCTTGCAGCGCGAAGCTAACCGCTACTACGGCTTTACCGCCCAGCAGACGCTCGATCTCGTTCAGACGCTCTACGAAAAAAAGCTCCTGACCTATCCGCGCACGGACAGCCAGTTTATTACGGACGATATGGAGGACACCGCCCGTCAGGTCATTTCCATTGTCTGCCGCCAGCTTCCGCTTTTCTCCGGCGTTTCGGTCACTCCGGACATTTCCCGCGTGACCGACAACAGCAAGGTCACGGATCACCACGCTATTCTTCCGACCATCCAGCTTGAAAAGCAGGATGTTTCGGCGCTTCCTCAGTCGGAGCAGAAAATCCTCAATCTTGTCGGGATGCGCCTTCTGTGTGCGACCGGCGAGAAGCACACCTACGCAGAAACGCAGATCTCGCTCTCCTGCGAGGGCTATGCGTTCAAAGCCAAGGGCAAGACCGTCGTTCAAAACGGATGGAAAGCCGTTGAAGAGCTGTTCAAGGCATCTCTCAAGACGAAGGAAAAGGACGATCCCGTAAAGTCCCTGCCCGAAGTTCATGAAGGCGATATGCTGGATGGTGTGTCCGCCAGTGTCACCGAACACTTTACAACGCCTCCGAAGCAGTACACGGAAGACACGCTCCTGTCTGCGATGGAGACTGCCGGAAACGATCAGTTTGACGATAACACCGAGAAGAAAGGTCTTGGAACACCCGCGACACGCGCCGGTATCATTGAAAAGCTGGTAAAGTCCGGCTTTGCTGAACGCAAGGGCAAATCCCTCATTCCCACAAAGGACGGCTGCAACCTCGTCTGCGTCCTGCCGGAACAGATCACTTCTCCCAAAATGACGGCGGAATGGGAAAACACGCTCATGGAGATTGAACGCGGCAATGCGGATGCGGACGCCTTCCTCAGCGGCATTGTCCGGATGACCGGGGATCTCGTGAAAGCCTACCCGTTTCTCTCCGATGCCGAAGCCCAACGTTTCGGCACGGGTAAGGAGGAAATCGGCAAATGTCCTCGTTGTGGATCTCCGGTCTATGTCGGCAAGGGCAATTTCTACTGCTCGAACAAGGAATGCTCCTTCTGCCTGTGGGAAGACAACAAGTTCTTTTCCAGCAAGAAAAAGAAGCTGACCAAGAAGATTGCAAAGGAGCTGCTGGACAAGGGCTGGTGCCGCGTGACTGGGCTTTACACGCCGAAGAAGCCTCAGCTCTACGATGCGGTGATCCGTCTGGATGACAGCGGCGGCAAATACGTCAGCTTCAAGATGGAGTTTGACCGATGAACCGTCCGAATTATGTTGCCTCTTGCAGCGGAGGCAAAGACAGCGTGGCGACGCTCCTGCTGGCTGCACAGCACAATGAGCCGCTGGACGAGGCGGTTTTCAGTGAGGTCATGTTCGACAAAGACACAAGCGGCGAAGTCCCGGAACACCGGGACTTCATTTATGACCGGCTCAAGCCCTTCTGCGAAAAGGAGCTGGGCATCAAGTTCACCATTCTCCACGCGGACAAGACCTACGATGACGTATTTCATCACGTCATCACCCGCGGACCGCACAAGGGCGAGGTTCGCGGCTTTGCATGGGCTGGTATGTGTGCAGTCAATCGTGACTGCAAAATCCCGCCAGTCCGCAAGTACAATGCCGCGCTTTCTCCGAACACCGTGAGCTATGTCGGCATCGCAAAGGATGAACCCAAACGCCTTGCACGTCTGGACGGTGTGAAGAAGGTCAGTCTGCTTGCCAAGTACGGCATGACAGAGGCGGACGCCTACAAGCTCTGTCAGGAACATGGGCTGCTTTCCCCAATCTACACTCACTGCCGGAGAAACGGTTGCTGGTTTTGCCCCAACGCCAGTGACTCGGAGCTGCTGCACATGGTCACAAAGCACCCGGATATGTTTGACCGGCTGATTGAATGGGAGAACGAGGATAACATCTTCCATCGTCGGATGACACGCAGAGAAACCCCGTCTGCGGTAAAGGCTCGTTTATTGAGCAAATCCCAGATGGGGTTTTCTTCGCCCAAAAGCAAATAAGAAATGGAGGTTTGAGATGGCTGAAAACAAAAATGCACAGCAAGTCCGCGAAATCACGGACAAGCTGGAACAGGGCATCAAGGAGCTGTTTGAATCCGAGCGGTTCAAGGAATATCTCCGCACGATGTCCAAGTTCTACAACTATTCCTTCAACAACACGCTGCTTATTGCGATGCAGAAGCCGGAGGCAACCTATGTTGCCGGTTATACCTCGTGGCAGCGCAACTTTGACCGTCAGGTCATGAAGGGCGAAAAGGGCATCAAGATTCTTGCACCCGCGCCGTACAAGGCGCAGGAAGAGCGTGAGAAGATTGATCCTTTGACGCAGAAGCCCGTGATCGGCGCAGATGGGAAGGCTGTCACAGAAACAGTTGAGGTTCTGCGTCCTGCCTTCAAGGTGGTGAGCGTCTTTGATGTTTCCCAGACGGACGGCAAGGAGCTTCCGGACATTATCGTCGATGAGCTGAAAGGCACGGTTGAAAACTATGAGGCGTTCTTCGATGCGCTCAAGCAGGAGTCTCCCGTCCCTATTTTCTTTGAGGACATTCCGGGCGGTGCAAAGGGATTCTTCTCGCCGGTTGAAAGCCGCATTGCCATTCAGGAGGGCATGAGCGAAATCCAGACGGTCAAAACCGCCATTCACGAGATCGCTCATGCCAAGCTCCACGCCGTCAAGCCGGATGAGAAAGCCACGCCAGAAGATAAGAAGGATCGGCACACCAAGGAGGTTGAAGCGGAAAGCGTTGCCTACACCGTCTGCCAACGGTACGGCATTGAAACCTCGGACTACTCCTTCGGTTACATCGCCGGTTGGTCATCCGGCAAGGAAACCAAGGAACTGAAAAGCTCTCTGGACACTATCCGCAAGACGGCGGCTGAGATGATCGAGGGCATTGACGCCAAGCTCAAGGTGCTGCTGGCAGAGAAAGCACAGTCCGCAGAGATGGAAGTCGAAGCTCCCGTAAAGGAAGCTGTTCCGGAGGAAAAGCCGGAAGTCCCCATTTACCGCGAGACGGCGAATTATGCCTATGAAACCGGTGAGCTGGAGTCATATCGTGCTTCTCTCGCTGCAAACGTGGAATGCCGCCGTGCGATTGAGGCGGCAATCAGTTCTAACTACGGAGACAACCGGCTGGATGCGGATGCTGCCGTAAAAAGCGTCCTTGAGCAGTTCTCTCCGGAGCGCGTCCGGTATGTCCTCGCAAACACCATTCAGCAGAAAGACTTTGACGGGCGCATTCCGCAGCCCCTCAAGGAGTGGGCGAAGAGCGTTGATGTCTGCCCGGAGAACGCCTCCCGCTTCCTTGTGGATAAACCCAATCCCGGACTGACCGCACTTTTCGTAGATGCGTTCCGTCAGCAGACCGAACCCCAGAAGGAAGTCATGCCTGAAAAAACAGAGGAAAGTGACCCGGAGGTTGTTGCATGGGAGAACGATGAGATCACCTCGATTGAGGTAAAAACCGTGGAGGTCAAGTCTCCCTTTGCTCCCTTGCCGGAGGAAGCAGCGAAAGCACCGAAGGCGCACCGCCTGACCGCCGAAGAGAAAGAGATCAAAGCCGCCGTCATGGATACGCTCAAGGGGCAGATTGCCTATAACAACGACGGAATGCGGGCTTCCTATCGCGCCTCTAACCACTCCTTCAACCTGCTGGCACGGAACGGCGTCATAATTGAGGGCAACACGGTCACGCAGAACGGTGAGCCGCTGTTCAAAATCCATCGCCGTCATGCGGCACGGAAAACGCAGGGCTGTTATCGTGAACTGATGCCGACGCTGGAATACATCAAACAGGAGCAGAAGCAGGAAAAGCCCTCTATCCGCGATCAGCTCAAAGCTGCCGCAAAACAGCAGCCGGAGAAGAAATCCCCGGTCAAATCCAAAACACACGACATGGAGTTGTGAGAAAGGAGACGCATGAAGAAATACACAGACGTTGACATCATCGCGGAGCTGCAGAAGCTCGTGGACAGTCATGTAGACAGCTACAAGGAAGACTTCGACATCGACAAGCGCATCATCCGCCGCGCCGCCGAAAGCCAGAATCCCGAAGACAAGACGCTGATGTGGTTCTGCCGCCCGCACGGAACGCACTGCCTCAACGAAAATCAGGTCTTCATTCAGGGAACGCGGGATCACAACACCTTCCGTTTCTATGCGGAACAGACCTACGACGAGTGCGTTGCCCGCGTCATTGTCCCGAAAACCGTCAAGCGCGGCAAGGTGTTCGGAGATGTCTTTGAGATCAACTACCGGGAACAGGCGGCAAATGTGGCGCAGAACTCGGTTGCGCCGGATCATGACCGGCTGACCTTTGCAGACGGCTTTGTACTGGAAGCCCCCTGCCGCAGCAGCTTCGATGAGGCAATGGCTTTGGTCGGTGAGCATGGCGGTGTACAAGCCCACCGGACGCTCCCGAAGGATGCTGAGGCTCTGGTGGAAGTGCTGTCCAAGCAGAAAAGCCGCCGTGACAGACTGCCGGATGCAGAAAGGACAGAGGCGCTTTCGCCTCTGCCCGTTGCAGAACTTCGGAAGTACGAAGCGGTCAAAAAGGCGCATCCGGACGCGCTGGTTTGCTTTGCCCAGAACGGCTATTTTGAGCTGTACGGCAAGGACGCGGAAAAAGCTGCACCCTTGCTCGGCACAAAACTCCTTGAAAAGAAGGTACGCGGCAAGCCCTCCATGCCGGTAACTGGCTTCCGTGAAGCTGCATGGGTAGCCGGTTCTCACAAGCTCTGGAAGTCCGGCGTGAATGTCTTTCTCAGCAAGGACGGCGAGACCTTCAAGGAACTCAAAGCCGCAGATTACATTCCTGTCGGCGCGACGCTGAATGTGGACGGGATCAAGTGCAAAATTGACACGGTTGATTTTGCCGCTGATGAAGTCCGGCTGACCAACATCGAGGACAAGAACCGCCCCATCCGCTTTTCTGAGAGCATCCAGTATGTCCGCTCCTATGTGGAAGATGCCGGAACAGCCATCTACGACACCATCCCGAAGAAGCCCGCTGCCCGTGAATCCATCCGTGACAAACTGAAATCCGCACAGAAGGCACAGCCGCCTCACACACCGAAGCCGCAGAAATTGAAAGGAAAGGATATGGAACTCTGATATGAAAAACTTTACCGTGGAAGAAATCAACCTGATGTGTTGCTTCAACACATCCAGCCGGAAGCGGCTGATTGGCGATATGAAGAGCGTCACCCTGAACGACATGGACGGCGAGATCGCAGAGCTGATGTATAAGACCGTCCGGAAGCTCGAAGCCATGACCGACGCGGAGTTTGAGGAACTGTATATCATGCCGGACGGCATGGTGGATGACTGAAAGGAGGATGCCTATGCCCGTATTAGACGGTAATTTTGAAGCCTTCGTCACAAACCTCGGCAAGTACAACGAGGGTATGCTGGTCGGTGAGTGGGTGAAGCTGCCCACAACCGAGGAAGAGATGCAGAAGGTCTTTGAGCGCATTGGGATCGGCAAGCAGGACGAGTTCGGTCAGCCCTATGAAGAGTGGTTTATCACCGACTACGAATGCCCGATCTACGGCGTTCAGAAGATGCTTGGTGAGTACGAGAGTCTTGATAAGCTCAACTACCTCGCCGCTTTGATTGACGAGCTTTCCCTGAGCGATCAGGAAAAGCTCATTGCCATTATGGAGGCTGGCTGCGATGAGGTCAGCGACATCGACGATCTCATCAACCTGACGTTCAATCTGGACTGCTACGACATCATGCCCGGTATCAACGACGAATCCGATCTCGGCTATTATTACGCACACGAAGCTGGTATTTACTCCGAAAATGATCTCGGTCCTCTGGCAAATTACATCGACTATGAACGCTATGGGCGCGACATTGCGATGGATGAGCAGGGGCGATTCACCGATGAGGGCTATGTCCGTGTCGCAAGCGAACGCTGGGATAGGCAGTTTAACGGGGAGCTTGATGACATTCCCGACGAATACCGGATCACCGGCTCAGGGGAAGCCGCCGAGCGTGACAGCACCATTGCCGTTCTCATCGTTGAGCCGGGTAAGGAGCCTTATGTGAAGGAGATTGACTCCGGTCTGGAGTCCTTGCAGCATGAGGTCGGCGGCTGCATCGAGGCGATTTATCCCTACGAAGACCCGGTTGCCTTAGTCTGTAATGAGGAAGGCAAGCTGGAAGGTCTGCCCCTGAACCGCGCTCTGCGTGATGAGGACGGTGACATCTACGACGTTGTTGCCGGAACATTCATGGTAGTCGGCTTGACGGATGACAGCTTCGGCTCTCTGACCGTAGAGCAGATGAAGAAGTTCTCCGACCTCTTCAAAGTTCCGGAGCAGTTTGTTAAGTTGGGCGATAAGATTGTTGCGATCCCCATGATCTCGAAGGAGCAGCAGAAGCAGGAAGTTACCGAGCGGAAGGACTTTGAGATGAATGCCGATAGCTCCGGTCTGACGGTTGCCGGTCACATCGGGACGTGGCACACCATTGACCGGCACGAGGTCGGCGGTCACAGCTTTTACCTGATGGAGCATGACGCCTACGGCGATGAGGCGGCTTGCATCATTGTCGATGAGCGCGGCAAGCTCGTCCTTGATGATGTCTACAACGGCTTCGACGATGACACGCTCCGCCTTCTCGACCTTGAGGTCAAGGAAGTGCCGGAAATGCCCGATCCTGCGCTCTCCGTTCAGGATATGAAGGACTACGGCTACGCATGGGCTGGCGTCCTGCCCGCCGGTCAGGACGCGGCTGAAAAGGCGATGAAGAAGGGCTGCGAGGTTTACCGTCTCTATTCGGATAACACCGAGGGCTTGTGCGTGGATGCAAAGGAGATTGCCGACCATGCGGCAAAGGGCGGAATGCTCGGTATCAGCAAGGAAAGCTGGATGGCGGCTCTTGAGAAGGAAAACTATCTCAAGGCAGCGGAGATGTCGATGGAGGATGACTACGGCATGATTGACGGGATCATCAACAACGGTCCGAAGGAGGACAAGACCCTTGATGCCAAAGTCCCCGAAAGGGGCGAGAAGTCCTCCATCATGGACAGGCTCAAGTCTGCAAAGGCTGAAAAGCAGAAGGAATGCTGCCCTCCCAAAAAGCACAAAGGAGAGATTGAGTTGTGAGCAGAAGTCAGAAATGGAGGCAGGAGTGGTCGTTCTTCATAGGAGATAGCGGACGCCGGAAGTATAACCGCTTCTGCGTCCGCTGCGTCCATAGCTGCAAGCAGAGCTTCCGTGCGGATCTCATCGCCTGTCCGCACTTCTCCCGCAAGGCATCGCGGTGTAGACAGTTAGGGGTCGAAAAAGCCTGTGATTGCAAGCCTCAGAGCGACGAGGAATGACCGCCCAGTGTGATTATATTCCCCGCACAGTTCCAGCAATAGAGCGAGAATAAGGGTCGATTTCGGCACTTGTTTGAATGCCCGGAAAACAAACCAAGAGCCTCTGTCGATGCCCGTTTTGGGTGTCGGCAGAGGCTCTTTTTTTATGACATATTCAAAATAGCGGACAGCAGCTCTTGAACCTGTTGCCGGTATTCCGGCTTTATATCCGAAATACGTCTGGCAAGCGCAAGGGCTTCCGCTTCTGGCTCATCGGTCCCAAAGATAATTCGGTCCGCGCTGACGCCCAGCAAACGGCAAAGACGCTGCAAGGCTTCAAGAGAAATACCGGAAGCACCACGCTCAATAGCGCTCAGGTGATTCGGCGTCATGCCAAGCATTTCTGAGAGCGTGTCCTGCGTATAGCCCGCCTGTTCTCTTGCCACTTGAATATTGCCGCCGATTTCAATATTGATGTCCTTCTTCTCTCGCATAGCCTCACCACCTTTGCATTTAGTGTACCTAACGGCGGTGTCATTATCCACGGTACGCCGTCGTTGATTTTACTAACGACAATGCGTTGACTGTCCGTGATGAGGGTGATAGAATGGAGTTACCTACCAAAAGAGTGAAAGAAGGGGTGTCATGTCGCGCATTATTGAGTTTAGAAAGTCTGCTCAAAAAGCTGAAAAGCAATCCGTTCAAGGCAAGACTTGTGCGTTTACCGGTCATAGACCGCAGAGTCTTCCGTTCGGCTTTGATGAATCCGATAAGCGTTGTACTTCTTTGAAATCTGTTATGCGGGATCAGATTGTAGCACTCATCGAGAACGAGGGCGTCACGCATTTTATTACCGGCATGGCTCTTGGCGTCGATATGTACGCTGCGGAAATTGTACTCGATTTGAAATCAAAATACCCTCACATTACTCTGGAAAGTGCAATCCCTTGTGAGACACAAGCGATCAAATGGTCTGTGGCTTCACGGGAACGGTATTATAATATCGCGGCAAAGTGTGACAAGGAGACCATGCTGCAACGGGAGTACACGTCGGACTGCATGGACAAGAGAAATCGGTACATGGTCGATCACGCCGATTATATTCTCGCAGTATGGAATGGATGCCCCAGCGGTACCGGGAACACCGTGAGATATGCCCACAAAAAGGGCAAATCTATCATCGTTATCAATCCGGTTTCCCTTGATGTCACGCGGGAATAAGGCAAAAAACCCACTCCTGAATCAAGCGTTGCGAAAACCGTGAAGTATTTCCCGATAGCGAATACACATTGCATTACTCAGTGATTATTGGAAACGTGTACGGCGTATGCTGCCCAGTGAACATCTCCACGGAACACATCGAATTTTCACGGCTTCGTAAAACGGAAAGTGTCACCTTATGAACAGTCCTTTGCCGAGAGAAAAATAAATCGCTGGAAACGGGAACGCCCCCGGCACTGTGCGTCTGGCACAGTGCCGGGGGCGTTTTTCCGTGTCTTAGTTATGAGCCAGTTCATTTAGGAGCAACTTTCGATAGCCCACATCCAAGACGCAGCGATGGAAGTCCATCAGACGGTGTTCGTCGAACAGCTTTTCACAGAGCTTGGTCAGCGGATGATTCATCAGCTTTGCAGAAATGCCAGTCTCGTTGAAAAACCTTGCCCATGTGAAGACCTCTTCTAAATCCTCCTGCCCAAGCGTGGCAGGAATGATGGCGTTGCAGAGACGGACAATGGGGCTGTCCGCAAATCGCTCTGCGACTTCCTCCGGTGTGCATTCATAGCGGTCACAGTCAAAGGAAAGCGCATCCTCAATTTTAAGATAATTTTCGGTTTCATCCCGCGTCAAGGTTATGGTGTAGTCTCCCATACCGGACGGCACATCAATATTCTCCATGACATCAAGCTCGTAACGGGAGCCGCCGATGATCGCCTCAAAGGAGAAGGACTGACAGATTACTGCTGGGTTCTTGTCTATCTTGTCCTCATTCAGAAAGGACAGCGGATTGTACTCTGTTAGTTCCCAGTCGATTTTTCCTCTCTCTGTTTGTTCGGCGATCTGCTGGATCAGATGTTGTTCTTCTTCGTGCAGATTTTCATTGTACACCATGATACACCTCCGTTTTCTGATTGTCGTTTTTTTGGGGGGCTGCTCTATGTTTCCGAAGAGACTGCCGTTTGTATCATCATTCCTTGGCTGATGGCAGCCCTTCGTAAAACTTCCTCAGTTCCTCCAAACTGCTTGTCCGATTTTTGATAGGCAGGGAGTCCCATGTAATGTCATGATAGCGTTCAGTCGGCTCATCCCGCAGTCTTCGGTCGATGATGCAGACAATGCCGGTGTCTGTGAAATTACGGATCAATCGCCCGATGCCCTGCTTGAGCTTGATAATCATTTCGGGAACACGAACATCCATCAGGGCATCCTTAGCAACGGAACACTTATACTCGATAATTGGATCGGGGACAGGAAACGGAAGCCGGAAAATGATGACATTGGAAAGGCTTTTTCCTTCAATGCTGATACCTTCCCAATATGCACCCGTCCCCAGAAGCACGGAGTTCGTATCTTCCTTAAACTCATTCAGCACCTTGTCCTGCGACGATCCCGGCTGCTGCATCAAGATTTTGTACGGAAGATTTTTCTCACTGAGAATGGAGTAGACCTCTTCCATGTCGGTCTTTGCCGTAAACAGCACGAGTGCCTTTCCGTTGGAAATGCTCAGGATCTCAAGCAGTCGCTCCACACCCTTTTCAATGAAGGCTTCATGTTCTCTGGTCGGGTGCGGGAGATCGTCGCAATAGTAGATCATGGCGTGTTCATCGTATGGATATGGGGAAGGCTTTGGCTCGGATAAGCAGCCGCGGTCACCAGCGGGAAAGCCGGTATTGCTGATAAAGTAAGAATACTGTTCTTCCAGAGACCCGCTCGTGGCGTTCGTCAGCGTGGCAGAGGTCAAGATGGTTCTTTCATCACCATTGAAGTATAGGCGGCTCACAATTTCTTTTGTGTTTTTAGGGCAATAGACGAGTTCCGTGTTGCTGCCGTGCTGCTCAATCCAGATCAGCATATCGTCTATCTGGTCAAGAAGCTCTGAAAGGGACTCGCTGACGGCATCCAGATCATCAGAGGCAGCAAAGGAACGGTTGTTTCTGAAATCCATGCTGGAATAAATCTGAATGCTGGACGAAAGGTTGTGTATGGCGGCGTTCATCTCGGTAAGCAGTTCAATCGCACTGCCATTGTTGTCGAAGAAAAAGCGGTCAGCGTAGCGCATATCCTGTTCTGCCTCGTTGATCTGCTTTTGGACTTGTGCTTTCAGGCAGTTATAGAAGGCGATGATTGCGCTATCTGCCTCTCGCTTTTCACCTGACACACTGCTCTGGTCAAAGGATCGCAGCTCATAGAATGCGTTCTTAATCATTCCAAAGAGCATACCTTCCCCGAAACGCTCCGTTGTGGCACTCCGCACCTTATCATCCAAGTTGTGTGCTTCATCCACGACAAGCAGATCAGCGGCGGCGTTAATCAGCCCGTCCTGACCGCGCCGGAGTTTCATGAGATGCTGGGTTAGAAAATCCTGATTGCACAGTACCACTCCATCCGTAAACTTCAATGCTGCGCGGACTTTGTAATACTTGCACTTCTTTTCACAGGAGCCGCAATTCTTCATGCTGAACCGCTGCACGTTTATCTTGTCCCAGACGCCTTGCGGCAAAACCTCCGGAAAATCCTTGCGTTCCTCATACCCTTGCTTGATTCCGTCTTTAAGCGCGTCCGGTGGGTCTGCTTTCGGGTCACACATATATTCGTCTGCGCGTTTGTTGCAGAGATAATGGGTCTGTCCTTTAGCGAGGATGACATCTCTGTTCAGCCCAAGAAGGGGCATTACCGTGTGGACATCGCGCCAGAGCTGTTCTTGAAGTGCAATGGTCGAGGTTGCGATGATAACCGGCTTGTTCATGCGTTTGCTGTACAGCAGCACCGGCACAAGATAACCGAAGGACTTGCCAATGCCCACGCCAGCTTCAATCGCAAAGTGCTGATCGTTTATGAGGGCGTCCACAATCTCAAAGGACATATCCTGCTGCCCCTCACGCATTTCCAATCCATGCTGCGGGGCTTCATCCCAAAAGAAGGTGCTGACTTGCTCACTCATGGAGTACAGCTCTGCTTTTCTGCGCTTTTTCCGTTCCTCCGATGTATTGAATCCAAAATAGAATCTGTTGTCCATCCACATTCCTCCCGGAATAGAAACCAAGGCTATCCGCGTTTCAGTTCAATGCTGACGTTTCCGTTCTCGTCGATGGTCAGCGTCATGTGCCTGATGTGCTTCTCATAGAACTGCCGCCGCTCTGCGGGAGACATTTCGATCCTCGTGTTTCGCAGAGCTGCATCAAACATATCGTTGACATTCAGGTGAACGGAGTTGTCAATCCAGCGGTACATCTCCTTGAACAGTGCGTTTTTCTTGATGTCCTCGCTGTTGCCGGAGTAGAAGTCATCCAGATAGCAGTAGAATATCCCGGATTCTGCAAGTGCCGCCTTCATATCCGGTCCACATTTTTCCCGCTCAATCATGACAAGAAATCTGGCGTCCGGTAAGGAAGAGATCAGCCCCCAGTAGTCGGAATCGCTTGAGACAATGACGAAGGAATCCACTTGCTTCTGGTAGTGTTCCTGACAGGCTCTTGCGGTGAGCTTGATGTCTACCAGTGATTTGTTCTGCTTAATCCGCTCAATCATGATATGTTCAACGGGGATGCGGGTGTAGTTTTCAAGAATCCGCCATGCCGTAGCGGTATGTACGTCGTCAAAGAGAATGATCGCCGTAATCTTCTGCATGACCTCATAATCAAGGATTTTGAGCGTGGCGCACAGCTTGTACGGGTCGGAGTTTTCGCAGTCCACTACCAATACGGTCTTCTCACTGTCATCTATGAAGTCGTAGATATTGTTTTTTACAAAAGCCCCTGCATCGGAGACTTTACTGTATTCCGTGAAGGCGTCGCAATGCCATTGATAAAGCAGGGTGGCAAACTTCTTGTCATTATAGAGGACATTACCCTCGTCCATCGGTACCCAGTTGATATACATTTGATAGGGGTAGTAGGAGAGACTTGCGTAATAGATGTCCGCAGCATCTTTCGTTCCGTCCTCTGTCAAACCGTTTGGCATGATGAACAGTTCTTTTATGTACGCCCAGTTAATCCAGATTGGAAAGAGGCTTTTACAGTTGTTAATGCGGTCTGAAATCAGCCGGTTGATCTCGATAATGTGGTGGCAGAGCTTTGTACTCGACTTTTTAATAAAGCTGATTCCGTCATTTGAAAGCTGCTGCATACTGGACATTGGAAGGATCTCAGGCATCGAAAGAAGCCCACGGTATTCCATCCGCATGATGTCATTTATTTTCCGGTAATTGCGCTCAATGGCGGTGCGGATAATACATAGATTACGAATGATGCGGGCATTTTTATCCTGCTCAAGCCGGTTGTATATCTCTATCTTCGGCGGCTCGTGTTCATTTTGAAAAATACGGAGTGGGACGCCGATCAGATATGCTACCTTTGACACAAGCTCATAGGTGCTGTCTTTATAAGCAATCTGCTCTCCGGCATATTCGACGCCATTCAACATGACTGAATTGCCCATGATCTACTCCTTTCTCGTAGGGGAGTTACGCGGTCATTACATTGTCCGTCCACATCTCACACTGGCTCATGACAGTCTGGACAGCATCATCCATACCCTCTGGCGGATATTTGTGTTTTTTCAGCAACCTTTTGACCAAGCGGCGCATTCCAGCTCTTGCGCTCTCTTTCTTTTGCCAGTCTATTGTCTGGTTTTTGCGAAGCAAATCTGTCAGTTCTTTCGTGATAGCAATAAGCTCGTCATGCTCGTAAAAGTCCTTGATTGCTTGCGGCTTCGTGAGAGCATCATAGAAAGCAAGTTCGTCCGCTGTCAATCCGAGTTTTTCACCCTCGGCGGCAGCAGCGGCAATGTCTTTCGCCAGCTTGAGTAATTCTTGAATGACTTCCTCGTTGGTCAGCATTCCGTTCAAATAGCGGTTCATTGCGCTCTGAATGATTTCGGAGAACTTCTCGGATTTGACAATGTTTGTACGACGATAAACAGATACTTGTTCAGCAATCAGCTTTTTCAGAAGTTCGACTGCCAGATTCTTCTCCTTCATGTTTGCCACTTCTTCAAGGAACTTCGGATCGAACAACGAAAACTCAGTCTGGACATCGGAGAAGAGGTTGATAACACCTTCGCTCTTGATGCTGTGCTTCAAAAGCTCGTTAATGCGCTCATTTACTTCCGGAAGCGTAAACTTCTTTCCGGTACCGCCTGAAACCAAGCGCACGGTCATTGTTCTTACGGACTCGAAGAAAGCCGCCTCCATGCGAGTTTGCTCGTCTACCAAGCTGCTGCACAGCGAAAGTGCCTGCTTGAGAAGCAGAGCTTCTTTGATAAACACATTCTGTGTCTTCTCATTGTCGGGAAGATCGTACTCTGCAACACTCTTGCCGAGCATGAAGTTCACGCCGCCGCTGATAAGCTTTGCACGGTCGAGGTCGCTTCCGGTCATGAATTTCTCATAACTGAATCCGTGGAACAAATCTCTGCAAATAGAGAGCTTTTCAAGGAACTTCGGATATGCAGCCTTGCTTACATCTGTATCACCATAGTTCTTCTTGTCTCTGGCAGTATAGTCGTTCATTGCCTGTTTCAGTGCAGCCGCAATACCGACGTAATCGACAACCAAACCGCCTTCTTTATCTTTGAAGACACGATTGACGCGGGCGATAGCTTGCATCAGGTTGTGTCCAGCCATCGGCTTATAGACATACATCGTAGCAAGGGAGGGAACATCAAAGCCGGTCAGCCACATATCCACGACGATGGCGATTTTCAGCGGAGAGTTGTTGTCTTTGAATTTCCGCGCCATATCGTCCTTATGAGCTTTGTTGCCGATAATCTCACGCCATTCTTCGGGATCGTTATTGCCTTGCGTCATGACCACTGCAATCTTTTCCGTCCACGCTGGGCGTAGCTCAAGAATGCGCTTATAAATCTTCATTGCTATGGGACGCGAATAAGCAACGATCATCGCCTTGCCGGTCAGGATATTCTCACGGTAATTCTCGTAATGATCAAGAATGTCATTTACCAAGGAATTGATCGTCTGGTCGGCACCGAGGATTGCTTCCATCTGACCAAGTTCCTTTTTGCTCTTTTCAATGACATACGGATCGGCGTTGTCAGCCATAATGTCATACTCATTATCGATCAGATGGAGGGTGTTCTCGTCGAGTTTCAGGTGAATAACGCGGCTTTCGTAGTAGACGGGTCTGGTCGCGCCATCTTCAACTGCCTGAGTCATATCATAGATGTCGATGTAATCACCGAAGACCTCTCGTGTACTGCGGTCTTTTGTGGAGATCGGTGTTCCGGTGAATCCAATGTAGGTCGCATTAGGAAGCGTGTCTCTTATAATGCGGGCAGTGCCGATAACGGTTTTCGCCTCGACTTCGCCGTTGTCCTTCTGCTTGACCACAACCTTCTCATTGAGACCATATTGCCCACGATGCGCTTCATCAGCCATCACGATAATGTTCCGGCGTTCCGAAAGAGCTTCGTTGCTTTCCTCAAACTTCTGCATGGTCGTGAAGATTATGCCGTTTGCCTGCCTGTTTGCAAGAAGCTCTTTCAGATTTTTACGGCTTTCGGCGTGTTGCGGCGTTTGACGGAGAAAGTCTTTGCAGCGGGCGAATTGCCCGTAAAGCTGGTCATCCAGATCGTTGCGGTCGGTAATGACAACGATAGTGGGGCTTTCTAACGCATCTTGCAGATAATGAGCATAGAAGACCATAGACAACGATTTTCCGCTGCCCTGTGTATGCCAGAAGACGCCGCCCTTACCGTCCGTCACGGTTGCGTGTTTTGTAGACTCAATCGCCTTTTTGACTGCAAAATACTGATGATACCCGGCGAGTATCTTGAAAGTATTCTGTCCATCCACATTAAAGCAGATAAAGTTCTTCACGATGTCAAGGAAGCGGGTCTTCTCAAACAGACCTACAAAGAATGTGTCAAATGATGCGTGTTGCGTATTCTCGTAGCTGCCGTCAGTTGTTTTCCATTCCATAAAGCGGTCTTCGCCGGAAGTGATTGTGCCAGCCTTTGAAGTGGTCAAATCGCTCATGACACATACCGCATTATAAATGAACATAGAGGGGATCTCATACATATAGTTCCGGAGCTGACGGTATGCTGCGGAAGCGTCGGTTTCTTCGCGGGACGGAGACTTCAACTCCACAATGACGAGCGGGAGACCATTGACAAAGAGGATCACATCCGGTCTTTTTTCGGAGTTTTCAATGAAAGTCCACTGGTTCGCAACCGTGAACTCGTTATTGGCAGGATTTTTGAAGTCTACAAGGTAGACAAGAGTAGAGCGTTCTTCGCCCTTGTCATAGTATTTTACCGAGACTCCGTTTTGGAGGTAGTCCATAAAGACCATGTTCTTCTGCAAGAGCGTTCCGGTTTCAAAGTTTTTGAGCTTGTAGATCGCCTCCGTCAGAGCATCCATAGGCAGGTTCTTGTTGATCCGCTGCAAGGAAGGTAGCAGAACATCCTCATAAAGCGGCGAGTGATAATCGCGCTCCACGTCCGGTCCATAGATATAGTTATAGCCCAGTTCTTCATTGAGAAGCTGCAAGACAGCGTTCTCGTAATTTGATTCTGTAAAATATCCTGCCATAGTTTGTCACTCCCTTTTACGCCAGACTCGCCCCGAACTGATCCAGCGTGTTTTCTGCATCTCTGTCGGTGACAGGCTTATTCATTGCCTTCTCAATCAAGCTGAGAAGGTTCTTCGCTCTGTCAATGAAATAGCCATTAAAGTCATTTGCCTTCAATTTTGCGTAGTCAACAAAGTGCGATTCTACCCGTGCTTGCAGTTCATCCTCGGTCAGTCCATCAACCTTCTTTAGAATTGCCCCCAGATACTCACTCGGCGCATTTCCTCCAATCGAGCGGTTAGTTGCTGGAAGAATCGGCGTCTTGTTAATAATAGAATTATATCGTTCGCGCTTGATACCCATTTTCTCGCAATATGCCTCTGGGAAGATATGGTGAATGTCCGGAGACTCAAGCATACTGTTCACAATGTCAATCGTCGTGTTGTTCATAAAATCACGGCATTTCTCTTTGTAGAGAAGAGCCATAATTCCCTTATATGCCGCACTCAAACGGGTTTGAAGGGTCAGCAGCCGCGTAGAAGAAAAGACTGCGCTGTTGATCGTGTGCATCGCATTTGGACGTCCGTTAACCTCTTCAACCATGTCCTCAATGTCGTAGGCATACCGGGTTTCATTAGCCCCACCGTACATCTCACCCAGAATCCCGCACCAATACCACCGAGAGAGCGTTTTAATTGTGTTTGGTTCATTGCATTTGGATTTTCCGAGAACAGCACAGATTGCCGCAAGTGGAATCAACTGCGTTGTATAGGGCAAATCTCTTTGACGGAAAACGCACTGATCCCGAAGAAGAAACTCCTTTGCTATTTTGAACCCAGACAGCACTACATCCCGGTTCGCTATGTACGATTCATAAGGAAGTCCCAGAACATCCTTCTTTTTGCAGGAGATTGTGTTTGTCTTTCCAGATTGCTTGTTCAAATAGCTTGTATAGAGGCATACAGTTGTCAGGAATGTAGTCTCATCAATCCCATCGAACAGGTCTGTTCTCAGTGTGTCACCGAAGCCACAAATGGCATTTCGACACTGCACCCAGTCTTTTCTCAGGTCAAAGTCTCTTGTGGCATAAGTTGCGGTAACAAGCTCAAACACCGTGAGAGGAACACCGCCGGTATTGACGTTCTCAAACACCTTGCATACCGCCTCTCGCGGCGTGGACTTGTCCAGCGTAATCACGGGCAGCTTATACCCGGAAATTGTATTCAGCACATCCGCCTGAAAACGCTTGAACTCGTCCATTGCTTCCGGCTTCATTCCATAGTGCGTCATGTAGCCCATGAACCAGTCCATAACGGCGTTGCTATCGAACACAATATTGACCGGAAACAGCTTGTTCTCGTATTCATACTCTCTGGTGGAGAGATCGAGCTTCACATCACGGTCAAAGTTTTCTTTGATCTTACGGTCTTCCGGAATAGACAAGACTGCATCAAAACGATCCTCATCATCGTCGAGGCACTTCTCCATTGAGAGATAGTAATAACGCTTAATAGCCTTGCCTTTTTCTGTTTTGGTCGAGACCGGCTCTTTAGAGGATGTTGCCTGATAGATGGAAGTAAGTCGCTGCTGTCCATCAAGAATCAAATGCTCCGGCTTTACTGAGACGCCTTTTACGCCCGTAATTGTACGGTATTTGAATTGAATGTCCGGATTACCGTATTGTAGCCGCATAATGGCACCCATAGGGTAGCCTTGCGACAAACTGGCGATAATTCCTCTAATTCGGTTATCATCCCAAGTCCAGTCGCGCTGAAACTCCGGCAACTGCATTGAGCCGGACTTAACCTCCGCTAAAAGCTGACTTAGGTTTGTATCAAGAGATTGTGGTGAAATAATCACGTCTGTGCCTCCTTCATTGAGTTTTACTGATCGGACGAGCCCAGTCTGCTTTCCAAATCTGAAATATCGCTGCGGATGGAAGAGATGTCCGACTCAATATCGTCAACCCGCTCGGATAAAGAAGCCTGCTGACTTTGAATGTACTCCATTTGTGAGTATAGACCTCGCACTGCCAGAATCAATTCTACCATCAGCCCCTTATCATCGAGGGAGAGAAGACGGTCTTTTTCGGCCTGTATCTTTTCCGCCTCCTGTTGAAGCCGCTCTTTCTCACGAACTGCTTCTGCTGCGGCTTTCTCAAGACGAACCCGTTCCTTTTCAAGACGCTTTTTCTGGCGCTCGTCTTTGCTTTTTTTCAAGCTCTCCTGAACTCTATCAAACATGGTACAACCTCCAAATCAGGTAAACGATAATTTAGCGGCTTAGAGCAGGACGGAAGAGACATCGATCTCGCCGGACATCAGCTTTGGAAGAATGGTATCTCGTAAATTGGCTAAATCTGTGTTCTCGACACAATTATTATGAATCATGCCAAGGATAGACGCGCCGACAGCATTGAATGCTGTTAATGACTCGTTATCCGGTATAGAAACGGAAAGAGGCTCAAGCAACGATACATAGAGGTTCTTTTGAACACTTCCCACAGCCATATCAGGAAACTCTCGCTGCTTGCTTTTGAGAAAGCAGTATATGAAAGCAAGCATATTTGTGTCATGAGGTGCAATGTTGATGACAGCCCTATTGCCACACATATAGTCTGCGATGATACCGAGCCTTCCGATTGTGCCTGATTTGCTTATTGCTATTGTATTTGGTTCGAAAAGCAATGCGCTCTTCTTAGCACTTTCAAATCCTGCTTTGGTCAATGTCCTACTTGTTTCTATTATGAAGGATTCGTTGATGTCAACGGCACGAAGCCATTTTACTTCTCCATCAAAATACTCTGGATGAGTTTGTGGCGGATTGACATAGCCTTCTTGAAAATCACAGAGATTGGAAAGAGTGTACTCTTTCAAGCAAGGAGATGCCGTTGCCATGTTCTCATATAGTGAGAACAACTGCTGCTGTAAATTATCGTTTATCTCTTCGTTTAATGCTATTTTCCTATCAAGCATCCTTAGCGTAGAACCTATCTTCTTCTGTGTTTCCAGCTCTGGAAGGTCGAGTTCAATATCCTCTATGTCAGATGGTTTGATGGAAGGATAGGTTGATGTACTTTGCTCTGCTATTGCTTGAAGAGACTCAATGACCGAAGACTGCGTGAGATAATAATAAATAAAATAAGGATCCGCAATAGTGGTATCAACAGTCACAACGGTGAATCCTGTGGATACGAGAAGATTCTCGGTTCCTGCTTCAATAATTCCATAATGCTTCTGATTTGGACGAACAGTAGAGAAAAGGATGTCTCCAACAGAAGCCTTCCGTCTCGCCCTGCTGGGGATTTTGTCCACGCCGGGATATAAGGTCTGGATTTCATCTATCCTTCCTTCGGTAATGCTACCTGTGTCCAGATAACGAATCAAAGACCATTTTTCTTTATCTGAGTAAGTATGAAGATTAGTTTTACAACAATCACCAAGTCTCATCTTTTTACTCCTATCCAATATATTTTCTATGTGCCAGCTTCACATTCTGTTGTTTCACCATTGCATAGTGCATGGTGGTGTCGATTTTCTGATGCCCTAAGAGCTGCTGGACTTGCTCTATGGGCATTCCTTTGTCTATGGCAGTAGTAGCCAGTGTCCGCCTGAACTTGTGAGGGTGAACCTTCGGGATATTCAGACGCTTTCCCAGCTCCCGAAGACGTGTCTCCACACCGCCGATCATCAGCCGGTCAAACGGGGCTTTTAGCGAAACGAACAATGCGGGATTTTCATCTGTTCTGCCCTCAAGATAGTTTTGAAGGTGGATCTTCGTCCTTGCATCGAAGTAGACCAGTCGTTCTTTATTGCCTTTGCCGACAACAACGCATTCGCGTTCGTTGAAGTTGATGTCTTCGCGGTTTAGCGTGACCAGCTCACCAACACGCATTCCAGAGGAAGACAGAAGATCAATCATCGCCAAGTCTCGTGCCGTTTTGCAGTTGTCACGCATCAGCTCTAATGCTTCATCGGTGTAGGTGTCCTTGACCACCTTTGCAGTCTTGACTTTATGAATCCGGCGTACCGGACTTTTCACAATGAAATCCTCATCTTCAAGCCATGAGAAGAAGCTGGACAGGATCCGGCGGATGTTGTCTATGGTCACTTTGCTCGACCTTCGCTGAATTTGATAGCTTGTCAGATAGCGGCGCAAATCATCTGTGGTGATCTGTTGTACAGCCTTTCCGACTCCGGCAATCAGAGCCTCAATCGTCTTCCGGTAGTAGCTCAGGGTTTTCTCCGAACAGCCTTCGATCCGCTTTGCCGTGATAAATGCTTCGACTGCATCCGTCTCTTCTGCTGCTGGAATTGCGCTGCCATCATAGGTGATCGTTGCCCCTTCCAATGTCTCAGCCATTGCATCCCGAAGGTGCATGAGCTGTTCGTTGTTGAGATACGGCAGCATTTTTCGCTGTATCTCCGTGATAAGTTGTTCTGTCATTGTCGTGTCTCCTTTCGAGGTAAGAGAACGACATTCAGTGGCAGTCCCTTTTGTAAAACTCTCGCCACTGGTGAGAGTTATTCAGACGGTAAACGATAATTTAGAGCAGCAAGCGCAAGCAATATATCATGAGCGTTTTGAGACTGTTTCGCCTAATGATTTGCCTTCCGACTGGCGTATTGTAACTCTTGGAGAGGTTGCGACGATCTCAAATAAGAGTTTCAACCCACTGAAAGAGCCTGAGATACTGCTTGAGCATTATAGCATTCCAGCTTTTGATGAGGCGAGGTTTCCGGTCTTTGAGCTATCCACATCCATCAAGAGCAATAAATTCATCATTGATGCCTCGTGCTTCATGATCTCAAAACTCAACCCAACAACGAAGCGTGTTTGGAAGCCGTATTGTCTGACCGGGAATGCAGTATGCTCTACGGAGTTCATCGTCTATAAAGCAAAGGATCAATCTATTACGGATTTCCTGTACTCAGTCATAGACAGCGGCTCCTTTTCCGACTTTATGTGTAGTCATGTTACTGGCTCAACGGGCAGTAGACAAAGAACAACACCGTCGGACACGCTCTCTTATGAGTTAATTCTTCCTTCGGAGGACGAGCTGGCAGAGTTTCAGTCTCTCGTTTCACCGATGTACGCTCAAATGCGGATTAACGCCATTGAAAACGACAAGCTCAAACGACTTCGGGATAGTCTTTTACCCAAGCTGATGTCCGGCGAGATTGATGTCTCTTCTGTTCATCTCTAAGCCGCTAAATTATCGTTTATCTTCTTATTGACAGCAATCCGATCATCAATGCTTCTTAGCAACTTGCCAATACGAAGTTGAGTCTCGTAATTGAAGCACGGAACCTTGTATTGCATAATCGCGGTTTTATCGCCTCTTGGCATCTTTGTCCCTTTGGACGTAGCAGAAGCATAGTTGAAAAACGCATCATTAGCTAAGATGTAGTACAAAAAAGTCGAATCACACCCGCGATCTGCTCTGAAAACGAGAACATCATTTGAACACCCACCATCGTCATCCGCCATCCAGATTTTCTTGAAATAGGGGCGGATATTGGAAACTAATATATCGTCTTTTATATACTGCTGGGTATATTGGGCAGAAGGTAAAGCTCCTGCATCGACAATACCTCCCTTGTTTGGCATCATATTCTCAGTGGAAACATAGTTTCGTTTAGACAGAGTATCAACCGAAACTTTTCCTTTAGCGTAGGAACACAGAGAGCTAAGTTCAGATGTCATATCCAATCGCCCCCAGTCGTTCTTTGATCTGTGCCTCAAGCTCATGAGACTTGGTGAAAAGTTCAGACAGTTCAGAAGTCAGACGTCCCATTTTCTCTTCAAACGGCTCACCGTCATCTTCCTGTTCCTCAATGCCAACATAGCGTCCCGGAGTAAGAATGTAATCCTGCTTTGCAATGTCCTGCGTAGTAACAACCGCGCAGAACCCTTTTTCATCTTCAAGCGTTCCATCAACGAAGGCATTGTATGTGTCAGCAATTTTCTTGATGTCTTCATCCGTCAGTTCGCGCAGCTTCCGCGTGACCATAGTACCGAGCTTCCGTGCATCGATGAATAGCGTCTTGCCTTTCTGTTTCTTGTTCTTTGCAAGGAACCAGAGCGATACCGGAATCTGCGTTGTGTAGAAGAGCTGCGTCGGCATTGCGACGATACAGTCCACAAGGTCAGCGTTGATAATGTTTTTGCGAATTTCGCCTTCACCGCCAGACTGCGAGGAAAGCGAACCATTTGCAAGCACCATACCGATACGCCCATTCGGGGCGAGATGCCAGATCATGTGCTGCAACCACGCGAAGTTTGCATTTCCAGCAGGAGGCGTACCATACTGCCAACGGACATCATCAACGAGTTTATCCGCACCCCAGCCGGAGAGATTGAAGGGAGGATTCGCCATAATGAAGTCTGCCTTGAGTTGAGGGTGGCAGTCGTTAAAGAACGTGTCCGCATTAAACTTGCCGAGGTCGGCTTCAATACCGCGAATGGCAAGATTCATCTGCGCCATCTTCCATGTGGTCGGGTTGGAGTCCTGACCAAAAACGGAAATCTTGTTGATGTTGCCGCCGTGATTTTCGATGAACTTTGCGGACTGAACGAACATACCGCCAGAGCCGCAGCACGGGTCATAAACACGTCCATTAAACGGCTGCAATACTTCAACAAGGGTACGCACGACACAAGAGGGAGTATAGAACTCACCGGCAAGTTTGCCTTCCTGTTCAGCAAACTTGGAGAGACAGTATTCGTATGTACGACCGAGAATGTCCTTGCTGCTCCCATGCTCGATCATCTGAATGTTGGTGAAGAGATCAACCACTTCACCAAGACGCCGCTTGTCCAGCTCCGGACGGGCGAAGTTCTTAGGCAGAATATCTTTGAGGCGCTTGTTTTCTTTCTCAATACTGCGCATTGCATCATCAATTACCGTGCCAATTTCCGGCGTGTGAGCGGCAGCAGCAATCGCACTCCATCGTGCATTCTCAGGGACAAAGAATATGTTTTCGGCAGTGTATTCGTCCTGATCCTCTTCAAATCCATCGCCTTCTTCAACCAGTTCCTTGTACTTTGCCTCGAAGCGATCAGAAATGTATTTCAAGAAAATCAATCCGAGAACGACGGACTTGTATTCGGATGCGTCGATGTTTCCGCGCAGGACGCAAGCCGCGTCCCAGATTTGTTTTTCAAAGCCGATATTGCTTGTGTTATTCTCAGCCATTTCAGCAACCTCCAAAGTTATAGTTTCACACTTACTATTCTACAAAAAGAGCTGTACGAAAAACCGGACTCAGTTCTTGTCCGTTCGCACAGCCTCACATATATCTCCGATGTCACAGTTCAAGTAATCACAAATGCGCAGCAAAATAGAGAGGGACACTTCTTCCCCCTTATTCAGTTTTGTCCATGTCCCGGCAGACAGCCCCACTTCATGTCGTAGAGAAGCCTTCTTTATGTCGCGTTCCAGAAGAAGCATCCATAGTTTCTTATAGCTTATGCGCACGGCAACCATCCTTTCGCTTGCTTGCATTCAACACCGCTTATAATATTATACTGGATTTCATTCTCAAAAGCAATCCGTTGATGCAGAAATTAAAGAAAAAGTTTCAACTTCTCGAACCTTCTCTCAAGGATGCAGGGCATCTCCGGTCAACAGGAGATGCCCTGCTTTTGAAAGGACTATTCGCGCTGTGTGCTGCGCAGATGATCACGGTCATGGTCAGCAGAAGGAGCGAGAAACGTATCAACATTAGACTTGATCGTCTCTATTTGCTTTACTTCTTTTTTGAGCTTCGCACGTTCATCATAGAGCCGCTGTTGCTCATCAAGAAGTCGCTGCTGTTCCGCTTGCAGTGTCTTCATGCTCGGCAGTTTTTCATCGCCCTGCATAACAAGAAGCGTACTCCGTGCCGCCTCAAAGATCACAAGTTCTGCCTCATGCTTTGCTTTGAAACCCGGCTTATCTTTTGCCTTCTGGAATGCGTCATATACGGGCTTGAGCCGCTGGTAGTTGGAGATGTTTTTGATAAGCGGTTGGACTTCCCGCAGTCGCGCTTCGACGCCTTTCAGTTCCTTGCCGGTGCGGGCATAGGAGATGTGAACGTCCTCGACCTTCTTTTCAAGATCGGCGTATTGGAGCAAGTTGTTTTCCGTGAGATAGTTGAGTGTCCGTGCCGCTTCCTTGAGGATCGTGAGCTTGGCTTTATACTCATAGCCCTTGCTGTCGATAAGTCTGATCCGCTCCTGAATATCTCCGATGAGAGAGATGCCCTTCGGCACGGTCTGCCTCCGGTTTCTGCGCGGCGTCCGTCCGGCAATCCGCTCCTTGATGCGTTCCTCGGTGTAGTTCTCTCCGATGGTTTTAGACCGGGTAAACCGCTCCTGTCCTTCAGCGCGAAAGGAGATATATTTGCCGGTCTTGATTTCATAACCAGCTTCCTGCATGAGCCGCAGAAAATCATCGTAATCCTTCGCTGTAATGACAAGCCGGTCGATGGTCTGCTTGAGTTTCTGCTTCCAGCTCGTGCCGCGTTTGGCTTCGGTGTACTCCTTGTAGCCCATGCCTTTGTTCTGAGAGGGAGGGATAACAGAGAGACCGTTTTCCTTACAGAGCCGGTCGCTGACCTCGCGCATATCATAGTAAATCCGCTTGTAGCTATTGTATGCGTGGTAGTCCACAAAGTCAACCGCATTGAAAATCAGATGGTTATGAACATGGTCTTTGTCAATGTGAGTGGTCAGCACATACTCATATTTTCCTCCGAGGATTTCGTCTGCAAACTGCTTGCCGATCTCGTGGGCAAGCTCCGGTGTGACCTCTCCAATTTCAAAGGACTGGATCACATGACGGGCTATGATCCTGACCGGATTCATCCCTTTTTGCTCGGCTATTTTCCGCGTCCACTCAAATTCCCGCGCTGCGGTCTCGCTGGCACAGCCGTAGGACGAGACCAGCAGCTTCTCATCGGTCTTTTCGGGATTCAGAATGTACGCGATTGCCTTGCTCAAAGTTCCTCGGATTGCTTTGATTTTAGTAACTGCCATACCGCGTCCATCTTTTCTTTCAGCTCGTCAATATCGTCCTGATAGAATCGTCCCGTCGAGTTGATCCTGCGGCAGACGGTATTGATGTTCACGCCGATCTTGTTGACTTCGGCGGCGAGCTTTTTCTGCTCTGTGTAGTCCACAACGATGATGTAGCCGTCGATCAGCATCTTCCTTGCATACGCACCGAAGTTCTCCGTGCCGATCATCTCCATCTTCTTTGCAATCGTCCGTTCTTCCTGTGGTGTCAGCCAAATCTTCTTCTGAATGTCTCGTGTTCTTCGTACCATGCTGCGCCCTCCGTCGTAATGATTAGAAGGGTTTGGGACTATCCCAACAAGCAAAAATCTGATGTTAAGGGCAGGGTCTCCTTAACTGATTTTTCTCCGGTGGGTACTCACCGGATTTGCTTGCTAATCTCCCAAAATCGTATTCCCCGAAGATTCCTCCGTGAAATGTCCCTTCACTTTACAACGGACACAAAATGGGCGTTTGTTGAGTACCGGATTTCAAAAAAGTCAAAAAATCATTGGATTTCCCATGTGAAAATCACTGTGTCTGTCACATCAATATCAACCGGCTCAATCTCAGGTGCGGCGCACTTGCTCATCGCCATGAGAGGCTGAATGCAGTCTTCAACATCGTAGCTTGTTCTGGAAAAAACATTGAGTTCGCCCCAGTTGTAGTCGATGTTGAGCAACTGCCCAAGCGTACTGCCTGATGCTTTGCAAAGAATCTCCGCCTTTGCCCTGGCGTTCTCCGTCGCATTGATCAGCAGCTCTTCGCTGACTCTTGCCGGGTTTTTCACGGTGAACGCAATGCTGAGTTCTGGTTGCGCCCCACAATCCGCAATCGCAGAAATGACCTTTGCAAGCTGCTTGCTGTCAAAGTCAAAGGCAAGTTTCAAGCGATAGCTGCAAGCATATCCGGCAAACTCTCGCTTGTAATTTCCTTGCCGATCCTTGACATTCTCGTACCTTGTCTGGACATCAAAGCTCGTGGTTTTCAGGTCTTCCTTGCGATACCCAACGCGGACTGCGGCACCTTGCAGTCTTTCGATTCTCTCGGCAGCTTCCGACATTGCGCGGTCATAGGTTTCAGATAAGACTTCAATGTTCAGGGATAGGATGATGTAATCCGGTCTTGCGGAGACATTGCCTGTCCCTTTTACGGTGATTGTTCTCATTACTTTCTCCCGTCCTTTCTGGAATTGAAGTCCTCATCAATACGTTTTTTCCAATTCGTACCCAGCGGTACGCTGCATCGGACAGCGGAAACCGCTTCGCTCAGAACTTCATAGTTGAGTTGCGTTCCCTCGCGGTCAGAGTGGTAATTGACCGCTCGATCTGCTCCAATTCCAAAATGCTTTGCCGTCTCAACTGCATCAATGTTTGCACCGAGGAAAAGAAACTCCCAACCGTACTTTTCCTTCTGTCGTTCAATCATCTTCTTGACCTTCTCGCTGTCATAACGGCGGCTTGCATTCTCCATGCCATCCGTTGTGATGACGAACAGTGTGTGTTCAGGGACATCCTCTTTTCTTGCGTACTTATGGACATTCCCAATGTGATGAATCGCTCCGCCGATAGCATCCAGAAGCGCGGTGCAGCCGCGAACGGAATAGTCCCTGTCGGTCATCGGCTCCACCTTCTGAACCGGCACACGGTCATGGATAACCTCGCTCACGTTGTCAAAGAGAACGGTAGAGATCAATGCCTCGCCATTCTCTTTTTTCTGCTTTTCAATCATGGAGTTGAATCCTCCGATGGTGTCTGTTTCCAGTCCGCTCATAGAGCCGCTGCGATCAAGGATGAATACGATCTCCGTCAAGTTCTTTCTCATGTTTTGTACCTCCGTATATAAAAATATGACTGCTTGGTGTCTCACCTTACAGTCATATTGTACTTCGGTATTCACTTCATTTGGTCGCATGGCAAGCGACATTATTCTAAGGACAAGAACAGCTCTCCGTCAATGCTTAGGATGTCATCCATCGGAATCTTCGTGCCGTCCTGCATGGTAATCAGGCGCTCAAAGTCATCAACCTTTATGACTGCGCCGGTTGCAGTTACATACTCACCGCCAGCTTTGCGCTCATCAGGTTTGAAGTAGGTTATTTCAACCTCCGGCTCTTCATCAAGGGCATCCATGAGAAGCTGATACCTCATGTTCAAAGCGGTCAAGGCTCCCTCATCAAGCTCAATCCTTTCGTCGGTCAGACGTCCGGTTTCCTTGATTGCAGAATCATAGCCGGTGAGGGCGGCAAAGGGCGCAAACTGCGCTGCACGATCTGACATCGGCATTTGTGGTCGCGTTTTGGAAACGTGGTGAGGAAGTCCCATGATCTCGTCGTATTTTCCGTTCACGCCTTATGCCCTCCAATCTGCGCATTGCGGTCTTTCGCGGTTGCACCTTCTTCAAGATTCATTGCCTTGAGGATGGCGTTCTTTCCATACTTCTTCTTGATGGCAAGCGTGGCGACTTGTATCTTCCGCTCACGTTCCAAGGCGGCGTCCTCGGCTTTCTGTTTTTCCTCTTCGGCAGCATAGTCAGTGAAAAGGTCAAGCTGGACAGCACCGTCATTTTTCTTCGGCGCGTCCGCTTCCGGCAGGACATGATTTGCCACAACATACATACGGCGGACAAGCAGATTCTTGTCCACGATCCGGTCAAACAGCTCTGACACAGCACACATTATTTTGCGGGTAGAGGATGTGTGACCGTCGAGGTTGATAGACCCGTGCGCCTGTTTGGGAATCTCCCGACCGTAGGGGTCTTTCCCCACCGCGCCGTGATACTTTGCCCGTCGTGCCGGATTGGTAAGGTTCTCGATGTCGTAGCCTACTGTGAGAACCATCTGATCAGTGACAAGCCCCTTGTCCACCAAGTCCAGCACAAGCAAGTCCGTCATTTCCCGCACAACAAGCTTCGCCTTTTGCGACTCATAGGGGCAGTGCAAAACCTGACCAGAGCTGAGGCTGTTGGAGCTGGGGCGGTACGCCTTGATTGCTTTAATGGTCGTAGGCTCCCAGCCCCACGCATGGTCGATGAGCAATTCCGCATTCTTGCCGAACAGCTTGTAAAGCAAGTCCTCGTTCCGCTCTGAACAGAGGGCAACATCGCCCATTGTGAACATCCCATTCTGCTCAAGTTTCTTGGCAATACCTCGACCCACGCGCCAGAAATCCGTGAGAGGCTGGTGCGCCCAAAGCTCACGCCGGAACTTCATTTCATCCAGTTCGGCTATTCGGACGCCGTTTTTGTCGGCGGGGATGTGCTTCGCTACAATGTCCATTGCCACTTTGCAGAGAAAGAGGTTCGTGCCAATTCCTGCGGTTGCTGTGATGCCGGTTGTTTCAAGCACATCGAGGATGATCTTCATGGCGAGGTCATGTGCCGAGAGCTTGTAAGTATTCAGGTAGTCCGTCACGTCCATGAACACCTCGTCGATGGAGTAGACTACGATGTCCTCCGGCGCGATATACTTGAGGTAGACCTGATAGATGCGGGTGCTGTACTCCATGTAGTAAGCCATCCGAGGCGGCGCGATGATGAAGTCAATCGCCAGAGACGGATCTGCTTGCAGCTCTGAGAAGAAGTGCGACGAGCCTTCCAGTCTGCGTCCCGGTGCGTCGTGCTGCCGTCCGGCATTTGCTTCCTTCACGCGCTGCTTGACTTCAAACAGCCGCCCGCGTCCGGAAATGCCGTAGCTTTTGAGGGAGGGCGTGACGGCAAGGCAGATGGTCTTGTCCGTCCGGCTCTCATCCGCAACGACGAGATTTGTGTCCAGAGGATCTAAGCCGCGCTCCCGGCACTCCACGGAGGCGTAGAAGGATTTCAGGTCGATTGCGATGTAAGTGTGTTGTTTCACCTTCTTTGCCTCCGCTTTCTTCTTAGATCAGCCCTAATGACATTTCATTGGAGCTTTTAATGTTGAATACGATACGCCATTCAATATCACCCTCCACCGGCTCAAAGTGTAGAGAGGAACAAACTGCATGAAGTTTTTCTTTTGAGCTGTCTCCACACACGATTGCGATTGGACCGTCCGCTCCGCCGATAATGCCGATACAAGCAATATCGTTTCGTGCCTCTGGTGCATAGCGGTCAGAGCATGGCGCAATTTCCAAAGGCTTGTCCCCCTCAGCGCAATCACAGATCGTAACATCGCTGTCAGGTTCAGGAGAAAGTGTATAGCTCATAGCAGTAAAATGCGTAGGATAAAACCAGCGGTCAGAACCGTAACGCTTTTCGGAAATTGTCTGCTGCTCTAATTCCTGTACAGTCAATGTGTATTTTTTTCCACTGACCGGATGGAGGAAAGAAAACGAATCACCGGGAGCGTGTGCCTTGAAATGTGGTCCCGGGACACGACACGACTGCTGCTCCATTGTAAGGGAGAGGGCTTTTATTTCAGGACGGCGTTTGCTTGTCCACGGAAAAGCTGCCCGAAAAATCATCCATCCATAGGATGTATCCAAATCATAGTGTTCCAATGCCCACTTTGCTTCCGCTTCATTGATCACCCCGTCTGGCAAACATGGATTAAAGACCACGGAACAGCCGTGGGAGGTCAGCATTGTTTTCCCGTTCAATTCCAAACGAGGAATAAAGTCAAGGCAAAGTGGATTGTCTAAATCTATCTGCATTTGCTGCTCCTGCGTGAAGTATTCGCAGGAGTCGTTTTCGGGGTGTAAATCCCATTTAGTTATGAACTTGCGAATGTCTTCTTCCGGGGTACGCATACAAAAGTCCATGACGAGTCCCTTGCTGCAAGAATACGCCGCAGGAATAACCCAATGATGCCTCGCCCAGTCAAATTGCTTATTCAACCGGATTTCCGTTCCGGCATGGTCTTTTCCCGAATGTCCCCAGAAGTTTCCCTCAAAGTAGACCTTCCACTCAGGCATGGTCGGTTCTGCTTCTGGGTTCATATCAACATCATAATAGTCCTCGGTGTACTTGATCTTACTATAATCAAAAGATGCTTGCAGCTTTTTGATGTATACCCACGGCTGTTCCATAGGCGTCAATTTCATTTTCTCAGCAAGCTCTGATAGCGTTCTTTGCTGATCCTGCGTTGGAGGGTTGTCCTGCAAAAAGGCTTCAAACTGGGCTTTATCCCACATCCACGCCTGTTCCAGCGCTGCCGAATCACTGCAAGCAAGGAGCAACCTCAGAAAGTCTTCAAAATCGTTTGCCAGCGGATGAACAAAATCCGGAGCCGAGTTCATGGGACTGACGGAAAATACCATACCGCCAAAGTCTCGAACAAAGCAGAAGTGGATGCCGTCCACACCCGCCCAGCCAAAAATAGATGCACCTTTTGGCGTGCAAAAGTATGGGTTGTTATCTTCACGACGCTCCACCCCTACGGGCGAAAGGTCAATACCACTTCGCAAAAATTTCTGAAACACTTTATCCATAGACCTTATGCTCCTATTAAACTTTGGTCGAAGGCAAACAGAGCCTCGTTGATCTCAAAGACATTATAGTTCCCATGCTCCACGAAATACTCCACGATGACGTCAAACTTGTTGGAGTGGGAGAGCGCAAAGCCAGCCTTCATGAGCATATCCTTCATTTCAACAAGCGGCAGCTCAAGGGCAATGGCAAACGCAATGACCGTGGGCTTGGAGGGCTTATAAGACTTGTCCGAGCGGATCTTCGAGAAGAGCTTCCGGTCAATATTCGCCTTCTTATAGCACTGCGCGTCCGTCATGCCGCGCTCATCAATCTTTCGCAGAAGCATCTCGGAAAAACTCTCGTCGATCTGTCCCAGCGCGTCATCAAGGGTTGCCGCCTTTTTGGGGGCAGCCGCCGCAGAGACGGGAGGCATGAGCTGTTCGATTGCCTCTTCACAAACGGATGCCTCGCAAGGCATGGGTTCTTCCATCCGGAAGGCGTTCATCCTGCGCAGACGCTCGGAACGATTATCAGTATGCTCGTCCACACAGCGGTCATCTATGTACGCTGCAATATCGGCAAACAGCTTGCCGCTGATCTGATAGGTTTTGCGGTCAAAAATGACGATGTACACCGTCATTTCGTTTTCGAGAAGGAAACTGCTAATGGTGTCAATCGCCACTTTGAGAGCCTGATCCTTCGGATAGCCGAAAATGCCGGAGGAAATCAGAGGGAACGCAACCGATTCGCAGCCGTATTCTTTCGCCAGCATGAGCGAAGTCCGATAGCATGAGATCAGCCGTTCGCGCTCACCATGCCGCCCGTCATACCAGCGCGGACCGACAGCATGAATGACATATTTGCAGGGCAGCTTATAGCCCTTCGTGATTTTTGCGCTCCCGGTTTTGCAGCCGTGGAGCGTTTCACATTCCACCAGCAGCTCCGGTCCTGCGGCACGATGAATGCAGCCGTCCACACCGCCGCCACCCAGCAGCGACTCGTTGGCAGCGTTGACGATGGCGTCCACATTCATTTTTGTGATGTCATTTCTGACAATTTGAAGCGGCATTATTCTATCCTCCGTCCTATCAAAGCGGCATCGGTGTCCGGGCGATCAGAATGACCGCCAGAATCGCGCCCACAAATGCCGCTGCCCCTACGACCGCCAACACCTTTTTGTCGAGCTTCTTCTTCGCTGCCTTGCCAATCAGCGCAGCGCAAGCCATGCAGACAGCCGCAGCAACAAGCGCAATGCCCAGCGTTTCCCATAGCCAAGAAAGTTCATGTAGGATTTTCATGCGATCATCATCTCCTGTTCGTTAAACTGGAATTTATAGTCCTCTCAAAACCAATTTGCTTTTTCTTCTCGAAATACGGGAATATCACTATCTCGATATGGATTGTAATTATGAAGATTGCAACCAAACTCTTTTAATGATTTTATTTTGTTATCCTGTGTCCATACAATTAAAGATATTCCGTCAAATTCTTCAACATTTCCATTATTCATTTTGTTTTTAAAATACCACTCCACGATTGTTTGATTGCCTTGATGAAAAAATTGCTTAATCTCCCAGACAAGAACACTTCCGCGTGTATTCCATTCGTCAAACCAGTGCTTTACCGCTTTGCGGTTTTCATATTTAGGACTCCAACTCTCAGTATATACAACATCATCTGTAAAAATATTGTCAATTCCTAAATCTGCTTTCTTAATCCACATATCAAACCATAATCGGATAATTTTTTCTCTCTCGTTCATAAAGCACCTCCACAACTTCCGATTTGTCTGCCCCTTAAAGTCCAAGTCCTTCAACCCACGCCGCAAGCTCCTGATGCCCGACGCAGCCCTTGAAAACCTTGCCGTCCATCAGCTTTGCGCCTTTGCAGCTCGGCGCAAGGCGTTCGTTCGTCTTGCCAATGTCGCTTCCTCCGGAGGTTGCAAACGGGATGATCGTCTTGCCGGTCATATCATAGCTCTCAAGGAACGTATTGATAATCGTCGGCGCAACGTACCACCAGATCGGGAAGCCCACAAAAATTGTGTCGTAGTCCTTCATGTTGTCCCGCTTTATGGCAATCTCTGGACGGGAAACAGGATCGTTCATCTCAATCGTGCTGCGGGCTTTCTTGTCCATCCAGTTCAGATCGGCTTCCGTATAAGGCACTTTCGGCTCAATCTCAAAGATGTCCGCGCCGATTGCCTCTGCCAGCGTCTCGGCAACCTTTGCGGTCACGCCGGACGCAGAAAAATACGCTACAAGTTTCTTACTCATTGTGTTCTTCCTCATCAATCTTTTCATTTCCTTCATTCAGCATGAAGTATAGCAGAGCTTCCAGCAATGTTGCCATATAATGAAGCGACCAGTTTTCTTCCGGCTCTTTTGTCATCTTATCAAGCACGGCTCGAAAAGCCGTGGTACGGTCAATCCTTGTTTCATCATCAATGCGGTCAAGTATGCCCTTCATTTTCAGGGCGAGTTCTTTTTCCTCGTCAGAAAGCTCCGGTATGCCAAGTAACTCAGATAGTTTCTTGTCCTGCATAATAGCATCGTATTCGATGTATGACTTGTGTTCGGCTGACATCAATTCTTCAAAGTAGTTGATAAAAATATGAACGCGAATGCCACCTTCTTCGTCCGGGGAGAAGCAGACGGTTTGCGATTTTTCTGCAATTTCTTTCAAAAATGCAAGGTCTTCTGAGTCATCGAACTCCGCAAACGGAAGAAACATATTGATTTCCGCGTGCCAACGATGATAGTCCACGATTCCCTTGATATACCCGCGGTGTTGCTTGACAAACGCATCACAGCGTTCCAGAAGATACTCGTAGTTCTTCTTGTCCTCCGGTACAATGATCTTTGGTATCTTGTCCATTGCTTCGGAGTACGCTTTCAGCATACCACAATTAACTGCGCGGTCAAACACCTCATCGCACCATTTATCGTATTCGGCAGACTCGGTTTCCCGGTAATCCTTCTCAAAGATAATATCGTCCATTGCGTTACCCCTTTATGATTTTCTCAAGCTGCATTTCGGTCGCGTTAGGCAGACGTGATTGCAGATGTTTTAGAATGCGTTCTTTGGATTCCTGCGGGTCTCGCTGATAGGCAGATGTGATAAGGTCGTACCCGAAAAGTTCTTCCGGCGTCGCATACTCTGCGACACCCCAGCCATAAGGTCTTCCGTATCTGTCCTGCATATAGACGAAATCCGCGATGCAGACATAGCTCTGCATTTGCAGCCGCGTGATGCACGTCTCAAAACCGGTGTTGCCGCCCTTGCGGTAGTTCAGAGCCTCTTTCAGCCGTTTGGAAAGCATCCTGCCTTCACCGGCTATGGCTTCATAAAGCTCCTTGTCCTTGTAGGACGCCAAGCCGTCATCCCAACGGGCGTCAAAGTCATAGCCGTCACGCCGGAAGTTCGCAAAGTCCGGAATCCACTCCCGACTCACAAATCCAGCCTTCTTGTTGAAAAGTTTGCCGTAAAGACATTTGCCGCTCCGCGCAGCCGGTCCTTTCCATTCCCACGGACCATCTACATCATCCGCAAACCATAACTCAGGTGGGCAAAGTTCCTCGATGGAGAAGCCGTGAATCTCGTTCCGAAAGAAGGGCAGAAAGCCGTATTGTTCGACGGCGGCAATCAAACCATCTGCACTATGTAGTTGTCTGGCATATCTCTTTGACATTACTCCGCCTCTTCAATCACGCCATAATCAATCAGGATATTCTTCTCCGCATACTGCGGGTAAACAACACCCATCATCTCATACTGATAGCGTCTTACGCGGCGATGCTCCTGAACCGGCTCCGGTGCATACGCAGCGGTTTCGCAGTGCGCATACTCCGGCATTTCCGCAAGATCATCCCGAACGGCACGGATAAGCGCGTCTGCCACATCATCAATGTTCTTGCCGGTCTCCACGGCAACCAGCTCGTGCTTCCGGATTGCCTTGTCCAGATTACCGGGGGAGCGAAACAGCTTGTATTTCATATCATTGCCCGTCCTTTCTCTCTATCGGTCTGTCTATTCTTCCTGAAATCTGTTCTTTAGGGACGCAATCATCGCTTGCGCGGCAATGGTCAGATATAACACTCCAATTTCATAGATAAAGTCGCGGTCGATCACGATAAAGTATTCTCTAACGTGTGTAAAAACCAGTTCCAGCAAGTCCCTGTACAGTGGATCATCAAAGGGCTTGAACCGCGTAAACTTGCTTTTGGCAGCGTCCCATGTCATAGACGCTTCGCCCTCAGCACTGGTCATTGCCTCACAGAGAATCATGCTGGCGCCCATTTTTCCGTTGCCGGTCAGGAGTTCTCCTTCGTAATAGCTGAGTAGGTCTTTCTTGCGTCGAAGCGGAACTACATCGCAGTTGTCATCCAGCTCAAATGCAATCAGCTCCGCAATCAGTTCCCGCCAGACCGCATAACCGGCGTTAATGGTTCCGTCCTCTTCGCGGCTGATGGTATCGTCCATGCAGTATCGCTCAAAGAAATTATCTCCGTCAATCTCGTTGCGGGTGCAGAAGATATGCGCCAGCTCATGCAGAAGAATGTGCTTCAACTCTGCCGGATGACGCGCTATGTCTGTCCGCAGCAGGATCCCGTCCACGCCGTCTTCTTTGCCAACGAAAGCGGAAGCGTGAAAGTCAAAATAGCCGTCCTCTGTATATCGGTCTTCCAGCCGGTCAGGAAAATACTGCTTGCAGAACTGCTCAAAGACTTCCTGCTGGTTTTCCGTCTGAAAGCAGCGCAGTACAAGGTTGTCCTCACTGAACTCTGCCCCCAAGCGTTCGTTAAAGATGGAAGCGGCATAGAAAAGGGCTTCTTTATAGTCGTCGTTGTGCATCTAATTACTATCCTTCATCCTCATTCACCCCTCCGGTCTGACATTTTTCAGGAAGTCAGAGTGCGGTACATAAGGCAAGTTGAGCTGCCAGCCCATGCGGTTCAGTTCGTTGAGCTTGATCAGCATCAGGTTGATGTTTGTTCCCATTGCAGCCGAGAGCTGCACCACATCGTAGTCCTGCTTCATCAGGTCAATCAGCTCATCATCGTCAATGATCAGGTGTGAGGCAAACGCATTCGCCTCATATTCGTGTTTTGTGCGCATATCGAACAGCACGAACTCCGGGAGCGGTTCGTTTCCTTTGGCAAGATCACGGTGAAAGGTATCATGCCCGATCTCGTGACCGCAAACCATTTGCATGATCAGATACTCCATGTTGGAGTTCAGAAGAATATGCCGCTCTTTATGGCGGTAGGTGTACATTCCGAGCAGATCGTTCAGATTGTCAAGAAAATGGAGATGAATGCCCAGCTCACGGGCAATCTTCAAGGTATCTCTTGTTCCACAGCTTTTGACAATGCTGTTCGCCTTTTTGTATATTTCCTCGGAGCGAATTATCACGGGACCTTCACCCCTTTCATGTTGAAAACAGTCAAAGTAAATCCGTCAAGAAACCGAGACGCAGACAGTTATTCCTCTGCGTCCGTACCGGTCTTCTTGTATTTCTTCGGCGTGTATTTCTCAACATTTCGGGCTTTGGATTCCCAATATATATCCTGCAACGCCTTCATCACCGCATCCTTGTCCTGCTCAGACAGCGTACCGCCCGCAAACAAGCCGGACATCCCTTCAATCAGGTCCTTTGCCTGTTTCATGCCACGGGAGCCGTACTGCTCGGATGCCTGAACCACAAACTCTTCGTCCTCGGTCAGCAGATAGTTCACATCCACCTTGAAGTATTCCGCGATTTTTCTGTAAGCGTCCTTGGTACGGGGAAAGGAAATGCCGTTCTCGTACCGGGTAATCATACGCCTGTTGATCCCCAGTGCATCGGCTACTTCCTGCTGGGTCAGCTTCCGCTTCTCCCGTTCAGCCTTGAATTTCTCTCCAAACGTCATTTTGGTAATCACTCCTGTTCACAAAAAGTTTGCGACATCAAATTGCGCAAGTCTATTGACAAAGGCACTTGAAGTGCGTATAATAATGACTGAGCAATCCAACTACTCATAGTATATCCTGAATTGCTCATCCTGTCAAGGGGCATGAGTAGTTGTACACGAAAAAGTTACATCTTTTGAGCAGTTCAAATGGACAGGCATTTATGCTGCCGAAGATCATCCGTACCGGCATACACCGGTATGAGGGAACAGGAGTGAGAAAAACGGAAATGGCTACACAGTACAGAAAAGCATACGTCCCGGTTACACTGGATGTGGACAAGGAGGGGGCAATCCTTCCTCGCCTTATCTGGTGGGACAACGGTGTAATCTTTCAAATCGACCAGATTCTATACAAATGCCGCGCCACATCCAAAAAGGTTGGGGGCGGAGGCATCCGTTACACAGTTCAGATTCGCGGAAAGGAGTCATTTCTTTTCCACGAAGGAGACAAGTGGTTCGTCGAAGCAAAGGAGGACAACTGCTCATGATTTTATCCCAGCGCCAACTTGAAGAAATTGCAGCCTCAACAACGAAGGACTTCAACCGGTTCTTTTTCGGGGATGAGGCGGACAAGCCCGACCGATCAGCTTTGCCAACACCCATTGATCAGTTTGCAAAGAACTATCTCGGTCTTCGCGTATCATTCGCCCGTCTCTCGCCGGACGGAAGCATCTGCGGTGTCACTGCCTATGCCGACACTGAGTACAAGATCACGGAACTTGGTATTACGCGCACACTGGCTTTGAAGCGTAATCAGGTCATCTTGGACGAGAGCTTCATTCGATCCGGCAACGTGCAGCGGCTCTGCGCCAAGCGCAGATTTACCCTTGCCCACGAGTGCGCCCATCAGATTCTCTTCCAACTGGAATCGGAAGAGGTAAAGGCGTCCTGCGAAATGAAATATTCCGCACGGACAGCCTATACGCCGCGAGAGCTGAAAACCCGCGAGGACTGGAACGAGTGGCAAGCAAATGTCTTGGGCGCGGCGATCCTGCTTCCTCAAAAAGAGGTTGACCTGGCAATGCGTCGGTTTGCAGAAACGCCGCTGATCAATTACGAGGGGAGGTATTCGTATGGTGATCACTTAACGCTGCGCCTTTTCTGCCGGTTGTTCGGTGTCTCCAAGACAACGGCGTCTATCCGCCTTCGTCAGCTCGGCTACATGGTAGATCGTCCATTCAGTGAGTATGTTGACCCATTGGAGGTGTGGTAATGAAGAGAGCATCCATTCGGGTTCAGGAACCGACGCCGGAGCTGATCGAAAAAATCCGCAGGGCAAGAGTTGCCATTTCCCAGCAGAAGCCCCGATACCTGAAATGTCCCTATTGTCAGCATAATGCCATTGCTGTCTACGAGGACACGAGGGGTCATGTAGAATCCAAGTGCAAGAAATGCGGGAGGATCACAGTCTTTGATGTGCTGAATATGAGAAGACTGCGACCGCGTACCAAGTAAGAACCGGAGGACAAGCCTCTGTTCTAAAATAAAATATATGTCATAGCTGAGCTGTGGAGCCGCCTGATAGGTGAAGTCATCCTAATGCCGCATGAGACAGAGTTTAATTACTCTGTTTTATCGGCATGGGATTCAAACCTCACCGTCATGCGGCTCTTTTTCTGTCTTCACCCTTCCCGCTGCTCCCGCGCAGCGGAAAGGATGAACAATGAAAATCCCTAAGACCCCTATCGCGTTCGATTACGACCTCTGGACTACGGAGGACGGCAAGTGCATGGTGCGCGTGAAACGAACCGGCGAAGTTTCCGAGGTTGACCGCAAGGTTATGAGAATCCTTCGCGCAGAGGAAAAGCGGATCAGACGCTCGTATGGCTCTGACAACACCTCTGAGGATGAGGACGGCGCAGAGAAAATTTCTGATACCGTGCTGTCCCTTGACGCTATGCCGGAGGACGATGTGAAGTCCGCTGCATGGCTGGCAGACTCCCGCGACTGCATGGAGGAACTGATCACCGCTCTCAAAGAGAAGGAGCTTCTTTCCATTCTGACCGGGAAGCAGCGCGAATTGTATCTTGCGATGACCCGTGAAGGACTGACTCTTCGAGAGTTTGCCCGAAGGAAAGGCATCGGCATCAGAGCTGCATTTGACCTCAAAGCAGCGGTGCAGAAAAAATTTCAAAGAATTTTTTGAGCGGTACTCAACAAACGGCAAAAAGATGTCCGTTGTAAAGTGAAAGGGTCAATCAGACCACTTCACTGCTCCTTGAAAACTGAATAGTTCAGTGCTGCGGATCTTTCCGCTTCTGCGAAGCAACACAGCTTCCGACGCCAAGACCTCCCGAAAGGGAGTGAGCGACCTCCGGAGAGCTATAACAGTCGTGTGGTGCGGCTGCTTGCGACGATGCAGATGCCGGGTATAATGATACTTCCGCCTTTTCTTTGAATGGGCGGCTCGGAGCGATCCTCGGAGGGGTGAGAGTCCCATGATACCGATTGACCATTGGTAGTCCGCAGCATTCCCGGAACTGCAAAGTTCTTCTGGCAGGGGCGCGAGCTGCAAATATGCCGGACAATGAAACAAACCCAAAAGAAACTTACTATATAGTTTCAGGATGAAAACTATGTGGCAGGGTATCTTCACAAGATGCTCTGCCATATCCTTTTGTCCTGAATATTTCACGAAACAGGAGGTGCTTAGAATATGATGGGCATTGAAACAATGAAAAGCGTCAGTCCGAAAACGGTTGACCGAAGCACACTCGTTCAGAGAAGCAGCATCCGGCTTGATCCTGCGGCACCGCGAGAGGACAGGCTGAGGGAGTTCATCAAGCAGATCAGAAATCCCTATTGTTATCTGGACGGGAAAACTGTGGTGAAGATCAGCTTCGCCGCGACGGACACGACAATGGAAGATTGTCTGGAACACTATCTGAGAGGTCTCTGATTTATGAACAGTCTGAATCTTTTCACCCGGTTCTATGGACAAGCGATTGAGCCTGTGGTATAATGAAATCGGTCAAAAAAGAAGAATACGGATTAAGCTGCTTGCCTAGATGGTCATGTGGCGTTTTCGTGTTCCTCTCATAAGAGTTGAAGCAAGCCTTCGTCTTTCTGATTTGATGTACCACACCAAACAGAAAAACGGAGGTTATTTTTATGCCAGACAAGGTTTACCGCACGGCGATCTACTGCCGCCTGTCCCGTGAGGATGGAGACAAAGTAGAAAGCAACTCCATCGCCAGCCAGAGAGCCATCTGCGAGGACTACATTGCAAGGCACGATGATTTAGAGCTTGTCTGTGAGCCGTTTGTGGATGACGGTTACAGCGGCGTTTCCTTCAATCGTCCTCAGTTCAAAAAGCTGGAAGAGGCAATCCGCAAGGGTGCGCTTGACTGCATCGTGGTCAAGGATCTCAGCCGCTTCTCAAGAAACTACATCGACGGCGGACGCTACATTGAAAAGATTTTCCCGCAGCTCGGCATTCGCTTCATCGCAATCAATGATGCGTATGACAGTCTGACCGGTGATCCGCAGTCCGACTCCTTTGTTATCCCGTTCAAAAACCTGATTAACGATTCTTACTGCAAGGACATCTCCATGAAAATCCGAAGCAGTCTGGAAGTCAAGCAGAAGAGCGGTGAGTTCGTCGGCTCGTTCGCGCCTTACGGCTACATGAAATCGCCGGAGAACAAAAACCAGCTCATCGTGGATGAAGCGGTCAGCGAATATGTGCAGATGATCTTTTCCATGTACAAGGACGGCTTCTCCATCGGACGTATTGCAAAGCGTCTGAACCAGATGGGCGTCCTGTCCCCAATGGAATACAAGCATTCCGCCGGTGTGAAGTTTGATACCGTCTTCAAAACCAGCGATACCGCAAAATGGACATACAAAGCCGTCCAGCGTATTCTCACCAACGAGGTTTATATCGGCGTTCTGGCGCAAGGCAAGCGCGGCACTCCCAACTACAAAGTCCGCGTTGTGAAAAGCAAGGATGAATCCGAGTGGGTCAAGGTAGAAAATGCGCATGAAGCTCTTGTGTCCTACGAGGACTTCATGGCAGTCAAGGTCATGATGCAGCGGGATATGCGCTGTTCGCCCGATCAGGACGAAGCGCATCTGTTTTCCGGCTTCCTGTTCTGCGGAGACTGTCAGCAGCCAATGATCCGCAAGACCGTCCCGTCGAAGGCGAAAAAGTATATCTACTACGTCTGTTCTACCAATAAGCACAGCCGGACGTGCAGCCCGCACAGCATCGCCGCAAAAGAGGTTGAAGAGAAGGTCTTCCGTGCTATTCATGACCAGATCGAGCTTGTCATCAATCTGGAACACGCGCTTGCGATGATAGAACGGCTTCCGTCTCAGAGCCGTAAGGCTTTCAATTACGAAGCTCAGATCGCCAAAATCGAGGAAGAGATTGAACGGTACCAAAAGCTCAAGCTGGGGCTTTACGAGAACTTCATCGGCGGCGTCATTGATAAATCGGAATACTTCGAGTTCCGCAGCAGCTACACCAAAATCATTGAGGACAAACAGGAGGCACTTCTGCGGGTCAAAAAAGAAATGAAGCAGACGGTGACAACCGGCACGACTGAACGGAACTGGGTAACGCTTTTCAAGCAGTATGAAAACGTCGAAGAACTGAACCGCCGTGTGCTGATGTCCCTTGTTGACCGCATTCTGATTCACGAAAACCATGCAATCGAAATCGTCTTCAAATATAGGGATGAATACCAGCAGACGATTGAATACGTTCTCGGCTATGCCGATGAACTGGATATTGCCGTATAAAGGGGGGATGAGCAAATGGCAAGAAAAAGCAGAAAGCAAATTGCAGTTGAAGAGCCGGTTATCGAGTCTGTTTCTTCCGAGGTCTTCTCAACAGCCATCTATGCCCGTCTTTCCGTTGAAAACAGCGGCAAGTCCGAAAAGGTGGATGTCATCGCAAATCAGATTGAGATTTGCAAGTCCTACATTGCAGAGCGTCCCTACCTGAATCTGATAGATACCTATGTGGACAACGGACGAACAGGAACGGTTTTTGATAGACCGGAGTTCAACCGGCTGATGAACGACATCCGCACCGGCAAGATCAAGTGCCTTGTAGTTCGTGATCTCAGCCGGTTCGGGCGTGACTACATCGAGGCTGGAACCTATCTGGAACGGGTCTTTCCGCAGATCGGGCTTCGGTTTATCGCCATCAAAGAGAACTACGACAACTTTGATACGGACGGCTCCGGCGAAAGCCTCATCATCCCTCTGCAAAACATGATCAACACCCTTTACTCGAAGGACATCTCCCGCAAGGTTTCTACTGCGCTCAAAGCACAGATGGAAAGTGGAGAGTTCAAGAAGCGCAATCTCCCGTATGGTTATCGCTGGGATGAAGAACACAGCAATATGGTTTTCGATGAAGAAACCGCACCGATTGTCCGGAAGATTTTCCAATGGAAAATTGAAGGACTGTCCCTTCCTGCGATTGCAGACCGGCTTGATGCAATGAACGCGCCCAATCCGGAGTTTCAGAAGTATCAGGTCGGCGTCCGCACAGGCAATGCTACGGCAAAGAAGATTTGGAACAAGTCTTCACTGACTACCATTCTGGATAATCCCCATTACGTCGGAGATACCGTTCTCGGACGGACGCTGAACGCCATCTACAAGGGCGTCAAGAATCAACATATCGACCGCGAGGAATGGATTGTTTTTCCCAATACTCACGAGGCGATTATCTCTCGTGAGGACTTTCAGAAGGTTCGTGAGATGCGGGACGCCGCTGCAAGGACGAGAGTTGAAAAGATGGAACGCACGGAAGAAATCCGTGCTACACTGATCAATCTCTTTGAAGACAAAATCGTCTGCGCAGACTGCGGCAGGAAGCTCTATTTCCATCGCAAGCGAGTTGACAAGCGTAAGGACGGCGCATGGTACGCCTTCTATGAGTGCAGCTCATCCGTCAAGCGCGGCAATCTCTGTACGCCGCACTATACGCGGCAGGACAAACTCGAAGCAGATGTGCTTGCGGCGATCCAGCTTCAAGTCAAGGCGGCTCTCAATTACGACAAGCTGCTTGCCAAACTGAGAAACAGCGAAGGCGAACGCAGCATCCGCGATCAACAGAATGCGCTCATCACAAGCCTGAATCTGAAACTCAGCGGCATCTCCAAGAAACGCACCCGGCTCTACGAGGACTTCACGGAAGGCGTTCTCGATGAAGAGGAATACGCCTTTGCCAAGAAAGCCTACGATGAGCAGTATGTCGATCTTTCACGGCGGTTGGATGAAGCGGTTCAGCGGAAGGTAAAGTTTGCCGAGGCAATGTCCGAGGACAACAAGTGGCTCACGCTGATGAAATCCGTCAGCGGTGCAACGATGCTCTCTCAGGAGTTGGTTGACGAGTCCGTAGAGCTTGTGAAAGTCCATGAGGACGGCTCAATCGAGCTGGTCATGAAATACGGCGATATTTACGCTCTGACCGTTCAGAGTATCAAGGAAGTACAGGAGGCGATGTAAATGAGCAAGGAATACAACATCGGCATCTACATCCGCCTCTCAATGGCTGATGAAGATACTGGCTATGGCAGCAAGGCGGAAAGTGACAGCATCGGCAACCAACGTATGCTCATCAATCGCTTTCTTGACAATCATCCGGAGCTGTCTCGCTGTCAGCGGTCTGAGTTTGCGGATGACGGTTATACCGGCACGAACTTTCACCGTCCTCAATTCACGCAGATGATGGAGAAGGTCAAGCGCGGCGAAATCGATCTGATCTGCGTCAAAGACTTTTCCCGCTTTTCTCGTGACTACATTGAAACGGGAAACTATCTGGAATGCACTTTCCCATTCATGGGCGTCCGCTTTATCTCTATCAATGATGGCTATGACAGCGACGATTACAAAGGCACAACGGGCGGTCTGGAAGTGGTTATGCGCAGCATCATCTATGCGGCATACAGCAAAGACCTCTCCGTAAAGACCACATCGGCAAAAATCCAGATGATGAAGCAAGGCAAGTATGTCGGTGGCTACGCTCCATACGGCTACGTCCTGCATCCAACCATTCGGAACAAACTTGCCGTAGACCCGGAGGCGGCTGATGTGATCCGTCGTATTTTCCGCGAGGCGCTGGAAGGCAGCAACACCTCTCAGATTGCCCGCAGCCTGAATGATGACGGCATCCCGACGCCGGGGCAATACTTCAAGGGCAAGCATCCCGACAAGAAGAAGTTCAGTAACATGAGCGAGAAAATCAGTTGGGAAACCGTGATGGTCTACAACATCCTCAAAAACCTTGTTTACACCGGAACACTGGTCAGCCGCAAAATGAAGTCCTGCGGTGTCGGCTCAAAAAGGCGTGTTGTCAATGAGCCGATTATCGTAGAAGGTACGCATGAAGCTATTATCAGCAAGGAAGACTTTGAGCTTGCTCAGAAGGTCATTCGAGGCGGAGGTCGGAATCCCACGCGCAAGCAGCATGACTATCCGCTCAAGGGACTCGTCCGCTGCGGTAACTGTAAACGTGCTATGACACGCCGAAAGAACAAGGCTGGCATTCGATACTTCCAGTGCATTCACTCGGTCAACAACGGAAACACAGACTGTCCGGTTGGCAGGAGCTTTCCGGAAATGGATATTGAGAAGGTTGTCTTCCATGCCCTTACTCAGTTTCTTGCTTTGGCACAGAAGGAAGCAATACAGAACCGCGAAGTCGGTGATCTGCGGAAATCTGCCATCAAGGAATGTGCTGATAAAATCCGCACTCTGCAAAAGCAGAACGAGCAGCACAAGGCGTCCAAGCTGAGGCTCTACGAGAAGTATGCAGCCGGAAGCATCACGAAGGAGGCGTACATTCAGCAGAAGGCGACAGCGGATGTGAAGATTGCTGAAAACGATGGAGTAATCCAGCGCAGTCACGAACGGATGAAAGAGCTTGACTCCGAGACCGCCTGTTCAGATGAAAAGCTGGATGCGGTCTGCGAACAGTACGCCGACTGCAAAGCTCTGACCCATGAGCTGACCCACACATTCATTTCTGCGGTCTACATTTACGATCTTGACAACATAGAAATCGTCTGGAAGTTCAAGGACTTCCTCACTACATCAGAAGGAGAAGCCAAATGAAAGTATTTCTTTATATCCGCGTTGCCTGTGCGGATCAGCTTGCGGCAGCAGACCAGCGGGAAGAGCTGGAACGCTATGCGAAGGACAAAGGCTATGAGGTGGCTGCTGCTGTGGCGGCAAACGGCATCTCCGGCGTCCATACGGAAGGTATCATGAACTTCCTGCTGAACGAAGCAAAGCGTCAGGACATCGGTACGATCCTCACCCGCGACACCTCGCGAATCAGCCGGGACACTTCCTCTTTCATGAGGTTTGAGCGAAAGTTCCGGGAGAACGGCATCCGGTTCGAGTATCTGTCCAAGCCTGACAACGAGCTTCCGGTCACTCCGATGATGGAGGCGTTTGAAGCGGCGTATAAGAAACGTCGCACAAAGAACGGCAAAAGAGCATAGAGAAAACTCAAGCCGTTCATGGGTGGTTGTCCACCTATGAACGGCTTGTAAATTCTCAAAATTTTTTTAGTCCCTACTTGACACAAGAAGACCTGTCCCGGCTGGGACGTGAGTACATTGAAACAGGGCGCTATATGCGCCGGGTATTCCCCGCCTATGGGGTACGCTTTATTGCGATCAACGATAATGTGGACACCCTGAATGACACAGGCGATGATCTGACCGTTTCCGTAAAAAACATAATGAATGAGGCGTACAGCCGGGATATTTCCATTAAGACCCGGAGCGCCCTGGATGTGAAGCGGCGCAGCGGTGATTTTGTCGGAGCTTTCGCTGTTTATGGCTACATCAAGACCGGTGACAAGCACAAGCGCCTGGAGGTTGACGAGTATGCCGCTGGCGTGGTACGGGATATTTTCAGGAAACGCCTGGAGGGGTTCAGTGCGGCACATATTGCAAGTGAGCTGAACCGGCTGGGTATTCTCTCCCCGCTGGCATATAAAAGGAGCCAGGGGATGCCCCATGCAAAGGGCGGATATACAGATAAAAAGGACTGCCGCTGGTCGGCAACGACTATCATCCGCATTTTGCAGGACGAAACCTACACGGGTACGCTGGTGCAGGGCCGGCAGACCACACCCCACTTCAAATTAAAGGAGCGGGAAAACAAGCCGGAAGATGAATGGATTCGGGTGGAGGATGCCCATGAAGCGATTGTGGAGCGGCACGACTTCGACCTGGTACAGAGAATCAAGCGGATCGATACCCGGACTTCCCCAAAGGAAAATAAGGTGTACCTGTTTTCCGGTATTCTGATCTGTGGGTGCTGCGGCTGCCGCATGACCCGGAAAACCAACCACTACAAAGGCAGGGAGTATCACTATTACTACTGCCCGACAGGAAAGAAAGGCGGCTGCAATGGTTCCGTCATGCTCAAAGAGGAAGATTTGATTGAGTGTGTCCGGGACAGTCTGAAAGGCCATATTGATAATGTGGCCTCCCTGGATGCCCTTCTTTCAGGTATCAGCCAGGAACGGATCAACCGGGAGCTGGCCCAGGAATATGCCGGGCAGATCGCCGCCAATGAAAAACGCATGGCAAAGATTGAGGGCTTCAAGACAAAGCTCTATGAGAACCTTGTCAGCGGCATTTTGACGAAAGAGGAATTTCTTTCTTATAAGCGCAAGTACAATGCGGATATTGACCTGCTGAAACAGGCCATTGCCGAGCTGAACGAAAAGCTGACTGACGTGCTGGAAAACCGGAGCGAGCGCAACCGCTGGATGGCCCATTTTATGAAGTTCTCCACTCTGGAGGATTTGGATCGCCGGGTGGTGGCACAGCTTATACGCAGCATTACGGTTTTGGGGAAGAATGACCTACATATTGAATTCAACTATCAGGATGAATACCAAAAAGCATTAAAACTCGCAAAGCAGGCGGCGGAGACCGTTGTGCAGTTCAAGGAAAGGATGGTGGGATAAATGGCAAGAAAGAGCAGAAAAAACCAAACGGCGGCGCCGGTGTGCGATACTTCCATCTATATCCGCACCGCCCTTTATATCCGGCTGTCCGTGGAGGACAACAAAAAGCGCGGACATTCCATTGGGAACCAAAAGCTGGTGCTGGAAAACTTTCTGGCAGGAAGGCCGGAATTTGTTGTTTACAACACCTATGTGGACAACGGCGCTACAGGCACCAATTTCCACCGTCCGGGTTTCCAGCAGATGCTTTCTGATATTGAGGCCGGGCTGATCGACTGTGTGATCGTAAAGGATTTGTCCCGGCTGGGGCGCAATTCCATTGATACCGGCTACTATATTGAGCAGTATTTCCGGGCGCATCAGATACGCTTTATTGCCCTTACAGACCAGTTTGACACAGCGGATGCCAGCAACCTTCACGGCGGTATTATGCTGCCCCTGAAAAACATGATAAATGAAGCCTATGCACTGGACATTGGACGCAAGATCAAAGCCCAGGCAAGGCAGGCCATGAAAGACGGTGAGTACATTGGCGCACGGGCCCCTTACGGCTACCGGAAAGACCCTGAGAACTGCCATAAACTGCTCATTGACCCGGAGGCCGCCGAGGTTGTATTTCAGATTTTCCAGTGGGCTTATGAGCATGTAGGGCTGAATGATATTGCCCGCAGGCTGAACGAACAGGGCATACAGACGCCCAGCCACCGGAAACGTGCCACGGGCGAGATCACCCATGAAAACCTGATCGGCTCCGGCAAATGGCAGACCCGCACGGTTGCAAAGATACTGGACAGTGAAGTTTATACCGGTGATCTGGTGCAGGGAAAGACAAAAATTGTGGACCACCAGCAGGTACAGGCAGACGAGGACAACCTGATTATCGCCACCAATACCCATGAGGCCATTATCAGCCATGAAGTTTTTGAGGAAGTAAAGGCATACCGCAGGCAGGTGTGCGAAGAAAGCAAGGCACATGAGGTTGACCCTTATACCCCGAACATCTTTAAGGGGAAGGTGTTTTGCGCCCACTGTGGCGGCAGCCTTCACCGGCAGCGCAATAAGCGGAAGAAAGGGTCGGATGTTTACCGCTTCCATTGCCTTACTAACAGCCGCACGGAAAGAGGCGGATGCCTGGGCGTGTCTCTCACAGAAAAGGACTTGCTTTCCGCTGTCATTGCCATATTGCAGCAGGAATTGACGGTTGCTTTAGGTAATTATTCCTTTGTCTTAGAGGCAGAGGTAAAACGGAAGAAAGAGCGTGATGATCTGAAAGCGGGCATTTCCGCAAAGAAGCAGGAAATTGATAGGAACCGCCGTTTTGTCCGTGGCCTTTATGAGAACTTCGTGCAGAAAGTGCTTACCAGCGAAGAATACTTCACCATGAAAAAGGATTATGAAGCAGTCATTGCCAAACTCTCCGACGAGATCAGCACTTTGGAAAACGGGCTTGCCGTCATGGACGCCCAGCTTGCCAAATATAAGGAGCTGGAACAGGATGCAAAAGTCCTGGAAAAAGACCATACCCTGACCGCTGCCCTGATTGACAGGCTGATTGAGAGGATCGAGATTACCCATGACAAGGAAATCCGTGTGAGCTTCCGCTTCAAGAGTGAATTTGAGGAATATGGAAAGGCGGTGGAACAATGCAGAAATTTGTGATCGCATTTTATATCCGTCTTTCTTTGGAGGACACGAAAACCGAAAGCATGAGTATTCCCAACCAGCGGGCGATCCTGCGGGAGCACGCCATGTCGCTGGCGGAATGGGACCGGGCCGAGGTTTTGGAGTTTGTAGACAACGGGCACAGCGGCGCTAATTTTGAGCGTCCTGCCGTTCAGGAGCTTTTGGAAATGGTTCAGGCCGGAAAGATCGACTGTATCATGGTGAAAGACCTTTCCCGCTTTGGCCGTAACAGCATTGAGACCGGATATTTCATTGAGCGGGTATTTCCCCTGTACCATACGCGGTTTATCTCTGTCAGTGATGATTTTGACACCATCAATTTCAAGGGAGATACTGGGGGCATTGATGTGGCCTTTAAGTATCTTATTAGTGAGTGCTACAGCCGGGATATGTCGGTCAAGACGAAAACCGCAAAATACGCAAAAATGCAGCGCGGCGAGTACCAGAGTAAGATTTGTCCCTATGGGTATCGGAAAAGCGCGGATGGACGTATGGAGATTGACGAGAATGTGGCTGAAATTGTCCGTCTGATCTTTCGGTGGGCTGCCGAGGGAACCACAGCGGCGGAGATTACCCGGAAGTTGTTCCGGCGGAATATCCCTACACCTGGGGAATACCGCAAGAGCAAGGGACAGAGCTTTTATGATGTATCGCGGACACATGGAACATGGAGCAGTTCAACTGTCCTGCGTATGCTGGAGGATGAACGCTATATCGGCACCTATGTCATAGGCAAGCGGGCTGTTACCGAGATCGGCGGGCATCGCATAAGGCTGAAAGATGAAAGCGAATGGTACAAGATACCGGATCATCACCCGGCGATTGTTAGCAAAGAGTTATTCGAGCAGGCCAAAGCCGGTATACGCCGCTTTTCTATCCCAAACAAAAAACGGCATGATTACCCTCTGCGCGGGAAAGTGTTCTGCGGCTGCTGCGACCATGCACTGTCACGGACTACACAATATCCAAAGTTCTATTGCCGGCACTCCCAGGTAAACACAGATTTTGCCTGTCATGGTATGTCGGTCAAGGCGGAGGAATTGGAAACGGCTGTATTTCAGATCATCCGGGCACAGGTAGATACAGTGCTGGGGGTTGATGGAGACGGCAAAGACAGCCTTGATTTGCAAATGGTCCAGCAATCAGAATATGAGAAGAAAGTGCAGATTTTGCAGGATGCCAAACGGCAGCTTTATGAGCAGTTTGCCCTCGGTGAGATCGACCTGGGCACTTACAAAGAGCAGAAAGCCAGATATGACGCGGAGCTGGTCCGGGTGAAGAATGTCTGCACAATGGCAGCGGCACAGACCAAACAGGCCCAGGCGGACTATGAGGCCAAAGTCAAGCGGCGGGAAATCATAAAAGAAGTTTCCGGGGCCGACAGTCTGACACAATCGCTGATTGATGCCTTAATTGACAAGGTGTATGTATTCCCTGGAAACCGGATCGAGATAGTCTATAAGATGCAGGATGTCTTTAACATCCCAGGAAACGGAGGAACAGACAATGAAAGCGGCGTTTTACTGTAGAATTGGCAGCCAAGTGTTTGCATGTGTTTTACCGGATGAAAGGCACAAATTGAGGGCCTTCCTTGATGTCGAGCAAAAGAGCGAAGCACAGGAAAGCCCTAAGAGAAATCGCCATTTCAAATTTGAAAAAAGATAGAAATTTTTTTGTCGTGGGCTTGACATACGGGTGCCGCAGATCGTGGAAGCGGTAATGCTGGACGCCCGCCCGCTTGCAGATGGTCTGGAAGCGGCAATAGAGCGCCCGGCGGGTTGTGGGGACGATGTGCTCGTCCTCCGTAGGCTTCATCAGGTCCTTGATATACTTCGGCAGCGGGAGATCCCGCTGGGAGCTATACGTCTTGGTGGTTTTCTCCCCCTCATCCACTAGGGCCCGGCGGATGTGGAGGACGTCGCCGTCCACGTCGGACCATTTCAGCCCCAGGATCTCCGACATGCGGAGGCCCATCCAGACGGCCAGCAGGATGGGCAGCTCGTCCCTGGTGCCCCGGGCGGCCTCCATGATGGCGGCCACATCCTCGCCGGACGGGACAGCGGCCTCATAGCGCCGTTTCTGCGGCATAGTGGTACGTAGGGCCATGTCCGGCAGATAGACCGCCAGGGCGGCGCTGAGCAGGCCGTGGGCGTTGCGCACGCTTTTGGGGGACTTCTTCTTCGAAAGCCCATTTACCCAGCGCTGTACGGCCTCCTGGGTGAGCAGCGGGAGTCTGGTGTCTGCGATATCCTCCATGTCGTTTTTGCGGACCCGCTTGTAGCCGGCCACCGTGGACGGAGAGAGCACACTGTCCTTGCTTTCGATATAGCGGTCCACGGCGTCGCCCACCGTCATGGATGTGACGGGCTTCTCCTTCTGTATGAGCCCAGCCTTGAGGGCCAGAGCCTTGGCGTGGGCCACGGCGGGGTCATCGTCCACCACAGAGATCCGCTTCCCAGCTACCATCACCTGGCAGCGCCAGGAGCCGGAGGGAAGCCGCACCGGAGTGGGGTTGGTCAACTTCTTCGCCATCACATGCCCTCCAGTAATCTGAGTATGTCAGTTTATTTCCACATAATTCCACTTGCTAATTTTTGGTTAGTATTGCCCGTTTACAATTTGCTAATTTGGAGTATATAATGAAGATGTGGAAGGAGTAATCCAACCACCAGATAAGAGAATGACGCCTCGTCTTCTGCTCATCTGCGTCCCAAAGAGGAGAGCCCCTACCTGGCTGCAAGAGTGGGGAGCGAAAAAAGCGGTGACCCTCCACCGTAAGTGAGGAACTAAAAATGCGGGATGGCATTGCTATCCCGCATTTTCTATAAAGAGAAGGACGGGAAACAGATGGGTAAATTCCGTTTTTATCATATCCGTGAGGGTTATGTAGATTATTTACATAAGATTGACAACCGGGTTCAACTGAATAAAGGACAGCGCCGCCCTTATGTGGGAATTGTTTTGTCCATCAATGGCTTTGACTACTATGTCCCGCTTGAGTCTCCGAAGCCGAACCATGTGAACATTAAATCGAGCGGACCGGTGTTCAAAAATAAATGCAAAGCCCTTGGGTTCGGCACTTCCCTTATGGTGGGAGGCTTACTGCCAAGGGCTTGAATCTACAACGGGGGGGTGACGGAGTCACATTCGTTGTACCACTATATTATGCCCCGGCGTCTTAGTTGTCAATACGCTAACGTCACTTTTGGTGAAACTGCTGATTATTCGAATATTCCATTTCTTGGACTTTTGAAGGCCGGGGCTGTAGCCCCGGCCTCTTGCATCTAAGTTAGTAACCTACGGAGGTTACCCCGTACTCCGCCTGCTCCTGCGTGAAACCCTCATACAGGAGCTGGTCAATGAGGCCCTCGCGGGAGAAGGAGGAAAAATCCAGGTAAGCCTGTGCCTTCTTAGCGGCTTGCTCTTTCCAGTCGGCTCCGCAGTTGTCCACTGCGTACTGCGCCTGCTCGGGAAGGAATCCCTCATAGGACAGCTGGTCAAACAGTCCGCTGTAGGAAAAGGCGGAGTAGTCAAGGTAGCTTCCGGCCTTCTTCAACGCCTGCTCGTTCCAGTCGGCTCCGCACTTGGCCACGGCGTACTGGGCCTCCTGGGTGGTATAGCCCTCGAATTCCAGCTGATCGATCAGACCTTGTGCAGAGAATGCAGAAAACGAAAGATAAGTATTTGCGGTAGCCAGGGCGTTCTTTTCACCCAGCGTGGCATCATCTACCGGGGGTACGGCGGGTTCAGAGTCGATCACTTGCGTCTCTTCCGCCAAAATGGGGGATGAGGTCGGTACGGTGCTCTCCTCGGAAGGTTGAGAAGAACAGGAACCAAGAAGAGCCAATGCGATCACCAGCGCAGAGATAGAGAAGAACCTTTTTTTCATTCTACTCACTCCTATTGTGCCATAAATCCGGCACTGTTTTGGGTACGCCTATTCTTCCGGCCCAGATGCAGAAAACTTTTTGTAGGTCATGACACCCAGGCAGACCGAAAGCACCAGGTAGATCCCTGCGAAGACAAACCACCCCGCCAGAGTCGTCAGCACCACCAGAGCCGAAAATAAAAAGAACATGCAGAGCAGGTGAACAGATCCAGTAAAAACGGACAGTGACAAAAGCCCCCCTGATGTAGGAAAATAGACTACATCAGGGGGTTTTGTCATGAAGAAACGAAATTACACACACGTTCAAATGCTTTTACCAGAGATCAAGGCCATGTTGGCAGAGGGGAAAACACAGCGGGAAGTCGCAGAATACTATGGCTTCCGGAATAAGCAGGTGGTAAAAAGACTACTTGAGCGTGAGCGCCGTAAAGAACGAAAACTGGAAGCCGGAATCCGCCCACGACCGAAAGGACGGCCGAGAAAAGATGCTGCGCCAGGAGACGTTGTGGCAGAGCAGGCCTGTGAGATCCAACGGCTTCGCATGGAAAATAAACTACTGCGGGATTTTCTGCGCTTCACAGAAAGGAAGTGAGAGCAAAGGTAAAGTATCATATCATCTATCGTCACAGGACAGAGTATCCAGTGGCAGTCATGTGCAAATTCTTTGGAGTGTCCAGAAGCGGCTACTATGCTTTTGTCCATCGCCTAGGCAAGCCAGAAAAGGATGCGGCTCTTGCGGGGCTCATCGCACAGCAGCGGGAACGCAGCTTCCGCACCTACGGCTACCGGCGGATGTGGCTGTGGCTGAAAAGCCGGAATATCTTCTGCAATCCCAAAACTGTGCTGCGAATCATGAAGAAATATGATCTGCTCTCGGAGATCCGCCGCCGCAGGAAATGGCAGCAGATGGGGCGGCAGGCACACAAATACAGGAATCTGCTGAACAGGGAGTTCCATGCGGACAAACCTAACAGCAAATGGGTAACAGACATCTCCTACATCCACACCAGGCAGGGTGTGCTGTACCTTTCCATAATCCGGGACCTCTATGACAACAGCATCATCGCCTACAAGACTGGAACCCAGCAGACAGTGAATTTGGTTCTGGATACCGTTCATCTGGCAATGAAACAGGAGAAAAAGAGGGTCGCTGCGGAGTTGCAGCTCCACAGCGACCAAGGATTTCAGTACACCTCTGCAGCATACTTCAATCTGACTCAAGCATACGGAATCACACCATCCATGTCAAGGAAAGGAAACCCGTACGACAACGCCATGGCGGAAAATTTCTTCTCTATCCTCAAAACAGAATGTATTTACCGCCACAAACCGGCGACCTTTTCCGAAGCCAATGAGATGATTGACCGCTATATTTACTTCTATAACCATGAGCGCATCCAGTTAAAAACTGGAGAGGCGCCGCTGGCGCGACGCCTCTCCGCTTAAAACTTAATCTTTCCTACTAAGGGCTCTTTTTTGTACTGTCCGCACAATCTGGGGCAGTTCACAGGAACCAGGGGCTGGTGAAAAATCGTTTGATGGGGTTCCGGGGCGGTGGCGGCTCCGGCGCGGAAGGCTGTCTGACCGTATCGGGAGAGGCCGGAGCGGGAACAGCTGGCTCAGGCTGTGCGGAGATCTGCGCCAGGATCTCTTCCAGAGTCATGGGCGTGGGTCTGTCGATGGCGCCGTATTCCATGCCAAGCTGGATAAAGAGCAGACCGGCGGCATAGCAATCGTCGGCGGCGCGGTGTGTCTGGAACATTTCAATGTCATAATACTCACACAGTGTACCCAGTTTATAATTTTCTACATCGTAATCGGAATCCCAGTCCAGACCGCAGTAGTTGCGATCCTCGTCCCACAGTTTTTTGGGGGACTTCAGCTTCTTGTGTGCGAGCTGTAAGGTGTCATAATACCGGCGCTTTTTCGCCAAAAAGTTCACCCCGTATTTGCACAGAAACCGGAGGTCAAACTTCAGGTTATGGCCGACGATGTTATCATCGCCAAGAAAATCTTCAAAGGATTTTGCGATGTTTGAAAACGCGGGAGCATTGGAAACCATTCCCAGGGTGATCCCATTGATTTCGCTGGCCTCGGCTGAGATCCCGCGTTGGGGAAACGCATAAGATGTAAACTTTTCGACGGGGACCCCGTCCCGGAAACGGATGGCGGCCACTTCCACGATCTCGTGTTTTGAGGGTGAGAGTCCGGTCGTTTCCACATCGATGGATACGAAATTGTAAATGGTCTTGTACGGAGTTTTGGAGGAAATACTGCTGAACTTAACGGAATCCAACTCTGTCATCGTTCTTTTGGCAGCCGGAACGGGGGAGATATCTACTGGGACGGCTGCTATTTCGCTGCTGTCATAAAACAATTTATCAATTCCTCCGTTCATTGTTGTATGGTTGCGTGCAACTTTCCCCTTTGTTCCTCCCTATGTAAAAGGCATAATCACCAAGGCCGGAAAGTGATGGGTTCTAACAAAAGTCGGTCACGAGCGCCCGAATGTCCAGCCGGTGCGCCCAGATCCGGAAAACAGTGGCCGGACGCCGGTGAAACTGCCTTGAAAGTTTGGGAGGGTGAAAAAATATATGTCTTGCAAATGCGCAGAAAAAAGCGTAGTGTGGAACCATACCCAAGCGAAATACAACCCGCACCACGCGGAGAAAGGGACGCCTGCCGAGAAACTCACCACCGCTCTGGAGCTGTTCCGTCAGCTTCAGGAGAAAGACCAGGTCACTTGTCTTGAGAATCTACAACTCCTCGCAGCTGGGCGATAAAAAGGTCCTGCTGTTCCGGTGTGAGCTTTTCGAACAACTGAACGAACTCTTTTTCACGCCCGTCGGCCTCCTGGCCGGCGGGTGCTTTTTTTTCGCCGGTTACAAGATATTCCACAGAAGTTCCTAGGGCGTCGGCAATTTGGGGAAGGTACTTTCGATAGGATTTCAATCCAGAGGTTCTCCATTTGCTTACAATTTTGTCGGTAGCTCCAATCAACTCTGCAAATTTCTTTTGCTCCATCCCAGACTGGTCTAGTAATAAAAAAATACGTTCAGCGGTATCCATACAACCACCTCCCTTGCGTCATAGTAGATAAAATTGAGATTACTATTTTATACAAATCTCCAATAATAGATAAAATTTCGATTTTACAATTGACAATCGAAAAAATTGAGATTATGCTTATGCCATAGCAACCGCAGGTTTTTCGGTGGGCAGGGAGGGGGGCTATACAATCAACCAAATCGAATGGTTTTGTGCTGGCTTTATGGCGGCATGCTTGGGTGTGGAGTTGTTTCTTATCCTTGAAGGCCCGGTTGCGGAGTTTGTTGGAGACCTCGTTAAAAGTGGCCCCGTTTCCTTGCATGGCTCAAGTGCTCCCGCATTTTGCCTCCTAGATCATTCACTTGCTCATCCACTGTCAGAGCTCCCGTTGGATTCGATGCAGCCCAATCCAGCACGAAAATGTAGAGGTTCTGGGCGTCCATGGCAATCTCACGAGAGGCAAACAACTGAAGCCGGTAAAGGGCAGCTGCGAGTTCGTTGCGCTCTGCAAGTCCACGGCGGAACACAAACTCGGAGACACAGCAGAGGTAGTCGGAATATGCCTTTGCCATCTCGGAGAAGTATGTTCCTGTCAAGGCGGTTTTCTGGCTTTGGTGTACAGAGTAAAGGGAGACACAGACAGCGAAAAAGGAGATTACGGAAGAAATAATCGCAAGGATATAATCCAATTCCATGTGAATGGTCCATTCCTTTTGATCCTCATGAAATTTCATGAAGAAAATAGCGCAGATTTGGGTGTATAACCTATGGTTTCATTCTACCACAGGAAACAATGACGAACAAGCCCTAAGAAGGAGGTGAGGCGGAATGAGAATCAAAGAGCACAGGGAAGCTCTCGGGCTGACACGGATACAGCTTGCCGACCGATTAGGAGTATCGACGGTCGCCGTGAGAAAGTGGGAGCTGGGAATGGCGAAACCAAGCGCGGACAAACTGCCTATCCTGGCCGATCTGCTCCATTGTACCATCGACGCCCTCTATGGCCGGGAGCCGCCCGGGGTGGAGGAAAAGGACGCAAGCTGAGGGGGGAGGTGAGCGGGATGGAAATCCCAAGGGATGCACTTATTTGTGCAGCAAGGCATTTTGTCGCGGCACATGAGAGCGCGCTGATGGAAGTTCCCGTCAACTTTGCTGCTGTATGCACAGGTTGCAGCTGTGCTGAAGACTGCCGGGGAGATTGGTTAAAGACGGCGGCCCCGGTTTTTGAGGCTGCCCAGGTTTTCCCGGCTGTCATGCGAGTCGATCAGCCTTGAATTTTCCGGAGCAGCGGGCAAGAGCGTCCATCCGGGCCATTGTGGTTACACCCATGTTCCATTAACTATCATACCCCTGTGAAGGAGGGTTTTACCATGCCGGAGGAATGCCGGAATATCTACAAGATCTGTCGTAAGGCCGCCGGGCTTACCCAAGAGGCGGCAGCGGAGCGGCTGGGCATCAGCGTGGAGTCCATGCGGGCTTATGAGACCGGACAGCGGACGCCGCCTGATGATGTGGTGGACCTTATGTCCATCCTGTACAATGCTCTGCATTTGATCGCATGGCATGCCCGTGAGAAAAACGCCATGTACAGCCGGGTGGTGCCGGAGATCCAGCCCCGGTCGGTGCTGGAGGCCAGCGCCAAGCTGACCAACCGCATCTACAAGTTTGCCGACTCTCACGCAGACCGGCGACTCATGGAGATCGCGGAGGACAACGTCATTGACGCCGATGAGCGCCCGCAGTTCGACGACATCCTGGACGAGCTCCAGGAGATCGTGGAGGCCGCCCTGGAACTGCGGTGCGCCCGACAGGGCGAGTGAGGAGGTATATTATGCCCAGAGTAGCACTGACACAGGCCCAGCGGGAGGAACAGCGGCTCCAGGATCGGGCCGAGCGGCTGGCCGACGGGCTGGCCGTATACAAACGCCGCCACAGGCTCAACAACTACGCCCTGGCCCGGGCCGTGGGCATCGGCCACGAGACCGTCTCCCGGCTCATGGCCGCAGACCGCACCGTCCGCCTGCCACTGGAGACCGCCTGGCGGCTGGAGCAGATCGCCAAGCTCGACAATGAGGAGGGAGCTATATGAGCGAGGACATCATTGCCGAGATCAGGGCCGAGCGGGCTGCCAAAGAAGCCAAGCGGGCCGAGGACTGGCCCAAGGCGCTGGACAAGCTGCATATCACCTTTGAGGCCAGCCACGGAGGCGGGTACCCCAAGTGTCTGGTGGACCGGGCCACGGAGGGGGAGCGGCTGCGCTACCTCCGGGAGTTGGGCTTCCGGGTACGGCGGCACTTTTGGTTTGAGACGACCGCCGATACCCGTGAGGAGCACTGGGTGGAGCTGTCCGGCGGGATCGTGTGCAGCCTGTCCAACGGCTGGGTGTGCGACAAGACACCCCTGTGAGTATCAACGAGGACCGTGCCGCCGCTGGGGCGGCGGGGATCAGGCGGAGCCGGCTCTTTCCCCCGGTGGGGCGTCTTGCCTCTGGACGCCGCCGCGACCCGCCGCGCCAGGAGCGGCACGGACATCATCAAGAGGAGGATCGTTATGGATTACATGGACGCTGAATGGCGTCCCGCCGGGAAAGGCTGGGGCGCACAGAGAGGGCGGAAGTATCCCTTTGCCCGCCTGCGCCAGGCCTGGCGGAAGATGACCCGGGCGGAGCGCCGACGGACCATGCGCATCCTGCGGGAGAGCGCGGCCTTCCTGGCCTGCATCGTGGTGGCCGTCGGGCTGCCCGGCTGGGTCGAGTACATCTTGTGAGGAGCGTGGTGGTATGGCAGAGCGACCGGCCTACTGGGCCGTCATCCCCGCCTCCGTCCGCTACGACCAGGACCTGCCCCCCAACGCCAAGCTGCTCTATGGGGAGATCACGGCCCTGAGCAATGCCAATGGGTATTGCAGTGCCCACAACGCCTACTTCGCTGGGCTTTTTGGCCTGGGCGAAAAGAGCGTCAGCCGCCTCATCGCCATCCTGGCCAAGGGCGGATACCTGCGGGTGGAGGTCATCCGGAACGAGAAGAACGAGGTGGTGGAGCGGCGCACCGTCCCCATTTACGGGGTGGATGGAGTGTGCCCCCCTCCCCTCAAAAATGAGGATACCCCTCCCCCCACAAGTGAGGGGACCCCTCCCCCCAAAAATGAGGAGGAGAATAATACAAGTATAGAATATATACCCCCTATAGTCCCCCAAGGGGGACAGCCCGAAAAACCGAAAGAACCGAAACGGAAGCGGGCGCCCAAGAGCGTGCCCACCTGGAAGCCGGAGCGCTTCGAGGCTTTTTGGAAGTTCTATCCCCGGCATGAGGACCGGGTGAGCGCCGTCCGGGAATGGGACAGGCTCAAGCCGGACGACGCTCTCATCGACACCATTGCCCGGGCCCTCAAGCGGCAGGTGCAGAACAAGGACTGGGCGGTGCCATACGCCTCTGATGCACTTTGACCGCCCTTCGGGGCGGTCTTTTTTTGCCCATTTGGACCGGGGAAAACCGGTAAACTGAATACAAAGGAGGACACGACAGGGCCGGAGACCGGCTGCCCGGAGGGGGCGTCGTGTCCGTTTATTTTTGTTGGAAGGGGGAAAGGGCGTGGAGCTCATTGAGCGGATGATCGCCGCCGGCCTGGACCGGGCCAGCGCCGCCGAGGCGGCTGCCTGGTATCTGTCCCAGGGGGATGAGGACGGCCTGGAGTCCTATGTCATCGCATTGGAGGGCCGTAGGAGATGAACGTGAAGTACTACAACCCAAACCCCGAGGGACGGAACGTGGGCGACTGCACCGTCCGGGCGCTGTGCAGGGCCATGGATAAGGAGTGGGAGCCCGTTTACACCGCCCTGTGCCTCCAGGGCTACCAGATGCGGGACATGCCATCCAGCAACGTCGTCTGGGGGGCCTATCTCCGGGCCCAGGGCTTTCGGCGGGCGCTGGCCCCCGAGGACGTGACCGTGGAGGAGTTTGCCGCCGGCCACCGACAGGGGACCTACATCCTCACCCTGTCCGGCCATGTGGTGTGCGTCCAGGACGGTGCCCTCTATGACACCTGGGACAGCTCCCATGAGATCGTGCTTTATTACTGGACCAAGGAGGAGGAGTGACCTGTGGGCTACCCATATGTACCCCAATACTACCCGGCGCAGCCGCCCATGATGGACAATCTGGCCCAGCTTCGGCAGCAGCAGTACACGCCCCAGCCCACGCCCCAGATGCCCGCCCCCCAGCAGTCCATGGTCTGGGTGAGCGGTCAGCAGGAGGCCATGGGCTATCTGATGGCCCCCAACTCCGCCGTTGCCCTGTGGGACTCCAACGCGCCGGTGATCTACCTCAAACAGGCCGACGCCTCCGGGCGGCCCACCATGCAGGTCTTTGACCTGGTGGAGCGGGGCACGGCCAAGGCTGCCCCCGCTGCTCCGGCGGTGGAGTACGCCACGAAAGCCGAACTGGACGCCCTGGCGGCCCGTGTGGACGCCCTGGGCAGGAGTGAAAAGGAGGATGCGGAATGAACCCGTTTTTTAACGCCATGGGCGGCGGTATGGGCGGCAGCCCCATGCTGGGCCAGTTCCAGCAGTTCATGCAGCAGATGCGGGGCAAGGACCCCAACGCCATGATCCAGGAGATGGTCCAGAGCGGGCGCATCTCCCAGCAGCAGCTCTATCAGGTCCAGCAGCAGGCCCAGCAGATGCAGGGCATGTTCGAGGGCCTGCGGGGGATGTTTGGGAAATAAGCAAAGTGTACTTTCAATATTTGCTGACAAAGATGAAAGTTTGATGCAACTCAGTCTCAAAATCCGTGGCCACGGTTTTGAAATACAACAAAAGGAGAATGACCATGTCTCTTACCAATGACGGCGGCGCTGTGCTGACCATGCCCGTACAGCCCGCCAACACCAACGGCGGCTCCGGCTTCGGCTGGGGCGGCGACTGGATGTCCTTTATCGTGCTGTTCCTTATCTTCGGTCTGTTCGGCGGCTGGGGCGGCTATGGCGGCTTCGGCGGCAACGCTGGCGGTTCCGGTTTCCAGGGCTTCGCCACCCGAGCCGACATCAACGACGGTTTCGCACTCAATAACCTCCAGGGCGGCCAGCGGGACATCCTGGGGGCCGTGCAGAGCGGCTTCCACGGTGTGGACAATGCCGTGTGCAATCTGGGCTATCAGACCCAGATGGGCTTCAACGGCCTTGGCGCTCAGCTAGCTCAGTGTTGCTGCGACACCCGCGAGGCCATCGGCCAAGTGCGCTATGACATGGCCGCCCAGGCCTGTGACACCCGCAACACCATCCAGAATACCACTCGGGACATTCTGGAGAACAACAACTCCAACACCAGAGCTATCCTAGACTTCCTGACCCAGGACAAGATCTCCACCCTGACTGCCGAGAACCAGAGTCTGAAGCTGGCCGCCAGCCAGTCCAACCAGAACGCCGTCCTCATGGCGGCCATGGACGCCAACAAGGCGGAGATCCTGCGCCGGACCGGCGCGGAGTGCCCCACGCCTGCCTATGTGGTCCAGCCTCCCCAGCCCGTGACCTTCCCAAACTTCTGCAACGGCGGCTGCGGTTGCGGCAACGGCTGCGGCTGCTGACAACTGCATGATCCAGCTTCCGAGGATCTCTCGGATGTTCGGCCCCGAGCCGATACACAACAACAACGGCGGGGGCAATCGCTCCCGCCGTACATTTTTTGAAAGGAAGGATCTTATGGCCGAGTATACCAACGCCGGGATCGCCACTGTGGCACCCGGCCAGAATGCGCCCCTCAGCGAGACGGCGGCCTCCGGCAACGCCAGCATCGTACACCGGGCCGGCGCTGGGCTGGTGACTCTTCGGGGGCTCACCAACCAGTGTCGGGCAAAGTTCCGCGTGGCATTCGGCGGCAACATCGCTATCCCTGCCGGCGGCACCGTGGAGGCCATCACGGCGGCCCTCACCATCAATGGGGAGCCCCTGCCCACCTCTGTGGCCACGGTGACCCCTGCCGCCGTGGAGAACTATTTCAACATCTACGTCTCCGCCTCGGTGGACGTGCCCCGTGGCTGCTGTGTCACGGTGGCCATGCGCAACACCAGCGCCCAGGCCATCAACTTCGCAAACAGCAACATGGAAGTCGTCCGGACGGCGTGAAAGGAGTGGAAGCATGAGAGCACTTTACGAGCTGAAAGAAAAGCTCTGCATGGAGCTGGAGGAGATCAACCAGAAGCCCGATATGGGCGCCGGTGATCTGGAGATCGTCCACAAGCTCACCGACACCATCAAGAACATCGACAAGATCTGCATGCTGGAGGAGGAGGGCGGGCAGTCCCGTTCCGGTGGGTCTTATGACGGCGGCTCCAGCTACCGCCGCCGCCACTATGTCCGTGGTCATTACAGTCGGGACGGGTACAGCGGCAATCACGGCGGTTACAGCCGTGACGGCGGCTACTCCCGCCACGACGCCAAGGAGCAGATGATGGAACAGCTCCAGGAGATGATGGAGTCCGCCTCCACCGAGAAGGAGCGTCAGGCCATTCAGCGGTGCATGGACCAGATGGGACGGGAGTAATTCCGTGTGCAATCCCGTGTGCAATTTTGCAGTTTCGTGTGCAATCATCGTGTTACACAAAGTAACATTGTGTAACAGTTAAAAACACCGCAAACCATTGCAGGAGTAAGAAAATCCCCGTAACCGTTGAGGCTACGGGGATTTCTTTTTGGTGGAGGCGGGGGGAGTTGAACCCCCGTCCGAAAACGTTTTGACAGGAACTTCTCCGGGCGCAGACGGTTTATTGGAATTCCCTTCCCAGAGCGCGAGCCGTCACGCTCAGAGGGTCGGTAGCTTCATCATTCATGGTACGCTCAAAGCTTTACGCACGCACGGTCCCCACTAAAATGACGCCCCGAATCGGCTCGTGGGCCTTCCGGCCGGGACGGTCACGGGCTAATTAGGCCGCGACGAGTTCGTAATCGTTGTTGTTCTTTAATTTATAAAGAATGCCCGTTTTAAGGTGGCCAGGCGCCACCGCCCGCTATTCCTGCCTCCGCGTCCCCGTCGAAACCGGTACGCCCCCTCGTCGAGGCAAAGTCCACTCTGTTCGGGACACCCGCCAAAGGCGGCTATCCCTCACCCCGCTCCCTTGCCTCTCCTCTCCAAACCGACCCGCTTGCGCTGGGCTCCGGTTTGGTTTGGGGATATGGTCAGGTCACGGCATCTGTTTACAGGCTTTGCCCTGTGGCGGCTCCGCCGCCGTGCGGTAGGAGAGACAGGCGCTCCCCCCTCCCCGTTCCGGGGAGGGGAGCACGCCGATTTTTGATTTACACCTTCTCAGGGGCGGGGTAATCCACGCCGAAGGTCTCCACGGTCATGGACTTGATACGCTGATCCTCCAGCGGCTTATCCATGTAGTTCCGCTTGGCATTCACGATGGCATCGGCCACGTCCATACCCTCGACGACCTTGCCGAAGGAGGCATACTGGCCGTCCAGATGGGGCGCCTCCTCCACCATGATGAAGAACTGGCTGCCGGCGGAGTTGGGGCTCATGGCACGGGCCATGGACAGCACACCCCGCTCGTGCTTCAGCTCGTTCTTGAAGCCGTTTCCGGTGAACTCACCCTTGATGGAATAGCCCGGGCCGCCCATGCCGGTGCCCTGGGGGCAGCCGCCCTGGATCATAAAGCCGGGGATCACGCGGTGAAAGATCAGCCCGTCATAGAAGCCGGACTTGACCAGGCTCACAAAGTTGTTGACCGTATTGGGTGCCACCTCAGGATAGAGCTCGGCCACCATCTTTCCGCCGTTCTCCATCTCGATGGTCACGATGGGATTCTGAGCCATGGGAAAACACTCCTTTCAAATCAGGGCACAGGACATCATCCCGCCCCTATGTCGCTTTTTTAATAACGGCTGCGGTCCTTCCGGGCCCGGTCCATCTCCCGCTTGGCATCCCGGGCGGCGGCGGCGTCCCGCTTGTCGTAGAGCTTTTTACCTTTGCACAGGCCCACTTCCAGCTTGATGCGGGGGCCTTTGAAGTAGACCGACAGAGGCACCAGCGCGTAGCCGTCCTGCTTCACCTTGGCGAAAAGCCGCAGGATCTCCCGCTTGTGCATGAGCAGACGGCGAGGCCGCAGGGGGTCACGGTTAAAGATATTCCCCTTCTCATAGGGGCTCACGTGCATGCCGTGGACCACCATCTGCCCGTCCTTGATGATGCAGAAGGCGTCCTTCAGGTTCACGTTGCCCATACGGATGGACTTGACTTCCGTGCCGCACAGCTCGATGCCGGCCTCGTATTTGTCCTCCACGAAATAGTCGTGATAGGCCTTCCGATTGGAGGCGATAAGTTTGACCGGGGCGTGATCCATGGCGCGCCTCCTTTCTCAGGACTGGAAAATGATTATACCACACTTCCATGCGATTTAAAAGCAGAACTTTGCCCCGGCCAGCTTTTTTCCGACCGGGGCAAGTCTGTTTCAAGCTCAGAAATCGCAGCGGACGATACACTCCAGGGTCTTGCCGTCCACGGTACAGGTGATGGTGGTGTTTCCCTCGCCCACCGCAGTGACGGTGCCGTCACCGGAAATGGTGGCCACAGAGGTGTTGCCGATGTGCCAGGTGGGCGTGGAAGAGGTTCCGGACACCTTCATCTGGAACTTCTCACCGGCGCTCTGAAGCGTGAAGTCGGTGCGGTTGAGGCTCAGGGAACCGGTACTGGAGGTGGAGCTGGAGGAGCTGCCGGCGTTGGAGAAGCTGCACCGCACAGTGCAGGTCTGTGTGGTACCATCCCCCATGGTGGCGGTGATGGTGGTACTGCCGTTCTTGGTACCGTGGGTGACCAGACCGGTATCGTCCACGGTGGCCACGTCGGGATCGCTGCTGCTCCAGGTGATGGTGCCGGTGGCGCCGTCAGGCTGGAAGGTGACAGTGAGCCGCACCGGGTCGGGGTAGTTGTCATTCATAGTGAAGTCTTCCCGGCTCAGAGTAAAGCCAGTGGCCGTCTGCCCGGCGGGAACGGTGGGCTCCGGCGCGGTGGTATCCTCGGGCGCAGTGGTGTCCTCAGGGAGGGCACTGTCCGTGGGCAACGGTGTCTCATCAACGCCCTGCGTAGTGGTTACAGGTGCGGTATCCTCCGGCAGCTGGTTCATCTCTCCCCGGTTCACCAGGGGCATGATCTGGGTCACCACGATCCAGATGGCGGCGGCGATAATGACCAGGGGCACCACTGTGCCCACGATGCGCAGCGGCGTCCAGGGTTCCCCCCGCCGTCCACCGGCCAGCCTGCGGCCCCCTCGTCCCTCCCGGGACTCCTCCTCGTCTATATCATCCAGGTGCTCCCCGGACTGACGCTTCTCCTCCTCTGCCTTTTCATCGCAGAAAGGGCAGCGTTTATATGTTACAGAATAATCCTCACCGCAATTCGGACAGCGGATAACGGCTAATCGAGTGCCAGTGCCACGCTTATTGGCCATATACTATAATCCCCCTTGGTCTTTCTCTGATCGCATGTCATGTATATAGTACATGTTTCGTTGAAAATCGTCAACCTTACGTTGGAAGAAATAATGGAATGTTTACAATTTTATGTCGACCACTCAGGCTTGACCACGCCCTGAGACATGCCTATAATGTAGTGGTATCACTGATTTCTATGGTGACAGGAAAGGATGTGGCGGCGTGAAGGACGCGATGACGGCCCAAGCCATGCACAAGCAATACAGCGATGGGGTGACCGCCTTCCGGCAGCACATCGCCAACCCGGCCATGCGGCAGATGTTCAACACCTGTGCCGACGAGTTCCTCCGCCAATGTGCCCTTGGCGTCTGGCAGGCTGACGGCGGCGCCGTCACCCCGCAGCACGTGGAGTGGTACAACGCCATCTACTGTAAGGGTAACCCTGTCCCCTCCGCGCTCTTTTGGGAGCTGAGCACCGCCGTGGCCGAGTATCCCGGCTTTCAGCCCCCCGCCTTTTTCCGCAAAATGATGGACTACGACAAGGCCTATCATCAGACCACCGCCCGGCGCTTTGTGGACCTGATGACCTTGATGCTCCTCCTCTTTGCCGCTGTGGACGGGGCGGTGAGCGATCGGGAGGCCGGTTTTGTCAATGCCTGCGCCGATACGCTTTCCGCTCTGTGCGCTCAGGGCGGTCTGGCCAGTGAACACCCCCGCACCGACGCCGGAGACTTCGTCACTCGCCGGGGGGACAGCCCCGCCCCTGCCGCCAAGGGGGCACTGGAGGCCGCTTCTGAGAAAGAGACGGCTCTGCCCCCAGAAAAGTTGGAGGACCTGCTCTCCGAGCTGGACAGCCTGTGCGGCCTAGACAAGGTAAAACGGGATGTGAAGAGTCTCATCAACCTGGTGAAGGTCCGCAGGCTCCGGGAGGAGCAGGGCCTGCCCGTCCCTCCCATGTCTCTCCATCTGGTCTTCATGGGCAATCCGGGCACCGGAAAGACCACTGTGGCCCGTCTGCTGGCCCGGATCTACCACTCCATCGGCGTCCTGCCCAAGGGCCAGCTGGTGGAGGTAGACCGCTCCGGCCTGGTGGCCGGCTTTGTGGGACAGACCGCCATCAAGACCAGTGAGGTCATCCAAAAAGCCCTGGGCGGCGTTCTCTTCATCGACGAGGCCTACGCCCTCTCCAGCCACGACAACGCCAACGACTTCGGCCGTGAGGCCATCGAGACCCTCCTCAAGGCCATGGAGGACCATCGCTCCGACCTCATTGTTATTGTGGCTGGCTACACCGCCCTCATGGGAGATTTCATCCACGCCAACCCCGGCCTGGAGAGTCGCTTCAACAAGTACTTCTATTTTGATGACTACAACGGCGAGCAGCTTTTCTCCATTTTTCAGTCCATGTGCGAGAAGAACGGGTATACTCTAAGCAATGACGGAGCAGAATATTGTAAATCGTATTTAAATTCTCTCTACGAGGAACGGGATGAAAACTTCGGAAACGCCCGTGACGTGCGCAATCTCTTTGAGCGGGCGGTGGCCCGGCAGGCCGACCGGGTGGCCGGTCTGACATCTCCCACCCGGGAGCAGCTCATGGAGCTGACTACAGCTGACCTGAAGGAGCCGGAATCAGAGGACAATCCATGAGTCTCGCGGTTTACAAAATCTTTTCAAAAAAATTTTTAAAACCCCTTTACAAATCCCCTGCAAAGTGGTATAGTATGGACAGTTCAGAAAACAGTAATGATTCCTATTAGCGAATATATACAAATTCTTTTTGACTGGAGGACTTTGACTTATGAAGAAGTTTGTTTGCACCGTCTGTGGTTATGTGTACGAGGGCGAGACCGCTCCTGAGAAGTGCCCCCTCTGCGGCGCTCCCGCTGAGAAGTTCAAGGAGCAGGCCGGTGAGAAGACCTGGGCTGCCGAGCACGTGGTGGGCGTGGCTCAGGGCGCTCCTGAGGAGATCCTGCAGGGCCTGCGCGAGAACTTCGCCGGCGAGTGCTCTGAGGTCGGTATGTACCTGGCCATGGCCCGTGTGGCTCACCGCGAGGGTTACCCCGAGATCGGCCTGTACTGGGAGAAGGCCGCTTATGAGGAGGCTGAGCACGCTGCCAAGTTCGCCGAACTGCTGGGCGAGGTCGTGACCGACTCCACCAAGAAGAACCTGGAGATGCGTGTGGACGCCGAGAACGGCGCTACCGCCGGCAAGTTCGAGCTGGCCAAGAAGGCCAAGGAGCTGAACCTGGACGCCATCCACGACACCGTCCACGAGATGGCTCGCGATGAGGCCCGTCACGGCAAGGCTTTCGAGGGCCTGCTGAAGCGCTACTTCGGCTAATCTTCTAACAAGAAGGAGAACGAACATGGATAAGTATGTTTGCCCCTGTGGCTACGTCTATGATCCCGCTGTTGGCGATCCTGATAACGGCGTGGCTCCCGGCACCCCCTGGGAGCAGGTCGCTGAGGATTGGGTCTGCCCCATCTGCGGCATGGGCAAGGATGTCTTTGAGAAGGAGTAAGTCCTGATACAGAAGAGAGGGAGCCAGGTGACTGGTTCCCTTCTTTTCTGCTACCTTAATCGCCGAAGCGTGCAACTTGGTGTGCAACTTTTCCTCTCTTCACACTTTTTTGACTTTCACATGTGCAACTCACCAGAATTGCACCTATATCAAGCAGTTTTCACCGCTTAATACCATCTTTTTGAGAAAAGCCATCAACTTTTATGAAGTTTTGGCCTAATCAGAAGGAAAATCAGAGACTTTTCTTCGGATGGAAGCCAAACGGGATCAAAATTGCCGGTTTTCTCTTCATTTCAGCAGCCCTTTTGGGCTGCTTTTTTCATGCTTTGATTATATCACATGTCACTATTAAAGTACAGGTTTTCTCTCTGCCCATGCTATTCCTCCGCCGCTGTCTGACCCGCCTGGGCCTGCTCCATCAGGCCGTCTATCTGGCCGGCCTCCGGGCTGTCCGGGTACTTCTCCAGCAGTTCCTGGCCCAGGGACACCGCCTGATCCCAGTTCTCCGCCTCCAGGGCCGTCTCCATGTCGGAGAGCAGAGCAGCCGGCAGGGCGGCCTCGCACTTCTCGATCAGATCCTCCGCCTTGTCCGCCGCCCGGGTGCCGGGGTACTCGTCCAGCACCTCATTGGCCGTAGTGATGGCCAGCGTATAGGAGCCATCGTTATAGTAACCCTTTGCCTCCTTGTAGAGGTCCCCGGCAGGGTCGTCGAGCAGACTGGGGAGAAACAGGATCAGGCACAGCACCAGGGAGACCCCGGCCACAATGGCGCCAGCAATGGCCTGGCCGGTCTTTGTAGGCGTCCTTTTAGCCTTTCGGAAAACCAATACTGCCAGTACAATGGCCACCACATCCAACACCATGCCGATGAGCAGGAAACCGGTGAGAAAACCCAAAATAGAAAGCACCAGTGCGGCCACACCCAAACCGGAACCCGCCTTGCTCTCTGGTCCCGCGGGCTGCGGCACAATGCTGCCGCACTTCTCACAGACGACCATGCCATCCTTCAATTTTTCACCGCATTTTGGACAGAACATACCCTCTCCTCCTCGTTTTTATTCCGTTCGAAGTTCTTTACCAGTATAACAACTGCCGCCCCGGCATACCATATCCCGGCTGCATAGTGTTTTCTATTGGAAATAAAGGCATAAAAAATGTGTGCCGCGGAGAACCTCCGCGGCACACATTCAGCCGATCGTATGGTCTTGTAGCAGGGTCAGTTGCCGGCGCCCAGTTGGAAGGAAGCGCACTCAGTGGAGCCGCAGTCGGTGACCTTGCTCTGGCAGCTGCCCACCCGGATCTCATTGAGGGTGCAGTGGTTCTTCTCCTTGCAGTGGTAGGCACAGCTGGCTACGGTGCAGGCAATGCTGGGGTTGGCGTTCTTGTTTTCCATGGTACTAGACCTCCTTTTTTGGTACAGGCCTAGTATACCCTGCGCGGCGTAGTCTATTCCTTTGTTTTCTCCTCTTCCGGACGTACCACCTGGGGGATGAAGCGTCGGGCAAACCGGCCCTTGCCCCGAGATTTGACGTAAAAATAGCCGATGATGGAGAAAACCACCGCACCGATAAAGTTGACGAAGAGGTCCTTCATGGTGTCCAGGATGCCGATGTCCAGGTAGCCGCCCAGGCCCAGGGCATGCTGGGTGCCGTCGGCGGTGACCACGATGACGTCGGTGATGTTTCGAATGGCGGTGGGATGGTTGCCCCCCTTCGGGTCCAGCATCACCGAGGAGATGGTGTTGACCACCGTGTCCTTCTGCATATCCAGGAAGAAAAACTGGTCCATGGTGCACTCAAAAAACTCCCACAGCACTCCGATGGTCATGGAGAAGCAGAAAGCGGTGATAGCCAGAAAGAGCGGGGAGAGCTGAATGGAAAAGCGATCGCTGCGGTTGAGGATGTCCACCAGGGCAAAGCCAATGGCGGCGCACAGGAAGCCGTTGATGGTGTGGAGCATGGTGTCCCAGTAAGGGAAGGTAATATAGTAGGCCTGGATCTCCCCCAAGATCTCCGCAGCGAAGATGAAGAGCATGATGATGATCTCCAGGGTATCCGGCAGGTCCACATGGATCTTCCGCTCGATGAAGGTGGGAACCAGGAACAAAATGAGGGTCAGGACGCACAGGAACACATTTTCAAAATTGCCCTTGACAAACTGAGCGATCAGCACCAGGATGACCGCCAGGCGCAGGACGATGTAGACCGTGACCACCGCGCCTTTTTTCTCCCGAAGCTCTTCTATGGTGTTCCGCGGCCTTCCGGAGGAATCTGTTTTTTTCTTCGCTGCCATTACTTGGCTCCTTTCAATTTGGACTGCGAACCATCCCTCTCTAACAGCGGAGACAGGCGGTTCAGTTTTTCGCTATTGTATCATAACCGCCCCCCTCCGCGCAACCACCGGCCTCCTCCGGCATAGGATGGGACGAGGTGATCATTTTGGACCTGAAGAACAACCAGATCCTGGTGGGGACCCTGTTGGATACCCCTGCCTCCCGCGCCGTCTTCCAGCGGCGCTTCGGCAAGCTTCTCAAGCACCCCATGGTACCCGCCGCCCGGGGCCTGACCCTGGAACAGCTGTTGGGCTTCGCCCGGCTCTACTTACCGAAATCAGTCATCCAGGACACCCTGGAGGAGCTGCGCCGCCTGTAACAAAAACCGGCGTCCTTCCGCTCTACGCGGTGGGACGCCGGTTTTTATGTCTGTTTTTACCGGACGGGAGGCAGGGAGATCTTGCCCATAATGGCGGCTGCCTTGGCCCCGGTGACACCGGGAAGCACATTGGGCTTTTCCCGGACGCAGCAGTCGGCCAAGATGGCAAAGGCCACGGCCTCCTTGGCGTCGCTGCTCCAGCCCAGGTCCTCCTGGGTGAGGACCTTTACGCCGTAAGGGGCAAAGCGCTCCCGCAAAAAGCCCAGCAGAGTGGCATTATAGCTGCCGCCGCCACCCACCACCAGTTCGGTGGCCTGCCGTTTCGGAAGCACATACCGGGCATACGCATCTGCAATAGACCAGGCGGTAAGATCGGTAACAGTGGCCAGCAGATCGGCGTTGGACAGGCCATGGATGCGCTGGTAATCCAAAATCTGATCCACATATTGTACCCCAAACCGCTCTCGCCCCGTGGTCTTTGGCAACGGCATGGTGTAATATGCGTCCTGCTGGAGCATGGCCAGCAGATCCTGATCCACCTTACCCTCCGAGGCCATGGCGCCGCCGGCGTCGTAGGTCTTCTCCCCGCCGGTGAGGGCGCTCACCACGGCGTCAATGATCATATTGCCCGGGCCGGTATCAAAGGCGTATACCGCCTCCGGGCCCTCGTCGCCAGGAAGGACGGTCATATTGCCGATGCCGCCGATGTTCTGAAGGAGGATAGTCTCCCCCGGGCGGCGGTAGAGCATATACTCAGAGAAAGGCACCAGGGGGGCGCCCTGTCCACCCACTGCCATGTCGGCCACCCGGAAGTCGGACACCGTAGTGACCCCCGTCCGGGCGGCGATTACCGCGCCTTCGCCGATCTGCACGGTAAAGCGCACCGGAAAACCATCCTTCTCACAAGGCTCCGGGGCGTGCCAGATGGTTTGGCCATGAGAACCGATGAGGTCCACGTCGGCCAGGGTGAGTCCCGCCTTCTCCACCACGGAGACCACCGACTGGGCGTAAATCTCCCCCATGAGAAAATTCATGTAGCCGATCTTGTCCACCGTGGCCGTCTCAGGCCGGAACAGAGGAAAGATCTGCTCCCGCACCTCCTCCGGCCAGGGCCGGTCCTCAAAGGCCAGCAGACGCACCTCCGGCGCCTCATCGGTGCCGCCGATCTCCACCAGGGCGGCATCGATGCCATCCACCGAGGTACCCGACATGAGTCCCACCACCCGGCGGACCTGCTTCTTCCGGATCTCTTCCAGCATGACCTCTATGCCTCCTTTTTCCCCTGGTCAATGGCCTGGGCCAGCCGTCCCTCACACCGGTCCAGCAGATCCTGGGCCGCTTCCCGGTCCAGTCCGCTCTTGGCCATGAGGATGGCCAGCTTTACGTGGCCACCGGCCCCTTCCAGGAAGGTCTCCGCCTCCTCCGGAGTCAGGCCGGTGGCGTGGATGATGAGCCTCAGGGCACGGTCCCGCAGCTTTTTGTTGCTGGCCTTCAGGTCCACCATCAGGTTCCCGTAGACCTTGCCCAGCTTGATCATGGAGCAGGTGGTCAGCATATTGAGCACCATCTTCTGGGCGGTACCCGACTTCATACGGGTGGAACCGGAGATGACCTCCGGGCCCACCAGGGGGGCGATGGTCACATCACACAGCCCCTCCAACCTGGACCCGGCGTTGGTGCACACTCCGATGGTGATGCTCCCCCGCTCCTTGGCCCGCCGGAGAGCGGCCAGCACATAGGCGGCGCTACCGCTGGCGGTGATGCCCACCACCGCGTCGTCCGGCCCTACCTCCAGGCCGTCCACTAGTGCGATGCCGTCTTCCTCGCTGTCCTCACACCCCTCTACCGGGTGGCGCAGGGCGATATCTCCGCCGGCGATGTAGCCCTGGACCATGTCCGGGTCCACGCCGAAGGTGGGCACGCACTCGGAGGCATCCAGCACCCCAAGCCGTCCGGAGGTACCGGCCCCCAGATAGATGAGCCGTCCGCCCCGCCGGAAACACCCGTAGATCAGGTCCACCGCCTGGGCGATGTGGTGCCGCTCGGCCCCTACCGCCCCGGCCACCAGGGCGTCCTGACGGTTGATGAGCGCCACCATCTCCTCCGTGGTGCAGGTATCAATATTCTGTGTCTCCGGATTGACCCCCTCGGTAGCCAGACCGGCCAGATAGTTATCCATGGGAACACCTCCAACTCTGTTCCCTCTCAGACTATCCCATCTCCCCTACGTTGTCAACAAGATTTCACTTTGTTTCCAAAACATGAAACAAAATTTTAAAACCTATAGACTTGCCTGGCACTTTTTGCTATACTGGATAAAAAGCATGGGGAGGGTTCCGGCATGGCTTGTACACTTTTCATTAAGGAGTGCCTGGATTACCTGACCGAGACAGAGCGCCGATTGGCCACCTACCTGCTGGACCACAGCCGGGAAGTTATCCATATGAGTGCCAAGGAGCTTTCCACCCAGTGCGGCACCTCACCGGCGGCGGTGGTGCGTCTGTCTCAAAAGCTTGGCTTCAAAGGCTTTACCGCCCTGAAACTGGAGCTTGCAAAGGAGTCCGGCCAGGAGGAGCCCGACGCTTTCCAGTCCGCCATCCGAGACAATGACGACATGGAGACCATCGTCCGCAAGGCCGAGCAGATCCATCTGCGCAATACCTCTCTCACCTATCAGATGGTCAACGTCTCAATTCTATCTCAGGCGGTGGAGGAGATCTGCGCCGGCCGGCGCATCCACCTCTTTGGCGTGGGAGCTTCGGGGCTGCTTGCCCTGGACTTTCTCTACAAATCCTCTCGCATCGGCATCCCCGCCTTTTACCACTCTGATGCCCACACCAATCTTGCCACCGCCTCTCTGCTGGGACCGGAGGACATTGTCATCGCCATCAGCTATTCCGGCGAGACCCTGGAAACGGTGCTGGCCGCCAAGGCGGCCAAGGAGCGCGGGAGCAAAGTTATCGCCATCACCCAGGCCAACCGCAACACCCTTTCCCGTCTGGCCGATTACCCCCTCTACATCCCCAGCGAGGAGCGTGAATTCCGGGTGGGCGCCATGACTTCCCGGACCTCCGGCCTGCTCATCCTGGATCTCCTCTATCTTGGCATCGCCAAGCACGACCCTGAGCGCACTCAGGAGAACCTCCGGCAGACCCGAGAACTGATTCGCGCCTTTCAGCGGGAATAAAATTTTAGCGCTGTTGGCTTTTTTCTTGAAATCATATTCCGAATATGCTACCATGGTTGTTAAGAAACACAATGCCATATCAGGAAAGGCTCCGCCTTTCCGCACAAGGTCGTGTATTCCTGAGCCATGGGTGTCCGCTTGGAATATGTGACCCTTTTTTGTATCCTGACACCGTATAAGGAGGAGATGGCCACGGATTTTTCTGTGATCGACCATATTTTAGAGGATTACCGGTCCAAGGGTTACTTCCCCTCGGCGGTCTGTCAGGTCTTCCGCGGCACGGAGACCCTGTACCGGTGCACGGTGGGGGATGTGTCCCCTGAGACCTGGTTCGACCTGGCCTCGGTGAGCAAGCTCATCTGCACCACCATGGTCCTCTCCGTCATGGAGGAGGGCCGCCTGGCCCCAGAGGATCTCATCCTCTCCCACCTGCCGGAAAACGGACCCGGACCGGTGACCCGGCAGCGTCTGGCCACCGTGACGGTGGAACAGGTCATGACCCACACCTCCGGTATCGTCCCCTGGTATCCCTTCTATGCCGACGGCCGGGACTTCTACACCGTGCTGGAGCACGTCCTCTCCACCACCCCAGTGGAGACTGGTATGGCATACAGCGATCTGAACTTCATGCTTATGGGACAGGTCTTCTCCCACATCACCGGCCTCACCCTTCGGGAGGGACTGGAACAGTACATCAAAGGCCCTATGGGTATCACCGAGATGGCCTATGGCCCGGTGGCCCCGGAAACGTGTGCCCCCTCCTGCTACGGCAATCAGATCGAGCAGCGCATGTGCGCTGAGCGGGGCATCACCTTTGATGGCTGGCGTCCCAACGGCGTGCCGGTACGTGGGGAATGCAATGACGGCAACGCCTACTACTATTGGCACGGAGCCAGCGGCCACGCCGGTGTCTTCGCCTCCGCCGGCGCTCTGAGTCGGCTGGGACAGCACTTTCTTACCACCGAAGCGCCCATGTTCCGCCGGGCTATGGAGACCAACATCTGCGGCCGGGGCCTGGGCTTTGACAAAAGCGAAACCTTCCCCGACGGCTGCGGACACGCCGGCTTCACCGGCACCAGCCTGTGGGTGAGCCGGACACACGACCTGGGCGCCGTGATCCTCACCAACAAGTTCTATCGCCCGGAGGGTGAGCCCCCCGGAAACTCCAACGAGTTCCGCCGGGCTGTCCACTACGCCCTGCTGGGCCGCACTCCGCCCCCTGTGGTATGAGCAAGGGAATGTTGTCTCCCTTGTAAAATACGAAACAATTTGAGGAAAAGAGGTCATTACATGAAGAACATGAAGAAATGGCTGTCCCTGTCTCTTGCCGGCGCCATGCTCATGGGCGTTCTGGCCGGCTGCGGCGGCGGCACCAGCAGCACCCCCGCCCCCGCTGAAACCGGCACCACCGAGACCACCGGTGAGCCCGCCGCCGTGGAGCAGGTGCTCAAGTACGGCACCGATACCTGGCCCGCCGGCTTCGACCCCCACACCATCTCCGCCATCGCCGCCACCCGTGTGTTCAACCAGGTCTATGAGACCCTCATCGACTTCAACCCCGACATGACCTTCAAGGGTGTCCTGGCCGAGAGCTGGGAGATCCCCGATGACGTCACCTACATTTTCCACATCCGTCAGGGCGTCAAGTTCCACAATGGCCGTGAGATGACCGCTGAAGATGTGGTCTACTCCTTCCAGCGCGTCCTGGGCCAGACCGAGTACGGCGATATCGGCGCCCTGGGCTCCAGCTCCAGCTACTACGGCGGCATCGCCTCCATCGAGGCCAATGACGATTACACCGTCACCATCACCCTCTCCGAGCCCAACGCCGCCTTCATGGCCAACCTCACCTCCTCCTACGGCGCCATCGTCTGCAAGGAGGTCGTGGAGGCCAACGACGGCAGCCTCTCCGCCATCGACACCATGTGCGGCACCGGCCCCTTCATGTACAAGGAGTCCGTGGTGGACAACTACATCACTCTGGTGAAGAACCCCGACTACTGGGAAGAAGGCGCCCCCAAGCTGGACGGCATCACCTACTACCTGCTGGCCGATGAGAGCGCCCGTCTGGCCGCCCTGCGCACCGGCGACATCAACCTGTGCAGCCTGTCCGCCCTGAACCTCTCCGAGGTGGAGGGCGACGAGAGCATCAAGGTCCTCTCCTACCAGTCCAACAACTACACCTACCTGGGCTTCAACCTCTCCAACGAGGCCCTCCAGGATGTCCGGGTCCGTCAGGCCATGAGCATGGCCATCGACCGTCAGGCCATCATCGACTACGTCTACAACGGCGAGGCCACCGTGTCCACCTTTGTCGCTCCCGCCATGGGCCACTGGGTGTGGGACGCTCCCACCGAGTCCCCCCTCTACACTCAGGACATCGAGGGCGCCAAGGCCCTCATGGAGGAGGCCGGCTACAGCGACTCCAACCGTCTGACCATCAAGATGGCCGCCGGTCTGATGGACTCCATCCGTGACACCGCTGTGGTTCTCCAGCAGCAGCTCAAGGAGATCTACATCGATGTGGAGATCACCAACCTGGAGTCCGGTGAGTATGTGGATGTCTGGGGCAAGATGAACACCCCCGAGGCTGGTTACGACGCCATGTGCGGCCAGAACGGCTCCGGCACTGACCCCAACCGCGCTGTCAGCTTCTTCTTCTCCACCACCGGCGGCGCCAACGTGTGGGGCTACTCCAACGCCGAAGTGGATGAGCTGTGCGCCCAGGGCGTGGCCACCACCGACGAGGCCGAGCGTGAGAGCGCCTACATCGAGGCCCAGAAGATCATCATCGACGAGTCCCCCAACCTCTTCTTCGCCAGCCCCATGGAGTACTTCTTTGTGAGCAGCGGCGTGGAAGGCTTTGAGCCCTTTGCCGCCAACGCCAACAACTTCCGCACTACCTATATCGCTGAGTAAGACAAACGCCTGGATGGGGGCGGGGAGAACCCCGCCCCCACAGGTTCTTTTTCCGAGGACGTCTTGTCGTGAGCGCCGCGTCCCGGCGTCCGTACCAGAGGCGGCGTTCACGACGCCTCGCCCTTTTATCCTCTTCCATGTGGGAGCGTGATCCAATGAGAAATTATGTTATCCGGCGTCTCCTCCAGCTCATCCCGGTCCTCTTTGGCATCAGTGTGGCCATCTTCGCCGTGCTGCGCCTCATCCCGGGCGGCTTTGCCTCCGGTATGCTGGGCATCGACGCCACCCCTGAGCTCATCGCCCAGGTCAACGCCCGGTACGGTCTGGACCAGCCCGTGGTCACCCAATACCTCAACTGGATGGGCGGCGTCCTTCACGGAGATTTCGGCACCTCCTTCCGCTCCGGCGCCGAGATCCTGCCCGAGATCCTCACCCGCTTTCAAGTCACCGCTGAGTTGGCCATTCTGGCCGCCATCATCTCCTGGTGCATCGCCCTCCCCCTGGGCATATTGGCCGCTGTCAAGCGGAATACCCTGGCCGACCGGGTGGTCCGGGTGGTGGCTCTGTTGGGCGTGTCCGTCCCCGGCTTTGCCCTCTCCATCCTGGTGATCCTGGTCCTCTCTCTTTTCTTCGGCTACTACCCCCCGCTGGACTATGTGGGATTGCTGGAAGACCCAGTGAAAAACCTGGAAATCATGTTCCTTCCCGCTCTCATCCTGGGGTGCAGCATGTCGGGCTCGGTCATGCGTATGACCCGTTCCTCCGTGCTGGAGGTCCTGCGGCAGGATTTTATCAAGACCGTGCGGGCCAAGGGCGCCAGTGAGCGGGTGGCCATTTTCAAGCACGCCCTCCGCAACGCCCTCATCCCCATCGTCACCCTGGTGGGACTCCAGATCGGCTCCCTGCTGGGCGGCGCCGTGGTGGTGGAGCAGATCTTCTCCCTGCCCGGCCTGGGCCTTATGACCCTCACCGGCATCAACAACCGGGACTACCCTGTGGTCCAGGGCTGCGTCCTCTTCATCGCCTTTGTGTATGTGCTGGTCAATCTTGTGGTGGACCTGCTCTACGCCTACATCGATCCCCGGATCTCGTACGACTAAGGAGGGTCTTGAAAATGAAAAGTGTGATCAATACCCTCCGGGACCTGTGGAAGGACCCCATGGGAAAAATCGGCATCGTGGGCCTCTTTCTCCTCATCGCCGTGGCCCTCTTTGCTCCCCTCATCGCCCCCTATCCCTATGACCAGATCGGCATGAAGTTCCAGGCGCCCTCCGCCGAGCACCTCCTCGGCACCGACAAATTCGGCCGCGACATCCTCAGCCGGGTGATCTACGGCGCCCGGGTCTCCCTGGAGGTGGGCATCATCGCCGTGGGCATCGGCGCCGTCTGTGGTTACCTGCTGGGCCTGCTGGCCGGATACTTCGAGCGCTGGGTGGACCGGGTCATCATGTGCGTCATGGACATCCTCTTCGCTTTCCCCTCCATCCTGCTGGCCATCTTCATCTCCGCCGTGCTGGGCAAGGGCATCGGCCCCACCATGGTGGCCATCGGCATCGTCAACATCCCCGTCTTCTGCCGCACCGTCCGGGCCGCCGTCATCTCTGCCAAGGGCCTGGAGTATGTCCAGAACGCCAAGAGCGTGGGCGTCAAGACATGGCCCCTGCTGGTGCGCCACATCTCCCCCAACGTGGTGGCCCCCTTCACCGTCCAGGCCACCCTGGCACTCTCCGGCGCCATCCTCACTGAGGCCACCCTCAGCTTCCTGGGCATGGGCATCCAGCCCCCCGACCCCTCCTGGGGCTCCATGCTCTCTGAGGCCAGGGCCGACATGATCCGCGCCCCCTGGTCCGCCCTCTCCCCCCTGCTGTGCATCGTCATCACCATCCTGGTCTTCAACATCCTGGGCGACGCCCTCCGGGATGTGCTGGACCCCAAGCTGAAAGTGTAAGGAGGGCCGCACATGGAACATCTATTGGAAATGCGGAACCTCTCCATCGACCTTTACAAGGGGAAAAGGGTCCCCTCCGTCAAGCTGGTGGAGGGCATCGACCTGAACATCGGCAAGAAACAGAATTTCGGCGTGGTAGGCGAGTCCGGCTGCGGCAAGAGCATCACCTGCTCCACCATCATGGGCCTTCTGTCCTACCCACTCTCGGTGGGTAAGGGCAGCTCCATCCGTTTTCAGAAGGCGGATGGCACTGAGGTGGAGATCACCTCTCTGCCCAAGTCGGAGCTGCGCAAGCTCCGGGGCAAGGAGATCTCCACGATCTTCCAGGAGCCCATGACCGCCCTGGACCCCATGTACACCATCGGGGAACAGATCAATGAGACCCTCCGCTTCCATACCGATCTCAACAAGGCCCAGATGCGGGAGGTCGCCCTGGAAATGCTCCGCAAGGTGAAGATCCCCCGTCCGGAGCAGATTTTGGTGGACTACCCCCACCACCTCTCCGGCGGCATGCTCCAGCGTGTGATGATCGCCATCGCCCTCATCAACAACCCCCGGCTCCTCATCGCCGATGAGCCCACCACCGCCCTGGACGTCACCATCCAGGCCCAGATCTTGGACCTGATGAACGAGCTTCGTGAGAGCTACGACACCTCGGTCATCATGATCACTCACGACCTGGGCGTCATCGCCGAGACCTGTGAGGAGGTGGCCGTCTTTTATGCTGGCCAGGTGGTGGAGCAGGCCAGCGTGGACGCCATCTTCCATGAGACCGCCCACCCCTACACCACCGGCTTGCTGCGCTCCGTCACCTCCCTGGGCGGCGAGCGCAAGGAGCTTTACACCATCCGGGGCGCCGTGCCCACGGCGGGCAACTTCGGCACCGGCTGCCGGTTCGCCGACCGCTGTGACCACTGCATGGGCATCTGCAAGGAGAAGCCCCCCGCCCTCACCGAGGTGGCCCCCGGACATCTGTGCCGCTGCTGGCTCCACGCCGGTGAAGCGGAGAAGGAGGCGGCGGTATGAGCGAATCCTCTGTGCTGCTGGACGTGCAGCACCTCAAGACCTATTTTCCCATCAAGGGCGGCGTCGTCCGCAAGACAGTGGGCTATGTCCACGCGGTGGAGGACGTGTCCTTCCAGATCCACGAACAGGAGACCTTCGGCCTGGTGGGTGAGTCCGGCTGCGGCAAGTCCACCACCGGACGGAGCATCCTGCGGCTCATCGAGCCCACCGGCGGCGCCATCACCTTTGACGGCGTGGACCTCCACAACCTGGACAAGGAGTCCCTGCGCCAAAAGCGAAGGGACATGCAGCTGGTCTTCCAGGACCCCTACTCCTCGCTTAACCCCCGGATGACGGTGCGCCGCCTGCTGGAGGAGCCCCTGCGCACCCACTTCTCCCTCTCTCAGAAGGAGCTGGACGAGCAGGTGCTGTGGATCTCCGGAGCGGTGGGTCTCGCCCCCGAGCAGCTGGAGCGCTACCCCCACCAGTTCTCCGGCGGCCAGCGTCAGCGCATCTCCATCGCCCGGGCCCTCATCACAAAGCCCCGCTTCGTGGTGGCCGATGAGCCGGTATCCGCCCTGGACGTGTCCATCCAGGCTCAGATCCTCAACCTGCTCATGGAGCTCCAGCAGGAGCTGAAGCTCTCCTACCTCTTCATCAGCCACGACCTCAACGTGGTCCGCCACATCAGCAACCGGGTGGGCATCATGTACCTGGGCCGGATGGTGGAACAGGGGGAGACCGAGGAGGTCTACCGCAACCCCACCCATCCCTACACCCAGGCCCTCCTCTCCGCCATTCCCAAGCGGGACCCGTCGGAGGACAAGGTGCGCATCCACCTGGATGGCGACGTGCCCAACCCCGCCGATCCCCCCAAGGGCTGCCCCTTCCACGACCGCTGCCCCAAGTGCATGGAGGTCTGCAAGAGCGAGCTGCCCGTCACCCGGGAGATCTCGCCGGGCCACTTCGTGTCCTGCCACCTGTTGGACAAATGAACATAAAAAACCGCGGAGCCGATGGCTCCGCGGTTTTTTGTCTCTATTCTGTTATTCCGCCGCCTCCAGCAGCTGACGGGTATAGGGGTGCTGGGGGTGGGCAAAGAGCTCGTCCACCGTGTTCTCCTCCACGATGTGTCCCTTCTTCATCACGATGACCCGGCTGCAGATCTGATAGATCACATTGAGGTCGTGGCTGATAAAGAGATAGCTCAGGTCATACTCTTTCTTGAGGTCCACCAGCAGCTGGAGGATCTGGGCCTGGATGGTGACATCCAGAGCGCTCACCGGCTCGTCGGCCAGGATAAGCTTTGGGTGGGTGATGACGGCGCTGGCGATGGAGATGCGCTGCCGCTGGCCGCCGGAGAGCTCCCAGGGCCTGCGCTGGGCGAATTCCGGGCCCAGGCCGATCTTCACCAGCATCTCCTCCACCGCCGCCCTGCGCTGCTCAGCGGTCATGCCGCCGGCCACCCGAAGGGGCTCCTCCAAGATCCAGCCCACGGTGTGGGCCGGATTGAGGCTGCTGAAGGGGTCCTGGAAGACCATCTGGGGCCGCTTGGAGTGGTGGATGATCTCTCCGTCATAGTCCCCGCCGTAGTCGTCCAGCATGCCCAGGATGGTCCGGGACAGGGTGGTCTTGCCGCAGCCCGACTCCCCCACCAGGCCCAGGATCTCCCCGTGGTCAATATGGAAGGTCACATCATGGAGGACCTGCTTCCGGGCGGTCTTGCGCCCAAAAATGGAGCGCCCCATGCTGTAATAGCTGTTGAGGTTGCGAACCTCCAGCACCGGTCCGGTTTCCATGCTGTGAACCTCCCTTCCTTGATCTTTTAAGTCAGCTTCCGGTCCCGGGTGGGGATGGCGGAAATGAGCCGCTTGGTATAGTCCATTTTGGGGGCACGGAAGATGTCCTCCACCCGGCCCTCCTCCACCAGATGTCCCCCCTGCATAACGATGACCCGCTCACACAGCTTGCGGACCACATGGAGGTCGTGGCTGATGAAGAGGATGGCCATGCCCTGCTCTTGGTTGAGCTTGCGCAGCAGGGCAAGGATCTGCGCCTGGATGGTGACATCCAGGGCGGTGGTAGGCTCGTCTGCCAGCAGCAGCTTGGGCCGGGAGATGATGGCGGCGGCGATCATCACCCGCTGGAGCATGCCGCCGGAGAGCTCGTGGGGATACTTGGTATAGAGCTCCGCCGGGTCGGGGAGCTCTGCCTGGGCCATGGCCTCCAGGGCCCGTTCCTTTCGTTCCTGGGGGCTGAGCTTGGTGTGGAGGAGCAGGCTCTCCTCCACCTGGGGGCCGATGCGCATGAGGGGGTCCAGGCTGGTCATGGGCTCCTGAAAGACCACCGACAGATCGTTTCCCTGGATCTGGCGCAGTTCGGCCTCACCGCACTGGAGGAGCTCCTTTCCGGCCAGGGAGATGCTCCCCCGCACCTCCACCAGCCGCCGGGACAGCAGGCCGCTGATGCTCATGGCGGTGACGGTCTTGCCGCTGCCCGACTCTCCCACCAGGCCCAGGATCTCCCCCTCGTCCATGGAGAAGGAGACGCCGTCCACGGCACAGCGGCCCTCCCGGGCGCGGAGGAAACGGACGTGCAGATCATTGACACACAAAAGCTTTCCCATGGTCACACCTCCCTGCCCTGCTGGGCCCGGCGCTGGAGCCCCTCACTGAGGAGGCTGAAGCCCAGAATCAGGAGGGCGATGGTGCCGCCCACGCTGAGGGCATACCAGGGAGCGCTGTTCAGGTAGGTCTGGCTGTCGCTGAGCATGGAGCCCAGGCTGGCGTAAGGGGGCTGGATACCGATGCCCAGAAAGCTCATGCTGGCCTCGCTGAGGATGGCGTTGTTGAAGCCGATGGTGATGGCGCTCAGCAGCACCGGCATGGTGTTGGGCAGGATGTGGGAGAACAGGATGCGCACATTTCCCACCCCCATGAGCCGGGCGGAGCGGATGTAGTTGAGGTCCCGGCACCGGGCGAACTCGCCCCGGACGATACGGGCAAAGCTGGGGATAAAGAGGATGCCCAGGGCAAAGATCACGTTGTAGGTACCCTGGCCAATGATGCTCACTACCACCAGGGCCAGCAGGATGCTGGGGAAGGCGGTGATGGAGTCGCACACCCGGGTGAGGATCACATCGGCAGGGCCGCCGTAGTAGCCGCACAGGCTGCCAATGAGGATACCAAAGACGCACCCGATGGCCACCACACACACGGCGATGAGGAAGGAGGTGCCGGCGCCGCTGAGGACCCGACTGAAAATGTCCCGGCCGAAGTTGTCGGTGCCCAGCAGGTGGAGCAGGGATGGCGCCTGGTTCTTGGCGGAGGCGTCCATGGCGGTGGGGCCATAGGGTGTCCACACGTAGCCCATGAGGATGAGGGCCACCATCACGCCGCTGATGGCGCCGCCGATATAGAGTAAGGGATTCCCTTTTGCTTTCATAATCAAAATGACCTCCTCAGCGCAGTCTGAGCCGGGGGTCTACCAGCTGGTAGAGAAGGTCGGCCACAAAGTTCACGATGACGATCCAGGCGGCCATGATGACCACGATGGCCTGGACCACAGGAAAGTCCCGGTTGGAAATGCTGGCGAGGAGGAGCCGACCCACCCCGGGAATGGTGAAGACCTGCTCGATGATGATGGTACCAGTCATGATCTCGGCGGCGGAGACCGCCAGGAAGGTGATGACCGGAATGAGGGCGTTTTTGAGCACATGGCGGCGGAGAATACCGCCCCGGTCGCCGCCCCGGCTGCGTGCGGTACGGACGTAGTCCTTGCCCGACTCCTGGAGGATGGCACTGCGGAGCATTTTCACCGTCATGGCGATGCGGGGGATGGCAATGGAGAGGGCGGGCAGGATCAGATAGCTGAGAAAGGCCCCCCAGTCCTGGGTATAGGAGACAAAATCACCGGGGGTAAAGATCTTCAGGATGATCCCGAAGAAAAAGCAGGAGAGGATGCCGATGAAGAAGGCGGGCACGCTCATGACCACCTGGTCCAGAGCGGTGATCACCCAGTCCAGCCAGCCGCTGCGGACGCTGCCGGCCAAGATGCCCAACGGGATAGAGAGAACGATGGTGATGACAAAGGAGAGGATGGTGAGGCAGAAGGTGATGACCAGCTTCTCACCCAGCATCTCAGATACCGGCATATGGTAGCTGTAGCTCTCCCCCATGTCACCCTGCACAAAGCTGGTGAGCCAGTCCAGATAGCGCACCGGGATGGGGCGGTCCAGGCCCAGCTCGGCCCGGAGCTCCGCCTTGGCCTCCTCGGTGGCCTCGGTGCCCAGGAGCTTGGTGGTAGGGTCGCCGGGGATGATCTGGAAAGCAAGGAAGGCGAGGAGCGAAACGATGAACAATGTAATAATGAGAGTGAGGAATTTTTTCGCTACATATTTCATCTCCCCGCCTCCTTTCTTTCAAATTTGGGACCCGACCGGAACTCAGGCGGCCGGGTCGAAGTACAGCTTGGACATGTCGATCACATAGAGGGGATAGAACTCATATCCCTTCAGGTCAGGATGCATGGCCACAAAGTCGGCCAGGTCCTGGAGATAGACATTGGCCGCGGTGTCGCTGAGGATCTGCAGGCACTCCTTGTAATAGGCGGTCTGCTCCTCGTCATCCACGGTGGACTGGGCGGCGGCGTAAGCGGCATCATAATCAGGGTTATTATAGTTGATCATGTTCTTGTCGTTGTCGCTCACCCACCGGGCCAGCATGCCGCTGGCGTTGAGGGTGCTGGAGTCAAAGCCCACCACAGTGGACTGGAAGTTCCGCCCGCCGTAGACATCGTTGACCCAGGTGTTCCAATCCACCAGCTGGATCTCCGCGTTCACACCCACAGCGGCCAGCTGCTCCACCAGCACCGTGGCGGTGTCCACGTGGGGCTGGTAGTTGCTGGGCACGGTGATGGTGAAGGAGAAGCTGTCGGGATAGCCCGCCTCCGCCAGCAGCTCCTTGGCCTTCTCAGGATCATAGGGATAGGCGTCGGCCAGGCTGGCGTCAAAGTACTTGGTGAAGGCGGGATACATGGAGGAACCCACCTTGGTGCCGTGGCCCTCGGCGGTGAGGTCCATCATGGCGTCCACATCCACCGCGTAGCACAGGGCCTGGCGCACCTTCTCATTGTTGAAGGGCTCCACGGCATTGTTGAGGTAGAGGGCCTGCACCAGGTTCATGGTCCCCTCCAGCACCTGGTAGCCGTTGCTCAGGTTGTTCACCTGGTCAATGGTCAGGTGAGCCACCAGATCCAGAGCGCCGGAATCCAGGGCGGTGAAGAGGGCGGTGTTATCCTCGTAGATCTTGTAGGTCACCTTGTCCAGGTGGGCGGGCTCCCCATAGTATTCGTCGTGCTTCTCCAGGATGATGTTCTCCTGGACACTGCGGGAGACGAACTTGAAGGGGCCGGTGCCCACAGGCTGGGTGGCCTGCTCGGTGTAGCCGGCGGGCACAATGTACACGCTGGCCACATAGCTGAGGAAATCGCTGTTCGGGGCACTCAGGACCATGGTGATCTGATTGCCGTCGGCCGTCATGCTCGTGACAGCAGAAAGCGCCTCTACCACGGCGGAAGTCACCGAGGTAGCGGCGCAGGTTTCAAAGGAATAGAGCACGTCGTCGGGGGTACACACAGCGCCGTTGTGGAAGACCACGTTGTCACGCAGGGTGAACACGTAAGTCAAACCATCCTCCGACACGGACACGTCGGAGGCAACAGCGTTGACATAGTTCCCGCTGGAGTCGGGCTTTACCAGCCCTTCGAAGACGTTGAACATGACCTCTCTAGTTCCTGCGGCCGTCATCTGATACGGGTCAAGACTATCATCCAGGTCCTGGGCGATTCCCACGTTGAGTTCATTGGCGTGGGGCGCCCCGGAAGAAGGCGTAGTTTCGTCGCTGGGGGCGGGAGTCTGAGACGTTGCTCCTCCGCATGCGCTGAGTGAACACGCCAGAGCGGCCACCGCCAGGAAAACTGCAAGAATCCGTTTTTTCATTGCCGATTCTCCTTCCACTGTCCCGGGGGACAGCGTTACAACAAAATAACTTCTTCTCCCATTATTAAATTGTCGCGCTCTATTGTAGTGCATCCCAGGAAAAAATACAAGCACTCAGGCGATATTTTCTGTGGCTTTGTCCTACTTTTTCCCTTTTCAAAAACTACATATGTCTTTTATCTTGACATGTGTAGTTTATTGGCGTATGATAATCCACACAATGCGCCGGGCCGCAAAATCCCCGGCGGCAGCCATTGGAGGTATGTCACATGACCCACGCAGAAGATGAGTCCCTGGACCTGCGGCAGCGCAGGACCCGGCAGTCCCTGGTACGGGCGCTGGAGGAACTGCTGGCGGAGCGGCCCTTCCAGTCCCTCTCCGTCACCGACATCTGCCAGCGGGCCATGGTACACCGCACCACCTTCTACGCCCACTTCAACGACAAGCAGGAGCTGCTGCGCTATCTGCTGCTGGGGGTGGAGCGGCGATGCGTGGAGACCTGTCTGCCCAAAGACTGGTCCGGGGAGGCCCGGGATTACTTCCTCACCGCCGCCCGGAACGTGCTGGACTTCTTCCAGTCCAGGCGGTCACTCTACCGCGCCTGCCTGCGCAGCGGCGCCGACATCGATGCCCATGTGCTGGAGGATCAGGCCGCGGAGGATCTGGCCCAGCTCCTCTCCCAGCCCAGATTCCACACTTCCTTCCCCGACTTCGACCCCCGCATCACCGCCCGGTTCTACACCGGCGCCATGCTGTCCCTCCTGCGTTGGTGGCTGGACAGCGAAGATCCCGTCCCCGTGGAGCGCCTCATCGCCCACCTTGAGCACTTCCTTCCCGCACTCTGACCAGGAGGACCCTATATGGATCAGGAAAAGCACACCGAAACCTTCATGACCAAGCTCGCCCGCTTCATCGTCGACAAGCGGAAGGCCTTCTACCTTGTCTTTCTGGCGGCCTTTCTCTTCTGCGCCGCCTCCATCAATAAGGTAGAGATCAACAACGACATCACCTCTTACCTCCCGCCGGAGACCGAGACCCGGCGGGGCCTCACCCTCATGGATGAGGAGTTCGTCACCCTGGGTTCCGCCGAGGTCATGGTCTCCAACATCCCGCTGGACACGGCCTGGGACCTCTCCCACAAGCTGGAGATCCTGCCCGGCGTCTCCGGCGTTACCTTCGACGAGACCGACGACCACTACCACGATTCCGCCGCTCTCTTCTCCGTCACCTTCGACGTCCCCGAGGACGACCCCGAGGCCGTCACCGCCCTCCAGGCCGTCCAGGACGCCTTGGAGGGCTACGACGTCTATGTCTCCACCCAGGTGGGCCGGGACGAGTCGGCCAGCCTCCAGAAGGAGATGACGGTCATTCTGGCCATCGCCGCCGCCGTCATCGTGGTGGTCCTTCTCTTCACCTCCAAGAGCTACATGGAGGTGCCCGTCTATCTCATCGTCTTCGCCGCGGCGGCAGTGCTCAACATGGGCACTAACTTCATCTTCGGCACCATCTCCTTCATCACCAACTCCATCGCCGTGGTGCTCCAGCTGGCGCTGGCCATTGATTACGCCATCATCTTCTGTCATCGGTACATGGAGGAGCGTGACAACGGTCTGGACCCCCGTGAGGCCGACATCGCCGCGTTGAGCAAGGCCATTGTGGAGATCTCCTCCTCCAGCCTCACCACCATTTCGGGCCTGGTGGCCCTTATGCTCATGCAGCTGCGCATTGGCTTCGACATGGGCATCGTCCTGGCCAAGGGCATCGTGTGCTCCATGCTGTGCGTCTTCCTGCTCATGCCGGGGCTCCTCATGCTCTTCAGCCGGCCCATTGAGCGGACCCGCCACAAGAACCTGGTGCCCAACATCGACTTCTGGGGCCGGGGTGTGGTCAAGCTGCGGTACATCCTCCCCCCCATCTTCCTGGTGGTGCTGGCGGCAGGTGCCATCCTCTCCAGCAAGTGCGAATACGTCTTTGACACCAACGACGCCGACTTTGACAACAAGCCCGACTGGCGCATCGCCGACGAGAAGGTCACCGATACCTTTGGTAAGAAGAACACCATCGCTGTTTTGGTGCCCCGGGGGGATTACGAGAAGGAAAAAATCGTCTTACAGCAGGTGGAGGCTTTGGGACCGGTCACCTCGGCCACCGGTCTTGCCAACATCGAGGTGGAGGACGGACGGTTCCTCACCGACGCCCTCACCCCCCGTCAGTTCTCGGAGCTGGCCGGGGTGGATATCGAGCTCTGCCGCCTCCTCTACCAGGCCTACGGTCTGAGTGTGGAGGAGTACGGCGCCATCTTCCAGGACCCCGACAACTACGCTGTCCCCCTCATCGACGTCTTTGAGTTCCTGCTGGAGCAGAAGGACAAGGGTGTGGTGAACCTAACCGGTGAGCAGGAGGAGAAGGTGGAGGACCTACGGGAGGAGCTGGACCTAGGTCTGGAGCAGCTCCGGGGCGAAAACTGGTCCCGTCTGGTCTTCGTGGCCGACGTCCCCACGGAAGGAGACGAGACCTACGCCCTTCTGGATCAGATCCGCGCCATTGCCCAGGCACAGTACGGCGATGATGTCATCCTGGTGGGCAACTCCACCAACGCCTTCGATCTGGCCAGCTCCTTCTCCGGGGACAACATGAAGATCAGCATCCTCACCGCCCTCTTCGTCATGGTCATCCTTCTCTTTACCTTCAAGTCCGCCGGTCTCCCCATCCTGCTGGTGCTCACCATCCAGGGCTCCATCTGGATCAACTTCTCCATCCCCGTGCTCACCGACACCAACCTCTTCTTCCTGAGCTATCTGGTGGTGAGCTCCATTCAGATGGGTGCCACCATTGACTACGCCATCGTCATCACCAACCGATACATGGAACTCAAGGGCATCATGGACCGGAAAGAGGCCGCCATAGCCGCCCTGAGCCAGAGCTTCCCCACCGTGCTCACCTCGGGCACCATTATGGCCGTGGCCGGCTTCCTCATCGGCGGCATCTCCACCGACGCCACCATCGGCTCCGTGGGCCAGGCCCTGGGCCGGGGCACCGTCACCTCCATTTTCCTGGTGATGACCGTGCTTCCCCAGATGCTCCTGCTGGGCGACACACTCATCGAGCGTACCGCCATCACCCTCAACCGGGACCGGAAGCAGCGCTTCAATCAGGGCACCATGCGCCTGGACGGCCACGTCCGGGGCCATGTGGCCGGTTTCGTGGACGGCGAGTTCAAGGGTGTCATCCACGGCAGCGTGGACGCCCTCATCGAAAGCAAATACCAGGAGCTCGACCGCTCCCAGGAGGACAACGAAATATGAGACAGTTCAGACGATTTGCCGCCCTGCTGCTGGCGGGGCTCCTCCTATCCGGCCAGGTCCTCCCCGCTCTGGCTGCCGCCCCCGACCTGGTCATCGACAGCCGGGAGGACTTTCTCGCCTTCGCCGAGAACTGCACCAGCGATACCTGGTCCCAGGGCCTCACCGTATCCCTCACCGCCGACATTGACCTGAGCGGCAGCGGCTTCACCTCCATTCCCATCTTCCAGGGCACCTTCCACGGCAACGGGCACACCATCCAGGGCTTCTCCCTCACCGGGAAGGGCTCCCGGATCGGGCTCTTCCGCACCCTCACCGAGACCGCCGTTGTTGACAATCTCACGGTGGAGGGGGCCGTGGCCCCCGGCGGCACCGCAGAACAGGTGGGGCTCCTGGTGGGCGAAAACTATGGCACCATCCAAAATTGTACCGCCAAGGGCGCCGCCACCGGCGTCCAGGACGTGGGCGGCATCGCCGGCCTCAACGGTGAGAGCGGCACCATTGAGGGGTGCTCCAGCACCGCCACCATCGCCGGCACCACCAATGCCGCCGGCATCACCGGTCAGAATCTGGGCGCCATCCGCAGCTGTACCAACAGCGGCGAGGTCGATACCGCCGCCGATCAGGAACCGCCCACCAGCGTAGGCGGCATCGCCGGCCTCTCCCGCGGGACCATCCAGGGCTGCCGCAACTCCGGCCCTGTGGGCTATGCCCACCTGGGCTACAATATGGGCGGCATCGTAGGACTCCAGTCCGGCAGCGTGCTGGACTGCGTCAACACCGGTGCTATCAAGGGCCGCAAAGATGTGGGCGGCATCGTGGGCCAATTTGAGCCCAACACCCAGCTCACCTATGGCCCCTCCCCCATGGACCAGCTCAACGACGCTCTGTCGGTACTTTTTGACCAGATGTCCGTCTTTGTGGACCAGGTCAACGATATCACCGCCCGCGGGGTGGCTGACGCCCAGGTCATCGAAGACGCCATGGGCCAGATCCAGGACCGCACTCACGACGCCGGCACCGAGGGACATCAGGATTTTCAGGCCATGTCCGACCAGCTCTACGGCTATACCCAGGACATCAGCGACGCCCTGGACCGCCTCCACCAGAACACCGATGCCTTCCAGTCCATCGCCGATGACGACCTAGACGCCCTTTTAAAAGAGACGGACAACTTCCGTACCGCCCTGGACGACATGCTCTCCAGTGCAGACAGCGGACTTTCCCAGGCCATCGAAGCCCTGGACGACACCGCCAATGACATCCACCGTCAAGGCATAACCATCCAAAATGCCCTTGCGCAGATGAACCAGGAGATGCAAGATCTCCACGCTTACCTCGAGGAGGTGGCTCAGCTGGTGGCATCGGGGGATTATATCGGGGCTTTGGAGTTGCCCTTCCCCTCCCTGGACCCTCGGGGCCACCTGACCGATATCGGGGATGCCACCGCCGCCATTTTCCGACTGGCCAATGATCTCACCGGCCAGTGGAAGGACATCAGCGACGAGACCTCCTCGGACCTGGACAAGGCCAAAACCCGGGCAGACAAGGCCGCTGACGCCCTCTATGACGCTGCCGACCACCTGCTCGGCGCCGCCGACCGGTTCTCCAGCCAGGTCTCCTCCGATGTGGATGCGGTGGACACCACCGGCGATCTGATCCGGGACCTGCTCAAGGACTACACCGATACGCTGGGTGACAAGGCCCAGTCCGCCGCCGATGACATCGACGCCCAGCTCACCATCATCCGGGACCAGGTGGACCAGATGACCCAGGCCGCCGGCACCGACAACGACGCTCTTCACACCACCGCCGACCAGATCATCGGCTCTCTCGACCAGGTGCGCCAGGCCATCTACGACCTGGGCCAGAAGCCGGAACTCACCATCTCCGACCTGGCCGAGGAGGTCACCGAAGGCCCCGGCCTGGTTCGGGGGTGCACCGTCTCCGCCGCAGTGGAGGGTGACTCCAACACCGGCGGCATCGTGGGCACCGTGTCCACCGAGCTGGGCTCTGACCCGGAGGAGACCTTCAGTCTGGAGGACATGGAGCTTCTCACCGACGTCTATGCCACCCTCCGGGCGGTGATCCGGGACTGCCGCTTTGACGGTTCCGTCACCGTGATGAACGACTGCGCCGGCGGCATCGCCGGGCGGTGTGAGGCGGGGGCCATTTTGGACTGCGCCGCCCGGGGCACTGTGGAGACCGGTACCGACTACTGCGGCGGCATCGCCGGACGGACGCAGGGCGCTGTGACCCGGTGCGCCGCCCTGGTGGACCTCACCGGCGACAGCTGGCTGGGCGGTATTACCGGCCTGGGTGGCGACCTCACCGACTGTCGGGCCATGGTACGCTGTGACAGCGACGGCGAGGCCCTGGGCGCCATTACCGGCGAGCGCGACGGAGACCTCAGCGGCAACCGCTACCTGCGGGAGGACCTGCCCGGCCTGGATGGGGTAGACGTGGCCGGAGAGGCACAGGGCCTGGATTTTGACGCCTTTTCCCATCTGGACTACATCCCCGCTGACTTTCTTACCTTCTCCTACCGTTTCGTGGTAGACGGCAAGACCGTAGCCGAGCTCCCCTTCTCCTACGGTGACGATCTGGACCTCTCTCTGGTGCCTCAGGCACCGGAGAAGGACGGCCAGTTCGGCGTCTGGCCCGACTATCCCACCCAGGACCTGCGTCGGTCCATGGTGCTGGAGGCCTCCTTCTCCGCCCCCGTCACCACCCTGGCCTCCGGGGAGTCCATCCCCGTCCTGCTGGTCCAGGGCACCTTCTCCCCCGACGCCGCTTTGACCGTGGAGACGATGGACCTGCCGGACAACGGACCCTCCGGCTATACCCCGGCAGCCGCTTACTCCTATACCGTCACCGGCTGTGAGAGCGACACCGTCACCCTGCGGCTCCGGGCCCAGGATGTGGACCGCCCCGCCGCCGCAGTGCTGGTGGATGGCGTCTGGCGCCTGGCGGAGGCCGAGACCGACGGCAGCTATCTGGTGTTGGAAGGACCGGCAGAGGGCCAGGTGCTGCTGCTGGACCACACCTCCCCCGGAGCCCAGGGCTGGATCCTGGCCATCTGCGTGGGCGCCGCTGCCCTCCTCCTTCTGCTGCTGTTGGGCTTCCACTGGCGCAGGCGAACAAAAAAAGAGGCAGTCCCCCAGGGCTGATATCCGGGGACTGCACTCACAACCTGATTCATCATCAAAACTGCCCCGGCGTCTCAGGACGCCGGGGCAGTTTCTTTTCTGTTTTCAGTCCAGCACCTGGACACCAGTGCCCAGAATACCGTCGCCGATGTAGACGCTCAGGGTACCGTCGATCTCGCCGTCCCAGATGTGGTCGTAGTTGGGCAGCGCCGCCTTCAGCTTCTCCCGCAGCTCCTCCATCTCCTCCGGTGCGCCGCCGTTGGCCACCGCCAGATTGTACTTCTTATGGCTGCCGCAGGCCTTCACTGCCAGGTCCACCAGCTTGTCCATGACCTGCTTTCGGCCGCGGACCTTGGCGATGGACTGGAGCTGGCCATCGGGCGCGAAGGTGATGAGGGGCTTGATCTGGAGCATGGTGCCCGCCATGGCCGCCACCTTACCGATGCGCCCGCCCTTCTGTAGGTACTCCAGCGTGTCCACCGAGAAGAAGGGCGTGGTCCCTTTGATGAGCTGGGGTACCCGCTTGTGGGTGAGCTCCCGCCAGGAGGCCCCTCCACGCAGGTCCTCGGCCAGCTGCAGCATGGTGACGCCGATGCCCAGAGAGCCGCTCACCGAGTCGTAGACCTTGATTTCCAGGTCCTTCCGCTCCTCCGCCATGAGCCGCACCATATTATAGGTGCCGGAGAGCCCGCCGGAGAGCATCACCGCAATGACGCCGTCATACCCTTGCTCGGCGATGCGGTCGAAGGCCGCCGAGATGTCCTCTCCCGTGGGCAGGGAGGTCTTGGGCAGTTCCCCCCGCTTCAGCCGGGCATAGATGTCGGCGGCGTGGATGTCCACACCGTCCCGGTACTCCCCATCGGCGCAGCGGATACGCAGCGGTACCACATGGATGCGGTTCTCCTCCGCCACCCGGGCGGACAGATCAGCACAGGAGTCGGTAAGCAGGGCGATCTTGCGAGGGGCCATCGGACATCATCTCCATCTGTTGACAGGGCTCACGCCCCGGATATATAATCAGCATGTAAAGTCTCACATAACGGTGTTATGCTATCTTGTATTATAGGCTATCCCATTCCCCTTGTCAACGGGAAGAAAGGAGGCGCACACATGGAGTATGCCCAGCGCAGAAAGCTTCAGAGCCAGGAGACGGAGCGGAAAATCCTGTACGCCGCCCTGGAACTCATGCGGGAGCGGGGGTTTGACAAGGTGTCCGTCCGGGACATCTGCAAGGCCGCCGGCATCACCACCGGTGCCTTTTACCATCACTTTTCCTCCAAGGAGGCCCTGCTGGAGCACGGTTTTGCCCCTCTGGACGACTATATGCGCTCCGTGCTGGAAAACAGCGGGGATGAGAGTCCCGACCAGCGGCTGTGGCGGCTGCTTTCGGCCTACGGCCAGTTCATGGAGCACAGCGGCGAGCTCATCGGCCGCTACTACCAGCAGCGCATCGCCGAACCGGGCACCAAGAGCATGGATCCCAGCCGATACACCCTCCGTTCCATGGTGGAGTGCTTCCGCCAGGCGGAGCGGGAGGGCATTCTGGCCCCCGGCCACTCCCCCGAATGGATCGCCGATTTCTGTTTCCGCCACTTCCGGGGCGTGGTGGTGGACTGGGTCCTCCACGGCTACTCCTATCCGCTCCTCCCCAGGATGGAGGAGGACTACCGGCTGTTCGTCACCCTGTTCCACGCCTAATCGGAATACAGTAGCGGGGCTCTGACACCGTCAGAGCCCCGCTTTTTTTAAAACTTCTCGTAACTTCTCTTTTGTATTATCCTTTGGGTATTCAGAAATATGACTTTTCAACGCGTCCAGCGCCGTTCGGATGGCGGCGCCGCGGAACCCCATGGCGTACAGCTCCCCACCGGTGAGGGCGGGCACCGGCGACGGCTCCGCCAGCACCGCCCGGCGGAGCCGCCGCTCCACCGGCAGGACGGTGATGTCCAGGCCGGTTTTTTGACAAAACCCCCGCCACCGCTCCTCCGGCGTGGCGGGCAGGACGGCCAGTTCCGTGAGGTCCACTTGCCGGGCGGGGGCACCGAAGCGGGTGAGCATCCCCAGCTCCACCGGCAGTGCACATAGCTCCGGCCGCTGGGAGAGGAGGGTCTTTTCCAGCTCCACCCGGACCCGCTCGCCGGACACCTGCTCCAGCCCCGCCGCCTCCCTGCGGAGGGCGGCGGCAGTCTCCTCCTCGATGGCAAAGCCCAGCTGGGCGGCGAAGCGCACCGCCCGAAGCATCCGCAGGGCATCCTCCCGGAATCGTCGCTCCGGGTCTCCCACGCATCGGATCAGCCTTGCCGCCAGGTCGGCCACGCCGCCGAAGGGATCGGCCACAGTGCCATCTGGCAGGAGGGCCATGGCGTTGATGGTGAAGTCACGCCGGGCCAGGTCCTCGGTAAGCCCCACCCCGAACACCACCCGGTCGGGCCGGCGGCCGTCGGAATAGCCCTCCTCCCGGCGGAAGGCCGTGACCTCCAGGGACATGCCGTCCAGGAGCACCGTTACGGTGCCGTGTCGGAGGCCGGTGGGAACGGTATGTTCAAAGAGCCCCTGGATGACCTCAGGCCGGGCCGAGGTGGCCACATCCCAGTCCCCCGGTGTCCGCCCCAGCAGGCTGTCCCGGACGCAGCCCCCCACGGGGCAGGCCTCCTCTCCCGCCGCCCACAGGGTCTCGCAGCAGGTCCTCACCGGCCCCGGTACCCGTTCCCACTCCATTTTATCCCCTCCCAGGTATCTTTTCCTTGCTTAGCGCCTATAATGGCTGTATAATGAAGGGTACGAAACAAAGGCCCACGGGGCTTGGCCCGCTGTGGCCGGGACCGGACGGGCCGTTTTTGCGGCGGTCAGGTCCTCTGTTCCTGTTCTCTCGATACGCCACATTATAATCTTCCAAAAAGGGTGTGTAAACCCATGACTGACATGGATATTCGTCCCTATATCGCCCCCGGACGCCGGGCCCATCTCATTGGCATCGGCGGCGTCTCCATGGCCCCTCTGGCCGAGGTCCTCCACGGCGCCGGTATGGTCATCACCGGCTCCGACATGCGGGAGAGTCCCACGGTGGAGCACCTGCGGAGCCTGGGCATCACCATCCACATCGGCCACCGGGCCGAGAACCTGGGCCAGGCCGAGCTGGTCATCCGCACCGCCGCCGTCCACGACGACAATCCGGAGATTGCCGCCGCCCATGCCGCAGGCATCCCCGTCTTTGAGCGCGCCCAGGCCTGGGGTGCCATCATGCGGGGCTACAAACACGCCCTGTGCATCTCCGGCACCCACGGAAAGACCACCACCACCTCCATGTGCACCCACATCATCATGGCTGCGGACCTGGACCCCACGGTGATGATCGGCGGCACCCTCCCCCTGCTGGGGGCCGGGCACCGGGTGGGCAAGGGAGACACCATCATCCTGGAGAGCTGCGAGTACTGCAACTCCTTCCTCTCCTTCTTCCCCACCGTGGCCGTCATCCTGAACATCGAGGCCGACCACCTGGACTTCTTCAAGGACCTGGAGGACGTGGAGAAGTCCTTCCGGGCCTTCGCCGACCTGGTGCCTGAGGGCGGACGGATCATCGCCAACCGGGACGATGAGAACACCATGCACACCCTGGCCGGTGAGGAGCGCCCCGTCACCACCTTCGGTCTCACCGAGGGCGACATCCACGCCGCCAACCTTACCTGGAGCAAGGGCCTGCCCACCTTCGACGTGGTCTATCGGGATACGGTCTACGCCCACGTGTCCCTGTCGGTGCCCGGCCTTCACAACGTGAAGAACGCCCTGGCAGCGGCCGCTGCCGCCATTGCCCTGGGTGTGCCCGGTGAGGCGGTGGAGCGTGGCCTGGCCCAGTTCCGGGGCGCCGGACGCCGGTTCGAGCACAAGGGCACCTACAACGGCGCCGAGGTCTATGACGACTATGCTCACCACCCCGGCGAGCTCAAGGCCCTGCTGGACACCGCCCATACTCTGGGCTACAAGCGGGTCATCTGTGCCTTCCAACCCCACACCTACACACGGACCAAGGCCCTCTTCGATGACTTCGTGGAGGTTCTGAAGCAGCCCGACATCACGCTCCTGGCAGAGATCTTTGGCGCCCGTGAAACCAACGACATCGGCATCTCCTCCAAGGATCTGGCGGAGCGCATCCCCGGCGCCCGGTACTATGCCACCCTGCCCGAGGTCACCGCCGCCCTTCGTGAGCTGGCTCAGCCCGGCGACCTCATCCTCACCGTAGGCGCCGGCGACATCTACACTGCCGGCGAAGCCCTGGTGAAGGGCGAGTAAACTTTTCCCCCCAATGCAAAGCGCACCCTCATTCGAGGGTGCGCTTTTTTGTTCCGTGCCGGGCATCCTTTAGCATAAGGGCGGCCACCGGCAATGCCACCACCAGCTCAGTGATGGGCATGGCCAGCCAAAGGGCATCCGGCCCCAGCAGGGCAGGGAGCGTCATGATGAGAAGGCCGCTGATGAGGGCTCCCCGTGCCACTGATACCGCCATGGCGGGGACAGGCCGCAGGAGGGACTGAAAATAATAGGTGGAGAAGATGTTAAAGGGCAGCAGCAGGAAGGAGAGGCCATAACAGCGAATGATATTGGGGGCGATGGCCAGCACCGCTTCGGTAGGCGACATGAAGATGTACACAAAGACCAAGGGCGCCGCCAGAGCCGCCGCCGTCCAGAAGAGGCTGAAGGCGGCGGTGGCCAGCAGGGAGCAGCGGAGGGCGGCCCGGATGCGGTCCCACCGGCCGGCGCCGAAGTTGATGGAGAGGATGGGCTGGGCGGCCTGTCCCACGCTGTAAGCACAACACTGAACAAAGGTGCTGATGTTCACCAGAATGCCGTACACCGCCAAGGCGTCTGCCCCGGCATAGGTCATGATCTGCCGGTTGAAGAGGATGGTGAGAATGCCCATGGCGGCATCCACAAAGCAGGCGGAGAAGCCGGCGGTGCCCATCTTCACCAGCCGGGCAGCCAGGCGGGTGGGCCGGACCAGTCTCAGGGTGTTCTTCTGGGAGAAAAAATGGGTAAGGAGGACACAGAAGGTGATGAGGGCACCCAGCACCGTGGCCAGACCGGCGCCGAAGATCCCCAGATCCAGTCCAAAGACAAAGAAATAATCCCCAAAGACATTGAAGATGCCGCCGGCCAGAACGGCTCCCGTGGCCAGTCCCGGGGCACCGTCGTTGCGGAGGAAGGCGGCCAGCATCTGGTTGAGCAGGAACAGGGGAACGCCAAACTTGACCGGCAGCAGATACCGCTGTGCCAGAGGCAGCAGGGTATCCTCAGCACCGAAAAAGCGAAGCAGCGGAGCGTCAAAGAGCACCACCACCGCCCAGCACAGCGCCCCCAGGACCACAGACGCCAAAAGGGCAGCGTTGAAGGATTGGGCCTCACTCTCCCGCCCCGCCTCACCGCTTCCTCTGGCCGTGGCGAAGAGCACCGAGCCGCCGATGCCGGTGAGGAGTCCCAGACTGTAAATGAGATTCCAGATGGGTGCCACCACCGCCAGAGCGGCAGTGCCCTCCGGGCCCTGGTACTGCCCCACCATGGCCATGTCCACCATGGCGTAGATGTAGCTGATGAGGGCGCTGCCAAAGGCCGCGGCCAGATACCGCCCATACAGCCGCCCCACATTCTCCCGCAAAAGATCCATACGTTTTCCACACCTTTTCCGAAAAAAAGAGCCGGATAAGAAAACAGGCGTCTCAGCCTGTCCTCTTATCCGGCTCATCATTTCCAGCGAATGACTCGCCCTCCGAGTAAGCGTGGGCAGTATAGCACATCCGTGCCCGGAAGTCAACCCATCACAGCTCCGCCACCAGCGCTTTCAAGACCCGGATGCGCTCTCCCAGCAGCTCGCCATCCCGGGCCAGCGCCTCCTGGAAGAGGGCGATGTCCCCGTCAATGTGGTCGTTTCCGGTACACACCGCCACCGTCATGGCATCCCCCTGAAGTCCCACCCGGTCGATAACGGGATTTTCCTTGTTGTACCCATTGGGGTAGCGGTAGCCCTCCTCCCGGAAATAGCGCATGGCCCGGCAGGTAAGAATGGCCAGATCCAGCACCCGGTGGAGGGGCAGCTCCTCCGACTGACGGGACCACTTCTCTCCGGTGTGCCGCCATACCTTGGCCGAAATGTCCACCCGGCCCCGGTCGTTCCACTGGGCCAGTCCCAGGGACAGCCCCTGGGCGTCACTCTCATAGGCGCTGCGGCCGTCGATGTGTGCATAGTCTTCCGCCACAATCACCGGCTTGTGCTTCAGATTGGTTGGGATCTCCATCTCTCGCTCCTATTCCCGCCCGGTGCTCCGCCCGGCATTTACTAATTTACTAAATTACTAATTCAGTAAATGAAATCATAGCATGTATGCTTTGCCCTGTCAAGGGGCAAACTGTCCACAACGGAAGGAGCGAAATACCATGGACATGACCAATCAGGAATATTGCGCCTATGTGGGCCGGATGGCCAAGCCCTCCCCCATGGCCAAGGACTTGGCCTGGGCCTTCTTCGTGGGGGGACTCATCTGCACGGCTGGCCAGTGGCTGCTGGGCTTCTACCGCCAGGCGGGGCTCTCGCAGGACAGCGCAGGTGCCGCCGTCTCCATGACCCTCATTTTGGCCTCAGCTCTGCTCACCGGACTGGGCCGCTTTGACGACCTGGCCAAGCATGCCGGAGCCGGTACGCTTGTTCCCATCACCGGTTTTGCCAACGCCATGGTCTCCCCCGCCCTGGAGTTCAAAAGCGAAGGGCTCGTCACCGGCACCGGAACCCGGCTCTTCACTGTAGCCGGGCCGGTGCTGGCCTACGGTATTTCGGCCAGCGTGGTCTACGGGCTCATCCTCTGTCTGCTGACATAGCCGGGCCTGGCCTTTCTGTTGATTGCCTTCTAGGATAGACGGTGTATGCCCAGCATACTGAAATGGCCCGATGAATCGTAAAAAAGAGTGCCCCGTCTGGACTTTTGTCCAGACGGGGCACTCTTTTTACTGTATTATGCCTCAGGATCGAAGTTTAGACAGGTCAGTCCTCATCGGTCTCTTCGTCCTTCCGGCGGCCGATCAGTACCAGCAGGCCCGCGGCCATCAGAGAAGCCGCCAGGGCCAGCATGCCCAGGGTATGAGCGGGATCCACAGCGGTGTAATCGCCCACACTACCCGTCTGAGGCAGGTCACCCATGGGGACGCCTTCCTCAAAGATATCGGTCTCGTCGGGCTGATCACTCAGCGGGGTGTCCTCATCGGAGATATCCACCTCATCCTCGGGGATCTCATCGGGCAGATCATCCAGCGGGGTGTCCTCGTCAGGGACCTCCACCTCATCGCTGGGGCTGGGGCTGGAAGTAGGCTCGGTGCTGGGGCTGGGAGTGGGCTCCGTGCTGGGGCTGGGGGTCGGATCATCATCGTCATCGTCATCATCGTCGGGCAGATCGTAGTCGTTCCGCACGGTGAGCACCAAGGTGTCAGCATCATAGCCGCTCACACCGGCGGCGCCGGCGGTGGTCCGGCCAGTAGTGATATCCCAGTAGCCGATAGAGCTGCCGGTGATGCTATTGCCGTTCATCTCAGTCTCGACCACGGAGTAGACGATTTCCTTGCCGCCATCCGCATAGCGGTAGAGCGGGTGCTCATCTGTAGACTCAAAGACACCCAGCCAGTGGGTAGCGTCCATCCGGTCGCTACTGTCCAGGGTCAGGCGCAGACCGGTGTCGGCACCATCGGCGTACAAGGCCACTTCGATGTTGTTGGGCAGGCTGCTGTAGTCGCCACTCCAGGTCTTGACCACGGGGATGCCCATGGGAACGGGCTCGTAGATGTTGGTCGCGGTGGCAGTGGCGGTAACGCCCTCATCCAGCAGTTCGATATCCTCGTTGCCGGTGTACTCCACCTTGTTCCACTGGTAGCCGTCGATCACAGCAGCGCTGTCAGCGTCGATAGGCTTGCCGTTGGCGTCCACCTCAGTGACTTCGTAGTCGCCCCAGATCAGATCCACGTCCACGCTACCGGCGCCGGTGACGGTCACGTTCTTGGTGAGCGGCGCGTCGCCGTACACATCCTCGCCGGTAATCTGGAAGTAGTAGTTCTTGCCAGCCGCCAGAGCGGTCAGATCGCCGCCGCGGCTGTCCTTCACCATCTTGGTGATGGTGAGAGTCGTGAGCTGGTCCTCAGGAGGATTCACCGGCGGGACCTCACGGGTATAGGTGTTGGTGACGGTGATCTCAGCGGTGCCGTTGTTGGTCACGTCCACACTACCCTCGCCGGTCACGGCCAGCTCCCAGTACTCCACGTCGGCACTGGTCCGGTCCTCGGTGACGGTGTAGGTGCCGGTGGGCAGGCCGGGGATGGTCACGGTCTCACCGATCTTGGCGGTGACGGTGGCGGTGTACACATTGTCTTCCTCATTGTGCTGGAAGGTAATGGTATCGGCGGTGGTAGTGGTACCGTCGCTGGTGCTGGTGGTGTAGGTGCCGGTGCCGTAGTCCATCACCTCGTCGCTGGGGGCGGTGATCACGAAGGTGTACTCCTTGTCGTCGACCTCGTCGCGGAGCTTCTCGTTATCGGTCTCGCCGCCCAGGGCCTTGGTAATGTTCAGGGCGCCCAGCATGCGGTCGTAGTCGTTGGTCAGCTCTGCGGTCGCCTCGATGACGGCCTGGGTCTGATCTTCAGTCAGGGTGACCTCAGTGCTGGTAACGCTGTCTGCGGTCAGCTTGTAGGTTTCCGTGTTCGCCGTGCTGGTATCCTCCAGGATCAGATACTCATCCGCCTTCAGCCAGCTGTACTCCTTGCTGGTGATGGTGGTGGAGCCGGTGATCTTGCCGGAGGCTTCGTCATAGGTGACGGTCACGGTGATGGGCTCAGTGGTAAGCTTCTCCGCAAAGTTTTCGCCGCGGAACAGATTGAAGTTGTAGGTGTGTGCGAAGGTTTCCATATCGCGTGCGGGGATGCCGGTGACATTCTTGGTGATGGTCAGCTTGTATTCGGCAGGGGTATTGTTCACCGTCAGCTTGCCATCCTTCAGCAGGTTGCTGCCGGTGAAGAGCTGGATGGCCTGCTCCCCGATGCTGGGCTCGGCCTTCTCCACCGTAATGCCGTCCTTGGTCACGGTGATGATCCAAGCCTCGCCAGAGAGAACGTAGTTCTCAGGGGCGGTGGTCTCCTCCATCCAGTAGGTGCCCACGGGCAGGTTGCTGACGGAGGTCTCCTGCGCCAACGTCTCCACGTTGAAAGCGGTCGGCTCGGTGGTCAGGACCACGTCGCCCTTCTCATCGTTTGCGTACTCGTACACGGTGAACTTGGCGCCGGACAGGTAGAGGTGCTTCTCGGCATCCTCCTTGACGATGGTGAAGCCCTTGGTAACGTAGTGGTTGGTGAAGGTCACGGCCGCCTGGGTAGTTGTCTCGTCGATGATGACGTTCAGGCCGTTTTTCTTGACCTCATTGTCCAGCTTCACGCTCTCCAGGGTGTAGCCGTCGTCGATGGTCTCGGTAATGGTGAAGGTGGTGCCATACTCGATGTTGGTGAGTGTTACGGTCGCATTCTCCTTCGTCAGGGTGATGGTTTTGCTGCCAGCCCCCACGGTCTCACCGTTCAGCTTGTAGTTTCCGCCAGTGGAGACCACGGTGAAGGTAAACGGATCGTTGGTGGGGATAGTGACGCCTTTGTCGCCGGTGACGGTCTTGGTAATGGTCAGGCCGGCGTTGTCGGGAGTGGTCAGTCGCTCATCGCTCACGGTGATGGTAGAACCGGAGATCGCGTAGTCCTTCGTGGTCTCCTGGTCCTTGCTGCCTCTGATTTCCTCGATGGAATAATTCTGCGTCACAGTGACATGGTTGTCTTGGTCGGGTGCGCCATACACCAGCTCATCCTTTGCGACCACGATGGTCCACTCGCTGGTGCTCTTCTTGTAGTTGGTCGGGGCATCGGTCTCTTTCAGAGTATAAGTGCCGTCCGTCAGCCCGTCAAACGTAATCCTGCCGTCAGTGCCGCTGGTCTTGGGCTCGCCGACGGCTGCGCCGCTGGCATCGGTCAGGGTGAACTTCGCATTTTCAAGAAGCTCACCGTTTTCATCCAGCTTCACGACGGTGAAGGAAGCCTTGGTACCGTCCTGAACCGGCTGAAGCACCGGCTTATACTCGTTCTGGATCGTGACATAGTAGGTTTTCTTCTCCGTCAGACCATTCCCGTCATTGACCAGAACGTTGCTCTCCTTGGGGGCATACCCCAGGACACGGTTTTCATCAGTGAGCTCTGTCCCATTGATGTGGGTCTCCACCACGCGGTAGCTATACTTGTTGGCGGTCCCAGTCTCATAGAGCTCCACGTTGAACCAACTCGTCGAAGAGCTGCCGGTGGTGCTCACCTCGAAGGTGCTGGTCTTATAGGTCTTCCAACTTGCCTCAACCTCCGGGGTAGTGGTGCGCTGGAGCCCATAGGTCACATTCTTCATCTGGCTCTGGAAGGGGCTGCTGATTCTCTGGTCATCCTCAGTCAGATAACTGTGGCTCCAGCCCTTGTAGGCCTGCACCGTAGCAGTGGGATTCTTCAGATCATAGTAGATGTCCATATACCACTGGGTGGTGCCTTTGGCCTTGTACTCCTCATAGGCCTCCGCATAGGTGATCTGAGCGGGGGAAGCCAGTACCTTCTTGGAGAGCTCGTAGCCGTCCGGAGACGGAGCAAGGGGGTTACGATCGGCGACGATCAGGCTGCTGGTAGGCAATTTCAGATACCTGTTCCGGTCATGCTGGCTGTCATACTTGTAGTTGCTCAGCTCGTACACACCGTACTCATTCTGGAACCAGTACCGGATGGTCACCTTCAGCCAAGGATAGGTCTGCTTCTTGAGATAGACCTTCGCGTCGTCGCTCATTGTGCCGTTGGAGGCGGTGTTGGTATAAATCTTCCGGGAGGTCGTGGGAGCCAGCTTCGCGGTGTAGTACAGCTCCACGGAACCACTCTCGGGGATCTCGCCTTCCTCAGTACCCTGGATCAGCGTCACAGTGTAGGAAGCTTTGGTGGTATCCTTTAGAGTGTCGGTCACATTGTAGTCCGCACCGGGCGCGCCGGTGACGACTACCTTGTAGAGCACGGTCACGGTTTCGGTTTCGGGGAGCAGATTCTCAAACTCTGCCTTATCGTCCGCCCACGCATATCCACTGGGATCAGAGCCGGTGGTGTAGAGCGTGGTGGCCACGTACTTCTTGATCTCCGTCACCTGAGGCACGTTGACCATCTTCAGCACGGCGGTGCGCTCTTTGTAATTGTCAGCCGTGGAAATGGTCACAGGCAGCGCCTCGGAGATGCTGTAGTTCTTACCGGAGAAGAAGCCCAGGACGGAATTCCACAGCTGGGCAGCGAGCGTGGTATTCTCCTTCACTGTGACCTGGACCTGCTCCTTAGAGACCTTGCCGCCGCTGGTGGTGACATTCACCGTCCAAACGGTTTCGTCCTTGGCATAGCCATTAGGAGCGGTGGTCTCCTGGAGGTAATAGGTGCCGGCCGCCAGATTGCTGAAGGTGGCCACGCCGTTGGCCGTCGTTGCGCTGGCCACAACTGCGGCTCCAGGAGCAAAGCCGGCGCCCTTGGGATCTGCGTTGTACAGCGTAAAGGTAGCGCTGGAGGTGGTGATCAGGTTGCCCTTATCATCCACCTTGTTCACCACGAAGCCGCTGGTGACGTAGGCGTTGGTAACAGTGACCGTATGGTCCCCCAGGAACTCCGCAGGAGTGGTGACCTCGCCGGAAACCACGTAGCTGAAGGGCTCCGTCTTGGTCTCTTCCACGGTGTACTCTGTGGCGTAGGGCACGCCGGTGATGGTAGCGGATTCGTCGTGGCTCAGGGTGAAGGTGTAGACGCCGTTGGCCTGGTATTCTGCAGTAGCGCCGGTGACAGTCACCTTTTCGCCCGTGCCGTCACCCAGGGTCACAACGATGGTAAAGTCCTCATCGGTAGTGGTGTCGGTCACGGTCTTCTCCACCGTCAGATCACCGGTCTTGCGGGTGTAGGCGTTGGTCGCAGTGAGCTTCACGGTCTCGGTGCTGTCCGCGTCCAGGACCACCTCCACGTACGTCACGCCGTTTGCGGTCTTGATCCGCTCCGCAGACACATTATATTTGACCGTCCAGTCGTAGTTGGTCCGATTCTCATCGAGCTCGGCCACGTAATAAGTCTGACCAGTGGTCAGGCCCGTAAAGGTACCGGTGCCGTCCTTGGCGACCTCGATGGTCACGGCCTCGCCGCTGTTATCCGTGACGGCCTCATACTTGTCGCCTTCCTGGGTGAACAGGCCGAAGGTGAAGGTCTCGCCGCTGGAGGGGGTGTAGCCGCCGGTCACGTTCTTGGTTACCTGGATGTTGGCCGTCTTGTGGGTGTTGTAGACGGTCAGGGCGCCGCCAACGATCTCAAAAGGATCGTCGTTGCCGCCGCTGAAGAAGCTGGCAATGCTGGCCCCAATGCCTTTGCTGGTCTTGCTGAAGGTAACGCCGGTCTTGGCGACGGTGACCGTAATCCCCAGGTCCTTGCCGTTCGTCGGGACGTCCACGTAGCCCTCAGGGGCCTCGGTCTCCCACAGGCTGTATACGCCCACGGGGACGCCGGCGAAGGTCACGGCGCCGTTGTCGCTGGTGACTTCCTCGCCCACCTGATTGTCATTGGAATCCTTCAGGATGAACTTCGCGCCGGACAGCGGGCTATGGCCCTCAGCCGCATCCGCCTTGGTGAAGGTGACGCTCTGGGTAACATAGGTGTTGGTGTAGGTCACTTCAGAGGTGGTGCCGCTGATGGTGCCGGAAGCAGTTCTAGAATTGGTCGCCGTTCCGGTACCGATCTTGACCGTGGTGTCATAGCCGGTGGTGTAGTCATCCTCCACCACTTCGTAGCTGGCACCGCGGGTCAGGCCGCTGATGGTGGCGGTCTGGCCGCCGGTCAGGGTGATCTTGCCGTCGTCGGTTTTCTTCTTCTCAGAGCCGATCTTGTAATTGCCCTGGTAGGGCTGACCGTCGATCTTCACCGTGAAGTCGAAGCTGGCGCCGTTGGGGGCGCCCACGGCATTCTTGGTGATCTGCAGCTGGCCGTCGGTCAGCTTGCTATAATTGTTGGCGGCGTTCACGGTGATGGTCTTGCCGTGGTCGTCCCGGTCGATGGTGACGGTGGCGGAGCTGCCGCTGCTGCTCACGCCGGTGCCGCTATAGCTCACGCCGTCCCACTTGTAGTCGCCGCTGTTGCCGGGGTTGGTCTCGGTGATGGTGTACTTGCCGACCAAAAGCCCGGTCAGGGTTTCGCTCTGCTTGTTGCTGGTCAGCGTCACAGTCTTATTATAGTTGGGGCCAGTGATTGTGAAGGTGTAGCCCTCGCTGTCCCAGTTGGCGCTACCGGCCACAGACTTGGTGATGGTCAGGCTGGCCTTCACCTTGCTGTTGGTGATGGTGTAAGCATCGCTGACAGTCTGATAAGCAGTATCTGCCTCAGTGCTCTTTTTCACCTTCACCGCAACGGTATCGTTGTAGGTGATGGTCTTGCTACCGTTGGTGGCGGTGGTGGTTTTGGGGGCTATATCCGGAGTCTTCTCCACCTTGACGATCCAGCTGCCGGGCTGGACATAGCCCTCCGGGGCGGTCTCGGCGAGGGTGTACTCGTCAACCGCCAAATCGGTCCACATGGCATAGCCGCCATCCTTGGTAGTCTGGCTGTCCTTGCCGGTCAGGCTGAAGGTAACGCCGTTCAGAGGCTTATTGCTCTCGTCGGTCTTGTAGATCTTCAGGATGCCCTTGGGATCGTTGCGGACCACAGAGTAGTGGGTGTTGGTGATGGTGTTGCCGCTGATGGAGACCTGCCACCAGCTGGCGCCATTGGTCGTGCCGTTATAGCCGCTGGTCGCGAGGACTCCGTTATGGTTGGTCACATTCTCGCCGCCCACAGAGGTCTCGGCAGAGACATAGTAGTCGCTGTCGGCGGGGACGTCCTCAACGGTAATGGTCCAGGTCTTTCCAGTTGCCCCGCTGACGGTGGCGGTGTAACTGCCGCCGGTCACGGTGGCGGTACCATCGTTGGCAACGCTCACAGTCAGGTCATCATACTTGCTATCCTTCAGGGTCACCACAAAGCTGGTGGGGGTGCCCTCCCACTTTTTGGTGAACTCGTAGTCCTTGACATCCAACTCGTAGTTGTTGATGAGGGTAGCGGCGGCGGTTTGGTTTGCCACAACCGTGACATTCTGGGAGGTGGTGCTGCCAGCGCTATCCGCCTCATACCCCTCGATCGTCCCGTTCACGGTCTCAGTGACACTATAAGAACCGGGGGTCAGGTTCGGGAAGCTGGCAGTGCCAACGTAGCATTCCAACTGGGGATCGTAGGTAAAGCTGCTGATGGTCTTAGAATCCTCACCCACGGTCACAGTGACAGAGTAATCACTCAGGCTTGTGTTCGGAGCCACGCCGGTGATCTCTTTGGTGACGGTCAAATGCCCCTTATTGGGTTGGGCAGGGGGCAGCTCGGTGGAGAACCACACATCATCGATGAGATTGCCCACAGTAACATTTCCGGTTTGCGTTTCACCCGCGGCAAAGAAGAATCGGGTGGCGTACTGTCCCTCCGGGACTGTGTAAGTATCGTCGTAGTACTTCCACTGGCCCTTGCTACTGTATTCGTAGTGGCTACCGAATGGCCAATCATTAGGGCTTGTTTGAAAAAAGGCGGAGATTGTGCTAAAGCAACAAAATAGCGATGGAGGCAAGATACACAAAGGCTAGGAAGGAAGCATCCGACTTGTCATATCTGGTGGCGATTCTGCGAAACCACTTGATTTTCTGGAAAAAACACTCCACCAGATGGCGTTCTTTATACAGCAGCTTGCAAAATTATCTCCAAATGAATTTTACACGTACCTCACTACAGGCGTTTATCCTCTGCAAGGCAAACCGCCTGTGCATGAAAAATAGCTTCTGACCAGATCTATGGTCACATAACAACTCTCATGTTTTTGGTATTTCATTGTGTCCTTGACTTTGGGTACACTTTACGAACTGGGAACACCATCCATCAAACCGGACCTTGCGCCGGTCATATTTACTTAGAAAGGAGTCACACACCATGGAACGGATCACCCAGGAGAACTACGGGCTTTATATCAACGGCAAATGGGTCCCCGCCGGCGACGGCGCCACCTTTGAGACCCGCTGCCCCGCCAACGGTGAGCACCTGGCCACCTGCGCCCAGGCCACCAAGGAGGACGTGGACACCGCAGTGGCGGCGGCCTGGGAAGCCTTCAAAACCTGGAAGAACATCACCACCAATGAGCGGGCCGCCATCCTGAACAAGGTGGCCGACATCATCGAGCAGAATGCCGAGCATCTGGCCATGGTGGAATCTCTGGACAACGGCAAGCCCATCCGGGAGACCATGGCCATCGACATCCCCTATTCTATCCGCCACTTCCGCTACTTTGCCGGCTGCATCATGGCGGAGGAGGGCTCCGCTAATATTCTGGACGGCACTACCCTCTCCCTGATTCTCCGGGAGCCCATCGGCGTGGTGGGGCAGATCGTGCCCTGGAACTTCCCCTTCCTGATGGCCGCCTGGAAGCTGGCGCCTGTGCTGGCCGCCGGCTGCTGCACCGTCTTTAAGCCCTCCAGCGATACCCCCCTGAGCGTACTGGAGCTGGCCCGCCTGACCCAGGACGTGATCCCCGCCGGCGTGTTCAACGTCATCACCGGCTCCGGCTCCAAGGCCGGTCAGTACATCCTGGACCATCCCGGCTTCCGGAAGCTGGCCTTCACCGGCTCCACCGAGGTGGACCGCAATGTTGCCCGTGCCGCCGCCGAGCGGCTCATCCCCTCCACCCTGGAGCTGGGCGGCAAGAGCGCCAACATCTACTTCGACGACTGCAAGTGGGACATGGCCATGGACGGCGTACATCTGGGCATCCTCTTCAATCAGGGTCAGGTCTGCTGCGCTGGCTCCCGCGTCTTTGTCCAGGACACTATTTATGATAAGTTTGTGGAGGAGGCCGCCCGCCGCTTCAACCAGGTCAAGGTGGGCATGCCCTGGGAGGCTGACACCCAGATGGGCGCCCAGATCAACGAGAACCAGGTGAAGAAGATCCTCCAGTACATCGAGATCGGCAAGGAAGAGGGCGCCAAGGTGGCCTGCGGCGGCGAGCGCGCCACCGAGGGCGACCTGGCCAAGGGCTGCTTCATGAAGCCCACCCTGCTGGTGGACGTGAACAACAAGATGCGGGTGGCCCAGGAGGAGATCTTTGGGCCGGTGGCCTGTGTCATCAAGTTCCACGACGAGGACGAGGTCATCGCTATGGCCAACGACAGCACCTACGGCCTGGGCGGCGCCGTCTGGACGAGGGATATCAACCGGGCCATCCGGGTGTCCCGCGGCATCGAGACCGGCCGTATGTGGGTCAACACCTACAACGCCATCCCCGAGGGCGCCCCCTTCGGCGGCTACAAGGCCTCCGGCATTGGCCGTGAGACCCACAAAGTCATTCTGGAGCACTATACCCAGATGAAGAACATCATGATCAACCTCTCCGAAGCCCCCTCCGGCTTCTATCCCGACAAATAAAGCTCGCAATGCAAAGGCGGGCGGGACCATTTGGTCCCGCCCGCCTTATCTGTTCAGTCATACCACAGGATCAGCAAGGTCCCCTTCCCCACCGTCACCTGGCTCTCCACGCCGGTGAAGGAATTGCTCACACCCAGTGGAAAATCACAGGTGAGGACGGCGTCCTTCAGGGGGTACTTGAGACCCTCCAGGGTCACCCCTTCCGCCCGGTCTCCCTGGCAAAACACCGAAATCGTCCCCCGGTGGTCCGCCGAAAAGGCCAGGGAGCCGTCGGTAATGGCGACGGCGGTCCAGTTCTCCCCCATCAGGAAGCCTCGCCCGCCCCGTGTGGAGAGCCACACCAGGGACTGGAGGTTGGCCAGGGTGTGGTCCACCCGGCCGCCGGTGCCGCCGTAGAGCCGGAAGGTCCGGTAGCCCCGGTCCCAGCCCAGCCGGATGGCGGCCATGGTGTCGGTGTTGTCCTTTTCCACCGGCAGGTCTACAACCTTTGGATGGTCGGGCCGGAAACCCATGGAGTCGAAGTCCCCCACCACCAGGTCCATGTCCGTCCCCCGGACTGTTAGTGTAGCGTAGCCACCGTCGGCAGCGATGACAAAGTCCCCCGCGCCCGGCGCAAAGTTCCGGTCGTAAAAGGTCCCCGCCCCCACGATATAGCATGTGCCCTGCTGGATCATATCTGCTCTCCCGCCTTTCGTCTTATCTAATCATCATACCCCACTGGGCCGGTCTTGTCCAGCGTCGGACCTCCCTCCTTGCAAAATTCCGCCCGCCGTGATATAACTGGTCCACATAGGAAATGATAGAAAGGTGGTTTTTCCACATGTTTCGTGATATGCGGCGAAAAGATCAAGTCCTCTCTCGGGAGGAGTGCCTGGCCGTGCTGGACCGCGGCACCTCCGGGGTGCTGGCGGTCCACGGCGACGACGGCTATCCCTACGCCGTCCCCCTGAGCTACGCCTACGAGGATGGAAAGCTCTGGTTCCACTGCGCCCGGACCGGCCACAAGCTGGACGCCATCCTTCGGGACCCCAAGGTCACCTTCTGCGTGGTGGACCGGGACCAGGTGGTCCCCCTGGAGTACACCACCTACTTCCGCAGCGTCATTCTCTTCGGGAAGGCCAGAGTGCTGGAGGACCCGGCGGAGATCCGAACCGCGCTGGAGAAGCTGGCCCTCCGCTACGCCCCCGAGGACAGCGAGGCCCACAGGGAGGCAATTCTGGAAAAGGAGCTGCCCGCTGTGGTCGTAATAGAGGTCACCATGGAGCACCTCTCCGGCAAGGAGGCCATCGAGCTGGTCCGCAGCCGTCACGCGCTGGAGTGAGATACAAAAGGAGGTCCCTGCCCGATGTGGGCAGGGACCTCCTTTTCTTATTTCCGCTTTCCGCAGCTCTGGCCGCAGGAGGTGCAGTCGCCGCCGCAGCTCCCGCCGCAGCCGCACTCGCCCCGGAGCTGCCTTCGGACGTGGCGGACCAGGTAGACCACTGCCCACAGGATGAGCAGAGCTACGGCGGCGTAGATGACATATTTCATGGCGTCCTCCTCTCAGCCCACAATGAGGCTGCCGATCTGATAGACCAGGAAGGAGCCCAGATAGGCTGCGCACACCTGCCAGAGGATGGAGCGGATGGTCCACTTGGTGGAGTTCATCTCCTTGCGGATGGTGGACACCGCCGCCACGCAGGGGACGTACAGCAGCACGAAGACCAGGAAGGCGTAGGCCGCCACCGGGGTCTGGAAGGTACCGGAGAGGGCGGAGGCCACCACGGTGCCGCTGGCCCCCAGGGAGAAGCCGTAGAACATGCTCATGGAGGAGACCACCGCCTCCTTGGCGATGAGGCCGGAGAGGAGGGCCACCGCCGCCTGCCAGGTGCCGAAGCCCAGGGGCCGGAGGAGAGGAGCGATGAAGCCGCCGATGATGCCCAGGAAGGAACCGGAGGCGTCCTCCACCATAGTGAAGCCGGGTCCAAAGTTCTGGAGGAACCAGAGGACCACGCTCATGGCTAGGATGAGGGTACCCGCCTTCACCAGGAAGCCCCGGACCTTCTCCCACACGTGCATGGCGCAGTTTTTAAAGGTGGGCAGGCGGTAGGGGGGCAGCTCCAGCAGGAAGGCCGCGGGCTCCCCTTGGAACATCGTCTTTTTCAGGATGAGGCCGGAGACGATGGCGAACAGAATGCCGATAACGTAAAGAGAAAAGACCACCAGTCCGCTGTATTTGGGGAAGAAGGCGGCGGACATAAGGCCGTACACCGGCAGCCGGGCGGAGCAGGACATGAAGGGCACCAGCATGATGGTCATGCGCCGGTCTTTCTCGTTCTCCATGGTCCGGGCGCCCATAACGGCGGGGACGGTGCAGCCAAAGCCCATGAGCATGGGGATGAAGGCCTTGCCGCTAAGGCCGAACCGCCGCAGCAGCCGGTCCATGATGAAGGCGGCCCGAGCCATGTAGCCAGAGTCCTCCAGGATGGAGAGGAAGAGGAAGAGCAGGGCGATCTGGGGCAGGAAGGTGAGCACGCCGCCCACACCGGAGATGACACCGTCCACCAGCAGAGACTCCACCCAGGGCGCCACCTGGGCGGTGGTCAGGGCCGAGGCCACCCAGCCGGCAAAGACCTCGCCTACCAGGAACTCTACCCCATCAGAGAGGAAGGAGCCAATGGGTCCGAAGGTGATGGCGAACATGGCCAGCATCATAAGGAGAAACACGGGAATGGCCAGGTATTTATGGGTGACGATGGCGTCGATCTTGTCGGAACGTGTGAGGGCATCCCGGGGCCGGCCCTTCACCACCGACGCGCTCACCACCTTCTGGATGAACTGATAGCGGCTGTCGGCAATGAGCGTCTCCCGGTCGCCCAGGGCGTAGGCGCCCTCGTAATCCTGATAGATGGACTCCAGCCACTTTTGGGTCTTTTCGTCCAGGCCCAGAGCCTGCTCCACCAGGGAATCCCCTTCGATGAGCTTGATGGAGGCCCAATGGGCGGGCAGTCCCACCTCGTAGGCCTTGTCGTGAATGAGCTCGCCCACCTGGTGGTGGATACGGTGGGTATAGTCATCATAGAGGTCGTCCGGCTCCACCGTCACGCCAATGTGCATCTGCCGGTGGGCCACCCGGAGCATCTCCTCCACGTTCTCCCCCGACCGGGCGGTGATGGGGATCACCGGCACCCCCAGCTCCTTGGAGAGCTTCTCCACGTCGATGTGGTCGCCGTGCTTCTCCACCTCGTCCATGAAGTTGAGGGCGATGACCATGGGCCGCTCCAGCTCCAGGAGCTGAGCGGTAAGATACAGGTTCCGCTCGATGTTGGTGGCATCCACAATGTCGATGATGGCGTCGGGGTGCTCCCCCACAATGAAGTCCCGGGCCACAATCTCCTCCATGGAGTAGGGGGAGAGGGAATAGATGCCCGGCAGGTCCACGATGGTCACCGACTTGCCGTCCACCGAGGCCTTGCCCTCCTTCTTCTCCACCGTCACGCCGGGCCAGTTGCCCACGTACTGGTTGGAGCCTGTGAGGGCGTTGAACAGGGTGGTCTTGCCGCAGTTGGGATTGCCCACCAGGGCCAGCTTCATCTCGCGGGTGTCATGGCTGGCATAGTCGGGCACACCGCCGTGGTGCTCCTTCTCATGGGCGTGGGCGGCCTCCATCTTTTGGCGGGTAGCCTCATCCGGCGTCTTCTGCACCGCCTGCCGCCGCCGGCTGCGCTCCTGCCGACGGGCATTGGCCTCCTCCTCGCTGGTGGTCACCGCGATCTGTGCCGCGTCCTCCTTCCGGAGAGAGAGCTCGTAGCCCCGGATATTCACTTCGATGGGATCGCCGAAGGGCGCTACCTTCCGCACCGTTACCGTGGTGCCGGGGGTGAGGCCCATGTCCACCAGCCGGCGTTTCACCGGTCCCTTATCGCTGCCTACCTTGAGGATGACCGCGCTGTGACCCGGTTCCAGGTCCATCAGCGTGCCCCTTTTGTTCAACGTCTCTGACGCCATCGCTTACTCCTTGCCTCCACTGCTCTCCGGAGACAATATTTCTTCTCCGAAGGATTAGTCTTGTCAAACTTTTTCCACTCTTTATACTACTACGTCCCCCTGGGGAAGGCAAGTCCAAATATCGCCCTCCAAAATGGTAGGTTTTGTTCACTTGGCACAACTTCCTGCCAAAATTTATGTCAACTAATATTCTCCTCTTTTCTTGACGAAAGAGGACGGGTTGGATAAAATAGAACGGAAATCCATCCCAAGGAGGGACGCCATGAGCATGAGAAAGAAGCTCACCATCCTGCTGACGGTCCTGGCCCTGCTGTACGCCCTGACCCTCACCGCCTTTGCCGCCGGTCCCAACGGGACCCTCTCCGTACAGCTTTACAGCTGGAACCAGCACACCTACACACCGGCCTCCGCAGAAGTGGTGAAGCTCACCCTCAACGGCGACCCTTTGAGCGGCGATGTCCCCGCCATGATTCAGGGCGGACGGACCCTCGTTCCCGTCCGTCTGGTGGGTGAGGCCCTCCAGGCCCAGGTCCTCTGGGTCCAGCAGACAGGACAGGTCATCCTCACCAAAGGCGAGGATGTCATCGTCCTCACCCTGGACAGCGCCACCGCCATCGTCAACGGCGTGTCCACCCCCCTGCCCGACGGAGTCCCTGCGCAGGTGGTGGGCTACGACGGTGCTGACCGCACCATGATCCCACTGCGCTTCGTCTCCGAGACCCTGGGCGCTCAGGTGGAGTGGGACCAGGCCACCTATACTGCCCACCTGACAGCTGAGCTCACGGAAACCGCCCCCGAAGCCCCGGAGGAGGAGCCGGAGACTCCCTCCCAGGAGCCGGAAGTCCCGGCTGACGCGGTCCGAATCACCGGCATGAGCTGGAGCGACGGCACCCTCACCATTGCCACGGACCAGGCTCCCAACTGCAAGGTCACCGACCTGGGCGACCGGGTGGCCATCGACTTTCTGGACACCGTGCTGTCGGAGGACTTCACCGGCTGCACCGCCAGTGACACCTACCTCTCTGATGTGCGCTGGGCCCAGCATGGCGCTGACTTCTACCCCGGCAGCGATTACACGGTGCGGTTCGTGCTGGATCTGGCCGCCGGTGCCACCGCTGCCGGCAACCTGACCATCACCACCACCCTCACTGGTGTCAGTGTGACCACCCACGGCGCCTCTGAGACCGCACCCACCGTCTCCATCAACCCACAGGACTACGCCATCGTCATTGACCCCGGCCACGGCGGAGACCGGCCCGGTGCCTGTTACGAGGGCATCATGGAGAAGGACATTGACCTGGCCGTCTCGCTGAAGCTGGTCTCCATCCTTCAGAACCAGGGCTTCCAGGTCATCATGACCCGCTCCACCGACGTGGAGATCGGTCTCTATGAGCGGGCCGACCTGGCCAACGCCGCCGGTGCCGACGTCTTTGTCTCCCTGCACTCCAACGCCGCGGAAAACCGCCCCGACTACCAGGGCATCTATACATACTACCACCCGTCCAGCAACCGGGGCGCCCGGCTGGCCCAGGCCATTCAGACTCCCCTGTGCCAGATCACCGGTGGCCTTGACCGTGGCATTAAGGATGCCGACTTCGTGGTGCTGCGGGAGACCGATATGTGCGCAGTGCTGGTGGAGATGGGCTTTATGACCAACCATGAGGAGCTCATGAACCTGACCGATGACAGCTACCAGCAGTTGCTGGCCCAGGGCATCGCCCAGGGCATCGTGGACTATCTCACCGCGGAGGCCCAGGCAAACGCCTGACTTTTCCCAAATCATGAAACAAGCGTGGACGCTCTGCGTCCACGCTTGTTTTTTTCCATTCAGGGCAGGAGCCAGACCACTACGCCCAGCACCACCAGCCCGATCACATTGGCCAGGGTGAAGAGTCCCAGATACCGGAGGGGCTTGGCCCCCTCGGTGCGGATGTAGAGCTTGAAAGAGATGAGGCTGGCCAGTGAGGCGATGAGGGTACCCAGGCCGCCCACATTGGTGCCCACCAGCAGGCCCTTCCAGTCCTCGGTAAAGGTGGAGAGCAGCACGGCGGCGGGCACATTGCTGATGACCTGGCTGGCCAGAGCAGAGGTGACCACGGTGTTCCAGTCCATGAGGCCGGTGAGGAAGGTACGCACCGCCCCGATCCGGCCCAAATTGCCGGAGAAGACGAAGAAGCACACAAAGGTGAACAGCAGAGCGTAATCCACCCGTGGAAAGAGGTGTCTGGCAAAGACGGCCGCCGCCACAATGACCACCACCAGCAGGGCGGGCCAGGGCAGCACATGAAAAACGGAGAGGAGACACAGGACGAAGAGGAGGAGCATCAGCTTGAGCTGTCCCGGTTTGCCGATGCCGCCGGCGTCCTTGAAGTCCACCCGTATGATATCTCCGCTGGTGGTTCCGGCAGCCAGCACCAGCCCCACCAGGCTTACCGCCGTCAGGGGCAGGACGGCGGCGAAGAAGGCGCCCATGGGGATGCCGAATTTGGAGCAGAGAAAGAGGTTCTGGGGGTTGCCTACCGGCATGGCCATGCTGCCCAGGTTGGCAGCCACAGTCTGGAGGGTGACGATATAGGGGAGCTGGGCCTGTCGTCCCGTCAACTCCAGCACCAACACGGCAAAGGGCACGAAGGTGATGAGGGAGACATCGTTGGTGATGAGCATGGAACTAAAAAAGGGCAGCAGCACCAGGGCCAGCGCCAGGAAGCGGAACCGCTTCTCTCCCGCCAGGAGCCGCCGGGCCAGCAGATCAAAGAGCCCGCAATCCTGCAGCCCGGCCACCACCAGCATGAGACAGAAGAGGAGGGCCAGTACCCGGTAGTCCACATAATCGGCATAGCCGCCGTCAGGGGGCACCAGGAACATGGAGACCACCGCGCACAGGAAGGCGATGCACAGCACTGCTTCCTTTTTGACAAATGCCTTCACTTGGTCTCTGCCCCCTTAGAAGAGGCCGGTGATGACGCCGTTTTCATCCACATCGATGTTCTCGGCGGCAGGGACCTTGGGCAGGCCGGGCATGGTCATGATGTCGCCGGTGAGGACCACCACGAAGCCGGCTCCGGCGGAGACCTTCACCTTCTGCACCTTGATGTGGAAACCGGTGGGGGCGCCCAGCTTACCGGCGTCGTCAGAGAGAGAGTACTGAGTCTTGGCCATGCACACGGGGAGGCTGCCGTAGCCCAGCTCAGTGAGCCGCTGGAGTTCCTTGGCGGCGGCGGGGGCGTAGCCCACCCCGTCGGCACCGTAGACCTTCCTGGCCACGGCCTCGATCTTTTCAGTGAGGGGAGCCTCGCTTTCATAGGCGAAGCGGAAGTCGGGCTTTTCCTCGTCGATGATGCGCAGAACCTCCCGGGCCAGCTCCTCGCCGCCTTCGCCGCCCCTGCCCCACACCTGGCTCAGGGCCACCCGGACGCCGTACTTCTCGCAGGCCGTCCGGATCATGGCAATCTCAGCCTCGGTGTCGCTGTCGAACTGGTTGATGGCCACCACGGCGGGCAGACCGTACACCTTGGTGATGTTCTCCACGTGCTTGAGCAGGTTGGGCAGGCCCTTCTCCAAAGCGGGGAGGTTCTCCTTGCCCAGGTCCGCCTTGGGGCAGCCGCCGTGGTGCTTCAGGGCCCGGACCGTGGCCACGATGACCACCGCATCGGGGGTAAGACCAGCCGCCCGGCACTTGATATCCAGGAACTTCTCAGCTCCCAGGTCGGCACCGAAGCCGGCCTCTGTGACCACATAGTCACCCAGCTTCAGGGCAGTGTCGGTGGCGGACACAGAGTTGCAGCCGTGGGCAATGTTGGCGAAGGGGCCGCCGTGGATGAAGGCGGGGGTGTGCTCCAGGGTCTGGACCAGGTTGGGCCGGATGGCGTCCTTCAGCAGGGCGGTCATGGCCCCCTGGGCCTTCAGGTCGGAACAGTACACCGGATCGCCGGAACGGTTGTAGGCCACCACCATGCGGCCCAGCCGGGCCTTCAAATCCATGAGGTCGGAGGCCAGGCAGAGAACCGCCATGATCTCGCTGGCCACGGTGATATCAAAGCCATCCTCCCGGGGGACGCCGTTGACCTTGCCGCCCAGGCCGCAGACAATGTTCCGCAGCTGCCGGTCGTTCATGTCCACACACCGCTTCCAGGTGATGCGGCGGACGTCAATGTCCAGGGCATTCCCCTGCTGGATGTGGTTGTCCAGCATGGCGGCCAGCAGGTTGTTGGCGGCGCCGATGGCGTGGAAGTCGCCGGTAAAGTGGAGGTTGATATCCTCCATGGGCACCACCTGGGCATAGCCGCCGCCGGCAGCGCCACCCTTCACGCCAAAGACCGGCCCCAGGGAGGGCTCCCGCAGAGCCAGGACGGCCTTCTTTCCCAGCCGGTGGAGGGCGTCGCCCAGGCCCACGCTGGTTGTGGTCTTGCCCTCCCCCGCCGGGGTGGGGTTGATGGCAGTCACCAGGATGAGCTTACCCTTCCGGGGCACATCCCGCAGGGCCAGGGTATCCACCTTGGCCTTGTATTTTCCGTAGTACTCCAGCTTGTCCTCATCCAGGCCCACCTGCTGGGCGATCTGGGCGATGGGCAGCATCTCCGCCGCCTGGGCGATCTCAATATCCGTTTTCATGCTTCCGACCCCTTTCTCTCTTCTCCGTACTTATGGATTCAGCAGGGCCGCCGCCGCGGTCCCCACCAGATTGGCGTCCTCGATCTGACGGAACACCATATGCCGGCCCAGGGTGCCGGTAATATAGCTGCCGCACAGCCGCTCCAGCTTGCCCCGGAACAGGTGTCCTTTATAGAAGGTAGAGCCCTCCGCCACGACACAGGCGGGGCGGTGGATGTGCTGCCCTGCGCCGGTCTGGAGGAGGATGCCAGCCAGGTTGGCACACACCAGCCGGGCGGAGCGCTCCACGATACGGTCGATGATGGTATAGACCGCCTCCCGGTCCTCCTCCCCGTCACAGGCGGCAGCCAGGAGGTTGTCTCCGTAGGGACGGGCGGTGAAGGTGTCGGCCTGGACCATGGTGAGTCCCTCCAGGCCGGTCAGAAAGGCGGTGAGTTTGGCGGAAAAGAGGCCGTCGGCCGCACCCTGCCGCAGGGCCCGCCACACCAGCTCACCCTGATAGCGGCCGGAGACCATCTTCTCGTAGTGGCACAGGCCGGGGTCCACGCTGTTTTCATCCAGCGCTTTGTCAAAGGTGCTCAGAGGCGCGCCGTCAAACCGGGCCGACTCCATGTTGATGAGCATGGTGTCCTGGTCCCAGGGTGTGGTCACCTTGCCCAGGTGCTCCCGTTTTTCCACATAACAGGTGTTGACGCCGGTGCCGTAGATGAGGCCGATGTATCCGTCAAAGCGTTCCTCTCTCAGAGCAGCCACACCGCCCAGCAGAGCGGCCACCGTATCGTTGAGGACCACGAAGGTGACCCCCTCCGCCCCTTTGGCAGCCAGAGCGGCGGAGATATCACGGCCCAGCTCCTTGTCCTTGGAGCCGGAGATCTGGACCTGCTTGGAGATGTTGAGGACCTTGCCGTCCCGGTTGGGCAGGATCTCGGCGGCGTAGGAGAAGCACAGCCCTACCCGGCGGCTGCGGCCCGTGAGGGGGAGGACAGCGTCGGACACCTCATCCACAAAGGTCTCCCAAGTGATGGGAGCCTGGGAGCCGGGCATGGGGAAGACCCGCAGGTCCTCCACCACCGGTCCCTGATCCGTGATGGTGACCAGGCCGATGCGGAAGTTGGTGCCTCCGGCGTCAATGACGATGGTTGGGGTATCCTTTGGGATATCCCCGTCCAGGGACAAGTAGGTGGTGAGCATCATCATCCAGGCATCGGGGTCGCCCCGGAGCCCTTTTTCCATGTCGGCCTGAAAGGCTCTGGTACAGGCATCCACGTCTACCAGCGCCGGGTCCAGACCGTATTTGCGCAGAAATGCCTGCGTTTTGTCGACGATATCGGCCATATGGCTCACCTCTCTCTATGATTTGGCGGCAATGACCGCCCTTGTGATAAAAAGAGACAGGGCAGGCTTTCCTTTCCTGCCCTGTCTCTTATTGTACCATAATCCCGTGCTGCTGCACAGTCCTTTGGTAAAAGTACTTACTTCTTGGCCAGATACTTACGCATATCCAGAGCGCAGGCGAAGAGGATGATGGCGCCCTTGATGAGGTACTGGAGGTTGGGGTCCACCTTCATCATGGTCAGGCCGATGAAGATGAGGCGGAGCATCAGCACGCCGATGACGATGCCGCGGATCTTACCAATGCCGCCGACGAAGGAGACGCCGCCGATGACGCAGGCCGCGATGGCGTCCAGCTCGTAGTTGAGGCCGGTGTTGGCGGTGTTGGAGCCGATGCGGGCGCCCTCGATGAAGCCGGTGAAGCCATACATGGCGCCAGCCAGAGCGAAGACCATGATGGTGGTGAGGAAGACGTTGACGCCGGAGACCCGGGCGGCCTCCTCGTTGGCGCCCAGGGCGAACATGTTCTTACCGAAGGTGGTCTTGTTCCAAATGAACCACATGATGGCGGTGAGGGCGATGGCGAACCACACATAGTTGGGGATGGCGGTGCCGCCGATGCTCAGGATGGAGCCCTTGACGAAATCGGTGTAGGAGGCATCCAGGTTGGAGATGGCCATACCCTTGTTGTTGCCCTGCTGGACATAGAGCAGAAGCAGGGTATACACGATGAGCTGGGTGCCCAGGGTGACGATGAAGGGATGGAGCTTGAACTTGGCCACAAAGAAGCCGTTGAAAGCGCCGAAAACAGCGCCGATGACCATAGCGATGGGGATGACGGCCCAGATGGGCAGGGTGCCCATATCAGGCCACATTTTGTTGGCCAGATTGGCGGTGCTCTGAAGCAGGGAGGCAGAGATACAGGCAGTCAGGCCCACGATACGGCCGGCGCTCAGGTCGGTGCCGGTGAGGACGATACAGCCGGCGATGCCCAGGGCGGCGGGCAGATAGGCGGCAGTCTGGGAGATGATGTTGATGATAGAGGTGGGCGTCAGGAAATTTTGGTTGGAAATGGCGATATAAATGACGGCCAGCAGCATCAGGATGATGAGGGCGTTGTTGAGGATCAGATCCCCGATCCGCTTGGCATCCCACGCCGGCTTTTCCAGTGTCTTGGTCTGGTTACTCATTCTCGGTTCCTCCCCTTTACACATATTTGGCGGCCAGGGTCAGGATCTCCTCCTGGCTGGTGTTCTTGGCGTCTACCTCGCCGGCCAGCTGGCCGCCGGACATGACCAGGATACGGTCACACACGCCCAGCAGCTCCGGCATCTCGGAGGAGACCATGATGACTCCCTTGCCCTGGTTAGCCAGGTCGATGATGAGCTCATAGATCTCATACTTGGCGCCCACGTCGATACCGCGGGTGGGTTCGTCCAGCAGCAGCACCTCCGGCTTAGTGAGGAGCCAACGGCCGATGATGACCTTCTGCTGGTTGCCGCCGGAGAGAGACCGGATCTGGGTGGCCTGGCTGGGGGTCTTGATATGCATGGCCTGGATGGCCCAGTCGGTGTCCTCCCGCATCTTCTTGTCGCTCAGGCAGATGCCGCCGATGAGGTAGCTCTTCAGGTTGGAGATAACGGTGTTCTCCTTGATGTCCCGGATACCGAAGATACCGGTGGCCCGGCGTTCCTCGGTGAGGAGGGCAAAGCCGTTTTTGATAGACTCACGGGGAGAACGGTTCTTGATCTCCTTGCCGTGGAGTTTGATGGTGCCGCCGCCCTTGGTCATGGCGCCGAAAAGGTTCTCCAGCACCTCAGTACGGCCGGAGCCGTCCAGACCGGCGATGCCCAGGATCTCGCCCTTCCGCAGCTGGAAGGAGGCATCCTTCAGCCGGGTATACTTGCCGGAGAGGTGCTGCACGTCCAGGATGACATCGCCGGGCTCGTTGGTCTTGGGCGGGAAACGGTTGGTGAGCTCGCGGCCCACCATGAGTTTGATGATCTCATTCATGGTGAGCTCCTTGGCGGGCCGGGTGGCTACCCAGGTGCCGTCACGCATGATGGTGACATCGTCGCTGATACGGAGGATCTCCTCCATCTTGTGGGAGATGTAAATGATGCCGCAGCCCTTGTCCCGGAGCATGTTGATGATGCGGAACAGGTGCTCCACCTCGGTCTCCGTCAGGGACGAGGTGGGCTCGTCGAACACGATGATCTTGGAGTCGTAGGACACCGCCTTGGCGATCTCCACCATCTGCCGCTGAGAGACGGGCATGGTGGACATGATGGTCTTGGGGTCCACGTTCACTTCCAGCTGCTCAAAGATCTCTTTGGTGCGCTTGGCCATTGCCCGCTCGCTGACCATGATGCCGCCCACCTTGGGGTAGCGGCCCAGCCACAGGTTGTCCATGACGCTGCGGGTCAGGGCCTGGTTGAGTTCCTGATGCACCATGGCCACACCGTTCTCCAGGGCCTCCTTGGAGCTCCTGAAGTTGACCTCCTTGCCGTCGAGGACGATGGTGCCGCTGTCTCTGGAGTAAATACCGAAGAGACACTTCATCAGGGTGGATTTGCCCGCGCCGTTCTCACCCATGAGGGCGTGGACGGTGCCGGGCCGGACCGTCAGGTGGACGTTGTCCAAGGCCTTGACGCCGGGGAAGGATTTGCTGATATCACGCATTTCCAGCAGTACCGGCTGATCCATATGCTTCCTCCTCCTTTTCCGATTCTCTCCTCAGAGCCTCTGCTTCAAGCGCGCCCTCCCCGGCCAGGCCGAAGGGAGGATGCGTCTCAAGCAGACACTCCGCATGGAGCAGAAACGGGGCTGCCGGCAAGCCGGCAGCCCCGCTCGTCTTTCTTGTTTCTTGGGGCCGATCGAGCGTGCGCTTGGATTACTCAGCGTCGGCGGTATAGAGGCCGTAAGGCACGCGGATCTTGGCCACGTCGGTATCCACGATGTAGCCGCCGGCCTCGTCGATGCCGTCCATCAGAGCGCCGCCGTTCTGGATGTTGCCCACCAGAGCGGTGATGGTGCTGGCCATACCCTCGGCATCCTGCATAACGGTACCGGTCATCTTGCCCTCGTCAATGGCCTGCTTGGCGGAGTCGATGGCGTCCACGCCGAAGACAGGGATGGTGGTGGAGGTGCCGTCGCCCAGGTTGTAACCGGCGGTCTGGAGGGAGGAGATGGCGCCCATGGCCATGTCGTCGTTATTGGCGATGACCAGCTCGATCATGTTGCCGTTGGCCTCGGAGTACTCAGCCAGGATGGTGTCCATATAAGCCACAGCAGCGGCAGAGGACCAGGTGCCGTTCTGGTCAACCAGGTACTTGGTGGCCACGTCGTCGCCAGCGTAGTAGGAGAGGGGCTCCTTGCCAGCCTCGGTCAGGATGGCGTCAGCGTCCTCCACGGCGTACTGGGTGCGGTACTCGGCCTCGGCGTTACCCTCCTGGCCCTTGAACATGACGTAGGAGATCTTGCCGTCGCCGTTGAGGTCCACGGTGTCGAAGTTGGCGACCAGGTAGTCACCGATCATCTTGCCCTGCATGTGGCCGGCCTCGGGAGCGTCGGTGCCCACGAAGGCGCAGTTCTCGTAGCTGTTCACCACAGCGCTGTCAACCTCGCGGTTGAAGAAGATGATGGGAATGCCGGCGGCCTTGGCGGCGTCCACGGCGTTCTGAGCAGCATCGGGGGAAGAAGTCTCCACGATGTTGACGATCAGCAGGTTGGCGCCGTTGGCGATGGCGGTGTTGATCTGGTCAGTCTGCTGGGACTGGTTGCCAGCGCCGTCGTAGTTATCGGGGGTGATGCCCATGGCTTCCAGCATGGTGTCCATGTTGTTGCGGACGCTGGAGATGTACACATCGGAGTAGTTGTAGTAGAAGACGGCCACGTTCAGGTCGGAGACAGCGCCGGTCTCAGCGGGAGTGGTCTCGGTGGTGCCGGTCTCAGCGGGAGCGGGGGTGCTGCTGGTGCCGCCGGAGCAAGCGGCGATGCTCACTCACATGGCGCCGGCCAGAAGCAGAGCAGACAGCTTTTTCAGTTTCATGTAAAAATCCTCCTTGATTTTGTTTGGCAGCTCTTTCGGAGCTTTACCAGAATCATCATACCATGAAATCCCCGAAAAGGCCATATCAAAAATCACCTCTTTCCATAAATAATCTATTTTTTGCTTTTCGAGCTTTGGCACTTTTATGCAAAATAATCAATACTTTTCTGGTAGAAAAGCCGAAAGCACCTTACCAGGCCTTTTGGATGTGCATCGGGATGCGTATGGTGTTATCTTCCATATTTTCCATGTTAGTTGGTTCCTCTCCGACGCCCAAGGTCCGGGCCAGCTGGAAGATGGCTGTCCCGTGAGCGGCGTAGTCCATGACCACGGTGCCCAGCAGCGTGCCGTCCTCCACCGCCTCCAGGCCCTGGGGCGTTCCATCGATGCCCACAATGTTATGGAAGTCCAGCCCCAGCCGTTCCACAGCGTCGGCGGCCCCCAGGGCCATATCGTCGTTGTTGCAGAGGATGAGCTCCAGATCTGCCCCCTTCAGCAGCCAGGATTCCGTGAGGGCATCGGCCTGACTGCGCTCCCAGTTGGCGATACCGCTCTCCACCCGTTCCAGCGGGACCCCGGCGTCCCGCAGCGTCTGGACCGACACCTCGGTGCGGATCATGGCGTCCTGGTGGCGGCTCTCCCCCTCCAGCATGGCATACTGAAGGACACCGTCTCCGTTTTTGTCCAGGGCGGCAGGGTCGCTCTCCCACAGCTCCAGCACGATCTGTGCCTGAAGCTGAGCGGACTGCCGGGCATCGGAGCCCACATAGTAGACCTTCTCCCAGCTCTCCAGGTCCTCCTGGACCGGTTCCCGGTTGAAGAAGACCACCGGCACATCGGCTTCCCGGGCCTTACCGATGACCCGTGCGGCATCGGTTCGGTCCACAAGGTTGACGCACAGCACATCATAGCCAAGAGATAGGAAGCGGTCGATCTGCTCATTCTGGGTGTTCTGGTTCTCCTGGGCATCGGACACCGTGAGCTGGACCCGCTCACCGCTCTCCTCACTCCAGGCCTGGGCCGCGGCTTCCATGGCCTGAGTCATATTGGTGATATAGGTGTCCGTCCCCTTGTAGACCGCTACGCCGATGCGCAGCGTCTCCTCCTCACCGCTCCCCCTGGGCGCGCAGGCGGTCAGGCACAGCAGCACCGCCGCCAGCAGCGCACATACTTGTCTTTTCACAGCACTTCCTCCTTCCGCCTCACGCCACCGGGAACAGGATCTGATCCATAGGATCGGTAAACATGTTCTCCGCTGTGACGGTATAGCAGTCCAGGGTCTGGTCCTCAGGCTGCGCCCCGTCCAGGGCCTCCAGGACGCTGAGCAGGCTCAGATAGCCGGCGTCATAGTCGCTCTGAACCACCAGTGCCGCCGCCGTGCCCTCCTCCAGGCTGCTCAGGATGCTGTTGGAGGTACCGAAGCCGTAGACCGGCCCGCCCCAGGTACAGAGGGCCTCGGTGGTCCCGGGCTCCAGAGCCACCACGGGCTGGCCGTTGGGCTCAGGAAGCATCTCTATCGTCGACGCCATCACCGTTCGCCACGCCACCCCTCGTTCCTGAAACCGTTCCTCCAGGCCGCGGTACCGGCGCAGAGCGTTCTCCCCCTCCTGTCCGGTCAGGATCACCGCGCAGGAGGAGACCCCGCTGTCGGCCACGGCATCGGCCAGCCGCCGGCCCATCTCCTCCGGGGAGGCTGAGATCGTGCATGTCCCATCCACGTTTGGAAGGTCTGGCCCCACCACGGTCACCGCCAATCCGGCCGGCGCCTCCTGGAGGGCCTCCGCTAGAGCTTCCCCGTCTACCGGGACCAGAATCACACCGTCAAGCTCTCCCTCCCACTCCCGGCGCAGCTGCTCCGCCTGAACTGTCCCGGCCGGGCCGTCATACCGGAACACATAGCGCACATCCACATTGTGTTCCCGGGCCGCCTTGTCCACGCCAAGGCGGAAGTTCTGCCAATAGGACTCCCCCTCACCGTCCAACAGCACGGACACCCGCCGGATCTCCGTCTGTCCGCTCCCTAGGACATTCTGGAGGAGCATGACAGCCAGCGCTGCCACCAGCACCAGCAACACTCCTATAAACACATGACGCTCATTTTTACTCATCATGTGTCCTCCATTTCCCCATAGGGCACGGCCGGCAGGTGCAGCTTGACCACAGTCCCCTCGTCAGGCTCAGACTGGATGGTGACGCCGTATTCCGCCCCAAAGTAGAGCCGGATGCGCTCCTGGACATTCCTGAGCCCGATGCCGGAGCCCCGCTTGCTGCCCGTCTGGGCGCCAGGCTGGGGGGAGGCCGTGAGCAGCCGCTCCACCACATCGGGGGGCATCCCCAGACCGTTGTCCGAGACGGTGATGGTCAGGTCCTTCCCATCAACCTCCGCCCGGATATCAATGAGTCCGTCCCCGTCCATGAAGTCCATGGAGTGGTAGATGGCGTTCTCCACGATGGGCTGCACCACCAGCTTGATGGTGGTGAGGTTGGCCGCCTCCTCCGGGCAGGTGATCTGGTAGTGGAACTTGTTCTTATAGCGCATCTCCTGGATGAGGAGGTAGTTACGCACATGTTCCAGCTCGTCCCGGACGGGGATGATGTTGCGTCCCTTGGAGAGACTGATGCGGAAGAACCGCGCCAGGGCAGTGACCACCCGGATGGCGTCCTCCCGCTGGCCGTTCTCTATCATCCACACGATGATATCCAGCGTATTGTAGAGAAAGTGTGGATTGATCTGGGCCTGAAGGGCGTTAAGTTCGCTCTTCTGCTTGGCCTCATGCTCCCGGACGATGTCAGCGGTGAGCTGGCGCAGTCGGTCCACCATGTTTTGAATGGCCGTCCCCAGCTCCCTGGTCTCGGCGGTACCGCCCACATAGATGGTGGGGCGCTCTGCCCCCTCCTCCACTTCACCCACCGACTCCCGCAGCCGCCGCAGAGGTTCGGTGATCTTTCGGGAGAGAAGCACATTCATGAGGATGAGCAGCTCCACATAGGCGCATATGATGACCACCAGGAAGGGGAGCGTCTGTTGGAGACTCATGGTAAAGCCGGGGCGCTCCACCACGCCCACCACCTTCCAGCCGGTGTAGCCCACGCTCTGGACGATGACGGAGCGTCGGCTGCCCTCCCACTCCTCAACGTAGATGCCGTCCGCCCGGTCGGCAGCCTGAAGGCTGTTTTCCCGCACCCGGCCTGTGGCGATGAGGGTGCGTTCCGGGTGGTAGATCAGGTTACCCGCCCCGTCCACCAGATAGACATAGCCGCTTCCCGAGAGCTTCACGCTCTGGAAGAGAGCGGTGACGGCGCTGTACTTCAGGTCCATAAGGAGAACGCCCAGCTGAGTGCCGCCCCCTCGGGTGAGCTCTACGGCACAGGAGAGAGAAATCACCCACTTATAGTTGCCCGCCGTGTCGGCAAAGAGGTTCTGGACGGTGGGGACACCGAAGTGGAGGTTCTCCGTCTGGGACATGGCTGCGGTGAACCACTCCTCCCCCGTCACGTCCACGCCGTCTTTGACCTTGGCAGCCGGTGCTGTGGCCACCAGCTCCCCATTCTCTGTAAAGAGAGCCACATTCTCCACATAGTCGCTGTAGGTATCGTAGAGGAGCCGGATCTCATCTCCAACACCCTCCCGCTCCAGATCGGTGTTTTTGACCACGTTATAGCAGATGGAGTCGGAAAGACGGATCATGTCTCTCAAATAGGTGCTCAGGGACTGGTTGACCTGGCTGACCAGAATCTGGTTTTCCTCCTGAATGGCGTCGTCCATCTGACGGGAGAACCGGGCATACAGGGTCAGACAGGTAAGCAATACCGCCACCAGAGCGCTGACGGTGAAGGAGGCGAACATCACATACCGGATGCTGCCCCTGGAAAACCGGACCTGGAGCCGTTTTGTCATCTCTCCCACGCCATTGCCTCCTTTCATCGTCGCGATGCCCGTTGCGGAAAAGGGCGGCCGCCATTCCGGCGGCTCACCGCGCCGGTAACAGGCGACCGCCCCTTCGGAGCATCTCTACTTGCGGAATTGCGACGGCGACACGCCGAACCGCTTCTTAAACACATAACTAAAGTAATTGGGCTCATCATAGCCCACCTTTTCTGCCACCATATAGGTCTTGTCATCGGTGGTACGCAGTAGCTCCACCGCGTGCTCCATGCGCACGTCGGTGAGGTACTGAACGTAGCTCCGCCCTGTCTCCTGCTTGAAAATGGTGGAGAAATAGGACTGGCTGATGTGCAGGTGGTCACAAAGCCGATCCACCGACAGCCCGGAGTCGGGATAGTTCTCCCGGATATACCGCTCCGCCTCCTCCACCAGCCGCTTGGCGGTGGAGACCCGCCGCTGGTCCATACAGCCGCTCATATTGAGGCACACCGACAGCAGCCAGGCCCGGAGCTCCTCCATTGGGGTATCTTCGGCGAGAAGCCCCAGCCACATTCCTCTGGGGCCCAGCATGGCCTCTTCCCCCAGCCGGCAGCGCTGGATTACAGGCAGCAGGGTCCCCAGCATGCCGATGGCCCTGGACTGATCGCTCCACTCCCCGTCTCCCTCGGCCAGAAGCTTGTCCACCATGGCGGCGATCTGCTCCTGAGAGCCGAACTTGATGACGGAAAGCAGCTGCTGCTCCCTGTGGCTGTCCCCCTCCGGCACGGTCCGGTCCAGGCGCTCCATGTCCTGGATGTAGATGGGTTTCCCCATGCCCACCACCGCCCGGTACTCCAGGGCGGCCCGGGCCTCGCCGCAGGAACGGCACAGTTCCTCCAGGTTCTGACAGGGGCGTCCGATCCCCACCGTCAAGGTGACGCCCAGGATGCGCTCACACTCCGTACAGACCTCACCCAGAATGCGCATGAGGCTCTCCACCGGGTCCCGCTCCCAGGAAGTGGCGATCAAGATGGAGGAAACTCCAAGCACGATCTCGCTCTGACAGCGGTCCCGGAGCGCGTCGCTGAGCATCTGCTGCACCGACACCGGAACCAGCTCGGCGCTGAGAGCGGGCCGCCGCTCGCCGCTGTGGACGATGTCGCACACCGCCGCCACCTTATATGCCCCCTCCCGGACGGTGAGGGCGAAACGCTCCGCCTGCGCCTCCAGCACCCGAGGGTCCATGGGGCCCCGCATGAGGTCCTGAAGAAATTTCTCCCGCAGCAGAGGCAGGCTCTCCTGATAGGCCTGGGTGAGCTGACTGATGTTCCGCCGCTGCTCGATCTCCTCATCCAGCACCTTCCGCACACGGTCCAGAATGGCGGTGAGCTCGGCGGCATTCACCGGCTTGAGCACATATTCCACCACGTTGAGCTTGATGGCCTCCTTGGCGTACTCAAACTCGTCGAAGCCGGAAAAGACGATGAGCTTCAGATTGGGCTTGCGCCGGGAGAGCTCCGCCCCCAGCTCCAGTCCGTCCATAAAGGGCATCTTGATGTCGGTGAGGACCACGTCCAGGTCCAGGGTCTCCACCTTTTCCAGGGCGTCCCGGCCGTTTTCCGCATCGGCCACGATTTCGAAGCCCACAGCCCGCCAGTCTATTTTTCTGGCAATGGCCTGCCGCACTTCGGCCTCGTCGTCCACGATCATGATCTTGTAGAGGCTCACCGGGACACCTCCTTGTGTCACTCAGTTGTGCCCGAAGGCAAAAATGATCTCCTGATGATACCGCTCCCCTGCCCGCAGCACAACGGAGGGAAAACCGGGCAGGTTCATGGCATTGGGAAAGCCTTGGGCCTCCATGGCCACACCGCAGCGGGGAGCATACCGCGCACCGCCCTTTCCTGCCGTCTCCGGCAGGAAATTTCCGGTGTAGACCTGAAGCCCCGGCTGGGTGGTGGAGAGGGACAGGGTAATTCCGCTCTCCGGAGCGGCGAGCACGGCCGCCCGATGCAGGCCGCTTCCCCGCAGGACCCAGTTGTGGTCATAGCCGCCGCCCTGGCGGATCTGCGGGTGGTCGGCGTCCCAGCCCGCCTCCAGGGGGCAGGCGGTCCGCAGGTCAAATGGGGTCCCCACCACAGAGGCAATGGTACCGTTGGGGCAGTTGTCCGCCCCCAGCTCGGTGAGGGCGATGGCGTCAATGGACAGGGTATGGCTCCCCACACCCCCGGCGCCGTGGCCGTTCAGGTTCCAATAGGCGTGGCTGGTGAGGTTCACCACCGTATCGGCGTCACTCTCCCCCTCCAGCACCAGCCGGAGGGCGTTGTCCTCCGTCAAGGTATAGCTCACCCGCACCTTCAGGGTACCGGGATACCCCTCCTCCCCGTCGGGAGAAGTACGGGAAAAGACCACTGTATCCCCTTCGATACTGTGATCCCATACATATTGGTCAAAGCCCCGGTCGCCGCCGTGGAGGTGATTGGGGCGTTCATTGGCCGCCAGTACATATTCCCGGCCGTCCAGAGTGAACCGGGCGTCCCGGATGCGGTTGGCACACCGGCCTACCATGGCGCCCAGATAGCCCTGGTGGTTCTCCTGGTACTCCGCCACAGTGTCAAAACCCAGGCACACGTCCCGGAGGGCGCCGGCACGGTCAGGAACGGCCACCGCCCGGAGGATGCAGCCGTAGTCCAGCACCTCCACCCAGGCGCCGGCGGCATTTTCCAGACGGAAGCAGGTCACTGATGTACCGTCAGCGGTGGTGCCGAAGGGTCTGGTGGTGATCATACCTCGCCCTCCGCTATCACCTTAATGCCGCCTGCCGGCCGCACCGACAGGTCATGGCAGGTTCCCGCACCAAAGACGGCCTCCATCTTCTGCCGGAACGACTCCAGCTGCTTCACGGGCACAAAGGCCTGAACGGTACCGGCAAAGCCGCCGCCGTGGACCCGCCAGGCGCCGTCCTTCTCCAGCAGCCGCCGGCACAGAGCCAGGGCCAGGGAGAGGCTGCGCTCCGAGGGGTCGCCGGAGGGGTAGATGTTCTGCAACAGATCCATGGAAGAGGCTCCGGAGTCCCGCACCAGGGCCAGGAACTGCTGGAAATCTCCCTTCCGCAGGGCATCGGCCTGGTCCAGCACCCGCTGGTTGTCGCCGTAGAAGTGCATGGCCCGCAGGAGGGCACGGTCAGGCACCTTGCCCCGGAACTCGCCCAGCCGGGCATAGAACTCCGCGGGGTCGGTCTCGCCCAGCACTTCCTTGCCCATCAGCTTGGCCACGGAGCGCATCTCCTGGGGAATGGCGGCGTATTCATCAGTGAGATTGGCGTGGCTGCCACCGGCGTCGATGAGGCACAGGGCGTAGCCGTGGTCGGCGGGGACGCAGGGGATGGACTCCACCACAGGGGAGGCGGGGTCGGCAAAGTCCATGAGGCAGAAGTCGCCCACGGCGGAGGCGCACTGGTCCATGAGGCCGCAGGGCTTGCCGAAGTAGGTGTTCTCAGCGAACTGACCCACCTTGGCGATGAGGACGGGGGTGGCCCGGCCATTGTTGTAGAGGCCGCTGAGGATGGTGCCCACCAGCACCTCGTAGGCGGCGGAGGAGGAGAGGCCGGAGCCGGGCAGCACATCGGAACTCACATAGGCGTCAAAGCCGCCGAAGCGCAGGTCCAGCTCGTAGAACCGGGCAGCGATGCCCCGGATGAGGGCGGCGGTAGTGCCTTTCTCCTCAGGAACGATCTCCAGTTTCTCCAGATTGATGCGCTCCTCGCCATGGCCCTCGGAGTAGATGCGGATGACATTGCGGTCATTTTTGGCCACAACCGCCACCGCGTCCAGGGTGACGGCCGCCGCCAAGACCCGGCCCCGCTGGTGGTCGGTGTGGTTGCCGCCGATCTCACTGCGGCCGGGGGCGGAGTAGATCTCCACCACATGCTCTTCGCCAAAACGCTCGGCAAAGGCGTTGACAATATGCAGATACCGCTCCCGCTGGCCCTCCCAGCGGCCGGGGTACAGCTTTCGGAAGGTCTCATCGTATGCGCCGGCGTTCAGCGCCTGCTTTAACTCCTGAATGTTCATCATTCTCCGCCCCTCTCGGACTATTGATCCGGGCCCTCTCCAGCCCAGTCGATATTTGTATTGTACCCTTTTTCCTCTGCTGAGGCAAGGCACATTTTCCATCCCATTTGTCCGCCCTCAGCGGACAGGCTCCACCGTTCTCCCCCTGAAAATCACCTCGCGCACCTGGAGGTCACGGTCCAGCAGCACCAGGTTGGCCCGCTTGCCCGGCTCCAGGGAACCCACCCGGCTGTAAATGCCGATGGCCCGGGCGGGATTCACCGCAGCCGCCTTCACCGCGTGGTGAAGGGGAATGCCCATCTGTACTGCCGTCACCATACAGGCCATGAGGTCGGTGGCCGAACCGGCCAGGGTACCGTCGGCCAGGGTGGCCCGGCGGCCCTCCACGTGGACATCCTGTCCGCCCAGGGTGTAGTCCCCGTCGGGCATACCGGCTGCCCGCATGGTGTCGCTGATGAGGATGACCCGGTCAGGCCCAAACATGCGGAAGGTGGCCCGGACCACCGACGGATGGACGTGGACACCGTCGCAGATGAGTTCCACCCGGCTCTCAGGGGTATCAAAGGCGGCCCCAACCACCCCCGGCGCCCGGTGTGCAAAGGGGGGCATAGCATTATAGAGGTGGGTCACCTGCCGGGCGCCGGCCTGGAAGGCGGCCAGGGCTGTCTCGTAGTCGGCGGCGGTGTGTGCAATGGAGACGCACACCCGCCCCCCCACCTGTTGGATAAAGTCCAGAGCGCCTGGAAGCTCCGGCGCCACAGACACCAGCTTCACCAGGCCCTTGGCCTCATTTTGCAGTTCCCGGAAGAGGGCGGTGTCCGGGTTTCGGAGCCAGGCGCCGTTTTGGGCGCCCTTTTTCTCCGGAGAGAGGAAGGGACCCTCCAGGTTGATCCCAACCAGATCGGCGCCGCCTTTGGCGGTCTCCCGGTGGCGGCGGGCGTTGGCACACATGGCCAGCAGAGCCTCCCGGTCCAGGGTCATCCCCGCCGGGCAGATCTGGGTGACGCCCCGGGAGAGCTCATAGTCGGCCATGACGGCCAGCCCCTCCGGGGAGCCATCGCTGAAATCCTCTCCCCGGCAGCCGTGGAAGTGGAGATCGGTGAGGCCGGGAATCAGCCAGCAGCCGTCGGCCTCCACCACCGTATCGTCCCCGCTGCGGTAGGAGATAAGCTCTCCGTCGGTACACAGATCCCGGCGGGCAAAGCCGTTCTGCACATCAAACACATTTGCGCCGATGATCCTCACTGCAATACCCCCGCTTCTCTCAGGCCGCTCAGGGCAGCCACATCGCCCACCAGCACCACATCCCGGTGGAGCTGCAAAATGGAGGCGGGCATTTCCGGCGTGATGGGGCCGCAGAATGCCTTGCGCACCGCCTCCGCCTTGTCGGCGCCGCTGACCGCCACCAGCACCCGCTTAGCGGACATGATGGTGCCGATGCCCATGGTGATGGCCTGACGGGGCACCTCGTCACGGTGGGCAAAGAAGCGGGCATTGGCCTCAATGGTGCTCTTGGCCAGATCCACCACATGGGTCTCCCGAACGAAGGCCGGCCCAGGCTCGTTGAAGCCGATGTGGCCGTTGTGTCCCATGCCCAGCAGCTGGAGGTCGGTCCCGCCCAGGGACTCCACCAGGGCGTCATATCGGCGGCACTCCGCCTCCGGATCGGCGGCCAGGCCGTCGGGGACATGGGTGCGTTCCAGGCGGATGTCCACCTGGTCAAAGAGGTTGGTACGCATGAAATAGCGGTAGCTCTGCTCATGGTCGGGCCCCAGGCCTCTGTATTCATCCAGGTTCACCGTGGTGACGTCACCGAAACTGAGCAGGCCCCCCCGCTCCCAAGCGGCCAGCTGACGGTAGGCTCCCACTGGCGTGGAGCCGGTGGCCAGGCCCAGGACACAGTCCGGCTTCCGGATGACTTCGGCGGCGATTATGGCCGCCGTCCGGCGGCTCATGGCATCGTAGTCGGCTTCCTGATAGATCCTCATTCCCCTGTTTCTCCTTTTGATTATTCTGACTGTGCACGGCGGGCCTCAGGTCTGTCCGCCTCTCACTGCCCCTATTATATCGGTATATCCACCAAAAGCCAAGGGGGAGACAGGCTTTTTCCCACCGCATCTTGTCTATATCCCAGAATACGGAAAAAGCAGAGCGGATCTGTCCCGCTCTGCTCTCCCTTCACTCAATCAATAGAGGCCTTTGATGATATCCGCACAACGCTCAATCCCCAGCGTCCCGCTGTTCAGGGTGATGTCGTAATTCTGCGCGTGGCCCCACTTCATGTTGGTGTAGAACCGGTGATAGGCCGCACGGCGTTTGTCCTTGTCCTTCAGCCGCTGTTCCGGAGATGTCTCCCGTTCCCCGTACACCTCCACGATGCGCCTGGCCCGGAAGTCCATATCCGCGTGAATAAAGACCCGCAGGCAGTCCGCCTTGTCCCTGAGAATATAGTCGGCACACGGGCCCACGATCACACAGGGTCCCTTTTCCGCCAGGTCCGTAATGATCCTGCACTGGACCTCCCACAGATAATCCTCGTTGGTGGGCCCGAAGGCACGGTTGGTGAGGTTGGACAGAACGCCCACAGGGGCACATTCGCCGTTGTCCCTGATATACTGCTCATCAAAACCGCTCTCTTTCGCCATTTTCTGGATCAATTCACTGTCGTAGCACGGCAGCCCCAGCGCCTCTGCCACCTTTTTCCCGATGGTGCGGCCGCCGCTCCCGAATTCACGGCTGATGGTAATGATTCTATGTTTCATAACGCTCGCTCCTTTCACTGTATCTCCATCTCCGCCGGTGATTCAGCGGTTTCCATTCCCTTCAGCTGCTTTCTCTCATAAATCAGCAGTCCGACCGACAGCAAAAAGGCCAAACCGTCGGCCACAGGGCCGGTCCACAGCACGCCCACTACACCTAGGAATTTGGGCAGGATCAGCGCCGCGGGCACAAAGAAGATGATTTGACGCGCCAGAGACAAGATGGCCGACTTGATTGGCTTGCCCACCGCCTGGAGATAGACAGCGATCACCGTCTGAAAACCGGTCAGGGGACACAGCAGCAGGAACGTGCGGAAGGCCATAACAGCAAACTCATTGTAAAGCCCCTCTTCCGAGCCAAACAGGGACACCACTGTCATGGGAGCAAACTGGAAGATCAGGAAGGCAATGATGGCGATGATCTCAGAGACTACGATGGCAATGTCCAGCGCCTTTTTCACACGGGTAAAATCCTTGGCGCCATAGTTGAAGCCGATGATCGGCTGAGCCCCTACGGCGATACCGACCAGGATGGAGATAAGGATCTGGTTGACCTTCATGACGATGCCCGTGGCCGTCATAGGGATCTCGGAACCGTAAATGGACAAAGCGCCGTAGGAAACCAGCAGATTGTTGGTCAGCGCCATGACGATGGTGATGGCAAACTGGGTGATGAAGCTGCTGATACCCAGACTGAGCACTGTGGCGCAGGTCTTTGCTTTCAGGACAAATGCCGTGCAGTCAATCCGGAAGGTCTTGAACCGGAAGAGATAGGTCACCGCCATGATAAAGGTGGCCACCTGACCGATCACCGTGGCAATGGCTGCACCCTGCACACCCATATGGAAGATAAAAATGAACACAGGGTCCAGAATGGTGTTGATCACGGCACCCAGCGCCATGGACAGCATGGCATATTTGGGGCTGCCGTCGGCCCGGATCATAGAGTTGATCGCGCCGGGGATCATCATAAAGGGAAGGCCGAACCCAATGATCGTACCATATTGCAGCGCGTAGTCCCACAGGGCGTCGGTGGCGCCGAACAGGTTTAGGATGGGCTCAATCAAAATCAGAAATACGGCTGCTAGGACAATGCTGACTGCAACCACCATAATGATCGCATTGCCTACGCCCCGCTTGGCGCTGTCAATGTCTCCCTCGCCCAGCTTCAGACTCAGATAGGCGGCTCCGCCGTCGCCGATCATCAGACACAGGGCCAGAGCCACAATGGTGATGGGAAACACGGCATTCGTGGCGCCGTTGCCCAGATAGCCCACGCCCCAGCCGATGAAGATCTGATCCACGATGTTATACAATGAGTTCACCAGCAGGGAAATGACACATGGGACGGCAAATTTTACGATCAGCCTGCCGATGGGCTCCGTCGCAAAAGGACTCTTGGCTTCTGCTGCTTCTTTTTCCATCATTGCATCTCTCCTTATTAAGTAACTAGTTACTTATTTGAGTAAAAAAGCAGGCAGCGCGCCGAGTTTTCTCCTCAGCACACTGCCTGGGGAATTCAGTTTTAACCAGCCGTCTCACTCCGCGTCGATGTTCTCCAAGAGCATATCCGCCAACTGGTGCAGGGCCTCCTGCTGCTCCCGGGTGAAATTCCGGCACAGCTCGGACAGTACCTCCTCATCCTGTTTCAGGATCATGTTGTGGATTCCGGCCGACCGCTCCGTGCAGGTGATCTTCTTGTACCTCCGGTCCAGGTCGCTGGGAACACACCGGATGAAACCCTTGCTTTCCAGACGCTGGAGTAGCTTGGTCATCGCAGGATGGGTGACATGCTCGATCCGCTCCAGGTCGTTTTGGTGGATCTCCGTCTCTCCGGCAGCCTCCAGACGGCTGACCGAACCAAGCACTCGCAGCTGCACAGCGGTCAGGCCCATAGCGCTGGCCTTCTCGTCCAGCTTTTTACGGAATGCCCGGTTGATGACGGCGAGCTTCAGACCAAACGGCATTTCGCCCACAGTGCTCCACCTCTCATAAATAAGTAACTAGTTACATAATAGATCTGTCCACAGCATTTGTCAAGGCCGGGGAGGGATACAAAAAAGGGACACTGTGTAAACAGTGTCCCTTTGAGCCTGTCGACAAAGTCGACAGGCTCTCTCAAAAATGCAGGCATTTTTTCGAAAAGATGCAGGCCGCTGCATCGCACTCGCTTCGCTCGCACGTTTGCGGCCTGAGCAGTGTTTTTTCCGAGGCACATGTCCCCTGAAAAAACAGACTGTACTTGATTCCGTCGTCTGCGGACGACGGAACTCTGCGAGGCTCTTGCACAAAATCTGACGTATATGCCCTTTTTCGACAACCTGAAAGGGACACTGTGTAAACAGTGTCCCTTTTTTCGCTTGTAATCTCAGCGCATGCCCTTGTCGTAAGGGATACCCTCGGCCTTGGGGGCTCTGGACTTCTGAGAGGTGAAGGCCAGCACCACCAGGGAGACGATATAGGGCAGCATGTTGTAGACGGAGCTGGGCAGGTTCAGATTCTTCAGCAGGTCAAAGCCGGTGTAGACATTGCCCAGAGCCCGGAAGAGTCCGAAGAGCAGGGCCGCCAGGGCGATGCGGGTGGGCTTCCACTGACCAAAGATCATAACGGCCAGGGCCAGGAAGCCGAAACCGGCCACGCCGTACTCGAACTTCCACTCGCTGACGCCGGCGGTAATATAGACGATGCCGCCCAGGCCTCCAAGGAAGCCGGAGATGAGGACGCCGGCATAGCGCATGCGGTAGACGTTGATGCCCACGGAGTCGGCCGCCTGGGGATGCTCGCCGCAGGCCATGAGCCGGAGGCCAAAGCGGGTGCGATAGAGGACCACCCAGGAGCAGACGAGGGCTATCAGGGCCATCAGCATGAACCAGTTGAACTCAAAGCCGCCGATGTTGACCAGAAAGGCCTTTTTCTGCTCGATATACTGGATGGTAGCAGAGACGTTGCCGGAGTCGGCAGCGGTGTTCATGGCCTTGACGAAAACAGTGGCAGCGGCGGTGGCCAGCAGGTTCATGGCGGTGCCCACCAGAGTCTGGTCGGCCTTGAAGTTGATGGCGGCCACAGCCAGCAGCAGCGAGTAGAGCATGCCGAAGATTACGGCGGCCAGGACCACCAGCACGATCATGCCGATGTCCGGAAGTCCGGCGGGAGCAAACTTCATCATCAGGGCTCCGCCCAGGGCGCCCATGACCATGATGCCCTCCAGACCGATGTTGATGACGCCGGAGTGCTCGGAGAAGCAGCCGCCCAAGGCCACCAGGATGAGGACCGAGGCGAAGATAATGGTATATTGGATCAGCAGCAGCATTATGCTTCCCCTCCTTTCTTCTCCTGGGCCGCACGGCGCTCAGCACGGCGGTCCAGCCAAGCGGTGAGCGCTGTCTTGAAGAAGAACACAAAGCCGCACAGGTAGATGATGAGCGAAGAGATGAGGTCAGAGATCTGGGCGGAGTACATGGTCTTGTCCACATAGGCGCCGCCGTTGGTGATATGCTGGATGAAGTAGGAGGAGAAGATGGCGCCGATGGGGTTCAGACCGCCCAGGAAGGCGGCGGCGATGCCGTTGAAGCCCATGGCCGGCACAGAGGACTGAGTGCACTGCCACTGCTCGAAGCCGGTGAGGAAGAAAGCGCCGGCGCCAAAGCCGGCCAGGCCGCCGGCGATGACCATGGTAAGGATGATGTTGCGCTTTTCCTGCATGCCGCAGTATTTGGCGGCGAACTTGTTGCCGCCGGTGGCCCGCAGCTCATAGCCCAGCTTGGTCTTCTCCAGCAGCACCCAGATCAGGATGGCCACCACCACCGTCATGGGGATGGCGATGGTGACATACTGGTTGTTGGCGAAAAACTCACCCAGGCCCAGGCTGGGGATGATAGCGGAGGGGTTGGTGCTCGAGAGGGTCATGGTGTAGGGACTGGCCGACTCCTTCACGTTGCTCAGCAGGGCATTGACCAAATAGAGGCTGATCCAGTTGAGCATGATGCAGGAGATGACCTCGTTGACGTTGCGGTAGGCCTTCAGGGCACCGGAGATGCCGCCCAGGATGGCACCGGCCAGGATACCGGCGATGAGGCAGACGAACCAGGGCATCTGGAGACCCAGTGCGCAGTAGAGGCTGGCGCCGGCGCCCACCACATACTGGCCGGCGGCACCGATGTTAAAGAGGCCCACCTTATAGGCGAAGAGCACCGACAGGGAGCACATGAGTAGCGGCGCGGTCTTGACCAGGGTGCTGCCCAGGTACTTCATCCGGGCGGGGCCGCTGGGGTAGTAGAAAAAGTTCTTGACGATGGTCAGGATGGCCTCCCAGGCGCCGGCGGGGTTGATGGCCAGGAGGACCAGATAGCCGATGATGAGGCCAATGATGATGCACAGCAGAGAGGCCAGCAGGGACTGCACACCTTTATTGCGCAGGATCGAGTTTTTCTGTTTCATCCCTTAAGCCCCCTTCCGCTTGGCGCCGGCCATATAGAGGCCCATTTCTTCCACCGTGGTGGTCTTGGGATCCAGCTCGCCCACGATCTCACCCTCGTACATGACCAGGATGCGGTCGGAGAGGGCCATGACCTCGTCCAGCTCCAGACTGACCAGCAGCACGCCCTTGCCGGCGTCACGCTGAGCCACGATCTGCTTGTGGATATACTCGATGGCGCCCACGTCCAGGCCGCGGGTAGGCTGGACAGCCACCAGCAGCTCGGGATCGCGGTCGATCTCGCGGGCCACGATGGCCTTCTGCTGGTTGCCGCCGGACATGGATCGGGCGGTTGTGATGGGGCCCTGTCCGGAACGCACATCATACTGTTCGATGAGCCGCTCAGCGTACTCCCGAATGGCCTTACGCTTCAGGAAACCGGCTCCCGAAACGAACTGGGGCTCAAAATACCGCTGGAGCACCATGTTGTCCTCCAGAGTGTAGTCCAGCACCAGGCCGTGTTTGTGCCGGTCCTCGGGGATGTGGCTCATACCCATGGTAGAGCGCTTACGGATAGAGGTATGGGTGATATCCTGTCCGCACAGGGTGATCTTGCCCGCCTTCACGGGCTCCAGACCGGTAATGCCGTAGACCAGTTCGGTCTGGCCATTGCCGTCGATACCGGCGATACAGACGATCTCTCCCCCGCGGACGGTAAAGGAGACATTTTTGACGGCGTTGTTGTTGCTGTGAACCTTGGAGGCCACGGTGATGCCCTCTACCGAGAGGATCACATCCTTGGGCTTGGCCTCCTCCTTGTGGACTACAAAGTCCACGTCACGGCCCACCATCATCTTGGAGAGCTCCTCCTTGGTGGTGACGGGCACGTCCACAGTGCCGATATACTTGCCCTTGCGGAGCACGGTGCAGCGGTCGGCCACTGCCATGATCTCGTTGAGCTTGTGAGTGATGAAGAGGATGCTCTTGCCCTCGGCCTTGAGCCCACGCATGATGTCCATGAGCTCGTCGATCTCCTGGGGGGTGAGGACGGCGGTGGGCTCGTCAAAAATGAGGATCTCGTTGTCCCGGTAGAGCATCTTCAGAATTTCGGTACGCTGCTGCATACCCACGGTGATGTCCTCCACCAGGGCGTCCGGGTCCACCTTCAGTCCATATTTGTCAGAGAGGGCCATGACCTTCTCCCGGGCCTCCGCCTTCTGCAAAAATCCGCCCTTGCAGGGCTCCACGCCCAGAATGATATTGTCCAGCACGGTGAAGCACTCCACCAGTTTGAAGTGCTGGTGGACCATGCCGATGCCTAGGTCGTTGGCGTCGTTGGGGTCCTTGATCTCCACCACCTGGCCATCCTTTTTGATGGTACCCTCTTCCGGCCGATAAAGGCCGAACAGGACGCTCATCAGCGTGGACTTACCGGCTCCGTTCTCGCCCAGAAGCGCGTGGATCTCACCTTTCTTCAACTGGAGCGTAATGTTATCGTTGGCAACGATGCCGGGAAACCGCTTGGTGATGTTCAGCATTTCGATGGCGTATGGCTGCTCCAAGCTTACCGCCCTCCCTCTTGTCGCATAGTATCTGCCGGACCGCCCGCGAAGCGCCGGTCCGGGGGGCTTCCGCCCCAGGTCCGCCCGGCATTCTTACACCGTGCGGAGGTAGCATGTATCGGGACACATGGTTCTTTACTATTGTACTATATTCAGGCGCATAATTCAAAACAAAAATGTTCGATGTGCCATTTTTCTCACCCGTCCGCAAAAAGGCCGCCGCGGCAGGATGAACAGATCCAGTAAAAACGGACAGTGACAAAAGCCCCCCTGATGTAGGAAAATAGACTACATCAGGGGGTTTTGTCATGAAGAAACGAAATTACACACACGTTCAAATGCTTTTACCAGAGATCAAGGCCATGTTGGCAGAGGGGAAAACACAGCGGGAAGTCGCAGAATACCTTTTCCGAAGCCAATGAGATGATTGACCGCTATATTTACTTCTATAACCATGAGCGCATCCAGTTAAAAACTGGAGAGGCGCCGCTGGCGCGACGCCTCTCCGCTTAAAACTTAATCTTTCCTACTAAGGGCTCTTTTTTGTACTGTCCGCACAATCTGGGGCAGTTCAGGAGCCGCGGCGGCCTTTTTTCAGATCCGAATGGATCTCTTACTTAATGTTGCCGTACTCGTTGACGGTGATGACGGTAGCGTTGTCAGCAGCAGCCACGGACACGTCGTTGGAGACGGTGATGGTGCCATCATACATACCGGCCACCAGAGCCTTGTAGTCGTCCTGAGTGAAGGTGTCGCTCCACTGAGTGGACTCCATGGGCAGCTGGACGTAGTTGGCAGTGGAATCGTCGCCGGACACCAGGCCCAGGGTCTCGATCTGGCCGCCGTAGTTGGCGAAGTTGCCGTCCATGACCTCCTGGAGGAGGTGCTTGGTGGTGTTGGCCAGGCCCTTCATGGCGGAGGTCACGGTCATGCCCTCGCCGTAAGCGTCGATGATGGCAGCCTGGTCCACGTCCACGCCGATGACCTTGCCGCCCACTTTGGCAGCGGCCTCGGCAGCGGAGGTGTAGATGCCGCCGCCGCAGGCGAAGACGACCTCAACACCCTGAGTCTGATACCAGTTGTCCATGTAAGCGGTGATGTCGGCATCGCCGAAGAACTGGTTGCCGTAGACGTACTCCACGGTCACGTCGGCGCCGTTGCCCAGCTCGGCGGCAGCGGCGTCAGCGCCCTGCACGAAGCCGTAGCCGTAGCGCTGCACAGCGGGGACAGCCATGCCGCCCAGGAAGCCCAGGTGAGTGTAGCCCAGCTTCACAGCGGCGTAGCCGGCCATATAGCCGCACAGCTCTTCCTGGTACACAGCGCAGTAAACATTGGAGGGGACGGTGTAGTCAGCGCCCAGGTCACCCTCGCCCACGTCCAGAGCGATGAAGGTGACGTCGGGATACATCTCAGCGGTCTCCTTGATGGTCTCGGCGAAAGCATAGCCGGGCATCACAACCACGTTGTAGCCCTCGGCTACAGCGGCGTCCACCATGGCCACACGCTCAGCGGTGGAGTCACCGGCGGGCTTATAGTAAGTAAACTCCACGCTGTTGGCGGTGCAGAACTCGTTGCAGGCCTCATAGGTGGTCTGGTTGAAGGACTGGTCGGTGATGTCGCCGTAGTCGGTGATCATGGCCACCTTCATGTCGGTGGCGGAAGCGGTCTCGGCGGGAGCGGTCTCAGCGGGAGTGGTGGTCTCGGGGGCGGGAGTCTCGCTGCTGCCGCCGCCGCAGGCAGCCAGGGAGAACACCATGGCGCCAGCCAGAACAAGAGCGGAAAGTTTCTTAAAATTCTTCAAGCTGATCTACCTTCCTTTCAAAATCAGTGCCCGGTATGGCCTAGACATCTTCAAAAATGGTCCATCCTCCCGAGCACGGGCCTATTATATCGCACATTTTACCGGAGCGCAACCGAAATTTCGCGGTTGTCAAAAAAAGTTTACGGTTTTGTTACAAAAGTGTTAAATGATCCTGGTCCGCCCAAGCGGCTCTTGGGGAAATGGACGGCTGCTCACCTAAAAAACAGCGGAGACCGTCTTTCGGACGGTCTCCGCTCCCCGCAAAACGCGGTTTAGATATCAATATCCCTCGCCCTGCTGGCCCTTTACCAGCTTCACGATACGGGAAGTGCCCAGGCGATCGGCGCCCAGGGCCAGGAAATCCTCGGCGTCCTTCAGGCTGGAGATGCCGCCGGCGGCCTTGATCTTCACGCCGGGGCCGACGTGTTTAGCGAACAGGGACACGTCCTCCCGGGTGGCGCCGCCGGTGGAGAAGCCGGTGGAGGTCTTGATGTAATCGGCACCGGAGGCAGTGATGATCTCGCACATCTTGATCTTTTCCTCCTCAGTGAGCAGGCAGGTCTCCACGATGACCTTGAGGATGCGGCCCTGGCAGCTCTCCTTGACGGCCTTGATCTCGGTGAGGAGGTCGTCCCACTTCTGATCCTTCACCCAGCCGATGTTGATGACCATGTCGATCTCGTCGGCGCCGTTGCGGATGGCGTCCTCGGTCTCAAAGACCTTCACGGCGGTGGTGGAGTAGCCATTGGGGAAGCCGATCACGGTGCAGATCTTCAGGTCGTTGCCCACATACTCGGCGGCCTGACGCACATAGGAAGCGGGAATACACACAGAAGCGCACTCATATTTACGGCCGTCATCACAAATCTCCTTGATCTGCGCCCAGGTAGACTCCTGCTTCAGGAGGGTGTGGTCACAGTGGTTCAGGATCTCCTTTACGTCCATAGATAACATCCTTTCTCGATTTGATGGCTTATTTCACTTCGATCAGCTCATAATTTCGGGTGCCCAGGCCGATCTTCTCGGCGTGCTCCAGGCAGGAGCGCCAGTTGGTCTCGGGGAAGTTGTTGCAGAAGTGGTCATGGTGGTCCTCGCAGCCCTCGGTGTGGAGGTACTGATCCAGGCGGCTGCCAGGCATGACGGGCTGACGCAGGCAGGCGTCCGCGCAGGCCTGGTCCAGAGCCACCGCGTCAAAGGAGGCGAACATACCCACATCGGGGATGATGGGGATGTCGTTCTCAGCGTGGCAGTCACAGAAGGGAGAGACATCCATGACCAGGCTGATGTGGAACTGGGGACGGCCGTCCACCACGCCCTTGGCGTATTCGGCCATCTTACGGTTCAGGTCGTCGTTGGCGCTGGAGTTCCGGTTGATGATGGCGTCGAAGTTGCAGGCACCCAGGCAGCGGCCGCAGCCCACACACTTGTCCTGGTCGATGAAGGCCTTCCGGTCCTCTCCGTAGGAGATGGCGTCCTGGCCGCACTGCTTGGCGCACTGACGGCAGCCCACGCACTTCTTCTGGCGGACCTCCGGCTTACCGGAGTTGTGCTGCTCCATCTTGCCCCGGCGGGAGCCGCAGCCCATGCCGATGTTCTTGATGGCGCCGCCGAAACCGGTGGCCTCATGGCCCTTGAAGTGGGTCAGGCTGATAAAGACGTCGGCGTCCATCACGGCCCGGCCGATCTTGGCGGTCTGGATATACTCAGCGCCTTCCACGGGCACCTCCACATCATCGGTCCCCTTGAGGCCGTCACCGATGATGATCTGGCAGCCGGTGGAGAAGGGGGAAAAGCCGTTTTCATACGCAGCGTCCATGTGCTCCAGGGCATTCTTCCGCCGGCCCACATAGAGGGTGTTGCAGTCGGTGAGGAAGGGCACGCCTCCCATGGATTTGACCACGTCGGCCACTACCTTGGCGTAGTTGGGCCGGAGGAAGGAGAGATTGCCCGGCTCACCGAAGTGGATCTTGATGGCCACCAGCTTCTTCTCCATATCGATCTCGCCTATGCCGGCGGTACGGATGAGCTTTTCCAGCTTCTTCAGCAGATTGGTGCCGATGGGAGCTCTCAGATCAGAAAAATATACCTTTGCCTGTTCCATATCGTCATTCCTCTCATTTTTTACATCAGATGGCATAGTAGACCGCTTTGCCGTCCGCCGCCTCCCGCCGGATCTGTCCCAGCGCAGTCAGGTGGTCCAGGTGGGACATGCACTCGCCCACGGCGAACCACTTCTGCGCCACCGGGAAGTCCGCCCAGGAGCTGGCCCTGATCTTCCAGGTCATGTGGCCGGCCAGCTCATAGGCCCCCCGTCCCGGGTGGGCCTTCACCACGTTCAGAGCCTCCTCCAGCCGCCGCTGATGGTGGCAGAGGAGCTGGTCGACGCGGGTCTTCAGGTTTCCGCTCTTCCGGTGACCGGGCAGGGTGAGCTCTGGCTCAAAGACCCGGATCTTTTTCAGGCTCTCCAGGTACGAACCCAGCGCATCCGGCAGAACGGGCCAGAACGTGATATTGGGCGTGATGTCAAAAAGCACATGATCCCCGGTGAAGAGGATACCCCGCTCCGGCAGCCAGTAACACATCTGTCCTGGTGTGTGGCCGGGCATGAGCAGACACTGGATGCGGCATCCGCCCTTCTCCAGGATCTGACCATCGGCAAGCCCCAGATAGTGCCCCCCTGCGGGCGGCGCCATAGACCGCGCCGGGTTGGTCTCATTCATATTGGCCATCAGGTGACGGGGGAAGCCCTCCTCCCGGAAGCGCTCCTCCATCGTGTTCCAGTACCGATCCCGGTACGCCCGGTCATCCAGGCTGAGGCGGTCCACCTCACTGATATAGATGGTCTGCTCTCCGGCGGCCTCCGGCGCCAGACCGGAGTGGTCGGAGTGGAGGTGGGTAAGCAGGACCTCTGTCTCCCCACGGCGGATACCGAGCTCCCTCAGCCCGGCAAAGAGCGCCTCCCGGCAGGCCGGCTGACGGAAACCGGTGTCGATGAGCAGGTTTCCATCCTCACCCTTCAGGAGGTAAGCGTTGAGTTCCTTGAGCGGATTGCCCACCAGGGGCACCGGGATTCGGTAGATCCCGGCGGCGATCTCTTCTGGCATAGCGGCGCCTCCTACTATATTGTGATGTTGATACGTATAAACATATCACATTCGGAGAAACTTGACAATCGCATTTTCCCAATGGCAACGAAAGGCGCCCGCTCCGATGAGCGGGCGCCTTTATTAGGATGCGTTGGGTTTTGCTTAGTAGTTCTCGGCCTTGATCTCGAAGTAAGCCTGAGGATGGGCACACACGGGGCAGACCTTGGGGGCCTCGGTGCCGTACTCCAGGTGGCCGCAGTTGCGGCAGTACCAGACCTTGACCTGGGCACGCTTGAAGACCTCGCTGTTGGAGAGGTTCTCGGCCAGCTTCACATAGCGCTCCTCGTGGCTCTTCTCGATCTTAGCCACAGCGGCGAAGGCATCGGCCAGAGCGTGGAAACCCTCCTCACGAGCGGTCTCGGACATCTCCTTATACATGTCGGTCCACTCCTCGTGCTCACCCTCGGCGGCGGCCAGGAGGTTGGCGGCGGTGTCGCCGATGCCGCTGAGCGCCTTGAACCACAGCTTGGCATGCTCCTTCTCGTTGCCGGCGGTCTCCTCGAAGATAGCGGCGATCTGCTCATAGCCCTCCTTGCGGGCCTTGCTGGCGAAGTAGGTATACTTATTGCGGGCCATGGACTCTCCGGCAAAGGCTTTCCACAGATTGGCTTCCGTCTTGCTGCCCTTCAGTTCCATAAGAAAATCTCCTTTCAAAAATCAGATTCAAAGGTGGAATGAGCCGTTCATGGGCTCAAATTTTCATTACTCCTGGCCCTTCCAGTAGCCGTGGAGGTTGCAGTACTCGTAAGCGGTAACAGGCTCGGCGCCACCGGTCTTCATCACAGGCTCCTCACCGGGCTTGGTAATCTGGAAGGTGACCTTGTTGCCGCTGACGGCGGCGATGAACTGAATGTAGTGCTCCTCCAGCATGGGGTGGATGGTGGAACCCACCTGGACGGTGACGTGGTTGCCGTCACGGGTGACCTGGGGGACATGCTTCTCCAGAGCGCCATCGGTGGTGTTGGGCACCAGCTCCTCCATCTTCTGGCCGCAGCACATCAGGGGCACGCCCTTATCCACAACCTTGAATACAATATTGCCGCAGTGAGCACAACGATACAGCTTGAGTTCCATAGATTTGACCTCCAATTTATTCATTCTTTTCTATCACTAGGTCCGCCTTCCGCGGACAAACGGGACATGATTACGCGGGCCTTAATGCCGCGTGGCACAGTGGGTGCAGATACCGGAGAAGACCAGATCATGGCGGTCTATCTGGTGTCCGCTGAGCACACCCACCTTTTCATCCAGGGACGCATCGTATTCCACGCCCTCCAGAGTGCTCGTGGGTCTCCATCAGGCATTGATAAATAAGCTCCCGCTGCTTGGAGTAACGCTTTCCAGTCATAACTCACTTCCCTCTAATCAGTAATCATTCTTTTTACTGATTAGAGTATAGCAGAATCCTTATGGAAATGCAAGCCCTATTTTTTGATTTTTCAAAAATTTTTCCGGGGCTAGACCGTGCGTTACCGCACACACTAAAAGCGGTTGGGAACCTTACTTTAACAATGCGGAGGCAAGGATATGAAAAGACCCTATCTTGCGCTGATCTGCGCCCTGGCGCTGCTCCTGATCGCGGCGGGCTGCTCCAGCCAGCCCAAGGTGTCCCCCACGCCCGACACGACGGTCATTCCCTCGGAGACGCCATCGGTCAGTGAGACGCCGTCCACCAGCGACATGCCCATGGAGACGGACAACTATCACGCCGGTGAAGATGGGCAGGTGGACCTGGACGAGGACGGCCTCACCAGCGATGAGCACAGTATGATCGAAGATGCGAAGAACGCGGCGAACGAGGCCAAGGATACTGTGGAGGACGCCGCAAGGAATGCCGGAGACGCGGTGAAAGGCGCCGCGGAAGGGACTGGCCGGGCCATTGAGAAGGCCGGCGACACGCTGACCGGCCAGCGCTAAACGGAAAGCAGCGTGGAACACACGATAGTTGTGTTCCACGCTGTTTTTTCCATTTTGAAGAGGTTCTATACCCTCAGCGGGTCTGCCCGCGGGCATATTCCGCCGCTTGCTCCTGTTCATCACGGTCGGCAAAGGCGCTGGCCGGGAAGAGCAGCATCTTCCTGTCCCGCCGGAAGAGGACCAAGCCCCAGTCCTCCGACTTCACCCCGCCGATCTGGCTCCACAGGGTGCGCTCCCGCTCGCCCGACCGGAGACTGTCCACCCCGCCGGGACCGATGGTGTCGGTGATGGGCCCCTCCAGCAGCTTGTGGAAGGCGTCCTTCTTCGCCTGCCGGCGGATGGCCCAGGCCATGAAGTCGGGCACGAAGTTCAGCCAGATGGAGCAGAGCGCCAGGCCGATGACCAGGATACCGATGGCGCTGATGATCTCACTCAGCTGTGCCGGCGGCACGGCGGTGAGGGTACCGATCAGAGTCAGGACGCCAGACACCAGCATGGGGACAGAGAGGATGGCCACCAGCACCGCCGCAGGCCGCCAGAAGAGGCGGGTGCGGAGGAAGGCCAGGTTGGCCCGCAGGAGGGCGGGCATCAGTGTTTCCGGCGTCCAGGCGTAGTGCAGGGTAAAGACGGCCTCCTCCGGCGCCGCAGGAGCCGACGTCTCGGCATTGGCAGTCTGGGGCGACCGGCCCTGCCGGGCCTCTGCGAGGCAGGAAAGGAAGGCCTCTCGCTCCCCTTCTCCGGTAAAGGCGCAGGGAGGCACCACCTCCCAGACGCCGCTTTTGAGATAGAGGAGGACATAGCCCTTCTTCTCCCACACCTCAGAGATGGCGTCATAGGACTCCACCCGGCGCCCCACGCCGAAGGTCTCAGCCACTCCGTCCTTGGTCAGTGTCAGGGTCCGGGGACCGAAGAAGCCGTCCTCCCCCGCCATCAGCCGAACGCCGTGGAAAGCTCTCCGCCGTGCGGAGAGCACCCACAGGAAAGCCAGTGAGCCCACCAGTGTGACGACAGACAGGCCGAGCACGGTGCCAAAGTCCTCCTCCCACCGTCCGGCGGCCAAAACGACCGTCAGCATGACCAGCATCACAGCGCCGAACAGCGCCAAGGCCAGGAAAAAGAACCACTCTACCTTCCGAATCACATCCAGTGGCTTTTTGAGCCGTTTTTCATGGAGGAGAATCCCCCGTTGAAAGTCCTGCTGGGTCAGGTTATACCGCAGTTCCATAGGTCACCTCTCAATTTCAGATGCCCGTTAGACGGCGAAGGGCGCGGAAAAGTTTTCCGCGCCCTTTGTTTTTCTTTATTTTCTGCCCTTCCCCGGCCTGACGTTTTTCTTGGCCTTGGGCTTTGCCCAGCCGGCCTTCCGCTTGGGCTGCGGGTCATTGTGCTCTACCCGCTTGCCCTTCTGCTTGAGCTTCTGGTCCTCCCGCTTGGGTGGCTTTCCGCTCCGTCCCTGGGTCTTGCCCTTGGCGGGTGCGCCCGGCTTGCCGGTCCAGGCGGGCCGGTCGGGCCGGAGGAGACACTCCTTCCCGTAGCCGATCAGATCCTCCCGGTGGGCCTCCCGCAGAGCCTCCTTCACCAGAGGCCGCTTTTCCGGCCGCTTCCACTGCATCAGCGCCCGTTGCATGGCCTTGTGATGGGCGTCGGTGGGGACGAAGACCGGCTTCATGGTCCGGGGGTCCAGGCCGGTGTAGTACATGCAGGTGGAGAGGGTGCCCGGGGTGGGATAGAAGTCCTGGACCTGCTCGGGCTGGCGACCCGACTTGTTGAGCCACTCGGCCAGCTTCACGGCGTCCTGAAGGGTGCAGCCCGGGTGGGAAGACATGAGGTAGGGCACCAGGTACTGCTCCTTGCCGTACTTCTGGTTGAGCCGCTCATACTTCTGCCGGAACTTTTCATAGACCTCGATGTGGGGCTTGCCCATCTCGTCCAACACCCCGTTGACGCAGTGCTCCGGGGCCACCTTCAGCTGGCCGGAGACGTGGTGCTTCACCAGCTCGGCGAAGAACTCCCCGCTAGGGTCCTTCATCATATAATCGAAGCGAATCCCGGAGCGGATGAAGATCTTTTTGATTCCAGGCAGTGCTCTCAGCTTCCGCAATAACATCAGGTAATCAGTGTGGTCGGCGTCCAGGTTGGGACAGGCGGTGGGCGACAGGCAGGCCCGGTTCTTGCAGAGGCCCGCCTTCATCTGCTTTTTGCAGGCGGGGCGGCGGAAGTTGGCGGTTGGGCCGCCCACGTCGTGGATATAGCCCTTGAAGCCGGGGTGCTTGGTGAGCTCGGTGACCTCCCGGATGACGCTCTCGTGGCTGCGGGAGGAGATGATCCGCCCCTGGTGGAAGGCCAGGGAGCAGAAGTTGCAGGCGCCGAAGCAGCCCCGGTTGTGGATGACGGAGAAGCGGACCTCCTCGATGGCGGGGACGCCCCCCATCTCGTCGTACATGGGGTGGGGCTCCCGGACGTAGGGGAGCTCAAAGACGGCGTCCAGCTCCTCCGTGGTGAGGGGCATGGCGGGGGGATTGCAGATGAGGAGCCGATCCCCGTGGCGCTGGAGGATGGCCTTGCCCACGATGGGGTCGTGCTCGTTGTACTCCACCATGTTGGCTTGCGCGTAGGCCCGCTTGTCGTCCCGCACCTCCTCGAAAGAGGGGACCTCTACCATGGGGTAGGCGCACTCCCCCGGGTTTCTGCCCACGAAGCAGGTGCCCTTCACGTCGGTGATCTCAGAGATGGGGGTGCCGGAGGCCAGCCGGACGGCAATCTCCCGGGTGGCCCGCTCCCCCATGCCATAGACCAGCAGGTCAGCCTGGGCGTCAAAAATGATGGCGCGCCGGACCTTGTTCTCCCAATAGTCGTAGTGGGCGAAGCGGCGGAGGGAGGCCTCCAGGCCGCCGATGACCAGGGGGATGTCCCCAAAGACCTCCCGGATGCGGTTGGCGTAGACGATGGTGGCCCGGTCGGGGCGCAGGCCCGCCCGTTTTCCCGGGGAATAGGCGTCGTCGGTCCGGCGGCGCTTGGCCACGGTGTAGTGGGCCACCATGGAGTCGATGTTGCCCGCCGAGAGCATCACCCCCAGCCGGGGACGGCCCAGGGCGGTGAAGGCCGCGGGGTCCCTCCAGTTGGGCTGGGCCATCACGGCCACCCGGTAGCCCTCCGCCTCCAGCACCCGGGAGATGATAGCCGGGCCGAAGGAGGGGTGGTCCACGTAGGCATCGCCGGTGATGATGAGGAAGTCATAGTCCTCCCAGCCCAGGTCCTTCATGTCCGCTTTGGAGACGGGGAGAAATCGGGTGTTCATAGCGTATACCCCTTAATATCAAAGAATCGGAAGGCGGCGGCCAGGGGCCGCCGCCGTTTTGGTTTATGGTTCGTCAGTCCGGCCCACCAAATAGTCAATGGTGACGCCGAAGTGGTCGGACTTCGCCCTGGGCTTTCGCCTGGGCGGTCAGCTGGTGGCCGAGATCTTTCGTTAAGAGAGCAGCGGTCCAGTTCACTCGCCAAAGCCGATGTACTTCTCCATAATGTCCAGCGGGACACGGGTGCCGGTGGCTTTGCACACCTTGTGGAAACCGTAGCGCTGGTAGAACCGCTGGGCCACCAGGTTGTCGGGGGCGCAGCGCAGGCGCAGGTAGTCCCGGCCCAGGGGGCGGTACACCGACACCGCCTGACCGATGAGCTGCACGCCCAGTCCCCGCTTACGGAAAGTGGGCATCATGTAGACGAAGGGGATGTAGCCCACCCCCTTGTCGGCGTCCCGGCGCAGGTCCAACTGGAGGACGCCGGCCACCTGATCGCCCAGCATGACACAGATGACAGAGTTATGGTCATAGCGCCACTGCTCCAGAGCGTCCCGGGCAAAGGCGTCCCCGTCGTAGTTGTCCCAGGAACCGTGGATGTTGAGCCAGGCCTCTCCCCGGCACTGCCGGTAGAAGTCGCTCTCCTTCTCCATGTCCAGGGGCTTAAACCACATGTTGGCGTCGGCCATGCTGCCGGTGTCCTGCTTCCACCAGCGCTGCTTGGCGAAGGTGGAGATCTCCTCGGGCAGGTGGCTGGCGTCGTCGTGAAAGACGATCCGAACGTCGTCCCCCTCAAACTCCAGCAGGGAGACGGCGGTGTTGTCGCTGTGGGGCAGCTTTGCCGACTCCTCCACGCTCAGGCCCTGGAAGACCGCAAGTGCGTTGCGGATGGCGGTACCGTGGCACACCACCGTCACGGTTTCATTGGGGTGGTTGTGGGCGATCTGACGGATGGCGCCGGAAACCCGTTCCCGCACCTCCTCAAAGCTCTCGCCCCCCTCCACCTTCCAGCGCCTGTCGGTGGTATTGAACCAGGCAAGCTGCTGGGCGTCGGTGCGGGCCACCTCGCCCCAGGTCCGGTCCTCCCACACACCCATGGATACCTCCCGGAGGCTCTTCCGGGTGGTAAGGGTCAGGCCTTTTTGCTCATAGATGGCCTTGGCGGTGGTGCGGGTGCGGAAGAGGTCGCTGGAATACACCGCATCCACATGGATGCCCTCGAACCGATGGGCCAGCGCGGCGATCTGCCGGTAGCCGTTGTCGGTGACCAGGCTGTCATACTGCCCGTGGATGCGGCGGTAGAGGTTGCCCTCCGCCTCCGCGTGCCGGACCAGATAGATCTTCGTCATTGGGGTTCTCCTTCTTTTCTCGTTCTCAAATGCCGCCCGGGGCTCACCAGGGCTTCACGGCCCCGGTAAGTTCGCTGATGCGGGCCAGGCCCTGCTTTTCCGCGTAGGCGGCCAGCTCGTCCCTGACCCGGACAGGGGCGTAGGCGTCGGCAAAGGAGGCGGTGCCCACCGCCACCGCCGTGGCGCCGACCAGCATGAGCTCAGCGGCGTCGGCGCCCTTGCTCACGCCACCCATGCCCAGGATGGGCACCTTGACGGCATCGGCCACCTCCCATACCATCCGCACCGCCACAGGCAGCACGGCGGGGCCGGAGAGGCCGCCGGTGTTCATCTTCAAAATGGGGCGGCGGGTGTTCACGTCGATGCGCATGCCCCGGATGGTATTGATGAGGCTGATGGCGTCGGCCCCGGCGCCCTCCACCGCTTTGGCGATTTCGGTGATGTCGGTGACGTTGGGGGAGAGCTTCACCATCACGGGGACGGTGGAACTTTTCTTGGCGATCTCGGTGACCTCGGCGGCCATCTCCGGCTTGGTGCCGTAGGCCAGGCCGCCCGCCTTCACGTTGGGGCAGGAGATGTTGACCTCGATCATGTCCACCCCCGCCGCCGACAGCTTCTCACACATGCCGCCGTACTCCTCCGGGGTGTTGCCGGAGATGTTGGCGATGATCTTCACATCGTGCTTACGGAGCTCGGGCAGCTCGTGGGCGATGAAGGCGTCCACGCCCGGGTTCTGGAGCCCCACGGAGTTGAGGATGCCCATGGGGGTCTCGGCGATCCGGGGGGCGGGATTGCCCTCCCGGCGCAGGGGGGTGAGCCCCTTGACGCAAATGGCACCCAGCTCGCTCAGGTCGAAGAACTGGCCGTACTCCCGGCCGAAGCCGAAGGTGCCGGAGGGGACCACGATGGGGTTTTTGAGCTCCACCCCGGCCAGATTCACCCGCAGGTCAGTCATTCCAGTCCACCTCCTTGGCATTGAAGACGGGGCCGTCCTTGCAGACGTGCTTTCGGCTGCCGTCGGCCATGTCGCAGGCGCAGACAAGACAGGCTCCCACGCCGCAGCCCATGCGCTCCTCCAGGGACACCAGGCACTCCACGCCATGGGCGGCACAGGCCTTGGCCACCGCCTTCAGCATTCCCTTGGGGCCGCAGGCCATCACCACAGGGGGCACCGGCTTGCCGGAGCAGGAGGCGCAGTCGACCGAGACGCAGGGCGTATTCTGAAGGAACTCCTCCACCAGCTCTGTCACAAAGCCCTTCCGGCCGGTGGTGCCGTCGTCGCTGATGACGCTCATGGAGCGGCAGCACTCGGCAAACTCATCGGTGAGCATCCTGTGGCCCTGGTCCCGGAAGCCCAGGGCGGCGTGGACCTCCGCCCCGGCGGCAGCGGCGGCCTTGGCCACACCCAGCATGGGGGGCACACCGATGCCGCCCCCTACCACCAGGATTTTTTTGGCCGAGCTGTCAAAGCCGTGGCCCAGAGGGCCCAGCACGTCCAGCTCATCTCCCACCTTCCTCCGGGAGAGCCACTCGGTCCCCTCTCCCCGGACCTCGAAGACCACCCGCAGGGTGGTCTTGTCCCAGGAACAGATGGAGATGGGCCGGCGGAGCAGCCGCTCCTCTCCGCACTTGATGTGGACAAACTGGCCGCAGGACGTCTGGGCCGCCATCTCCTCCCCCACCTCCAGGGTGAGGGCATAGGCATATTCGTTGAGGCGGACGGCCTCCGCCACGGTACAGATCTTCTGGACAGGCATCCAGAACCCTCCCTACTTCTTTTTCTCCTTGTCCCGCTCGATCCAGCGGGGGTCCCGGTAGAACTCGTACCGCCCGCACTGGGGGCACAGGTACAGGTCAGCCCGGGCGCACAGATAGTTGAGCCGGGCCGGCAAAAGGGCCGGGCTCAAATATTCCAGCACCGCCCCGCAGGCGGGGCAGCGCTTTTCCGTTGTCTCCTGCTTCTCTTCCACGGTCAGCCCTCCCAATCCGGCTTGTCGTCATTCCCGCCGAACCAGCGGCGCTTTTTCTTCTTTTCCGGCTCCGGGGCTTTTTCTCTTTGCGGCTCTTCAGGCCTTTTCACAGGCACGCAGCTCATGCCGCAGTAGATGCACCGCTCGCTTTTCCCCACCTGCCCACAGACAGGGCAGCGGTAGTCGGGCAGTTTTTCATAGAACTTCCGGCTCTCCTCCGCCTGCTTTTCCATCTGGGTCCGGTGCAGCCGGTCCTCTTCCCGCTCATAGAAGTCAAAATGGCCGCAGGTCGGGCAGCGGTAGAGCGCCGCATCGAAAAAGTCAGGGCTGAAGGGCAGTTCGTTTTTCAAGTGCGCATCCCGGAGGTAGACGGTCTCCCCACCGCAGGCGGAGCATTTTTTTGCTGTGCCTTCCGTATCCATGCCGCTCCCTCACTTTCGGTCGGGGGCACCGGGACAGGTCTCCTCCATGGTCTCCAGGTTTACCACGCTGCCGCAGATGGGGCATTTCCGCTCCCGGCGAGGATAGCCGCAGGTGGGACAAACGAAGATCTGGGAGCTGATCTCTCCCGCCTTCACCCGCTCCTGGAAACCCAGGAGCCAGGCCCGGTCCTCTTCCTCCTCCCGCCGCTCCGTCTCCCGGCGCTCCAGCTCCTCCTGGGGCAGATACAGCTCTCCCCTGCCACATTTCGGGCAGATGTGGAGCTCCATGGGAAAGGCCGGCAGATGGTCGCTGTTGGGGTCAGGCCAGCCCTCCATGCGGACCAGGCGTTCGTACTCCATGGCTCCGCCGCAGGCGGGGCAGGTCTTCTTTTCTCCCATATCGTTCACCTATTTCTCCCAGTCCGGCTTTTTCCGCCGGCCCAAAAATCCCTTTTCCTCCCAGGGATCATCCCTGGGCTTGGGCCGTCTGGACGGCGCTTCCGTTTTGGGGGAAGGCACCGTCTCCGGCGGCCGGGGCTCATCCTTTTGGCTCTCTTCCTCCGGCTCCGGCCACTCCGAATCCTCCCGCGCCCGCTCCAGAAGCCACAGGGCCTTTTCACACTTGGGACAGTACCAGGCGCCCTCGTAGCAGATGTTCCCGGAGAGAAGCACTCCCTCCAGCCCCTGCTCGCCCTCCTTGGCCGGGCGCAGCTCTACCGCCTTTTCCTCGTCCCAGCCGGATACCTTCCAATGGCGCTCCACCTTGTCCAGAAGGGCCCGGGCCGGCTCGGGCAGGGATTCCCGCCCAACCTGTTCCGGCCCTTCCTCAGCCGGCGGCAGCCACCGGTACTCCCAGTCCATGATCCGAACCCGCTTGGTCTGCATGGCTCCCGGGACCATTTCCTCTCCGCAGAACGGGCACTTCATGGTCTTACCGGATGGTCACGTACTGGCCGATGGCATCCCGCATGGTCTCAGCGGCGGCACGGGCGGCCTCCTGGAAGTCGGCGCCGTCCTTGCCGGTCTTCTGCCAGGCGCACATGATGGACCGGGAGGCGTTGACGATGGCACCGTGGCCATCCTTGTCAAAGGCGTACTGCACGTCCTCGGCGGTGCCGCCCTGGGCACCGTAGCCGGGGACCAGGAAGAAGGTGTGGGGCAGACGGGCACGCAGCTCCTTGAGCTCCTCGGGCCAGGTGGCACCGGTGACGGCACCGGCCAGGCTGTAGCCGTACTTGCCCACGGTGCCCTCGCCCAGCTTCTCGGCCATGTCGCCCAGGAGCTGGTAGACCAGCTTGTCCCCGGCGGTCAGGTTCTGGAGCTCGCCGGAGCCGGGATTGGAGGTCTTGGCCAAGAGGAAGAGACACTTATTGTACTTCTTGCAGGTGTCCACGAAGGGGCCCACGGTATCGGAGCCCATATAGCCGTTGAGGGTGACGCAGTCGGCGCCGAAGGCGGTGAGGGCGGCGGCACCCACCTGGGTCTCGCCCAGCCAGGCGTCGGCATAGGCCTGGGCGGTGGAACCGATGTCACCGCGCTTGATGTCGGCGATGACGAAAAGTCCCTGCTCCTTGGCGTAGGCAATGGTCTTTTCCATGACGGCCAGACCCTGCCAGCCCAGCCGCTCATAGTAAGCCGTCTGGGGCTTCACGGCGGGGACCACGTCCTTGAGGGCGTCGATGAGGCCCTTGTTGAACTGCCACACCGCCTCGGCGGCGCCGGCCAGGGTCTCGCCCTTCTCAGCGTAGGCGGCCTTCAGGATGTGGGGCGGGATCTGCTCCGGCTTGGGGTCCAGGCCGGCCACGGTGGGGTTCTTCTTGGCAATGATCTTCTCCTGCAAAACATCAAACGACATCTCTATGTCCTCCCTTATCTGTCTTCATAGACGATCTTACCGCCTACGATGGTATATTTCACTTTGCCCGTCAGCTCCCGGCCGGCGAAGGGGGTATTGCGCCCCTTGGAGGCAAACTGCTCCGGGTCCACGGTCCAGGTCTCGTTGGGGTCGAAAATGGTGAAGTCGGCCTCGCCCCCCAGACTCAGCCGGCCCTTGGGAATCCCCAGGATACAGGCCGGATTGAAGGTCATCTTCTTCAGGATGTCGGAGAGGTCCATCTCTCCGGTGTGGTAGAGGGCGGTGAGGGTAGCTCCCAGAGAGGTCTCCAGGCCCACCATGCCGCTGGGCGCTTCGGCCAGCGGCTTAGCCTTCTCCTGGGCGGAGTGGGGGGCGTGGTCGGTGGCGATGGCGTCGATGGTGCCGTCCTTGAGTCCGGCGATGATGGCCTCCACGTCCTGCCTGGTCCGCAGCGGAGGATTGACCCGGGCCATGGTGCCCTGGTTGAGGACCTCGTCTTCGGTGAGGGTGAAGTACTGGGGGCAGGTCTCACAGGTGATGTGGACCCCCTTCTTTTTAAACTGCCGGACGATGTCCACGCTCCCGGCGGTGGAGATGTGGCAGATGTGGACGGCAGCCCCCGTCTCCTCGGAGAGCATGGCGTCCCGCATGACCATCAGCTCCTCGGCGATGGCGGGACGGCCCGGGAGATTCAAAGCCCGGGAGACTCTGCCCTCGTTGACGGCGTAATTGCGGACCATGTCGGCGTCCTCGCAATGGGAGAGGATGGTAAGTCCCAGGCGCTTAGCCCGGATGAGGGCGTCCCGCATCAGGTTGGCGTTCTGGATGGGCATGCCGTCGTCAGAGAGCGCCACAGCGCCCGCCTCCTTCAGGGCCTGGCCGTCGGTGAGGGTCTCCCCCTTCTCCCCCACGGTGACGGCGCCGATGGGCCAAACCCGCACCCCGCAGGACTCGGCGGCCCTGCGGAGGACGTAGCGGACCTGTTCAGGACTGTCCACGGCGGGCTTGGTGTTGGGCATGCAGGCCACGGAGGTAATGCCTCCCCGGGCGGCGGCGGCAGTACCGGTAGAAATATCTTCCTTATATTCCAACCCCGGCTCCCGCAGGTGGACGTGCATGTCTACCAGACCGGCACACACGGTGAGCCCCCGGGCATCGATGACCTGGGCGTCCTGATCCCGGAGGTCGCTGCCGATCACGGCCAGTTTTCCATCCTCGATGAGGATGTCCATGATGCCGCCGATCCCCCCCACGGGGTCCACCAGACGGCCTTTTTGGATGAGAAGCTTCACGTCATTGCTCCTTTCCCACATTGGACACAACAAGAGAGGGACCGGACAGCCCGCTCCCCTGGGAATGTTCTTCCGGCGGCGGGACGGTTCCGTCCGTTTCGCCGATACGGTTCAATTATAGAAGATGTGTCTTCGTTTGGCAATGGATTTTTCGTGAATCCTGGGCACAATAAGCTCGGACCTTGTCCAGAAGGAGGAATCGAACATGGAGAGCAAGCACATGATGCGCAACATCGGTATCGGCATGGCCGCCGGCGCCGCCCTGGGGATGCTGATGGCCCCCCAGAAGAAGACCATGAAGGCCACCGCCAAGAAGGCCATCCGGGCCATGGAGGACGCCGCCGAGAACATGACCCAGCATATGGGCATGTAACTCTCTCCCCCCACCGTTCCATACGGTGGGGGGAGCGTCTTTTTCCCGCCCCTGCGGCCACGCCACGAGCCGGCACCACCCGATGCTGTGAAAGCGGCGTGTACCTTGTAAATTAAACAACGTGAAGAACGAAACACGAAGCACCAGAAAAGGACAGATGTCCTTTCTAGTCGAGTGACTTGAAAGGCTCTTGACAAGATTTCTTTGAAGCTTATGGATAGCTTCAATAAGATGATTTGAAGAACCTCGGTTCTTTAGATACCATTTTATTGAGAGTTTGATCCTGGCTCAGGATGAACGCTGGCGGCGTGCTTAACACATGCAAGTCGAACGGAGTGCCCATGACGGAGTTTTCGGACAACTGATTGGGTTACTTAGTGGCGGACGGGTGAGTAACGCGTGAGTAACCTGCCTTGGAGTGGGGAATAACAGTCGGAAACGACTGCTAATACCGCATGATGCATTTGGGCTGCATGGCTCTGAATGCCAAAGATTTATCGCTCTGAGATGGACTCGCGTCTGATTAGCTAGTTGGTGAGGTAACGGCTCACCAAGGCGACGATCAGTAGCCGGACTGAGAGGTTGGCCGGCCACATTGGGACTGAGACACGGCCCAGACTCCTACGGGAGGCAGCAGTGGGGAATATTGGGCAATGGGCGCAAGCCTGACCCAGCAACGCCGCGTGAAGGAAGAAGGCTCTCGGGTTGTAAACTTCTTTTAAGAGGGACGAACACAATGACGGTACCTCTTGAATAAGCCACGGCTAACTACGTGCCAGCAGCCGCGGTAATACGTAGGTGGCAAGCGTTATCCGGATTTACTGGGTGTAAAGGGCGTGTAGGCGGGAAGGCAAGTCAGATGTGAAAACTATGGGCTCAACCCATAGCCTGCATTTGAAACTGTTTTTCTTGAGTGATGGAGAGGCAGGCGGAATTCCGTGTGTAGCGGTGAAATGCGTAGATATACGGAGGAACACCAGTGGCGAAGGCGGCCTGCTGGACATTAACTGACGCTGAGGCGCGAAAGCGTGGGGAGCAAACAGGATTAGATACCCTGGTAGTCCACGCCGTAAACGATGGATACTAGGTGTGGGGGGTCTGACCCCCTCCGTGCCGCAGTTAACACAATAAGTATCCCACCTGGGGAGTACGATCGCAAGGTTGAAACTCAAAGGAATTGACGGGGGCCCGCACAAGCGGTGGAGTATGTGGTTTAATTCGAAGCAACGCGAAGAACCTTACCAGGACTTGACATCCTACTAACGAAGCAGAGATGCATTAGGTGCCCTTCGGGGAAAGTAGAGACAGGTGGTGCATGGTTGTCGTCAGCTCGTGTCGTGAGATGTTGGGTTAAGTCCCGCAACGAGCGCAACCCTTATTGTTAGTTGCTACGCAAGAGCACTCTAGCGAGACTGCCGTTGACAAAACGGAGGAAGGTGGGGACGACGTCAAATCATCATGCCCCTTATGTCCTGGGCCACACACGTACTACAATGGCGGTCAACAGAGGGAAGCAATACCGCGAGGTGGAGCAAATCCCTAAAAGCCGTCCCAGTTCGGATTGCAGGCTGAAACTCGCCTGTATGAAGTCGGAATCGCTAGTAATCGCGGATCAGCATGCCGCGGTGAATACGTTCCCGGGCCTTGTACACACCGCCCGTCACACCATGAGAGTCGGGAACACCCGAAGTCCGTAGCCTAACCGCAAGGAGGGCGCGGCCGAAGGTGGGTTCGATAATTGGGGTGAAGTCGTAACAAGGTAGCCGTATCGGAAGGTGCGGCTGGATCACCTCCTTTCTAAGGAGACTTCCGGTGACCAAGAGTCGCTGGTAACGTCCTAAGGTCAGGGCTTTTCTGGAGCGTGCGAGGACTTCGCGTTGTTTAATTTAGAGGGCGCACACCGCTGAAACGGTGAGTACCTAGCGCGGGCCCATAGCTCAGCTGGCTAGAGCGCACGACTGATAATCGTGAGGTCGGTGGTTCGAGTCCACTTGGGCCCACCACTAAAACCCTTACGGGGGTATAGCTCAGTTGGTAGAGCACCTGCTTTGCAAGCAGGGGGTCACCGGTTCGAGTCCGATTACCTCCACCAACAAAATCAGATCTCAATGCTTAAACGAGTGTTGAGCATTGAGATCTGACCTTGATGGTCAGAGGTCTGCACCTTGAAAACTGAACAATGCGAAGAAAGTATTGAGAGCAAGCAACAGAGGGCAATAAGCAAATGTTGTGGAACTTTAAGATAGAATGGCGAAAGCTGTTCTAGTGAAGGGTAAAACGACAATGAAGCCAATTGAACTTCTGTGATGCCTGCATGATTCATGATCTAAAACGTGGAACCAGAAAGGTTCTGCGAAAGGTCAAGCTAGAAAGAGCGCAAGGGGAATGCCTTGGCATCAGGAGCCGACGAAGGACGTGACAAGCTGCGATAAGCTACGGGGAGCGGCACATACGCTTTGATCCGTGGATTTCCGAATGGGGCAACCCGGCAGAGCAATACTCTGTCAGCGTGCGTTGAATAAAATAGGCGTACGCGGGGAACCGCCTGAACTGAAACATCTAAGTAGGGCGAGGAAGAGAAATCAACCGAGATTCCGCAAGTAGTGGCGAGCGAACGCGGAAGAGGGCAAACCAGAGGATTTATCCTCTGGGGTTGTGGACTGACACAACGGCAGGATAGTTTAGCTGAACGGTATGGGAAGGCCGACCACAGCGGGTGATAGTCCCGTAAGCGAAAAACGATTTCTGTTAGTCAGTATCCAGAGTACCGCCGGACACGTGAAACCCGGTGGGAAGCTGGGGGGACCACCCTCCAACCCTAAATACTACCTGATGACCGATAGAGGAGCAGTACCGTGAGGGAAAGGTGAAAAGGACCCCGGGAGGGGAGTGAAATAGAACCTGAAACCTTGTGCTTACAAGCACTCAAAGCCCGTTAACGGGTGATGAGGTACCTTTTGTAGAATGGTCCGGCGAGTTATTGTAACAAGCAAGCTTAAGGTATTCAGTACCGGAGGCGAAGGGAAACCGAGGGTTAATAGCCCGCTTTAGTTTGTTGCAATAGACCCGAAACCGGGTGACCTATCCATGAGCAGGTTGAAGTGGAGGTAAAACTCCATGGAGGACCGAACGCACGTTCGTTGCAATGACCGGCGATGACTTGTGGATAGCGGTGAAATTCCAATCGAACCCGGAGATAGCTGGTTCTCCCCGAAATAGCTTTAGGGCTAGCGTTGGTTTAGATTACCGGAGGTAAAGCACTGAATGGGCTAGGGGCCGATAAGGTTACTGAACCCTATCAAACTCTGAATGCCGGATAATTGATGACCAGCAGTCAGACTACGTGAGATAAGTTTCGTGGTCAAAAGGGAAACAGCCCAGACCCACAGCTAAGGTCCCTAATGTATGCTAAGTGGAAAACGATGTGGAGTTGCGAAAACAACCAGGATGTTGGCTTAGAAGCAGCCACTCATTAAAAGAGTGCGTAATAGCTCACTGGTCGAGTGACTCTGCGCGGAAAATATAACGGGGCTAAGCATACAACCGAAGCTTGGGCTGCACAGCAATGTGCGGGGTAGGGGAGCGTCGAATACGGGGTGAAGTCGCATCGGAAGGAGCGGTGGACTGTATTCGAGTGAGAATGCCGGAATGAGTAGCGAGAATCATGTGGGAATCATGATGGCCGAAAATCTAAGGTTTCTTGGGGAAGGTTCGTCCGCCCAAGGTAAGCCGGGAGCTAAGGCGAGGCCGCAAGGCGTAGTCGATGCACATACGGTAGAAATTCCGTAGCCACCGAACTTTAAGCATGCTGACACTTTGGAATAGAGGATCCCGGGCGTTGGTTGACCCGGGCGTAAGGGACCGAAATTTAGTAGGGAAGTCTTCGATGTCCAGAGGCGAGAAAAGGCATGTGGTATACTAAGGTGCCCGTACCGCAAACCGACACAGGTAGATGAGGAGAGAATCCTAAGGCCAACGGGAGAAGGGTTGTTAAGGAACTCGGCAAAATGACCCCGTAACTTCGGGATAAGGGGAGCCTGCGCGAGCAGGCCGCAGAGAATAGGCCCAAGCGACTGTTTACCAAAAACACAGGTCTATGCTAAATCGAAAGATGACGTATATGGGCTGACGCCTGCCCGGTGCTGGAAGGTTAAGAGGAGGGCTTAGCGCAAGCGAAGGTCTGAATTGAAGCCCCAGTAAACGGCGGCCGTAACTATAACGGTCCTAAGGTAGCGAAATTCCTTGTCAGGTAAGTTCTGACCCGCACGAATGGCGTAACGATTTGGGCGCTGTCTCAACAGCCCACCCGGCGAAATTGTTGTACTGGTGAAGAAGCCAGTTACCCGCAACTAGACGGAAAGACCCCATGGAGCTTTACTGTAGCTTAATACTGGAAATCGGTAAATCATGTACAGGATAGGTGGGAGACTTGGAAGTACGGGCGTCAGCTCGTATGGAGTCGCCCTTGGGATACCACCCTTGATTTGCTGGTTTTCTAACCTGCGGCCGTGAATCCGGTCGGGGGACACTGTTAGGTGGGCAGTTTGACTGGGGCGGTCGCCTCCAAAAAGGTAACGGAGGCGCTCAAAGGTTCGTTCAGCACGGACGGAAACCGTGCATTGAGTGTAAACGCATAAACGGGCCTAACTGCGAGACTGACGGGTCGAGCAGTAACGAAAGTTGGAGTTAGTGATCCGGCGGTATGTGCGTGGAAATGCCGTCGCTCAACGGATAAAAGCTACCCTGGGGATAACAGGCTGATCTCCCCCAAGCGTCCACAGCGACGGGGAGGTTTGGCACCTCGATGTCGGCTCGTCGCATCCTGGGGCTGAATTCGGTCCCAAGGGTTTGGCTGTTCGCCAATTAAAGCGGCACGCGAGCTGGGTTCAGAACGTCGTGAGACAGTTCGGTCCCTATCTGTTGCGGGCGTAAGAGATTTGAAGGGAGCTGTCCTTAGTACGAGAGGACCGGGATGGACGAACCTCTGGTGCACCAGTTGTCCTGCCAAGGGCATAGCTGGGTAGCTACGTTCGGACGAGATAAACGCTGAAGGCATCTAAGCGTGAAACTCCCCCTAAGATTAGATCTCTCACTCTTTATGAGGTAAGGCACGTCGTAGACTATGACGTTGATAGGTCGGAGGTGGAAGCACGGTAACGTGTGCAGCTGACCGATACTAATCTGCCGAGGGCTTGACCTTAACATGATTGTGCAGGCGCTTGTCCTCTACTTTACCTCGCATTGTTCAGTTTTGAGGGTGCAGACAACCTGACTTTTGAGAAAGCAAAGTTTGTGAAAGCTTTCTTTGCATACTTTCTTTCTCGAAAGAAAGTATGCGCCTTTAGCTCAGTTGGTAGAGCAACTGACTCTTAATCAGTGGGTCCCCGGTTCGAATCCGTGAAGGCGCACCACATGGCCCGTTGGTCAAGCGGCTAAGACGGCGGCCTCTCACGCCGCAAACGTGGGTTCGATTCCCGCACGGGTCACCAAAAATGAACTTTATATCGATTTTAGCTGTGTGAGAGCAGTTAAAATAGCAGTCGGTGCTGATTGCGGTGAGGGTCCACCCGTTCCCATTCCGAACACGGCAGTTAAGCTCACCTGCGCCGAAAATACTTGTCTGGAGACGGACCGGGAAGATAGGTAGTGCCGACACAAAGAACGGACTTCTTAGGAAGTCCGTTTTTTGCATGTTTAAAAACATGAGGCAACGGAGCTGCCTCACGAATGCCTCACCACATGGGAAACGTAGTCCTCTACATCAAAGGGATCCAGTGGGCTATCCTTGCGCAGATAGAGAGGATGGTGGGGATGCCCCTTGGCGGAGCGCTTTCCGGCAGAGAACCACTGGGCGCCGAATTCGGTGCCCACGGAAATCATGTCTCGCACGCAGCCGGGCAAATAGGGACGTTTTTCGATGATATTGCCCCAGGCGGCCCAGATGGCTGGGCGACCGCTTCTGGTCTGCTCCAGCGCGTAGCGGAAAGCCGCCATATTTTCAGCGTGAAGCTGGAGATTGAGGGTACGCTCCATGTCGTCGGGGCGGGTGGCCCGCTGGGCATACACGTTGAACATGATGAAGCTGTCATAGCCGTTGCCCAAGGCGATGCGCTCCACTGACTTGAGGGTGTTGTCCAGGTCGTTGGGGGCGGCGGTGGAGGGATTCACCCCAACGCAGATGAGGGGCTTTTCCCCGCGGGTCCCCAGGATATACCGGTATTCGGCATAGGTGTTGGGGACATAAAGCCACTGCTCTACGTTGTAGTCCGGGGAGGGCTGGAGGGCCTGCTCCAGGGCGTCGGCAAAGGAGAGAACTGTGAGCTGAGATGTGGTATCGCAAGCGGGAATGTGCATGGTGATGCCTCCTGACGGTGGGATGGGGCCGCTATGCGGTCTAAGACAAGGATACAGACAGAGGAGAAAAGATGCAATACCAAACTGTGAAAAAGGCGGTTTTCCTGCGCCGTCCTAACCGCTTCATCGCCCAGGTGGCGTTGGAGGGGGCGGAGGAGACGGTCCATGTGAAGAATACAGGTCGGTGCCGGGAACTGCTTGTTCCGGGTGCTACGGTCTACCTGGTGGAGGGGAAAAATCCCAGCCGAAAGACCCGGTATGATCTCATTGCTGTGGAGAAGGGGGAGCGCCTCATCAACATGGATGCCCAGGCGCCCAACCAGGTCTTTGGGGAGTGGGCCGCCTCCGGTGGCTTCCGTCCCGGCCTTACATTGCTGCGCCCGGAAACTACATGGGGGAATTCACGCTTTGATTTCTACTGGGAGTCATCAGAAAATGACCGGAAAGGCTTTGTGGAGGTGAAGGGAGTCACCCTGGAGGAGGATGGCGCCGTCTACTTCCCTGATGCCCCTACGGAGCGGGGCGTCAAGCATGTGGAGGAGCTTATAGCCTGCCGGGCGGCAGGTTACGAGGCGGCGCTGTTCCTGGTGGTCCAGATGGAGCGTGTGGCCTTTTGGTCCCCCAATGACCGGACCCACCCCGCCTTTGGTGAAGCGGTTCGGCGAGCCGCGGCCGCCGGTGTGGAGATTTTGTGCCGGGACTGTCGGGTGACGCCGGACTCCCTCACCATGGGCGAGCCGGTGGAAGTTCGCCTTTGAGTCACAAAATCTCATAGGATATGCCTGATGATATTTCATAAACCTATCTGGAAAAGTTGGGAAAAAGGTGGAAATTTTTACGAACTTTATCAGAGTGCCTTGACAAAGCACAAGTAAGCGTGTAAACTGCCCCCAACAAGGCAAGGGCGCTCGATCCGCTGACGATGGCGGAGCGAGCGCCCTTGTTTTTTTACAGGAGGAGGAATGGAATATGTATTCGTCGGTCAATACCATTTGGGTGCTTATGGGCGCGGCACTGGTCTTCTTCATGCAGGCCGGGTTTGCCATGTGTGAGGCGGGCTTCACCAGAAGCAAGAACACAGGCAACATTCTGATGAAAAACCTCATGGACTTCTGCATCGGCACTGCGGTCTACTGGTTGGTGGGCTTCGGTCTGATGTTTGGTGGGGCGGGTGCCATTATCGGCGGCTTTGATCCCCTGGTGCGGGGGGACTATTCCGCCATCCTGCCGGACGGTGTACCCCTGACCGCCTTCTTCATTTTCCAGACGGTCTTCTGCGCCACGGCAGCCACCATCGTCTCCGGCGCCATGGCGGAGCGCACCAAGTTTATCTCCTACTGCATCTACTCCCTGATGATCTCCCCGGTGATCTACCCGGTGTCCGGCCACTGGATCTGGGGCGGCGGCTGGCTGGCTCAGATGGGCTTCCATGATTTCTCCGGCTCCACGGCCGTCCACATGGTGGGTGGAATTGCCGCCGGTGTGGGCGCCAAGATCCTTGGGCCCCGGATTGGAAAGTACGACAAGAACGGCAAACCCCAGGCCATCCTGGGCCACAACCTCTCCATCGGCGCACTGGGCGTATTCATCCTCTGGTTCTGCTGGTTCGGCTTCAACGGCTGCTCCACAGTGGCTATGGACAGTGACAGCGTCATGGAGCTGGCCGGCGCGATCTTCTGCACCACCAACATGTCGGCGGCTGTGGCCTGCGTGGTCACTATGATCTTTACCTGGCTGCGGTACGGCAAGCCCGACGTGTCCATGACCTTCAACGCGGCTCTGGGCGGGCTGGTGGCTATTACCGCCGGCTGTGATATGGTCTCCATCTTCGGTGCCTCCGTCATTGGTGCCTGCGCCGGTATCGTGCTTCCCCTGGCAGTAGAGTTCTTTGATAAGGTGGTCAAAATCGATGACCCGGTGGGCGCTGTCTCGGTCCACGGCGTCTGCGGCTCCATGGGTACCCTGCTCACGGGCCTGCTGGCGGTGGACGGCGGGCTGTTCTACGGCGGCGGCCCCTCCTTCTTCATCACCCAGTGCATTGGTGTGGCCTCTGTGGCGGTGTGGGTGCTGGCGACCATCACCATCGTCTTCCTGGTGCTCAAGCACACCATCGGCCTGCGCTGCTCCGCGCAGGAGGAGATCGACGGCCTGGATATACACGAGCACGGCCTGGCTTCCGCCTACGCTGACTTCATGCCGGCGGGCGGTCTCACCGGCCCCGTGGAGCCTGAGGCTGCCAGTGGCAGTGTCAGCGAGGACGAGGCGGTGCCTGTCCAGGTAGTGGCCCGGGAGAGGTCCGGGATCTCCGCCTCCGACGTGAAGCTCTCTAAGGTGACCATTGTCTGCAACCAAGCCCGGTTCGAGACACTGAAGAGCGCCATGAACGCCATCGGCGTCACCGGTATGACGGTGACCCAGGTGCTGGGCTGCGGTGTCCAGAAGGGCCGCATCGAGTATTACCGCGGCGTGGAGATGACCATGAACCTGCTGCCCAAGGTACAGGTGGACGTGGTGGTCTCCAAGGTGCCTGTGGCCACCGTGGTGGCCGCTGCCAAGCGGGCGCTGTTCACGGGCCACATTGGCGACGGCAAAATCTTCATTTATGATGTGGAAAACGTGGTGAAGGTCCGTACCGGCGAGGAGGGCTATGACGCGCTCCAGGGCGATTGACAGAAAAGTGGAAACGGGATGTGGATTGCGGTCCACATCCCATTTTTACGCGCAGTTTTTCTGGCTGCGCGGCTTACGAGCCATTGCGCGGGCGGACGGGCTGTGATATGATATAAAAACTGAGTATAGCTTCTGTGCGGCGAAAGGAGGGAGCCATGGAGACACAAATCCAGCGTGTAACTCATGAGATCCAATATCGGGGCATTGGCTACCTGATTTTTCGGCACTGTGCAGCAGCGGAACGGGACAGGCAGCTGCCACGGGAGATCCAGTACCTGGAGGAACAGGGTGCCAAGGAGATTTATGTGGCCTCCACCGATCCGGAGGCTCCTCTTGCGGAGGGAGAGATCGGGACAATTCGACTCACCCACGTCCACGACATGCTGGAGATGGAGCGGGACCTGGACGGCAACCGTCCACGGCGCGGAGGCCGGCTCCGGGCCGTACCGCTGACGGAGGTGCTGGGAGAGCAATGGCTGACCCTCTATAACGAGGCTTTTTCCACCGTGCCCAACGCTGCCACCTACGGTCGTGAGGAGCTTGCGGAAATGCTGGTCAAGCCGGGCAGCTGCGGCTTTGTGATGGAGGATGATATGCCGGTGGGCATTTATGAGCTGGACCTCCAGACCGGGGAGATCGAGGGTATTGGCCTGGCGGAGACGGCCCGGGGCAGAGGCCTGGGCCGGGAGCTCCTGTTGCTGGCCATGGACCTGCTGGCGGAGCGTGGGAATAAGAGCTGCTGGCTCCAGGTGTCCACCGGCAACCAGGCGGCGTATCAGCTTTATCAGAAAACCGGCTTCTGCACCAGACGGGTGCGCTCCCGGTGGTTTAAGGCGGAAACAACAGGGCAGAAGGAGCGTAACACGGAGGAGGATGGGATATGAGTTATCAGATCGTAGCCTTTGGAGACTCCAACACTAGGTACTATCTGGGGGACACCGGTACGCTGGGACCGCTGGAGGAGGCCTGGCCCGCCAAGCTGGAGGCCATGCTTCGGGCCAAAGGTGTGGACGCAGCCGTTAAAAATGAGGGTCACCCCGGCGTTCAGGCCGACTATGCGATGGAACATTTCCCCGATGCCACCGCCGGTGCAGACCTGTGTGTCCTGGGCTTCGGCACCAACGACGCCAAAAAGCTGGAGGTCCCCTTGGGGGAATTCCTCTCCGAGATCTCCGACGTGTTGGACCAGGCTGCCGAGGCCGGAATGCCGCTCATCATGCTGGGTATTCCCTGGTTTTCCGAGTTGCTGGCAGGTCCTCAGCTTCAGAATCGGCTGCCCATCTGGAACGAGTCCCTGTCGAGCCTGTGTGATCAGCTGAACATCCCCTTCGTGGACCTGTATACGCCCTTCAAGGACGACCCGGAGCAGTGGTTCAACGAACGGACCACCCCCAAGCGCCACCTCTCTGCTGCGGCCCAGACCAGGGTGGCAGAGCTGTTGCTCCCATTGGTACTCCAGGAGATGGAGAAGAGAAAATAAATCCACAGCCTGTGGAAAGCAAATGCCTGTGTCCCCCACAAAAAGGAGGACACAGGCGTTTTTTCATGTGTTTAAAAGTGGAAGCTCCACCCAGAAGCGGACGCCGTGGGGGAGGTTTTCCACACCGCAGGTGCCACCGTGGAGGGTCACGGTTTCCTTGACCAGGGCCAGCCCCAGGCCGGTGCCGCCGCTTTGACGGTCCCGGGCGGTGTCGGAGCGGTAGAAAGGCTCGAAAATCCGGGGGAGGGCCTCCGGCGGGATGGTCTCCCCGTCGTTTTCCACCTGGAGGAGGGCGGTGCTGCCCTTTTCCCGAAGGGTCACCCGAATCTCGCCTCCAGGCGGAGTGTGGCGGAGGGCATTGGAAGCCAAATTGGATACCACTAGGGAGAGGCGCCCCTCCTCGCCGGAGACGGTGCAGGGGAGAAGGTCCAGGTCCAGGGTGACGCCGGCGGTCTCCATGGGCCGCTCCATGGTGTGGAAAACGGTGTCAACCACTCGGTCCAGGGACACAGGAGTGGGCTCGAAATGGGTCTTGCCCGCCTTCATGCGGCTCAAGTCCAGAAGGGAGCTCACCAGGGCGGCCATCTGGTCGGATTGGTCCATGATGACGTTTAAATACTCTGCACGCTTTTCAGGCGCGATATCCTCCTGTAAGCCCTCGGCATAGGAACGCAGGAGGGCCAGAGGGGTCTTGAGCTCATGGGCCACGGCATTGGTGAGGTCCCGCTCCCGCTGGAGGCTCCTGGCCTGGGCCCGGGCGGTGAAAAAGGCCAGGAGCAGGGTGAAGAGCAGGGTGGCTGCGTAGAGGAAAAGCAGGTCGTGGGTGGCCATCAGGGCGGGGCGGTAGGAGACGCCCGTGGCGGAGACCAGTCCGTCATAGGGGGCCACCGAGCCCACCTGGGCATAGCCGCTGCCGCCCACGGTAGAACCCACCCAGTAGTTGGAGGGAGCGCGGTCCCCCACCAGATTTTCCAGACGCGTCTCGGCCTCCCGGAAGAGCTTTAATGTGAGCTCCGGGCTGGTCTCCACCCAGGCCAGGGGAGAGCTGAGCTGGACGGTGTCGAAGGTGAGGGTGGTGAGGGTCTTGCCGTCAAAGAAGGAGCTGTCCGTATCCAGCAGGGTCACCGAACGATCCTCGTAGTAATAAACCAGTTTTTGCGGGTAGACCACGTTGTGCTCTACCACGCCGGTGACCTCGCCCCGGAGGCCCACAGTAAAGTTTACGCCCTCGTCCGAGCCCAGGTACTCGTCATAAAGCCCACTCTCAGTGCCGTAGAACCGGTTGAGCTGCCGTTCCTCCCGGAGAAGGCGGCCCAGGGAGAGCTGCTCGTCGTCGGTAAGGACGGCATCGAAGTTCAGAAAGTGGTCGTAGACCCCTGTGCCGGGGAGGGAGAAGGAGCCGTAGGTGAGCTGGCTCCGGGCCAGCTCCAACCCCTCGGTGTCATAGAGCCGGAAGACCCCCACGGCGCCGTAGCTGGAATAGTAAGCAGACATTCGATGATTCAGAATGGCCGGCCTGTTCCATGGCTCGCTGCCGCCCTCCAGCACCAGCTGGCAGTTTTCCAGGTCGAAGTCCCGGGTCTCGCTGACGCCGCTCTTGAGCCGGGTGGTCTGAGCGTCCAGTTCCCGGAGGGAGAGGAGAAGGACCATCAGGGCCCACAGCAGGAGAAAGCGGGCGGCGGTGCGGAGGAAGAGGGGCAAAAACAGCTTCTGTTTCATAGGAGGCTCCCTTCCGGCGGGCTGTTACTCCGACTCCAGCTTGTAGCCCGCCTTGAACACGGTCTTGATCTGTTTCCCGGCACTCCCCAGGGCGGCACGGAGGTTCTTGATCTGCACGTCCACCGCCCGGTCCTCGCCCTCGAAGTCCCAGCCCCACACCCGGGTGAGGAGCTGCTCCCGGGAGAGGACCCTGCCCCGGTTCCGGAGGAGACAGAGAAGTAAATTGTACTCCCGAGGGGATAATTTGACTGGCGTATTACTTACTGTACACAGCATGGGCCCCGGTTGTAGGCGAATTTCCCCGCAGACCAGGGCGCCGTCCTCGGTGCCCCGGCTCCGGCGGATGAGGGCGGTGGTCTTGGCGTAGAGGAGGGCCAGGGAGAAGGGTTTCGTGATATAATCGTCCGCCCCCAGGGCGTAGCCGTGGAGGGCCTGCTCCTCTCCGCCCAGGGCGGTGAGGAAGAGGATGGGCAGGCTGCTCTCCCGGCGGATGGCCCGGCAGACGCCGTAGCCGTCCAGTCCCGGCATCATCACGTCCAGCAGCACCGCGTCGTAGTCCTGCCGGGCGAAGTGCTCCAGAGCGGTGTCGCCGTCCGGGGCAAGGTCGCTGTCCACGCCGTGGGCGGTAAAATAGTCCTGAAGGATGGCTCCCATTCGGGGCTCGTCCTCCACAATCAGGATGGTGTCCGGCATGGCCGTCTCCCCCTCTCTGTCGTTATCCTATCGGATAGATGTGTCCGAGTTGTGTTTGAAAAAACACCCGGAGGGTGTGTATCCCTCCGGGTGTCCAGTTTGTTATCTGCGGCCGCCGAAGCCGCCGCCGCGGGAGCCGCCAAAGCCGCCGCCGCGGGAGCCGCCAAAGCCGCCGCCGCGGGAGCCGCCGAAGCCGTTGCTCCGGCTGCCGCCGAAGGAGCCGCCGAAGCCGCTGCGTCCGCCGCCGGAGGACCGGCCGCCAAAGGTGCCGCCGCCACGGGGACCACGGTTGCCGGCGCCGCCGAAACCGGAGGAGGAGCCGCCGCCGAAGCCGCCGGGACCCGGCCCACGGCCCGGTCCGCCGGGCGGAGGGGGCGGAGGCTGGCGCCAGCGCCGCTGGTACCAGCCATAGCGGGGGCCGTGCCAGAAGAAGATGGGACGGAACACCACCGGAGGATTGGGGATGCCGTAATACATCCGGCGGTAGGCACTGTACCGGGCAGAGTCGATGGCGGAGAGGATGATATAGATTACCAGCAGCAAAACCACCAGGGAGAAGACCCAGCTGAAGCCGCCATAGGAGACATAATAGTCGCCGCCGCTCTGCTGGGCGTTGCCTAGGCCGAAATTGGCCTGGTAGACCTGGTCCATGCCCTCATAGAAGCTAAGGATGCCGCTCTGATAGTCGGAGCCCGACTCCAGCCGGCCCTGGAGGTCGTCCACCGCCTGGTTGGTCAGGATGGTGGAGAAGTCGTTACCGGCGGCCAGGTAATAGTTGTTGTCCGCCACGGAGATGAGGAGGACGGCGTCCCCCTCGCCCAGGCCCATGTCGGCGCCCTGGTTGTAGGCGGCGTCCTCCAGGCTGGCGCCGTCGGTGCTCTCCACTGTCACCACTGCCACCACGCTGTTGTAGCGGTAATCCCAGTTGGCATTGTAGAGGAGGATGGTCTCCTCCGCCTGGGCGGAGAGAAGGTCGGCCTTGTCATAGAGAAAACGGGTATAGGACTGGGTATCCAAGCCGGTGTCCAGGCTCTGGGCCTGGTCTACGGCGGGCTGGTCGGTGCCGGTGGGTGCCTTCATGAGCCCGATGCAGATAGACAGCCCAATGACCAGCAGCAGGATGACCACCGCCACCCAGCGTTTTTTCAGCATTTCCATCGTTTAAACTCCTCAGCCACGGAGCTCCAGCAGCTTCTGCTTGAGCTCGCCTTCGATGCGGCCCAGCTCCAGCTCGGCCTCCTTGCGCTTCTGGGCGCCGTCCTGCTGGATCTTCATGACCTCGTCCAGGGTGGAGATGAGCTGCTGGTTGGTGTGCTGGAGGGTCTGAATGTCCACCACGCTGCGCTCGGCCTCCTTGGCCGTCTCGATGGTGCCCATCTTCAGCATGTCGGCATTCTTCTTCAGAAGCTCGTTGGTCATGTTGGTGACGGCGCTCTGGGCCGCGGTGGCCTGACGGGAGTGCTCCAGGCCCAGAGAGAGGACCATCTGGCTCTTCCACAGGGGGATGGTGTTCACCAGGGAGGACTGGATCTTCTCCAGCATGAGGGCGTCGTTGTTCTGGATGAGCCGGGTCTGGGGCCCCATCTGGATGGAGATCATGCGGGTGAGCTCCAGGTCGTGGATCTTTTTCTCAAAACGGGAACACATGTTGGCCAGGTCGTTGTAGGCCTGGGCGTCCTCCTGGGCGCCGGTCTCCGCCGCCTTCTTCCGCAGGGCCTCCAGGTCATTCTCCCTGACCTGCTGGAGCCGCTTCTTGCCCGCCAGGATATACATGGTGAGTTCTTTATAGTATTTGGTGTTGAGGTCGTACATCTGGTCCAGCATGGCGATGTCCTTCATCAGGGTCACCTGATGCCCTTCCAGCACAGTGACGATCTTGTTCACGTTGGTCTCGGCCTTGGCGTACTGGGCCTTCATGGCCTCCAGATCGTTTTTCTTCTTCTGGAAGAAGCCGAAAATACCGCTCTTTTCCTCCTGACCAAAGTTCTGGAGCTCCCCCACCAGGCCGGCCAGGGACTGGCCGATCTCACCAAGGTCCTTGGTGCGGACGGAGTTCAGGGTGTTCTCCGAGAAGGAGGCGATGTTCTTCTGGGCGGCGGCGCCGTACTGAAGGACCACATTGGAGTCGGTGATGTCGATCTTCTGGGCGAAGTCGTCCACCATCTTCCGCTCGGCCTCGGTGAGCTGGCTCTCGTCCAGCTTTACGGCCTGCTCGTCCCGGGCCTTCTGAGCCGCGGCGGCGTCCTCGGCGCTCTGATCGGGAGTAAGCGTGAGCTCCGGCGCCTGGGGCGCCTGGGCGGCGGCGGTACCGGCGGACAGGTCGGGGGTCAGGGTGAGCTCAGGGGTGAAATCATTGTTTTCAGGCATAATATGGTTCCCTCGCTTTCATCATGAGTGAAAAGATTTAGAGGTGGAGGGCGCAGCCTCCGCGTTCCGTAGCCGCGGATTCAATTCTGACCGCCCAGTTGTTCACCGGCCAGCCCCTCCTGGGCCAGCAGGTTTTCCAACACGGTGATGTCGGTGGAGATATCCAGGGCCTCGTCTCCGAAGAGCGCGTCCAGCTGCTTGTCAAAGGCCCGGACCACAGTGTCCATCATGGACTCTATCTTGCCCATGGTGCCGTCGATGTTCTCACCGGAGACCCCGGTGGCGCCCATACGGTCATAGGCATTGAGAAGCTTGAGGGTGGTGGGGAGGTAGTAATTGAGAAATTTCCGGATCTGGGGCAGCTTTTTGGGGTGCTCCACCACATAGGAGATGATCTTTTTGGTGGTGGACTCCAGATGGTCGATCTGGGCGGAGATGGTGGGATCGGCAATGGCGTCGTTGAGCCGGTGCATCTCAGATACCGCCCGGTCCCGCTCCTGCATGAGGGTGTCCAGCTCCGGATCGCCGGTAGAGGCGGGTTTCTCCTGGGCGGGTTCCGCTTTGGCCTTCTTCTCCGGCTCCGGTGTCTCAAAGGTCCGGTCGGGGCACAGGGCCTTGGCGATGAGAAAGACCACCAGGGAGACCAGAACGGCGGCCACATAGTGGAGGGGACGGTAGAAGGGCAGGAACAGGCCGAAAATCAGCCACACCACAGCCACCGCGTAGATGGGGAGTACGGATCGTTTCACTACTTTCGCCATAACTGCCTCCTTAAACAGGGGATACATGGCTATTGTACCCTCCCGCCGGGTGGGTGTCAATGGTCGGGCATTGACAGGGAGGGCAAAACTCATTATGATAAAAGAATACAGCCGTAAAACAAGAGGAAGTGAAGCGCCATGATGACATTAGAGGATTTCAAGGCCGCGCGTAGTGTGCTCGCCGGGGTGCTGGCCGACACCCATCTGGTCCATTCCACCGCCCTTTCCAGGGCCACGGGGAACCAGGTCTATATTAAACCGGAGAACATGCAGGTTACCGGCGCCTATAAGATCCGTGGCGCCTATTATAAGATCAGCACCCTCTCCCAGGAGGAGAAGGAGCGGGGACTCATCACCGCATCCGCCGGCAACCACGCCCAGGGCGTGGCCTATGCCGCTCAGGCCGCCGGGGTGAAGGCCACCGTGGTCATGCCCACCACCACCCCCCTGGTGAAGGTGAACAACACCAAGGACTACGGCGCCCAGGTCATCCTTCATGGCGCCGTCTTTGACGATGCCGCCGAGTTGGCCGGCCGGCTCTCCCAGTCGGAGGGCTACACCTACATCCACCCCTTCAACGATCCCGTCCTGGCCACCGGTCAGGGTACCATCGCCTATGAGATCTTCTCCGACCTGCCTGACGTGGACATCATCCTGGTGCCCGTGGGCGGCGGCGGGCTGGCCTCCGGTGTGGCCACCCTCACCAAGCTGCTCAATCCCAACGTAAAGGTCATCGGTGTGGAGCCCACCGGCGCTGCCTCCATGAAGGCCAGCCTGGAGGCTGGCCACATCGTCACCCTGGACAAGGTGGACACCATCGCCGACGGCGTAGCGGTCAAGACCCCGGGAGACAAGATCTTCCCCTACATCCAGCAGAACCTGGACGGCATCATTACCATCGACGACCACGAGCTGGTGGACGCCTTCCTGGACATGATGGAAAAGCACAAGATGATCGTGGAGAATGCCGGACTGCTGTCCGTGGCCGCACTCAATCACCTGGACTGTAAGGGAAAGAACGTGGTGAGCGTTCTCTCCGGCGGCAACATGGACGTTATCACCGTCTCCTCCCTGGTCCAGCACGGTCTGGTGAGCCGGGGCCGGGTGTTCACCTTCTCGGTTCAGCTTCCAGACCGGCCCGGCGAGCTGGTCCGGGTGGCCGAGCTGGTGGCCGAGCTCAACGGCAACATCATCCGGCTGGACCATAACCAGTTCGTCAACATCAACCGCCAGAGCGGTGTGGAACTGCGGGTCACTCTGGAGGCCTTCGGGCTTGTCCATAAGGAGGAGGTCATGAGCGCACTGCGTCAGGCGGGCTACGATGCCAAAGAGGTCATGACCACCAGCGTGTAAAAACTGTGCCGCCCGCCGGGGTGGTCCCCCGACGGGCGGCTATATGATGCGGCAGGCCGCGCCGGATCGTCGCCGCCGTGCCGGGCGGCGGCGTGGGGCCGCGCTGGGGAGGCCGGCGGCTGTTCCGGGGCCACGATCCGCTTGCCGTATCCTATGCCGTCCGGAGGCGGAGGGTGCCCGGTCCGGGCTGTCTGCCCCCTGCCTGGAACTGCGCTGTGCCCTTGTCCCGATGTTATTTTTCCACAAGGAGTGAGGAATTATGGTAAAGATCGCGCCATCTATTCTCTCTGCTGATTTCTGCGACCTGGACCGGGAGATCCGGCGGGTTTCCACCGCCGACTGGCTCCATGTGGATGTGATGGACGGCATGTTCGTGCCCAACATCACCATCGGAGTGCCGGTAGTGGCCTCCATCCGGAAACACACGGACATGTTTCTGGACGTCCACCTCATGGTGGAGAAGCCGGGGCGGTACGTGGAGGCCTTCGCCAAGGCGGGGGCCGACCTGCTCTCTGTCCACCTGGAGGCCGACCTGCCCCCCGCCATCCACGACGCCCTCCGTGCCATGGAGGACAACGGCGTGAAAAAGGCCATCGCCCTTCGGCCCATCACCTCCGCCGAGGCGGTGCTCCCCTACCTGGAGCAGGGGCTGGATATGGTGCTGGTGATGACGGTGGAGCCCGGTTTCGGCGGCCAGAAGTTCATGACCGATCAGCTCAGCAAGATCCGGGCCATACGGGACTACATCGACCGGTACTGCCCCGGCTGCGACCTGGAGGTGGACGGCGGCGTCAACCTGGAGACGGCACGGCTGGTGACCGAGGCCGGCGCCAATGTGCTGGTGGCCGGGTCAGCGGTCTACGGAGCGGCCGACCCCGCCGCCATGATCGCCGCCCTCCGGGGCTGAGCAGCCCATTATCCCGATTCCGTTTGGAGGTAACCCAATCTATGGAATACTTTCCCCCCGCCCTGGAGCGGCTCACGGAGCAGTTCGCCCGCCTGCCGGGCATCGGCGCCAAGAGTGCCCAGCGGCTGGCCTTTTTCGTCCTCAACCTGCCGGAGGAGGACGCGAAGGAGTTTGCCGACGCCATCGTCGCCGCCAAGGAGTCTATCTCCCTGTGTCCCGTCTGCGGGAACTTCACCCAGGGAGATGGACCCTGCGCCATCTGCAGCAGCGACAAGCGGGACCCCGGCCTGGTCTGCGTGGTGGCCGATCCCCGGGACGTCATCGCCCTGGAGCGGTCCCGGGAGTACAATGGCCGCTACCATGTCCTCCACGGCGTCATCTCACCCATGAACCACGTGGGACCGGATGACCTGCACATCAAGGAGCTCACAGAGCGGGTGGCCTCCGGTGAGGTCCGGGAGGTCATCATGGCCACCAACCCCGACACGGAGGGAGAGGCCACCGCCATGTATTTGGCCCGGCTGCTGCGCCCCTTCGGCGTCAAGATCACCCGCCTGGCCTATGGCATCCCCGTGGGCGGACATTTGGAGTACGCCGACGACGCTACCCTCATGCGCGCTCTGGAGGGCCGCCGGGAGTTCTTTTTCTCGTGAGAAAAAGAACCAAAAAGAGCTTTGTTATCGCTCTTGCACTGGTCCGAGGATGAGAGGCAGTCGCACGGCCACCAGCGTGATTCGTATATGAAAGGCTTTTTGGGTGAGAAAAAGAACCAAAAAGAGCTTTGTTACCGCTCTTGCACTGGTCCGAGGATGAGAGGCAGTCGCACGGCCACCGGCGTGGCGCGTATGTGGAAGAGCTTTTTGGTGAGAAAAAGAACCAAAAAGAGCTTTGTTACCGCTCTTGCACTGGTCCGAGGGTGAGAGGTAGTCGCACGGCCACCGGCGTGGCGCGTATGTGGAAGAGCTTTTTGGTGAGAAAAAGAATCCAAAAGAGCTTTATTACCGCTCTGGAACTGGTTTGAGGACAAAAAGCTGTTACCCGGTCACCGGCGTGGTTTGAAAAATAAATTAGAAGAAAAGAAGCGGACGCCCGAGCGGGCGTCCGCTTTTTCATTTAGTTTGGAACAGATACCTCACCGCAGAGACTGCGGCTGAAGCAGTCCCGGATCTCCGTCGGGTCGTCGGTCTGTCCCAGCACCCACATGAGCTTGGTGACAGCCGCCTCGGTGGTCATGTCCCAGCCCTGAAGCACACCCTGGGCCAGGGCCTTCTGCCCCGCCTGGTAGAGGGTGAAGTCGCTGCTCTCGTAAAGGCACTGGGAGCACACCACCACTGTCATCCCAGCCTGAGCGGCGCTGTGGAGCTTGGAGATGAGGTCACGGCGAATGAAGTGGAGACCGCCGGCACCAAAGGCCTCGATGACCACGCCGCGGTAGTGCATCTGGTGGAGCATGTCGAAGATCTCCGGGTCCAGGCCAGGGGTGAGCTTAATGAGAAAGACGTCCCGGCACAGCTCGCTTTTGAGCACGCAGTCCCCACTGATACGGGGCGGCAGGGCGGCGGTGTTGATATGGAGGCCGCCGGCGTCCACATCGCCCACCAAAGGCCAGTTGACGCTCTCGAAGGCGTCAAAATCCTCGGTGCGGGTCTTGACCGCCCGGCAGCCCAGGATGACCTTCCGGTCAAAGGCCACAAAAACTCCAGCCGCACCGGAACAGGCCATGGCGAAGGCGATGCGCAGGTTCTCCAGGGCATCGGTGAGGGGGTGCTCGATGGGCAGCTGGCTGCCGGTGAGCACCACCGGGATGGGAATGCCCCTGAGCATGAAGCTGAGCACCGAGGCAGTGTAGGCCATGGTGTCGGTGCCGTGGGTGACCACGATGCCGTCGTAGCCGGTCCGCTCGGTGTATACCGCCCGGGCAATGAGCTGCCACTCCTCGGGCTGGATGTTGGAGGAGTCCAGGTGCAGGATGTCACGGACGGTGACGGTGTAGCTGTCGGTGAGGAAGGGAATGCGCCGGGCCAGGTCCTCTCCGTCCATTTCGGGAGCCAGACCCTCGTCGGTGGGGCGGGAGGCAATGGTCCCGCCTGTGGTGAGTAGAAGAATGTGTTTCAATGGTGTTCCCCCTGTTTTGAGCTGCTCAAAAGCGAGCGGCCAGGGTTTCGGCTTCCTGCATGGCCCGGGCCAGGATGGCCGCCTTGTCGTTTCGGATATCGTCCAGCCCTTCGGCGCACAAAAGCTGGAAGTCAGGAATGCCGTACATGGCGCACAGCGCCTTGAGGTGCCGGGCCCCAGACTCCATCCACTCCGTCTCCGGGAGAGAGAAGTTGCCGCCCCTGGTGGTGATGAGGAGCAGCTTATCCGCCCGGCTCAGGCCGACGCTGTTTCCGTCGGCGTCATAGCCAAAGGTGATATTGGTCACCGAGATGCGCTCCAGGTAGATCTTCAGGATAGCGGGGTAGGAGAGATCCCAGAAGGGGGCCGCGATGAAGATTTTGTCCGCTTTGGCGAACTGCCAGGCGGCGTCAAAGCTGGGGTCGTCCAGCTTCCCGGCGTTCCACAGCTCATCCCGGTGGGCCAGCACCTCCGGGTACTGGGGCTCCAACCGCTCCGTTATCAGATTTCGCTCCGTGATGGTGACTTCGGGGTGTTTTTGTGTGTATGCGGAGAGAAAATGCCGGGCCAGGGACAGGGTGCGGGACCGCTCTCCACGGACACAGGCGTTGACAAACAGCAGTTCAGACATGGTAATGACCTCCCGTTGTTTACCCAAATTTCTCCTCCAGTATACCGCGGACGCTTTCGTCTGTCCAGTCCAGAGGCCCTTCCAGCCGGACGGCGGTGCGCCCCTCCCGGAGGACCAGAATGGAATAGTCGTCAGGCGGATCGGGCTGGAAGATCCAGCTCTCATCAAAGCCCAGGTCCACCGGAGTGAAGGGGTCGTCCTCCATGAGGGCCTGTGCGGCCCGGACGGCCAGCCCCTCCCAGAGGCAGTGGTAACGTCTGGTGTACAGGAAGAGCGACCAGGTGGAGTCACAATCCACCAGCTCCAGGTATTCCCACCGGTTTACCAGAGGAGTACCGGTGTGAACACTGTCCATGGCGTAGCCGGCATAGATGAGTCCTACCTCCTCCGCCGTCACCACCGGCTGGTCCCGCAGCTCTTCCCGCTCGCTCTGGGTATAGGTGTGTTCGGAGTCAGGGAGAAAGGACAGGATCAGAGGCAGGATAATGGTGAGCATGATGAGCATGGAGACGGCAAACTCCGTTACGCCCCGCCGCCAGGCCCAACGGGAATCGGGGTCGGACAGACCGTCTCGACGGGACCGGAAGTAATAGAGAGGAAGAGCGGTAAGCTCCCACAGGACGGAGAGCAGGAGGAGGGGGAAGAAAGCCAGCTGGCAGAGGTCCCGCCAGGAGGAGAGCTGGTTGAGGAGGAAACGGGGATAGTAGGGGTGGTCGCCCAGCAGGATGTGCGGCAGCACCAGAAGGGTTGCCGCCAGCAGGGAGAAAATCAGCTTGCCCAGCCAGGTTCTCCAGAAGTAACGCCGTCCGAACCGCTGCCGCTCCAGGCCGGCGTCGGTCTGGATGGGGACAGGGTCTGTGCCGGGCAGGGAGGAGAAGATGTCCATGTGACGGACGGTGCCCTCCCAGCCCCAGCCCGCCTGATTCAGGAAGTTCCGGTAGTCCTGGTCCTTCTTGCCGCCAGAGATGTCTACGCAGTATCTGAGATCGGTGCGCTCCGTCCGACGGAGGCGGAACAGATAGCCCCACAGGGTGGTTTTGCTGGTATACTGCCAGCCCTGGGCGGCCTTCTGATTGAGCCAACCCTCCGCCGCCTTATAGTCCATGGTGAGAAAGGGAAACAGGGTCCAGGTTTCTTCCGTCATGGTAACACCTCCTGTCTAAGAAGCCAGCTCCAGGGCGTCCCGGAGTCTTTCCAGCCGGTCGGGGGTGGTGAGGTCCAGACTGCCGTAGAGCTGGACCACGGTGTTCCCCTGCCGCAGCAGCAGGGAGTGGAAACCGGTGTCACTCGTATAGGTCCAGGACTGGTCAAAGCCCAGATCGGCGGGGGTATAGGGCATGGATCGCTCATAGGAGGCCAGGGTGTCCGCCACGATCTGGTCGGCTACCCAGCCGAAGCGGCAGTCCCAGCGCGTCTGGGTCAGGGAGAGAACGTCGGCGTTCTCCTCCAGAACCATCTCTGAGGCCAGGATGGAGCTCTGCTGCCGGAGCCTGATGGCAGTATCTCCTGACAGTCCCAGGTCCTCCAGGGTCAGAAGTGGGAGTCCGGCCACAGCTTGTGGGTCACGCACCGGAGCGGAACCTTCCGCCTCCAATACCCGGGAGAAGGGGAGGAGGATTAGACAAAAGAGCCAGCATAGGTAGAAGAGCGTACCGCAGAAGGACTTGAGCCGTGCCAGCCGGAGGTTGGGGGCGGAAGGCGAGGAGCGCAGCCAGAAGCGGAGCCCCCATCCGACGGTAACGAAGAAAAAGACAATCATATAAAGTAGAGCGACCGCGTTCAGCAGCTCCCAGTTGGAGGTGAGGAGCCGAGTGGGCAGAGTGGTGCGCAGTCCAAGTGTGGACCCCAGCAGGGCCAGGAACAGCGCCACGATGAGGCCGCCGATCAGGATGGGGAGCAGTTCCCTTCGGAAAAACGCCTTTTTGAACAGGGCCGGGTCGGTCTGGATGGGGATGGGGTCCCGGCCGGGGAGGGATTTATAGACATCCAGACCGGTCCGGGCGGTGCCAACCAGTGTCCAACCGGACTCCTGCACCAGTTTGTCAAAATCGTCGGGGGCAAAGTTGGGGTCCCGGACCCCGCGGGTCAAGTCCACGCAGTACTTGACGTCGTCCCGGGTCCTGGGTATGAATTTGGCGGGGAGAATGAAATGCGGCAGATGCTCCAGCTCCCAGCCCTGGTCGTAGAGCCGGGTGAGCCAGAGCTGGGCGGCCTCGCAGTCGGAGGGCTGAAAGGTGAAGAAGGCGTACTTGACCTTTTTCATGATCACACCTCCTGATCTATGCGCTCCAGGACAGCGGATAATATGTCCGGATCGGTGAAATCAACAGGTCCCTCCACCGAGACCACCACGTTGTCCAGCCGGAAGAGGAGTGACTGCCAATCCCCGCTGTCGTAGAGCCAGCAGTGGGTTAGGCCCAGCTCGGTGGTGGGAGAGAGGGTGATGGGGTCGTGGAAATGCATGGCCTCGTCGTTTTGCTCCTCCTTCACCAGGGAGCCGGCCACCGCTTCGGCCAGCCACTCCCAGCGGCAGGAGTAGTAGACAGAGCGGACCATCCTGTCTCTCGTGAAGGTGAGGGACTCTCCATGGCGGAGGAGGTCGGTGCCCTCCCACAGAAGATAGCCGCTGTCGGAGCGGGGAAAGCCCAAGTCCTCCGCCCGCACCAGCGGGTATTCGTCCCCGGGGTAGGTGACGGCGCTGATGCGGTCATTTCCCAGGTCGGGCAGGATGGAGAGGACCAGGGCCAGCACCAGCAGGGGCATCCAAAGCCCTTCCGCCAGGCCCCGGAGCCGGGCCGCCCAGGGCCGTGGGACGGGCAGGTCCTCCCCAGTCTCCGCTGCCCGGCGGCACCGGCGGCGGAACTGGCCCAGGAAGGCGAAGTAACCCAGCTCCCAGACCAAAGCGGCGGCCAGGAGAAACAGAAGGACCATGGAGCCGGTGGAGAGAAAGACCTCCCACCAGTGGAACACACCCTTGGGGAAGAGCTGCCGCAGCAGAAGCTGGGCGGCCAGGAACAGGGGGAAACCCAGGGCGTTCCACCGAGCCTCCCGGAGGGCTACCTTCCAGTGCTCCTCATAGTCCAGAGCGGGGTCGGTCTGGAGGGGAAGGGGATCGGTCCCGGACTTCGAGGCGAAGATGCGGAAGACGGTGGTCTGGTCCACCAGCTCCCACCCGGCGTCCTCGCACAGGTCCAGGTAGTCCTGGTCGGGATCACCCGGCTCGTCGGGGTCTTTTTTGCGGGGGAGCAATTCCACGCAGTAGCGCAGGTCGGTCCGCTCCGTCCGCCGGAAGAAGGCCAGCCCGCCGAAGAGCCACTGGAGGGCCCAGCCCGCCGCCGCCCGGCGGTTCAGGGCGGCTTCCAGGGCCTTGGCGTCGGGTGCTAAGTAGTTAAGATAGGCAAAGGGCAGCATGGGGTCACACCTCCTGTTAGGACGATAAAAGGGAGAGCAGCCGGTCGATCTGCTCTGCCGGGATGGGACCGGAGCGGGTCTCCACCGTCACTACGGTATTTCCAGAGCGGAGCAGAAGCAGGGACTCGGTCTTTCCGCCGCCCAGATCGGCCTCCTGGAGCCAGACGTCGGTGTATCCATCCAGAGGCGGATACCAGGGCTCCCGCAGCAGCGCCTGTACCAGCCGGGAAAGCCATTCCCAGCGGGCGGTGTAGCAGTCCACATCGTGCTGCTCTCCGCTGGGGGCCTCCCACCAGCTCTGATGGCGCAGGCCGAAGGAGCCGATGGAGGAGGTATCGGTGTCGGCGTAGGAGACAGAGCGGGAAAAGGAGCGGTCTACCCGGACGGCGCCGGGGAGAACGGTCTCCTTTACCAGTACGGAAGGGGGCATTAGAACATCGGACAAAGGGGAGAAGATGGGGGACAGAACGGTAACTGAAAGGAGAATGAGACCGTAGATGGCTACGGTTCCTCTGCGACTGAGCAATTTCCGCCCCTCTTTATCTTTGCGATCCCTGTTGAGGTACAGGCCAATACAGCCACCCACCAGCAAGCCCAGGGCGGTGCTCAGACGCATACGCTGTCCGGTATCCATCAGGAAACAGATGACGACGGCCACGCCCCACAGGCGGCAGAGAAGGCACAGCCAGGCCGCCACCCCAGCGCTTGTCCGGCCAGGAACGGGCAGAGGGCCACCAGACGTCCGGTCCCACTGCTGCAGCCGCAGCAGGAGACGACTCGCCCAGAACAGCCAGCATGCCAGAATGGCGGGGAGAGAGAGAAGCAGGAAAAGACCGGTCTGGGTGAGCAGAAGGTCGAGAAGGCCTTTCCGCCAGGCGCCGCCCGACACCAGCAGCACCAAAGCGGCCAGGAACAGGAGCAGTCCCAGCAGGACGCCCCAGCCTTTGAAGGTGGCTCTCAGTACCTCCTGCCGGAAACGGCGGGCCTCCTCCACGCCGTCGGTCTGGATAGGTGGTGTGCCGACAGGCGCTTTGTAGAGGTTGAAGGCCCCCACCTTCTGGATCAGTGTCCACCCGGCATCGGTGCAGAGGGCCAGATAGTCGGGCCGCTCGCTGTAGCCGGAGCGGCTCCAGTCCACGCACCAGGCCGACCGCGTGTCGGCGGGGACGAACCGAGCAAAGGTGCCAAGATAGACTCGATCCAGGGTCCAGCCCTCCACCGCGCGACGGTTCAGAAGGGCCTCGGCGGCCTTGATGTCCATGACGGGGTAGGTGAACAGGGACCATCGGCTTCGGGTCATGTCAGAGGCCTCCTTTCAGGTCCAGGCATTCCGGCAGATGGGGGAGGGCGGCGTCGGACAGCGCCCCGACGGGACCCTTCAGCAGCACCACCACCGAGCCCTGACGCAGGATCAGTCCGCGGTAGCCGCCGCTGTCGGCGATGTAGGCCTCCTCCAGGTCCAGATCGATGGGGCGGTAGGGCTGGACAGCCGCATCCCCTTCGGCGGAGAGACCGTCCCCCCGCAGCCCACGGGCCACCAGTGCCGCCGCCCAGCCGGTCTTGCAGTGCCAGTGGGTCTGCTGAAGGGAGCGCTCCCCCTCCAGGGGGGTGCGGACATAGACGCCCTTGAGCAGGAGGGAGTCCCCCAGCACCATGCCGTAGGGGGCGGAGCCGGACCGGCCCAGGTCCTCCGCGGCAAGGTAGGGCCAGGAGGGCAGGTCCTCCAACGGCCCGGCTATCTGGAGGTGCAGCGGGAGGCTGAGGAGCAGGCAAAGGGGGAGAACCAGGGCGCAGAAAGCATTGGCCAAATGCAGGGGAAGCCTGCGGTAGCGGCGGTCCCGGTGGGACGCCCGGAGGGCGAGGAGCATACCCAGGACCAGGAGGGGGAGGGCCGCCAGGCAGAGCAGGCCGCCGTTGCTCTGGAGAAAAAGGCGGTAGAAGCACAGCCGGCGCCCGCCCGCCGCCCAGATGAGGAGCAGAAGGAGGAACGGAAACAGAATGCCGGTCAGGATGCCGGGGAGAAGGGCCTCCCGACGGTACCGTTCCCGCTCCAGGGCGGGGTCGGTCTGGAGGGGGACTGGGTCTCGGTCGGGCTGGGCGCGATAGATCTTCATGCCGCTGATCTGGGCCGTCAGAGACCAGCCGGCGTCGGCGGCCAACCGGTCATAGTCCCGCTGCCGCTCCGGGTCACGGAGGGACCAGTGGGCCACATCCACACAGTAGCGGGGCGGCGGGCCCTCCAGCGGGGCGAAGCAGGCTGTTGGAAAGAAGCCAGTCCGAATGCGGGTGAGTACCCAGTCCCGCTGTCCCTGCTCCTCCAGCCAGCGATGGGCCTCCGCCCGGTCCCGGACCCCAAAGCCAAAGTAGGCGCGGCGCTCCTGAATCTTCATGAGGGCTCCTCCTCTCTCAGCACCCGCTCTCCGTCGGCCACCTGCCGGCGGAGCCGGTCGAACTCCTCCTCCAGCACCTTCCGCCCCTCGTCGGTGAGGCGGTAGCGTTTCCGGTTCTCCTCCTCGGCGGCAAGCTGGATGAGTCCCTCCTTTTCAAACCGGGCCAGCAGGGCGTACAGGGTCCCCGCGCCGATGGCCACCCGCCCGCCGGTGAGCTCCGACACATACTGCATGATGCCGTAGCCGTGGCGTTCCTTGGTCAAGGAGAGGAGGACATAGTACATCTGCTCCGTCAGCGTGTCCAGCTTCTTCCGGGCCATGTCCTCATCTCCCAACTATATCGAATATCGTCATAATTATAGTATAACGATATTCGATATAAGTCAATAGAGAAGCAAAAAAAGCCCGGACCCTTCTGAAAAGGGCCCGGGCGGAGCGGTGCGGGTCAGGAACCGTAGGTCTTGAGGATAGAGTGGAGGAGCAGACCGTCGTCGGTGGGGGAGAGGACCAGGTCCAGGGTCATGCCGTAGGGCTTTGCCTGGAGCAGCGCCCGGTAGGTCCCGTCCTCCAGCAGCTCCAGGCTGCTGAGGGTGTAGACGTCCTCAGAGGTGGTAAAGGCGCCGCACTCCGGGTAATAGCCGCCACTTTTCAGCGGAAACTGTTCTGTCCCCTGGGCGGGAAGCTCCCCCTTATAGCCGAAGAAACGGGCCAGGTAATCGGCCACCGTCTGGGGGGCCATGATGTCGCCGTCGCTGCACCCGGAGCGGTAGCACCACAACAGCACGTCGTCCCAGTCGGAGAGAAAGGCGCCGTCCTGGTAGTCAGGGAGGAAGCGGAGGACGTACTGCTGGGCGAAGTAGGGAAAATCATCCCTGAGCTGCGCTGTGAGCGCTACCGGGCCGGGGCCCTGCTCCGGCAGGGCGGCCAGCTCGTCGGAGACCTCCAGGGCACCGTCGGCGGCGGTGGTCACCTTGATGCCGCTGGGGGTAGTGTAGCTGATCCGGTGGGCGGACAGGGTTGTAGAGATAGCGGCATCCGGGACAGGTTCCGGAGGCGTGCGGCTGGACCACAGCCCCAGGCCCGCGCCCAGACAGAAGGCGGCGCAGAGGGAGAGGGCCAGGGCAGGACGCGGAAGGGTCCGCCGGGGCTTACGGCGCGGCAGCACATCCATGCCGCACAAGGTATTCATGTCGGTGCCCAGGGCGGCGGCGATGGAACGAAGCATGTCCAGGTCGGGGACGGTCTGGTCCCGCTCCCAGTTGGAGACGGCCTGGCGGGTGACGGAGAGGGCCTGGGCCAACCCCTGCTGGGAAAGACCGGCGTCCCGGCGCAGTTGGGCCAGACGGACGCCGAAGGGTTCCGTTTGATTCATCATGGGAGCACCTCCTTGGTGCCAGTATAGCGCCTTCCGACACATTTTGAAAAGCAATTCCTGCGAAAACGGGGGGCAACGATCTGTTGCGGGGCGAAAAAAGAGGCCGGACCGGGTCAAAGGACCCGGCCCGGCGTTGGAAAGTGGCATACGAAGCGGCCACATTTTGCACTACTTTGGTGGCCGTGCGCAGACGTTTCAGTGCCATCCAAAAGGAAAGCCCAAAGTTCTTTTTGGTTCTTTTTCTTTCAAGAAAAAGAACAAGAAAAATCATTCGAGCACAGCGCCGCGGGCGGCGGAGGTGACCAGCTCGGCGTAGCGGCGGAGGTAGCCGGTCTGGACCCGGGGCTCGGGGCAGACCCATTTCGCTTTCCGCTCAGCCAGAGTGGCCTCGTCAACCAGTACATCGATCTTGCAGTTGGGGATGTCGATGGCGATGGTGTCGCCCTCTTCCACGAAGGCGATGGGACCGCCCAGGGCGGCCTCGGGGGAGACGTGGCCGATGGAGGCGCCGCGGGTGGCGCCGGAGAAGCGGCCGTCGGTGATGAGGGCCACCGACTTGTCCAGCCCCATGCCGGCGATGGCGGAGGTGGGGTTGAGCATCTCCCGCATGCCGGGACCGCCCTTGGGTCCCTCGTAGCGGATGACCACCACGTCGCCGGGATTGATCTTGCCCTCGTAGATGGCCTGGATGGCGTCGTCCTCGGAGTCAAAGACCCGGGCGGGACCGGTGTGGACCATCATCTCCTCGGCCACGGCGGACTGCTTGACCACACAGCCCTCGGGGGCCAGGGAGCCCTTGAGGACGGCGATGCCGCCGTAGGGGGAGTAGGGATTCTCGATGGGCCGGATGATCTCGGGGTCGGTGTTCTCCACCCCCTCCAGGTTCTCGGCCACCGTCTTGCCGGTGACGGTGATGCCGGAGGTGTCCAGCAGGCCCTTCTTGGTGAGCTCCTTCATGACGGCGTAGACGCCGCCGGCCCGGTCCAGATCCTCGATGTAGGTGTTGCCGGCGGGAGCCAGATGGCAGAGGTTGGGGGTCTTGCGGCTGATCTCGTTGGCCATGTCGAAGGAGAGCTCGATGCCGCACTCGTGGGCGATGGCGGGCAGGTGGAGCATGGAGTTGGTGGAGCAGCCCAGGGCCATGTCCAGGGTCTCGGCGTTGTGGAAGGCGGCCTCAGTCATGATGTCCCGGGGCTTGATGTCACGCTTCACCAGCTCCATGATCTGCATGCCGGTGTGCTTGGCCAGCCGTAGCCGGGCGGACATGACGGCGGGAATGGTGCCGTTGCCCCGGAGGGCCATGCCGATGCCCTCGGTGAGGCAGTTCATGGAGTTGGCGGTGTACATGCCGGAGCAGGAGCCGCAGGTGGGGCAGGCGTTGTTCTCATAGTCCTCCACGCCGGCCTCGTCCAGCTTGCCGGCCTTGTAGGCGCCCACCGCCTCAAACATGTGGGAGAGGCAGGAGCGGCGGCCGTCGTTGAGGCGGCCGGCCAGCATGGGCCCGCCGGAGCAGAAGATGGTGGGGATGTTCAGCCGGGCGGCGGCCATCAGCAGGCCGGGCACGTTCTTGTCGCAGTTGGGGATCATCACCAGGCCGTCGAACTGGTGGGCGAGGGCCATGGCCTCGGTGGAGTCGGCGATAAGCTCCCGGGTCACCAGGGAGTACTTCATGCCGATGTGGCCCATGGCGATACCGTCGCACACGGCGATGGCGGGGAACTCGATGGGGGTGCCGCCGGCCATGCGGATGCCTGCCTTCACCGCCTCGGCAATCTTGTCCAGGTTCATGTGGCCGGGAACGATCTCGTTCTGGGAGCAGACCACGCCGATGAGGGGCCGCTCCAGCTCCTCCTTGGTGTAGCCCAGAGCGTAAAAGAGGGAACGGTTGGGGGCGCGCTCCACCCCTTTGGTCACGTTATCGCTGCGCATGAAAGATTCCTCCTCTGCGTTGTATGATTATGCTTGCATTGTCTGACAATATATTATAAGATAGGTGTGCGAATGTCAAGAGGAAAAGGAGGTGGGGGCATGGAGAAAAAGAGCCTGTCCCAGCAGACGGCAGAGGGTCTGTATGCCCGGATCGTGGCGGAGGGCCGGCCCGGGCCGGGGGAGAAGCTGCCCAATGAGCTGGAGCTCTCCCAGGAGCTGGGGGTGAGCCGGACCACGCTGCGGGAGGCCATCCGGTCCCTGGTGACCCAAGGGGTGCTGGAGGTCCGACGGGGGAAGGGCACCTTCGTGTCGGAGCAGGTGGGGGAGATCGAGGACTTCGGTTTCGGTGGTCTGGAGCGGGTGAAGGGCCAGCTCCGGGATCTCTTCGAGCTGCGGAGCATCTTCGAGCCCCAGGCGGCAAAGCTGGCATGCCTCCGGGCCACCGAAGAGGAGCTCTCTGACATCTTGGAGAAGGGGGCGGCGGTGGAGGACTGCATTCGAACGGGGCAGGACCGGGTGGAGGCCGACGGGGCCTTCCACGCTGCCATCGTCCGGGCCACCCACAACGAGTTCATGGTGCGGCTGCTGCCCCTCATCCACCGGGCGGTCTACACGGCGGTGGGGACGGGGGAGCACGGAGAGCGGCTAGCGGCGGACACCCTTCGGGACCACGCCCTGCTGCTGGAGTTCTTTCAGCGCCGGGACGGCTCTGGGGCCGAGTACGCCATGGCCATCCACATGCGCCACGCCATGGACGAGATGGGGCTGGAGCGGTCGGAGGACGGTTGACAGGGAATGAGAAAACTGGCATGATAAAGGAGAGGTAGCCGCCCGTGAGACAGGATGGACAACCATGATCCTACCGTGGAACCGCAGTGAGTTGGCCATCGTGTTCAATATGGAGCAGTGCAATGCCATCACCGACGCTTTGGAGCAGGCGGGGATCGACTGCCACGTCAAGGCAAGGGATCGGACCTCGCCCGGCCTGAGCATGGGGAGCCGGGAGCGGAGCGGCACCCTGTTCCAGGAGCACTGTTGGATGTACACCATCTATGTCCTGCGCCGAGATCTTCCGGTCGCTCAGGCGGCCACGGGGCTCAGACCCATCCGATGAACGGAGCGGGCGGGTCCGCGCTCTGCGCGGACCCGCCCGTTTTCTGTGGCCGGAATCCATTGGGCCCCAGGGACTCTACCGCTGGTCGGTTGACGGGAGACCGCCCTCCGGCTAGGATGAGAGGAAAGGAGGGACTCAGATGCATGAGATCGATAAGGAGCGCTTCGGCGCCTTTTTGGCCCGGCTGCGGAAGGAGCGGGGCATGACCCAACGGGAGTTGGCTGACCGGCTCCATGTGTCGGACAAGGCGGTGAGCAAGTGGGAGAGGGCACTGAGCCTCCCCGACGTCTCCCTGCTCATCCCACTGGCCGACTGCCTGGGGGTGAGCGTGACCGAGCTGCTTCGAGGGGAACGCACCCAGCGGGAGGAGCTGCCGGTGGCAGAAGTGGAGGCTCTGGTGAACGCCTCTCTAAATCTCACCGGAGAGGAGCAGAAAGCTGGCGGTGTCCGCCGACGTCGGAGGCAACTGGCCTTTGGGCTCTGCGCCCTGGCCGGACTGGCCCAGACCGCTGTCCTGCTCATAGTGGGGGGCTTCGGCTGGGCGGAGTTGGAGGACAGCGTGGTGCTGATGGAGGGGCTGTGCCTCCTCTTCGGGGCCTGGCTGTGCTTCGGTGTGCAGGAACGCCTGCCCGCCTGCTACGACCAGAACAGAATCAGTGCTTACAGCCAGGGACCATTCCGCATCAATCTGACCGGGGTGAGGCTGAACAACAGCAACTGGCCCCACATCCTCAGCGCCATGCGCGGATGGCTGTTGGTAGTCATGGTTCTGTTCCCAACCCTGTGGTGGGGGATCCACCGGCTCTGGACGGCCCCACCTCAAACGGTGGAACTGGCTCTGTCCCTGGTTGCCGTTCTGGGGGTGCTGGCCGCCGCCATGGTGGCCGGGAAGCGGTACGAGTAGAGGTCGGTAAAAAATCAGAAGACAGGGGAACAAACTATGCCGGCAAACACAAAAACCATGATTGCTGAGACCTTTTTCAATATGGCCAAAGGGAAGAGCATCGATAAGATCACGGTGACCGATCTGGTAGAGCGCTGCAAGATCTCCCGACAGACCTTTTATTACCACTTCAAGGACATCATGGACGTGCTGGAGTGGGGGATGAGGGAGACGGCGGAACGGACCCTGGCGAGGAGCCTGGAGGCTTCTTCGGATCGGGAGGCAATGGGGATATTCGTATCCATGATGGTGGAGAACCGGGGATTTCTCCGCCGCCTGCTCAACTCTCAGCACCGGGAGCAGATCGAACGGATCATCGTGGAAGGACTTCGGACCTACTTGCAAAAGTCCTACCAACTGCGGGTGCCCCGGCATACCATCGATCACGCCGATCTGGGGCTGCTGTTGGATTTCTGCGCCTGCGGCCTGGCCGGAATTCTGTTCCAGGTGAGCCAGCAGGAGCAGGTGGACGAAAAGCAGCTCGCAGATCAGCTTTACCGCATGCTGACCGGCAGGTTCTTTGTCCCCTGCCCGGAGAGGTCTTAGGAAACAAAGCGACCGGACTGTCCCTTTTTGGGACAGTCCGGTTTTTTTGTCTGTACAAAAGGGGAAAAGTGTCAGTGGCGCGGCGGGGAAAGACCTGGTATAACCTGAAAGTGGAGTTATGTAAAAATAAGCCGCAGAACGGAAGGAACATGATATGAATGAAGTAAAAACCCCGAAAAAACCGCTGATTTATTACTATGTCATCATGCTGCTCATCCTGCTGCTCTTCAACTTCCTGGCTATGCCATGGATCGCCCAGCGGCAGATCCGGGAGGTGGACTACGGCACCTTTATGCAGATGGCGGAGGACAAGGAAATCGGCCAGGTTGAGGTCCAGGAGACAGAGAACCAGATCATTTTTACGGACAAGGATGGGACCAACGTCTACAAGACCGGTATGATGCCCGACCCCGATCTGACGCAGATGCTGAAGGATTCCGGCGCCAAATTCTCCGGTGAGATCATCCAGCAGACCGATCCGCTGCTGAGCATCCTGCTCAACTGGGTCCTGCCCATCGTGGTCTTTGTGGCCCTGGGGCAGTATCTCTCCAAGCGGATGATGAACAAGATGGGCGGCCCCAACTCCATGATGTTCGGCATGGGGAAGTCCAACGCCAAGGTCTATGTCAAGTCCTCTGAAGGAATCAAGTTCTCCGATGTGGCCGGAGAGGACGAGGCAAAGGAGAATCTCCAGGAGGTGGTGGACTACCTCCACGATCCCGGAAAGTACAAGGAGATCGGAGCCTCCATGCCCAAGGGCATTTTGCTGGTGGGCCCTCCGGGCACCGGCAAGACCATGCTGGCCAAGGCCGTGGCCGGCGAGTCCAATGTCCCCTTCTTCTCCATGTCCGGCTCGGAATTTGTGGAGATGTTCGTGGGCATGGGTGCCTCCAAGGTCAGGGACCTCTTCCGGCAGGCCAAGGAAAAAGCCCCCTGCATCGTCTTCATCGACGAGATCGACGCCATCGGCAAAAAGCGGGATGGTCAGATGGGGGGCAACGACGAGCGGGAGCAGACCCTCAACCAGCTCCTCACGGAGATGGATGGCTTTGAGGGCAACAACGGCGTGATCATCCTGGCAGCCACCAACCGGCCCGAGTCTCTGGACCCCGCCCTCACCCGGCCCGGCCGGTTTGACCGGCGGGTACCGGTGGAGCTCCCCGACCTGAAGGGCCGGGAGGATATTCTGAAGGTCCACGCCAAGAAGATTAAGGTGGCCGACGATGTGGACTGGGAGAAGATTGCCCGGATGGCCTCGGGCGCCTCCGGCGCAGAGCTGGCCAACATCGTCAACGAGGCCGCCCTGCGGGCGGTCCGGGACGGCCGGCGCTTTGCCACCCAGGCCGACCTGGAGGAGAGCATCGAGGTGGTCATCGCCGGATACCAGAAGAAGAATGCCATCCTCACCGACCGGGAGAAGCGGATTGTGGCCTGCCATGAGATTGGCCACGCCCTGGTGGCCGCCCGTCAGACCAATTCGGCGCCGGTGCAGAAGATCACGATCATCCCCCGCACCTCCGGCGCTCTGGGTTACACCATGCAGGTGGAGGAGGGCAACCACTACCTCATGAGCCGGGAGGAGCTGGAGAACAAGATTGCCACCTTCACCGGCGGCCGGGCGGCAGAGGAAGTGGTCTTTGGCTCGGTGACCACGGGCGCCTCCAATGACATCGAGCAGGCCACCAAGCTGGCCCGGGCCATGATCACCCGCTACGGCATGAGCCCCGACTTCGATATGGTGGCCCAGGAGACGGTGCAGAACCAGTACCTAGGCGGGGACGCCTCCCTGGCCTGTTCCGCCGAGACCCAGACCGAGGTGGACCGGCAGGTGGTGGAACTGGTCAAGCGCCAGCACCGGAAGGCCATTGAGATCCTGGAAAAGGACCGGAAGAAGCTGGACGAGCTGTCCGATTACCTCTACCAGAGAGAGACCATCACCGGCGAGGAGTTCATGGCCATCCTGAACCGGGACGGGAAGAGCGGAAACTAAAGCAATAAAAGCAGGCGCTGTGTTCCAAGGCACACAGCGTCTGTTTTTTTGTCGCCCAGAAAGGGACAGAATAAAAAATGATCCAATCATCCTGTTTGTCTTGCCACGTTCCGCGGATATAGCTATAATAAGACTATCTTCGACAAAAACAATAGAGGAGGATGTAGAGATGGCCTATTGTAGGAGATGCGGTGCCCCCATCAGTGATGGAGCGACCACTTGTCCGTCCTGCGGCGCCTATCAGAACAACACCCCCTATGTGGAGGACAACGGCGGATTTGGCTGGGGCCTTCTGGGCTGCTGTATCCCCGTCGTGGGACTGGTGCTCTTCCTGGTCTGGAAGGACCAGAAGCCCAGAACGGCCAAGGCTGCCGGCATCGGCGCCCTGGTGTCGGTGATCATAGGCATCCTGTGGTATCTGCTCGTTGCCATCGTAGGCGTGGGCGCCGCGCTGCTGTGAGGGTGCGGAGCTGGCTGTATCGCTGGCTGCCCATCGTCTTTGGGTGCCATTGCCGGGAGGACCGCTCCTTCCACATACGTGGAGCGCGTCTGCCGCTCTGTGCCCGGTGCACCGGAGAGCTGGTGGGTATCCTTCTATGTCTGCTGAGCGCTCCCTTCCTTCTGCCCCCCGTGCCCCTCGCACTGGGCCTGCTGGTACCCATGGTGCTGGACGGCGGGGTCCAGGCCCTCACCCCCTATGAGAGCGGGAACCTTCGGCGGTTGGTCACCGGGCTGCTCTTCGGCTATGGGCTCACCGCCCTGTTCCTGTGCTCCACCGTTTGGGTATTCCGATTTGGGATGGACATCGGGGCGTCGCTGACAGCCTGAATCAGATCAGAACAAACAAGACCCCCGGCAGCTGAACGTTGTGAACAGATCCAGTAAAAACGGACAGTGACAAAAGCCCCCCTGATGTAGGAAAATAGACTACATCAGGGGGTTTTGTCATGAAGAAACGAAATTACACACACGTTCAAATGCTTTTACCAGAGATCAAGGCCATGTTGGCAGAGGGGAAAACACAGCGGGAAGTCGCAGAATACTATGGCTTCCGGAATAAGCAGGTGGTAAAAAGACTACTTGAGCGTGAGCGCCGTAAAGAACGAAAACTGGAAGCCGGAATCCGCCCACGACCGAAAGGACGGCCGAGAAAAGATGCTGCGCCAGGAGACGTTGTGGCAGAGCAGGCCTGTGAGATCCAACGGCTTCGCATGGAAAATAAACTACTGCGGGATTTTCTGCGCTTCACAGAAAGGAAGTGAGAGCAAAGGTAAAGTATCATATCATCTATCGTCACAGGACAGAGTATCCAGTGGCAGTCATGTGCAAATTCTTTGGAGTGTCCAGAAGCGGCTACTATGCTTTTGTCCATCGCCTAGGCAAGCCAGAAAAGGATGCGGCTCTTGCGGGGCTCATCGCACAGCAGCGGGAACGCAGCTTCCGCACCTACGGCTACCGGCGGATGTGGCTGTGGCTGAAAAGCCGGAATATCTTCTGCAATCCCAAAACTGTGCTGCGAATCATGAAGAAATATGATCTGCTCTCGGAGATCCGCCGCCGCAGGAAATGGCAGCAGATGGGGCGGCAGGCACACAAATACAGGAATCTGCTGAACAGGGAGTTCCATGCGGACAAACCTAACAGCAAATGGGTAACAGACATCTCCTACATCCACACCAGGCAGGGTGTGCTGTACCTTTCCATAATCCGGGACCTCTATGACAACAGCATCATCGCCTACAAGACTGGAACCCAGCAGACAGTGAATTTGGTTCTGGATACCGTTCATCTGGCAATGAAACAGGAGAAAAAGAGGGTCGCTGCGGAGTTGCAGCTCCACAGCGACCAAGGATTTCAGTACACCTCTGCAGCATACTTCAATCTGACTCAAGCATACGGAATCACACCATCCATGTCAAGGAAAGGAAACCCGTACGACAACGCCATGGCGGAAAATTTCTTCTCTATCCTCAAAACAGAATGTATTTACCGCCACAAACCGGCGACCTTTTCCGAAGCCAATGAGATGATTGACCGCTATATTTACTTCTATAACCATGAGCGCATCCAGTTAAAAACTGGAGAGGCGCCGCTGGCGCGACGCCTCTCCGCTTAAAACTTAATCTTTCCTACTAAGGGCTCTTTTTTGTACTGTCCGCACAATCTGGGGCAGTTCAGTTGCCGGGGGTCTTCACATATTCTGTGGGAATGATATCAGTTGGAGGCAGAATCCAGATCCTTGTCGCCGCCCCGCGTCGCCGCAAGCTCCATATCACTCACCTCCGCCCAAGGGCGAAGGCTCGTCCATTACGCTGCGGCTCCTTTCCCCACAAAACCCGCTGCGCTGGGCTTTTGTGGGGACCCCTGATCTTTAGTTGGAAGCGGAATCCAGGTCCTTGTCGCCGCCCCAGATCATGTTCTTGCGGAGCTCCTCGCCCACGATCTCCATCTGGTGCTTCTTGAGGTTGTCCCGCTTGGAGTTGAAGAAGCAGCGGCCGTTCTTGTTCTCGGCGATCCACTTGCCGGCGAAGGTGCCGTCCTGGATGTCGGAGAGGACGGCACGCATCCGGGCCTTGGTCTCCTCGTGGGGGATGACACGGGGACCGGAGACATACTCACCGTACTCGGCGGTGTCGGAGATGGAGTAGTTCATGGCAGCCACGCCGCCCTTGTTGATGAGGTCGATGATGAGCTTCATCTCGTGGATGCACTCGAAGTAGGCGTTCTCGGGCTCGTAGCCGGCCTCCACCAGCACCTCGAAGCCGCAGCGCATCAGATCCACCACGCCGCCGCACAGGACGGTCTGCTCACCGAAGAGGTCGGTCTCGGTCTCGTCGTGGAAGGTGGTCTCCATGACACCGGCGCGGGCGCCGCCGATGCCGGCGATGTAGGCCAGGGCGATCTTATAGGCGTTGCCGGTGGCGTCCTGCTCCACGGCCACCAGGCAGGGCACACCCTTGCCGTTGACATAGGTGGAACGGACGGTGTGGCCGGGGCCCTTGGGGGCGGCCATGAAGACGTCCACGCCGGCGGGGGGGACGATCTGCTTGTAGCGGATGTTGAAGCCGTGGGCGAAGGCCAGGGCGTTGCCCTCCTCCAGGTAGGGGGCGATGTCCTTCTTGTAGACGTCGGCCTGGACCTCATCGTTGATGAGCATCATGACGATGTCGGCCCACTTGGCGGCCTCGGGAATGGTCTTCACGGTGAGGCCGGCCTCCTCAGCCTTTGCCCAGTTCTTGGAGCCCTGACGGAGACCCACGCAGACGTCGCAGCCGGAGTCCTTCAGGTTGAGGGCGTGGGCGTGGCCCTGGGAGCCGTAGCCGATGATGGCGATCTTCTTCCCGTTGAGGTAGCTGAGCTCGCAGTCCTTCTCGTAGTACATCTTTGCCATGACAATACACTCCTTTTTTTCATGGTGACGGTTCTAAGTGATGAATAGGATACCACAGCAATGTGGAAAAGAATGATAAGTATGATACAATCTTTGCAAAAAAACGTGGTCACAAAACGTTCTTGCCGTAGTTGAATTCGCCGGACTCCTTGGTGTCCTCGTAGATGGTGCGGATGCCCCGCTCGATGGCGATGATGCCGGTGCGGACCACCTCCAGAAGGCCGAAGTCGGCCAGCAGGTCCATGAGGGCGCCGGCCTTGTTCTCGTCGCCCAGAATGGAAATGGTGAGGGTCTCCCGGCTGATGTCCACCACGCTGGCCCGGAAGACGCTGACGATCTGAAGCACCTCATCCCGCTTGTCCTTGGTATCGGCCTTCACCTTCACCAGCACCAGCTCACGTTGGACGGCGTCCTCGGTGGAGAGGACCTTGACCGAGATGACGCACAACAGCTTCCGCAGCTGGGCGGCCAGCTGCTCGATGGTGGCGTCGTCGCCGTTCATGACGATGGTGATGCGGGTGACATTGGGGTCCTCGGTGGTGCCGGAGGCGATGGACTCGATGTTGTAGCCCTTCCTGGAAAACAGGCGGGAGACCTGGCTCAGCACGCCGGGGGTGTTCTCCACCAGGATGGAGAGGGTATGCTCTTTGCTTTCCATAACGATCACGCTCCTTTCTCCATCCTCACTCCAACAGGAATTCGGTGATGGGCTTTCCGGCGGAGACCATGGGGCGCACGGTCTCATCGGTGTCGATGATGCACTCGATGACGTAGGCGTGACCCAGCTCCAGGGCCTCCCGGACGGTGTCGGCCAGCTCGGCCCGGGTGGTGACCCGCTTGCCGTGGACGCCGTAGGCCTCGGCCAGCTTTACAAAGTCGGGGGCGAAATTGAGGTCGGTCTCGGAGAAGCGGCCGCCGTAGAGCAGGTTCTGCCACTGGTGGACCATGCCCAAGGTGTGGTTGTTGAAGATGACGGTGATGATGGGAATATCGTAGTGGGAGACGGTAGCCAGCTCCTGGCCGTTCATACGGAAGCAGCCGTCGCCGGTCATGTGGAGCACTGTCTTGTCCGGGTTGCCCAGCTTGGCCCCCATGGCGGCGCCCAGGCCGAATCCCATGGTGCCGAAGCCGCCGGAGGTGATGAGCTGGCCGGGGTAGTCAAAGTGAAAGTGCTGGATGCTCCACATCTGGTGCTGACCCACGTCGGTGGCCACGATGGAGTCCTGAGGACACAGTTCCCGGAGGGTGCGGATGATCTGGTAGGGGGTGAGGGCGGCGCTCTCCTCCGGTGCCGCGGGCCGGTGGGAGAAGACGAATTCCTTCCACGCCGGATGCTGGTAGGCGGGGATGCGGTCATTGACCATCTGGAGGACCTGCTTGGCGTCTCCGATGATGTGGTGATCGGTCTTGACGTTCTTGTCGATCTCGGCACGGTCAATGTCGATATGTACGATTTTGGCCTGCTTGGCGAAGGTGGCTGGTTCGGTGGCCACCCGGTCGGAGAACCGGCAGCCTACGGCAATGAGCAGGTCGCAGTTGTCGCAGGCGATGTTGGAGCTGCGGGAGCCGTGCATGCCCAGCATGCCGGTGGTGAGGGGGTGGGCGCCGGGGAAGCCGCCGCCGCCCATGACGGTGATGGCCACCGGGGCGTCCAGCTTCTCGGCCAGGGTGCGGAACTCCTCATGAGCCCGGCTGCGGACCACGCCGCCGCCGCAGATGAGCATGGGCTTCTCCGACTGTGCGATCAGTTCCACCAGCTTATCCACATCGTCGCTGTTGGGAGCAGGGGGGGTCAGGTCCCAGCCCACCCGCTTTCGGAGGGCGGCCAGCCGGCCGTGGAACTGGTGCTCCTCCTTGGGGAGAGGCTCATAGTCGATCATCACGTCCAGACCGGTGACGTTCTTCAGAAGGTCGATGAGCACCGGGCCGGGCCGGCCCATGGCGGCCACGGCAAAGGCCTCACGGATGATGTCGGGGATATCGTTAGGGTCCCGGACCAGGTAGGTGGCCTTGGTGATGGGCATGGCGATGCCGGTGATGTCCACCTCCTGGAAGGCGTCCTTACCCAGGGTGCTCTCTCCCACGTTGCAGGTAAGGAAGACAACAGGGGAGGAGTCCATGTAGGCGGTGGCGATGCCGGTGGTCAGGTTAGTGGCGCCGGGGCCGGAGGTGGCAAAGCATACGCCCACCTTACCGGTGGAGCGGGCATAGCCGTCGGCGGCGTGGGAGGCGCCCTGCTCATGGGCGGTCAAAATGTGGTGGATCTTGTCCTGATAGCGGTAGAGCTCGTCGTATACATTTAATATAGTGCCGCCGGGGTAGCCGAAGATGGTGTCCACCCCCTGCTCCAGCAGGCATTCCATGATGGCTTGTGTGGCTCGGATTTTCATGTGTTCAACTCCTGTCAAAGGCCGTCCATCGTCGGCCATCTACGAGGTATCACGCCTCGCCTGCTCGCAACGCGCGGCTTCCCTATGACTCGGACGAGAAACAGGCCCGCTTTGCGGTCCTTGGTTTCCCGTCCTCGCGCCGGTCCATCCGCGCTGCTCACAACGGCTCGGACGCTTAAATTTTTCCGCTGCCTTTTTGAACGGCGATGACACCCGTCCGGGCCACCTCCAGAATGGAGAAGGGCCGCAGCAAGCTCTCGAAGAGGTCCACCCGGTCGGGGGTATCGGAGAGCTCCAGGGTCATACTGGTGCTGCTGATGTCGGCGATCTTGGCGCCCATAATCTGGCAGAGGTTTGCCACATCCTGACGGGTCTTGGTGGAGGTGGAGACCTTCACGATGATGAGCTCCCGGCCGATGAGCTTCTTCTCATCCAGGGTGCGGACCTTGATGACGTCCACCAGCTTATTGAGCTGCTTTTCCACCTGCTCCACCACGTTGTTGCCGGAGTCCACGATGATGGTGATGCGGGAGATGTTCTTGTCGTCGGTGACGCCCACGGCCAGGCTCTCGATGTTGAAGGCCCGGCGGGCGAAGAGACCGGTGATGCGGTTGAGCACGCCGGCCCGGTTTTCCACCAGTACGGAAATGGTCTGGGTCATATGGCCTTCCTCCTTTCTCAGGTCATGGACGTGGTGGTCATGGGGTCCACGTCGCAGATGAGCAGATAGGGTCCGGACGCGGTGAGCATGTCGCGGATAGCGCTGTCCACCTCTCCGTCGTCAGAGATGCGCCTGCTGGAGATGCCGTAGGCCTCCGCCAGCTTTTCAAAGTCGGGGGAGCCGGTGAGGTCCACGCCGAAGGGGCCGCTGTAGCTGGAATACTGGATCTGGTGGACCAGGCCGAGTACGCCATTGTGGACCATAACGATCTTCACGTCGGTCCCCATGGCCTTCAGGGTGGCCAGCTCATTTTCAAACATCTGGAAGCTGCCGTCGCCGCAGACCACCACGGTCTGCCGGTCGGGGACGGCGGTCTTGACGCCGAGGGAGGCGGGGAGGGAGTAGCCCATGGTGCCCAGGCCGCCGGTGGTGAGGAAGCGGCCGTGCTTCATGGGCAGGTGCTTGGCCGCCCAGATCTGGTTCTGGCCCACGTCCACGCAGACACAGGCGTCGTCGTTGAGCTGCTCACCCAGGGTGCGCATGAGGTAGGAGGGGGTGACGCTGCCGTTGCCGGGAGCAGGGGCGGGCAGCGTCTCGGCCTGCCGCCGGGCCTGGAGGTCGGCGATCCAGGCCTCGCTCTGGGCCTTGGGCCGGTGGGAGATGAGCTGTCCCAGGATGACCTTCACATCGCCCACCACGGGGACGGTGGTGGAGAAGTTCTTGCCGATCTCGGCGGGGTCCACGTCCAGGTGGACAGTCTTGGTACGGCTGGCGATCTCCTTGGGAGAGGTCACCGCCCGGTCAGCGGCCCGGGCGCCGGCGATGATGAGCAGGTCGGTGGTGTTGAGGGCACGGTTGGCGGTGGGAGTGCCGAAGGCGCCGATCATGCCCAGGTTGAGGGGGTGGTTCCTGGGCAGCAGGCCCAGGCCCATCATGGTGGTGACCACGGGGATGCGGGCGCCCTCGCACAGGGTCACCAGCTCCTCCTGCGCCTTGGCGCTGAAGAGACCGCCGCCCACGCACAAAAGAGGCTTTTGAGCGGCGGAGATGGCCTCGGCCACCCGCTTGATCTGGACGTCATTGCCCTTGACGCTGGGCTTGTAGCCGCGGATGTCCACGCTGTCGGGGTAGACAGGGTCGATCATCTGCTGTTGGATATCAATGGGAATGTCGATGAGCACGGGACCCTGCCGTCCGGTGGAGGCGATGTGGAAGGCCTCCTTGACGATGCGGGGGATGTCGTTGGCGTCCTTCACCAGGTAGCTGTGCTTGATAAAGGGGGCGCAGGCGCCGGTGATGTCCACCTCCTGAAAGATGTCCCGGCCCAGCAGATAGCTCTGGACCTGGCCGGTGATGGCCACCATGGGGATGGAGTCCATGTAGGCGGTGGCGATGCCGGTGATGAGGTTGGTGGCGCCGGGGCCGGAGGTCACCATGCACACACCGGGCTTGCCCATCATGCGGGCGTAGCCGGAGGCCATGTGGCCGGCGTTCTGTTCCGTACGGACCAGGGTGTAGGCGATGCCGGTAGCGGCCAGGGCATCTACGGCGGGGCAGATGGTGGCGCCGGCGTAGCCAAATACCCGCTCCACTCCCTCGCGCTTGAGACTTTCCATCAGGGCCTGGGCTCCGTTGATCATGCAGCATTCCTCCTCGAGTTTCAAATCAGGAAAGCTCCCGGTGTCCGGAAGCGGGGTTGCGCTGAAAAGAGACAAATATGCAAAAAGACTTCGTCCTCTCTAGGACGAAGTCTTACTCCGTGGTACCACCTAAATTCGCAGGCAGACGCCCGCGCGCTCTCATCCCCGGTAACGGGGGGGGAACCGTCGCCCCCTACTGAATTTCAAGGGCGCAGCTCACGAGCGACTTTCTCCCGGCCCCTCACGAGAGCTTACACCTGCCGCTCCCTCTCTGGGCTTGCGAGACCGATTTACTTACCCGGTCATTGCTGTTTTCACCATATAAAAATGTGATATTAAGCATCATGATACAACTGCAGGGTCCATTTGTCAACGGTAGATTTTTAGAAAAAACAAAAAATTCGTATTCCGAACAAGCGGAGCGGAGAATTCCGGGTACCTGCTTGAAAACGAAGGAGGACGGCGGGGAAAAGGTAAATTTATTTTCCCTAATTTCGGCGCTTTTTTCGCTGGAAATGCTGGACATTTTTGATTGGTAGTACTATTATAATAAAGATTCGAGCATGCCCTATGCAGGGGGTCGGATCATTGGGGAGAAGGCAGGCCGGTGAGAACGGACTGCCCATCGGGAAGGACCGCTGAACAAATGACTGAGCATACTGACAGCCACTTGTTCAGCGGCCTAAATTCGGAAGCAGAGGTTTGAAGTAATGACAGAGGTGATGCTATGAGTCATAAGTTTTATGGCGGCGTCCACCCCGCCGAGCACAAGGAGGCAACGGAGCGCAAGCCTGTTGTCCCGCTGGAGGAAGCTCCGGCTCAGGTGGTGATTCCCATGTCCATGCACGTGGGTGCTCCCTGCAAGCCCATCGTGGCTGTGGGGGACGAGGTGAAGGTGGGCCAGAAGATCGGCGAGATCGCCGGTCTGGGTGCTCCCATTCACGCCAGCGTCTCCGGCAAGGTCGTGGCCGTGGAGCCCCGGCCCCATCCCGGCGGAGGCAAAATGATGTCCGTGGTCATCGAGAACGATTTCCAGGACACTCCCTGTGAGACCATCAAGCACCGTGACAATGTGGATGCCCTCACTCCCCAGGAGATCATCGACATCGTCAAGGAAGCCGGTATCACCGGTATGGGCGGCGCGGGCTTCCCCACCCACGTCAAGCTCTCCGGTGCAGTGGGCAAGGTCGACGCCATCCTCATCAACGGCGCCGAGTGTGAGCCCTACATCACTGCCGACCACCGGCTCATGCTCGAGCGCGGCGAAGCCGTCCTGGGCGGCGTGAGCTTCATCATGAAGGCTCTGGGCCTGAAGGAGGCCACCATCGGCATCGAGGGCAACAAGCTCGACGCCGTGGAGCACCTGAAGAGCCTGCTCCCCGCCGACAGCGGCATCCATATCGAGACCCTGAAGACCCGCTACCCCCAGGGCGCTGAGAAGCAGCTCATCCAGCGGATCACCGGCCGTGAGGTGCCCCCCGGAGGCCTGCCCGCCGACGTGGGCTGCACCGTGTTCAACGTTGCCACCGCCTCCGCCATTTACGACGCGGTCACCGAGGGCAAGCCCCTCACCCACCGCAATGTTACCCTGACCGGCGGCGCCATGGCCCGTCCCATGAACGTCAATGCCCCCATCGGCACCCCCATTGAGCACCTCATCAAGATGGCCGGCGGGTTCCAGACCCAGCCCCAGCGCCTGCTGATGGGCGGCCCCATGATGGGTAACCCCCAGTATGATCTCACCGCCCCCATGATGAAGGGCACCAACTGTATCCTGGCCCTCACCGACGCCGAGGCTGCCGTGCAGGACACCGAGCAGACCTGCATCCGCTGCGGCAAGTGTGTCAACGCCTGCCCCATGCACCTCATGCCCCTCTACATGCGCATGTACAGCATGAAGCGGGACTGGGACAAGGTCCAGGAGTATAACGTCATGGACTGCATGGAGTGCGGTTCCTGCAACTACATCTGCCCCGCCCGGATCCACCTGGTTCAGACCTTCCGTATGGCCAAGTTTGAGATCCGTGGTCTCCAGCAGAAAGCGAAAGCGAAGGAGGCGGCCAAAGCATGAGCAACGAGAATAAGCTGCTGGGGGTAGCTTCCTCCCCCCACGTCTCCTCTCCCATCGGCACCCGCTCCCTGATGCTGGATGTGCTGATCGCCCTGGTGCCCGCCCTGTGTGCGGCAGTGTACTTCTTCGGCCCCCGGGCCCTTATCGCCACCATCATCTCTGTGGTGGCCTGTGAGATCTTCGAGATCGGTTACCGCAAGCTCCTCCACAAGACCCAGACCAGCGGCGACCTGTCTGCCGCCGTTACCGGCGTGCTGCTGGCCTTTGTCTGCCCCGTGACCCTGCCCTACTGGATGCTGATCATCGGCGACTTCTTCGCCATCGTGGTGGTCAAGCAGCTCTTCGGCGGCCTGGGCAAGAACTTCATTAACCCCGCTCTGGGCGGCCGTGCCTTCCTGATGCTCAGCTACCCTGTGGCCATGACCACCTGGGCTGTGCCCGGCAAGTGGTCCGGCCTCATCTCCGCCGCTGACGCCGTCACCGGCGCCACCCCCCTGTCCGTGGACTTCATGCACTCCGGCGTTCTGCCTGATGCCAGCATCATGGACATGTTCGTGGGCAATGTGGGCGGCTGCATCGGCGAGGTCTCCGCTGTGATGCTCCTGGCCGGCGGTATCTACCTCATCGCCCGGGGCGTCATCCGTCCCAACATCCCCGTGGCCTTCATCGCCACCGTGGCTGTACTCACCTTCCTCTTCCCCAAGGGCGGCAACGGCAACCTGGAGTGGATGCTCTATGAGCTGCTGGGCGGCGGCCTGTTCCTGGGCGCCTTCTTCATGGCCACCGACTATGTGACCAGCCCCACCAGCCCCAAGGGTGAGATTGTCTTCGGCATCGGCTGCGGCCTGCTCACCGTATTCATCCGCTACTTCGGCGGCTATCCCGAGGGCGTCAGCTACGCCATCCTCATCATGAACGTGTGCGTGTGGTTCATCGATCAGGCGACCAAGCCCGCCCGCTTCGGCTTCACCAAAGAGATGAAGGAGAAGGCTAAGGCTGCCAAGAAAGCTGCAAAGGAGGGCGCCGCCAAATGAGCGATTCCGTTGTTATGAAGAAAAAGGAGGCGGGCCCGGTCCAGCTCGTCGTCACCCTGTTCGCCATCAGCGCCATCTGCGCTGTGCTGCTGGGCCTGGTGAACAACATCACCATGGGACCCATCGAAGTGGCCACTCAGGCCAAGACCGAGGCCGCCATGGAGGCCGTGCTCCCCGCTGATGCCTATGAAGAGGTGGAGTACACCGGCGGCGATCCCCTGGTCACCGCTGTCTACAAGGCCGGCGACGCCGGCTATGTGGTTCAGGTCGCGCCCTCCGGCTTCGGCGGCGTCCTGGACGTCATGGTGGGCGTGAACACCGACGGCACCTGCTCCGGTGTGTCCATCATCAGCCACTCCGAGACCTCCGGCCTGGGCGCTAACGCAACCAAGGAGGACTTCCGGAGCCAGTTCGTGGGCAAGTCCAATGTGGCCGTCACCAAGGACGGCGGCGACATCGCCGCCCTCACCGGCGCCACCATCACCTCCCGCGCGGTCTGCAGCGGCGTCAACGCTGCCATCGCCGCCGTGGGCACTCTGGGTTAAGGAGGTTAGACCATGGACATTAAGAAACAATTCAAGGAAGGTCTGGTCACCCAGAACCCCGTGCTGGTGCAGCTGCTGGGCATGTGCTCCACCATGGCCATCACCACTGTGTTCTTCAACGGCGTGGGCATGGGCCTGTCTGTGCTCATCATCCTGACCTGCTCCAACATCGTTATTTCCGCTCTGCGGAAGGTCATCCCCAACTCCATCCGTATCGCCTGCTTCATCGTGGTCATCGCCACCTTCGTGACCATCGTGGATCTGCTGCTCAAAGCCTTCGTACCGGCATTGTCGGACAGCTTGGGCGTGTTTATCCCCCTGATCGTGGTTAACTGCATCATCCTGGGCCGTGCCGAGGGCTTCTGCTACAAGAACGGCGTGGCTGCCTCCGCTGTGGACGGCATCTTCCAGGGCATCGGTTATACCTGGGTGCTGGTGGTCATGTGCCTGGTCCGTGAGCTGCTGGGCAACGGCACCATCCTGGGCGGCCTGAGCTTCATCAACGACAGCAACGGCATCCGCATCCTGCCCGAGGGCGTGGGCGCTCTGGGCATCTCCCTCCCCGTGGGCGGCTTCCTGGTGCTGGCCTGCCTCATCGCCTTCATGCAGTGGGCTCTGGCTCGCTCCGAGAAGAAAAAAACTGAGGAGGTGGCTCAGTAATGGACGTGACACAGCTCTTTTCCATCGCCCTGGGCGCTATCCTGGTCAATAACTTTATCTTCTCCCAGTTCCTGGGCATCTGCCCCTTCATGGGCGTGTCCAAAAAGGTCGACACTGCTCTGGGCATGGGCCTGGCCGTGACCTTCGTCATGGGTCTGGCCTCCGCCGTGTGCTGGATCATCAACGAGTATCTGCTGGTGAACCCCGCCATCTTCGGCGACGGCCCCAACCTGGCCTTCATGCAGACCATCGCCTTCATCCTGGTCATCGCCTCTCTGGTGCAGTTCGTGGAGATGTTCCTGAAGAAGAACGTCCCCTCCCTGTATCAGGCTCTCGGTATCTATCTGCCCCTCATCACCACCAACTGCGCCGTGCTGGGCGTGGTGCTGCTGAACGTGCAGAACAACTACAACTTCATCGAGAGCGTTGTCTACGGCATCACCGGCGGCCTGGGCTTCCTGCTGGCCATCTTCCTCTTCGCCAGTGTCCGTGAGCGCCTGGACGCCACCATGGACTGCCCCAAGGCTTTTGAGGGCTTCCCCATCGCTCTGGTCACCGCCGGCCTCATCGCTCTGGCCTTCATGGGCTTCAGCGGCCTGAGCGTGTTTTAAGGAGGGGCTGAAATGAATCTGGTTTTATTTGCGTTCCTGGTCCTGGGTGGACTGGGTCTGGTCTTCGGCGCCGTGCTGGCCTTCGCTTCCCGTGTGTTCGCCGTTGAGGTGGACCCCCGTGAAGAGGCCATCATCGGCTGCCTGCCCGGCGCCAACTGCGGCGGCTGCGGCTATGCCGGCTGCGGCGGTTACGCTGCAGCCGTGGTGAAGGGCGAGGCGCCCGTCAACAAGTGTGCTGCCGGCGGTGCTGCTGTGGCTGCTCAGATCGGTGAGATCATGGGCGTGGCCGCTGGCGAGAGCGTCAAGATGGTGGCCACCGTCCACTGCTCCGGCTGTGGCGCCGCCCACCAGAAGTACGAGTACATCGGCGTCCATGACTGCGTGGCGGCTGCCCGCCTCCCCGGCGGCGGTCCCCTGAGTTGCGACTATGGCTGCCTGGGCATGGGGTCCTGTGAAAAGGCCTGCCCCTTTGATGCCATTCACGTCATTGACGGTGTGGCCAAGGTGGACGTGGACAAGTGTAAGGCCTGCAACCAGTGCGTGGACATCTGCCCCCGTCACATCATCGCCCTGGAGCCCTACAAGACCAAGAAGCACGTCACCATCCCCTGCTCCTCCAAGGACAAGGGTCCTGCCGTCACCAAGGTCTGCTCCAACGGCTGTATCGGCTGCTCTCTGTGCGCCAAGTCCTGCCCCAAGGAAGCCATCACCATGGTCAACAATCTGGCCGTCATCGACTACGACAAGTGCATCGGCTGCGGCATCTGCGCTCAGAAGTGCCCCCGCAAGCTGATCACCGTGGATGGCAAGGTGCCTGAGGTCAAGCCCGCGGCTCCCAAGCCCGCTGCCGCTCCTGACGCCCCCAAGGCTGCTGCTCCCGCCGCTGAGGCCGCCGAGGCCCCCAAGGCGGAGACCAAGGAGTAAGGCTCCGGCCCTATCAACTGCAAAAAAGACCTCCCGCCATCGGCGGGAGGTCTTTTTCTATATTCTGAGCATGTTCAGCAGCCGGTCATGATGCGGATGATCTCTTCGTCGGTCTCCTTCATGCCCTCCTTGCCCAAACGGGTCACGTTGCGGAGGGTGGACTCGATGCCCTTTGAGATGATGCCGTCCCCGCCGTGGAACTCCTGACCATTCAGATACATGTAGTAGCCCAGAATACCGGCATCTACGGCGGCGGCGATCTTGCCGGCGCAGGATGCCTTGGCGCCGTCGCAGATGATGCCGGAGGTGATGGCCAGAGCGTTGACGATGGTGTGGGCGGCCTCCGCCCGCCCACCGCCCAGCAGGTAGGCGATGCCGGCTCCGGCACTGGCTCCGGCGCTGACGGCACCACAGTAGGCGGACAGGCGGCCGATGCCCTCCTTCTGATAAATGGCGGTGAGGTTGGAGAGGGTGAGAGCCCGGTAGAGCCGCTCCGGGGGGCTGTTCAGCTCCTTGGCATACTCAATGACAGGCAGGGAGACCGTCATACCCTGGTTGCCGCTGCCGGAGTTGATGACCACGGGCAGCTCACAGCCGCTCATCCGGGCGTCGGAGCCGGCGGCAGCCGCCGCACGGGCACGGATTTTCACATCGTCTCCGTAGATCTTCAGGAGGGTGGAGCCGATATTGGCGCCCCAGTTGCCATGGAGCCCCTCCTGGGAAATGGCGGTGTTGTAGGCGATCTGGCGGTCCAGCAGAGGCTTCACATCCTCGATGTCCACCGTGTCTGCAAAGTCGTAGATGTCGTCAAAGTCCATGAGGGCCCGGTCGGGGGAGGCGGCGGGGGTGGTGCCGCAGCCCACGGCGGGAGCCTCAAAAAGTGTCTCGCCATCCTTCACCATGGACACGATGTTGGTGTGCTGGTTGGCCACCCGGACCGAGGCGGTGTGATCGCCACCCTGGACGGTGACGGTGACATCCAGCACCAGGTCGGTGTCGGCAGGGAGGACCTGGATGGGAGTGGTCTCCAGATAGTGGCCCAAGGCTTCCCTTTGTTCTGGGGTGACAGAGGCGATGACCTCCAGCTCCCGGTTGGGGTCGCCAGCCACCACGCCCACGGCGGCGGCAGTCTCGATGCCCTTCCGACCGCCGGTGTTGGGGACTACCACGCTCTTTACGTTCTTGATGATATTGCCGCTGGCCGCCACCGTGATGGCTTCGGGGAGCGTGTCCAGCAGCCCCCGGGCCTTGGCGGCGCAGAAGGAGATGGAGATGGGCTCAGTACAGCCCATGGCGGGCACCAGCTCCTCGGCCAGAATGCGGAGATAGGCCGCGTAACGGGGATCGTTCTGATTCACGGAAAGGTTCCTCCCACTCAATGTCTTCGATCAAAACTATTTTAATCCTTTTGTTGGAATCTGGCAAGAGAGAGGGAAAAATGGGCAAAAAAATTCCCCAGCCCGTTGGACTGGGGAATTCATGCCTCAAAGGACTCAGGCCAGCTTGGACTTGGCCAGCTCGGTGAGCTGGGTGAAGGCGGCCTTGTCGTTGACAGCCATCTCGGCGAGCATCTTGCGGTTGATGGTCACGCCGGCCTTCTTCAGGCCGTTCATGAAGGTGGAGTAGTTCATGCCGTTCATCTTGCAGGCAGCGGAGATGCGGGTGATCCACAGGGAGCGGATGTCACGCTTCTTCAGCCGGCGGCCGATGTAGGCGTACTTCAGGGACTTCATGACCTGCTCGTTGGCCATCTTGAAGTGCTTGCTCTTAGCGCCCCAGTAGCCCTTAGCCAGCTTCAGGATCTTATTTCTTCTCTTGCGCGTCATCATTGCGCCTTTGACTCTAGCCATTGTCGATTAGCCTCCTATGTTATGGTAAAAAAGTTCTTATTTATAGGGGATCATGCGCTTGATGGCGGGCTCGTTGGTCTTGTCCGCATAAGCGCCGGCGCGGAGGCCTCTCTTGCGCTTGGTATCCTTGCCGTGGCCGTTGAGGAGGTGGGACTTGAAGGCGTGGGCGCGCTTGACCTTGCCGGTCTTGGTGAGGCTGAATCTCTTCTTCGCGCCGCTGTGGGTTTTCAGCTTGATCTTAGCCATATCAGTTGACTCCTTTTTTTTACTTTGTGGCTTCCTTGGCGTCCTTAGAGACCTTCGGAGACAGGAACATGTTCATGTGGCGGCCTTCCAGCTTGGGCTCCTTGTCCATGACGGCGACCTCGCCGCAGTCCTCCGCGAACTTCAGCAGGAGCTTCTTGCCGATATCGGTGTGGGCCATCTCACGGCCGCGGAAGCGGACGGTGGCCTTCACACGGTTGCCCTCGGCCAGAAACTTCTGAGCATTGCGGAGCTTGACGTTGAAGTCGTTGACATCGATGCCGGGAGACATGCGCACTTCTTTGATCTCCACGACGCGCTGGTTCTTCCTGGCCTCCTTCTCCCGCTTGGCCTGCTCGAACTTGAACTTGCCGTAGTCCATAAGCTTGCACACGGGAGGATTGGCGGTAGGAGAGATCTTCACCAGGTCCAGGTTGGCCTCCTCGGCCTTGGCCAGGGCCTCCCGGGCCGACATGATGCCCAGCTGCTCTCCGGTGTCGGAGATCAGGCGGACTTCACGATCCCGGATCTCGTCGTTGATCTGATGACTCATGTTGCTGATACGAAAGCACCTCCTAATCAAAATAAAACGCGGACACCCTAGAAGGGTACCCGCAATCGACAAGTCAAAACCACGCCGCGAAGGCGGCGGAATTTTTTCCATGTTGACCTCTTTGCCGGTGGCTGGAGGTGAGGACGGGGGTACCGCTCCTGCTTTGTTTTGCGGTAAGCATTCTATCACTATAATAGGTGTTTGTCAAGTGCTTTTTTCACCCAGCACCTGACTGTAACCACTGCCTTTTTCCTTGCAATTCCTTCCACACCATATTATAATAGCTCCGATACTTTGACATAAAGGAGCCACCATCCTATGGACCAGTCCTACATCCCCGAGGGCTACGCCCCCCGGCTCAACCTCTATGATACCCAGAAGGCCATTGGCCTTCTCAAGCGCCTTTTCGAGGACACCCTGGGCGGTGCCCTCAATCTGCGCCGGGTCTCCGCTCCCCTCTTCGTTGAGGCCAGCACCGGCCTCAACGACGACCTCAACGGTGTGGAGCGGGCCGTCACCTTCGACATTCCCGCCGCCGGCCGGGATGCCCAGGTGGTCCACTCCCTGGCCAAGTGGAAGCGCATGGCCCTCCACCGCTACCAGTTCTCCGTGGGCGAGGGCCTCTACACCGACATGAACGCCATCCGCCGGGATGAGCAGCCCGACAACCTCCACTCCATCTACGTGGACCAGTGGGACTGGGAGAAGGTCATCGCCCCCCGGGACCGAAATGTGGACTACCTCAAGCACACCGTGACCACCATCGTGGAGGCGGTCTGCCAGACCCAGGCCACCATCCGTTCCATGTTCCCCCAGCTCATGTCTCTCCCCGAGGTGAGCCGGGACGTGAGCTTCGTCACCACTCAGGAGCTGGAGGACCGCTGGCCTGAGCTCTCTCCCAAGGAGCGGGAGAACGCCTGGGTGAAGGAGCACCCCACCACCTTCCTCATGCAGATCGGCGGCGCCCTCAAGTCGGGCAAGCCCCACGACGGCCGTGCACCCGACTACGACGACTGGACCCTCAACGGCGACATTCTGGTGTGGAATTCCGTCATGGGCAAGGCCCTGGAGCTCTCCTCCATGGGCATCCGTGTGGACCCCGCCGCCATGGACCGTCAGCTCACCATCGCCGGCTGCGATGACCGCCGGACACTCCCCTTCCACAAGGCCCTGCTGGCCGGTGAGCTCCCCCTCACCATCGGCGGCGGCATCGGCCAGTCCCGGCTGTGCGTCCAGCTCCTGGGCAAGGCCCACATCGGTGAGGTCCAGGCCAGCGTGTGGGACGATGAGACCCTCCGGGTCTGCCAGGAGGCCGGCGTCATCCTCCTGTAAGCCCGTTGCCCCACGGATCTATCCCAACAACGCTGACAGCCCCGGCGTCCGATGGACGCCGAGGCTGAGCCTGTCGACAAAGTCGACAGGCTCTCTCAAAAATGCAGGCATTTTTTCGAAAAGATGCAGGCCGCTGCATCGCACTCGCTTCGCTCGCACGTTTGCGGCCTGAGCAGTGTTTTTTCCGAGGCACATGTCCCCGGAAAAAACAGACTGTACTTGATTCCGTCGTCTGCGGACGACGGAACTCTGCGAGGCTCTTGCACAAAATCTGACGTATATGCCCTTTTTCGACAACCTGAGCCCCGGCGTCCGATGGACGCCGAGGCTGTTTTTCTGTTCTGTCTTATTTAAACTTCACGGCGGTACCATAGGCGATGACCTCCGCCGCACCCTGCATCACAGCGGCCGAGGCGTAGCGCATGCACACCACCGCGTCGGCGCCCATCTGCTCCGCATCCTCCACCATGCGCTTGGTGGCCAGGGCCCGGGCCTCGTTCATCATCTCGGTGTAGGCCTTCAGCTCGCCGCCCACCAGGGTCTTGAAGCCCTGAGTGATGTCCTTGCCGATGTTTTTGGACTGGATGGTGCTGCCCCGGACCAGGCCCAGGGTCTTCAGCTCCTTGCCGGAAATGGTCTCAGTAGTGGTCAAGATCATCTTCGTCACCGCTCCTTATCTCTTTGATCCGTTCGGCCAGTACGTACAGGGACACGCCGATGAGGGCCAGGGGGATCACTGTCCCCAGCAGCTTGGCCCACAGCGTCAGCCCCGGCGCCGACCAGGCCATGACCAGCCAGGTCCCAAACCACAGGCACAAAAGCACCGTCACCACAATGGGCGCTGCCAGCTTTCCCTTTTTCATGGGCCATCTCCTTTCACGTGTTCGCCCCCATGATACCCCACGGGTCCACCCGTGTCAATGTCAGGTGCTGGGTGGGCACGCATTACCATTAGGTTACACAAGGTCAATCGACCAAGTGTAACCTAATTTTTTATCCGTTTGGAGGTGAGGACATGGCCGACTATGCTTTTAGGACCATTGGGGACCGCGTGGAGATTCAAAAAATGTGGGAAAAGGGTTATCCCCGAAAAAAATTGCAGAGGACACCGGAAAGTCCCTGGCTGTGGTCTACACGGAACTTTCACGAGGCCGGGACGGGACGCGGTTGCCGGATCAGCGCCTGCGGTATAGTGCGGAACTGGCCCAGCGCCGGGTCCAGCAATCCCTGGAGCGTCGGGGCAGAAAAGCCCGTAAGCCCACCGCCAGCGAACAGACGGCGAAACAGTGAGCCGTCGGAAAGGATATGCCATGAAACGAAAGGAAATTAAGTGGCGGCATAAATTCCGCGGGACAATGACCGGGCGCCAAGACGGGATTATTTTTAGGATCTATCGAAAGTGGGACGCACCGGAGCAAGGCTATACCGTGAGCTGCCATGACACGAAGAAAACGGGAAGAACGATAAACACGGCGGGACACATGACCTTTACCTGGGAGGAGGCCGTGGAGTTTTGCCAGCAGATTGCCGCCGGCGAGGTGGACCTGGAAACCATGCGGGCCAAATTTGCGGCGGAGGACGCAGCCAAGGAGCGGACGGCGATCCGTCGGTCTATCGAGGAGGCCAAGCGATTCCAGGAGGAACTGGAAAAAGCGGGAATTTCCTACCGGACGTTGCTGCACCTGACGGCATTGCAGCAGGAAATGGACGGACTGGCCCACAACATTCTCCTGGGGTTTGAACGTGGGGAGGGTTGGCCGGATGGGACCTGACGAAAAAGGCGTGGAGACAATAACGGCCTATGTGGATGGGGAACCAATAGCGGCGGAAGCCGCTATTGGCCCGGAAATCGTGATAGGCCTGGAGCAGATTAAAAAAGCAACAGCAGACATTCAAGCGGTATGGGAAAGCGTGTGCCGGGTGGCTGATATTGTGACGGAGGCTTTCGGAAAGTGGATCCGTTCAGTGGTAGCGCAGATTGAGGAAAAGCACGAACTGGAAACCGCCCTGCGCTGGGCGTCGTGCTATTACCGGCCAGCGTTCAACCGATACCGGCACACCAAGAAAAAGAGGACCCGCAAGAAGTACGAAAAGAAGATCCTGGCCTGGTATCGGGAGGAGGTCCTGTAAATGTTGCGGCTGATGGCAAACAAAACAAAGTTATACACACTTGTTCAGAAATATGTGGACAACCTCCCGCCCATGCGGGGCGGGACGCGGTTCATCAAGTAGGCAAGCGCACCATGGCGATCAACGGGAAGTATATTCGCGGGTTTATCTGCCCGGACTTTGCTGCTATTGCCAAGAAAATGGGCGGAGCGTCCGGCGGAACTACAACGGGAAGCCAGACCATCCACACTGTAAAAGCCGGCGACACCCTTTCCAAAATTGCCAGCGAACACAAAACCACTGTGGACGCGCTGGTGGAGATCAACGCCATCAAAAATAAAAACCTGATCCGGGTGGGCAATGGCATTAACTTAGACCTGATTAAGGGCCAGATGCGGTGTATCTGGCCCTTAACTGTTCTTCGGAAGAGAACGGGATCGTTAATTTATGGCGGTTTATGGACCTGTTGACAAAAGTCCCAAACACCCCATTCCCATGGTATAATTAAAATAAGGGAGGGATGGAGCATGATGGGACGGCAAAGCGGTCAGAAGAGTATGGTGATTCTGGATATAGCAGAATTAATTCCACGCGATCACTTACTTCGGAAAATCAATCAGATGGTTTCATTTGACTTTATCTACGATCTTGTAGCGCCATATTAGGGATATTGAAGACCACCAGCACGGCCAGGGGGATCAGGAAAAGGGCGGGAGAGGCTGGACCCACCATGTTGATCAGCACGACCAGCACCCAGCATATAGAGTTGACCACCGACAGAATGGGCAGTACCCGTCCGGGCCAGGGAGTTTCCAGCTTGGCCAGAAAGTACTCTAAAACGCACAGAAGGGCGGTTGGGATGGCGTAGGAGAGACAGAGTATGGGAAGGAACATGAGCAGGGTGTTCAGCATGTTTGCGGCGTTCATCGTACTCATTGGGACCATTGGGCACCCTCCTTTGTCTTTCGATATTCGCTGATGAGGAGCTTGGCAGCATCAAAGTCGATCTTCTCATTGACGGCCAGACGTTTGATGAGGGCCACATAGGGGTCGGCTGCCCGGTCATCGGTCAGACGGATCTTCTGAATGAGCCGGTCCAGCCGCAGCCGGACGGTGGGGTAGCTCACCCCGTACTCTCCGGCCACCTCTTTGAGGGAACCGGAGGCCAGGAGGAAGCGCCGGATGAAGGCCATGTCCTCCTCCTCCAGCTCCGCCATCCACTCAGGTACTACCGAGATCAATATCATTCACTCCTTTTAAAATTTTATTTTTAATTATATTGATTATAAACTTTAATTTTGTGAAAGTCAAGGGCGGGAACAAAACCAGGGTTGCCCTTTGGTTTTGAAGCGTGCTATAATACATTTAATTATCCAAAAAGAATCTCAAAGGAGGAATGAGCGTGGATACAAAGCTGCTGCGCCTTCTGGAGAACGACTGCACCCTGACCCGGGAGCAGCTGGCCTCTATGGCCGATATGACCGTGGAAGAAGTCAACGCCGCCATCAAGGAGTACGAGGAGAAGAAGATCGTCCTGGGCTACAAGGCCATTGTGGACTGGGACCGCACCGACCGGGAGAGCGTCACCGCCCTCATCGAGGTCAAGGTGACCCCCCAGCGGGGTGAGGGCTTCGACCGGGTGGCCGAGCGGATCTACCAGTATGATGAGGTGGAGAGCGTCTATCTGATGTCGGGCGCCTTCGACCTGACCGTTATCATCTCCGGCCGCACCCTGCGGGAGGTGGCCGAATTCGTGGGACAGCGTCTGGCCACCCTGGAGGATGTCACCGGCACCGCCACCCACTTCATCCTCAAGAAGTACAAGGAAAAACACCTGATCTTCGAAAAGCGTGAAGAGCAGGAGAGGGAGCTGATCTTCACATGAATTACGATACCATCCTGTCCGACCGGATCAAGAACGTGCAGCCCTCCGGTATCCGGAAGTTCTTCGACATCCTGGAGGAGATGAAGGATGCCATCTCCCTGGGCATTGGTGAGCCTGACTTTGTCACCCCCTGGCACATCCGGGACGCCGGTATCTACTCCCTGGAGAAGGGCTTTACCAAGTACACCTCCAACGCCGGCATGGCCGAGCTGCGCCGGGAGATCGCTTCCTACCTGGAGCGCCGCTTCCAGCTCAAGTACGACTTTGCCAGCCAGATCATCGTCACCGTGGGCGGCAGCGAGGCCATCGACCTGGCCCTCCGGTGCATGGTGAATCCCGGGGACGAGGTCATCGTGCCCGTGCCCTCCTTCGTCTGCTATGGCCCCCTGGCCAATATGGCCGGTGGAACCCCGGTCTATGTGGAGACCAAGGCGGAGAACGAGTTCTGCCTCACCCCTGAGGAGCTCCAGGCGGCTATCACCCCCAAGACTAAGGTCCTGGTGCTGCCCTTCCCCAACAACCCCACCGGCGGTGTTATGGGCCGGGAGGATCTGGAGGCCATTGCCGAGGTCCTGCGGGGTACCGACATCATGGTGGTCTCCGACGAGATCTACGCTGAGCTCACCTACGGCCAGCACCATGTCTCCATCGCCAATATTCCCGACATGTACGAGCGGACCATCGTGGTCAACGGCTTCTCCAAGAGCCACGCCATGACGGGCTGGCGCATGGGTTACCTGTGCGGGCCCGCCCCCCTCGTCCAGCAGATGCTCAAGCTCCACCAGTTCGGCATCATGTCTGCCCCCACCACCAGCCAGTACGCCGCCATCGAGGCCATGCGCAATGGTGACGCCGACATCGAGAAGATGCGGGACGAGTACGATGGCCGCCGCCGGTATCTGGTGGAGGGCCTGCGCCGCATCGGCCTGCCCTGCTTCGAGCCCAGAGGCGCCTTTTATGTTTTCCCCGATATCCGGAGCAGCGGCCTTTCCTCCGAGGAGTTCTGTGAGCGGTTCCTCATGGAGGAGAAGGTGGCCGTCATCGCCGGCAACGCCTTTGGTCCCGGCGGCGAGGGCTTCGTCCGCTGCTGCTATGCTACCAGCATGAAGGACATTGCCGAAGCCCTCACCCGTATGGACAATTTCCTCACCAACCTGAAGAAGAAGCAGGATCGGGAGCAGGGCTGACCTGCCCGTCACACGAAGAGGAGGTGCTTTATGAACATCGTCTGTCTGGACATGGAAGGGGTCCTGGTCCCGGAGATCTGGATCGCCTTTGCGGAGGCCAGCGGCATCCCGGAGCTCAAGCGCACCACCCGGGACGAACCCGACTACAACAAGCTGATGGACTTCCGCCTGAACATCCTGAAGGAGCACGGTCTGGGTCTGAAGGAGATCCAGGCGGTCATCGCCAAGATCGACCCTCTGCCCGGAGCGAAGGAGTTCCTGGACGAGCTGCGCTCCGTCACCCAGGTCATCATCCTCAGCGATACCTTTGAGCAGTTTGCCCAGCCCCTAATGAAGAAGCTGGGGTGGCCCACCCTCTTCTGCAACAGCCTGGAGGTGGCGCCCGACGGCACCATCACCGGCTTCCGCATGCGCTGCGAGAAGTCCAAGCTCACCACGGTAAAGGCCCTCCAGTCCATCGGCTTCGAGACCATCGCCTCCGGGGACAGCTTCAACGACCTGGGGATGATCCAGGCCAGCAAGGCCGGCTTCCTCTTCAAGAGCACGGAGCAGATCAAGGCCGACCACCCCGAACTGCCCGCCTACGAGGAGTTCGGCGACCTGCTGCGCGCCATCAAGGCCGCCCTTTGACGGGCGAAGACCCGGAAATCAAAAAAGAGAGGCGATCCGCCATGGACGAGCGATTCCAGGGCCTGCCCTTCGGGCCGGCTGATATCCTGCTGCCCAAGAACTGCGACCTCACCCGCTGGGCGGTGGTGGCCTGCGACCAATATACGTCCCAGCCGGAGTACTGGCAGCGGGTGGAGCGGTTCGTGGGCAACGCCCCCTCTGCCCTCCACCTCATCCTGCCGGAGAGCTCTCTGGATGGCCCCAATGTGGAGACCGATATCATGGATGTGACCAACACCATGAGCCGCTATCTCCGGGAGGGGATCTTCCGCACCTGCCCCAACGCCCTCATCTACGTGGAGCGCACCCTGGAGTCGGGAAAGGTCCGCAAGGGCCTGGTGGGTATGGTGGACCTGGAGGAATACGACTATGAGGCGGGAGCCACCACCTCTATCCGCTGCACCGAGGGTACCATCCTCAGCCGCATCCCGCCCCGGGTGGCGGTGCGGAAGAACGCCTCGGTGGAGCTGCCCCACGTGATGCTCCTCACCGACGACCCGCAGGCCACCGTCATTGAACCCCTCACCTCCGCCAAGGACCGGATGGAGAAGTGCTATGACTTCGAGCTCATGGAGCACTCCGGCCACCTGCGGGGCTGGCTGCTGGACGAGGAGGAGAAGGGGCGGGTGGCCCAGGCCCTGAAGGCTTTGGCCGACCCTGCCGCTTTCCATGACCGGTACGGCGCCGGAGACGTCCTCCTCTTTGCCGTGGGGGACGGCAACCACTCTCTGGCCACTGCCAAGGCCTGCTACGAGCGGCAGAAGGCCCGGCTCTCCCCGGAGCAGTGGGCGGACCTGCCCGCCCGGTACGCCCTGGTGGAGCTGGTCAACCTCCACGACCCCACCCTGGAGTTTGAGCCCATACACCGGGTCCTCTTCGGCGTGAATGCCGCCGAGCTGCTGGAGGACCTGAAGAACGCCCATCCCGGCGCCTATGAGGGCGTGGGGGAGGAGGGACATGTCCTCCGCTACGTCTGGGAACAGGGGGCGGGCGCCATCACCGTGCCCCACCCGGACACCGCCCTGCCGGTGGCCACCCTCCAGACCTTCCTGGACCGGTGGCTCTCCATCCACAAGGGGCGCATCGACTACATACATGGCGCCGACGTGGCCCGCTCCCTGGCCGACCAGCCGGGGAACCTGGCCTTCCTGCTGCCCGCCATGGGCAAGGAGGAGCTCTTCCCCACCGTCCTCCACGACGGCGCCCTGCCCCGCAAGACCTTCTCCATGGGGGAGGCCCAGGACAAGCGCTTCTACCTGGAGGGGCGGAAGATCCGATAAAGGCCCGGCAAGGGCCGGAGAAAGGACGTGACCGGCCATGCCAAAGGAGACGGTGCTGGCCCGGGCCAAACTGAATCTGACCCTGGACGTGCTGGGTAAGCGGCCCGACGGCTACCACGATCTGAAGATGGTCATGCAGTCGGTGGCCCTCTCGGACACCCTCACGGTGGAGACGGGCACGGGGGAGGACCTGAAGGTCCGCACCGACCTGAGCTTTCTGCCCAACAACGAGAAAAATCTGGCCGCCTCTGCCGCTTTGGCCTTCCAGGCCCAGACGGGCCGGGACTTGGGGGGCGTAGCCATCGCCATCGAAAAGCACATCCCCGTCTGCGCCGGTATGGGTGGCGGCTCCTCCGATGCCGCCGCCGTGCTGCGGGCTCTGAACGGGATGCTGGGGGCGGGCTGTGAGCCCCTGGCACTGGCAAAAATCGGGGAGGCGGTGGGCTCCGACGTGCCCTACTGCGTCCTGGGCGGCACCGCCCTGGCCGAGGGCAGGGGAGAGGTCCTCACCCCGCTGCCCGCTCTGCCCCGGTGCCATGTGGTCATCTGTAAGCCCGCCTTCTCCATCTCCACCCCGGAGCTCTTTCGGGCGGTGGACGGGGTGCGGCTCAAATGCCGCCCCGATACCGACGGGGTCCTCACTGCCCTGGCGGCAGGCGACCTGGGGGGCGTGGCCCGGCGGATGTACAATGTCTTTGAGGACGTACTGCCCCCACGGCAGCAGGCCGAGGTCCGGAACATCCGGTCGGTGCTGGTGCAGCACGGCGCCTTGGGCGCCAATATGAGCGGTACCGGCCCCACCGTCTTCGGCCTCTTCGATGACCCGGACCGGGCCCGGAGCGCCTGGGAGGAACTGAAGCAGACCTACCGGGACACCTTCCTCACAGAAACGGTATAACAGCACATACGCCGCGCCTTATGGCGCGGCGTATTTGTGCCGGAGGATATTCCATTTTGGAAGGGCAGCCATGCGATTTCTGCGTGTGACCTGGAGCTGGAAATCAGATACAATATTACTGTAACGAGAAAATGGGTGAACCTATGCTGGATAATGCGCAACAACTGAGATTCTGCAAGGCCCGCCGGGCCGTTATCGCCGGGGAATTCCAGAACCTAAATCCCCAGCAGCGCCAGGCGGTGCTGAGTACCGAGGGACCTCTGCTGGTACTGGCCGGTGCGGGCAGCGGCAAGACCACCGTGCTCATCAACCGGGTAGCCAACCTGATGAAGTATGGCCGTGGCAGCGACTCCGACGAGGTGCCCGAGTGGGTTACCGAGGATGACCTCCTCTTCCTGGAGGCCTATGCCGCCCACCCGGTGGACGAGGGCCGGGAGGAGGCGGAGCGGCTGTGCCGCCTGGACCCCGCCGTGCCCTGGTCCATCATCGCCATCACCTTCACCAACAAGGCCGCCGGGGAGCTGAAGGCCCGGCTGGAGAAGATGCTGGGGCCTGACGCCAACGACATCTGGGCCTCCACCTTCCACTCCGCCTGTGTGCGGATCCTCCGCCGGGACATCGACCGGCTGGGCTTTGACAAGTCCTTTACCATCTACGACTCCGCCGACACCGAGCGGGTGGTCAAGGACATCCTGAAGGACTTCAACATGGACGACAAGTCCTTCCCGCCCCGGTCCATCCTTTCCGAGATCTCCAAGGCCAAGGATGAGATGCTCTCCGGCCCCGACTATCTGGCCCGGTGCGAGAAGCAGGGGGACTACCGCCTCACCCGCATGGCCAAGGTTTATGTGGAATACGAGCGCCGGCTCCGGGAGGCCAACGCCCTGGATTTCGACGACCTCATCCTGGATACCGTCCGTCTGCTCCAGGAATATGATGACGTTCGGGATTATTACCAGAGAAAATTCCGCTATGTACTCATCGACGAGTATCAGGATACCAACCAGCTCCAGTACCGGCTCTCCGCCCTGCTGGCGGGCCGGTGGGAGAATATCTGCGTGGTGGGCGACGACGACCAGTCCATCTACCGGTTCCGGGGGGCCACCATCGAGAACATCCTGTCCTTTGAGAACCAGTACAAAGGGGCCCGGGTCATCCGCCTGGAGGAGAACTACCGCTCCACCGGCAACATACTGGAGGCCTCTAACGCCGTGATCCGCCATAACCAGGGCCGGAAGGGCAAGGAGCTGTGGACCCGCCATGAGAAGGGGGATAAACTCCACCTCTACACCGCCATGAACGAGAGTGACGAGGCCCAGTACGTGGCCGCCCAGATCCTGGCCGGGTACAGCCAGGGTCGGGCCTGGCGGGACAACGCCGTCCTCTACCGGATGAATGCCCAGTCCAACCAGATCGAGCAGGCCTTCAAGCGCAACGGCGTGCCCTACCGCATCATCGGCGGCATCCGCTTTTTCGACCGGGCGGAGGTCAAGGACATGCTGGCCTACCTCTGCGCCCTCAACAACCCCGCCGACGATCTGCGCCTGGCCCGCATCATCAACGTCCCCGCCCGGGGCATCGGCCAGAAGACGGTGGACACCGCCCAAGCCATTGCCGCCCAGGAGGGAAAGAGCCTGTGGGATGTGGTGAAGCATGCCAGAGCTTACCCCGACCTCAGCAAAGCGGCGGCCAAGCTGGCCCAGTTCACCGACCTGATGGACGGCCTGCGGAAGCTCTCCGGGGAGCTGTCCCTCCCCGATTTCTACGAGGAGGTCCTGGCCCGGACGGGCTATGCCGTGGCCCTGGAGGCCAAGAATACGGTGGAGGACCGCACCCGGTTGGAGAACGTCCGGGAGCTCCTCACCTCCATCAACAACTATCTGGAAAACGCCGAGGGGGAGCCCTCCCTCTCCGGCTTCCTGGATGAGATCGCCCTCTATACCGACCTGGACAACCACGACCCCAACGAGGACTGTGTGGTCATGATGACCATGCACTCGGCCAAGGGCCTGGAGTTCCCGGTGGTCTTCGTGGTGGGCGTGGAAGAGGGCATCTTCCCCGGCGCCCGGGCCATCGGCGACGACGAGGAGATGGAAGAGGAGCGGCGGCTGTGCTACGTGGCCATGACCCGGGCCAAGGAACGGCTCTACATGACCTGCGCCGCCCAGCGGATGCTCTTTGGCCGCACCAGCGCCAACCGGCCCTCCCGGTTCACGGGGGAGATCCCGGAGGAGTTTGTGGAGAAGAGCGGCCGAAGCCCCCTGAGCCGGAGCGAGGACGACGCCGCTGGACGGTGGCAGAGCGCGCCCGCACCCCGCACCTTCAACCGGGGTGGCTACGGCACCTCCTGGTCCTCGGAGACCCGTACCGGCCGGACTGCTTCCACGCCCCAGACCCGCCGGACAACCGGCGCGGCCCGTCCCGTGTCCGGCGCCCGGCCCGCCACCAGTCTCCCGTCCTTCCAGAAGGGGGATGCCGTAACCCACAAGGCCTTCGGCAAGGGTATGGTCCTGTCGGTCCAGCCCATGGGGGGCGACGCCCTCATCGAGATCGCCTTCGACTCGGTGGGCACCAAACGGCTCATGCTCCGCTCGGCAGCCCAGCACATGACCAAGGGATAAGAAAAAGGCCCCGGCGTAAAACGCCGGGGCGTGAATCAAAGCAGTTCCAGAAAACTGGTGATATAGCCGTCACAGCTGCGGCGCATCTGGTCCTGGAATTTGGCATAGAACCGGTCGTAGACTCCGACGGCCTTCATGCCCACACTCTGGGCGGCGGTGCAGTTGTGGGGTGCGTCCTCGTAGAGGGTGCATTCCCCGGGAGCCACGTTCAGTCGCTCCGCCGTCAGACGGAAGACCTCCGGGTCGCGCTTCTCCAGCCCCAGCTCCTGGGCGAAGATGACGTCGGTGAAGAAGGGCTCCAGGCCGTGGCGGGCAAGGGCGGTGCGGCAGAGCACGGGCACGCAGGCGGTGACCAGGGCCATGGATTCTCCCCGGTCCCGGCACCGCTCCAGAAAGGCCCTGGCGCCGGGCTTCATCTCCACCTGACCATAGGCCGCCCCCGCGCCCGCCATCCACTCGGCCATGATGGCCTCCGGCGTCATATCCAGGTGGTAGTAGTCCCGGGTGAAGGCGGCGGCCACCGGGAAGATGGAGTGGCCCACGGTGTGGGCATACTCCTCCGTGGGAGTGAGGCCGTGGCGGCCCAGGAAGTCCAGGTCGATGTCCTCCCAGATACCGTTGGAGTCGATGAGGGTGCCGTCCAGGTCGAATAAAAGCATATCTGTCTTTCCTCCATGGGTGAATTATGTCAGAGCCAAAACCGCCAGGGGAAGTCCACGGCTTCCTGGGCATAGTCGATGCCGATGCGTTTCCCCACGTGGATCTCCTCCGTTGGGGCTTTGCCGTCGCAGAGAAAGAGTTCACCCCCGCCGGTGAGGTCCAGACCGTTGTGGGTGCGGGTGATGGCCAGGGCTTTGCACACCTTGCCCGGGCCGTTGAGAAAGTTTTTCCGCTGATAGGCCGTCAGCTGATCATATCCCCGACCGAAGCGGTTGAGGGCTATACTGTCCGTTCCGGCCACCGCCTCCACTCCGCGCAGCAGCACGGCGGCGGAGGTACCCTCCGACTCTGTGACGAAGTTGAGGCAGTGGTACATACCGTAGATGAGATAGACGTAGGCCGTCCCCGGCTTGGCGTATAGGGTCTCGGTCCGGGCGGTCCGGCGGCCGCCGTAGGCGTGGCAGGCCTTGTCCACGGCGCCGATGTAGGCCTCCGTCTCTGTGATGCGGACCACCAGCTCCGCCCCGTCCACCCGGTGGACCAGATATTTTCCCAAGAGGTCCCGGGCCACCTCCAGAGTGTCCCGGTCATAAAAGGCCCGCGGCAATAGCTCCATGGGTCATCCCTCCAGCGCGGCAGTGTTCCACTATTTTATCACACATGAAGGAGCGGTACAATATGAGTGAGAAAACGGAAAACAGCGTTCTGGCCAGATTTGCAAGCCCCCTGATCGTCCTGGCCACCATCATCTGGGGCAGTTCCTTTGTGGTGATGAAGAGCAGCGTGAACGTGCTGCCCACCTTCTGGCTGTTGGCCATCCGGTTCAGCTTTGCGGCCATCGTGCTTGCGGTGGTGTTCTGGAAGCGGTGGAAGCTGCTGGACCGGCAGTATCTTGTCGGCGGCACCGTCATGGGCCTCTGTCTCTTTGTGGCCTATGCCTTCCAGACCTTCGGCCTGGAGCAGACAACCTCCGGCAAGAACGCCTTCTTCACCGCCGTTTACTGCGTCATCGTCCCCTTCCTCTACTGGGCCATCGCCCGCCGCCGGCCCGACCGGTACAACGTCCTGGCTGCATTTTTGTGCATCGCAGGTATCGCCCTGGTGTCGGTCACCGGCGAGAACGCCACTGCCTTCAATATGGGCGACGTGCTCACCCTTATCGGCGGCTTCTTCTTCGCCTGCCATATCGTGGCGGTGTCCAAGTACTCCGAGGGCCGGGATATCTTCCTCCTCACCACCCTCCAGTTTGCCTCCTTTGCCATCTTCTCCTGGATCGGCGCCCTTTTTGCCAGCCCTGCCCCCGACCCCGCTGCCTTTGACAGCAGCCTTATCTTCGGTCTGGCCTACCTGGTGATCTTTGCCTCCTGCGGCGCCCTCCTCTTCCAGAACATCGGGCAAAAGTACACCGCCCCCTCCACCGCCGCCGTCCTTCTCTCTCTGGAGGCCCCCTTCGGTGTGTTCTTCTCCATCCTCTTCGCCGACGAGCGGCCCACCCCCCTCATGTTCGTGGGCTTTGCCCTCATTTTCATCGCTGTGGTGTGCTCGGAGACCAAATTTTCCTTCCTGAGAAAAAAAGGTTGACATTTGCCCGCCGTCTGCGTATAATGACACACAAGTAAATCATCCAAAACCAGTGACGGAGAGAAGTAGCCGGTCCCTTCCAAGCCAAAGAGAGTCCCGGGTGGTGTGATCGGGGCGCGAGGAAACCGGTGAATGGCCTCCGGAGGGCGGCTTGAACGGCGCGGGAGCGCTTAGTAGGTGCCGACGGGTCCCCACCCGTTATCCATCGGGCACGCATGATGGTGCGTGAAGCGAGTGGACGCGCGAGCGTCAATTTGGGTGGTATCGCAGAAGTGTTTGAAACGCTTTTGTCCCATGTGTGGGACAAAAGCGTTTTTTTACATCTGCTGGCTCCATCTGCCGCCCAATACTCAAAAAAGGAGAAATTACAATGAAAAACACGATGAAGAAGCTGACTGCTCTGGCTGCCGCCTCCGCCCTGACCCTGTCTCTCGCTGCCTGCGGCGGCGGGACTGCCTCCACCCCCGCCCCCACCGGCACTGACGCCGTGGAGAATACCTCCTCCGTCAGCACGGAGGGTAAGACCTACACCGTGGCCGTGATCAAGCAAATGGACCATGCATCTCTGGACGAGATCGCAAACGCTATCACCGCCCGGCTGGACGAGATCGCTGCCGAGGAGGGTGTGACCATCGAGTACGAGGTATACAGCGGCCAGAACGACCAGACCGTGCTCCGGCAGCTGGGCGACCAGGCCATCGCTGACGGCGTAGATGTACTCATCCCCATCGCCACCACCGCCGCCCAGGTCATGACGGTGTGCGCAGAGGAGACCCAGACCCCGGTGGTCTTTGCCGCCATCTCCGACCCCGCCGCCGCCGACCTCACCGGCTTTGACTACGTGACCGGCACCAGCGACGCTCTGGACACCAACCTCATCATGGACATGATCTTCGCCCAGAACCCCGACGCCGCCAAGATCGGCCTGCTCTACTCCCTGTCCGAGCCCAACTCCGTCACCCCCATTGCCGACGCCAAGACCTATCTGGACGCCAAGGGTGTGAGCTATGTGGAGGTTACCGCCAACACCAATGACGAGGTCATCGCCGCCGCCAGCTCACTCATCGCTGACGGGGTGGACGCCATCTTCACCCCCACTGACAACATCATCATGTCCGCCGAGCTGGCCATCTATGAGGACCTCATCGAGGCGGGCCTCCCCCACTTCACCGGCGCCGACTCCTTTGTCCGCAACGGCGCCTACGCCACCTGCGGCGTGAACTACACCGACCTGGGCGCCCAGACCGCCGAGCTGGCCTATCAGGCGGTGACCTCCGGCATGAGCGACATGGAGGATTTCTACCAGGTCTCCGGCGGCATCATCACCGTCAACAGCGAGACCGCCGAGGCCCTGGGCCTGGACTACAGCGTCTTTGAAAGCATGGGCGAAGTGGTTCCCGTCACCACCACCCTGGAGTAAACCCTATCATCTGATTACAGCGCCGCCCCCCGGCTCATGCCGGGGGCGTTGGCTTGAAAGGAGCGTTCCGCCGTGCTCTATATCGTCCAGACTGCCCTGGAGCTGGGGTTCCAGTATGCCCTGGTGGCCATGGCCCTTTTCCTCAGCTATCGCATCCTGGATATCGCCGATATGACCACCGATGGCTGCTTCATCCTGGGCTGCGCCGTATCGGTGACCTGCGCCGCTGCCGGCCATCCCCTCCTGGCCATCCCAGCCGCCATGGTCTGTGGTGCCTGTGCCGGCTTTGTCACCGCTTTTCTCCAGACCAAGCTGGGGGTGCCCTCCATCCTGGCGGGCATCGTCACCAACACCGGTCTCTACACCGTCAACCTGATGGCCATGGGCTGGAAGGCCAATCAGTCCCTGCTGCGGCAGGACACCATCTTTACCCTCTTCCGTGCCACCGGCATTGGCGGGGACTGGTATGCCATCCTTCTCTCCGGCGCCATCACAGTGGTGATGGGCGCCATCCTGGTGGCCTTCCTGGGCACCCGGCTGGGACTCTCCATCCGGGCTACTGGCGACAACCGGGACATGGTCCGGGCCTCCTCCATCAACCCCACCTTCACTATCACTGTGGGTCTGTGCCTGGCCAACGCCATGACCGCCCTCTCCGGCGCGGTGGTGGGCCAGGCCCAGAAGACCGCCGACATCAATGCCGGCACCGGCATCGTGGTCATCGGTCTGGCCTGCCTCATCGTCGGCGAGACCATTGTGGGTAAGGGCTCCATGCTCCGGGGTGTGATTGCCGTAGTGGTGGGCAGCATCCTCTACCGGGTGGTCTACGCCCTGGTGCTCCGCTCTCCCATCCCCATCGACTGTCTGAAGCTGGTCACCGCCATCGTGGTGGCCCTGGCCATCGCCGCCCCCACCCTGAAGAGCTGGGCGGCCTTCCAGGCCAAGAAGCGCAAGGCCCTGGCGGCCCGAAAGGGGGAGCATTGAGATGCTGGAGATCAAGAACATTTCCAAAACCTTTAACCCCGGTACGGTCAATGAGAAGACCGCCCTCAGCGGCCTGAGCCTCACCCTGGCCGACGGGGACTTCGCCACCATCGTGGGCTCCAACGGCGCGGGCAAGTCCACCCTCTTCAACGCCATTGCGGGAGACTTCTATACAGACGAGGGCAGTATTTTCCTGGCGGGGGACGACCTCACCTACCTGCCCGCTTACCGTCGCAGCCGCCGCATCGGCCGGCTCTTCCAGGACCCCATGCGGGGGACCGCGCCCCACATGACCATCGAGGAGAACCTGGCCCTGGCCTATCTCCGCACCGCCAAGCACCAGAGAGCCTTTTTCAGCCGGGTAGGGAAGAAGGACAAGGACTTTTTCCGGGACCAGCTGGCCAGGCTGGACATGGGTCTGGAGGACCGGATGCGCCAGCCGGTGGGACTCCTCTCAGGTGGACAGCGCCAGGCACTCACCCTGCTGATGTCCACCATGGTACCCCCCAAGCTGCTCCTCCTGGACGAGCATACCGCTGCCCTGGACCCGGGCACGGCGGATAAGGTCCTCAAGCTCACCCGGGAAATTGTGGAGAGTGAGGGCATTACCTGCCTGATGATCACCCACAACATGAAAAATGCCCTGGAGCTGGGTAACCGCACCCTGATGATGGACAACGGCAGGATCGTGCTGGACATCGGCGGGGAGGAGCGGAAAGGCCTCACCGTGGACGACCTACTGGCCCGGTTCCGGGCCGGGGCAGGCAAGGCCCTGGACAACGACCGCATTCTGCTCTCTTGAACTGAAAATGGCTCCGCGCCTTAGGCGCGGAGCCATTTTTTATGGACAGAGCAGTTGGAGGAGTTCTTCTGTCGTGATGCCGGTGATGTAGTCCCCCAGGGGGAGGTCTTGGAGGACGGGGAGGAGGGCCTCCCGCCGGTGGGGGAGTCCCACCAGATGTTGGGCCAGACCGGCGCTGTCCAGCTGCCCGAAATAGTCCCCATAGAGGGCGGCGGAACGGATAACGCCACGGTCCACATCCAGCCGGGCGTCCACCAGGCCGAAGGGGAATTTCATGGCCCGACTCCAGGTGTACCTGGGGGCAGAGCCGAAGTTCCACTCCCAGGTGCCGTACTTCTCTTCCCGCAGAGTGTCCACAGCAGCCCGGTCGGCCTCTGTCAGGGTGTAAGGTGTCAGGTCGGGCACCGTTTTGAGAAAATAGGCCCGGAGCCGGTCCAGAAACTCCTCCACTGCCATGGGAGTAGGGAGGTGGGCGGCCAGGTTGGTCACCCGGCTGGACACCGACTTGACCCCCTTGCTCTCCAGCTTGATGTCCCGGGGCCGGAGCGCGCCGGCGAGCCGGGACAGATCGGCGGAGAAGAGGAGGGTGCCGTGGTGGAGGATGCGACCGTCCCGAACGGCCTGGGCGTTGCCGGAGAATTTTTGGCCGTCCACAAGCAGGTCGTTCCGGCCGGAGAGCTCCGCCCGCACCCCTAGAGTGGCCAGAAAGTCCACGATGGGCCTGGTGAATTTGGAATAGTTATTGAAATCCCCTGCCCCGCAGGGTTGGACCAGGGTGTAGTTGATGTTCCCCAGGTCGTGGAAAACCGCCCCGCCGCCGGTGAGCCGCCGGACCACCGGAATCTGGTGGGCGCGGACAAAATCCAGGTCGATCTCCTCCAGGGCGTTCTGGTTCTTGCCGATGATGACCGAGGGGCCGTTCCGCCAGAGGGTGAGGACCTCCCCGGGGAAGCGGGTGAGCAGGTATTCGTCCAGGGCCAGGTTCCAGGCTGGGTCAGTGCAGTTGTTTTCCAGGAGGTACACAGGCGTCCCCCTCCTTTCTCTGTCCCCATTATGGGGGGAAGAAGGGGGTTTGTCAACGGCCGTGAGATGTGGTATGCTAAGGGACAAGAAGGAGCGTGAGCACAATGGAACTCAAACAAATCGCCAGCTTCCAGGTGGACCACCGGAAGCTCACCGAAGGCATGTACACCTCCCGCGTGGACGGTGATGTGGTGACCTACGATATCCGCATGGTGCGGCCCAACTGTGGCACCTACCTGGGCTACGGTGCCATCCACAGCTTTGAGCACCTCTTTGCCACCTATGTCCGCAGCGGTCCCCAGTCGGACAAGGTGATCTACGCCGGCCCCATGGGCTGCCGCACCGGCTTTTACTTCCTGGTGCGGGACATGGACCCGGCGGCGGCCATCGACCTGGTCCGGGAGACCATGGACTTCATCGCCGGATATGAGGGACCCATCCCCGGGGCCACCGAGGCCGAGTGCGGCAACTATCGGGAGCAGGACCTGGAGAGCGCCCGGGCGGCGGCCAAAAAGATGATTCCCATTCTGGCCGACTGGACGGTGGATAAGCTGGTCTACGAGAAATAAAAAACTGCGGAAGTGAGTTTTCACTTCCGCAGTTTCTTTTTCAGTCGGTACCAGAAGGTATCGGGCTCATAGCCCTTGGAGGCCCGGAAGGCCCGCTCTGCCTCCTCCGCCCGCCTGAGGGCGGCCTTTTCCTCACGGCCCATTCCCTCCCAGGGCTGAAGGGTCATGTTCAAGCGGGACTGTATAGCATACCAGAACATAGGTCGCTCCTTTCCCGTGTGCGGCTGCTTCTACCTCTATATCGATGCAGGGGCGGAAAACGTGACAGGAAAGACCACTTTTTCTGATTTCACAATATCACAGGGAAAGACATCCGTCAAGGGGGTTCAGAACAGCGCCGAGAGCATCTGCTGCACCCGGCCCACACCGTCCAGAAAGAGGCCCATGCCGTAGTAGATGAGGACCACGCCGCAGACCACATTGATGATCTTCAGCAGCTTGGTACCGATATGGGTGCGGAAGAGGGAAATGATCAGGGTGATGCCGAAAAACCACAGGAAGGAGGCGCTGGAAGAGCCCAGGATGAGCTGGAGGCTCTCGCCCGGAGCCACGCCGCCGGCCCGGAAGCCGCCGAAGATCATGGTACCGTCCAGGATGGCCTGGGGGTTGAACCAGGTGACCACGCAGGCCTTCACCGCCACGTCCTTCAGGGGCAGGTCCACCTCCACGGACTGGTCCAGGGTGGGCTCCTCCTGGATGAGGCCCACGCCGATGCGGGTGACGATGATGCCGCCGCACAGCAGCAGGAGAAGCTGGAGCAGGGTGAAGCGCTCCACCACCGTGCCGATGCCGAAGAAGCAGAAGAGGGCCAGGGTGATGTCGAAAAAGATGACGATGAGGGCAGTGAGGAGAGCGCGGCGCCGGGGCTGGGTGAGGGCGGTGTTGATGACGAAGAGGTTCTGCATCCCGATGGGGGCCACGTAGGCCAGACCGATGGCCAGGCCCTGAAAATAGGCGGGCATGGGAAGGCTCCTTTCCTGCTTGCATTTTGGGGGAAAGCTGGTATCATGGTGTCTGTAACCGGTGAGATGTTTTGCTCACTTGGTATGTATATCATACCACACCGGGAGAAAAGAGCAAGAACGCAGAATAGACTGACCAGGTCAGGAGAAGCTTACCATGGAACAGAACCATGAGAACTGTCCCTGTATGGAGACCTGTCCCCTCAACCGGGCCATGGCCCTCATCGGCGGGAAGTGGAAGATGCAGATCCTCTGCGCCCTTTCCAACAACGGCGCCCTGCGCTACAACCGGCTGAAGCGGTCCCTGGACGGGGTATCCAATACCGTGCTGGCCTCCGCCCTCCGGGAGTTGGAGCGAGACGGGCTGGTGGTTCGTCGGGAGTACCTGGAGGTGCCGGTGCGGGTGGAGTATGACGTCACCGAGCATGGGGCGGCGCTGCTGCCCATCCTGGATGCTCTGGGTGACCGGAGCCAAAGCGTGGGCTAATCAAACAGAAAAAGGTGGGGCGGCGCTGTTGGCGCCGCCCCACCTTAATTGTATGAGCATGCTCAGCCCCGCTGCTTGAGGAGCTGCTGCTTGATGTCCCAGAGCTTCTGGGAGAGGTCCACGTAGTAGTTGTGGGGGTTCTCAAAACGCTTGACCTCGTCCCACAGAGTGTCGATCTGCCCGGCGCACCAGGTGCGCATCTCCTCGATGGAGGGCTTTTCATACACCAGCTTACCGCTCTGGAAGATGGGGACCAGCAGTTCCCGGACGGTAAAGTTGGTAATGGTCTTGCGTTTCCAGGTGGCCTCCGGGTCAAAGAGCTCCAGGGGCTGACTGGGGTCGATGACCTCGTCGTGGACACAGATGAGGTCGGCGATGGCCTTTCCCGTGTCGTTTTCAAAGAGGCGGTAAACCTTTTTGAAGTGGGGGTTGGTGATCTTGGCCGGGTTCTCGCTGATCTTGATCTTGGGCAGGATGGAGCCGTCAGGCCGCTCCACGGCGGAGAGTTTGTAGACGCCGCCGAACACCGGCTCCGACTTGGAGGTGATGAGCCGCTCGCCCACGCCGAAGGAGTCGATGCAGGCGCCCTGCTGGAGGAGATCCCGAATAATGTATTCGTCCAAAGAGTTGGAGGCCACGATCTTGCACTGGGGGAGGCCAGCATCGTCCAGCATTTTCCGGGCCTTTTTGGAGAGGTAGGTGAGGTCGCCGGAGTCCAGACGAATGGCGCAGTTGGTGATGCCCTGGGGCAGGAGGATCTCTTTGAATGCCCGGATGGCGTTGGGGACGCCGGACTTGAGGACGTTGTAGGTGTCCACCAGCAGGGTGGCGGAGTGGGGATAGAGCTCGCAGTAGGTTTTGAAGGCGGTGTACTCGTCGGGGAACATCTGCACCCAGGAGTGGGCCATGGTGCCGCCGGCGGGGGAGCCGTACACCCGGTCGGCCAGGGTGCAGGCAGTACCGGCGCAGCCGGCAATGTAGGAGGCCCGGGCGCCCAGCACGGCGGCGTCGGGACCCTGGGCCCGGCGGGAACCGAACTCGCTCACCGGCCGGCCCTGGGCCGCCCGGACGATGCGGTTGGACTTGGTGGCGATGAGGGACTGGTGGTTGAGGATGAGGAGGACATAGGTCTCGATGAACTGGGCCTCGATAGCGGGGGCCCGGACGGTGAGGATGGGCTCGCCGGGGAAGATGGGAGTGCCCTCGGGCACGGCCCAGATGTCGCCGGTGAAGCGTAAGTTCAGCAGGTACTGGAGGAATTCCTCAGAGAAAACCCCCTTGCCCCGCAGGAAGTCGATGTCCTCAGGGGTGAAGTGCAGGTCCTGAATATAGTCGATGATCTGCTCCAGGCCGGCGGCGATGGCGAAACCGCCGCCGTCGGGCACATCCCGGAAAAAGACATCAAAGTAGCAGATCTGCTTGTCGATGCCGGTCTGGAAATAGCCGTTGCCCATGGTGAGCTCATAAAAATCGCACAAAAGAGTGTAATTGTCGGTATGCTTCATGTTCCGTCCGTCCTTTCGCCTGCCGGTCCAGCCGGGGCGGTGTTATCGGTCAGTTACCGTGATGTGGATGCCCTCCAGCACGTCCAGGGCCTTCTGATGGAGGTCGGGGTCATAGGAGGCGGTGAGCCGGGCGTCTACGGTGATGGCGGCGTTGGGAAGGGCCGCCTTTACCATGACGGCGTTGGAGAGTACACAGATGTGGGAGACCAGTCCGCACAGCTCCACCGTATCATAGTCCCGCTCCCGGAGCCAGTCGGCCAGGTCCAGAGAGGGGAAGGTCTCCTTCTCAAAGACCGGGTCGCCGGGCAGGAGGGAGGCCCCCACCTGTCCGTAGAACTGCCAGCCGGGGGTGTCCTTCAGGCAGTGGGCCACCGGCAGCTTTTTCCCCTCCATGGTATCGGCGTAGTCGGCGCCGTGGGTGTCCATGGTGAAGATGACGTCGCCGCCGCTGGCGCGGACCTGAGCGATCCGCTGGGCGATGGGGCCGTCCAGCGCCTCCGCCCCGGCAAATCCCAGGGCGCCATCCACGAAATCCTTTTGGTAATCTACCACGATAAGCAGCTCTTTCACAGTGCCCGCCTCCTGTTCTGCTGGAAAGGGGGTAAAGCTAAACTTTATTATATGTGTTTTTTACGAAAAATGCAAGGCCAAGGTGCCGGCGCTATGGCGCAGACGCACAGAATTTGGAAAAGTACAGCAATGAGTTTTATCGTTTTTCAATAAGCATCATTGACAGATAACAGCACCGATGGTATCCTGTCCACGAAGGGAGGGCTGTCCATGCCCGCGACAAGTGTGCAGAAGCTGGCTAAGGTGCTGAAGGTTCTGGTCACCATTACCCTTGTGTGCAACCTCATTGCCTTGATGCTGGTGCCGGGACTGGCCATGATGAAGGGTTTCCAGCCTCTGCTGGAGCTGACGCCCTATGAACGGAGCTGGGAGGTGCCGGCCCGTGTTTTGATCGCTTTCCTCCTGGGCTGGAAGTGGGTGTGGACCTCTGGGGCCTATGATGTTGTGCTCACCATCTTTATGCTTTTCTGCGGCGTCTGTACAGCGGTGATCCTGTGGCAGGCCCGCCGGGTGCTGGACACCATTCTGGCGGGGGTTCCCTTCCAGAATGGCAACGGAATCAGTCTCCGCCGGGCGGCGGTGTGCTGTTTTCTCATCTCGGCCGCCGCACTGGTCCGGCTGCTGTGGGGGTTCTGGTATTACGCATCCATTCTGCCCCTCCTGACCTACAACGCTCTCTTTGTGCCCGTCTTTTTCATGGGCGGGCTGCTGTGTCTGGTCATGTCCGCCCTCTTCCGCCAGGCGGCGGAGCTGAAGGCGGAGAACGATCTGACCATTTGAGGAGGGGGACACATGCCCATTGTGGTGAATCTGGATGTGATGATGGCCAAGCGGAAGATGAGCCTGGGGGAGCTGGCTCAGAAGGTGGACATCACCCTGGCTAACCTCTCCATTTTGAAGAACAACCACGCCAAGGCGGTGCGCTTCACCACCCTAGAGGCCATCTGTCAGGCCCTGGACTGTCAGCCAGGGGATATTCTGGAATATGTGCCGGAGGAGAAATGAGTCTGCCGGTTCTTTTGTAAAAAACAGCCCGTCGGTCCAGAGGATCGACGGGCTGTTTGCTTCACTTGTGGTAATCGTCGCCAATACAGGCAAAGTTGGCCGTAAACAGGGCCAGCAGGGAGCCGCCCTCATCGGTGATGTTCACCTGGACCACGCAGCTCCGACGGCCCCGGCGGATCAACACGGCGTTGGCGGTGATGACGCCCTCACTCACTCCCTTGAGGAAGCGGATATCGGCGCACTCGGTAACGTATTTCCGGCCATCGGCCCGGCACAGAACACCAGAGGCAGCGTCAGCCAGGGTGAAGTAGACACCGCCGTGGAGCCCGCCGCCGGCGTTCAGACTGTTGGGACCGATGACGGCCTGAGCGGTGACCCGGTCCGGCGCTACGGTGAGTACGGTGATGCCGCTGTGGATCATGTAGGCGTTTTTCTGATTGGTATAGTCTTTCAGCTCATCCAGGTCCATGGGGTTCAGTCCTCCCCGGCTAGGATGATGCGTCCGTCCTCCACATGGGAGACTACCTCCAGGGACTCTACACGGATGCCCATGCGGCGGAGCACAGAGCCGCCGTCCTTGGTGGCCTTTTCGATGGCCACGCCCACGCCGGCCACTTCAGCCCCAGCCTTGGAGACGATCTCCAGCAGGCCCAGAGTGGCCTGACCGCTGGCCAGAATATCGTCCACCAGCAGTACCCGGTCGTCCTCGTCCAGATAACGCTTGGATACCCGGATGGTGTAGGATTTCTCCATGGAGAAGGAGTGGACCTCGGCGGTGTACACCTCGGGATCGATGTAGCCGGTCTGGAATTTCTTGGCGTAAATCGCGGGCACACCCAGGTAAAGGGCGGTAAAGCAGGCCACAGCGATGCCGGAGGACTCCACAGTGAGGACCTTGGTGATCCGATCACCCTTGAAGCGCTTGGCCAGGGCCTTGCCTACCCGGTCCAGAAGTTCCACGTCCATGCAGTGGTTGAGGAACATATCCACGCGGATGATGTCGCCGTTTCCCACCTCGGCGTCTTTGAGAATGCGTTTTTTCAGTTCTTCCATCTTACTTTTTGTTCCTCCGTCCTCATGTGAACGCGTCAAAATCGGTTAGGTCAGTTTGCCTGTTCCCGGCAGCGGGTCAGGAACCATTCAAAGAGCTTGGCGCCGTCAGCGGTGTCCGGCCGCCGGAGCGCATAGGACATGCGCTCCGGGTGAAACTGAACGGCCAGGATGGGGAGCGATGTGTGTTCCATAGCCTCTATGACGCCGGATTCGCTCCAGGCAGTGGCCTTGAAGCCCTCACCAAGGCGGTCCACCGCCTGGTGGTGGGAACTGTTGGTGACCAGGGTAGGGCCATAGAGACTGTCCAAAATGGAGCCGGGCAGGGTGCGGATGGGGTGGATCTTATCCCAGTGGCAGCCTGGAGAGTGACGATGGAAGAGATTGCCCACAGGGCCCAGGTCCTGGATGAGGGTGCCGCCGAAGGCTACGTTCAGGACCTGATGGCCGCGGCAGATGCCCAAGATAGGCTTTCCAGCATCGGCATAGGCCTTGGCTAGGGCCAGCTCGGCCCGGTCCCGGTCCAGATCGATGTCTTTGGAACCCAGATTGGGCTGGTTGAAGAAGGAGGGGTCCATATCGTCGCCGCCGGCCAGCAGGAGCCCATCACAGGTAAGATCCGGCGCCGGACAGTAGCCGCCCACGGGAAGGGCACCAGCGCCCCGAAGGGCCTGCTGGTAACTGACCCACTGTCCCTTGGAGGTGGATGCCAGGATGCGGAGCGTATGCATGTCAAAGCCTCGTTTCCCAATGTGTTCTGACGCCGGGATCTGCAGTACCCGGCGGATGATCTATTGGTCCATATTATAACGGAAAGCCTCCGGGACTTCAAGACGTGGCATTGACAAAGCGAAAAAAATAGGGTATCTTTTATAAAGTGCGCTGTGTGCGTACCATTTCATATGCAGCGGTATCGAAGTGGTCATAACGGGGCTGACTCGAAATCAGGTTTCCTATGCGGAGTGCCAAACGGCTGAAACCCATGGAACCATGCGGGTTCCAGCCGAGTTCAAATTGAATAATGTTGCTTGTTCTATCCTGTTGTTCTTCCCGATTTCCACCGGCTGAATTGGTCGGCGGGTCGGGACCAGGGATATAACATAAATTTGGAGATGTACCCAAGCGGTTGAAGGGTCCGCACTCGAAATGCGGTAGGTCGGCTCACAACCGGCGCGAGAGTTCGAATCTCTCCATCTCCGCCATGAGGTCTGCCAGCGAAATGCTGGTAGACCTCTTTCCTTTTCATGGAGAAACCGCCGATAGGTTTTGTAGCATGGGCGCCACAATGTCCTGCTCAATGGCTGCGGCGGATTGTTTTTTCGTGGCATATTGCAGATGCCCGTAAATAACCGTAGATGCCTTTTACTTCGCTGTACAAACGGATGATCTCTTCCAGCAAGCGGGTATTTTCTTTTTCTGAGGTGCTTTCCTTCCGGTGAATCCATTTGTAGTAAGAACAGCGGGGAATCCCGGATAACGTGCATAACGATGCGATCTCATATCCTTTTTCCTGATGAAGCGTATGGATCGCCTCATAGACCTTTCTGCGGCGTGTGAGCCTGTTTACCGCCTCCCCTCGAGTTCGTTCAATTTTTTTAAGAAATCGTTCTCCATTTGAAGCCTTCTGTTTTCCGCTTCCAGCTTCCGCAGCTTTGCCGCAGCTTTTTCCTCCTCGCTGTATTCGGCAGGAGGGCGGCGTTTCCCCCGGCGGTCAAGCAACCCGGTTTCTCCCTGCTCCTGATATTTTTTGACCCAGTTATAGATCTGCTGGTAGGTGATTTTGTACTGCTCGCTGGCCTGCCGGTAATCCAACCGGTGCCCGATGCAATATAACACTGCCTGCAATTTTTCTTCGTACGATAATTTCTTCTTTTCGGCCATACCGCTTTCCTCCTGCGCTCTGCGCGTTTTGAAGTCCCTATGGCCTTGATTATACAACGTAATCCATTGCTGCAAAACCGCATGGGAGGATATCCCGTATTTGCGGCACATGGCGTCCAGCGACCCTTCTCCGCTTAAATAGTCCTCCACGGCCGCCAGCTTGAGCGACGACGGGTAACTGGTAAAACCCTTTTTCGGATGCAGCCCGCAGGCTCCTCCGTCTGATATTTCCGCAGCCATGCCTGGAAAGTGCTCAATCGTATGCCTAACTCTTCCCGGATCTGTGTGGAACCCTTACGGATCGCTAGGTAGTCCTCCACAGCCTGAATCTTTACCTCCGGCGGTATTTTGCCTTTTAAACTCATGATAATTGCTCCCTCCGTTTCGACAGTTTTGTTTTTCCGCTGTCTACTTTAAAGGGAGCATATCAAAATCAGAGCCGCCGTTTCCTTTCGTCTATCTAAAATGAACGACGACCCTAACATCATGTAAAGGCACGGCGGCACATAGGAGGATGCCGCCGTGCTTATTTTTTGTTTTCTACACAATACCCATGAGCTGCACCAGCTAAAAAAGCGCAGCTCCCCCTCCGGGTAAGTCCGGCATTGAGTATGTACTATACTGTGTAGCATCCTGTGGTTTTGCACCACCGTGCGCCCGATTGGTCTTTGACCTGTCGGGCGCTTTTTGTCGTTTATACAACTTTTCTGTCGGCTGTCGTTCTCCGCCGTTTTGGGTTCGGTTCACCACCCACCCAAAACGAAACGGAGGACAGAGTATGTTCAACAGAAAAAGCAGCTATGCGCTGAATAAGAAAGATACCAATGCGATTGTCTATATCCATCTCCGGACCAGTAGAGTGCTTTGATTCGGTCTGTCCGGCGCCCGAAGAACAGAAACAGGCTTTCTTCACTCAGACAACCGCCGTACTGCTGACTTACGATAGCCGCCAGTCCGTCTATCCCGCGGCGAAGATCCGTGTATCCGCATGCCACGTAGTAGTTTTGGACTTTGCTCAGGTCGATCATAGCGATTGAATCGAGCGCAGTAAGGCTGCCACCACATCCATATCCACTCCAGAGGGAAGCCGGAGTTCTGCTCCATGATACCGGATATGAAGCATATCTTCGACCGTTGGAGTTGAATCCAACTTTATGAGATGGGTCTCTGCCGCTTCCGCCGCCTGGTGCCGCAGTTTTCGCAGCCAGTAGTAGAAACTCTTTTCTGAAATTCCGTGTTGCCGACAGAATTCACGATTGCTGAGTCCGCTTGCATTACACTCCTGGATCAGCGCTGACCAATTTTCTACCCGATACTCGTTACGCACCGCCAGTACGTCTGCCATTGTATCACCGCCTTGCTAATTGTCCTGAAAAACTCACCGTGAGTTTTTCAAGTTTTGAACTATTATCTCATTTCTGACGGTGAGATGATAGGCGGGTGATTATTAATCACTTANCCGGCTGTGATGCAAGCTCCTGGTCCAGATTATCAAGATAGCTCAACATGCTCTGCTCGACTTCAACTTCTATATCCATCCAGCTGTTCCTTGAAACTTCGGCTGGGATGTAGCTGCCATCGGAGGCCATCTCTTTGCCGTCTATCAATTTCTGTTCCATGCAGCATCGGACAATTTCCAGAAAANCTTTATATCAACCTTTGTTGTAACGCCTTGGTTGGTTGCACTTTTAATATAGGATGCCAAGATGTAGTCGGAAAATAAATATGTTGGTGTGACTACAGGTGAACGATCCCAGGTAGAACCACCAATGGATGGATATATAATGCCAAAGCTATTTTCAATACTGTTTTGCTTAATTTTCGCGATTGATAAGGTACAATAAAGGACCTGTTGACAAAGACGAAATATGGGCTGAGAAATTATATTCTCGGCTNCGGTATCTTTTCTCCAAGCTCAAAGCCACAAAACCAACGATAAGCAATGTTTAGCTGAATTTCCTGGACAAGCCGGCGTTCTGACTTGATGCCATAAAGGTATCCCACCAGCAGCATTTTAAACATACTAACAGGGTCAACAGATGGGCGGCCATTTGCAGGGTAATATGGCGCTACAAGATCGTAGATAAAGTCAAATGAAACCATCTGATTGATTTTCCGAAGTAAGTGATCGCGTGGAATTAATTCTGCTATATCCAGAATCACCATACTCTTCTGACCGCTTTGCCGTCCCATCATGCTCCATCCCTCCCTTATTTTAATTATACCATGGGAATGGGGTGTTTGGGACTTTTGTCAACAGGTCCCTTATTCTACCTTATCAACTTTTCAGTCAAGCCCCCGTGGGAAGTTCCTCCTTTCTCCGCCAAGATACAAAAATACCGCCCGTAGTCTCGTTTGGGCGGTACTTTGTGTAAGATTGGCAGTCCATTATTAAGTTTTTTATTATGTTCCCTTTGTACACCGTTGCAATCGTTGCTTTAGAGAAGTTGTTCCAGTCAAGGCACTGCCCACAGCGGTCACAATAGGACTGGTATTCCCGTTCCATAGTCCTTCTACATTGCGGGCAAACAGGAAAACCCGTCACGCCAGAGAGGTATCGAAAGCAGCGGATGTGTGTAACTGGCATCGGTTCGCGGAAGGCCATCTCTCTCCAGAGCTCTGAGGGAATCAACAGGTCATTTGGTGTCAGTTCAAAGCCAACGCAGAGTTTTTCCAGCGTCAGGATCGTGGGCGCAGTCTTGCCTCTGGCAATGTCGCCAAAGTACCTGGAACTGAGGTCACATCGTTCCGAGGCAGCTTCATAGCTGAGCTTTTGAGTATCACATAATTTGAGGACGGAGGTGGATAAATTGTCTAAAAACATCTTAATCGCTCTCTTTCTGTCATAAGATGCTTTTAGCGTATGGGCAATATGGTTCTGCTACAAGGAAGGATACTTCCTTAATTTTCCTCCAGAGATTCCAGATATTCTTTTACTCTGCCATAATAGATGCGCAGAAACTTGTTGGCGCCGGCTGTCATGTAAACCAGATAGGGTTTGCCCTCGGCTCGTTTCTTGTCCATGAAACGGTACACCGGGTCATCCTGGGGCTGTGTTTTCAGCAGGCAGTCCATGACCAGAAACAAGGCGCGGCGCAGTTCCGGTGGCCCGCTTTTGGAAACCCTTGTACTTTTGGCCTCGTGAGTGCCGGACTGGTCAGCGCCAGGGTCAACGCCCGCGAACGCGGTAATGGCGTTTCGGTGGGTAAACCGGGTCACATCCCCAAGTTCAGCTATGAGTTGAGGGCCGAGAGAATCGCCTACGCCGTGCATGGCCATGACGACGGGATATTCCGGGAGCTGCACTGCCAGAGCCTGCATTTCGGCTTTGAGCCGTTCCAGAGAGGCAGAGACGGCGTTCAGCGCATCAATGGCCTGCCGAACCATGGTTTTGGTCAGGGCGTCCTTGGGGAGCATGGCAATCAGGTCCTGTGCTCCGGTGTGGACCTCAACGGCTTTGCTCTGGCTGAAGTTGTAGCCATGCCGTTTACACCACTTGCGGTAATGCTCGGCAAAGGCAGTGAGGCTCATGTTTCGCACACAGTCCATATGCCAAAAGGCCGTGGCAAAGTCCACCCACTTCTGGCTGCCGTCCTCACGGACAGGGCTATCAAATAGGGCGTTGACGCCGGGATAGGTCTGGTCAAGAAGGGCGATGAGGTTGTTTTTCATCATCGTCTTAGTCTTAGCGTATAGACTCTGCTGCCGGTTCAGCGTTTTCAGTTGCATTCGAATCGTATCCATGGGTGTATGTTGGCGCAATTCTGCCCAGTTGTCAAGCCCGTAGCGGGCGATCTTCCGGGCATCTGCCCTGTCTGTTTTCACTTTTCGCAGGGTGTTGTTCCCGTAGTCTTTGATAAGCTTCGGATTGACTGCGCTGACAAAGACGCCCTCCTCATGAAGAAAACGGGCTACCGGCTCATAGTACCGTCCGGTGTGCTCCATGACTACCCGTGTCTCACCGTCCAGACTTTTCAGGTAACCTGCCAGCTCCTTGAGTTCACTGCCGGTGTGACCAACAGAAAATGGTTTTGCCACCACTTCTCCAAAAGGACGGAGGACAGATACCATGCTCTTTCCTTTGGAAACATCGATCCCTGCCACATTGTTCATATTGATCGCTCCTCATCATGGATTTCTTTTGGCGACCAGCCATTCCACCATTGCCGATCCAATCTATTTGATGACACGGGCGCACCAAGGAGGTGGCTCAACCTGCATAAATCGAACGCTGCGAATGAGAGGCTGGCTGACAGACTTCGCTACGGACGCAATGGTCCTTGGAGGTGTACATCAGGCCAAGACGCTCTCATTCTAACAGCTTTGGCAACGATGCGGAAAAAGACACGGCTGGCTGCCGTGTCCTTAGGGCTTGTTTGAAAAAAGGCGGAGATTGTGCTAAAGCAACAAAATAGCGATGGAGGCAAGATACACAAAGGCTAGGAAGGAAGCATCCGACTTGTCATATCTGGTGGCGATTCTGCGAAACCACTTGATTTTCTGGAAAAAACACTCCACCAGATGGCGTTCTTTATACAGATGCCAGTCAACCGGCCAGGGATCGGAAACGTTGCTTTGCGGCGGGATTACATAGCTGGCCCCGTGCGCTGAGATATATTCCCGAATCGTCCGGGCACCATAGGCCCGGTCTGCCAGCACGGCACTCCCGCCGATTCTGACCTTTTTCAGCAGTTCAACAGCGTGAACCGAATCGTGGTCATTTCCAGCGGAGAGAAGGAACTCCACCGGGTTTCCTAGACCGTCTACGACAGCGTGGAGCTTTGTGTTCCACCCGCCTTTGGTACGGCCAACCGCCTTATCCGCCGTTTTTTTCCCCGCCATTTGCGCTTTCATGCACCTTTACGCAAGTGGAGTCCATGCTCAGGTTCTCATATCCGCGTCCGCAGACAGTGTGTGGAATACCGCTTCCAGAGTGCCCTCATTCCGCCATTTGGCGAATCTTGCGTATATAGACTGCCAAGGACCATAGGTCTCCGGCAGCTCACGCCACTGCGCACCGCTCCGGACGATCCAGAGCATTCCGTTGAGCATGATCCGGTTATCCTTCCGGGGATGACCCCGCTTTCCCGTTTCTTCCGGTGGCAGCAGCGGCTTGATTCGTTCCCATTGTTCTTTTGTTAATTCATATCGTTTCATGCTCATAGTTTCGCATAACTTGGTTTCTTGTGCAACTTTTATTTTTCAAACAAGGCCTAACCGTAAATCTATTGTAATAGGAGGTGGAGAAGATGGGCTGCACCCAGGTGCCAGGCGTGCAGCAATACATGACGGAGATCATCACCAGGGAGAAAAGGAAGACGCCTGCCATGCCCGGGAGGTAGGGGTAGACCAGGTGAACGAGGACGCAGCCGATGGCGGTGCCGATGGGACGGGTGACCATACGGTGGGCGCTGTCCTCATAGCTGGGCTGGAGCAACAGAAAGGCGTGGAGTGGGAACCAGTAGGTGTGCTCAAAGTTCCAGAGGTAGCTCACCGTGGAGCTGATGGTCATGACCAGGCCCAGCTGAAGGGCAAAGCGGAACTCGAAGCGGTCCACGGAACACCGCTGCCGGAAATCCAGCAGTACCGCCCGCCATGGGATGCATTTCCAGGGAAAGTCGGCGGAGGAAACGGTGGGCTCCTGACAGAAAAGGCAGACGATGTGGAGCACATTCCGGTAGAAAATACGCAGACGACCCTGGGGCAGATCGGGGTGTTCCAGCTGACCGGTGAGCTGTGCCAGCAGAGCGGCCCGTTCCTCTGCGGTGTGGGCTCGCTCACAGGCGTCCACCGCCTGGGCCAGTGAGTGGAGGGTCTGGGAAAAGACCGTGGGGGTTGCGCTGTCCTTCCAGCTCTCGTCAGCGACCAGATAGGCGGTGCGCTGGTAAAGAAGGGCTAGAAAGTGATAGCGATTTCGTTGGGGATCGGGGGTGCGGAGGAGCCGCCGCCGGGCGTAGCCCAGATGGTGGAGCTTTTGGGCGGTGTCATAGAACTCCTGGTCTACGGCTTCGCTGCTCCCCTCACAGGCCATCTGCTCCATAAGCTCGGAGAGCCGGTGGAGTCCGGCGGGAATTTGGAGACTTGGATCGGCGGGACGGTACCGACGGGCACACAGCGCCAGTGCCAGCAGAAGCAGTACCTGGCAGAAGGCCACTGCACTCAGCTGGAGCCACAGCTCCTCCGGCTCCGGCGGGCGCAGCTCCAGGAAGACAAAGGTCATGGCAAAGCCCAGATGGCCTTTGGGCTCAAACTGGCTGCTCTTCCAGATGACCAGGAAGAAGAGGACGCCGAAGTTCGGCAGGATACACAGGACCACGTTGCGGGTGGCGAGAAAAGCCAGGAGGCAGAGTACAAGGGGGACAAAAAAGAGCGTGATATACGCTCTGGTATCGTTGCGCTGCTTATGACGGAGCTGGAACAGGGTAGTGGAGCCTGTGACCACCATGGCGAACTGGCTTCCAAAAACAAAGAAGACAACTAAAAATTGGATGATGTAAAAAACAATGGTGGGGAGGGCGGAGATCAGACGGGCTTGAAAGGTGTTGGCCAGTTTTTTGCAGGTGCGGCAGGCTCGCAATGGAGGTCCCTCCCAATTGTCTTTGTATAAGAAGTATTATACGCTTTTGTGTGAAAAAGACAAACCGTATATCCAGTATTTTTATGCAGATAGACTGAATGAGCGGAGCTGAACCGCTGTCTCTATGAGGATGGATAGGACAGTTCACATAATCTTAAAAAGTTGTTTAAAGTTCTGCCAACCTTTTCCCCTGCGGCTGTGGTATCTTATAAGCACAGCAAGACCCCAGCACAAATCACTGCCTCTTTTGCTGTGGGGCAGACAAACAGCAACACAGAAATGTGTTCATATATATTCTCTCACACCTCACTTTTCCTCCTCTCTTTCTTTGACAAACGGGTAAGGCGTCCCGGACTCAGGTCCGGGACGCCTTACCCGTTTTGCGAGTCATTATCGTTCAGCGCACCTGGATAGCGCCCAGGATCTCGCCGATGGGGCCGGAGAGGATCAGGTCAGCCCGGGCGTCCATGGCGGTGGGGCTCTTGTTGATGAGGATCAGCTTGCTGCCCTCATAGTAGTCGATGAGGCCGGCGGCGGGGTAGACCACCAGGGAGGTGCCGCCGATGATGAGAACGTCTGCCTTGCGGATGTAATCCACCGCCCGGTACATGACGTTTCCGTCCAGGGCCTCCTCATAGAGGACCACATCGGGCTTAATGGTGCCGCCGCAGTCACAGTGGGGGACACCGGCGCTCTGAGCCACCACAGAGGTTTCCCAGAACTTCCCGCAGTGGTCACAGTAGTTGCGCAGGGTGGAGCCATGGAGCTCCAGAACCTCTTTACTACCCGCCAGCTGGTGGAGACCGTCGATGTTCTGGGTGATGACGGCCCGGAGCTTGCCCGCCTGTTCCAGTTCGGCCAGCTTCCGATGGGCGGCATTGGGCTGGGCGCCGGAGACCAGAAGCTTCTTACGGTAGAAGTCGAAGAATTCCTCGGGGTGCTGCTCGTAGAAGGTGTGGCTCAGCATGACCTCTGGGGGATAGGCGAACTGCTGGTGATAGAGGCCGTCCACACTACGGAAATCGGGGATGCCTGACTCGGTGCTCACTCCGGCACCGCCAAAAAATACGATGTTGTCGCTCTCGTCGATCCACTTCTGTAACTGTTCCAGATGGGCCATGTTTCTTCCTCCTGTCCGACGGGCGGTGTATGTGGGAGAATCGCTCCCCCTATGCTATCGTACCCTGTTTCCCGGGAAAAGGCAAGCCCCGGGCGCCCCGGCGTTTTGACCGATTTTACGAAATCGGACGGTCGGATTTAGCCGAAACGTAAAACTTGTGTAAAACACTTTACCTGCCATTTACGATAGGGAAAAAGACCGGTATAATTTATATGACAGGCACAGCAAAGACGCTGTGCCGCAATGATGTTAATCCACGGGTGAGGGCCCGGGATATGGAGGCTTACAGGTGAATATAACCGATATTATTACCCTGGTCGGAGCCATTGCGACCTTCCTTTTCGGCATGTCCACCATGACAGACGGTCTGGAGAAGCTCTCCAGCGGACGGTTGGAAAGCATCCTGGAGCGGCTGACCAGCAACGTGGTCAAGGGCGTACTGCTGGGCGCCCTGGTAACGGGACTCATTCAGAGTTCAGCGGCCACCACGGTGATGTGCGTGGGCTTTGTCAACGCCGGCATCATGCGTCTGGAGCAGACCGTGGGCATCATCATGGGCGCCAATATCGGTACCACAGTGACCGCTCAGCTCCTCCGGCTGGGCGACCTCTCCTCGGACAACCTCTTTCTGGCCATGCTGAACCCCTCCGTCCTTGGACCCCTCCTGGCGGCCATCGGCGTGGTGTTCTATATGTTCATCCGTGGCGGGAAGAAGCGCATCATCGGCCAGATCATCCTGGGCCTGGGTCTCCTCTTCATCGGCATGAAGACCATGGAGGGAGCCGTCTCCGGGCTCCAGGAGCTGCCAGAGTTCCAGGCGCTCTTCTCAGCCTTCTCCAATCCTCTACTGGGCATCCTGGTGGGCGCTGCCGTCACCGCCCTTCTCCAGAGCTCTTCGGCCTCCATGGGCATTCTCCAGGCGGTGAGTTCTACGGGGCTGGTCTATTTCAACACCGCCATTCCCCTCATCATGGGTCAGAATATCGGCACCTGCGTCACCGCCATCCTCTCCTCCATCGGCGCCAGCCGGAACGCCAAGCGGACGGCTATGATCCATCTGCTGTTCAATGTCATCGGAACTGCTTTCTTCCTGGCTGTCCTCTATATCGGCAACGCCTTTTTCGCGTTCCCCTTCTGGGATAACGTAATGGATATGGGCTCCATCGCCAACCTGCATCTGGGCTTTAACATCGGCTGCACGCTGCTGCTGCTGCCCTTCCACAAGGTGCTGGTGAAGATCGTGGAGCGGCTGGTGCCCGGCGATACCGGCGCTCCGGAGTTCAACCTCCTGGACGAGCGCTTCCTCTCCTCACCCTCTGTGGCTCTGGAGCAGGCCAGGTCTGCGGTGATCTCCATGGGAGAAAAGGCCCGGGAAGATCTGCGTCTGGCCGTGGAACTCCTGACCGACTACGAGGAGAAAAAACTGGAGCGCCTCAACGAGAACGAGGCCACCATCGACAAGCTGGAAAATACCCTGGACAGCTATCTGGTCAAGCTAACTGACCGGGCCCTCACCGATCCGGAAAGCGCCCTGGTGTCCGAGCTGCTCCATACCCTGACCAACTTTGAGCGCATCGGCGATTATGCCGTCAACGTCTCTGAGATCGCCACCACCTTGCACCAGAGGGAGATCGCCTTCTCCGATGTGGCCCGGAAAGAGGTAGATGCCCTTACTACCGCGGTGGAGGCCACCCTGGACATCACGCTGGAGTGCTATGAAAAGCGGGACCACGAGCTGGCACTCCATGTGGAGCCTCTGGAAGAGGTGGTGGACCTCATGGAAGAAGTCCTGAAGAACCGACACGTAGAGCGCCTCAAGACCGGTGCCTGCACCATCGAGCTGGGCACACAATTCCTGGAGCTCACCATCAATCTGGAACGCATCTCCGACCACTGTTCCAACGTAGCCATGCTGATCGTCCGGCAGACCACCCCTACCAGCCAGCACCTGCCGGATACCCACGCCTATCTCAAATACCTCCACGCCGGAGGAGATCACGACTTCGATACCCTCTTTGCCAATTACCGGACCCAGTATTTTGGCCCCATTGAGAAGGAAGAGGATCTGACTCAGATCCCGGTGTCATAAAAGGAGCGCCCTCCTGCGGAGGGCGCTCCTTTTTCCATAACAAAAAAAGAGTGGTACTCCTAAGGAGTACCACTCAGAATCACATCAGCTTTACGGTGTAGTAAACAGCCATAATGAAGAGCCAGGCCACCAGGGCAAAGATCAGGTAGTAGGCGGCGCTGGTGCCCAGGACCAGGGCGGCAACCACGGCCACGGCTACGACAGCGCAGGTGAGGTAGACCATGCCGTAGGAGGCGTTGTGGGCAAAAACCTGGAGCTTCTTTCCGCCCAGGGTCAGGGAACCACCATGAGCAGACATGGAGCGGCAAAGAAGGACCGCAGCCACCAGGATCACCGCCAGCACAACCAAATAGGCATACAGCAGGGGCTGATGTGCCCCGCCGGCCCGGCGGAAGAGCCACAGACCCAGCAGGCCCAGGGCAGAGAGAACGGTGATGACAAAAAACTCATGCTGGTAAAGGTAATACACCAGAGCCAGTACGGCGGCGGCGGGAACGGCTCCGCAGAGGAACTGCACGCCGGTACCATAGAAGCGATAGGTGATCACCGAGATCACCAGAGCAGTGAGAAAAACACCGAACAGAATGCCGGGGAGAGTGGCGCGCTTACCGTTCTTGGCCGAGAAGATGGCCCAGAGCAGGCAGACAACGGTGCCGACAGCGGTGACACCGATGATGGCGGGCCAGGCTTTCAGCAGAGCACCGGCAAATTCGATCTCACCAGGCGCGGTGGTGATATTGATATAATAGCGGTTGAGCAGAAGCAGAACGAGCTCCACCACGACGGCGGCTCCAAACCAGATCAGTACCCGGTTCAGGATCACGTCCTCCTTGTGGCTACGGGCCGCGCGCTTCTCCGCCGCGCGTTTTTCTTTGTCCATGGATCCATCTCCTTGTTTGATGCTCAAAACGACTGGTCCAGAAGATGGCCAGTCTAACGGATGATATTCTACCAGAAATCCCGCCGTTTTGCAACAAGAAAAAACGACGATCCCTGCTTATGTTGCCAGGAAGGGCGGGATATGATACAATCGACCTATCTTTTCTGAATCAGTGAGGCGGACTATGAAGCGTATTGTTCCTCTCCTGTGCGCCGCGGCACTCCTCACGGGCTGTGCCTCCACCCAGGAGCCTGTGATCCAATCTTTTTTTGCCATGGACACCACCATGTCCATCACTGCGTATGACCGTGACCCTACCGAAGCGCTGGTGGCCGCTCAGCAGGAGGTCAACCGGCTGGACGCCCTATGGTCCCGGACCCGGCCGGACAGCGATGTGGCCCGACTTAACGCCGCCGCCGGAGGGAGTGCAGTGGAGGTGGACCCGGATACCGCCGAGCTGCTGGAGAAGGCAAACGCCGCCGCCGGTGAGAGCGGCATGGCCTTCGACCCGGTGCTGGCGCCGGTCATGGACGCCTGGGGCTTCGGCGCCACCGAGAGCGAGACCACGGCGGTCCATCGGGTGCCGGAGCAGGGGGAGCTGGACGCCCTCCTGCCCCTGACCCGGGACCTGCCCGTGGTGGAGGGAGACACCGCCGCCCTGCCAGCGGCGGGTCAGGCGGTGGATCTGGGGGCCATCGCCAAGGGCGCCGCCGCAGATTATGTGGTGGAGGCCCTTACCGGACACGGGGTGGAGTCCGCCATCATCGCTCTGGGAGGCAACATTACCGCGCTGGGCACCAAGCCGGATGGCAGTCCCTTCCGGGTGTATGTCCGGGACCCCCAGGGAGAGGGGGAGGACTATCTGTGCCTCATGTCCCTGCCGGCGGGGTGGACCTGTTCCACCTCCGGAGGATATGAGCGGTATTTTGAGGCCGACGGCCAGATCTACCATCATATCATCGACCCCGCAACCGGTTATCCGGCCCAGTCTGGGCTCCTTTCGGTGACAGTGGTGGCCCAGGACCCGGCCCTGGCGGATGCCTGGTCCACAGCGCTCTATGTTCTGGGGGCTGAGGAGGCTCTGGCACGCTGGGAGAGCGGGGAGGGCACCGTAGCGGAGATGGACCTCATCCTGGTGACGGAGGAGAACCATGTCTATATCACCGAGGGCCTGGAGGAGGGCCTGGAGACCCTGGGAGAGGGGGCGGGCTACACCTATGAGATCGTCCGCCGCTGACCGCGTCCGGCCCACGGTACTGGACGGTCTGGTGGTGCTGGCGGTGCTGGTGGCCGCCGGAGCCATTTTATTTGCCTTTCGGCCAAAGGCCGGCAACTTTCTCACGGCCCGGATCGTCTTAAACAATGAGCTGGTGGCGGAGCTGCCCCTCAGCGACCAGGATGAGCCGGTCACCATCGAGGTGCCGGGTGCCAGATACCCCATCACCGTGGAGGCGGAGCGGGGGCAGATCCGGGTCGCCCACAGCGACTGCCCCAGCCAGGACTGTGTCCACACCGGATGGGTCTCCCGTTCCGGCGGGCAGATCGTGTGCCTGCCCAATCGCCTGGTCATCACCGTCACCGGCGGCACGGCGGAAGCCGACGCCGTGACGGGCTGAGAGGGGGCGGTATGGAATGACGCACTCTGTCCGCCGCCTGACCCGCTGCGCGGTGCTCACCGCCATGGCCCTCGCCATCTCCGTGTGCGAGGGTCTGGTGCCCCTGAGCATCCTCATCCCCCTCCCCGGCCTGCGCCTGGGCCTTGCAAATCTGGTCACGGCATATGCCCTGTGCCGGCTCTCCGCCCGGGAGGCCTTCGGCATCCTGATGGCGCGGTGTCTGCTGGGGGCCATCGTGGGCGGCAATCTCTCCGCCCTGGCCTTCTCCCTCACCGGCGGCGTGCTGGCCTTCGGGGTCATGTGGCTTCTGCTCCACGTCAGAGGGCTCTCCCTCTTCGGCGTGTGCATCGCCGGCGCCGCCGCCCACAACACCGGCCAGATCCTGGCCGCCATGGGTGTGCTGGCCTCGCCGGCCATCGCGGTGTACCTGGCGCCGCTCCTGCTGGCCAGTATCCTGACCGGCGCCGTCACCGGCGCGGCGTCCATTCTGCTGGTTCGGCGGGTACCCTGGGGAGAGGGAGAGAGAACGTAACGGATTCGTTACCTCTTTGTAGTGCTTTTTCCGGTGTTTTGTCGTATGATGCAGATACCAATGAACACGATGGAGGAGACAAGACATGAAGCACCTTTTGCGTCCCGGGGCTCTGCTGCTGGCCCTGGGCCTGACCCTTTCCCTGGCTGCCTGCGGCCCCAAGCAGGAATCGTCCGGGTGGCAGCCCGACCACAGCGAGCCGGTCCAGACGGAGACCGCCGCCCCGGAGCCCACCCCTACGCCGGCGGCCGACCCCTATGACGCCGTGCGGAACTACTGGTCGGCCGGCCAGCTCACCCAGGCGTGGGGACCGGAGCAGCCGGTGGAGCACCTCTTTTTCCACCCCATCATCGCCTATCCCCAGTACGCCTTCTCCAGCGCTGTCCCCGCCGACCGGCAGAAGGGCCTGGACGACTGGATGGTGACGGTGGACGAGTACAAGGAGATCCTCCAGAACCTCTATGACAAGGGCTATATCCTGGTGGCCATGGAGGATGTGTGGAGCGAGGTCACCGATGATAGCGGGACCCACATGGTCCGCAACACCCTCATGCTCCCGGAGGGGAAAAAGCCTCTGATCATCTCCTTCGACGACGTGAACTATTACGATTATATGCTGGCAGAGGGCTTCACCTCCAAGCTGGTGCTGGGGGAGGACGGCCAGATCTGGGCCCAGTGTACCGATCCCAATACCAAGGAGACCTTCCTCACCCAGGACCTGGACGCCACCCCCATTCTGGACAACTTCGTCCTGGAGCACCCTGACTTCTCCCTCAACGGCGCCAAGGCCATCTATTCCCTCACCGGCTACCAGGGCATTCTGGGCTACCGGACCCAGAATGATCGGGACATTGCCGCTGACGACCCCAGACGTCCGGAGTTTGAGGCCTACCGCCAGAGTGAGATCGACGCGGTAAAGCCGGTGATCGAGCGGCTCAAGGAGACCGGCTGGACCTTCGGCTCCCATACCTGGGGCCACATCAACCTGGGCAGCGAGACACGGACCCTGGAGTCGGTCAAGACGGACACCGAGCGGTGGCTGGAGGAGGTAGGGAGCCTGGTGGGACCCACCAACATCCTCTTCTATCCACACGGCGCCCGGCCCGACGGAGACGACTGGCATAAGACCGGCCCCATGTTTCAGTATCTCCAGAGCATGGGCTTCCGGGTCTTTGCCAGTGTGGGTGTCAACTCCTTCTCCTATATCAAGAATGACATCTCCGCCGTGATTTGTGACCGGCTCCATCCCGATGGGACCACCCTGCGCTGGTCCCGGGACCGCTATCTCCAGTTCTACGACGCCAAGGATATCATCGACCTGAGCGTGCGTCCCGACTTGGGCGTTGGATGGCAATGAGAATATGAAAAGACCGCCGCGGCATAGCCGCGGCGGTCTTTTTATGTTGGGAAGGTAAATGGTCGCACGGAGTGGATGTACGCAGATTAGGCCTTGTTTGAAAAATAAAAGTTGCACAAGAAACCAAGTTATGCGAAGCTATGAGCATGAAACGATATGAATTAACAAAAGAACAATGGGAACGAATCAAGCCGCTGCTGCCACCGGAAGAAACGGGAAAGCGGGGTCGTCCCCGGAAGGATAACGGGATCATGCTCAACGGAATGCTCTGGATCGTCCGGAGCGGTGCGCAGTGGCGTGAGCTGCCGGCGACCTATGGTCCTTGGCAGTCTATATACGCAAGATTCGCCAAATGGCGGAATGAGGGCACTCTGGAAGCGGTATTCCACACACTGTCTGCGGACGCGGATATGGAGAACCTGAGCATGGACTCCACTTGCGTAAAGGTGCATGAAAGCGCAAATGGCGGGGAAAAAAACGGCGGATAAGGCGGTTGGCCGTACCAAAGGCGGGTGGAACACAAAGCTCCACGCTGTCGTAGACGGTCTGGGAAACCCGGTGGAGTTCCTTCTCTCCGCTGGAAATGACCACGATTCGGTTCACGCTGTTGAACTGCTGAAAAAGGTCAGAATCGGCGGGAGTGCCGTGCTGGCAGACCGGGCCTATGGTGCCCGGACGATTCGGGAATATATCTCAGCGCACGGGGCCAGCTATGTGATCCCGCCGCAAAGCAACGTTTCCGATCCCTGGCCGGTTGACTGGCATCTGTATAAAGAACGCCATCTGGTGGAGTGTTTTTTCCAGAAAATCAAGTGGTTTCGCAGAATCGCCACCAGATATGACAAGTCGGATGCTTCCTTCCTAGCCTTTGTGTATCTTGCCTCCATCGCTATTTTGTTGCTTTAGCACAATCTCCGCCTTTTTTCAAACAAGCCCTTATCGGTCCGTGCTGAATTTTATCCTGTCAGTCCTGGTTTTTGCTGTGTTTCAGATATTTGTCTTTGGAAAGCTGGTAAAAAAGCATACGGCCAGGATCCATTCCTATGTGGAAGAACGGCATTTTTTCCTTAAATTTTTTGATGGGAAAGCCTTCGCTATCATGGCGGTCATGATGTCCGGAGGGATTGGTCTGCGCGTGAGCGGATTGGCGCCGGAACGGTTTATCGCCGTCTTTTATACCGGCCTGGGTGCATCCCTTTTGCTGGCTGGATTATTGTTTGGCCGTAACTTTGGCAAAGCGGTGTTGGCCGACGCCAGGGTTCAAAATAAAACGGAGCATAAAGGAGAGTAAAGGATGCAAGCAATTGTAGAGACCTTGTTCGACGCAGTCTATTTGATTTCCGTCATTACCATCGGTGTCCTGATGATTCGGGGCAGCAAGGGGGAGCGCCAGTTCCGGCTGTTTGGATGGATGGCCGTGGTGCTGGGCGCAGGCAACTCCTTTCATCTGATTCCCAGGGCCCTGGCATTGTGTACCACCGGGCTGGAGAACTACACCGTCCCCCTGGGGCTGGGCAAGTGGATCACGTCGGTTACCATGACCATTTTTTATGTGCTTCTCTACTATGTGTGGCGGCAGCGGTATCAGATCAAGGGGCAAAGCGGTCTGACTGCCGCCATGTATGGTCTGGCCGGTATACGGATCGCTCTTTGCATGATGCCGCAGAACCAGTGGCTCAGTACAGAAGCACCTCTCTCCTGGGGGATCTACCGCAATCTTCCGTTTGCCCTGCTGAGTCTCCTGGTGATCGTGTTGTTCTATCGCAGCGCAAAAGAGCGTCAAGATCGGGCGTTCCGCTGGATGTGGCTGACCATTGTGCTGAGCTTTGGCTTCTACATCCCGGTAGTACTGTGGGCCGATACCATCCCCATGATTGGGATGCTGATGATCCCCAAAACCTGCGCCTATGTATGGACGGTTCTCATTGGGTACTTTGCCATGAAAAAGGAATGTAGATAAAGAAGAGCAAACATGAAGCGCTATATGAATATGGCTTTGGTGTACGCCATTCTTGCCATGGTTGGCGGCGTATTTTATCGGGAGTTCACCAAGTTCAATGGCTTTACCGGCAGAACCACCCTGGGGGTGGTGCATACCCACTACTTCCTGCTGGGTATGGTATTTTTCTTGCTGCTGCTGTTGCTGGAAAAAAACTTTGCCTTCACCGGAGCCAAAACCGGCCGGATACTGGTTGCCTATCAGATAGGCCTGAACCTTACGGCGGTGATGTTCGTGGTACGGGGTGTGACCCAGATGCTGGGAACAGCACTTTCCTCGGGTATGAGTGCGGCCATTTCTGGCATGGCCGGGATTGGTCATATTCTGCTGGGTGTCAGCCTGGTGCTTCTGCTGGTGCAGATCAAGCGCAGCGTGCCAGTTACGAAGGCTTGATTTGAGGGTCCTTCATTTTAGTGCTGGCGCAGGGACACAGAGCCTTGCCCGCGGTCTATGACGGGAAGGGCCGAAATGAGCCGCGGAAAAACGCAATCCTTGTGGTCAATACCCTGACCTTGCACAAAATGATCTCCTCGGGCAGGGGAGAAATGAGACTTGACATTGTCCACTAATGGCGGTATAATGTCCATCACAATCGAACAGGACAGTTGAAGCGCCCAGGAAAAAGCCGTTGGCTTGCCGAAGGAGTAACACTCTCAGGCGTTCCCAGCAGGAACGAGGACTGTGCGTGAATGTCACTCTGGAGAAGCTCATGAACTGGGTGCCGAAGGGGCAAAACGGTGCGGAAGCATACCGTCAATCTCTCAGGCAAAAGGACAGAGGATACATGCCGCTGCGGACCGGGCTTTGGTCTGTTTGCGGGTGGTGTTTATCTTTTCAGGCCGTGGGTGGACCCACGGCCTGTTTTTTTGTTCTGAAAGAGGAGAGAAGAAGTATGTTGGAAGCATTTCAATCCCTGGAAGCCTGGCTCTACCCCATTGTCTGCAACATCAATGTGACCCTGTCCAGCTATATCCTGGTCTTTCTGCTGATCGGCGTGGGACTTTGGTACTCCATCCGTACCCGATTCATCCAGGTGCGCTGCTTTGGCGAAGGAATGCGGCGAGTGTTTGGAAATCTGTCTCTGCGGGGCGGGCGGCAGGAGCGGGGTATGAGCTCCTTCCAGGCGTTGGCCACCGCCATTGCCGCCCAGGTGGGCACAGGTAATATCGTAGGCGCCTCCGGCGCCATCCTCACCGGCGGACCGGGCGCCATTTTCTGGATGTGGGTCATTGCCTTTTTCGGTATGGCCACCATTTACGCCGAGGCCACCCTGGCCATTGAGACCCGGGTGGTAGATGAACAGGGCGCCTTCCACGGCGGCCCGGTATATTACATCACCACCGCCTTCAAGGGTGCGTTCGGAAAGTTCCTGGCCGGCTTCTTTGCCGTGGCCATCATTCTGGCCCTGGGCTTCATGGGCTGTATGGTCCAGTCCAACTCCATCGGCTCCACATTCCAGACCGCCTTCCATGTGCCGTCCTGGGCGGTGGGCATCGTGCTGGTGGTCATCTGCGCCGTAATCTTTCTGGGCGGCATCAACCGTCTGGCCGCGGTGACTGAAAAGCTGGTCCCCATCATGGCGGTGATCTTCCTGGTGGGCGGCCTGGCGGTACTGGTGGCCCGGCTGGCCTATCTGCCCGAGACCTTTGCCATGATCTTCCGCTACGCCTTCCAGCCCCAGGCCATCATCGGCGGCGGCTTCGGCTATGCCATCAAGACCGCCATCAGTCAGGGTGCAAAGCGCGGCCTCTTTTCCAATGAGGCCGGTATGGGTTCCACTCCCCATGCCCACGCCCAGGCAAATGTGAAGGACCCCCACGATCAGGGTGTGGTGGCCATGGTGGGCGTGTTCATCGACACCTTCGTGGTGCTCACCCTCAACGCCCTTGTGATCATCTCCACCCTCTACACCAGCGACGGCATCCTCCACTCCGGTACCATCCCCGAAAATATCAGCAAGACCAATCTGGCCCAGGTGGCGTTCGGCTCCGTGTTCGGAGCGGAGGCGGGCGCCATGTTTGTGGCGGTGTGCCTGTTTTTCTTTGCCTTCTCCACTGTGCTGGGCTGGAACATGTTCGGCAAGATCAACGTGATCTATCTGTTCGGCAGAAAGGCAGCCCCTGTGTATGCGGTCATCGCGCTGATCTTTATTTTCCTGGGCACGCTCATGTCCAACGACCTGGTGTGGGAACTGACGGATATGTTCAACAACCTGATGGTGATTCCCAATGCCATCGCGCTCTTTGCGCTGACGGGTACGGTGATGAAGATTGCCCAAGGCAGGGGCAGGAAAAAGGTTGGAAAAGCCTGAGAAAAGCGCGAAAGGCAGCCGAACGAGCCGCGCGAGCATGAAAATCGCATAAGTGTAAGAGCCAGACGAACCGCGGCGGTTCGTCTGGCTCTTTTTTTGTGCGCGCACGCCTCCAAAGCGGGATGTTTTATGGATCGCTATTCCGAACGAGGCGTGAGAAGGCCGTACTTTTTCAGCCTGTATTGTAAGGTGCGCCTGGAAATGCCCAGATAATCGGCAGTATCCTGCCGCCGGTACTGGAATTTCTCCAGAGCGGCGATGATGGCGGAACTCTCATCCTCCGGAGGCTCCTTTTCCTCCTCAGAAGGTGTCTGCGTATGGACCGAGGTCAGGAACCCGGCGGGAATGTCGCTGATCTTCACAGTGGTGGAGGTGCTCATGACCACGATCCACTCGATGAAATTCCGCAGCTCACGCACATTGCCGGGCCAGTCATAATTCTGCATCAGACGGTAAATTTTGGGCAGAAGTCGCTTCTGCAAGCCGTACTGGGCACAGAATTTTTGTAAGAAGTAGTTGGCCAGAGGTCTGATGTCCTCCGGGCGGTCTTTCAAAGGGGGAATGGTGATGGGGATGACGTTCAGGCGGTAATACAGATCCTCCCGGAACTGGTTTTTGGAAACACATTCCCGCAGATCGGCGTTCGTGGCGGCGATCAGCCGGAAATCAATGGCCCGGGGTTTACATGCGCCGATTCTCAGCACAGATTTTGTCTCCAGCACCCGGAGCAGCTTGGCTTGGAGCTCCAGCGGCATGGAGTTCACCTCGTCCAGGAAGAGGGTCCCCTTGTCAGCCAGTTCGATCAGGCCCATTTTTCCCGTCTGCAAGGCACCGGTAAAGGTGCCCCGCTCATAGCCGAACAGCTCTGATTCCAGCAGGTTTTCCGGCATGGAGGCACAGTTGATCCGGACCATCTCATGGCTGCGCCGCATGCTGTTGGAGTGGATGTACTCCGCAATGACCTCCTTGCCTGTCCCGGATTTTCCCTGGAGCAAAACGGAGGAATCACGCTGGCTGGCGCGGAGCGCCAGGGACATGACCTGCTCCATGGCACGGCTCCGACTGATGATCTTGTCCGTGCTCTGTGTGTTTTCCACGGGCGTGTACTCCTCATAGCAGTCGTACCGCAGCGATTCATATTGCTGGAGCAGGGATTTCATCTCAATCCGGTCGGCAACGATCAGCGCGATATTGCCCTCGCCGTCAAAAATAGGATTGGCCCGCACCAGGTACTCCTTTCTCCCGCCGTCCTTTGTAATGGAGCGCTGCACCCTGGCCACGGGTTTCTTGGTGCGTATGACCTCTGTGCATACGGGGTGGTTAAAAACGCCCTTTTTATAAAGATCAAAAATGGTCTGGTTTTCATAGAAGCTACGGGATTGGCCGCTCATGTGCAGGCTGCCCCGGTTGACGAAAAGGAATTTTCCGTTGGCGTCAAAAATCGTGACGCCAATATCCAAGTGGTCCAGCACCGTGGTAACAGAACTCAGATCATCCAGGCTCATGCGGGAATTCACCATACATACCTCCTCGGTCAAAAACCAAAGTCCGCATCCGGTGCAGATGCCGCTGAACAGGTGCCAGCAATGGCCGTGCTCCGGATGCAGAAGATGTGGTTCCTACGCCTACATTCTAGAGAAGCGGCACGGAACTGTCAACCAAAAAAGTTGTGCAAATCAAATTGGAAGGTACAAAAAGTGCAAAATGCTTTTTGAGGCGCGAGACGGCATGCTGAAATTGTGCAAATGTGCGCAGCGGATACAGATTTGAAATTTCCGCAGCGGCTGACAAGATTATCAGCGCTGAAAATATATGGATATAAGATATAAATAGAAAAAATATAAGAATGATTTTATGCGATATGACCAAATTGCTGCAAATATAAAAGTAGTTCTCCGGATTGATATACCGGCCGCAAAAAAGAACGAAATCTGAAATTGTGCAAATAAAACGGGGAATGGGCTGTGCAACGGGGGATAGAACGGCCGTGACATGCGAAAAAAACACAAATCTTGATCCGGAGAGAAAATTGTGCAATTCAAGTTGACCCTGTAATTGCTTATAAGCTGGGCAGAGTCAAGAAACAACTGCTCTTAAATTTTGAAATGGAGATGGTAGCCATGAAACCGCTGGAGGGAATCAGAGTTTTGGAGATGGAAACGAATTTCGCGGCGCCGATGTGCGGACGGATCCTGGCCGACTGGGGCGCGGAGGTCATCAAGGTGGAGGCCCCGGAGGGCGATCCCTACGGTACACATTGTCATCGTCCAGCGTCCGCAAATCATCGGAGAACCACTCGTCCCGGACTGCCAGCAGACGGAAGAAGGTGGACTTGCCAGCCCCCTGACCTCCGACCAGACAGAGCATGATTTCAAACTTGCACCCCGGCTGAAAGGCTCGTGAGATAGCGCCCACCAGGAACAGCTTCAACGCTTCATAGGTGTAATCATCTGCGTCAGCTCCCAGAAAGTGCCGTAGGCAGAAGCGGATTCGTTCCTTCCCGTCCCACACAAGGGAACTTAAATAATCCCGGATGGGATGATAGCTCAACATGCTCTGCTCGACTTCAACTTCTATATCCATCCAGCTGTTCCTTGAAACGTCGGCTGGGATGTAGCAGCCATCGGAGGCCATCTCTTTGCCGTCTATCAATTTCTGTTCCATGCAGCATCGGACAATTTCCAGAAAGATCTGTTGGAACAAGCTGCTCTCATTCCACTTGCGGACTCTTGTTTTGCTGAAGGTAGAATGATCCGGTATCTTTTCTCCAAGCTCAAAGCCACAAAACCAACGATAAGCAATGTTTAGCTGAATTTCCTGGACAAGCCGGCGTTCTGACTTGATGCCATAAAGGTATCCCACCAGCAGCATTTTAAACATACTAACAGGGTCAACAGATGGGCGGCCATTTGCAGGGTAATATGGCGCTACAAGATCGTAGATAAAGTCAAATGAAACCATCTGATTGATTTTCCGAAGTAAGTGATCGCGTGGAATTAATTCTGCTATATCCAGAATCACCATACTCTTCTGACCGCTTTGCCGTCCCATCATGCTCCATCCCTCCCTTATTTTAATTATACCATGGGAATGGGGTGTTTGGGACTTTTGTCAACAGGTCCAATTCTGGACAGTACCTGTGGACAGGGCATTTCGTGTCCCTCCTTTCGGTAATTGGTGGATGGGGTGGCGTTTTACCACCTCATTTGGGGCAGAAAAAAAGCAGGAGACCTTTTCAGATTTCCTGCTCGGTGTGCCGCTGTGTGGGCGGCGGGTATTTAGTTATAAAAGTTCGGGGCAAGTTGACCCGATGTGAAGTTGACAAACTGGATTTTATGGTGTTACATCGGTGTTCCTACTTCAATCAAATTACCGTCCAAATCATAAAAACGAATTACTTTTTGTCCCCAACTATGTGTCATAAGTTTATTAACATATTGAATTGAGGGATAAGACCGTTCCAGCTTTTCAACGAATGCTTCTATATCTTGTTCTTCAAAATATAATTCACAAGAATTACTTTTAGGGATAATATCCTTTCCTAAAAACTTTTTCCAAATTTTTTCGTCTTGAAGCACAAGTCCTTCCGTTAAAATCATGTTACCGTCATTGTCAAGTACCAAATCAAGACCGAACAGGTCATTGTAAAATCGTTTTGATTTCTCAATATCTTTAACAACAATTAAAAATGTTCTTTAGGGCTTGTTTGAAAAAAGGCGGAGATTGTGCTAAAGCAACAAAATAGCGCTGGAGGCAAGATACACAAAGGCTAGGAAGGAAGCATCCGACTTGTCATATCTGGTGGCGATTCTGCGAAACCACTTGATTTTCTGGAAAAAACACTCCACCAGATGGCGTTCTTTATACAGATGCCAGTCAACCGGCCAGGGATCGGAAACGTTGCTTTGCGGCGGGATCACATAGCTGGCCCCGTGCGCTGAGATATATTCCCGAATCGTCCGGGCACCATAGGCCCGGTCTGCCAGCACGGCACTCCCGCCGATTCTGACCTTTTTCAGCAGTTCAACAGCGTGAACCGAATCGTGGTCATTTCCAGCGGAGAGAAGGAACTCCACCGGGTTTCCCAGACCGTCTACGACAGCGTGGAGCTTTGTGTTCCACCCGCCTTTGGTACGGCCAACCGCCTTATCCGCCGTTTTTTTCCCCGCCATTTGCGCTTTCATGCACCTTTACGCAAGTGGAGTCCATGCTCAGGTTCTCCATATCCGCGTCCGCAGACCGTGTGTGGAATACCGCTTCCAGAGTGCCCTCATTCCGCCATTTGGCGAATCTTGCGTATATAGACTGCCAAGGACCATAGGTCGCCGGCAGCTCACGCCACTGCGCACCGCTCCGGACGATCCAGAGCATTCCGTTGAGCATGATCCGGTTATCCTTCCGGGGACGACCCCGCTTTCCCGTTTCTTCCGGTGGCAGCAGCGGCTTGATTCGTTCCCATTGTTCTTTTGTTAATTCATATCGTTTCATGCTCATAGCTTCGCATAACTTGGTTTCTTGTGCAACTTTTATTTTTCAAACAAGGCCTAATTTCATTGTCTAACACCTCTAAATAAATTCATATTTGTTGTCATCTTCATTATACTTCACTGCCTATCAAAAAGATAGCATATTTTATGAAACTTGTCGGCTGGGAACAGCTTGCAACGCAAGATGTCCCCAGATGGCAAGTCCACAAAAGGGTAGCTGGCGGCAGCCAGCGCAGGGGAAGCGTATCTTGCCTCCATCGCTATTTTGTTGCTTTAGCACAATCTCCGCCTTTTTTCAAACAAGCCCTAGCCATGAACTGGTGTGTTCCTCGGGGGCGCAGCTGGCCAGCAGCGGGCGGATGAAGGCAGACGACATTCGCATGACCGAAGAGGATGTGGTCTGCTGCGCCCTCCCTATGTTCCACACCTTTTGCATCAACTGCAACCTTCTGGCGTCGGCAGCGGCGGGGGCCTGTCTCATCCTGCCCCCGGACCGGCACAGCGAGACCAGGCTGACGTATATCGAGAGGTACCGGTGCACCATCCTCACTGCGGTACCCAGCGTCTACCTCACCCTGATCGCACGAACGGATCTCCGGCCGGAGCGGGTCGCCAGCCTGCGCTGCGGCATTGTGGGGGGCGCATACTGCTCCCCAGAACAGTTCCGCACCATCGAGGGCAAGCTGGGTATGACCCTGCTGCCCGGCCTGGGTCAATCCGAGGTGATCGCAGGCGTTACCATAGCGTCTCCGGAGGAGAGCCTGGAAGTCCGCTCCACCACGCTGGGGCACTTTGTGGACCGCCTGGAGGGACGGATCGTCGGGCATGAGGTGCCCATGGGGGAGGGGGACACCCAGGCCGGTGAGATCCAGGTCCGCGGCCCCATGGTCATGCTGGGATACTATGAAAACGGCAAAGTGGTGTCTGCTGTGGACGAGGACGGCTGGCTTCATACGGGGGACCTGGGCTGGCAGGACGCGGCGGGAAACATTCACTATGCCGGCCGGATCAAGGACATCATCATCCGCGGCGGCGAGAACATCATGCCCAGCGAGATCGAGGCCGTACTGTCCGGGGATGCACGGATCTCCTGCTGCAAAGCGGTGGGGATCCCGGACGACCACTATGGTGAGGTGCCGTGTATCTGCATCGTGCCCGGCAGCGGCGCCGCCTTGAGTGAAGCCCAGGTGCACAGCGCCATGTGTCAGCGTCTGGCGGCCTTCAAGGTACCGAAATTTATTCTGTTTTTTTCCAAGTTTCCTTATACAAATACAGGCAAGATCAACTGCAAAAAGGTTGCCGCCATTGCCAGGCAGACCATACTGGGATCTGCGCAATAGATACTGTTCGGGCTGATTTTTCAAGGGAGGATGACAGCCCGATCATGAGAATGTAAACAAAGTAAAAAGTGCGTAAATGTTGCAGAAAGCGTATTGAAAGGCCATTTTTTGAGTGCTATACTGCATCACGGTTCCTGGATAAAAAACCAAAACGATAAAGGAAGTTGGAACAGATGCAGAAACGGAAGAAGATCCTGGCCGGTGTTCTGGCCGGCACCCTGGCTCTGAGCGCATGCCCCTTCGCGCTGGCGGCCAGCTACAATGACAGCAGTGTGACAGGCGGCTCCGAGGAGTGGCAGGCCTGGGTGAGCGAGTGGGAGAGCGTGGCAACGGACTATACCAAGGTCTCCCTGACCCCCGGTGCTGACGAGACCCAGCTCAACTTCGCCTGGTACAGCAAGAGCGAGGACGGCAAGGCCGCCACGCCCGTGGTCCACTTCGGTACCGACAAGGACAATCTGACAGCCTTTACCGGCACCTCCGGTCAGGTGGACACCAGCCTCACCGACGGCGTGGCCTATGACTACAACCATGTGGTCGTCACCGGCCTGGAGCCCAACACCACCTACTATTACACCGTGGAGAAGAACGGTGTGCAGACCGAGGTCCAGGAATATAAGACCGGCAGCTTTGAGAGCGTCAAGATCCTCTATGTGGGCGATCCTCAGATCGGCGCCTCCAAGGGCCAGACCCAGGGCAGCGACACCCTGAAGGCCGATTCCGGCGCGGCCAACACCGCCGCCCGCAACGACGCCTTCGCCTGGAACCGCACCCTGGAGATCGCCTCCGCCCAGAACCCCGACCTGAACTTTGTGATCTCCGCCGGCGACCAGGTCAACAAGACCGGTCAGGCCAAGGAGGAGGAGTACGCAGGCTACCTGTCTGCCTCTGTGCTCTCCGGCCTGCCTGTGGCCACCACCATCGGCAACCACGACTCCCTGAATCCCGACTATACCTACCACTTCAACAACCCCAACACCACCGGCTATGGTGAGACGGAGGCCGGCGGCGACTACTATTACTCCTATGGCTCTGGCCTGTTCATCGTGCTCAATACCAACAACTACAATGTGGCCGAGCATGAGAAGACCATTCAGGAGGCTGTGGCCTCCGATCCCGACGCCGCCTGGCGCGTCGTGACCATCCACCAGGACATCTACGGCACCGGCCTGGATCACTCCGACACTGACGGCATGATCCTGCGCACCCAGCTCACTCCCATTTTTGACGAGTACGACATCGACGTGGTTCTCCAGGGCCACGACCACACTTACAGCCGCTCCAAGCTGCTCTACGGCGACGGTCAGACCCACGGCACCTACGAGTTCCGCCTGAATGAGGACGGCAGCGACTACGACTGGGACAACGCCTACAACACCCAGACCGATGAGAAGATCCCCCTGTATCCCGAGGAGGGCGACACCGCCGGTACCGCCGCTCATGACGCCTTCCAGGCCGACAACGGCTGCTACACCATTGAGGACACCACTGGCAACACCGTGGTCAACCCCAAGGGCGCCCTGTACATGACCGCCAACTCCGCCTCCGGCTCCAAGTTCTATGAGCTCATCGCCGCTCAGCAGGACTACATCGCCGCCCGGAGCCAGAACTGGCTGCCCTCCTACTCCGTCATCGAGATGGATGAGGACTCCTTCTCCATCGTCACCTACCAGGTGACCGCCGAGGGCAAGACCGAGGCCATTGACGATGCCTTCACCATCCAGAAGAGCGCGGCTGACCAGAATGACCAGACCGCTGAGGCCGATGTGGCCACCCTCGCCGCCGGCGGCGAGACCTATTACCGCCTGCGCGATGTGGCCGCCTCTGTAAACGGCAGCGACAGCCAGTTCAATGTGGCCTGGAATGACGGTGTGGTGGTTACCACCGGCGCCGCATACACCGACGCGGTGCCCGCCGCTGCTCCCACCGCCGGCGCCGCCGCCTCCCTGACCCTCACCGTGGACGGGGAGAGCGTCACCACCGACGCCATGCTGGCTGACGGCAACTACTATGTGACCGCCTCCTTCCTGGCCACCCTGAGTGTGTCCCTGGGCGCCTGATCAGACGGTACAGGTTGTGCAAGACATGGATTCCCGGCGGCATAGCCGCCGGGAATCTTTATGTTCAGACAGAAAGGCGGAACAGGACTTATGCTCAGAGCACGTTTTTTGCGGTGGGGAATCCCGCTGCTTCTTTTGGCGGTATTTGCGCTGTTTATCGTCCGCATCAACCAGGGTGAGCGGATCGCACTGGTCAACCGGGAGGGTCAGACCTTTGAAAAGGGCGTGGTGACCGAGATCCTTCAGGACAACCTCCAGCCCGACGGCTCCCGGGTGGGGGAGCAGCGGGTGGTGGTGCGCATGACCACCGGCGTTCGGGCGGGACAGGAGCTGGAGACCACCAGCTCCTCCGGCTTCCTCTTCGGCGCCGGCTGTACGGTGGGGATGCATGTCGTGGTCATGCAGAGCGTGGCGGGGGAGTCCACCATCACCAGCATCTATTCCCAGGACCGTGAGTGGATCATCTATGGCTTCGCGGCGGCCTATCTGTTGGTCCTCTGTCTGGTTGGTGGCAAGCAGGGGATTAAGGGTGCCCTGGGGCTGGTCTTCACCTTCTTCTGCATCCTGTTTGTGTATCTCCCGCTGGTGTATCAGGGCTGGTCGCCCTTTTGGGTGGCGGTGTTCATCTGTGTGGTCACCACCCTGGTCACTATGTACCTCATCGGCGGCCCCACCAAAAAGACGTTGGTCGCCACCGGCGGAACGGTGGCAGGGGTCATCATCGCCGGCATCGCCGCCACTGTCTTCAGTATGGCCACCGGTATCACGGGCTGGAATGTGTCGGATATCGAGAGCCTTTTGACCCTGGCCAGCACCAGTGGGGTCCAGGTGGGCGGACTTCTCTTCTCCGGACTGCTCATCTCCAGTCTGGGGGCTGTGATGGATGTGGCCATGTCCATCGGCAGCGCCATCGCTGAGCTCCACGCCCAGAACCCTGCCATCTCCCGCCGGGATCTGTTCAAAGCGGGAATGCATGTGGGCCGGGACATGATGGGCACCGACTCCAACACCCTGATCCTGGCCTTTGCCGGAGGCAGTATCTCCATGCTGGTGCTGGACTACGCCTACGCGCTGCCCTATCAGCAGATCATCAACTCCAACAACATCGGCATCGCCATCATGCAGGGGCTCTCCGGCAGCTTCGGCATCGTGCTGGCTGTGCCGGTCACTGTGGCCCTGGCCGTACTGCTCTATACCTGGCCCTCCCCTGTGGAAAGCCGGTGAACGTGTCGGCTCATGGGTGAACTTACGGCTGACAGGCCCTAAAACCGTACTGCTTTCGTGCAGAGCAGAGATTTTTCAGAAAACGGATTCCATGCTATACAAATTCGACCTGATCCGCTATAATCTATCCTGAAGAGATCTCCCCGCGGATGTGATCCGGCAGGGGAGCCCGCCACCGAGCGGGCGCCGCGGGATGGCGAAGGCCGTTCTGCGGCATTATTTTGGAGGGATGGATTTGTACACCATCAAAAGCTACATGTTCCCCCAGTCCCTGGAGGCGGCCTATGAGCTCCTCAGCCGGGACCCGAAGAACAACGCCATTCTGGGCGGCTGCTGCTGGCTGAAGATGGGCCGGCGGCGCCTGCGCACCGCCGTTGACCTCACTCAACTGGGGCTGGACCGGATCGAGGTCCGGGACGGCTGTGTGGAGATCGGCGCCTGCGTCACCCTGCGGCAGCTGGAGACGGCGCCGGAGCTCACCGGCCGCTTCGGCGGCATCCTGAGCCGCTGCGTGGAGCACATCGTGGGCGTCCAGTTCCGCAACTGCGCCACCGTGGGCGGCTCAGTCTACTCCCGGTTCGGCTTCTCCGACGTGACAGCGGCCCTGCTGGCCCTGGACGCCTCGGTGGTCCTCTACCGGCAGGGGGAGATCCCCCTGGCCGACTTCATGGCCATGCCCATCCACTTTGACGACATCCTGGTCAAGGTCCGGGTCCGGGACGACGGACGCACCGCCGCCTATGAGAGCCTGCGCCGCTCCACCACCGACCTGCCTCTGCTGGCAGTGGGAGTGAGCCGTCTGGACAACGAGTGGATCGTCTCCGTGGGCGCCCGTCCGGCCAGCGCCCGGCGGTCGGTGGAGGCCGCCGCCTGCCTGGCCGCCGGCGGCACTCCCGAGGAGGCCGGTGAGGCCGCCGCCCGGGAGCTGACCTTCGGCACGGACCTGCGGGCCGGGGCCGACTACCGCCGGGAGATGACCAAGGTGCTGGTCCGCCGGGCCGCTGAGGCCTGCGGGAAGGGAGGGAATCAGGCGTGAAGGTAAAGATCACCGTCAACGGAGAGGTGCTCAACAAGCACATCCCCAACGATATGATGCTGCTGGACTTCCTGCGGAAGTACGGCATTTACAGCGTGAAACGGGGATGCGACACCTCCAACTGCGGCCTGTGCACCGTCTGGGTGGAGGGGAGCCCCGTGCTCTCCTGCTCTTACCCCGCCGCCCGGGCCGACGGCAAGATCGTCACAACTCTGGAGGGCGTGCAGGAGGAGGCCCAGGCCTTCGCCCGCTTCCTGGTGGACGAGGGCGCCGAGCAGTGCGGCTATTGCAGCCCCGGCCTCATCATGACCGTGCTGGCCATGGGCCGGGAGCTGGACCACCCCACCGATGAGGAGGTCCGGCAGTACCTCTCCGGCAACCTCTGCCGCTGCACCGGCTACGCCGGGCAGATGCGGGCCATCCGGGCCTGGCTGGACGCCAGAGAGGAAAAGGAGGTCCAGGCATGCGCTATGTGAACAAGGCCGTCCCCAAGACCGACGGCATGACCCTCACCAGCGGCAAGGGTCTCTACACCGACGACCTGGCCCCCCGTGACTGCCTGGTGGTGAAGATTCTCCGCAGCCCCCACGCCTTTGCACGCATCAAGTCCATCCGGAAGGATTCGGCCAGCCGGGTAGCCGGCATCGCCTGCATCCTCACCTGGGAGGACGTGCCCAAGATCCGCTACACCCTGGCGGGCCAGTCCTACCCCGAGCCCAGCCCCTACGACCGGTACATCCTGGATCAGGTGGTGCGGTATGTGGGAGACCCGGTGGCCATTGTGGCCGGCCGGGATGAGGCCAGCGTGGACAAGGCCATGCGGATGATCCAAGTGAAGTACGAGGTGCTGGAGCCGGTCATCGACTTTGAAAAGGCCCTGGACAACCCCTCCGTGATCCATCCGGAGTCCGATTACCACACCAACTTCGACATTGGCGGCGACCCGTCCCGGAACCTGGTCTCCAGCGGCTGCGACGCCGACGGCGACGTGGAGGCCGCCCTGGCCGGGTGCGATGTGGTGGTGGACCGGACCTACTATACCAAGGCCAATGCCCAGGCCATGATGGAGACCTTCTCCACCTATACCTGGCTGGACCAGACGGGGCGGCTCAACGTCACCTCCTCCACCCAGGTGCCCTTCCACTGCCGCCGGATCATTGCCCACGCTCTGGGGCTGCCCCAGGGGGCGGTGCGGGTGACCAAGCCCCGGATCGGCGGCGGCTTCGGTGCCAAGCAGACCCTGGTGAGCGAGCTCTTCCCCGCCCTGGTGACCCTGCGCACCGGCCGGCCGGCCAAGATTGTCTACACCCGCCGGGAGGTCTTCCAGGCCTCCAACAGCCGCCACCAGATGCGGGTCCACGTCCGGGTGGGCGCCATGCGGGACGGTACCATAAAGGCGGTGGACATGCACGCCCTTTCCAACGCCGGCGCCTACGGTGAGCATGCCTCTACCACCGTGGGTCTGGTGGGACATAAAAATATCCCTCTCTACGCCAAGGATGCCGCCTTCCGCTTCACCTACGATGTGGTCTACACCAACACCATGGCGGCGGGGGCCTACCGCGGCTACGGCGCCACCCAGGGCTGCTTCGCCATGGAGTCGGCTGTCAATGAGCTGGCCGCCGAGCTGGGCATGGACCCGGCTCAACTGCGGCTCAAAAACCTGCCCCAGCAGGGCATGAATATGCCGGCCTACTACAACGAGCCCCTGAGCAGCTCCAGCCTGCCCCAGTGCATCCAGCGGGGCATGGAGATGATTGGCTGGGCGGAGAAGTACCCCAGCGTCCGGGTGGACGACCGGCACGTCCGGGGCGTGGGCATGGCCATCACCATGCAGGGCTCCGGTATCTCCGCTGTGGATACGGCCACTGTTACCATCAAGCTCAACGATGACGGCTTCTATACCCTGATGATCGGCGCCACCGACATGGGCACCGGCTGTGATACCATCCTGGCCCAGATGGCCGCCGAGGTGCTGGAATGCCCCATGGAGTGGATCAGCGTGGCCCCCATCGACACCGACTACTCCCCCTATGATACCGGCTCCTACGCCTCCAGCACTACCTATGTCACCGGCACCGCCGTGGTGAAGGCCTGCACTGAGCTGGTGGAGAAGATCACCAACGAGGGCGCCCGCCGGCTGGGCATCCACCCCGATCGTGCCCGGTTCGACGGCCAGGCGGTCTATGACCATACCAATCCGGACACCCGGATCACCCTGGCCAAGCTGGGACAGGACCTGGTGGTGGGGCCGGGAGCCCAGTGGCTCACCGCCACCGCCACCCACTGCAGCCCCACCTCTCCGCCGCCGCTGATGGCGGGCTTTGCCGAGGTGGAGGCCGACCTGGAGACCGGCGAGGTAAAGGTGGTGGACTATGTGGGCGTGGTGGACTGCGGCACCGTGGTCAACAAGAACCTGGCCCGCATCCAGGCCGAGGGCGGCATTGCCCAGGGCATCGGCATGGCCCTTTTTGAGGACGTGTGCTATGATGGCCGGGGCATGATGGCCAACAACTCCTTCATGCAGTACAAGATCCCCAGCCGCACCGATCTGCCCCAGATCCGGGTGGAGTTTGAGGAGAGCTATGAGCCCAACGGGCCCTTCGGCGCCAAGTCCATCGGTGAGGTGGTCATCAATACGCCCGCTCCCGCCGTGGCCCAGGCCATCCGCAATGCCACGGGGGTCCAGGTCCGGGATCTCCCCATCACGGCGGAGAAACTGGTCCAGGGCATGGCACAGAATCGAAAAGAAAACATTTAAATGAAAAGGCCGGCCGCTGCTCTCTGAACCGCCCCAAATTGTGCGGACAGCACAAAAAGGCCTCAATGTAGGGAAATATGAAGTTTTAAGCGGAGTGGTGCAGCGTGAGCGGCGCCACTCCAGTTTTTAGCTGGATGCGCTCGTGGTTGTAAAAATTGATATAGCGGTCAATCATCTCATTGGCCTCACAGAATGAGGCCGGTTTATGGCGGTAGATACACTCTGTCTTGAGGATGGAAAAGAAATTTTCCGCCATAGCGTTGTCGTAACAGTTTCCGCGTCTTGACATGGAAGGCGTAATGCCATAAGATTTTGTCAGGTCGAAGTATGCTTGCGAGGTGTACTGGAACCCCTGGTCGCTGTGGAGCTGCAACTCCGCAGCGGCCCTCTTTTTCTCCTTGCGCATGGCCAGGCGAATGGTGTCCAGCACCAGGTTGACTGTCTGCTTTGTGCCGGTCTTGTAGGCAACAATGCTGTTGTCGTAAAGGTCCCGGATCATGGACAGGTACAATACGCCCTGCTTGGTGTGGATGTAGGAGATGTCCGTCACCCATTTGCTGTTGGGCCTGTTCGCATAAAACTCCCTATTCAGCAGATTCTTGTACTTGTGGACTTGCTGCCCCATCTGCTGCCATTTTCTGCGTCTCCGGATCTCCGCAAGCAAACCATATTTCTCCATGATACGCAGGATGGTCTTGGGATTACGGTGGATGCCTCGCTTCTTCAGCACCAGCCACATTCTGCGGTAGCCATACGTACGAAAGCTGCGCTCTCGCTGTTCCGCGATGATTTCTGCAAGGGCCGCGTCTTTCTCCGGCCTGCCCAAACGATGGACGAAATCATAGTATCCGCTGCGGGATACCTGAAAGAAGCGACACATAACGGTTACCGGATATTCGTTTCTGTGCCGGTAGATTACTGCGTATTTTGCCCTTGGCCTCACTTCCTTCCTGTGGAGCGCAGAAAATCCCGCAACAGCTCGTTTTCCATCTTTAGCCGTTTGTTCTCATACTTGTACTCCGCCAGTGTTTTTGCGGGTTTACGCCCCCGCGCTTTTGGAAGGACAGGCTCCTTTAGCCAGCACTGAATAGCCCACCGGCTGATCCCATACTCCCGACATAAAGCACGCTGGCTTTCTCCTCCACGGATTCGTGACACCACTTCTTCTCGTATCCCTACCGGATACTTTTTCATCCCTTTTTTTCCGGACATAGCAAGACCCCCTAATGTAGCTTTATTTTCCTACATTAGGGGGCCTTTTGTCTATTGTCCGGTTTTACTGGAGCTGTTCACTCGCAGCGGCCGGCCTTTTTTTGTTTTCTGCTGCCGCTGCGGTCGTGTCCAAGAAAGTGGTTGACAATGGTCCGAAATCATACTATTATACCGTATAGTACGATTTCGGACGATAAGGGGGAAGAGGCATGGAAAGAAATGCCGCCATCAAGCGGTATAATCACCTGCTGGGGGAGCTGGAGGGCGTCTATCATGACGCCTCGCTGCTGCTGGGCATGTCGGACAGCGTGTCCCAGATCCTCTATACCATCTGCGTCAGCGGCGGACGCTGCCTGCTCCATGAGATCTGCCGGCAGTGCGGGCTGAGCAAGCAGACGGTGAACTCGGCGGTGCGGAAGCTGGAGAAGGAGGGGATGATTTATCTGGAGGCGGTGGACGGCAAGGCCAAGCGGGTCTGTCTGACGGCGGCGGGGGAGGCCTATGCCGCCGGTACCGCCCAGGAAATCATCCGGATGGAGAACGAGATTCTGGACACCTGGACTGCGGAGGAAGTGGAGCAGTATGTGGCCCTGACGGAGCGCTTCCTGGTGGACATGCGGGCGCGGGTGGAGGAGCTGCGGGGACGGAAGGCGAGGGAGTGGAACGTATGACCCGGCTTTCCGACCACTTTACCTGCCGGCGCCTGCTGCGTTTTACCTTCCCATCCATTGTAATGCTGGTGTTCACTTCCATCTACGGTGTGGTGGATGGCTTTTTTGTCTCCAACTATGTGGGCAAGACCCCCTTTGCGGCTGTCAACTTCATTATGCCGTTCCTGCTGGTTCTGGGGTGCGTGGGATTCATGTTCGGCACCGGCGGCGGCGCCCTGATCGCCAAGACCCTGGGGGAGGGGGACCGGGGAAAAGCCAACCGGATCTTTTCCATGCTGGTGTGGGTTTCCGCCCTTTGCGGCGTGGGGCTGGCCATTCTGGGTCAACTGCTTCTGGTGCCCGTGGCCGCCCTGCTGGGGGCGGAGGGGGAGATGCTGGCGGACAGTGTGACCTATGGGCGCATCATCCTGCTGGCCATCCCTGCCTACGTTCTCCAGTATGAGTTCCAGTGCCTGTTTGCCACGGCGGAAAAGCCCAAGCTGGGCCTGGCTGTGACGGTGGCGGCGGGGATGACCAATGTGGTGCTGGACGCTCTGTTTGTGGTGGGGCTATCCTGGGGACTGGAGGGAGCGGCGGCCGCCACCGCTGTGAGTCAGTGTGTGGGCGGGCTTGCTGCCGCTGCTCTACTTCAGCCGCCCCAATCGGAGCCTGCTCCGCCTGACCCGGGCGGGGGTGGACTGGCGGGCGCTGCGCAAGGCCTGTACCAACGGCTCCTCCGAGTTTTTGTCCAACATCTCCATGTCTGTGGTGGGGATGCTCTACAACTTCCAGCTCCTGCGCTACGCCGGTGAGGATGGCATTGCCGCCTATGGCGTTCTGATGTACGTCAGCCTCATTTTTCAGGCGGCCTTCCTGGGCTATTCCGTGGGAACGGCACCAGTGATCAGCTATCACGACGGAGCGGGACACTACGAAGAGCTCCGGGGACTCCTGCGGCGGAGCCTGGGCATCGTAGGCGTTTTCGCTCTGCTCATGTTCGCCGCGGCAGAGCTGCTGGCACTGCCGTTATCACGATTGTTTGTGGGATATGACCAGGCCCTTCTGGCCCTCACACTGCGGGAGTTCCGGCTCTACTCCTTTTCCTTCCTCTTCTCGGGACTGGCCATTTTCGGCTCTTCCTTCTTCACCGCGCTGAACGACGGTCTGGTCTCCGCACTCATCTCTTTTATGAGGACCCTGGTCTTTCAGGTGGTGGCGGTGCTGCTGCTCCCCCTGCTCTGGGGCCTGGACGGCATCTGGGCGGCCACTGCGGCGGCAGAGTTGCTGGCCGTGGCGGTGACCGTTGCCTTCCTGGTGGGAAAGCGGAAGAAATACCACTATTAAACTGTCCGATTGGGCAGACACGGAAAAAGCAAGGGGACGCTCCGGTACATCCGGAGCGTCCCCTTGTTCATATAGGGAGGGGCGGCCCAAAATGGACCGCCCCTCCAGGAAACAGAAATGAAATGCTTACAGCTTGTAGCAGACCTTGCCGGGGTTGAGGATCAGGTTGGGGTCGAAGACCTTCTTGATCTCTTCCATCAGCTTCATGTTGGTCTCGCCCACACTGCGGGCCAGGTAATCGATCTGCCCATGCCGATGCCGTGCTCGCCGGAGACCAGACCGCCCATCTCGGTGGCCTTGTCATAGATGTGGGTCATGAAGTCGTCGACCTGCTTCTTGAACTCATCCAGCTCCATGTCGTTGGCGCAGGTGTAGATGTGCAGGTTGCCGTCGCCGGCGTGGCCGAAGCTCTTGACCTTGAAGCCATAGTTGGGCTCGATGCTCTTGAAATAGCCCACGAAGTCGGCGATGCGGCTCACGGGGACGACCACGTCGCACTCGTCCAGCAGCTTGGTCTGCTCCTCGATGCCCTCGAGGAAGGAGGAACGGGCAGCCCAGGCGTCCTTCATCTTGGCGGGGGTGTCGGCCACCAGCACGTCCATAGCGCCGGCCTCAAGGACCAGCTCAGCAGCCTGCTCCACGATGGCGTCGATCTCGTCCTGGGTGTTGCCGTCGAAGGTCACCAGCAGGTAGGCACCTACGTCGGTACCGCCCACGTTGCGGGGGAACACGGCCTTGCCCAGATACTCCTCGGAGGAGATAAGGATCTCTCTCTCGAAGAACTCCAGAGCCTGAGGATTCATGTGGTTCTTCTTGAACTTGGGCACGGTGGCAATGGCCTCGTCCAGGTTCTCGTAGGGGACGATCAGGCTGACGGTGACCTTGGGAGCGGGGATGAGCTTCAGGGTGAGCTCGGTGATGATGCCAAGGGTACCCTCGGAGCCGATCATCAGGTTCAGCAGGGAGTAGCCGGAAGAGGTCTTGGACACGTTGGAGCCGAAGTGGACGATCTCACCGGAGGGGAGGACCACGGTCATGGCGGACACGTAGTCGCGGGTGGCGCCGTACTTCACGGCGCGCATGCCGCCGGCGTTGGTGGAGACGTTGCCGCCCAGGGTGGCGAACTTCTCACCGGGATCGGGGGGATACAGGAGACCCTGCTTCAAGGCGTCCTCGGCCAGGTCGTTGAGCAGCACGCCGGGCTGCACACGGACCACGAAGTTATCGGTGTCGTAGCCCAGGATCTGCTTCATCTTGGTGGTGCAGATGACAACGCCGCCGGCGATGGGGGTGCAGGCGCCGGCCAGGCCAGTGCCGGCGCCACGGCAGGTGACGGGGATGTGGTTCTCGTTGCAGATCTTCATGACGGCGGAGACTTCCTCTGTGCTCATGACATCGATGGCCACATCGGGCATCCGGGTGCCATAGATGGGCATCTCATCGCGGGCGTAGTCGGCGTTGACGTCGGCGCCAACGTAGACGCGCTCGGGGGCGACGGCCTTGATCTTCTCAATGATTTCGGGCGTGAGCTGATTGTACTGAGCCATGATCATTTACCTCCTAAAATCTTTCAGGATGTTAATATGTATCTCTATGAAGTGGTTATCTTCAGGGCTCTACGATGACGGAAATGCCGTTGGGGATGATGACCAGGTGGGCATCCTTACCCTTGGCTTCGCGAGCACGATCCAGAGCGGTGTCCAGATCGGGGGCGTACTCCAGCTTCATCTCCTCGATGGTCTTCTGCATGGCGGGCTCGGAGACGAAGATGATGCGGTGCTTGAGCATCATACGGCAGAGGATCTGGTACTCCCACTGGTCGGGATCGGTCTTGTCCATGGGGGTGGCCAAGATGCGCTCCATCAGGTGCTCCAGGGTGTCGCAGTCGGCCAGGGCGTGATAGAAGCTGTCACCGCCGGTGCCGTCGTTGCAGCGGGTGGAGATGATGAGCACGGCGCCGGGAGCGGCGGCCGCCTCGGCGGCGGTCAGGCCCTTCACGGACTGATACATGTTCTGATCCAGGGGAGCGCCGCCATTGGAGGTGATGACGATATCACCCTTCTTCTCAGGCTTGACGCGGCAGTAGCCCTTCAGAAAGGCGCAGCCGGTCTCATGGGCCTGGAAGGGATCGCCGGCAAAGGCAGCGGCAACGTGCTTCTCTTCGTCGATCACCACGTTGACGATGTACTGCAGCTTGGCCAGCTTGGCGGCAGCGACCATGTCGTTGTGGAGGGGGTTGCCCTCCAGAATGCCGGTGCGGGCGCAGGGGGAATCAATGAACTTGGAGCAGTGGTTGCCCAGCACGGTGACCTGGTCGCACACGCCGGGGAGCACGCTCTTGCGGCCGCCGGAGAAGCCGGCGAAGAAGTGGGGCTCAATGAAGCCCTCGGCCACCAGCAGATCGGTCTCAGCGGCCACCTTGTCGATGACCAGCTTGGCGCCGGAGGGGAGGACGCCGATCTCCACGTTGGTGTCGGGGTTGCGGCTGTCGTGGCAGACGAACTTTTCCTCGTTGGCGATCTTCTCGCCGACCTTGTTCACCAGCTCCTCATGAGTGGTGGGGCGGTGGAAGCCAGTGGCGATGAGCAGAGTGATGTCGATGTCGGGGTTGCCCTCCCGCAGCTCGGCGAGCATGAAGGGGAGGATGTGCTTGCTGGGCACCGGGCGGGTGTGATCGCTGATAATGATGGTGGCGGTCTTCTTGCCCTTGGCCAGCTCGGAGAGTTTGGCCGAGCCGATGGGATTGGCCATCGCCTTTTTGACGATGTCATCCTCGCTGCCTTCAGCCTTCAGGGTCCCGATGGCGGACTCCAGGACTTCTGCCCCGGTCACATCCCGGCTGAGCTCCAGACCGGTGGTGCCAAAGGGGATTCGCATGTTGATCCCTCCATTTCAAATTTCGATGCGCTGAGCACCGCAACACGGTAAAACCAACTTTCTTAATTGGTCCTACCTATTTCCTGCATATAAGTTTAGCACAATACCGCTGAGATGCAAGGCTTTTTAAACAATTTTCTAACGATTCTCCATTCCGCACAATTTGCACTACCAATATTCGGCACTTTGTAGGAAAATGAGGTCTTGGGCAAAAATGCTCTGGACAATGTGCTTACAAAGAGCTAAAATAACTATGAAAATTGGTGGAACCAATGAAAAAACACCTGGCTAACAGGCAAAAATGAGGTTGAGCACGCAAAATTGGTAGCACCAATGCTGCCGGAAAGAGGAGTGATAAGTTGTGGGAGAGATCGTACTAAAAGGTGTGTTGTCGCTGCTGCCCATCATCTGGCTGATCGTGGCACTGACCGGGCTGAAGATGGCCGGCCACAAGGCTTGTGTGGGCGCTCTGATCATCACTATTGTGGAGTCCCTGTTCCTGTGGAAGATGCCGGCTGTGGACTGCGCCACCTCTGCGCTGGAGGGCTTTGCTTCCGCGCTGTGGCCCATCATCCTGGTCATCATCGCCGCTATCTTTACTTATAATCTGTCTTTGAAGACGGGCGCCATGGACGTTATCAAGCAGATGCTCACCGGCGTTTCTGCCGATAAGCGTGTGCTGGTGCTCCTCATCGGCTGGTGCTTCGGCGGCTTCATGGAGGGTATGGCCGGCTTCGGTACCGCCATCGCCATCCCCGCCAGCATGCTGGCCGGCATGGGCATGAACCCCATCACCGCCTGCCTGGTGTGCATGCTCGCCAACGCCTTCCCCACCGCCTTTGGTTCCGTGGGTATCCCCACTGTGACCCTGGCCAACGTGACCGGCCTTGATCCCGTGCCCCTGGCCTTCACCACTGTGGTGCAGATGATTCCCTTCATGATCCTGGTGCCCTTCCTCATGGTCATCGTGGGCGGCGGCGGCGTCAAGGCCCTGAAGGGCATGGTGGGTATCACCCTGGTCTCCGGTGTCTCCTTCGTGGTGCCTCAGCTCATCGTGGCCAAGTTCACCGGTCCTGAGCTGGCCGTCATCGTGGGCTGCGTGGTCAGCCTAGGCTGCACCATCTTCATGGCTCGTGCCCGGAAGGGGAAGGAAGTTCCCGCTGAGTACAACATGAGCGCCGGCAACACCAATGCTCAGGCCATTGACGGGCATAAGGCTCTGGTGTCCTGGCTGCCCTTTATCCTCATTTTTGTTCTGCTGCTGGTCACCTCCAAGCTGGTTCCCCCCATTAACAACGCCCTGGCTGTGTTCTCCAGCTCCATCAAAATCAGCACCTCCGCCAATGCCGGCAATGCCTCCTTCAGCTGGATCAACACCCCCGGCATCTGGATCTTCGTGGCGGCCATCATCGGCGGCTTCGTTCAGAAGGCTACGCCTAAGATGATGATCGACACTCTGGTTGCCACCGTGAAGCAGATGTCCAAGACCATTATCACCATTATGTCGGTGCTGGCGGTGGCCAAGATCATGACCTACTGCGGCATGATCAACGATATGGCTGTCTTCTTCGTGTCCATCACCGGTAACTTCTATCCCTTCGTGGCTCCCATCATCGCGGCTCTGGGCGCCTTCATCACCGGCAGTGGTACCAGCACCGAGGTGCTGCTGGGCAGCCTGCAGACCGCCGCCGCCGAGCAGATTGGTACCTCTCCCTTCTGGCTGGCCGCCGCCAACTCTACCGGCGCCGGTATCGGCAAGATCCTCTCCCCCCAGTGCATCGCCACCGCCGCTGCGGCCGTGGGTCTGGTGGGTCAGGATTCCAAGCTCCTGGGCGGCATCATCAAGTGGGCGCTCCTGGAGCTGGTCATCGCCTGCCTGATCGTGGGTCTCCTGGGCGGTATCGTGGTTCCCATCCTGGGCGTCTGATTCCAGTCTGTCCTATCTCCGAAAAACCCCCGCGCCGTTTGAGCGGCGCGGGGGTTTTTTCTGCAGGCGGACGCCGTTGCCAAGGGGCTGTGGGACATGGTATACTGCTCACAGAAGCGGTGGGCGGCATTTTAATGACTTCTTAAGAAACTTGCCTGCCGGACCTTAAAAAAGCCGTGTTATTCTGACCATGAAAGCGGAGGAGTGAGCCCTTTTGTATCATATTCTGATCTGTGACGACGACCGGGATATCGTCTCGGCCCTGGACATTTACCTTACCAGCGACGGCTATCAGACCTACCATGCCTACAACGGGATCGAGGCTCTGAAAGTGGTGAAGGAACACGAGATCCACCTCATCCTCATGGATATCATGATGCCGGAGATGGACGGTATCCGGGCCACCGCCAAGCTGCGGGAGACGGAGAACATCCCCATCATCTTCCTCACCGCCAAGAGCGAGGACGCCGACAAGATCCTGGGGCTGAACATCGGGGCAGACGACTATGTGACCAAGCCCTTTAACCCCATTGAGGTGCTGGCCCGGGTAAAGAGCCAGCTGCGGCGGTACACTACCCTGGGCGGCCAGCAGAAGGCGGAGGACGCCCCCCAGGTCCTCCGCAATGGAGGCATCGCCATCGACGACGGGGCCAAATCCGTGACAGTGGACGGAGAGGGTGTCAACCTGACCCCCATTGAGTACAACATTCTGCTGCTCCTGATGAAGCACCCGGGGCGGGTCTTTTCCACCAGCCAGATTTATGAGCGGGTGTGGAACGACCCCTCCCTGGGCTCGGAGAATACGGTGGCGGTGCACATCCGGCACCTGCGGGAAAAGCTGGAGATCGATCCGGCCAACCCCCGGTACATCAAGGTGGTGTGGGGGCTGGGCTACAAGATGGAGAAGGCGTGAGCCTTCTCTCTGAGGGAGGACAGTGATGAAGCGGGCCTTTACCAGTCCCGCCAGCAGAGCGGGGCTTTTTCTGGCGGGGGTGATCCTGTGTGCCGTGGCCTTCTGGACGGGGCTGATCACCCTGAGCCAGTGGGACAACCTATGGGTGAGCGGCAGCTATACCGACAGCTACAGCGCCTATAGAGCCGTTCAGTTCTATGACTACTATGCCGGGGAGATGAGTGAACTCATCCAGCGGGAAAAATGGGATGGGACGCTGAGCTACACCGACCGGAAGCGGTTGGAGAACCTGAAGACCATGCTCTCGGCGGAGAACACCAACTACCGGGTAGAGATCCACACTCAGGATGGGACGCTGCGCTATACCAACCTGCCGGATGGAGACTCCATGGACAGCGTGTCCGCCGTCTCCCTGTGGGAGCAGACCCTGACCCAGGGAGACGAGCTCTTCGGGGGGGACTACACCGTCTACGACGATCGTACTGACCGGAGCGGCCTCATGATCTATCTGGGGGACGGACAGTATGTGTTCAGCGATCCCTCGGCGTACATTGGCCAGTACAACGGCTACGGCTATCGTGGGGACAGCGAGGGGCTGGGCTGGAGCGGCGGCTACCGGCTGTCCATGGACAGCCGGGTGGTGCAAGAGACCTTTACCATCCAGAGCGGAGTCCAGTGGCCGCTGATGGTGGATGACTATTTTCAGTCCGACTATGCCGATTACCAGATCTTGCAGAAATATTTACCGGCCATCGCTGCCGCTGCGGCGGTGACTCTGCTGTGTGCCCTGTGGTGTCTCTGGGCACTGTGCCGGTCTGCGGGCTATCGCAACGGAGAGGAGAAGATCCAGCTGAGCTTTTGGGACCGTATTCCCCTGGACCTCTACCTGCTGCTGATGGGCCTTTTATTGTGTATCATTTTGAGCGGGGGGGATTCCATCACCTACTCCATCAATCAGACAGCGCCACGTATGACCCCCTTTGTGGGCCTGAGCATCTTTACCCTGATGGGCAGTGTGCTCTTCCTGGCCCTGACGCAGACCCTGGCGGTGCGGTGGAAGACGGGACATATGTTCCGCAACACGTTGATCTGGCGGCTGTGCCGCTGGCTCGGCCGGGTGATCGGGGAGGCCTCCGCCAACTGGAGCATCACGAAGCGGCCGGTGAAGACCTTCTTGCTGTACCTTCTGGGCACCGCCATTACCACCCCCACGGTGGTCCTTGTCCCCATCTATCAGGGCTATGTCCTCTGGCGGCTGTGCCGTTGGGTGCGGCAGTGGCAGGCGATTCGGGAAGGGACGGAACGGATCGTGGGCGGAGAGCCTGATTTCAAGATTGATACCAACGGCATGTACCGGGACCTCCGGGAGCATGCCGAGCAGCTCAATGATTTGGGTGCCGCCATCGGCAGCGCCGTGGAGGAGCGGCTCAAGAGTGAGCGGTTCAAGGCTGAACTCATCACCAATGTCTCCCATGACCTCAAGACCCCTCTCACCTCCATCATCAACTATGTGGATCTGCTGAAGAAGGAGGACATCCAGGACGCCAAAGCCCGGGAGTATATCGCCGTGCTGGACCGGAAGAGCCAGCGGCTCAAAAAACTCACCGAGGATCTGGTAGAGGCGTCCAAGGCATCCACCGGGAGCCTGACCGTGGTGCGGGAAAGGCTGGGCTTTACCCAACTGCTGGACCAGGCCCTGGGGGAGTACCAGGAGAAGTTTGAAAAGAGCGGCCTGACCCCGGTGCTCACCACGCCCGACCATGAGCTCTATGTAGAGGCCGACGGCCGCCATCTGTGGCGGGTTATCGACAACCTGCTTGGCAACTGTGTCAAATACGCCCTGCCCGGGACCCGGGTCTATTTGGATGTGCGGAGCTGGGACGGCAGCGTGGCCCTTTCCGTAAAGAACGTCTCCCGTGACCCGCTGAACATCCCGGCGGAGCAGCTCATGGAGCGCTTTGTCCGTGGAGATGTGTCCCGAACCACGGAGGGGTCCGGTCTGGGCCTTTCCATCGCCCGGAGCCTCACCGAGCTCCAGGGAGGCACCTTCCGCCTGGATATCGACGGCGACCTTTTCAAGGCGGTGGTCACCTTCCCAGAGTACCGGGAGCCGGAGGCGATCGAAACACCCCGGACAGAGCAACCGTAACAGGAAAGCCCGCCCGGCGCTGTCAGCGCCGAGCGGGCTTTTTCCACCCTTTGTGGAAAAGAAGATTGCCTCCGGCCCCGATTTGGGTTAGAATGGGGGCAGCAGGCAAAACTGTACCCAAAGGAGGTAGTTCCGATGTATGACATCGTCATCGTAGGGGCCGGTCCCGCCGGCCTGACCGCCGCTCTGTATGCCCGCCGGGCGGGCCACAGCGTGCTGGTGCTGGAGGGGGGCGTCCCCGGCGGCCAGGCTGTCACCACACCCCATGTGGAAAACTGGCCGGGCACTCTGTCCATCTCCGGCCCTGACTTCGCCATGGGCCTCTATCAGCAGTGCGCCGACCTTGGCGCCCAGTTCCAGTTCTCCGCCGTCACCGGCTTTGAGGACAAGGGAGATGTGAAGGTGGTCCACGCCGGTGACGGAACCTATGAGGGACGCACGCTCATCCTGGCCAACGGCGTCCAGCGCCGGAAGCTTGGTGTCCCGGGCGAGGAAAAGCTGGGCGGCAAGGGTGTGAGCTACTGCGCCACCTGCGACGGCAGCTTCTTCAAGGGCAAGGAGGTGGCCGTGGTGGGCGGCGGCAACACCGCTGTGGAGGACGCCATTTACCTGGCCTCCATCTGTCCCACGGTGTGGCTCATCCACCGCCGGGACAAGCTCACCGCCCAGAAGTACCTGGTGGACAACCTGAAGACCAAGGCCAATGTGAAGCTCCTCACCGACCACAAGGTGCTGGAGATCCAGGGAGACAAGCAGGTGGAGGCCATCCGGCTCATGGGGCCGGAGCACCAGCGCATCCTCCACGTCTCCGCCGTCTTCGCGGCGGTTGGGCTCATCCCCGACAATCAGAAGTTCTCGCCCCCTCTGAAGCTCAACGAGTACGGCTATATCCAGGCCGGCGAGGACTGCGCCACCAATGTGCCCGGCGTCTTTGTAGCCGGGGACAGCCGCTCCAAGGAGCTGCGGCAGCTGGTCACCGCCGCCTCCGACGGAGCCATGGCCGCCAGCAAGGCCGGCCAGTATCTGGGCGCGGTGTAATGAAGTACGCAAAAGCGCCCCCGTCCTTTCCGAGTGAAATGAACAGATCCAGTAAAAACGGACAGTGACAAAAGCCCCCCTGATGTAGGAAAATAGACTACATCAGGGGGTTTTGTCATGAAGAAACGAAATTACACACACGTTCAAATGCTTTTACCAGAGATCAAGGCCATGTTGGCAGAGGGGAAAACACAGCGGGAAGTCGCAGAATACTATGGCTTCCGGAATAAGCAGGTGGTAAAAAGACTACTTGAGCGTGAGCGCCGTAAAGAACGAAAACTGGAAGCCGGAATCCGCCCACGACCGAAAGGACGGCCGAGAAAAGATGCTGCGCCAGGAGACGTTGTGGCAGAGCAGGCCTGTGAGATCCAACGGCTTCGCATGGAAAATAAACTACTGCGGGATTTTCTGCGCTTCACAGAAAGGAAGTGAGAGCAAAGGTAAAGTATCATATCATCTATCGTCACAGGACAGAGTATCCAGTGGCAGTCATGTGCAAATTCTTTGGAGTGTCCAGAAGCGGCTACTATGCTTTTGTCCATCGCCTAGGCAAGCCAGAAAAGGATGCGGCTCTTGCGGGGCTCATCGCACAGCAGCGGGAACGCAGCTTCCGCACCTACGGCTACCGGCGGATGTGGCTGTGGCTGAAAAGCCGGAATATCTTCTGCAATCCCAAAACTGTGCTGCGAATCATGAAGAAATATGATCTGCTCTCGGAGATCCGCCGCCGCAGGAAATGGCAGCAGATGGGGCGGCAGGCACACAAATACAGGAATCTGCTGAACAGGGAGTTCCATGCGGACAAACCTAACAGCAAATGGGTAACAGACATCTCCTACATCCACACCAGGCAGGGTGTGCTGTACCTTTCCATAATCCGGGACCTCTATGACAACAGCATCATCGCCTACAAGACTGGAACCCAGCAGACAGTGAATTTGGTTCTGGATACCGTTCATCTGGCAATGAAACAGGAGAAAAAGAGGGTCGCTGCGGAGTTGCAGCTCCACAGCGACCAAGGATTTCAGTACACCTCTGCAGCATACTTCAATCTGACTCAAGCATACGGAATCACACCATCCATGTCAAGGAAAGGAAACCCGTACGACAACGCCATGGCGGAAAATTTCTTCTCTATCCTCAAAACAGAATGTATTTACCGCCACAAACCGGCGACCTTTTCCGAAGCCAATGAGATGATTGACCGCTATATTTACTTCTATAACCATGAGCGCATCCAGTTAAAAACTGGAGAGGCGCCGCTGGCGCGACGCCTCTCCGCTTAAAACTTAATCTTTCCTACTAAGGGCTCTTTTTTGTACTGTCCGCACAATCTGGGGCAGTTCAGAAAAGGGCGGGGGCGCTTTTTGTTCAGTCGACGCTTTCACGGACCCGGCGGCTTTTTTCGCCGCGGCCGGGCAGGGTGATGGTGGTGCCGTCTGTGGCGGTGGAGATGAGGTAGCGGTAGACTCTGGCCTTCTGCTCGTCGTAGAGGTCCAGGTCCTGGTAGAGGTTCTTGTAGTAGTCAAAGGTGTCCCGCTTCATCTGGATAACCTTCCGGAGGGTGGCCTGGCTGGTGATGAGGCTGCCCGGCCGCTTGTGGTAGTAGTAGAGGGGCTTGGGCACCGCCGCCACCAGCCGGACATGACGGATATACTCCAGGTTGAAGAGAAAGTCTTCGCTCCAGGTCACGTCCTCCGCGAAGCGCAGCTCCTGCTTTTCCACAATGGACCGGCGGTAGAGCTTGTTCCACAGCGCGCCGTAGTAGTAGTTGGCCGGGGCCTTCACCATCTCCTGTGCAAATTCCTGCCGGGTGAGGAGACGATCTCCCTTGATGCGGCCCCGCTGGGCCTGCTTGTCCTTATCCACACGGAAGAAATGGGAGATGACCAGGTCGGCGCCGGTGCTCTGGGCTGCCCGGACCAGGGTCTCGGTGGCATCCGGGGTCAGAAGGTCGTCGCTGTCGGAGAACTGAAGGTAATCGCCCTCCGCCATGGCCAGGGCGGCGTTCCGGGCGGCGGAGACGCCTTTGTTGGGCTGGTCCAGAAAACGGATACGGGGATCTGCCCGAGCGGCGGCGGCGCACAGATGGCCGGAGCCGTCGGTGCTGCCGTCGTTGACCAGAATGATCTCCAGGTTGGGCCAGGTCTGGCTCCGCAGGCTCTCTAGGCAGGGACCCAGGTAGACCTCGGCGTTGTAGACGGGGACGATGATGCTCACAAGGGGCTGATTCAAGTAGGGCACCTCACATAATGATTTCGCCATTTCGGCGGAATGGGTGACAATGGGGGAAATGGGTCAGCCGGGGTGATGGGGCTCCAGACCCAGCTGATAGAGGGCGTTGGACCAGGAGCCGCAGGCCTCCTGAAGCCGTCGCCGGACGGGGAGGGGGATCTCACGGCGTTCCGGCGGGCGGCCCAGCCGGCGGGCGGCCTGGGCCACCGTCTCCAGGTCCCGGGCGGTAATCTCGTCCACCCGAAGCAGGCGGTAATAGCAGTCGTGGAGGCTCCCACGGTGCCGGGCGGGGGGCTTGCCGCTGCGGTCCCCCAGCCGGGTGTTGGAGAAGGGGGCAATGCGCCGGACCGGTTCCAGGTCCAGCTGCTCCAGGACCCGCCGCCAAGAGCCGCACCGCCGGACTAAGGTTTCCATCACCTGTTGGTCCACCTCCCGGCGGAGGGGAGCGCGGTTGAGCTCCTCCGCCCGGCGGCGGACGGCCTCCAGCAGAGGCTTGTATTCCGCTTCCAGCGGGCCGAGGGGGGGGAGGGGGGCGGTGTCCAGAACACCGGCGGCGGCAAGCACCTCGCCCCAGGTCTTATACTGGTGCCGCAGGCCCTGTATGACCTCCGGCAGGTCGGAGGGGTGGGGCATGCGCCCCAAAGTTTTCCGGGCCTCACGCACCTGAGCCAAGAGCTTCTGGCTCTCCTGCTCCTCGGCCTGGACCTGCTCCAAGCGCTTGCCGCACCGGCCGGCGGAGCGGCTCAGACCGGCGGCCCGGAGGGCATTGGGCCAGTTCTTGAACCGGGCCCGCAGATAGGTCCGGCAGGTCCAGTGGACTTCGTTCTGGGCGGGGGAGCGGCCCAGAGCCCCGGCCCGTTCCCTCAGCAGCTCCAGCAGCTCCTGGTCGGAACAGCTCTCGTAGAGCTGCTGCCCCTGAGGACCGTCCAACCCGTAGCGAATACGTTCTTTGCCCTGGGGCTCGGCCTCCGCTTTGCCCGCCAGGGCGTGGAGCTCCCGCCTGCGGCGGCGCAGCTCCCCCTCTGTCAGCATGTGATCCATGCCTTCCGTCTCCTCTCTCCGTGGGGGGACAGGGCCGGGCCTCTGAGTGCCGGTCCGTCCCGGATGGATGGACGCCCATGGCTGGCTCGGGTTTTGGCCCATACAGCGCCCGGCGCCGGACTCTCACCGGCTCCTGGTGAAGCGTGCCGCGCCTTGCGCGCCCGCACCGCAGCTGTCTCGTTTACAATGAGCTATTATAGCACGGTGCTGCCCGACCCTGCAAGGGGAAGCGGAGCGGGGAAGTTTCATCTTGAGATTGCCTTTTGAACAAAAAAAGGATATACTGAGCAGGATAAAGTTTGCGCAAGGAGGCCCGCTATGGACAAGATCAAAATGACCACCCCCCTGGTGGAGATGGACGGGGACGAGATGACCCGCATCCTCTGGAAGGACATCAAGGAGATCCTGCTGGAGCCCTACATCGATCTGAAGACGGAGTATTACGACCTGGGGCTTCCCCACCGGGAGGAGACCCGGGATCAGGTGACGGTGGACTCCGCCGAAGCCACCAAGAAGTACGGCGTGGCGGTGAAGTGCGCCACCATTACCCCCAACGCCCAGAGGGTGGAGGAATATAAGCTCTCTCAGATGTGGAAGTCCCCCAACGGCACCATCCGCGCCATTCTGGATGGCACCGTCTTCCGGGCGCCCATCATGGTCAAGGGGATCTCTCCGGTGGTGAAGAACTGGAAGAAGCCCATCACCATCGCCCGTCACGCCTTTGGCGACGTCTACAAGAATACCGAGTACAAGGTCCCCGGACCCGGCAAGGCCGAGCTGGTCTTCACCCCGGCGGAGGGTGAGCCCGTCCGCCAGACCATCTACGACTTCACCGGCGCCGGTGTCCTCCAGGGCCAGTTCAACACCGTGTCCTCCATCTCCTCTTTTGCCCGCTCCTGCTTTCAGTATGCCCTGAGCAGCAAGCAGGACCTGTGGTTTGCCACCAAGGACACCATCTCCAAGCAGTACGACCACACCTTCAAGGACATCTTTCAGGAGATCTTCGACGCCGAGTACGCCAAGGCCTTCCAGAAGGCGGGCATTGAGTACTTCTACACCCTCATCGACGACGCGGTGGCCCGGGTCATCCGCAGCGAGGGCGGCTTCATCTGGGCCTGCAAGAACTACGACGGCGACGTGATGAGCGACATGGTCTCCACCGCCTTCGGCTCTCTGGCCATGATGACCTCGGTGCTGGTCTCCCCTGACGGGAAGTACGAGTACGAGGCCGCCCACGGAACCGTCACCCGGCACTACTACAAGTACCTCAAGGGGGAGGAGACCTCCACCAACCCCATCGCCACCCTGTTCGCCTGGACCGGCGCCCTCCGGAAGCGGGGCGAGCTGGACGGCATCGGCGCTCTCATGACCTTCGCCGACAAGCTGGAGGCCGCCTCCATCGCCGTCATTGAGGGCGGCACCATGACTAAGGATCTGGCCGGCCTGTGGGAGGGTGAGATCCCTGCCACCGTGGTCAACAGCCGCCAGTTCCTGGAGACCATCCGGGATGAGATGAACCAGCGGCTCTGAGTCTCTGAAGTGAAAAAACCGCCCTCTCCGGCATGCCGGAGAGGGCGGTTTTTATACTCTTATGATCTCCTGGAACCGGCCCAGGGGACCGAATCTGCCCAAAGGAGTGAATCAGAAGTACTTCTTGACGCCGTCGCTGGCCAGGGAGGAATCGGCGCTGATGGTGACGGTGAACTTGATGTTGTTGTCCTCACCGAAGCCATTGAGCCAGTCCAGGAAGTCCTCCACGGCCAGGTCGGTGGCCTCGCTGGGGACGATCTTGGTGAGGCTGTCGATGAAGATGTGGGTAATATCGTAGTTCCCGGCGTACAGGCCGCTGACGAAGCCCTTCAGGAACTCGTAATCCTTCATATCATAGTGGCTGGCTTCCACCAGACGGATCTTATAATTGATGTCATAGGTCAGCTTGGGCCCGCGCTCAATGCACACCACGTTGCCGTGCTCACTCTGGACTGCGGTATTGATGAGTTCGATCATCTGCTTGGTCTTGCCGGTGCCCTTGACCCCCATGATCACTCTAACCATATCGATCACTCCTTACATTGTCCGCCGGAGCGGTCCTCCGGCCTATGTCCCTATGTTACCATTTTTGCGCCGAAATTTCAACTCATTTACACAAGTTCACGAAAAATTCACGGCGGTATCCCTTTCCATTTGGGCGCTTTTCTGCCAGGCCTGCCGGGAAGAAAGGTATGCTTACAGTCTGGCCTCCAGAGCGGCCTTCTGCTCCTCATAGCCGGGCTTGCCCAGGAGGGCGAACATATTTTTCTTGTACGCCTCCACGCCGGGCTGGTCGAAGGGGTTCACGCCCAGCAGATAGCCGCTCAGGCCGCAGGCGTACTCGAAGAAGTAGATGAGCTGGCCCACGGTGCGCTCGTCCCGGGCGTCGGCCTCCACCACCAGGTTGGGCACGCCGCCGTCCACGTGGGCCAGCAGGGTGCCACGCATGGCCTGCTCGGCCACGAACTGGAGGGGCTTGCCGCTGAGGAAGTTGAGACCGTCCACGTTGTCGGGGTCGTTGGGGATGGTAATGGTGCGGCGGGACTTGCTGAACTTCACTACGGTCTCCAGAAGGATGCGCTGGCCCTGCTGGATGTACTGGCCCATGGAGTGGAGGTCGGCAGTGAACTCCACGCTGGCGGGGAGGAGGCCCTTGCCATCCTTGCCCTCGCTCTCACCGTAAAGCTGCTTCCACCACTCAGCGAAGAAGCGGAAAGAGGGCTCATAGCCCACCAGCAGCTCTACCGACTTGCCGGCGTCATAGAGGGCGTTCCGGGCGGCGGCATACTGCCAGGCGATGTTGTCGGCGCCGGGCTTGGCCAGCACGTCCATGGCCTCGGCGGAGCCGGCCATCAGAGCCTCGATGTCCACGCCGGCCACGGCGATGGGCAGCAGCCCCACGGCAGTGAGGACGGAGTACCGGCCGCCCACGGCGTCGGGCACCACGAACTCCTCATAGCCCTCAGCGTCAGCCAGGCCCTTCAGGGCACCCTTGTGGGCATCGGTGGTGGCGTAGATCCGCTTCCGTGCCTCCTCCTTGCCGTACTTCTCCTCCAGCAGGCCCTTGAAGACCCGGAAGGCCACGGCAGGCTCGGTGGTGGTACCGGACTTGGAGATGATGTTGATGGACCAGTCCTTGCCCTCCAGATAGTCGATGAGGTCACCCATGGCGTCGGTGGACAGGCCATTGCCTGCGAAGAAAATCTCAGGCTTATTGGGAGCAAGCTTGTGGTCGGCGGAGCCCAGTAGCTCGATGACGGCTCGGGCGCCCAGATAGGAGCCGCCGATGCCGATGACCACCAGCACGTCGGAGTCAGAGCGGATCTTCTTGGCGGCGGCCTGGATGCGGGCGAACTCCTCCTTGTCGTACTCCACGGGCAGGCGGACCCAGCCGGTGAAGTCACCGCCGGGGCCATTGTGCTCGGCCAGCATGACACGGGCCTGTTCCAGGGCCTCCATGCGGCTGGAGAGGTAGTCCTGGGACAGGAAGGAACTTGCGTTGGAAAGGTCAAGTTTCAGCATATCGAAAACCTCCTGGATTTTGATGCGTGGTCTTTAGAGCCATTATACCACAGCCTGTCCGCCGATGCCAGAGAAAAAGCGAGGTTGAGCAAAAGATAGAACGCCGGCGGCCCCTTTCCTCTGGGGCCGCCGGCGCTGTTGAAGGCAGATTTACGTTTACCGAACAGAGACGGAGGACGAGAGCGGAAGAAATGGTCAGATCTCGTCGCGGAGCGAGAAGCGGTCCACCAGACTCTTCATGAGCTGGGCCTGGCTGGAGAGCTCCTCACTGGCGGCGGCGCTCTCCTCGGCAGTGGCGGAATTCGTCTGGACCACGCTGGAGATCTGCTCGATGCCATCGGTGATCTGTGCGATGGACTCGGCCTCGGAAACGATATTGTTCATCACCTGATCGATGAGGCCCACTGCCTCACCGGTGAGAGCGGCGGTCTCGTCCAGCGCGGCGCTGACCTCCTGGCTGAGCTGGCTTCCGGTCGCCACGTTGGCCGCGGAGTGCTCAATGAGCTCTTTGGTCTGCTTGGCAGCCTGGTCGGACTTGGCGGCCAGATTGCGGACCTCGTCGGCCACCACGGCAAAGCCCTTGCCGCTGGAGCCCGCGCGAGCGGCCTCCACGGCAGCGTTGAGGGCCAGAATATTGGTCTGGAAGGCGATGTTTTCAATGGCGGTGATGATCTGACCGATCTCCTGATGACCATCCAGAATTGCGGTCATGGCCTGCTGGAGCTCCTTCATCTTGGTATTGCTCAGGGCCACCTGGGCACCGGCCATGTTGGCTTTGTCACTGGCAGCTCTGGCCATATCACGGTTGCTCTGGGCGCCGGAGTTGATCTCGGTAGAGGTGGCGGACAGCTCCTCGATGGCGCTGGCCTGTTCGGTGGCGCCCTGGGCCAGAGACTGGGCACCGGAAGAAACCTGATCGGCGCCGGTGGAGACCTGCTCCGCGGCGGTATCGATCTGACGCAGGGTGGAGCTCAGACTCCGGTTAATGTTGCGCAGAGAGTCCAGAACGACGGATACATCGCCCTGGTAAATATCATAATTCCGGGAGGTCACCTTGAAATTGCCCTGGGCCATCTCGCCCAACAGATAGCTGATGTCGCCGAAGAGCTCGTTCAGAGTGGATACGATGCGGGCGGTGGCGTCGGAGAGAATGCCGATCTTGTCCTTGCGGCTGAATTCAAGGGAGGGGGTGGTCAGGTCGCCATGAGAGAGGAGCTCCAGACGCTGGACACAGGTGCGGATGGGGCCGCTGAGGCTGCGGGCGATGCGGACCGCCAGGAGGAAGGAGATGACGATCACCAGGACCAGAAGAACGAGGATGATGATGATGCTCAGGTAAGTGGTACCCATGAAATCCTGCGTATAGGAGGTAACGGCAATGCTCCAATCGTCGGTACCGGGGACCGGCGCGTAGCCGATACATTTGAAATGCCATCGATCTTGTACTGACCGCAGCCGCTGTTGCCGTTGCGCATGTCAGCGTGAATGGCAGCCAGGGCGGAGAGGGAGGGGTCACTCTGGGCCTCGGTCTCAATGTTCTGAACGGCCACAGTTTCGATTTCGGTGTCTGCGATGGTGGTGCCGTCACGGCTGATCATATAGGCGCCGCCATGTTTGCTGGTCTGGATAGTGGCCATAATATCATTGAGGAATTTCTCGTGGGGAACAAAGTACACCACACCTACGACCTGACTGTTGGCGATGCCGTCCCGCCACACAGGAGCCGCAACCATGATAGACAGCTCACCGGTGATCTTGCTGATGGTGGGAGTGGAGATCCATGCCTCTCCCTGAAGGGCTTTCTGTACATATTCTCGGTCGGAATAGTCGTTGCCGTCGAAAAGGCTGATGCCGGAGGTATTGAGCAGATTGCCGCGGGCCATGTCATAGTTAGACACCCAGGCGTCCACGATTTCCTTCTTTTCAGCGGTGGTCACAGTGCTGTCGCTGAGCTGGGGCATCATACCGAGGGCTTCTACCACATTTTTATAGGATGTGAGCTCATAGGATACGCGGTCGGCGGCCAGTGAGGCTGTCGCATTGAGCTCCTGCTCCAAGAGACTGTTCGCGCTGATAAAATTGGTAACGATGCCGACGCCTCCGCACAGAAGTGCCGCAACCAGTACCAGTGCCAGGAAATTGAAGGTGATTTCTTTCTGAATACTTTTCATACAGACAGGGCCTCCCGACTGAAAATTGGTAACCGCAATATCTATTTCGACCAATTTTGATAAAAAATAAGACGGCCCGGCAGGAATCTCTGCCGGGTCATCTGAAATGAAAAATATGGAAAGAAACTATGTTAGGCATCCACGGGATAGGTCCCCCAAAAGACCTTGTCGGTTTCAAAGCGATCGGTGGGCTCTTTTACCTTGTCCGGGTGGCCCAGGGCGGCAACGCCCAGGGGAACAATGTGGCTGGGAGCGGCCAGGTCGGTCTGGACAGCCACGATGCGTTTGGGGTCGGGGTGGACGCCGATCCACAGCCCGCCCAGACCCATGTCGGCGGCCTCGATCAGGATGTTCTCCATGGCGGCGGCGCAGTCCTGGACCCACCAGGGGTTGAGCGGGTCGACCTGAGCAGCCTGGCGCAGGTCGGCGCATACCGTGATGGCGACGGCGGCGGTCTTCAGGGCAAAGGCGTTGGGGTGGACCTGAATGAGGGTGGGCAGGCTGCCCTGGCCTTTGGAGACAAAGAAGAGACGGTTCTGGCTGTTCTTTGCACAGGCGGCGGCCATGCCGGCCCGGAGCAGCCGTTCGATTTGGGTGTCGGTGAGGGGCTCATCGGTGAATTTGCGGATACTGCGGCGGTTGAAAATGGCGTCCATGGTATACCTCCTCGTTTTTTTAAGGCCCCATCAGCATGACGCTGATGAGGCCAAAGATCACAGGATGTGCTCAGTTTTTCAGGCTCTGCATGGGGGCGGGGATGCGGCCGGCCCACGGGGACAGGTCCCCGTGGGGACCCGAAGATGATTTCACATGCTCGGCGGAAGTGAATTCCGCCTGCGCCAAGGTCTTGCTGCGCAAGACGCTTGTACGCGCCTGAGGGCGCGCCCCATCTGCGATGGGGCCCGTCGTGGCGGCCGCCCGCTCAGTTTTTCAGGCTCTGCATGGGGGCAGGAATGCGGCCGCCGCGCTGGATAAATTCGGCGCTGCAGAAGGGGTGAACGGGCATGACGGGGGCGGAGCCCAGCAGCCCACCGAACTCCACCGTGTCCCCCACGGTCTTGCCGGGGGCGGGGATGATACGCACGGCGGTGGTCTTGGAGTTGACCATGCCGATGGCCGCCTCGTCGGCAATGATGGCGGAGATGGTCTCGGCAGTGGTGTCGCCGGGGACGGCGATCATGTCCAGGCCCACGGAGCACACGCAGGTCATGGCCTCCAGCTTGTCCAGGTGGAGGGCGCCGGAGGCGGCGGCCGCGATCATGCCCTCGTCCTCAGAGACGGGGATAAAGGCGCCGGACAGGCCGCCCACGTGGGAGGAGGCCATGACGCCGCCCTTCTTGACGGCGTCGTTGAGGAGGGCCAGGGCGGCGGTGGTGCCGTGGGTGCCGCAGACCTCCAGGCCCATCTCCTCCAGAATGCGGGCCACCGAGTCGCCGATGGCGGGAGTGGGGGCCAGGGAGAGGTCCACGATGCCGAAGGGCACATCCAGGCGGCGGGAGGCCTCCTGAGCCACCAACTGGCCCATGCGGGTGATGCGGAAGGCGGTCTTTTTGATGGTCTCAGCCACCATATCAAAGGGTTGGCCCTTGACCTTCTCCAGAGCGTGGTGCACTACGCCGGGACCGGAGACGCCCACGTTGATGACGCAGTCTCCCTCGCCCACGCCGTGGAAGGCGCCGGCCATGAAGGGGTTGTCCTCCACGGCGTTGCAGAAGACCACCAGCTTGGCGCAGCCGAAGCCGCCCCAGTCGGCGGTGCGCTCGGCGGCGGCCTTGATGGTCCGGCCCATGAGAGCCACGGCGTCCATATTGATGCCGGCCTTGGTGGAGCCCACGTTCACCGAGGAGCACACCAGATCAGTGGTGGCCAGGGCTTCTGGGATGGCCTCGATGAGCTTGCGGTCGCCGGCGGCAAAACCCTTCTGCACCAGGGCAGAGAAGCCGCCGATAAAGTTGACGCCGGTGTTCTTGGCCGCCTTGTCCAGGGCCACGGCAAAGGGGACGTAGTCGTTGGTCACAGAGGCGCCCGCCACCAGGGCGATGGGGGTAACGGAGATGCGCTTATTGACGATGGGAATGCCAAACTCCCGCTCAATGGACTCGCCGGTAAAGACCAGCTTTTCCGCCCGGCGGCAGATCTTGTCGTAGATCTTGCGGCAGGCGGCCTCGGCGTCGGGATCTGCGCAGTCCAGCAGGGAGATGCCCATGGTAATGGTGCGGATGTCCAGGTGCTGCTGGTCGATCATATTGATGGTATCCAGGATCTCTTTGCTGTTGAGCATGGCCGGGACACCTCCTTAAATCTTGTGCATGGCGTCAAAAATATCCTCGCGCTGGACCTTGATGGCCAGACCCCGCTTGGAGCCCTCGTTCTCCAGCAGGGTAGACAGCACGGTAAAGGGCAGCTTGCAGGCGGAGACGTCCACCAGCATGGTCATGGTGAAGAACTCCCGCAGGATGGTCTGGCTGATATCCAGCACGTTGACATTGTTGTCGGCCAACAGAGTACATACGGCGGCGATGATGCCCACCTGGTCCTTGCCCAGAACGGTGACGATGGCTTTCATGAACGATCAGTTCCTTTCCAAAAATAAAGGGTGGCCCTCACTGGAGCTCATCCAGCGTCAGGCTGAAGCCGGGGAGGAAGTGCTCAAGGAAGTAGGCCACCTCCGGGAGGGGAGAGTCCTCCAGAATGTGATAGGTCTGCTCAGCCGCCTGGCGGAACTCGGTGTTGCCCGCCTTGACCTCTTCCACGCACTTGATGTAGGCGGAGAGCTTGTCGGCGGCCTTGACCAGAGCGTGGTACTCGCTCTCCGGGTCCTCCAGGAGGAGAGGCTCATAGGCAGGGCGGAGGGCATCCGGCAGCATGGACAGCAGGCGCCGGGCGGAGACCTCCTCCACCTCACGGTAGGCCTCCCGGATCTCCGGGTTATAGTACTTGACCGGCGTGGGCAGGTCTCCGGTGAGGATCTCGGGGGCGTCGTGGTAGAGGGCCAGCACAGCGGCGTGCTCCGGGTCCAGATCACCGCCGAAGAGGTCCCGGCGGATGACCGCCAGGGCATGGGCCAGGACGGCCACCATGTGGGAGTGTTCCTGAATGTTCTCCTGGAAGGTGTTGCGCATGAGACCCCAGCGGCCGATGTAGCGCATCCGGGAGATCAGAGCGAAAAAGTTATGGGACATGGTTACTTGACCAGGAATTTCTGAATGGCGCCCTTGAAAATGTCGGCCTGGGCCTGGGAGCCCTGGACCTGGACCTGAATGGGCGCAGAGAGATCGATGGAGAAAAGTCCCATGATGGACTTGCCGTCCACCAGATAGCGGCCGCAGATTACGTCCACGTCGCAGTCCAAACGGCTGGCGGCGTCCACAAAAGCCTTAATGTCACTGACGGAAGTGAGCTGGATAGGAAAGCTTGTCATTGTGGTTCCTCCCCACGTGTGTTATTATGATATAGGCTCATTATAATGAGGTGGGCGGGAAAAAACAATGAAGAACCCGTGAACCTCTATAATTTTGGCCATTTCAACCAGAAATCGGGGCGGAATCTGCCCCTTTTGTTGAGGTATTACTATGAAGATCGCCATTTACACCCTGGGCTGCAAAGTCAACCAATATGAGACCCAGGCGATGGAGGCCGAACTGCTTACCCGGGGGTATGAGCTGGTCCCCTTTGAGACGCGGGCGGATGCCTACATCATCAACACCTGCACCGTTACGGCGGTCAGTGACAAAAAATCCCGGCAGGTCATCCGCCGGGCCAGAAAAGAAAATCCCGATGCCGTGATCGGGGTGTGCGGCTGCTACGCCCAGACGGCTCCGGAGGTGGTGAAGGAGCTGGAGGTGGACCTCATCTCGGGCACCGCCGGTCGGATGGCCTTCCTGGATGATTTGGAGTCAGCCCTGGAGGACCGCCGGGCCGCCCATCTGGCCGGGGAGGGACCCCGCATGACGGTAGATGACGCCATGCGCCGCCGGACCTTCGAGGTGCTGCCCGCCGGCGGTCTGGAGGGACGCACCCGGGCCATGCTGAAGGTGGAGGATGGCTGCGTCAACTTCTGCACCTACTGCATCATCCCCTACGCCAGAGGCCCCATCCGCTCCCTGTCCATCCCGGAGGCGGAGGAGCAGTGCCGGCGGCTGGGGGAGGAGGGCTACCGGGAGGTGATCCTCACCGGCATCGAGATCTCCTCATGGGGCGCCGAGCGGCGGGACGGGAGCGGGCTCATCGACCTCATAGAGGCGGTGTGCCGGGCGCTGCCGGAGGGTACCCGGGTGCGCCTGGGTTCCCTGGAGCCCCGGACCATCACGGCTGATTTCTGCCGCCGGGCGGCGGCCCTGCCCAACCTGTGTCCCCACTTCCACCTGTCCATGCAGTCGGGCTGTGACAGCGTCTTGAAGCGGATGAACCGAAAATATGATACCGAACGGTATTATGAGAGTGTAAAATTACTCCGGGAATACTTTGAACGCCCCGGAATCACCACCGATCTCATCGTGGGCTTTCCCGGGGAGACCGTGGAGGAGTTCCAGGCCACCCTGGCCTTTGTGGAAAAATGCGCCTTCTCGGCCATGCACATCTTCCCCTATTCCCGCCGCACCGGCACCCCGGCGGCCAAGATGCTGGACCAGATCCCCAATGCGGTGAAGGAGGAGCGGGCCCATCGGGCCGGCGCCCTGGCCCGGCACTTGGAGGAGGTCTATCTGGACAGCTGGGTGGGAGAGACCCTGCCCGTCCTCTTTGAGGAGGAGAAGGAAGGACTCTGGCGGGGGCATGCCCCCAACTATGTGGAGGTATTTGCCCGGGGAGAGGACCTGCACAATGTGGAGCGGGCGGTGAAGATCCTGCGCCGGGAGGGGGGCAGCCTGATCGGTCAGGTCTGAGGCCTCAGCCCCGCCGGGCCTGGAGCGCTGCCTTCCAGCGGTCCAGCCGCTCCCGTGGCAGGAGATAGTTGATGATCATGGAGACCACCACGCCTACGCCGGTATCCACCATACGGTTGAGGGCGTAGCTTACATAGGTGTCCACCGGGGTGTTGAAGAGGATGATGCACAGCACCACGCTCCCCGGCTGCACCGCTGTGGGCCAGCGGAACATCTGGGCCAGACAGATGAGGACCACCACGCCCACAAAGGTGAGGGGGATGAGAAGGACTCTCTGATCCCCGGGCGGGTCCAGCAACAGATAAAACCAGAACAGACCCATCCCAAGAAAGCCGCCGATGATGGTGCCGATGAGACGGTTGCCCCCCTGCTGCCAGGAGTGGCCCATGTCATTGCCCATGCCGTATACCGCGCCGATGCAGGCAAAGGTGGGGTTTCGGTCGATGAGGTAGTAGATGGCTGCGCACAGAGCTGCGGAGAAGGCTGACTTCAGGTTCCGAAGGCCGATGCCGGGGAAATGTGGGTGTGGATGCCCATCCATGATGGTTCGCCCCCAAAAGTATTTTTGTGTCGACATTATACCATACTGTGAGAAAAAATCCAGGCCAAATTGAAATATTTAGGAGGAAATCCGGTGAGCTACGCCGATCAGATCTTTATCGATAACTGTAAGGACATTCTGGCCCACGGGACGTGGGATACAGACCTGCCGGTGCGTCCCCGCTGGGAGGACGGCACTCCGGCCCATACGATCAAGCGCTTCGGACTTGTGAACCGCTACGACCTGCGGGCGGAATTCCCCATCCAGACCATCCGAAAGATGGCTTTCAAGAGCGCACTGGACGAGCTCCTCTGGATTTGGCAGAAGAAGTCCAACAACGTCCAAGACCTTAAAAGCCACATCTGGGACGCCTGGGCCGACGAGAGCGGCTCCATCGGCAAGGCCTATGGCTACCAGCTGGGGGTGAAGCACCAATATAAGGAGGGGTGGTTCGACCAGGTGGACCGGGTGCTCTACGACCTGAAGCACGACCCCGCCTCCCGGCGCATCCTCACCAACCTCTACAACCACCACGACCTCCATGAGATGGCCCTCTATCCCTGCGCCTACTCCATGACCTTCAACGTCACGGGGCGTACCCTCAACGCCATCCTCAACCAGCGCAGCCAGGACATGCTGACCGCCAACGGCTGGAACGTGATGCAGTATGCCGCTCTGGTCCATATGCTGGCTCAGGTGTCGGGACTGGAGGCGGGGGAGCTGGTACATGTCATTGCCGACGCCCACATCTATGACCGCCATGTGCCCGTGGTGGAGGAGATCATCGCCCGCAAGCCCTACGATGCCCCCAAGCTGTGGATGGATTCGGCCGTCACCGACTTTTATGACTTTACCACCGAGAGCTTCCGCCTGGAGGGCTATGAGGCCTGGCCCATGGCGGCCAAGATCCCGGTGGCCGTTTAAGGGGGGAGCGACGTGAACATCCTCATCTCCGCCTGCCTGCTGGGTCTGCCCTGCCGGTACGACGGCACCGGCAAGGGGTGGGAGGGGGCGACCGCCCTCATCGCCGCCGGGCACCATCTGGTCCCCGTCTGCCCGGAGCAGCTTGGGGGACTCCCCACCCCGCGGCCTCCCGCCGAGCGGGTGGGAGAGAAGGTCCGCACCAAGGCTGGGGCGGATGTGACGGAACCCTACCGCCGGGGGGTGGAGGGCGCTGTTGATCTGGCCCGCCTGCTGGACTGCCCCTGCGCCGTGCTCAAGGCCCGCAGCCCCTCCTGCGGCAGCGGCACCATCTATGACGGCACCTTTACCGGTACCAGGGTGCCAGGGGACGGTGTGGCCGCCGCCGCCCTGAAGGCCGCCGGTGTGGCCGTCTTTACCGAGGAGGGGGGGGAGGCTCTGGGGGCTTTTCTCCGGGGCGGACACTGGAAGGCCATCGTGGCCGCCGACCAGGCCTGGGGCATCGGGAAGGATGGGAACCAGCCCTGCTACATCCCCGCCGACCTGAAGCGCTTCAAGGCCCTTACCTCTGGCAACGCCGTTATCCTGGGTCGGAAGACCCTGGCCACCTTTCCCGGTGGACGGCCCTTGCCGGGCCGGCGGAACCTGATCCTCTCCCGGGACCCGGACTTCGCTCCGGAGGGGGCGGAGGTATTCCGGGATGTGGAGACCCTGCGGGCCGCCGCGCCGGAGGACGCCTTCGTCATCGGCGGCGGCGCCGTCTATCAGCAACTCCTCCCCTGGTGTGATACCGTCTATGTGACCCGGCTTGAGCGGACCTTCCCCGCCGACACCCACTTTCCCGACCTGGACAACCACCCGGACTGGCGTCTCGCCGGGACCGAAGGGCCCTATGACCACCAGGGGCTCACTTTCCACTACGATACCTACCGCCGGATCTGGAATCCGTAAACAAACGCCCCGTGAGCATGCTCACGGGGCGTTTGCTATTCAGGGCCGGACGCCCATGGCCTCCAGCAGCTCTTCCAGCAGCCGGTTCTGGCGCCGGAGGAGGGAGACCACCTCACGGCAGGTGGGGCAGGCCCCGGCGCACTGGCCGGAACGGCAGACCCGGGTAGGGGTGTCGGCCAGGGCCGCCCGACGGGCCGCGGCGGCCTGCGCGCAGGCGGACTCCGACGCCTGCCGCTGCCGTGCCTGACCGTGGGGACAGTGGTTGCGGTATCCCATCCTGGAGATCCCTCCTTTCTTCCTCATCTTATGTTCGGGATTGACTTTGGTCCATCCAGGGTGTAAAATCTGAAAGTGTCTGAAATGAGACAGAAAGCGGGGCGAGGGAATGGCGGAGCACTGGAGCGGAGAGCAGCTGGCCGCCCTGGCCCGGACAGAGCTTTTTCGGGAGGTACCGGAGGACCGGCTCCGCCGGGCGGCGGAGGACCCGGGCTGCCTGCGGGAACGCTTTGCCAAAGGCGAAGTGATCTACAGTCCCGACCGGTTCCGCCGGTGCCTGGGGGTCTTCCTCGCCGGCCGGGCCGGGGTCACCAAGGGGGCTCTGGTCATGAGCACCCTGGAGCGAGGGGCCTTCTTCGGTGCGGCTGCCCTCTTCCACCGCCGGGACCGCTACGAGACCACCATCACCGCTCTCACCCCCTGCACTGTGGCCTTCTTCACGGAGGAGCTGGTGGCCGAACTGCTGGACGACTGCCCGGCCTTCCGCAGGAGCTACATCGCCTATCTCTCCGAGCGCATCCACTTCCTGAGTCGGAAGGTGGAGGGCCTCACCGCCCCCAAGGTCACGGGAAAGCTCTCCCGCTGGCTGCTGGAATCGGGGCGGGAGGAGGTCTCCTGTCCCGCCACCGAGCTCTCCCGCCGTCTGGATGTGAGCCGCGCCTCCCTCTACCGTGCCTTTGAGGAGCTGGAACGGGCGGGTGCCATCCGCCGGGCGGGAAAGACCATCGTCATCCTGGACCGGAGGGTCCTGGAGATACAGAATGGAGGAACTTAGCATGAAAAGAAAACTGCTCGCCCTCACCATGGCCCTGCTGATGCTGGGCGGCGCCCTGGCCGGCTGCGGCCAGAAGAGCGCCGAGACCACCACTCCGGCGCCCGAGACCAGCGCCCCGGTGGAGACCACTGCCCAGCCCACCCAGGAGACGGGCGATACCGTCCGCTTCGCCGTCCTCAACGGTCCCACCGGTGTGGGTGCCGCCAAGCTCATGGCCGACAATGATGCCGGTACCACCGCCAACAGCTATAACGTGGAGGTGTTCACCGCCAACGACCAGGTGGCCGCCGGCCTTACCAACGGCGAGATCGACATCGCCGCCGTGGCCTCCAACGTGGCCGCTAACCTATATAATAAGACCGACGGCGGCATCCAGATGCTGGCCGTCAGCGGTCTGGGCGTCCTCTACATCCTGGAGAACGGCGACACCGTCCACTCCATGGCCGATCTGGCCGGTCGCACCATCTATGCCACCGGCCAGGGCGCCAACCCCGAATATGTCCTCAACTACCTCCTCACCGAGAACGGGGTGGACCCCGCTGATGTGGACATCCAGTGGAAGACCGGCGACGAGATCACCACTCTGATGGTCAGCGGCGAGGCCGACCTGTGCATGCTGCCCGTCCCCGCCGCCACCGCCGTGCAGCTCAAGAACGCCGATGTCCGGGAGGCTCTGGACCTGTCTGCAGAGTGGGACAACCTCCAGAACGGCAGCCATCTCACCATGACCACCATCGTGGCCCGGACCGACTTCATCGAGGAGAATCCCCAGGCTGTGGAGAATTTCCTGAGCGATTACGCAGCTTCGGTGGAGTTTATGAACGACCCGGATAATCTGGCCCTCTCCAGTGACGAGAATCCGGCTCAGCTGGTGGCCAGCTACGGCATCACCGCCAACGCCCAGATCGCCGAAGCAGCCATCCCCAAGTGCGCTCTGGTGTGCATCACCGGTGCCTCCGACATGCGCAGCGCCATCCAGGGCTACTATGAGGTCCTCTACCAGGCCAATCCCGACTCCATCGGCGGGGGCATCCCCGACGACGCCTTCTACTACGAAGGGTGAACAAGAGGCTGACTGCCGCTCCTGCCAAAGGCTGGCGGGAGCGGCTTTTGCCCATCCTGTTTTGGCTGCTGGTGTGGGAGGGCGCCGCCCTGTGCGCCGGACACCGGAGCCTGGAAGCGGCGTGGACGACCTGGCGGCAGACCGGAGACATTTCGGGGCTCCTCACCTGTCTGTGGGAGGGCCAGGCCTTCATCCTGCCGGCGCCCCCCAGGGTGGCCCAGGAGCTGGTGGAGCTGGTGGGTACAGTGGACTTCTGGCGGACAGCGGCAGCCTCCCTGTGCCGGGTCTTCGCCGGTGCCGCCGCGGGGGTGGGACTGGGCACCGTCATGGCCGCTCTCACCGCCGTTTCCCGGTGGGCCCGGCTGATCTTTGCCCCGGCGGTGAAGGTGGTCCGGGCCGCTCCGGTGGCCTCCTTTATTATATTGGTGCTGCTGTGGGCTGATCGGAACTGGGTGCCCGCCATCATCGCTGCCCTTATGGTCCTGCCCGTAGTGTGGGGGAACGTGGTCCAGGGAGTGGAGAGCACCGACGCTCAGCTGCTGGAGCTGGCCCGGGCATACGGCTTTCCACGTCGGCGCACCCTGACCCTGGTGTATGTACCCTCGGTGCTGCCCTACTTTGCCGCTGCCTGCCGTACCAGCCTGGGCCTGGCCTGGAAGGCGGGGGTGGCCGCCGAGGTGCTGTGCCTGCCCAAGCTGGCCATCGGTACCCAGGTGAGCAATGCCAAGACCTATCTGGAGACCCCGGCCCTCTTCGCCTGGACCCTGACCGTACTCTTCCTCAGCTTTGTGCTGGAGGGGGTCCTGGGACGGCTGCTGGGCAGGCTGGAGCGGGGGAAGGGAGGGAACGACCGTGCTGGAGATCCGTGAGCTGACGGTGTCCTACGGCGATAAGCTGGTATTGGACCGGTTCTCTCTGACCGTGCCGGCGGAGGGGGTCACGGCGCTGGCCGGGCCCTCCGGCTGCGGCAAGACCACCCTGCTGCGCGTCCTGATGGGGCTGGAGACACCGTCCTCCGGCACCAGCGCTGGCCTGGACCCGTCGAAGGCTGTCCTCCTTTTCCAGGAAAACCGTCTCTTCCCCTGGCGGACAGCGGAACAGCACATCACCGATGTGCTGCCCCGGCCGGACCGGGAGACTGCCAGGCGGTGGCTGGCGGCAGCAGGGCTGGAGGGCGAGGAGGGGACCTATCCCGCCGCCCTCTCCGGCGGTATGGCCCGGCGGCTCTCCCTGGTCCGGTCCCTGGCCCTGGCAGAGGTCCGCCGGGGTTGGGTGCTGCTGGACGAGCCCTTTGCCGGGGTGGACCAGGCCCGGACGGAGACCCTCATGGAGGCGGTGTACGGCCTGGGGCTCCCCGTGCTGCTGTGCGCCCACGAACACCACACCGTTGCCCTAGCCACCCGGCGGGTGGACCTGGACGGTTCCCCTTTGCATACCATAGAGGAGACCCGGGCCTGAATGCCCGGGTCTCTCCTTTTCAGAGGGGAAAAGCCCATGTATTTTCGAGATTTCCCGGTAAAAATCTTGCAATCAGGCTATCCGTATGGTATACTGCCTATACTAGCAGTGTACGTATCCGTCAAGAGTGGGGTCCGCCCCGCTCTTTCTTATTGAAAAAAACGGATCTGTAAGTATCTGGAAAAGCGCGTCAGGGGGGACGAAACATGGCAAAAGTGACTGAACTCACGGCGGGATTGGCGGCGCCCATCGTGGAGGCCGCCGGGTGCTCGCTCTGGGATGTAGAGTACGTAAAGGAAGCGGGGGAGTGGTTTCTCCGGATCTACATCGACAAGGAGGGCGGGGTGTCCATCAATGACTGTGAGGCGGTGAGCCGTCCCCTCAGTGACGCCCTGGACGAGGCCGACCCCATCGAGGGGAGCTATACCCTGGAGGTGTCCTCCGCCGGCGCCGACCGGGTGCTGAAGAAGCCGGAGCACTTCGCCCAGTTCACGGGCAGCGAGGTGGATGTGAAGCTCTACCGGGCCCGGGAGGGGCGTAAGGAGCTCACCGGTGTGCTCAAGGGCTATGACAACGGGAATGTGACCGTGGAGCTCCCCGGCGGAGACGTGACTTTGGAGAAGAAAGACGTTGCTCAGGTGCGGCTGCACGTGAGCTTTTAAGGGAGAATAACGAAATGCCGAGAAAGAACGCGAAAAAGACCAACAGCAGCGAGAACGACGGCCAGGAGTTTTTCGCCGCCATTGCCCAGATCGAGAAGGAAAAGGGCATTCCCGCCGGCTATATGATGGAGAAGATCACCCAGGCCCTGGCCTCCGCCTACAAGCGGGACCACGAGGGCGCCGGGGACAACATTGAGGTCAAGGCCAACCCCGAGACCGGCCAGGTGCGCATGTTCATCCTCAAGGACATCGTGGAGACCGTGGACAACCCGGCTACCGAGATGTCTCTGGAGGAGGCCCGCCGGGCCATCCCCCACGCCGAGCTGGGGGATGTGGTCCGCATCGAGGTCAAGCCCAAGAACTTTGGCCGCATTGCCGCCCAGACCGCCCGCCAGGTCATTATCCAGGGTATCCGGGAGGCCGAGCGGGGCATGATCTATGATGAGTTCAGTTCCAAGGAGCACGAGATCCTCACCGGTATCGTCACCCGCATCGACCCCCGCAGCGGCGCTGCCAACCTGCGTATCAGCTCCAGCAGCGAGTACACCGAGGCTTTCCTGGCCCCCGGCGAGCAGGTCCGCGGGGAGGAGATCCATGAGGGCGACCGGCTGAAGGTCTACGTGGTGGAGGTCCGCCGCTCCACCAGAGGGCCCCAGGTCCTCATCTCACGCACCCATCCCGGTCTGGTCAAGCGTCTCTTTGAGCTGGAGATCCCCGAGATCTACGACGGCACCGTGGAGGTCAAGTCCATCGCCCGTGAGGCGGGCAGCCGCACTAAGATCGCCGTCTGGTCCGCCGACGAGAACGTGGACCCCATCGGCGCCTGCGTGGGCCCCGGCGGCCAGCGGGTCAACAACATCGTGGAGGAGCTCCACGGTGAAAAGGTGGACATCATCAAGTACAGTGAGGACCCCACCGCCTATGTGGCGGCGGCCCTCTCTCCCGCCGACGTGGTCAGCGTGGACCTGCTGCCCGACGGCAAGAGCTGCCGGGTGCTGGTGCCCGACGACCAGCTCTCCCTGGCCATCGGCAAAGAGGGCCAGAACGCCCGTCTGGCGGCCAAGTTGACGGGCTACAAGATCGACATCAAGCCGGAGTCCGACCCGGGCGAGCTGCCCACGGTGGAGGACGCCGAAGTGGAGATCGAAGAGGAGCCCGAGGAGAGCGTGGACATCGAGGAGTAAGGCCCTCCTGTCCGCGGCGTCTGCCGCGTCAAGCCTTTGCCCTTGGGCAAAGCTTGGGTTTGGGCGGATTCACTCCGCCCAAATCAAGTGGAGACCGGGGTCCCCGCAAAAGGCGCTGCCTTTTGTGGGGGTGGCCAGAACGCCCGTCTGGCGGCCAAGCTGACGGGCTACAAGATCGACATTAAGCCGGAGTCCGACCCGGGCGAGCTGCCCACGGTAGAGGACGCCGAGGTGGAGATCGAAGAGGAGCCCGAGGAGAGCGTGGACATCGAGGAGTGATCCTCACAGGAGAGCGTCGGGAGGCGCAGGGACATGGACTGGGAGAAATGGGACTGGTTCTTTGGACCCGACGCCGTCCGGCATCCGGTCTCTGACGGTACGGAGCCGGAGGAGGAGAACTTCACCTTCGGTATCCCGACAGAGGAGGACTCCGACCGGGAGACCGAGGACGAGAACGGTATTTGGTAAAGGGGGGCGTGTGACATGCCGAAGAAGATCCCCATGCGGCAGTGTGTGGGCTGCCGGGAGATGAAGGAAAAGCGTCAGCTCATCCGGGTGGTGCGCTCCCCTGAAGGGGAGGTCTCCCTGGATTTCAAAGGAAAGAAGCCGGGCCGGGGTGCCTATGTGTGCCCTGATCCAGAGTGCCTGAAGAAGGCCCGGAAGTCCAAAGCTCTGGAGCGGGCCTTTTCGGCGGCTCTGCCGCCGGAGGTCTATGAGGCCCTGGAGGGTCAGATGAAGAGGGGGGAGGAGCAGGATGGATAACGCGCTTCGGCTCATCGGCCTGGCCCGGAAGGGCGGCCGTGTGGAGGTGGGCGAGGAGCCTGTGGCCGCTGCCGCCCGGGCGCACAAGGCCCGGCTGGTGGTGCTGGCCTCCGACGCCGCCGACAACACCCTGCGCCGGGCCTCCCACTTCGCCCTGTCCGCCGGGGTGCCTGTTCTCCAGAGCCCCTATACCAAGGGGGAGCTGGGCCTCTCTGTGGGCCGCTCCTCCTGCGCTATGCTGGCCCTCACCGACTACGGCCTGGCGGCTGCCTTTGCCCAAAAGCTGGCAGAGGCGGACGGAGAGCAGTACGGCGCGACGGCCGCTGACCTGGAGGAGAAAGCCCAGCGGGCCCTCCAGCGGCAGAAGGAGCAGCGGCGGCACGAGAAGAAACTGGAGCGGGCGGCGGCCAAGCCTTGGGCTGCGCCCGCCAGACCGGCGGCGCCCGGCAAGGCAGCCGGCCGGAAGAAGCAGGTGCGGAAAGGTCCCGGAAAGGGTACAAAGCGCGGAGGAGGGCGTCACGTGACGTGAAAGGGTACAGATGAGGCCGCGGATGCGGCAGGAAGGAAGTAACGGCCTGCGGATCGCTTCAATACGCAAGCCCGGATCTCCGCTCCGGGTTTTCGTATTGAAGTGATCCCAACGATCAACGGAGGGAATTTATTTGAGTAGTCTGATCAAGTACAGAGTTCGGGACGTGGCCAAGGATTTTGACCGCACGCCCAAGGAGATCATCAACATTCTGGGCAAGTATGGAGAGGCCCCCAAGAACAATATGCAGGTGCTGGAGGACGGGGAGCTGGCCATCCTCTTCGACTACCTGACCCAGAACAACCAGGTGGCCAGCATCGAGAGCATCTTTGCCGACACCTATCATGAGCCCAAGCCCGCCGATGAGACCAAGGCGGCGCCCGCCCCCCAGAAGGGCGCGGAGAAGCCCGCTGCCGGAGCACAGAGCGGCAGCAAGCCTGCCGGAGGCCAGAACAACGGCGGCAAGGGCCAGCAGCCCCAGCAGCAGCCGGCCCAGAAGCCTGCTCAGAGCGCGCCCCAGCAGAACACCGTCAGCCGGAAGGTCCCTGAGAAGAAGATCGTGGACACCCGGAAGAGCGGCAACGTGAACCTGGAGAAGTACGACCAGCGGCTGGAGGATCTGGCCGCCGGCAAGACCAAGCAGATGCAGGCCGGCAAGCAGAAGTTCCAGGGCCGGAACCAGCAGCGCCGGGGCGGCGGCTTCCAGGGCAGCAAGCGCCGGGCGGAGGAGCAGGAGAAGATGCGCCGCCTCCAGGCCGAGATCGCCAAAAAGCACCCCCTGGTGGTCAAGATCCCTGACGAGATCTCTGTGGGTGAGCTGGCCTCCCGCATGAAGAAGACCGGCGCCGAGGTGGTCAAGTGCCTCATCAAGAACGGCGTTATGGCCGCCCTCTCCGACGTCATCGACTACGAGACCGCCGCCATCATTGCCGAGGAAATGGGCTGCAAGGTGGAGCACGAGGTCATCGTTACCATTGAGGAGAAGCTCATCGACGTCAGCGAGGACAAGGAGGAGGATTTGCTCCCCCGGGCCCCCGTGGTGGTGGTCATGGGCCACGTCGACCATGGCAAGACCTCCCTGCTGGACTATATCCGTTCCGCCCACGTGGCCTCCGGCGAGGCCGGCGGCATTACCCAGCACATCGGCGCCTATCAGGTGGATGTGGGCGGCAAGCCCGTCACCTTCCTGGATACCCCCGGCCATGAGGCCTTCACCGCCATGCGTGCCCGCGGCGCCATGATCACCGACATCGCCATCCTGGTGGTGGCCGCTGACGACGGCATCATGCCCCAGACCGTGGAGTCCATCAACCACGCCAAGGCCGCCAATATCCCCATCATCGTGGCTATCAACAAGATGGATAAGCCCGAGGCCAACCCCGACCGCATCAAGCAGCAGCTCACCGAGTATGAGCTGGTGCCCGAGGAGTGGGGCGGCGAAACCATCATCTGCCCCATCTCCGCCAAGACCGGCGAGGGCATCGACAACCTGCTGGACATGGTGGTCCTCACCGCCGAGATGCAGGAGCTTAAGGCCAATCCCAACCGCTCTGCCCACGGCGCCGTCATCGAGGCCCGGCTGGACAAGGGCCGCGGCCCCGTGGCCACCCTGCTGGTCCAGAACGGCACCCTGCACCAGGGCGACATCATCATTGCCGGCACCGCCGTGGGCCGTGTCCGCGCTATGACCAACGCCCGTGGCGAGAAGCTGAAGGAGGCCGGTCCCTCCGTACCTGTGGAGATCATCGGCATGAGCGAAGTGCCCGGCGCCGGCGACGACTTCCACGCCGTGGACGACGAGCGCATGGCCCGTGAGCTGGTGGAGCAGCGCAAGCAGGAGCAGAAGGACCGTATGAGCGGCCCCGTGGGCCAGAAGGTCTCTCTGGAGGACCTGTTCAGCCAGATTCAGGCCGGCGAGATGAAGAACCTGAACATCATCGTCAAGGCCGACGTGCAGGGCTCCGCCGAGGCCGTGAAGTCCTCCCTGGAGAAGATCTCCAACGAGGAGGTCCGGGTCCGGGTCATCCACTGCGCGGTGGGTGCCATCAGCGAGAGCGACGTCATGCTGGCCGCCACCTCCGGCGCCATCATCGTGGGCTTCAACGTCCGTCCCGACAACAATGCCCGTGATTCGGCCGCCCGCATGAATGTGGATATGCGGATGTACCGGGTCATCTATGACGCCATCAACGAGGTTGAGGCCGCCATGAAGGGCATGCTGGCCCCCAAGTTCAAGGAAGTGGACCTGGGCCGGGCCGAGGTCCGGAACGTGTTCCGGATCACCGGCGTGGGCATGGTGGCCGGCTGCTACGTCACCGAGGGCAAGATGCAGCGCGGTGCCCAGATGCGCCTGCTGCGGGACAACATCGTCATCTACGACGGTGCCATCGCCTCCCTCCAGCGCTTCAAGGACAGCGTGAAGGAGGTCGCCCAGGGCTACGAGTGCGGCATCACCTTCGAGAAGTTCCAGGACATCAAAGAGGGCGACATCATCGAGGCCTACCTCATGGAGCAGATTGAGGTGTGATTCTCCACCGGCGTCCAAACCATACCGGAGCCCAGCGAAGCGGGTCCGGTGTGGAGAGGAGGAGCAACGAAACGGAGCGGATGTCCGGCGGGAGCCGGACGGAGCGGTGTGGAGTTTGCGACGACGAGATGGAGCAGATCGAGGTCTGACCTTACTGAAAAGAAATACAACCAAACAGACCTGTTCCATCCCCAAGTCATTTGAGGAGGGGACGGGTCTGTATGCTTGATAGGAGAAAAATATGGCAAGCAATCGTATCGGACGCATCAACGAGGAGATCCAGCGGGAGCTCTCGGCCCTGATCCGGACCGTGAAGGACCCCCGCGTCCACGGACTGGTCTCCATCACGGCGGTGGACACCGCCCCTGACCTGCGGTACGCCAAGGTCTATGTGAGCATGCTGGACAAGAGCGACGTCAAAGAGGTGGTCAAGGGCCTCAAGTCGGCCAGCGGCTATCTGCGCCGGGAGCTGGGCCAGGCCCTCCAGCTCCGGTATACCCCAGAGCTCACCTTCGTGGCCGACGACTCCATCGCCGAGGGCGCCCACATCCTGGAGCTCATCGAAAAGCTGGACAAGTGAGGTGCCTGAACGATGGAGTACAGAGAAGCGGCGGAGCTGCTGCTGCGGCAAAATAACATTCTCATCCTGACCCACAAGCGGCCCGATGGAGACACCATCGGCTGCGCCGTGGGCCTGTGCCAGGCCCTGCGGGAGCAGGGCAAGACGGCCTGGGTCCTCCCCAACGAGGACACTACCACCCTCTTTACCCCCTACCTGGAGGGCTATCTGGCTCCGGAGGAGTTCCAGCCTGCCTTTGTGGTGTCGGTGGACATTGCCGGCAAGGGGCTGTTTACCCCCGCCGGTGAGGTGTGGCTCAAGCGGGGCATCGACCTGGCCTTCGACCACCACCCCTCCCAGGAGTACTTCGCCAAGGAGACCTGTCTGGATGCCGGTCGGGCAGCCTGCGGCGAGCTCATCTATGACCTCATCCGCCAGTGGGGGCCTGTGTCCCCGACAGCCGCCCTGCCCCTTTATGTGGCGGTGGCCACCGATACCGGCTGCTTCCAGTACAGCAACACCACACCGGCCACCCATCGGGTAGCCGCTGACCTGATGGAAACAGGCATCGACGCCCAGAAGGCTAACAAACTCCATTTCCGCACCAAGAGCCTGAAACGGCTGAAGCTGGAGTCCCTCATCGTGGACACCATGGACCTCTACGATGACGGCGCCATCGCCATCGCTGCCATCAGCCTGGCCGACATGGCCCGGCTGGAGGCCGACGAGCGGGACGCTGAGGACATTGCCGCCTTCGTGGGGCAGCTGGAGGGGGTTCACACCTCAGTGACCATCCGTGAGCTGAAGGACGGGGCCTGCAAGCTGTCCGTCCGCACAGACGAGACTCTCAACGCCACCAAGGTTTGCGCCCTGCTGGGGGGCGGTGGTCATGCCGCCGCCGCCGGCTGCACAGTGCCGGGCACAGTGGAGGAGGCCAAGGCGGCCATCATGGACGCCATCCGGAAGGTGCAGGCCAATGCCTAACGGAATTCTCGTCATAGACAAGTCCGCTGATTGGACGAGTATGGATGTGTGCGCCAAGGTGCGTGGCATCTTCCACGAGAAGCGGGTGGGTCACGCCGGTACCCTGGACCCTATGGCCACCGGCGTACTGCCTGTGTTCATCGGCCGGGCCACCCGGGCGGTGGAGTTTGCCTCTGAATCCGAAAAGGAATATATTGCAGAACTTAAACTAGGCGTCATCACAAATACCCAGGATACCACCGGTGAGGTGGTGGAAGAGCGTCCGGTGACGGTGGGCCGGGACCAGGTTCTGGCGGTACTGGACCGGTTCCGGGGCGACATTCTCCAGATCCCTCCCATGTACTCCGCCATCAAAATAGACGGCAAGAAGCTCTACGAGCTGGCCCGGAAGGGCAAGGAGGTAGAGCGGAAAGCACGTCCGGTCTGCATCCATGAGCTGGAGCTGTTGGAGTCAACCGGACCGGCGGACTACCGCCTGCGGGTCCGCTGCTCCAAGGGGACCTACGTCCGTACCCTGTGCCACGATATTGGTGAGGCTTTGGGCTGCGGCGGCTGCATGGGCGCTCTGCGCCGGACCATGGCCGCCGGCTTTACGCTGGATGACGCGGTGACACTGGAGGCGGTCCAGGCCGCCGCCGACCGTGGAGAGGCCGAGAGCCTGCTGCTGCCGGTGGACGCCTACTTTGCCGGCCGCCCTGACCTGATCCTGAAGCCGGAGGCGGAGAAAAAGCTCCGCAACGGCATGACCCTGGTGATGCCTGCCCTACCGGAAGGAGAGTACCGGGTCTACGGCAGTGACCAGACCTTCCTGGCCCTGTGCCGGGCGGAGCGGGGCAAGCTCATCACAGTGAAAAGCTTTTTCCCGGTGTGAGTCGGGAGAGGAAAGAGAGACGATTCCATTGAACGAGACAAAACGAGCCATTGCACTGGGCTTTTTTGACGGGGTGCACGTGGGTCACGGCGCTCTGCTGAGCCGTGTGGGAGAGGTGTCGGCCCAGAAGGGACTCATCCCCACCGCCTTTACCTTTGATGCCCACCCGGGCAGCCGGATCACCGGAGCGGTGACCCCCCTCATCAATTCCCCTGCCGACCGGGCCGACCTGATGCGGCGGTGCTACGGCATCAAAGAGGTCATCGTGGCCCACTTTGACAGCATGATGCGGATGGACTGGCGGGACTTCGTCACCGAATATCTGGTAAAGGAGCACGGCGCCGCCCATGTGGTGGCCGGCCACGACTTCCACTTCGGCTACAAGGGGGAGGGCAATCCCCAGCGACTCCAGGAGCTGTGCGACCAGCTGGGCGTGGGCTGTAACATCATCCCCAAGATCGAGATGGAGGGGATCACGGTTTCCTCTACTTATATCCGCACCCTCATCGCCCAGGGGGAGATGGAGCGGGCCATGGAGTTTCTGGGTCACCCCCATGTGCTCACCGACAAGGTGAGCCACGGGAAAAAATTGGGCTCCACTCTGGGCTTCCCCACGGTGAACCTGCACTTCCCGGAGGGCGTGCTGGTGCCCGCCCACGGGGTGTACGCCACCCGGGTGTGGTTCGAAAATGGCGACAGCCGCCCCGCTGTCACCAATATCGGTGTCCGTCCCACGGTGGACGATGGGGACAGGGTCAGCGTGGAGGGGTACATCCTGGATTTCTCCGGAGACCTCTACGGCCAGACCATCCGTATGGAGTTTTACAAAAAGCTGCGGGGGGAGCGGAAGTTCCCCTCATTGGAAGCCCTGCGTGAGGAAGTCATGCGCAACGCCCAGGAGACAAGAGACTTTTTCCGCGCCGTTTGACCCCAGGACCGGAGCCAAAAGGGAGGGACCTCTAGATGCGATACAAACGCATGTATTTTGTGATCCTGGCGTATGTACTGGCCCTGATGCTGGCGGGACTCATCTTCGATGACCCGTCCAACATTCTCCCGGGCCTGTGGAAGATCATCAACACCCAGGATGTGCTCATCACCGACTATGTTGCCATCGCCGGGCCGGGGGCGGCCTTCGTCAACTCCGCCCTGGTGACCCTCATCAGCGCCGCCATCCTCTTTCTAGCCCGGTGCCCTCTCAACGGCTTCACCATCACGGAGATGGGGCTCATGTCGGGCTTTGCCCTCTTTGGCAAGAACATTGTCAACATCTGGCCCATCATCCTGGGCACCTGGATCTATGCCCGCATCCAGAAGGAGCCCTTTTCCAAGTATACCTCGGTGGCCCTGCTGGCCACAGCCCTTTCTCCGTTGGTGAGCTACATGGGTCTGGGCAGTCTCTATGCCCATCCGCTGGGGGGGATCCTTACCGGCGTCTTCATCGGCATGGTGCTCCCCTCCCTGTCAGCCTATACCTACAAGGTGCAGAACGGCATGAACCTCTACAACATGGGCTTTGCCTGCGGATTGCTGGCCATGATGCTGGTGCCCATCCTCACCGCTGTAGGGGACGCGCCCAGCAGCGTCCTTTACTGGGCGGAGGGGTATAATCTGCCCTTCGGCGTGGCCATAACCCTCATGTGTCTGGTCTTTATCGTGAGCGGTCTCTTTTTCTCCGGCCACCCGGCCTGGGCCACCTGGGCGGGCTACCGGCGTATTCTCACCAGCACGGGACGGGCTCCCAGTGATTTCCTGCTGACGGTGGGTGGAGGTCCTGTGCTCATCAATATGGGGGTCAACGGACTCCTGGCCACCGGGTACATCCTGCTGGTGGGCGGTGACCTCAACGGGCCCACCCTGGGGGGCATCCTCACCATCATTGGCTTCTCCGCCTACGGCAAGCACGCACGGAACATCCTGCCCATCATGTGCGGCGTCCTGCTGGGAGGCATCTTCATGCACTACAACGTAGAGACGCCCGGCCTCCAGCTGGCCGCCCTCTTCGGCACCACGCTGGCTCCCTTCGCCGGCGTATTCGGTTGGCCCGTGGGTGTCCTGGCGGGCTTTCTCCACTCGGCGGTGGTCCTCCAGGCCGGCTATGTGCTGGCGGGCGTCAACCTCTACAACAACGGTTTCTCCGGCGGACTCATTGCCATTGTTCTCTTCCCAACGGTCACAGCCATCTTCCAGCACCGGAAGCCTGATCTCACGCCGAGGAATCTCTTTGAGGTCTTTGAAGCGGACAAGCCGTCTCCCATGGAGCGGGATCTTCCGCCGGAGGAGCGGACCCCGGAGGGGAAACCGTTCCCTGTCATCAAGGAAAAGCAGGAAGAGCAAAAATCAGATCAAGAATAAGAAAATGTGCCGTTTCCCACTGATGCTGCGGGAAACGGCACATTTTTTAGCTGCGGGCGGAGAGCCGGACCACCAGGGCGGTGCGGTCATCCAGAGGGCCGTGCTCGTCCACATTGGCCGAGACCAGAGCCCGGGCCAGGTCCTTGGGGCTCTCACCGTCAAAGGCTGCCAGAGCGTCCCGGAGCCATTGGTCCTCACGCTGGTCCGCCACGCCATCGCTGACCATCACTACCACATCCCCACTCTCCAGCTGGAGCCGGGTGATGTCGGGGGCGATCCGCTCCCCATCGGTGAGCCCGGCGGGGAGGGCGGCGCCGGTGATGCGGCTCACGGAGGGCCCACGGCGCAGGTAGGTGGGGGCGGCGCCGAATTTATAGAGGGCGGCGGCACCGGTGAAGAGGTCCAGCTCCAGCAGGTCCACGGTGGTGAAGCCACCCTCCTCTTCGCTGCGAAGCGCCAGGGCGGCATTGAGGGTTTTGAGGGCCGTCTCGGCCTGAACGCCCGCCCGTAAAAACTGCTCCAGCAGGCGGACGGCCAGCTTGCTCTCCCGGCTGGCGGCGGAGCCGCTGCCCATGCCGTCGCACAGCATGACATAAAGAAGGCCTTCCGGGGTGCGCAGGAGACCACCGGCGTCCCCGCTCACCGTCTCGCCCCCCTTCTGCCGGGCGGCAGCCCCCATGACAGCCTGGAGGGGTTCGGCCTGCGTGAAGACCAGATGCTCTCTTGTACCAATGGGGGATTCCTCCTCCGCCGCGTGGAGGGAGACCCCCAGCAGGGAGGAGAGGGTGGCGCGCTCGTCCTCCTTCCGAAGGGGAGACAGGTCGGGTCCGGCTACCTCACAGCGCAGGTGGCCGGCCTGGTCGTAGTAGACCCAGGCGTCTCCCTCCAGCCCCAGGGCAGTGAGATGGCGGCGCAGCCGCTTTTCACGCGCCGGGTCGGGAGTCAGTTCCCCAGAGAGCTCGGCGGCCGCCTGGCCCAGCAGGGAGGAGAGGGTGCCGTACTGCCGGAAGACGGCGGCCCGGTTCTCCTGGAGCCGGTTCTGGTACTGCCGGCGGCAGAGAACGGCGGTGAGGGCCTCATTGGCCGCGGCCAGAAACTGCGGAAAGTGGAGACAGCGGGTGGTGAAGTGTTGGGGGAAGTCTCCGGCCTCGCCATGGCCCCGCTCTGCCATGGCGGGCAGGGCGTCGTTGAGGGCGTTGAAGGTGGTGTTGTAGTTTCGCTGCCAGCAGGCGTCCCGGAGGGCGCACCGGCGGCACACCTTGTCCGCCGCCCGGTCAAAGACGGTGGAGAGGTCGCCGTCGTTGGGGGCGCTGCCTCGAAAGCTCCCCCGCATGGACTCGTAGAGGGTGCGGAAGGCCTCGGCGGTTTGAGTCAGCCGCTCCCGGACGTAGGCGGCGGCCCGGTCGGCGGTGCCGGGGGAGCGCTCCCGGCTCAGCCGGGCCCGGACCTTGCGGAGCAGCTGCTCCGGCAGCAGGAGGAAGAGGACGGAGGCGGTAAAGACCTCATAGAGAAGGGGCAGCTCGGCGCCGCCCTCCCAGGCCCACAGCACCACCACAGCGTTGGTGAGGACGTAGGCCACGGCGCAGCCTGTCCGGGACCGGCCCTGAAAGACGCCAGTGACCAGGCCGGCACAGCCGTAGCACACGGTGCAGGACCAGTCCCCGCCGCCCCGGGCCAGGTCCATGCTCAGCCCGGCGGCCACGCCGGCGGCAGCGCCGACGCCCAGCCCTCCCTGGGAGGAAAAGACCATCACCGCCAGGGCGGCGAGGACACGGCCGGCGGAGATGATGTCCCCCACCAGGGTGAGCTGCGCCAGGGAGATGAGAACGGTGCTGCCCAGAATGAAAAGGCTGGCCAACTGCCGGGTAGAGAGCTCCCCCTCATCCCGCTTGTCCAGCCAGGGGGAGAAGGCGGTGCGGTAGAAGTAGACGCAGGCACCCGAGAGCAGCAGCTCGGTGAGAAAAAAGATCACAGTGGAGATCTCCCAGCCCCCCTCTCCCAGGTAGACGAAGCCGGTGGCGCCGGAGAGCGCCGCCGTCACCGTCGGCATGAACCAGCTGCGCTGGTACAGCTTGATATCGAAAAAGGCGAAGGCCACCGAGAAAATGAGGATGGCCGCCGCTACGTACCGCAGTCCCTCGGCCAGTCCCCGGAAGGCGAGATAGCCGAAGCAGGCGCCCAGCAGGGCGGCAAAGCCGCCCAGCCCGGAGCCGGAGCAGCCCACCATGGACAGCCCGAATGGGGCGCAGCCGTTCAGGATCTCCGCCCCCGCCAGTACCGCCGAGAGGGTGAAGCGGATGACATACTCCGCCCCCCGCACCAGGGCCGGCGCCCGAAGCACCAGCCTGCCCGTCCGGGCCATCTCCTCCCGGGCCTGGGCTGCCTTTGACTTCCATCCAACCTTCGCCGCCATGGACGATCTCCTCCTGTGTATCGGGTAGTAGAGACAGTATAATCCATGATTTGGAAATATAGCGTCGGAAGGGGAGACGCTCTTTCTGCGATTTTCTGCGGCATCCTGGCGTCTTGGGCGGATTTTCCGGGCATTGGCGGGCAAAATCGGGGCGGAGGGCGGCGGCCCTTGCCCCCAATGGCGGTTTATGGTATGATAAAAAGAATCCAATAGAACCGGAGGAAGACCGTGAAGATAGGAAACGTGGAGATCGACTCCCAGCTGGTGCTGGCCCCCATGGCGGGGGTCACCGACCTAGGATTCCGCACCATTTGCCGGGAACTGGGGGCGGGCTACACCGTCACCGAGATGGTGAGCGCCAAGGCCCTGTGCTACCAGGATAAAAAGTCCATCCCGCTGCTGAAGCTGGGGGAGGGGGAGCACCCCGCCGCCGCCCAGATCTTCGGCTCCGACCCGGCGTGCATGGAGGAGGCTGCCGCCATCGCCGGGGAGGTGTCCGGGGCGGACATCATCGACATAAACATGGGCTGCCCCGTGCCCAAGGTGGCCAATTCCGGGGACGGCTCGGGGCTCATGCGTACCCCGGACCTGGCCGTCCGGGTGGCCGAGGCGGTGGTGAAGGGGGCGGGGAGCCGCCCTGTCACCGTGAAGATGCGTCTGGGCTGGGACAAGGGCTCCATCAACTGCGTGGAGCTGGCCAAGGCTATGGAGGAGGCAGGAGTGGCCGCCGTGGCCGTCCATGGCCGCACCCGCAGCCAGCAGTATGCCGGTACCGCCAACTGGGACTACATCCGGGAGGTGAAGGAGGCCCTGCACATCCCGGTCATGGCCAACGGTGATGTTTTTGCGGGAAAGGATGCCGTGCGTATCCTCCGATGGACCGGCGCTGACGCCGTGATGATCGGCCGCGGCTGCTTCGGCGATCCCTGGCTCTTCCAGCAGGCCCAGGCCGCTCTGGAGGGCAGGGAGATCCCGCTCCTGCCCCCTCTGGCGGAGCGGTGTGCCACTGCCATGCGGCAGTTTGAGATCAACGCTGCCCACAAGGGGGAGAAGATCGCCTGCCTGGAGGCCCGGAAGCAGTACTGCTGGTACCTGAAGGGGGTACCCCACGCGGGCTACTGGAAGGAGCAGATCTGTCACGTGGAGACCATGGAGGACCTGCGGCGGATCACGGCTGGCATCCAGCGGGATCTGAAATGATTTGATGAGGAAGGAAAGGCGGGTGAAGGGTCGCCTTGACGGAACAGGAGCTGGTGGAACGGGCCAAAAAGGGGGAGGAGGCCGCCTTTGAGGTCCTGGTCACCGACAATGAAAAGCGCATCTACAATCTCTGCCGGCGGCTCACCGGCAACCCAGAGGACGCCGCTGAGCTGACCCAAGAGGCATTCCTCAATGCCTGGCGGGGGCTGAGCCGCTTCCAGGGGGAGAGCAGCTTCTCCACCTGGCTTTACCGGCTGGCCTCCAACGCCTGCATTGACTTCCTGCGAAAGGAGAAGCGGCGGCAGAATCTCTCCATGACGGTCTCCCTGGATGACGAGGAAGAGGCGCGGCAGGTGGAGCTCCCCGACGAGCGGTATGCCCCCGAGCGGGAGCTGGAGCGTACAGAGGTTCGGCAGGCGGTGGCGGCGGGGCTGGAAAGGCTCACCCCGGAGCACCGTCAGGTGCTGGTCATGCGGGAGATCAACGGTTTGAGCTACGCCGAGATCGGTGCGGTCCTGGGATTGGAGGAGGGGACGGTGAAGTCCCGCATCGCCCGGGCCAGAAATGCCCTGCGAAAAGTTTTGACGGAGCGGGGGAACTTTTTTGGCGAGCTTTCGTCTAGAAAGTGATGAAACAAAGGAGAGGAGGTGACCTGCCATGTGCGACTGCGACCGCGCTCTGGAGCTTTTGAGCCTGGAGCTGGACGGTGAACTGACCCCAGAGGAGAAAGGTGAGCTGGAGGCTCATCTGGCTGCCTGTGAGGAATGCCGCGGGGCGGCGGAGGAGCTGCGGCAGCTCCACACCATCCTGCCGGAGCTGGAGGAGGAGGTGCCCGACGGACTCCACCAGGCCATCATGGACAGGGTCGGAGCGGAAAAGGTAGTTCCCCTCTCCAGGGTGAGCAAAAAGTCCCACATCCAACGCTGGGCCTCTCTGGCGGCGGTCTTTGCGGTGATCCTGCTGGGCGCGGGCACCCTGAAGACCCTACAGAGCGGCGGCTCCACCGCAACCGCCCCGGCGGCGGCGAGCGTGACCACGGCGGAGGCCACCCAGGATACGGCGGATGCCGCTGTGGGCGAAGGCGTCAGCGGTGGCGCCGAACAGCCCGAGACAGACGGCAAGTCCAAAGAGAACGCCGTCTCCAACCATGAGGAGGCCCAGCCTGCGGAGAGCGTGCCTGTGCTCGTCCAGGATGACGCAGAGGAGAACAGCAGCGGCGGTGCCGCCCTGCGGATGAGTCCGCCCGCGTCTGCCCAGCCCACACCGGCTCCCACTCCGGCGGCGGAAGACAGCGGGAGCAGCCAGGAGAGGGCCAACCAGGCGATCACGTTCAGCGTCATGCCGGCGGAGGCGGCCACCAACGACGGAGCTGCCCAACCTGACGCGGACACCACTGAGACCCTGCGGGCCAACTGCACCGCCTGGCTGGCGGATTCCACCTTTGACCAGAAGGACCGGGTGGATACCACCCTGGTCTCTGTTGCCCAGGTCACAGAGGGGGACCTGGCGGCGGCGGTCTGTGATGACGAAAGCGCCGCGCTGCTGGATGCTGCCGACTGGGCTGTGACCCTGGGAGATACCACTGGCCACGACTACGCGGTTCTCCTGTGTGACAGCGAGACCCTGGCCGTTCTGGGCTATCTGCCTATTGCGTGATAAGAAAAGAGCGCGTGCTCACGATAAAACGTGATCACGCGCTTTTTTCGTGTTCTTAAGCTGAGCACGGAGCCGAAACACGGTCCAGAAGAGCCGGAAAATCTGCCCAGTGCACCAGGGTGAGGTGGTCGGCGGCAGGAGTATTCTGGGAGGACCAGAGGGGGGAGAGGGCGCCGGTGTACCATACCGGCTGGATGCTGCCGACTGGGCTGTGACCCTGGGAGATACCACTGGCCACGACTACGCGGTTCTCCTGTGTGACAGCGAGACCCTGGCCGTTCTGGGCTATCTGCCTATTGCGTGATAAGAAAAGAGCGCGTGCTCACGATAATACGTGAGCACGCGCTTTTTTCGTGTTCTTAAACTGAGCACGGAGCCGAAACACGGTCCAGAAGAGCCGGAAAATCTGCCCAGTGCGCCAGGGTGAGGTGGTCGGCGGGGGGAGTATTCTGGGAGGACCAGAGGGGGGAGAGGGCGCCGGTGTACCATACCGGCTGGATGCCGCAGGCGGCGGCGCCGGCGATGTCACAGGCGGGGTTGTCGCCGCAGTACCACACCTCGTGGGGCTCCAGCTCCGCCATGGTGAGGGCCAGCCGGAAGATCCGGGGGCTGGGCTTGCGGAAGACGTACTCACTGGTGGCCAGAATGAATTCGAAGCGGTGGTTGGGCAGCAGGCGGTCCAGCCGGGCCCGGAGGGCGGCGCCGGAAAAGGAGAGATTGCTGATGACGCCGGTGCGGATGCCCCGCGCCGCCAGAAGGTCCAGCAGGGTGTGGATGCCCTCGGTGGGGCGGCCCGGGGCGGCAGCATCCCAGTAGAGGGTCTCCAGTTTCTCCTCCGGCAGGGAGAAGGAGAGGCGCTGGGAGGCAAAGACGTACCGCTGGAAGGGAAGGTTGTGGGTCTCGTAGAGGGGGATGTGGCCGTCGGCAGTGCGGAAGCGCTCCATCTCGGCCTCCAGGGCGTCGATGTAATCGGCCAGCTCCCGGGCCGTACGGCCCAGGGGGTTGGCGTCGGCGTGAGCCAGCACCGCCTCCATGCCCAGCTCCTTGTTGAAATAGGGCTCGTCGATGAGGGTCTGGCCGTAGTCAAAGAGCACCATTTTCGGGTGATTCGGGGCCATGAAAAATTCTCCTTTCGTGGCAGACAAATCGTATTTTCTTCCGCAATCATACCGGTTCTGGTCCCTGTTGTCAAAGAAAAGAGGGGGCGGCTTGGAAGGAATTTGTATGGAGACTACATTTTTTATAAAAAATGAGTTGTCAATCGCCGTGTATTGAGATATAATGACTAAGACAGTGGCGCATAGAAACGGGCGGCGCTTTCGTGAGATCCCAAATGTAAGGAGAGGAAACAAGATATGAGCTATTCCGTACAAAATATTCGCAACGTATGCCTGCTGGGCCATGGTGGAAACGGAAAGACTTCCCTGGCTGAGAGCATGCTGTTTCAGACCGGCGCCATTGACCGTCTCGGCAAGGTGACCGACGGAAATACCACCTGTGACTACGACGCAGAAGAGGTCCGCCGTCAGTTTTCCATCTCCACCGCCGTGGCGCCCGTGGAATATAAGGGATGCAAGATCAACATTCTGGACACCCCCGGCTACTTTGATTTCTCCGGTGAGGTCATGGAGGCCCTCCGTGTGGCCGATGCCGCCATCATCGTCTGCTCTGCCAAGAGCGGCATGAGCGTGGGCGCCGAGAAGGCCTGGAAGTACTGCGAGGAGCGGAAGATGCCCCGCATCCTCTACATCTCCAAGACCGACGAGGACAACGCCGATTACAACGCTGCCTTCGAGACCCTCCGGGAGCGCTTCGGCAAGAACGTAGCCCCCGTGGTGGCTCCCATCTGGGATGAGAACAAGAAGGTCATCGGTATCATCGATGTGCTCAACAAGCGCGCTTACGACATCGAAAACGGCAAGCGCCACGAGATCCCCGTGCCCGAGAACAAGCAGGAGGTCCTGGACGAGCTCTACAACGCTCTGGTGGAGTCCGTGGCCGAGACCAGCGAGGAGTTTATGGACCGCTATTTCAACGGCGAGGAGTTCACCTACGCCGAGATGATCCAGGGCCTCCACGCCGGCGTGAAGGATCTGTCCCTCTTCCCGGTGGTGTGCGGCTCCGCCCTCACCGGCCTGGGCACCCAGATGCTCCTGGACAACATCGTCAACCTCCTGCCCTCTCCCCTGGAGGGCAAGTCTGAGACCGGCGAGGACGACCACGGCGACGTGGTGGAGTTCGCCGTCTCCCCCGGCGCCGTGCCCGTGGCCTTCGTGTGGAAGACCGTCTCCGACCAGTACGGCAAGTACTCCTATGTGAAGGTCCTCTCCGGCACCATCGAGTCGGATATGCCCATGGTCAATGCCCGCACCGGCCTCACTGAGAAGCTGGGCCGCCTCTATCAGGTGAAGGGCAAGAAGACCGAGGAGGTCAAGAAGCTCTCCTGCGGCGACATCGGCGCCATCGGCAAGATGGATAAGCTGAAGACCGGCGACACCCTGTGCGACGCCCGTAATGTCATCAAGCTGGAGCCCATCAGCTTCCCCGAGCCGGTGTACTCCATGGCCATCTCCCCCAAGACCAAGGGTCAGGACGACAAGATTGCCGCCGGCCTTGCCCGCCTGGGTGAAGAGGACCAGACCTTTACCGTGGTCAACAACGCCGAGACCCGCCAGGTGGTGGTGTCCGGCACCGGCGACATCCAGCTGGATGTGCTGGTGTCCCGTCTGAAGAGCCGCTTCGGCGTGGACGCCGAGCTCTCCACGCCTCGTGTTCCCTACCGGGAGAAGATCCGCAAGAAGGTGGAGGTCCAGGGCCGCCACAAGAAGCAGACCGGCGGTCACGGTCAGTTCGGCGACGTGTGGATCCGCTTCGAGCCCAGCGACCAGGAAGAGATGGAGTTCTGCGAGGAAGTCGTGGGCGGCGCTGTGCCCAAGAACTACTTCCCCGCCGTGGAGAAGGGCCTGCGGGAGGCTGTGCAGCACGGTGTGCTGGCCGGTTACCCCGTGGTGTACCTGAAGGCCACCCTGTACGATGGCTCCTATCATCCCGTGGACTCCTCCGAAATGGCCTTTAAGACGGCCGCCCAGCTGGCCTACAAGGCCGCTCTGGCCCAGGCCAACCCCGTGCTGCTGGAGCCCATCGGTGAGCTGAAGGTCACCATTCCCGACAGCTATATGGGCGATGTCATCGGCGACCTCAACAAGCGCCGCGGCCGTATCATGGGCATGAACCCCGACCACGACGGCAACCAGATCGTGGAGGCCGAGGTGCCCATGGGCGAGATGACCTCCTACGCCATCGACCTGCGGTCCATCACCCAGTCCAGAGGCTCCTTCACCTATCACTTCGTCCGCTACGAGGAAGCCCCTCCTGCCGCTCAGGAGAAGGCCATCGAGGCGGCTAAGGCTATGCAGGACGCCGAGTAAATTTCCCACGTTTCCCGGAGGGGCTTCCTCGGGGGCCCCAGCTCCGCTGGGGCGGCGCGTCCGCGCCGCACAAGCGTCTTGGACCGGAGGGCCAAGACCTTGGTGCAGGCGGACTTCACTTCCGCCGAGCAAGTGAAGTCCTGAAAGGGACCCCATTTGAGCCACGGCTCAAATGGGAAGTGCCCCTCCTGCGGCTCAGGAGAAGGCCATCGAGGCGGCCAAGGCCATGCAGGACGCCGAGTAATAGATCCGCGTTTCCTGGGGGCTTCCTCGGGACCCCAGCGGAGCCGGGGCGGCGCGTCTGCGCCGCACAAGCGTCTTGGACCGAAGGGCCAGAACCTTGGCGCAGGCGGAATTCACTTCCGCCGAGCATGTGAAGTTCTGAAAGGGCCCCCATTTGAGCCGTGGCTCAAATGGGAAGTGCCCCTCCTGCGGCTCAGGAGAAGGCCATCGAGGCGGCCAAGGCCATGCAGGACGCCGAGTAATAGATCCGCGTTTCCTGGGGGCTTCCTCGGGACCCCAGCGGAGCCGGGGCGGCGCGTCTGCGCCGCACAAGCGTCTTGGACCGAAGGGCCAGAACCTTGGCGCAGGCGGAATTCACTTCCGCCGAGCATGTGAAGTTCTGAAAGGGCCCCCATTTGAGCCGTGGCTCAAATGGGAAGTGCCCCTCCTGCCGCCCAGGAGAAGGCAATTGAAGCCGCCAAGGCTATGCAGGACGCCGAGTAAGCGTCAGAGCATCCATCCAAGATAGGAAAAGGTCCCCCTTCCATTCTGAACTGCCCCAGATTGTGCGGACAGTACAAAAAAGAGCCCTTAGTAGGAAAGATTAAGTTTTAAGCGGAGAGGCGTCGCGCCAGCGGCGCCTCTCCAGTTTTTAACTGGATGCGCTCATGGTTATAGAAGTAAATATAGCGGTCAATCATCTCATTGGCTTCGGAAAAGGTCGCCGGTTTGTGGCGGTAAATACATTCTGTTTTGAGGATAGAGAAGAAATTTTCCGCCATGGCGTTGTCGTACGGGTTTCCTTTCCTTGACATGGATGGTGTGATTCCGTATGCTTGAGTCAGATTGAAGTATGCTGCAGAGGTGTACTGAAATCCTTGGTCGCTGTGGAGCTGCAACTCCGCAGCGACCCTCTTTTTCTCCTGTTTCATTGCCAGATGAACGGTATCCAGAACCAAATTCACTGTCTGCTGGGTTCCAGTCTTGTAGGCGATGATGCTGTTGTCATAGAGGTCCCGGATTATGGAAAGGTACAGCACACCCTGCCTGGTGTGGATGTAGGAGATGTCTGTTACCCATTTGCTGTTAGGTTTGTCCGCATGGAACTCCCTGTTCAGCAGATTCCTGTATTTGTGTGCCTGCCGCCCCATCTGCTGCCATTTCCTGCGGCGGCGGATCTCCGAGAGCAGATCATATTTCTTCATGATTCGCAGCACAGTTTTGGGATTGCAGAAGATATTCCGGCTTTTCAGCCACAGCCACATCCGCCGGTAGCCGTAGGTGCGGAAGCTGCGTTCCCGCTGCTGTGCGATGAGCCCCGCAAGAGCCGCATCCTTTTCTGGCTTGCCTAGGCGATGGACAAAAGCATAGTAGCCGCTTCTGGACACTCCAAAGAATTTGCACATGACTGCCACTGGATACTCTGTCCTGTGACGATAGATGATATGATACTTTACCTTTGCTCTCACTTCCTTTCTGTGAAGCGCAGAAAATCCCGCAGTAGTTTATTTTCCATGCGAAGCCGTTGGATCTCACAGGCCTGCTCTGCCACAACGTCTCCTGGCGCAGCATCTTTTCTCGGCCGTCCTTTCGGTCGTGGGCGGATTCCGGCTTCCAGTTTTCGTTCTTTACGGCGCTCACGCTCAAGTAGTCTTTTTACCACCTGCTTATTCCGGAAGCCATAGTATTCTGCGACTTCCCGCTGTGTTTTCCCCTCTGCCAACATGGCCTTGATCTCTGGTAAAAGCATTTGAACGTGTGTGTAATTTCGTTTCTTCATGACAAAACCCCCTGATGTAGTCTATTTTCCTACATCAGGGGGGCTTTTGTCACTGTCCGTTTTTACTGGATCTGTTCATTCGGAAGGGGGACCTTTTTTGCGAGGTGGCATGAGTCAGACTGAGGCAAAGCCGTGCTTGGGCAGCTCCTGGAGGGCCAGCTCTACCGCCCGGCGAAGGTACTCCTCCAGACGGCAGTCCTCGGTGCCGGCAATGAGGGTGCCGCAGGTGGGGGAGGGGATGAAGATCTTGACGCACTCGGCGCCGGAGACGGCGGAGGCCACCGCCGGGGAGACCTCTCCCATAATGCCGTTGGCCAGAATGACGCCGATGGGCCCCAGGATAAGGTCGGCCCGCTGGGCGTTGTAGCACAGGGCGTTCTCGCCGGTGGCGCCACGGGCGGCGCCCGCCTTGAGCATGGCGCTGGTGGCCAGGGAGTTGGTGCCGGCGCACAGGAGCTCACAGCCCTCCGGCAGACGAGGCCGGAGCAGGCTCACCAGCCGGGCGCCGATGCCGCCGCCCTGGCCGTCGATGATGAGGATGCGCATGGGATCAGATCCTTCCTTGGTGGTTTGATCCGGTCCGTCAAAAGACCGGTAAGACTTCTCTTTGACATTATACGGGGGAAAACCTCCGCTGTAAAGGTGATAAAATGACTGTACAGAGAGAAAAAAGCATGATATAATGATCACGACTGGTTCCCCACCCAGTCCAACCGGCGCGGAGAAAGCCGTCCGGACGCCATGTGCCCTGCGTCCGGGGAAAGGGACCCGCGCCGCTGTACGCGGCACACGTACTCTAAACAAAAAATGGAGGTTCTTTTTCATGCGCAAAAGTCCTGTCCGCGATCTGACCCTGGCGGCCATGGTGGCCGCCCTGTACGCCGTGCTGAGCTACTTCAGCAACATTTTTGGACTGGCCTACGGACCCATCCAGTTCCGGTTCTCCGAGGCCCTGTGCGTCCTGCCCTTCCTGTTCCCGGCCACCGCGCCGGGGCTCTTTGTGGGCTGCCTCATCGCCAACCTGCTCTCGCCCTACGGCGCCATGGACATCGTGGTGGGCTCCCTGGCCACCCTCATCGCCGCGGTGTGGACCAGCAAGGTCCGCCACTGGTGGATGGCCTGGCTGCCGCCGGTGCTGTGCAACATGGTGCTGGTTGGCTTCACCATCGGCTTTGCCGAGGTGGGCATCACTGCCGCCCTGCCCGCCGCCTGGATCTACAACGGTGTCACCGTGGGCATCGGCGAGTTGGGCGTGTGCCTGGTGCTGGGTACCATCCTGCTGCGGGCCATGCCCCAGATCAAGTTTTTCCACGACCTTATCCCGGAGGGACGTCTCACCCACGCGTGAGGCCTGCCCTCTGCCAATGGAGGAGATCAGATGAAAGTACGGAAAGCCGTCATCCCGGCAGCCGGGCTGGGGACCCGGATGCTGCCCGCCACCAAAACGGTGCCCAAGGAAATGCTCCCCCTGGTGGACAAGCCGGTGATCCAGTATATCATCGAGGAGGCTGTGGCCGCCGGGATCGAGGATATCCTGGTGGTGACCAACCGGGCCAAATCCGCCATGGACGACTATTTTGACTACTATCCTGAGCTGGAGGAGCGCCTGGCCCGGGCGGGCAAGGAGCGGGAGCTGGCGGAGGTCCGCCGGGCCGCTGATCTGGCCAACATCTTCTATGTCCGCCAGAAGGAGACCAAGGGTCTGGGCCACGCCATCTGGCGGGCCAAACGCTTCGTGGGGGACGAGCCCTTCGCCGTCCTCCTGGGCGACGACATCATGCGCTCCCAGACTCCGGTCATCGGACAGCTCATTGCCGGTGCCGAGAAGTACGGCGCCTCCTGCGTGGGGGTGCAGCAGGTGAGCACCGAAGCCATCTCCAAGTACTCCTCCGTAAAGGTGGCGCCCCTGGAGGAGCGGATCTTCCAGGTCAGCGACATGGTGGAGAAGCCCCGTCCCGAGGAGATCTTCTCCAACTACGCCATTCTGGGCCGGTATGTGCTCCAGCCCGGCATCTTCGACATTCTGGAAAACCTGAAGCCGGGCTACGGCGGGGAGATCCAGCTTACCGACGGCCTGAAGGAGCTGTGCAAGCGGGACAAGATGGTGGCGGTGGATTTTGAGGGGAAGCGGTATGATACCGGCAACCTGAAGGGCTTCCTGGAGGCCACCATCGACTTCTCCCTGGCACACCCGGAGACGGGTGAGTGGCTCAAGGGTTTCCTGAAGGAGAAGGCCGGGCAGCTCTGAGCGCCGCATCCATAGAAATGACAAAGCGTCCCCAGGAGGGTATTGAACTGCCCCAGATTGTGCGGACAGTACAAAAAAGAGCCCTTAGTAGGAAAGATTAAGTTTTAAGCGGAGAGGCGTCGCGCCAGCGGCGCCTCTCCAGTTTTTAACTGGATGCGCTCATGGTTATAGAAGTAAATATAGCGGTCAATCATCTCATTGGCTTCGGAAAAGGTCGCCGGTTTGTGGCGGTAAATACATTCTGTTTTGAGGATAGAGAAGAAATTTTCCGCCATGGCGTTGTCGTACGGGTTTCCTTTCCTTGACATGGATGGTGTGATTCCGTATGCTTGAGTCAGATTGAAGTATGCTGCAGAGGTGTACTGAAATCCTTGGTCGCTGTGGAGCTGCAACTCCGCAGCGACCCTCTTTTTCTCCTGTTTCATTGCCAGATGAACGGTATCCAGAACCAAATTCACTGTCTGCTGGGTTCCAGTCTTGTAGGCGATGATGCTGTTGTCATAGAGGTCCCGGATTATGGAAAGGTACAGCACACCCTGCCTGGTGTGGATGTAGGAGATGTCTGTTACCCATTTGCTGTTAGGTTTGTCCGCATGGAACTCCCTGTTCAGCAGATTCCTGTATTTGTGTGCCTGCCGCCCCATCTGCTGCCATTTCCTGCGGCGGCGGATCTCCGAGAGCAGATCATATTTCTTCATGATTCGCAGCACAGTTTTGGGATTGCAGAAGATATTCCGGCTTTTCAGCCACAGCCACATCCGCCGGTAGCCGTAGGTGCGGAAGCTGCGTTCCCGCTGCTGTGCGATGAGCCCCGCAAGAGCCGCATCCTTTTCTGGCTTGCCTAGGCGATGGACAAAAGCATAGTAGCCGCTTCTGGACACTCCAAAGAATTTGCACATGACTGCCACTGGATACTCTGTCCTGTGACGATAGATGATATGATACTTTACCTTTGCTCTCACTTCCTTTCTGTGAAGCGCAGAAAATCCCGCAGTAGTTTATTTTCCATGCGAAGCCGTTGGATCTCACAGGCCTGCTCTGCCACAACGTCTCCTGGCGCAGCATCTTTTCTCGGCCGTCCTTTCGGTCGTGGGCGGATTCCGGCTTCCAGTTTTCGTTCTTTACGGCGCTCACGCTCAAGTAGTCTTTTTACCACCTGCTTATTCCGGAAGCCATAGTATTCTGCGACTTCCCGCTGTGTTTTCCCCTCTGCCAACATGGCCTTGATCTCTGGTAAAAGCATTTGAACGTGTGTGTAATTTCGTTTCTTCATGACAAAACCCCCTGATGTAGTCTATTTTCCTACATCAGGGGGGCTTTTGTCACTGTCCGTTTTTACTGGATCTGTTCAGTATCCTCCTGGGGACGCTTTTTATATGGACAACTTACAGATTGGGCATTTTTGCGGTGGGCATCATGAGGACCTTGCCGGTGCCCCGGTAGACGTTGACCAGACCCTCACCGGAGGCGGCGGAGCCGATGAGACTCTTGCCGGAACGCTCCACGGTGAACTCCAGGCTGGAGCTCCAGGCGATGGCGTAGTTGCCGTCGATCTTCAGCACGTCATTTTGCAGGGTGATCTCCACCAGCTCCTCACGGGGACACTCAGACTCGATGCAGAAGGTCCCGCTGCCGTTGAGGCTCAGGTTGAAGAGACCTTCGCCGCCGGCCACGGCGGAGGAGAGGTTGGAGCGCATGACGGCCTTGTGCTGAAGCCGGGAGTCGCAGGCCAGGAACAGCCCGTCGTCCAGCACCACGGAGCCGCCCCATTCTGCGGCGTCCATGAGGATGAGGTGGCGGTAGGTGGGCTCCAGCACCAGCAGACCGTCGCCGGTGTACTCCGGCTTGATGGTCGACTCACCGGAGGCCTTGCCCCGGACGGCCTTGCTGAAGAGATCGCCCACACCCTTGATGCCGGTGGTGGCGTTTACATTGCCCAGCATCCACTGCATGGCGCCGGCCTGGATGGTGACCTGAGCCTTGCTCAGATCACACACCAGCTGGCGCTTTCTGACGTTCATCTGGGCACTATAATAAGCGGTAATGGCGGATGAAGGGGTAACGCTTAGGTCGCGCTGGTACTCGATGACGGAGAACGGCCCAAGCTGGGAGAGGATTTTGACGTCATCGTTGTCCATGAAATTGGAAACCTGATACATAAAGACGCTCCTTCATACAAGTGCTCTCAAGACAATGCGGCCGTGTTCAGCCGGGTAGCCTGATGCAGGGCCATTGTATCACAAGGAGGGGACAGGCACAATGCCCGTCAGAAGAAAAGAGCCAGGCTCCAGGCGGCGGTGGCGGCCAGGGCACCGGCGGCGGCGTAGGCCGGGGCCGGGATAGACTGGAACCATTTCCCGGGGACAGTGCTACGGGAGACATAGTTTTTCGCTGCCTGCTGGGCCTCACGCAGGACCTGCTCCGGGCTGGCACCCTCGGAAAGGGCGCCCTCCTTCAGAATAAAGATGGCCTCCTCGAAGAGGCGGGGGTCAGGGGATTTGACCACGATGACCTGTTTGTTGATGCCTTTGACCATGATGATGCCGCTCCTTTATGGGAAAGAAAAGTTTCCCTAACAGTATGGCCCAATTTTTCTTCCATGATTCACCGCTCATAAGAAAGACGCCGGGACCGTACACTAAGGGCGAGACTTTTGTGGGAGGCGGGAACGTGCGGGAACAGAGAAAACGGCTCATTTTATCCCTGGCCCTGATCTTTCTGTTGAATATACTCATCATCACCATGGTGCAGACCGCCCAGGCGGCCACCTATCGTCGGGGTTCCTCGGGGCAGACGGTGCGCACCATCCAGGAGAAGCTGATCCGCTGGGGCTACCTGGACGGGACGGAGGATGGGATCTATGGCAGCAAAACCGAGGCGGCGGTAAAGCTCTTTCAGAAGAAGAACGGCCTCACCGCCGACGGTGTGGTGGGTCCCGCCACTCTGAAAGCGCTGGGTATGTCGGAGTGGAGCACCTCTTCCTCGGCAGCGGACAGCGAGGTGGCCCTGCTGGCCAAGGTCATCTCGGCGGAGGCCAGAGGAGAGCCGTATAGCGGCCAGGTGGCGGTGGGAGCGGTCATCCTCAACCGGGTGAGCCACCCCTCCTTCCCCAACACCATCGCGGGCGTGGTGTACCAACCCGGAGCCTTTACCTGTATGGTGGACGGACAAATCGACCAGCCGGTGGCCGACTCCGCCGTCCGGGCCGCCCGTGACGCCCTCAACGGTGCCGACCCCAGCGGCGGCGCCATCTACTATTTTAACCCCGATACGGCCACCAGCGCCTGGATCTGGTCCCGCCCACTCATCAAAGTCATTGGCAGCCACCGATTCTGCGCCTGATGAAAACAAAAAAGCCGGACATGCGTTTGCATGTCCGGCTTCGTGTTGCCAATTAGTCGGTGACGAAAGGCAGCAGAGCGATCTGACGAGCCTGCTTGATGGCCTGGGTCAGCTGACGCTGATGCATGGCGCAGGTGCCGGTGGTCCGGCGGGGCAGGATCTTGGAACGCTCGGAGAGGAACCGACGCAGCTTGGCGGCGTCCTTGTAGTCGATGTGCTCGACCTTGTCCACGCAGAAGCTGCAAACCTTGCGGCGCTTGCGGCCGCGGGGACGCTCTCTATCCATAGGCATGGTATATACCCTCCTTATTCAGAAATGATGTTTTTATCAGGTGCCGTTCTTTCAGAACGGCAGTTCTCCGTCGTCGTCGTCCAGCTCGGCAAACTGGTTGCCGCCGCCCATGGGGGCGGTGTAAGCCGGGGGAGGCACGGGGGCGCTGGGGGCCGGGGCGGAATAACCGCCGCCATAAGAGCCGCCGTAGCTGCCGCCGCCCTCGCCGTCCCGCTTGGAATCGCCGAAGTAGACGTTGTCGGCCACCACCTCAGCGGTGGTGCGCTTGTTGCCGTCCTTATCGGTCCAATCCCGCATCTGGAGACGGCCCTCCACGATGGCCATGCGGCCCTTGGTGAAGTACCGGGAGACGAACTCGGCGGTGGCACGCCAGGCGACCACATTGACGAAGTCGGCCTTCTTTTCACCGGTCTCTCTGTCCTTGAAATCCCGGTCCACCGCCAGACGGAGGGTGGCTACGGCCACCCCGGAGGGGGTGTGCCGCATCTCAGGGTCCGCCACCAGGCGGCCCTGAAGGAAGATCTTGTTGAGCATTTCTGCCGCTCCTTACTGCTCGTCCTTGCAGACGATCATGGAACGCATCACGCCGTCGGTGATCCGCAGCACGCGGTCCAGCTCGGCGGGGAAGGCGGCGTCAGCCGTAAAGGTCATGAGAACGTAGTAGCCCTCGTTCAGGTCGTTGATGGGATAGGCCAGACGGCGCTTGCCCCACTCGTCAACCTCGGCCACGGTGCCCCGGGCCTCAGCCATGGTCTTGAACTTGGCGACCATAGCGGCGATGGCCTCCTCACCCATAGCGGGGTCGAGGATGTAGACCACCTCGTAGTTGCCATTGACTTTTGCCATGTTTCTTGCACCTCCTTATGGACATATGGCCCCTGCTCGTGCAGGAGCAAGGATGTTGCCTGCCAGATTCCAGACAAGCTACATTATTATATATGAAATCTGACATTTGTCAAGGGGTTTTTAGAGAAAAAGAAGCAAAAAATGGGGGCTGTTCCGAAAAACAGCCCCCATTTCGTGTCGGTCACTGGAGCTCCACGGCGATGGCCGGGGAGAACGCCGTCTCGCGGGTGAAATTCAGCTTCAGCTCCACAGTGTCCCAGGGGTAGTCCCGCAGGGAGAAGGAGATTTCGTGGAGCCCCTCCTCCAGGTTTTCCTGCCCGGGCTCGGAGGCGTGTGCGGTGGTTCCCATGGAGTCAAAGGAGTGTTCGCCGCCCTCCGGGTCCCGGTAGTTCCAGGAGATGAACTGCTGGATGCCGGGGGCGAGCACCACGCAGTGGACGTCCTCACCCTGCCGGTCGGCGGAGAGGAACTCCACTCCCTCCGGGAGCCAGCCGGCCTCGCCGGTGTTCAGGTCCACCGTGACCCATTCCTTGTCCTTGTCCAGCCACCGGGCTCCGGTGATGTAGAGGGTGAGGTGCTTGGGCGAGCGGAAGAAGCTGCTCTCTAAATAATAGTGAATGACGTCGTTGGTGCCGTCCTCGCCGCTGGACACCAGACGGCCGCTGCCGCTGGAACGGGAGCCGGCCTCGTAGCGGTTCCCCTTCTCGTCCTCCAGGTAGAAGTCCAGGCCGTCCAGCCAGGCGGTGTTGTCCGGGTCGGAGGACACCGCCAGCCGGGCGTGGGTGGGGTTCACCACCAGCTCCCGGAGGAGGAGCCGCTGGCCGTCCACCTCCACCCACTGGTCCAGGGGAATGGTCTCCCCTGGGACGGTGAAGCGGTCGTCCAGCTCCAGGTCAAAGGTAAAGGTGGCCACCACCTCCGGTTCCTGGGCAGGTTCCGGCTCATCCCAGATGCTGGAGTCAGCGGGGGCGACGGCAGAGCCGTCTCCCGCCTCTTTCTGGGCGGTCACCGCGCAGGTGAGGCGCAGGGCCTCCGGCACCTGGAGGTCATCGGCGTAGTTGACGTTGAAGTCACCCAAATCGCCGGCAGTGGTCTCGCTGCTGACGATGGAGTAACCCTCCAGTTCCTCACCGTCGGAGCCAGTGATGCTGGGGTAGACGTGGTAGCGGTTATGGTCTCCGCCGGAGACGGAGTAGAAGAAGTTGATCTGCATGGTGTCCAGGATCAGATATTCCAGCCGGAAGGTAATGCCGTTTTCCGTCTGCTCCTGGTCCACCACCTGGACAAAGTCGTTCTCCACCGCCGCCTTTAGGCTGGGGGAGAGGGCCACTGCCGCCGCCAGGTCCCGGAGGCCGGGGATGCGCCCGCAGGCCTGGGCGAAGGGAACGCAGCAGTTCACCAGCAGCACGAAGGCCGCCGCCACGCCCCCCAGGGAGGCCACAGGGATGCCCAGCCACCGCTTGAGGGTACGCTTCCGGGCCCGGGCCTTGGCCCGCTCCACCGTGCCCTCCAGCTCCGGCGGCGTGTCGCTCAGCTGGGCCACCAAGGCCCAATATTCCTCGTTTCGGTTCATGAATTGGCCGCCTCCTCTCCGTCGGTGAGCTCCAGCCGCAGCAGCCGGAGGGCCTTCCGCTGACGGGTGACCACGGTGCCCTGGGGGATATCCAGGGTCCGGGCGGTCTCCGCCAGGGTGAGGCCGGTAAAATACCGTAGAATGATCACATCTTTCAGCTCCCGGGGGAGTCGCCCCACCGCGTCCCGGAGGGGGAGGGCGTCAAAGGACTCCTGGGCGGTCTCGGGCAGCTCCGCCATGGCCACCTCACGCTTGTGCCGCCGCAGCTCGGCGTTGCAGGCGTTGATGAGGATGCGGGTGAGCCAGGTGTCGAAAAAGGCCTCCTCCCGCAGCTTGTGGCAGGAGCGCAGACCCAGGTACACCGCCTCGTCCACGGCGTCCACGGCCAGGGACTGGCTCCCCAGATACAGGAAGGCCATGCCGTAGAGCTTGCCCTTCAGGGCGTCGGCCCGGACGGCGTATTCCTGCTGTGTCATGGGCGTCCCTCCTTTCTGACCATTAGATGAATGGGGCGGCGCTTTTGATTGCGGAGAGAAAAATTTTATTGTATAATGGCTCCTGAATACGGGGCCGCTCCGGCGCGGCCCATTTTGGAGGACAAGACCCTTGGATGAACTGACCCGGCTCCCCATTCCGCTTTTACAGTGGTACCACGAAAATGCCCGTACCCTCCCCTGGCGGAGCGACCCCACCCCCTACCACGTGTGGGTGTCGGAGATCATGCTCCAGCAGACCCGGGTGGCGGCGGTGCTGGAGTATTACCGCCGCCTCATGGAGGCCCTGCCCACCGTGGCCGACCTGGCGGCGGTGGAGGAGGACAAGCTCCTGAAGCTGTGGCAGGGCCTGGGCTACTACAACCGGGCCCGGAACCTGCAAAAGGCCGCCCGGCAGGTGGTGGAGGAGTTCGGCGGGACCTTCCCCGGCGACTATGAGACGCTCCTGGGCCTCTCCGGCGTGGGGGAGTACACCGCCGGGGCCATCGCCTCCATCGCCTTCGGTCAACCGGTACCCGCCGTGGACGGCAATGTGCTGCGGGTGGTATCACGGCTTACCGGGGACGGCAGCGACATCACCAAACCGGAAACCAAAAAGCGGATGTGGTGTGACCTGAAGGCAGTCATCCCGGTCCGTGCGCCGGGGGACTTCAACCAGGCCATGATGGACCTGGGGGCCACGGTGTGCCTCCCCAACGGGGCGCCGCTGTGTGAGAAGTGCCCGGCGGCGGATTTTTGCCGGGCTCGGCTGGAGGGCCGCACCGGGGAGCTCCCCTACAAGCCGCCGAAAAAGGCCCGGCGGGTGGAGGACCGGGTGGTCTTTCTGCTCTTCCACGACGGCAAGGTGGCCCTGCGGCAGCGGCCAAAGAAGGGGCTGCTGGGGGGGCTGTGGGAGTATCCAAACGAGCCCGCCCCGGCCTGGGACTGCCTGGAGGACTGGGGGATCGAACCCCTGGACCTCACCGACGGCGGCACAGGCAAGCACATTTTTACCCACATCGAGTGGCGCATGACCTGCCGGGTCATGGAGACCGCCGGTGAAACCTTGCCGGAGGGCTGGGTGTGGGCGGGGCAGGAGGCGCTGCGGCGGGACTACGCCGTGCCCAACGCCTTTCAGAGCTTTCAACACCTGGTGGAAGAACGGGTGCGCTAATACAAAAGAAGAGGGAGAAAGAGATGGCAAAGCTGTATTTTCGATACGGAGTGATGGGCTCCAGCAAGACGGCCAACGCCCTGATGGTGCGCTACAACTACGAGGAGCGGGGCCAGGAGGCCCTGCTGGTGAAGCCGGAGATCGACCAGCGGGACGGGGCCAAGTTCGTGGCCTCCCGGATGGGCCTGAGCCACCCCTGCATCTACTTTTCCGAGATGCGCGCCATGCCCGAGGAGGAGCTCAAAAAGTACGCATGCGTTATCGTGGACGAGGCCCAGTTCCTCAGCCGGGAGGAGGTCCAGTTTTTGGTCCACATCGTGGACGACTGGAACGTGCCGGTGATCTGCTACGGCCTCCGGGCCGACTTCTCCGGGCAGCTTTTCCCCGGCTCCCAGGAGCTGCTGGCCACCGCCGACATCATCGAGGAGGTCAAGACCATCTGCTGGTGCGGCAAGAAGGCCACCTGCAACGCCCGCTTTGACAAGGACGGCAAGGTCCTCCGGGAGGGGGAGCAGGTGGTGCTGGGGGCCAATGACCAGTACATCGGCCTGTGCCGCAAGCACTGGCGGGAGGGTAACCTGGGGCCTGACTTCCGCCCGTAAAGGGCTTATCCCAAAAACCTTCCCCCTGGAAGGGGGAAGGTGGCGGCGCAGCCGACGGATGAGGGTGCGCTTCGACGGTGGCTTTGTCCAATGATCCGGCACCCCCTCGTCCGCTCCAGTGTGCGCACTGGAGCACCTTCCCCCCTGAGGGGGGAAGGTTTTGACGGCCATGGGGCGCAACGACCCCGGCGCGCCAAACCACGGTGCCTTACTCCCCTACCTCGGGAGAGAAGGACTCCACGGCCAGGAGAAGGCCCAGGCGGATGCCATCACGGAAACAGTACATCCCGTGGGCCTGGACCGGGTTTTCCGCCAAGTACTCCGGCCATTGGTCAGGGTTGGGATCGCCGATCATGGCGTGATAGAGTTCGTCCATCAGAAGGGACATATGGACCACCTCCAATATGAAGTTTCTAGCATGCTGATTATAATATGCTAGAAACTACATGTCAAGGGAGAACGAGCATGGTTTTTAATGAACGCATCAAGATCCTTCGGAAGGAAAAGAAAATAACCCAGACACAGGCGGCAGAGGCGGGAAAGATGACCATTCGGGCTTACCAGCGTCTGGAAAATGAAGAGGCCAAGCCCCACTATGACAGCCTTTTGAATCTGGCAAACTTTTATGGGGTCTCCGTGGACTGGCTCATGGGCCGGACGGAGGACCGGGAGGTCCATCAGCTATGATCTGTAATCTGTGTCCCCGGCTGTGCGGGGCGGAGCGTACCGAGACGGTGGGGAAGGGTCACTGCCGGATGCCGGAAGCGCCGGTGCTGGCCCGGGCCGCCCTCCATATGTGGGAGGAGCCGCCCATCTCCGGCAAAAATGGCTCCGGCACCATCTTTTTCTCCGGGTGCAGTCTGGACTGTGTCTTCTGCCAGAATGACAGCATCAGCCACCAGGACTTCGGAAAAGCGGTGACGGTGGAGCGGCTGCGGGAGATCTGCATGGAGCTCATCGCCCAGAGGGCCCACAACATCAACTTTGTGAACCCTACCCACTACGCCCACGTAATCGCCCGGCTGCTGGAAGAGCCTCTCTCCGTGCCGGTGGTGTGGAACTCCGGGGGCTATGACCGGGTAGAGACCCTGCGGGTGATGGAGGGCAAGGTGGACATCTACCTCCCCGACCTCAAGTACCTGACGCCGGAGCTCTCGGAGCGGTACTCAGGGGCGGCGGACTACCCGGAGGTAGCAACGGCTGCCATCCGGGAGATGGTGCGCCAGACGGGCCCCTGCGTGGTGGAGGACGGCCTTCTGAAGCGGGGCACCGTCATCCGGCACCTGGTCCTTCCCGGCCGCCTTGCCGAGGCCAAGCGGGTGATGGACTTTATTTTGGAGGAATTTCCAACCGGGACGGTCCTCTTCTCCCTCATGAGCCAGTATGTGCCCCAGGGCCGGGCGGCGGAGCTCCCGGAGATCGACCGGCGGCTGCGGGGCTCGGAGGCCAGAAACGCCCAGGCCTACATGGAGGCTTTGGGGTTGGAGGGCTTCACTCAGGAGGGGAGCGCCGCCGACGCAGATTATATCCCCCCACTTGATCTCACCGGTGTGTAAAACTGTGGACAAAGCCGGTGGACTTTTCCCTTTACAAGACGAAAAAGTGGACGGAACCGAGGTTCCGTCCACTTTTTTGCGCTTATGTGTGGATCATTTGGCCAGGATGACGCGGATGCGGCCGCCATCGGTCTGGTCTTTGTCGTACCAGCCGGTGAGGGTGTAGTCCCCGCCGGTGACCAGGGCCAGGGAGGTGAGATAGTATTTGCCGTCCCGGACCTCATAGACCAGGGCATCGTCCCAGATGGCGTACTGGCGGTTGCCGGCGTAGGCGGTGGTGCCCTCCACGGAGGTGATCTTGACCTCGGTGAGGTTGGTGAGACGGTCGATCTCTTCACCGTCGGTCTTCATCATGAAGGGACCGGTCTTGACGTTGTAGACGGTGCTGCCGCTGATGGTCTTGGTGGTACCCGCCGTGTCGTAGACGTAGGTGCCGGCGGTGGTCATGGAGGCGGAGCTGTTGACCTCACTCACGGAGGTGATGACACCGTAGGTGTGCATGTCGCCGGTGGCGTCCTTGAGGATGAGGCGGCTGATGTCGCCGTTGCCGTCCAGCAGGTAGTAGCGGACCATGCTCTCGGTGATCTCCATGCCTGCCAGACGCTCGGGGTAGACACGGACGCCGTGATCGCCATAGGTGTCCAAAATCTCCACGTTGGAGGCGAAGGAACGGCCGCCCAGCTTGGTGCCGTCGGCATTGACCTTGCCGGAGAGGGAGGCGGAGGAGAGATTTTTCACCTCCATGCCGTTTTCGGTGGGCACCGCCTGGACCAGGGTACCGGTGCGGACGCTGGTGCGCTCGGTGGAATAGGTGTAGGTGTTGCCGTCGGTGGCCAGTATGGTGACGGAGGCGGCGGTGTAGTCGTTGCCGTTCTTGTCGGTATACTGCTGGGGCACGTTGGAGACCACCAGGCCGCACACGCTGCCGCCGGAGGTCTGGCCGGGGGCTGCGACGGCGGCCACCTTGCCGTCCCGGCCCAGGAGGAGGGTGACGGAGTCGCCCACCTCAAAGGTGCCCAGATCGCTGAGGGCGTAGGCGGCGGTGGAGGTCTCGATTTCATAGCTCTTGCCGGAGACCGTCACAGAAGTGGGGGCGGAGGCGGGGGTGATGGCCTGGATGGGGCCGGTGATCTTGTTGGTGTAGACCCACAGGGCGTTGAGGTGCTTGGACCAGTAGACCACGTCATTGTCGGTCAGGGCGGCGGAGGTGGTGACCACGCCGTTCCGGGTCACGCTGGCCTTGGAGATGTCAAAGGGAATCTTGTCCCGCCAGCCGACCTCGCCCACCACCACGGGGCCATCCATTGTGCCGTTGAGGAGAGCCAGGGTGTCCACATCGCCGTCGGCAGTGAGGCTGTAGCCCAGCACGGAGGAGAGGTAGGGCTGCCCGGTGGTCTTGCTGGGGGCGGTGAGCAGGTTGTAGAAGAGGTACATGGCGTCCTGCCGGGTCATGGTGTCGTTCTGGCCAATGGTGATGCCCTCATCCAGGTCCAGGGTCCTGTACATGGCCATCTGCCCGGCGGGGAAGGAGCCGGAAAAGTCCTCGTTGGTGTAGCCCAGCAGACGCAGGGCCATGACCACGCCCTCAGCCAGGGTGATGGTGTTGGAGGGACGGAAGGTGCCGTCCAGGTAGCCGGTGACGTAGCCGGCGGTGACAGCGGCCTCCACATAGGGGGCGGCCCAGTGAGAGGCGGGCACGTCGGGGTAGGGGGAGACGTAGGTCACATCCCCCACGCTGATGGGGGAGGCGGCCATGAGCATCTTGACAAATTCCGCCCGGGTCACCGGGGCGGAGAGGTTCAGGTTTCCGCTTTCGTCGCCGGTCATGATGTCCAGGGCGGCCAGGGCCTGGGCGGCATCGTCCTGGCTGGTGACGGCCAGGGCGGGGGTGACCAGGGACAGGGTGAGCGCCGCCGCCAGCAGGGCGGAGAGGACTCGTTTCTTCATCTTTGTTCGCTCCTTTATCACGGATGGATCAATCGTAGCGCAGGGCGTCGATGGGGTTGAGCCGGGCGGCCTTGTTGGCGGGCAGGTAGCCGAAGAGGATGCCCACGCCCACCGACACGCCGAAGGACACGGCGATGCCGCCCAGAGTGGGGACGGCCACGAAGCCGTCGTTGCCGGTGCCCAGCACCACGGCGATGACGGCGGTGAGCACGTTGGCCATAATGACGCCCACCACGATACCGATGACGCCGCCGATGGCGGAGGTGGTGCCGGCCTCGATGATGAACTGGCTGCGGATATCCTTGCCCTTGGCGCCCAGGGACTTGCGGATGCCGATCTCCCGGGTGCGCTCGGTGACGGAGACCAGCATGATGTTCATGATGCCGATGCCGCCCACCAGCAGGGAGATGGCGGCGATGAGGATGAGGATCATCATGAGGGTGTTGAGCATGGAGTCCATGGCGTCCATCATCTCGGCGCTGGACATGATGTAATAGGCGTCGTCGGTCTGGAAGGTCTTGTAGAGCCGGCTCTCAATGATACCCTTGGCCAGGTTGGAGGTGTCCTTGTCGGCGCTGTTGAAGAGGTAGAGGTTTACCCAGCCGGTGCCATTGATGCGCATGGCGTTGCCGTAGGGGATGAAGATCACGTCATCGCCGCTGCCCTCCGTGCTGTCGGCGTACTCGGACATGACGCCGATGATGGTGAAGGGGGTGCCGTTGATGGTGATGGACTTGCCCAGAGCGTCGCCGCCGAAGGCGTCCTGGGCCAGATAGGAGCCGATGACGCACACGTTTTGGTAGCGTTCCACGTCCACGTAGCTCAGGAACCGGCCCTCTCCCAGCTTGGAGCCGCTGAGGACTTGGTTGCGCTGAGCGTCATAGAAAAACTCGCTGACGCCGTAGATGCTGGTGCGCTTGTACTCGTCGGAGCCGTGGCGCACCAGGCCCTGCTGGACCATGACGTAGGGGCTGACGCCCGCCAGGTACTGGGGATATTTGTCCACCAGCTCATACATGTCGTCGGGGTCCACCGAGCGGGAGCTCATGCCGCCGCCCAAGCCCCAGATCTGGACCTGGATCAGGTTGGCGCCCAGCTGGTCGAACTGGGCGTTCATGTAGTTCTGCATGCCGTTGCCCAGGCTGGTGATGATGATGACGGCGGCCACGCCGATGATGATGCCCAGCATGGTGAGGAGGGCACGCATCTTGCTGGTGAGAAGGGACTTGATGGCCAGGCGGAAGGATTGGGTGAAATTCATGACCTGGCCTCCTCTCCGGCGGGGGCGGGATCGTCAAAGCCGTCGATGTCCTCGGTGTCCTCCTCGGGCTGGACCACGGCGCGGGGGTCGTGGGCGTCGCCGTCGTAGATGATCCTGCCGTCCTGGAGACGGATGATACGCTTGGCCTTGACGGCGATGGAGTTGTCGTGGGTAATGAGGACCACGGTGTCCCCCTCGGCGTTGAGTTTTTGGAGGAAGGCCAGCACCTCCCGGCCGGTACGGGAGTCCAGAGCGCCGGTGGGCTCGTCGGCCAGGATCACGGAGGGGTCGCCGGCCAGGGCCCGGGCGATGGACACACGCTGCTGCTGACCGCCGGAGAGCTGGCTGGGCAGGTTCTTGCGCTTTTCAGCCAGCCCAACCCGCTCCAGGGCGCGGATGGCCCGCTGATGCCGCTCCTCGGCGCCCACACCGGCGTAGAGAAGGGGCAGCTCCACGTTCTCCTGAACATTGAGCTTGGGGATTAGGTTGTACTGCTGGAAGATGAAGCCCAGCATCTTATTGCGGATCTCGGCCTGCTGGTCGTCGTCCATGGTGGATACATCCACGCCTCCCAGGTGGTAGGTACCGGAGGTGGGGACATCCAGACAGCCGATGATGTTCATGGCGGTGGATTTGCCGGAGCCGGAGGAGCCCACGATGGCGACAAACTCTCCGCGGTCCACGGTGAGGCTTACGCCGTCCAGGGCGTGGACGCTCTCATCGCCCATCTGGTAGATCTTGTAGACGTCCTTGAATTCAATGAGGTGTTCCATCTGATCACCCCATCATCGTGGCCATAAAGTTGGTACCGGCGGCCTGGTAGATGTAGACCGTCTCACCGTCCTCCAGGCCGGAGAGGATCTCGATGTAGGTATCGTCGCTGCGGCCAAGGGTGACCACCCGGTCCTCCAGCTTGGAAGGGTCCACCACGTTGCCGTTCTCGTCCAGAGCGCCCTCACCGGCCACCTTGACCAGGCTGGTGCCGTCGGCGCCGCGGCTCACGGCCTCCACGGGTACGCAGAGCACGCTGCCCGCGTCCTCCACGATGATCTTGGCGGAGACGTTCATACCGGGCTTGAGCTCCTCCGGGGTGCCGTCCACCAGAACGGTGACGGGGTAGTTGGTGGAGCCGTTGGTGGTGGTGCCGTTGATGTTCACCTTATCCACCACGCCGGTAAAGGTCTCGCCCTCCACGGCGTCGGCGGTGATCTCCACCTTTTGGCCAACCTGGATCTTGTTGATGTCCAGCTCGTTGACTCTGATGTCAAAGGTGAGGGCGGACATGTCGTAGATCACGGCGGGATAGGCGATGCCGGTGGTGCTGGCGTTGGAGGTGTCCAGGGTGTCACCCACGTCGTAGTTCTTCTCGATGACGGTGCCGTCGATGGTGGAGGTGATGGAGTAGTCCTCCAGCCGGTCCTGGGCATTTTTCAGGGTGAGTTCGGCGTTCTGGACCTGGATGGCGGCGTTTTCGATCTGGGTCTCCATGTCGGTCTCATCAAAGCCGCCCATGACCTGGTCCTCCATGACCCGGTCACCCTCCTTCACGGTGAGGCTGGTGAACTCGCCGGAGGTCTTGGCTACCACCTGCTTGCTCTCACCGTAGGCGAAGGTGCCGCTGGAGGCGCTGGAGGCGGTGCCGATGGAGGCAGTGCCCATGGAGGTGTCGGTGAGGGCGCCGGGGTTGCGGACCACAATGGTGATGTCCCGGACCAGCGTGCCGCCGGGTCCCACGGAGTCGGTGGCGGCAATGGTGTCAATGGTGCCGGGGAGGGTCTCCATGGTACCGTCCACGGTGACGGTGGCGCTCTGGCCCACATAGAAGCCGGCAGCGTCGGCGGAGTGGAAGGGGACCTTCAGCTTCATGTTGTCCCGGTCCAGAATGTCGGCGATGGGGGCGCCGGCGGAGACCATATCCCCCACGTCCACATAGAGCTTGGTGATGACGCCGGTGGCATTGGCCTCCACGGTGGCGTTCTTGTGGCTGTCATCCTGATTCTTGAGAAGCTGCTGGTAGTTGAGACGGGCGCTCTCCAGAGAGAGCTGAGCCTGCTCAATGGAGGTCTCCACATCAGTGGAGTCGATGCGGAAGAGAAGGTCGCCCTTATGTACCGTCTGTCCCTCCTCAAAGGGGGCCTCCAGCACCTCGCCCTTGACCAGGGTGGTGACCTTGTAGGAGTGGAGGGGCTCAATGGCACCGGTGCCGGACACCGACACCACCAGATCCTGGGTGGAGGCGGTGCTGGGCAGGTAGATGCCGGAGGTCAGGGCGGTGCTGCCGCCGGAGCAGCTGCGCAGGAGAAAGACCACCACGGCGATGAGGACCACCAGGACAATGACGCGTTTGATCCATTTTTTCTTTTTCCGGGGCATGGGGACCTTGACTGGCTTGGGGGGCGCCTGGGTCGCCGGGGCGGCGGCGTCGGGGGAAGACTGCTTGAGATCGGTGCTTTCCATATCATTGACTCCTTTTCCATGGACTGTCGGCGGCCTCCGTCACCGGAGCATACCGCGCTTTAGGATGGTCAGATAGCTGAGATAACGGGCCCGTATCGGGCCGGAGTCCTCTGCCAGAACGCCCTCGCACAGCAGCGGGAGGGTGACGGAGAGGAGGATGCGCAGGCCATTTTCCAGCTCCTCGTCCCCCTCAAGTGCCAGGATGGAGCGGTCCAGGCGGGGAAGGATCTGGGAGAGAAAACGCCGGCCATAGCTCTGTCCCATGGCCATTGTGTGGGGCATGCCGGCATTTCTGCGCAGGATGGTGATGACCTCTGCCGCGTGCCCCTCCCGGCAGCTGTTGCTGCACCGGACCCAGAGACGGTCGAACAGCCCCTGAAAAGCCAGGAACAGATCTCCGTTCTCCTCCTCCAGCAGCTGGCACACGGTCTCAATGAAGGCATCCACAAATTGGTCCATCAAATAGAGGAAGAGGTCGGATTTGTCCTCAAAGTACATGTAGAAGCTGCCCCGCGGAATACCGGCGGAGTGGATGATGCGGTTGATAGAGGCGTCGGGATAAGGAACTCTGGCAAATTCCTGCTTGGCACAGCGCAGAAGGGTCTCCCGTTTGGACTCCGGCAGACGGAAGAAGGTATCGGTGGGCACGGCCAGCTCTCCTTTCAGTGTCCTGCCGGGTACCAGGGAATTCCCGTACATGACAGGCTGTCATACATGATATATGACAGCCTGTCATGTGTCAATCGTTTCGACGGGGAGTTTCAAATTCGTTCACAATTTCCGTGGCCCACGGCGGTGGCTGTCCGCGTATTCTGAGCATAGCACCAAAAGATATATGGAACAGGAAAGAAAAGATTAAAGTTTTCTTAAAGTCTTTTTTTCCGCCTCCCCGCGTCTTATTTTTTATTGTTGTTTATACTGTATATATGAAATATATATAGTATAAACAGATGAGAGGCGCCTGTCAAGGGAAGATCACAAAAAGAAACTGGAAGAACAGGTATAAGAAGGGGGAAGATGGGCCACAATAGGCTCTGAGAGCTCCCCCGGGGCCCCGGGACGTGCTCTGATGCTGAATTGTTGGAGGTTTATGATGAAACGGAAACCGATCTTAGAGCGGGTCGGCGACTTCATGGAGGGCAGAGGATTCTACATAGTCCTCACCCTGTGCGTCGCCGCCATAGGGATCTCGGGCTATTATCTTTTTTCCTCTTTGCAGACGGGCGGCGAGGAAACCGCCGTATCCGCCCCCACTCAGGTGGTGGTGGCGGTCTCTCCCACGGTGGAGGCTGTCAAACCTACGGTGACGGCGTCGCCCACCCCCTCCGCCACGCCCACACCGACGCCCTCGGAGGCACCCTCCGCGGCGCCCTCTGCAACACCTGCGCCTGCGCAGACGCCGGCGGAGGAGACCACGGCACCCGCCCAGGCGGCAGATTTCTTCATCTGGCCCCTGCGGGGTCAGGTGGTGGCCGACTGGTCTCTGGAGGTGCTGGCCTATGACGAGACCATGGGGGACTGGCGCACCCACTCCGGCATCGATATCTCCGCCCCCGTTGGGACGGAGGTGATGGCGGTGGCCAATGGTACAGTGGCCAGTGTGGAGCAGGATGATCTCATGGGCACAACCGTGACCATTGCCCACGCCGACGGTGTAGAGAGCATTTATGCCAACCTGGCGGCTGTCCCCACCGTGGAGGCGGGGGACCAGGTCCAGGTGGGCGACATCATCGGCGCCACCGGCACCACTGCCGCCGCCGAGAGCGCCCGGGCACCGCATCTCCATCTGGAGATGCGGAAGGACGGGGAGAGCGTGGACCCCCTCAGCTACCTGCCGGAACAGTCCTGAACCGAACAAAAGCGCAAAACCCCTCCCGGCCAAAAGCCGGGAGGGGCTTCGTCTTTTCAGGGACCGTCTCCGGGCCCCGGGCATAGGATAGAGCGGTAATACGCCGTTCCGCCCGGCTCGCCGGGCATGGACCATAGGAGGAATACATACCATGACCGTCACATGGAAACGGCAGTTCGCCGTGCTCTGGCTGGGGCAGGCCGTATCGATCCTGACCAGCTCCATCTCTCAATATGCCCTCATCTGGGACCTGACCGCCCGCACCGGCTCCGCCGCTGTGCTCTCTCTGGCCTCCATGGCGGCTCTGCTGCCCCAGGGGGTCTTCTCTCTCTTCACCGGAGCGGTGGCCGACCGCTTCGACCGCCGGAAGATCATGGCCCTGGCCGACGGCGCCATCGGATTGGTCTCCCTGGCCCTGGTGGCGGGCTGGTTCCTGCTGGGGGAGCTGCCCATCCCCGTCATCATGGCCACCCTGGCCCTGCGGAGCGTGGGCTCCGCCTTCCACTCCCCCTGCCTTCAGGCGGTGACGCCCCTCATCGTCCCGCGGGAGAAGCTCTCCAAATGCGCCGGCTTGTCCCAGGGTGTGCAGACCCTCTCTCTGCTCCTGAGCCCGGCTTTGGCCGCTGTTCTCTTCGCCGCCGTGCCCCTCTCCCTCATCATCACACTGGACGCCCTGGGGGCCGCCTTCGCCATCGGCTTTCTCTTCCTGGCCCGACTGCCTGAGCTGCGGACGGTGGGCGATGAGACCCCATTCCACCTCCTGGACGACTGCCGGGCGGGCTGCGCCCTGCTGCGCAGCCAGGGCTGGCTGTGGCAGCTCTGCCTCATCTGCGGCATCTTCTCAGTGGCTGTGGTACCGGTGTCCTCCCTCTTTCCCCTCATGTGCATGAGCTACTTCGGCGGCACGGCGGTGTCGGCCTCGGTGGTGGAGACCGCCTACTCTCTGGGGATGCTGGCAGGGTCCCTGCTGCTGGGGCTGTGGGGCGGCACCCGAAACAAGATGACCGCCATGACCGCTGCCCTTTTCTGTATGGGAGGCTGCCTGCTGGCAGTGGGGGGACTGAGCCCGGCTGCCTTCGTGGCCTTCACCGGCCTGGCCATGGGCATGGGGCTTTCCTCCCCCTTCTTCAACAGCATGTTCACCGCCCTCATCCAGGAGAAGGTGGAGGGCGGCTATCTGGGACGAGTGCTGGGTCTCACTTCCGCTGTTATGACTCTGGCCGGGCCCATCGGCCTGGCCGCCACCGCCCTCTTTGCCGAGAAGGTGGGTCTTGCCCGGTGGTTCGCCCTCTCAGGGGTCCTCACCGCCCTGTGCGGTGTCCTCTGCCTGGCCCTTCCGGCGGTCCGCCGCTGCGACGGCACGAAGGAGAAAAAAGAAATGTGCCCTGAGGGATGACCCTCAGGGCAGATATTGATACTGGTAGGGGTAGAAATCCAGGTCCTCCAGGGTCAGCGTCGCGGTCCAGCTCCGCCGCTCCTCCTCGCCGGGGAACTGGAGGGAGGTGGTGACGGTGTTGGTCTCTGGGTCGTAGGTGGTCCAGGCCGGACCGCTGGGGGGCGGGTCGTTTTGGTAGATGTCCACCGGCACGGCGCTGGCCTCGGCCTGCCGGATCTCCCCATCGACAAGGCGGTAGACCAGCACGGCGGGCACTCCGTCGGACATGTAGGTGACGCTGCACACCAGCTCCCGCACCCCATCCCCGTCCAGGTCTACAGGGGTGTCCGACCGATCCCAGCCGAAGCTCAGGGCCAGAGGGGTGCCGTCGACACCGTAGTAGCTGCGGTAGTTTCCGGCGGGGCTCTGGACATAGTCCAGCGTATAGCCGTCGGTGCCCAGAATGTCCGTGAAGGGCTGGAGTGTGGCCTCACTCAGGCCATACAGAACCTCTGTCAGGTGGACACCGTCCTCATTTTCGGTAAGTACCCAGGTCTGTTCACCCACTGTGAGGAACCCAGCTCGGCTCACTTGGTTTTCCACCTGCCAGTCCGGCTGCGTCCCTGCCGGAAGAGCGGTCACCTCCACCCTGCCGGGATAGAACCGGAGGTAGCCAAAGCGAGTGACGCCGTCCGCCACCCCAAGGAAGGCCAGGCCGGTGGCTTCGTCATAGAAGAGGCCCTGGGTAGAAAAGGTGGGAGACTCCCAGCCATCGGGCCCGCGCCAGTCCGGCAGGGCCTTTTGGACGCAATCCAGCAGGTCCACCTGGTAGACGGCGTCCTCCCACACCAGGTAGCAATAGGCCTCCCGGCCGCCGTGGTAGAGCCACAGGGGGTCGGGGTAGCCGTCCCCATCTAGGTCGGGGGCATAGGTGGGCTGGGCGCAGTCGGCCAGCAGCCGGGGGACGCCCTCTTCATCGAATACATAGTAGTCCCGGGCGGTGTAGGCGGCGCCCCGGGGGGCCTCAATGACAAAGCCGCTCTGGCCCAACAGGGAGGAGAACTCCCCCACGCTGTAGCCGCCGGTGTAGGCGCTGTCCTCCACGGCGAAGCGGAGTAGCTTGTCTCCCTGACGGACAGCCCAGTACTTGACGGTATCGCTGCCTGGCTCCCGATAGCACACCACCTGCTGGCCATCCATGAGCTCCGTCTCCGCCAACACCTCACCTATGGCGTCGGCGGGGACGGTGTCGGGGGTCCAGGTGGAGGCGGGGACATAGGGTTCCAGGTCGGAGAGAGGGAAGGAGACGGTCAATGCGCTGTCCTCCGACGTTCCGGTTTGGACAGGCTCCGGTGTGATCGCAGCGGGAAGCTGTTCCGGGGTACAGGCGGCCAGACTGCCGGCGGTGAGGGTGAGGAACAGAGCCAGCACCAGTGGGGCGGTCCCACGACGCCTGGGGGCGGCCAGCAGATCGTTGAGCCGTGCTCTGAGCAGCCATTTGCCGGTGTGAAGTTCGGTGGAAAACCAGGTGCGGGGACAGCGGTTCATGGTGCGCCTCCTATTCTGAGAGGGTCCAGGTCTGGCCGTCAAAGACAAAGGACAGGCCCTCGCCCTGATAGGTGAAGTCCACCCGGTCCAGGGCGGCGGCGGTGACGGTGAAGTTCACGCTGTCGGGGACGGTGTCCAGGCCCTGGGCGGCGGAGAGGAGCCCGGGCAGCAGCTGCCCCCAGGCCGACCCTGTGAGGGTAAAGCCCTGGGCCGCCGCCCCGTCGGCGATGGCCTGGGCGGTGCCGGGGAGAAGGGCGTTCCCCTCCAGATCGCTCAGCGGGACGATGGCGATGGGGGTGTAGTGCCACAGGTCGTCCCGGAGGGCCAGAAGGGCCGGTTGGCCCTGACCGCTGAGGACGGCGAGCCAGCCTGAGTCGTCCGCCAGGGGGGGTGCCGGGGGCGGTCCGGAGCCGATAGTCAAAGCGCCAGGCCTCCAGCACGTAGCCGTCGGCCAGGGTCCGCACCAGCCCGCCCAGTGTGCCTCCGGTGCCGCCGGCCATCTCCAGTTCGGTGATCACCCTGCCGGTGATGGTCACGCCCAGAGTAGCCTCCAGCTCCCCGGCCTTTCGGTCCATCTCGGTCTCCACGGCGGACACCAGGGCAGCGGGCTTGCCGTCGGCGGCGCTGGGGGGAGAATAAGGCGTGTCCAGCCGGTAGTATTTGGTGAAGATCCAGTCGCTCTCCTGGGGAGAGGACCGCTGGACCTGGAAGGTCCAGGTGCAGGGCTGGCCGTGGTCGGTGCCCTCCAGGGTGAAGGTATAGCGGGTATCGCTCGCCTCGGTGAGGAACAGGGTGCTCACGTCGGCGGTGTAGTCCCAGTCCAGGACCTCCGCCGCATCGGCCCGGACCCACAGCCCGCCTCCCCATTCCAGAAAGAGGGGATCGGGGACGTAGACATAGGTCTGGAAGAGCTCGGTGGCGGTCTCCCGGCCGAACCGGTAGAGGAGGCCGCTGAAGACCTGATCGTCCATCCGGAGCTGTTCGTCCCACTGCTGGTAACCGGCGAGCCGGAGCCGGGTCACCCCATTGCCGTCCACCCATGGATCTCCTTCGATGGTGGCGGCGGCGATGAGGGGGGCGAAGGCGACGTCTGCCTCCTCCAGGAGGGACCGGCAGAGGAACTTTTGACCGGCCGCCGCCAGGGCGGGGTCGGAATGGGCCAGCAGAGCGTCCACGGCTGCCTGGACCGCCGTGCAGTCCACATAGCTGGCGGTGGTCAGGGGGACATAGTCCTCCCCGATGTGCTGGAAGAGAAATAGGGTGGTCCAACCGTCAAAGAGGTAGCCGTTCTCGTCGATGGACATGCCCCCGGCCAGAGTGGTGGTGTCCGGGTCAAAGTCTCTGGTGCCCAGCTGGGCCCGGTAGAGCTCCAGGGTGCCCTCCTTCAGAACATGGTCATAGGACCCGGCGGAGGAGAGAAACTGACATACGCCCTCCTCTCCGGCCAGGTCTTGGGCGTAGTCGGAGACGGCGGTGGGGATGACCTCGGCGGTGGCAGCGGGCGTCTCCGGGGCGCCCGCCTGGTCGCAGGCCACCATGGTCCCAAAGGTGGCCACACACAGGAGCGTGAGCAGGACAGGGAGGACACCTTTCTGCTTCGGACCGGCCAGCAGGTCCCGGAGCCGGACGCGGAGGAATCGCCCGCCGGTGTGAAATTCCGTAGAGAACCAGGTGTGGGGCGCGTGCATACAGAGCCCTCCTTTCGGAGTCAGTACAGGGTGAACACGGCCCTGGAGGTGAGCCATGCGAGGGTGTCGCTGTAATCGTCCCAGAACTCGGAGCTGGGGTGCCAGGTGAAGTCGGTGACGGGGAGGTAGTACCAGCCGTTGCCGCCGGGGACGCCGGGGACGGCGGACCGGCCCAGCAGGTTGACCTCCCGGCCCTCGGGTAGAGTGGGCAGGGGGTCCTCCGGCCCGGCCAGGATCTGGACGAGACAGCCGGAGCCGGGTTCGATGCCGTCTGGCTCCACACCGCCGTGCTGGGAGACGTACCGTTCATAGGCGTACCGGTGGTAGACGGCCAGGCCGCCCTCCACGGGGCGGAAGATGAGACGGTTGGCGTAATAGCCGTCGGTGCTGGGCAGCTGCCAGGAGAAGTGGAGGGCGTCGCTGGTAAAGACGCCCGCTTCCGGGTCGAAGTAGTTCCCGTCGGTGAGGGTGGGGAGATAGCGGTCCCAGGTAGGCGCGTCCATGAGCTGGAAGTAGTCCTCCGCCAGGGCGACCAGGGCCTCCTCGCTCCCCGCCTCGTCCGCGCTGTAACGGCCCAGATACACATAGCGGTCCGTGGTATGGAGGTAGACTGAGTAGGGAGCGGGGTCCGTCCAGCCGGGCTGGCCGGAGAGAGTGACAGGGCAGTGGTAGGCGGCAATGCCGTCGAAGCCGTGGCTGGCCGGGTCCTCCGGGGCGTAGTAGTGGGCGGCGGCCAGGGTCATATCGCCGTAGGTGTAGTCCCACCCTCCTGCCAGGGACAGGGCATACTGGTCCAGTTCGGGATAGAAAGTGCTGGCGGGATCGGAGACGGTCTCCGGGAAACGGAAGGTGCCTGGGACGATGGAAAGAAGAGCGTCCAGGGAGAAGCTCACGCTGTAGACCTGATGGCTCTCCTGCTCCTGGTACCAGTCGTCCAGCACCGTCCAGCCATTGCCGGTGCGCTGCGACGCCCGGAAGCCCCATACAGGGGGAAAGGCCTCGGTGAGATAGTCCCCCAGGTAGAAGAGAGTGAGGTCCCCCTCCGGGGCCAGGTCGGCGTACCGCTCCACCAGAGCGGGGAGGGCGTCCCGGAAGGCCAGAGCGCCCTCGGGCAGATCGGGCTCCACCAGGGAAATGGTGAGGCTGGTGGCGGTGGGGCGGAGGCGCACTGCGCCGGAGGACAGGTCAGCGCTGACCTCGGCCACCGTCTCCTCCCCCTGGAAGAGGTCATAGTACCAGACTTCTGTGCCGTTGAGTTCTACGGAAAAGGGCTCGGAGAGGGTGAGGCTCCCCTCCTCCAGCCCCAGGGCGGCGGGGGCCAGGCGGAGAACGGTCTCGGCGATCTCATCCTCCACCAGGACAGGGGCGGTGGATTCCTCTGTTGGAGTGGTGCGGCAGGCTACCAGAGTCCCGGCGCAGAGAGCCAGGACCGCCGCCAGGACGGCCAGAGCCCGGCCACGTTTCGGAGCGGGGCGGAGCAGATCCCGGAGACGGGTACGCAGCAGGCGCTTGCCGCCCTTCAGCTCGGTGGAGAACCAGGTGTGGGGACAGTTCATGGAAGGGAGCCTCCTTGCTCAGATGTCCAGCACCAGTCCACGGGACAGCGTCCAGGGGCCGGTGGCGTTGGTGACGGAGAAATGACCTGCTTGGGTGCCGTCCACGGTGAGGTCCACCCGCCACTCGTCCCCGTCGGTGACGCAGACGGGAGTGCCGTCAGGGGATTCCTCCCCGGTGTCCGGGTCCAGGTTGGCGGTGCGGAGGGAGGCGGTCCGGGTCTGGGTAAAGGAGAGCGTCAGCCGCTCCCACACGTCGTCCCCAAAGGCAGCCACTAGGGTCTCGCCGGGCGCAGTCCCGGGAAGGCCGTCCACAAAGGTCTGGGCGGCGGCCTCCATGTTCTGGTTTTCCGCCGTCACCGGGGTGGAGAAGCAGCGGCTCAGGTAGAGGGGGAGCAGCTCGTCGGCGGGGAGGGCGCGGAGCAGGACGGGCATGCCCTCGGCCTCATAGGCGGCGTCTAGCTGCTCGCACAGGTCCGCCGGGGCGCCCTGGCTTTGGTAGAAGGCGCCGGGGCTCATGTCGTCGCCCCCGTCCACGGCGTCGGTGACGGCAAAGCCGTCCACCGTGTCCTCCACAGTGAAGACGGCGTAATCAGCGCCGCCCCCCTGGTTGGCTCCCCGCAGGAGGAGAAAGTCGTAGTAGTAGGTCCGGTGGAGGGTGCAGAGGTAGTGGGTGGTGTTCCCCTCGGTATAGCCGCCCACCACCGTGACCCGGGCAGGCAGATGTCGGCGCTGCCGGGCTCCGATGTGCGCAGATTCAGGGCGGCGTCGTAGAGGACGCCCTCCAGGGAATCGGGGTCCAGGCCCAGATAGGCGGCGGTAGGGGCCCACAGGGCCAGGGGGCGGGTGGAGACGAAGCCGTCCGCCGGCGCGCCCATGGTCCGCCACTGGCACCACAGGGGCGGGTCCATGACGTCCACCGCTTTGGCGGGGACGAAGGTGTCCACGTTGGTGGAATAGGTCTCCTGATAACGGTGGAGCGTCCCCTGGTTCCAGGTGTAGAGCCCCAGCCAGGGGTCCATGCCCTCGGCACCGTCCACATTGGCTCCCTGGAGGTAGAAGGTCACATCGCCCTCCCACCCGATGCGGAAGCCCCGGATGGAGAAGCTGGCCTCGTCCAGGGGAAGGGACAGCTCCCCGGAGGCAAGATGCTCGGCCACCGCGTCCCGGAGGGTGTCCTCGGTGGTGCCGGCCAGGTCCAGGGCCTCCTCCACGGTGACCGAGCGGCCCTCCTGCCGGTCATAGACCCAGGCGTACAGGTCGCCGTCGGTGCCGTAGCAGGGGTAGACGTTCTCCAGCAGAGCCAGGTTCAGGTAGCGCTCCGTGGTGACGGGGAAGGCAGCCACCTCGCACCAGGTGCCGCTCTGGTAGGGGTCGTCCATGTAGCTCTGGTATGCCGCCTTCCGCTCCAGCAGGGCGGCGTTGATGGCCTGGGCGCCGGGGCTGTCGTCACCGGCGATCTGGGGGATCTCCAGCACGTTGCCCCGGTCATCGTAGTACTGGGTATCCATGACGATGTAGGCGGTGGAGGTGTCGGCTCCGGACCGGCAGGCCACCAGGGCTCCGGCGCAGAGGGCCAGGGCAGCCGCCAGAGCAGCCAGGGTCCGGCCTCTTTTGGGGGCGGGGCGCAGCACGTCCCGGAGGCGGTGGCGCAGCAGGCGTTTTCCGCCTTTCAGTTCGGTGGAGAACCAGGTGTGGGGACAGTTCATAGAAGGCTCCTTTCTCGGCGCTTCAGCGGCCGGAGCGGACGGCGTCCAGAATGACCTGGCCGTACCGGGCCCGGTCATCGGCAGGGAGGCCCTTCACCACGTCGTCGTCGCAGCACCGCTCCAGATCGCCCTCGGCGGCCCGAAGCAGTACCCAGGTGAGGGGGTTGAACCAGTGGACCAGATTGGCGCACAGCAGCAGGGTCTTGTAGAGAATGTCCCGGCGCTTGAAATGGGTGAGCTCGTGGCGGAGGATGAACCACAGGTCCTCCTTGGGAGGCAGGTCCTCCGGCAGAATGACGGTGGGGGCAAAGAGACCGGTCATCATGGGGCCCTTCACCCCGGGACAGGTGAGGAGCCGCACCGGCTGGGCAAGGCCCAGCTCCCGGGTGAGATCGGGGAGGAAATGGGGCGGCTCCATGGGCTTTGCCCACCGGCGCAGGTAGCCCTGGAACCGCAGGTAGCCCACGAGGTGCCACAGCAGCAGGAGGACGGCTCCGGCCAGCCACACCCAGAAGAGGACCTGGGACAGGGTGAGGGACCGGACCGCCGGCTGCGGGGCGGGGACGGTGACCTCCGGCTGGGAGACGTCAGGCTGGACGGGGGCGGGGGTGCTGACGGTGGGGGGCGCGGTGTAGACCACCCGGTCCGGCGGCGTCTCCAGCTGCACCGGGGCCTCCGGCAGGGAGAAGTTGATGGGGATGAGCAGCCGCACCGCCACCGCCAGCCAGGCCCAGTACCGCCAGCGGATGGCATAGCGCCAGGCAAGGATGGGCCCCAGCAGCAGGAGCAGCAGGATCACCGCCGACATGGTCAGGGTGATCTCGGCCAGAGTGATGAGAAAATCGGACATGGGCTGGGGCCCTCCCTTTAGTCAAAGTAGTCGGTGAGCTGGACGCGCGTTACGGTGTCGCCGCCGTCAAAGTAGAAGGTGAGATAGTGGCCGAAGCCGCCGTCCTCCGGGCCGAACCAGAGAAAGTCGCCCTCGATGTCCCAGTTGGGCTGGTCGCTGGCGGTGGGGTAGGCCCGGAGCACATCCTCCCGGGTGGAGGTGCCGATGAGGATGCCCCGGTTGGTGCGGAAGCCGGAATGGCTGGTCTCCATGGTCCAGATGGAGGTCGCCCCCTCCGGGGAGACGTAGCACTCCAGGGTGAGGTCGGGCCAGGACCACCGCTCCCAGCGGTCGCCGGGCTGGTAGCTCACCGCGCCGTCGGAGATGTTGGTGATCTCCGGCTCACCCAGGACATGGATGAGGTAGCTGGCGCTGCCGCCCAGGCCGTACCAGCCGCCGCCCTGCCACAGCAGGGCGAAGTCGGTATCGGACAGGCCCCAGGACAGGGCCTCCGCCTGGCGACTGTAGGTGCCGGGCCGGGCATTGAAGCCGCCCAGAATCGTGCAGCCCTCGCTGGTGGAGGCGAGCACCAGGTAGTAGTGCTCGCCGTCGGCCAGGTCCAGGGGCATGGACACCCATTTCCCGTCCACGTCCAGCAGGTACTCCGTCTCATAGACGCCGCAGGCTGTCCCGGCAGGGGCGGTGGCCTCCTGCTGGAAGGTGAGGGCGGTGAGCTGGACCTGCTGCTCCGGATACTGCGTGCTCAGATAGGCCCGAGCGGCGGCCTCAGCCTCGTCCTGGAGGAGGGCCCACTGGAGGGGGCAGCGGATGGTCTCGGTGAAGAGCTCGCTGCCCGGCTCACAGTCGTTGATCATGGAGGAGAAGAGGTAGACCGGCTCCTCCGCGGTGCTTACGTCGAAGATCAGATAGGTGGAGTTGGGGTAGGTGGCCAGCACCCAGCCCTCCTCGTCCATCTCCATGCCGCCGGCCAAGAGCACCTGGTCCGGGGTGGTGGTGTGGAGCCGCCAGCCCAGACGGTAGACGTCCAGAGTGACCCCCTCCAGGCCGTCATAGTGGTAGGTGAGCTCCATGGACTCAATGCGCCAGTCGTCGTACTGGGCGGGTTGGCCGAGCATCTCCATCTTGCCGTCCACCATGCCCACTGCCCCGGAGTTCTCCGACCAGTAGCGGTACTGGTCCCAGACGTAGGACTCCGCGGCGGTGAGGACGGCGTCGGGGACGTCCACGCCCTCCCAGACCTGGCCGGCAGGACTGGCCGACTCCGTAGGGCCGGGGACGGGGCTGGCAGACGTGGGAGCGGTGTTACAGGCCACCAGAGAGCCGAGCATGCTCACCAGCAGCAGGATGCACACCAGGGGGAGAACGCCCACACGGCGGGGGGCGGCGAAGAGATCGCTGAGCCGGCGGCGGAGGGCACGTCGGCCCGTACGCAGTTCCGTGGAGAAATAGGTCTTAGGCGCTTTCATGTCAGCTCCTCCTTTCCAAAGGGGCAAGAGATGTTCTTCTACCTGTATATCGCCGGAGCGGTGGCAAATGTGACAGCTTCGGCCCATTTCCCTCTTAACCGGCGGCGGTGAGGGTCTGGATGTGCTCCGCCGTCAGGCTCTGCCAGGGCAGCTCCAGCTCTGCCGCGCCGGCGAGGTACTCCTCCCGCCACTGGAGGTATTCACTCTCGTCCACCGGGGGGATCACGCCGTATTCCGTGCCCATGTCCCGGTAGACATAGTAGACGAAGCCGGTGCCGCTGGTGTCGGTGTCCGCCGGGTAGTTCTGGGGCTGGAAGTCCCGGCTCCAGGCGTCCACGGACCCCACGTCTCTGTACAGGTCGCTTTCCGGATTGTAGACGTAGAGGGTATAGGGCCAAAAGTCCCCGGCCAGGCCCTGGTTGTGGGACCAGCCCGCCTGGATGGCGCCGTTGTCGTAGAAGGTCAGGTTGGGAAACTCGGAGAACTGGAGGCGCAGGCCGCCATTCTCGTCGGTGTCATAGATGAGGGCACGCATGCCCGCTACCATGTTGGCAGTGAGGTATTGGATGACCAGCTCCTCACGGCCATCGCCGTCCACGTCGCAGACGGCGAACTGGTTCTCCGCCATGGCCTCCCGCTCTGCCACGGTGCCGATGTAATCCCCAGGGTCGTTGAGGTCGTCCGGCAGACGGTTTTCGTCCAGCAGAGTTTTGAGTACCTGGGCGTAGAGAGCGCGAACGTCCTGATTTTCTTCCGTCAGCGGGGCGGTCTGGAGTTCTGTCACCGCTGTTGGAGCGGATGGGGATGGAGCGGGAGCGGTGTCACAGGCCACCAGGGAGCCGAGCATGCTCACCAGCAGCAGGGCGCACACCAGGGGAAACACGCCCCGACGGCGGGGGGCGGCAAAGAGGTCCTCCAGCCGGCGGCGGAGGACCCGATGGCCGGTGTGGAGCTTTGTGGAGAAATAGGTTTTGGGGACGTTCATGTCAGCCCTCCTTTGCAAGTCGGAAGGATATTCAGTCTGCCGCCGGGGAGGACTGGGGCTCCAGCGGTTGGTCGCCCCAGTCCACCACCGTCCAGGTCTCCCCCTGCCGCAGCAGGAGGATGGGCCAGTCGTGATACAGTGCCTCGGAGGTCGGTATGTCCTGAGGGGTCCAGTCGCAGAAGAGGGGCATCACGTCCTCCCGGGCCGCCTCATAGCCGGTCGAAAGGAGATATTCCTCCCGGCGCTGGCCGGAGTCCACCGGGTCAAACCAGATCTTGTGGGGGAAGCGGGTAAAATCCCAGGCAAAATCGTTCATGGCGTCCCGAAGGGCCGCCAGTATGTCCTCCAGCTCAAAGCCCCAGAAGGGAAGGTCGGTGTCGGGGAGGGGCTCCTCCTCCAGGGGGTAGTAGCGCCGGTGGTTCAGCCGCCAGGCCGCCCGCTCGGTGTCGGCGTCGGTGGAGCTCCCCAGCAGGAAGGTGCGGGTGGGGTCCGGATCGCCGGTGGGGTAGCACAGGAAGATGTGGAGCCCCTCCGGGCTCTCCGCCTGACTGCCGCTGTCCCAGTCCTCATAGGTGTAGGTCAGGGTCCAGGCCTCCACGGTGCGGCCGGTGTCGGAGTAGTCGTAGGCGCCGGTCAGGGTGAGGTCGGTGATCTGGAAGTCGGCGTTGCCGGCTACCTCTGCCGGGAGCACCTGAGACACGTAAGCACGGGCCATACCCGCCGCCGAATTTTCCTCCTGGAAGAGCTTGGTGTCCGCGTAGATCCACTGGGGCTCCGTCCCCAGGGTGGTGGCGGGGTCCCAGTCGCCCCGGATATAGAGGTCCAGGTTCCCCAGGGTGATGACGCCCTTCCGGTCGGCCCAGTAGTTCTCGTAATCCGGGCTTCCGGGGGCTGCAGGCCAGGTCCAGGTCCACGTTCCGTCAGTGTACGCCACTTCGCCGCCGCCGCAGGTGTCCACGCCCTGATAGGTAGTGACGGTGGTGCACAGTACGTGGAGACCGTCGTCAGCGGACCAGGAGAAGGCGTCGCACTGGTCGCCGGAGAGAAAGACCGGCGTTCCGGTCAGCTCCCCGGTGGTCCCGTCGGCGGCCAGGAGCAGGAGATTCCCAAGACCGGCGGCGTGGGGACCGCCGTCGTAGGAGAAGGCGCAGACTGTGTCTCCGTCCGATGTGGTCTCCCACAGCAGCGTCCAGGACTCCCGCTCGTCCCGGTATTCCAGGACCTGGTCCAGAGCTGTCTCGGCTAGGGAGTCGGGGTCAGGCTGCGCAGCGTCTTGTTGGCAGGACACCAGAGCCCCCAGGCAGGCGGTGAGACACAGGGCCAGGATCAGCAGTCCGCCGCCCCGGCCTTTTGCGTGGGCGAACAGGTCGCCCAGCCGGGCCTTCAGCAGGCCCTTCCCACCCCGGAGCTCGGTGGAGAAGACGGTGTGTGGGGCTTTCATTTCCTCCCCTCCTTCAGCTCGTCCAGATAGCGCTGGAGCTCGTCCACTTCGGCGTCATCCAGATCGCCGCCCCGGGCCAGAGAGGCCACGAAGCGTTTCAGAGACTTGCCGAAAACCTTGTCCAGCACGGCGCTGCTCTCGAAGGAAAGGTAGTCGGCCTGGGACACCAGGGGGGCGTACCAGTTGGCCTTCCCCCGCTTCTCACAGGAGACAAAACCCTTTTCACACAGTCGGGAAAGGTAGGTGTTGATGGTATTGGAGGCCCAGCCCTTATCCTTCAGGGCGTGTTCCAGATCGGCCCGGGCGGCGCCCCCCTCCTGGGCCCACAGGGCCTTCATGACCTCCAGCTCGGTATCGGGCAGTCGTTTCATGTGGGGACTCCTTTCTACTTCAAATGTAGTGGTTCTATCCATATACTACATTTGAAGTGGATGAGAGTCAAGTTACAGTGTGGTGACAAAATGAAAAGCGCCGTCCCTCCGTGTTTGGAGGGACGGCGTTCGATTTGAACGGTATCAGGATTTAGAAGAAAGGGCGGCGTCCTCAGAGGAAAGGCCGGCCCGGGCAATGCCACGCCGGAGCCAGTTGCCCCTGGCATAGTAGATGATGTAGAGGATGGAGGTGACGGTCCAACTGATGGGGTAGCTCACCAGGACAGTCTCCAGCATGCGGAAGTGGGGGAGGACCAGCAGCACCCACAGCACACGCAGCACACACACGCCGCTGCAGGTGAGGAGCATGGGCTTGAGGGAGTCTCCGGTGCCCCGGACGGCGCCGGAGAAGATCTCGATGCACACGAAGGTGGCATAGAAAGGGGCGGTGAACCACATGACCTTGTGACCCAGCTCGATGACGGCGGCGTCGTTGGTGAAGAGCCGCAGCAGAGCGGGAGCGGCGCCGCAGAAGAGAAGGCTGATGACGGCGGTGACCGAGAAGGTGACGGCTAGGCAGACCAGTACGCCCTTCTTCACACGGTCGTACTTCCGTGCGCCGAAGTTTTGGCTCACAAAGGTGGTGATGGACACGCCGAAGGCGCCGCTCACCAGCCAGTAGAAGGAGTCCACCTTGCCGAAGGCGGTCCAGGCGGCCACGGTGACGGTACCGAAGGAGTTGATGCAGGACTGGAGGACCATGTTGGAGATGGTGTACATGTTGGACTGGACGCCGGCGGGCAGTCCGATACGAACGATGGCCCGGAGCTTGTCGGGGTGGAAGCGGATCTCCCGGGGCACCACGGCGTAGACGGTGCCGGGCCGCAGCAGGGAGACGGCCACCAGCACGGCGCTCACCACCTGGGACATGACGGTGGCCAGGCCCACGCCCAGCACGTCCAGGTGGAGGACTACCACGAAGAAGAGGTCCAGCACGATGTTGGTGAGACAGGCGGCCATGAGGAAGTAGAGGGGGCGGCGTGTGTCGCCGATGGCCCGGAGGATGCTGGCGCCCATATTGTAGATGAAGGAGGCGATGGAGCCACAGAAGTAGACCCGCAGATAGGTGAGGGCGTAGCCCATCACGTCCTCAGGAGTGCCCATCAGGCCCAGCACCGGGGCCGATACCAGCAGGCCGACGACCGTGACCACCACACCGGCGGCCAGGGCCAGGGCGATGCCGGTGTGGACGGCTTCCCGCAGCTCCTCGCCCTGACGGGCGCCATAGTACTGGGCGATGACCACCGTGGCACCGGAGGAAAGACCCACGAAGAGGTTCACCAGAAAGTTGATGATGACCGCTGTGGGTCCGCCTACGGCTCCAAGGGCGGCGGTGCCCACGAAGTTGCCCACGATGATGGCGTCTACCGTGTTGTAGAGCTGCTGGAAAAAGGTGCCCAGCAGAATGGGAAAGAAAAAGGAGAGCAGAGGCTTGAGGATGGACCCTTCCGTGATCTGGTTCTGCACAGCAGCGCACCTTCCTTACAAAAAGTCCGAAGAAGGAGGGAAAAGGACCCCATCCGAACGGAACGTCAGATGGGGCAAGGCAACTATAACAGGTTCTGGCCGTTGATGTCAAGATGGAAGGTGAGCTGGAAGAACTCCGCTGCCTTCCGGCAGAGGATCATCCGATGGAGGAAGATCTCAAAGTAGTCCATGACGGGACAGACCTGGGTGTTGATGGAGAGGGTCAGGGTGAAGGTGCCCGACTCCCGGTCCAGGCGGGTCACCGACTGCTCCACGGCGTAGTTCACCCGGTCGTGGATGTCGAAGCTGGCAAGATCCTTGTTCCGTACCCGGCTCCGGCGCACGTCTGTCTTGTCGGCCAGGATCAGGGCGGCGGCCACGGCGTTCACCGGGTAGGCGGTGGAGTCATCGTGGTGGCCAATGGCGGTGATGACGGCGGCCACGTCGGCGGGGGGCATGCCCATTTTGTCCAGAATGCGGAAGGCCATCACCGCACCGGTCTGGGCGTGGTCGTTGCGGTTGACCACGTTGCCGATGTCGTGCATGAAGGCGGCAATGCGGCAGAGCTCGATGGTGTGCTCGTCGTAGCCCAGATCCCGCAGCAGGTCGCCGGCGATGGCGGCGCACCGGCCCACATGGGCGTAGCTGTGCTCGGTGAAGCCCAGGGCCAGCAGAGAGGCGTCCGCCTGGGTGATATAGGTTCGAATCTCCTGGGACTGCTTGATGTCCTCATAGGTCACTGCCATGGGGACCACGCTCCTTTCCAATGGCCCGCCGGACTTGCCTGTGCCGCCGGCGGGGGTTATAATGTGGAAAAATCGTGTATCCGCCTGCCGGCGGAGGGAGGAGACGCCAATGATTCGAAAAGCAACTGCCGCCGATCTGGATGCTGTGGCCGCCATCTACGAGGCGGTGCTGGATCGGGAGGAGGCCACCGGCTGCCGCTGGACCAACTGGGAGCGGGGGGTGTACCCCTGCCGGGCCACGGCGGAGAAGGCTCTGAAGGAAAAAACGCTCTATGTGGCGGAGACAGGAGGCAACGTCCTGGGCTGTGCCAACCTCAACCACGTCCAGCCGCCGGAGTACGCCAAGATCCCCTGGACGGTGGCGGCCAAACCCAAAGAGGTGCTGGTCATCCACACCCTGTGCATCCACCCGGACGCCGCCGGCGGCGGGCTGGGGCGGCGGTTCGTGGCCTATGCCGAGGGACTGGCGGTTGGCAAGGGGTGCCGGGCCATGCGGCTGGACACCTACGAGGGGAATGCCCCCGCCGCAGCCTTCTACCCCAAGCTGGGCTACCGGCTGGCGGGAGAGACGGAGTTCTTCTTCGAAGGCTTCCGCCGGGAGACGCTCATCTGCTTCGAAAAGGTCCTCACAAAGGAGAAATAAAGCGGGACACTAAAGACGACCGGAAAAGGGACGCTACCTTTCCGGTCGTCTTTTTACTGTGCGTTTACACAGCAAAATTGGCCATGTGCCGCGTTCAGCAGCACGGGTATGGGATCATTCCGTTACTCCGCCATAGGGGTGGGCCCCATGGCCTCGTGGAGCTCGGGCAGGATGGCGCCGTGGAAGAAGCGCTCGGCATAGCGGTGGAGCTCCTCCAGGGTGCCGGGCACCTTGTCGGCGGTCAGGTTTCCGGTGCGGGAGAGATCCCCGTCCAGGATGAATTTGACCTCCGGGTCCTGCTTGCCGCCGTTGATGAGGCCGGGGCCGGCGTGGATCTTCAGGCGCACGCCCTCCTCCAGGGAAATCTCGGTGTCCAGGGAGGAACGGCCCACCTTGGTCTCGTCCACGTCTGGTTCGCCCAGGATACCCAGGTAGGGAGAGCGGATCAGGTCATCCCAGAGCAGATCCGTGAGGCCCAGCCGCTTTTTGGAGATGGCGTTGAGGTAGCGCAGGCCCACCCGCTGGAAGAAGGCGGGCTTGTAGACCTGGATGAACTGGGCCAGGGGCTTGTCCAGCTTCAGGGCGAAGTCCTCCCAGTTGGTGTAGCGCAGGGTGGACAGGGCGATAAAATCCTTGGTGAGGTTGATCTTCCACAGCCCGTCGGTGGAGATGAAGTTGTGGTTGGAAATGGGGGGCTGAGGTTCCACCTTGGGATTGGGACCGCCGGCCCCGACGATCTTGGGAGGGGCCTGCTCTTTCCGCACGGCGTACCGGGGGAAGTCCTCACGGATGGCCTCCTGGAAATCGGCGGGCTCGCCATTGTTGATGGTGAGGATAGTGGGGAACCGCAGCTGGCAGATGACCTCGATGAGGGGGCTGCGGGCATATTGATAGCGCTGATACTCTGAAAACAGCATAGTGTTTGCTCCTTCCCAAATGCCTCCAACCGGCGGAGGCTTTTCCTCTTTATTGTAAATGCTGCATCACGGTCTGTCAATGACCCGTCACCCTTTGCAGAGAGTCGGAATAGGATGGTCCAGACGGAACATGGAGGGGAGAAACATGAGGAACGAGTGGAACATCTGGGTGGTGGGCGGTGATCTCCGGCAGGTCCGGCTGGCCCAGCTCCTGTGCGAGGAGGGACACACGGTACATACCTGGGCACTGGAGGAGGCGGAGGGGGTGCCGGAGCCGGCGGCCGATCTCACCGGGGCGCGGCTGGCCGACTGCGTGGTGCTGCCGCTGCCGGCAGCGGGGGAGGACGGACGGCTCAATGCTCCCTTCTCCGCCCAAAAGCCGGAGCTGGCGACGGTGCTGGACGCCCTGCGGCCGGGGCAGGTGGTGTGCGCCGGCCGGGCGTCGCCGGAGCTTCTGGCCCTGGCGGAAAAGCGGCAGCTGCGGCTCTTCGACTACTTCCGCCGGGAGGAGCTAGCCGTGGCCAACGCCGTCCCCACCGCTGAGGGAGCGGTGCAGCTGGCCATGGAGGAGCTGCCCATCACCCTACACGGTGCCCGGGTGCTGGTGGTGGGCTTTGGCCGGGTGGGGAAGCTCACCGCCCACCGGTTCTGGGCCCTGGGGGCGCGGGTCAGCGTGGCCGCCCGGAAGTGGGAAGACCTTGCCTGGGCGGAGGCCTACGGCTATGCCCCGGAGCACCTGGAGGGCTTGGACGAGTGCCTGTGCGCCTACGATCTGGTGGTGAACACCGCCCCCGCCCGGGTGCTGGACGCCGCCCGGCTGGCCCAGCTGGAGCCCGACTGCCTGGTCATCGACCTGGCCTCCCGCCCCGGCGGGGTGGACATGGAGGCGGCGTCGGAGCTGGGCGTGCGGGTGATCTGGGCCCTCTCCCTGCCCGGCAAGGTGGCCCCCGTCACGGCGGGCAAGATCCTCCGGGATACCATCTGTCATATTCTCTGTGAGTTAGGAGTCTGAACATGGAACAAGTGCGGGTGGGATTCGCCTTCTGCGGGTCCTTTTGTACATACGACCAGGTGATGCCGGCCCTGGAGCGGGCCAAGGCCAGGTATGGGGATGTGACCCCCATCATCTCGGAGAAAAGCGCCGAGACCGACAGCCGCTTCGGTCCGGCCCACGAGTTCATCCGGGAGATGGAGCGCATCTGCGACAAGCGGGTCATCGACACCATCCCCAAGGCCGAGCCCATCGGCCCCAAAAAACTCCTGGATGTGCTGATCATCGCCCCGTGCACCGGGAGCACCCTGTCCCGGCTGGCCAACGGCATGAGCGACACGTCGGTGACCATGGCGGCCAAGGCCATGTGGCGCAACGGGCGGCCGGTGGTGGTGGCGGTCTCCACCAACGATGGCCTGGCCGGTTCGGCCAAAAACATCGCCGCCCTGCTGGATAAAAAGCACGTCTTTTTCGTCCCCTACCGCCAGGACGACCCGGTGGGGAAGCCCACCTCCTTGGTGGCCGACTTTACAAAGATCAACGACACGGTGGACGCCGCCATCCAGGGGCGGCAGCTCCAGCCGCTGCTGCTGGGTCCGGCGTGAGCCGATCCCGCTGGGCATAAAATCCCCCCTTGGAGCACCTGTTATCAGGCTGCCCCAAGGGGGGATTTTTTAGTACATTATGGACGCCGGCCCAGTTCCTCAGAGATCTGGGCGGCGTACTCGATGGCCAGATGGATGGCCAGGGTGAACTCCGGGGCGGTGGTGCGCCGGAAGAGTCCCACCACCCCCAGGGCGTACTGGAGGGTGCCGCCTAGGCCGAAGATGGGGGCGGACACCGACCGGAGCCCGATGCGGAACTCACCGTCCTCCACGGCGTAGCCCTGGGCACGAATCTTGCGGAGCTCCTCGGCGAGCTGCTCCGGGTCGGTGATGGTGTGGGGTGTGTGGGGAACCGGCGGATAGGCCCGGATGAGCCGGGCCTGCTCGGCCTCGGAGGAGCAGTAGGCCAGGAAGAGTTTGCCCTGTGAGGTGCAGCAGAGGGGGAGACGGCAGCCCACCTCTGAGACGATGCGCAGGCCGCTGCCCTCACTGGACTGGTCTAGAGTCACCGCCTCACCGCCGCTGCGGACGGCCAGGAAGGCGGTGGCGCCGGTGACCGCCGACAGCTTGGCAAGATAGGGGGCGGCCACACCGGTGACATCCCAGGAGGCGCTGACGGCGCAGCCCAGCTCAAAGAGCCGCAGCCCCAGACAGTATCGGCCGTCGGCCTGCTGGGAGACCATGTGGTGCTCCCGCATGGTGGAGAGGAGGCCGTGGATGGTGCTCTTGGGCAGCCCGGAGCGCTGCTCCAGTTCGGAGAGGGTGAGCGGCGATCGGCCTGCCCCCAGCAGCTCCAGCAGCACCATGGCCTTGTCCACCGAGCGGATCTTTTTTCCTCCCTCCATGGGCACGCCTCCTCAGAGCTTGCCGGATCGATGGGCGATCATCTCGGCGGCGATGGAGATGGCGATTTCCTCCGGTGTCTCCCCGCCGATGGGCAGACCGATGGGAGAGTGGACCCGGTCCATATCCGCCTCGGAAAAGCCCAGCCTGGCCAGCTTTTCCCGGGTAGCGGCCACCTTGTGTTTGCTGCCGATGCAGCCCACGTAGGAGGCGGGGGTGGTGAGGACCTGGGCGAGAAGCTCGAAGTCGCTCTGGTGGCCGGGGGTCATGATGACCACATAGTCCCGGTCGGTGATGGTGATGTGGTCGAAGATGTGCCGGTAGTCCCCCAGCACGATGCGGACGGCCTGGGGGAACTGCTCCGGTACGGCGGCCTGGGGGCGGTCGTCGTAGAGGACCACCCGGAACCCAACCTGGGAGAGAACGGGGCAGAGGGCCTTCCCCACGTGGCCGCCACCGAAGAGGTAGACCACACCGGCCTGGACCAGGGGCTCCACATAGAAGGAGGGGTCCTCCTTCCGGAGGACGCCCCGGCTCAGGAGCATGGGGCGCAGGTCCTCCATATGGAGGGCATCGGCGAAGCGAAGACCGTGGGAGGCGTCATAAAGCCCCAGGGACCAGGGTAAGCCCTCCTGGACGGGGGTGATGAGCCACACGTCCTCGTCACAGCGGGTCAGGGCCTCCACAATGGCGTCCAGCACGGGGAGGGCGGCGGCGTCCAGAACCTGGAAGGCCACCGTCACGTTGCCGCCGCAGATCATGCCGATGTCCTGGACCTCGTTGGGGGAGAGGCGGAAGGCGTGGACCAGGGAGGCGCCGCCGGAGCGGAGGAGCTCCCGGGCGTATTCCTGGCTCTTGCGCTCCACGGCGCCGCCGCCGATGGTGCCGGTGGCGGTGCCGTCGGCAAAGACCGCCATTTTTGCGCCCTCTCCCCGGGGGGAGGAGCCGGAGCTGGCCACGATGGTGCAGAGGACGGCCTTTTCACTGTTGAGAAGGGCGTCGCGCAGGGCTTCGAAGAGTGCTTTCATTCCGCTCACCTCACTGGGCCTGCTTGCCGATGGAGTTGGCCACCAGGGCGTCGTACTGCTCTTGGGTCAGTTCACAGTGGTAGAAGAGATCATAGTACCGGGCCACCTCCTCATAGAGATCGTAGTCGGCGGCGTCGGGATAGAGGAGCTTGGCCATCCACATCATGCCCAGATAGCGCTGGACAGAGGGGGGGAAGCCCATCCAGTTGTAGGGGCCCTGGGGGGTCTCATAGTAGTTTCCGCTGGAGATGGCGGTGAGCTGCTGCCAGGTGGGGTCACCGGCCACGGCATCGTAGGCGCTGTCGGGGGCAAAGATGATGTAGTCGGGGTCCCACAGCAGGATCTGCTCCAGTCCCACCTCATTGCCGGTACCCTTGGAGGAGGGGGACTCCACCACCGCCAGATTGTTGGAGAGCAGGTCAATGATTTCGGAGTGGTAGGAGTTCTGGGCGATGACGTTCTGGCCGTCGGGGCCGGTGATGTAGAGAAGATCCACCTTCTCCACGCTGTCGGCGATGGCGGCGGTGCGGTCATAGATCTCCTCGCAGTAGGAGGCCAGGGTCTCGGTCTCCTCCTCCATGCCCACCAGCTCGCCCAGCAGGCGGTAGGCGTCTCCGGTGGTCTGGGTGGTGGCTGTGATGTGGACAAAGGGCACACCGGTCTGCTCCTGAAGGGCGTCCAGGTCCTCCACGATGGTGTCCTTGGGCTCGCCCACATCGATGACCACCTGGGCACCGGAGGAGAGCAGGGTCTCCAGATTCAGCTCCCCCTTGCCGCCGTAAAGCTGGCCCAGCAGGGGCAGGTTGTAGTACGCAGTGTCCAGATAGGCCTCGGCACTCACGTCCCACTCGTTGGCGATGCCCACCAGCTTGTCGGGGCACAGGGCGAAGAGGACGATCTGGGCCAGGGGGCCGGAGACGGCCACCTTGTCGATCTGGGCGGGAAGCTCCACCTCACGGCCCACAGAGTCGGTAAAGATTCGGGTCTCGGAGGTGGCGTCGGTCCCGGCACTCTGTGTCTCCACCGGGGCGGAGGCGTTGGGGGTTGGGGTGGCTGCGGTGCCGCCGCCGCAGGCGCACAGGGAGAGGGTCAGAGACAGGGCCAGCAGGAAAGCAAGAGGCTTTTTTTTCATCGTTCCAAACTCCTTTCAGTTTCCCGGGGAATATCCTTGGCGTCAAAGATCAGGACCGATACCGTTCGATCCACCGGCAGGCGGTAGGGAAATTGGGGGTCATCCTGAGGCTCCAGCCGGGCGCGGACAAAGTCCTCGGTGATGTCGCCGGGATCGGTGTCCTTGCTGTAAAGCCGGAAGAACCGCAGGCCGTCGTCCACACTCTTCAACGGCTGGTCCAGTCGAAGAGCTAGCTCCCGGCGGATAAAGGGGATGCCCAGCTCGGTGAGGCGGCGTTCCAGTTCGGCGCCGCCGTGGCGGCGGTCGGGGATCTTTTCCCGGGAGAAGCGGTGGTGGGTCCACACCGGCTTCACCACCACCGCCTTGCCCCGGCACTGCTGCCGGGCGCAGCGGAGGATCTCCTCCGGGGAGCCGAAGAAGCAGAAGAGCATGGCGTCGTAGGGCTCCTCCGGGGGCTGGGTGAAGAGGTCCCCCTCCCGGATCTCCAGGTTGGAAAAGGTATTTTTTCGACGGAGCACGGATAAAGCCTCAGCAGAGCGGTCGACGGCCACTACCTTTCGGAAATGTGGGGCCAGAGCCAGACTGGCAAAGCCCAGGCCGCAGCCGGCGTCGCAAATGACGGCGTCGGCCGGGATCACTTCGGCCGTTGTCCGGGCGATCTGTTCGTAGAAGTCGGAGCGCTCTGCCGCCGTCTCCATATAGGCCACCATCTCCTCCGTCCAGTGGTACATGTGCCGGCGGACGGGGGAGAGAAGAGTGCCGTGTTCGGTGCGGGTGAAGCGGACGGGGACCTGGTAGAGAGTGTGGAGGAGGGACTCGTTCAGGACCTCCTCCGGGGCTCCATCGGCCAGGATGCGGCCCTGGTGGAGGGCCACCACCCGGTCGGCGTAGAGAAGGGCCAATTGGGGATCATGGCAGGAGAGGAGAATGGTGTAGCCACGCCGGGCCAGCTCCGCCGTCTTGTCCAGTACCCGGACCCGGTTGCCGAAGTCCAGGCTGGAGGTGGGCTCGTCCATGAGGAGGATCTTGGCCTGCTGGGCCAGGGCCCGGGCGATGAGCACCAGCTGCTGCTCGCCGCCGGAGAGCCGCTGGAAATCCCGCTGGGCCAGATCACGGATGCCTACCTGTTCCAGAGCATCCAGGGCGATAGCCTCCTCCCTGGGGCCGGGGTTTGTGAAGGGGGAGAGCCGGTGGTTGGTGCCCATGAGCACCATGTCCAGCACCGGATAGGAGAAGGTGGGGTGGTGGTTTTGGGGGATGTAGGCGATCTCACGGGCCAGAGCTCGGGCGGAGAGGCGCCGGGTGTCCCCGCTTTTGAGGGCAATGGTCCCCTCATAGCCGGGCAGCAGCCCCAGCACGCAGCGGAACAGGGTGGACTTGCCTGCCCCGTTGGCACCCAGGAGAAAGACCAGTTCTCCCACACCCAGGTGGAGGGAGACCCCCTGGAGGATGGGGCGGTCTCCATAGGAAAAGCGCAGATCACGGATGTCCAGCATCAGCGGAACCCTCCTTTCCGCATCATGAGATAGAGGAAGAAGGGGGCGCCGATGAAGGCGGTAAGGATACCGATGGGGATCTCGGTGGCCAGGAGGTTCCGGGACACGTTGTCCACTGCCAGGAGAAAGACGGCGCCGAAGAGCATGGAGGCGGGCATGAGGGCGCGGTAGTCATTGCCCACCAGCCGACGGCCAAGGTGGGGGACCACAAGCCCCACCCAGCCGATCATGCCGGAGACCGAGATAGAGGCGGCGGTGACCAGGGTGGCGCACAGGGCCAGAATGAGGCGCAGCCGGTTGGTGTGGATGCCCATGGTCTTGGCCTCCTCGTCCCCCAGGGTGAGCAGGTTGATCCGCCAGCGCAGGAGAAAGAGGGGGACGAGCCCCAGCGCCATGGAGAAAATCACGTAGGCCACGTCGGCCGTCTTGGTGGCGGAGAGGGAGCCCATGAGCCAGTAGGTGATCTCAGGCAGCTGGTTGGTGGGATCGGCCACCAATTTAATGTAAGAGGTGGCGGAGGTGAAGAGGGAGCTCACCATGATGCCGGCCAGGACCAGGTTGAGCACCCGTTTGCCCGGGGCACGGGCGGCCAGCAGGTAGACCAGGGCCACGGTGAGGATGGAGAAGAAGAAGGCGGAGCCGGTGATGGCCTGGCTGTGTCCACCCAGGAGAATGGCCAGGGCGGCGCCGAAGGCGGCGCCGGAGGAGGCCCCCAAAATGTCGGGGGAGGCCATGGGATTTTGAAAAATGCCCTGGTAGGTGCTCCCCGCCGCCGCCAGGCAGCAGCCCACCAGACAGGCCATGATGATTCGGGGCAGCCGAATCTGCATGACCACCGTCTCCATCTGCCCCGTCCAAGTCACCTCAAGAGGAAAGAGGGGGCCGACGTCCACGCCGGGGAGCCGGTCCAGCAGTCCGCCCAGAGCGGCACCCAGACGGTAGAGGAGGATCCGCACCACCTGCCCCAGAGGGACGCCGTACCGGCCCAGGCAGAAGGAGAGGAGGAAGACCGCCAGAAGCAGAGCGCCCAAGGCGGCCAGTTTCCCGGCGGCGTTCTGCCGGGAGGGGCTGAGGGTCTTGCTGTGTTGTTCCATTGGCAGGCACCACGCAAACAAAAATTCTAGTTTGAAATGAGTGTAGCAAATTTGCGGAAGGCTGACAAGTAGAGCGTTCGACTATAAAAAATATTTGTTCGATATTATCGAATTTATAATACTTGCAGAAGATAAAAATATTTTGAGAGAAAATGGCGGAGAAAATTGCAAAACAGATCATATTAGGACATATTTAAATGAAAATTGGAATCATGAGCAGAGACGGAGAGAGGGACAGCGGCAGAATGTGGGAAAACACAACACAGAGTATGGTGATTATCCACAAAAAATGGTCCTTAAAATTGGGAGCCGACTGGGAAAAACGGCTTGCATTTTTGGGAGGCGGGTAGTATGATGTGCTTGCAATAAATAAATTTAAGCAATAAAAACTTTTTGTGAGGCGGAGAACCATGATGAAGCAACAGGCAGGGACCGGCAGTGTATTCAGCTTTGAAGGTGTCCCTTCCGCTGGTCAGATGATTCCCCTTGGTTTCCAGCACATGGTAGCCGCCGTGGTGGGCATCATTACCCCGGCCATCCTCATTGCGGATACCTGCGGCCTGACTGCCGAGGAGCGGACCCTGATGATTCAGGTTTCCCTGATTCTGACGGCGGTGGCCACCCTTTTGCAGCTTTTTCCCATCTTTGGACGCATCGGCTCCCGGCTGCCCGTGATCATGGGCATCAGCTTCGCCTACATCCCCACCCTCCAGGCCATCGGTGGAGAATTTGACCTGGCTACCATTTTGGGCGCTGAGATCGTGGGCGGCTGCGTGGCCATCCTCTTCGGCATCTTTGTCAAATGGATCCGTCCCCTCTTCCCGCCCCTGGTCACCGGTACGGTGATCTTCACCATCGGCCTGTCCCTTTATCCCACCGCCGTGCGGTACATGGCCGGCGGCAACGCCACCAGTGAGTGGTTCGGCAACCCCCGGAGCTGGGCGGTGGCCCTCATCACCCTGGCTGTGGTGGTTTTCCTCAACAACTTCACCAAGGGCATCCTGAAGCTGGCCTCCATCCTCATCGGCATGGTGGTGGGCTATGTCATCGCCTACTTCCTGGGCATCGTGGACCTCTCTGGAGTGAGCGGCGCGGCCTGGTTTGCCCTGCCCCAGTTCATGCCCTTTGAGATCAAGTTTGTCCCCTCTGCCTGCGTCTCCCTGGCCATCGTGTATGTGGTCAACGCGGTGCAGACCATCGGCGACCTGAGCTCCACCACCATGGGCGGCATGGACCGTCTGCCCACCGACAAGGAGCTCTCCGGCGGCATCATCGGCCAGGGCGTCATGAGCATTGTGGGCGCCTTCTTCGGCGGCCTGCCCACCGCCTCTTACAGCCAGAACGTGGGCATCGTCACGGTGAACCGGGTCATCAACCGGGCTGTCTTCACCCTGGTTGCCGGTGTGCTGCTGGTGGCCGGACTGGTGCCAAAGTTTGCCTCCATCCTCACCACCATTCCCCAGTGTGTCATCGGCGGCGCCACCATCTCGGTCTTTGCCACCATTACCATGACCGGTATCCGCATGATCACCGAGGGCGGCTTCACCCCCCGGAAGAGCTCCGTGGTGGGTCTCTCCGTGGCCCTGGGCGTTGGTATCACCCAGCCGGGGAAATGGCTGCCTGGCCGGCAGCCATTTCCCCGGCTGGGTGTCCACCGTGTTCGGCTCCTCCTCCGTGGTGGTGGCCACCATTATGGCCATCCTCCTCAATCTGATCCTTCCCAAGGAGCCCGAAACCAAGAAGTGAGCAAAAAGAACCCGGCGGCTGTAGCCGCCGGGTTCCTTCTGAGTCCTTACTTTTCCGAGGCCGATTTGGCCTCATCGATGTAGCTATATAAGGTGTACTTGGAGATGCCGAAGTACTTACACACCTTGTAGCCCGACTTGGTGATGAGGAAGGCGCCGGTGTCGTTGAGGAACTGGATGGCCTTCACCTTGTCCTCCTTGTTCATGAGGGCCACCGGCTTGCCCACCAGCTTGACGCTCTGCTCAATGAGCTCGTCCAGCAGGTCGGCCACGTTCCGGGAGATGTGCTCCGGCTCCTCCTGGGGGAGGTCGGTGGCGGTGAAGCTCTTCAGCACGTCCTCCATGGCCAGCATGAGGGTGATGTCGTAGTTGATGGCGAAAATGCCGATGGCCTTGCCGTCATCGTCCCGGAGGTAGATGGTGCTGGACTTGAGGATCTTGCCGTCCTCCGACTTGGTGAGGTAGCTCAGCCGGTCCTCCGGTACCGCGCCCCCGTCCCGCAGGGCCTCCAGCACCACATGAGAGGGACCGTCTCCCACCCGGCGGCCGGAGACATGACCGTTCTCAATGGCCACGATGGAGGTCTCCGGGTCGTTGGAGGCCAGGTCGTGGACCACCACCTCACAGTTTGGGCCGAACTGCCGGGCGATGCCCTTGGCCAGCTGGAGACAGAATTCCAGATTGGACGCTTGCATAGCGAACCACCTTTCCCGCAAAATCATTTCTGTTCCTATTATATCCGTTCCAAGAAAGGATTTCAACAAAAAGTCAGGGACCCAAATTATTTTTGATTTTTCTCTTGCGCTGCAGGTGAAAATGTGATAAAGTGAATACGGCAGAAGGGAAAGCCTTGTGCACAACTGACAATTCAAGCTGTAACGAAGTGCTGCGCGCACGGGCTGGTGTTCATTCTGAAAAGAATGGGCACCTTTTGTTTTAAATGGAAAATGTTAACCGGGGGAAAGACCCGGAAATCGGATAGGAGGAGAGGCACATGCTTCTGATCGGAAACGGAAGGCTCATCACCAGAGATCCCGCCCTGCCCTACCTGGCGGACGGCGCCGTGGCGGTGGAGGGAGAGGTCATCAAGGAAGTGGGTACCCTGGCCGACCTGAAGGCCAAGTACCCCGACGCCCAGTTTGTGGACGCCAAGGGCGGTGTCATCATGCCCGGCCTCATCAACGCCCACACCCACATCTACTCCGGCCTGGCCCGCGGCCTGGCCATCGAGGGCAACAATCCCACCAACTTCCTGGAGGTGCTGGAGGGGACCTGGTGGAACATCGACCGCCACCTGACCCTGGACGGCACCCGCGCCAGCGCCTACGCCACCGTGCTGGACTGCATCCGGGACGGCGTCACCACCATCTTCGACCACCACGCCTCCTTCTGCGAGATCCCCGGCTCCCTCTTCGCCATCAAGGACGTGTGCCAGGAGCTGGGCATGCGCGCCTGCCTGTGCTACGAGGTCAGCGAGCGGGACGGGGAGGAGAAGACCCTCCAGTCCATTCAGGAGAACGCCGACTTTGCCAAGTGGGCCAAGGACGCCAATGACGACATGATCAAGGCCATGTTCGGCGGTCACGCCCTCTTCACCATCTCGGACAAGGCCTTTGAGAAGATGGTGGAGGCCAACAACGGCATGACCGGCTTCCACATCCACGTGGCCGAGGGTATGAACGACGTCTACGACTCCCTCCGGAATTACGGCTGCCGCCCGGTGAACCGCCTCCTCTACAACGGCATCTTGGGTGACAAGACCCTGCTGGGCCACTGCATCCACATCTCTCCCGCCGAGATGGACATTATTAAAGAGACGGGGACCATGGTGGTCAACAACCCCGAGTCCAACATGGGAAACGCCGTGGGCTGCTCTCCTGTCCTCCAGATGTTCCAGAAGGGCATCACCGTGGGCATGGGCACCGACGCCTACACCCACGACATGCTGGAGAGCCTGAAGGTCTTCCTCATCATCCAGCGTCACAACGCCGCCCTGCCCAACGTGGCCTGGTGCGAGTGCATGGATATGCTCTTCAAGAACAACGCCGCCATCGCCGCCAAGTACTTTGAGAAGCCCCTGGGCATCCTGAAGCCCGGCGCCGCCGCCGACGTCATCGTCATGGACTACAAGCCCTTCACCCCCTTCTCGGAGGAGAACATCGACGGCCACATGCTCTTCGGTATGATGGGCAAGAACTGCCGCACCACCATCATCAACGGCAAGGTCCTCTACCAGGATCGTGAGTTTGTCGGCATCGATGAAGAGAAGATCAACGCCTGGACCATAGAGCAGAGCAAGAAGCTGTGGGGCGAGCTGAACCACCGGACCTATTAAAAGGCCGGAGCCCTGAAATAATTGTTGGAGGTCATTCCTATGAGTGATATCATGCGCCCCATTCCCTTTGCCCAGCTGATGGACTGGGTCCTCACCGAGTACCAGGAGCGCGGCAGCATCTTCGGTGTGAGCAAGCTGGTCCGCCACGAAAACGGCCAGGCCCTGCCCATCTTTGCCGAGAAGATCGAGTCCCCCTACGGCCCCGCCGCCGGCCCCAACACCCAGCTGGCCCAGAACATCATCGCCTCCTACGCCGCCGGCGCCCGGTTCTTCGAGCTCAAGACGGTGCAGATCATGGACGGCGAGGAGCTTTCCAAGTGTGTGGCCAAGCCCTGTATCACCGCCGGTGACGAGTGCTATAACTGCGAGTGGTCCACCGAGCTCACCGTGCCCCAGGCCTACGACGAGTATGTGAAGGCCTGGTTCGCCTGCAAGCTCCTCTCCAAGGAGCTGGGCCTGGGCGATCCCGACGGCTTCGTGTTCAACATGTCGGTGGGCTACGACCTGGCCGGCATCAAGAGCGAAAAGGTGGACAAATACATCGAGGGCATGAAGGACGCCTCCGGCTCCGCTGTGTGGAGCGAGTGCATGGACTGGGCCCTGGCCAACCTGGGCAAGTTCCAGAAGGTGGACGAGGCCTACGTGAAGGCTGTCAGCCCCAAGGTCTCCGCCTCCATCACCGAGTCCACCCTCCACGGCTGCCCCCCCGACGAGATCGAGCGCATCGCCACCTACCTCATCACCGAGAAGGGTCTCAACACCTACGTCAAGTGCAACCCCACCCTCCTGGGCTACGAGTTCGCCTGGCAGCGGCTGGACTCCCTGGGCTTTGACTACATCGTCTTTGACGACCGCCACTTCCTGGAGGACCTCCAGTGGGCCGACGCCGTGCCCATGTTCCGCCGCCTGATGGCCCTGTGCGCCGAGCGCGGCCTGGAGTTCGGCGTGAAGCTCACCAACACCTTCCCCGTGGACGTGGCCGCCGGGGAGCTGCCCAGCCAGGAGATGTATATGTCCGGCCGGTCCCTCTTCCCCCTGACCATCTCCCTGGCCCGGAAGGTGGCCGAGGAGTTTGACGGCAAGCTGCGCATCTCCTACTCCGGCGGCGCCGACCTCCACAACATCAAGGACCTCTTTAACGCCGGCATCTGGCCCATCACCATGGCCACCACCATCCTCAAGCCCGGCGGCTACCAGCGCATGAGCCAGATGGGCGAGCTCCTCATGGACTGCGGCAGCGCCCCCTTCGCCGGTATCGACGTCTCCGCCGTGGCCGCCCTGGCCGACGGTGTGGAGAAGACCGAGCTCTACCGCAAGCCCATCAAGCCCCTGCCCCAGCGGAAGATGAACAAGAAGGTCCCCCTCATCGACTGCTTCTCCGCCCCCTGCCGCAACGGCTGCCCCATCGAGCAGGACATCCCCGCCTACCTGATGGCCACCAGCCAGGGCAAGTACCAAGAGGCCCTGGAGATCATCACCCGCCGCAACGCCCTGCCCTTCATCACCGGCACTATCTGCCCCCACCACTGCGCCGACAAGTGTATGCGCAACTACTATGAGGAGTCCGTCCGCATCCGGAACGTGAAGCTCCAGGCCGCCCAGGGCGGCTACGATGCCCTGCTGCCCACCCTGAAGGCCGAGGCCCCCGTGGCAGGCAAAAAGGTGGCCGTGGTGGGCGGCGGCCCCGCCGGTCTCTCCGCCGCCTTCTTCCTCTCCCGTGCCGGGGTGGACGTCACCGTCTTTGAGCGCAAGGACGACCTGGGCGGCATCGTCCGCCACGTCATCCCCGAGTTCCGTGTCGGCAAGGAGGCCATCGACAAGGATGTGGCCCTCTGCAAGGCCTACGGCGCCAAGTTCGAGCTGGGCGTGGACGTGAAGTCTGCCGAGGAGCTCAAGGCCAAGGGCTTCACCCATGTCATCTTTGCCACCGGCGCCTGGAAGCCCGGCGCCGCCGGCCTGGACTACGGCGAGGAGGTCAACGTCATCTCCTTCCTGGAGCAGGCCAAGAAGAGTCCCGAGAGCCTGAAGCTGGGCACCGACGTGGTGGTCATCGGCGGCGGCAACACCGCCATGGACGCCGCCCGGGCCGCCAAGCGCATCCCCGGCGTGGAGCACGTCCGGCTGGTCTACCGCCGCACCAAGCGGTACATGCCCGCCGACGAGGAGGAGCTGGCCCTGGCCATCGCTGACGGCGTGGAGTTCATGGAGCTGCTGGCCCCCGTGGGCGTGAAGGACGGCGTCCTCACCTGCTCCGTCATGGAGCTGGGCGCCCCCGATGCCTCTGGCCGCCGCTCTCCTGTGGACACCGGCAAGACCACTCAGATCCCCGCCACCGCCGTCATCACCGCCGTAGGCGAGCACGTGGAGGAGGCCCCCTTCACCAATAGCGGCGTAGCCCTGGACAAGAAGGAACGCCCCGTGGTGGACGAGGCCATGGCTACCGGTGTGGAGGGTGTCTACGCCGTGGGCGACGCCCGGAGAGGCCCTGCCACCGTGGTGGAGGCCATCGCCGACGCCGCCAAGGCCGCCCAGGCCATTGTGGAATTGGAACTTGATAAGTATACCCAGCGGAATATCAATGCAGACTATAACAAACCGTTGAGCAAAAAGGGCGACCTGTGCGCCGACTGCGACACCTGTGCCGACACCCGCTGCCTGGGCTGCCCCACGGTGTGCGAGGTGTGCGCCGACGTCTGTCCCAACCGGTCGAACGTGACCGTGGCGGTGCCCGGCAAGCGGCAGCGGCAGATCGTCCACGTGGACGGCATGTGCAACGAGTGCGGCAACTGCGGCACCTTCTGCCCCTACGACAGCCGGCCCTACAAGGACAAATTCACCCTCTTCTGGAGCAAAGAGGATTTTGACAACAGTGAGAACGAGGGCTTCCTGCCCCTGGAGGGCAGCAAGAGCCTGGTCCGTCTGGACGGCCAGACGGCGGAGTACGACACCGCCGACGCCGGCTGCGGCCTGCCCGAGGACATCCGGGTCCTCATCCAGACGGTGCGGAGCGACTACAGCTATCTGGTGAAATAAGAAAAGAGGAATGGGAAATGCAGGAGAAGGCGACCCTCAAACGGTATGGGATCTTTCTGATGGGTGTATTGATCTGCGCGATGGGGATCGCCTTTCTCTCACGCTCGGCTCTGGGCACATCGCCCCTCTCCAGCGTGTCCTTTGTGCTCTACCTGTCCACCGGCGTCTCCGCCGGGCTCTACACCTTCGCCTGCAACATGTTTTTCCTGGCGGTGGATGTGATCCTGACCCGGCGGTTCGGCTGGATGCAGTGGCTTCAGATCCCGGCCACCTTTGTGTTCAGCCTGTGTATCGACCTGTGGCTGGCCGTCATCCCCACCCAGCTAAACGGCCCCATTTCTCTCAAAGTGCTCTACCTCGTCCTGGGCTGCCCCATCATGGCCCTGGGCATCACCCTGGAGGTGCTGGCCAACGTGACCATCCTGCCCGGCGAGGGTATCGTCAAGACCCTGGCCGCCAAGGGCGGCTGGGAGTTCGGCAACGTGAAGGTGGCCTTCGTTTGCACCCTCACCGCCATCGCGTCGGTCATCGCTTTCATTACCTTCGGCCGGCTCAACGGCGTGGGCATCGGCACCCTGGTGTCCGCCCTGGCGGTGGGCCAGCTGGTAAAGCTCTATTCCCGCTGCATCAAGCGCTCTGCTGCCCGGCGGGCGGGCGGCGGGGCCGTCCAATGAACCACCCTGCGACAGGAGGAAACTATCATGGCTGAGACATATAGCTTTACGGTCAACGGCGTCCTGCGGGAGACAGAGGAGGAAAAGCCCCTCCTGCGCTACCTTCGGGATGACCTGGGTCTCACCTCGGTGAAGGACGGGTGCAGCGAAGGTGCCTGCGGCACCTGCACCATCATCGTGGACGGCAAGGCGGTGCGCTCCTGCATCCTCACCACCAAGAAGGCGGTGGGGAAGAATATCCTCACTGTGGAGGGCCTCACCGAGGCCGAGCAGGAGGCCTTCGTCTATGCCTTCGGTAAGGTGGGCGCCGTCCAGTGCGGTTTCTGCATCCCCGGCATGGTCCTCTCGGGCAAGGCCCTGCTGGACCAGGTCCCCGACCCCACTGAGGAGCAGATCAAGCAGGCCATCCGGGGCAACGTGTGCCGCTGCACCGGCTACAAGAAGATCATCGAGGGCATCACCCTGGCCGGAGCCATCCTCCGGGGGGAGGCGTCCGTCGACCCCGAGCTGGAGAAGGGCGACACCTACGGCGTGGGCGACCGGGCCTTCCGCACCGACGTCCGGGACAAGGTTCTGGGCAAGGGCGAGTACGTGGACGACGTCCACATGGAGGGTATGGTCCACGCCTCCGCCGTCCGCTCCCAGTATCCCCGTGCCCGGGTGCTGGACATCGACGCCAGCGCCGCCCTGGCCCTGCCCGGCGTGCTGGCCGTCCTCACCGCCGACGATGTGCCTAACAACAAGGTGGGCCACATCCAGCAGGACTGGGACGTGATGATCGCCAAGGGGGACGTCACCCGCTGCGTGGGCGACGCCATCTGCCTGGTGGTGGCCGAGACCGAGGAGATCCTCAAAGAGGCCAAGAAGCTGGTCAAGATCGACTACGAGCCCCTGGAGCCGGTGCGGAACATCCACGAGGCCATGGCCGAGAATGCCCCAAAGCTCCACCCCAACGGCAATCTGTGCCAGTCCCGGCACGTGACCCGGGGCGACGCCAAGGCCGCCCTGGCCAAGTCCAAGTACGTGGTCACCCAGAGCTACTGCACCCCCTTCACCGAGCACGCCTTCCTGGAGCCGGAGTGCGCCCTGGCCTTCCCCTACAAGGACGGCGTGAAGGTGTACACCTCCGACCAGGGCGTCTACGACACCCGGAAGGAGATCTCCATCATGCTGGGCTGGGACCCGGACCGCATCGTGGTGGAGAACAAGCTGGTGGGCGGCGGCTTCGGCGGCAAGGAGGATGTGTCCGCCCAGCATATCGCCGTGCTGGCGGCCCTGAAGGTGAACCGGCCCGTGAAGGTGAAGTTCTCCCGGCAGGAGTCCATCAACTTCCACCCAAAGCGCCACTATATGGAGGGTACCTTCACTCTGGGCTGCGACGAGAACGGCATCTTCACCGGCCTGGACTGCGAGATCTATTTCGACACCGGCGCCTACGCCTCCCTGTGCGGCCCGGTGCTGGAGCGGGCCTGCACCCACTCGGTGGGTCCCTACTGCTACCAGAACACCGACATCCGGGGCTATGGCTACTACACCAACAATCCGCCCGCCGGTGCCTTCCGTGGCTTCGGCGTGTGCCAGAGCGAGTTCGCCCTGGAGTCCAACATCAACCTGCTGGCCGAGAAGGTGGGCATCTCCCCCTGGGAGATCCGCTACCGCAACGCCATTGAGCCGGGGAAGGCGCTGCCCAACGGCCAGATCGCCGACTGCTCCACCGCCCTGAAGGAGACCCTGCTGGCCGTCAAGGAGGCCTATGACGCCCATCCCGGCCGGGCGGGCATTGCCTGCGCCATGAAGAACACCGGCGTGGGTGTGGGCCTCCCCGACAAGGGCCGGTGCAAGCTGGTGGTGAAGGACGGGGTGGTGGAGCTCTACTCCGCTGCCTCAGACATCGGCCAGGGCTGTGCCACCGTGTTCCTCCAGGTGCTGGGTGAGACCCTGGGCCTGGGCCGGGAGCAGATGCGCAACATGGGTGCCAACTCCGAGGTGGCCCCTGACTCCGGCACTACCTCCGGTTCCCGCCAGACCCTCCTCACCGGCGAGGCCGTGCGCATGGCCGCTGCTGACCTAAAGAAGGACCTGGACGCCGCCGGGGGAGACCTCCGCGCCCTGGAAGGGAAGGAGTACTTTGCCGAGTTCTTCGACCCCACCGACAAGCTGGGCTCCGACAAGCCCAACCCCAAGAGCCACGTGGCCTACGGCTTCGCCACCCACGTGGTCATCCTGGACGATGACGGCAAGGTCAAAGAGGTCTGGGCCGCCCATGACTCGGGCAAGGTGGTCAATCCCACCTCCATCCAGGGCCAGATCGAGGGCGGCGTCCTCATGGGCCTGGGCTACGCCCTCACCGAGGACTTCCCCCTAAAGGACTGCGTCCCCCAGGCCAAGTTCGGAACTCTGGGTCTCATGCGCGCCCATCAGATCCCCGACATCCACGCCATCTATGTGGAGAAGGAGGAGCTCCTCCCCTTCGCCTATGGCGCCAAGGGCATCGGTGAGATCGCCACCATTCCCACCGCCCCCGCCGTGCAGGGAGCCTACTACGCCATGGACCATGTGCTGCGCACCAAACTGCCTATGGAGAACACCTTCTATAAGCCGTCGAAAAAGTGACCCGACACCCCCGCTCCGCCCCGGCGCAGCGGGGGTGTTTTTACTCCGGTTCAGCGGGCCAAAAACCTGACTTTCCAAGGGCTTGAAAGGTGACCTAACAAATTTTCAGGAAACTTGAAAAATATTTTGTTTTCACCCCTTGACATTGTCTGGATACGTGGTATGATGTACTCAGAATCAGACAAAAAGTATGGAAAGCTTTAAAACATTTTGGAGGCGAAAACGGGATGAAAGACCCCATCAAGTGGACAGAGAACCACATGCCCAAGAGCGAGGACAAAGAGCTGTCCATCATGGCGCTGAGCAATGTGGCCAAGGCGCGGTTTTTCCACAGCAGTTTCCCCCAGTACTCCATCACCCCTCTGGCCCGGCTGGACGGCATGGCCAAGTACCTGGGGCTGGGCGGGGTCTATGTGAAGGATGAGTCCTACCGGTTCGGTCTCAACGCCTTTAAGGTGCTGGGCGGCTCCTTCGCCATGGCCCGGTACATTGCCGGCGAGATGGGCCGGGACGTCTCCGAGATGACTTATGATTACCTGACCAGCGATGCCTTCCGCAAGGAGTTTGGCCAGGCCACCTTCTTCACCGCCACCGACGGCAACCACGGCCGGGGTGTGGCGTGGGCCGCCAACAAGCTGGGCCAGAAGGCTGTTGTACACATGCCCAAGGGCTCTAGCCAGTCCCGGTATGACAACATCGCCAAAGAGGGCGCCCAGGTCACCATCGAGGAGGTCAACTACGATGACTGCGTCCGCATGGCGGCCGCTGAGGCAGAGCAGACCGAGCACGGCGTCATCGTCCAGGACACCGCGTGGGACGGCTATGAGGAGATCCCCTCCTGGATCATGCAGGGCTACGGCACCATGGCCAATGAGGCCGCCGACCAGCTCCGGCAGATCGGCGTGAACCGGCCCACCCATGTGTTCGTGCAGGCCGGCGTGGGTTCTCTGGCCGGCGCCGTGGTGGGTTACTTCACCAACCTCTATCCCAACGATCCCCCCAAGTTCGTGGTCATGGAGGCCCGTGCCGCCGACTGCCTCTACCAGGGCGCTGTGGCCGGGGACGGCAAGCCCCGCATTGTTACCGGCGACCTCCAGACCATCATGGCCGGTCTGGCCTGCGGCGAGCCCAACACCCTCTCCTGGGACATCCTCCGCAACCACGTGAGCGCCTTTGTCTCCTGCCCCGACTGGGTGAGCGCCAAGGGCATGCGGATGCTGGGCGTGCCCGTGAAGGGCGACCCCGTGGTCATCTCCGGCGAGTCCGGCGCTGTGGGCATGGGCTGCCTGGACGCCATCATGTGTGACGACACCTACAAGGAGCTCCGGGAGAAGCTGGAGCTGAACCGCTTCAGTCAGGTGCTCATGTTCTCCACCGAGGGCAACACCGACCCGCTGAAGTTCCGCCGAGTGATTTGGGACGGCGAGTATCCCACCACCGACTCCCCCCAGCACGCCTACTAAGTTAAGAGCATGTTTTGATGAACGGATCAAATGACTGATAATGGAGGGCACTGACATGGATTTTGAGCAGATCAAGAAAGCCGCCGAGGACTACCGCGCCGACATGACCCGTTTTCTCCGGGACATGATCTCCCACCCCAGCGAGAGCTGTGAGGAGAAGGAAGTCGTGGCCTGCATCAAGACCGAGATGGAGAAGCTGGGCTACGACAAGGTTGAGGTCGACGGCCTGGGCAACGTCATCGGATGGATGGGCGAGGGCGATAAGATCATCGCCATCGACTCCCACATCGACACTGTGGGCATCGGCAACATCAACAACTGGGAGGCCGACCCCTACAAGGGCTATGAGGACGACGCCGTGATCTTCGGCCGCGGCGGTTCCGACCAGGAGGGCGGCATGGCCTCCGCTACTTACGGTGCCAAGATCATGAAGGATCTGGGCCTTATCCCCGCCGGCTACAAGATCATGGTCGTGGGCTCCGTGCAGGAGGAGGACTGCGACGGCATGTGCTGGCAGTACATCGTCAACAAGTTCTTCCCCGCCAACGGCATCAAGAAGGAGCAGGTGGAGTTCGTCATCTCCACTGAGCCCACCGACGGCGGCATCTACCGCGGCCACCGCGGCCGTATGGAGATCCGCGTGGATGTGAAGGGTGTCTCCTGCCACGGCTCCGCCCCCGAGCGCGGCGACAACGCCATTTACAAGATGGCCGACATCCTCCAGGAGGTCCGCGCCCTTAACGAGAACGACGACGCCGACACCACCGAGATCAAGGGCCTCGTGAAGATGCTCAATCCCAAGTACAACCCCGAGCACTACGAGGACGCCCGTTTCCTGGGCCGCGGCACCTGCACCACTAGCCAGATCTTCTACACCTCTCCCAGCCGCTGCGCTGTGGCTGATTCCTGCTCCATCTCCATCGATCGCCGCATGACCGCCGGTGAGACCTGGGATTCCTGCCTCCAGGAGATCCGGGACCTGCCCAGCGTAAAGAAGTACGGCGACGACGTAAAGGTCTCCATGTACATGTACGACCGTCCCTCCTGGACCGGCGAGGTGTACGAGACCGAGGCCTACTTCCCCACCTGGATCAACAAGGAGTCCGCCGCCCACGTCCAGGCTCTGGTGGACGCCCACCACGCCCTCTTCGGCGACAAGCGCCTGGGCTACACCGACGCCGACATCAAGCGGGACGCCATGCATCTGCGTGAGGGCCGCCCCCTCACCGACAAGTGGACCTTCTCCACCAACGGTGTTGCTATCCAGGGCCGCTACGGCATCCCCTGCGTGGGCTTCGGCCCCGGTGCCGAGAGCCAGGCTCACGCCCCCAACGAGATCACCTGGAAGGACGACCTGGTCCGCTGCGCCGCCCTGTATGCCGCCGTGCCCGGCCTCTACAAGGAGGAGAACAAGACCGACGACGTGACCCAGTTCCGCGCCGGCAAGACCAATAATGACATCAAGTGAGGAGCGCTTCCCCGTTTTTTAACCACAAAACATATTTTTGAATTTGAAAAGGAGACGATCCAGATGGACGCCAAGCTGCAGGCTTATATTGACAAGCTCAACAAGCTCAACTTCAAGGACATGTACAACGGTGACTTCTTCCTGACCTGGGAGAAGACCGACGACGAGATCGAGGCCGTCTTCACCGTGGCCGACGCCCTGCGCTACATGCGTGAGAACAACATCTCCACCAAGATCTTCGAGTCCGGCCTGGGCATCTCCCTGTTCCGCGACAACTCCACCCGTACCCGGTTCTCCTTCGCCTCCGCCTGCAACCTGCTGGGCCTGGAAGTCCAGGACCTGGACGAGGGCAAGAGCCAGATCGCCCACGGCGAAACCGTCCGTGAGACCGCCAACATGATCTCCTTCATGGCCGACGTCATCGGTATCCGTGATGACATGTACATCGGCAAGGGCAACAAGTACATGCACGAGGTGGTGGACGCTGTCACCGCCGGCAACAAGGACGGCGTGCTGGAGCAGAAGCCCACCCTGGTGAACCTGCAGTGCGACATCGACCACCCCACCCAGTGCATGGCCGACATGCTGCACATCATCCATGAGTTCGGCGGTGTGGAGAACCTGAAGGGCAAGAAGGTGGCCATGACCTGGGCCTACTCTCCCTCCTACGGCAAGCCCCTCTCCGTGCCCCAGGGCGTCATCGGCCTGATGACCCGCTTCGGCATGGACGTGGTCCTGGCCCATCCCGAGGGCTACGAGGTCATGCCCGAGGTGGAGGCGGTCGCCAAGAAGAACGCCGAGAAGTCCGGCGGTACCTTCACCAAGACCAACAGCATGGCTGAGGCCTTCAAGGACGCCGACATCGTGTATCCCAAGAGCTGGGCTCCCTTCGCCGCCATGGAGAAGCGCACCAACCTGTACGCTGAGGGCGACACCGACGGCATCAAGGCTCTGGAGAAGGAGCTGCTGGCTCAGAACGCCGAGCACAAGGATTGGTGCTGCACCGAGGAGCTCATGAAGACCACCAAGGACGGCAAGGCCCTCTACATGCACTGCCTGCCCGCCGATATCAACGACGTCTCCTGCAAGGACGGCGAGGTCGAGGCCTCTGTGTTCGACCGCTACCGTGATCCCCTCTACAAGGAGGCTTCCTTCAAGCCCTACATCATCGCCGCCATGATCTTCCTGGCCAAGGTGAAGGATCCCCAGGCTACCCTGAAGGCCCTGGAGGAGCGTGGGATCGCCCGCTGGTTCCAGAAGTAAGATTGCTTTCCTGGCGGCGGGTCCCTTCCCACCCGTCCGCCTGATTCCACCCATCCATTTCTGACCCTCCTGACCCCGTGGACCCACCCGCCTGATGGAACTGAACTTTCTGTGCGGGTGGGTCCTACTATTTTTTCCGAGGACAGCTTTGCTGTTCTGGAGCCCCAAAAAAGACTTCTCATGCTCGGCGGAAGTGAATTCCGCCTGCGCCAAGGGCCTGCCCGAGGCAGACCGCTTGAGCGAGCCAAAAGGCGCGGCGCGCATTGCCGCCCCAAATCCCAACAGGTTTGAAAAAACGAGGTGCAATATCATGGGTAAACGTATCGTCATCGCCCTGGGCGGCAATGCTCTGGGCGACAATCTCCCCGAGCAGATGATCGCCGTGAAGCAGACGGCCAAGGCCATTGCTGACCTCATCCAGGAGGGCCATGAGGTGGTCATTGCTCACGGCAACGGCCCTCAGGTGGGCATGATCCAGAAGGCCATGACGGAGCTCACCCGCTCCGATCCCGAGAAGTACATCCCCTGCCCCCTGTCGGTGTGCGTGGCCATGAGCCAGGGCTACATCGGCTATGACCTCCAGAACGCCCTCCGGGAGGAGCTGCTGGACCGGGGCATCGTCAAGGGCGTGGCCACCGTCCTCACCCAGGTGGAGGTGGACCCCAACGATCCCGCCTTCTCCCACCCCACCAAGCCCATCGGCGCCTTCATGACCAAGGAAGAGGCCGACAAGATGGTGGCCGAGCGCGGCTACGACGTCATCGAGGACGCCGGACGGGGCTACCGCCGTGTGGTGGCTTCTCCCAAGCCCGTGTCCATCGTGGAGATCCAGTCCATCCGGGATATGGTTGAGGCCGGCCTGGTGGTGGTGGCCTGCGGCGGCGGCGGTATCCCCGTCTTCAAGACGGAGGGTCACCACCTGAAGGGCGCGGCCGCCGTCATCGACAAGGACTTCGCCGCCTGCACCCTGGCCCAGCAGCTGGACGCCGACTGCCTCATCATCCTCACCGCCGTGGAGAAGGTGGCCATCCACTTCGGCAAGCCCGACGTGCAGTGGCTCTCCACCCTGACCCCGGCCCAGGCCGAGAAGTACATGGACGACGGGGAGTTCGCTCCCGGCTCCATGCTGCCCAAGGTCCAGGCTGCTGTCCAGTTTGCCCAGTCCAAGGAGGGCCGTACCGCTCTCATCACCCTCCTGGAGAAGGCCAAGGACGGCATCGAGGGCAAGACGGGTACCCTCATCCAGCAGTAACAGCAGAAAAGCCGCCGGTCAAAGGGGAAATCTCCCCTTTGACCGGCGGCTGAACTGTTTCATGGGGTTGACCCGGCTGAGCCTTTCCATTAAAATGTAGGAGACGAAAGAAGAGCCGGAGGGCTCGCTCATTTGGACGGTGGAGAAGTTGGAAAATACAGCGGCGAAAAAGGAGACAAAGGGACTTTCCGTCATGCTGCGGAAGTATCGGCTGCGGCTGGCCTTCCGGGTGCTGACGGCTGTGGCCACCGTGTGGGTGCTCCTTTCTGACCGCACCGCCTTCCAGGTGCTCACGGGCTGGGGCTTTTGGCAGAAGCCGTCCCCACTCCATCTGCTTTGGGTCATCTGGATGGGGGATATGGTCCTCCAGCTCATCCCCACCCGGCAGGTCATGGCTCTGGGTTCTCAGAAGCAGTTCGGATTCTGGTACCGGCCCGCCGCCGGCTGGCGGGAGGAGGAACTGGCGGCCTATATCCGAAGGAGCGACCGGGGAGCGAACAAGGTCCTGGTGTCCTGGGTGGCCGTGACCATCATCCTTGGGGTGCTGCGAAGCACTGAGGTTTTTGGACCGGAGGAGCTCCTGCTGACTTCCGTATTCTTTTATGTGTGTGATCTGATCTGCGTGGTGGTATGGTGTCCCTTCCGTACCTTTCTCATGAAGAACCGGTGCTGTACCACCTGCCGGATCTTCAACTGGGACCATATGATGATGTTTGTCCCCTTTCTCTTCGTCCCAGGCTTTTATGGCTGGACCTTGCTGGGACTGGCCGTAGTGGTGGTGGCTGTGTGGGAAGTCCTTTGGCGCCGCCACCCGGAGCGCTTCTGGGAGGGGAGCAATCAGGCCCTGCGCTGTGCCAACTGCACAGACCGCCTGTGCGGATGCTGATACGAAAAGAACAAAGCCCTGCCGTTCGTTGCGAACGGCAGGGCTTTTCCACATCCGGTGGACGGAATCAATGGGCCTCAGCGGGCTGGGCGGCGGGTACCCGGAACAGAATCCGGAAGATGAGGCGGCAGAGGGGACCGCAGTAGAGAAGATGCCAGATGAGGGCCATAGGCATGTTGCAGCCCCAGGTGTGTACCCAGGTGCCGAAGCTGGGCTCCTTAAAGAGGAGGGTGGCGATGAGACTCATGGTGGGGCACATGATGCACACGATCATGGTGGAGATGGCGTAGGTGATGAGCTGGGGCCGGTCAGTGGGGCGCATGAAGGTAAAGGCCAGACGGGTGGCCAGCTTCTCCACCACGAAGAATTCCAGCACAAAGGCGATGGGGGCCATGATGGGCAGCTCATGGAGGGCTATCAGGAAGGTCTGGTTGGTGACGCCGCCGGTGTTGAGGGCCACATTGTAGACGATCATTCCGTAGACCATGATGATTGCCATGATGATGGTGAAGACCACGTTTTGAAATTTGGTTTGAGGAATGGGAGGGGGCTCCTTTCCAGAATGAGATGTGAGCCGCAAGGCAAAAAAAGAAGGCCGCGAAACCCTCGTCTCGCGACCTTCTTCTTCACTGCGACTACTGTTATGCCCCTATTCTAGCCCATTTTCTCCGGCCTTGTAAGTGTTTTTTTGCCGATTTGAAAAAACGGCAGGTTCCACAAGGGGAGAGGAGGGAGAAGGGCACGCCCTTGTCACATCTGCGGAGGAAAAGAGCTTACTTCTCCTGGATGTACTTGTGGATGGCGGCTGCGGCCTGCTTGCCGGCGCCCATGGCCAGGATGACGGTGGCGGCGCCGGTGACGGCGTCACCGCCGGCGTAGACGCCGGTGCGGCTGGTGAGGCCGTCCTCGCCGTTGGTGACGATGCAGCCGTGCTTGTTGGTCTCCAGACCGGGGGTGGTGGAGCGGATGAGGGGGTTGGGGGAGGTGCCGATGGACATGATCATGGTGTCCACATCCAGCACGAACTCGCTGTCGGGGACGGGCACGGGGCGGCGGCGGCCGGAGGCGTCAGGCTCGCCCAGCTCCATCCGGATGCACTTCATGCCCTTGACATGGCCGGTCTCGTCACCCAGGACCTCCACGGGGTTGGTGAGCAGGCGGAAGATGATACCCTCCTCCTCGGCGTGCTCCACCTCCTCCTTACGGGCGGGGAGCTCGTCCATGCTGCGGCGGTAGACGATGTAGACGTTTTCGGCGCCCAGGCGCTTGGCGCAGCGGGCGGCGTCCATGGCCACGTTGCCGCCGCCCACCACGGCCACGGATTTGCTCTTGGCGATGGGGGTGTGGCTGTCGGGGCGGTAGGCCTTCATCAGGTTCACCCGGGTGAGGTACTCGTTGGCGGAGTAGACCCCGTTGAGGGTCTCGCCGGGGATGCCCATAAAGGAGGGGAGACCGGCGCCGGAGGCCAGGTAGACGCACTCGTAGCCCATATCTTCCATCAGCTCGTCCACGGTGAGCACCTTGCCGATGACCATGTTGGTCTGGAATTCCACGCCCATGGCCTCCAGGGTGGCGATCTCCTTGCGGACCAGCTCCTTGGGGAGACGGAACTCGGGGATGCCGTAAACCAGCACGCCGCCGGGGGTGTGGAGGGCCTCAAAGACGGTGACGGCGTAGCCCAGCTTGGCCAGGTCGCCGGCGCAGGTGAGGCCGCTGGGGCCGGAGCCCACCACCGCCACCTTGTGGACGTTGGGGGCGGCCTTCACCGGCTCCTCGTGAGCATGCTCACGGTGCCAGTCGGCCACGAAGCGCTCCAGTCGGCCAATGGCCACCGGCTCACCCTTGACGCCCCGGACGCACTTGCCCTCGCACTGGCTCTCCTGGGGGCAGACCCGACCGCAGACAGCGGCCAGAGTGGTGGACTGGGACAGAACCTCATAGGCCCCGGCGAAGTCCTCCTCGGCCACCTTGCCGATGAAGGCGGGGATATCAATGCCCACGGGACAGCCGCTGTGGCAGGGCTTCTTTGGGCAGTTGAGGCAGCGCTTGGCCTCCTCCACGGCCATCTCAGCGGTATAGCCCAGGGCCACCTCGTCAAAGTTGTGGCTGCGGACCTCAGGGTCCTGGCTGGGCATGGGGCATTTTGTCAAACTCATATTGGCCATGGTCAGCGTACCTCCTGGTTCAAAAGATTGCAGGCCTCTTCCCGGGCGTGGGCCTCGAAGTCCTTGTACATGGCGCCACGGTGGATGGCCTCGTCAAAGTCCACCTCAAAGCCGTCGAATTCCGGTCCGTCCACGCAGGCGAACCGGGTCTTGCCGCCCACAGTGAGCCGGCAGCCGCCGCACATGCCGGTGCCGTCGATCATGATGGGGTTCATGGAGACCACCGTCTTCACGTTGTACTTCTTGGTGACGGCCACCACGAACTTCATCATCACCAGGGGACCGATGGCGATGACCTCGTCGTAGTTCTCACCGGCCTGGATGAGCTCCTCCAGGGCGGCGGTGACCAGACCCTTGCGGCCGCAGCTGCCGTCATCGCTCATGAGAACGAACTTGTCGCTGCAGGCGCGGAACTCGTCCTCCAGAATGACCAGGTCCTGGTTCCGGAAGCCCACCACGCTGTGGACCTCGGCGCCCTTCTCGTGGAGGGCCTTGGCCACCGGCAGAGCGATGGCACAGCCCACGCCGCCGCCAACCACGCAGACCTTCTTGAGACCGTCCAGCTCGCTGGCCCGGCCCAGAGGGCCTACGAAGTCATGGAGAGACTCGCCCTCCTTCAGAGCGTTGAGCTCCATGGTGCCGCCACCCACCACCTGGAAGATGACGGTAACGGTGCCCTTTTCACGGTCATAGTCGGCCACGGTGAGGGGAATGCGCTCGGAGTCGGCACCCGCCCGCAGAATGACAAACTGGCCGGGCAGGGCCTTCTTGGCGATGAGGGGGGCTTCCACCACCATCTTGGTGACAGTGGGGTTCAGGGGTGTTTTTTCCACGATACGGTACATGATGTGCTCCTCCCTTAGTCAATGATGGGCTGGGAAAAAAGAAAAGCAACCGCCGTAACCAGCCCGTGCGCGCAAGCACTTCGTTACAGCCGTTGCCAAATCAATTTCACGCTATTTAGTTTAGCACATCTCATAGGAAAAGAACAGATGAAAATTCAGGTCTGCAAAAAAAATATGAGAATGCACAAATACGGGACCGGCAGGCTGTGCGATTTTCCCAGAAAACGGCGTGTATGCAGCAAAGTAGCAGGTCCATCCCCTCCGGCAACGGCCGGAGGGGATGGGTTCCCGCTGGTTTACAGGCCGGGATTGCAGCTGGTGGCGAGGAGATCCTCCCAGGTCTGCCGCCGGACCATGAGCCCGGAGCGGCCCTCCTTCACCAGAGCCACAGCTGGGATGGGGTTGGAGTTATAGTTGCTGGCCATGGAATAGCCGTAGGCGCCGGTGGAGAAGACGGCCAGGGTGTCTCCTGCCTCCAGGGTGGGGAGGGCGGCGTCACGGAGGAGGACGTCCCCCGACTCGCAGCACTTGCCACACACCGTCACCGTCTCTGTGGCGGGGGCCTCCGCCTTGTTGGCGGCGATGGCCCGGTACTTGGCCTGGTAGAGGGCGGGGCGGATGTTGTCGGTCATGCCGCCGTCCACGGACACGTACTTCCGCACCCCAGGGATGTCCTTGATGGACCCCACGGTATAGAGGGTAATGCCGGCCTCGCCGACCACACTGCGCCCGGGCTCGGTGACCACCGCCGGACGGGGGAGCCCCAGATCCCGGAAGAAGGTATCGATGCGCTCCATGAGGGGGTCCAGGTACCAGCCGTAGCCCTTGGGCACCTCATCGGTGTAGCAGATGCCGAAGCCGCCGCCCACATTGAGCTCGGTCATGGCGAAGTGATAGCGCGTCCAGGTCTCCTTCACCAGGCCCAGCACCACCTCCAGAGCCTCCAGGTAAGGGCGAACCTCAAAGAGCTGGGAGCCCACGTGGAAGTGGAGGCCCAGCAGGTCCACCCACGGGGAGTCAATGGCGGCTTTGATGGCGGGGTAAATGATATCCTCGTCCAGGGGAATGCCGAACTTGGAATCCTTCTTGCCAGTGATGATATAGTCGTGGGTGTCGGCCTTGACGCCGGGGGTGACCCGGTAGAGGACCTTCATTTTCTTGCCCTTCCGGGCGCAGATGGACTCCAGCAGGGAGAGCTCCTGGAGACCATCGATGATAATGCGGCCCACGCCGCTCTCCACCGCCAGCTCCAGCTCGGCGGGCAGCTTGTTGTTGCCGTTGAACTCAATGCGCTCGGCAGGGAAATCAGCAGAGAGGGCGCAGGTGAGCTCACCGCCGGAGACCACATCCACGCACAGTCCTGCATCTTTGACCAGCCGCAGCAGGGCGGGGGTGCAGAAGGCCTTGGCGGCATAGGCCGCCCGGGTGTTCTCCCACTTGTCCAGAAACTCGGTGTGAAGGGCCCGGAAACGGTCCTCCAAAGCGGTCTGGGAGTAGGCGTACAGCGGGGTGCCGTAGGTCTTGGCCAGGGCAGTGGTGTCACAGCCGTCAAAATAAAGGGTGTTGTCTCGGATCTCCATGCACATAGGTGGTTCCCTCCCAATCTTTGGTGAAAGGGAGCAAAGGCTCCCCAAAATCATCTGGCCACTATTATACCAGCTTTGGCCCGGGGCGCAACCGGAAACCCGCAAAATGGGACCTGTTTTTTGGGGCGGAGACGGCGCGCCGCCTGGACAAAAAGGGCCCCGGACATGGTGTCCGGGGCCCTTTTCGCGTATCCTACAAACAGGAATGGCAGGATGTGATATGTCCCCCTTCCCGTAAAAGGGGCGTGCTCAGCGGTTCCGCTCCCGTTCCTCCGCCATCCGGCGGGCGATTTCCTGAAACTTGGCAGTGACATAGCCGTAGTTGTCCCGCTGGTGGGGCAGAGTACAGCGGCTGCAGTCCTTGATTCCCTTTTCCGTGTAGCGGAAGTTACCGCCGCAGTCGGGACCAAGTGCGTAAAGGGGGCAGTAGCAGAAGAGGCAGTTGAAGTTGTCCGGGTCGTTGGTGGGATGGCAGGGGAAGTACTCGCACTGACGATGGGAGAAGAAGGAAAAGGCTTTGCCTTTCCAGTTGGGGGCGCCTGCACCGGCGCGGTCACGTTCACTCATGGCGGACTCCTTTCCATCATGGCGGTCTCCGGGCAGCAAAAAAGCTGCACGGCCCAAGCAGCGTGCAGCAATAGCCTCCCGCCGGACAGGGCGGGAGCGCGGCACCCTCTCAGGCTCGGAGAGGTTTTTGTGTGCGTCATACGCAGGCAGGTATTCTGACTTCGGCGTCCAGCGCGGTCCCCGCCTTCCCGGAGCATTTAACTCCAGTGACATCTGAGGGCCCCTCCGCCAACACAGCAACGGCTTTGTGCGGGATTCTCACCCGACTTCCCTTGTAAAGCGCCATTGGCGCACCTGCGTACCAGAGATATTCAACTGTGCCGGTGGAAGATCCTGCCGGCTAACATCATGATACCGGCTTTTTGAGTCTCTGTCAAGGGGGGCTTTTTCCACCATCTGGGCCAAAAGGTGGAAAAAAGACCCCGCCGTCCATGGGACGACGGGGTCTGGAAGGAAAAGGGTCACAGGAGGTAGAAGAGCATTTTGCAAACCTCGGCCCGGGTGACGGAGTCGTTGGGTCGGAGGAGGCCGTTGTAGCCGGAGATGATGCCCTGACCCACCAGGGACTCCACGTAGGAGAGGGACCAGGCGGGGACGGAGGCGGCATCGGTAAAGTCGGTGAGGGGCTGGCTCACATAGCCCTTGCCCTGGATGCGGCCTAGGATGGTCATGGCTTCGGCCCGGCTGATAGAGGCGGTAGCCCGGCCCATGAGGACGCCGTTGTCCAGGCTGCCCTTGATGATGCCCTCAGCGTACATGGCCTTCATGGCGTCCACACACCAGGAGGGTGTGGTGTCCAGATCGGCGAAGGGGAGGGTGACATCGGAATAGGCGGTGAGGTCCAGCCCCAGCCAGCGGGCCACCATCAGGGAGAACTCGCCCCGGGTGATATTCTTGTCAGGCTGGAAGAGGAGACCGGCGCTGGACTCCACACCCTGAACAACACCCATGTCATAAAGGTAGGTGGTGTAGAGATCGGCCCAGTGGGCGGTCATATCCACGAAGGGGCTCTGAGAGGTGGTAGAGCCATCTTCGTTGGTGGTGGGAAGGATGTTGTAGGAGCCGCGGCCCACATTGCCGCTCTGGTCCACAGCGGTGACGGTGAGCCGGTGGAGCTTGCCGTCGCTGGTGGGGAGGGTGTAGGTCAGGGTGCCGGTGGACTCGTTCCAGGTGAAGTCCACGCTCTTGCCGTCCAGGGTCAGGGTGATGGCCGACTTGGCAAAGTCCTTGTCAATGTTGTCGGAGACGTAACCAGTGAGCTTGCCGTTCTCGGCAGTGACAGTGACGGTGGGGACGGTCTCATCGGTTAGGTCCTCTGTCGCGGTGGTGAACTGATCCAGATAGATGGTGCCGATGGCCTTTTCGCCGCCGCCATAGACCACGGTGAGTCCCTGGAGGGAAACGGCATTCTCAGGCAGGGCGGCAGTCAGGTGCTTCCAGCCGGTGAAGTCCAGAGCGGAGAGAACCACGTCGCTGGTGTTGCCGGTGCTGTCGGCGATGGTGGCGGTGAGGGTGTTGCCGGAGCCGTCACCGTAGACCCACATGCTCAGGTAACGGTCGCCGGTGGGGATGGCCAGGGAAGCGCCCAGAGAGGCGGAGCCGGTCTCACCGGCGCTGTAATCCACCCGGGCACTCTGCTTGCCGTAGCGGACCAGATCGGCGGAGGATTCCCGGTTGATCACCGCGTTGGAGGAACTGGTGAGGGCGGACAGACCCTCATCGGTCTCGAAGTCATCCAGGGTACGGATGTGGCCTGCCACGGTGATGGGAATGGTGATGTAGGTGCCGCCGGCGCTGACGGTGAGATTTCCGGTGGCGCTCTTGGTCCCGGCAGTAAAGACGCCGTTTTCATCCACGGTGCCCACGGCGGGGTCTACCGACCAGGTGTAACAGGTGTCCTGACTGGTGAGTGAGATCTTCTTCCACACAGCGCTGGCAGTGAGGTCCACACTCTCCTGGGGGTCCAGGGCCAGCGCGGTGACTGGAGCGCCGGTGGTCTGGTTGGTCACCGAGATGGAGTCGGGGGTCTTGACCACGGTGATAGAGGCGCTGCCCTCGGCCCGGCCCGAGGAGGCGGTGACCTGGGTGGTGCCGCTCTCACTGCCGGCGGTGAAGACGCCGTTTACATCCACGATGCCGTCGCCGTTGCGGATGGACCAGGAGACGGTGGTGTTGTCCGAGAAGGTGTAGCCGTTTTCGTCCACAGGAGTGGCCTTGAGCTCCGCCTGGGCGCCGGAGAGGACCACCGAGTCATAGGGGGTGACGTAATAGTGATCCAATACCCCGTTGGGCTCCAGTTCGGAGACCAGGAAGATGCCATTGCTGACGGTGCGCAGGCTGCCGTCGGAGGGAGAGTTGAGGATCTCCATGGAGGAACTGCCTGGCATGGTGGCGCCGATGGTGGTGGAGCCGCCGCCGTCCAGGGCCACGGCCTCCACGCATCCAAGCTCTATGAGACGCTGGGCCACCTGGGTGAGGGTGGCGCCTACGCTGTAACCGGACTGCCGGCCGTCAATGGCGTAGAAAATCACACTGCCGTCGGCCTTGATGCCGATGGCGGTACGGGGGTTGGCGGTGGAGTCGGTCTGGGGTCCCACCTGGCCGTTGGTGACGATCTTGTAGTAGCCGCCGATGGCGGTGACCACATCGTTCCACCGGCTGTCGGCGGCGGTAACATCAATGCTCACCTGGTCGCCGGGCTTCAGGGAGGATACCTGGCCCAGGAGCCACGCGTTGTTCTGCTTGTTGACGGTGAGGACCAGCTTGCCCTCCGGGATCTGGATGGAGGTGGTGGACTCCAGCACCTGGTCGACGGTGCACACCAGACGTCCGCCCACAGTGAGCTCGTCGGAGAGGAGCAGAGAGCCGGTGACCTCGTCCACCTCGCGGGTGCCCTCGGCGGGGAGAGCGGCCTCCGCGTCCTGGGAGTCGGCGGCAATATCGTCAGAGGACGCGGCCTCCGTATTTGTGTCCTGTGTCTCTTCGGAGGCCTCTGCGGTACCCTCCGAAGCAGTACCGTCGGTGTCGGTAACGTCCAGATCCACATCCACGGTCTGGCCCACATTGGTGGTGACAGGGGTGAGGATCACGTCGTAGCCGGGACTGGTATGCTGGGTGGTGGTACTGAACTCGTCGGTATAGAGGTACAGACCGCCCTCATGGGTGCCGTCGGCGGCGGTGCGGGTCTTGTTCACATCGGTGACCCGCATGGTGGAGCCATTGAAGGTGGCGGTGACAGCCAGGTCGGGCTTGCCGATGAAGGCAGTACCGTCGGGCAGGAAACCCACGGCATAGTAGCCGCCGGAGGTTGTGCGCAGAACGCCGTCGCTGATGATGACGCCCAGGGCGTTGCCGGTGGACAGGTCGAAGAAGTCACCGTTGACGCCGCCCACTACCCGGAGCCCCTGGGCCTCCAGGGACTTGGCCATGGCGGACAGATCCTGCCGGGACATGAGCTTGTCCCCGTAAACCACTACGGGGTAGACGCCGTCGGCAGGGGAGTAGGAGATGTACCGCTCGGTGCGCAGGTCGGACTTGGAGTTGCTCCAGAAGACCTGCTCCACCAGCTCGGAGCCAGGTGCCAGGGAGACGGTTCCTCCGTGGAGCTCGTCCCCCAGAGCGATGGACGCGGACGCGGTGGGGGAGAGACCCACCAGAACAGCCAAGGCCAGCGCAGTGGCCCGGATGCCAAATCGTTTCATGCTGTTGCCTCCAAAAATCAGTGCAGGGTGTAAGGGAACGGGACTGGCCGCTGGGCGGCCCATCCATGATAGGTATAATCCTAACACACCCCCCCTTTTTTGTAAACGGCAGAGGTTGGGAAAAGCTGTCGTTTTGCGGCTGGAGAGACCAATGTTAGGAAAAAGTTAGAATGTCGGCGCTGCAAATGAAAAGCCCGGCAGGCCGGGTCATGACGGCCTGCCGGGACGGTATGCAGAGCATTGGAATCAGGGGGTGGATTGCTCAGGGGGAGGGGGCGGCGGAGGGGATTTGCGTATCTTGGGAAGGGTCGTTTCCAGCGTGGCGCTCTCCTGCCGCTCCAGCAGCTCGCCAATGAGTTGGTTGGAGATGAGAAAGCCGATGGGAGTGAGCCGCCAGCGGTGCCCGTCCCGGGCTGCCCAGCCGTTGTGCTCGTACTCGGCCAGCTTGGCCTCGATGGGGTCGAAGTTCATAAAATATTCCCGGCGATACTCCCACTCCTCGATGCCGCGGGTGGTCCGCAGACGGAGCATGAGGTACTCTCCGGAGCGCTCCCGTTTGGGGATTAGGTCGTCGGAGTCGATGATGGGCTTGCCGCCCAGCACGCCGTCAATGTAGCCGTCCAGGTCCCGGAGGAAGGAGAAGCGCCGGCCGCCGAAGTCGGAGTGGGCACCGGGGCCGAAACCCAGGTAGGGCCGGGTGAGCCAGTATTTCAGGTTGTGCCGGGACTGGAAACCGGACTGAGCGAAGTTGGAGATCTCATATTGGTGGTAGCCGGCGTGCTCCAGCCGGGCCACCATCCACAGGTACATATCAGCCTGCATGTCGTCATCAGGGAGCGTCTCACCACGGGACACCCGGGCGCACAGCGGGGTGCCCTCCTCCACCTTCAGGCCGTAGCCGGAGATGTGCTGGGGCTGAAGGGCGATGGCCTTCTCCACCGAGTCCTGCCACCGGGCCATGTCTTGACCGGGCAGGCCGTACATCAGGTCCAGGGTCAGGTTTTTGATCTTGGCCTCACGAATGGCTGCCACCGCCTCCTGGACCTGCTGGAAGGTGTGGGGGCGGTGGATGGATGCGAGCTCATCGTCGTGGGCGGACTGCATCCCTAGGGAGACGCGATTGATCCCTGCCCTGCGGAGCCGCACCATGCTCTTCTTGTCGACGCTCTCGGGATTGGCCTCCATGGTGATCTCGGCATTGCCGGCCACCTCGAACTTCCGCCGGATCACGGAGAGCAGCTCCCGGATACGCTTTTCCCCGTAGCAGCTGGGGGTGCCGCCGCCGAAGTAGATGGTGTCCACCAGATAGCCCTTGGCCTGGGGGGCGGTCTCCTTGATGTGGGTTAGCAGAGCCTTCTGGTAGTCATCCATGCGCTCGGTGCGGCCGGACAGGGAGTAGAAGTCACAGTAGTCGCACTTGCTTTTGCAAAACGGTATGTGGATGTAGAGGCCCAGCTGCTTTCCCATGGCGGTCCCACCTTATTATGGAATCGGTTTATTTTATTCATTATACCGCGATTTTGGTCCAATGGCAATGAAGGACGGGTAATTTCCCGGAGAATGTAAAATAGGCTTGACAAATATGTAAAGTATGCTATGCTAAAAACGTAAAGTAAACTATACATAACGGAGAGGAGGGGAGGCCATGCGCAACCGGATCGCCGAGCTGCGGCGGGAGCGGCGGATCACCCAGGAGGAGCTGGGGGCGGCGGTAGGGGTCACCCGGCAGACCATCATCTCTTTGGAGAACGGCCGCTACAACGCATCGCTGCTGCTGGCCCATAAGATTGCCCGCTACTTTGACCTGACCATCGAGGAGCTCTTTTTGTTTGAGGAGGATGAGACATGAGAGAACGTATGAAAAAACTGTGGTCCTGGACGGCCTTTCTGGGGGGTATCGTCCTGCTGGCCGCCGCCATCTGGCTGGATGAGAGCGTCCCCAACTGGGTCAACGGGCTGCTGTGCGGCTTCGGCGGCGCCGCGCTGGGGGCGGGGGGCTCCGGTCTGGCTGTGGGCTGGATCACCAGGTGCCTGTCCCCCAAGGAGCGTGCGGAGGTGATCCTGGCCGAGACCGACGAGCGGAACGTGGCCATCCGAGAAAAGGCGGCCCAGGACAGCTGGTACTGGACAGGGTGGCTGCTGTGGGTGCCCTTTGTGGCGTCGCTGGTGACAGGGGAGAGCCTGTTCATCGCTCTTACCGCCGGAGTCATTGTTCTGCACAACGCCTTCCTGCTGGTCAACATGGCCCGCTGGTCCAGAAGGATGTGAGGCCATGGGTGTGGAAAAGCAGATCCGGCGGGTGAGCCTCACCGTACCGCCGGAGCGGGCAGGGCAGAAGGTGGACACTCTGCTGCGGAAGGAGCTGGGCCTCTCGGGCACGGTGATCCGGCGGATCAAGTGGCTGGAGGACGGCATCCTGCTGGACGGCGAGCGGGTCTTCACCAGCCGGCGGGTGGAGCCGGGGCAGGTGCTCACCGTGCGGCTCTCCGACCCCGAGCGGCGCAGCGGGGTGGTCCCTGCGCCGGGACCTCTGGACATCGTCTACGAGGACGGGGACATGCTGGTCCTCAACAAGGCCCCTGGGGTGTTGGTCCACCCCGGCGCCGGCCACTTTGCCGATACAATCGGTAATTTTCTGTTGGATTATTACGATCGGACCGGGGTGGAGGCCGACTTCCACCCGGTTCACCGGCTGGACAAGGGGACGTCCGGGCTCATGGTGGTGGCCAAGCACCCTCACGCCCAAGAGGTGCTGAAGAACCAGCTTCACACGTCGGAATTCCGGCGAATCTATCTGGCGGTGTGCCTGGGTGGACCGGCGGAGGAGCGTGGGACCGTGGACGCCCCCATTGGCATGGCGGAGGGTTCCATCGTGGCCCGGGCGGTGCGGTCGGACGGCCTGCCTGCACGGACACACTACCGGGTCCTGGAGCGGCGGGGGGACCGTGCCCTGGTGCGGTTGGAGCTGGAGTCGGGACGGACCCACCAGATCCGGGTCCACATGGCCCATCTGGGCTGTCCCTTGGCGGGGGACTTTCTCTACGGCACGGAGGATAAGGACCTCATCCCCCGTCCTGCCCTCCACTCATCGGAGCTCACCGTCCGCCAGCCCGTCACCGGGGAGACGCTCACCTTTACCTGCTCTCTGCCGGAGGATATGGTCCGGCTGATGGGGCCAGAAACATAACAGACAGCGCCCGTCCCTCGTAAGGAGGGACGGGCGCTGTTCGTCTGAAAACGCTTCGATTTGGTGTCGCGCTGGTTACCGGGCACCGGTGTCTCTGTTCTCTGATCAGTTCCAGAGCGAGACCAAAAGTTCTTTTTGGTACTTTTTCTTACAAGAAAAAGTACATGGTGGAAAAATAGTCGTCGGGGGTCTCGGCCCGGCGGATGAGCAGGGTGGAGCCGTCCTCCTGGAGGAGGACTTCCGCCGAGCGGAGGCGGCCGTTGTAGTTATAGCCCATGGAGAAGCCGTGGGCGCCGGTGTCGTGGATGACCAACAGGTCGCCCCGCTCAATCTCAGGCAGCATCCGGTCCACGGCGAACTTGTCGTTGTTCTCGCAGAGGGCGCCGGTGACGTCGTACTTGTGGTCGCAGGGGGCGTCCTCCTTGCCCATGACGGTGATGTGGTGGTAGGCGCCGTACATGGCTGGGCGCATCAGGTTGGCGGCGCAGGCGTCCACTCCCACGTACTCCTTATAGGTGTGCTTGAAGTGGGTGGCCGTGGTCACCAGACAGCCGTAGGGCCCCAGCATAAAGCGGCCCAGCTCGGTAAAGATAGCCACATCACCCATACCCGCCGGGACCAGGATCTCCTCGTACTTCTGCCGCACACCCTCGCCGATGGCCAAAATGTCGTTGGCGGGCTGCTCGGGGCGGTAGGGGATGCCCACGCCGCCGGAAAGATTGATGAAGGCGATGTGGCAGCCGGTCTCCTCTTTGAGCTCCACAGCGGTCTGGAAGAGGATGCCCGCCAGGGTGGGGTAGTAGGCGTTGGAGAGGGTGTTGGAGGCCAGAAAGGCGTGGATGCCGAAGTGCTTGGCCCCCATGGCCTTCAGCTTTTTGAAGCCCTCGGTGAGCTGGGGGCGGGTGAAGCCGTACTTGGCCTCGCCGGGGTTGTCCATGACCTGGAAGCCCTCGTTGCTTGCGCCGATGGAGAAGGTGCCGCCGGGGTTGAAGCGGCAGGAGATGGTCTCGGGGATGGTCCCGATGGTCTCCTTCAGGAAGTCGATGTGGGTAAAATCGTCCAGATTGATGGTGGCGTCCAGACGGGCGGCCAGCTGGAACTCCTCCGCCGGAGTGTCGTTGGAGGAGAACATGATCTCGCTGCCGTGGAAGCCGCAGCGGTCGGCCAGCATCAGCTCGGTGAGGGAGGAGCAGTCGGTACCGCAGCCCTCCTCATGCAGGATCTTGAGGATGGCGGGGGTGGGGGTGGCCTTGACGGCGAAATACTCCTTGAAGCCAGGGTTCCAGGCAAAGGCCTGCTTGAGTTTTCGGGCGTTTTCACGGATCCCCTTCTCGTCGTAGAGATGGAAGGGAGTGGGATACTGCCGAACGATGGACTCCAGCTGGGCCTTGGTCACAAAGGGCCTCTTGTTGGACATGGGAAAACACCCGCTTTCTATAAAAAATCAATTCTATCTTATAAAAGAAATGGTATTTTTGTCAATCGGCGCAAAAGAGGAATTGGGGGCCTCCTTCCGCCTGTTTCCGTTGGATGTGACAAAAAAGACAAAAAATTCGTAAAACAGTGGACCCAATGTGGCAGAAGTGGTATACTTGCCCGAAATGTAATTGAGAGGAGAGGTATCCCATGGACAAAAAGCGCATCATCCAGGTGGATGAGAAAGTCCCCCTTCCCATGCTCCTGCCCCTGAGCGTCCAGCACGTCTTTGCCATGTTTGGCGCGTCGGTGCTGGTCCCCATCCTGTTCCAGATCGACCCCGGCATCGTCCTCTTCATGAACGGCTTCGGCACCCTGCTCTTCATCTTCCTCACCAAAGGCAAAGCACCGGCCTATCTCGGCTCCAGCTTTGCTTTTTTAGCGCCCGCCGGTGGCGTTATTGCGGCCCAGGGCTTTGAGTACGCCCAGGGCGGCTTCGTGGTGGTGGGCCTGCTGGGCTGCCTGCTGGCCTTCATCGTCTGGAAATTCGGCACTGAATGGATCGACGTCATCCTGCCCCCCGCCGCCATGGGGCCCGTGGTAGCCCTCATCGGCCTGGAGCTGGCCGGCAATACCATCACCCCCGGCAAGACCGGCGCTGACCTCACCTCCGGTCCCCACATCGCTGTCTTTGCTGTCACCCTGGGTGTGGCCGTCTTTGGTTCCGTCCTCTTCCGCAAGTTCTTCGCCGTCATTCCCCTCCTCATTGCCATGATCTGCGGCTATCTCACCGCCGTGGCCCTGGGCCTGGTGGACTTCACCCCCCTGGCGGAGGCAAAGCTCTTCACCCTGCCTCAGTTCCACCTGGCCAAGTTTGACCTCAATGCCATCCTCACCATCGCCCCCGTCATCCTGGTCATCGCCACCGAGCACATTGGCCACCAGGTGGTCACCGGCAAGATCGTGGGCCGGGACCTCATCAAGGACCCGGGCCTCCACCGCTCTCTGCTGGGCGACAACCTGTCCACCGCCATCTCCGGCTTCGTGGGCTCGGTGCCCACCACCACTTACGGCGAGAACATCGGCGTCATGGCCGTCACCGGCGTCTACTCCGTCCAGGTCATCGCCGGCGCCGCCGTCATCTCTCTCCTCATGGCCTTCGTGGGCCCCCTGGCCGCCTTCATCTCCACCATCCCCGGCGACGTCATCGGCGGCATCACCTTCCTCCTCTACGGCATGATAGGTACCTCCGGCCTCCGCATCCTGGTTGATAAAAAGGTGGACTACGGCAAGAACCGCAATCTGATCCTCACCTCTGTGGTCTTTGTGGCCGGCCTCTCCGGCCTCACCATCACCATCGGCGCGGTGTCCATCACCGGCATGACCCTGGCCGCCGTCACCGCCGTCATCATCAGCCTCATCTTCTTCCTGCTGGACAGGGCTAAGCTGATGAACGACTGAGCAGTTCTATGTTTCCCAAAAAGGAGCCATCTGATCAGATGGCTCCTTTTTCTGTCCGTTTCGGTGCAAAAATCTTGCCCCTCCTGAAAGGACCGTGATATAATGGACCAAATACCGGATTATGACAACCGACGGGGAAGGGTGAGGAGACCATGGACGACCGCAGGCTGTGCGCCCAGGTGGTGGCTGAGGTAAAGAAGGCAGTAGTGGGCAAGGACGAAGTGGTAGTAAAGCTGCTGCTGGCCATCCTGGCCCGTGGCCACGTGCTGCTGGAGGATATCCCCGGAGTGGGCAAGACCACCCTGGCCCTGTCCTTTTCCCGGGCGCTGGGGCTCACCTGCCACCGGGTCCAGTTCACCCCCGACGTGATGCCCTCCGACCTCACCGGATTCTCCATTTACAACAAGGCCACCGGGGAGAAGGAGTACCAGCCCGGAGCGGTGCTGTGCAACCTCTTCCTGGCCGACGAGCTCAACCGTGCCACCAGCCGCACCCAGTCGGCCCTGCTGGAGGCCATGGAGGAGGGCCAGGTCACGGTGGACGGGGTGAGCCACCCGGTCCCGTAGCCCTTCCTGGTCATTGCCACACAGAACCCGGCGGGGCGGCAGGGACCCAACTGCTGCCCGACTCTCAGCTGGACCGCTTCATGATGCGTCTGTCCATGGGGTATCCGTCGCCTCAGGATGAGCTGGAACTGTTGCGCCGTCGGAGCGCCGGGCCGGTGGTGGAGCGGGTGAGTCAGGTCACCGACCGGGCGGGGCTGGAGCGACTGCGGCAGGCGGTGGAGGCCGTCCACATCTCTGACGAGGTTTTGGACTACATCGTCCGTCTGGTGGGTGTCACCCGCCGCCACCCAGCCATCGCCCAGGGGGGTAGTCCCCGGGCCACTCTGGCGGTGGCGGCGGTGAGCCGGGCCGCCGCTTTTATCCGGGGCCGGGACTACGTCCTCCCCGACGACGTGACCGAGCTGTTTCGGGATACGGTGGCCCACCGTCTCATCCTTACGGACGGGAGGGAAACCGGCGATCCGGTGGGGGACGTGCTCGCTTCGGTGCGTGCCCCCCGGCTGAAGTGACCGCCGTGGCCGCCCGGCGTGTAGGCTACGGCCTGGCCCTGGCCGCCGCCCTCCTCTTTCAGATCCTGGACGTGGGCTACCTGGCTCACTTCCTGCTGTGGACCGTCCTGGCCCTGCCGGTGGTCTCCCTTCTTCTGACCCTGCCTCTGGTATTCCGGTGCCGGGGAGGACTCACCGCCGCCGCCGGACTGGAGCGGGGAAAGGAACTCCGGTTCCGGGCGGAGGTCCGGTACCGGGGCTTTCTGCCCCTGCCCATGGCGCGTATGCGCCTGCGGATCACCAATGAGATGACGGGGGAGGAACTGTTTCACCAGGTGACCCTTTCAGGCGTGTCGGGCAGAGGGGGCGGACTGCATAAATGGACGGCGTGGAATGCCGACCATTGCGGTCGGGTCCGGTGTGAGATCGAACGACTCCGGGTGGTGGATGGCCTGGGGCTCTTTGTATTGCCCATTCCGCGGCCCCAGGCCTGCGCTGCCCTAGCGCTGCCCAGGCTGCTGGACCTGCCCCTGCCCCCGCTCCTGCGGGGAGAGACGGAGGCAGCGGGGCCGCTGAAGCCCCGGCCGGGCGGCGGCCCAGGTGAGGACTACGACCTGCGGCCCTACCGGGCGGGGGACCCGGTGACCACCATCCACTGGAAGCTCTCCTCCAAACGGGATGAGCTGGTGGTCCGGGAGACTCTGGAGCCCCGGCAGGAGGGGATCGTGCTCACATTTGACCACTTCGGGGCCTGGGATGAGGTGGACGGGGTACTGGACCGGCTGCTGACCTGGTCCACCGCCCTTCTGGAGGAAGGCCGGAGCCACACTGTGGCCTGGCTCCACCCTGTGACGGGGGAGCTCCGGCGATTCCTGGTGGCCGACCGGCGCACCCAGAGCCGGTGCCTGTCCGCCATCCTCTCCGACCCTACGCCGTCCAACGGCCGGTCCATACGGGCGGAGAAAGCGGGCGGAAAAGAACGGCAGTTCCACCTCCTGCCCAACGGGGAGGTGGCGGTATGAGACGGGGACGAGAAAAAACTGCGGAGGCCCGTAAGGACGGCTGGCTGCTCCCGCTCTGTGTCGATGCTCTTTTCCTCTCCCTGCTGCTGGTGACTGAGGGCTATGCCCTGTTCACCTGGCTGCTGTGGGACCGGCTGCTCCTTGGGGGAACGGCCACCATGGCCTATATCGGGCTGGTCCTGGGGGGCAGCGGCACCCTGCCCGATCCCTTCCCGGCGGCAGACTGTATCCTCTTCCTGTGTGCCGCCCTGGCCCTGCTGGCCCTGCCCCTGGGCTGGGCAGCATTGTGGCTGCGCTCGGCCTGCGCCGTGGTGGACATGACCTATCCGCTGCTGCGCCCCGCCTTCCTGGACGACCATCTGCCCCGGTGGCCCGACTTTCTACTTCTCCTCACCTGCTGGTGCGCCATGTTCCTCACCAGCATCCTGTCCAGAAAAAAACGCGCCGCACGGGCCAGGCTCACCCTGGCTGCGCTGCCTGCCGTCGGCTGCGTCCTAGCGCTCCTGACCCTGGCAATACCTCAGGAGCGCTATGTCTACCCACAGTGGGCAGGGGAGGCCAAGGGAGTCCTCCTCTCCGGGGACCTGTCCTTCTCACTGCCCGACTTTGTGGCCAACGGCATACAGGTGGGGGGCTCTTCCAGTCGGGTGGACCTGGCCGGAGCAGGCCCTCTGTCCCTCTCAAGCCGCACCATGCTCCGGGTGGAGACCGATGTGACCGGGCGGATCTACCTCCGGGGGCGGTCCGCCGGGGTGTATACCAGGACATCCTGAGAGCCCCTGGAGGCTGCCGCCTATGAGGAGCTGGGGGACCTGGGGGGCGATGAGCCCCTGAACTTTCCCGCCCTCACCGCCGCGGGTCAGGACTGGCACGCGGTGACGGTGGAGCTCGCCGGCGCACCTGGGAACTGCCTCTATGTGCCCTATTCTCTCCTTACCGACGCCGATGAGCTGGTGGGGGGCAGCTTTGTGGACGACTCCCACATCCAAAAGAGCTTCGGTGTCGGAAGCTACACCGTCTATTACCGGCCAGAGGCAGGGCCGGACAATGCCATGCGCCCCCTGGAGGGAGCTGCCGCTCAGGCGGAGGAGGCCTACCGTGATTTCGTCTATGAGCACTATCTGGAGGTGCCGGAGGAGGCGGCACAGGCGCTCTATACCTGGGCGGAGCGGGTGAACGGACTGCACTTCCAGGTGGATGACAGCTACCGGAAGTCGGTGCTCCGGAATTACTGGTCTGAAATGGAGACGGCCTGGCTGATCGGCTACGCGCTGGCTGCCACCACCACCTACGACACCACCGTCCCCGCCATGCCGGAGGGTGCGGACTTTGTGGACTACTTCCTCAACCAGAGCGAGCGGGGCTACTGCATGCACTACGCCACCACCGCCGCCCTGTTTTTCCGGATGATCGGGACGCCTGCCCGGTATGTCAGCGGCTACACGGTGATGGTGCCCGATTCCGGTCAGGTGGATGTGCCCGAGTCGGCAGCCCACGCCTGGGTGGAGATCTACCTGGACGGCTACGGCTGGTATCCGGTGGAGGTGACTCCCACCTACGGTGGGGAGGAGGTAGGGTCTGAGGAAACCACCGAGCCGGAGCCAACGCCTACCCCAACGCCAACACCCACCCCGACGCCGACTCCTCAGACCTCCGCCGCCCCCACGTCCACCCCCACTACGGCCCCGGCGGGCGGCCAAGATGAAGGGGACATGGGCGGAGACGAGAAAGCGGATCTGAGTGCGCTCGCCTGGCTCGCCGTGGTGCCCATTCTGTGTCTGTTACTCTTTGCCCGGCGGCGGGTCATGGCTCTCATCTGGCGACGGCGGTTGTGGGGAAGCGGCACCAACGCCGCCGCCCTCTGGGCCTACCGGCTCCAGAAGCGGCTCCTGCCCTGGGGAGGCAGGGAGCACCCGGAGGTGGAGGAGCTGGCCCTGAAGGCCCGGTTCAGCCAACACACCCTCACCGAGACAGAGCGGAAACTGACCGTAAAGGCCGTGGAGGGCGAGCGGGACCGGGTGGATGCCGCTCTGCCCTGGTGGAAGCGACTGGCCTTCCGATGGCTGTGGGCTCTCCGGTGAGTAAAAATCTGACCTTATTAAATAAACAAAAACTGAGATTTGAAATAATACCAGATAGGGGGTATAATGGCGGCAGAACAGACAGAGGAAGTGGTTTCCATGAAACAGAACATGTCTACCCAGCGGCTGGCCTTTCTGGGGATGATGACCGCCCTGGTTTTTGCCGGCAACTACGCCCGTATCATCATGCCGGTGCCGGTGGGCGGGGTGCCCTCCTTCACCCTGGCCAACATCCTGTGTGTCCTCTCAGGGCTCCTGCTGGGGCCGGTAGGGGGACTGGCCTCCGGCCTGGGTTCCGCCCTCTATGACCTCACCAACCCCCTGTGGGCGGCGGAGTGCTGGATCACCTTCCTGACCAAGGGTGCCATGGGCCTCATGGCTGGTGTGGCCGTCACAGCGGGCCGCCGGGGTGAGGGGGTCAAGCCCGCCACCTATGGCCGCTATCTGACGGCGGCAGTGGTGGGGTGCCTGAGCTACTATGTGCTCTACTACCTGAAGGATTTCTTCTACAACGGGATGCTGCTGGGTGGCCTTCAGCCTCAGGCCGCGGCGGTGACCCTGCTGGCCCTGATCCCCGCCTCCCTCTTCAACGGCGGAGTGGCCATCATCGCGGCCCCTCCCCTGGCGCTGGCCATCCGCTCCGCCCTCAAGCGCAGCGGCCTGCGCCTGAAGATGGCGTAAGGATACCAAAAAAGACCGGAGCGACATGCTGCCACATGTCGCTCCGGTCTTTTTCTATGCTGTTAGAGGCCGTATTCCTCGGCTAGCTTCTTGAAGATGGGGAGGGCCTTTTGCACCTGCTCGGTGGTGGTGCAGAAGGCGATGCGGCACCAGCCGGGGCAGGCGAAGTCGTCGGTGGGCGGGAAGAGAAGGTCGTATGCCTGAGCACGCTTGCAGAACTCGTTGGCGTCGGGCACCGGGGACTTGAGCAGCAGATAGAAGGTGCCGCCGGGCTCCACGCAGGTGTAGCCCATGGAGGTAAGACCGTTGTAGAGCAGGTCCCGGTTGGTCTGGTAGATGCTCAGGTCGGAGGTCAGACCGTCACAGGCGGCGGCCACTCGCTGGAAAAGGCTGGGGGCGTTGACGTAGCCCAGCACCCGCCCGGCACCGCAGATGGCGGCGTAGACGGCCTTGTGCTCGGCCACCTTCTCGCCCACCAGCACGTAGCCAATACGCTCGCCGGGGAGGGAGATGGATTTGCTGTAAGAGTAGCACACCAGGGTGTCGTCGTAGAAGTTGGGAATCCAGGGCACGGTGAAGCCCTGGAAGACGATCTCCCGGTAGGGCTCGTCGGAGATGAGGTAGATGGGGTGACCGTACTCAGCGGCCTTCCGGCGCAGCAGGTCGGCCATGGCGGTGAGGGTCTCGGCGGAGTAGATGGCGCCGGAGGGGTTGTTGGGGGAGTTGACCACCAGGGCCTTGGTCTTGGGACCGATGGCAGCCTCCAGGGCCTTCATGTCGGGCTGGAAGGTGTCGTAGTCCGGGGGGACCACCACGGGGATGCCGCCGTTGCCGCGGACGAAGATGTCGTACTCGGTGAAGTAGGGGGCCATGAGGACGAACTCATCCCCGGGGCAGGCCAGAGCCCGGAAGCAGCAGCACAGGCCGGCGGCGGCGCCCACGGTGATGTAGAGGTCGTCGGGGCCGTAGTGCATGCCGAAGCGGCGGGTCAGGGAGGCGGCCAGGGACTCCCGGACGGCCAGGTCGCCCTGGGCGGTGGTGTAGGCGTGGATGGAGTCCCCCTGGGGGGAGTCCAGAATGGCCCGGATGGTGTCGTTGACCTGGGGCGGTGGGGGGACGCTGGGGTTGCCCAAGGAGAAGTCCAGCACGTTCTCGGCACCCACCTCCCGGGCACGGATCAGACCGTACTCCCGGATCTCACGCATGATGTTCCGGCGGCTGCCCAGCTGTACCATATTTTCAGGCAGATTGCTCATTCAGACACCTCCAGATCCACGCAGCAGCGCTCTTTGAAGTGTTCCTTGGCCCAACCCTTGAAGGCCACATGGGGGGGATAGTCCTGATAGGCGGCCAGGGCCTCCAGACTGTCCAGATCGCAGCACAGGCCCACGTCGTGGGTGCCCATGCCCTGGTCAAAGCCAATGTGAGCGCAGCGCAGGCCGGGGACAGCCCCCACCATGGGATCGAAGGTGGATTTCAGGAAGGCCGCCAGCTCCGAACGGTCCATGCTCGGGTCGGCCAGATCCCAGAAGATCATATGACGGATCACGTTTTCTCAGCTCCTCCACAAAATGGGATATTGTGTGCATTATAGCACAGTAAAGCAGAAAAGAAAAGAGGGACTTAGTTGGGCAGGATGGTGAGGAGAAGCTCGCCGGATTTGACGGAGGCGCCGGCAGAGGCGAGGAGCTGGTCCACGGTTCCGGAGATACGGGAGACCACGCTGGTCTCCATCTTCATGGCCTCGATGACGGCCACCACCTGGTTCTCCTCCACCTGGTCGCCGGGCTTGACGCTGATCTTGGAGACCATGCCGGGGATAGAGGCACCCACCTGGCCCTTGTCCTCAGGGTCGGCCATGACCACGGGGTGGACCTGGACCTGGGCGTTGGGGTCGGGGACGGCCACGGTGCGGCCCATGCCGTTGAGGTCGAAGTGGACATTCCGGGTACCGTCCTCGTTGAGGTCGCCCAGGCCCAGGTACTTGATGACCAGGGTCTTGCCGTCCTCAATGCTGATGAGGTTGGTCTCGCCCAGCGCCATGCCGTTGAAGAAGACGTGGCTGCCCATGCGCATGATGTAGCCGTACTCCTGACGGTGGCTGCGGTACTCCTCATAGACCTTGGGATAGAGGCAGTAAGAGAGGATGGCACGCATGTTGATGGGGTCCTTGGTCATGTTCTGGAGCTTTTCCCGAACGGCCTCAAAGTCGATGGGCTCCAGCAGCTCGCCGGGACGGCAGGTGATGGGTTCCTCGCCCTTGAGGACCACCTTCTGGAGGTCCTCCGGGAAGCCCCATGCGGGCTGGCCCATCATGCCCTTGAAGTAGCTCACCACCGAGTCGGGGAAGGTGAGGGCCTCGCCCTTTTCCACAATGTTTTCGGGGGTCAGATCGTGCTGGACCATGAAGATGGCCAGGTCGCCCACCATCTTGGAGGAGGGGGTCACCTTGACAATGTCGCCCAGCATGTGGTTGACCTGGGTGTACATGTTCTTTACATCGTCGAACTGGCCGCCCAGGCCCAGGCTCTCCACCTGGGACTTCAGGTTGGAGTACTGGCCGCCAGGCATCTCGTAGCGGTAGATATCGGTGGAGGGGTTCTTCATGCCGGTCTCGAAGGAGGCGTACCGCAGGCGCACGTCGGACCAGTAGTCGGAGAGCTCCTGAAGCCGGACCGGGTCCAGGCCGGTGTCCCGCTCCTGTCCCTGGAGGGCGGTGACCACGGCGTTGAGGGAGGGCTGGCTGGTCATGGAGGACATGGAGTCGATGGCGCAGTCCACGATGTCCACGCCGGCTTCGGCGGCCATGAGGTAGGTGGCCACCTGGTTGCCGGAGGTGTCGTGGGTGTGGAGGTGGATGGGCAGGCCCACTTCTTCCTTCAGGGCCTTGACCAGCTTCTTGGCGGCATAGGGCTTCAGCAGGCCGGACATGTCCTTGATGCACAGGATATGGGCGCCCCGCTTCTCCAGCTCCTTGGCCATGTTGACGTAGTATTCAATGGTATAGCGGTCCCGCTTGGGGTCCAGAATGTTGCCGGTGTAGCACATGGTGGCCTCGCAGACTTTGCCCTGCTTGAGCACCTCGTCCATGGCTACCTCCATACCGGGGATCCAGTTGAGGGAGTCGAAGATGCGGAAGATGTCGATACCGCTCTTGGCCGCCTCCTGGACGAAGGCCCGGATGAGGTTGTCGGGATAGTTGGTGTAGCCCACGGCGTTGGCGCCCCGGAGGAGCATCTGGAAGGGGATGTTGGGGATCTTCTTCCGCAGGAGGTCCAGCCGCTCCCAGGGGGACTCGTGGAGGAAACGGTAGGCCACGTCGAAGGTGGCGCCGCCCCACATTTCCAGGGAGAAGGCGTCGGAGAGGATCTCGGAGGTGCCGTCGGCACCCAGCAGCAGGTCCCGGGTACGCACACGGGTGGAGAGGAGGGACTGGTGGGCGTCCCGCATGGTGGTGTCGGTGATGAGCAGCTTCTTCTGAGCCTTTACCCAGTCCCGGAGGGCTTCAGGGCCCTTTTCATCCAGCAGAGACTTGAGACCGGCGCCCCGCTCTCCGGTGACGGTGGGGAACCGGGGAATGTCGAACTGAGGCCGCTCCGCGGAGGGATTTTCGATCTGGCGCTGAGCGATGTATTTGAGGACCTTGGTGGCGCGGTCCTTGCCGTACTGCATCTCAAAGAGCTCAGGGGTCTCGTCGATGAATTTGGTGTGGCACTTGCCGGCCAAAAAAGTGGGGTGACCGAGGATGTTGCTGATGAAGGGGATGTTGGTCTTGACGCCCCGGATGTGCTCCTCACGGACGGCACGGGCGGCACGGCGGCAGGCGCCCTCAAAGGTGTTGTCCCAGGTGGTGACCTTGACCAGCAGGGAGTCGTAGTAGGGGGAGATGATGGCGCCGGTGTAGGCGTTGCCGCCGTCCAGGCGGACGCCGCAGCCGCCGCCGGAGCGGTAGGCGGTGATCTTGCCGGTGTCGGGGGCGAAGTTGTTGGCGGGGTCCTCGGTGGTCACCCGGCACTGGATGGCGTAGCCGTTCATCCGCAGGTCGGACTGCTTGCCCATGCCGATGTAGGGGTGGGAGAGGGGGTGGCCCTCGGCGATGAGGATCTGGGCCCGGACCAGGTCCACACCGGTGACCTGCTCGGTGACGGTGTGCTCCACCTGGATGCGGGGGTTCATCTCGATAAAATAGTGGTTTCCATCCCGGTCCACCAGGAACTCCACGGTACCGGCGTTGACGTAGCCCACGTACTTGGCGATCTTCACGGCGTCGGTGTGGAGCTTCTCCAGGGTGTCCTTGGGGACGCTCCAGGCGGGGGCGAACTCCACCACCTTCTGGTAGCGGCGCTGGAGGGAGCAGTCGCGCTCTCCCAGGTGGACCACATTGCCGTACTGGTCGCCCAGGATCTGGACCTCGATGTGCTTGGGCTCCACCAGGTACTTTTCAATAAAGATGTCGTCGTTGCCGAAGGCCTTACGGGCCTCGCCCTGGACCAGCTCGAAGGCGGGTTTGACCTCCTCCGGGGTGTCACAGCGGCGCATGCCCCGGCCGCCGCCGCCGGCGGCCGCCTTGAGGATGATGGGGAAGCCGTAGGAGATGGCCTTCTCCAGGGCTTCGTCGGCGCTCTTCAGGGGCTCGGTGGAGCCGGGGATGGTGGGCACGCCGCAGGCCAGGGCCGTGGCCTTGGCCGCCAGCTTGTCGCCCATCTGGGCCAGGATCTTGGAGCTGGGGCCGATGAAGGTGATACCGGCATCCTCACAGGCCTTGGCGAACTCGGCGTTCTCGGAGAGGAACCCATAACCGGGGTGGATGGCGTCCACGTGCCGGCGCTTGGCCAGGTCGATGATGCCCGGGATATCCAGGTAGGCTCCCAGGGGGGATTTGCTCTCACCGATGCGGTAGGCCTCGTCGGCCCGGGTGCGGAACAGGGCGAAGGTATCCTCGTTGGAGTACATGGCCACGGTGCGCAGGCCCAGGTCGTAACAGGCGCGGAAGATGCGGATGGCGATCTCTCCACGGTTTGCAGCCAGGACCTTCTGGAACTTGCATTCTGACACTTCGGGGTCCCTTCCTTTCATTCAAAGGTGGGTCGTGTTGCGAAAAAAAGGGCGGGCGAAAAACCGCCTGCCCCGCCGCCAGACAACCCTTGCCGGCGTTTCACGACCGATTATAGCTGTGTATGATTATACGCCGAAAAGGTTGAATTTGCAATCTGTTTCTTCTGTTGATGCAAAACTTGTCAGAACGCACAGCCGCGGAGGGACTTTTTCGCCCTGCTTTGTTAAAGTGGACAAAAGTCCACAATAGACGGACAGAACCGGACTTTCAAGAGAAGGTGTGGAAAATTTCGAGCGAAAAAATATAAAAACAGGACCCTCCGGCCAAACCGGAAGGTCCTGCTGATCTGTACGGGCAGAAAGGGAATTAGCCGTCCACCACCTCGCCGGTGAGGACCTGGGAGGCGGAGACAGTAAGTTCGCCATTCTTGCAGTCCACGACGAGGGTGTCGCCGGACTCCACCTCGCCGGCAATGATCTTCCGGCTGATGAGGGTCTCCACGCTGTGCTGCAGGTAGCGGCGCAGAGGACGGGCGCCGTAGATGGGGTCGTAGGCGCTGTCGATGATGAAGTCCTTGGCGGCGGCGGTGAGCTGCACCTTGAGCTGTTTGTCCTCCAGGCGGCGGTTGATGCCGTCCACCATGAGGTCGATGATGTGGGTGATGTTGTCCTTGGTGAGGGGCTTGTAGAAGACGATCTCGTCCAGCCGGTTGAGGAACTCGGGCCGGAAGGAGTGCTTCAGAAGGTCGTTGACCTGGTCCTTAGCGCTCTGGCTGATCTCACCGTTTTCATCGATGCCATCCAGCAGGAACTGAGAGCCCAGGTTGGAGGTCAGGATGATAATGGTGTTCTTGAAGTCCACGGTGCGGCCCTGGCTGTCGGTGATCCGGCCGTCGTCCAGCACCTGCAGGAGGATGTTGAAGACGTCGGGGTGGGCCTTCTCCACCTCATCGAAGAGGACCACGGAATAGGGCTGACGGCGGACGGCCTCGGTGAGCTGGCCGCCCTCCTCATAGCCCACGTATCCCGGAGGGGCGCCGATGAGACGGGACACGGAGAATTTCTCCATGTACTCGGACATATCGATCCGCACCATATTCTTCTCAGAGTCGAACAGGGCCTCAGCCAAGGTCTTGGCCAGCTCCGTCTTGCCCACGCCGGTGGGGCCCAGGAAGAGGAAGGAGCCAATGGGCTTGTTGGGGTCGGCGATGCCGGCGCGGCTTCTCAGAATGGCCTCGGACACCAGGCGCACGGCCTCGTCCTGGCCCACCACCCGCTGGTGGAGGATGTCCTCCAGGTGGAGGAGCTTTTCGCGCTCGCCCTCCATGAGCTTGCTGACGGGGATGCCGGTCCACCGCTGGATGATGCGGGCGATCTCCTCCTCGGTGACCTTATCCCGCAGGAGGGAGTCCTCCTTGGACTGCTGGGCATAGCCCTCCTCGATCTCCAGCTGCTTTTTCAGCTCGGGGATCTTGCCGTACTGGAGCTCGGCGGCCTTGTTGAGGTCGTACTCCCGTTGGGCCTTCTCCAGCTGGGCGTTGGCGGCTTCCAGGTCCTCGCGGAGCTTCTGGACCTTGCCGATGGCGTTCTTCTCATTCTCCCACTGGGCCTTCTTGGCGTTGAACTCGTCCCGCATCTCGGCCAGTTCCTTTTGGATCTCGGCCAGGTGCTCCTTGGACAGGGGGTCGTCCTCCTTCTTCAGAGCGGCCTCCTCGATCTGATGCTGGATGATCTTGCGCTGAATGACGTCCAGCTCGGTGGGCATGGAGTCGATCTCGGTGCGGATCATGGCGCAGGCCTCATCCACCAGGTCGATGGCTTTGTCGGGGAGGAAACGGTCGGTGATATAGCGGTTGGAGAGGGTGGCGGCGGCAATGATGGCGCCGTCGGTGATCTTCACGCCGTGGAACACCTCATAGCGCTCCTTCAGGCCACGGAGGATGGCGATGGTGTCCTCCACGGAGGGCTCGTTCACCATGACGGGCTGGAACCGGCGCTCCAGGGCGGCGTCCTTCTCGATATACTGGCGGTACTCGTTGAGGGTGGTGGCGCCGATGCAGTGGAGCTCGCCCCGGGCCAGCATGGGCTTTAAGAGGTTGCCGGCGTCCATGGCGCCCTCGGTCTTGCCGGCGCCCACGATGGTGTGGAGCTCATCGATGAAGAGGATGATGCGGCCATCGGACTTCTTGACCTCGGTGAGGACGGCCTTCAGCCGCTCCTCGAACTCGCCGCGGTACTTGGCGCCGGCGATGAGGGAGCCCATGTCCAGAGCGAAGATGGTCTTGTCCTTTAGGGAGCCGGGCACATCGCCCTTCACGATCCGCTGGGCCAGGCCCTCGGCGATGGCGGTCTTGCCCACGCCGGGCTCGCCGATGAGGACGGGGTTGTTCTTGCTCTTGCGGCTGAGGATACGGATGACGTTGCGGATCTCGTCGTCACGGCCGATGACGGGGTCCAGCTTGTTCTGACGGGCCCGCTCCACCAGGTCGGAGCCGTACTTCTTCAGGGCGTCGTAGGTCTCCTCCGGGTTGTCGGAGGTCACCCGCTGGTTGCCCCGGACGGCGGAGAGAGCCTTGAGCACGCCCTCCTTGGTGATGTTGTAGGTGCGGAAGAGGTCCTTGAGGCCGGAGTTGGCGTGCTTGATGAGGGCAAGGAAGAGGTGCTCCACCGAGATATACTCGTCCTTCATGCTCTTGGCGATGGACTCGGCGCCGTTCATGACCTTGTCCACATCGGGGGCGATGTAGACCTTGCCGGCCTCCCGGCCGCCGCTCACGGTCACCCGGGGCAGGTCCTCCACCTGCTTGCGGGCGGCGGCCTCAAAGCTGGGGAAGGTGATGCCCATATTGCCCAACAGCTGGGGAATAAGGCCGTTCTCCTGCTCCAGCAGGGCGTAGAGGAAGTGGGCCTGCTCGATCTGCTGGTTTCCGTATTCCTGGGCGATGGCCTGGGCCGACTGCACCGCCTCCAGAGATTTCTGGGTAAACTGATTCATGTTCATGAGAAGTCACATCCTTTCGGGTGTAATTTACTATATCTTAATAGTAATATTGGTAAAATCAAGTGTGTCCTTTTCTTTATGATAGTATTGTAGCGAGGTGAAAGAAACCATGAAATCAAACGCCAAGTACATTGTGGAAAAAGAGGTCTGCGGCACATGCGCCCATTACCGGCAGCACTATGTGATGGTGGAGTGCGGAAAATTCTGGCCTCTGTGGTATGGGCACTGTCATGTGCCCCGGTGTGGGAAGCACCCCAGCCCGGATCAGACCTGTCCCCACTGGAAGGCAAGGGAAAAACCATGATCTTCCACTGCAGGGGGGGCACGCCTGACACCTCCACACCGAAAAGGAGCCGGTCGGCCCTGCCGACCGGCTCCTGAGCCTGTCGACAAAGTCGACAGGCTCTCTCAAAAATGCAGGCATTTTTTCGAAAAGATGCAGGCCGCTGCATCGCACTCGCTTCGCTCGCACGTTTGCGGCCTGAGCAGTGTTTTTTCCGAGGCACATGTCCCCTGAAAAAACAGACTGTACTTGATTCCGTCGTCTGCGGACGACGGAACTCTGCGAGGCTCTTGCACAAAATCTGACGTATATGCCCTTTTTCGACAACCTGAGGAGCCGGTCGGCCCTGCCGACCGGCTCCTTCGCCAGGTCTTTACTCGATGGCGATGCGCTTGGCCTCAGGTACCACAGGCACAGCCTTGGGCAGGTTCAGCTCCAGCACACCGTTGTTGTAGGAGGCGGTGATGTGCTCGTCATCCACGCCGGTGATGTCAAAGGAACGGGTGAAAGAACCATAGCGGCGCTCACGGCGGATGTAGCTGCCCTTGTCGTCCTTCTCGTCCTTGTTCTCAGTGTGCTGGGCAGAGATGGTGAGGATGCCGTCCTTCACATCCAGCTTGATGTCCTCCTTGTTGAAGCCGGGCAGCTCTGCTTCTAAAACAAAACGGTCGCCGGCGTCGCGGATATCGGTGCGGAAATCGGGAATGGCGGCGTTGCTGTTGCCGAAGAACTTACGCTCGAAATTATCAAACAGGTCGAAAAAGTTGTCGTCACTGCGCTCAAAGGGGATCATACCAAACATATCAAAGGCTCCTTTCAAAGATCAGGTTGCGTTAGCAGTCTATCGGATGAATTGCTAGAATCTTGCATCTGCCATGAAAACCATCCTCTTTCCAGGGTCACATTCCCTTGGGAACCAACCCTTTCTCTTTGTTTCTGGACCTAGTATACGCTCAGGTCTGTGAACAAATATACATATAATTATGTCTAAATTGTAAATATTAGCACTCTTGATTTGAGAGTGCTAAAACTAGGTTCTCTCTTTTTTGCGTGTCCCGTAAGGAATTCTTAATCCAGGGAAAAAGGTTTTTCAAAGAAGATGGGGTATGCTATGGAAAACGAAAAAAGGAGGAACCGCATATGTGGACCTTTTTTGAATATGAGACGTACCTGACCGCAGTGGCTGATCTCATGGACCATCTGGCCGTCCGGGCCATGGAGCGGCTGCCCCAGCACACCAAGGGCTTTAGCTGCTTTCACCACAGTGTGTGGGTGTCCTACTGGAGCTGGCGGGTGTGCCTGCGGATGGGGCTGGACGCCTGCGCCGCCGCCCGGGGCGGACTGCTCCACGACCTCTACCTCTATGACTGGACCGGCCAGAGGGCGCCCAACGGCAAGTGGCACGGCACCGAGCATCCCAAAACGGCGCTGAAAAATGCCGAGACCTTCTTTTCCCTCAGTGAGAAGGAGCGGGACATCATCGTCAAGCATATGTGGCCGCTGACGCTCCGGCCCTACCGCTACCTGGAGTCTCTGGTTGTGAGCTGTGTGGACAAGGTGTGTGCCGTGGCGGAGCTTCTCCGTTTGTACCCCGACCCAGCCGCCTTCCAGAGCCAGCAGGCGCCTCAGTTCCGTCCTGTGCCCCGGCCCAGAGCGGCATAAAAAACGGCAGCCCTCCCCATCATGGGGAGGGCTGCCTTCTGCTTTCAGAGGTGGTGCTTACGCCTGCTCGGCAGTGCCGGTGAGCAGCTGCTCGTAGGGGATCACGGTGGCGTCAGCGGGGGGAGTGAGCTCGGGAGCCTTGTCGGTGGTGGCATAGCTGCCGGTCATCTCCAGGCTCAGGTCCAGCATGTTGTTGGAGTCCAGAGTCATGGAGACAGTCATGTTGTTGTCGGCGTCCATGCCGGCCTTCATGTCCATGGCCATGGCGGGGATGCCGGTCTCGTCGTCGCCGCCGGAAGTGGCTTTCATGGTCAGGTCATAGCCCACCACAGCGTCGTCCTTCATCAGCAGGGTGAAGGCGATGGTGACGTCGGAGCCGGCCTGATTCAGGGTGTAGGTGGTGGTGTAGTTGCTGCCGTCCTTCACGAAGGAGTCATCGGCCAGGAACTTGGCCACGCCCTCCACCAGGGCGGAGACGGCGGCGTAGTCGGCATCCTTGTCGGTGAGGGTCATGCCGCTCAGGGAGGTCTGGAGCAGGGCGTTGGGGTCCAGGGTCTTGGAGGCGTCGATCAGGGCGGTGTAGTCCATACCCATGGCGCCGTACAGAGCGCCCATGTCCATGGAGATCCAGCTGTCTGCAGGGATGCCGGCGTCGGCCAGGATGTCGCCGGACAGGGTGAAGTAGAGCATGCCGGTACCCAGGTCGCCCCGGAGCTCCATGGAGATGCCGTCCTCCTTCAGGGCCTTCAGCAGGGCGTCGGTCTTGGCCTGAGCCTCGGCGTCCACGGTGCCCTCGGTCTCAGTGCCGGCGGACACCAGGCCGTTAAAGCCGTCGATGAGGGCCTTCAGGTCCATCTTCATGGTCATGGCGGCCTCCACCTGGGTGGAGCCGGCGGAAATACCGCTCATGGTGCCCTCCAGGGTGGCGGGGCCCATGCCCAGCACGGTGGCGGAGGCGTCAAAGTCGGCCTTCATCTCCCAGTTGCCGGTCATGAACTGCTCATTGTAGGCCAGGTACTTGTCCAGATAAGTATAGGTGTTGTCGGCCTTGGCGTCCTCCAGGAGCTTCTGGGTGTCCACCAGGATGACGGTGCTGTCGTCCTGGTCCCAGCCCACGGCGCAGCCGAAGGCCTGGGCGGCGAAGCGGACGGGGACGTAGGTGCGGTTCTGGGCGGCATAGGGGGCTACGTCCATGGCCAGGGTGGTGGTCACGTCGCCGGTGGTGACGGTGGCCTCGGTGGAGTCCAGGGTCATGGTGACGGTGGTGCCGTCACGGGTGGCGGAGACCTGGTTGGCGGCGGCGTCATAGCTCACCTCAGCGCCCATGGCCTCAAAGACGGCCCGGAAGGGGAGGAAGGTGCGCTCGTCCTTCACCTGGGGAACGGCGTCGGTGAAGGTCAGGTCCTTGCCGTCCAGCTGCACGGCAATGGCGCTCTCGGCGGCCTCGGGGGCGGCAGTGGTCTCGGCGGACTCCGCGGCAAAGGCGGAAGCGCCGGTGCTCAGCACCGTCAGCGCGGTGGCCGTAGCCAGGACACGGTGAGAAAAGCGGGTCATTTTTATTACCTCCTGTATGGATAGGGTACCCACACTATACCACGGGGATTCGGCGGACGCAAGGGTTTTGTGCTCAGGAATGGGCCTTGCGCCGGGGCTGAGCATGGATTATACTAGGGACAGAAAGAACGGCGGCCGTATCCGGCGGCGCCGAAAGAAAGGATGATCCCAATGGAACAGACCCGCGCTCATGAGCTGGCCGTGACCGCGCAGCGCGCCCGCATCCTGGCCATGGACATGGTACACACCGCGGGCTCCGGCCACATCGGCGGTTCGCTGTCCGTGATGGACCTGCTGACCACCCTCTATTTCCATACCATGCGGATAGATCCCAAGCAGCCGGCCGACCCCGGACGGGACCGCTTCGTCCTCTCCAAGGGCCACTGCACCCCCGCCCTCTACGCCATGCTGGCCCTCCGGGGCTACTTCCCCGTGGAGGACTGCAAGCTCTTCCGTTCCATCAAGGGCCACATGTCCGGCCACCCCGATATGCGCCACGTCCCCGGTGTGGACATGTCCACCGGCTCCCTGGGCCAGGGAATCTCCGCCGCCGTGGGCATGGCTCTGGCCGGCAAGCTGGACAAGGCCGACTGGCGGGTCTATACCGTCCTGGGCGACGGTGAGGTGGAGGAGGGCCAGGTGTGGGAGGCCGCCATGGCCGCCGCCAAGTACCACCTGGACAACCTGTGCGCCTTCGTGGACATCAACGGCCTCCAGATCGACGGTAAGACCGCCGACGTCATGCCCTCCGAGCCCCTGGATGCCAAATTCGCCGCCTTCAACTGGAACGTGCTCAAGGTGGACGGCCATGACCATGCCGCCATTGCCGACGCCCTGGAGCAGGCTGCGGCCTGCAAGGGCAAGCCCACCGTGATCCTGGCCCGTACCGTCAAGGGCAAGGGTGTCTCCTTCATGGAGAATGATCCCGGCTGGCACGGCAAGGCGCCCAACGACGAGCAGTTTGAAAAGGCCATGGCCGAGCTCAATGCCGGTCTGGCGGAATTGGAGGGGAAGTAAGATGGGAGAGAAGATCGCCACCCGCGCCGCCTACGGCGACGCGCTCGTAGAGCTGGGCGGACAGTACCCCGACCTGGTGGTTCTGGACGCCGACCTCTCCGGCTCCACCATGACCAAGGGCTTTGCCAAGGCCTACCCCGACCGGTTCTTCAACATGGGCATCGCCGAGGGCAATATGATGACCGTGGCCGCCGGTCTGGCCGCCGCCGGCAAGAAGGCCTTTGCCAACAGCTTTGCCATCTTTGCCTCCGGCCGTGCCTTTGAGCAGGTCCGCAACTCCATCGCCTACCCCCACCTCAACGTGACGGTGGTGGGCTCCCACGGCGGCCTCTCCGTGGGCGAGGACGGCGCCACCCACCAGGCCTGTGAGGATATGGCCGTCATGCGGGCCATCCCCGGCATGGTGGTGTGCTGCCCCTGCGACGGCACCGAGATGAAGGCCGCCGTCAAGGCCCTCATGGACTATGACGGCCCCGCCTACCTGCGCCTGGGCCGCTCCGCCGTGGAGGACCTGACCGGAGACCTGCCCGGCTATGCCTTCCAGCTGGGCAAGGGCGTCACCCTCCGGGATGGCGGCGACGTTACCATCATCGCCGTGGGCCTCATGGTCCAGGAGGCCATGAAGGCCGCCGAGACCCTGGCCGCCGAGGGCATCCAGGCCCGGGTCATCGACATGCACACCGTGAAGCCCCTGGACGAGGAGCTGGTCCTCAAGGCCGCCAAAGAGACCGGGTGTATCGTCACCACCGAGGAGCACAACATCGTGGGCGGGCTGGGCTCCGCAGTGGCCGAGTACCTCTCCGGTATCTGCCCGGTGCCGGTGGTCCGCCACGGAGTGGAGGACGTCTTCGGCCGCTCCGGCAAGGCCTCTGAGGTTCTGGCCGCCTACGGCCTCACCGCCGATGGCATCGTGGCCAAGGTCAAGGCCGCTCTGGCGCTGAAGAAGTGAAGATCGTCTGCCTGGGGGATAGCCTGACCTACGGCTACGGCGTCCCCCGCAGGGACTGCTGGGTGAGCCTGGCGGCGGAGGCCACCGGCCATACCCTGGTGAACCGGGGCATCAACGGAGACACCACCGGCGGCATGCTTGCCCGGTTCGGCGGGGATGTGCTCGGCGAACAGCCGGACCGGGTCCTCCTGATGGGGGGCGCCAACGACATCATTTTTGGCGGCAGCGACGCCCCGGCCCGGCTCAACCTGACCGCCATGGCCAACCAGGCGGTGGCCAACCGCATCCGCCCCATGATCGGCCTGCCCACGCCGGTGTACGCCGAGGGGATCCCGGAGCCCTGGCTTTCGGTCACTGACTATCAAAGCCTTCTGCCCATCTTTGCTGCCTACCGGGATTGGCTGGTACGGTTCGCCGGTACCTTTGGGTTCAAAACGGTGGACTTCACCGTCCCCGGCCTGCTGCCACCGGAGGGGCACGCCCACTATCTGGATGGTCTCCATCCCGACAAGGAGGGCCACCGCCTGATGGCGGAGGCCGTGATCGCCGCTCTGCCCCCGGTGCGAGTGTAAAGAGAAAAAGGTCCGCTGCGTGTTCCGCGACGGACCTTTTTCACTATTTTACATCCTTTTTTGGGAAAAGTCTTGACTGTAAACCAGCTTTACCCCTTATACTGGCCTTGGAAGGGAGGCTATGTCATGAACGTATCCCAGCTGGAGGCGGCCCTGGATCTGCCTCGGGCCAGCATCCGCTTTTACGAAAAGGAGGGGCTGCTCTCGCCGGAACGGCTGGCCAACGGCTACCGGGACTACTCGGAGGCCGATCTGGAGACTCTGCGGCGGATCAAGCTGCTCCGGGCCCTGGGCCTTCCCCTGGAGGACATCAAGGCCCTCCAGGCGGGGGAGCTGCGGTTGAGCGACGCCCTCCGGGCCCAGGAGGAGCGGCTGCGCCGGGAGGCCGCCGAGCGGGAGGCCGCCCGGACCCTGTGCCGGACCATGGAGCTGGAGGGGGCGGAGTACGCCGCCCTGGATGCCGGGCGCTATCTAGAAGAGCTGGACAAGCTGGGGGAGACGGGGGTCACCCTAGCGCCGCCCGCCGCCGACAGCCTGCCCGTGGTCCGCCACCCCTGGCGGCGGTACCTGGCCCGGCTGCTGGACCACAGCCTGTGCGTCCTGCTGCTGGATGCCCTCCTGGTGTTTACGCTGCGCTTCACCTTCGGGGAGGGGCTTCTGATCACCCTGGTCCAGAGCTACCTGGCCTGGGGCGTCCAGTTCCTGCTGGAGCCCCATTTTCTCTCTACTTGGGGCACCACCCCAGGCAAGTGGATCTTTGGCCTCAAAGTCCGCAACGCCCACGGGGGAAAGCTCACCTTCCGGGAGGCTGCCGCCCGCCTGTCTGCCCTTTTCGGGTACGGCGAGGGCTGGTGCCTCCCCGGTTATCAGCTCTATCGCAACTACAAGAGCTACCGGGCCTGCGACGATGGGGAGATCCTTCCCTGGGACGAAGGGCTCTCCTACACCATCCGTGACGAGAGCGGTCTCCGGGGCCTGGCCTGGGCGGGGGCGATGGTACTGGAGTTTGGGCTGATCTTCCTTTTGGGGCTGCAGCTGATCATGCCTCCGGTACGGCGTCCGCTGATGATCGGCACCTTTGCGGAAAACTATAATGATGTGCTCCGGCAGTATGACCTCAATGGACTTACATTGGATATGACCGGTAACTGGGTGGTGCTCCAGGGGACCGCCAGTCTGGGTAATCCGCCCCCAATTTTTCACTATGAGACCACCGAGGATGGCATACTCACCGGAGTCTCCTTCACCTATGAGAGAGAACCGGATTATTTCTGGGACGGGGCGGAAACCGAGCAGACAGTTGCCCTTCTGGCCATGCTGGCCGCCCAGCCGGAGGCGGGCCTTTTTAACTGGCTGTCCCTGGTGGACCAGGCCGGAGATCAAATAGGCAACAGTTATGAGGACTATCAATTTACCCTGGCAGGGCTTACCGTCACCAATGAGGTGGCATACAGCGGATATCGCCCGGTGGGCGGCTTCCTCCTGCCGGAGGAGGGGGCGGAGCAGTCCTACTCCCAGCACTTCTCCATTTCCGTTGCCGCCGAATGATACCTTTTTGTCACCCATTTTTCCTCGACCTATGGTAATCTGAGGGGGAAAGGCGGGATTGGCATGAAAAAAAGAACCTTGCCCCTGATGCTGTCCGGGGCGCTGCTGCTCGTCCTCTGTGCCTGCGGGCCCGCGGCGGAGGGAACGGCGCCCACAGAGACCGCCACGGCGGAAACCAGCCTGCTGGACCTGCTCGCTGGTCTGACAGAGGAGGACATCGGCGAGGTGAGTCAATATGGGCCCAACGAGCCACCGGACAACACCACCCTGGCGGCCATGCTGAACGAGGCAGCGGCCCACCCCATCGACCATGCCGACCTCACCCTCAACGGCTCGGACACCGATGTGGTGTGGTCTCTGGACTGCTACATCGCCCCCAAAAACCAGGGGGTATACTCCGGGGAGGATGCCCTCCACCTCCAGGCCGGTTTGGAGGAGAATGTAGTGGAGATCTTTGGCGGAGAAAACCTGCCCGACGGCAGGGTCCACCTGGAGGACGCGGCCCTCTACCAGCTCCTGCGCACCAGCTGTGACCGGGAGGGTTTTATCAACGAGTACTATTATGAAAAATACCGGGACCTGGTGGACGGCTATTACGACGACCGTCTGGAAGAGGTCCGGGACGCGGGCTACACCGCCTGGGAGCTCACTGAGTTTTTGGGGGTGCTGGGCACCACGAAGGAATCGGGCAAGGGGGCCGTGGCCTTCCGAATGGGGGCGGTCTTTGTCACGGACCCACCGGAGCTGGCTCCTCATGTGCTGGCCGGCGGGGCCTATGTGGACAGTGCCCTCCGGGTCCACGGCCTGGACTGGCAGAACGTCTACCTGGTGACCCTGGACGATGAACCGGTGGGTCTCTCCTTCGGGGAGAGTGTCATCGAGTTTATCGAGGCCAGCTGGGGAAAGGAGGTGCACCTGGAGGACCTTCAGGCCGCCATGAATATCTCTGCCGCCGGATAATTTGTAAACATTTCTTGAACCCTCTTGAAAAATCGCGTACGAAGGACTATGATAGGTTAGCACTCAAAAGTGGAGAGTGCTAACCTATCGTTTTTTAAGAAGATTCACATATATGGAGGCATGTACCATGGCGAAGAAACAATTCAAGGCGGAGTCCAAGCGGCTGTTGGACCTGATGATCAACTCAATCTACACCCACAAGGAGATCTTTCTCCGGGAGCTCATCTCCAACGCCAGCGACGCGGTGGACAAGCTGGCCTACAAGGCCCTAACCGATGACCAGGTAGGCCTGAACCGCTCCGACTTCAAGATCCGGCTGATCCCCGACAAGGAGGGGCGCACCCTCACCATCAGCGACAACGGCATCGGCATGACCAAGGAGGAGATGGAGTCCAACCTGGGCACCATCGCCCGCAGTGGCTCCCTCCAGTTCAAGCAGGAGATGGCCGCCAAGGAGGGCAGCGAGGACCAGAACGTGGCCGACATCATCGGCCAGTTTGGCGTGGGCTTCTACTCCGCCTTCATGGTGGCCGACCAGGTCACCGTGATCTCCAAGGCCTACGGTGAGGACACCGCCTGGAAGTGGGAGTCCTCCGGCGCCGACGGCTACACCATCACCGAGTGCGAGAAGGAGATGGTGGGTACCGACGTTATCCTTCACATCAAGGCCAACACCGAGGACGAGGACTATGACCAGTACCTCCAGCAGTACCGCCTGGACGACCTGGTGAAGAAGTACTCCGACTACATCCACTACCCTATCGTCATGGAGATGGAGCACACCCATATGAAGCCCAAGCCGGAGGACGCCGGGGAGGACTACAAGACGGAGTACGAGACCCACAAGGAGTGGGAGACCCTGAACTCCATGGTGCCCATCTGGCAGCGGCCCAAGAACGAGGTCAAGCCCGAGGAGTACAACGAGTTTTATAAGGAGAAGTTCGGTGACTGGGAGGACCCCCTGGCCGTCATCCACGTGAAGGCCGAGGGCGCCGTGGAATACACCGCTCTGCTCTTTATCCCCGCCCACGCCCCCTTCAACTACTATAGCCGTGACTACGAGAAGGGCCTCCAGCTCTACTCCTCCGGTGTCCTCATCATGGACAAGTGCGCCGATCTGGTGCCCGACCACTTCTCCTTCATCCGCGGCGTGGTGGATTCCCCCGACCTGTCCCTGAACATTTCCCGTGAAATGCTCCAGCACACCCGGGTGCTGAAGGTCATCTCCACCAACCTGGAGAAGAAGGTGAAGGCCGAGCTCCTCAAGCTCCAGAAGGACGATACTGAGAAGTATGAGAAGTTCTGGTCCGCCTTCGGCCGCCAGGTGAAGTACGGCGTGGTCTCCGACTACGGCGCCCACAAGGAGCTGCTGAAGGACCTGCTGCTGTTCTGGTCCTCCAAGGAGGGCAAGAACACCTCTCTGGCCGCCTACAAAGAGCGGATGAGCGAGGACCAGCAGTATATCTACTTCCTCCAATCTGAGAGCGTGGAGCAGGCGGCCAAGCTGCCCCAGGCCGAGCGCATCCTGGACAAGGGCTACGAGATCCTCTACCTCACCGAGGAGGTGGACGAGTTCGTTATGAACACCCTGGGCGAGGTGGACGGCAAGGCCCTGAAGAACGTCAACGACGACGACGCCCTGCCCCAGTCCGACGAGGAGAAGGCCGAGACCGAAAAGAAGGCCGAGGAGAATAAGGACGTGCTGGACTTTGTGAAGGAGACCCTGGGCGAGCGGGTCAAGAACGTCCGTATCTCCAAGATCCTCAAGACGGCCCCGGTGTGCATGACCGCCGACGGCCCCGTCTCCCTGGAGATGGAGAAGTACTTCCAGAAAGTGGACCCCAACGCCGCCAAGGAGATGAAGGCCGCACGGGTCCTGGAACTCAACCCCGACTCCGGCGCTTTTGCCGCCCTCCGCTCTGCTCTGACAGAGGATAAGGAAAAGGCCAAGACCTACGCAGAGCTCCTCTACCAGCAGGCTCTGCTCATTGTCGGCTTCCCGCTGGAGGACCCGGCCAAGTATACTGAGCTGGTCTGCTCCCTGATGAAGTAAATCCAGTGAAAAGATGTAAGACGCGGCGGGAAAAGCTCCCGCCGCGTCTTTTTGTAACCTGCACAAAAGAAATGGTACTACCAATTAAAATTCGTAAAAACTGACTAACGCAAATAGAAATAGATTCAAACGAAAGTAAAATAGACTTCTAATTTTAGTTATCCTGACGATTGCGCTAGAATATAGACCGTGGTATACTCTGGCTGTCAAAAGGGAAGTGGACCAATCAAGCGCCTCCCTTTGACGCGTCGGCGTGGCTGACCCGGAAAGGTTTGGTCCCATAGAGCAGAACGGCGGCGGTATTGTTCCACATCCTTTTGTTAGGAGGTTTTGACCATGATCGTACCCATTCGAATTGATTCTATTCAGGAACTCTATAAGCTGCAGCAGCTGGCCTGCAAGGTGGATGAGCCTGTGTATGTTCACTCCCCGGATGGTTCCATTATGGTGGATGCCCGGTCTTCTCTGGGACTGTTCACTCTGGACTTCACCAAGCCGGTGAATGTTGTTACCGATTCCGCCTATGTGCTCCGAAAGCTGGGTGTGCATGCGGGTGTCCGGGCCTGAATCTGAAAAAGAAAACCGCCGCTGGCCATAGGCCAGCGGCGGTTTTGCGTTTCAGAGGGATTGGTCCTCGGCCAGAGGACGGCGGCGGTGGTCCTGAGGCTCCCAGGCGGGGAGGGGGAGGCGCTGCATGGCGGAAAAGACCTTTTCCCGCAGGTCCGGGTAGTCCTTGGAGAGGGTGCGGATGAGTTCCTTGACCTCCTGGCGCTTGGTGTAGCCGTCGGCGGGACAGGGGTTGAAGACCACCGGCAGCTCCTCCACCTCGGCGGCCTTCCGAAGCATCCACTCCGAGCAGTAGAGGAGGGGGCGGATCTGGGTGATACCCATGCGGTCCAGGTAGGTCACCGGCTGGAAACAAGAGATGCGCCCCTCGTAAAAGAGGGAGAGGAAAAAGGTCTCGATGGCGTCGTCGAAGTGGTGACCCAGGGCGATCTTGGTGATGCCCCGTTCCCGGATGGCGTTGTGGAGGGCGCCCCGGCGCATCTTGGCGCACATGGAGCAGGGGTTCTTCTCCTTGCGCAGGTCAAAAATGATGTGGTGGATCTCGGAGGGGAGGAGGGTGTAGGGGACGCCCAGCTTTTCGCAGTAGGCCGCCACAGGGGCGAAGTCCATGCCCTCTCCGCCGTCCACGTGGCCCATGTCCAGGGTGAAGGCCTCCACGGTGAAGTGTTTGGGGTAAAAGTCCGCCAGCTTGGCCAGGGCGGCCAGGAGGGTGAGGGAGTCCTTGCCGCCGGAGACCCCCACGGCGATCCGGTCACCTTCCTGGATCATGTCGTAGTCCTCCACACAGCGGCGGGTGTAGCTCAAAATTCGGTTCAACATGCGGGTGATCCTCTCTGTCTTGAAAGCATTGCCGATATTGTATCACATCACGAGTCGGAATGCCAGACGGAGATGGCGAAGCCCAGGGTGACGCAAAAGATAAAAGCCTGGAAGACGAGCTGACCCGCCAGGGTGTAGACATAGCAGAAGAAGTCCGTGCTCACAAACCAATAGGCGCCGCCGCCGATGGCCAGGATACGGAGCATGCGGAGCAGCCGGCTTTTGATCATAAATTCGCCTCCTTGCATTTTAAATGTATCAACCTCAGGTGGAGAAATTTGTCGAATCCAGTCTAACATATTCTCATAGAAAATACATCAGAAATATCTCATTTATTATAAAATATGTTTTACTCATAAAATAGGGCCAACAGGAGGGATGGCCCATGGGATTTCAGATGAAGCCGACCAGAAAAAAGGTACCCAGTGTATATAAGTCTCTTTATATCAATGAGCAGTTGGCAGAGCGGGTGGAGCAGATGGCCAAGGAGAACGAGACCAGCTTCAACAATGTGGTTATCAGCATGATCGAGCACTGTCTGGCCGAGGCCGAGGAAGAAAAAAGAAAAAACGAAAATGAGGAAACAGAAGAATAAGTAAGGATAAGAGAGAAAACGAGAGATTAGAAAATATAAATGAAAAAAGTGCCGGAAATCGGTTGACACCGCCGGGCACTTGGGTTATAATACAAAACGCTCCACTCCGGAAGAGTGGGGCGTTGATCATGTTTAGACCAAATTTATCCCATATAAGTACAAATTGGAGGTTAGACCATGTCCACTTTTATGGCCAACAAGGGCAACATCGTCCGCAAGTGGTACATTCTGGACGCGGCTGGCAAGCCCCTCGGTAAGACCGCTGCCACCGCTGCCACTCTGCTGCGCGGCAAGCATAAGCCCGAGTACACCCCGCACGCTGACTGCGGCGATTTCGTCATCATCATCAACGCCGAGAAGGCCGTTCTGACCGGCAAGAAGCTGGAGCAGAAGTTCTACCGCACCCACAGCGGCTATCCCGGCGGCCTGCACGAGACCAAGTACCGTCTGCTGATGCAGGACAAGCCCGAGCTGGCCATGAAGCTGGCCATCCGCGGCATGATGCCCCGCAACATCATTACCAAGGACTCTCTGTCCCGTCTGAAGATCTACCGCGGCGCTGAGCACATCCACGCTGCTCAGAAGCCCGAGGCCTGGACCCAGGAATAAGGAGGAATTTCGAAGATGTATAAGAGCAAGAAGCCTTACCACTACGGTACTGGCCGCCGGAAGTCCTCCGTGGCCCGCGTCCACCTCTTCCCCAACGGCACCGGCGCCATCACCATCAACGGCCGCGACATCGACGATTACTTCGGCCTTGAGACCCTGAAGCTCATCGTGCGTCAGCCCCTGGCTGCCACCGAGAACATGGGCAAGGTGGATATCGTTGCCACCGTCACCGGCGGCGGCGTCACCGGCCAGGCCGGCGCCATCCGTCACGGCGTGGCCCGTGCCCTGCTGAAGATGAACGAGGAGTACCGTCCCGCCCTCAAGAGCGCCGGTTACCTCACCCGCGATCCTCGTATGAAGGAGCGTAAGAAATACGGCCTCAAGGCTGCACGTCGCGCTCCCCAGTTCAGCAAGCGCTAATCAGCACTTCAAACTGGTTCAAAGATGCTCAAAAACCCCGAAAAACTGCGGTTTTTCGGGGTTTTTCTATTTCACATCTTCTGTTGCAGCTTGTCTGATTCTGGCAGGATTTGAACTGTTCTGACCCTGTTTCTTCTCGGTAAAAATAGGATAATTGGGTGTTTTGAACCCCGTTTTCGGTAAAAAATAGGATAATCGGAGACCAATATCGAGCCATTTTCGGGGTGTCTTTACCCCTGTGTTTGCCCGTCATTTATGAGCCTTTCTTTATGGTTTTTACTTTTGAAAGGGCTGGCCTGATTTGTCAGGATTTTACCAAACCGAATCCGGTTTATCTTTTCTTCCTCATAGCATCCAATACCCTTAAAGCTGGTGAATACTCGCACATTTGCGCCACAGGTCTTTAAGCAGATACAATGAAGGTGAAAAGGAGGACTGCGCTATGAGGAAACAAAAATATAAGATCATCCTTACCACTGATGAAAACACCATCGTCATCCAAAGCCTGAATCGTCTGCGGAATACCCTGCTGCGGGAAAACCGTGACACCGGCTGCGTAGACGATCTACTGCTCAAAGTCATGTGCGCCCCTGTCAAGAAAATTTGAAAACTACATATTGCGCCGACTTAAATCAAGCCGTTTATTCTCCTTATAGAATAGACGGCTTTTTTTCATGTCCATTTTACTGCGTACATAGCTGTCTGTCGGTGGGCGGGCAGCTAAATCTATCAAGAAGGGGGACATGAAAATGCCGGAACAAAGAAACCACCCGAAGGATGGCCGTGTCATCGCATTGGCCAATCAGAAAGGCGGAACAGGCAAAACCACCACAACGGTGAATCTGGGCATTGGTTTGGCCCGCCTGGGGCAAAAGGTTCTGCTTATTGATGCAGACCCCCAGGGCGACCTCACCACTTGCCTGGGCTGGCAGGATCAGGACAGCTTGCAGATCACCCTTGCCACCATCATGGAGAAGGTGATCCGCGACGAGCCGTTTTCTGTGGATGAGGGCATCCTGCACCACAAAGAAGGCGTAGACCTTATGCCTGCCAACATCGAACTGTCAGCGATGGAAATGACTTTGGTAAATGCCATGAGCCGGGAGTTCACCCTGCGCACCTATGTCAATGAAGTCAAGAAGAACTATGACACGGTTCTGATCGACTGTATGCCGTCCCTCGGCATGATTACCATTAACGCATTGGCGGCGGCAGACAGCGTGATTATCCCGGTACAGGCCCACTATCTCCCGGCCAAAGGCATGACCCAACTGATGCGAACCATCGGCAAGGTCAAGCGGCAGATCAACCCGTCCCTCAAAGTGGACGGTGTGCTGCTGACCCTTGTGGATGGGCGCACCAACCTTGCCAAGCAGACAGCCGAAACCTTGCGGCAGAGCTATGGGAGCGTCTTGAAAATCTATCGTTCCGAGATTCCCGTTGCCATCAAAGCCGCAGAAATCAGCGCCGCTGGCCAGAGTATCTATGCCTATGACAACGGCAGCAAGGTAGCTCAGGCTTATGCGGAATTTTCAAAGGAGGTGCAGGCGGATGGCGAAAAACAACGCGCTAAACTTCAATCTGCCCTCAGTCGATGACCTATTTTCCACCGAGGAAAGCCGCACAGAGGCCAGATTGGAGAAAGTCGTCAACCTGAACCCCTCGGAGATCAGCGATTTCCCGAATCACCCGTTCAAGGTACGAATGGACGCGGCCATGCAGGAAATGGCGGAGAGCGTCAAGCAGTACGGCGTGTTGGTTCCTGCGCTGGTGCGCCCCAAGCAGGGCGGCGGCTATGAAATGGTAGCCGGACACCGCAGGAAAATGGCGGCGGAGCTGGCGCAGCTCCCGGAAATCCCCTGTATTGTACGAAATCTCACCGATGATGAAGCCACAATCATCATGGTAGATTCTAACTTGCAACGGGAGCAGATTTTGCCCTCGGAAAAAGCGTTTGCCTACAAAATGAAGTTGGACGCGATGAAACGTCAGGGCCAGCGGACAGATTTAACTTCCGACCCAGTGGGTTGGAAGTTAAACGGGAAAGAATCTGCGGGTATTGTTGGAAAGGAAGGTGGGGATAGTCAAACACAGGTTAGACGATATATCCGCCTTACTCACCTTATCCCGGATATTCTGGAACTGGTGGATAATTCCGTTTTGCGAGAGCCGGAAGTGCTGCAAATCGCCATGCGTCCTGCGGTGGAACTGTCCTACCTGCGAAAAGGAGAACAGGCAGACCTGTTTGCTATCATGGAGGAAATGGACTGCACTCCATCCCATGCCCAGGCAATCAAAATGCGGCAGATGTCCGAAGCCAAGACCGGCGATGAGCGGCTTGCCAAAGATGCCCTTGTCGCCATTATGAAGGAGGAAAAGCCAAATCAAAAAGAACAAATCAAAATTCCGAAAGAGCGAATCAGCAAGTATTTTGCGCCGGGGACGCCCGCGCAGAAGATCGAGGATACCATCGTTCAGGCTCTGGAACTTTACCGCAGACGTCAACGCAGTTTAGAACGATAATCCCACTCACAAGGGAAAAGTGCGCCCATTTGCCGGGGAACGAATTTTCCTCCCCCCTCTCCACACCTCACCCCCTACAAACAGCCTAAACAACCCAAAAAAGAAGATATTGGGGCAGCCTGTTTCAAATAGATACAGGCCGTATTTGTAAAAGGCTGACATGGAGAAAAAGCGGCGCATCACTCTTTTTAGACAGTAACCAATAATCATCAGCCGAACGACAGCACATCAAGAAACGATGTGCTGTTTTTTTCGGCCAATTTTCAGGAGGTAACAAGATGAAAGCATTGAAAAAGCCTTTGTCCCTGCTCATGGCGCTCCTGATGTGCTTTGGGGTATTTGCTGGGACAGGTGTTACGGCCTTTGCCGCAGGCGAAACCATGACCACCTATATGGTGGATATTCCCCGCGCCAGCGATCCCAACAAGGCCGGATGGGGCCATACTGCCCTTAATTTCTTGGGCGGATGGTCTACGCAGGGCAATGACAACTTCACTGTTCACACACAGGATTCCTTCACCGGAAAAGCCATCTATTGCATTGAGCCTGGTATCGGTGTGGAGTCCGGCGACCAGTACACGGGCCGGGGCGAGGATTTCTGGGACAACTACCCGTCCAATCTGAACCCCACTATTCCGCCCAGCACCATCAAGGAATATATCGGGCGGATCATGACCTACGGCTGGCAGGGCAACGCCGATACTTCGTGGAACAGCAACAATCCCGATGATGCCAATGAGATGGCGGGCTATATCGCTACTCAGCTTCTTGTTTGGGAAACGGTTGTCGGTGAGCGTGATAGCCAGTTTAACCATGTAGATGCCAATGCACAGGGAAAAAATAACGTGGCGGAATATATCAGCGCCAGTCATCCGCTGCGCAGCCAGATTTTCAGCCAGTATTCCGCAATTGAGAGCGCCGTGAAGCGGCACACCATGCTGCCCAGCTTTTTCAGCGGCTCCCCGGATGCCGGAGCTTATGAACTGAAATGGGACGGCGAAAAGTATTCTGTCACCCTGACAGACACCAACAATGTGCTGGGCGATTACACCTTTACCAGTAGCTCCACCGGGCTGAACTTTTCGGTGAACGGCAACCAGCTCACCATCACATCCAATCAGGCTATTAAAGGTTCTGTGACGGTGAAAGCGGAGAAGATCACCGCCCAGCGCAGCGGCGTTGTGGTTTGGACGGACGGCGTATCCGGTGGTGGTACGCAGGACTTCGCCACCTATGGAGCTACCGTTTCCGATCAGATGGTGGGCTATCTCAATCTGGAAGTAAAAACCGGCAACATGAAGCTGATTAAGACTTCCGAGGACGGCAAGGTAGAGGGCATCTCCTTCACGATCACCGGTGAGGGATACAGCGCCACCAAGACAACCAATTCGGCAGGCGAAATCGACATCACCGACCTCAATCCCGGTGTTTATACCGTGACCGAGCAGTCCATTGACAAATACGAACCCCAGGCTACTCAGCGCGTGACCATCGTCAGCGGCCAGACGGCCACCGTGAACTTTAACAACGTGCTGAAACGCGGCAGTCTGGAGGTCACAAAGACCAGCGAGGACGGTCTGGTGGAGGGAATGACCTTCCATCTCTATGGAACTTCTCTTTCCGGCCTGCCGGTGGATGAATACGCTGTGACGGATTCCAGCGGTGTGGCAAGGTTTGAAAACGTCCTCATCGGCTCCGACTTCGTGCTGGAGGAGGTTGATACGCCAATCCGCTATGTGGTGCCGGAGGCTCAGAGCGCCACGATTGCCTGGAACGAAGTCACCCACAAGAGCGTGAACAATGTGCTGAAAAAGTTCCGTGTCACAGTAACTAAGAGCGATGTGGAAACCGGCGCGCCCCAGGGCGACGGTTCTCTTGCCGGAGCCACCTATGGGATTTATAAGGGCGACACCCTCATCGACAGCTATACCACCGATGAGAACGGTCAGTTTACCACGGATTATTATATCTGTGATTCCGACTGGACGATTCGTGAAATCAACCCCAGTGAGGGCTATCTGCTGGATTCCATCATCCACAAGGTAGGTGCGGAGCCGGAACTGTATGAGATCGAGCTGAACGACACCGCCAATGATGTGACCGAGCAGGTTATTCTGCGGGCGAGGTAGTTGACACAATCACCACCGGCGAGGATGGCACAGCCCAGAGCCAGCCCCTCTATCTGGGCAAGTTCCAGGTCAAGGAAATCGAGTTCCCCTACGGCATGGTGGATACCGGCGAGAATGTCACCAACGTGGAGCTGGTGTACGCAGGCCAGGAGGTAGAGATCACCGAAACTTCCGCCAGCTTCTACAACCAGCGCCAGAAAGTACAGGTCACTCTGAATAAGCTGCTGGAGCAGGATGAAGCCTTCGGCATCGGTATGAATGGCGAGATGTCCGCCGTCACCTTTGGCCTGTACGCACAGGAGGATATTCCCGCAGCGGATGGTTCCGTTATTCCGGCAGACGGGCTTCTGGAAATCGTTTCTGTGGGTGAGAACGGTCAGGCCACTTGTGCTACCGACCTGCCCTTTGGCAGCTTCTACCCTGTATTGGCCGCCCAGGTGCTGCGCCTCATGGGGGAATTTGACGGCTCCCGTATGGGCTACGGAGAGGACGATGCTCAGGCGGTGGAGAATAATCCCATAGCGGTCTGTCAAACCGCAGGCAGTACGAGAGCTAATACTCCACTGTGCGCTGCACATCTGTAAATGTGCAGGGTACAAAGCGTGGTGAAGTCGTAACCTGAAAACCTAAACCCCTGCAAGGGGGCATGGAGAATAATGGTGCGGGCTTCCGAAACCTATGGCTATCCAGTAGTGAAAGCTATGCAGCATCATAAGAGTTAGCGGCATCCGAAAGGGTGAAAATTGGAAAAAGCGTGTGTGGCTGGTTTTTCCGCACATGCCCTGTGGAATGAAATATCCACACGGAATCATGCAAAAACTGTGGTTCAAAGCATGGTTAGATTTTCCCGGTGTAAGGTAGCGGCCTAAGGGTTTCAATGGTCAGCAATGACCGCAAGGATAGAGATTCAGGAACGTTTGAGAGCCTGTATTTGGAGTGTTACAGCACAATGAAGAATACAGGAAGTCAGCCGTACCATAGTAGTCTGCGGCTGGGTAACGCCAGCTACACGGGGCTGAAATGTCCCACGGCGAAGGGTACGAGTCAAACTGATTCACAAATTTCACAAAACGAAAATCCAATAACTCCCTGAAAGATGGGTGACGAACTGCGAGGTGAAAGCCTTGTGCATTTGAACGTCAGATTTTCAACGGAAACGGAACTGAAAGCCATTCAGGATATGCTCTATGAGAAATCCGGGCAAGGGGTTTCGTTCACTGGACTGGTGGAAGCAATGGCGCACGAAGTCACCATTGTGACCGCCATCCATAACATCAAGTCCAACAAAGGCAGTAAAACTGCCGGAGTGGACAAGATGAAAATGGACAAATATCTGCAAATGCCAAAAAATGAACTGATTTTATTGATTCAATCGTGTTTTCGCAAATACCAGCCCAAACCAGCCCGCCGTGAATATATTCCAAAAAGCAACGGCAAAATGCGGCCACTGGGAATCCCTACGGTACTGGACAGAATCATACAGGAATGTGTGCGGCTAATCATAGAGCCAATATGCGAAGCGAGATTTTATCCGCACAGCTACGGCTTCCGCCCTTACCGGGCACAAAAGCACGCAATCCGGGACATTATCAATGTAATCAACGCCGGGTGTAAATCTCCCGACCAGGCTGTATGGGCAGTGGAAGGTGACATTCAAGGGTGTTTTGACAACATCAGCCACCGGATACTGCTTCAAAAAGTATGGCGAATGGGTATCCATGACAAACGGGTGCTGAAAATCATCAGCCAGATGCTGAAAGCCGGGTATATCGAACGGGATTTGTACCACAAAACGGAAACCGGCACACCGCAGGGCGGAATCCTTTCCCCTCTGCTGTCGAATATCTATCTGAATGATTTTGACTGGTATGTGGGGCGAACCTACATGGAGCCGCATCGTAAATGCAAACACAAATGCAACGATACCCGAAGGCTGAAATGGGCAGGAACCACTCCAAAGTATAACTTCCGTTATGCCGATGACTGGGTGGTGCTGACTTCTACGGAAAAGGAAGCGTTCCGTATGAAGCGTGAGCTGACAAAATACTTTAGGCAAAAACTAAAATTGGAACTGTCGCAGGAAAAGACCTATGTAACCGATTTACGGAAGGGAGGGATACATTTTCTCGGTTACATCGTCAAGGCGGAGCGAAAGCGCAAAACACCTGACCCTGCAACGTGGACAGAACATCTGGTGGGGAAACCACTGCCGGATATGGAACGGCTGTCTAAGAAAATTGGGAATTTGCTGGAGCAAGTACACCGCATCGAACTATTTTCAAAGCCCAACACGCAGGCCGCTCAGATACAGTATATAAATTCCATCATTCTGGGGCTTGCGCAATATTACCAGCCATCCATCTGTTCGCACGCCTATCATGCAATCGACCGCAGGGTAAACAATGCGGCACTGGCCGTTTGGAAAAAGCTGTTCCCGAAACAGTATAACCAAATGCAGGTTCCGCTGAAAATGCTCTGCAATCTTCCGCACAGGCACGAAGGATATGAGAGTAAAACCTTTGCAATTCCCATCGAGGGAAAATGGTTTGGAATCACCTATGCGTTTATCACGCACAGCCGGTATGAGAGCAAGCCGTTTGACCAGAAGATGACCCCTTACACAGCAGAGGGCCGCAGGCGGTACGTCAATTACCGGAACAAGCACAAACCACTGCCCTGTGACCGGCCATCCATTAACACCCCAGAGGATATTGCCCTTGCCTGCTATGCAAACGGAAAGGGCTGGAAAGCAAACTTTGAATACTTCATGAACCGGGAATACGCCTACAACCGGGATAAGGGAAAGTGCAAATGCTGCGGGAAACCATTTTCCATAGCAGTTCCAAAACACTGTCACCACATCGACAACCAGCTTCCAATCGAAAGAATCAATAAAGTTCCCAATCTGGCATGGCTGTGTGAATCGTGCCACCGCATGGTTCATAATAGCCCAATACCGCCTGAGCTGGACGCAAAGGCGGTGCGCAAAATTATGAAATACCGTGAAAAACTCAAACCGTGAAATTTGTGAGTACGCTGTACCTGTGAGGGTGCAGTGGTATTGAAATCTGAAGGAAGAAAGTAAATCAGTTTGATGGTAGGCCGGGTGCGCTGAAAGGTGCACGCCCGGCGTGAGGTGGGGGAAAATCCAGAGATAGCTTCAAAGGATTACCTATCACCATTCTTTTTGATGACGAAAATGCGGAATGTAGGCGGCATCGCCCAGACCGAAGCGCAGAAAAGTTCTGACCTCTTTATGAAGTGTCAATATCTGGACGAGCTGACCGGCGGGCGCGGCGTGATCTTTGCCACCGGCACCCCCATCTCCAACAGCATGGTGGAGCTTTACACCATCCAGCGGTATTTGCAGTACCGCACTTTGCAGGAAATGGGCCTGATTCACTTTGATGATTGGGCGTCCAACTTCGGAGAAACTGTCACCGCCATCGAGCTGTCGCCGGAGGGCAGCGGCTACCGTGCCAAGACCCGGTTCGCAAAGTTTTACAACCTACCGGAACTTATGAGCGTATTCAAACAGGTAGCCGATATTCAGACAGCGGATATGCTGCACCTTCCCGTACCAAAAGCCAACTTCCACACCGAGGTTATCAAGCCTTCGGAAATCCAACAGGAGATGATAAAAGGGCTGGCGGAACGGGCGGAAAAAATCTGTGCTGGCGGCGTCGATCCCCATGTGGACAATATGCTCCGCATCACCAATGACGGCAGAAAGCTGGCTCTGGATATGCGGCTCATCCAACCCCTTGCCCCGGATGACCCGGACGGCAAGGTAGCTGTCTGCGCCCGCAATGTCTATCGCATCTGGGAACAGACGAAAGAAAAACGCTCCACCCAGCTTGTGTTCTGCGACCTGTCTACACCTACCACGGACGGCTCGTTCAGCGTTTACGACGACCTAAAAAAGAAGCTGTTGGACGCAGGTATCCCGGAGGACGAGATTGCCTTTATCCACACAGCGGACTCGGAGGCCAAAAAGAAAGAGCTGTTCGCAAAGGTGCGCGCCGGTCAGGTGCGCGTTCTTATGGGCAGCACACAGAAAATGGGGGCTGGAACCAATGTCCAGGACAGGCTGATTGCCCTGCACGATCTGGATTGCCCCTGGAGGCCCAGCGACCTTCAGCAGCGGCTTGGAAGAATTGTCCGTCAAGGCAACGAAAATGAGGAGGTGGAGATCTTCCGCTATGTAACCGAAGGAACATTTGACGCTTATCTATACCAGCTTGTAGAGAACAAGCAAAAATTTATCGCTCAAATCATGACCAGCAAAGCCCCTGTCCGCGTTGCGGATGATGTGGATGAAACCGCCCTGAGCTATTCCGAGATCAAGGCGCTGGCCACCGGCAATCCCCTTATCATCGAAAAGTGCAATCTGGATATGGAAGTGGCAAGGCTGAATATGCTCAAGGCCAGCCACTTGAATCAGGTGTATGCTTTGGAGGAGCTGGTACACCGCAAATATCCGGCAGAGATCACCCGATTGACAGAGAGAATTGCGGGCTATGAAAAAGATGTGGAACTGGCGAAAGTCCATCCGAAAGCGCAGGAGGGTTTCTGCGGCATGGAAGTGGAGGGCAAACACTATGTTGAAAAAGAGGATGCAGGCAAGGCGATCATCGACGTCTGCACGAAGATGACCGGCTCCGATGCTGTCCTTCTGGGGCAGTACCGGGGCTTCTCTATGGTGCTGGCCTATGACGGGATGAGCAACGAGTACCGCATCACGCTGAAAGGCACCCTGTCCCACACGGTGACGCTGGGTGCGGATGTGTTTGGCAACATCACCCGTCTGGACAATGCGCTGGAGAATCTGGCAGGAAGCCTTGACGCGGAACGGGCCAAACTGGAGGAAGCCAAAGTGCAGCTTGAAAATGCCCGCACCGAACTGGCCACACCGTTTGCCCGTGAGGAGGAGCTGGCCGAGAAAACCGCACGTTTGAAAGAACTGAACATCCTGCTTAATATGGATGAGAAGGACAAAACACTGATCGACGAAGCTCCCGATGAGGGCGAGGAACCGCCCGTAAGAAAGGTTGTGGGCCTGGAGCGATAAGTTCTCCCAGCACCGATTGGAATTGCTCCAATCGGTGCATACATAAAAAAAGCCCCCTTACATAGCCGGTTCCCACAGGAACAATCTTTGGCTATATAAGGAGGATGTTTTATGATGCCGTTGTTGCTTTAGTGCGTGTTTCTGTCCGCTGTGCGGAGGTTTGCATCCCGGCGCAGGGTATCTTTCAAAGAACCGATCATATCTTTGATGATACGGATTTCATACTCGTCGCAATCTTCCAGCAACAGCGCAATATCCTTTTCAAACTGCACTTTTGCCATAATGATATTGTCACAGAGAAGATCATCACCGGTGACAGACAGTGCATTTGCAATACTGATAATCGTGTTCAGGCTAACGCGGGTGGTGCCGGTTTCAATGTTACTCAGATGTGTCGGAGAGATGTCAATGAGTTCGGCAAGGCGCTCCTGCGTTAAATCTGCCTTGATACGGGCAATCTTGATTCGTTTGCCGATTGCTTTATAATCAAGTTCCATATCGCGCCCCCTTCGCTTCAATAATTTACACAATGATATTGTAACCACGGAGAGAACGCATTATAATAATCTATATCCGTGATATACGGATATAAGCCAAGTAATTATGGAAATAGGTGATTTTCATGACCGTATGTACTTTTGCCGGTCATCGGGAGGTGTATTCATCTGCAATAGAAGCAGATATAGAGAGTGCTTTATCGGAGATCATGCAAACAGATAAGCGTTTGTATTTTATTCTGGCGGAATGGGCGATTTCGATAAAAAGTGTGAGTCCGCTGTGCGGGGGATGAAAAGAAAGTATCCCGGTTTGAATATTCGCCTTGTACTGGTGATTCCTTATATGACCCATCAGTTAAACCGTGACAAGGAATACTATGAAGCCAGTTATGATGATATTGTCATTCCGTCAGAGCTTATTGGAATCCATTACAAGGCCGCCATTAAGAAAAGGAATCGCTGGATGGTGATCAAGCAGACAAAATACTGGCTTATATTTACCGTGATTTCGGAGGTGCCTTTGATACCGTAAAATATGCTTTTCGCATGGGGAAGCCGGTTCTAAACCTTGCCCCAAAAGGATAAAATCGCATATTTGATATTATTTTTGTGGGTGGGTATAGTATAATAAAAATGGAAACGAGGTGAACTCGAATGAGCGATCAATATACTCCGATGATAGAGCGCATCTCAGAAGAATACGATGAGAGCGACAGCAATATGGTTCTTGAGCTGGCTGCCACCGATCAGGAATACGCTGACCTTAAACAGCAGATGAGCGAACTGAAACACCAGCATCCTTTCATCGAAAAGCTGCTGGAGGAGGATGGCGAGGTACAGCTTACCGCTCAGGAACATGAAATCTTAAATCAGTATTTCCGGCTGTATTTGCGGGCCGACAACATGGAGCGCAAGCACATCTACTTCCGAGGCCACACGGATTGTTTCTCCTATCTTGAGAAAATTGGGGCATTCAAAAAAGAATAATTTATGGAAGCGGCGTAGAATTTCTACGCCGCTTTTACATATCCAAACCATCCAACACGAAAAAGTCTTGACATATAATAAGTTTTTACGCATTAAACGTAAAAACTGTTGATATTTCAGAGCTTTTTCGGTATACTATGAGTAAGGAATAAGGAGGCGAGCGATATGATTATCCGGTCAAACTATATGAATACGCTGAAAACCTATCGGGATGTTCCGCTTGTGAAGATATTAGCGGGAATCCGGCGCTGTGGCAAATCCACAATTTTAGATATGCTGCGGGATGATCTGCTGGAAAGTGGGATTGCCGCAGACCATATTATCAGTATGCGATATACATCGGAGGATTTTGATGATGGTATGACCAACAAAGATATGTATACCGGTATAAAGGGGCAAATGACCGATGAAGGGCGCTACTACCTTTTGCTGGATGAAGTACAGGAAATCGAAGGTTGGGAAAAAGCGGTCAATAGTCTGTTGGAGAGTGCCAACACCGATATTTATGTGACCGGCTCCAATTCCAAGCTGATGTCCAGCGAAATATCCACCTACTTGACGGGGCGCTACATTTCCATTCCGGTTTATACGTTATCTTTTGCTGAGTATTTGGAATTCAAAAAATCAGATTCCCGTTCTCCAAAGGAATTGTTAAACGAATACCTGCGATTGGGCGGGTTCCCCATTGTGGCGCTGAGCAACTTTGACGAACGCTCCGCCTATCAGATCGTGGAGGGCATCTATAACTCTGTTATTACGAACGATATTACAAAACGGCACAACATCACGAACTTTGATTTATTTAACCGTGTTGTAAAGTATATCGTGGAAAATGTGGGCAAGACCTTTTCGGCCAATGCCATTGCGAAGTTTCTAAAAAGCGAGGGGCGTTCCCTGTCGGTGGAGGCGGTTTATAACTATCTAAACTGGCTGGAAAAGGCGTTTGTAATCTATCGCTGCCAGCGGTATGATTTGCAGGGAAAATCTGTACTGAAAACCCAGGAAAAATTCTATCTGGCAGATGCGTCCCTAAAATACTGCATCATGGGATTTAATCCAAAGTCAATCGCAGCTATGCTGGAGAACATCGTATATTTTGAGCTGCGGCGTCGAGGCTATGAGGTCTATATCGGAAAAAACGAAACGAAAGAAATTGACTTTGTGGCAGTGCAGCGCGACGAGCGTATCTACGTTCAGGTATGTCGTAGGTTGCCGGAGGAATCTGATCGGGAAATCGCCAATCTCCTTGAAATCAAGGATCACTACCCTAAATACGTTGTGACGTTGGACGAATTGGCCGCAGGAAATGTCAATGGTGTAAAAATCGTACACTTGGCGGATTTTTTGTTGAGTCATGAATACTAAATAACAAATTATGACGTGAAAGGAGCGGATAGACTATGTCCCTTATAAATCAACTTTCAGATGAAAAAGAGCCTTTTGCTACATGTCTTCTATCAACTGATTGCACGACTACAAGCGGCATAGAGCATAGAGTTTTAGAAGACAATGGACATAGTGATATTCTGCTTCGGTATATGGAAGATGCTTTACAAAGGCATCATATTAGTCCGGAGGCATTACAACGCCATATGGATTTGATTGCAACATTAAAAATAGAAAATCTCCCAATCCTTCGATCCCCTTACCCACAGACTTCAACAACCCAGAAAGGAAATTTTGCTGAAGTTTTCTTGGCGGAATATTTGGTTTCTACAACCGATATGGAGCTTCCCATATATAGGCTGAGATATAATACTAATCCAGATCAGTCTATGAAAGGCGATGACGTCCTGTTGTTTGATTTGGATTCAGATCCTGTACGTATTATTGTTGGTGAATCAAAATTCAGAGGTATACCAGATAAGCAGTCTGTAATCGATATTGTTGATGGGCTTGTACGTTCATATAAGGCTGGGCTGCCAATCTCTCTTATGTTTGTGGCTGAAAGATTGTTCCAAGAAAACAAGCCTGAACTTGGCCGAAAAGTTCAAAACTGTGCCATACTGTTTGCCACCAATAAACTACATATTGACTATGTCGGATTTCTCATGAGCAATCAAAATGCAAAAAATCATGTGAACAGACATACTACAGATAATCTTCACAATTTGTTGATGATTTCGCTGGGAATACAAAACCCCGAAACTATGGTTAAGAAAGCTTTTGAAGAATTGGAGAGTAGATTATGAGTATTCCAACAGATTATATTTCCGATCTACTAAATGAATTGTCGCAAGGTCGCCTAGACAATCTTATTACGCAAGCAGACGCGAGGAGAATTCTTCAAGAGGTAAAAGAAATTCCAGAAAACTATCCAGATTTTGACCCATTGCTTACTGAAAAAGCAACGCACATTGCTTATGCATTGCTCTCTTGCGGTTGTTCCTTGATGGAAAAATCAAACAGCAATTTTACCGCCACAGAAAGTTTATCAATATTAGAAAAGGCCGGTAAATTATTATCGGATATTTATAAGTATAATGATGATGAATTCGACGGGAAAGACTACAATTTGCTGATTTCTGGGATGGCATTATATGCTGCTAAACAATATTCGCGTGCCTTTATTGTACTAAATAACGTAAATCTCGATTTTGTTGTTGGGCAAATAGTTATTCAATTTATAAAAAAAGATTTTAATTCTTTGTTGCAAAATGTAAACCAAGTTTTTTTTGAGCCGCCCAATGAGTTATCTGACATACAAAGCTTAGATGAATGGGTTATTTCTCACGAAATTGCACGAATCTTCTTAATGGTTGTTGATTTTGTTCAAACAGGAAATCAAAGTAACTTTGTTTCAATAGATAATATATTTGATAAGTTGCTATCGATTGCCACTGAAAGCAATTTAATATCCTATTGGTTAATAGTAAGACTGTTAAAAATTATTCTTTCGACTTTTCAAGAGGCTTCTCTTTGGACAATTTTGCCGCCTTTGCTGCCTGCTCAACATATAACCGAGAATTACATTCGGCTGCTTAGTGGATTCAAGCCTGCCATTACGGAGCTATGGCCATCACAAACAATGGCCATTCCGCTTGCAGTTGGAGAAAATAGCGGAGGTGTTATTAATCTTCGCACAAGCGGTGGAAAAACGAGAGTTGCAGAGATTGCTATCCTAAACACCTTGTCTAAGCACATTGTGTCAAAAACTTTATATCTCGCCCCTTTTCGGTCATTAGCTTTTGAAGTCGAACAAAGCCTTAGTAAAACATTTGCTCCTCTTGGAATTACTGTTTCTCAGCTTTATGGAGGTTCTACCGCCAATGTAACAGACTTTGAGCTTATCAAGCAATCTCAAGTTATCGTTGCAACGCCTGAAAAGGCAAAAGCTCTTATCCGATGTGGATCAGGGCTTGAGACCGAACTCAAGCTGATTGTTATTGATGAAGGACATCTTTTAGGTGCAGAAGAAAGATATATAAAAAATGAAATCTTTCTTACACATGTAAATGAATTTGCCTCTCGAAATCAAATAAAAATGTTGCTGTTGTCTGCTGTTTTACCTAACGCAAATGAATTGGCTGATTGGGTTGCTGCAGATACCAGCTTAGTCGCAAAGTCAGAGTGGAAACCTGCTTTAGAGAGGTTAGGACTATTATTGTGGGATGGAAAGCGTGTTAGGCTAGAGTGGGAAAGCGAAGGGAAACCATTTAATCCTAATTTTGTTCAAAAAGCACCTTTGGGGTTCGGAAGAAGAAGAAATATGTTCCCCAATAATAAAAAAGAAGCTATTGCTGCAACAGCGGTTCGTCTGGCAAAAACGGGAACGGTCATGATTTATTCAGCGCGAGCAAATTCTATTGAGGGATTAGCTGAAAGTGTACTTTTAGCATTGGGGGAACACCCAGAGAATTTTTTATGGGATTGTTCGCTCTGGAATGTATTTGAAAGTGTTTGTAAAGAAGAACTTAGCGAGAATGATATTATTTTGATTGCTGCCAGAAAGGGGGTAATTTGCCATAATAATCGTTTGCCCACTCTCGTCCGTATTGCTATGGAAAGGTTGATGCGTTCAAAACCACCGCTTATTATTATCGCTTCATCTACATTGGGGCAAGGTGTAAATGTAGGAATTTCTTCAATTATAGTTTCAACGCCATATTATGATCAAAACTGTATTAGCAATCGGGATTTCTGGAATATTTGCGGTCGTGCAGGTCGTGCCTTTTCGGATGTAGAAGGTAAAATTTTATACGCGATTGATACTACAGAAGAGGCATGGAAGGTCAGCAAAAATCGTAATCTTGCACGAAATTATTTTGATAACCGACAGATGGAAAGAGTCCAAAGTGGTTTACTTATAGCTCTAAAGGCTATTTATGAAAATGCTATGAAAACCAATACGGATTTCAATTCGCTTGTTGAAGCTATTGCCAATGATTTTCTTTATTCAGATATCAATGAAAAGTTTGCAGAGTGGATAAATAGACTTTTTGATTATTTAGATGACGAACTTCTTGCAATGCACGAGAATTTTTGCTTGGATGAAAATGATGTAACATGGGTTGATGGGGTCTTTAGAAAATCATTAGCGATCATTCAGGCTGATTCATCGCGTGAAAATGAATATATAAGATTATTGCAAGCACGCACAAAAGCTCTCTTAAAAAAAGTACCAGATAAAAGGTCAAGGCAAAAGATAATTGCTTCTGGAATTCCTCTCTCTGTATCACAAAGGATGTTGGATAGTATTGAAGACTTTAGGGCACTGGCTCTATCGTTTGCATCTCAATCAACATCTGATGAGTACATAGCTCAAATTGACCGTATTGTTAGGGAAATTGAAATATGGAGCAATTTGAATGCAAAATATTTGGTGGGAGATATACCTGAACAGGAGTGCCTGGATCTTATACGTCATGATTGGATTAGCGGTATGCCACTTTCGGAGATAATAAAAAATGAGCCGACGGCAGAAAAAATCACAAAAGATTACTATGGGTTTACATTACCGTGGATTATCCATGGCATTTCTCAATTGTTTGATCCAGTATGGGAAGAAACCATTGTCCAAACATATTCTTCAATTGCCATGTTTGTTGAATTGGGCTTACCGAACATTACAAGCTCAAACATATATATGGCAGGAGTTCGCTCAAGAAGTGCCGCTTTGGAACTTGCTTCAATTGACATTTTTAATGGAAAAAGTGTGCCCGAAATCAAACGAATTCTTACTAGTGTTGAAGTATCAAAGGAAAACATTTCAAATATAGCACAAGTATGGATTGACCTTTTCTCAAATACAGCAAAATCGCAATCACCTAAACGAGTATCTTTCCCAAGCTTTACATGGAATAGAGATGATTTGCCGGATAGATTGTATTTGAGAGAGCAGAAAAACCAATACTATTTACTTTCAAGCGATGGATACTTTTGCGAGAAAGTTGAATCCACAAAAGACTTGCCTTTTTCTAAAATTGCTAATATTGTCGGCTTGTATTTTGAATGTCGTGAAGGGACTTGGTATTTACAATCTTATAATCCACGTATCATTATAGGATAGACAATTTAATACGTAGCCGAGAGGTTTTGAAGGCCTCTCGGCGTAACCGTCAAATCTCCCTGCGCATAAAAAGGCCGCCATCTCAGTGCCTGTGCATTGAGATGGCGGCCTGCAGTTCTATTATGATTTAGGACTTCTGCATTCCTGGGGTGCGTTCACCGGGAGGGNCCAGGCGCTTATACAGCAGTAAAAAGCCGTCTCCCTCCCAGTACAGCGCCTTGAGCCGGTCCCGCCGCCGCCCGCAGAAGAGAAACAGCGCCCGCTGAAACGGGTCCATCTGGAACTGGCTCTTTACCAGGTTTGCCAGCCCGTCAATGCCCCGCCGCAGGTCTGTGTATCCGCAGGCGATGTACACCGGACAGCTGCAACTAAAATCGTTCAGCATGACTTTGCTGCCCGGAGGATCGCCAGCAGTGTGGCCTCATCCGCTCCCCCATAGACCTGGATCCGCACACCGCTTACCTCCATAGCGGCTACGATATGCCCGGAGAGCTGGGAACGCTCCATGATTGGCGCCTCTGCAAAGGTTACCTCCTGGACTTCTTTCAGGGCCTGGAACACCTTCCTCTGCCAGGAGAAATAGGTGGATACCGCGATTCCATTCTCCTGGCACCATTGGCCTACCGACAGCCCACTGCTCCGGCAGGCCTTGATTGCTGAAGCCCATTCCTGTAACTGTGCCTGGTGTTTCAACTCGATAGATGTCACTGCAAGACCCCCCGTACAAAATAGTGCTGGAACGTTCCGCTACGTTCCAGCACTATTATCTCATACATGTCTATCCGCCTGCTCCTTTGACGGTTACCTCTCGGCTTTTTTCATACAAGCCCCTTTTTACATAGTCAGCTATCCCAATCGGACGGCAAATCTACGGCTATGGAAAGGGGGCTATTTTTCATGCCTTATTACGACTCGGAAACGATTGAACGAGCGCGGCAGGTGGACTTGCTCACCTACCTGCAAACCTGCGAACCGCAAGAACTTGTCCATGTGTCCGGCGAAGTCTACTGCACCAAGACCCATGACAGCCTGCGGATTTCCAACGGCAAGTGGTGCTGGTTCTCCCGTGGAATCGGCGGATACAGCGCCCTGGACTATCTCATTAAGGTCAATGGCTATTCGTTTATGGACGCGATGGAAACCATCACCGGAAGGGCGGCAATCAAGCCGCCTTCTTTTGTGCCTGCTCCTAAAGAGGAAAAGCCAAAGCATCTGCTTCTCCCGCAGGCCGCACCCGATAACCGGGCTATGGTGGACTACCTCAAAAAAAGAGGAATCGACCCAGGGGTGATCGACTACTGCATCCAGACTGGAAGGCTTTATGAAAGCCGGAACAAGGGCCACAGCAATGTCGTTTTCGTAGGCTTTGACAAGGACGGAAAAGCACGGTTCGGCTGTCTGCGCGGGATCGGTGAAGGGCGTTTCCACGGTGACTTGAGCGGTAGCGATAAACACTATTCCTTTGCCCTGCCCGCCTGCGTGGATAATCCAGCGGTACACCTGTGTGAATCCGCCATTGATGTCATGTCCTATGCGACCCTCTGCAAGCTGGACGGCATCGACTGGCGGCGTCACAATCTGCTGTCCCTGGCGGGGATCTATCAGCCGAAAAAGGTGCTGGCGGAGAGCAAGCTGCCCGTTGCCCTCACCCGGTTTCTGGAGGATCATCCGTCCGTGAAAACCATCTATCTGCATCTGGACAACGATGGCCCCGGCAGGCTGGCAACGAAGGCAATCATGGCGGTCATTTCCAAAGAATACGAGGTCAAAAACCGCCCGCCGCCCACCGGCAAGGACGTGAATGACACCCTTTGTCACCGGCTTGGGATTCCCATTCGGTGCAGCAACGGAAAGGAGCATGAACGATGAGAGAGTATGAAGTGACCATCACCGAAACGCTGGAAATGACCATCGCGGTGGAAGCGGAGAGCCGCGAGGAGGCGCAGCAGATCGCCTCAGACAACTGGAAGAACGGCGACTATAACCTAAAACAGGTTAAAAATAAATAACCTGTTTTAGGTTATGCCATACTCTGTTCGAGGTGAAGACCATGAACAGATTGCGGGATTTGCGAGAAGACGCGGATTTGAACCAGACTCAGGTGGCACAATTTCTTGGAATGTCCCAAACCGGATATTCAAAGTATGAAACTGGTGAAAATGATATTCCCACTCAGGTTCTGATCAAGCTGGCTGCATTTTATAAAACCAGTACCGATTATATTCTGGGCATCAGTGATCGGAGAGATCCCATTTGACGATGGCGGCGTGGAGTCTGACTCCACGCCGCTGTTTTTGTCCTCTTTGGCCGGAGAAGAAACTTGCGCTTTGTTGGAATTACAACATACATAGCTGAGGTGAGATTGTATACTGAGCAAGTAGGATATACACCGCGCTGGGGAGAGCCCCGGCCGCAGCTATGACCAGGAGGACAGCACAAATGGAACACAATATGTTTTGCTATCAATGTCAGGAGACCGCCGGCTGCACCGGCTGCACCAGAGTGGGCGTGTGCGGAAAGACGCCCGATGTGGCGGCCATGCAGGATTTGCTGGTCTATGTGACCAAGGGGCTCTCCGCCGTGACCACCGTCCTGCGTGCCCAGGGCGAGGAGGTTTCAGCGGAGGTGAACCACCTCATCACCCTGAACCTCTTCACCACCATCACCAATGCCAACTTTGACAAGGAGGCCATCGAGACGCGGATTGCCGCCACCCTGGAGGTGAAGCGGGAACTGCTGCCCAAGGTGCGGGAGCAGGAGCGCCTGCCCCAGGCCGCCCTCTGGGACGAGGCCGACGGCTGGGCGGAGAAGGCCGCTCAGGTGGGTGTCCTCTCCACCGAGAACGAGGACATCCGCTCCCTCCGGGAGCTCATCACCTACGGCCTGAAGGGTCTGTCCGCCTACTCCAAGCACGCCAACGCCCTGCTCCGGGACGACGGCGAGGTGGACGCCTTCCTCCAGCGGGCCCTGGCCGCCACCCTGGACGACAGCCTTACCGCCGACGACCTGGTGGCCCTCACACTGGAGACGGGCAGCTATGGCGTGAAGGGCATGGCGCTGCTGGACAGCGCCAACACCCAGACCTACGGTGACCCCAGGATCACGAAGGTGAACATCGGCGTGAGGAAGAACCCCGGCATCCTGGTGTCCGGCCACGACCTCCGGGACCTGGAGATGCTGCTGGAGCAGACCCAGGGCACCGGTGTGGACGTCTATACCCACTCCGAGATGCTCCCCGCCCACTACTATCCCGCCTTCCAGAAGTATCCCAACTTTGTGGGCAACTACGGCAACGCCTGGTGGAAGCAGAAGGAGGAGTTTGAGGCCTTCCACGGTCCCATCCTGATGACCACCAACTGTATCGTGCCCCCCAAGGACAGCTATCGCTACCGTCTCTACACCACCGGCGCCGCGGGCTATCCCGGCTGCCAGCATATCCCCGGCGGAATCGGCGAGGAGAAGGATTTCTCCGTCATCATCGAGCAGGCCAAGCGCTGCGCGCCGCCCCAGGAGCTGGAGCGGGGCGAGATCGTGGGCGGCTTCGCCCACGCCCAGGTGCTGGCTCTGGCCGACCAGATCGTGGATGCGGTGAAGAGCGGCACCATCAGAAAGTTTGTGGTCATGGCCGGCTGCGACGGACGCGCCAAGAGCCGGGATTACTACACCGAGTTCGCCAAGGCGCTGCCCAAGGACGCCGTGATCCTCACCGCCGGCTGCGCCAAGTACAAGTACAACAAGCTGCCGCTGGGCGACATCGGCGGCATCCCCCGTGTGCTGGACGCCGGCCAGTGCAACGACTCCTACTCCCTGGCCGTCATCGCCCTGAAGCTCAAGGAGGTCTTTGGGCTGGAGGACATCAACGACTTGCCCATCATCTACAACATTGCCTGGTATGAGCAGAAGGCGGTCATCGTGCTGCTGGCCCTGCTGTACCTGGGGGTGAAGAACATCCACCTGGGCCCCACCCTCCCCGCCTTCCTGAGCCCCAACGTGGCCAAGGTGCTGGTGGAGAACTTCGGCATTGCCGGCATCGGCACCGTGGAGGACGACATGAAGCTGTTCTTCGGTGAGGGCGTCTGAGCCGCCGTACTGAGTTCCATTTCCAGACAGAAAAAGACCGCCTTTAGGCGGTCTTTTTTTATATCAGTGCTGGGGACGGTAGAGGTGGCAGGGCCGGCCGCCGGTGTCGTAATTGACGGTGCTGGCGGCCTCGCCCCGCTCCACCAGATAGTTGACGTAGCGGCGCACCGTCACCACCGACAGACTGGTCTGCCGGGCAATGGCCTCACTGGGCAGACCCTGGGGCGGCGCGTCCCGAAGGCACTGGCGGATTAGCTCCAGCGTGCTCTCCTGAAGGCCCTTGGGGGCGCTGTGAGCAGCCGGACCGGCGGGGGAGAAGAGCTTATCCAGGGCGCCCTGGGTGACCTCGCCCCCCGCCACGGCCTCCCGATGGCGGCAGAAGGTGTCCAAAGCCTGCTGGAAGCGCTCAAAGGTGAAGGGCTTGACCAGGTAGTCCACCACCCCCAGCTTCAGCAGCTGGTCCACTGTGGCCGTGTCATTGGCGGCGGTGACCATGATGGCGTCCACCGGAATGTCCCGGCGGCGCAGGGCCTGGAGAAGCTCCAGACCGGTGAAGATGGGCATGTAGACGTCCAGCACCACTAGGTCGGCGGGGTTCTGAGCCAGCCAGTCCAGGGCGGCCTGACCGTCCTGGAAGGTTTGGACCACCCGGAACCGGGTATCCTTTTCGGTGAAGGTGCGGTCCAGGAGGGACACCATGGGATCGTCCTCCACGATCACGACACGATATATCATCTGTTCACTCCTTGTTCTCCGGCGGGTCTTCCCGGCAGAAGCTGAGGAAGAACGACGTGCCCACGCCGCTCTCCGATTCCACCCGGATCTCCCCGTGATAGGCCTCCACCACCTCCTGGACCAGGGACAGGCCGGTGCCCCGGCCCTTGCCCTTGGAGGTGGCGCCCCGCTGGAACATGGTGCTGCGCAGGGCCGGAGAGACGCCGGGACCGGTGTCCTCCACGCACAGCAGGAGGCTCTCGTCGCTCTCCCGGATGCTCACCGAGATCTCCTTGGTGCTGCTTCTGGACTGGTTGAGGACCTCGATGGCGTTTTCGATGAGGTTGCCCAGAATGGTCACATAGGCATCCGGCGGCAGCCAGGGGCTGTCCTCGCTGAGGGCGCTCTCCCGGTCCAGCACCAGGCGGATGCCCAGCTCGTTGGCCCGGCTGGTCTTGCCCACCAGCAGGGCCGCCACCGAGGGCTGGCGGATCTGACTCATAATGCGTCCCACCGCCTCCCGGTGGGTCTGGGAGGTGTCCATGATGTACTGCTGGGCCTTTTCCGGCTCACCGATCTGCAAAAGTCCCAAGATCACATGGAGCTTGTTGAGAAATTCATGGGTATAGGCCCGCATGGCCTCCACCATGTGGCGTACGCCGGTGAGGTCATCGGCCATACGGGTGAGCTCGGTCCGGTTCCGGAAGATGCTCACCGCCCCGGCCAGTCTGCCGTTTTCATAGAGGGGCAGGCGGTCGGCCAGCACCCGGATCTCCTTGAGGGAGCTCATACTCACATTGTATTCCGGCTGGCCGGTCCGCAGGATGCGGTCCAGGGTGGAGCGGGGGTAGACCTGGTGGAGGGGACGGCCCAGGGTGGCCGTGCGGTCCAGGGAGAGCATCTCCGCCGCCGAGTCATTGAGAAAGATGACCGTCTGGTCGCTGTCGATGGCCAGGATGCCCTCCTCCAGGGCGTCCAGGATGTCCTCCCGCTGGAGGAACTGGCGGGCAAAGGCGTCGGGCTCGTAGCCCAGCAGGGATTCCTTGATGCGGCGGGAGAGACGCTGGGCCAGCAGGGAGCCCAGCGCGGCCGCCACCACGCCCACGGCGATGAGACGCAGCGCGGTGTGCAGAGCCACCACCGCCATGCTGCGGAAGTAGACCCCCACAATAACAAAGCCGATCACGCTGCCAGCCTCGTCACGGACGGGGGCGTAGGCCGAGTGGTCAGAGCCCATGGGCCCGGTCTCGTTGGAGGTGTAGGGGGAAGCCCCAGCCAGGGCTTCCCCCTGCGCCGTGCCGGAGTAGGGGGTACCGATGAGGGACCGGTCAGGCACATAGAAAAGGGTGGAGCTGGTGTCGCCCACCAGGATCAGATCGATGTCCGAGGTGTGGAGAATGGTGTCATCCAGGTAATCGGCCAGCTCGTCAATGGACAGCTCTCCCTGAAGGGCCTCCTGGAGCATGGGTACTTGGGAGAGAATGGAGGCCGAGTTGAGGAGGTTGTTGTCCAGAGCGGCCTGCTCACTGCGCAGGGAGAAGTAGAGCGTGCCCACCAGGGAGAGGGCGATGGACACCACCACAATCACAAAGCTCAGATGGATCAGTTGGGCGCGGATGGACGGCTTTGCCTGTGTGTGCATGGGTTCCGCCTCCTTTTTCACCAGTATAGGAAAAATCCTCGGCCCTGTCAAACCGGGTGGTCCGGAGGGGAGCCATGTTTTCGATACTTTTTTTACTTTCGAAAGGGTTACAAAAAAGCCGGCAATGGAGTATGATGGCCCACGCGAAAACGAGGTGATGTGTTTGGATGCATTCAAGGAAGCCCTGGTGGAGGAGCTGGGGACACGCACCGTGTTCACCATTCCGCTGCTGGGAGGAATTCCGGTGGCGGAGTCGGTGGTGGTGTCATGGATCATCATTGCGGCGCTGATGATCGCCACGCTGCTCCTGACCCGGCGGCTCAGCGTGCGAAGTCCCGGCAAGGTGCAGGTGGCGCTGGAGAGCGCCGTGGAGTTCCTCAACGGCTTTGTCAAGACCAACATCGGCAGGCACTGGCGTCCCTTCGCCCCCTATCTAGGGACGGTGGCACTGTACATTGCCCTGTCCAATCTCATCGGCATCTTCGGCCTGACGCCCCCCACAAAGGACATCAACGTGACCGCAGCGCTGGCCCTCATGAGCATGGTGCTCATCTACGGTGCCCAGTTCCGGTACAACGGTCTGCTGGGAGGACTCAAAAAGTTCGCCGAGCCCATGCCACTGCTGCTGCCCATCAACCTGATGGAGGTCGCCATCCGGCCCCTGGCCCTGTGTATGCGGCTCTTCGGCAACATCCTGGGCGCCTTTATCATCATGGAGATGCTCAAATTCGTGGTGCCGGTGATCCTGCCCGCCATTTTCAGCATCTACTTCGATCTCTTTGACGGAGTGATCCAGACCGTCGTCTTTGTATTCCTCACCACCCTGTTCACCGGCGAGGGCATCAAAGAGGAAGAATAAGACCGAAAATCAGACAAATTTCAATTCATAGGAGGAAATCATCATGTCTATTGGTATCATTGCTGCTGCCATCGCAGTTTTCACCGGCATCGGCGCCGGTATCGGCATCGGTTTCGCCACTGGCAAGGCCAGCGAGGCCATCGCCCGTCAGCCCGAGGCCTCCGGCAAGATCAACAGCGCCCTGCTGCTGGGCTGTGCCCTGGCGGAAGGCACCGCCATCTTCGGCTTCATCACCGCCCTGCTCATCATCTTCGTGGGTTAAGGGGGCGCCCCCGATGCTGGAGTTCCATCTTTCCAACATTTTGTTCACCATCATCAATCTGCTCGTCCTGTATGCCTTTCTGCGCAAGTTCCTCTTTGGACGGGTCAACGCCGTGCTGGAGGCCCGGGCTGCCCTGGTGAAGGAGCAGATCTCCTCCGCTGAGGAGAACAACCGTCAGGCCGTAGAGCTGAAGACCCAGTATGAGGCCAAGCTCACCGACGCCCGTCAGGAGGCGGCCAAGCTGATGGCCGACGCCCAGAACCGGGCCCAGCGGGCCTATGAGGGCAAGCTGGCCCAGGCGGAGTCCGACGCCAAGCAGGTGCGCACCCAGGCGGAGGCCCAGATCGCCGCCGAGCGGATGGCCATGCTGCGGGACGCCCGGAATGAGGTGGCTTCTCTGGCGCTGCTGGCCGCCGCCAAGGTGGCGGAGAGAGCCGTGGACGAAGCCGGCGATCAGGCCATGGTGGACGAATTTTTGACGGAAGTGGGTGAGCAGACATGAGCGAGCTCGCCCGCCGCTATGCGGAGGCCCTCTACGAGGTGGCCCCCGATGAGGAGTCCCTGCGTGCCACGGCCCAGACTTTGATGGCGGACGGGGCGCTGTGGGAATGTCTGTGTTCCCCCGCCGTGCAGCCCTGGGAGAAGGCCCGGGTGCTGTCCCGGCTGCCGGCTCTGGACGGCCGCGGCCTGCTGCTGAATTTTTACCGCCTGCTGGCGGAGAAGGGGCGTATGGTCCTGCTGCCCGACATCCTGGAGGCCTTCCGGGACCGGGCCCTGTCCCAGCGCGGAGCGGTCCGCTGCCGTCTGACCTGCGTCCGCCGGCCGGGAGAAGAAGAGCTGGAAAAGCTCAGGAAAGCGCTGTGCAAGCTCCACAAGAAGAAGGACATCGTCTTTGACATCCAGATCGACCCGTCCCTGGTGGGCGGCTTTACCCTGGAGCTGGAGGGCGTGACCTATGACAAGAGCGTCCGCGGGGCGCTCTCCGGCCTGAAACGGCAACTGGAAGAGAGGCGAATGGCATGAATACCAAACCCGAAGAGATCGTCTCCATCCTGCGGGAGGAGATTGAGGGATATGATACCCGGGTCCGCCGGGACGAGACCGGCACCGTGCTGGAGGTGGGCGACGGCATCGCCACCGTCTACGGCCTGGACAAGGCGGTGTACGGCGAGCTGGTGGAGCTGGACACCGGCGTCAAGGGCATGGTGATGAACCTGGCCCGGGACAGCGTGGGCGTGGTGCTGCTGGGCAGCGACGCCGGCGTGAAGGAGGGCACCGTGGTCAAGCGCACCGGCCGGGCCGCCGACGTCCCCGTGGGGGATGGCCTCATCGGCCGGGTGGTGGACGTGCTGGGCCAGCCCATCGACGGCCTGGGCCCCATCAAGACCACCGAGACCCGGCCCATCGAGCATGAGGCCAGCGGCGTGGTGAGCCGTGAGCCGGTGAACGTGCCCCTTCAGACCGGCATCCTGGCCATCGACGCCATGGTGCCCATCGGCCGGGGCCAGCGTGAGCTCATCATCGGCGACCGTCAGACCGGCAAGACGGCCATCGCCGTGGACGCCATCCTGAACCAGAAGGGCCAGGATGTCATCTGCATCTATGTGGCCATCGGCCAGAAGGCCTCCACCGTGGCCCGCATCCAGGACACCCTGAAGAAGCACGGGGCCATGGACTACTCCATCATCGTCTCCGCCACCGCAAGCGACTCCGCACCCCTCCAGTACATCGCCCCCTACTCCGGCGCCGCCATGGGCGAGTACTTCATGAGCAAGGGCAAGGATGTGCTCATCGTCTATGACGACCTCTCCAAGCACGCCGTGGCCTACCGTACCCTGTCCCTGCTCCTCAAGCGGTCCCCCGGCCGTGAGGCCTACCCCGGCGACGTGTTCTACCTGCACTCCCGACTGCTGGAGCGGGCCTGCCGCCTGACCAAGGAGTATGGCGGCGGTTCCATGACCGCCCTGCCCATCATCGAGACCCAGGCCGGCGACGTATCGGCCTACATCCCCACCAACGTCATCTCCATCACTGACGGCCAGATCTATCTGGAGAACGACCTCTTCTTTGCCGGTCAGCGGCCCGCCATCAACGTGGGCCTCTCCGTGTCCCGCGTGGGCGGCTCCGCCCAGACCCGGGCCATCAAGAAGACCGCCGGTACCCTGCGCATCGACCTGGCCCGGTTCCGGGAGCTGGAGGTGTTCACTCAGTTTGCCTCCGACCTGGACAGCGCCACCCAGCAGACCCTGGACCACGGCCGCCGCCTGCTGGAGCTCTTGAAGCAGCCCCTCTACCACCCCATGCCGGTGAGCCGTCAGGCCATCATCCTCTATGTGGCCACCAACGGCCTGGTGGACGATGTGCCCCTGGACAAGGTGCGCTCCTTCGTGCTGGACTTTGCCCAGGAGATGGAAAACGAGCACGCCGACGTGGTGGAAGAGATCCAGTCCACCGGTAATCTGAGCGGACCTGCCATTGATACCATCCGCTCTGTGCTGGAGGACGCCAAGAAGCGGGTGAGCGCCACATGGCAAGCATAAAGGAGATCCGGACCCACATCAAGAGCGTGGAGCAGACGTTAAAAATCACCAACGCCATGTATCTCATCTCCTCCTCCAACCTGCGCAAGGCCCGGAAGCAGCTGAGTGACGTGGAGCCCTATTTTCAGAAGATCGAGTCCACCCTCTCCGATATCCTTCACCACTCCGAGGAGATCAACCACCGCTTTTTCGACAAGCGCCCGGAGATCCCGCCGGAGAAGCGGAAGGTGGGCTATATCGTGGTGGCCGGCGACAAGGGGCTGGCCGGTGCCTATAACCACAACATCCTGAAGCTGGCGGAGGAGAAGATGGCGGGCACTGCCAACACCAGCCTCTTTGTGGTGGGACAGGCGGGCCGTTCCTACTTCCAGGAACACGGCATCCCCATCGATGTGGAGTTCCTCTACACCGCCCAGGACCCCAACGTGGGCCGGGCACGGGACATCGCCGAGCTGATGATAGACCTCTACCTGGAGGGTCAGCTGGACGAGGTATACATCCTCTTTACCAAGATGATCAATACCTTCCGCATGGAACCCACCGTCCACCGGCTGCTGCCTCTGGACCGGGATTCCTTCCCGGTCTATGACAAAAACCGGGACTGCTACAACCGGGATGTGGTCTACATCCCCTCGGTGAAGGCGGTCATGGACCTCCTGGTCCCCGGCTACATCAAGGGGGACATCTTCGGCGCTCTGGTGGAGTCCTACTGCTCGGAGCAGAACGCCCGGATGACCGCCATGAAGTCCTCCAGCGACAACGCCCGGGCCATGCTGCAAAGTCTGAACCTGGCCTATAACCGGGCACGTCAGGCTGCCATCACCCAGGAGATCACCGAGGTGGTGGGCGGCGCCCAGGCAGCGCTATAAGGGTCGGCGCACGCCCCATTCCAACATCAACTGCCCGAAAGGGGATTACCATATGAGTCAAAACAAAGGGACAATCGTACAGGTCATGGGCCCTGTGGTAGACGTGGCCTTTCCCAGCGGCGTCCTGCCCGAGATCAAGGAGGCCCTGGAGGTGGAGCTGGACGGCAAGCGCCAGGTGATGGAGGTGGCCCAGCACACAGGCGGCGACACCGTCCGCTGCATCATGCTCTCCCCCAGTGAGGGCCTGGGCCGGGGCATGGAGGTCACCGCCACCGGCGCCCCCATCTCCGTGCCCGTGGGCGAGGGCGTGCTGGGGCGCATGTTCAACGTCCTGGGCGACGCCATCGACGAAAAGGGTCCGTTGAAAAACAAGGAGACCTGGTCCATCCACCGCCAGCCCCCCGCCTTTGAGAACCAGCGCCCCGTGGTGGACATCTTCGAGACCGGAATCAAGGTCATCGACCTGCTGGCTCCTTACGCCAAGGGCGGCAAGATCGGCCTCTTCGGCGGCGCCGGCGTGGGCAAGACGGTGCTCATCCAGGAGCTCATTCACAACATCGCCACCGAGCACGGCGGCTACTCCATCTTCACCGGCGTGGGCGAGCGCACCCGCGAGGGCAACGACCTGTGGCGGGAGATGACCGAGTCCGGTGTCATTGAAAAGACCGCCCTGGTTTTTGGCCAGATGAATGAGCCCCCAGGAGCCCGTATGCGTGTGGCCCTCACCGGCCTCACCATGGCAGAGTACTTCCGGGACCGAGAGAAGCAGGACGTGCTGCTCTTCATCGACAATATCTTCCGTTATGTCCAGGCCGGTTCCGAGGTCTCTGCCCTCATGGGCCGGATGCCCTCCGCCGTGGGCTACCAGCCCACCCTGGCCAACGAGATGGGCGCCCTCCAGGAGCGCATCACCTCTACCAAGGACGGGTCCATCACCTCGGTGCAGGCCGTGTACGTCCCCGCCGACGACCTCACCGACCCCGCCCCCGCCACCACCTTTGCCCACCTGGACGCCACCACCGTCCTCTCCCGTAAAATCGTGGAGCAGGGCATCTACCCCGCCGTGGACCCTCTGGAGTCCACCTCCCGCATCCTGGAGCCCGACGTGGTGGGAGAGCGGCACTACAAGATCGCCCGGGGTACCCAGGAGCTGCTCCAGCGCTACCGGGAGCTCCAGGATATCATCGCCATCCTGGGCATGGAGGAGCTCAGCGAGGAGGACCGCCGCACCGTGGAGCGGTCCCGCCGCATCCAGCAGTTCTTCTCCCAGCCCTTCTCGGTGGCCGAGCAGTTTACCGGCCTGGAGGGCCGCTACGTAAAGCTGGAGGACACCCTCCGCTCCTTTGAGACCATCCTGGGCGGCGAGCTGGACAAGTACCCCGAGGCCGCCTTCAGCAATGTAGGCAATGTGGACGAGGTCATCGCCAAGGCCAAGAAGATGGGGGCGGTCTGAATGGCCGGGGAGAACACCTTCTACCTGGAGATCATCACCCCAGAGCGGCAGTTCTACATCGGCCCCGCCGAGGCCCTGGTGCTCCCGGCGGTGGACGGCCAGATGGGGATCTACCCCGGCCATGAGCCGGCGGTCACCGCCGTGGAGCCGGGAGAGCTGCGCTACAAGGCCGAGGGCAAGTGGGAGCCTGCCGCCGTGGGCGCCGGCTTCGCCGAGATCAAGCCGGACTATGTGATCCTGCTGGTGGGCTTTGCCGAGCACCCCGAGGAGATCGACCGCAAGCGGGCGGAAGCTGCCAAGGAGCGGGCCGAGGAGCGCCTGCGTCAGAAGCAGAGTATCCACGAGTACTACCACTGCAAGGCCGCGTTGGCCCGGGCCATGGCCCGGCTGAAGACCCGGCGCTGAGTATACAGGCGCACATCTGGTGGAAAATAAGAGAACGAAAATGCCCGCGGGCCCTGACAACAGGGCCCGCGGGCATTTTCATGCAAATGAAACGCAGTCAGTTCAGCAGCCAGACTCCCAGGTTCAGGTAGGCGGCAAAGGTCACCCACAGGAGGTAGGGGATCTGAAGCCAGGCGGCCCATTTGTCCGCCAGGAGGAAGGTGTGGAGCATCCACAGGATCAGCACCCACAGGACAAGCAGCCACAGCAGGGCGAAGCCGAAGGCCTGGAGGTTGAAGAAGAGGAGGCTCCAACAGAAGTTGAAGGCCAGCTGGACGCCGAACAGGGCCAGACCTCGGGTCCGTGCCCCGGAGGGCGGCGAGCGCCACACCCGGGCGGCGCCAATTCCCATCAGGGCGAAGAGGATGCTCCAGACTACGGGAAAGACTACGGGCGGCGGCGAGAGGGGCGGCTGCACAATGGTGGTACTGTACGTTTTGAGGCCGTCCCTGGACAGCCAGCCGGAGAGGGCGCCCACACCCTCCGCGATCAGGATGCCGATGATGTCTGTGAGCAGGACGTTCTTTCGTTCACCCATAACAATTCACCCGGGCATAGTATATGCCGAAAGATACGCCCTATGCGGGAGAAAAATAGGCTTACGCCTGGGCCTCGGCAGTGAAGTAGACGAAGAAGGTGTCTCCCTCCTCACCCTCCTCGGTGCCGTCGTCAAAGAGCTCCAGGTAGGAGATGGAGAAGTCGGTCTCCCCGGCGGGCACCTCAAAGACCAGCAGGCCGGTGCGCTCCTCGTCCACCGCCAGCTCGTACTCGGTGGGCAGCTGCTGGTCGGAGACGGCGTCGGTATAGTAGGTAATGGGGACGTCATAGGCGTCCTCGCTGTCATCGCTCCACTGAACCTGAAAGTCGGTGTCGTACATGGGGATGCTCTCCCGGTTGGTATTCTTGACGGTCACATCGGCCACCAGAAGCTGATAGCCCTCCATAATGGGGGTGTAGCCCTCGTAAGTATCGCAAAGGTAGGCGCTGTTGACGGTGAAGTCAAAGAAGTAGGTGTGCATGGTGTCGCCCAGACGCCCCTCCGCGAAGCCGTCCTTGGCGTAGCCGGTTTTGTCACCGCAGCCGGTGAGCAGGGACAGGCTCAGCGCACCCAAAACAAGAATGGTTCCCAAACGTCTCATAGTGTTTCCTCTTTTCTTCTCTGTAATTCCACGGCTGAGCATGCCGCAGACAACCTTCATTGTAGCAGAGAAGAGAAAAAAGGAAGTCCTAATTTTTCCACATCATGCAGGCTGCGCGCTGCTTTCTGAGAAAAAATGGGTGTTCTACCTGAGAAAGTGCAATATACGCACAGGCAAAGCAAAAAAACCGGGGGAAACACCGGACGGAAATTGACAAAGACGAGCGGGTATAGTAGCATGGAAGCACAGCGAATTGCCGAAAAAGGGAGGCGTAGGGCGATGGAGCGCGAGATGTTGATCAGACATATGGGCCTGGAGCCCCATGTGGAGGGAGGGTACTACCGCAGGGTGTATGAGAGCGGGGTACATCTGCCGGACGGGACCCGGAGCGCCTCGGCCATCTACTATCTGCTGGGTGCGGAGGAGCGTTCCCGACTCCACCGGGTGGGGCGGGACGAGCTCTGGTGCTGGCACAGCGGCCGGAGTCTGGACCTCTGGTTTGTAGGGGAGGAGGGCGTCACCGTCCGCCGCCTGGGACCAAATGTGGAGAACGGAGAACAGCCTCAGCTCCTGGCGCCGGGGGATATGATCTTCGGAGCGCTGCCGGCAGAGGGGCCGGGGGAGGACTATACACTGGTCACCTGCGTGGTGACGCCGGAGTTTACCGAGGACGCTTGTCACCTGCTCACCCCTGCTGAAGCAGCGGAGCTGGCGGAGCGGTGGCGGCTGCCGGAGGCGTTTTTGGGATGAGAGGGACCCGATGGGGTCTGAAGGAGGATCTATGAAGAAATTGAGCAAGCGGGTCCAGCTGCTGCTGGGTTTCACCCTGTTTTCCATGTTTTTCGGTGCAGGCAATCTGATTTTTCCCCCAGGCGTAGGTGCCCAGGCGGGGAACCTCACCTGGCTGGCCATGGCGGGCATGGCGGTGAGCGCCGTGGGTCTCCCCGTACTGGGGGTGGTGGCGGTGGCCCTCTCCGGCGGCCTGGATACCCTGGGTGACCGGGTCCATCCCCTCTTTTCCAGGGTATTCACCATTGTGGCCTATCTGGCTATCGGCCCCTGTCTGGCCATCCCCAGAACGGCCAGCACCTCCTTTGAGATGGCGGTGCCTCCCTTTGTGGGGGCGGACGCCCCCATCGGGATGCTGCAGATCCTTTACTCCCTGGTGTTTTTCGCCCTGGCCCTGGTGGTGGCGCTGCGGCCGGAGAAGCTCACCGACCGCCTGGGAAAGATCATGTGTCCCATCCTGCTCCTCCTAATCGTAGTCACCTTCATCGGCAGCCTGGTGGACCCCCTGGAGGGCTACGGCGCGCCCCAGAGTGAGCTGTACGCCGCCGCTCCGGTGGCCCGGGGCTTCCTGGACGGCTATCAGACCATGGATACCATTGCCGCTCTGGTCTTTGGCATCATCATCGCGCTGAACATCCGGGCCAGGGGCGTGGAGGAGGACAGCGACGTGGTGCGCTACACCGTGCGGGCCGGCTGGATGGCCGGGGTGCTGCTGCTGGTGGTGTACGCCATGCTGGCCCACATCGGAGCCCTGTCCGGCGGCGCCTTCCCTGGTGCCACCAACGGCGCGGAGGTGCTGACCAACCTGGTCCCCGCCCTGTTCGGCACGCCGGGGAGCGTCCTGCTGGCCGCCATCTTTGTGATCGCCTGCTTCAATGTGTGCGTAGGGCTCATCAGCTCCTGCGCCGAGTACTTCAACATGATCTGTCCCAAGCTCTCCTATCGGACCTGGGCCATCCTCTTCGCTGCCGTGAGCATGCTCATCGCCAACGCCGGGCTGGATCTCATCCTCAGCCTGTCCGTCCCGGTATTGAGCATCATCTACCCGGTGGCCATCGCTCTGATCGCCCTGGCGCTGCTCCAACAGTGGGTGGGACGGCGGCCCCTGGTCTATCCGGTCACCGTCCTTTTCACCGGTGTGGCCAGCGTCCTCTATACCCTGCGTGATCTGAAGGTCCTGCCAGCCGCCCTGTCTGATCTATTGGGAGCCCTGCCCCTGGCTGAACAGGGCCTGGGGTGGCTTCTGCCGGCCCTGGTGGGCATGGTAGTGGGCCTTGCATTGACCCAAAGGAAGCGTTGATAAAAAATAAAAAGCTCCGTCCGTCAGGAATGACGGACGGAGCTTTTTATCATGCGTTGAGCCGGTATCCCGCCCCCCAGACCGTCTCGATGATTTTGGGGTGGGTGGGATCATCCTCGATTTTCTCCCGGATGCGCCCGATGTGGACGGTGACGGTGGCGCTGTCCCCCACATAGTCATAGCCCCAGATGGTCTCGAAGAGATGCTCCTTGGAGAAGACGATGTTGGGATTCTCCGCCAGGAATTTGAGGAGCATAAATTCCCGATTGGGCATTTTGAGCTCGCGGCCGGCCTTGTAGACCTTCCAGCTGCGGGGGAAGATCTGGAGATCCCCTACGGTGAGCGCGTCATCGTCCGCCTTTTTTCCGGCTCCACCGGTGAGACGTGCGTAGCGGTTGAGATGGGCCTTCACCCGGGCCACCAGCTCGGCGAGGTCGAAGGGCTTGGCGATGTAGTCGTCCGCCCACAGGCCCAACCCCCGGATCTTGTCCACCGAGTCTGTGCGGGCGGTGACCATGAGAATGGGTACATCCACCTGGTCCCGGATGCGGCGGCACACGTCGTAGCCGTTGCAGCCCGGAAGCATCAGGTCCAGCAGGATCAGGTCAAAGGTCCGGGTGAGGGCGGCGGACACCGCCCCCTCGCCGTCGGAGACGGTTTGGGTCTGGAACCCTTCGATCTCCAGATAGTCCTGTTCCAGCATGGCGATCTCCAGATCGTCTTCCACGATCAATATGTTAGGCATGGGTGATTTCCTCCTCTTCGCAGGGCAGGGCAATGTCGAAGACCAGACCGCCGTCATTTCGGGCGGAGATGGTCCCGCCGTGGGCCTCGATGATGTATTTGACGATATAGAGCCCCAGACCGCTGCCCTCTCCGGATTCTCCGCCCCGGGACTGATCCCCGCGCCAGAACTGTTCAAAGAGGTGGGGGAGGGACCCCTCAGGTACGCCGCAGCCATTGTCGGCGAAGCGCAGGTGCTCCATGTCGCGCTCCCGCCAGAGGGTCAGGGTGAGGACCAGGGACTCCGCTCCGGTGTAGCGGACGGCGTTGTCGGTAAGGTTGGTAAGAACCCGGTACATCTGCTCAGTGTCAATGCGCACCGGGTGGGGGGCCGGGGCACCCTTGACCAGGAACTTCCCGCCCCGCTGCTCCAGGTCCCCGGCGGTATCCCGGACAAAGCCGCGGACGAATTCCCCCAAATCGGCCCGGACAGGGAAGAGAGGCAGGTTCCCGGTCTCAAGCTTGGAGAAATAGAAGAGCCGCTGCAGTAGCACGTCCATATCGCAGGCCTTGCGGTAGGCGATGTCCAGATACTGGGCCTGCTTGGCAGGGGTATTGGCCACCCCATCCCGCAGCCCCTTGATGTAACCCTTCACCGAAGTGAGGGGGGTGCGCAGGTCGTGGGAGATCCCCGCTACCAGATCGGTGCGGGCACGCTCATAGGCGGCGTTCTTCTCCCGTTCCTGGAGAAGGTGCTGCTGCATGTGCTCAAAGGCGGCACACACCGCCGTGAACTCGTCCTGACCGTCATAGCCTACGGGCTGAGAGTAATCCCCTGCCTCGATGCGTTGGGCGGCGTCGGTGAGGGCGTTGACGGGGCGGAGAATGTGCTTGAGCTGAAAGTGGGTGGATACCATGGACAAAAGGACGATGACCACAATGGCGCTGGCGCCGATGATGAGGATCGACAGCAGCACCGCTTCGGTCTGCAGCCGCTGCCGGCCAAAGACCTTAGGCATGTTGGGCTCGCCCATGGTCAGGATGGTATAAGGCCCGGAGCGCATCCCGATCACCAGGGCGCCGCCCATCCACAGTGTCGTGGGCTCGCCGGCGGGCCAGCTGTTGATGGGAGGAAGTTGGCGAAGCAGGTCGGTCTGGATGGGCGCCATGGAGGAATAGACCTCCGTGCCGCTCAGAGAGACATAGAGGGAGTAGCCCAGGTCCTTGAGCTGCTGGTTCAGGTCTTCCCAGGAGCTGGGGTCCTCTACCCACTGGGTCAAAAGGTTCTGGACCTTGGGGGCGTTGTCGTCCACCACCGGAGGCCGCTCCATATAGTGGTCGTTCACGCTCCCAATCACCGCGCCGCTGACGATGAGCAGGGCGGTGAGGGCGACCATGACCACTACGGCGTTGTAAAAAAAGATCCGCCGCTTCATCGCCAGTCCTCCATTCTGCGTCCGATATAATACTACTTTATTATACTAATCCGGGATTGTAAACACAGTGGAGAGAAATTCTAAATTTTTCAGAAACTTCACAGACAAAACAAAAAACTCGTTTCCGAAAGGAAACGAGTTTTTTGCTTCACTCTCTTTTGATGGTGGAGACAAGCGGCATCAAACTGTTAGCCTCTTGAATGCCATTCAAGCGCTTCCACGGGCCGCTCGGCATAGTCCAGACCCTTTCGACAACGGTACGGTCAGGAGATCAAGCCTTTTCTGGAACTGGAAAACACAACTGCCGGATGACTTGGGCATGGTTAACTTTCTGCCTGCTTGGTGGGGTCGGAGGCGAATACACACGAAAAATGGCCGCCCTGGGGCGGCCATTTTTCTCGGAATGACGGAGTCTTTGTACAATTGTGTCTTTTGCGGCGTGAGTCATGCAGGTGGTACTTTGTTACTTGTCCACGCTCTTGCAGTACCGAATCAGAATGACAGCTACTTCAGCTCGGGTCGCGTTGCCGCGGGGACTGAGGGTGCTGGCGCTGGTACCGTTGATGATACCTGCTCCCACGGCCCACTGCATGGCGGCAACCGCATACTCGCCCAGCTCTGCAAAGTCTGTATAGGAGAGAATGTTGGTGTTCTCGCCCACGCTCACATCATAGCCCTTGTACTGTGCGTAACGATAGAGCATGGTGGCCATCTGCTCTCGGGTAATGGAATCATTCGGTCCGAAGTTTCCGTTGCCGTAACCGGTAATGATGCCTTCACTGGCTGCCCAGCGGACCGCCTCGGTGTACCAGGTGGAGGAATCCACATCCGTAAAGGTCATGGCATAGTCCACCACAGGGCTGCCCTCCAGCCGCCACAGGATGGTGGCGACCATGCTGCGGGTGGTGGTCATATCAGGCGCAAAGGTGGTGGCGCTGGTGCCGGTCATCAGGCCGTTTTCGTAGACATAGGACACACCGTCGTAGTACCAGCTGTCCAGAGGCACATCCACAAAGGGAAATTCCTCAGCGTCGACTTCGATAAAGGCGGCCTTTACGGTGACGTCACTGGCCGGCATGGTGAAGGTGTAGGTTCCATCGTTCTTGTCGTTCAGCGTGAGAGCCTTACCGTTTTTGTTGGTAACGGTCAGACTGCTCAGTCGGTAACCGTCATCCGGAGTCACTGTCAGCTTAACGGTAGTGCCCGCGCCGGCGCTGTTGTGGCTGGATTTGACTACGCCGTTTTCAGCGGATTCCACGGTGACGCGGTAGCTGGCGGTTGTTCCGCTTCCGCCTCCTCCGCCGCCGCTGGTGTGGGTGCTGGTAATATGCAGGGTATAGGCGGTGCTGCCGATGTTCACGGTAATGACCGTCTCACCCGTGCCAATGGGGACAGAGAGGCTGCCGCTGCCGGAGGTAAACTCCTGACCGTTGATGGTAACCTTTTCCTTATTGCCGGAGATGGCAGTGACCAGGGTGCTGTCGGCGGAGATGCCGGAGATGGAACAGGTGAGCGCGCCGCTTTCATCTGCGGTGAAATCATCTATGGAGACAGGCAGTCCTTCAAAGAACAGTTTGTCCTCTCCGGCTGCGGCGGCGTGTACCACCACCCGGCTGCCCAGCTGGCTGAACTGGATGGTGCTGGTCTGGGCGTTCTCGCCATTCAGTGCTCCCTCGATGCCGGTGGTCTTTGTCTCCGGTACTTGGTCGTTTTCGTCCAGCAGGGAGGCCACCAGGGTAGCGGTGGTCTGATCCTGGAGCGAGTTGTTTTTCAGTTCCACCACGGCTGTTGTTGCACCGTTGCTGTTGGTCTGGGTCACGTTCAGGGTGGTCTTTTCGCCGGTACGGGCGTATGCGCCGGTGAGGAGGACGGCACTCTGGTTGTCGGAACTGTAGCACTCAGGCAGACGCTTTGCACCGCTCTGAGTCCCGATGGTCCCCTCCGCCCAGGCGTCGGCGTACAGATATACGCCGCTGTCGGGGATCTCCCGGAGGCCCTGTGCCTCAACATAGGTGCCCACATCGTAGGTCAGCACCAGGGTAAAGCTGCCCGCATCAATGAGTTTCAGGGCATCCGCATCGGAAATCGTGAGGGTGCTGCCGCCGCTGCCGGAAACACCGGCGGTGCTGCAGGTCACATTGGCTTTCTCGGTCAGCAGATTGTCAGTGTAGAAGGCCAGATTGACCGTGCGGCCGCTGTCGGCCAGAGGAGCGTCGGAGGCGTTGTAGAGGGTCACGGCGATGGTACGCTGGCCTTCCTTCTCCTCCAGCACCTTCATCTGGGAGATGCCGATGTCGGGGTAGTCCAGATAGACGGTGCCGGTCTTGGTGATGTTGGAATCGGTGTCGGTGATGGTGTACTCCACGTTGGCCACGGTCTCGCCAACCTTATGGTACACCGTCAGGGTTGCGCTCTCATTGGGAGCAAGGGACTCGCTCAGGGTGGCAGTCTCATCCTGTGCCAGGGTGATGGTCAGCCCCGTCACCTCGTTGACACCAGTGTTGCGGACGGTAAACTGGATGGGGGTCAGGCTGTTTGCCATCAGGTTGGCGTAGTCCACCCCAATGGTCTCCACTTCCAGCCTGTAGGGCTCAAAGTTTTGGGAGGCGGTGTAGAGCATGGTCTTTTCGCCGGGGAGGGTGACGGTGGTGTCAGTCTCTTTGTCGTAGATGTGCTCCTGGTGCTCTTGGTCATAGTAGGTGGCCTGGATGACCGCTTTCACGGAATGCACGCTGTTGTCAGCATGCGACTCCCCCACATAGGCGTCGAAGTGGTCCAGCAGGGTGTTGGCCGGTAGTTCCGCCACCACCTGGGGAGCCGTCAGACAGAAACTGTCTACGTTTTTGTCACCATCGGTGTCCTCCGCCAGCAGGCGGGCCGCCTTCAGCTGGCTGTGGGCCGCCGTCATCAGACCGTTTGTCGTCTCGTCGCTGACGGTCTCGCTCCACAGGATGGTCAGGTTCTCTACATACACAAAGGCTAGGAAGGAAGCATCCGACTTGTCATATCTGGTGGCGATTCTGCGAAACCACTTGATTTTCTGGAAAAAACACTCCACCAGATGGCGTTCTTTATACAGATGCCAGTCAACCGGCCAGGGATCGGAAACGTTGCTTTGCGGCGGGATCACATAGCTGGCCCCGTGCGCTGAGATATATTCCCGAATCGTCCGGGCACCATAGGCCCGGTCTGCCAGCACGGCACTCCCGCCGATTCTGACCTTTTTCAGCAGTTCAACAGCGTGAACCGAATCGTGGTCATTTCCAGCGGAGAGAAGGAACTCCACCGGGTTTCCCAGACCGTCTACGACAGCGTGGAGCTTTGTGTTCCACCCGCCTTTGGTACGGCCAACCGCCTTATCCGCCGTTTTTTCCCCGCCATTTGCGCTTTCATGCACCTTTACGCAAGTGGAGTCCATGCTCAGGTTCTCCATATCCGCGTCCGCAGACAGTGTGTGGAATACCGCTTCCAGAGTGCCCTCATTCCGCCATTTGGCGAATCTTGCGTATATAGACTGCCAAGGACCATAGGTCGCCGGCAGCTCACGCCACTGCGCACCGCTCCGGACGATCCAGAGCATTCCGTTGAGCATGATCCCGTTATCCTTCCGGGGACGACCCCGCTTTCCCGTTTCTTCCGGTGGCAGCAGCGGCTTGATTCGTTCCCATTGTTCTTTTGTTAATTCATATCGTTTCATGCTCATAGCTTCGCATAACTTGGTTTCTTGTGCAACTTTTATTTTTCAAACAAGGCCTAAGGAACGCATAAACTTAGTCAACTGTTGGCTGACGATTTCAGGATAAAAACCGCTTTGATTTCTTGTCTGAAGTCGGAGCGGTCTTCTATTATTTCACCAATGACCTATAAGCAGTCCGCTCCGCCTTTTCGCCTTCTTCTCCGGCGAACACGGTTAATGTGTCGCTCAAAGTCACCGTTCTGGAGCAGTTCTGCCAAGACGTATTGCTCAAAAACGGGAACCGTACAGGAATAAAAGCTCAGCTTCCGCTCAAAATCCGCCAATAACCGTTCTGGCAGTACCATGTAACCCACACGGATGGAGGGAGCGATTGTCCTGGTGAATGTATTCAGATAAATCACAGATCCATTTTGAGAAAGGGAAAAGAGCGTATCTTCATTCTTTCTGGATACGGTTAACTCTGCGTCGTAGTTATCCTCAACGATAAAACCACCATGCTTCTCTGCCCATCGCAAATATTCCATCCGCTTCGACGCGCTTGCCGTAATGCCACTGGGAAAGCTGTGAAACGGTGTAACGTGAAGTACTGCGGCTTTCGTTTGCTCCAGTTCCACCGATTGGATTCCATCAGATCCTAATTTCAGAAGGTCACACTGTATACCGTGAGCCTGATATACTCTGCGGATTTTTTCATAGGAGGGGTTTTCTATCCCGAACAGCCGGTCATTACCGAATAACTGCACGACAAGCCCATACAAATACTCCGCACCGGAGCCTATAATGATCTGCTCCGGTCGTACTTCAATTCCGCAGCTCCGAGCCAGATAGCGAGAAAGAGCTTGCCGCAGTTCTGGGCAACCGTGATTCGGAGATTTTATCATAATTTTTTCTTGATAATCCAAAAGCACCCTGCGCATGGTTTTGGCAAGAACGGTGTATGGAAAATCGCTCTTTGCTTCGTGTGTTCGATTCAAAGGAAGTGGTCCGATATCCCATTCACTCCGGTTAGAAATAAAATCGTCTTCCTGGTAAATGACGAAGTAACCGCTGCGTGCCCGTGCTTCCGCATAGCCCTCTTCACACAGAAGTTCATAAGCATGTTCTACAGGAATAACACTGCTCCCCATTTTCTCCGCCAAGGTGCGCTTAGAGGGAAGACGGCTGCCATATTGGTAGGCACCGATGACGATCTCCTTTTTTAACATCTCATATAGTTTTCGATAGATGTATTGTTTGCTATCAATTTTCTTATTCATCTGATTATATAAAATACCTCAATTTTGACTATTTTCTAATATCCAGATTCATTATATACTGCCCGTATCAATTTGTAAAGGAGCACTTTTTATGGAAAGAACAAGATATGACTTGAATAAGGAACTGGCTCAGATGCTGAAAGGCGGAGTCATTATGGATGTTACTACGCCGGAGCAGGCAAAAATTGCACAGGAAGCGGGAGCCTGTGCTGTTATGGCCCTGGAGCGTATTCCTGCGGACATTCGAGCTGCCGGCGGTGTATCCCGAATGAGCGACCCTCAAATGATTAAAGGTATCCAGGAGGCCGTATCCATTCCTGTTATGGCCAAATGCCGCATCGGTCATTTCGTGGAGGCGCAGATTTTAGAGGCGATTGAAATCGACTATATTGACGAGAGTGAGGTTCTGACTCCCGCAGACGATGTATATCACATCGACAAAACCAAGTTCAAGGTTCCGTTCGTATGCGGAGCCCGTGACTTAGGGGAAGCCCTTCGCCGTATTTCCGAGGGTGCGTCTATGATCCGGACAAAAGGAGAACCGGGTACCGGTGATATTGTTCAGGCGGTACGGCATATGCGAGCCATGAACGCAGAAATACGCCGGGTTCAGAACCTGCGTGAAGACGAGCTCTTTGAGGCTGCCAAACAGCTCCAGGTTCCGCTTGATTTGCTCCGCTATGTTTATGAGAATGGTCGTTTGCCGGTGGTCAACTTTGCAGCTGGAGGGGTGGCTACGCCTGCTGATGCAGCCTTGATGATGCAGCTTGGCGCTGAGGGAGTATTCGTAGGCTCCGGCATATTCAAATCTGGTGACCCTGCCAAACGTGCTGCCGCCATTGTCCAAGCTGTGACCAACTACAAGGATGCAAAACTGATAGCCCAGTTGTCTGCCGGACTGGGAGAAGCTATGGTGGGGATCAATGAAAGCGAAATCGCTGTGCTCATGGCGGAGAGGGGAAAATAATGAACATCGGGATATTGGCTCTCCAAGGGGCTTTCGCAGAACATGGGACTGTGTTGGACCATCTGGGAATCGAGCATTTTGAAATTCGGCAAAGGCAGGATATAGAGAGATCCTTTGACGCCTTGATTCTTCCCGGAGGAGAAAGCACTGTCATCAGTAAGCTGTTACGGGATTTGGAACTTTTGGAGCCTCTGGCGGAAAAAATAGAAAATGGTTTGCCTGTTTTCGGTACTTGCGCAGGCTTGATTTTATTGGCGCGTGAGGTGGAAGGCGGCGTTTCCTGCTTCGGCTGCATGGACATTTCTGTCAAACGCAACGCATATGGCCGTCAGCTGGGAAGCTTTTATACCGAAGCAGAATTTCATGGTTTAGGCAGGGTGCCAATGACCTTTATCCGCGCTCCATATATACGGTCGGTTGGTTCACAAGCCCAAGCGTTAGCCGTGGTAGACGGGCAAATTGTCGCAGCCAAACAGGGCAGTATGTTGGTTACCGCTTTTCACCCGGAGCTGACGGACAACTTGGCAATTCACGAATATTTTCTAAAAATGATCAAAAATTGATATCGCTTTAGTTGTAAGTATTAGGATACTTACCATTGCTGATATAATTATTCAAGCATTAAGAGGGGAAAGCGTTTATACCTTTCCCCTCTTAATGCTTTATAACCCGATTTTATGCGTAAATCAATTCCGTATGCAAAATCTCCTCTACTACATTTCGAATGTAACCGTCAAAGGAGCAGGCGGATAGACATGTATGAGATAATAGTGCTGGAACGTAGCGGAACGTTCCAGCACTATTTTGTACGGGGGGTCTTGCAGTGACATCTATCGAGTTGAAACACCAGGCACAGTTACAGGAATGGGCTTCAGCAATCAAGGAATGCCGGAGCAGCGGGCGATCGGTTCGGGAATGGTGCAGGCAACAGGGAATCACACCAACTACATATTATCGCTGGGAGCGAGAAGTACTGTCTGTTGCTGGCAGCATGGCACAGCAGGAAGGACAGGACAGGGTTGCCTTTGCAAAAGTGCCGATTCCAAGGCAGGAATGCCGCAACGAAGCAGAACATTCCGCTACGCTGTATGTCGGGAATGTGAGAATGGATATCTATCCGTCGTGTGGGATGGAGCAGCTGAAAATATTGGTTGCNTCGTCATGTACGCGCCGCTGTACCGTCTGGAGCAGGAGTTCCAGCGGCAGGGGCTGAAGCTGTCCCGGCAGACGATGGCCAACTGGATCCTGCAGGCCTCGGACACCTGGCTGCGGCCGGTGTATGACGCCCTGCACCGGCAGCTGTGCCGGGAAACCGTGCTGCACGGGGATGAGACCACGCTGCAGGTGCTGAAGGAACCGGGCAGGACTTCTACAAGCAAGTCCTATATGTGGGNCAAGCAGTGCGAGGCGGAAACAGGCGAAGGCAATCTCCGGAAAACACCCAAACAGCCGACGCTCTGCCCAGGCAGCTTCGCCTCACCAGAGGCGGTAGCCCATATCATGACGCAGAAATTCGTCATGTACGCGCCGCTGTACCGTCTGGAGCAGGAGTTCCAGCGGCAGGGGCTGAAGCTGTCCCGGCAGACGATGGCCAACTGGATCCTGCAGGCCTCGGACACCTGGCTGCGGCCGGTGTATGACGCCCTGCACCGGAAGCTGTGCCGGGAAACCGTGCTGCACGGGGATGAGACCACGCTGCAGGTGCTGAAGGAACCGGGCAGGACTTCTACAAGCAAGTCCTACATGTGGCTCTACCGGACCAGCGGCTGCGCCGAGTATCCCATTGTCCTGTACGAGTACCAGCCCAGCCGGAAGGCGGAGCACGCGGCGGCCTTCCTCAAGAACTTCTCCGGCTGGCTGCACGCAGACGGCTACCAGGGCTACCACAAGCTGCCCGAGAATATCCGGGTGGTGGGCTGCTGGGCTCATGCCAGGCGAAAATTTGACGAGGCGCTGCAAACGCTGCCCAAAGAGAAACGGCAGGAATCTCTGGCGGCCACCGGCGAGTGTTACTGCACCAGGCTGTTTCAGTTGGAGCAGGCTCTCGTGGAACTGACGCCGGAAGAGCGCTATACCAAGCGGCTGGAACTGGAGAAACCGGTTCTGGACGCTCTGTTGGCATGGGCAAATGAGACCAGCGCCAAGACGGCGCCCAAGTCCGCCTTGGGCAAGGCACTGCACTATCTGCGGGAGCAGTGGCCCTATCTGGTACGCTATCTGGAGGACGGCAGGCTGGAACTCTCCAACAACCGTGCCGAGCGCAGCATTAAGCCCTTTGTCATAGGCCGGAAGAACTGGCTCTTTTCCAACACCCCGGCCGGCGCCCAGTCCAGCGCTGTGATCTACAGCCTGATTGAGACCGCAAAGGAGAACGACCTGGATCCCTACCGCTACCTGGTTTGGCTCCTTAACCATGCACCTGGCCTGAGCCGGACGGATGAAGTCTGGGCGGAATCTTTCCTCCCGGTGAACGCACCCCAGGAATGCAGAAGTCCTAAATCATAATAGAACTGCAGGCCGCCATCTCAATGCACAGGCACTGAGATGGCGGCCTTTTTATGCGCAGGGAGATTTGACGGTTACGTTTTCGGGTTGCAATTTTCGACAAACTGGGTTATAATAAAATCAACCCGAATAGGAGGTTGTAATGTGAAAGAAGTGGGTAAACGGCTGAAAGCCCTACGGGAGAGTATCGGCATTTCACAGGTGAAAATGGCGGAGGCCATCGGTTCCACACAGTCCAGCATCAACCGCTACGAAAACGGTCAGTCCACTCCGCCCGTGGAGTTGTTCCGCCGCTACGCCGACTATTTTGATGTGTCGCTGGATTATATCTTTGCCCGGACGGACAAGCCTCAAGGGGTGACATACGAGTTTAAGCCCAAGGTCGCCCCGGAGCGTGAGGAAATGCGCCGCTTCATAGAAATGTGCTTTGACCCGCAGTCACCCATGAATGAGAAGCTGAAAGAAACCCTGTTCCGCATGATGGAGGGCGAGGCATGAAAGAAAAAAGCAACATGCTTGTATTACCCTGTGACTGCAAATGTTGTATGCTCGTCATTGAAAAGACTGTTTGGGAAGATGGCGACATCAATTATAACATTTCGGTTCAAGATTCCAGATACGATCACAATTACAATACTCTTTGGGGCAGGATTAAGAGCGCCGCCAAGGTTTTATTTGGAAAGCCAATCTATTATAACGACCTCTATCTTGAAGGAGAAGAATCTTTCCTTAAACTTATTAAAGATATGGAGAGTTTGGCAGGGTTTGAATACTTTGAGGGGGAATAACAATGAAAGCTGTTATCTATGCCCGCTATTCCTCCGATAATCAGCGGGAAGAAAGTATCGAGGGCCAAATCCGGGAGTGTACTGCCTTTGCCAAGAAGAACGGTATCACCATTCTGCGCCACTACATAGATCGGGCCTTTTCCGCCAAGACCGACAACCGCCCAGAATTTCAGAACATGATTAAGGACAGCGGCAAGCACCTGTTCGATATGATTATCGTCTGGAAACTGGACAGGTTTGCCCGCAACCGCTACGACAGCGCCCGCTACAAGGCCACCCTGAAAAAGAACGGGGTCAAGGTGGTGTCCGCCACCGAGGTCATTTCCGACGGGGCCGAGGGTATCATTTTGGAAAGCGTGTTGGAGGGCTACGCCGAATACTACTCCGCCGACCTGTCCGAGAAGGTTGTCCGGGGCATGACGGAGAACGCCCTAAAATCCAAGTACAACGGCGGTACCCTGCCCATCGGCTATCAGATCGACAGCGACCAGTGCTTCCAGCTTGACCCACTCACCGCCCCCTTTGTTCGTGAGGCGTTCCAGCGTTACGACGAGGGGGCCACCATGACGGCTATCCGGGATTGGCTCAACGAGCAGGGCGTGAAGAACACACGGGGCCAGAAAATGACCTATAACAGCGTCCAGCACCTTCTGAACAACCGACGCTATATCGGGGAGTACACCTACCGGGACATTGTGGTGCCAGACGGTATTCCCGCCATCGTCCCCCAAGACCTCTTTGACCGGGTGCAGGAGAAGCTGGCGAAGAATAAGAAAGCCCCGGCCCGCCACAAGGCCGAGGACGATTACCTGCTGACGACCAAGCTGTTCTGCGGGGCCTATCTCTGCGGCGAGAGCGGCACCAGCCACACAGGGAATGTTCACCATTACTACAAGTGTGTGTCCGTGAAAAAGAAGCGGACGGAGTGCCACAAGAAGTCTGTCAAGAAGGAATGGATTGAGGATTTAGTGGTAAACGAAACCATGAAAGTGGTGATGGAGGCCATTATGTCCATGCTGATGGACTTGCAGGACAGGGAGAATGTCAACCTGCCCTTGTATGAACAGCAGTTAAAGGAAGCGGACACGGCCATTCAAAACCTGCTGAACGCTATCCAGCAGGGGATTTTAACCAAGTCAACGAAAGGCCGTCTGGAAGAACTGGAAGCCACGAAAGAGGAACTGGAAACCAAAATTGCCTGTGAGAAGCTGGCAAAGCCCAAGGTCAGCGCCGAGTTTATGACCTTTTGGCTCCACCGCTTCCGCAAGTTAGATGTGCGCCAGAAGTCCCACAGGAAGATGTTGATTGATACTTTCGTCAACGCCATTTTCCTGTAAAACCGCGATTTTCGAGGGCTGGTGCGATTTCCTCAACTACTTCGACAGCTCGATTCAGTTTGAGCTGTCTTTTTTGAACCTTGCAGCATCGGAGGAAACCTTTGCCCGCGCCATCAACATCCCTCTCCAGGGGGACGATTTTGACAGCATCCGTATCGAGTACATGACCATGCTGCAAAACCAGCTGGCAAAGGGCAACAACGGCCTGATTAAAACCAAGTATCTCACCTTTGGTATTGACGCAGACAGCATCAAGGCGGCCAAGCCCCGTTTGGAGCGCATTGAGACCGATATTCTCAACAACTTCAAGCGGCTGGGCGTGGCGGCGGAAACGCTGGACGGCAAAGCGCGGCTTGCCCAGCTGCATGGTATCTTCCACATGGACGAGCAGCTGCCGTTCCGGTTTGAGTGGGACTGGCTCCCCACCAGCGGCCTGTCCACCAAGGACTTTATCGCCCCCAGCTCCTTTGAGTTCCGCACCGGTAAGCAGTTCCGCATGGGTAAGAAGTACGGAGCCGTCAGCTTCGTACAAATTTTGGCTCCAGAGCTGAATGACCGGATGCTGGCCGATTTTCTGGATATGGAATCCAACCTGATTGTCAGCCTGCACATCCAGTCGGTGGATCAGATCAAGGCCATCAAGACGGTCAAGCGAAAAATCACCGATCTGGACCGCAGCAAAATCGAGGAACAGAAAAAGGCTGTCCGTGCCGGATATGACATGGACATCATCCCTTCCGACCTTGCCACTTATGGTGTCGAGGCCAAAAAGCTCTTGCAGGATTTGCAGAGCCGCAACGAGCGAATGTTCCTTGTGACCTTCCTGGTACTGAACACCGCAGATAATCCCCGCCAGCTGGACAACAATGTGTTCCAGGCCAGCTCCATCGCACAGAAGTACAACTGCCAGCTGACAAGGCTGGACTTCCAGCAGGAAGAAGGGCTGATGAGCTGCCTGCCTTTGGGTCTGAATCAGATCGAGATTCAGCGGGGGCTGACCACCAGTTCCACGGCGATCTTTGTGCCGTTCACCACACAGGAATTATTCCAGAACGGTAAGGAGGCGCTGTACTACGGCATCAACGCCCTGTCCAACAACCTTATCATGGTGGACCGCAAGCTGCTGAAAAACCCCAATGGCCTGATTCTCGGTACGCCGGGTTCCGGTAAATCTTTCAGCGCCAAGCGCGAGATCGCCAACTGTTTCCTGCTGACTTCCGACGAGGTGGAAATCCTGGACCCGGAAGCGGAATATGCCCCACTGGTGGAGCGTCTGCATGGGCAGGTTATCAAAATTTCGCCCACCTCCACCAACTATCTTAACCCAATGGACTTGAACCTGGACTACTCGGACGATGAAAGCCCGCTGTCCCTCAAATCGGACTTTATCTTGTCGCTGTGTGAGCTGATCGTGGGCGGCAAGGAGGGATTGCAGCCGGTGCAGAAAACCATCATCGACCGTTGTGTGCGGCTGGTCTATCAGGACTATCTCAACGACCCGCGCCCGGAGAATATGCCCATTCTGGAGGATTTGTATACAAGGACAAGACCATGATACAGAAGCCGGAAACGGAATGGATTTGCCACGAAGATGCCCACGAAGCAATCGTTGACCGGGAAGTGTGGGAAGCTGTTCAGGAAAAGAACCGGGCAGTCAAACAACAGGTGGCAAACCATGCCGCCCCGCTGCCCGCCCTGTTCACCGGCAAGCTGGTCTGTGCCGATTGCGGGCATCCTTTGGTAGCCACCCGCGAGACCCGGCGCAGAAAAAACGGGACAGCCAAGCGATATGTTTCCTATATCTGCTCCCACTTTTCCACCACCGGACACAGCGCCTGTTCTTGGCATCGGATTTATGAAATCTCGCTGAAAACGCTGGTGCTGAATGAAATCAGGGCGCACAACCAGGCGGTGGCGCAGGATGAAAACGCGGTGCTGGACAAGCTGAAACAGCAGATACTTTCCGAAAGCGCGGCGAAGCAGGAGGATTCCAAGCTGGAAATCAGCCGACTGCGGCGGCGTATCGGAGAGCTGGAACACATGACCGCCAAGCTCTATGAGGATAAAGTCAGCGGTGCCATCAATGGCGATACCTTTGCTGTCCTGATTCAGAAAAGTGAACAGGAACGCATCCAAAAGGCAGAGCGTCTGGAGGTTCTTCTGGCAGAGGAACGAAAAGCCCAGCAGGAGGTTGAAAATATCCGGCAGTGGGCAGGCATCGTCCGCCGCTATCTGGATGTGCAGGAGCTTGACCGGGAAATCGTTGAGGAACTGATTGACCACATCGAGATCGGGGAACGCTCCATCATAGACGGTCAGCGTCACCAGGACATTAAAATCTTTTACCGCTTCGTTGGTGTGGTATAATGGGAAAAAGAAAAGACCCGGCTGCATCTGAACTGTGAACTGCCCCAGATTGTGCGGACAGTACAAAAAAGAGCCCTTAGTAGGAAAGATTAAGTTTTAAGCGGAGAGGCGTCGCGCCAGCGGCGCCTCTCCAGTTTTTAACTGGATGCGCTCATGGTTATAGAAGTAAATATAGCGGTCAATCATCTCATTGGCTTCGGAAAAGGTCGCCGGTTTGTGGCGGTAAATACATTCTGTTTTGAGGATAGAGAAGAAATTTTCCGCCATGGCGTTGTCGTACGGGTTTCCTTTCCTTGACATGGATGGTGTGATTCCGTATGCTTGAGTCAGATTGAAGTATGCTGCAGAGGTGTACTGAAATCCTTGGTCGCTGTGGAGCTGCAACTCCGCAGCGACCCTCTTTTTCTCCTGTTTCATTGCCAGATGAACGGTATCCAGAACCAAATTCACTGTCTGCTGGGTTCCAGTCTTGTAGGCGATGATGCTGTTGTCATAGAGGTCCCGGATTATGGAAAGGTACAGCACACCCTGCCTGGTGTGGATGTAGGAGATGTCTGTTACCCATTTGCTGTTAGGTTTGTCCGCATGGAACTCCCTGTTCAGCAGATTCCTGTATTTGTGTGCCTGCCGCCCCATCTGCTGCCATTTCCTGCGGCGGCGGATCTCCGAGAGCAGATCATATTTCTTCATGATTCGCAGCACAGTTTTGGGATTGCAGAAGATATTCCGGCTTTTCAGCCACAGCCACATCCGCCGGTAGCCGTAGGTGCGGAAGCTGCGTTCCCGCTGCTGTGCGATGAGCCCCGCAAGAGCCGCATCCTTTTCTGGCTTGCCTAGGCGATGGACAAAAGCATAGTAGCCGCTTCTGGACACTCCAAAGAATTTGCACATGACTGCCACTGGATACTCTGTCCTGTGACGATAGATGATATGATACTTTACCTTTGCTCTCACTTCCTTTCTGTGAAGCGCAGAAAATCCCGCAGTAGTTTATTTTCCATGCGAAGCCGTTGGATCTCACAGGCCTGCTCTGCCACAACGTCTCCTGGCGCAGCATCTTTTCTCGGCCGTCCTTTCGGTCGTGGGCGGATTCCGGCTTCCAGTTTTCGTTCTTTACGGCGCTCACGCTCAAGTAGTCTTTTTACCACCTGCTTATTCCGGAAGCCATAGTATTCTGCGACTTCCCGCTGTGTTTTCCCCTCTGCCAACATGGCCTTGATCTCTGGTAAAAGCATTTGAACGTGTGTGTAATTTCGTTTCTTCATGACAAAACCCCCTGATGTAGTCTATTTTCCTACATCAGGGGGGCTTTTGTCACTGTCCGTTTTTACTGGATCTGTTCAATGCAGCCGGGTCTTTTCTTTTTTCTATTATACCACACCAACAAAGCGGTAAAAGATTTTAATGTCCTGGTGACGCTGACCGTCTATGATGGAGCGTTCCCCGATCTCGATGTGGTCAATCAGTTCCTCAACGATTTCCCGGTCAAGCTCCTGCACATCCAGATAGCGGCGGACGATACCGGCCCACTGCCGGATATTTTCAACCTCCTGCTGGGCTTTCCGTTCCTCTGCCAGAAGAACCTCCAAACGCTCCGCCTTTTGGATGCGTTCCTGTTCGCTTTTCTGAATCAGGACAGCAAATGTGTCGTTATTGATTATGCCGCTGACCTTATCTTCATATAGTTTAGCGGTCATGTGTTCCAGCTCTCCGATACGCCGCCGCAGTCGGCTGATTTCCAGCTTAGAATCCTCCTGCTTCGCCGCGCTTTCGGAAAGTATCTGCTGTTTCATCTTGTCCAGCACCGCGTTTTCATCCTGCGCCACCGCCTGGCTGTGCGCCCTGATTTCATTCAGCACCAGCGTTTTCAGCGAGATTTCATAAATCCGATGCCAAAAACAGGCGCTGTGTCCGGTGGTGGAAAAGTGGGAGCAGATATAGGAAACATATCGCTTGGATGTTCCGTTTTTTCTGCGCTGGGTCTCACGGGTAGCTGCCAGGGGATGCCCGCAGTCGGCACAGACCAGCTTGCCGGTGAACAGGGCGGGCAGCGGGGCGGCATGGTTTGCAACCTGTTGTTTGACTGCCCGGTTCTTTTCCTGAACAGCTTCCCACACTTCCCGGTCAACGATTGCTTCGTGGGCATCTTCGTGGCAAATCCATTCCGTTTCCGGCTTCTGGATCATGGTTTTGTCCTTGTAGAACAGCACAAGCCCTTCCTGCAAAATTGCTTCCCCGAAAATAAACTGCGTTCCCATAATCAACAGAATCGTAAGGACGATAGGGAAAAACAGAGGGATTAGGAACACGGTGGACAGTTCCTTACGGATGAGGGATGCCTGCCTGCTACCCGATACGCCCAGCCGGTCAATCACCGCATAATTTTTCCGGTTCCGGTCAATAGCGGAAAGCTGCTCAAAGGCCAGCACCGAACAGGAAAGAATGATAAAAATAATGCTCAGATATAGGCCACAGAAAGAAAGCGTTGTGAATCCGGTGAGCGAGTTGGCAACCCCCCACGCTTTTACTGTTACCCCCATCGTCACCCGTTCCGGCAATTCCTGTCCGGGCTGGATGTCCGGTTGCCACTCGCCGCTGTTCAGGAATTGCTTCAGCTCGCTTTTCAGTTCCGGGTATCCGCTATCCTCAAGTTTCATCACCAGACGGATTTTCTCCCCGGACAGCCGGGAAGCCACTTCATCCGGCAGAACCAGAACATATCCCTTTGTTCCAGCCATCTGATGCTGCTCCATTGGCTCTGTTAATCCGGGGATTTTTCACGAATAGGAACAAGGTGCGGTATTCCTTTGGGGTGAAGTCCAGCGGTTCCCCGGCAAGGGATGCCCTTTGCTCAGAAAAGTCGATTTTCAGAAAGCCATCGTCAAACAGATCGTGCCGTGGGGTACGCAGTTCCAGATTGGAAAAGACCGCCGCCACCTTCCTGCACAGAACCGTCACCGAAAAGGGCTTTGTCACATAGTCTGCACCGCCCGCTTCATAGCCTTTTAGCATATCACTTTCTTTGTCGTTGGCTGTAATGAAAATGATATAGGTGTGCTGGCCGCGCCCTCGGATTTCTTCGCAAAGGTCAAGCCCACTACCATCCGGCAGATTGATGTCCAGTAGCGCAACATCAAACTCGGTTTCTTTCAAATGGGAAACAGCATCCTTGTGGTTATAGGCTGCTGTGATTTCATATCCATCAGATGCCAGGTTATATTCCAGAGTCCGGTTCAGGAGGGTATCGTCCTCCACAATCAGTATCTTTCCCATGTACTCACTTCCTCGTATAATAAGATTTGCAGACAGTTTAAAGTGTATCTGCTTAGTTCACTTTTAACGATCAGCAGGCTTTGGGATACCCGTGATACAATGGCTGTAGGACAGCAGGGTCAAGTTCTATCACTTCCAGTTGAACCGCAAGGCTGCTTCAAGGAAAGTCCGTTCCCCTGAACCGGAAGTTAGCTGCAAACTCATTGGCTGTTTGCCGGAGCAAGACCGCCCTTTCAGCAGTGAGGGCTATCGCATTGGTCTTCTCTGGAATGATTCTGATACGCGAGGTTGCGGATGCTCCGGTTATCATGGGTATCTCAAAGCCTGCTGGCCTGAAATTTCCATGCGGGGAGGTGAAAATGATGAACCCACTTTTTGTAGGCATTGATGTGGGCAGCAGGAACAATGTGGCCTACCTGATGAAGCCGGACGGCAGCAAGCACTCCAGCTTTTCCGTGCAGAATAATCTCGGCGGTGCTAAACTGTTATCAGAGAGGATCGTGTCGGCACTCGGTTCCATGCAGCTCAGCGATGTGATAATCGGCCTGGAGGCCACCTCCATCTACGGAGACAGCCTTGTCTACGCTCTCCGAGAAGATGGCAGCCTTGGCCGCTTTCAGAGAAAGATCCATGTCCTCAATCCCAAGCAGGTACGGAAATTCAAGGATGCTTATCCCGACCTGCCGAAGAACGATTGGGTGGACGCCTTTGTGATTGCCGACCATCTCCGTTTTGGCAGGATCGCCAAGGAGGTCTATATGGACGACTATCGCTACCAGGCGCTTAGAACGCTTACCAGAGCCAGATTTGACGTGATTCAAAACCTAACCCGTGAGAAACAGCGGTTTGCCAACTACTTATTCCTCAAATGCTCCGGCATGGCCCAGGACAAGGATATTCAGAATACCAGCGCCACTACGATCGCCCTTATGGAACGGTTTGAAACTGTGGATGACCTGGCGAATGCTGATTTGGAGGAACTGACTGCCTTCGTCACTGAAACGGGCCGCGGCAGGTTTGCAGATCCAGCGGCCACAGCGAAAGCGGTACAGGCGGCAGCCAGAGGCTCCTACCGTCTCCCTAAGACAGTGAACGATACTGTAAACCAGGCGATGTCCGTTTCGATTGCTTCCATGCGTGCCTTGAAAGAACAAATTAAGGTTTTAGAAAAGGCCATTGAACAGCAGTTTGAGATTATCCCCAATACCCTGACCTCTATTCCCGGCATTGGGAAGGTCTACTCCGCCGGTATCATCGCTGAGATTGGCGATATCCACCGTTTCAACTCTCAAGCCTCTGTCGCCAAGTTTGCCGGTCTTGTCTGGCACAAGAACCAGTCCGGTGAATTTGAAGCCGAACACTCCCAAATGATTAAATCCGGCAACCGCTATCTTCGGTACTACCTGCTGGAAGCCGCCAACTCCGTGAGAAGATGCGACTCCGAGTTCCGGCGCTACTATGACCTCAAATACCATGAGGTCAACAAGTACCAGCATAAACGCGCACTCGCTTTAACTGCCAGAAAACTGGTCCGGTTGGTCTTTCGGCTGCTGAAGGACAACCGCCTGTATATCCCGCCGGAGAGCTGAGTACACCACTCGCAGCTCTGGCGCTCCCGCCCTGTTTCAAAAAATCTTAGGGGGCAGGGCTTAGGTTGGTGTTGCCTTTTTTCTGCTTACGCAACTGTTTTCCTGCATTTATTCTCGATTTTTCCTGCCATCACCCTCTTGACTTCATACCATTAGACTCTCTTTTTTGTCTGTGTCACTTATCTTAAAACTGAAATGTTGCAGAAATGTCCTAAGAATCAAAAAAGTTTTTCATTTTGTTCTCACATAAGATACTTACCACTTTATCATACCTTATCCTTCTGCCCGCAACAAGTATGTGAAACTGACTTTCTATCAAAAACAGGCATAATCAAGCCTGTTCGCAGGAACAATAAGGTTATTCCTTGTCATAAATCGGCAGGATAAAATATTATTGAGATGAACGATTATGCCGATTGACGAATTAAAAGAACTGGGGTTGAAAGTAAAAGCAGCCCGTAAAGGCAAGGGATTGACGCAACAGGGGCTTGCCGACATCTGCCATGTTTCCACAAAGCAGATTGCAAACATTGAGAGAGGTAAAATGAACCCGTCATATCTCATTTTGAAGGCAATCGCGAAAGTTCTTCCGCTTTCCTTGGACTCTCTGCTGGTGCCGGATATAACGGAAGAAGATGAGAAAGCAGCTGAGATGAAAATGCTCTATCTGAACTGCCCACCTGAAATGCGGGAAACTCTGTTGCATCACACACGCGGAGTGGCGGAAGAACTGAGTGATTTTTCTAAGAAACTTGAAAAAGAATAGGCCAGTGAGTGAAACTTGGAAGTTTCTCTCGCTGGCTGTTTTTGTATCCCCAAGAAAGCGGCAAGCAATGCCGGTGTTAATACACTCGGCCCGCAGAGGGAAAAATCCTGCCGTGATTTTCCCCTCCGCTTTGCTTGTTGAGGGCAGCGCCCCCAAACCCCTTTGAACACAGAAATTCATTCTGTGGCTGCGCGTTCTGCGAACGCTTTGGACCATGACCGGCTCACCGCTGGCCGTGGTCTTTTTCCTGTTCCTTTTTCTGTTCCTCGTCCATTTTCAGCAGCCGGTCCACATTCGCTTTGGCCGTCAAAAGCTCCCGCATTTCTTCACGGGAACGCCGGTACTCGGCGTAGGTTTTCTTCTTTTCCTCCAGCAGTTTGGCATACTCAGCTTGCAAGTCCTTAACCTTGGGCAACTTCTTCACACCCATCTCGTCAAAGGCATTTTTGGCTGCCTGATGGAGCAGGATTTCCTGCTCATGTTCCTCCCGGAATTTTCGGGAATAACCGGCCTTGCGGTAGGCTACATAGGTCTCACGGGTCTTGGCATAGTTGATGATATGAGTTCGCAGGACGGCGATCTCCGCCATGCGTTTCTCCGCCGCCTTGATCTGTGCCGACAGTTCGTTGTGGTGGGCGGTGGCTGCCGCCGCTTTTTCTGCCAGCTCCGCATAGTCCAGCAGCTGATGTTCGGTAAGAAAATTTACAGTCTGCGCCATCTGTTTCAGGTTAAAAACCTTGGCCCAGCGCGCATACCCAGCGCCTTTCCCAGCCTGTAATTTTGCCTGAATATCCACCAGCAGATTGACCTTGGGTGGCTCCGGCTGCACGGTGGATTTTTTGCGGGGCGTGTGCTGTTTTTCTCCGGCCAACACCGCACGAATTTCCGCTTCACTGTACCCGGCCCCCAGCTTGTTATCCATGCGGGCTACATTCTTCCAGCCGGGCGCTTTAAGCCGGATGACTTTCCCGCGCCGGGATACTTCACAGCCCATTTCCGAAAGCAGCTTCAGCAGCGCATCAAAGTCTGCCGGTTTCTGTTCCAGCGCACGGTCAATCATCACCCGCAGCTGCTCCCGATGGGATGGCTTGGCCTGTTCGCCCAGCCACTTGTTGTAGCTTTTTCCGTGGGGTTTCGGGTCCTCCACAATGGACAATCCGTTCTCGATACAGATGGTATCGCTCAAGCGTCGGACGGCTCTGGTGCTGCCCCAAAAGTTGCGGAATTTTCGGTCACAATCCGTATTGACCGCCGACCAGATGATGTGATTATGAACGTGCGATTTGTCTATGTGAGTGCAGACCACAAAGGCGTGATTGCCCTTGGTGAACCGCTTGGCAAATTCCACGCCCAGGCGGTTGGCTTCCTCCGGTGTAATCTCACCGGGTTTGAACGATTGGCGCACATGGTAAGCGATCACATCATCCATTCCGCGCACCCGCCCGGTGGCGGCGATATACTGCCGCTTCGCCAGCAGAAACTCGGCATCGGCGGTTCGGCTGTCACAGCCATAGCCGGTAATCAATTTCCCGTTGTCAGTCTTTTGCGGATTTGCCACATAATCAATGATGTCGCTGATTGCCTGACTTTCGGTGCGGCCCTTGCCGATATGCAGAGGCATGATGCGTGTGGTTGCCATAGGGGAAGCCTCCTTTCCAAAAGAAAAGGACAGCTGTGTGAGCTGTCCTTTGGTTAGGCCTTGTTTGAAAAATAAAAGTTGCACAAGAAACCAAGTTATGCGAAGCTATGAGCATGAAACGATATGAATTAACAAAAGAACAATGGGAACGAATCAAGCCGCTGCTGCCACCGGAAGAAACGGGAAAGCGGGGTCGTCCCCGGAAGGATAACGGGATCATGCTCAACGGAATGCTCTGGATCGTCCGGAGCGGTGCGCAGTGGCGTGAGCTGCCGGCGACCTATGGTCCTTGGCAGTCTATATACGCAAGATTCGCCAAATGGCGGAATGAGGGCACTCTGGAAGCGGTATTCCACACACTGTCTGCGGACGCGGATATGGAGAACCTGAGCATGGACTCCACTTGCGTAAAGGTGCATGAAAGCGCAAATGGCGGGGAAAAAACGGCGGATAAGGCGGTTGGCCGTACCAAAGGCGGGTGGAACACAAAGCTCCACGCTGTCGTAGACGGTCTGGGAAACCCGGTGGAGTTCCTTCTCTCCGCTGGAAATGACCACGATTCGGTTCACGCTGTTGAACTGCTGAAAAAGGTCAGAATCGGCGGGAGTGCCGTGCTGGCAGACCGGGCCTATGGTGCCCGGACGATTCGGGAATATATCTCAGCGCACGGGGCCAGCTATGTGATCCCGCCGCAAAGCAACGTTTCCGATCCCTGGCCGGTTGACTGGCATCTGTATAAAGAACGCCATCTGGTGGAGTGTTTTTTCCAGAAAATCAAGTGGTTTCGCAGAATCGCCACCAGATATGACAAGTCGGATGCTTCCTTCCTAGCCTTTGTGTATCTTGCCTCCATCGCTATTTTGTTGCTTTAGCACAATCTCCGCCTTTTTTCAAACAAGCCCTAATCTAAATTTTCAACAGGCTGCTGTGCTTTTAAGAGTGCAATCCGTTTGGTATCCACAAAATGAGTTGCATACCATTTCTCAATTTCCAGATTTCCGCTTTTGCTGAACCGCAGCGGAATCACTGGCTTGTGTCTCTGCCCATTTTTCTTTTTTACACCCCACTGCTTGTAGTAACAGAAGGAGGGTTTTAAGCCAGTTTTCTGTGCGTACACCCGCATCTGGTGCATGATGAATGAGAGTTTGCGCAGATTGACAGTACATACCCGTTCCAGATAATCAATCCGCCCAAACCGCCAGTCCTCATATTTCTGTTTTGGCAGGACACCGACCTCCATCAGTACATCTACCGGAGTCGCATAACCACGGCGCTGGCATTGATGATAGACCGCTGAATGTACTTTTCCAATCAGTTCTTTTTCAGTCATGGCAGTTATCTTTCTTTTCGTGCCAGTTTTTCAAGACAGCCTCTACCTGAGCAATCAGCTGTTCTTTGTCCGGCATATAGAGAACATACCGGGATGCGAAGATATTGTTGGACAGACCGCCCAAGGCATATTCCGCCGCGATGCTGTCTTTTTCCGTACAGAGGATAATACCGATAGGCGGGTTATCGTCAGGGTCGTTGACTTCTGCCGCATAGTAGTTTAAGTACATATTGAGCTGACCGGCAGCCTCTGGTGTCAGTTTTTTCGTTTTCAGTTCAATCAGTACATAAGCACGGAGAATTTTGTTGTAAAATACCATGTCCACATAGTAGTGGGTATTGTTCAGGGTCACGCGCTGCTGGGTTCCAACAAACATGAAGCCTCGCCCAAGTTCCAAAAGAAACTTTTCAATCTGTACGACAAGAGCTTTTTCCAAATCGCTTTCCAATATGGGTTTGTTCTCCGGCACACCCAAAAACTCGAACACATAGGGATCACGGATGATGTCAGCTGGCTGATTGATTTCAATTCCTTTCTGCGCCAGAGAGAGGACCTTTTCTTTATTCACATCTCCGCTGGAAAGTAGCAGCCGTTCATACAGCGAGCTGTCAATCTGCCGTTTCAGCTCCCGAACTGACCAGCCCGAATTGATAGATTCTTTCTCGTAAAAGCTGCGTTTGTTCTCATCCGTAATACTCAAAAGTTCACAGTAATGGGACCAGGACAATTTGCCAGACACTGTCTGGCATTTTTCATAAGCAAGATAAAATGCCCGCATATTTTGCAAATTAGAACGAGAAAAACCTTTTCCAAATTCCCGTGTCAGCTCTTTGGAAAGTTCCCTTAAGGTTTGTTTTCCATAATCTGCGCGAATCTGATTTTGCTGTTCATACTCCACGATAATCCGGCCAATGTTCCAGTAGGTTGTCAAAAGCTGTGTATTGACCTGCTGTGCCACATTTTTTCTGGCGTTCTCCAGCAGTTCCCGGATTTCCAGAATGATGGAGCTGTTTGGAGTTAATTGATTTTCCATACACGCCCTCCTTCTCTAAAAACTGTCCGCACATGGCGGCAGAGCATATTCCTTTATTAGTATATCCTATTTTTAGGGGAAAGTAAAATAGCACCGGCGGCATACTTTACCCATAAATTTTATCTTGAATCGCAAATTTCAAATCCTGCACTTTGCCCAGCAGCCAGATGGCGGCCATTGGCAGGCCATAGGGAGAAATCAGGAACGCCAGAATAAGGACAATCACCCCGTTATGTCTGGGACCGACAATGAGTTGGAACACACCCCACAAGGCGCAGAATGTGCTGATATCCTTTACAGCGACAAACGGGTTCTGGATCACCGTATCCGCCTTGGAGAAGTAGGCCACAAGCTGATTTTTATAGTAGATGTCCGCAATATAATCCGAAGATTGGGACCGCTTTACATCAAAGCCCTTTCGGGCGAGCTGTTCAAAGAACAGCCGGTAAAAATCTGTTTTACTCCGCAACCGGCAATCCTCCTTTTTTACGAGTAACCTTTTTGTTTCATCACCTTTTTGAGAACTTCAATGAAATCAAAAATCCGTTCCGCCGCCGCCTGATTCTGGGGATAGGTGTGCGGCAGGGGCGGGCGCTTCTTCCGCTTCAGATCGTACCAGAGGCACCCGCCGTCCTTTCGGCTGGGGAACATACAGGACGGAACGGAAGTCCGTAAAGTAAAAGGGCACCCCCGGCAGGGATGCCCTTTGGGGTACTCATACAGCCGGGCCGTCAGGCGGGTCACGCCATAGGAACCTCTGGGGATAGACACCGGCACCCCGTTGTGCTTATAACTCGTTGTTACTGTGTTCATCCAATATCCTTTCTCAAACCGGGCGGCCGGTTGTTTGATTTGTTTGATGCCGCAGGGCAGCAAAAAAGGCAGTCCTCAATGGACTGCCTTTCGCATTGGACATATTCAGGTTTGAGCTATCCGCTCACAGTTCTTTCAGCAGGAACGCCATATACAGCGGGAGTGTGAGAAGCTGTTCGGTGCGTCCTACATTGTAGTCCCCCAGCTTGATTGCCTGGCTGACATGGTACTTTTCAGGATGGCGCAGAATCGTTCTGGTGCTTTTCGTATTCCCTGTGGACGCTTTGACCTCCACCAATGTGCATTGTCCTTTATAACGGATCACAAAGTCCACTTCCAAACCGCTGTCTTTGTGGAAATAGTAGAGTTTTCGTCCCATCTTACCGAAAACATCCGCAATCAGATTTTCAAAAATCGCGCCTTTATAGCCGTAAAGATTTCCTTGCAGGATGTCGTACTGTGTGCCATCCTCCAGCATACTGACAAAAAGGCCGCAGTCCCGCATATACACCTTGAATATATCTTCCTCGGCGTTCCCATCCAAGGGCAGTTCCGTAATGCTCAGATTATAGCAGCGGACAATGATACCGGCATCCTCGATCCATTGGAGGCTCCCGGCATATTTTGATGCGGTTGAACCTTTTTTGACAACGGAGTATTGAAATTTCTTGTTTTCTTTACTGAGCTGCTTCGGGATAGACTGAAAACACTCCTTGATTCGTGATTTATCCTTCTTCTCGGCGTACTTCACCATATCGTCCTCATAGGAGCGGACAATATCGCGCTGGATTTGCAGCACCTCACCCATCTGCTTCGTATCTACAAAGGTCTGTACGGCATCCGGCATACCTCCGACAACCACATATTGCAGGAGCAGCTGCTTCATACGGTTGTGCAGGGCCTCCGGGACAGGCGTCTCTTTCTGCAAGCACTTCTTTAACATATCAATTACAGGGTCAGCAATCCCATTGGCCCACAGAAATTCTTCAAAATCCAGAGGGTACATATCAATCACCGTTTCCGATCCGACTGGAACAGATTTCGGTTCTTTTCCATACCCCTTCACACCCAGCAGAGAGCCGGTGCCTATCACATCATAGCGTCCATCAATTCGGAAAAATTTCAGGGCGGTCCGGGCCTCCGGGCACTCCTGAATCTCGTCCAGGATCAAGACTGTACTTCCGCTTTCAAACACCGCCTCGCTGCCCAGCAGGGCGGACAGCATCATCACGATTGTGTCCACTTCCAGAGACCCAGCAAATACAGAGGCATAGTATGGATTTTCAAAAAAATTCAGGTACACAACATTTTTATAGTTTTTCTTTGCAAAGTCAAGGACAGAAAATGTCTTGCCGCACTGCCGGCAGCCCTTGATAATCAATGGCTTGCGATTTTCTGTGTTTTTCCAGTCGATCAGTTTCTGCTCAATTTTCCTTTTCAGCATGACAGTTTCGCCTCCCTTATTCTGTTCTATTCCAGTATATCCGAAAACGGCAACTTTTTCAAGGGAGTTTTGATGTGAACTGCAAACTTTTTCAAGCGACTTTTATCGACGGGTATCAACTTTTTCTGTTTTTCTCTTGTGCCGCACATTGGTTATGGTTCCATGCCCCTGTCCTTGTGCCGCAAATACCATTCCTTTTTGGCGGCCTTGGAAAGATCACCGCCCATAGCCTTCTGGAAATCGTCGTACTCCATACCCATGTTGACGGCGTTCTGTTCCAACGCCATCAGGATTTCACAGATCAACCGCTCTGTATGAGCTTGTCGAGGTCAAAAGCGTTTTTCTGTTTGTCGGCTTCAGCCGTGTATTTATAATTCGGGTGCTTTTTCAGATCATACTTCGGGGAGTAGAACGGGGGCAGGCCCCGAAGCTGTAAAATGCACTTGTCCCCGGGCATGGTAGCCAGCTCGCTGGGTGTCATCAGCTCACGGCCCAGCCGCTGGTTATTTTGACTATAGCTTTCCGACTGCCCACGGGAGCGGCTGTCGGTCTGCATGGAGATGGTGGCTTTCCCCAGCCAGTTTTCCGATATTTCCTTGATGGTGCTGGCCTCACGGCCTCCCAGGAATACCACGCCGTCCATATTTCCGAGAATTGTCTCCGCGTGTTTATCATCGCAAGTTCCCACAGCTGTTTTCCTTTGAGGTTCTTCACTTTATTTACATGGTGTATTTCCAGCGGTACATTGGTTTTTCCGCACAGCTCACACACACGGGCGGACAGCCTATCGTCGAATGACGTTCTGGAACCGACGTGTGCGATTGCAAAGTCTATGATTTTATCTGTCCAGAGGTCTGTATTTTTGCAGTCCATAAACCTTGCGAAGCTGCGGCGCTTTATGCCTGCTTTTGTTTGGTATGTCGATATAGAAAACGGGGATGAATACTGGATCTCCGGGCTCAAAAAAGCGGAAAGCAACCGCCATTGGGCTGGCCGGGGGAAAATCCTGATTGACCGCCGTGCGGTGCCGGAGTATCTGGCTCTGATTGGAGAGCCTAATATGAAACATTCATAGGAAAAGAAACCTGTCTATACAGGACGGGCAGTGTATTCTCGCGATGGCCTGCGTCTGAACAGTGGATCAGCTGGTTTCCATGTAAAAGGGCCAATGGAAATAAAATACTGAAAAAATAATAGAAAAATGTTGAATAGTGGAGCTTTTTGATATTATTTTTAAAGAAAAACAGGTGGGGCCATTTGTGGACGGCGCCGAAAAGCCAAAGGGACGCGTTGTGCAGGTTGTGGAAAGTAGACAAAATAACATGTATATACATGTTCAGTATGGCGCATTGACAATGGAGAAGAGGGAGGATTATACTTAGGTAAAAGTACTGGTATTTGGTAGAAGAAGGTCGGGAACGACAAATACTGCGAAAAAAGAAGAGGAGACAGGAAGCGCGATGGGAAAGCGGATGCTGTACACAGGCGTGGCCCAGGGAGAGATCGGACGCTATGTTTTCATCCCTGGCAGCGTGGAGCGGGCCAGACTTATCTCCGAGTATTTTGATGAGCCCCGGCTCCTCTGTCACAACCGGGAGTATCTTACCTATGTCGGAACGCTGGAGGGAGAGCCGGTAGCCGTGACCTCCACCGGCATTGGAGGGCCGTCCATGGCCATTACGGTGGAGGAGCTTCACGCCTGCGGGGCGGATACCTTCATTCGAGTGGGGTCCTGTGCCTCGGCCTCACCCAAATCCAAGATCGGCGATGTCATCATTCCCAGCGGAGCCGCCCGGATGGAGGGCATGGGAGAACATTTCATGCCCATCGAGTTCCCGGCCGTGCCCGATTACGGGATCTTCCGGCACCTGGAGCGGGCAGCCAAAGAGAGCGGCTACCCCTACAACACCGGTGTCACCATCACCAAGGATTCCTTCTATACCGAGTCCTCCCCGGAGACCAAGCCGGTGTGTGAGGAGCTTCTCTATAAGTGGAAGGCTTATGAGAAGGCGGGTGCCACCAACACCAGTATGGAGTGTGCGCCGCTCTTCCTCATGGGGGAGGCTCTTGGGCTGCGGACAGCCTCCATTATGATCTGTGCCACCAATTACAACGCCTATTCCAACGACAGTAAGGACTATCCCAGGGACTGGGAGCGCCGGGCCATCGAGGTAGCGGTGAGCGGACTGCGGTCCATCATCCGTGACGATCTGGCCAGGGCGGAGCGGTAAGGAGGGACGACATGGCGAAACGAATGATGCATGTGAGTCTCTGCCCCGGAGAGGTGGGCGGCTATGTGCTCATGCCGGGCAGTCCCGAGCGGGCGGTTCGGCTGTCCGCCTATCTGGAAAACGCGCAGCAGATGGCCTATTTCCGGGAATATCAGACCTTCACCGGCCTCCTGGAGGGGGAGCGGGTATCCATTACTTCCACCGGCATGGGTGGGCCCTCTATGGCCATTGCTGTGGAGGAGCTTCACGAGTGCGGCGCCCACACGATGATCCGGGTGGGCACCTGCCAGTCCACTTCGCCCAAGGTCCACAAGGGGGACCTGGTGCTCCCCAATGGTGCGGTGCGGATGGAGGGAGTGGCCAACCACTATGCCCCTCTGGAATATCCCGCTGTACCGGATATGGACGTGCTTGCCGCTCTGGAAGCAGCTGTCAGGGCCAGAGGACAGCGTTATCACGTTGGAGTAAACGTCACGAAGGCCTGTTTTTCCACCCAGTTTGCTGCTGCCGGACGGCCCATGGGCTATGAGCTGACCAAGCGCTGGGAGGCTTACGAGGCCGGCGGTGCGCTGAGCGCAGATATGGGATGTGCTCCGCTGTTTGTGGCGGCCAGCTCCATGGGCGTCCGGGCGGGAGCGATGATGGCCGTGACCTGCGAGCGGGGCGCCTACTCCGACGACTGGGCTGACTGGCCGGAGGAATGCGAAGCCCTGGTATGCGAGATGGCCGTGGAGGGCCTGCGGGAGCTGATCCGGCAGGACCGGGCGGCGCGGGGAGAGCAGTGAAAGGGCGTGCAGGGGTGCTTCCCCTGGAACAGATCCCGCAGCTCCCCACCCCTTTGCGCACAGATATTCAGCTCTACGTGCAGGTGTACGATGTACTCTATGCCCTGATTCGCAGCGGTGTCGGAAAGCCGGGAGACCTGATTCCCGGCGAAAATGCTCTGGCCACCCACTTCGGTGTCAGCCGGGGCACCATCCGTCAGGCCGTCCAGTACCTGGAGGAGGACGGACTGCTGATCCGGCACCAGGGGCGCGGCTCGGAGATTGCGGACCGAAGCCGTCAAAATGGCGGATTGCAGAATTACAGTGACATCTGCCGGACGTTCTGCACCATGCCCATCACCGAAACCAAGGTCACCTGGACCATCGGCGGGTCTGGCAGCTGGTTGAGCGAACAGCTGCAGCTCTCCAAAGGTGCTTTGATGGTGAACTACGACATTGTCTATTTCAGCGGAGAGGAATCCATCGCCCTCTCCCAGCGGCTGGTACCGGTCGTCTGGCTGGAGCGGTGTTCGGTAGACCCCGACAGCCGGGAGGAGATGGAGCACTTTGCCGTGGAGCGGGTCCCTCAGATGGTGGTCAAGGCCAGAGCTGAACTGCGGATTCAGACCCAGGCCATTCCGGAGATCACCCGGTCGGGGGAGATCCCTTACTTTTCCGTCAGCGAGATCGCCTATGCCGCTGAGGACCAGGCGGTGGGGCATTTTAAAAACTACCTGCGCAGCGATTGCTACCAGCTCTACCTGGGGCGCAGGGTAGGCCCCAGATAGATATCGTTGAGTCATGTATATGATCCGTCCGACTGAGGGCGGGTGATATAGAATCCGTAAACCCAGACAACAAAAACAACGGAGGAAAAGGAAATGAAAAAACAACTTGCACTTCTCTTAGCACTGGGCATGAGCGTGAGCCTGCTGGCCGGCTGCGGCTCCTCGAAGACCACCGAGAGCACTCAGCCCACCGGCACCGGCAGCGCCGACGCCGCTGGCGACGAGCCCAAGAAGGTCGTCTTCATGGTCAACGGCAGCCTGGGCGACAAGGGCTTCTTCGACTCCTGCCAGGAGGGCATTGAGCGCCTGGGCAGCGAGTACGGCTGCGAGGTAAAGACCATCGAGATGGGCCGTGACGAGACCGCTTACGAGACCTACTTCCGCGACGTGTCCGAGCAGGACTGGGATCTGATCGTGGCTGCCACCTGGTCCGTCCAGGAGGTCTTTGAGGAGGTCGCCGCTGACTATCCCGACAACAACTACCTGTTCCTCGACGGCGAGGTGAGCTCCGACAACATGATCGGCATCACCTTCCCCTCCAATGAGGCCGGCTTCATGGCTGGCTGCCTGGCTGCTCTGAAGCTGAACGCCGGCGACGAGAAGATCGACCCCAACCAGAAGATCGTGGGCTTTGTGGGCTCCATGGATGCCACCAACATCAATGACTTCCTGGTGGGCTACATCGACGGTATCAAGTACATCGACGACTCCATCAAGGTCATCACCTCCTACGTGGGCTCCTTCGAGGACGTGGCTACCTGCCTGGAGATGACCACTCAGCTCTACAACCAGGGTGCTCAGATCGTCTACGCCCCTGCCTCCCAGAGCATCGTGGGCGCTGTGACCGCTTCCAGCGACTGTGACAAGTACATCATCGGCTGCGACACCGACCTGTACAGCGAGATGGTTGAGACCGATCCCAACCTGGTCCGCAACGTGCTCTCCTCCTCTCTGAAGAAGATGGGCGACGCTGTGGTGATCGCCTCCACCAGCCTGTGGGACGGCTCCATGAGCCTGGGCGAGAACTACTCCCTGGGTCTGGCTGAGGGCACCGTGGGTCTGGCTGACAACGACAACTTCCAGACTCTGGTCAGCGAAGAGATCCGCACCCAGCTGGATGAGATTGCCACCAAGGTGGCCAATGGCGAGATCGAGGTCAGCAGCGCCTATACCATGGACACTGCTGCTATCGAGACCATGCGCAACGAGATGAAGCCCTAACAGCATCGTGACCTGCAGCGGCGGCGGGATTCCGCCGCCGCTGCTCCTGTTTTACAGCACCGGAAGTCTGAAAAAGCAATGCAAGGAGGAATGGCTGTGCCTGGGACGGAGATCCTGCGCATGGAACACATCCGCAAGGTGTATTCCAACGGTGTCGTGGCCAACAGCGACATCACGTTCGCAGTCAACCACGGTGAGATCCACGCCCTCTCCGGAGAAAACGGCGCGGGTAAGACCACGCTGATGAAGATGCTGTTCGGCGAGGAGCAGCCCACACGGGGAGATATTTACATCAACGGAGAGAAGACGGTGATCACCTCGCCAACCGCCGCCATCCGAATGGGGATCGGTATGGTGCACCAGCACTTCATGCTGGTCCCGTCTCTGACGGTGATCGAGAACATGATCCTGGGTATGGAGCCCAGGAAGGGACTCATCATCGACCAGAAGCTGGCGGAGCGTCAGGTGGCCGAGATCTCGGAAAAGTACAACCTCATCGTGCCGCCCCACGCCAAGGTCCAGGACCTGACGGTGGGTCAGAAGCAGAAGGTGGAGATCCTCAAGGCGCTGCTCCACGGCGCCAAAATCATGATTCTGGATGAGCCCACCGCCGTGCTGACCCCCCAGGAGACCCGGGAGCTCTTCCACGAGCTGAAGATCCTTCGGGACAGCGGCTATACCATTATCTTCATCTCCCACAAGCTCAACGAGGTGCGGGAGCTGTGTGACCGCATCACCATCATCCGCCGGGGCCAGACCATGGGTGTCTACGACGTGAAAGACGTGGATGAGGAGGAGATCTCCCATCTGATGGTGGGCCGTGACGTGGCACTCCGACTGGAGAAAAAGCCCGCCCAGCAGGGTGAGACCGCCATCGAGGTGGAGGGCCTCACGGTGCGCAATGTGATCGGCCAGAAGAAGCTGGATGGCATCTCCTTCCGGGCCAAGCGGGGCGAGGTTTTCGGTGTGGCCGGTGTGGAGGGCAATGGCCAGACCGAACTGGTGGAGGCCCTCAGCCGCAACATGGACTTCCATGGCGGCAGCATCCGCATCCTGGGCAAGGACATCAGCGGCATGAGCATCCGCCAGCTCCGGGCCCAGAAGGTGAGCCATATTCCGGAGGACCGTATGACCACCGGCATTGCCGGAGCCCTCTCCATCACCGAAAATGCCATGGCGGATAAGTCCTACGATCCGGAGTTCTGCGGCAAGGGAACCCTGCTGCGGAAGAAGAACATCAAGGCGTACGGCCAGAAGATGGTGGAGCGCTATCACATCTTCTGTAAGGACCCGGATGTGGCGATCTCCAGCCTGTCCGGCGGCAACATCCAGAAGGTGGTGCTGGCCCGGGAGCTCTCCAGCGATCCCGAGGTCATCATTGCCGATCAGCCCACCCGAGGGGTGGACGTGGGCGCCACGGAGTTTATCCGGAAGGAGCTGCTGCAGCTCCGGGACGAGGGGAAATGCGTATTCCTGGTGTCCTCCGACCTGAATGAGCTGCTCGGGCTGGCCGACCGGCTCATCGTGCTGTGCGGCGGCAAGATCACGGCCTACTTCCCGGATACCACCGCCATCACGGAGGATGACGTGGGCCAGTACATGCTGGGCCTGGACCGGCAGAGTGAGCAGGAGACCGCGGAGGTGACAAAATGACACTGAAAAAAGCCAACCTCCTGGTGGACAGCGTCAAGATGCTGCTGGTGATCGTGGTGGCACTGGTGCTGGTGACGGGGATCGTCTTTGCCGTCAGTTCGGAACCGTCCAACGCCCTCTATAACTTCTTCGTGGGACCATTCCTCTCCCTGCGGCGGGTGGGCAATATCATTGAGGGAGCCTGTCCCCTGATCTTTACGGCGCTGGCCGTTATGATCATCTTCCGGGCCGGTCAGTTTTCCATGATCTCTGAGGGTTCCTTCTTTATGGGCGCTGCCATCGCTATGGCGGTCTCCATCGCCGTGCCCATGCCCACTGGGGTCCACACCCTGGTTTGTATCCTCTGTGCCGCCGCCAGCGGCGCCCTGGTGGCCTCCGTTCCCGCTTTCCTGAAGAAACTGTGGAGTGTCAGCGAAGTGGTGACCTCCATCATGCTCAACTATGTGGTCCAATACTTTGCCATCTATCTGGTGACTTACCACTTCCGTGAGATGCAGTCCTCCTCTCTGGCCTCTCTGAAGCTGGCCGAGACCAGCCTGCTGCCCGGCATTCTGCCCGGCACCAACGTGCATCTGGGCGTGGTGATCGCCGTCGTCATGTGCGTGTTCTGCTGGTTCCTGATTTACCGGTCCCGGTTTGGCTATCAGCTGCGCATCACTGGATGCAACCCCTCCTTCGCCCACTATGTGGGCCTGAAGGAGACCGGTGTTATGGTGGGCGCCCAGGTGATCGCCGGTGCCATCGCCGGTATGGGCGGCAGCATTGAGCTGCTGGGTATGTATACCCGCTTCAAGTGGACCGAGACTCCCGGCTATGGCTGGACCGGCATCGTGGTGGCCCTGCTGGCCAAGGACAACCCACTGCTGGTGCCTTTGGCCGCTGCCTTCATCGCCTATATCAACACTGGAGCCAACATCATGGCCATGAACAGCGATGTGAGCAGCGAGATGGCTCAGATCATCCAGGGTGTCATCATGCTCCTCATCGCCGCCGGTGCCCTGCTGCAGCGCTGGCGTCAGAAGCTCATCGACAAGGCTGCCGAGCAGGAGCAGGCCGCTGCTGCCGCTGAGCAGGTCAAGGCGTAAGGGGGTGCTGGTATGTCTATCATTTTACAAAACATTTTCAGCACGGAATTTGTCTACATGTGGATCCGTGTGGTGACCCCCATTCTGCTGCCCGCCCTGGGTGGCGCCATCTGCAATCGGGCCGGCGTGGTCAATCTGGGCCTGGAGGGCATTATGCTCCTCTCCGCCCTGGCCGGCGTGCTGGGAAGCGCTTTTGGCGGAAATCTGCTGGCCGGACTGGCGGCCGGACTGGGCACAGCTCTGGTAGTAAGCCTGGTCTTTGCCTACTTCCACCTGAACCTGAAGGCCAATGCCACCATCTGCGGTACCGCCATCAACACCTTTGCCTCCGGCTTTACGGTGCTGCTCCTCTTCACCATCACCGGTGAGAAGGGTACCAGCGCCTCCCTGAAGAGCTTTTCCTTTCCTACCGTCAACATCCCTCTGATCGAGGATATCCCTGTCATCGGCAAGATCCTCTCCGGGCATAACCTCATGACCTATGTGGCCCTGCTGGCTGTTTTGGTGGTTTGGTTCCTGCTCTACAAAATGCCGCTTGGCCTGCGGATTCGTTCTGTGGGTGTGAACCCCGACGCCGCCTCCTCCGTGGGCGTCAACGTCCGCCGCACCCGCTATATTGCCATCCTCCTCTGCGGTGCCCTTACTGGCCTGGGCGGCATGTATATGTCCATGGGCTACCTGGGTATGTTCACCCAGGAGATGGTGGCCGGCCGTGGATTCATCGCCCTGGCCGCCGCCGCTATGGGACAGTCCACCCCCATCGGTGTGTTCCTGTCCTCCATGCTGTTTGCCTTCTTTGACGGCATGTCCAACACCCTTCAGCTGCTGGCGCTGCCCTCCCAGTTTATTGACATGCTGCCCTATCTGGCCACCATCGGCGGCCTCACCGCTTACTCCATCCAGCGTGCCAGAAAGGCCAAGCGGCGTCTGGCAGTATAACATCAGGAAATGAGGAAAAAGACATGGATATGCTCAACAAGGACGAGATGACCCTGGGCAAACGTCAGTACCACATCCACCTCCAGCCCGGCGATATCGGAGAGTATGTACTCCTGCCCGGTGACCCCGCCCGCAGTGACCGGGTGGCGGCCTATCTGGATGACGTCTATCTGGCGGGCAACAACCGGGAGCACCGCACCTTCACCGGCTACTATAAGGGCGTGAAGGTCTCCGTGACCTCAACCGGTATGGGCTGCCCCTCCACCGCCATCGCCGCCGAGGAGCTCATCAACATCGGCGCCAAGTATCTGGTGCGCATCGGCAGCACCGCCGCCCTCCAGCCCGAGCTGAAGATCGGCGATCTGGTGATCTCCACCGGATCCATGAAGAACGAGGGCACCTCCCGATTCTATGTACCCGACTGCTTCCCGGCAGTGCCCGACTTCGACTTCACCAGGGTTCTCATCGACACCGCCCGGGAGATGCAGCCCAGCCTGGGCTGCGGCGTCTACTACGGCATCAATGCCAGCGACGACGCCTTCTACGGCGAGACGCCGGAGTGGATCCAGAAGCTCCACGACCTGGGCTGCCTGAACGTGGAGATGGAGAGTTCCGCGCTCTACACTGTCTGCCACCGCAGAGGGGTGAAGGGTGCCATGATCTCGGCGGTGTCCGGCAACCTGGTTCGCTCCGATGTGATCTACGAGAAGGAAAACACCGGTCTGGCTCAGGGCTGGGAGGACGAGATCAAGGTGGTCCTGGAGGCCATCTACCGGATCGACCAGAGCCGGCATTGAGCTGTTTCCAGCAGAAAACAAGGAGTGTTTTGAAGCATGAAGTATATTTTGATCGACGCCGACACCGGGATCGATGACTCCATTGCCATCCTGTTTGCCCTCAAGCGGAAGGATGTGCGTGTGGTGGGCATCACCACCGGCTTCGGCAACACCAACGCCCGGCAGGCGGCCGACAACAGCCTGCGGCTCATCCAGCTCTCCGGTGTGGACTATGAGGTCCCTGTGGCGGTAGGCGCTACCGGTCCGCTGGTGGGGGAGTGGGAGGGCCCTGTCCCTCACATCCACGGCCACAACGGCATCGGCGATGCCCAGATCCCTGCCTCGTCTCAGCAGCCTCTGGAGGAGGCGGCCTGTGACTTCATCATCCGTATGGCGAAGGAGTACGAGGGAAAGCTGACCCTGGTGACCCTGGGCCGGATGACCAATCTGGCTCTGGCCCTCCAGAAGGAGCCGGAGCTGCCCCGGCTGGTGAAAAACGTGGTCTTTATGGGCGGCACCTACCACGCTCCCGGCAACGTGACACCGGTGGCGGAGGCCAACATTGCCGGCGACCCGGAGGCCGCCGACCAGGTGCTCCAGGCCGGCTTCGATATCACCATGGTAGGCCTGGACGTGACCCAGAAGGTCCGCCTGACTGCGGAGCACATCGAGAAGCTGGATAAATACGCCGCGCCGGAGAACCGTCCCATCGTGGACTACCTCAAGCAGGCCATGCCGCTCTACTTCCGGTTTAACCGCCAGCAGAACAACTGTCTGGACCACTGCCCGGTTCACGACCCCATGGCCATGCTGACTGTTGTAGATTCCGCCCTGGTCACCACGCGCCGGATGCCTGCCCGTGTGGAATGTGGCGGAAATTTCTGCCGCGGCATGGTGGTCACCGACCTGCGGGAGCACCCCATGGATGCCCAGTATCTGAACATCTGTGTGGATGTGGACGGTCGGAAGGCCGTGGAAGAACTGCTCACCACCTTCATGGATTAAAGGCGGAAAGGAGAGGTCAGAGATGCGCGTACTGAACTTCGGCTCGCTGAACATCGACTACGTCTACCAGGTAGACCACTTCGTCCAGCCCGGGGAGACCATGAGTTCTCTGTCCCTTCAGGTCAACTGCGGCGGAAAGGGCCTGAATCAATCGGTGGCCCTTGCCCGGGCCGGAGTGGAAGTCTGGCACGCCGGCTGCATCGGCCTTGAGGGGGAATTTCTGCGGGATAAGCTCATCTCCGCCGGAGTGAACACGACGTTTGTCCGTCAGGTGGAGGGGAGCACCGGCCACGCCATCATCCAGGTGGACCGGTCGGGTCAGAACAGCATCCTCCTCTACGACGGAGCTAACAGCCTCATCACCGAGCCCTTTGTGGACGAAGTGTTGGAGCACTTTGGCCCCGGAGACGTGGTGCTGCTCCAGAATGAGACCAGCTGTGTGGGTTACATCATGGACCGTGCGGCGGAGCGGGGCATGCGCATTGCACTCAACGCCGCTCCGGCCAATGAGAAGCTGAACGGTCTTCCTCTGGAGAAGCTCAGCTGGCTGCTGGTCAACGAGGTGGAGGGCGCCTTCCTGGCCGGGACCGAGGACCCGGAGGAGATCGCCCGGGTGCTGACCGCCCGCTATCCCCAGACCATGCTGGTCCTGACCCTGGGGACACAGGGCTCTCTGGCGGCCATGGGGGAGATGCGGGTCCGGATGCCGGCCCGGACGGTAAAAGCGGTGGACACCACCGCCGCGGGAGACACCTTCACCGGCTACTTCCTCCGGGGCGTTCTGGACGAACGGAGCTTGGAGGAGTCCCTGGGCCTGGCAGCTGCCGCCAGCGCGCTGGCCGTGACCAGGGAGGGCGCCGCAGACGCTGTGCCCGCCTACGACGAGGCCGAGGCCTTTTACCGCTCCTGAGTGTGGGCCAATCATCACAACCAAAACGCGGCGCGTCCGGGGTGTTCCCCAGGCGCGCCGCGTTCTTTTCAAGCGGAAGTTCGATTGTTGTCATGGGTGGGAAAGCCGATGAGAAAACCCACGCAGCCTGAGACAAAGTCACGGAACTGGACCACCGTGGCACTGACAGAGTCGGAGGCCAGAAGCTGACTGCCCGAAGCCCCCATGTTCCGGAGAATCAGCAGGACCAGCAGACAGAAAAGGCCGATGACTGTGGCTGTGGCCACCTGGAGACAGTTGGTATCCGGGAGCCAGGCCGGAAGAGAAGGGGAGGGGATGGATTGGGTACCGCCGCTTTCCAGAGCGGTATCCTCAGATGTAAAGCCGATCTGGCTCTTGGGAGTGCTGACCTCAGTCCCCGCCTGGGCAGCAGTTGTCAGCGCAGCCGGAGCCGATACCATCTCTGTCTGGACGGAGGAGCGATTGACAAAGTTGGCACTGAGGAAATAGCCGAAAATGGCGGCGGAAGAGGTACGTATGATGACGTCGATGTCGCCGACCGCCGGATCGGCTTCAGAGGGAAAGAAAATACTGTAAGCGGACTGGAGAAGCAGAAGCACCATGAACAGCAGCAGACTCTTGTCCACAGGATGGATCCTGGCCAGTCCGGCCCGCAGCGCGGCAAAACAGGAGCGCATGGATATTGGGATCACTTCCTTACAAACCCATTCTATGCCGGAAAAGGAAGCTGTGCGACGGGCTTCCAAAGGGATTCAGCAAAGGACGGAAGGGACGAGCGGGGAGATTTTTGTTTTAAGGGTGTCAAAGCGGGAAAAATATAGTATAATGAGACCTGCGTGAAGAAACCCTACCAAGGAAAGGAAGGTCAGATATGACCCAAGTGACCCACAGGGAATTGCTGCCCGGCGTCCGTTTGACGGCGGTGCAGACCAATAAATTCAAGAGCAATCTGCTCTCCGTTACCCTCATGGCGCCGTTGGATGCCAAGACCGCGTCGGCCAACGCCCTCCTGCCCTATGTTCTCCGCCGGGGCACACGGGAGCATCCCGACATGGAGTCCCTCTCCGCCGCCCTGGATGAGCTCTACGGCGGTTCCATTGAGCCTGCCGTCCGTAAGAAGGGAGAGGCCCAGGGCATCGGCTTCGTGGGCAGCTTCCTGGACGACGCCTACGCTCTGGACGATGCCCACATCCTGGAGCAGGCCGCCAGCCTGATGGGGGAGGTGCTGCTGCGCCCCGCCACCGAGAACGGCGGTTTTAAAAAGGAGTATGTGGAGGGGGAGCGGAGCAACCTGGTGGACCGCATCCAGGCCCAGGTAAACGAGAAGCGCTCCTACTCCCTCCTGCGCCTCACCCAGGAGATGTGCGCCGGGGAGCCCTACGGTGTGGACCGGCTGGGCGATGAGAAGAGTGCTGCCGCCATCACGGCAGAGGGACTGTGGGAGCGCTACCAGGCCCTCCTGGCCCACGCCCCGGTGGAGCTCTACTACTGCGGCAGCGCCGACGCCGACCGGGTGGCCGCCGCCCTCACCGCCGCCCTGGACGGCCTGCCCCGGGCGGGGGAGCTGGAGGAGCCCGACCACAGTGTTCAGGATAACGCCACCCAGGACCAGCCCCGGCTGGTCACCGAGTCTCTGGATGTGACCCAGGGCAAGCTGGCGCTGGGCTTCCGCACGGGCGGCGCCTGCGTGTGGGAGGAGGACTACCCGGCTCTGCTGGTGTTCAACGCCCTCTACGGCGGCACTCCCACCTCCAAGCTCTTCCTCAACGTCCGGGAGAAGCTCTCCCTGTGCTACTTTGCCAGCTCCATGCTGGAAAAGTTCAAGGGGGTCATGGTGGTCTCCTCGGGCATCGAGTTTGGAAACTATGAGAAGGCCAAGGCCGAGATCCTGGCCCAGCTGGACAACTGCCGCACCGGAGCCTTTGAGGACTGGGAGCTGGAAGGTGCCCGGCGGGCCGTGGTCAGCGCTCTGCGTGCCACTATGGACGCCCAGGGCCGGCTGGAGGATTATTGGATGGGCCAGGCGGTGGCCGGCCTGGAGGAGTCTCCCCAGGACCTGGTGGACCGGGTGGAGGCTGTCACCCGGGAGCAGGTGGTGGCGGTGGCCAAGAAAATGGAACTGGACACCATCTATTTCCTCAAGGGCAAGGAGGACTGATACCATGGAGACCAAGGAATATACCCGCATCGGAGAGAAGCTCTACCATACCCAGCTGAACAACGGCCTCCACATCTACGTGGATGTGAAGCCGGAGTTTTCCAAGAGCTTTGCCTTTTTTGCCACCAACTACGGCGGCATGGATATGCGCTTCCAGTTGAACGGCGCCTGGCACGACACCCCCGCCGGAGTGGCCCACTTCCTGGAGCACAAGATGTTTGACACCAAGGACGGCAACGCCCTCCAGGACCTGGCCGCCAACGGGGCCAGCCCCAATGCCTTCACCTCCACCGACATCACCGGCTACTACTTTGAGAGCACGGAGAAGTTTGAGGAGAATCTGAAGATACTCCTCTCCTTTGTCTCTGTACCCTGGTTCACCCCCGAGAGCGTGGACAAGGAGCAGGGCATCATCGGCCAGGAGATCCGCATGGTGGAGGATGACCCCCAGAACCAGGTCTTTTACGGCATGCTGGAGGCCCTCTACGCCCACAACCCCGTCCGGGTGAGCATCGCCGGCACGGTGGAGTCCATTGCCGAGATCACCTCTGATACTCTGTACGCCTGCCACGCCGCCTTCTATAATCCGGGGAATATGACCCTATGCGTCTGCGGCAACGTGGACCCCGAGCGGGTGCGGGAGATTGCGCTGGAGATCCTGCCCAAGGAGGGCATCACCGACATTCCCCGGGACTACGGCAAGCCCGAGTCCGAGGGCGCTTTCCGGCCGGAGACCGTCCAGTCCATGGCGGTGTCCACCCCCATCTTCCAGCTGGGCTGGAAGGCCGACCCCGCCCCCAAAGGCGAGGCCCACATGCGTCAGCAGTTCCTGAGCGAGCTGGCCTGCGAGGCTGTCTTCGGCACCTCCACGCCCCTTTACGCCCGGCTGTACAGTCAGGGCCTAGTGAACCAGAGCTTCAGCTACGGCTACGAGGCCTATCCCCAGTGCGCCATGCTCACCGTGGGCGGCGAGAGCCGGGACCCCAGGGCGGTGCGCCAGGCCATTGCCGACGAGGTGGAGCGCATCGGCCGGGAGGGACTGGACCCTGCCCTCTTTGGACGCATCAAGAAGGGTGTTTACGGTGCCAAGGTCCGTGGCCTCAACTCTTTTGAAAATATCTGCATCGGCCTGGCCCAGAGCCACTTCGCCGGTGAGGAGTATTTCCGGTTCCCGGAGGTCTTTGAGGCCATCGGAAAGGCCGATGTGGAGGATGTGGTCCGGCGGTGGATGACCCCGGAGCGCACCGGACTGTCCATCGTCCTCCCCAAGGAGGAGCAGGCATGACCAGGACCGTCCTTTTTCCCGGCCTGGGTCTGGAGTTCCACCTCAACCGGGTGGCCTTCGAGCTCTTTGGCCTGCCCATCTATTGGTATGGCGTCATCATTGCCTGCGGTTTTTTGCTGGCGGTGGTCTTCTGCTATAAAATGGCGCCTCGGTTCGGCATCAAACCCGACGATATCATTGACCTGCTGTTTTTCGCCGTGCCCCTAGCCATCATCGGAGCCCGGCTCTACTATGTCATCTTCTACCTGGATCTCTACCGGAATGAGGACGGGAGCTTCAACTTCCTGGAGATGCTGGACATCCGGGACGGAGGCCTGGCCATCTACGGCGGCGTTATCGCGGCAGTCCTCACCCTTATCGTCTTCTGCCGGGTGAAAAAGATTAACTTCTTTGCCTTTGCCGACGTGGGGGTCTTCGGCCTCCTCATCGGCCAGTGCGTGGGCCGCTGGGGCAACTTCATGAATGTGGAGGCCTACGGCGGACCCACCGACCTGCCCTGGCGCATGGGCATCGACGCCTATGTGAACGGCGCCTGGCAGTACATGGAGGTCCACCCCACCTTCCTCTACGAGTCGCTGTGGAACCTGCTGGGCTTCCTGCTGCTGCTCGTGGTGGTGCTCAAAGGGAAACGCCGCTTCGACGGTCAAATCATGTGGAGCTATTTTCTGTGGTATGGATTCGGGCGGGGAATCATTGAGGGCCTGCGCACCGACAGCCTCTATTTCTTCCATACCCCCATCCGTGTGTCCCAGGTGCTGGGCTTTGCCTCGGCTTTGGTGGCGGCGGGCTTTTTGATCTATCATCTTTTTGTACGGCGTCATAAGCCGGAAGAACTTTACGTCAATCGGCTCCGGGCGGCCAAAGAGGCCCGCCGGGCGGAACACAACGAAAAGGAGGAGGACGAGCATGGCGGCGACGGTCATTGACGGCAAGGCCCTGGCGGCCAAGTGCAAGGCCAGGGTGGCCAAGGAGGTGGAAAGCCTGTCCCGGCGGCCTGGTCTGGCGGTCATCATTGTGGGAGACAACCAGGCCTCCCGTACATACATCAACAGCAAGCGGAAGGACTGCGACGAGTGCGGCATTTACAGCGAGGAGTATGCTCTTCCCGCGGACGCAGGCCAGGCCGCCCTCATGGAGATCATTGAGAGCCTCAACGGCCGCCCGGACATCGACGGCATCCTCTGTCAGCTTCCCCTGCCCGAGGGCTATGACGAGGAGGCGGTCCTGCTGGCCATCGACCCGGACAAGGACGTGGACGGCTTCCACCCCATCAACGTGGGGCGGCTGTCCACCGGCCAGCCCTGCTTCGCCCCCTGCACCCCCGCCGGCGTCATGGAGATGCTCAAGGAGTACGGGGTGGACCCCAAGGGGAAGGAGTGCGTGGTGGTGGGCCGGTCCAACATCGTGGGCAAGCCCATGGGCATGCTGCTCCTGGCCGCCCACGGCACCGTCACCATCTGCCATTCCCGGACAAAAGACCTGGGCGAGGTTTGCCGCCGGGCTGATATCCTGGTGGCGGCGGTTGGAAAGCGGAACATCATCACCGCCGACATGGTGAAGGAGGGCGCGGTGGTCATCGACGTGGCCATGAACCGCAATGAGGCCGGCAAGCTCTGCGGCGACGTGGACTACCCAGCCGTGGCCGAGAAGGCCTCTCTCATCACTCCGGTGCCCGGAGGCGTGGGCCCTATGACCCGGGCCATGCTGATGGTGAACACCCTGGAGGCCGCCCGTCGGCACGGGTGCTGAAAACTGAAAAAATGACAGGGCCGGGAGACGTGCACGCGTCCCCCGGCCTTGTCATTTTGAGGGTAATGTGGTATGATATTATCCGCTGTATAGGCTCTGTGGGACTGCTTTTGGGTGTGATTCCCGAGGCGGACCGCCGATTCCGTAAGAAAGATCGATAGGATCCTGTTTCGAGGTGCAATGATATGGAACAAGAAATGCAGAAAAAAGTAATGCTCTCCGGTATCCAGCCCAGCGGTGACCTGCATCTGGGCAACTATCTGGGTGCCATCAAGAACTGGGGCGCCCGGGCCGAGGAGTTTGACTGCTACTATTTTATGGCCGACATGCACACCATCACCGTCCGTCAGAACCCCGCTGACCTGCGCCGGCGGACCCTGGAGCAGCTGGCGGCCTACATCGCCTGCGGCCTGGACCCGGAGAAGAACACCCTCTTCATCCAGTCCCACATCCCCGCTCACGCCGAGCTGGGCTGGGTCCTCAACTGCTACACCATGTTCGGCGAGCTCAGCCGCATGACCCAGTTCAAGGACAAGTCTGCCAAGCATGCCGACAACATCAACGGCGGCCTCTTTACCTACCCTGCCCTCATGGCGGCCGACATCCTGCTCTACCAGCCCGACTATGTCCCCGTGGGCAACGATCAGAAGCAGCATGTGGAGCTCACCCGGAATGTGGCCCAGCGCTTCAACAACATCTACGGCGACGTGTTCAAGATCCCGGAGCCCTACATCCCCAAGACCGGAGCCCGGATCATGTCTCTTAACGAACCCTCCAGCAAGATGAGCAAGTCCATCCCCGAGGGCTGCGTCTTCCTCATGGAGAAGCCGGAGGATATCCAGCGCAAGTTCAAGCGGGCCATCACTGACTCCGACACCGAGCGCTGTGTCCGTTTTGACCCGGAGAACAAGCCCGGCGTGTCCAACCTCATGAGTATCTACTCCGCGGTTACCGGCAAGGCCATGGAGGAGATCGAGGCTGAGTTTGACGGCCAGGGCTATGGCAAGTTCAAGCCCGCCGTGGGCGACGCGGTGATCGAGTGCCTGCGTCCCATCCGGGAGGAGGCCCAGCGGCTCCTGGCCGATAAGGCCTATCTGGAGTCGGTCTATCGTGCCGGCGCCGAAAAGGCCAGCTATGTGGCCAACAAGACCCTGCGCAAGGTCTACAAAAAGGTGGGCTTCGTGGCCCGGTAACGGCCCGGTCTTGTCTGAAAAAGGAGCATTTTTGTCAATGAATAGTGATTTGCAGACCATGGGCTGGGTGGCCGCCGCTCTGGTCACCGCCATGGTGGTTTCCCTCATCACCACGCCGGTGGTAAAAAATCTGGCCTTCAAGGTGGGCGCCGTGGACGTGCCCAAGGACAACCGCCGGATGCATGACCACCCCATCCCCCGGATGGGCGGCCTGGCCATCTTCTTCGGTTTCATCCTCAGCGCTCTGCTCTATGTGGAGATGACCCCTCAGTTCCGGGGCATGCTGCTGGGCGGCGTCATCATCGTGGTGCTGGGCATCTTTGACGACATCTATGCCCTGGGTGCCAAGTTCAAGCTGGTCATCCAGATCATTGCCGCTCTGGTGGCGGTACTGTCCGGCAATGTCATCGAGATTATCTCCAACCCTAACGTCCTCTCGCCCAACCCCTGGTGGGACCTTGGGTGGCTCTCCTATCCCGCCACCGTGCTGTGGATCGTGGCCATCACCAACGCCGTCAACCTCATTGATGGCCTGGATGGTCTGGCCTGCGGTGTGTCCACCATCAGCGCCCTTACCATGCTGGTCATCTCTCTGGCGGTGGCAGACGCTCCGGTAGCCATTGTCATGGCTGCCCTGGCCGGTGCCTGCATTGGCTTCCTGCCCTATAACCTCAATCCCGCCAAGATCTTTATGGGGGACACCGGCTCCACCTTCCTGGGCTTTATCCTGGCCGTCATGTCCATCCAGGGCCTTTTCAAGTTCTATACCATCATCTCTTTTGCCGTGCCCTTCCTGATGCTGGGCCTTCCCATCTTTGATACCTGCTTTGCCTTCATCCGGCGCATTGCCCACGGCCAGAGTCCCATGCACCCCGACCGGAGCCATGTCCACCACCGGCTCATCGATATGGGCTTCAACCAGAAGCAGGCGGTGGCGGTGCTCTACATCATCAGCGCCATTCTGGGTCTGTGCGCCGTGGTGCTCACCACCAGCGGTGAGCTCAAGGCCATGCTATTGATGCTGGCCCTGTGCGCTGCCGGTGCCGTGTCCGCCCGGATCTTTTTGAGCAACAATGAGAAGAAGAAAAACGAGGAAGCCGAACATAAGGAGGATCAGCCGTGAAGACCATCCGTGTCATGACCATATTCGGTACCCGGCCGGAGGCCATCAAGATGGCGCCTCTGGTCCGGGAGCTCTCCCGCCGGGAGAGTGTGGAGAGCCTGTGCTGTGTCACCGCCCAGCACCGTGAGATGCTGGACTCGGTGCTCTATATCTTCGGCCTGACGCCGGACTATGACCTCAACATTATGGAACCCCGGCAGACCCTCTCCACCATTACCTGCAAGTGCCTCACCGGTGTGGAAGGGGTGCTGACCCAGGCCAAGCCCGACCTGGTGCTGGTCCACGGTGACACCTCCACCACCTTCTCCGCCGCCCTGGCGGCCTACTATCAGCAGGTCATGGTGGGTCACGTGGAGGCGGGGCTGCGCACCTATGACAAATATTCTCCCTTCCCGGAGGAGATGAACCGCACTCTGGTGGGGGACATCGCCGACCTCCACTTCTGTCCCACCCCTGCAAACCGGGAGAATCTGGCACGGGAGGGCATCACCAAAGGTGTCTTTATCACGGGCAACACGGTCATCGACGCCATGTCCACCACCGTCCGGTCCGACTTTAAGTTCTCCACCCAGCTCCTCAACGAGCTGGACTACAACCGGCGTCAGGTGGTGCTGGTGACCTGCCACCGCCGGGAAAACTACGGTGAACCCATGGCCCATATCATGACCGCCCTGCGGCGCATTGTGGAGGACCATCCCCAGGTGGAGCTGGTCTATCCCGTTCATCTCTCCCCGGTGGTCCGGGAGGCGGCGGCCAAGTACCTCTCCGGCCACGACCGCATCCACCTCATCGATCCTCTGGACGTGGAGGAGATGCACAATCTGATGGCCCGGTGCCATCTGGTGATGACGGACTCCGGCGGCCTCCAGGAGGAGGCGCCCGCCATGGGTAAGCCGGTGCTTGTCCTCCGCCGGGAGACCGAGCGGCCGGAGGCCATCACCGCCGGTACGGTCCGGCTGGCGGGGACGGAGGAGGCCGAGGTCTACCGCCTGGGCAGCCTACTGCTGGAGGACCAGGCGGTTTACGCCCAGATGGCCCACGCCGTCAATCCTTACGGAGACGGGCAGGCCTGCCGGCGCATCGCTGACGCCATTGAGTGGAAATTCGGCCTGCGGGAAGAGGCGCCGGAGGAGTTCCGGACCTGATTCGCAGTTGGGACAGGAGGGAGCAGGATGGAACGAAAAAACAAACTGGTGCTCTTCCTGCTCATCGTCCTGGTGATGACGGTGGCATTGATCTCCAGCTTCGGCCTCAATATTTTTGCCGGTAAAGGGGCGGAGATTGTCCTGCCCACACCGGCTGCCACATCCTCCGGCGAAGATGAGGGTCTGGAGGGCGGCGGTCAGGTGCTGCCAGTCCGTACGACGCCGGAGACAGTGCAGAACATCATTGCCACCTTGACCCGGCCGGAGAACTATGCCCGCATGGTCACGGTGGAGATGGCCACCGGAGCGGGTCAGGCTGGAAACTTTACCGCGAACGTTCTGGTAGACGGCGCCTGGACCAGCATTGAGCTGACTCAGAGCTTCCAGCCAATGGGGACCCAGTACACCATTGTCTATACGGATCCTGAGAGTGGAGAGGGGACCCTCTACCGCTGGTACGCCGGCAGCAAGGAGGTCAAGTCCTGGCCGGTGGGGAAGAACGGAGCCGACCTGGCCCAGCATATCCCTACCTATGAGGACGTGCTGGCGCTGGACAAAGAAATGATCGTGGATGCCAACTATGTGACCCGTGATGGGGTACCCTGTATCTATGTGGAGACCTCTGTAGACGAGTTGGGTTACCTGGAGCGCTATTGGGTCTCCACCGGCAACGGCCTGCTGATCGCCTCGGAGACGGTCAAGGATGACGTGGTAATCATGCGGATGCGCTCCACCGATGCAGAAGTGCTCCAGGCGGCGGAGAAGGACCGCTTTACCCTGCCCGACGGCACTGTGCTGTACGAACAGACCACGCCATAATTCATGATTTGTCTCTGCTCTCCCGGCAGCCCAGACCGAAGAGGAGCAGGAGTCCCAGGGTGATGACCGGTTCCAGGTCGTCACCGTCGGTGAGCAGCAGGAGCAGAATCAGCAGGAGGAGAATGTCTCCCCGGTCCAGCTCCTCCAGCCCCAGGCTCTTGAGAAGTCCTGTGAGCCAGGCGCCATGACCGCCGCCTGCCGGCCCTCCGGCGGGCGGCGGTCTCCGGTCCTGATGGTGTTCGCTGCCGCTGTACCGGTCCTGGCTTTCCTCTACTGCGACCCGTTCATAGCCTCCGGAGCGGGGAATATAGCGGTTATACATCCTCTCGTCCCTCCCGCAGAGCGGCCAGAGCCACTCGGATGAGCCGGGAAAACTTGGCGATCTGGATGGCCCGGTCCACTTTGGCATAGCGCTCCGGCTTCACGTAGGGCCGCAGAGCGGCCAACAAAGCGGTCTTGTGGTCGTCGGGCCGGTTCCACTCGGAGAGCAGCCGGCCAGCCAACTGCAGCAGCTTGGGGTCCAGCCCTTCGCCGCCGCTGCCGCCGGTGAAGGCACTCAGCAGGCCGCTCAGGTCGGGCGGCGTGTCCGCTTGGTATCCAGACGGGACGGGCGGTTCCTCTGGGGTGTCCTGATCGTTGGGAGCTGCTTCGCCATCCAGGCTCTGGGCCAGGGACATGATCTTGCCCATGGCGTCGGGGTCTGCCAATATGGCATTGAGTTTTTCTGAAAAGCCGTCCGACATGGCCATGCCCCCTCTCTGCGCCCGACAGCCAGGCAGATTTTATGGCTTAGGTGCGTTCCGTTTGATACGCTCCACCACACCGGCGCCGGTTGGGTCGTCCATGACCCGTCCCACCAGGTTCTGAAGCTGTGTAGGGTCCCCGCGCATGGCGGCGTCGGTCGCTGCCTGAAGCCCGCCCTGTCGCTGCAGCATTTCCATCAGGGCTTTGGTGTCCGGAGAGCGGAGGAGCCGTTCCAGGGCCGCCTTGTCCTTGAGGAGCTTTTCCGCCTGGGGTGTGTGCAGGATGCTGCCGGGCTGTGATTTGTTTGCCATGTGGGATCCCTCCATCTAAGATATGACCGGACTCATGGTATTATATGTGACTTTTTCCCAGAGGTGACCGAAATGAAGAAGGTATTGGTTCTGTCCGACTCGCATGGGGATGTGGACGCTATGGAGCGGGCGGTGGCCCGGGAGCGGCCCGACCTGATTCTCCACCTGGGGGATCTGTGCAGGGATTTTGACGAACTCCAGCGGCGTCTGCCCATAACGCAGGCCATGCAGAACGTCTGCGGCAACTGTGACGGCTTTACCGAGGTACCCGACCAGCGGGTGCTGCTGGTAGAGGGGAAACGCATCCTCATGATGCACGGCCACCGGTATGAGGTGAAGCTGGGGTATTCCAGGGCCATGTGGGCGGCCCGGGAGGCCGAAGCGGATATTCTGCTCTGTGGCCATACCCATATCGCACTGGACCGGGACCTTATGGGGCTACACCTGATGAACCCCGGCTCCTGTCGAGGCAGCCGGGGAACCTATGGCGTGATCGAGCTGGGGGAGGGGGAACCTCTCTTCCGTATCGAAGAGAACAGAGCCGGCGTGTGACCGGCGGAAGGAAGTGACGGATATGTTGTTGACCATCGATGTGGGCAACACCAATATGGTATTCAGCGTATTCAACGGGGAAGTCTTGAAGGGGAGCTTTCGGCTGACCACAGTGGCTGGCCGGACCTCTGACGAGCTGGGCATGGACATCTGGAACCAGCTCTCCCGGCTGGGGATCAAGCCGGAGGATCTGGCGGATGCGATCATCAGCTCGGTGGTGCCGCCGGTGATGGCGGCGCTCACGGACGCTCTAATCCGCTATCTGGGTAAGACGCCCATCGTGGTCGACGTGGATGTGGACCCGGGGCTCCCCTATGGAGTGGTGAGCAACGAACATCTGGGCACCGACCGGTCGGTGGCCTGTGTGGCCGCCATCCACAAGTACGGCGCCCCTCTCATCCTGGCCGATATGGGCACTGCTACCACGGTGGATGCCATCAGCCGGGATGGGGTCTATATGGGCGGATGCATCACCGCCGGCGCAAGGATCTCCATTGAGGCCCTCTTCCAGAAGACCGCCCTGCTGCCTCAGGTCAATCTGGCGCTGCCGGAGCGGGTCCTCAGCGGCACCGCCGTGGGTCAGATCCAGGCTGGAGCGGTGCTGGGTTACATCGGGGCTATGGAGCGCCTCATCACCCAGGCTCGGGAGGAGATCAACGAACCGAAAGCCACCGTGGTGGCCACTGGCGGTCTGGCGCCGGTCATCGCCGCCGGCACTGACCTCATTGATGTGGTGGACAGTCAGCTCATCCCCGACGGTCTACGGCTTTTGTATCAGAAGTACCTGCGGGAGCGTACGTAAGAGAGGAGGGAGGACGTGTCCGTGGGACGCGAGAAGACCATCGACATGACCCGGGGAGAGCCTCTGGGCCTCATCGTGCGGTTTTCCCTGCCCCTTTTGGTGGGCAATGCCTTTCAGCAGCTCTACAACATGGTGGACAGCTGGGTGGTGGGTCAGTTTGTGGGCACCACCGCACTGGCGGCGGTGGGGATCGCCTTCCCGGTGGTCTTCCTGCTCTCATCGCTGTTCATCGGCCTGTCCATCGGCGCCAGTGTCATGATCGCCCAGTTCATCGGCTCCGAGGACAGGGACGCCGTCCGCCGCAGCGTGAACACGGTGTACGGTGCCTTTATGGTCAGCATCATTCCGCTCACCGTCTTTGGACTGGCCATCGCCGGGCCTGTGCTGCGGCTCATCCATGTGCCGGAGAGTACCTATGATCAGGCACATATCTATTTGCTGGTGGTCTTTGCCGGCATCATTGGCAGTCTGGGCTATAACATCAACGCCGGTATCCTTCAGGGTCTGGGGGACAGCCGGACGCCGCTGCTTTTTCTGGCAGTGGCCTGCGTCATCAACATTGTGCTGGACCTGGTCTTTGTGCTGGTTTTCCACTGGGACGTCTTTGGCGTGGCTCTGGCCACTATCATCGCCCAGATCAGTTCCTGGCTCTTCGGCATCTTCTATGTAAACCGGAAGTACAGCTATTTTTCCATTCGACCCTTCCGGCTGGCAATAGAGAAGCCCCTCCTCCGCCGGGTGCTGCGTTTGGGGGTGCCATCGGGCATCCAGCAGTGTCAGCTGGCAGTGGCTGTACTGGTACTCCAGGCCCTCATCAACAGCTTTGGGGAGCAGTTTGCCGCAGGTTTCTCCGCCGCCAATAAGATCGACACCTTTGCCTTCATGCCCATCGACAGCTTCGCCCTGGCGGTGACCACCTATGTAGGCCAGAACGTGGGGGCGGGCAGACTGGACCGGGTCAAGACCGGCGTACGGAAGGCCCTGGTGCTTTGTATTGTGGTGTGCGCCGTCATGTCGGCCCTAGTGGTGCCCAACTCCGACTTTTTCCTCTCCATTTTCAGCTCCGACCCGGCGGTGATCCAGGCGGGACGGGCCTATCTGGAGCGGGTCCTCTCTACCATGGTGCTGCTGGCGGTCATGTATCCCCTCAACAACGCTCTCCGTGGCGCTGGCGCCGTGGTGACCCCCATGGTGTCCAATATCGTGGCCCTGTGGGTGGCCCGGGTACCGGCGGCCTACCTGCTGGCCCACTTCTATGGCAAGGAGGCCCTTTACTGGGCGTATCCCATCGGCTGGGCCATCGGCATTATCATCAGCGGTACCGTCTACCTGCGCGGGCGATGGAAGCGAGCCTGTCCGGCAGCCCAAATTACAGAATGAAAGAAGCTCCGTTGGAATGGACCATTCCAACGGAGCTTTTTTGGTTTCTTGACAGTATGTGTTACAGGTTGAAATAACGGGTAGCGTTGTTGTAGCAGATGCCCTCTACGATCTTCTTCAGGGCCTCCTCGTCGTTGGGGTACTCGCCGTTTTCCACCCAGTGGCCGATGAGGTTGCACAGGATGCGGCGGAAGTAATCGTGCCGGGCGTAGGAGAGGAAGGAGCGGGAGTCAGTGAGCATGCCCACGAAGTTGCCCAGCAGGCCCAGGCTGGCCAGGGACTTCATCTGCTCCTCCATACCGGTCTTGGTGTCGTTGAACCACCAGGCGGAACCGTGCTGGATCTTGCCGGGAATCTCGTCAGACTGGAAGCAGCCCAGCAGGGTGCCCAGCTGAGCATTGTCGGCTGGGTTAAGGGAGTAGAGAATGGTCTTGGGGCACTCCTCGGTCAGGTCCAGGGCGGAGAGGAGCTGGGCGATGCTGCCGCCGCAGGTGTTCTGGGCGATCATATCAAAGCCGGTGTCGGCTCCCATACGCCGGAACATCCGCTCATTGTTGTTGCGGAGGCAGGAGTAGTGGAGCTGCATGACGATGCCCAGACGGTGATAGGCGCGGCCCAGGTGAAGCAGGAGGGTGGTCTGATAGCCCTCGATCTCGGCCAGAGTCAGCTCCTCACCAGCCATGGCCTTCCGGAAGGCGGCGTCGGCCTCTTCCATGGTGCAGGTGCGGAAGGGCACATAGTCCAGGCCGTGGTCGCTGGCCCGGCAGCCCATCTTCGCGAAGAACTCCAGCCGCTCCACCAGGGCATCGCAGACTTCCTGGGCGGAGGTGAGAGCCTCCTTACCCACGCTGGTGGCCAGCTTGCCCATATACTCAGCAAAGCCGGCCTTGTTGATGTTGACGGCCTTGTCGGGGCGGAAGGAGGGGCAGACCTGGAAGGTGATGGTGGGGTCGTTGGCGATCTTCTCATGCCACTCCAGGGAGTCGATGGGGTCGTCGGTGGTGCCGATGAAGGCCACGTTGGCCTTGCGGATGAGGCCGCGGACGGTGAGGTCGGGGTCGTGGCGCAGCTTCTCGCCGGTCACGTCCCAGATCTCTTTCACGGACTTGGGGGAGAGGTAGCCCTCATAGCCGAAGAACTTCCGCAGCTCCAGGTTGCACCAGTGGTACATAGGGTTGCCGATGGCCAACTCCACGGCCTCGGCGAACTTTTCCAGCCGCTCCAGGCCGGGCTTGGAGCCGGTGACGTAGTCCTCGCTGACGCCATTGGAGCGCATGAGCCGCCACTTGTAGTGGTCACCAAAGTAAGTGCCGTCTGGATTCTCGCCGCCAAGCCACACCTGGGCCAGGTCGTCGAACCGGCGGTCCTCGTAGATCTCCTGAGGGGGAATGTGGCAGTGGTAGTCCACCAGGGGGAGGGACTCAGCGTAGTCGTGGAAGAGGTGCTTTGCGGTTTCGGTCTCCAACAGGAAATCCTTGTCCATAAATGCTTTCATGGCGATGGGGACGCCGCCGCGAACCTCCTTTTCAAAAAGATAGCCAGAAGACGGCGCACTCCGCAGGGGAGGCGCCGTCTGTCTGAGATAGTGTTACCGCTGTATGCGGCCGGAGCCGTCGCCGCCGGCCAGCTTCTCCACCTCGGAGACGGTGACCATGTTGTAGTCGCCCTCGATGGAGTGCTTGAGGGCAGAAGCAGCCACGGCGAACTCCACGGCGTCCTGAGTGGACTTGCCGTTGAGCAGGGCATAGATGAGGCCGCCGCCGAAGCTGTCGCCGCCGCCCACACGGTCGATGATGTGGAGCTCGTACTTCTTGGAGAAGCAGTACTCGTCGGAGGACACATCGTAGAGCATGGCGCTCCAGCCGTTGTCGAAGGCGGAGTGGGACTCACGGAGAGTGATGGCCACCTTCTCGAAGCCGAACTTGTCGGCCAGCTGCTTGGCCACGGACTTGTAGCCCTCCCGATTGATTTCGCCGGCGTAGATATCGGTGGCCTCAGCCTCGATGACGAACACGTCCTTGGCGTCCTCCTCATTGGAGATGCACACGTCCACATACTGGCACAGCTCGGTCATGGCTTCACGGGCCTGCTCACGGGTCCACAGCTTGCCGCGGTAGTTGAGGTCGCAGGAGATCTTCACGCCCTTGGCCTTGGCGGCCTTGCAGGCCTCCTTGCAGATCTCCACCACATTGGGGCCCAGAGCGGGGGTGATGCCGGTGAAGTGGAACCAATCCACGCCCTCGAAAATCTTGTTCCAGACGAAGTCGGCGGTAGTGGCCTCCTGGATGGCGGAGTGGGCCCGGTCGTAGATGCACACGGAGCCGCGCTGAGAGGCGCCCTTCTCATTGAAGTAGATGCCCACGCGGTCGCCGCCCCGGACGATCATGGAGGTGTCTACGCCGTAGCGGCGCAGGGAGTTGACAGCGGCCTGGCCGATGGCGTGAGCGGGCAGCTTGGTGACGTAGGCGGCATCCATGCCGTAGTTGGCCAGGGACATGGCCACGTTGGCCTCGCCGCCGCCGAAGGAGAACTCCAGGTGATCGGCCTGGACGAAACGCTCATAGTTATAAGGCTGGAGCCGGATCATCAGCTCACCGAAGGTCACGATCTTAGACATATTATTTTACCCCTTTCTTTACTTCCGCACAAGATGGATGGCGAAGCCGCCGAAGTCGCCCTGGACATAGATGGCCTTGGTCTTGCCCTTTTCGTCGATCTTCCGGGTGGACTCGTCGAAGGTGACGCCCTGGAGACCCAGGTGGAAGATGGCGCGGTCGATATTGTTGACGCCGATGGCGATGTGGCCCCGCTCACCGGGGAACTCCACCTTGCAGCACTCCACGGGACCGGCGAAGTCGGAGGAGTTGCCGGCCTTATAGGGGAAGCCGAAGAGGGCGCAGATGGTCTTGGCGGTGCTGGCGGCCTTGTCGGCGTCGCCGCAGGGAATACCCACGTGGTGGAGGGAGAAGCCCAGCATGGTCTGGACCGCATCCTTGCAGATGGCGGTGATCTCGTCCCACTTCTGGCCGTCGATGAGGTCCTTCTTCACCATCCAGGTGCCGCCGCAGGCCACGATGCGGTCGAAGTTCAGGTAGTCCATCATGTTCTTGGTGTTCACACCGCCGGTGGGCATCCAGCGAAGATTGGTGTAGGGGCCGGCCAGAGCCTTCAGCTTGGCCACGCCACCGTGCTGCTCGGCGGGGAAGAACTTGAGCACGTTCAGGCCCATGCTCATGGCCTGCTCCATCTCGCCGGGGGTGGCGGTACCGGGCATCATGAGGACGCCCTTGTCGATGACGTAGCGGGTGATCTCGGGGTTGAAGCCGGGGCTGACGATGAACTTGGATCCGGCGGCGATGGCGCGGTCGGCCTGGTCCTTGGTGAGGACGGTGCCGGCGCCCACCAGCATCTCGGGCACCTCAGTGGAAATGCGGCGAATGGCTTCCTCACCGGCAGCGGTGCGGAAGATCACCTCGGCGGCGGGCAGGCCACCGGCCACAAGCGCCCGGGCCAGAGGCACGGCCTGTTCGGCGTCATCGATGGCGATGACGGGGATGATACCAATTTCATAGATTCTCTGCAGAATTTCGTCCATGTGGCGTTCCTCCTAAAACTGCTCCCTGGATGGTTGGGCCTGCCAGTGCAGCGCCCGTGTTTGTAGTTATCATTATAATACTTGTATACTAGAAAACAAGTGTCTGAATGATAAAAAATGGTGGACAAATTTTGTGTATTTTGTCGGAGAAACGACGGAAAACCGGGGTCTTTGACAGAGACTTGAAAAGCTGGTATACTAGTGGCTGCGTCCAGGGAGGGTTCTCTGCGGCGCGGAATCGGCAAGCGGAGAGAGGAGAAGAAAGCATGCGGCTGACAGAACGACTGCCCAGAGAGACAGGGCGAGACTATGCCCTGCGTACCATTCGGGATAATATCATTCATCTGGAGCTGGCGCCGGGCAGTATGGTCAGCGAGAATGAGCTGGCGGCGGAGATGGGACTTTCCCGGACACCGGTGCGGGAGGCCCTCATTGAATTGTCCAAGGCCAAAATCGTGGAGATCTATCCGCAGAAGGGAAGTGCCGTTTCCCTCATCGACGTCAGCCTGGTGGAGGAATCTCGCTTCATGCGAAAGGTGCTGGAGTGCGCGGTAGTGGAGCTGGACTGTGAGATGATTACGCCGGAGGGGCTGCGGCGGCTCCAGGAGAATGTGCGGCTCCAGAAATTCTATCTGGAGAACTACTTCTCTGAGACCCTTATGGAGCTGGACAACCAGTTTCATAAAACCCTCTTTGAAATTGCGGAGAAGCCCCAGGTCTATACCCTGATGGACAACATCGCCATCCACTTCGACCGGGTCCGGAATTTGGCACTGAGCAGCGTGAAAAACGGAAAGATTGTCCAGGATCACGAAGACATCACCAATGCCATCGCCGCCCGCGACACTGCAAAGGCAAGAGCCTTGACAGAAGAGCATTTGAATCGCTATAAGATCGATGTTGGGGAATTGCGTGCACAATATCCTGATTATTTTAAGTAAAGCAATATTAGATTACAGATATGCGGTTATAGGAAAGGCCCCCGTTGCGGTTTGAACAGCTCCAGTAAAACCGGACAATAGACAAAAGGCCCCCTAATGTAGGAAAATAAAGCTACATTAGGGGGTCTTGCTATGTCCGGAAAAAAAGGGATGAAAAAGTATCCGGTAGGGATACGAGAAGAAGTGGTGTCACGAATCCGTGGAGGAGAAAGCCAGCGTGCTTTATGTCGGGAGTATGGGATCAGCCGGTGGGCTATTCAGTGCTGGCTAAAGGAGCCTGTCCTTCCAAAAGCGCGGGGGCGTAAACCCGCAAAAACACTGGCGGAGTACAAGTATGAGAACAAACGGCTAAAGATGGAAAACGAGCTGTTGCGGGATTTTCTGCGCTCCACAGGAAGGAAGTGAGGCCAAGGGCAAAATACGCAGTAATCTACCGGCACAGAAACGAATATCCGGTAACCGTTATGTGTCGCTTCTTTCAGGTATCCCGCAGCGGATACTATGATTTCGTCCATCGTTTGGGCAGGCCGGAGAAAGACGCGGCCCTTGCAGAAATCATCGCGGAACAGCGAGAGCGCAGCTTTCGTACGTATGGCTACCGCAGAATGTGGCTGGTGCTGAAGAAGCGAGGCATCCACCGTAATCCCAAGACCATCCTGCGTATCATGGAGAAATATGGTTTGCTTGCGGAGATCCGGAGACGCAGAAAATGGCAGCAGATGGGGCAGCAAGTCCACAAGTACAAGAATCTGCTGAATAGGGAGTTTTATGCGAACAGGCCCAACAGCAAATGGGTGACGGACATCTCCTACATCCACACCAAGCAGGGCGTATTGTACCTGTCCATGATCCGGGACCTTTACGACAACAGCATTGTTGCCTACAAGACCGGCACAAAGCAGACAGTCAACCTGGTGCTGGACACCATTCGCCTGGCCATGCGCAAGGAGAAAAAGAGGGCCGCTGCGGAGTTGCAGCTCCACAGCGACCAGGGGTTCCAGTACACCTCGCAAGCATACTTCGACCTGACAAAATCTTATGGCATTACGCCTTCCATGTCAAGACGCGGAAACTGTTACGACAACGCTATGGCGGAAAATTTCTTTTCCATCCTCAAGACAGAGTGTATCTACCGCCATAAACCGGCCTCATTCTGTGAGGCCAATGAGATGATTGACCGCTATATCAATTTTTACAACCACGAGCGCATCCAGCTAAAAACTGGAGTGGCGCCGCTCACGCTGCGCCACTCCGCTTAAAACTTCATATTTCCCTACATTGAGGCCTTTTTGTGCTGTCCGCACAATTTGGGGCGGTTCAGTTTTCGACCGCGCCGGGGGCCTTTTTCCATGAAATGTCGGATCAGACAAGGTACGATTGCATTTCGAAGCGAAAGACAGTACAATAGAAACTGCGCGTTCTGCCGGCGTGACCGGCGGGAGCATACACGGGAAAAGCGAGGTACAGACCATGAACCAGAAGGAACTCAATGAACTGCGCCGGCGGTTCCGCGCCGACCGGAGCGCCATCAGCCGGGTGTACGGCTGCTATGTGAACGGAAGCGGAGAGATCATCTCCTATATTGACAGCTCTCTGGGGGCCATGCCCCAGGAGGAGTCGGAAAAATATCTGGGGCTGCTGAAGAAATCCCTCTCCGGCACTCTGGGAAAGAACCTCATCGATATCGTCTTCTCCACCCAGCAGGTGGCCGACAGCGAGGAGCACCGACTCCTCATGGGCCTTCGGGATTCCAGCCTGGCCGACAGCGCTCTGCGTGAGGCCTTTTACGACAAGGTCATCCACGCTCTGGACCTGGAGGGGAGCAACTACCTCATCCTCCTGGGCCACGACGTCTACGACGTGCCCTACCGGGGCAAGGACGACGAGGACCAGGCCGACGCCGGTGACCAGGTCTTTTCCTACTTCGTCTGCTGTGTTTGCCCGGTAAAGGCCGGTAAGCCCGCCCTGGGTTATTTCCCCGGAGAGAACGAGTTCCACAGCTGCACGCCGGGGCAGATCGTCTCTCAGCCGGAGCTGGGCTTCCTGTTTCCCGCTTTCGACGACCGCGCTGCAAACATCTACAACGCCCTCTTCTACGCCCGTAAGCCGGAGCAGCTCCACCAGGAGTTTATCGACGCCGTTTTCCGTACTGAGCCGCCCATGTCGGCGGCAGAGCAGAAGGAGGCCTTCGAGGGAGCCCTCACCGAGTCCCTGGGGGAGAAGTGTAGCCTGGAGCTGGTCCAGGCGGTCCACCAGGAGTTGCGGGCCAGAATCCAGGAGCACAAGGAGAGCCACGACCCGGAACCTCTGGCCCTGACGGCGGGAGAGCTGGGGCGTATCCTCAGCGACTGCGGCGCCGACGAACAGGAGTCCAAGGCCTTCCTGGCCAAGTGCGGCGAGCGCTTCGGTGAGGGGGCGGCGCTGGCACCGGCCAACCTCATCGACAGCCGCCGCTTCGAGGTCAAGACCGACGAGGTGGTCCTCAACATCGATCCGGAGCACAGCGCTCTGGTGGAGACCAGGATCATCGGCGGCCGGAAGTACATCCTCATCCCCGCCGACGGGGAGGTGTCGGTGAACGGCATCTCGGTGGACGTCACCGGGGAATAAAAAATGGCTGTGTACCTCAGGTACACAGCCGTTTTTTATGTCTTGGGGGAGACTGCTTTCCGCAGCACCAGAGCGTGGTGGAGGATGCCAGCCAGGGCCAGGAAGCCGATATAGCCGCAGATGGGGTAGACAAAGCTCACCACATTTTTGAAGCCGAAGATGCTGCCCAGGAAGGAGAGGACGCACAGCGCCACCGTGGTCCGCCGTGTGGCCAGCCGTCCTCCGGCCCAGAGCTGGAGCCGGGAGGTGATGGCGAAGAGGCTGGAGAGGGCAGCGGTGAACATGCCAGCCAGGAGGAGGACGGCGTAGATGAGGCCCAGCACCGGGGCCACCCGGTAGGCCAGCTCCAGCATGGGGAGCTCCGCCGCCCCCACCGCGCTCTGGAAGAGGATCATGGGCAGGAGGATGCCGGCAAAGATCAGGGTGAGAAGCCCGGTGCCCAGCAACAGTCCCCGACGGACGGTCTTGCCCTCCATACCGGTGGAGAGGGGCACCAGAATAGACACTGCCGCCATCATGTTGTAAGAGATGAAGGAGAGGGCGGAGCACAGCCAGTTACCCAGCAGGGGATTGCCATTGGAGAAGGGGATGGCAGTCACCGCTTCTACAGGCAGGCGGAAAGGGGCGGCCAGGGCGATGACCAGGGCGGCGATCACCAGCAGGGGGACCACGATGTTGAAGGAGGCCAGCAGCCCGGCGGCGCCTGCCAGAGCCACCGCCAGCACCAGGATGGTGGTGAGGCCGTTGCCTGCAATGGCAGGCAGACCAAAGACCTGCTCCAGCAGAGCCCCAGCCCCGGCGATCATGGCCACCATCACGTCGAAGAGAAAAAAGAGAAAAACGCCGCTGAGGAAGGCCCGGAGCCAGGGCAGGTTTGGATGGAGGATGACCCGGTCAAACTCCGTCCGGCCCGTCTTCTTGGCGATGTCCAGGACCAGCAGGCTGAAAAGGACAAAGGCGGCGATGGCCAGCACCATACCGGCGATGCCGTAGCCGCCGAAGACACCGAAGAACTGGAGCAGCTCCTGGCCGGAGAGAAAGCCGGCGCCTAAAAAACTCCCGGTAAAGACGGTGGCCACCTCCAGGGGGGTGATCCGTTTCATAGGAAGACCTCCGTAGATAAGGATAGCGGCTCCGGGGGACCGGATCCGCAGAAAAAAGCGTATCAGAACGTGCGCCCGATGTCGGTGCGGAAGTGCATGTCCTGGAAGGAGATGTGCTTGGCGGCGGCGTAAGCCCCGTCAATGGCGGCGTCCAGGGTCTCGCCCACGGCGGTGACCCCCAGCACCCGGCCGCCGGCGGTGCGGATGGTGCCGTCCTCATCCCGGCTGGTGCCGGCGTGGAAGACCACGGCAGTCTGCTCCGCCTCAGCGAGGCCTGTAATGGGATATCCCTTTTCATAGCTTGCGGGGTAGCCGCCGGAGGCCAGCACCAGACAGCAGGCGGCGGCGTGCTTCCAGCGGATGTCCAGCCGGTCCAGGGTGCCCTCCCGGCAGGCCTGGAAGATGTCCATGAGGTCGGTCTCCAGAAGGGAGAGGACGGCCTGGCACTCCGGGTCGCCGAAGCGGGCGTTGTACTCCACCACCTTGGGGCCGTCGGGGGTGAGCATGAGGCCGAAGTAGAGTACCCCGTGGAAGGGGCGGCCCTCCGCCTTCAGGGCGGCCACAGTGGGGAGGAAGATCTCCTCCATGCAGCGGTCGGCGATCTCGGGGGTGTAGCCGGGGGCGGGGGAGATGGCGCCCATGCCGCCGGTGTTGGGACCCTTATCCCCGTCGAAGGCCCGCTTGTGGTCCCGGGAGGGGGGCATGGGGGAGAGGTGCTCCCCGTCCACGAAGCACAGCACGGTGACCTCGGGGCCGGTCATGCACTCCTCGATGACCACCTGGGAACCGGCGGCACCGAACTTGCCGTCGGCCATCATGCTTCGGGCGGCCTCCTCGGCCTCAGCCACGGTCTGGGCCACCACCACGCCCTTGCCCAGGGCCAGGCCGTCGGCCTTCACCACGATGGGAGCGCCCTCCTGACGGATATAGGCCAAGGCCTCCTCCAGATCGGTGAAGGAGCGGTATTTGGCGGTGGGGATGTGGTATTTGGCCATCAGGCCCTTGGAGAAGACCTTGCTGGCCTCAATGACGGCGGCGTTGGCCCGGGGGCCGAAGGCGGGAATGCCCGCCGCCTCCAGAGCGTCCACCATGCCAAGGGCCAGGGGGTCGTCAGGGGCGACCACCACGAAGTCCATGGCGTGCTCCTTGGCCCAGGCCACCATGGCCTCCACGTCGGTGGCCTTGATGGGTACGCACTGGGCCTGCTCAGCGATACCGCCGTTGCCGGGAGCGCAGTAGAGAGCGTCAATCTTGGGGCTCTTGGCCAGGGTACGGACGATGGCGTGTTCACGGCCGCCGCCGCCCACAACGAGGACTTTCATCGTAAGAACCTCCCATATCGAGATTCCGGGTTCACCCGATGAGCATGCTCAAGGCGTAGAGCACCACCAGGTGGCCGGGGTAGAACCAGTAGAAGAACCAGCGGCTCCCGTTCCCACGCTGCCCGTTGTACCGGGAGAGGGGGAGGAGGGCCAGGCAGGCAAAGCCCGCCATGAGGAGGGAATAGGGCAGGTAGAAGCGCCGGAAGGAGGGGAGATAAGTCCCCAGCTGGGTGAGGAGCCCGGCCCAGTCCCGGCTTTCCAGCAGCCCCAGGGCGGCGGGACCGAAGTAGGCCCACAGTCCGCCTGCAAGATAGTAGAGGAGGAGACAGCCCGCCAGGGCCAGTAGCTGCCGCCTGCGGTTGGTCCCGGCGGCGTACACCGCCAGCACCGTGAGTACGCCGATCCAGCCGTAGTCCACCCGCAGCAGCTGGGCAAGGACCAGCAGGGCGATGGTCACGGGCACGCCCAGCCATCCATGACCTCTGGCCCTCAGCACCCGGCAGGCGCCGATGGCGGCGGCGGAGAGGAAGAAGGTGGCGATGATGCTGCCCCCGGTGCCTCCGGTGGCAATGTAGGCCACTGCGTGGGTAACCGCCCCGAAGAGCCCCAGCCGCAGCAGGTACCGCCGGTAGTTTGAGGTCAGGCGGCAACCCTGGGCGGCGAAATAGGCAAAGATGGGGAAGGCCAGCCGCCCCAGGTAGCGGAAGGCGTAGAACCACAGGGAGTCCGCCGGGAAGAAGGGGGCCATGGGGGTAAACAGCATGCCGATGTGGTCGATGACCATAAAGACGGCGGCGAAGTATTTGAGCTGCGTGGCGGTAAGGCCGCAGGAAGCCGTCATATCAATGGTGGAACAGCCGCATGCCGGTAAAGGCCATGACGATGCCGTACTTGTCGCAGGTGGCGATGACGTGGTCGTCCCGGATGGAGCCGCCGGGCTGGGCGATGTACTGGACGCCGGACTTCCGGGCCCGCTCCACGTTGTCGCCGAAGGGGAAGAAGGCGTCGGAGCCCACGGTGACGCCGCTGAGCTGGGCCACCCAGGCCTTTTTCTCCTCCTCGGTGAGGACCTCGGGCTTCACTTTGAAGGTGTTCTGCCACACGCCCTCGGCCAGAACATCGTCGTGCTCGTCGGAGATGTAGATGTCAATGGCGTTGTCCCGGTCGGGGCGGCGGATGCCGTCCACAAACTGGAGGCCCAGGACCTTGGGGTGCTGGCGCAGCCACCAGATGTCGGCCTTGTTGCCGGCCAGGCGGGTGCAGTGGATGCGGCTCTGCTGACCGGCGCCCACGCCGATGGTCATGCCATCCTTCACATAGCACACGGAGTTGGACTGGGTGTACTTGAGGGTGATGAGGGAGAGGAGCATGTCCCGGCGGGCGGCCTCGGGCAGGTCCTTGTTGACAGTGACGATGTTGTTCAGCAGGGTGTCGTTGATCTCAAAGTTGTTGCGGCCCTGCTCGAAGGTGATGCCGAACACATCCTTGTGCTCGATGGGCTTTGGGACATAATCGGGGTCGATCTCCACCACGTTGTAGCCGCCCTTGCGCTTGGTCTTGAGGATGGCCAGGGCCTCGTCGGTGTAGCCGGGGGCGATGACGCCGTCGGAGACCTCCAGGGCCAGGAACAGGGCGGTGGCGGCGTCGCAGACGTCGGAGAGGGCGGCCCAGTCACCGTAGGAGCACAGCCGGTCGGCACCCCGGGCCCGGACGTAGGCGGAGGCCAGGGGGGTGAGCTCCATGTCCTGGGCGAAGTAGATGTGCTTCTCCACATCGGTGAGCTCCTTGGCCACGGCGGCGCCGGCGGGGGAGACGTGCTTGAAGGAGGCGGCAGAGGGCAGGCCGGTGGCGGCCTTGAGCTCCTTCACCAGCTGCCAGGAGTTGAGGGCATCCAGGAAGTTGATGTAGCCGGGCTTTCCGTTGAGGACCTTGATGGGCAGCTCACCGCTCTCCATAAAGATGCGGGCGGGCTTCTGGTTGGGGTTGCAGCCGTATTTCAGTTCCAGTTCCGTCATGTTTCTGACCTCCGCATACTCAAACGTGCTTGTTGTAGATGAGAGATTCGGTCTCGCCGCTCTTCAGGTCAATATACCGCACGAAGAGGGAGACCTTGTTGTCGGCATTGAGGCTCTCCCACAGACCGTCGCCGAAGTCCTTCAGGCTCTCGCCGCCCACGGCCACGGTCTTGGGCGCGCCCTGGAAGGAGGGCAGGGGATTGCCGTCGGTCTCGTAGGTGCTAATAAAGTGGCCCTGACCGGCGATGGGGGTATCATATTCAAAGAAAAAACGCTGGCAGCAGGCGGGGTCGCCGTCGGCGGACTTGAGGATGGACAGCCGGTAGGAGCCGTCGGGGCGGACCATGCCGGAGATACGGGGGGTGTAGTTGGGGCCGTCGGGCTCGAACTCACGGGTGCGCAGGGCCCGGACCCAGCCGGTGCCGTCCCGGAAGGCGTCGGCCACCGTGTCGGTCTGGTCGCCGTTGGTGACGATGGTGGTGCCCTCCACCACCCGGACGGGGTGGTAGATGATGAGGGAGGGGTCCACCATCTTGGACTCGTCAAAGGCCTTGGTGCGGATGCCGTCGTCGGTGGTCTCAAAGATACGGTTGCGGCTGTTCTCGCTGCGGCCCATGATGAAGTAGGCGATGACCGCCTTGGTGTTGTCGGCAGACCGGCCCAGCAGGATGCCGCGGCCGGGATAGGGATTCTGGCTCAGATATGCCTTGAGATCGATCATGGTCAAACCTCCTTGATATGAACGATACGCCCCTCCACGCTCAGGCGGTCCTGGCAGAAGAGGGAGACGGCCTGGGGCAGGATGAGCCACTCGGCCTCCTCCATGACCCGGCGCTGGAGGATCTCGGGGGTGTCCCCCTCCTGGACGGCCACCGCCTTCTGGAGGACGATGGGGCCGCCGTCGGGCTCCTCGTTGACGAAGTGGACGGTGGCGCCGGTGACTTTGACGCCGTAGGCCAGAGCCTGCTCATGGACATGGAGGCCATAGGCGCCTTTGCCGCAGAAGGAGGGGATGAGGGCGGGGTGGACGTTGAGGATGGCGTTGGGGTAGGCGGCCACCATCTCGCTTGTGAGGATGTGCATAAAGCCGGCCAGCACCACCAGGTCGATGGAGAGCGCCTTCAGTTTCTCCACCAGGGCCACCGTCATGGCCTGGTTGGAGTCAAAGTCCTTCCGGGCAACCACGTAGCCTGGGATACCGGCCTTGGCCGCCCGCTCCAGGGCGTAGGCACCGGCCTTGGAGGAGAGGACGGCCACGATCTCGCCGCCCTGCAGCTTTCCGGCCTGTTGGGCGTCGATGAGAGCCTGGAGGTTGGTGCCGCCGCCGGAGACCAGCACGGCGATGCGCTTCGTGCTCATACCAGTTCCACCCCGGCGTCGCCGCTGACCACGGAGCCGATGATGTAGGCCCGCTCGCCGGAGCGGCAGAGGATCTCCTTGGCCTGGCCCACCTCCTCTTTGGGGATGGCCAGGATGAGGCCCACGCCCATGTTGAAGGTGTTGTACATGTCCCGCAGGGGGATGTCGCCCTTCTTGGCGATGAGATCGAAGATGGGGGGGACGGGGAAGGAGGCGGTCTCAATCCGGGCGGTGAGTCCCTCCTTCATCATCCGGGGTACGTTTTCATAGAGTCCGCCGCCGGTGATGTGGCTGATGGCCTTGACATGGATGCCGTTCTTCAGCAGGCACTGGACAGACTTGACATAGATGCGGGTGGGGGTGAGGAGGGTCTCGCCCAGGCTCTTGCCGCCCAGCTCGTCCATGGGGGCATGGAGGTCGGCGTGCTCCACGTCAAAGACCTTGCGGACCAGAGAGAAGCCATTGGAGTGGACGCCGGAGGAACCCAGGCCGATAAGCACATCTCCGGCGGTGAGATCCTTGCCGTCGATGATTTTCTCCTCATCCACGATGCCCACGGAGAAGCCGGCCACGTCGTAGTCGTCCTCCACCATGAGGCCGGGGTGCTCGGCAGTCTCGCCGCCCACCAGAGCACAGCCGGCCTGGCGGCAGCCCTCGGTGATGCCGGCGACGATGTCGGCGATACGAGCGGGGTCGTTCTTGCCGCAGGCGATGTAGTCCAGGAAGAAGAGAGGGGCAGCGCCTCCGCAGATGATGTCGTTGACGCACATGGCCACGCAGTCGATGCCGATGGTGTCGTGCTTGTTCATGAGCTGAGCCAGACGCAGCTTGGTACCCACGCCGTCGGTGCCGGAAACCAGCACCGGCTTTTTCATGCCGGACACATCGGGGGCAAACAGACCGCCGAAGCCGCCCAGGGTACCCATCACGCCGGGGATGTAGGTGGATTCCACCATAGGCTTAATGCGCTCCACGGACTCATAGCCGGCGGTCACGTCCACGCCGGCGGCGGCGTAGGATTCGGAATGGGAGTTTTTCATGTAGGGACCTCCTCGATGTCAGGTTTGGCTGAGCTTGCGCTCGAAGCGGAACTTTTCCCGGGCCTCTGGCACGGGAACGGGGTAGTGGCCGGTGAAGCAGCCGTCACAGAAGGTGCAGCGGCAGCCGTTGGCCAGCTTGTGGACGTTCTCCACGCTGAGGTAGCCCAGGGAATCGGCGCCGATGATTTTTGTGATCTCCTCCACCGAGTGGTTACAGGCGATGAGGTGGTCACGGGAGTCGATGTCGGTGCCGAAATAGCAGGGGTGGAGGAAGGGGGGCGCGGAGATCCGCATGTGGACCTCGGTGGCACCGGCCTCCCGCAGGAGACTCACGATCCGGGCCGAGGTGGTGCCCCGGACGATGGAGTCGTCCACGATGACCACCCGTTTGCCCCGGACCACAGAGGAGATGGGGTTGAGCTTGATGCGCACCTTGTCCTCACGGTTCTTCTGGCCGGGGGCGATGAAGGTGCGGGCGATATACTTATTTTTGATGAAGCCGGTGCCGTAGAGGATGCCCGACTGCCGGGCATAGCCGATGGCGGCGTCAATGCCGGAGTCGGGGACACCGATGACGATGTCGGCCTGGACGGGGTGCTCCAGGGCCAGGAAGGCACCGGCCCGGAGACGGGCCTCGTGGACACCGGCGCCGTCGATGACCGAGTCGGGTCGGGCGAAGTAGATGAATTCAAAGACGCACAGGCTGCTCTTGGCCTTGCCGCAGTGGTCCTTGATGCTCCGGAGGCCGTCCTTGTCGGCCACCACGATCTCGCCGGGCTCCACGTCCCGGAGGAAACGGGCGCCGATGGCGTCCAGGGCGCAGCTCTCGGAGGCAAAGACATACCCGCCTTCCAGAGTGCCGATGCACAGGGGGCGGAAGCCGTTGGGGTCCCGGGCGGCGATGAGCTTCCGGGGGGAGAGGAGCACCAGGGAGTAGGCGCCCTGGATGATGTCCATGGCGGCGGAGACAGCGGCTTCGATGGAGGGGGTCTTCAGCCGGGCGCCGGTGATGGTGTAGGCGATGACCTCGGTGTCGCTGGTGGTGTGGAAGATGGCGCCGGAGAGCTCCAGCTTCTCCCGGAGCTCGGCGGCGTTGGTGAGGTTGCCGTTGTGGTACAAGGCCATGGTGCCCTTCACATGGTTGATGACCATGGGCTGGGCGTTGGAGCGGCTCTTCCGGCCGGTGGTGGCGTAACGCACGTGGCCCACGGCCATGCTGCCGTTGCCCAGGTGCTCCAAAACTTCAGGGGTGAATACCTCGCTGACCAGTCCCACGTCCTTGTGGCTGGTGATGACGCCACCGTCATTGATGGCGATACCGGCGCTCTCCTGGCCCCGCTGCTGAAGGGCGTAAAGGGCGTTGTAGACGCAGCCGGCGGCATGCTCCATGCCGTCTACGCACAGGCCGAAAACACCGCATTCTTCGTGAAGGGTAGACATATCGGTACTTCCTTTTTCAATGGGATAGGACGTGGGTGCAGGTGCGTATTACTCCTTTCCAGTCCAACAATAGGTGCAGATCTTGCTGCGGTCAAGGCCAATGGCCTCAAGCAGGCCGTCCAGAGACTGATAGCCCAGGGAGTCGAAGCCCATCTTCTCGCAGATGGCCTTGAGCATACAGCCACCCCGCTCAGTGGAGGCGTCGGCGTACTCCTCCAGGTGGTTCTGGCCCTCGTCGCCCTCCAGCTCCTGGATGGTCTTACGGGCCAGCAGCTCCATGTCGGAGTTGCTGCGGGAGAAGTTCAAATATTTGCAGCCGTACATGATGGGGGGGCAGGCCGAGCGCATGTGGACCTCGGCGGCGCCCGACTCGTAGAGGAATTCCACGGTCTCACGGAGCTGGGTGCCCCGGACGATGGAGTCGTCCACGAAGAGGAGCTTTTTGCCCTCAATGAGCTCGGGGACAGGAATCTGCTTCATTTTGGCCACCTGGTTGCGGACCTCCTGGCTGGCTGGCATGAAGGAACGGGGCCAAGTGGGGGTGTATTTGACGAAGGGGCGTGCAAAGGGCTTACCGCTGCGGTTGGCAAAGCCGATGGCGTGGGGGACACCGGAGTCGGGGACGCCGGCCACATAGTCCACCTTGGGGAGTTTGCCCTTCTGGACCTCGTCCCGAGCCATGATCTCACCGTTGCGGTAGCGCATGACCTCCACGTTGACTCCCTCGTAGTTGGAGTTGGGGTAGCCGTAGTAGGTCCAGAGAAAGGCGCAGATGCGCATCTCCTCTCCGGCGGGGGAGAGGGTCTCCCAGCCGTCGGCGGTGATGCGGACGATCTCCCGGGGACCCAGCTCATAGGCGTCAGTGTAGCCCAGCTTGTGATAGGCAAAGGACTCAAAGGAAACACAGCAGCCCTTCTCGCCCTGTCCCACCAGCACGGGCAGGCGGCCCAGCTTGTCCCGGGCGGCGATGATGCCATCCTTGTCCAGGATAAGGATGGTACAGGAACCGTAAATTTCCTCCTGGGCGTGGCGAATACCGGAGACCAGGTCGTCGCACTGGTTGATGAGGGCGGCGGTGAGTTCGGTGGCGTTGACCTTGCCGGAACTCATAGCCATGAACTGATGGCCGTGGTCGGAGAAGTACTTCTCCACCAGTGTATCGGCGTTGTTGATGATGCCCACGGTGGTGATGGCATAGAGGCCCAGGTGGGAGCGCACCAGCAGGGGCTGGGGGTCGGTGTCGCTGATGCAGCCGATGCCGGCGTGGCCGTGAAACTCGTGGAGGTCCTTTTCGAACTTGGTGCGGAAGGGGGTATTTTCAATATTGTGGATTTGTCGCTGGAAGCCGTCGGTCTCGTCGTAGACCGCCATACCGCCCCGCTTGGTGCCCAGGTGGGAGTGGTAGTCGGTGCCGAAGAAGAGGTCCAGTACGCAGTCCTGCCGGGAGACGGCGCCGAAGAAGCCGCCCATACTCAGTTATCCCCCATCAGACGGCGCATGACCTCCTCATAGGCCTCCTCAGCGCCGCCCAGATCCCGGCGGAAACGGTCCTTGTCCAGCTTCTCGTGGGTCTTTTCGTCCCACAGACGGCAGGTGTCGGGGCTGATCTCGTCGGCCAGGACGATGGTGCCGTCGCTGGTTTTGCCGAACTCCAGCTTGAAGTCCACCAGGTCGATACCGATCTCCTTCATAAAGCCCTTGAGGAGGTCGTTGACCATCATGGTGTACTTGCGGATGAGGGCGATCTCCTCCTTGGTGGCCAGCTTCAGGGCCAGGGCATGGGAGGTATTGAGCAGGGGGTCGCCCAGATCGTCGTTCTTGTAGGAGAACTCGAAGGTAGGCTCGTCAAAAACGATGCCCTCCTCCACGCCGTAGCGCTTGGCAAAGGAGCCGGCGGAAATGTTGCGGACAATGACCTCCAGGGGGACGATGGACACCTTCTTCACGGCGGTCTCACGATCATTGAGCTCCTCCACGTAGTGGGTGGGCACGCCCTTGGCCTCCAGGCGGCGCATGAGGTTGTTGGTCATGCGGTTGTTGATGGCGCCCTTGCCGGCGATGGTGCCCTTCTTCAGGCCGTTGAAGGCAGTGGCGTCGTCCTTGTAGGAGACGATGACCACCTCGGGGTCGTTGGTGGCGTAAACCTTTTTGGCCTTGCCCTCGTACAGCTGCTCTTTCTTCTCGTAAGCCATGTTTCTCTTGCTCCTTCTATCTATATTTTTTGAATAGATCTCGATCTTACAGTTTCTCACCGATGCGGCGGTCCTTCTCGGCCACTTCCTCGGCCATTTTAGCCTTGAAGTCGGCGAGTTGACTGGCCAGGGCCTCATAGGAGAGGGCCAGCATCTGGGCGGCCAGAATGGCGGCGTTGTCGGCGCCATCCACAGCCACGCAGGCCACGGGGATACCCTTGGGCATCTGAACCATGGAGAGGAGGGAGTCCAGGCCGCCCATCATGGAGGTCTTGATGGGCACGCCGATGACGGGGAGGGTGGTGTAGGCGGCCAGCACGCCGGCCAGGTGGGCGGCCTTGCCAGCGGCGGCGATGATGACGCCGAAGCCGTTCTCCCTGGCGCCGGAGGCGAACTGCTCGGCGGCAGCGGGGGTGCGGTGGGCGGAGATGACCCGGACCTCGGCGGGGATGCCAAAGGACTGGAGGCGGGCGATGCAGGGCTTCATGGTCTCCAGATCGCTGTCGGAACCCATGACCACGGCGACTTTCTTACTCATGTGGGGCCTCCTGTGATTGAAAATTTTTTAGAGAAACAAAAAAAGAATCAGGCCATCCGATGTGCGGATGGCCTGACGGGGCTTATGATCTTGAAGAGGACGCATTGCGGCCATGGAAGGGGACCCACATTCCGATGGAACCCGCCATTGCCGCACCTCCGTCCAAACGATTCTATCTAAAATATATCTAAAATCGACGTTGATTGCAAGGGCGCGGGGTGAATTTCGTATGCTTACACAACGGGGCGTAAAAAAGTGGGAGGGAAATCGTAAAAATCGTTTTGGGTCCTGTGTCCGCCCCTCACAGACCGATGGCGCCCAGAATGCGCTGGACGGTCTGGGCCCGGCGGGACCAGGCCGCAGCGGCGCCGTAGTCCCGGCGGCGGGGAGAGACCCAGGTGGGGTCCTCGGCCAGCGCCCGCTCACACAGCCGGCAGTAGTCGGCGGGGGAGTGGGCGCCGTAGATGACGTCGGGGAACTCCTCCACCTGGTCAGGCGCCAGGAGGGTGACGATGGGCTTGCCGGTGGAGAGGTATTCGTAGATTCGCCGGGGGAGGACATCGTTAAAATCCTGTTCCCGGCGGCGCAGGTCCAGGCACACGTCGAACCGGGAGACGTAGTCGGGTACTTCCACCGCGGGCTTCCGGCCCAGGAGGCGGACGTTTGCCAGCCGCTCCAGGCGGGGAAGCCGGGGATGCTCTCCCACCTTGCCCAAGAGGACGAAGGTCCACTCGGGGTGCTCCAGGGCGGTGTACTCCACGGGGGAGAGGTCCAATCCGGCGTCGATGCGGCCCACCCAGCCCATCACCGGTCCCCGGATGTCCCGAAGGGCGGGGGGGACCTCCAAACTGGGGCGGGAGAACATGGGATAGTTGACGCCGTTAGGGATGAGGGCGATGTTGGCGTTGCATGGGGAGAGCCGGTCCAGCAGGCCGGGGGAGGCGGTGAAGACCACATCGGCGGCGGCGGCCAGATCTCCCTCCCACTGGGGGGGCAGGTCGGACCAGTCGGTGTCGCAGTCGTAGACCAGCCCCCGGTGGTTCAGGTGGTCCAGCAGGTAGACGTGCTGGGGCTGGGTGGTCCACAGGACCACGTCCCGGAAGCCGTGGCGGAGAGCGGTCCGGCGGATGAAGGCGGCCAGCCGTTTTCCGGCGTGGCGCAGCAGGAGCTCCGCATTCTCCGGCAGAGGGCGCACCGGCGGCAGGGTGTACACGGTGACGTTGGGGCGCACCTGACGGCCCGGGTCTTTGTGGCTATGGCCCGGGCGGCTGGGCTGGAAAAATAGGACTTCCCCATCCCGCAGCCGGGCGGCGAGCTGCTGGGTCCGGGAGGGGGTGGTCCGCCAGGGGGTGTAGGAGACGATGATATATTGCTTCAAGGAGGTCACCTCATGAGAAGGGGGTAGGGCTCACCGGCCCAGGAGCTTTGCGGCGGCCTCGCTGTTGCGCTGCTCCACCTGGCGGAGCCGGTCCACACCGCCGGAGAGGAATTCGGTGTCCCCGATGCGGCCCACGGCGGCGTCGATGTGGGCGCACAGCCGCTCATAGCTCACGTCCTTCAGATCGGTGAAGAGGTCCTGGCCGATATAGCGCAGGAAGGAGCTGATCTTCTGGTCGTAGACCACACCCACCAGGGGGACCCCCTGCCCGGCGGAGAAGACCAGGGCGTGGAGACGCATGGAGACCACTACCTGCATCCGGGCAAAGAGGCCGATGGTGTGGTCGGAGGCGCCGGTGTCGGTAAAGATATAGTGGGGGGCTTTCATATAGGAGGCGGCCCGCTTGCAGGCACCTACGTCCAGCCGCTTTTCGATGGGGATGAAGATGGGGGTGAGGCCGTACTTCTCCCAGGCGTAATCGGCGGCCTGTCCAAAGATCTTTGCCTTTTCCTCGTCGTAGCCCGGCCAGGGCCGCAGGGTGAAGCCGATATACCGGCCGTGGGGGTCCAGGCCGCGACTCTCCAGCATGCCGTCTACCACCTCCGGCTCAGCGGCGGGGAGGATGACGGTTGGGTCGGAGGAGAGGACGATCTCGGGGTTGTGGATGCCCATGTCCTCCAGCTCGGTGAGGGAGTGGGTGTCCCGGAGGGTGATCATGTCCACGTTGCTCTGGAGGACCCTGGCGCATAGCTTCCGGTTGGAGGGGTACTGGATGGGGCCGATGCCGCAGCCGTACATGAGGACCTTGTTCCCCAACTTCTTGCCGGCGGAGATGGTAAAGAGATAGAACCACAGGGACCGGCGGGAGGTGACGTCTTGCATGAGGGAGCCGCCGCCGTTGATATAGAGCCGGGTCTTGCGCATCCGGGCCAAAAACTTGGGGAAGGCGAAGGTGTAGATGGCATTGACACGGTAGGTGAGCCGGGTCTCTTCCGGGCGGCGGGAGAGAACCCACACGGGGAGGTCGGGATCGATCTGCCGCAGTTCCCGGACAATGGCCTCCAGGATGGCGTCGTCGCCGGCGTTGCCACGGCCATAGGCGCCGCAGACCAGGGCGCCGTCCCGGCGGCCGATGGTGCGGGAGCGCTCCTGGCGCCGGAGGATGGTGCGGTAGATATTCAGCTGGCGTTCAATGGTGGACTCCAGAGAGTACTCCTCCACGCCCTTTTGACGCAGCCGCTCTCCCAGGTGCTTCCGCTGGACCGGGTCCTGGGCCAGGGTAATAAGATGGTGGGTCAGGCCCTCGGCGTCGCCGGGCTCGAAGAGGAGACCGTTGACGCCGTGGTCGATCAGATAGGGAACGCCGCCTACCCGGGAGCTGACCGTGGGCAGGGAGGCCCGGGCGCCCTCGGTGAGGGCGTAGGGGAAGGTCTCGGAGAGAGAGGTGAGGGTGTTGATGTCGATGGACTGGTAGAAGGTATTGGTGTCGCTGATCCAGCCGGCGAAGCACACGGTGTCGGCCACACCCAGCTCACGGGCCAGATTCTCCAGCATGGAGCGCTCCTCGCCGTCGCCGGCGATGAGGAGCCGCAGCTGGGGACAGGTCTCATGGGCCTTGGCAAAGCCCTTGATGAGGGTGGAGATGTCCTTTACCGGGTTGAGCCGGGCGGCGATACCCACCACCACCGAATCCTCATCGGCCTTCAGGCCCACCGAGCGGAAGTATTCTGCCCGGGACATGGCGGGAGGCGGCAGGGTGAAGTCAATGCCGTTGTAGATAGGGAAGAGCTTGTCCGGGTCAAAGCCGCGGGAGATGAGCAGATCCACCATGGCGTCGGATACGCCAATGCGGTAGTCCAGCGTTCGCAGGGCGATGGTGTTGATGGTACCGTAGGTGAGGCGGGAGAAAGGCCGACCCAGATAGTCCAGCCGGTAGTCGGAGTGGACGGTGGTGACCACCGGCACACCGGTGGAGCAACGGAGAAGGGCCCCCATCATGTTGCCCCGGGCGCCGTGGCAGTGGAGAAGGTCGCAGCCCTCGGTGCGGATCTTCCGCTTGAGGATGGCCAGAGTCTTGAGGACGTTCCGGCTGGGGTAGACCTCGGTACGGATGCCCAGCTCCCGGGCCTCCTGGGCAAAGGGCCCCTCCATAAAGCACACCATGGTCACGTCGATGCTCTTGGAGAGGTTTTGAAGCAGGGAGAGAACGTGGGTCTTTGCCCCACCGCTGTCGCCGCCGCTGATGAGATGGATGACTTTCATAACTGCCTCCAATGTCATAAGGGTTTCTTAAATTTTAAATCTACCCTTGTATCTTCACGGAAAATATTATACAATGCTTGGGTAGTCCGGTCAACGGAAATGCCGGGCATCCGCCGAGAAATGAGATATACGGAGGCATGACATGAAACTGGTGGACGAACGAGGAAAACTGTTTGGAAAGCTCAATATCATTGACCTGCTGGTCATTTTATTGCTGATCGTGGCTGTGGCCCTGATCGGCTGGAAGGTCACCCGCAAGGATGGCGCGTCCAACGCCAGCCGTACCATTCTCACCTATACGGTAGAGGTAGAGGGCGTGGACAAGGAGGTCTACGAAGGCATCAAGGCCTATGTGCCCGGTGAGAGCGGCATCGGCGATCAGCTTATGGCCAACGGCGAGATGGTGGATGCCTATGTCACCAGCGTTACCGCCACCCCTCACGAGGGCGGGATCACCATGACCGATGTCAACGGTACCACCCTCACCTTCCCGGTGGAGGAGGATACTCTGGACCTCACCTTTACCATCCAGGCCAATGTGGTCAACGCCGTCACCAATGAGGTGGGCACTCAGGAGGTCCGCATCGGCAAGACCCACATTGTCAAGACAGTCCATTTTGAGCTCAGCAATGGCATTATCACCACCTGCGAGGCGGAGCCTTGGACAGAGGGCTGAGTTCCCAACGAGAGAGAAAAGGGGACGGGGCAGCGGCCTCGTCCCCTTTTTGTCCCAAATCAAGATGATCGGAGGAAGCCAGCCATGCTGGATACCCTTTTGACCCTGGACGGAGGCTTTCTGCTCTGGCTCCAGGACCTGCGCACCCCCATTTTGAACGCTTTCTTCTCCTTCTATACCCAGCTGGGCAACGCCGGGCTGGTCTGGATTGTCCTGTCGGTGCTTCTGCTTCTGTACCCGAAGACCCGTAAGGCGGGCTTTTGGGCGCTGATTGCTATGCTCTTCGGCCTGCTCTTCACCAATGTGCTTCTCAAGCATCTGGTGGCCCGTACCAGGCCCTGGCTGGTGGTGGAGGGACTCACGGCCCTGGTGGATGAGCACGACCCCAACTCCTTCCCATCGGGCCACACCTGCGCCGCCTTTGCCTGTTGTGTCACCTGGGCCCGCTTTGCCGCCAGGCGGTGGGTGAAGGTCCTGTGCCTGATCCTGGCCGTCCTTATGGGCTTCTCCAGGCTGTATGTGGGTGTCCATTTCCCCAGTGATGTCATCGCCGGCTGTGTCGTGGGCTGCCTTTGCGCCCTGCTGGCCTGGACCGTCCAGCGGAAGGCCGAAAACGTATGGAGGGGGCGGAAGGCATGACAGGACCCATCCTGATCCAGGGTGCCATGGATGTAGAGACCGACCGGGCGGTGGGACGGCTGGAAAATTGCCAGGAGGAGATCATCGCCGGGTTCCGGTTCTGGTATGGCCGGTATGCCGGTCTGGACCTGGTGGTGAGCCGCACCGAGGTGGGGATGGTGTCCGCCGCCGCGGCCACCATTCTGGGCATCCAGCGCTTTACACCCAGCCTGGTACTCAATCAGGGAACCGCTGGCGCCCACCGTTCCGATCTGCATGTGGGGGACATCGTGGTGGGACGCACCTGCGTGGACATCCAAAGTGTCCTCGTGCCAAAACGTGGGGCAGGGGAGGGAATGGACCCTGCTGCCTGGACCCTGTGGGACTTTGACGCTGATACGCCTCCGGTGTTTCTTGAGGGGGATGCCCGATGGGCGGAGCGGTTCGAGGCCGCCCCCTATGCCGGGGGACGGGTGGTCTCCGGCCGTCTGGGAACGGGTGATGTTTTCAACCGGGAGCATGACCGTATTTTGTGGCTGCGGGCACAGGCGGGGGAGGACTGCGAGGACATGGAGAGCCTGGCAGCCTACCGGGTGTGCCGGCGGTTCGCCGTGCCCTGCCTGGGGATGCGCATCATTTCAAACAACGAGCTTACCGGGGAGCCCTACTGCCGGGAGGTAGGGGAGAACCTACAGGACTTCATCCTGCCTGCGCTGGCAGGTCTGGGAGACCGGCCATGAAGCGGGTGATTACACTGCTCCGCTCACTCCTCCTGGTGCTTCTGGCGGCCCTGCTCCTGAAGATCCTGGTCTGGGACCGGCGGATTGTGGGGGAGGTGGAGGGGGTTTTCCTCACCTATGAGGGTGCCGTCTACCGGGAGGCCGGACTCTCTGATTGGCATGTGGGGGAGCGATTGGGCCGGGTCCGCTTTGACGACGGTTCCACCGCCTACCTCTACACCGTGGAAGGGGAGCCAAATTGGCTCCACGTCAGCTTTGGCTGGGACGGCAGGGAGTATGTCCGGGAGTCGGAATAAGACAAAAAGGACGGGGAAGACCCCGTCCTTTTTAAATGTGCTTGTCAAAGGCCAGCCTGGGATAGTTGTCCTCCAGCACGTGGATGATCCCACAGTAGGCAAAGCCGCTGTTTTTCAGCAGGTTCTGCATAACACGGTTGTCCCCGTGGGTGTCCACCCGCAGGTGGCCGCACTGCTGGAAGGCCCAATCCAGGCAGGCTCGGCCGATGCCCTTCACCGAGCCATCTCCCGCCAGACGGTGGACCACGCCGTAAGGACCGTCATAGTGCCAGCCTCCCTCCTGGATGTCCCGGTAGGTGGGCTCAATATCCTCGCCCTGGAGGAAGCAGAAGGTCCCGACTACCTTGCCGTCGTGGACGCAGACATAGCTTCGGCCAGCGGCGATGTCCTCCCGGAGCAGATCTGTTGGGGGCCAGTTGGTGGGTCCCCACTGGTTGGGGTTGCCGGTCTCCTTCATGAACTGTCGGGCCTGGACGTAGAGCGCCGCCATGCGGTCCAGGTCACTCGGGGTGGAATGGCGTATCTCCATGATCAGCGCCTCCTTATTTGTTGTGTGAAAAGGGCCCATGGCATGATGCCATGGGCCCTTTTGCGTAATGGGGAAAGAAGCTTACTTCAGCTCGACCTTGGCGCCGACTTCCTCCAGCTTCTTCTTCAGCTCCTCGGCGTCGTCCTTGGAGACACCCTCCTTGACGGCCTTGGGGGCAGCCTCGACCAGAGCCTTGGCCTCAGCCAGACCCAGACCGGTGATCTCACGAACAGCCTTGATGACCTTGATCTTCTCGGCGCCGACATCAGCCAGCACCACGTCGAACTCGGTCTTCTCCTCAGCAGCGGGAGCAGCAGCGCCGGCGGCAGCGGGAGCAGCCATAGCGGCGGCGGACACGCCGAACTCCTCCTCCAGAGCGTGAACCAGCTCGGAGAGCTCCAGAACAGTCAGACCCTTAACTTCCTCAATGAGGGCAGTGATTTTCTCAGAAGCCATGATATGTTACCTCCTAAAATTGTGATTTCAATCAAAAATAGATCAATGGGGAGCCGATTACTCGGCAGCGGGAGCCTCGGCGGCGTCGACAGAGCCGCCCTTCTGCTCGCAGATGGCCTTGATGACGATGGCCAGGCTGGAGATGGGGGCCAGCATGGTACCCAGGACCTGAGCCTGGAGGACTTCCTTGCTGGGCAGCTCAGCCAGAGCGTTGATCTCGTCCAGGGACAGGACCTTGCCGTCCATGAAGCCGGACTTGATGGTGAACTTGGCGCCGTTGAACTGCTTGGCGAACTTGGCGATGACACGCATGGGAGCGATGGGATCGCCGTGAGAGATGGCCATGGAAGTGGTGCCGTTGAGAACGGAATCCATTTCCTCCAGACCCACGTTGTTGATGGCGAAGCGGACCAGAGTGTTCTTCACCACGGCGTAGTCCAGCTCGTTCTTGCGGCACTCGGCGCGCAGAGCGGTATCCTCGGCCACGGTGATGCCCTTGTAATCCACCAGCACGCCGCTGGAAGCACTCTTGAGCTTCTCAGTCAGCTCGGCCACGATGGCCTGCTTCTCACTGAGGACCTTTGCGTTAGGCATTTGGAATTCACCTCCGTTGAATTTGAGTTCAACTTTTCCGATGCAGTCACGCAACAAAAAAGCTGTTTTCGCATTCAAAGCAGCGAAAACAGCACAAAGAAATTCATTCCGTTGTGGCTGCATTCTCGGCAGGACTTATGGCTTGCGCCGCCTGCTGTCTTTGAACACGACTGATAGTATATCAGTCCGGACAGGCTTTGTCAAGCAAAACCTGTCCGGAAATGATATATTTTGTAATACGATTAGACCAGCTTAGCGCCGTTGACCTTGACGCCGGGGCCCATGGTGGAAGCCACCACGCAGCTCTTGATATACTGGCCCTTGGCAGCGGCGGGCTTAGCCTTGACGATGGCGCCCATGAGAGCGTTGAAGTTCTCGGTGAGCTTCTCAGCGCCGAAGGAGACCTTGCCGATGGGGCAGTGGATGATGTTGGTCTTGTCCAGACGGTACTCCACCTTACCGGCCTTGATCTCGGTGACAGCCTTGGCCACGTCGGGGGTGACGGTGCCGGCCTTGGGGGAGGGCATCAGGCCCTTGGGGCCCAGGACCTTACCCAGACGGCCAACCACGCCCATCATGTCGGGAGTGGCGACGACCACGTCATAATCAAACCAGTTCTCGGACTGGATCTTCTGGACCATGTCCATCTCGCCCACGAAGTCAGCGCCGGCGGCCTTGGCGGCCTCGGCCTTGTCGCCCTTGGCGAAGACCAGCACGCGCTGGGTCTTACCGGTGCCGTGGGGCAGAACGATGGCGCCGCGGACCTGCTGATCGGCGTGACGGGAGTCAACGCCCAGCTTCACATGGAGCTCCACGGTCTCGTCGAACTTGGCGGGGGCGGTCTTCACCACCAGAGCCATAGCGTCGGCGGTATCATAGAGAGTGGACTTGTCGATCTGCTTGGCAGAGTCGGTATATTTCTTTCCTCTGAACATCGTTACTACCTCCTTCCCTTACTCTTCCACGGTGACGCCCATGGAGCGGGCGGTACCGGCGACCATGCTCATGGCGGCCTCGATGGAGGCAGCGTTCAGGTCGGGCATCTTGGTCTCGGCGATCTTGCGCAGATCGTCCTTCTTCAGCTGGGCGACCTTGGTCTTGTTGGGCACGCCGGAGCCGGACTCGATGCCGCAGGCCTTCTTAATGAGAACGGCAGCGGGAGGGGTCTTGGTAACGAAGGTGAAGGAGCGGTCGGCGTAGACGGTGATGATCACGGGGATGATCAGACCCACGTCGTTCTTGGTGCGCTCGTTGAATTCCTTGGTGAAGGCGGCGATGTTGACGCCGTGCTGACCCAGAGCAGGGCCGACGGGAGGAGCGGGAGTCGCCTTGCCGGCCGGGATCTGCAGTTTGACGTAACCAGTTACTTTCTGTGCCACAATGAGCACCTCCTACGAATGAATGTGGTTGGAACGGGATGCCTGAAGCATCCCTCCCACTTGTGCCTTGGACGGCGGGCGGCCATGCCGCCCAGGGTACTTAATCCTGTACCAGCTCCACCTGGTCCAGCTCCAGCTCCACCGGGGTCTCCCGGCCGAACATGGACACGACCACGCGGACCTTGCTGCGGTCCAGGTCGATCTCCTCCACGGTGCCCAAGAAGGACTCTAGAGCGCCGTCGGTGATCTTTACGGTGTCGCCCACCTGATAGGAGACCACGACCTCGCGCTTTTCCACGCCGAGGGCAGCAATCTCATCATCGGTGAGGGGAATCGCTTTGTTGCCGGAGCCCACGAACCCGGTAGCGCCGCGCACGTTGCGGACCAGGTGCCATGTCTCATCGGTCATCACCATCTTGACCAGCACGTAGCCGGGGAAGACCTTCCGCTCTACGACCTTGGGGCCGTTGTCGGTGATCTCAGTGACAGTCTCCAGCGGGATCTTGACCTCGTGGATGAGGTCATGCATATTGCGGTTTTCCACGTGCTTTTCGATGGTAGCCTTGACTGTGTTCTCATACCCGGAATAGGTATGGACCACATACCACTTTGCACTATCAGACATACCGCTACCCCTTAACCCTTAAAGAGGTCGATGAGGGCGGCGATGATGCTGCTGGCAAGAGCGTCGAAGACCCAGATGAAGATGCCGACCACGATAACGCAGACGATCACGATCACCGTGTTGTTAATGGTCTGCTTGGGAGTGGGCCACACGACCTTCTTGAGCTCGCTCTTCATCTCGCGGAACCAACGGGCGACACGCTGGAAAAAGCCGGGCTTTTCGTCCTTCTTGGACTTCTTCTCAGCCTTCGCGGGCTTGGCAGCGGCCTGGGCGTCAGCACCGGTCTTTTCGATCTTCTCGTTGTCAGACATTCGGTTTCACCCTTCTTTCTTGTGACACTTCCGCAAGCATCATCACTTGGTCTCGGTGTGGAGCGTGTGCTTTCTGCAGAAGGGGCAGTACTTGTTTCTCTCCAGACGGTCGGGAGTGTTCTTTTTGTTCTTGTTGGTGACGTAGTTGCGCTGTTTGCACTCGGAGCATCTCAGGGTGATCTTCACCCGCGCACCGGCTTTTGCCATGTTTCGGCACCTCCTTCAATGGTTCGGACCCAACAAAAAATGCCGGGTCCGGCTATACCGAATCCCAGCACGTTCGAGAAAGGCACGGGCAAAGCCCGTCCCCAGTCAAAACACGGTAGGTTCGGCATGATCTGCCTCCCTATGTCCTCACGTGGAGGGAAAGGGTTTGTGCCCATCACACCGTAAAAATGCGCACAAAAATAAAGCCCTTTTTCATAGGTGCTAATAGCCTATCACAAGTGAGTGAGAAAGTCAAGCATATTTTTACAGTCTTGACAAGTCTTCCGTGGGACCGATATAGTGGAGGGGAAAGGAGGGAGGACCATGCGTATCATGGCCATCGACTACGGCGACGCCCGGACGGGCGTGGCCATCTCGGACCCCACGGGATTGCTGGCGGGGTATACGGAGGTCATCCACAGCCGGAAGGGGGAGCAGGTGTGTGCCCGCCTTGCCGAGCTGGTGGAACAATATAAGGTAGAGGAGCTGGTGATGGGCTTTCCCAGGAACATGGACGGCACCGAGGGTCCCCGGGCAGAGCTCTACCGGGCCTTTGCCGGAGAGGTGGAGGGAGCCACGGGGCTCACACCGGTGCTGTGGGATGAGCGGCGGACCACCATTGAGGCCCACGACATCCTCCACGCCAGCGGAAAGAAGATGAAGAACCATAAAAAGACGGTGGATGCCGTGGCCGCTACTTTGATTTTGGATGGTTATCTCACCCGGAAGCGGACACAGGGCTAAAAACGGCTCTACAAGAGAAGAAGGGGGGAGGAACATGGGAGATCGCTTTAGACTTTTCACCTGGAAGGACCCCTATGACATAGAGGGGACGGAGGCGCTCTTCGTGGCCGCCATGCGGGACAACTGCGCCTTCCACTATGCCCACTGCCCGGAGTACCGGGCCATCCTGGACCACTTCGATTTCAGGCCGGACATGCTGCGGACCACGGCGGACCTGGCCCGTCTGCCGGTGCTGCCCACATTATATTTCAAATCCCACAAGCTCTTCTCCGTACCGGAAAGCCGCATGCTCATCAAGGCCACCTCCTCGGGAACGAGAGGGAAGAAGAGCGTCATCGGCTTTGAGCTGGGGGGACTGTGGAGCGGCTTTCATATGGTGTGGCGCATTCTGCGCTACCATCACTTTCTTTCCCCGGTGCCCACCAACTATCTCATCCTGGGCTACCAGCCCCACAAGAGCAACCAGACCGCCGTAGCCAAGACGGCCACGGGCTACACCTACATCACGCCCGCCATCCACCGGGAGTACGCCCTCAAATATAAGGAAGGCGGCTACCAGGTGGACTTCGACGGTCTCATCAAGACCCTGGAGAGGTACAGCAGGTCCCGGTTCCCTACCCGGTTCATGGGCTTTCCCGCCTACACCTACTTCCTCATGGAGGAGCTGGAGCGGCGGGGGCTCCGCTATCCGCTGCCAAAAAACTCCAAGATCTTCCTGGGGGGCGGCTGGAAGCAGTTCTACCGGGAGAAGGTGGACAAAGAGACCTTCTATGCCAAGGCTTGGGACCGGTTCGCCATCTCGGAGGAGCACGTCTACGAGTCCTTCGGGGCGGTAGAGCACCCTATTTACTATGCTGATTGCAAGTATCACTACTTTCACGTACCGGTATACAGCCGGGTCATCATCCGGGACGTGCGGACCCTGGAGCCGGTGCCCAACGGCACCATGGGGCTGGTGAATCTCCTTACCCCTATGCTCAACGCCGTCCCCGTCCTGAGCATCATGACCGACGACCTGGGTATCCTCCACGATGGGGATACCTGCCCCTGCGGGGTAAAATCCCCCTGGCTGGAGATCATCGGCCGGGTGGGCATGGCTGACATCAAGACCTGCGCCGCAGGCGCTGACGACCTGAGAAAGGGGGCGGGCCTGTGATCCTATACCGTGGAGAGATCCATGATACAAAGGAGCAGAACAGGCTCCTGGACGGCCTGGAGGAGACCATCACCCAGGTGCTCCAGCGGCCCGCGCCAGCCGCAGAGACGGTGATCGCTGCCTGTGACGGCCTGGCCCGGCGGGTGCTCAGCGGGGAGTTCGACGGCATTATCGCCGCCCTGGGCCTGGACAAACGCTTCACCCTGGCTCAGGCGGCGGCCGCCGCCAATATGCTCCGCCGGGACAGCCTGGAGTTCAAGCTGAATCTGGAGCTGGGGCCGGACTGGGCAGGACCGAAAGCGGTGACGCCGCCTCATTCCGGCCTCACTCTCACCAAGGAGGTCCTGCCCCTGGGGGTGCTCTTTCACATCGCCGCCGGAAACGTGGACGGTCTACCGGCTTACAGCGCCGTGGAGGGCCTCCTCACCGGCAATGTGAATATCCTGAAGCTGCCCCAGGCCGATGGGGGGCTGTCGGTGCTGCTGCTCCACGCCCTCACCCAGGCCGCCCCGGAGCTGGCCGACTACCTCTATGTGTTCGACACCCCCTCCGACGACCTGCCCGCCATGCAGAAGATGGCGGCCATGGCCGATGGCATCGTGGTGTGGGGCGGGGAGGGGGCGGTCTCAGCCGTCCGGGGGCTGGCCCCCACCAGCTGCCGACTCATCGAGTGGGGCCATAAGCTGAGCTTCGCCTATGTTACGCCCAAGGGGGAGACCCCGGAGGCCCTCTACGCTCTGGCCGCCCACATCGCCGACACCCGTCAGCTGCTGTGCAGCTCCTGTCAGGCGATTTTCCTTGACACCGAGAAGCGGGAGGAGGTCCGGTATTTCTGCCGCCGGTTCCTGCCAGTGCTGGAGGGAGCCATGGCGGCGGGAGCGCCGTTGGACGACGGCTCGGCGGCTCAGGTGACCCTGGCCCAGTATGAGCAGCGGCTGGAGTCCATCACCGCGCCCGGCCCGGAGATCTTTTATGGGAAGAGTTGTTCTCTCACGGTGGGGGAGGATGGGGAGCTGGAGCTCTCCCTCCAGTTCGGCAATCCCCTGGTGAAGGCCCTGCCCCGGGCACGGCTGCCCGCCATGCTGCGGCGGCACAAGGGGGTTCTCCAGACGGCGGGTTTGATTTGTGCCCCGGAGGAGCGGGAGGAGCTGGCCATGGTCCTTTTGAGAGCGGGCGTGGTTCGGGTCACCGGGCCGGGGGACATGAGCCGCACCACCTGCGGCGACGCCCACGATGGAGACTATCCCCTGCGGCGGTATACCCGGGTCACCGAGCGGTAGGGGGGCTCTTGCGAAAGAGCTCCTGGAGGCCGACGACAAGCAGGAAGCCGCCGAAGCACCGGCGGAGGAGTCCCGTGTCCAGACCGGAGGCAACCCAGGCACATAGCCCGGCGGTGGCCAGCCCAGCCAGTATGGCGGGGAGGGCGGCGGACCGGTCTACATAGCCGTTTTTGATGTGGCTGGGGAGAGCCGCCGCTGCCGCCGGCAGGAAGTAGACCAGATTGATGCCCTGGGCCAGGTGCTGCTCCACTCCTGCAAAAGCGGTGAGGTAGAGGAGGAGCAGAGTGCCGCCCCCCACCCCGAAGCCGGAGAGGACCCCAGTGGCGGCACCGGCCAGGAGGGAGATCAGGACGTTCATAGGGCAAAGAGAGACCGGATGCCGCCGTAGAGGAGGAGCAGGCCAAAGCCCCGGCGGAGCCAGTCCATGGAGATGTTTTTGAAAAGCTTACCCCCCAGCCAGCCCCCCAGCAGCCCGCCCAGCAAGTATGGGAGGGCTGCGGTGAGGTCCAGTCCGCCCCGGAAGAGGTAGATCCCGGCGGAGAGGACGCACAGGGGTAGAATGACGGCTACCGAGGTGGCGAATGCCTTCCGCTCTCCCAGGCCGCACCACCCGGCCAGGAGCGGTACCAGCACCATGCCGCCCCCTCCGCCGAAGAAGCCGTTCACCGCGCCGGCCAGGGCGCCAGATACCGCCGGGCGCAGCCAATCCCGCTTTTGACTCATAAAAAATCCCTCCCTTGGCACTAGTTTGCCAGGGGAGGGATTTTGCTATGCAAAAGCATAGAAAAATTGGCTATGTGCCGCTTATCGCACGCCGGTCAGATCCATGACCACCTCACCGGCCAGCATCAGACCGGCGGTAGCAGGGACCCACACCACGCTGGCGGGGACGCTGCGGCGTCCCGGGGGCGGGGTCTCGGGCTGGTCGGCCTCATGGGCGGCTTCCGGAGACCACACCACCTTGTGGTGGAGAATGCCGCGATTGCGCAGCTCCTTCCGCACCACCCGGGCCAGAGGGCAGCCCTCCGTCTTGGAGATATCAGATACCCGCAGCAGGGAGGCGTCCAGCTTGTTGCCGGTGCCGAGAGCGGAGATGATGGGCACCTTGTGGTTCAGGGCGGTCTCGATGAGGTCCAGCTTGCAGCTCACCAGATCGATGGCGTCCACAATATAATCGTAATTCGCGGCAAAAAAGTCCTCACGGGTGTCGGCCTCATAGCGGCCCTGGATGGGGTGGACCCGGCAGCTGGGGTTGACGGCCAGCACCCGCTGGGCCATAGCCTCCGCCTTGGGGAGCCCCAGGGTGGACTCCAAGGCCTCGGCCTGGCGGTTGAGGTTGCTAAGATCTACGGTGTCCTGGTCCATAAGGGTCAGCTCGCCCACGCTGGAGCGTGCCAGAGCCTCGGCGCACCAGCTGCCTACCCCGCCCAGGCCCAGCACACACACGTGTGCCTGAGCCAGCCGGTCCATGGCATCGCTGCCCAGGAGCATACGGGTGCGGAGAAAACGCTCATCCATTTGGTTACCTCCTTGAAAAAATCCCCCGGAGGAAGCCTCCGGGGGATGATGTGTGTCTTAGCCCAGCAGAGCCAGGTTGGTGTCGTTGGTGGTGACGGGGGAGGTCTCCTCGATCTCGGTGGTCCAGGTGGAGAGCGCGTCGCTCTTGAGGGAGCTCTCGGCGGTGTACTTCCAGGTCAGGGTGTGATCCTGGAGATACATGACGTGCCAGCCGTACTGGCCCTCCTGGTCGTTTTCCACCAGGCCGGTGTCGCCGGGCTGACGGCCGTCAGCGAAGGTCCAGTCGATGAAGGCGGGCAGGAAGCTGGTGGAGGGGGTAATGCCCTCGTAGAGGCCGCCGTTCTCGGCGGAGCCGGGATCCTCGGAATACTGCTGGGCCAGGGCGCCGAAGCTGTCGGCGGTCTTGTCACCGGCGTTGTACTCGTCCAGGATCTCCTGGGCCTTGGCCTTGGCGGCGTCCAGAGCCTCCTGAGTGGGAACCTTGCTCTCGTCCACGTCCTCGGTGCTGGGGTCATCCTCCTGGGTGAGCTCGGCCTTCACCAGGATGTGGCGCACATCGGCGGAGCCGTAGCTCTCGGTGTCCAGGGCGCGGCTGGTGAAGCGCAGGACCCAGTAGCCGCTGTCGGCCACCTCGATGACAGTGAGATCACCCTCCTGACGGCCCTCATTGGTGAGCCAGGACACGCAGTCCTCGCTGCCGGAGGAGAAGCCATTGGCCAGGCTGGCGCCCACCACGGTGGTCTCGTAGCTGGTGGCCTCGTCCTCGCTGTCCTCGGAGTCGGCCTGGGTAGCGGCGGCAGCCAGAGTGTCGAAGTCACCGCCGTCCTCCAGATCCTGGAGCAGCTTGTCAGCAGTGGCCTTGGCGGTAGCCATGGCAGTGGCCTTCTCGGCGTCGCTAGCCTCCACGGTATTGCCGTCGGCATCGGTGGTGGAGGGAGCGGAGCCATCGATGAACACGGAGGAGTAGGTGAAGGTATCCAGGTCATCGGTGTGCTCATTGTAGTAAGCGGTGAGATCGTCGTCGGTGTAGGTCAGGGTATCGGCGTGAGCAGTATAGTACTCCTGAGCCAGGGTGTCCCGGGTCAGGCACTCACGCAGAAGACTCTCGGTCATATAAGGACCATACACGTTGCGGATATAGGACTTGAAGGAGGTGCCGTACTGGGCGGCGTAGCTCTTCAGCTCCTGGATGGTGTCCTCGACGCTCTGAGCGCCCTCTTCAGAGAGGGTGAAGCCGTCGGCCTCGGCAGCGGCGGCCAGAGAGGCGTACTGCTGGAGGGAATCCACGGCGCTCTGGCGCAGGGTCTCCTCATCCATGGTCAGACCATACTGGCTGTACATATTGGCGGTGGGATAGTAGTAGTAACCCATCTCGGCCACGGTGTAATCCTTACCATTGACGGTGGCAACTACCTTGCCCTTGGTGAAGGTGCCGCTGTGCCACACCAGCAGGGCAATGACCAGAACGGCCAGGATGACGCCCACCACGGTATAAAGGATGGTCTTGCTCCGCTCCTTGCGGGCAGCCTCCGCCTGACGGCGCTCCTTTTCGGTGGGGCCATTGGCGGCAGCGGAGATGCGCTGTTTCTTTTCACGGGAAGCACTCATTACTCTTGCTCAGTCCTCTCAAATATTGTGCTTTTTCTGTGCTTTGGTGACTCAATGTTGCATTATACAGGAAACCGGGACGGCTTGCAAGTCTCAATCTGCCTATATTCGGGCGGGAAGGGACGCATTTTACAGAAAGTTCATGGTTGCATACTGGAAGGGAAGGGGATAAAAAAACCGCCCCAGCGCCTTGCTGGGACGGTGGAACGGCAAAAAAGATCTCCCGCTCTGGCCGTGTGGCCCTGATCAAACCTGCACGAAGATGGCAGGTGGGTCGCCTCCGCACCGCTTTACTGCTTCCAACTTCCAACGCTCCCGAAGGGGGCCGGGAGGCCTGCAAGCCACGGCGCGAGGTGGGCGTCCCGTTTCAGAGATGTGGGTTTAAAAAGAAACCATCACGTACCGAGCAGGAGAATCTTATTCCTCTTCTTCGAAAAGGGCTTCCATGAACTGCTGGTAGACAGCCTCCAGCTCCTCTTCGTCATCCAGGGTGGCCAACTGCTCCTCACCGTCGATCTCCACGACCTTCAGGATGATGAGCCCGGCCTCTTCGTCCTCTTCTTTTGGGGGCTGGCCCTCTTCATCGGCCTCCTCCACGGGGAAAAAAGCCATATAGACCGCGCCGTTGTATTCAATGGTATCCAGATGCTCCAGCTCGATCTCGTTGCCGTCCTCGTCGGTGAGGCTGACAAAATTACCGCCGTACTCGTCACTCATGGTGGCTGGCACCGCCCTTCTTGTTTCTGCACATATTGTACCCTGTGTGCCGGAAAAATGCAAGAGTCGGACGAGCCAAATTTTACATCAAGGATATATCTGGGGTAAATGGGAAGTGATAGGGTAGACAAACAGAGGCTTTTCCACTATAATATAAAAGCCTTTCTATGACCGGAGGGAGAGGCGGACCGGTCAGGGGCATGTTACGAATGTATATGGGACCGTGCGGCCTTTGGGCCGGGAACGGAGGTATTTCACTTGGCAGAGACAAGACGCACCACCAACCAGAACGGGGAGCCCCCCAGGCGTCCCCGGCGGAAGAGCAAAGGCGGTTCGGTTGCCGTCACAATATTGAAAGTGATCGGCACATTGTTCCTCATCGGATGCACCACCGGCGCGATCCTGGCCTGCTTTGCCGCGACGTATATCAAGACCGTCATCATCCCGCAGGACTATGTGGACGCCAGCGCCTACTCCATGAACCTGTCCTCCACCATTTACTACACCGACTCCAGCACTGGCGAGACCAAGGAGCTGCGTACCCTTCACGGTGAGGAGAACCGTGTGAAGGTGGACTATGAGGAGATCCCGGAAAATCTGATCAATGCCCTTGTGGCCATTGAGGATCAGCGGTTCTGGAACCATCACGGCGTGGACTGGCGTCGTACCGGCGGTGCCTTCCTCAATATGTTTTTGGGGATGAAGGACACCTACGGCGGCTCCACCATCACCCAGCAGCTCATCAAGAACATGACTCAGAACGATGATGTAACGGTAAAACGTAAGATCCTGGAGATCTTCCGCGCCCTGGAGTTTGAGCGCAACTACAGCAAGGAAGAGATCCTGGAGATGTACCTCAACTACATCTACCTGGGCGAGAACTGCTACGGTGTGGGTACCGCCTCACTGGCTTACTTTGGAAAGTCGGTGTCCGAGCTGGATCTGGCCGAGTGTGCCAGCCTCATCGGTATCACCAACAACCCCTCCCGGTATGACCCCTATATCTCTGACTACACCAAGGAGCAGAACAAGCAGCGCCAGGAGATCATCCTCAACGAGATGCTCGAGCAGGGCTATATCACGCAGGCCGAGCATGATGCCGCCGTGGCGGAGGAATTGGTCTTTGTGGGCCGCGGGCAGGGGACTACCTCTACAACCGCCTACTCCTATTTTGAGGATCAGCTCATCCGGGACGTCATCGCCGACCTGAAGGAGACCTATGACCTCTCCGACCAGCTGGCCAGCCAGATGGTCTACAATGGCGGCCTGTCCATTTACTGCACCCAGGACCCGGAGGTCCAGGCCAAGGTGGACGCGGTGTATGAGGACCTGAGCAACTTCAGTGGCACCTCCTCCTCCGGTCAGCAGCTCCAGTCGGGCATCACGGTCATTGACAATGAGACCGGCAACGTGGTGGCTCTGGCAGGCGGCGTGGGCGAGAAGACGGCCAGCCTGCTGACCAACCGTGCCACACAGTCCCTGCGGCAGCCCGGTTCCGCCATCAAGCCCCTGGCGGTGTACGCTCCCGCCTTGGACCTGGGTGTCATCACCCCCGCCACCGTCATCGATGACTCTCCCTACAGCTTTGACGGCGACGGCGGCTCTCCCTGGCCGGTAAACTCTTATGGCTATTATAGCGGTCTCACCAACGTGTATACCGGTCTTCAGAAGTCGGTGAACACCTTGGCTGTCAAGATCCTGGGCCAGTACACCAGTCCCCAGGTGGCCTATGACTTCCTGGTAAAGAACCTGGGCTTCAGCACCGACCACCTGGTGGTCCAGGAGGAGCGCAACGGCACCGTCTACTCCGACATTGGTCTGGCTCAGATGGCTCTGGGCGGTCTCACCGATGGTGTCACTACCCTGGAGATGGCGGCTGCCTACTCCACCTTCCCCAGGGGCGGGCTGTATATCGAGCCCCGGACCTATACCAAGGTGGAGCGGGTGGACCCCGATACCGGTGAGGTGACCGTCCTGCTGGATAACCAGGCAGAGTATCACACTGCCATGAAGGACTCCACCGCATGGTATATCAATACCATGCTCCAGAACGTCATCAAGAACGGCACTGGTACCTCCGCTAACTTCAGCGGAATGACCATTGCTGGTAAGACGGGTACCACCACCTCCCGCCGTGACCTCTATTTCGTGGGTTACAGTGCCTATTACACCGCTGCCGTCTGGAGCGGCTATGATCAGCCCGAACGTATGAGCTCCAGTCTCCAGCAGCAGTCGGCCGTCACTTGGAAAAAAGTGATGAGTTCCATCCATGAGGGCCTGGAGGACAAGAGCTTCCCAACTCCCTCTGCGGGCACTGTCACCGTCCAGGTGTGTGCCGACAGCGGCCTGCTGCCCAATGAGGCCTGCTACCACGACGCCCGTGTAGGCGAAGGGGCACGTATCATCTCCATGACCTTCGTCAAGGGTGATGAGCCCACCACGGTCTGTGATGTCCATAAGGATGTGGAGATCTGTCTGGATTCCCCCTTCCTGGACGCTGACGGCAATCCCAACGGCATGTATCACCTGGCAGGGGAGTACTGTCCCGCGGAGAGCCGCCGGACAGTGAGCATTCTGGATATCACCCGCGAGGGTGCTGCCGCTGCCGTGTCGGTGCGGGATAATCAGTTTACCACAGGACACATCAACGCTTTGGGCGACGCCGCCTACTGTGATGTCCACACCACCGCCCAGGCGCCGGAGCCCACAGAAAAGCCGAAAATTGACCCCACCGACCCCAGCACATGGCCGGGTCCGGAGGACTACGACCGGCTGGAGGATTACAACAAATTCAACCCCTTTGACGAGTCCACCTGGCCGGAGAACGTGAACGGTTCCTCTGGACAGCAGACGCCGTCTCCCAGTGAGTCGGTGTCGCCGGAGCCCACAGAGACTCCGGAATCAACACAGGGGCCCGTCAATTCACCAACGACGAGCGAAGAACCCTATGTGCCGGCAGCATGACCAACGGGTCATGAAAAAAGAGAGAGCCGCCCTTCCCACCTATGGGTGAACCGCCCCAAATTGTGCGGACAGCACAAAAAGGCCTCAATGTAGGGAAATATGAAGTTTTAAGCGGAGTGGCGCAGCGTGAGCGGCGCCACTCCAGTTTTTAGCTGGATGCGCTCGTGGTTGTAAAAATTGATATAGCGGTCAATCATCTCATTGGCCTCACAGAATGAGGCCGGTTTATGGCGGTAGATACACTCTGTCTTGAGGATGGAAAAGAAATTTTCCGCCATAGCGTTGTCGTAACAGTTTCCGCATCTTGACATGGAAGGCGTAATGCCATAAGATTTTGTCAGGTCGAAGTATGCTTGCGAGGTGTACTGGAACCCCTGGTCGCTGTGGAGCTGCAACTCCGCAGCGGCCCTCTTTTTCTCCTTGCGCATGGCCAGGCGAATGGTGTCCAGCACCAGGTTGACTGTCTGCTTTGTGCCGGTCTTGTAGGCAACAATGCTGTTGTCGTAAAGGTCCCGGATCATGGACAGGTACAATACGCCCTGCTTGGTGTGGATGTAGGAGATGTCCGTCACCCATTTGCTGTTGGGCCTGTTCGCATAAAACTCCCTATTCAGCAGATTCTTGTACTTGTGGACTTGCTGCCCCATCTGCTGCCATTTTCTGCGTCTCCGGATCTCCGCAAGCAAACCATATTTCTCCATGATACGCAGGATGGTCTTGGGATTACGGTGGATGCCTCGCTTCTTCAGCACCAGCCACATTCTGCGGTAGCCATACGTACGAAAGCTGCGCTCTCGCTGTTCCGCGATGATTTCTGCAAGGGCCGCGTCTTTCTCCGGCCTGCCCAAACGATGGACGAAATCATAGTATCCGCTGCGGGATACCTGAAAGAAGCGACACATAACGGTTACCGGATATTCGTTTCTGTGCCGGTAGATTACTGCGTATTTTGCCCTTGGCCTCACTTCCTTCCTGTGGAGCGCAGAAAATCCCGCAACAGCTCGTTTTCCATCTTTAGCCGTTTGTTCTCATACTTGTACTCCGCCAGTGTTTTTGCGGGTTTACGCCCCCGCGCTTTTGGAAGGACAGGCTCCTTTAGCCAGCACTGAATAGCCCACCGGCTGATCCCATACTCCCGACATAAAGCACGCTGGCTTTCTCCTCCGCGGATTCGTGACACCACTTCTTCTCGTATCCCTACCGGATACTTTTTCATCCCTTTTTTTCCGGACATAGCAAGACCCCCTAATGTAGCTTTATTTTCCTACATTAGGGGGCCTTTTGTCTATTGTCCGGTTTTACTGGAGCTGTTCAGTTATGTTCGTATTAAGGATTCCAACGTTGCCTAGCGTGATGAGGGCGCTGTTGAAAACGATGATAAGGCGGTAGTCGGTGGCGGTCAGGGACATGGGAGCCTGTGAGAGCCTCCGGCGTATGGCAGGAGTTTTTCTGTCTGCGTCTTGCATTTGAAAGCCCTCAGCTGCTCTCCTTTTCCATCAGTACCCATGGGACCAGCTGAGATTGGCAGGACTCGCCTTGAAGAAGGCGGATGAGAAGCTGAGCGGCAGTACTGCCCACATTCTCACTGCCGTGAGAGAGGGAGGTGATCCGAGGATGGGCCAGCTCACTGTATTGACTGTTGTCAAAGCTGACCACAGCCAGATCCTGGGGGACACGGACGCCCTGTTTAATGAGGTAAGCCACCAAACGGCTGGCGATCTCGTCGTTATAACAGACCACAGCGGTGCAGCCTTCCATGCTGCGTAAAAGGGGGTCCAGGTGAGCGCCGGAGAGGAGAGATTCCTTCTGCTCGGTGTTATACCAGAAGATGCGGCGGTCATCCATGGGCAGGTTCAGGTCCCGGAGGGCCTCGATATAGCCGGAGTAGCGCTGCGGCCCCTGGATGTCGTCTCCCTTGAAAATGCCTGCAATGTCCCGGTGCCCTTTTTCATAGAGGTATTCCACCAGCACCCGTCCTCCGGCATAGTTGTCATCCAGCACGGCCAAAGGACCTTCCAGCTGAGGATAGTAGCCGTTCATAAATACCAGTGGGATGTTGCGCTGCATCAGTTGCTCATAGAGGTCTAGATTGGGGTTGGGCAGGCCGGTCTTGGTGCCCTCCACCAACACGCCGTCCAGAGGCTCCAGATCCAGCAAAGTCTGGAGGACCTTGCGCTCGTTGGCCACCTGGTTTTGAGTGGCGAAGAGGAGAGGGGCGCTGTTGTTGGCGGCCAGGACGGTCTCAACCTCACGAAGGATGCTGGGGAAGATGTAGTCACTGATATAAGTGGTGACGATGGCAATGGAGCGGCGGGGGGCGGGCGCAGCCGGAGCGCGCTCAAGCACATGGGAGCCGCTGCCCTGACGGCGGTCGATCAGCCCTTCGGAAGCCAGGAGAGAGAGCGCCTGCCGTACCGTCTGGCGGCTCACCTGAAATTGCTCACAAAGGGCATGCTCCGTGGGCAGAAGCCTGCGCTTTTCATAGGCGCCCTCCAGGATACCGCTGCGCAGTGCGTCTGCCACCATTTGATATTTTGGCGCCATCATCGCTCCTCCTTCCGGCCGGGCAACGCCGGCGGACATGATCGATCCACCGTGGAAAAGGATACCGGATCGGCATCAATCATCATATCATATTTGTATTTTGTTTGCAAGAGAAATACATCGATCATTAAAAAGTTATACGCATGACAAGAAAAGGAACAAGAAAAAAGGGAACAGGGACAGAAAGGGAGCCCTGTCATACTGACACAATGTGACCGCTGAAATTGGTGCTATAAATTGTGAAGAATTTTGAGCAAGACAAAAACTAACGGGGAGAATAAGCGGATTTTGTGAAAAATGCAGGACAATAAGCGGAAATTATATATTTCATATATGAAAACTTATTTTGTGAATTACCATTTAAAACTTGAAATAAAATTGAAAATATAAAATATTTTGAACATTAATTTTTATTTGTACTTCTTTTTGATGCAAAAAGAACAAGATTTATATTGTTTAATGAAACAAAAATACATTTATACGGATGAATTATTTATATGGTTTTCCAACGGGAGTATACTGCAGGTACAAAGTCCGGAGGCCAGTTCCAGGGGGCCGACGGCAAAAATCGAAGAAATGGAGAGATCAATAATGAAAAGAAAGTTCCTCGCCATGACGCTCGCTCTTGCAATGGGTCTTTCTCTGGCCGCCTGCGGCGGCGGCAGCGCCTCCACCCCTGCTCCCGCCGAGACCGGCGAAGTGGAAGCTACTACCCCCGCTGAGACCGGCAGCACCGGCGACCTGATCACCGTTGGTTTTGCTCAGGTGGGCCACGAGTCCGATTGGCGTACCGCCTCCACCAAGTCCGCTCAGGACGTGTTCTCTGAGGAGAACGGCTATGAGCTGTCCTTCGTGGACTGCGACAACGACTCCGCCGCTCAGCTGTCCGCTGTCCGTAACTTCATCCAGCAGGGCGTTGACTATACACCATCATTGATCCCATCGTGGCCACCGGCTGGGACGCCGTTCTGACCGAGTGTGAGGATGCCGGCATCCCCGTCATCGTCATCGACCGTACCATCGACGACTCCGACAAGTATGTGTCCTGGGTCGGCTCTGACTTTAAGGTTGAGGGCCTGGCCTGCGGCGAGTGGCTGAAGGCCTATGCTGCCGACAAGGGCATCACCGAGATCAACGCTCTGGTCATCGAGGGTTCCACCGGCGCCTCCGCCACCATCGGCCGTACCGACGGCTTCAAGGAGATCGCTGACCGCGAGGGCTGGACCATCCTCGACTCTCAGTCCGGTGACTTCACCGAGGCCGGCGGCCAGGAGGTCATGGAGTCCTACTGCCAGAGCTACGCTGGCCAGTTCAACGTGGTCATCTGCCAGAACGATAACGAGGCCGCTGGTGCCATGACCGCCATGGACAACGCTGGTGTTACCTACGGCGTGGGCGGCGACGTGATCCTGGTTTCCTTCGACGCCAACAAGCCCTATGTCCAGATGGTCATGGACGGCAAGATCAACGCCAACTTTGAGTGCAACCCCATGGCTGCCCCCACTGTTGACGAGATCATTAAGCAGATCGAGGCTGGCGAGACCCCCGAGAAGGAGATCTATGTCACTGAGTCTTGGTTCGCCGCTGAGGACAACGTGGCTAAGGTCTATCCCGAGATCGACATGGTGACCACCCCCACCGGCAAGCCGGTGGCTATGGTCCACTGCAACAACTGCACCAATGAGATCAACGCCTGGGCGGAGGTTTTTAAGGGCTTCCTTACCGCATTGGGCCAGACCCCGGACATGAACCAGGTCTTTACCGCCATGTTCACCTCTGCGCTTCAGGGGGGAGGCCGACGGCGGTGGGCTGCTGCTGTGCAACTACCTCTCCGGTGAGCCCATTGCTGACCTGGAGGAGGGGCGGCCTCTGCTGGCCCGTACGCCCGAGGCCCGGCTCACCTTCCCCAACCTGATGCGGGCCCAGCTGTGTGCAGCCCTGGCCACTTTGAAAATGGGCCTGGACATCCTGGCTAAGGAGCATGTGGCTGTGGACCGGCTCCTGGGCCACGGCGGATTCTTCAAGACCCCCGAGGCGGGTCAGCGGCTCATGGCCGCCGCCGCCGGGGCGCCGGTGTCCGTCATGGAGACCGCCGGCGAGGGCGGCCCCTGGGGCATGGCCCTGCTGGCGGCCTATCTGGTCCGGCACCAGCCGGGTCAGAGCCTGGAGGACTATCTGGATCATCAGGTCTTTGCAGGTCAGAAGGTGGTCACGCTGCCGCCGCGGGCGGAGGATTAGTCCGGCTTTGAGGCCTTTATGGCCCGGTACCTGCCCGGCCTGGCGGTGGAACGCGCCGCTGTGGAACATTTGAAATAAGGACAATGTTTTGACAAATTGGAGGTCATAAACATGGATAACAAAGAATTCTGGTTTGTGGTAGGCAGTCAGTTCCTGTACGGCCCCGAGGTGCTGGAGACCGTAGCCGCCCGGGCCGCCGAGATGGCCGATAAGCTCAATGCTTCCGGTAACCTGCCCTGCAAGCTGGTGTATAAGGTTACCGCCAAGACCAACAAGGAGATCGCCGATGTGGTCAAGGAGGCCAACCACGACGACAACTGCCTGGGCATCATCACCTGGTGCCACACCTTCTCTCCCTCCAAAATGTGGATCAACGGCTTTGTGAATCTCCAGAAGCCTTACTGCCACTTCGCCACCCAGTACAACCGTGAGATCCCCAACGAGGAGATCGACATGGATTTCATGAACCTGAACCAGGCCGCCCATGGCGACCGGGAGCACGGCTTTATCGCCGCCCGGCTGCGGATGCCCCGGAAGGTCATCGCCGGCTACTGGCAGGGCGAGGATGTCCAGAAGCGGCTGGGCGCCTGGATGCGCGCCGCCATCGGCGTGGCCGTCAGCAAAGAGCTGAAGGTCATGCGTTTCGGCGACAACATGCGTGAGGTGGCCGTCACCGAGGGCGATAAGGTGGAGGTCCAGGCCAAGCTGGGCTGGCAGGTCAACACCTGGCCGGTGGGCAAGCTGGTGGAGACCATGGACGCCGTCACTGAGGAGGAGCTCGATGCCCTCATGGACGTCTACAAGGCCAGCTACGATTTTGCCACCGACGATATGGAGACCGTCCGCTATCAGGCCCGGGAAGAGATCGCCATGAAGAAGATGATGGACGCCGAGGGCTGCAAGGCCTTCTCCAACACCTTCCAGGACCTCTACGGCATGAAGCAGCTGCCCGGCCTGGCCAGTCAGCACCTGATGGCCCAGGGTTACGGCTACGGCGGCGAGGGTGACTGGAAGGTCTCCGCCATGACGGCCATCATGAAGGCCATGGGTGAGAACGGCAACGGCGCCTCCGCCTTCATGGAGGACTATACCTATCATTTGGTGAAGGGCCAGGAGTACAGCCTGGGCGCCCACATGCTGGAGGTCTGTCCCTCCGTGGCTGCCGCCAAGCCCCGCATTGAGGTCCACCCCCTGGGCATCGGCGATCGGGAGGACCCCGCCCGTCTGGTGTTCGAGGGCAAGGAGGGCGACGCCATCGTGGTCTCCCTCATCGATATGGGCGGTCGGCTGCGTCTGATCTGCCAGGATATCCACTGTGTGAAGCCTATCATGCCCATGCCCAACCTGCCTGTGGCCCGTGTCATGTGGCAGGCCATGCCTAACCTTACCACTGGCGTGGAGTGCTGGATCACCGCCGGCGGTGCCCATCACACCGTCCTCAGCTACGACGTTACCGCCGAGCAGATGAAGGACTGGGCCACTATGATGGGCATCGAGTTCGTCCACATCACCAAGGATACCACCGTGGAGGCTCTGGAGAAGGAGCTCTTCTACAACGACATCGCCTGGAAGCTGAAGAAGTTCTGGGCACGGGCGGTCCCGCCGCCGGGCAGAGGCTCCGTCCCTGCCCGGCGGAACTTTTGCGGAGGAAAGGAAGACGCATATGTTGGAAGCACTCAAGGAGCAGGTCTGCAAGGCCAACCTCCTGCTGCCCAAGCACGGACTGGTCACCTTCACCTGGGGCAACGTCTCCGGCATTGACCGGGAGCAGGGCCTCATCGTCATCAAGCCATCCGGCGTGGAGTATGACGAGATGGGACCCGACGACATGGTGGTGGTGGACTTAAAGACCGGTGAGCGGGTGGAGGGTCGGTACAAGCCCTCCAGCGACACCCCCACCCATCTGGCCCTCTATCGGGCCTTCCAGGGGCTGGGCGGTGTGGTCCACACCCACAGCCGCTGGGCCACCTCCTTTGCCCAGGCCGGGCGGGGTATTCCCGCCTTCGGCACCACCCAGGGGGACTACTTCTACGGTGAGATCCCCTGTACCCGGAAAATGACCCCCGCCGAGATCGGCGGCGAGTACGAGCTGGAGACGGGTAACGTCATCATCGAGACCTTCCAGAAGGGGAAGATTGACCCCGAACAGGTCCCCGCCGCGCTGGTCCATAGCCACGGCCCCTTCACCTGGGGCACCGATCCCTTCAACGCCGTCCACAACGCCGTGGTGCTGGAGGAGGTGGCCTTCATGGCCTTCCACGCTATGGCCCTCACCCCCGGCCTGCCCCCCATGCAGCAGGAGCTGCTGGATAAGCACTATCTGCGTAAGCACGGCCCCGGCGCCTACTACGGTTAGGGCTGACCGACGGGAGGAAAGGGAAACATGGACCATTTCGATCTTCGACCCTTCGGCACTCTGCCCGATGGGCAGCCGGTATCGCTCATCACCCTGCGGAAGGGACGGCTCTCCTGTGAGCTTCTCACCTACGGCGGCGCCCTGCGTTCCCTCATCGTCCCCGACCGGCAGGGCGGGGAGGTGGATGTGCTTCTGGGCCTGCCTACCCTGGAGGACTATCTCCGCCAGGACAAGTTCTTGGGGGCCCTCATCGGCCGGTACGCCAACCGCATCGGCGACAGCCGGTTCACCCTGAATGGCAAAGCATACCCTCTTCGGGCCAACGACGGGAAGAACCATCTGCACGGCGGACCGGTGGGCTTCGACAAGCAGGTGTGGACCGTGTCGGAGGGGGGCGCCGACTTTGCCACCCTCACCCTCCACAGCCCTGACGGCCAGGAGGGATACCCCGGCGACCTGGATGTTTCGGTGACCTACCGACTCACCGAGGACAGCATCGTGCTGGATTACAGAGCCAGGAGCAGTGCCGATACCCTCTGTAACCTGACCAACCACGCCTATTTCAACCTCTCCGGTCACCAGAGCGGACCGGTGACAGCCCAGGGCATTCAGGTCTACGCCCAGAGCTACACCCCCACCGATGCCGGGTCCATCCCCACCGGTGAGATCGCGCCGGTGGAGGGCACCCCCATGGACCTGCGTTTTGGCCGGGCCATAGGGGAGCGGGTGGACGATGACTTTGACCAGCTCACCATGGCAGGGGGCTACGACCACAACTATGTGGTGGACGGCCCCGCCGGGGTGCTCCGTCCGGCCGCCCGGGCCTGGTCCCCGGACACCGGCATCACCATGGAGGTGCTCACCACTCAGCCGGGCATCCAGTTCTACTCGGGCAACTACCTGGATGGCTGTCCCACCGGAAAGGGCGGGGCGCCCTATGCCAAGCGTTGGGCCTTCTGCCTGGAGACCCAGACCTTTCCCGACGCCCCCAACAAGCCACAGTTCCCCTCGGCGTTGCTGGTCAAAGGGGAGGAGTACCACCAGACCACTGTCTACCGCTTCGGCCTTCGCCCCTGAGGGGCCGCCGGAGACCATATGGAAAGGAGCCGTGCTATGACCGCTGATGAAAGAAAACGCCTCATGGCCCTGGCCTGCCAGGTGCGCATGGGCGTCATCGAGGGCACCCACGCCGCCAAGGCGGGGCACCCCGGCGGCAGCCTGTCCGCCGCCGACCTCTTTACCTATCTGTACTTCAAAGAGATGAACATCGATCCTGAGAACCCCCAGTGGGCCGACCGGGACCGCTTTGTCCTCTCCAAGGGGCACACTGCCCCCGGCCTGTATGCCGCCCTGGCCCTCCGGGGCTTCTTCCCCTGGGAGGAGCTCAAGACCCTGCGCCAGATGGGCAGCCGCCTCCAGGGCCATCCCAACATGAACGAGACCCCCGGTGTGGATATGTCCACTGGCTCCCTGGGCCAGGGCATCTCCGCCGCCGCCGGCATGGCTCTGGCCGCCAAGCACATGGGCAAGTCCTGCCGGGTCTACACCCTGCTGGGCGACGGTGAGATCCAGGAGGGCGAGGTCTGGGAGGCCATGATGTTTGCCCACCACTACAAGCTGGACAACCTGTGTGTGGTCATCGACAACAACGGACTCCAGATCGACGGCAACATTGCCGATGTCATGAGTCCCTATCCAATCCCGGAGAAGCTGCGGGCTTTTGGTTTCGCCATGGCCGAGATCGACGGCCACGACTTCGACGCCATGGAGGCCGCCTTCACCCTGGCCCGGGAGACCAAGGGCGTCCCCTTTGCCATCGTGATGAAGACCACCAAGGGCAAGGAAGTCTCCTACATGGAGAACCAGGCCGGCTGGCACGGCAAGGCGCCCAACGACGAGGAATATGAGCAGGCCATGACCGAGCTGAAGGCCCGGCTGGCAGAAGTGGAGGCGATGTAAGATGGCCGATGTGAAAAAAATCGCCACCCGGGACAGCTACGGAAACGCCCTGAAGGAGCTTGGCGCGATCCATGATGACCTGGTGGTCTTTGACGCCGACCTGGCCGGCGCCACCAAGACGGGCACCTTTAAAAAGGCTTTCCCGGAGCGCCACTTTGATTGCGGCATCGCCGAGGGCAACATGATGGCTGCCGCCGCCGGTGCCGCCGCCATGGGGCTGGTGCCCTTCGTGTCCAGCTTCGCTATGTTCGCCGCCGGCCGTGCCTTCGAGCAGGCCCGTAACTCCGTGGGCTACCCCCATCTGAACGTGAAGATCGGCGCCACCCACAGCGGCCTGTCTGTGGGCGAGGACGGTGCCTCCCATCAGTGCTGCGAGGACTTTGCCCTCATGCGCTCCATTCCCGGCATGGTGGTCATGTCTCCCGCCGACGACGTGGAGGCCCGGGCCATGGTCCAGGCCGCTTATGAGCACAAGGGCCCCGTCTATATGCGCTTCGGCCGGTCCGCCGTGCCCGTTATCCACGACGAGGCCACATTTAAATTCCAGATCGGCAAGGGCGAGGTCCTTCGGGAGGGTTCCGATGCCGCCATCCTGGCAAACGGCCTCATGGTGGCCGAGGCCCTGAACGCCGCCGAGCTGCTGGCCGCCGAGGGCATCTCCGCCCGGGTGGTCAACCTGGCTACCGTGAAGCCCCTGGACGAGGAGCTGGTGCTGGACTGCGCCAAGGCCTGCGGTCGTATCGTTACCTGCGAAGAGCACAGTGTCATCGGCGGCCTGGGAGAGGCGGTCTGTGCCCTCCTCAGTGAGAAGCTGCCCACCCCTGTGCGCCGTGTGGGCGTCCAGGACACCTTCGGCTGCTCCGGCCCCGCTGCCAAGGTGCTGGAGCACTACGGCCTTACCGCCCAGAACATCGTCAAGGCCGTCAAGGACCTGCGCTGAATCACCGCGAAAGAGAGAAGAGAGAAAAGACCGCCGTACGGCTATGCCGGACGGCGGTCTTTGGTTGTTGTGATGGTCAGCTCTCCATGAGCCGGTAGAGAAGGATGGCGGCCTCGGCCCGGGTAGCGGTGCGGTTGCCAGCGTAGGTGCCCTCCACCAGGCCAAGACCCTGGGCCAGGGCGGCGTAGCCTATCCTCGGAAGAAACGTATTCCAGGCGCAGGTCCAGAGTATCCCGCAAAAGGGCAGTAGCCTGGGCCTGGGTGGTGCTGGGGGTGGACGAGGGGATGTTCCCCAGGCAGGAATTGGCCAGTACATCCCGGTTGAAGTGAATTACCTCCATGTTCTCTGCCCGGACGGTGATGGAGAGGGACAGGGGAGAGGGCAGGCCATTTAAGAGGATATCAGCCAAAAAGCGGTAGTCTCCGCCATTCAGGTCGGGGGAGCTGACGAGCTTCAGCTCTGCCGACTCAACACCCTTGTCCAGCACCTTGTCCAGAAATGCCTGGGCAGCGGCTGTGGCGGCATCGTTGTCCACCGCCGGGAAGGCGGGCAGGGTACTGTTGGCGAGGGGCTCCGGCGTCTCGGTGTATTCCGATATGGAGTAATAGATTACCGTGCCGTCCTCCAGAGCCTCGATGGTGAGGGAGCCGGTGTCTCCGGTCCAGGTGAGATACCATACCGGGGCCAGAGCGTCCTCGGTGCTGTCACCGTGGAAATCGGTGTAGGTGGTGGTGTCCAGGTCCAGAGTGGATTTGACGGCCTGGGTCACCTGGGTGAGCCTGGCATCGGCATTTCCCGATTCGGCCAGGGCTGGGAGAGCCGTCCCACAGAGCAGGGCGGTGCTGAGGAGCAGAGCGAGCAGCTTCTTCATGGTATGACCTCCATCCTTGGTAAGCATTGGACTTCTTTATTTTACCAAAGTATTAGACGAAAGTGGAGAGGGAAGGTTCCACCAACAGAAGAAAATTTGTGAAAAGAGCAAAAAATGCCCCCGGCGCTCTGCGCCGGGGGCATAGGAGAGAGGTCCTTACTTGGTGTAGTTGTCAAAATAACCCTGGACCAGGATGATGGGGGTACCCTTGTCGCCGCTGCCGGAGGTCAGATCGCACAGGGAACCGATGAGATCGGTGAGCCGACGGGGGGTGGTACCCTGGGAGACCATCTTACCCTTCAGGTCGGCGTCCTTGTGGCGGATGTAGTCGGAGATGGCCTCCTTGAGGGCGTCGCCGGACAGGTCAGCGAAGTCGTTGTCGGCCAGGTACTTCAGCTTGACTTCGTTGGGCTGGCCCTCCAGGCCGGCGGTGTAGGCGGGGGAGACCACCGGATCGGCCAGCTCCCAGATCTTGCCCACGGGGTCCTTGAAGGCGCCGTCGCCGTAAATCATAACCTCGATGTGCTTGCCGGTCTTTTCCTCCAGAGACTTCTGGATGCGGTCCACCACGGGCTGGCAATTCCGGGGGAAGAGCTTCACCTTGTCCTCGGTGGCCTTGTTGCTGCCCAGCAGGCCGTAGTTCTCATTGCAGCCGCTGCCATCCACAGGGGCGGTCATCAGGTCGTCCAGGCCCAGGACCAGCTCGGCGCCGGCCTTCTTCAGCAGCCGCTTGGAACGCTCACGGGTGTGGATGTCGCAGCAGAGGATATACTTGGTGTAATCCAGGATAGCGCGGCAGTCATTGGCCAGCACCACCTCCACCTCACAGCCGCAGCTGGTGATGAGGTCCTTGTAGTATTCGATGTAGTCCACGCCGGTAAAGACGTGCTTGTGGTAGCCGAAAAGCTCCCGGTACTTTGCCTCGGAGAGCACATCCTTGTAGGGGTCCACGCCCTTTTCATCCACCAGATCCATGTCGATGAGGTGGTTCCCCACCTCGTCAGAGGGATAGCTGAGCATGAGGACGATCTTCTTGGCACCGGTGGCGATGCCCTTGAGGCAGATAGCGAAGCGGTTCCGGCTGAGGATGGGGAAGACTACGCCCACAGTGTGGTCACCAAACTTGCCGCGAACGTCGGCGGCAATCTGGTCCACGGTGGCGTAGTTGCCCTGGGCACGAGCCACCACGGCCTCGGTCACAGCCACCACGTCCCGGTCATCCATCTGGAAGCCCGCACTCTCAGAAGCGGCCAGAACACTGTCCACCACGATCTGAGCGATGTCGTCTCCTTCCCGGATGATGGGAGCCCGGATGCCTCTGGATACGGTGCCGACTAATCTTTCCATGGTTTTTCCTCCGTTGATCTGATTGCGGCGCCTGCCGTCCCGGACGACCCGCCGCTGCACATACATTACTATTATATACCCTTTCCTGTCAGATGAAAAGGGATTTCATAGAAAAAACAAGAGGAGTTTGCTGCAGAGAAAGCCCAGAAAGCCGCAGGCCGGGAAGGTGAGTAACCAGGCCAGGATGACAGATTGGGCTACTTTCCAGTTCGGATGACGTCCTGCTCCCAGAATGGCGGCAGTTTTGGTGTGAGTGGTGGAGACAGGGAGGCCCAGAAGGGTGCAGAGGAGGAGTGTACTTGCCCCTGCCAGGTCGGCGGCCAGTCCCCGGCGAAGATCCAGAGCTACCATGTCACGCCCTACAGTGTCGATGATCCGACGGCCTCCCAAGGCGGTGCCGAGGGCCATGGTCCCGGCACACAAAGCGGTGAGCCAAAAGGGAGCGGGTCCGGCAGTGCTATTCTGGCCGGTAGCCAGAGCGAGGCCCAGCAAAAAGATGCTCAAAAATTTCTGCCCATCCTGGGCGCCATGGAGAAAGGCCATGGATGCCGCACCTGCCCGCTGGGCACAGCGATAAAAGGTGGCATTCCGGCCCCGGAACGGACAGGCGGCAAAAGCCTTCGCCAGGAGCCAGCCCAACCCCACTGAAAGAGGAAGGGACAGTAAGACTCTGCTCCAAGCCCACAGCCCCACGTTGGTGATGTTCCTGCCCAGAGCGAGGGAGGCGCCTGTCAGCCCGGCCAGCAATCCATGGCTCTCGCTGGTGGGGATGCCGAACAGCCAGGCTGCTGTGGACCAGATGACAATGGATGCCATGGCGGCACACAGGGTCCATAAAGCGGTTTGGCGGTCGCCGCCGAACTGAGCCAGCTCCAGGACAGTCCGGGTGACAGCGGGAAAGTAAATGGCGGAGAGAAGAGCACCCAGCAGATTACACGCCGCCGCGAGCGTAGCGGCAGCGGAAAAGGAAAGGGCTTTGGAGGCCACGGCGGTGGCGATGGCGTTGGGGGCGTCGGTCCAGCCGTTGACCAGAATGACGCCCAGTGTAAGGAGGGCAACAGGTAACAGGCCGGGGACAAGCAGTGTGTCCGCCAGAGAAGAAAAAGACATAAAAATACCCCCTCCTCACAATGTACGGTGGGGAGGGGGCAGATATGTCGTTTTAAAATTCAGGCAAAGATAGGGAGGGGGCGTTGAGGCCAAAGGCAGAGCCGGTGTAAACCACTTCCGTCTGGAGGAGGACGGCCTGGTCCAAGCTGCCCTCTGGAATGGCAGGCGCACTCAGATCCAGAGAGAAGGTGGCGTAGAGGTCGTCACCCTCAGTGGTAAAGAGGGCAAGACTGCCGGGGGAGGCTACCACTTCACCGCCAGGCTCAGGGAACCCCAATTCGGTTACATCCAAAGTGAGCTGGGAGTCACCGGCAGTGATGGTGATGGTGTTGGCATTCGCATCATAGCTGCTGGATACAGACAAAGACAAAATCGCCTCATAGTCACCGGGGGTGAACTGCTGGACCTCCCAGCCGCCGGTGTAGAAGTCCACCATATAGAGCCCCCAGGTGTTGGTGCCTGTGCTGCCGCCCAGATAGGGTACCACAGCCAACTCCTGATTCTGGTCACCGTCGAAGTCGCCATAGGCCATAGCCGGCATATGTGCTTGCTCGGAGAGGAAGGGAATGCTGTAGTAGCGCCACTCTGTGCCCACCCGGAGAATGAGCCCCTGTTTGTCCCCCGGCCCATAAGCGGCATAGAGCCAGGTATCCTGGTCCGGGATCTGGCACACCAGATAAAGCCCGGCGTCATCAGGGCCAAGCGCTGTGACGGCCTCCAACACTTGTTCGCCGCTGGAGAGCTGGGTGGGGAAGTCGTTGAGCGTTAGACTGTCCGGATCACCGTCCCACAGGAATGGCGTATTGGTGGGAAGCGGAAGTGTCTCCGTGGGCGGAACCTCGAGGGACATGGTGTCGGTAGGCAGAGGCGTATCGTCAGGAGCCTCAGTGGTAGGGGCTGGCGTCTCCACAGTGAGAGCGGTGGTGACGGGTGCCTCCGAAAGTTCCGGAGACGGCGTGGTCGAGGTCTCACCGTTGCAGCCGGACAGGGCCAGCAGGCAGGCGGTACACAGCGTAATGAGCTTTTTCAAAGGGAAGGCCCTCCCTTCCATATCTTGGAGCGTAAAAAATGGTTCGTCCGTAGATTATACCCTCTCTGACGAAAGAAAACAACCATAAAGTTATGAATAATAAGTAACGATTGGTTCCAAAGCTGCCACCAGCTCACAATTCCGACAGCCTTTCCCTCTGGATGCGACGGAAAAGGACCAATTCGGCCAGGCAGGCGAGGACCTCAGCCAGGGGGAAAGAAGCCCATATGAGCCGAACTTGGACAAGGCCGAGGAGATAAGCGGCGGGGAGGATGAGGACCACCTGCCGCAGCAGGGAGATGACCAGGCTGGTCATAGCGGCGCCCAGGGCCTGGAAGACGGCGCAGAGCACCATAGAGAGCCCGCTGAAGATGAGACCGGCGGCGATCCATCGCAGGGCCGGGATACCGGAGTCCAGAACGGCCTGATCGGCACCAAAGAGACCCAGCAGAGGGCCGGGGATGAGCAGTAGCAGAATGGTGCCAACTGCCATAATAGCGGCGCCCAGAGCCAGAGCGAACCTGGTCAGAGCCAAAATGCGCTCCCGGCTCCTGGCACCGTAGTTGTAAGACACCAGAGGGGTAAGGCCGTTGGTGAGCCCCGAAACCGGCATGATAAGGAAGGTCTGGAGTTTGAAGTAGGCACCCAGGATAAAGACAGCATTGGGGTCGTAGAGGGCCATGATTTTATTGAGCCCCAGGGTCATGACGGAGGAGAGCGACTGCATGGCGGCGGCAGGAATGCCGATTCGGCACAGCTCAGCCAGAATGTCTACTCTGGGGCGGAAGCCTTTGGGGGAGAGGGGGAAGCGGCGGAGCCGCCGGAGGAGGAGAAAACCTACGGCCATACCGGTCCATTGGCCCATCACGGTAGCAATGGCGGCGCCGGCAACCCCCAGGGCAGGGAAGGGGCCCAAGCCAAAAATGAGGATCGGGTCCATAATCAGATTGACCACAGCGCCCACGCCCTGGATCACCATAGGCCCAACCGGATCTCCGCAGGCCAGGAGGATGCGTTCGGTGGCAAACTGCATGGTCATACCAACCGAGACACCGGTGACAATGGTGAGATAGGTCCGCCCTGCTGACAGAATAGCAGAGTCGGCGGTGAAAAAGGCCATAAATGGCCGGGCGAGGAACAGGGCGAAGAAGAGAAAGAGAAGATAGCACAGCAGATAGAGAAAGATGCCATTAAGGGCTACTGCCTTGGCTTCTGTCCGTTCCCCCTGGCCCAGGCGTTTGGAGAGGAGGGCGTTGAGCCCCACGCCAGCGCCCACGCAGACCGCCACCATGAACATCTGCACCGGATAAGCCAGGGACAGGGCCTGGAAGGCCTCTCCGCTGAGCCGGGAGACGAACATGGAGTCCACCAGGTTGTATAGAGCCTGGATGAGCATGGAGAGCATCATGGGCCAGGCCATCCTCAGCAGCAGCGGGCGCACCGGCATGGTGCCCATACGGGTATCATCCATATGTGCTCCCCCTTTCCCAATGAAATTCAGACCACCGTGGTGGGTTCCACCCGAATGTCCCGCAGGGTAAAGCCGTCCTCTTCGCAGTCTATGGTGGCAAGGACGTTGGCAAAGAGAACGTCAGTGGTATCCAGCCGGGCGCCCAGCACCACGGTGAAGACCCCGTCTTGCTCCCGGAAGAAACAGGTGTCCAATATCAGTTGGCCAGGATCGGATTGGTACTGACCTGGCACCTGGTAGACGGCGCTGGTGGCTCCGTAGGACAGGGTAAACTTTCCTGTACCGGAATCATAGTCGGTCGTCACCTCAGCCAGAGCTTTTTCGGCACAGACCTCATGAGTGACAGCCAAGTCGGAACAGGTGTCTTCTGTCCAGCGATAGATGTGGAGGTCATAGGCGATTCTGTCCCCTTGGGCTGCCATGAGGTAGCGGACGGCCAGCTCCGCCTGGCCATCGCCGTCTGTGTCAGTGAGATAAAGCTCCGGCAGGGCAGGCGACTGTGGAGAGGCGAACTCTTGGTCGAAATGGGCGAGACTCTCGCCCTGGCGAAGGAGAATGCCGCCGCCGTAGCCATCATTTAAACCGTAAAGGTAAAGTTCTTCACCGAGCCTGCAGCCCAAGAGATAGACCTGCGGACTGTCCTCAGAAAAGAGATCATTGGGGTCGGCCAGGGTGGTGGGCAGATCGTCCACCGTAAGGGAAGACCAGAGAGCATCCTCATCGGCTGTGGCAATGGCGGTTGGCTGGGGGGTGGCAGAGGAGGGTGTCCAGTTGAGGGGCTCCTCCTTGCCGCAGGCGGGTAAAAGGGCCAGGGTGCACAGCAGGGTAATCAGAATCTGCTTTCTCATCATCACAACTCCCTCGTGTAGCGTAAATCCACACAGACGGCGTCAGGGGGAAAGGGAATGTCGGCATGGGTGCCGTCCCAGGCAAAGCCGTGGGACGCATAGAACCGGCGGGCCGTCTCATTTTCCCGGAGGACAAAGACAAAGCAGTTCTTGTAACCCTCCCGGCGCAGGCGGTCTATGGCTTCCTCGATGAGGAGGCCGCCGTAGCCCTTGCCCCGTTCGGCGGGATGGGTGTAGAAGGAGATGAGTTCTCCCCATCCGGCGTAGGCGGCGTTAGGGAAGTCGGAGCCCTCCTTGGTGCCGGCATTGTAGTTCTCAGTCCGGGCGGGTCCGTAATTGATACAGGCCACTGGAGTGTCATCTCTGTAAAGCAAAAGACCATGACAACGCTTGAGACGGTAGTCATCCCGGAAAAAGGGGACCCAACGCTCATCGGTGATCTCCCGGGCCATGTATTCCGCCGGTACTGCATCCACGTAGGTGTCCCGCCAGCCCATGGCGTGAATGAGAGACATGGCGCGAAAGTGTTCATCGGTACAGGCATCCACAAAGTGCAGCTGTTCCATTTGGTATTCCTCCAGTTTTGAGCGTTTTCCCACCATAGGGGAATCCCCGGTCTCCCAAACTGGGAGACCGGGGAGGAGAGGTTACACGCGAACAGGTTCGGCCTGGATTTCCGCCTGGGCAGCGGCACGGGCCTCCTCTTCAGCGTGCTGCTTGGCGAGGCCGCGGGCATTGGCCAGCATGAGCTTGATACGGTTTTCCTGGTTGATCTTGGTGGCGCCAGGATCGTAGTCGATGGCCACAATATTGCTCCAGGGGTAGTCGTCCTTGAGCTTACGGATCATACCCTTGCCCACGATGTGGTTAGGGAGGCAGCCGAAGGGCTGGGTGCAGACGATGTTGGGCACGCCGGTGTGGATGAGCTCCAGCATCTCAGCGGTGAGAAGCCAGCCTTCACCCATCTTGTTGCCGTCGCCCAGGTAGCCCTTGATGTAGCTGTGGAGCTCGTCGAAGTCACCGGGAGCCCGGAAACGATTGGAGCGTTTGAGGGCGTCGATGAGGGCGTGCTGGTATTTTTTCACATAGGCGGCGAAGAGCTGGCAAACCTTCTGCTTGATCCACTTGCCGCCATAGAGGTCCACGTCCACGTCCCGGTTGTAGATTTTGAAGATGACAAAGTCCACCAGGCCGGGAACCACCGGCTCCGCCCCCTCGGAGAGGAGGAACTGGTTGAGGTTGTTGTTGCCCAGGGGGGCGTACTTGACATAGATCTCGCCCACCACACCCACACGGACCTTTTCCTCGCCGGTAACAGGGATGGCCTTGAAGCGGTCAATGATGCGGTCAAAATTCTTCACCATGCTCTTGTAGGAGAGAACTTTGCCCTGGGCCATGTCAGCCAGAAGAAAGTCCACGCACTCGGCGGCCACCCGGTCGGTCTCGCCGGCGGTGACCTCATAAGGGCGGACCTGGTTGCCCACGTTCATGATGAGGTCGCCGTACATGACGGCAAAGATGGCCTTGCGGATGAAGCCCAGAGTGAGCTTAAAGCCGGGGTTGTGCTCCAGACCGGACAGGTTCACCGAGATGACGGGAATGTAAGAGAGGCCGGCCTTCTCCAGGGCCTTGCGGAGCATATGGATGTAGTTGGAGGCCCGGCAGCCGCCGCCGGTCTGAGTGATGACCAGAGCCACCTTGTGGGGGTCGTATTTGCCGCACTGTACCGCGTTGATGAGCTGGCCGATGACCAGAATAGCGGGGTAGCAGGCGTCGTTGTGGACGTATTTCTGACCGGCATCAATGACCGGCTTGCCGGTGTTGCCCAGCATCTCAACTTTGTAGCCCTCGTTCTGCATGATGCGGACCAGCAAAGCAAAGTGGTCAGGGAGCATCTGGGGTACCAGGAGGGTGTACTCCTCCTTCATCTCCTTGGTGAAGAGGAGACGGCCCGTCTTGTCGTATACCAATTCTGCCATAACAGTAGTTCCTTTCAGCGATGGGGCGCGCCCGGATCGGGTCGACGCTGTCATGTATTTTTACCTGACAGGCGCTGGGCCTCAGGCGGTAGCCTCTTCAGTGGCGGGCTCCTGACCTTTCCGGGCGTCCATGGCGGCCATAAGGGAGCGAATGCGGATCCGCACAGCGCCAAGGTTATTGATATCGTCGATTTTCAGCTGGGTGTAGAGCTTGCCGCCCTTCTCCAGAATATCGCGCATCTCGTCGGTGGTGATGGCGTCTGTGCCGCAGCCGAAGGAAACCAGCTGTACCACCTGCATATCGGGCTGGGTACAGACGTACCGGGCGGCGTTGTACATCCGGCTCTGGAAGGTCCACTGGTTGAGGACCTTCCGGGGGGCGTAGCCCTCCAGATAGGAGAGGGCGTCCTCGGTGACCAGCACGAAGCCGAAGGAGGTGATGAGGTCGTTGATGCCGTGGTTAATCTCCGGGTCGATGTGGTAGGGCCGTCCGCACACCACGATGATGTTCCGGCCCTCAGCCCGGGCCTGGGCGATGTACTTGGCACCGGTCTCACGCACATCGTGGACATAGGCGTCGTAGGCATCGTAGGCCGCCTTGGCAGCCCGGACCGACTCCTTTTTGGGAACGCCGAACTCCTCCTCCATGAGCTTGGCGATGCGCTTTTCAAAATCCTTGTGCCGCCAGAGGCCCACGTAGGGGTCCAGGTACTTGGTCTGCTTGAGCATGGGCACGTTGGCGGCCAGCAGCTCGGGGTAGTAGGCCACCACCGGGCAGTTGTAGTGGTTGTCGCCGATGCCCTCGTCGTTGTTGTAGGACATGCAGGGGTACCAGATGGCGTCCACGCCCTCCTCCACCAGGGCCTCCACGTGGCCGTGGAGCAGCTTGGCGGGGTAGCACACCGTGTCAGAGGGGATGGTGTGCTGGCCTTTCAGATAGAGCTTCCGGGAGGACTCGGGGGAGAGGACCACCTCAAAATTCAGCTTGGTGAAGAAGGTGTACCAGAAGGGCAGGTTTTCGTACATGTTCAGGCCGAAGGGAATTCCGATCCGGCCCCGGGAGCCGTCGCCGTCCCCTTTGCCCTCCATGGCCCGGAGCTTGTTGTACTTGTAGATCATGAGGTCGGGCATGGACACCTTCTCCTTGCCCAGAGGACGGGAGCAGCGGTTGCCTGAGATAAATTTCCGTCCGCCGTCAAAGCTGTTGACGGTGAGGGAGCAGTGGTTGGTGCACAGGTTGCAGGTCACCGGCTTTGCGGTGTGGGTGAAGGACTGCAAAGCATTTTCACTTAACAGAGAGCTCTTCTCCAGATGGAGGTCCCGGGCGGCCAGGGCGGCGCCAAAGGCGCCCATGAGGCCGGCGATGGTGGGCCGAGTGACGTTGCGGCCCAGCTCCAGCTCAAAGGCCCGGAGGACGGCGTCGTTGAGGAAGGTACCGCCCTGAACCACGATGTGCTTGCCCAGATCGTCGGCGGAGGCGGCCCGAATGACCTTGTAGACGGCGTTCTTCACGATGGAGATGGAGAGACCGGCGGAGATGTCCTCCACACTGGCGCCGTCTTTCTGGGCCTGCTTCACCGAGGAGTTCATGAACACGGTGCAGCGGGAACCCAGGTTCACCGGATGCCGGGCGAAGAGTCCCAGCTTGGAGAAATCGGCGATATTGTAGCCAAGGGCCTTGGCAAAGGTCTCGATGAAGGAGCCGCAGCCGGAGGAGCAGGCCTCGTTGAGCATGATGGAGTCCACGGCACCGTTGCGGATCTTGAAGCACTTCATGTCCTGGCCGCCGATGTCGATGATGAAATCCACGTCGGGGTTGAAGTGGGCGGCGGCGTTATAGTGGGCCACCGTCTCTACAAGGCCCAGGTCGCAGCCAAAGGCGTTCTTGACCAGATCCTCACCATAACCGGTAACAGCGGCGCCTTTGATGGTGATGCGGTCGCCGCAGAGATTGTAGATCTCCTTGAGCTGCTCCAGTACCACCGCTACAGGGTTGCCCAGGTTGGAGTGGTAGTAGGTGTAGAGGAGGCCGCCGTCTGGGGCGATGAGGCACATCTTGGTGGTGGTGGAGCCGGCGTCGATGCCCAGCCAGGCGTCGCCGGTGTAGGTGCTGGCATCTACCTCAGGGGGGTGGTTGGCGTTGTGTCGGACGGTGAAGTCCTCATACTGCTCAGGGCCGTCAAAGAGGGGGAGGAGGGTGTCCATGGTGTTTTTGGCCTCTACGGACTCCTCCAGCAGCTTAAGGGCATCGTCAAAAGGCCGCTCCACGTAGTCGGTGGAGCACAGGGCGGCGCCCATGGCGGCAAAGCAGTCGCCGTCGGCAGGGAAGATGGCGTGCTCCTCATCCAGCTTCAGGGTTTCCACGAACCGCTGCCGCAGGCCCATGAGGAAGTGGAGGGGACCGCCCAGGAAGACGATCTTGCCCTTAAGCTCACGACCCTGGGTGAGGCCGGCCACGGTCTGATCCACCACAGCCTGGAAGATGGAGGCGGCCACGTCCTCCTTCCGCCCGCCCTGGTTGAGGATGGGCTGGATGTCGCTCTTGGCGAAGACGCCGCAGCGGGAGGCGATGGGATAGATCTTCTCATGCTTGAGGGAAAGGGCGTCCAGCTCGTCGATGGTGACGTTGAGCAGGGAGGCCATCTGGTCGATGAAGGCGCCGGTGCCGCCGGCGCAGGAGCCGTTCATGCGCTCCTCCAGAGCACCGCCGAAGAAGATGATCTTGGCGTCCTCGCCGCCCAGCTCGATGACGGCGTCAGTGCCGGGGATGTACGTGTTGACGGCTGCGGCAGTGGCGTAGACCTCCTGGACGAAGTCGATGCCGGCGGCCTTGGCCACGCCCAGTCCGGCGGAGCCGGTGATGACCAGCTTCACGTCCTTTCCGGCCAGTTTGTCCTGGATGGAGTGAAGGGTCTCGCAGGCCCGCTCACGGGCCTTGGAGTAGTGCCGCTCATAAGAGCGGAACAGGAGCTTGTTGTCCTCATCCAGCACCACGACCTTGACGGTGGTGGAGCCGATGTCGATGCCGATGCGAAGGCTCATAGGTTCACCTCATAGCCCCGGAACCCACCGGGGGCGTATTTTTTCGTACCCTATATACTATAACAAATCGACAGATTTTACAACTGATAAATCTGTAAAGAAAATACCATAAAACCTAGTGGATTTCAATGGTATTTTGACGGAAAAAACGGTGCTGCCACTTTGGGTGAAAAAAGGGGAAATTTTAAGAAATCTTAATCTCCGCCTTGTCGGGGTTTAAGAAAGTGGAGCTACAATGGTCTCAGAAACGGAGAAAGGAAGAATGGCTATGCGTGCGATCACAGATGGAAGAATGGAGAGTGGGCCGTGGCAGGTACGGGAGGAGCCGGTGCCCCAGAGCCGGCGGTGGCCGGTGTGGCTCATCGTGCTGGCTCTGTGCGGGGCGCCCATCGCCATCCCTCTGGCGGTGGGTGGGGTTGCCCTCATTGGAGGCCTCCTGCTGTGTCTTTTGACGCTCATCGCTGGCGCCGGAGTGGCCGGGGTACTGAGCGTGGGAGCGGGAGCAGTGGCCTCGGTGGTGGGCTTTGCCGGGCTCTTTGTCCACGGACTGAGCTGGGGGCTCCACTATATGGCAGGCGGTGCGGTGTCCTCTCTCTTTGGTTTTTTGATGCTGGCTCTCTTCGCCGGGGGTGTATTCCTGTGCTACCGGACGGTTGTGTGGCTCCTCCGGCGGCGGGACTCCGTGATGTAGTAGGCATAGAGCATGTTGAACAACAGCACCAAATGGGCTATACTGGTGTTACCAGATCCATGAAGGGCGGTGCGGACGGTGACGAAGGCATTCCGGAATGGGAAAAAGGCGCTGTGGCTGCTGGCAGGGATAATAGCTGCGCTCTTTCTTGCAGCTGCCTTGCTCTGGTGGGGCCGACCGGTGGAAGCCCGGCCCGCCCTAGCTGACTATGTGGGGGACCTGGACGGGTATGAGACGGTCCGGATTACCCGGCAGGATGGCCAGACGCTGACATTGGAGGAGCCACAGGCGGCGGAGTTAAAGGAACTGCTAGACCAGTTCTCCTTCACTGGAGCGGCGGAGGAAAAGACCAGCCGGGCAAACAGTGCCCCGGGCTTTGAGGCCGCGGTCCAGCTGGCGTCTGTCGGAGGAACGGCTCATACCGTCACCTTTGTGACTGGCGGAGCGGATGAGGCCCATGTACGCCTCGACCTCTCCGACGGGACCACGGTCCACATCACCGGTGCGTTCCAGGCGGATTACCGGGCGGCGGCGGATTTCATCAACGGGCTCTGAGGGCTGCTATTTGTAAGAAAACGAGGCGCTTTCCCTTGCGGGGAGCGCCTCGTTTTTATGAATGAATGTATCCTTAGCCCCGGCGGTAGGTCCGGGTGATATGAGCCAGCTTGCCGGAGACGTCCGGGTTGAGGGCGGCGGCACGGACCCGCCAGGACCAGTTGAGAGGGCCGGCGGTACCGGGGAAGTTGACCCGGGCGTCTGCGCCCAGGCCCAGCACATCCTGGAGGGGGGCGATGGCCAGGGCGCTTGGGCACATCCAGGCACCGCAGATAGCCCCCCAGCCGAAGCCCTCGTCGGCCCGGAGCCGCAGGTAGTCGGAGGCGAAGTCACGCTCGGCGGGGGGAGCCTCGTCAAAGAGCCACTGTACGAAGGTGGGGGTGTCGTGGGTGCCGGTGTAGACCACCGATTCCCTGGGGCAGTTGTGGGGGAGGTAGGAGCTCTCCCCGTTGGGGTCGAAGGCGAAGACCAGAATCTTCATGCCAGGGATGCCGGAGTTGTGGATGAACTGCCACACGTCGTCGTCCAGGACCCCCAGGTCCTCGGCGATGAGCTCCAGCTGGGGGACCTCCCTGGCGAAGTGGTCCAGCAGGGCCTGGCCGGGCCCCTTCTCCCATTTGCCATCCTTGGCCACAGTGGAGGAGGCTGGGATGGCCCAGTAGGTGTGGAAGCCTCGGAAGTGGTCGATGCGCAGCCGGTCGTAGAGGAGGGCTGCGTTCCGGAGCCGCCGGGTCCACCAGTCGAAGAGCTCGGCCCTGTGACCGGCCCAGTCGTAGAGGGGGTTGCCCCAATACTGCCCAACGGAGGAAAAGGCATCGGGGGGGACACCGGCCACAGCGGAGGGCACGAAGTCCTCATCCATCTGGAAGAGCTGGGGCTGAGCCCACACCTCCACGCTGTCGGCGGAGACGTAGATGGGCAGGTCGCCCATAATGGCGATGCCCTTCTGATTGGCGTAGGCCTTCAGATTCTTCCACTGGCGGAAGAAATGGTACTGAAGGAAGACCTGGTAGTCCACCTCATCGGCCAGGTCCTGGCTCCAGCGAGCCATGGCCTCCGGCTCCCGACGGCGGATGTCGTCGGGCCACTGATCCAGGGGGAGATTCAGCTTCTCGTGGATGGCGGAGAAGAGGGCGTGGTCGGGGAGCCAGTCGGCCTGTTCCTTTAGAAAGGCGGCTCGGGCGGCGGTGTCAGTGTCCCGGCGCCAGGCGGCGCGGAGAAGGGGGGGGCGGTTCTCCCGGAGCCAGTTATAGTCCACACGGTCGGGATCAGGGTAACGGGCGGTGTCCAATTCCTCACGGGTGAGGAGCCCCAGCTGGACGAATTCCTCCAGGTCCAGCAGCCAGGGGCTGCCGGCAAAGGCGGAAGGGGACATGTAGGGGGAATCGCCGCTCCCAGGCGGCACCAGGGGGAGAATCTGCCAGGTGTGCTGCCTGGCCTGGGCGAGGAAATCAATGAACTGGCGGGCGCCGCTGCCCATGGTCCCGATACCGTAATCACCGGGCAGAGAGAAGATGGGCAGGAGCAGTCCGCTGGAACGTCCTTTCAGCATGCATGTGCCTCCATTTCGTGGACCCGCGGGGAAGAGCTGTCCCGAGCGGGATGGTTTCTCTCTTATTATAAATCAAAGGGGGCGGCTGGTGCAAGGGCGGCGGGCGGCTTTACATTTTGGAGAGAAGGGGCGTATAATAAAACAATAAGTCCAATGGTAATAAGTCAAGAGGGAGACACAAGAAAAATTTGAGTAAAACAGTATGGAAACAGCTAAGTGGGCAGCAAAAAGGCAACACCAACCAAAGCCCTGCCCCGGAGTTTTTTGAAACAGGGCCTAAACGTCAGAACGGCAAGCGATATGCTTAGCCCTCCGGCGGGATATACAGGCGGTTGTCTTTCAGCAGTCGAAAGACCAACCGGACCAGTTTTCTGGCAGTTAAAGCGAGTGCGCGTTTATGCTGGTACTTGTTGACCTCATGGTATTTGAGGTCATAGTAGCGCCGGAACTCGGAGTCGCATCTTCTCACGGAGTTGGCGGCTTCCAGCAGGTAGTACCGAAGATAGCGGTTGCCGGATTTAATCATTTGGGAGTGTTCGGCTTCAAATTCACCGGACTGGTTCTTGTGCCAGACAAGACCGGCAAACTTAGCGACAGAGGCTTGAGAGTTGAAACGGTGGATATCGCCAATCTCAGCGATGATACCGGCGGAGTAGACCTTCCCAATGCCGGGAATAGAGGTCAGGGTATTGGGGATAATCTCAAACTGCTGTTCAATGGCCTTTTCTAAAACCTTAATTTGTTCTTTCAAGGCACGCATGGAAGCAATCGAAACGGACATCGCCTGGTTTACAGTATCGTTCACTGTCTTAGGGAGACGGTAGGAGCCTCTGGCTGCCGCCTGTACCGCTTTCGCTGTGGCCGCTGGATCTGCAAACCTGCCGCGGCCCGTTTCAGTGACGAAGGCAGTCAGTTCCTCCAAATCAGCATTCGCCAGGTCATCCACAGTTTCAAACCGTTCCATAAGGGCGATCGTAGTGGCGCTGGTATTCTGAATATCCTTGTCCTGGGCCATGCCGGAGCATTTGAGGAATAAGTAGTTGGCAAACCGCTGTTTCTCACGGGTTAGGTTTTGAATCACGTCAAATCTGGCTCTGGTAAGCGTTCTAAGCGCCTGGTAGCGATAGTCGTCCATATAGACCTCCTTGGCGATCCTGCCAAAACGGAGATGGTCGGCAATCACAAAGGCGTCCACCCAATCGTTCTTCGGCAGGTCGGGATAAGCATCCTTGAATTTCCGTACCTGCTTGGGATTGAGGACATGGATCTTTCTCTGAAAGCGGCCAAGGCTGCCATCTTCTCGGAGAGCGTAGACAAGGCTGTCTCCGTAGATGGAGGTGGCCTCCAGGCCGATTATCACATCGCTGAGCTGCATGGAACCGAGTGCCGACACGATCCTCTCTGATAACAGTTTAGCACCGCCGAGATTATTCTGCACGGAAAAGCTGGAGTGCTTGCTGCCGTCCGGCTTCATCAGGTAGGCCACATTGTTCCTGCTGCCCACATCAATGCCTACAAAAAGTGAGTTCATCATTTTCACCTCCCCGCATGGAAATTTCAGGCCAGCAGGCTTTGAGATACCCATGATAACCGGAGCATCCGCAACCTCGCGTATCAGAATCATTCCAGAGAAGACCAATGCGATAGCCCTCACTGCTGAAAGGGCGGTCTTGCTCCGGCAAACAGCCAATGAGTTTGCAGCTAACTTCCGGTTCAGGGGAACGGACTTTCCTTGAAGCAGCCTTGCGGTTCAACTGGAAGTGATAGAACTTGACCCTGCTGTCCTACAGCCATTGTATCACGGGTATCCCGAAGCCTGCTGATCGTTAAAAGTGAACTAAGCAGATACACTTTAAACTGTCTGCAAATCTTATTATACGAGGAAGTGATACCATGAAGACCGGCATCGTGCTGGAGGGCGGCGCCCTCCGGACCATTTTTTCCAGCGGTGTCTGTGACGCCCTGCTGGAGACGGACCTTCTGCCTGACTATGTCATTGGCGTTTCGGCGGGCATTGCCTACGGCGTGAGCTATGTCTCCCGCCAGAAGGGACGCAATCTGGAGATCGTGACCAAGTACGCCAACGACAAGCGTTATATGGGGCTGCGGAACCTGGCGGTTCCCTCCAACCGCTGTTATTTTGGCCTGCGCTTTACCTATGAGACCATTCCAAACGAGCTGGTGCCTTTTGACTACGATACCTTCGCTGCTTTTCCCGGGGAAGTCGAGGCAGTGGTGACCAATCTAAAGACGGGGCAGGCGGAGTATCTGCCGGTCCCCCGGCGGGATGACAAATTCCTGCTGCTCCAGGCTACCTGTGCCATGCCGCTGCTCTTTCCCATCTTCAAGCTGGATGGCATGCCCTGCCTGGACGGCGGCTCTGCTGATGGTATCCCCTGGCAGCGGGCCTTCGATATGGGCTGTGACCGGGTGGTGGTAGTTCTGACACGGGAGCGGAGCTACCGCCGTGGCCCAGAGAAATTCCAGCGGCTCATTGACCTGCGCTATCGCCGCTATCCCAACTTCTGCGAAACCATGCGCACCCGTGCCGAACGGTACAACGCCTGCCGGGAGGAACTCTTCCGGCTGGAGAAGGAGGGAAAGGTCCTACTCATTGCCCCGGAGAGTACTCAGGGCTTTTCCAGGGTGGAGCGGAATCTGGACAAGATCCGGGCTTTGTGGAAGGATGGTTATGACCAGGGAATGGCCCGCAGTGAGGAGATACGGGCATTCTGGGGCAAATGAACTCATACTGAAAAAGTGCATAAAGGGATGGGCGGGAAGGAGAAGTCCTCCCGCCACTTGCCACAAAAAAGCGTTAAAGTGGAATCTGGGTCTTGACAGGGAATGGGGGAACCGGTATACTTAGCGCATCAGTTGAGAACGAAGGCGTTCCACCCGATGAGGGCGGAGCGCCTTCTCTGCTATCCAAGGTCATCCGCACCGCCGATGGCGAATCCAATAGAGGAAGGGGACACCAACAATGGCGCACACCAAGGAAGACATTATACGCATGGTCAAGGAGGAGGACATCGAGTTCATCCGCCTGCAGTTCACCGACATTTTCGGCCAGCTCAAGAACGTGGCCATCACCGCCTCCCAGATCGAAAAGGCAGTCAACAACCAGTGCATGTTCGACGGCTCCTCCATCGAGGGCTTTGTCCGCATCGACGAGTCAGACCAGTATCTCTATCCCGATCTGAAGTCCTTCCGGGTCTTCCCCTGGCGGCCCAGCCATGGTAAGGTGGCCCGCCTTATCTGTGACGTCCACAACCCGGACGGCTCCCACTTTGAGGGTGACCCCCGGTACGTCCTGAAGCGTGCCATCCAGAAGGCCCACGACATGGGCTATGATGCTTTCAACGTGGGTCCCGAGGCGGAGTTCTTCCTCTTCCAGACCGATGACGAGGGCAAGCCCACCACCAAGACCAACGACGAGGCCGGCTACTTCGACCTGGGCCCTCTGGACCACGGTGAGTCCACCCGTCGGGAGATCTGTATGGCTCTGGAGGCCATGAAGTTTGAGATCGAAGCCAGCCACCACGAGGTGGCCGAGGGCCAGCACGAGATCGACTTTAAGTATGAGGAGGCCCTCCACGCTGCCGACAACATCATGACCTTCAAGCTGGCGGTCAAGACCCTGGCTCAGAAGAACGGTCTCCACGCCACCTTTATGCCCAAGCCCATCTTTGGCATCAATGGCTCCGGTATGCACACCAACATGTCCCTCTTCCGGAACGGCAAGAACGTCTTTTACGATCCCAGCGATCCCCGCGGGCTCTCCAAGGAGGCGTACAGCTTCATCGCCGGCCTGCTGCACCATGTGAAGGGCTTTGCCGCCATCACCAACCCCCTGGTGAACTCCTACAAGCGACTGGTGCCCGGCTACGAGGCCCCCTGCTACCTGGCCTGGTCTGCCTCCAACCGCTCCGCCCTCATCCGGATCCCTGCTTCCAGAGGTCAGTCTACCCGCGTGGAGCTGCGCTCCCCCGATCCGGCCTGCAACCCCTACCTGGCCTTTGCCGTGTGTCTGGCCGCCGGCCTGGACGGCATCGAGAAGGGCATGACGCCTCCCGAGGAGGTCACCGAGAACATCTTCGCCATGGATCAGGCCACTCGTGAAGCCAACGGCATCGAGTCCCTGCCCGGCTCCCTGGAGGAGGCCATCCACGCCCTGAAGGCCGACCAGCTCATCCTGGATACCCTGGGCGAGCACGTGGCCACCAACTTCATCGAGGGTAAGATGAAGGAGTGGGATGAGTACCGTACCCGCGTGAGTTCCTGGGAGCGGGACAAGTATATCATCAACTACTAATCAAACAGCGACCCATATCCCCGCAGGCATGTCGGCCTGGAGCCGGCTATGCTACTCCTGCCAGAAGGAGTTGAGAAACGTTGGAGATGGAAAGTGTCATCGTGGCCTTTGAGAGCGACCGCAGCTGTGAGCGGATCCGGGACATCCTGGAGACCAGCGGTACCGCCACCTGCATCCTGTGTCATTCCGCCGCCGAGGTCAAGCGGATCGTGAGCAAGCAGCGGGTGAGCACCGTGATCTGCGGCTTCAAGCTGCCGGATGAGCCCGCCGAGGCCCTCTTCGAGGATCTGCCCCCCACCTGTTCCATGCTGATGGTGGCGGTCCAGGGCATGCTGGACCTGTGCCAGAACGACGACATCTTCCGTCTGGCGTCCCCGGTACGCCGGGGTGATCTGGTGGCGTCGGTGCGCCTGCTGCTCCAGATGGGGCACCGGCTGGAGAAGTTCGTCCGTCCCCAGCGCAGTCAGGAGGAGGAGAACCTCATTCGGTCGGCCAAGGAGCTGCTCATGGACCGCAACGGTATGACAGAAGAGCAGGCACATCGGTTTTTGCAGAAAAAGAGTATGGATTCCGGGGTTAAGATGGTCCAGACCGCCCGGCTGGTGCTGGGTATAGGCTGACGCTGTCCCGAAAAAACGCCGCCGGAAGATCAGAGGGCCGAAGATGGCCTAGGATCGGTCCCAGGCGCATACATATCGTCAGACGAGGATGTCTCTCCGCCCGGGGCGGCAGTTCGGAACGCGATGCTGGACTGCCGCCCTTGCGCTATACAGGGGGGAGAGCGCCGGACAGGAGGTCTGACGATGCGCTTCACCAAAATGCAGGCTCTGGGCAACGACTATGTTTGCCTAGACCTTACCCTCAAACAACCGGGAGAGGAGCTTTCCCGACTGGCCCGTGCCCTCACCGACCGCCATTTTGGGGTGGGAGGTGATGGACTGTTATGTGTTCTCCCGGGCAGTGATGGCCGGCTGCGTATGGCCCTTTACAACGCCGACGGGTCCCGGGCCGCTATGTGCGGCAACGGTATCCGGTGCCTGGCCGCCTACGCCTGGTCCCACGGCTTGGCGGAGGAGGGAAGACCGCTCACCGTGGAGACCGACGCCGGGCTCCGTACCCTCACCGCCGCCGCAGACGGTATCCGGGTGGAGATGGGACGGCCGGTGCTGGGGGAATCTCTGGCCCTGGAGGCTGGGGGAAGGCCTTGGCGGGTGCGGCCCGTGTCCATGGGCAACCCTCACGCTGTCATCTTTGTGCCCCGCCTGGACTGGGCTCCGCTGGAACAGGTGGGGCCGGAGCTGGAGCACCACAGGGCCTTCCCGGACCGGGCCAATGTGGAGCTGGTGGAGGTCACAGCCCCGGACCTGCTGCGGATGCGGGTGTGGGAGCGGGGCTGTGGAGAGACTCTGGCCTGCGGTACCGGTGCCTGCGCCGCCTTTGCCGCAGCGGCGGCCTCCGGACTGACGGCACGGCGGGGGAGGGTGGAGCTGCCCGGCGGCGTCCTCTCCCTGGACTGGCCGGACCCGGATGGACCCATTTTTCTGGAAGGCCCCGCGTTCACCGTGTTTGAAGGTGATTGGCCGGGGGGATCATAAGGAGGTAACAACGTGCACATCAACGAGAATTTCGCAAAATTGCCCGGCAGCTATCTCTTTTCTGAGATCGCCCGCCGGGTGGCGGCTTACAGCGGGGAACACCCCGAGGCCGACCTCATTCGTCTGGGCATTGGTGACGTGACCCTGCCGCTGGCACCGGCGGTGTTGGAGGCCATGCACAAGGCGGTAGACGAGCAGGGGAAGGCCGAGACCTTCCGGGGCTATGGTCCCGAGCAGGGCTGGCCCTTCCTCCGGGAGGCCATGGCCAAGTACGATTTCCAGGCCCGGGGAGTGGACATCGTCCCCGAGGAGATCTTCATCAGCGACGGTGCCAAAAGCGACTGCGGCAACATTGTAGACCTCTTCCAGAGCGGCAACAAGGTGGCGGTGTGTGACCCGGTGTATCCGGTATACGTGGACTCCAACGCCATGGCCGGTCGTGCGGGGGATTATGACGCCGACACCGGACGGTGGACGGGGCTGCTCTACATGCCCTGCACGGCGGAAAATGGTTTTTCGCCCCGGATTCCCAAGGAGAAGGCAGACCTCATCTACCTGTGCTTCCCCAATAACCCCACCGGCGGGGTGGCCGGACGGGAGGTCCTCCAGGCCTGGGTGGACTACGCCAACGACTGCGGGGCGATTATCCTCTTTGACGCCGCCTATGAGGCCTTTATCACCCAGCCGGAGATCCCCCACTCCATCTTTGAGATCCCCGGTGCCAAGACCTGTGCCATTGAGTTCCGGTCCTTCTCTAAGACCGCCGGCTTCACCGGTACCCGGTGCGCTGCAACCATCATCCCCAAGGAGCTGGTCCGGGACGGTATGAGTCTCCGTGACATGTGGAACCGCCGCCAGTGTACCAAGTTCAACGGCGCGCCCTATATCGTCCAGCGTGGCGCCGAGGCCACCTATACCGAAGAGGGGCGGAAGCAGGTCATGGAGAACATCGCCTACTACCTCCGGAACGCCGGGACGATCCGGGAGGGGCTGGCAGCCGCCGGACTCACCGTCTCCGGCGGTGTGGACTCCCCCTACGTGTGGGTAAAGACCCCGGATGGGGTGGACTCCTGGAGCTTCTTCGACACCCTCCTGCGGGAGGCCAATGTGGTCACTACCCCTGGTGCCGGTTTTGGTCCCAGCGGGGAGGGGTATATCCGCCTCACCGGCTTCGGTGGTGCTGAAGCCACAAAGCAGGCGGTGGAGCGTATCCGAAAGATTCTCTGATATTGTTGGCGCGTACAATGGGGTGCGTGCCGCCGTGCCGGACCGCGACGTCCGGCGCGGCGGCGGCGCGCCCTTTTTTACAACCATTAGATGGTAAAAAATGCAAAAATGCCGGACGGCCCTGGCCGCCGGACACACCCGGAAAGGGGATGCGGAGATGAAAAAGACCAGAAGTGAGGGCTTTCAGCGGTCCGGGCTCTACAACCCGGCGCTGGAGCACGACGCCTGCGGCATCGGTGCCGTGGTGGACATCCAGGGCCGGAAGACCCGCCAGACGGTGGATGATGCCCTGAAGATCGTGGAGAAGCTGGAGCACCGTGCCGGTAAGGACGCCGAGGGCAAGACCGGTGACGGCGTGGGCATTCTGCTCCAGATCCCCCATGACTTTTTTGCGAAGACGGTGCCCTTTGCCCTGGGCGGGGAGCGTGACTACGGCGTAGGCATGTTCTTCCTGCCCCAGGACGTGCTGCTCCGGGGCCGGGCCCAGAAGAGCTTTGAGCGGGCAGCGGCGGCCGAAGGCCTGGAGCTGCTGGGCTGGCGTGAGGTGCCCGTGGACCCCTCCGTACTGGGGGAGCGGGCCCTGGCCAAAATGCCCTGTATCATGCAGGCCTTCCTGAAGCGGCCGGAGGAAGTGGAGCAGGGGCTCCTCTTTGACCGGAAGCTGTACGTGGCCCGCCGGGCCTTTGAGCACACCGATAAGGACACCTATGTCTGTTCCCTCTCCAGCCGGACCATCGTCTACAAGGGTATGTTTTTGGTGAACCAGCTGCGGGCCTTCTATCTGGACCTCCAGGACGAGGACTGCCGTTCTGCCATCGCCATCGTCCACTCCCGGTTCTCCACCAACACCAATCCCTCCTGGGAGCGGGCCCACCCCAACCGGCTGCTGGCCCACAATGGCGAGATCAACACCATCCGGGGCAACGCCGACCGTATGCTGGCCCGTGAGGAGACCATGTTCTCGCCGCTGCTGGACGGAGAGCGGGACAAGATCTATCCCGTCATCAACGTGGAGGGCTCTGACTCGGCCATGCTGGACAACACCCTGGAATTCCTGATGATGTCCGGTATGGAGCTGCCTCTGGCCGTCATGGCGGCCATCCCGGAGCCCTGGCAGGAGGACAAGACCATGTCCCGTGCCCGGCGGGATATGTACCGCTACTATGCCACCCTCATGGAGCCCTGGGACGGCCCGGCGGCGGTCCTTTTCTCCGACGGTGATCTTCTGGGCGCGGTGCTGGACCGTAACGGTCTGCGTCCCGCCCGGTACTATATCACCACCGATCAGCGGCTCATCCTGGCCTCCGAGGTGGGCGTGTTGGACCTGCCCCCGGAGCTGGTGGCCGAGAAAGGCCGGCTGGGCCCGGGCCGGATGATCCTGGCCGACACCAAGGCCGGGCGGGTCATCCGGGACTGGGAGCTCAAGGAGACCCAGGCCGCCAAGGCGCCCTACGGCGAGTGGTTGGACCGGGAGCTGGTGGGCCTGGCCGACCTGTCCCTGCCCAACCGCCGGGTGGAGTCCCGGAGCCGGGAGGAGCTTCAGCGGCTCCAGAAGGCCTTTGGCTACACCTATGAGGACGTGCGGGACACCATACTGCCCATGGCCCGGGACGGCTCCGAGCCCACCGCATCCATGGGTGCCGACATCCCGCTGGCGGTGCTGGACCGGCAGGACCGGCCCCTCTTCGACTACTTCCGTCAGCTCTTCGCTCAGGTCACCAATCCCCCCATCGACGCCATCCGGGAGGAGCTGGTCACCGACACCGCCGTCTATGTGGGCGATGACGGCAACCTGCTGGAGGAGAAGGCGGAGAACTGCCGGGTCCTCCAGATCCGCAACCCCATCCTGAGCTCCACCGACCTCATCAAGATCAAGGCCATGAAACGGCCCGGCTTCCAGGTGGAGACGGTGTCCATCCTGTACTACAAGGGCTCCTCCCTGGAGGAGGCCCTGGATCGCCTCTTCCTGGACGTGGACCGTGCCTACCGCCGCGGGGCCAACGTGGTCATCCTCTCCGACCGGGGGGTGGATGAGAACCACATGGCCATCCCGTCCCTGCTGGCGGTGTCCGCCATGGAACAGCATTTGATCCGCACCAAGAAGCGCACGGCAGTGTCCATCATCCTGGAGTCCGCCGAGACCCGGAACGTCCACCACTTCGCCGCCCTGCTGGGCTATGGCGCCCGGGCGGTGAACCCCTACCTGGCCCAGGAGACCATCGTCTCCCTCATCGAGGACGGCCAGTTGGACAAGGACTTCCACGCCGCCGTGGCCGACTACGACAACGCCGTCCTCCACGGCATCGTGAAGGTGGCCTCCAAGATGGGCATCTCCTCCATCCAGTCCTACCAGTCCGCCCAGATCTTTGAGGCGGTGGGCATCTCCAAGAAGGTCATCGACCGCTATTTCACCAACACCGTCTCCCGTGTGGGCGGTATCGGACTCAAGGAGATCGGCGCGGCGGTGGAGCGTGCTCACTCCAAGGCCTTTGACCCCCTGGGCCTGGAGGTGGACCTGGAGCTGGACTCCTTGGGCTGTCATAAGGCCCGGGCCGAGGGAGAGGAACACCTCTACACCCCGCAGACCATCCACCTCCTCCAGGAGGCGGTGCGCCGTGGGGACTATGGCCTCTTCCGGCAGTATACCGCCCTGGTGGATGACCAGACCAAGCCCCGGACCCTCCGGGGGCTCCTGGAGCTCAACTACGCCAAGGAGCCCATCCCCATGGATGAGGTGGAGCCGGTGTCCTCCATCGTCAGGCGCTTCAAGACGGGGGCCATGAGCTACGGCTCCATCTCCCGGGAGGCCCACGAGTGTCTGGCCAAGGCCATGAACATGCTGGGCGGACGCTCCAACTCCGGCGAGGGCGGCGAGGAGCCCGAGCGCCTGGGGACCGACCGCAACTCCGCCATCAAACAGGTGGCCTCCGGCCGCTTCGGCGTCACCAGCGCCTACCTGGTCAGCGCCAACGAGATCCAGATTAAGCTGGCCCAGGGCGCCAAGCCCGGCGAGGGCGGGCACCTGCCCGGCGGGAAGGTGTACCCCTGGATCGCCAAGTGCCGCCACTCCACACCCGGTGTCACTCTGATCTCTCCGCCGCCCCACCACGACATCTACTCCATCGAGGACCTGGCCCAGCTCATCTACGACCTCAAGTGCGCCAACCGCCGGGCCCGGATCTCGGTGAAGCTGGTCAGTGAGGCGGGAGTGGGCACCATCGCCGCCGGTGTGGCTAAGGCGGGCGCCCAGGTGGTCCTCATCTCGGGCAGCGACGGCGGCACCGGCGCGGCTCCCCGCACCTCCATCCACGGAGCCGGCCTCCCCTGGGAGCTGGGTGTGGCAGAGACCCACCAGACCCTCATGGCCAACGGCCTGCGCTCCCGCGTGGCGGTGGAGGCCGACGGTAAGCTCATGTCCGGCCGTGACGTGGCCATCGCCTGCATGCTGGGCGCCGAGGAGTTCGGCTTTGCCACCGCCCCCCTGGTCTCCATGGGCTGCGTCATGATGCGGGTGTGCAACCTGGACACCTGCCCCGTGGGCGTGGCCACCCAGGACCCGGAGCTGCGCAAGCGCTTCCAGGGCAAACCGGAGCACGTGGTCAACTTCATGACCTTTATCGCCCAGGAGCTGCGTGAGCATATGGCCAAGCTGGGTGTACGCACCGTGGACGAGCTGGTGGGCCGCACCGACCTGCTCTCCCTTCGGGAGAACAAGGTGGGCGTGGACCTCTCCGGCCTGCTGGCTGACCCTTGGGGGAAGGCCGGCGCTAAGCGGCACTTCGACCCCGCAGACGTCTATGACTTTAAGCTGGAGCAGACGGTGGACCTGCGGGAGCTGGAGCCACAGCTAAAAGAGTCCCTGGAACAGGGGGTCCCCGGCCATGTGGAGCTGAACGTCTCCTCCACTGACCGGGCCCTGGGCACCATCCTGGGCTCCGACGTCACCCGTCTCCACGGCGATGCTCTTCCGACGGGGACCATCACCATCAAGTGCACCGGCGGCGGCGGACAGTCCTTCGGCGCCTTCCTGCCCAAGGGAGTGTCCCTGGAGCTGGAGGGCGACGCCAACGACTCCTTTGGCAAGGGTCTCTCCGGCGGCCGTCTGGCCCTGTATCCCCCGAAGGAAAGCACCTTCGTGGCCGATGAGAACGTGATCGTGGGCAACGCCGCCCTCTACGGCGCCACCTCCGGTGAGGCCTATATCGCCGGCATCGCGGGGGAGCGGTTCTGCGTCCGGAATTCCGGCGCCACGGCGGTGGCCGAGGGTGTGGGCGACCACGGCTGCGAGTATATGACCGGCGGCTGCGCGGTCATTCTGGGCCCCACAGGCCGGAACTTCGCCGCAGGCATGTCCGGCGGCGTGGCCTACGTCCTGGACGAGAAGCGGGACCTATACCTCCGCCTTAACAAGACCCTGGTTTCCATGGAGCCGGTCACAGACGGGGAGGACGCCAAGCGTTTGGAGAAGATCCTGCAGGCCCACGCCGAGGCTACGGGCTCCGTCCGGGCCAAGGCCATTCTGGAGGACCTGGACTACTGGCTGCCCCTCTTCAAGAAGATCCTGCCCATGGACTACGACCGGATGCTGCGCACCACCGCGGCGCTGGAGTGCCGGGGCATGGACAAGGAGCAGGCCGAGGTGGAGGCCTTCTATCTCAACACCAGAGGAGGGAAGCGGTAATGGGAAAGCCTACCGGATTTATGGAGTATGCGCGGCAGGGAGAGCCCGCCCAGCCGCCCCTGGAGCGAATCCGTCACTTCAATGAGTTCCACCCCCGGCTCGGCCGGGAGGAGCGCCGGCGGCAGGGAGGCCGCTGCATGGCCTGCGGCGTGCCCTTCTGTCAGTCGGGCGCGATGCTGGGGGGCATGGTGTCCGGCTGCCCCCTCCACAACCTGATCCCCGAGTGGAACGACCTTATCTATACCGGCAGCTTCGACCACGCCCTGCGCCGGCTGCTGAAGACCAACAGCTTTCCGGAGTTCACCGGCCGGGTGTGTCCCGCTCTCTGTGAGGCGGCATGCACCTGCGGCCTCCATGGCGATCCGGTCACCGTCCGGGAGAACGAGCTGGGCATCATCGAGGAGGCCTGGGAGAAGGGTCTGGTCCAGCCCCGTCCGCCCCGTGTCCGAACCGGGAAAACGGTAGCGGTGGTGGGCTCCGGTCCCTCCGGCCTGGCCTGTGCCGACCGGCTCAACCATCGCGGCCACACCGTTACCGTCTTTGAGCGGGCCGACCGGCCCGGCGGGCTGCTGATGTATGGCATCCCCAACATGAAGCTGGAGAAGACCGTGGTCCAGCGGCGCATCGACCTTATGACCAAGGAGGGGGTCACCTTCCGCACCGGCGTGGACGTGGGCTGGGACATCACCGCCCAGACCCTGCTGGAGGAGTATGACGCCGTGGTCCTCTGCTGCGGTGCCGCACACCCCCGGGACCTGGCGGTGCCGGGCCGGGAGGGGGAGAGCGTCTTCTTCGCCGTGGACTACCTGAAGGCGGCCACCATGGCCCTTCTGGCCGGCGACCCGGCGGCCACCACCGTCTCTGCCAAGGGGCTGGACGTGGTCATCGTGGGCGGCGGCGACACCGGCAACGACTGCGTGGGCACCGCCCTGCGGCAGGGCTGCAAGAGCGTCACCCAGTTGGAGATGATGCCTAAGGCCCCCGACCACCGTACGGACGCCTGCCCCTGGCCGGAGTGGCCCAAGATATGCAAGACCGACTACGGCCAGCAGGAGGCCGCCGCTGTCTTCGGCCATGACCCCCGCATTTTCCAGACCACTGTCACCGGACTGGTCCGGGACGGGGAGGGCCGTCTCACCGCCGTGGAGACGGTGCAGCTGGACGAGAAGCTCAAGCCCGTGGCCGGCACTGAGGAAAAGCTGCCCTGTCAGCTCCTCCTCATCGCCGCCGGCTTCTTGGGGCCGGAGGACTATGTGCCCGAGGCCTTTGGGCTGGAGCGCACCCCCCGCTCCTGTGTCAGGACCGAGGAGGGCGGCTACGCCGCCTGCGGCGGGGACCGGAAGGTGTTCACCGCCGGCGACATGCACCGGGGCCAGTCCCTGGTGGTGTGGGCCATCCGGGAGGGCCGGGAGGCCGCCCGGGAGGTGGACGAGTACCTCATGGGCTATACCGCTCTGGAATAAAGAGAAATGTATGACAGACGGACCACCCACAGGTGGTCCGTCTGTTTTTGTCGCTCAGTTCCTTGACGGAGAAAAGACGGTTGCCTTTGCACCGAAAGTGCCGTATCATATATTACGGTGATTTTTTGTGAAGTTCCTTATCCGCGTTTTGCGCCTGTTGTTTCGGCTGGTGGTGCTGGGGGCCGTGTTGGTCCTGCTTGCCTACGGAGCCTTTCAGTTCTGCCGCTGGCGTGGTCTGATCCTCTTCTCCCAGGAGGCTGACCCAAATCAGTGGGAGATCTTTGGAGTGGACGCCTCGGTGTACCAGGGGGAGGTGGACTGGACTGCCCTGGCGGCTCAGGGGGTGGACTTTGCCTTCTTGAAGGCCACCGAGGGCAGCTCTCTCCAGGATGTCCGTTTTGCCCAAAACTGGGCCAATGCCCAGGCCGCCGGGGTCAGGGTGGGAGCCTACCATTTCTTCAGCTACGACAGCCCCGGTGAGACCCAGGCCGATAATTTCATTTCCGCTGTTCCCGTCACGCAGGGGGCTCTGCCTCCGGTGGTAGACATTGAATTCTACGGTGACAACCTCAAAAACCCGCCGGACAAAGACCATGTGAAGGCTGTGCTTGATCCACTGCTGGAGCGGTTGGAGGAGCACTATGGGGTCAAGCCCATTCTCTACGTGACCTACCGCTCCTATGACCTCTATCTGAAGGATGGGTATGAGGAGTACCTCTTCTGGTTCTCCAGCCCGGTGGTGGCCCCCTTCTGGAGGCCCTGGACATTTTGGCAGTATTCCCACAGCGCACAGCTGGAGGGATACAGCGGGGGAGAGGAGCGCATTGACCTCAACGTGTTCAAAGGGAGCCGGGAGGAGTTCCAGGCCCTGTTTGGACCGGGCTGAGGACGGCCTTTTTTGCCGGAACTATTCTATTTGCGAGCTGGTTCTGTTATAATATTCATATTGGGAGCATATAGCCTTTTGGCTGTCCCATAGTTGAGCATACCGCCGGGCGGCGCGGCCGTCGGCGTCGTTGATATTGATAGGAGGAAAAGAGAGTATGGACCGATATGCGTCTTTGTTCCGGGAGTTGTCCCGGACCTGTCCCAATTTGGAGTTGAGGGCGGAGGAGCCCATGAGCCGTCACACCACCTTCCGCATTGGCGGGCCGGTACGGCTTATGGCCCTGCCCCGGACCGAGGAGGATGCCAAGAAGGCGGTGCGTACCGCTCTGCAGCACGACATCCACCCCTTCTACATGGGCAACGGCAGCGATCTGCTGGTGTCCGACCAGGGCTATGAGGGCTTTATCATCAAAGCGGTGGACGGCCTGGGCAACCTGGAGCACCATGACAACATGATCACCGCTGGCAGCGGTGTGCTTCTCTCCCGCCTGTCCAGCTTTGCCATGGACAAGGGCCTCTCCGGCCTGGAGTTTGCCCATGGTATCCCCGGCTCTGTGGGTGGTGCTGTCACCATGAACGCCGGTGCCTACGACGGGGAGATGAAAGCGGTGGTCCGCACGGTGCGCTGTCTCACCGCCGAGGGCGAGGAGCAGACCGTGACGGGGGATGACCTGGATTTCTCTTACCGCCACAGTGCCTTCCAGGATGAGAGCCGCCTCATTCTCTCGGCGGAGATGGAGCTCAGACCTGGAGACAGCGGGGACATCAAGGCCCTGATGGACGACTTCGGCAATCGCCGCCGTCACAAGCAGCCTCTGGACCTGCCCAGTGCCGGAAGCGTCTTCAAACGGCCGGCAGGATACTTCGCCGCTTCCCTCATCGACGAGTGCAAGCTCAAGGGACTCACCGTGGGCGGTGCTCAGGTCTCCAAGAAGCACGCCGGCTTTATCGTCAATCTGGGGAACGCCACGTGCTCGGATGTGCTCACCCTGGCCGACCAGGTGCGGGAGACCGTGCTCAGAGAGACCGGCGTGGAGCTGGAGCTGGAAGTGCGCACCTTAGGCGTGTAAGCGGTCCGCGAGGTGAGCACCATGAGATTCATCCTGATCTCCGGCCTCTCCGGGGCCGGAAAGAGCAAGTCCGCCTCCTTCCTGGAGGACATGGGCTACTATGTGGTGGACAATCTGCCAGCTGCCCTCATTCCCAAGTTTGCTGAGCTGTGCATGGCGGGCCAGGGACGCTACGACAAGGTGGCTCTGGTCACCGATATCCGGGGCGGCCAGACCTTTGACGCCCTCTTTGACGCCCTGGCCCAGCTTAAGGACATGGGCTGCGACTACAAGATCCTCTTTGTGGAGGCCAGCCTGGAGACCATCATCAAGCGGTACAAGGAGACCCGGCGGAGCCATCCCCTGGCCAAGGCCGGCCGCTCTCTGGAGGAGGCGGTGGCCCTGGAGCGGTCGGCGTTGGAGCCGGTGCGAAAGCGTTCGGAGTATATTTTGGACACCTCAGCCCTCTCCACCGCCAAGCTGCGGGGGGAGATGCTCCGTCTCTTCGGCGAGGGGGATGGTAAGCCGGCCATGAGCGTGTCTGTGATCTCCTTCGGCTTCAAAAACGGCATCCCACTGGAGGCAGATCTGGTCTTTGACGTGCGGTGCCTGCCCAACCCCTACTATATCGCCGAGCTCCGGCACCAGACGGGGCTGGACGCCGGAGTGCGGGATTTCGTTTTCGGCTACCAGCAGACCCGGGACCTGATGGCCCACCTGGAGAGCCTGCTGAGCTTCCTTCTGCCCCTCTATGTGGAGGAAGGTAAGACGGCATTGGTCATCGCCGTGGGCTGTACCGGAGGTCACCACCGGTCGGTGGCGGTGACCCGGGCCTTGGCCGATTTCATCAGGCAGAAGGGGTACAACGCCTCTGAGAGCCACCGTGACATGACGAGGGACTAAAGTATGAGCGAGCAGTACAGCCGCAGCGACCAGCGCTGGGAGCACGGACCCAAAATCGCCGCCATCGGCGGCGGTACCGGCCTTTCCACCATGCTCCGCGGTTTGAAGCAGTATACCCGCAACCTGACCGCCATCGTCACCGTGGCCGACGACGGCGGCGGCTCCGGCATGCTCCGGCAGGATCTGGGTATGCCGCCGCCGGGGGATATCCGCCACTGTATGGAGGCCCTGGCCAATGCCGAGCCCATCATGAACCAGCTTTTGACCTACCGTTTTCCCGGCGGATCGGGGAGCCTTACGGGCCAGTCCTTTGGAAACCTGATTCTGGCGGCCCTCAACGGCATCACCGGTTCCTTTGACCAGGCGGTGGCCCGGATGAGCGAGGTCCTGGCCATCACGGGCCGGGTGCTGCCGGTGACCAACGAGAACGTGCAGCTGGAGGCTACCTTTGAGAACGGGAAGAGCGTGGTGGGGGAGTCCAAGATCTGCGCCTTCAAGAAGGAGCAGGACTGCCGCATCGTACGGGTGCGGTTGCTGCCGGAGCGGCCCCCGGCGCTCCCCGAGACGCTTCGGGCCATTCAGGAGGCCGACCTCATTTTGCTGGGGCCGGGGAGCCTCTACACCAGTGTCATCCCCAATCTGCTGGTGGACGGCGTGGGAGAGGCCATCCGCAGCTCCGACGCCCTGAAGGTCTATATCTGCAACATCATGACCCAGGACGGGGAGACCGAGGGCTACACGGTGGCCGACCATGTGGCCGCCCTCCTGTCCCATGGTGGCGGGCCTGGTCTGGTGGACCTGTGTCTGGCCAACTCGGCCCAGGTGCGGCCCGGCCTGGTGGAGCGCTACCGGGAGGAGGACGCCGCCCCCATCGTCATCGACCGGGAACGGGTGGAGGCTCTGGGGGTGGAGCTGGTAGAGCGGCCTTTGGCCTCCGAGACCTCCGATTATGCCCGCCACTCAGTGGCCCGGCTGTCAGCCGCCGTCATGGAGCTGCTGGCCGAGCGGTCCATCCGCATCGCCCACGAGCTGGGCGCTGAGGAGACCCCGTTCCGGCTGGAGGAGTGACCGGGCCTATGACCATCAGAGAAAAAGGAGCGCTTATGTCCTTTTCCAACCAAGTTAAAACAGAGCTGTGCCGTGGGGAGCTATCACGGCGGTGCTGTGCCCGGGCGGAAGCCTACGGCGCCCTGCTCTTCTGCCGCAGCTTCACCCGGGAGAAGGTGAAGGTGGTCACCGCTTCACCTGCCTTTGCCAAACGCCTGCCGGAACTCTTCCGCCGGGCCTTTAAGGTGGAATTTGACGCCGTGACGACTTCTGCAGCGGGGAAGCAGACCTTTCTGCTCACCGCGCCTGCCAAGCTTACCGCCGTCCGGGAGGCCTTTGGCTACGAGCCGGAGGCCTCTCTGGCCCACCACATCAATTTCGCCATGGTGGAGGAGGACCATTGCCGGTCTGCCTTTCTGCGGGGGGCCTTTCTGGCGGGAGGCTCGGTGAGCGACCCGTCCAAGAGCTACCACCTGGAGCTGTGTACCACCCACTTCAATGTGAGCCGGGAACTGGCTGCCCTGCTGCGGGAGGCGGGCTTCGAGCCCAAGCAGACCACCCGGAAATCCAATTACATCACCTATTTCAAACCCAGCGAGACCATCGCCGATTTCCTCACCGCCCTGGGGGCGCCGGTGTCGGCCATGGAGATCATGAACGCCAAGCTGGAGAAGCACCTGCGGGGGAGTGTCAACCGCCGGGTGAACTGCGACTCGGCCAACCTGGACAAGGCGGTGGACGCCGCCCTGGAGCAGGTGGAGGCCATTGAGCGATATGCCCACAGCCGTGGGCTGGATTCCCTGCCGGACAAGCTCCGGGCAACGGCGGAACTGCGCCTCAGCCACCCGGAGCTCACCCTCTCCCAGCTGGCCGCCCTCAGCGATCCGCCGGTGACAAAATCCTGTCTCAACCACCGGCTCCGCAAGTTGATGGAGATGGCAGGGGAGGGGTGAGCATGGCACGTCGGTGCATACTGGAAACGGTGCTCACACCTCAGGAGACAGAGAAAGCCTTGTGCCGCGGTGCCCGGCCCTGGTCTCGTCTGGACCGGTGGACCGCACGGAATACCTGGTTTGCCCGGGCTCGGCCGGATAAACTGCGCCTCGTTCGGACCGGCCCCATCGGCGGCCATGTCCAGGTGGACGCCGTTCTGACGGCATCGGAAGGCGGAACACAAATCGAAATGATTGTGCGATTGCCGGCTGGCTTTTTTCTTCTCCACGGCATCTTCTGGCTGACACTGGCCCTGCTCATCTGGGCCGACGGTTTCGCAGCGCGCACTCTATGCTATGTCTGGCTGCCGCTTTTTTCCCTCTGGCAGTGGCGGACCCTGACGGCCCTGCTGCCGGAAGTGGAGCGGGAGCTCCGGGCGCGTGTCCAAGACCATTCATCCCATTGATACCATTAAATTAAGGAGGCCCCCTATGTCCTTCGTCCATCTGCATGTTCATACCGAATTCAGCCTCCTGGACGGCTGCTGCCGTATCCCGGGGCTGGTGAAGCGGGTGAAGGAGCTGGGGCAGAACGCCGTGGCCATCACCGACCACGGCGTCATGTACGGGGCGGTGGACTTCTACAAGGCCTGCAAGGCCGAGGGAGTCAAGCCCATCATCGGCTGCGAGGTCTATGTGGCGCCCCGGACCCGGTTCCAGAAGGAGCATGAGTTCGATTCCTCCCCCCGCCACCTCATCCTGCTCTGCCGGAATGAGGAGGGCTACCGCAATCTGTGCCACATGGTCTCCAGCAGCTTCACCGAGGGCTTTTACGTCAAGCCCCGCATCGACAAGGAACTGCTGCGGCAGCACGCCGGCGGACTCATCGCCCTCTCCGCCTGCCTGGCGGGGGAGCTGCCCCGGCTGCTCCGCAACGGCCAGTATGAGGACGCCAAGAAGGAAGCCTTGGCCATGCGGGACCTCTTTGGGGAGGACGGCTACTACCTGGAACTCCAGGACCACAGCCTGCCGGAGGACCCGGCCATCATCCAGGGCCTGCTGCGCCTTCACGAGGAGACGGGCATCCCTCTGGTGGCCACCAACGACGCCCACTACCTGACCCGGGAGGATGCCCGGACCCAGGATGTGCTCATGTGCATCCAGATGGGCAAGACGGTGGACGAGCCGGGCCGAATGAAGTTTGAGACCGAGGAGTTCTATGTGAAGAGCGAAGACGAGATGGCCCAGCTCTTCCAGAACTGCCCGGAGGCCCTGGAGAACACCCAGAAGATCGCCGACCTCTGCAATGTGGAGTTCCAGTTCGGCACCTATCACCTGCCTGAGTTCAAGCTCCCCGATGGCTGGACCGACGGGGACGCCTATTTTGAAAAGCTTTGCCTGGACGGCTTCGCCCAGCGTTACCCCGACGCCCCGGAGGACTATCGGAAGCAGCTCGCCTATGAGATGGACATGATCCGTAAGATGGGCTTTGTGGACTACTTCCTCATTGTCTCCGATTTCATTGGCTACGCCAAACGGCACAATATCCCCGTGGGCCCCGGCCGTGGCTCCGCCGCCGGCAGCATGGTGTCCTACTGCCTCCACATCACCGATGTGGACCCCACCAAGTACGGCCTCTACTTCGAGCGCTTCCTCAACCCGGAGCGGGTCACCATGCCCGATATCGACATCGATTTCTGTATCCGCCGCCGGCAGGAGGTCATCGACTACGTCTGCCGCAAGTACGGCGCCGACCATGTGGCCCAGATCGTTACCTTCGGCACCATGGCTGCCCGGGGGGCCATCCGGGATGTGGGCCGTGCCCTCAACTTCCCCTATGCCGAGGTGGACAACATCGCCAAGCAGGTGCCCAGCGGTCCGGGTGCCCTCCATATCACCCTGGACGAGGCCCTGAAGCTTTCCAAACCCCTCCGCGACCTCTACGAGGGGGACGAGCGGGTCAAGACCCTCATCGACACCGCCCGCAGCATCGAGGGCATGCCACGCCACGCCTCCACCCATGCCGCCGGTGTGGTCATCACCCGGCTCCCCGTGGATGACTATGTCCCCCTGGCCAAGAACGACGAGTCGGTGGTCACCCAGTACACCATGACCACGCTGGAGGAGCTGGGACTCCTCAAAATGGACTTCCTGGGCCTGCGGAACCTGACGGTTTTGGACGACGCCGTCCAGCTGGTCCGCCGGAAGGAGCCCGACTTTGATATCCACAACATTCCGGACAACGACCCGGCGGTCTTTCAGATGCTCTCCGAGGGCAAGACCTCCGGTGTGTTCCAGATGGAGTCTCCCGGTATGACGGGTGTGTGTGTAGGCCTCAAGCCCAAGGACATCGAGGACATCACGGCTATCATCGCACTCTACCGACCCGGACCCATGGAGTCCATTCCACGGTTCATTGCCTGCAAGCACGATCCCAAGCTCATCCGGTACAAGCATCCGGCCCTGGAACCCATCCTGTCGGTGACCTACGGCTGCATCGTGTACCAGGAGCAGGTCATCGAGATCTTCCGCAAGCTGGGCGGCTATTCCCTGGGCCAGGCCGACATGGTGCGCCGGGCCATCTCCAAGAAGAAGAAGGCACAGATCGAGAAAGAACGTCAGGCCTTCATCTATGGCGATCAGGAGCGGGACATCCCCGGCTGTATCGCCCTGGGCATCCCGGAGCAGACCGGCCAGGATATCTACGACGAGATCTACGATTTTGCCAATTACGCCTTCAACAAAGCCCACGCTGTGAGCTACGCCATCGTCTGCTACCAGACGGCCTGGTTCAAGTACCACTATCCCAGGGAGTATATGGCCGCTCTTCTGACCTCGGTGCTGGACTCCCAGGCCAAGGTGGCCGAGTACATCGGGGAGTGCCGGGAGAGCGGTATTGATCTGCTGCCCCCCGACATCAACGCCTCTGGCGCCGACTTCACCGTGGAGGGGGACACCCTCCGCTTCGGCCTGGTGGCAGTAAAGGGCGTGGGCCGTGGCGTCATTCTGGACCTGCTTGCCGAGCGGGAGCGGGGGGGACATTTCACCTCCTTCGCCGACTTCTGCCAGCGTCTGGGGGGTGCCGACCTCAATCGCCGTGTGGCCGAGAGCCTCATCAAGTGCGGCGCCTTCGACAGCCTGGGTTACCGCCGCTCCCAACTGCTGGCCGTGTACGGCCAGGTGCTGGACGGAGTGGCCCAGCAGCGGAAGAAGAACCTGGAGGGGCAGTTCGATCTCTTCGGCGGCGGGGGAGAGGAGCCCTCCGCCGTCACCGACCCGCCCATGCCCAACCTGCCCGAGTTCACCCGTCAGGAGCGGATGGCCATGGAGAAGGAGACCACCGGCCTCTACCTCACTGGCCACCCCATGGACGAGTACCGGCAGGCCGCCAAAGCGGTGCACGCCGCCCCCATGGGGGCTATTCTGGCCGACTTTGCAAAGGAGAGCGGCCCCGACACCTATCGGGATGAGCAGAAGGTTACCTTGGCCGGTGTAGTGGCAGCGGCCAAGACCAAAACCACCCGGAATAACACCCTCATGTGCTATGTCACGCTGGAGGACGACACCGGCTCTATGGAGCTGCTGGTCTTTGCCCGTACCCTCAGCGCCAGCGGCGCTCTGCTTCAGGAGAACACTCCGGTCTGGGTCACCGGCCGTCTCTCCGTCCGGGACGAGAAGGCTCCCCAGCTGTTGGTGGACGAGGTCCATCCTCTGGGAATGGAGGCGGGAAACGGGGAAGAAGCTGTAACAACTACGAAAGCAAATATCCTTTACATTAGGCTGGAGGAAGAGAATGGCACCATCTGGGAGCGGGTCCAGAAAATTTTCCTCATGTTTCCCGGTACCGAGAAGGTGATCTTCTATTTTGCCGAAAACGGCAGGAAACGCCGGGGACTTTGCCTCCAGCATCCGGCTCTGATCCGGGAGCTGGAGGAGCTGTTGGGCCCGGAAAACGTAGTCCTGCGCCCGCCCAAGTCGGCCGGCTGATGAGGGAAACAGCTGCGAAGTAAAAACACTTGTCACTGTGAGGCATATATGAAGAAACTGGTTTCTCTGCTGTTCCACCGGGCGGTGCTGATGGGGGTCTTCCTCATCATCCAAATCGCCGTGCTGGTGCTCATGCTCCTGCGGTTCAACGAATTTTTCCTGCCCTTTTACGGGATCTGCGTGGCGTTGAGTATCGCAGCAGTTTTCTGGATCGTGAACCGGAGCAGTGAACCAGCCTATAAGATCGCGTGGATTGTCCCCATTCTGATCTTCCCCATCTTTGGCGGGCTCTTCTATCTCCTCTTTGGCGGGAACAAGCTGAGCAAGCGGACCCGCCGCAAGATGGAGGGGATGGACCAGAAGATGCTGGAGGTACTGCATCAGGATTTTAAGGCGGACAGTCTCATTACCTTCGGCGAGGATGCTGTGCATCAGGCCCGGTATCTGGAGCACATGGCCCACTGCCCGGTGTATGGCGGCACGGAAACAGAGTATTTTCCCCTGGGGGAGGACTGCTTTGCCCGGATGGTGGAGGAGCTCAAAAAGGCGCAGCGGTATATTTTCCTGGAGTATTTCATCATTGAAGACGGAATCATGTGGGACACCATCCTGGACATCCTCACCGAAAAGGTGAAGGAGGGGGTGGACGTACGGGTGATGTACGACGACATTGGCTCTATGTTCACCCTTCCCCGGGAGTACGCCTCCGAGCTGGAGAAGCGTACAGGCATCCGGTGCTGTGTCTTTAATCCCTTTGTCCCCATCCTGTCCCTGCGGCTCAACAACCGGGACCACCGAAAAATCCTGGTCATCGACGGAAAGGTGGCCTTTACCGGCGGCATCAACCTGGCCGATGAGTATATCAACAAAAAGGTCCGTTTCGGCCACTGGAAGGACAGTGCCATTCTGGTCCGCGGAGAGGCGGCCTGGAGCATGACGGTGATGTTCCTCACTCTGTGGGATTATACACGGGAGACCTTCATGGAGGACTATAACGCCTTCCGTCCGAAGTGGGAGACACCGCCCAAGGGAACAGGCTATGTGCAGCCCTATACCGACAACCCCCTGGACGGTGAGGCAGTGGGCCAGACGGTCTACCTCAACCTCATCAACAGGGCCAGACGTTATATCTATATCACCACGCCTTACCTCATCGTGGACGACAGCATGAATACCGCGCTGTGTATCGCTGCCAAGTCCGGGGTGGATGTGCGCATCATGACCCCTCATATCCCGGACAAAAAAGTGGTCTTTGAGGTCACAAGGGCCCACTATGGCCCGCTGCTGGAGGCCGGAGTAAAAATCTACGAGTATACACCCGGTTTTGTCCACGCTAAGAACTTCGCCGTGGACGACAAATACGGCACCGTAGGTACGGTAAATATGGACTACCGCAGTCTGTTCCTCCACTTTGAAAATGGTGTGTGGCTGTGCGGTGACCCCACAGTGCGGGATATCAAGGCCGACTTTCTGGCTACGCTTGAGAAGTGCCAACCCATCACCCTGGAGCAGCGCCGGGCGCTCCCCTGGTGGCGGAAGGCCTACCGGGCTGTCCTGCGGGTCTTCGCGCCGCTGATGTAAATAAAAAAATGCTGTTCCCCAGATGGGGAACAGCATTTTTTTATCCTGTATGTATCAGATGCTCAGGCCTTGCTGGCCTTCTTGGCGGCCTTCTCCGCTTTACGTGCCGCTTTAGCGGCCTGGATGGAGGCCCGCCACTGACGGCCGTAAGCCCGGACGTCGTCCAGGGCGTAGCGGCGGGAGGTCATGTGGCGATAGCGGTTGCGGAACCGACGGCTCATGCGTTCAGCACGCTCCAGAAGTTCATCATAATCCGACATCAGCCGGTCCAGCCGCTGGACATTGGCGGGGGAGAGATTCTCGCGAACGTCATCCAGCCGGGCACGCAGTTCTCCGCCGACCACTTCCAGGTTGTCGCCCAAATCGGCTCGAGCCAGGGCCATCTGGAGGCGCAGCTCGTCGCCGGCAGTCTGGAGGCGATTCATGGCCTTGGTGACCAGAGCCAGCTTCCGGATGGTAGTGACGGCATCCACGATCAGCAGGGACAGACAGGCGCCGCAGGCGGTATACTGGAGCCAGTCGGGCATCCGGGCAAAAAGACGGGCCACTGGGGGGTGGATCAGGAAGACTGCCACATAGGACATGATGCCCCAGAAAAGGCTCACTTCCAGGCATACCCGGCCCTTGATGTTGAATCGGCGGTCGCTGTAATCCCAGTACTTGATGTGGGTGGTGGCCTCCAGAAACCAGCCCACAAAGTATTCCCAAGCGGTCATGACGATCACAGCCACGAAGTAGAAGACCACCAGGTTATCCTTGAAGGGGGCGAAGAAGAGGACCATCAGCAAGAAGCCCACCCCGTAGATGGGGCAGATCGGTCCATACAGAAAGCCGCGGGGGACATAGTGCCGCTCCTTAACAGAGCAGTAGCAGGTCTCCCAGAGCCAACCGCAGAAGGAGTAAAAAACGAAGTAGAGGAACAGCAGGGTCACAGGCTGACCCATCAGTGTGGGTACCTCCAATCAACTCTGCTCCTTTCCGTCAAAGTCGGTGAGCAGCACATCCAGCACGCCATTGTAGATCTGCTCAGGGTGGGATTTGAACTGTTCGGCCAATCGGTCGCACTGCTGCTCGGTGGCGGACAACATCTCAATGGTAAGGAGATTGCCGTGCTCATCATCCAGAGCCATCACCAGGGTGAAGGTACCGTCCCCACGGGGGATGCGCTCAGAGCGGACCTGAGCATCCCGGCGCAGTCTGCTGTTGAGCTTGGCCACATTCTTATCACATTTGACCCGGATAGAGTAGGGGAGGCTGCTCTCACAGATGGCACCGTTTTTTCGACCCTTTTCTGTGATGGAATAAAGATCGTCCTTCAGCACCAGATGTTCGGTGTCCACCAATTCGTGGACGGCCTCGGCGAAGGCGAAATAGTCCACTCCCTCGTCGCACATGGTGAGGTCGGTCAGGGTGGGCATGTCGATGGGTGACACCACACGGGACATAATGTAAAGCACCAGGAATTTGATGTCCAGCTTATCGTGGATGAATCCGACGCGAGCCATGGCGTACCTCCTTGCTTGGCCGGAGCGGTGCTCCGGGTGTCCGGGTGAAGAGCGGGCCGAAATGACCCACCCTAAAAATATATTATACCGAAAAAGAAAGACCGGAACAAGAGTGAATTTTGCCCGAAGGCTGTCGAGACGATGGTTGACAGGCAGAAGGGGCCGGGGTAAGATGAAACTATCATACTGGATGGAGGCGACGATATGAGAGGACCTGTCCTGCCAGCTCTGTACCTGATTGCTCTGCTGTGTCTCACCGCCTGTGGTGCCGGAGCGGGTGAGCCCACTCCCACACCTGCGCCGGCGCAGACCTCGCCGCCACCCATGGCCAGTGTAACGCCAACGCCAACTCCGTACAACGGTCCAGTCAATCCCCTCAGCGGAATGCCCAGCGATGCCGAAACAGTTGCCCGGCGGCCGGTGGCTGTCATGCTCAATAACTTGGAGCAGGCCCTGCCCCAGTTGGGCCAGTCCCAGGCGGACATCATCTATGAGGTGGTGGCTGAGGGCGGTATTACCAGAATGCTGGGGGTGTACCAGTCGGTGGAGGATGTGGGTATGATCGGCTCTATCCGCTCTGCCAGGCCCTATTACATCGAACTGGCCCTGGGCCATGACGCCCTTTTTATCCATGCCGGCGGCAGCGAGCAGGCATACAGCGACCTGAGGAATTGGGACGTGGATCACTTTGATGCAGTCCGCGGCCCCTACCTGGGGAAAAGCCCAGAGAGCAATATGATGTGGCGGGATGCCGACCGCCGAAAGGAAAATGGTTACGAGCACAGCGTTGTGGCCACCGGCGCCTCCATCCTGGCCTACCTCCCCAAGGATCTGCGTCTGGAGCATGAGGAGGGTTATGATACCGGCCTGACCTTTGCGGATGATGGCACTCCGGCCGGGGGAAGCCCGGCATCGGTGGTAACGGTACCCTTCTCCAACTATAAGACCGGACGCTTCGTCTACGATGAGACGCGGAGCGCTTACCTGGTGGAGGAGTACGGTGCGCCCTATGTGGACGGCAACACGGGAGAGCAGGTGGCGGTGACCAACGTCATCGTCGTTCAGACCCGGTGCCGCTATACTGGGGACAGCCTGGGTCATATGGATGTGGACGTGGTAGGCGAGGGAGACGGATGGTTCGCCTGCGGCGGAGTAGGAATCCCTATTCGATGGAGCAAACCGGACCGGGAGAGTCCCATGACCTATACCACCCAAGACGGTGTCCCACTGGTTCTGGGCCGGGGACAAACCTATGTAAACGTTGTCCCGCTGGATGCGGTTGTCACCATGGCGTAGGAGAAATAAAGGATGGAAAGGCCGCCGTTTTTTGAACAGCTCCAGTAAAACCGGACAATAGACAAAAGGCCCCCTAATGTAGGAAAATAAAGCTACATTAGGGGGTCTTGCTATGTCCGGAAAAAAAGGGATGAAAAAGTATCCGGTAGGGATACGAGAAGAAGTGGTGTCACGAATCCGTGGAGGAGAAAGCCAGCGTGCTTTATGTCGGGAGTATGGGATCAGCCGGTGGGCTATTCAGTGCTGGCTAAAGGAGCCTGTCCTTCCAAAAGCGCGGGGGCGTAAACCCGCAAAAACACTGGCGGAGTACAAGTATGAGAACAAACGGCTAAAGATGGAAAACGAGCTGTTGCGGGATTTTCTGCGCTCCACAGGAAGTCTAATGGTATGAAGTCAAGAGGGTGATGGCAGGAAAAATCGAGAATAAATGCAGGAAAACAGTTGCGTAAGCAGAAAAAAGGCAACACCAACCTAAGCCCTGCCCCCTAAGATTTTTTGAAACAGGGCGGGAGCGCCAGAGCTGCGAGTGGTGTACTCAGCTCTCCGGCGGGATATACAGGCGGTTGTCCTTCAGCAGCCGAAAGACCAACCGGACCAGTTTTCTGGCAGTTAAAGCGAGTGCGCGTTTATGCTGGTACTTGTTGACCTCATGGTATTTGAGGTCATAGTAGCGCCGGAACTCGGAGTCGCATCTTCTCACGGAGTTGGCGGCTTCCAGCAGGTAGTACCGAAGATAGCGGTTGCCGGATTTAATCATTTGGGAGTGTTCGGCTTCAAATTCACCGGACTGGTTCTTGTGCCAGACAAGACCGGCAAACTTGGCGACAGAGGCTTGAGAGTTGAAACGGTGGATATCGCCAATCTCAGCGATGATACCGGCGGAGTAGACCTTCCCAATGCCGGGAATAGAGGTCAGGGTATTGGGGATAATCTCAAACTGCTGTTCAATGGCCTTTTCTAAAACCTTAATTTGTTCTTTCAAGGCACGCATGGAAGCAATCGAAACGGACATCGCCTGGTTTACAGTATCGTTCACTGTCTTAGGGAGACGGTAGGAGCCTCTGGCTGCCGCCTGTACCGCTTTCGCTGTGGCCGCTGGATCTGCAAACCTGCCGCGGCCCGTTTCAGTGACGAAGGCAGTCAGTTCCTCCAAATCAGCATTCGCCAGGTCATCCACAGTTTCAAACCGTTCCATAAGGGCGATCGTAGTGGCGCTGGTATTCTGAATATCCTTGTCCTGGGCCATGCCGGAGCATTTGAGGAATAAGTAGTTGGCAAACCGCTGTTTCTCACGGGTTAGGTTTTGAATCACGTCAAATCTGGCTCTGGTAAGCGTTCTAAGCGCCTGGTAGCGATAGTCGTCCATATAGACCTCCTTGGCGATCCTGCCAAAACGGAGATGGTCGGCAATCACAAAGGCGTCCACCCAATCGTTCTTCGGCAGGTCGGGATAAGCATCCTTGAATTTCCGTACCTGCTTGGGATTGAGGACATGGATCTTTCTCTGAAAGCGGCCAAGGCTGCCATCTTCTCGGAGAGCGTAGACAAGGCTGTCTCCGTAGATGGAGGTGGCCTCCAGGCCGATTATCACATCGCTGAGCTGCATGGAACCGAGTGCCGACACGATCCTCTCTGATAACAGTTTAGCACCGCCGAGATTATTCTGCACGGAAAAGCTGGAGTGCTTGCTGCCGTCCGGCTTCATCAGGTAGGCCACATTGTTCCTGCTGCCCACATCAATGCCTACAAAAAGTGGGTTCATCATTTTCACCTCCCCGCATGGAAATTTCAGGCCAGCAGGCTTTGAGATACCCATGATAACCGGAGCATCCGCAACCTCGCGTATCAGAATCATTCCAGAGAAGACCAATGCGATAGCCCTCACTGCTGAAAGGGCGGTCTTGCTCCGGCAAACAGCCAATGAGTTTGCAGCTAACTTCCGGTTCAGGGGAACGGACTTTCCTTGAAGCAGCCTTGCGGTTCAACTGGAAGTGATAGAACTTGACCCTGCTGTCCTACAGCCATTGTATCACGGGTATCCCAAAGCCTGCTGATCGTTAAAAGTGAACTAAGCAGATACACTTTAAACTGTCTGCAAATCTTATTATACGAGGAAGTGAGGCCAAGGGCAAAATACGCAGTAATCTACCGGCACAGAAACGAATATCCGGTAACCGTTATGTGTCGCTTCTTTCAGGTATCCCGCAGCGGATACTATGATTTCGTCCATCGTTTGGGCAGGCCGGAGAAAGACGCGGCCCTTGCAGAAATCATCGCGGAACAGCGAGAGCGCAGCTTTCGTACGTATGGCTACCGCAGAATGTGGCTGGTGCTGAAGAAGCGAGGCATCCACCGTAATCCCAAGACCATCCTGCGTATCATGGAGCAATATGGTTTGCTTGCGGAGATCCGGAGACGCAGAAAATGGCAGCAGATGGGGCAGCAAGTCCACAAGTACAAGAATCTGCTGAATAGGGAGTTTTATGCGAACAGGCCCAACAGCAAATGGGTGACGGACATCTCCTACATCCACACCAAGCAGGGCGTATTGTACCTGTCCATGATCCGGGACCTTTACGACAACAGCATTGTTGCCTACAAGACCGGCACAAAGCAGACAGTCAACCTGGTGCTGGACACCATTCGCCTGGCCATGCGCAAGGAGAAAAAGAGGGCCGCTGCGGAGTTGCAGCTCCACAGCGACCAGGGGTTCCAGTACACCTCGCAAGCATACTTCGACCTGACAAAATCTTATGGCATTACGCCTTCCATGTCAAGACGCGGAAACTGTTACGACAACGCTATGGCGGAAAATTTCTTTTCCATCCTCAAGACAGAGTGTATCTACCGCCATAAACCGGCCTCATTCTGTGAGGCCAATGAGATGATTGACCGCTATATCAATTTTTACAACCACGAGCGCATCCAGCTAAAAACTGGAGTGGCGCCGCTCACGCTGCGCCACTCCGCTTAAAACTTCATATTTCCCTACATTGAGGCCTTTTTGTGCTGTCCGCACAATTTGGGGCGGTTCATCAAAACGGCGGCCTTTTTGCAATTATCGCCGGCGCAGTCTCTGGGCCAGGGCAGAGAGGATGCCTTTACGGGCAGCAGGGGTGGGAGCAGAGGTTCCCTCCGGTGGCTCCTTGGCGATGGCCTCGGCCATAAAGACGGCTTGGGCATCCACCGGCGGTTCCCCGTGGTCGGGGACATGGAAGTAGTGGCCGTCGGAGCCCATGATACGGGCCTTCACATTGTCGGAGCAGAGAATCTCCACGTAGTGACGGATCTGATCCCGGATGGAACGGTCCAGAATGGGACAGGCGATCTCCACCCGATGCTCTGTGTTCCGGGTCATGAAGTCAGCGGAACCGATGTAAACCTTGGCGTCGTCACCGGTACCGAAGACGAAGATTCGGGGGTGCTCCAGGAAACGGCCGACGATGGAAAATACCTTGATGCGGTCGGTCTTGCCGGGAACGCCGGGGCGGAGACAACAGATACCCCGAATGTTCATGGTGATATCCACCCCGGCCTGGCTGGCCTCGGAGAGCTTATCGATGAGTTCCCGGTCTGTGACCGAGTTGCACTTGATGAAGATACGGGCCTTCTGACCGGCCTTTGCCTTGGCGATCTCACCGTCCATAAGAGCCATAAGTCGGGACTTGAGGCTGTGGGGTGCCACCAGCAGGAGGCGGTACTCTCCGTCCAGATTGGCGGTGGAGATATTTTGGAAGAAGGCGGCGGCATCGGCGCCGATGGCAGGATTGGCCGTCATCAGGGAGAGGTCGGTATAGAGCTTGGCCGTTTTCTCATTGTAGTTGCCGGTACCCACTTGGGTGATCTGCTGGATGTGCCCCCGCTCCCGACGGGTGATGAGACAGATCTTGGAGTGGACCTTGAAGCCCTCAAACCCGTAGATGACGGTGCAGCCCGCCTCTTCCAGCCGTTCCGCCCACTGGATGTTGTTCTGTTCGTCGAATCGGGCCCGCAGCTCCATGAGCACGGTCACATCCTTGCCATTCTCAGCGGCGGCGGCCAGATACTCGATAAGCTTGGCCTTGGAGGCCAGACGGTAGATGGTGATTTTGATGGAGAGGACGGCGGGGTCATTGGCGGCTTCCTTCACCAGGCGCAGGAAGGGGTCCATGGAGTGGAAGGGATAGAAGAGGAGAACATCGTGGCGGAGAAGCTGGGGGATGATCTTCTCTCCACGAATCAAACCGGCGGGTGCCTTGGGGGAGAAGGGAGGATAGCACAGAGCGGCTTTGCTCTCCTCGGGCAGCAGCCCCTCCAGAGCGTAGACGTAGCTGAGGACCAGGGGAGACTTGGAGTGGAAGACCTGGGCGGGGGTGAGCTCCAGCCGCTGACACAGATATTCCACAAGGGCGTCGCTTGCCGCTCCCTGAATCTCCAGCCGCACCGGGGCCAGCCGGGAGCGCTTTTTGAGCACTTTACGCATGTGCTGGCGGTAGTCGTCGTTGACATCGTAATCTTCGTCCTCGGGCGAGATGTCGGCGTTGCGGGTCACGGAGATCACCGCCCGGCTCACCACCTGGTACTGGTCAAAGAGCTCCTCCACGTGGGCCTGGACGATCTGCTCGGTGAGGATATAGCGCACCCCACGCTCGCTCAGGCGCAGGTAAGGGGGAAGGCTCCGGGGAATGGGCACTACGCCGAAGGAGGTCTCTCCGCCCCGGCGCAGCTCCACGGCAATATTGAGGGATTTGCTGGGCAGGTGGGGGAAGGGGTGAAGGGTGTCCACCACCTGGGGGGAGAGGATGGGCAAGATATAGTCCCGAAAATAGCGGTCGCACTGCTTCCGCTCCTTTACGTCCAGCTCGGAGAGGGCGAGAGAGCAGATATTACAGGTCCGCAGCCGGGTCTCCAGCTGGGCCATGAGCTTGTCCCGCTGCTTGTAGAGGGGACCCACCGCCTCGAAGATGGCGGAGAGCTGCTGAGCGGGGGTGAGGCCGCTCTTGGAGTCCACATGGGTCTTTTTCACCAGAGTGAGGTCATAGATGGAGCCCACCCGGATCATAAAGAATTCATCCAGATTGCTGGTAAAGATGGCGGCAAATTTGAGCCGTTCAAAGAGGGGGACGGACTCGTCCCTGGCCTCCTCCATGACCCGCTCGTTGAAGCGCAGCCAGGAGAGCTCGCGCTCCTGGGTGAAGCTGTAGTCGTAATATTGTTCAGACATGTTCCAGTTCCTCTCAGATTTTTAGGACGCGGTCCATTAGGTAGCCCTCACGGACACCGGCAGAGGAGGCCTCTACCGTCTCCACACCACAGGTTTTGACGATGGCGTTGAGGATGATGAGACCGGGAAGCAGGGTGTGGACGCGGTCAGGGGCGGAGCGGAGCAGCTGACGCAGGGTGTCTCTGCCGCCCTTTTTCAGCAGCTTGTAGAGGTCCTTGAGCTCCTGGGCCGACATAGTCCGCAGCTCCGGGTCACGCCCGTAGACGTCGTTGCACAGCTTGGCCACGGCCCGGACGGTACCGCCTACGCCGCACAGGTGCTTGCGCCGGATCTGGGCGGCGCCCGCCTTCTCCAGCTGCTCATTGACAAAGCGGCGCATCTCACGGCACTCGTCAGCGGTGGGAAAGAGACCGGAGGTGAACCGGGTATAGAGGGAGAGAGAGCCCACCGGCAGAGAACAGGCCGAGGAGATGGACATATCCTCATAGCTCACCAGCTCAAAGGAGCCGCCGCCGATGTCGGCCAGTACGCCGGTGCTCACACCGCCGGGGAGAACGGCGCCACGGAAGGAGAGAGCGGCCTCCTCGTCACCGGAGAGGACCTCCACCTGGATGCCGGTGACGTCCCGGATGGTCTCCACGGCCTCAGCGGTGTTAAAGATGTTCCGGAGGGAAGCGGTGGCGAAAACGTGCATGTGGGAGACGCTGAAGTTGTCCAGCAGGGCGCGGTAGCCCGCCAAGGTCCGGCAGGCCACCAAAATGCCGCTGTCGGAGAGGACCCCCTCCTGGACATAGCCGGCCAGCCCCGCCATGGTCTTCTTGTGCATGAGGAGGCGGAACTGTCCTTGATCACAGTGGTAGATGGATAGACGGATGGTGTTGGAGCCGAGGTCTACAATACCGCAAAGCATAGGGATCCCCGCTTTCTTGAGATTCTTACCGCATATTGTACTCGTTTTCTTCCACTGGCGCAACGTGATTACGAAGATTTTACATCGCCGCATGTCCCTCCCTCACTACCCAGGTCACGACATACGGCAATGAGTCCTAACTGATCGCCCAAAACGGTAAAGAAAGCGGCCATCACGCCCAATTCATCGGTGCTCCGCCCCTGAGCAAGGCGGATGACTGCTGTCACAGCCAGCAGGGCCAATTCCTCTCCGCCCTTTCCGGAACCTCCACCTCGGCAGCACCCCATTCGCTCCACCTCTCTTTCCTCTCCTTTAAGATATGTAGACGCCAACCAGGGCATGTGGTAAAATAAACTGATAAATACTGGAGCAGAACGCCCAGAGAGTACAGGAGGTTTGCCATATGGAACGAAGAGCGCAGAAAAAGCTGGGCGTAGAGCCGTCCCTGCTGGGTTTTGGCTGCATGCGGTTCCCCACCTTGGAAGGCGGTGCCATCGACGAGGAGCAGGCCATGGCCATGCTGGACCGGGCCTATCAGAGCGGAGTCAACTACTTTGATACCGCCTATTTCTACCACAACGGCAAGAGTGAGGCGTTTATGGGCCGAGCCCTGGCGCGCTACCCCAGAGAGAGCTACTATCTCACCTCTAAACTGCCCACCACCCTGGTCCACTCCCTGGAGGATGCAAAGCGGATCTACGCCGAGCAGTGGGAGCGGCTGCAGAAGGACTATCTGGACTTCTACCTCCTCCACAACCTTAACGGTGCCCGGTGGCACGAGATGCTGGACACCGGCGTGGTGGACTGGTGTCTGGAGCGGCAGGCTGCGGGGGATTTTAGGCACTTCGGGTTTTCCTTCCATGGCAGCTATGAGGAGTTTCGCGAGATCCTTACTGCCCGAAGCTGGGATTGCTGTCAGATCCAGCTCAACTATATGGACACGGAGGAGCAGGCCGGTCTGAAGGGCTATCGTCTCACCGAGGAGGTGGGGGTCCCCGTCATCATCATGGAACCGGTGAAAGGCGGCTCTCTGGCGGCTCCACCTGCCGATGTGATGGACGTCTTTACTGCCCTCCGTCCCCAGTCGTCGGCCTCCTCCTGGGCCCTCCGGTGGGTGGCCAGCCTACCCAATGTTATGACTGTCCTCTCCGGCATGTCCACCATGGGTCAGGTGGAGGACAACCTGGCCACCTTCAATGCTTTCCAGCCCCTGAGTGAGGCAGAGCAGGCGGCGGTGGAGCAGGCGGCAGCCCTTTTCCGTCAAAAGGTCCGCAATGGCTGCACCGGCTGCCGGTACTGTATGCCCTGCCCGGCAGGGGTGGATATCCCGGGTACCTTCCGGCTGTGGAACGACTGGGCCATGTACCAGAACCGGGATCGGGCCAGGTTCAAGTGGAGGGATATGGACGAGGAAGAACGCCCCAAGAACTGTGTTGGCTGTGGTGCCTGTGAGGAGAAATGTCCCCAGAGCCTCTCCATTCGGGAGGACCTGGTCAGGGCCGGAGAGGAGCTGGAGAAGCTGTGAGCACAGGGCAGAGCGACTGCCTGGAGCTGGTTCCACCGGACGAGAGCTGGGCGGCGGCGGTCTGGGACTACAAGGCCGAATTTGAGGCAGTCGGAGATGTATTGGCGGGTACCGCTGACCTGGGCGTAGCTGCCGACTTTGCCGGCTGGTTGGCCGATCTCCGGGCGGATGGCAGTCCAGATACAGTGCGGCCCGGGCGGGTGCCCGCAGACACCTTCCTGGCCGTTTGTCGGTCGGACCGTAGGCTGGTGGGCATGGTCAATATCCGCCATACCCTCAATGACTACCTCTTTCAGTTCGGCGGCCATATCGGACACAGCGTCCGGCCCGGCGAACGCCGAAAAGGCTATGCCAAAGAGGCGCTGAGGCTGGCACTGAATAAATGTAAAGGATTAAAACTATACCGTGCTTTGGTGACCTGTGACAGCGAAAACGAGGCCTCCGCCCGGACCATCCGGGCCAATGGCGGCGTGCTGGAAAACCGGGTCCCCGAGGGAGACGGGTTCACGGACCGGTATTGGATTGAGGTGGGTGTATGAGAAATCTGCTGGAACAGTTGGAGGGCTATACGCCCTGGAACGAACAGGAGGAGCGGGACCGGGTGGTGCTACTGAGCATGCTCAAATCTGGCCAGGATCTGTGGACCCGGGAGAACGAAACGGCCCACTTCACCGCCTCGGCTTGGGTCACCGACCCCACTCGGACCAAAGTCCTCATGTGCTATCACAACATCTATGACTCCTGGTCCTGGCTGGGGGGACACGCCGACGGAGATCGGGACCTCTTGGTGGTGGCTCTCCGTGAGGTAGGGGAAGAGAGCGGTCTTACATCGGTGCGTCCGGTGTCGGAGAATCTCTTTTCCCTGGAGATCCTGACGGTGGACGGCCATGAGAAGCGAGGGCGGTATGTGCCCTCCCACCTCCATCTCAATGTCACCTATCTGCTGGAGGCCGACGACGCTGAGCCGTTGGCAGTCAAGCCGGATGAGAACAGCGCCGTGGGCTGGTTCGGGCTGGCTGAGGCGGTAGCGGCCTCCTCAGAGCCCTGGTTCCGGGAGCGGATTTACGCAAAACTTAATGCTAAGCTGCGTGCCCGTGTCAACTGAAGTGAAACAGAGGCCCCCGCTGTCTCAGAAAGAGACGGCGTGGGCCTCTGCCGCATAGGATAGGACGGCGGGGACCGTCCGGTCCCTCGCCGATCATCTTTGTGGAATGGAGCTGTGAGCATGGGAAAACAGCTTTCGATGGATCATCTGCCCGAGGGCATCCGGGCCCAGGTGGTGGAGGTGGGCGGAGAGGGCGCCATGCGGCGGCGTCTCCTGGATCTGGGGCTCATCCCCGGTACCTGGGTGACCTGCCGTGGCCGTGCACCCGCCGGTGACCCCGGAGCCTACGCCTTCCGGGGTTGTGTGGTGGCTCTTCGTGCCAAGGACGCCTCCGCCGTGGCACTGAAGCCGGAGGGCGCGTTGTGACCGGCGGGGCATTCTGGCTGGAGCGGCGGTCGGGGGAGCGGGTGGTGGCCCTGACGGGCAGTCCCAACGTGGGCAAATCCACCCTCTTCAATGCCCTCACCGGCCTCCGGCAGCACACCGGCAACTGGCCAGGAAAGACCGTGACGGGGGCCACCGGCCGTCACGTCCGTCACGGTCAGGACTACTTATTGGCCGACCTGCCCGGGACCTACTCCCTCCTGGCCAAATCCCCGGAGGAGGCTGCCGCCCGAGACCTGCTGTGCTTCGGTGGGGCGGATGCCGCGGTGGTGGTGTGCGACGCCGGGGCCCTGGAGCGGAGCCTGGGACTGGTGCTCCAGGTGCTGGAGGTCCAGCCCAAAACCGTGGTTTGCGTCAACCTCATGGACGAGGCCCGGAAAAACGGTTTGGAGGTGGACCTGGACGGTCTCTCAGCTAGACTGGGAGTGCCGGTGGTAGGGACCTCTGCCGGGCGGCGGGAGGGTCTGGAGCCACTCATGGCGGCAGTGGAGGCCGTCATTGAGGGACGGGTGGAGCTTCACCCAGCGTCGGCGGAGTATCCGGAGGCGGTGGAGACCGCCGCCGCTCTGGTGGAGGGAGCGGTGGGTGAGACGGGCCTTCCCGGCAAATGGGTGGCCCTCTCCCTGCTGGAGGGAGATCCCGGACTGATGGACAGCCTGAAGGCAGCTCTCGGCCGAGACCTGCGGGCGGAGAACGCGGTGACTGCCGCGCTGACTGAGGCCGGTCAGGGATTGGAGCGGGCAGAGCTCACCGGTCCCGCCTTCCAGGAGGCGGTGGCCGCCGCCCAGATCCGCCGGGGGGCGGAGCTTGCCCGGGAGACGGTGCGAGGGAGCGGCAGGCCGGGGTGGGGGGAGCGGCTGGACCGCCTCCTCACAGGGCGGTTCACCAGTGTTCCAGCTATGCTGGCGCTGCTGGCTCTGGTGTTTTGGATTACCATTGCAGGTGCCCAGGTGCCCTCCGACCTGCTGTCGGAGGCCCTCTTTTGGGTCCAGGACCGGCTCACCGACCTCTTTGTGTATCTGGGCGCTCCCGACTGGCTCCACGACGCCCTGGTGCTGGGGGCCTACCGCACCCTGGCCTGGGTGACGGCGGTGATGCTGCCCCCTATGGCCATCTTCTTCCCCCTCTTCACGCTGCTGGAGGATTTGGGCTACCTGCCCCGGGTGGCCTTTCTGCTGGACCACGCCTTCCAGAAGGCGGGTTCTTGCGGCAAACAGGCCCTCACCATGTGAAGACGCCCCGGTGGGATGCGAAAACGAAAGGAGCGCCCCGGACCGCAAACGGTCCGGGGCGCTCCTTTGTCAAAGGGTCTGGGTGCGGGTGCACAGCCGCTCCAACAGAGGAGAACTGTGGCTAACGATGAGAAGCCCCAGGTCCCGGCGCTCCGCCTCCTCCAGCAGGAAGGACCAGATCTGGGCCTGGGTGATGAGGTCCAGCATGGCGGAGAGCTCGTCGCACAGGAGAAACCGGGTGGCGGGTCCCAGGGCACGGGCTACGCAGAACCGCTGGAGCTCACCGCCGGAGAGCTCAGAGGGGTAGCGGGTGAGCCAGCCCGGCTCGATGTGCAGCCCGGTGAGGACCCGCTCCTCCACCGCCCAGCCCTCGGACAGGGTGGTGCCCAGGGTGCGCAGGGGGTCCACTACCAGCTCGGGGTGCTGCCACACCATCTGCACCGGGCAGTAGCCCCGGTAAGTGGAGAGAGGCTTGCCGTCCAAAAGCACTTCACCGGCGTCAGGTCGGTCGTAGCCCGCCAGCAGCCGGCACAGGGTAGTCTTACCTCGGCCGGAGGGACCGGTGAGTCCCAACCGCTCTTCGCTTTGGAGGACGAGGTCCAGATGCTCGATGATGGCGGGGCCCTTGGGGTGGTAGTGGAAGGTGAGATCTCTGGCTTCCAAAGTCATGAGGCATTCCCCCTCTCTGGGTGGAGGCAGCGGACGAAACCGCCGTCCAGAGGACGGTAGGGCACCTCACCGCCACACTCTGACGTACGCTTGGGACAGCGTGGGGCAAAGGGACAGCCCTTCGGCAGGGCGCCGGGGTAGGGCTGTGTGCCGGGGATGGGATGAAAGCCGTGCTGGGGGAGGGCCTGCCACAGGGCTCGGGTATAGGGATGGCGCAGGTCCTCCAGCCGGTCAAAGTCCCCGGCGGGAGCCTCCTCCACCGTCTCCCCAGCATAGAACACGGCCACCTTGTCGGCGATGGTGAGGGCCAGCTCCAGATCGTGGGTGATGAGGAGCACACCGGCTCCGGCGTCGGCCAGCTCCCGGAAGTGGCCCAGAATACGGCCCGCCGCCCGGGCATCCAGGCCGGGGGTAGGCTCGTCGGCGATGACCAGGGCGGGGGAGGCGGCCACGGCAGTGGAGATAAGAACCCGCCGGGCCATGCCGCCGGAGAGCTGGAAGGGATAGAGGTCCTCTGTCTCCGGCCCAAGGCCGTACCGGTTCAGCACGGCCCGGACGGCTTTTTTGTCCCGCCCCACCTGAGGTCCCACCTTCATGAGTGGGTCCAGATACCCCACCGACTGGGGCACCAGTACGATCTCTCGCCCACGGAGGGCGGCGGCCCGTTTTGGAGTGAGAGGGGCGCCGTCGTAGGTGATGCTCCCCTCCATGTGAGCGTTGTAGGGGAGGATGCCCAGGATACCATGTGCCAGCAAACTTTTGCCCGAGCCGCTGGAACCAACCACCGCCGCTACCTGTCCACGGTCAATGGTGAGGTCCAGGTCACGGATGGCGGGGAGGATGCGGCGGCGGGTGCCACGGTCATATTGGATAAAGGAGATGGAGAGGTGCTCCACGGATAAGAGGGGGGACATGGGCAAGCCTCCTTGTTCATTGATGGATGGTGGCCGGGTCCAGAATGCGGCGGAGCCGGTCGCCCAGCAGGGCGAAGAGGGCCACCGTGGCCACCAGGGCCAGTCCGGGGAAGAAGGCCAGCCACCACTTGCCGGTGGTGAGGTAGCTCATGCTCTCGGAGAGGATGACGCCGATGGCGGGCTGCTCCGAGGAGAGGCCGAAGCCTAAAAAGGTGACGCTGGCCTCGTGAAGGATGGCGTGGGGGAAGAGGAGGATGAGGCCGGTGAGGAACTGGGGAAGCAGGTGGGGGAGCAGGTGGTCCCGGGCCACCTGAAGCTTGGTGCGGCCCAGCTTTTCCGCCGTCAATACGTAGGGTGCACCCCGAAGCTGGAGGACCTCGCCCCGGAGGAGCCGGGCCAGGGAGGTCCAGTGGCTCAGGGATACGCCGGCCACCACGCCCACAAAGCCTTTGCCGAAGGCCAGGGAGATGAGCATGACCAGCAGAATGTGGGGGATACCCATGACCAGGTCGATGCACCAGGATAGGACAGCGTCCACCCGGCGGCCCAAAGTGGCGGCGGCGGTGCCCACTGCCAGGGCCACCACGGCGCTCACCGCCGCCGTCAGCACCCCGATGCGGATGCTCAGGGAGAGGCCGGTGAGGGTCCGGGCGAGCATGTCCCGGCCCATCCAGTCGGTGCCGAAGGGATAGGCGAGGCAGGGCGCCAGGTTCTTGCGGGAGAAGTCGGTGACCACGGCGGCGTCGGCGAGGAGAAGACCGGCCACCGTCACGGCCAGCAGGACCAGGGCGGCGAAGGCGGAGAGGAGCAGAGCACGCTGCCGCTGATTGAGAAGACGACCCATGCTATGCGCCTCCTTTCCGGCTGTGGGCCCGGACCCTGGCCCGGATCTTGGGGTCCACCACGCCGTAGAGCAGGTCGGCCACGAGGTTGCCGCCAAAGACCAGGGCGGCACTCACCACGGTGACCCCCAGCAGCAGGGGAAGGTCGCTGCCCAGTCCCGCTGTCACGGCACACTGGCCCAGCCCCTGGTAGGAGAAGACCTGCTCCACCAGCACTGAGCCGCCGAATATCTCGCTGATGGACCCGAACTGGAGGGTGATGGCGGGGAGGGCCATGTTCCGAAGGCCGTGGCGCCAGAGGATGGAGAGGGTGGACTCCCCCCGTGCCCGGGCAAAGAGGACGTAGTCCGACTCCAGCACGTCACAGAGCTTTTCCCGGGTGTGGAGGGTCATGTTGGCAAGGCCGGTGACGCTGAGGGTGAGGGCGGGCAAAATAGCGTGGCGGAGCCGGTCGGCCAGGGTAACGGCACTGGTTTCAGCGCCGATGGGCACAGAGAGGCCGATGGGCAGCCAGCCCAGCCACACGGAAAAGACCATAAGGAGGAGGATGGCCAGCCAGAAGGTGGGGGTGCTGGAGATGAGAAGACACCAGCCCCGGATGAGCCTGTCGGGCCAGCGGCCCCGGCAGGCGGCGGCCACGGTGCCCAGCAGCAGGCCCAAAGCCCCGGAGAGGACCCAGGCGGCGGCCATGAGCCATAAAGAGTTCTTGAGCCGCTCAGCCAGGACCTGGGTGACGGGCACCCGGTAGAGGAGGGAGGTCCCCAGATCCCCGTGGAGGACGTCGGTGAGCCAGCCCAGGTACCGCTCCAAGGGCGGGTCGTTGACCCCCCAGTAGTCCTCCAGCTGGGCGATCTGTTCCTGGCTCATGGTACCCAGGGCGGCCTGACCCACATTGGTCTGGAGGGGGTCCAGGGGGGAGGCCGACATGAGGAGAAAGGCCGCCAGGCTCACCCCCAGCAGGAGCAGTACCATGCACAGGAGCTTTTTGCCGGCGAAACCCAGACGGTGGGCCATGGGCGGAGACCTCCTTTCGATCAGAGTGGATGAATCGCCCTCCCCTGAAGAGGGGAGGGCTTCAAGTTTGCTGTCTGTCACAAACAGAGGAAAAGATCAAAGTTCTTTTGCCTACTTTTCTTTCAAGAAAAGTAGGACCACTGGTCCACGTTGTTGACGATGGACCAGCCGTGGCCGTGGGGGTGGATCTTCTGCTCGGCCACCTGGAGCCCGTCCCGGACCCAGTAGAGGTGGTTGACGTTCACCAGCCACACCCAGGGAATGTCGCCGTCCTGGGTGACGCCAGTGGTGCCATCCCACTGGGCCTTCTGCCACAGCTCATAGGACTCCTCCAGGTCGGAGCACTGGAGGGCCTGATCCATATAGCTGTCCACAGTGGGGTTGGAGTAGGGGGAGTAGAGGGCGGTGCCGGTGTCGGGCATGGTGTGGTAGATGTTGTAGAGCTCCATGGGGGTATGGGCGCCCCAGCCCCACACCAGGGGGGTGGTGAGGGCCCGATCGTAGGCAGTGTCCCAGCCCACGCCCTCGGTGGTGCAGGCGATGCCCAGCTCGGCGAGCTGATTGGAGAGGTCGGCGGCCAGGGCCTGACGCACCGAGTCGCCGGTGGAGTAGAGGATGTTGAGTTCGGCACGGACGCCGTCCTTCACCCGGACGCCGTCGTCCCCCAGAACCCAGCCCGCCTCCTCCAGCAGACGCACGGCCTCCTCAGGGTCATAGGCTACCTCGGATGCGGGATTGTACCAGGGCATCTTGTCGCAGACGCTGTAGGCCGGGGTACCGTAGCCGCTCAGGACGTTCTGGATCATCTCCTCCCGGTCCACACCGATGTTGATGGCCCGGCGGACGGCCAGGTCGGCGGTGACGGGGTTGCCCTCGGTGGGCAGGTTGATGCCCCGGTTGTCTACGCTCTCGCAGGAGAGGAGGGAGTACCCAGCCGGGCTCTGGTCGGCGTAGACGGCGGAGGTGTAGGCAAGGTCGGCCTGGCCCGCCTGGACCGCCAGGAAGGCGGCGTCCTCCTCCATAAAGAGAATGGTGACCTTCTTCATCTTGGGTGTCTCGCCGTAGTAGTCCGGGTTGGCCTCCAGGATGATCTGCTCCCCACGGTCCCACTGGACCAGGGTGTACCGGCCGGAGCCGATGGGGTTGGAGCCGTAGGTGGCGCTGTCGTAGGCGTGTTCGGGGACGATGCCCACGATGGCCATGGTGTAGGGCCAGATGGAGTATGGGGTGGTCATGTGAAAGAGCACCGTGGTGTCGTCCACCGCCTCGGCGGAGTCCAGCATGGTGAAGTCATTGACCGAGGAGGTTGCCTTGACGGTGTTGTAGGTAAAGGCCACGTCCTCCGCCGTCAGGGCCTCGCCGTCGGTGAAGGAGACGTCATCCCGGATGGTGACGGTCCAGGTGAGGCCGTCGTCGCTGACGGACATATCGGTGGCCAGGTCGTAGCCGATGGTGAGGTCGGCGTTGGTGACGGTGAGGGTGGACTGGATGAGGGGCTCGTGGACGTGCTCGCCGGCACCCCAGCCGAAGGCGGGGTCGAAGCCGGCCTCAGGCTCTGAGGTGGGGCCCATGACCACCACCACCTCGTCGGCGGGATGCTCCGCCGCAGGCGTGGTGGTGGCCGTGCCGCCGGAGGTACAGCCGGCGATGAGGGTGAGAGAGAGCAGGCAGGGGAGAAGTCGTTTCATAATGACCTCCTGAATTTACTTGTCCAATGCGGCCTGCCAGACGGTCTGATAGGGCACGCCGTGAGCCTGGGCGGCGGCGGCCACCGAGGCGTGTTCCGGCTTGACCTTAGAGAGTCCGAAACCCTCCGCCGTCTTGACATCGATCTCCCCGTAGGGGGTGGAGACGGTTGCGGCGCCGGGGGTGAGGAAGTACTTCTCACACCGGCGGACCCGCAGGCCGATGGTGGTGGTGTGGGTGAGGACGGCCCGGGCCATCCGGGCCTCGTGGGATGGGTCGCACAGCACCGTCAGCAGGTGGCCGGAGCGGCCCTTCTTCATGGTGCCGGGCAGGGTGTAGACGTCCAGAGCGCCCTCGGAGAGCAGCTTTTCGCAGGCGTAGGCCAGGGCCTCGGGGGTCATGTCGTCGATGTTGCACACCAGCTCGCTGATGGCGCCGTTGGCGCCGTCACCACTCTCGCCCAGGAAGGCCCGGACGCAGTTGGGCCGGTCAAAGACCTTGCGGCCCACGCCGCAGCCCACCTTGTCCGCCACCAGGGCGAGTATGGGGCCGAAGGACTGGGCAAAGGTGACCAGCAGGGCGGCGCCGGTGGGGGTGCACAGCTCCCCAAAGACCTCGCCGCCGTAGGTGGGCACGCCGGTGAGCAGGTTGGCGGTGGCGGGGGCAGGCACCGGCATCACGCCGTGGGCGCAGCGGACGGTGCCGCTGCCCACATGGACGGGGGAGGCGACGATCCGGTCGGGGGAGAGGAGCCACAGGGCGTAGCAGGCCCCCACCACGTCAGCCACGGCGTCCAGGGCGCCCACCTCGTGGTAGTGGACTTCCCCTACGGGACAGCCGTGGGCCTTGGCCTCAGCCTGGGCGATGGCGTCGTATACGCCCCGGGCACGGACCTTAACTTCCTCCGGCAGATCCATGCCGTCGATGAGGCCCCGAATATGGTCCGGAGAGGCGTGATGATGGTGGTGTTCATGGCCATGTTCGTGCTCGTGAGGGTGGTCATGACCATGGTCGTGATCGTGTACGTGGTCATGCTCATGGTCATGGATGTGGTCATGTACGTGGAGATGGGGGACGGTGTGCTCATGCCCATGATCGTGTTCATGGTGATCATGGTGATGATCGCTGTGGTCGTGATGATCGTGGTCATGGTGGTGGTCGTCGTGGTCCCCCTCCTCCTGGCCATGGACGGTCACCGCCATGTGGGTGCCCGCGATGCCACAGGTCACCGCCGGCTCCGCCGCCACGTGGACGCCAGGGAGACCCAGGCCGTTCATCTTCTCCAGGAAGGCGGCCTTCTGCTCCTCGCTCAGAAGCTCAAAGAGGGCAGCGGTAAGCATGTCGCCAGCGCATCCCATGGCACATTCGATGTAAAGGGTTTTCACGTTACTTCTTCTCCAGTCCTTCCATTTGATTGATCATGCTGGCCAGATAGCCAGCGCCGAAGCCATTATCGATGTTGACCACGCTGCACCCGGAGGCACAGGAGTTGAGCATGGCAAGCAGGGCGGATAGACCGCCGAAGCTGGCGCCGTAGCCCACGCTGGTGGGGACGGCCACCACGGGACAGTCCACCAGTCCGCCCACCACCGAGGCCAGCGCCCCCTCCATGCCGGCCACGGCGATGACGCACCGGGCAGACATGAGGGGCTCCAGATTGGAGAGCAGCCGGTGGAGGCCGGCCACGCCCACATCGTAAAGCCGGGTGACCTTGTTGCCCATGGCCTCGGCGGTGAGGGCGGCCTCCTCGGCCACTGGCTGGTCGCTGGTGCCGCCGGTGCACACAACGATGGAGCCTAGGGCGGGCCGGGGACCGGGCAGGGCAATGCCCAGCCGGGCGTCGGCGTGGTATTCCAGGTCCACACCGGCCTGGGTGAGGACATCTGCCTTCCCCTGGTCCATACGGGTGATGAGGATGTTGCGGCAGCTCCGCGCCCCCATGGCCTGCACGATGCCCAGAATCTGCTCCGCCGTCTTGGAGGCCCCGTAGATGACCTCGGCAGCACCCTGCCGGACCCCACGGTGGAAGTCCACCTTGGCGTAGCCCAGATCGGCAAAGGGCTCCGTTTTCAGCTCCAGCAGGGCGTCCTCCGGGGCGGTCTTTCCGGCCGCTACGGCCCGTAAGAGCTCTAGGATCTCATGCTTGTTGTCCATCTTAGCTTCTCCTCCTCAGCGTGTCTCCAGGTCCAGAGTGACCGCGGAAAACCAGGGCTTCAGGGCGGCCAGAATTTTCTTCCTTTGTCCGGCGGCCCTGTCCCACTGGTCCTCCGGCAGCTGGATGCGGGCGGCGTCGGCTAGGAGCCGCACCCGGAAGTCGGTGAATCCCAGGGCAAAGAGGGCGTCCTCCGCCTTCTCCACCCGCGCCAGGTCCTCCTTCGTGATGGCTTGCCCGGTGGGCACCCGGGTGGCCAGGCAGGCATAGGCCGGCTTGTCCCAGGTAAAGAGACCGGCCTCTTTGGAGGCCGCCCGGACATCGGCCTTGGTGAGGCCGCACAGCCGCAAGGGGGACTCCACCGCCAGCTCCCGGAGGGCTTTCATGCCGGGGCGGTCCCCGGCATCATCGGAGGCGTTGGTGCCGTCCAGCAGCAGGGTGTGGCCGTCCCGGCGGGCAGTCTCCCAGAGCTTTGTGAAAAGAGCCTTTTTACAGTGGTAACAGCGGTCTGGGCCGTTGGCGGCGGCTAGGGGTACCGCCAGGATATCGGTCTCCACCACCACCATGGGCACACCAACCTCTTGGGCAAGCCGTTGGGCGTCCCGGAACTCGAACTCCGGTTGGAAGGCGGTGTGGACATAGTAGGCTGTGAGGTCGCAGCCGTAGTGCTTGCCCGCCCACAGCAGATAGGCGGAATCCACACCGCCGGAGAAGGCCAGGGCGGCTCTGGGATGGGTGCTGAAGTATTCGGCTAAGGTCATGGGGACGTCCTCCTCATCGGGAAAATACAAAAAAGGGCACGCCAAAGCTGGCGTGCCTTCTGGCCGCAACGCAGCGTTCTCGCTGCGCGGGTAACAATATGATAGGAAGATGCTGGATCAATGCGGGGAAAAGACCCTTCTGGGTCCAGAAGCAGCCTTCTGACCGCTTAAATCTCGCCTATTGTACCAGATTTCAATATGGCCTGTCAAGCCCGGCGGGGGAGGGCGGCCATCTCCCGCTTCCACTCGGCGGGATCTATCCACTCGGGGATACCGTGACTCTGCCTGTCTTTGGCCTCTTCCAGAGTCAGCTTTACCGGGTCGTCCTTCAGATAGTCAATGAGATCCTGAATACCCTCTCTGGTGAGACTGCTCACCTCAAAGATGCGCTCACAGCCGGAATTGATCATCCAGTTCCGCACCATGGGCACATTGGCGTAGGGGGAGTCGATCTTTGTGATGATGCCGATGAGCGGTCGGTTGGTGAAACACTGGCAGTTGGCCTCAAAAACACTGAAGGGTTCGTCGGCGGCAATCAGGAGGGCAAGTACATCCGCTTCAAAGGAAAAACAGGCCAGCCCCAAACCGCACCGCTTGGTTTCGGAATACTCGCCGGGGGAGTCAATGATATCGTCGTCGGTATTGGTGTACTGGGTCTTATGGTAGTGGAGCTCCTCGCCGTGGAGGATTTGAGTGAGGGAGGTCTTGCCAGCCTCGCTCCGGCCCATGAGAAACAGCTTTTTCATGGCGATGACCTCCTATCGCTCCGTCAGTTCGCACACGGGGAACCCCAGTTCGTCCCGGAAGAAGTCCAGAACATTCTGCAGGGCAGTTTTGACCTCTTCACGGTTTCCCAGCAGAATCACGGCGCCGCTGAACCGGTCCAGGAAGCCCAGCTCTACGTCACCGCTCTTCATGGCGATGTCGGCGGCAGCCACGGTGGCCTCCCAGGGGGTGATGTGGAGGAGGCCGATGGACTCACCGGTGTGGTCCTCTCCCAAGTGCGTGCCGATGTGGAGCCCCAGATTTTCGTAGATACGCCGGTCGGACACGCCGATGAGCTGGGCCAAAGAAATCTCGCGGCCCACCACCTTCACACGGACCAGACGGAGATCACTGCCTTTGAGCTCCTCATAGCTGCGGGAGAAGACCCTTTCCAGGAACTCCTCCGTTGTCATTCGCTGTCCCATGGCGTGCCTCAGCGCTTGGTGATCTTGCAGACCACGTAGCCCAGAGTGTCCCGGAAGTAGTCCACGATCTCGGTGAGGGCGGTAGTGACGTCGGCCAGTTCGCCGGTGATGATGACGGTGCCGGTAAAGCGGTCGGCAAAGCCCAGATAGACGTCACCGCTCTTGACAGCGATGTCGGCGGCAATGACCGCGGACTCCGGCGGGGTCAGGTTCATGAGGCCGATGGCGGCGGAGCCGTAGTCAATGGAGGGATTGAGTCCCAGTTTCTGATAGATGATGGGGGCGGGTCCGCCGATCACATGTGCAAAGGTGATTTCCTTGCCAGCTACTGTCTCCTGTACAATTCGGATCTTATCATTGGTGTCGCTCATGGGCTCACGTCCCTCCACGGTGATGAATTTGGTTGCTCTCATTATACGCTATCAAAAGGGAACATGTCAACCGGGGCAAGGGGGACAGGCCGACTGGCATAGAGTGTTGGAAGGAGGTGACCGAGATGGGAAAAAGAGGGGTTGAGCGGTACCGGATCACCGTTCGAAGTACCGGGAAGAACAGCCTGCGCGCAGCGTTGACGGAGGCGGTATGGCGGCGGTACCGGGCGGGCCAGTGAGTCTCCGGGCGGCCCTCTACCTGCGGCTGTCCCGAGACGATGCCGGGGCGGGGGAGAGCGTCAGCATCGGCGGACAGAGGGCCCTGCTCCGCACCTATGCCGCTGACCACGGCTGGACAGTGGCAGGAGAGTACGTAGACGACGGTTTTTCCGGCACCAGTTTCCGGAGACCGGGGCTTCAGCGGCTGCTGGAGGACGTGGAGGCAGGGCGGGTGGACCTGATCCTCACCAAAGACCTGAGCCGCCTGGGACGGGACTATATCCGTACCGGAGAGCTGGCGGAGGTCTACTTTCCCTCCCGGCATGTGCGCTATATCGCCGTCAACGATGGATTCGATACGCAGGGACCGGACAACGGCCTGGCTCCTTTTCAGCACGTGGTCAATGAGATGTACGCCCGGGACGCCAGCAAAAAGATCCGCTCCGCCTTGGCTGTCCGCCGGAGCCAGGGGCGGTATGTGGGGAGCCTGGCGCCTTACGGCTACCGGAAAGACCCGGCGGACAAAAACAAGCTCCTGCCCGACCCGCCGGCGGCGGCGGTGGTGGGGGAGATCTTTGCCCAGGCGGCGGCGGGGGTGAGGCCGGGGGAGATCGCCCATAAGCTCAACTCCCGGGGAGTAGCCTGCCCCGCTCTCCACCGTTCCGGAGAGCGTCCCAGGCCGGATGGGCCGGTGTGGACGGCCTCCACAGTGTCCAAGCTGCTGCGGAATCCAACCTATCTGGGCTGTACTGCCCAGGGCCGCACGCGCAAGCCCTCCTTTAAGGCCAAGATTCGGGAGGCAGTCCCACGAGAGAGGTGGACGGTGGTGGAGGGCACTCATCCTGCCCTGGTGGACCGGGAGACATTCCTGTTGGCGGCCAGACGGAGCAAGGGACGGACCGGAACAGGGAGATTTCAGAACCGGCTGGCGGGGCTGATCCGGTGCGGGACCTGCGGCGGGGCCATGGTGTCCGCGGGTACCCGGCGGAAGGACTCGCCCGCCGTGCTGGTGTGTCCCCGCTATAAGCGGAAGGGGCCTTCCGCCTGCGGCAGTCATGCCATGCATTATCCCGTGTTGGAAGACCTGCTGAGCCGGACTCTGAGGAAATCGGTGACCCTCACTGCGCAAGCACGTGCGGAGATCCTGGACAAATTGGTCTGTCGGGCAGCACCGGAGCATGGAGGAGAGCGGAAAGCGGCCCTGGAGGCAGAGCTCAGGCGTCTGGACAGGCTGGAGGGGGAGCTATGGGACAGCCATCTGATGGGGGAATTGGAGGAGACACGATTCCGGATGCTGCTGAATCGGACTCGTGTCCTCCGGCAGGAGGCTGCCCGGAAAATAGAGGCTTGCCCGCAAGAGGAGGAAATCGACCTGATTGCCCTTCGGGCAGAGTTGGAGCGGATCCTGGACCAGATCTTGTCCGCGCCCGCAGAGGATCAAAGGCTCCTGTTTTCACTGGTCGCGTCGGTAGAAGTGGGGGGGCGGGAAGAGGACGGGACACTGCCGTTGCAGATCAATTTTGCCTTTCCCGTTCCGGAGTGGGCGGAGCTTTTGGAACGTACCGGTCCCATGGATCACAATACATGGAAGGTGCTTTCTCTCAATGGGAATGGCGGTGCTGTACCTGCGCCGAATGCTGTTGAGGGGAAAGAACTGTAAAGCAATAATACAGTTCAGAGAGATGCATCCCAGAAGGGCGGCTTCATGTGCATGGGACTGGGATGCAACGCCGCTGGGGTGGTGGGGTGCAGGATCGTGGACTCTCCACGGGAGCGGCTCATCGCCATTCTCACCAACAGTCTTGTTCCCTGCAATGGGCGTTTTCCAACCTTGATTACGATCCTGACCCTGTTCTGCGCCGGGGGAGGGCTGGTGGCCGGCGGCGCTCTGGCCGGCCTGGTGGTGCTGGGAGTGGCGGGGACGTTGGTGGTATCCCGACTGCTGTCGGCAACCCTCCTGAGGGGAACGCCTTCGGCCTTCGCCATGGAACTGCCTCCTTATCGCCGACCGCGGCTGGGGCAGGTGGTGGTGCGCTCAGTGTTGGATCGGACCTGTTTCGTGCTGGGCAGGGCGGCGGCGGTGGCTGCGCCTGCGGGACTGCTCATTTGGCTGTGTGCCAACTGGGCTCCTGGGGGTATATCCCTGCTGGCCCGGTGCGCTGCTGCCCTGGACGGAGTGGGGGAGCTGCTGGGTATGGATGGCGTGATCCTCACCGCATTCCTGCTGAGTTGCCCGGCCAACGAGCTCTTTTTACCGCTGCTCCTCATGGGCTATCTCTCCACCGGGGTGCTGGCAGAGCCTGAGGACCTGACGGCGCTGGGGCAGCTCCTGACAGACAGCGGCTGGACTGGGCTGACGGCGGTGTGTGTCCTCCTGTTTACACTCTTTCACTGGCCCTGCACCACCACCTGCCTTACGGTATGGCGGGAGACAGGAAAGGTCCGGTGGGCCGTGGCGGCAGCGTTGATACCCACTGGGCTGGGAGGACTGTTGTGCCTGATCGTGGCTTCGGCAGCACGCTTGCTGGGACTGGGGTGAGTATGAAATTCCCGCAATACGGGCAAAGTGACAGAGAATTCCAAGATATTTCAAGAAAAATAGTGGAATCACCCGATGGAAAACAGGAAAATATCTGATAAAATGGAATTGATAAAAAAGCGGCCGTGAGGCCGCGGAACGAGGAGAAAAGAGACATGCTGAGTAACACCAAGAAGCCTGAGCCTCTGGCTGCCCAGGCTGCGGTTGAGCAGAAGACCGCTTCCAAGGCGGAAAAACCCGTAGAGGTATCCAAGGCCGCTGAGCCTAAGGCGGAAAAGTCCGCAGCGTCTGCGAAGACGGAGAAGGCCGCCGCCGTTGCCGCCGCCAAGGCTGAGAAGGCTGCCGCTGCTGCCAAGGCCAAGGCTGAGAAGGCTGCCGCCGCTGCCAAGGCTAAGGCTGAGAAAACGACTGTCCGCAAGCGTACTGTAGGTGCCCGGAAGACTGCCGCTCCCGAAGTGAAGCTGTATGTCCAGTATCAGGGAAAGCAGATCTCCCAGGAGGAGGCCGTGGAGGCTGTGAAGGCCGCCTGGACCGGCGAGACCATCAAGACTCTGGAGCTCTATGTGAAGCCTGAGGATGGAGCTGTCTATTACGTCATCAACGGCAGTGAGACCGGCAAAGTGACCTTCTGATATGAACACAAGCGTAAGGAAAGGGACTGACCTATGGGTCAGTCCCTTGAGCCTGTCGACAAAGTCGACAGGCTCTCTCAAAAATGCAGGCATTTTTTCGAAAAGATGCAGGCCGCTGCATCGCACTCGCTTCGCTCGCACGTTTGCGGCCTGAGCAGTGTTTTTTCCGAGGCACATGTCCCCGGAAAAAACAGACTGTACTTGATTCCGTCGTCTGCGGATGACGGAACTCTGCGAGGCTCTTGCACAAAATCTGACGTATATGCCCTTTTTCGACAACCTGAAGGGACTGACCTATGGGTCAGTCCCTTTTTTGCTGCTCAGAATTTAAATCGTGTTCCCGGGCACAGGCCTTTAACAGTTCCAGAAACCGCCGGATGATCGTTCCGCTCTTTTGGGGGAAGCAGACAGCGCCGAAGGAAAGCGGTTCCACCTGCTCAATGGTGAGGTAGCGCAATTCGGGCATACGGGTGTGGGGGTAGTCCGGGACGAGAGCGAAGCCGTAACCGGCGGCCACCAGAGGGAAGATGGCCTCATGATTGTCACAGAAGAGGATCTGGCTGGTGGCTCTGCCGCCCACGGCTTGGGTCTGGATGGCGAAGAGATCAGGGGGACAGCTGGGAGGGCGGCACACTGCGATGCGCCCGGAGGAGCGCAGCTGTTCGATGGTGACGCTCTCATAGGCGGCCAGCGGATGGGAGGGGGCGCAGATGCACTTGATGGGGCAGTGGCAGAGCTCTACATAGTGCGCTTTTGCCATAGCAGAATTCCGAAAAGAGAACATGAGCTGAATGGTGCCCTCCTCCAGCAGATTTTCCATGGCATCAAAGGGGATAAGGCGCAGCACGGGCAGCACTTCAGGCTGAGTGACGCGCAGTCGTTCCAGAGCGGGGAGGAGAAGGCGCAGTTCAGCGACATTCCGGCAGCCGATGACCATACGGTGCGGGGCGTCCTGGCTGGATTCTTTCATCCGGGCCATCGAGCTTTGGGAAAGCTTCAGAATCTCGCCGGCATATTGGATGAAGAGATAGCCCTCCTGAGTCAGTCGGACGCTTTTGCTGGTGCGCTGGAAGAGCTTGACACCCAACTCATTTTCCAAGGTGTTGATCTGGTGGCTGACAGCGGGCTGGGTAATGTTGAGCCGCTGGGCCGCCCGGGAGAAATTCAGGCAGTTGGCCACCTCCATAAAACACTCCAGTTGTGTAGTATTCATCAAGACCTCCCCGACAGCGCTGCCGCCTTTTGTGCGATAGATGTAATCAATAAAATTTTTTTATAGAATATAGCATATTTGAATTTAACAAGCAAGGTCCTTTATGCTATAAAACAGTAAGTGGCAAATAATTACCGTCCAAACAAACTGGAACAAGGTGAACGTATGATGAAGGTAGATCAGAGCCAGCTGCTGCGGAACAACCGATGGATCTGCATCCAAATGGAACAGTGCACAAATCGTGCCTTAGCGCCGTTGGGCATCACAGCAATACAGGCGCATCTTCTGTTCTACATTCTGGACCACGGGGAGGAGGGAACTTCTCTGACGACCATACACCGGACCTTCGGATACTCTATGGCAACCCTTTCGGGCATGCTCAAGCGGCTGAGAGAAAAGGGGTATCTCCGAGTGGAGCACTGTGCTGACGATGACAGGCGGAAGCTCCTTTTCGGCACGGAAAAGAGCCAGCGGGACAGAGAAGGGCTGGAACGGGCCGTCCGGCTATCGGAGCGGCAGCTGTATGGCTGCTTTTCTGAGGAGGAACTGCGGACCCTGGACGGTATGCAGCAAAAGCTGCTGCGGCATTTGTCCACGCTTACGGAAGAAAGACGAAAGGAGACAACGCAATCGTGAGGACTGTACTGCATCAACTTGGGCGTTTTAAGCGGGATACCTTCCTGTGTATCGGGCTGTGCACCTTGGAAGTCATCATGGAGATCCTGCTGCCCTTTATCACCTTCCTATTACAATAATTATTGGTTGGAAGCCCAGCATCCGGCTGGGCTTCTTTCCGTCTCATGCCTAAGCTACAATAAGGGGAGCAACTGGCTGACCATCACCTCCTTGGGCTTAGATGTCCGTTGATAAGACTGTCAGCCATCCCTCTTATTGCAGTGTTCGCTTTGAGCAGGTTGAGCCATAGAGTTCGCGTCACCCAATAGATTGAATCGGCAATGAGAAAAAAGATGGATTCCGGTTGCAAATTCGTATGGGAGGCAGATACATGAACTCTGTAGGTATTGACATCTCCAAAGGCAGGAGCACGATTGCCGTCATGCGTCCCTTTGGAGAGGTTGTCATCTCACCCTTTGAAGTGCGTCACACCGACAGTGAACTGAGCGAGCTGGCAAGGCGGCTCAAAAGCCTGAACGGTGAGACTCGTGTGGTCATGGAGGCCACAGGGAACTACCATGCGCCGGTGGCAAAGCTGCTTCACGACGCAGGGTTATATGTTTCCGTTGTCAATGCAAAGCTGGTGCATGGCTACGGGAACAATGATTTGAGGCGTGTCAAGACCGACCGGAAGGATGCTATAAAGCTGGCGAACTATGGCCTTGATCGCTGGCTTACCTTGCCGAGATATATCCCGGAGGAAAATACTCGGCTGTTGCTGAAGAACTGCTATCGCCAGTACCGACAGTATTCCAAGGTGCAGACTGTGTTGAAGAACAATCTGATTTCCTTGTTGGATATGACCTTTCCAAATGCAAATCGTCTGTTTAACAGCCCTGCCCGTGCAGACGGAAGTGAGAAGTGGGTGGATTTCGTAGCGGAGTTTTGGCATTGTGAATGCGTCTCTGAACGCCCCCTAGGTGCACCGATTTTCAACTACTTACAATGTTTGCTTTTTCTTCTTGACAATACTTAGCAGGTCTTATCATTGACAAGGGCCTGGAACAGGCCAACCTGCCTGTGGTATACCGCTACGGCATCCTGATGGTGGCCATGGCCCTACTGAGCCTGGCCTTCGGCGCTGCGGCCGGAAAATTGGCGGCCAGCGCCTCTTCCGGCCTTGCCGCCAATCTGCGGGAAGCCATTTACAACAATATTCAGAATTCAGACCTTTTCCTTCTCCAACATCGACAAGTTCAGCGTACCCGGTCTGGTCACCCGTATGACCACCGACATCACCAACGTGCAGAACGCCTTTATGATGGTCATCCGCATCGCGGTGCGTTCTCCTCTGATGCTGATCTTCAGCTACATCATGTGCCTCATCATCAGCCCCAAGCTGAGCCTCACCTTCCTCATCGCGGTGGTCTTCCTGATCGTGGTGCTGGGGGCCATTATGGTGGTGACCATGAAGATTTTCAACGAAGTCTTCCGCCGCTACGGTCGGCTGGACGCCACTGATGAGGAGTGTATGGCCGCTGCTACCCTGGCCAATGCCGACGGATTTATCCGCCGCCTGCCTGACGGCTATAACACTATGCTCACCGGAGACGGCGCCAACCTGAGCCAGGGCCAGCGGCAGCTGCTGGCCATTGCCCGGGCCGCCGTGGCCGATCCGCCGGTACTCATCCTGGATGAGGCAACCTCCTCCATCGATACCCGTACCGAGAAGCTGGTCCAGGACGGCATGGATGCCCTGATGACCGGGCGGACCACCTTCGTCATTGCCCACCGGCTTTCCACCGTCCGCAATGCCGACTGCATCATGGTCATGGACCAGGGACGCATCATCAAGCGCGGCACCCACGATGAACTGATCGAGAAAAAGGGTAAGTATTATCAGCTCTATACCGGCAATTTTGCTGAAGAGCCAGCCTGATCGACCAAAGCCGCAAAGACCCGGCGCCAGACTATGGTGCCGGGTCTTTGTGCGGAAAGCCAGTGTTTTCGCATTGCTGAAAAGAAAGGTTTGTGGTACACTGAGGGTGTCCAGAGGAAACCCAAACGGAATAAGGAGCGAATCATGGAACGAACCTTTGCTTTGAAGGGCAACGTGATCTATACCCCTGTCTGCGGACAGCTGGAGCTGCGGCCAGGGAGCTATTTGGTGTGTGAGGAAGGTGTGGTAGCCGGAATCTTTGATGCCCTGCCGGAGCGCTATCAGGACATTCCCGTAGAGGATTTTGGAGAAAAACTCATCCTGCCTGGTCTCATCGACCTGCATGTTCACGCCAGCCAATACGCCTATCGGGGACTGGGCATGGATATGGAGCTTTTGGACTGGCTGGAACATAATGCATTCCCGGAGGAGAGCCATTTTGCTGATCCGGATTATGCCCGCCGGGCCTATGAGATCTTTACGGAGCAGTTGAAGTACAGCGCCACCACACGAGCCTGCATCTTCGCTACCATCCACCGCCCGGCCACGCTGATGCTGATGGAGCAGTTGGAGCAGGCCGGATTGCCCTGCTTTGTGGGCAAAGTGAATATGGACCGCAACAGCCCGGATACCCTTTGTGAAACCACGGAGGAGTCTCTCTCCGAGACCCGCCGCTGGTTGGAGGAAAGCAGCGATTTTCATATGGTACGGCCCATCCTCACCCCCCGGTTCACACCCAGCTGCACCGATGAACTCATGGACGGGCTGGGTGTTCTGCAGAGAGAGTTTGGTGTGGCCATGCAGTCCCACCTCTCGGAGAACCGCTCAGAGATCCAGTGGGTGTCCGAGCTATGCCCCGACACCCACTTCTACGGCGAGTCCTACTCCCGATTCGGTCTCTTTGGTGAGGGGTGTCCCACAGTAATGGCCCACTGTGTCTGGAGTGGGGAAGAGGAGCGGAGACTGATGAAGAACAACGGCGTCTTCATTGCCCACTGTCCCCAGTCCAACATGAATGTCTCGTCGGGCATTGCACCGGTGCGAACCTTCCTTCGGGAAGGACAACGGGTAGGCATGGGCAGCGATGTGGCCGGCGGAGCGCATTTGTCCATCTTCCGGGCTATGACCGACGCCATCCAATGCTCCAAGCTGCGCTGGCGGCTGGTGGATCAGGGTGATCCTGCTCTGACTATGGCCGAGGCGCTGTATCTGGCGACCAAGGGTGGTGGGGCCTTCTTCGGTAAGGTAGGCAGCTTTGAACCGGGATATGAGTTCGACACCATCGTGATGGATGACGCTGGTCTGCCTACGACTCGTGTGTGTACGCTTGCCGAGCGGCTAGAGCGGGTGGTCTATCTCTCTGATGGCCGGCCCTTTGCCAAATATGCCGCTGGAAAACGGCTTTTCTAAAATAGAAGTAAAAAATCGTTTTGAAAAAGCCTGGAGCACTGTGAGGTGCTCCAGGCTTTTTCTGCATGTAAAACTTTTTGGGTTTGAATGATTTTCTGCTGTTTCTGCTAGGACGTGCCAAAGAAAGAATAGAATGATAGACAGAACAGGGAAAGGAGGGCGGCAGTATGTTTATGGCATGGATGCTGCTTATGCTCAACGGTACGTTCTTCTCACTGCGGCTGTCAGAGGGAGGAGGATCATTTCCCAAGCCGTTAAAGGCGGAAGAGGAGCGACGATATCTGGCCGAGTATGCGGAAGGTGACCTGGAGGCCAGAAATAAGCTCATTGAACATAATCTGCGCTTGGTGGCACATATCGTCAAAAAATACTATACCCAGGCTGGAAACCAGGATGACCTTATTTCTATCGGAACCATTGGTCTTATTAAAGGGGTAACGACTTTTAAGCCGGATAAGAATGTCCGACTGGCCACCTATGCCAGCCGGTGTATCGAGAATGCTATACTATCGCAGCGGAACAATCGGCAGTTGAGGTAGAAAACCATGAACCTTTTGGGGCAAAATGGTCTATGTTCTGCCGCCTGAAAGTCCGAAGCTATGTATTGGCTGCGAATGTTGCAGGTACGTTAAAAGTTGCGCCGCTTCAAATTCTCAAGTTCCCGGTCGTCCTTCCACATAAGTTTTTGGATGCCGAGAAGTTCAATCTGCGGTTTTCGGACGCATCTGAGATCACGGAAATTGCGGACAAGCTGCGGTGGTATCGCTATCAAAAAGGACTTCGTCAGCGTGACGCGGCGGACTATGCGGGCATCGACCGCAGTACCTACATCCATTACGAAGAGGCAGGGCGGGACTTTTATCCGAAGGAGCATATGGAGAAGCTGGCGGAGCTGTTTGAAGTGCCGCTGGAGGATTTGCTGGATGACTATAACCTGTTTCTGCTGCGGGGACAGGGGGAGCAAATCAAAGCCATACGTCAGCGGCTCGGCTTGACGCAGAAGGCATATGCAGCGCAGCTTGGCGTCCCGCTGCAAAAGTTCAAGCGATGGGAACAGGGAAGCGTGCAGATTTTCAAATCCACATGGGAGAAGTATTTCAAGCAGGGTCTTGAAAGCTGTGAATAATTCCGATAGAATTATTACAGAATCATTCAGGAGATACAGATCCATGATTATCAAATCTTCGACTGCACTGTGCAACGACTACAGCATGATCTCTGATCTGGCAAATGAAAAAGCCGAACAGCGTGAGGAAACCTTGAAGCTGCGCGCAAAACTGGAGGCAGCAGAGACCGCTCGGCTTTCCGGCGCACCTGCCTACACACTGGTGGAATCCAGAAAACGGTTGGAGGCAATCTATCAGCGTGACTGACCTTGCGCTCAGCGGGAGCTTGAAGTCATCGCGCGGCTCTATATAAACCTTGTGGGGCCAAATTCAGCGAGAAGCATATGAAAAACGGGCAGACCGGCTGTTGAGGCTGGCCTGCTCGTTTGCTATGTATTATTGCTGCGCTTTCAGATGCTTTACCGCTGCGTCTACCAGTTCCAGCTTCTGCTCCGTGGAACAGGGCAGCTTCTGGATGGATTTCAGCGCTTGCTCGGACTGGAACTTCGCCAGCTCCTGCCCAAGCTCCCGCTGCGCCTGCTTTGATTTCGGGAAGATCAGAAATACTTCCATGGCTGCCCTCCTTTCCAGAGCGTTTTCTGCTTCAATCTATGCGTGTGTTCCGGCTGCTATGTAGACAAATAGAACTCGATTTCGTGGCTGCGAGGGAAATCGTATTGCCGCGCGGCTTTGGCGGTGCGGGAAGGCTTGTAATTCAAGGGCTTTTCGCCCCCAAATTGTCTACACCGGACCGCCGTTTGCGGGCGGATTTTGCCTTCTGCTGGCGGTGAACCTCCTTGGCGCAGGCGAGGCAGTATTTTGTCCTGCCGGAGCGGGCGAGAATACCCGTGCCGCAGACTTCGCAGCGGCGGAGTTTTTTGGGGCTGAGAATGGCCTGTTCCAACTTCGGCTGCTGAGGCAGCACGGCGCGGCGAAACCACCGGCAGATCAGGCTGCGGGAGATAAACTGCGGGCAGACACCGTCCAGCAGCAGGCAGTCGCCATCCAAGAAGTTGCAGCAGCGCTTTGTAAGGCCGCGCACGCTGCGAAGCTGCCCCGGCGTCAGGCGGAAGAGCGTGCCATCTGGCAGGCGCTCGATGGGGTCAAGCTTGTGCATCTTCACCCTCCTTTGCGATGAGCTTTGCGTCCGCTGGGTAGTTTAGCGTAATGAGGGCGGGCTTGCCCAAACCCTGCTTGCGCCGAACAATCAAACCACTGTACTCCAGTTCCCGGAAGATCCGCGTGGCGCTCTGGCGGCTGCGGTGGAGTTTGGTCTGCGCCTGCTCCAAGGTGAAGTACAGCCGGATCGTGCCGTCCGGCTCGACGTAGCCGTTCTGCCGGGAAATGCTGGCTCTATCCAGCAGCAGCGCATAGAGCACCTTCGCGTCGTTGCTGATGTCCCGCAGAGCTTCGTCTTGGAGAAGGAACCTCGGAAGCGGAACATAGGACGCTGCTGGGCTCTGCGCCGTGAGCTTGCAAAAAGTTTTCATCTGACCTCCTATCCCATCCATCAATCCATCCATTTTTGTGTTGATTGATTGATGGATGATTTTTTGTATCTTGATTTATTTCTTATTAGTTAGAGGATGAATTTCAGTCCCGATGAACGGCACGAAAACCGTCGTCCTGAAATCCGGTTGCGGTACGCTCCGGAGCGTCAGCTTGTCCACCGTCCGAAAAACCGGTGACGGAAAACCCACGTATGGAAAATCCCGTTGTGGTCAAAGCTCATCCTTTTGCCGTATCTTCAACAGTTCCCAGATTTCGGCCTGCCGTGCTTTCAGCTCGGCAACATCGTCTTCATAGCAGCGCCCGGTGCTGTTGATGCGGCGGCAAATCTGGTTGATGTTCGTGGCGACTCTGCTGACGGCAGCAGCCAGCTTTTTCTGCTCGGTGTAGTCTACCTTGATGATGTATCCGTCGATGAGCATCTTGCGGGCATACGCGCCGAAGTTGTGTGTTCCCAACTGGCGCATCTTGTGCTGTACGAGATTTAACTCCTGCTCGTTCAGGCAGATTTCCTTGCGGATGGGTCGTGCGCGGTCCGGCATGAGAATCACCCCTTCAGGTGCAGCCCGAAGGCACCGTTTTCTTCCAGAATTTCCAGATAGCCATTGCCGGTAAGTTCAGCAAAAACCGGAGCAACTTTTTCGGGCGGAAGGGTCAGAGCATCTGCAAGTTCCTGAGCACTCAGACCGCCGTCCTCGAAGGTGTACAAGAGCGCGCCGGTGAGCTTGGCTTCTGCGGATAGGTTCGTATCCAGCAGGAGGCGGGTGGGTACAGCGGTCATGTGGGTGTGGTTGTAGTAAGTGATCATAGTGGTTCTCCTTTCAATTTTGAAATCTTTGTTTGAAGGGCGGCTTGGATGGATTGGTTTTCCTTTCATCATCCCACGGACAATTCTTGGCCGTTTGTCAGGTGACTTGAAAATTTTTTTGGTCACGCAGAAGGCTCTCCATATAACCAACGGACACATTTTCCGGTTTTGTCCGAAAAATTTTTTAGGTCGAAGGAGCGAGGTCTGCGCTTTTGCTCCAAAATGTCCTTTCACTATTCAACGGACAGAATGAATCGGAGTGTCACGATTTTGTCATAACGGAGGCAAAAAAGAAGCGCCTGCCACTACGACAAGCGCTTGGATTTGCATCAATTATTCGAGCAAATCCTCTTTATCCCTTTGATCGTATTCAGTTTTTTGCATCAGCCGACAGACACCGTCTGCCTCGTCCCGCTGCTGCAAAAGCTGGGCAAACGCCCGATAGAGTGCGGCCTGCCGCCGCTCGATCACGCCGCGATTTTGCTGCATGGCATCTGCTGCTTTGCGGATGGACAGCCCCTCGGAAAAACGTTTCCGGAAGAGATCGGCGTAGTTGTTGAGCACCGTTTTAAGGGATTGCTGGATAAAGGCCAAATCTTCGCACATGGCCCGGTATTCCTTGCGGCCAGCCACGCCGATATACTGCTTGCGCTCCCGGATCAGCTTGTACCGCCGCAGATCCATCCGGTAGTTTTCACAGATGTCCTTGGCGTATTCATAGTAGGTTCTGCTGCAACGGATGGCGTGCTCCACGTACTCGTCATCAACATAAGTGAATGGCTTGCTTTTGGGCTCCGGAAAGCCGTCCTCATACACTTCGCGGACGGTGCCTTCGTCGATCTCGCGCCGGGTCTGGCGGACGTATTTATCCCGCAGCACACCATCGACTTCGACCTGCTCGCAGAAGGAGGTGTACCGTATGAGGTAGTAATGCTCGTTGTCTTCTTTGGCAAAGCTGGCATCCTTGCAGAACACGATGGACTCGCCGGTATCGATGTCCTTGAGCACCCGGACAACGAAGATGGGCTTTCCGTCGTATCGCTTGTAAAACCCGGCAAATACCCGTTTGAGTGCCATAAGGAAGCCCTCCTTCCGCTGATTTTCTTACAGTATAGCACAGATTTCGGCGGAGAGAAAGAGCGGCGTTGGGACGGAGAGAATTGGGATTTGAGAGAATAGCAAGCACAGCCGCTGTCCGGACACGCGGCAATTTTGGGATAATCCCAAGCCCTTATGATGCTGACTTTGAGCGGAAAATAAGAAGCGAAAGTGCTGCCAAGATATACGAACAATCTATGTGTGAGAGTCTTGCACGCAAGCTGTTTTTGAAATTAGAGAGTTTCGCAGCACGATGCGAAGCTCTCTTGCCTTGTGATCGAGAAGGATGTATAATAAAAGCAATATTTGTAGCCGGAGGTCGAACAGGAATGGCTATTTCGTATAACAAACTTTGGAAGCTGCTCGTCGATAAGAAGATGAGCAAAGCCGATCTGCGCAAAGCGGCAGGCATCGCGCCAAACACCATGACCCGGCTGCGGCGGGATGAGGAAGTCACACTGTCCGTGCTTAGTAAGATTTGCTCTACTTTGAATGTGGATATAGGAGATATTATGGAATTTATGCCGGAAGCCAATTTGAAAGACTGAGTCCGGTTTTTAGGACACACTGCATGCGATAATTGTTATATAGGAGTATTTCGCCGCCGTTAATGTGATTGCAGAGAGGAAGGACGATATGCAGGTAAGAGAGACGCCTCCGTTTGCCCCTGTTTTAATGGAATCAACACGAGCAATTGGCTATAGCTTAGAAGCTGCAATTGCAGATATTATTGACAACAGTATTGCTGCAAAAGCTGGGAAAGCTCAGCTGTCATTCTTTCCGGTAGGCGATGCATATGTCTCAATTCTGGATAATGGTACCGGTATGGATGATGCTCAAATGAATATCGCTATGCAGTATGGGAGTAAGAGTCCGACTGAGACACGAGACTCGTCTGACTTGGGACGATATGGCTTAGGCCTGAAGACTGCCTCTTTGTCTCAGTGCCGTGTTTTGACCGTAATCAGCAAACAGGGAGATCAGGTAATTGGACGGCGCTGGGATCTTGATTACGTTATTAAAACAGGTGCATGGTCACTGTTGATCCTTGATAAAGAAGACTTTGCCTCAGTTCCTCATATTTCTGATTTGTATGAGCAGGATAGCGGTACATTGGTTGTATGGCAGAACCTCGACCGTTTGCTGATGGGTGAAGTAGATTATGAAAAATCGCTTGGCCGAAAAATGGACGAGGTAAGGCAGCACCTTGAACTGGTATTTCACAGGTACTTATCCGGGGAATCCGGAATAAAAAAGCTAGAAATACTTTTCAATGGAGTAAAGCTTAAAGCGGCAGATCCGTTTTTGATAAAGAAGAGCACGCAAGCCATGGACACAGAAACGCTGGTGATTCGAGGGAAACGCATTCTAGTAACGCCATATATTCTGCCTCATATTTCTAAAATGACTGAAGAGGAAAAGAACCAACTTGGCGGCAAAGATGGAATTCGCAAACGGCAGGGCTTTTATGTATATCGAAACAAGCGGCTTCTAATTTGGGGAACGTGGTTCCGTATGATGCGGCAGGGTGATCTTTCAAAGCTGGCTCGTGTTATGGTCGATATTCCAAATGACTTGGACGATTTGTGGACTCTGGATATTAAGAAATCTCATGCAATTCCACCTGCCGAGGTGAGGAATAGCCTTCAGACTGTAATTGATCGTATTGCAGATAAAAGTAAGCGGACATGGACGTTCAGAGGGAAAAAGGAAACTTCGGATTCGGTTGAGCATATGTGGACCCGATTAAAAACGCCGGAAAACGGCATCGTATATGAAATCAACCGAGACCATGTGTTGGTAGATCAGATCGTTGCCGAAGCTCCGGAAATTCGAGGCAAACTTGAAACATTACTGAAATACATAGAACGAGGAATCCCTCTGAATCAACTTTACATTGATCTTAATAATGACGAAAAGATTGAGAATGATGCGGATATGGGCGAGCAGGAGATGTTCAAAACGCTGGAACAGATGCTGTCCGTTCTGCCCAGCAGCATTATGCGGCGTGAAATGCTTGAAAAGATAGAGCATACTGATCCTTTCTGCGGATATCCGGATGTGATTCGCGCTCTAAAAGCAAAGGAGGACGGCAATGTTAAACCCTAATATTGAAATGCTGGAAAATCTCATTTCCGCAGCGGTTAGTACTCGGTACAAGGAAGTTCCGCCTACAGAGGAAGAATTTCTTACGCTTGCACAAAGCATGCGTGCAACGCTGAGCACACTTCCAGTAACGGACGAGGAATTTGCAGAAATTCTTGTCCGTCTGCGTGCGTCGATTGTTATACAGATGGATGTCGGCGTGTACATCAATGATCGAAATACACCTCATAAATCATGGCTTCCTTCCAGAAGAGCAGATTTGGACTTTTTCTTCTGGAATCGATATAAAAAATATCTGGAGGAAATTAAACATTGGAATCCAAGGGTTACCGCAACGCTGGATAAGGTTTCTGACGAGATCGTCGATCTGCTCGGAGATCCGCAAAGTAAAGAACCTTTTCAGCGCCGCGGATTGGTGTTAGGCGATGTCCAATCCGGCAAAACCGCAAATTACACCGCAATCAGCAACAAAGCTGCTGATACTGGATACAGAATTATTATTGTTCTTGCAGGAATGATGGAAAATCTGCGCCAGCAGACTCAGTCTCGCTTGGATGCAGAGTTCTCTGGCCGGAAGAGTGAGTATTATCTGGATCCAAAGGCTGAACAGGGAATCAAAAACCAGCCTGTTGGTGTAGGCAGGTACGGCGTACAGAAGCGTATCGCAGCCTTTACCTCTGTGACTAAGGATTTTGACATCAATGTGCTGAAAAGCAATGATTTGAACCTTCAAAGCGTTTCAGATCCGATTGTCTTAGTCGTAAAGAAAAACAAGCGGATATTGAACAATTTGATTAAATGGCTCTCCAATAGTCGTGATAACACCACAGGGAAAATAATGCTGCCCATGCTCTTGATTGATGACGAGGCAGATAATGCATCTGTTAATACAAAGAGTGAGGATGACAGCCCAGCCGCTATCAATGCCTGCATTCGCCAGCTACTGCACGAGTTTAATCAGGCTTCCTATCTGGGAATTACTGCGACACCCTTTGCCAATATTTTTATCAACCCTGAAACAGAAGATGAGATGATTGGCGATGACCTATTTCCCAGAGATTTTATCTACTCGCTGGCACCGCCTACGAACTACATTGGAGCTGATAAGATCTTCGGAGACGCAACAGAGAAGTTTTCTGATGTATTGATTCCGTTGCGGCGCGAAGAAATGGATCTATTTTTCCCTTTTACACACAAAAAGACATTGGAAGTGGATGCGCTGCCGCCCAGCATGTATGAAGCAATTGCATACTTTCTGCTGTTTAATGCAATTCGTGATCTGCGCGGCGATTATACCGAGCACCGCTCCATGATGATTCATGTCAGTCGTTTTACAGATGTGCAGAACCGAATTGCAGAAGCTGTAAATGAATGGCTTGTTCAAGTAAAGTCCGATGTGCAGAATTATGCTGCTTTGGATGATGAAAAGCGCGAGCAAATTGCATCTCTGCGTTATCTGCATAAAGTGTGGATGAAACACCAATTAGAAAAGATTAGCAAGACAAATTGGGATGACATTTGCTCCAATTACTTAAACCGCGCTATCGCCCCTATTGCAGTGCGCGCAGTTAACCAAAGAACTGGGGCAACAAGTCTGGATTATTTCAACCACAAAGAAGATGGCCTGCGCGTTATTGCAGTTGGCGGCAACAGCTTGTCCAGAGGCCTGACACTGGAGGGGCTGGGAGTCAGCTATTTCTATCGCAAATCTCAAATGTATGATACGCTGCTGCAGATGGGACGCTGGTTTGGTTATCGTCCAAACTACGAGGACCTTTTCAGAATTTGGATGGCAGAAGAAGCTATTGACTGGTATGGGTACATCACCAGAGCGGCCAATGAGCTTAAAGATGAAATTGCAAAGATGAAGCTCGCCAACCAAACACCGATGGAGTTTGGCCTGAAAGTGCGTCAGGATCCGAACTCACTTATTGCAACAGCTCGCAACAAAATGCGCTCGGCAACACAGGTAAGCCGCCCGGTAACTGTATCGGGAAAGCTGCTTGAAACGCCCAAGCTCAAGGCCAATCCTGAAATACTGAAAGCGAATGAAGCTGCATTCAAAGAATTTGTGGATCATTTAGGCAGCGCCGGGACCCGTGACTTCTCTGTGAAGCCATATTATTGGCGCGGCGTAAACAAAGAGTTGGTTGTACAGCTGCTTCTTGACTTTGAAACGCACCCGTGGCACCTGGCCTTCCAAGGCAGAGCACTTGCTGAGTATATCGATGAAAAAATGGACAATGAGACTTGGGATGTTGCCCTTATTACAGACGGTGAAGGTTCGGAATATGGGCCTGGTCTCAAATGCGGCAGCGAAGTACTCCCGATTAAGGCAACTGAGCGCCGTTCTGTGATAGCTGACGACAAAATGATTCGAATCAGCGGAACTAAAGTAAAGGTGGGTTCCGGCGGCTGCACAAGAGTTGGATTAACCAAAGAACAGATCGAAACAGCAAGGAAACGCTTCAAAGAACAAAATGGGGACAAGCATATGTCTGACAGTGCCTATTTGATTCGAGAGCGAAGCCCGTTGCTGATGCTGCACATCATTGAAACAGATTTGGATAAAGTCGAATCTACCAACAGAGAAGTTCCTCCCTATTTATTTGCGCTTGGCGTTGGTTTCCCTGATACTGGTGCCGGTATCCGTACTGCGAATTACATGGTGAACATGGTTGAACTGAAAAACTGGATGGATCCTGACGAGGAAGAAGACGAATGAAAATTACTGCTGAATATCTTCATGAGAAGTGGAATGCCTTCAACTACTATGACGGAGGATACATACAGATTGAGGTGAAACACGCCCTTGAATGGCACGTTGGCTACAAGGAGATTGACCAGAAAGCCTTGGTGATTATTTCACAGAATGAGCCGGAACTTCTGCCGTCTTCCAAATCAATTGTTGTAACCAAGGGCCGCCGCACAGACGGACGATGGACTCTTTCCTTTGTGCTTATGCGCAATGAACAGGACAGCGTTTTTGAATTGCTGTGCGCGGATTTGATCTCTTATTCTCAAACAGCAGATAATGAGATTTCTGCTTTGAATTTAACAGTGCGGCGCTTTAAGCAATGGAACAAACTGCTTGAGCATCAAAGAAAAAGCCTGATGGATGAGAGTAACCGCAAAGGATTGCTTGGCGAGCTTATCTATCTGTGCGAAGTGATTGATGCCGGATATCCAATTCTGCCGGCGGTTCAAGGATGGGTCGGCCCGGATGGTGCTGATCAAGACTTTGTGTACGCAGACAACTGGCATGAGGTGAAATCTGTGGGTGTATCTGCAGATTCTGTGAAAATTTCTTCTTTGGAGCAGCTTGCAAATACCGATCCTGGAGAATTGGTTGTGATGCTTATTGATAAGTGTGCACCAGAACACAGCGGCGCAGTGTCACTTGGAGAGCAGGTAGATCACACTTTCAGACGGGTGCATGAAAACGATGACGCCTATTCCCTTTTGGAAAGCAAGCTGATGCGCTATGGCTTTATCGATCTTCCTGAGTATAGGGAGCAAAAATATGTATGCTCGGGGGAAATGCATTTCCGCGTAGACGCGGATTTCCCAAGGCTGACATCAGATAATGTCGTTCCGCAGATTATCGAGGTACAATATTCAATTAGTCTGGCCAGTATTGAAGACTGGCGGGTGGAGGGTTAACATGGATGCGCAGGAATTCAGAAAGGATTTTCTCGAAAATGTAAAAGCAGAGGCTGCTGCCACTGGTGAGGGTTCCTGCGCAGCCTTTGTTGACTCTATGGCGCAGTATCTTGTTGAAGCGGAAGTCTTACCGGACTTCACTCCTGCTTTCTATACAAGTACAACATCCAAGAGAAAAATCTATCGTGTAGATGGGTACGTTTTTGACGAATTCGACTATACGATGAATTTAATCATTGCGGATTATGACGGCGTGGAAGAACGGACGATGGGTAAGGTTGTATCTTCAACGAATTTTCAACGCTTAGCCGTGTTTGTGGATCAGGCCCTAAACACGAATTTGTATAGAGAGATCGAGATGAGTACTCCATGTGCAGATTTGGTAGATCTGCTTCGGTTGGAAAAAGAGAGAATTCGAAAATACAGACTTCTCATTTTCACAGATGCAGATGTCAGCGATACGCTGAAGAATCTTGACAATCTCGATATTGGAGGCATTCCTGCTGAATGTCAAATCTGGGACATCGACCGTGTGTTTCGTGTATGCTGCTCTGATCTGGGGCGTCAAAATATTGAGATTGATTTTCGAGAATATATCCCCGAAGGCATCCCTTGCCTGGAGGCCAGCAGCGCTGCGACGGCAGAATATAACAGCTATCTTTGCATTATTCCGGGAAAGGTTCTTGCAGATATTTATGATAAGTATGGCAGTCAATTGTTGGAGGGCAATGTTCGGTCATTTCTTTCTACAAAGGTCGCCGTAAATAAAAAAATCAGGGAAACTATTTTGAAATGCCCCTCAATGTTTTTTGCGTATAACAATGGCGTATCTGCAACCGCAATGGATGTCCAGCTTGAGCGCACAGCAGGTGGAACACACATTGTCGGGGCAAGAGACTTTCAGATTATTAACGGCGGCCAGACGACAGCATCCCTTTCTAATACCCGTCATAAGGATAAAGCTGATTTAGAAGGCATCTACGTACAGATGAAACTGACTGAGATTGATGAAAGCGACATGGACCGTTCAACAGAGTTGGTGCGAAATATATCTCGGTCTTCAAATAGCCAAAACAAAGTTACAGATGCAGATTTCTTCTCTACTCATCCATTCCACATACGCATGGAGCAGCATTCCCGGAGAATTTTTGCTCCTGCAGAATCTGGTGCGCAGTATGAAACAAAATGGTTTTATGAGCGTGCCAAGGGCCAATTTCTGCAGGCTCAGATGCGCCTTACACCGGCCAAGAAGCGGCAATTCCTGCTGCAAAATCCCAAGAGCAAAGTCATCACTAAAACGGATTTGGCTAAAGTACGCAACACGTGGAGTGAAATGCCCCACATCGTCAGCAAGGGTGCTCAGACAAACTTTATGAAGTTTGCTGAGTTGATTGATGAAGCTTGGACGGCCAACGATTCGCAGTTTAATGAGCGATACTTTACAGAAAGTGTGGCGCTGGTTATCTTATTTAAGCATCTCGAAGCGTTGATACCGAGGCAGGAGTGGTATGAACAAGGCTACCGAGCGAACATCGTTACTTATTCATTGGCACTGCTTCATCAGTTAATTCGGAAGCAGTTCAAAAATATGGAGTTGGATTTGCAGAGTATTTGGCAGCGCCAAAGCGTTCCAGAAAGCGTTACAAAAGCTTTGGAACAGATAGCTGAGCAGGTCTTCTATAGGATAACTGATCCAAATAGACCTACAATCAATGTCACGCAGTGGTGCAAGCGCGAGGGATGCTGGAACAGTGTTCAAGAAATTAATCTAATTCTGCCAGCAGAATTTTCTAGTGTATTGATTGGAAAAACTGAAGTGAGGGCAGCAGAAAAAGAAGCGAGGAAAGACCAAAAAGTGCTTTCCGAAACGGAGGCACAGGTTAAAGTACTTCAATATTCTGCAGATCAATGGAAAAAGCTGTCTGCGTTTGCGATGCAGAAACGCATGGCATCGCCCGATGAAAATGTGGCGCTGAAATATGCATGCCAAATCCCTAACAAAATGCCGAGTGGATACCAGAGTCAACGACTCCTTGCGCTCCTTGATCGAGCATTATCCGAGGGTTTTAACCTTTAACAAGAGAAAGAGGAATGTGTTGTGTACAAAGTTGTGGACTTGTTTGCAGGAGCAGGAGGCCTGAGCCTCGGCTTTATGCAGACGAGAAAATATGATATCAAGGTAGCGTTTGAGAACAGTCCTTATATGCAGGAAACATATCGCCTGAATCATCCCGGCGTTGAAGTACATGGAGATGTCTGCGCTGCAAATTATGACGAGATTAAGGAAAAATATGGGGATATAGACGTGGTCATCGGCGGCCCGCCCTGTCAAGGCTTTTCTAATGCGAATCGCCAAAAGAACCATGCTATCAGTCAGAATAATATGCTGGTAAAACAGTATATCAGGGCTGTTCTCGAACTCAAACCAAAAGCATTCGTTATGGAAAATGTCAGCATGCTGAAATCTGATGTTCACCGATTTTATATGGAAGAGAGTGATGTTGAAACTGTCGCAAAATACAAGATTCCTGTTAAATCCACATATCTTCACTTGCTGGATCAGGCGTATGTATTTGACGGCGCACTGGAGATTGTTAAAGATCAGCAGAAGATTCAGCAGTATCTTTGGCCGGAACAGCATTACTTTGAGCTGAACGTTATCTATAAGGCCGCGAAGAATCTTGAAAAAATGAAATCTGCACTTGAAAAGCACAAAAAGAAGCTTTGTGCTGCGGCTGCTGACTATGCGAAATTGCATGATAGTAATCATATCGCCAGTGTCTCTGCGGAAGCATTTCAAGCGATCTCAGAATACTATTCTGGTGAGTTGGATGCGTCTGCGCTCAAAAGCAGGATTGAACCAGCGATTCTGATCCAACGTATGCTCAGCAAGGCACAGGAGATACACGAAAATCACATAGTTGTGGATGCCTACTCTGTCGAAGATGGAATCGCAGCCGTGATTCGCTCTTTTGCTGTTTACGATTATCTGGAGAGCGTATTGCAGGCACCTGAAAATGACTATGTTTTGGATAAAGATGTCCTTTGCGCTGCAGATTACGGCGCGCCTCAGAAACGAATGCGCTTTGTTGTGATAGGCATTAAACGCCGTATTTCCTCTAAAATAGCCCTTCCTAAAGGACGTTTTGATGCAGATGAATATCGAACCGTGCGCGATGCCATCAGCGATCTGGAAGATGTCAAGCCGGTCGTTGAGCTTGAAGACGACAAAGATGGTATTGTTCTGCAGCCAAAAGAGAACCTGGGTGAATTGGCTTCTTCACTTCGAGATTCCAAAATACTAAAAAACCATATGGTTACAAAAACAACCGATACAGCGATGCAGCGTTTTAAGGCGCTCAAACAGGGAGAAAATTTCCACGCTTTAGATGATTCGATGAAAACCAATACATATACGGACGCATCGCGGACTCAGAATACGATTTATCTTAGATTAAACTACGACGAACCCAGTGGGACAGTGGTGAATGTCCGCAAATCTATGTGGATACATCCGACACAGGATCGAGCTATCAGTGTTAGAGAAGCAGCGCGTCTGCAAACTTTCCCAGATAGTTTTGTATTCTGCGGCTCAAAGGACAAACAGTATCAGCAGGTAGGCAATGCGGTTCCGCCGATTATGGCTAAGTCGATTGCCAAGAAGTTGGCCAAAGTTTTGAAAGACAATTTACCGGAAGGTGAACAGAATGGCGGATAACCATAGTAAGGAAGCCCGAAGTATGAACATGTCTCACATCCGCAGTACGAATTCGAAACCTGAAGAAATTGTACGAAAGTATCTTTTTGCAGAGGGATTCCGTTATCGTAAGAATGTGAAGAAGCTGCCGGGATGTCCTGATATAGTTCTCCCCAAATATAAAACTGTAATCTTTGTGAACGGTTGCTTCTGGCATAAGCATGATTGTCCTCGATTTGTTTGGCCCTCGTCCAATCAGGATTACTGGAGACCCAAAATTCTTAGAAATGTTGAACGGGACAATCAAAACCGCAAAGAATTAGAAGCTCTGGGCTGGAAGGTAATCACTGTCTGGGAATGCGAGTTAAAAAAGAAAGTTCGAGAAAACCGACTGTCAAAGTTAGCTGCTGAAATTAAAAGTTAGAGTGGAGGATTTTAAGTATGGCACAGATTAGTTTGGATAGTATTAAGAGAATCGAAAAATACCGCAACACAATTCACGATAAAGTCTACACGACTTATACGACTTTTGAAGCGGATGGTGAAAAATATGTGCAGATCGACACTTATGGCCGCATTGGTCGTGAGAATCCAGAGAAGATTAGGGCTTGTTTGAAAAAAGGCGGAGATTGTGCTAAAGCAACAAAATAGCGATGGAGGCAAGATACACAAAGGCTAGGAAGGAAGCATCCGACTTGTCATATCTGGTGGCGATTCTGCGAAACCACTTGATTTTCTGGAAAAAACACTCCACCAGATGGCGTTCTTTATACAGATGCCAGTCAACCGGCCAGGGATCGGAAACGTTGCTTTGCGGCGGGATCACATAGCTGGCCCCGTGCGCTGAGATATATTTCCGAATCGTCCGGGCACCATAGGCCCTGTCTGCCAGCACGGCACTCCCGCCGATTCTGACCTTTTTCAGCAGTTCAACAGCGTGAACCGAATCGTGGTCATTTCCAGCGGAGAGAAGGAACTCCACCGGGTTTCCCAGACCGTCTACGACAGCGTGGAGCTTTGTGTTCCACCCGCCTTTGGTACGGCCAACCGCCTTATCCGCCGTTTTTTTCCCCGCCATTTGCGCTTTCATGCACCTTTACGCAAGTGGAGTCCATGCTCAGGTTCTCCATATCCGCGTCCGCAGACAGTGTGTGGAATACCGCTTCCAGAGTGCCCTCATTCCGCCATTTGGCGAATCTTGCGTATATAGACTGCCAAGGACCATAGGTCGCCGGCAGCTCACGCCACTGCGCACCGCTCCGGACGATCCAGAGCATTCCGTTGAGCATGATCCGGTTATCCTTCCGGGGACGACCCCGCTTTCCCGTTTCTTCCGGTGGCAGCAGCGGCTTGATTCGTTCCCATTGTTCTTTTGTTAATTCATATCGTTTCATGCTCATAACTTCGCATAACTTGGTTTCTTGTGTAACTTTTATTTTTCAAACAAGGCCTAGCCAATCATTCCAATTTGATAGAGCGACCGCAGAATTTTTGGTAAATCTTCTGAGGGAGGAATTTGGGCTACAATAATTACAAAGCGAAATACTATTCGCAAAAAGACTACCGATGAATAAACGGGGGAGGGATCGTGTTGAGTAATGTTGGAGTATACTTTTCGGATTTCTTTGATATTGACGAAGATATCATCGAAAGCTATGGCGCAGTAAATATATCTTTGATTAATGATCTTCCGCTATTCATTGACCCTTTTCTTCTGTTTAACAGTGAACGCATCGAATTTCAGAGAATTCATCAAGAGATGATTAGTTATTTGCTGTTTTTGCAGGTGCAAACTGAGAAGTCCGCTGTGCTAACGGCTGGTATGCGCAAGGCGTGGTTTTCATTTTCAGAAGTTAAACAAACATGGTTGGGCTTCAGCCTATCTGGCAATTCCGGATGTGGAATGGGAAACGACTTTGCCGTTGGGCTACATGCGGGACTTGGTTCAATATTCAAAGGCTTCGGATGTCGGACTGTAACTAAAGGACTCCATATGGAGAAGCTGTGTCTCATCAGTCCGAGAGTTGGCCGTGACAAGATTAGCGATTTTACAGCAAATTTTGCAAAGCAGTATTTACTTGAATATACAGAAGCTTTCGCCAAGACCTACCTGAAAGAAAGTCAATGCGCAGAATTTTCTGTTCAAAAAGTGTATTTCAATTGGAAGACGACAAGCTGGGCATCTAAATCATATTATCTTCCCAATTTTAATGGAGACTATGTGTTGCTGACACCAAAGGCGATGCTGACCCGCGATGACACGTTTATTAATAGAAGCGATATGATACGCAATTTGCAGCAGATAGCTCCATCTATTTCTGATGAAGCTCTTCGCTTTGAACTCAATACATATTTTACAGATACTTTATCAAAAAAGAAAAAAGAATTGAGCCAAACAGAAAAAAATCACAAAGCAGAAGAACTCGTTCGACTGCATCCGGAGTTGATCGACTACTACATTCGCTTCAAAGAAGAGAATGAATCACAGGCAACCTCAGTCAGTAAAGAAAAAGTGCGCGAGGTGGAGATCCTGTTTAATGAGCAAGTAGCGCAACTGATATCCTTGTTAAATAAGAGCACAGATTTCTACAATACTATTCCTGATGCGCATGATGAAGCGAAGAAACGTGTTCACTTTCTGAAGCATGTAATAGAAGATCAGGATGGTTATCGACTGTTTTACAGTGATGGAAAGCCTATAAAACGTGAAGCCGACCTTCAAGTAATTTACCGTCTTGTTTGGTTTGGAACACCTTTAGATGTCAATCGAGAAGTTAACAATGGAAGAGGCCCGGTAGATTATAAAGTTTCGTACGGGGCAAATAACTCTACGCTCGTTGAGTTCAAGCTAGCATCAAACAGCAAATTGAAGAATAATTTGGCGAAGCAGGTTGAAATCTATAAAGTAGCCTCAGATAGCAAACGTGCAATCAAAGTTATTATGTATTTTAGCGCTGAAGAAGAGCTAAAAGTTATCTCAATTTTGAATGATTTGGGTCTTTCAGAAAATGATGATATTATTTTGATTGATGCTCGAAATGATAATAAGTCATCCGCGTCTAATGTTAAGATAGAAAAAAGCATCTGAGTAAATATACAGAATTATACCCCATTATACCCTTGATTTCGAGGGTATAATGGGGTATAATTCTGCATAGAATAGTATCTCACAGGAGGTGCGCTATGGACTTATCTGAGATGCAAACCCGCGTGGCGGAGCTGGAACAGCAGATTGCAACTTTGCCTGCTGGCTCTGTTACGAAGAAGACTGTCAACGGCAAGGAGTATTTTTACCACCGTTGGACAGAGAACAAGAAGCGGCGGGAGAAGTATATTCCTGCTGACGAATTGGAGAATTTCCGCGCCCAAATCGAGCGGCGGAAGGCGCTGGAACAGGAGCTGAAAGCGCTGAAAAAGCAGCTGCCCAAGGCGAAATCTGCAAACCCTTCCGCGTTTACCACCAATGTCCGTACCGGCGAGGCGCTGCGTTCCTTCGCGGCGTCTGTTCGCGGCTATCGCAGGCGCGAGTGTTTCCGGCAGCTGCACGACTTTGTCTACGGAAAGCCGCAGGATAAGGTATTCATCCTCTACGGCCTGCGCCGGACGGGGAAAACCACCATGATCCGCCAGATTTTTGCGGAGATGAACGAGGCAGAGCTTGCCAAGGCAGCGTTCATTCAGATCACTGCAAAAGACACGCTGGCAGATGTAAACCGCGACCTCAAGCAGTTGGAAGCGCAGAGCTTTCGCTATGTGTTCCTCGACGAGGTGACGCTGATGGAGGATTTCATCGAGGGCGCAGCGCTGTTTTCTGATGTGTTTGCGGCCTGCGGCATGAAAATCGTGCTCTCCGGCACGGACTCGCTGGGCTTTCTCTTTACCGAGGACGAGCAGCTCTATGACCGCTGCATCCTGCTGCACACCACATTCATCCCTTACCGCGAGTTTGAATCTGTCCTCGGTGTTCGCGGCATCGACGAGTATATCCGCTACGGCGGCACCATGAGTCTCGGCGGCGTCCACTACAACGAGACCTCCACCTTTGCCAGCAAGGAAAGCACCGACGAATATGTGGACACCGCCATCGCCCGCAACATCCAGCACTCCCTGCGCTGCTATCAGTACGAGGGGCACTTCCGCCATCTGCGGGATTTATACGAGAAGGGCGAGCTGACCAGCGCCATCAACCGGGTCGTGGAGGACATCAACCACCGCTTCACGCTGGAGGTGCTGTCGCAGGATTGGAAGTCCCACGACCTTGGCATTTCCGCCAGCAACCTGCGCCGGGATCGGAAGAACCCGACGGACATCCTCGACCGCATCGACCTTGCGCTTGTCACCGACAGCCTGCGGAAGCTGCTGGAGATCCGCAACAGGGCAGAGCAGACCGTGGCGCTGGACGATGTTCACGCAGCGGAGATCAAGGAGTATCTGGACTTGCTGGACTTAACGCGGGAGATCGATGTGCTGCACCTGCCGGATGTCAGCATGAAATCCAGCCGCACGGTGATCGCGCAGCCGGGTCTCCGCTATGCGCAGGCGGACGCGCTGATCCGCAGTTTGCTGTTGGATGAAACGTTCAGTGCCCTGTCTTTGGCGGAGCGCACCGCCGTGCAGCAGCGCATCCTGACCGAGATCAAAGGGCGGATGCTGGAAGACATCGTCCTGCTGGAAACCAAGCTGGCGAACCCCAAGAAGCAGGTATTTGTCCTGCAATTTCCTGTGGGAGAATTTGACATGGTGGTGTTTGACCCGGAGGCAGGCTCCTGCCGGATTTTCGAGATCAAGCACAGCGAGGAAGCTGTTCCGCAGCAGTACCGCCATCTGATCGACGAGCAAAAATGCGCCCAGACCAAGCACCGCTACGGCCCGATCACCGGAAAGTTCGTCCTCTATCGCGGGGAAAGCCAAGTGGTTGAGGGCATTCAGTATCAGAACGTGGAAGAATATCTGCGAAGCCTTGCATAACAACAGTTCAATAAAAACTCAGGCAGCCTCTGATTGAAACCAACCGGAGGCTGCCTTTTACTTATTGAATCGCAACTTGTTTATCCGATATGCTATAAACAAGTTCGCCGGAATTGACTTGACGTATGACAAGTAGCAATGCGCAAAAATCGTGCGGCGCGACTGTACGAATGCAGTCGATGACGAAAACAATAATGTTCTAAATAGCACCCATCGCTCATTCCATCAATCATTTTCTCGATGCACATGAGCGATGCACTCCGAACTGGCACGATCAGCGCGCGAAAACCTCTGCCTCCCGCAGAAATTTTCAGATTCTTCCCTTGGGTACCTTTTCAAACGGATTCCAATCCGTTATAATATATCTACCAACCTAACGAATAGCGCGAGGTGCTGCCATGAAAACGAAAGATACGCCGAAGCAATATGTCATCTACTCCCGCAAGTCCAAATTCACCGGCAAGGGCGAGAGCATCGAGAACCAGATCGAGCTGTGCCGCCAGTACATCGCCATGCACTTTGGCGAGGAAGCGGCAGAAAATGTGCTGGTCTACGAGGACGAGGGCTTTTCCGGCGGCAATCTGGAGCGCCCGCAGTTCAAGAAGATGATGAAGGACTCGCAGAAGATTGAATTTGCCGCCATCGTGGTCTACCGCCTCGACCGCATCAGCCGCAACATCGGCGATTTTGCCAAGCTCATCGAGGATCTGGGCGACCGGCACATTGACTTCATCTCCATCCGGGAGCAGTTCGACACGTCCTCTCCAATGGGCCGGGCGATGATGTACATTGCGTCCGTGTTCTCCCAGCTGGAGCGGGAGACCATTGCCGAGCGCATCCGGGACAATATGCACGAGCTGTCCAAGACCGGGCGCTGGCTGGGCGGCACAACGCCCACGGGCTACGCCTCGGAGAGCCTGTCCAGCGTGACGGTGGACGGCAAGGTGAAGAAAGCCTGCAAGCTCAAACCTATTCCGGAGGAAATCCAGCTGGTCAAGACGATTTTCTCGGTTTTCATGGAGACCGGCTCCCTCAGCAAGACCGACCAGTATCTGCTGGAGCACCGTTGCGTCACGAAACGCGGCAAGCAGTTCACCCGCTTTGCCATCCGGGGCATTCTCACAAACCCGGTCTACATGATTGCCGACGAGACGGCGTATCAGTATCTGAAAGAAAACAATGTTGACCTGTTTGCCGAGCGCTCGGAGTTCGACGGCGAGCACGGAGTCATGGCGTACAACCGCACGCTCCAGCGCCCCGGCAAGGCAAACCAGATCCGTCCCATGGGGGAATGGATCGTGGCGGTGGGGAAGCATCCCGGCATTATCGCAGGCAGCGATTGGGTGCAGGTGCAGGCCATGCTGGACGTCAACAAATCCAAGAGCTACCGCAGACCACGCAGCAACGTGGCGCTGCTGTCCGGCCTGCTGCGGTGCAGCGAATGCGGCGACTATATGCGCCCAAAGCTGACCAACCGCAGGAATGCAGAGGACGAGCTGATCTACACCTATATGTGCTCCACCAAGGAGCGCAGCCACGGTACGGTCTGCGGCATGAAAAACTGCAACGGCAACACGCTGGACGCCAAGATCATCGAGGAGATCCGCAAGCTGTCCGCCGACAAGGAAACCCTTGCCAATTTGCTGGCGCAGACGAAAAAAGTCATCAGCGGCAGCAAGGAGGGCTACGACGCAGAGCTGGCGCTGTTGAAAGAAAAGCACGCAGAAACGGAAGACCGCATCAAGCGGCTGGTGGAATCCCTGTCCGTTGCCAGCGAGACCTCAGCCAAATATGTCATGGAGCAGATCGACGAGCTCCATCGCGAGAGCGAGACCCAGCAGCTGCGCCTTGCCGAGCTGGAAGCCCTCACCGAGCAGAGCCGGATGCTGCATCAGGAGTTTGCCTTCCATCAGGAAATGATAGAGTCGTTCGCCAATGCGGTGGATTCGGCAACGCTGGAAGAAAAGCGACGCCTGCTGCGGACCATCGTCAAAAAGGTGGTCTGGGACGGCAAAAACGCCTATGTTTACCTCTTTGCGGAGGATGGAGAGGCGGATTTGCCGCCCATTGACCAACCTATGTATCCGTTGGGAGAGGATAGCGAATGAGATCCTCATGCATTTCAGGGCTCAGAGGAAGCTCCAGGGTGAGGTATCACTGTCGGACAGCCTGGAGGGGGATGGTGATGGCGGGTCCCTCTCCCTAATGGACGTGCTTAGTGTGGATGACGATATGTTGGAAGAGCTGGATAACCGGGATGCCCAGGCCCAGGTGCGTCGGTGCGTTGAGCAATGCCTCACAGAACGGGAAAAGAGCATTATTATCCAGCGATATGGTCTGAACGGTCATGCTCCAAGGACGCAGAGAGAGATCGCTGTGGAAAGCGGAATCTCACGGTCCTATGTATCCCGCATCGAAAAGAAGGCTTTGGAGAAGCTGAAAGCGGCGCTGGAGGGAGGGGAAAGGGCTTCGGGTTGATTCCAGGTTCGGAGCGTGGTACACTAAGAAAAGCTGAATGGGGGCGGCGGAGACCGGACATCGGCTCCGGCGCCCTCTCTTTATATTCAGAAGGGAAACTGGCAGATAAAGAGGAAGAAGTGCTTATGAAAAAACTGGCCGTCGGCATTCTGGCCCATGTGGATGCAGGCAAAACCACCCTGTCGGAAGGCTTGCTCTACCGGAGCGGGTCGCTCCGTCGTTTGGGCCGGGTGGATCACCAGGACGCTTTTCTGGACACCGACCCCATCGAGCGGGAGCGGGGCATCACCATCTTTTCCAAGCAGGCCATCCTGCCGCTGGGGGAGACTACCATCACACTATTGGATACGCCGGGGCACGTAGACTTCTCCAGCGAAGCGGAGCGGACCATGAGGGTACTGGACTACGCCATCCTGGTCATCAGCGGTACAGACGGGGTCCAGGGCCATACCATGACATTGTGGAGGCTCCTGAAGCGCTACAATGTACCGGTTTTCCTCTTCGTGAACAAGATGGACCTGGCAGGAGCGGACCGGACTGCACTCATCCGTGATCTGAAGGGCAAACTGGATGACGGGTGTGTTGATGTAGGAGATGGCATCGATACGGACTGGCTGGAGGAAGCCGCCATGTGTGATGAGTCCGTCATGGAGGCCTATTTGGAGAGCGGGACTCTGTCTGATGACGTACTGGCCAGCCTAGTAGCGGAACGCAAGCTCTTTCCCTGCTGCTTCGGCTCAGCCCTGAAGCTGGAGGGGGTGGACCGGCTGCTGGACTGTCTGGACCGTTATACCCGTCAGAAGCCGGCACCGGCTGAATTCGGAGCGCGAATTTTTAAAATTGCCCGGGACACTCAAGGAAACCGGCTGACCTATTTAAAGGTTACTGGTGGGACGCTGAAGGTAAAGGACCTGCTGACCAACCGCCGTCCTGGCCTGCCGGACGAAAAGGTTTGGGAGGAGAAGGCGGATCAGATCCGCATTTACTCCGGGGAGAAGTTCCAGACGGTGGAGCGGGCAGAGCCGGGAACGGTGTGTGCAGTCACCGGTCTGAGCCAGACAAAGCCAGGCGAGGGCCTGGGATTTGAGCCGCCGGGGGAGGACCCAGCCCTGGAACCAGTCCTCTCGTGTCAGGTATTGCTGCCCGAGGGCCAGGACCCTTATACTGCCATGATGAAGCTGCGACAGCTAGAAGAGGAGGACCCTCAGCTCCACCTGGTGTGGAATGAGCAGCTTCGGGAGATTCACATCCAGCTTATGGGCCAGATCCAGCTGGAGGTCCTCCGGCGGCTGGCTCTGGAGCGGTTTGGCCTGGAGGTCTCCTTCGGGCCGGGGAGTATCGTCTACCGGGAGACCATTGCTGCCCCGGTGGAGGGGGTGGGGCACTATGAACCCTTGCGCCACTATGCTGAGGTCCACTTACTTCTGGAACCGCTGCCGCCTGGGAGCGGCCTGCGGTTTGGCACCGCCTGCCCAGAGGACGTACTGGAGGGGCGCTGGCAGCGGCTGATCCTCACCCATCTGGAGGAGAAGGCCCACCTGGGCGTGCTCACCGGCTCGCCCATCACTGACATGAGCATCATCCTGACGGCGGGCCGTGCTCACGAGAAGCACACCGAGGGAGGCGACTTCCGGCAGGCCACTTACCGGGCAGTACGCCAGGGACTCATGGAGGCCCAGAGTGTCCTCCTGGAGCCTTGGTATGACTTCCGCCTTGAAATTCCTGGGGAATATGTGGGCCGGGCTATGTCCGACCTCCAGCGTATGGGGGGACGGGTAGACCCGCCTGAGACCCTGGGAACCGAAACGGTGCTTACTGGAACTGCTCCGGTGGCCGAGCTGGGGGACTATGCCAGGGAGGTGACGGCTTACACCAGGGGCCAGGGCAGACTGAACTGCGTCTTCCGGGGCTATGAGCCCTGCCGGAATCAGGACAGCGTGGTGGAGGCGCTGGGCTACGACCCGGACCGGGATCTGGAGAATCCCGCTGACTCGGTATTCTGTTCCCACGGTGCGGGGTATGTGGTAAAGTGGGACAAGGTACCCGAGATGGCCCACGTAAGCAGTGGGATCGATCTTGCACCGGCGGAGGAGGTGGCGCCGGACCCTACGCCTGCCGGCGGGAGCCGGCGGAGCTGGGCGGGCTCACTGGAGGAGGACAAGGAGCTCCAGGCCATCTATGAGCGGACCTACGGCAAGGTAGAGCGGGAGGCATTTCGGCCTGCGCCTAAGCCTGCCCGTACCAGTCTGGACGGGGAAAAATACCGACTCATGGAACAAAACCGGGGACCGGAATATCTGTTGGTGGATGGCTACAATATCATTTTTGCCTGGGAAGAGCTCAAAGAGGTGGCCAAGGACAACCTGGACGCCGCCCGAAAAATGCTCATGGACCTTTTGAGCAACTACCAGGGATTCCGCAAGTGTGAGGTCATCCTGGTCTTTGACGCCTACAAGGTGCCGGGGAACCTGGGAGAAGTCACCCGTTACCACAATATTTATGTAGTCTACACCAAAGAGGCCGAAACGGCGGACGCCTATATCGAGAAAACCACCTTTGAACTGGGTAAGCGTCACAGGGTCCGAGTGGCCACCTCGGACGGCGCGGAACAGCTCATCATCCTGGGTCACGGTGCCCTACGGCTGTCGGCCACGGTGTTCCGCCAGGAGATGGAGCAGGTGAGTGGGCAGATCGCTGCCGTGCTGGCCAAAAACAACCGTCGGGAACGGTCAGCGCCGGTGCGCCATGCCATGGACAGAGCCATAGAGAAAAAGAAGCGCTGAGGACCGGCGCCCGTCATATCTCACAGCCCGTCCGAATAGGATGGGATGAAACCGTGAGGATGGGGGGCGTCAGGTATGGAGAGCGCACGGCGTTGGGAGACCACAGCCCGGCGGACGGCTGGACGGCGGCGGAGTACAGGCAGCGGACGGCGGGACAGACGAAGCGTGTCCCTGGCACCCCGCGAAAAGCGGCGGCTATTTCAGCTGTGTGTATGTGCGGTACTCTTTCTGGCGGTCTTCCTGGGCCGGGATGCTGTTCCCGGCGGCATGGAGGAGGTACGAAGCGAGCTCCTCCAGATCATACAGGCTGACACTGACTTCAAGGCCGTGTTTGCCGACCTGGGCCGCGCGGTGGACCGGGGGGAGAGCAGCAGCGAGGTGGTGGCTCAGGTGTGGAAGTCGATGCTTGGTATGGAGGAGGGGTGGAGTCCCTACACCTTCACCAGACGTGACAATCCTCTTTATGTCCGTGAGGCGGAGCGGCTGGCTGAGAGTGCCGGTACGCTGCGCTGGCCGATAGAAGCAGAGACGCCGCCGCCTCTCCAAGAGACTGCGCAGCCCGTCCAAGTCGAGGAAACGCCCGCCCCGGAGGAGGCGGAGACCCAGCCAGCAGATCCGTTGGGAGTGGGGGAGACCGTCGCGCCGGTAATGGCGCCGGTCTCCTCTGGTTTTGGGCTGCGGGAGCATCCCATTGAGGGGGGCGAGAAATTCCACAACGGCCTGGACCTGGCCGCCAACTACGGGACGGATATCAAGGCCTTTGCCGCTGGAGTAGTGGATTACATCGGCGAGAGTCCGGCCTATGGGCTGTACCTTCAGATCCAGCACGCAAACGGTGTTACCAGCTTCTATGCCCACTGCAGCCGCCTGTGTGTCCAGCCGGGACAGCAGGTGGCGGCGGGGGAGAAGGTGGCTGAGGTGGGAGATACCGGGGAGGTCACCGGCGCCCACCTCCACTTCGAGGTGAAGGTGAACGGAGAGCTGGTGGACCCGTCAGATTATATTGAGACGGAGTAGGCCGTGGAAGTGGTAAGGCATGTCAGATTGAGCCCCGGTTTTCTGCTGCTGGCAGCGGCCCTGGCTTTTCTGGACGGGGAGAGTGTGCTCCCATGGGCGGCCTTGGCCGCCGCTGTTCACGAGTTGGGGCATTACACCGCTGTCCGTCTCCAGGGAGGCGCTGTAAAGGAATTACGGCTGACAATCTCTGGGGGAGAGATGGATTTGGACCGGCGATATCCGCTGACCTATTCCGGGGAACTGTTGTCCATCCTAGCTGGTCCGGGCGCCAGTTTGCTGCTGGCCCTGGCGGCACTGCAGCTGGGAGAAGGTCGGGAGGAGGGGTGGCTCCTGGCTGGCCTAAGTCTGTGCCTGGGCTGGTTCAATCTGCTGCCGGTGTGGCCTCTGGACGGCGGACGGGCGCTGCTGCTGATTTTGGCGGGGTTCCTGCCTCACGATACTGCGGCGGCAGGAGTGAGGGCCTGTTCACTGGCCCTGGGTGCCGGACTGCTGGCAGGAGGGATCAGCCTTCTGACACAGGGTGGAGGTGCCACATTGGCCATTATGGGATGCTGGCTGCTGCTCTGCCAGTTCAGAGAAAGAAAAATGGGAAAATAGGCTTGCATTTTTCTATATTCCGTGGTATCATATTTTGGCTTTAATAAAGGGTGGTCCTCTGCGGTGTCGCTCCAGAGGAAGGAGCGGCGTGAAACCGGTACGAACGCCTATAAACAGGAGGAAGTAAAAATGGATCTCATGCAGAATTTCAATGAGAAGTACCTGAAGGCCGAGCCCCCCAAGGTGGAAGTGGGCGACACCGTCCGGGTGCACATCAAGGTTAAGGAAGGCAACCGTGAGCGTATCCAGGTCTTCGAGGGCACTGTGATCGCCAAAAAGCACGGTGGCATCGCCGAGACCTTTACCGTTCGCCGTGTCTCCTACGGCGTTGGCGTGGAGAAGGTCTTCCCCCTCCACTCTCCCGTCATTGAGAAGATCGAGACCGTCCGTACCGGTAAGGTGCGCCGGGCCAAGCTCTACTACCTGCGTGACCGCGTGGGCAAGAGCGCCAAGATCAAGGAGAAGCTGTAAGAAAATCCTTACGGAAAAGGAGCGGTTCGCCGCTCCTTTTTTGTATCCTTTTTCAAAAAGGTGACAGGACTCTTTTCATTTCACCCATAAGTGTTGTATAATGAATACTAATATGGCGCGAAAGCGCAAGACCACGGAGGAAAGGAGTGGGAGGGCGTGAACATCCAATGGTATCCCGGCCATATGACCAAGACCCGCCGGATGATCGAGGCGGATCTGAAGCTGGTGGACCTGGTGGCTGAGGTCATTGACGCCCGTATTCCCCGGTCCAGCCGGAACCCGGATATCGATGAGCTGGTGGGGAGCAAGCCGAGACTCATCGTCCTCAACCGGGCGGATCAGGCCGACCCGGTTTTGAACAAAGCCTGGGGCAAATGGTTCCGGGACCGAGGCTGTGCTGTGCTGGAGACCGACAGCAAGACGGGGAAGGGCGTAGATCAGTTCTCCAACGTAGCCAAGGAGGCCCTGAAGGAACAGATCGCCCGGTGGCGTGAGAAGGGCCAGGTAGGCCGTCCCGTCCGAGTGATGGTGGTGGGAGTGCCAAATGTGGGCAAGTCCACCTTTATCAATAAGGTAGCCAAGCGCAAGTCGGCCAAGGCGCAGGACCGGCCCGGTGTCACTCGGGGCAAACAGTGGGTGGCGGTGGATGCCGGTCTGGACCTGCTGGATACCCCCGGCATCCTCTGGCCCAAGTTTGAAGACCAGGAGGTAGGACGCCGTCTGGCCTACACCGGCGCCATCAAAGACGACATCATGGATGTGGAGGAGCTAGGCTTCACCCTGATGGAGGAGCTGGCCGCCCGGTACCCTCAGGCCCTGAGCGACCGCTATAAGCTGACGCCGGAGCCGGGTACGCCTGGCTGGGAGCTGCTAGAGGCAGCCGGCCGGAAGCGCGGGTTCCTCATTTCCGGGGGCGAGGTAGACCTCAACCGTATGGCGAGAGTGCTGCTGGATGAGTTCCGCGGCGGCAAGCTTGGACGCTTTACACTTGAGGCGCCGGAAGGAGTCGGAGCAAATGAAGCAGATGGAGCAGAGTGACCTCTGGGCAATTGAAAGCCAGTGCCGTCTGGACGGTGCCCTGATGATCTGCGGCGCCGACGAGGCAGGGGCCGGCCCTCTGGCCGGAGATGTATACGCTGCAGCGGTAATTCTGCCCTGGGGCTGGGTCCCGGAGGGCCTCAACGACTCCAAAAAGCTGACCCCCAAGCAGCGGGACCGGCTCTTCGACGAGATCCGCGAGAGGGCGGTGGCCTGGGCGGTGACCTCTGTGGATGCAACCACCATCGACGAGATCAACATCTTATCCGCCCGCCTACTGGCTATGGACCGGGCCATCCGGGCTCTGGACCCGGCGGCTGATTTCGCCCTCATCGACGGAAATCGTGACAAGGGAATCTCCTATCCACACCGCACTGTTATTAAGGGAGACAGCCTTAGCGCCAACATTGCGGCGGCCTCTGTCCTGGCCAAGGTAAGCCGGGACCGGTATATGGAGGAGATGGCCAAGGTGTACCCGGAATACGAGTTTGAACGCCACAAGGGCTATCCCACCAAGCGCCACTATGAACTGCTGCGGCAGTATGGTCCCTGCCCCATCCACCGGAAGAGCTTTCTCAAAAAGTTCTATGCCAGCGGTGAGACACCGTGATGGGGGGAGACCGGCGGCTGCTGGGCCGCTGGGGAGAGACCCAGACGGCGGAATGGCTGCGTGCTCGGGGATGGCGGGTGGTTGCTGCCGGTTGGCAGTGCCGGTTCGGTGAGATCGACCTGATTGCAGTAAATGACAAGTATGTTGCCTTTACAGAAGTGAAGCTTCGCAAAAACGCTGTGTTTGCACCGGCCAGGGCCTTCGTGGACCGCGGAAAACAGGAACGGGTGCGGACGGCGGCTCAGCTTTATTTGCTGGAGCACCCAACGGAACTCCAGCCCCGGTTCGATGTGGCGGAGGTCTACGCCCCGGAGGGAATGGCTACCAGGAAGCCGGAGATCAATTACATAGAGGATGCGTTTTAGCCATGGATCTGTTTGACGGACACTGTGATACCATATTAAAATGTTACCTGGAGGGCGGCGGACTTCGCCGCCAGACCGGTCACCTGGACCTGGAGCGTCGGCGGGGCAAGGGCCGCTGGGCCCAGTTCTTTGCCACCTTTGGCTCACCGGAGGACATGCCTGGCCGGTCCCTGTGGGAGGTCTTTTTGGAGGAATACGCCCTCTTCCGGAGTGAGATAGATGCCAATGCCGATTTGGTGACCTTCTGTCGGACCGGGGCGGAGGCCGAGGCAGCCTTTGCAGCCGGGAAGACGGCAGCATTTTTGTCTGCGGAAGGCGCGGAGCTACTGGATTGTGATCTGGAGAAGCTTCGAATGGCCCATCGGATGGGCGTCCGTATTGTAAACATCACCTGGAATCACCCCAACGCGCTCTCTGGTACCAATGCCGAGGAGCCGGACCGGGGCCTGTCTGAGCAGGGGAGGGCCTTTGTGAAGACTATGGGGGAGCTGGGGATGCTGGTGGACGTGTCCCATCTGTCCGATCCAGGTTTCCGGGACGTGATGGAGATCACCCACCGGCCGGTGGTGGCCACCCATTCCAATTCTCGGGCCGTATTTCCTCATCCGAGGAACTTGACCGATGAGCAATTTACTGCCATAATAAACACCAATGGAGTGGCCGGCCTCAATATGTACACCGGCTTCCTGGGAGACGGCCCGGATTTTGACACGGTGGTCTCTCACCTGGAGCACTTCCTTGCCCTTGGCGGGGAGAACAACGTGTCTATGGGTGGTGACTGGGACGGAATCACCAGCATGCCCCAGGGCATGAATGGCATTCAGGATATGGAAAAGCTCTATGAGCACCTACTTCGGCGCAATTACAGTGAAACCTTGCTGGAGAAGGTTTTTTATTCTAATTTGATGAGGGTCGTGAACGAAGTATGCAGTATGTAAGCACAAGAAACAAAAATCAGAAATGCAGCGCGGCCCAGGCGATTGCCCAGGGGCTTGCCCTGGACGGCGGTCTGCTGACACCGGAAGTGCTGCCCAAGCTCTCGCCAAACGGGCTCAAAACTATGACCGACATGTCCTATCAGCAACGTGCGGTCTTTGTGATGGGTTCTTATCTGGACGATTTCACGGCCTCCGAACTCTCCGCTTACGCCACCCGGGCCTACGGTCCCGATAAGTTCGACACCAAAGCGGTGGCGCCGGTGCGGCAGTTGGATGACAAGACTTACTGCCTGGAGCTCTGGCACGGGCCCACCTGTGCCTTTAAGGATATGGCACTTCAGATGCTACCTCACCTGCTCTCGGCTTCTCTGAGCAAGAATGAGGAGCAGAAGACCGTGTGTATCCTGGTGGCCACTTCGGGAGATACTGGTAAGGCCGCTCTGGAGGGCTTCAAGGATGTGGACCGGACCCGTATTCTGGTGTTCTATCCCAAGGACGGTGTCTCTGACATCCAGCAGCTCCAGATGCAGACCCAGGAGGGCGAGAATGTAGGCGTGTGCGCCGTGGTGGGCAACTTTGACGATGCTCAGACCGGCGTGAAACGGCTCTTCTCTGATGCAGCGCTTCGGGATACCCTGGCTGGCCGCGGCTATTTCTTCTCCTCGGCCAACTCCATCAACTGGGGACGCATTCTGCCGCAGATCGTCTATTACATCTCGGCCTATTGTGATCTCCTCAAGGAGGGCAAGGTCCAGAAGGGCGATCCTATCAACGTCTGTGTGCCCACGGGCAATTTCGGCAACATCCTCTCGGCCTACTACGCCAAGCAGATGGGGGTGCCCATCCACAAGCTCATCTGTGCCTCCAACCAGAACAACGTTCTCACGGACTTCATCAAGACCGGCGTGTATGACCGGAACCGGCCCTTCTACAATACCATGTCTCCCTCCATGGACATCCTGATCTCTTCCAATCTGGAGCGGATGCTCTTCGAGTTTACGGAGCGGGATGACGTTGCTGTGAAGGAGTACATGTCCGCGCTGGCCACCGAAGGCCGCTACGAGGTCAGCGAGAAGGTGAAAAAGCAGTTGGACAAGAACTTTGCCGCCGGGTGCTGCGGCGACGCTGAGACCCAGGCCATGATCGCCAAAATATGGAAGGAAAAGAACTACCTCATCGATACCCACACGGCTGTGGCCTTCCATGTGCTGGAGGAGTACCGGCGGGAGACCGGGGATGATACGCCCACCGTGGTGGTCTCCACCGCCAGCCCCTTCAAGTTCTGTGACAATGTGCTGGGTGCTCTTGGGGTCACTGATCTGGCCGCCGGCACTGATATCCTGGACCAGCTCTCCAAGGTTACCGGCGAGCCGGTTCCCGCCCCTCTTGCAAACCTGAAAGGGAAGGAAATTCGGTTCCAGCAGGTCACCGAGAAGGAGAATATGTCCGACCGCGTGCTGGAGATGCTCCAGTAAGAAAGAAGGAGGTGGCCCCATGGCCCTATTCGCCTTGGGCGACCCCCATCTCTCTCTGGGGGCAAACAAGCCTATGGACGTCTTTGGCGGCACCTGGGAGGGATATGTAGAAAAGCTCTCCGCCGGCTTCGGTGTGGTAGGAGAGGAGGACACGGTGGTCCTGTGCGGGGACATCTCCTGGGGGATGAGCCTGGAGCAGGCCAAACCAGACTTTGCATGGCTGGACGCCCTGCCAGGCCGGCGAAAGCTTCTGCTGAAGGGTAATCATGACTACTGGTGGACCACCGCCTCAAAGATGAAGAAGTTTTTTGCCGAAAACGGTTTTCAGACCCTGGACATCCTTCACAATAACTGTCACTTCTACGGGAACGTTGCCCTGTGCGGTACCCGCGGATGGTTCTATGAGGAGGACCAGCAGGGGCACAATGAGAAGGTCTTTAATCGGGAGTTGATCCGCCTGGAGGCATCGCTGAAGGCAGCGGGGGAGAGACCCAAGCTGTGTTTTCTCCATTATCCGCCCCTCTACCAGGGCTATACCTGCCCTGAGATTCTGGCACTGCTGGAGCGTTACGGAGTGGAGCGATGCTTTTACGGCCACCTTCACGGCGGAAGTCACCGGCTGGCCATTGAAGGAGAACGCAATGGAGTGGACTACCGTTTGGTGGCCGCTGACTACCTGCGCTTCGTGCCCAAACTGGTGCTTCCGTAAAGGAGCAGAGAAGAATTTTTCCGATTTTGAAAAAAAGAGTGGAAAAGTCCAAAAAGATTTGGTACTATAGATAGGATTCTGATATTACACATTCAGGAGGAAGTAAGTAGATGAACGTCAAGAGTAAAGAAAATCAGGAGAACAGCGCCGTCGAGCTGGTCATCGAGGTGGGCGCCGAGGAGTTTGAGGCCGCGGTGGACAAGGTCTATCGCAAGAACCGGAAGAGCATTGCTGTCCCCGGCTTCCGGAAGGGCCATGCCCCCCGGAAGATCATTGAGGGCATGTATGGCTCCGGCGTGTTCTACCAGGACGCCATCGACGAGCTCTATCCTACCGCTTATGCTCAGGCTGTGGAGCAGGAGGGCCTGGACCCCGTGGCCTATCCCAAGGTGGAGGTCCTGGAGGTTGGCAAGGATGGCTTCACCTTTAAGGCTCTGGTCACTGTCCGTCCTCCCTTTGAGATCGGCAACTACAAGGGCCTGACCGCTTCCAAGGAAGAGGTGGAGATCACCGCCGAGGACGTGGAGAACGAGCTCAAGCCCTACATCCAGCGGGCCACCCGTCTGGTGAACGTGGAGCGCGAGGCCAAGGAGGGCGACACCGTCCTCATTGACTTCGAGGGTTTCAAGGACGGCGTGCCCTTCGAGGGCGGCAAGGGTGAGAACCATGCCCTGGAGCTGGGCTCCCACTCCTTCATCCCCGGCTTTGAAGAGGGCGTTGTGGGCATGAAGCCCGGCGACGAGAAGGACCTGGACGTCACCTTCCCCGAGGAGTACACTCCCGAGCTGGCCGGCAAGGCCGTGGTCTTCAAGGTGAAGGTCCACGAGGTGAAGGAGCCCCAGGCTCCCGTGGTGGACGATGAGTTCGCCAAGGACGTGTCCGAGTTCGACACCCTGGAGGAGTTCAAGAAGGACCTGGAAAACAAGCTGCGTGAGCGCCGTGAGCACGCCGCTCAGCACGCTTTCGAGGATGCCGTCACCGACGCCCTGATTGGCGAGCTGAAGGTTGAGCTGCCCCAGGCCATGATTGACTTCCGCGGCGATCAGGTGCTCCAGGAGTACGCCGACCGCTTTGAGCGCCAGGGCCTGCCCTTCCAGCAGTACCTGCAGATGACCGGCCAGACTCTGGACGCCATGCGTGAGCAGGCCAAGGCTGCAGCCGAGCATCAGATTAAGATCGAGATGGCGCTGGATGCCGTGGCCGCTGCCGAGAACATGACCGTCACTGATGAGGAGCTGGAGGCCGAGTATAAGGCTCTGGCCGAGCAGTACGGCATGGAGGTGGACCAGGTCAAGGCCGCTGCCGACGCTGAGGACGTGAAGGCTACCCTCCTGCGCCGGAAGGCTATGGAGCTGGTGAAGGCCGAGGCTAAGGCTGAGAAGCCCCAGAAGACCACCAAGAAGAAGGCCGCCAAGGAGGAGGAGCCTGCCGCTGAGGGTGAGGCCGCTCCCAAGAAGCGTGCCCCCCGTGCCAAGAAGGGTACCCCTGACAAGACCGAGGAGTCTGCCGAGTAAGGAATAACCACCCTCTATTTGGGCATACTTTCCAGCGTACACTGTTTTCGGCCCGGAAAGGGCCAGCGGAAAAAGGAGATTTTATCGCTATGTTCCAATCCAGCCTTGTACCCTACGTGGTGGAGCAGACCAACCGGGGAGAGCGTTCCTACGACATCTTCTCCCGGCTGCTCAACGACCGGATCGTCTTCCTGGGTGAGGAGGTTAATGCCACCACCGCCAGCCTGGTTGTGGCCCAGCTCCTCTACCTGGAGGCACAGGACCCGGACAAGGATATCCAGTTCTACATCAACAGCCCCGGCGGTTCCGTTACCGACGGCATGGCCATCTATGACACCATGCAGTACGTCAAGTGCGATGTGTCCACCATCTGTATCGGCATGGCCGCCAGCATGGGTGCCTTCCTGCTCTCCTCCGGCGCCAAGGGCAAGCGCTTTGCCCTGCCCAACGCGGAGATTATGATCCACCAGCCTTCGGCTGGCACCCAGGGCCAGATCACGGACATGGCCATCCACCTCAAACGGCTGGAGATTATCAAGAAGCGGATGAACCACATCCTGTCCGAGAACACCGGCAAGCCCATCGAGGTGGTCACCGCCGATTGTGAGCGCGACAACTTTATGTCCGCCGACGAGGCCGTGTCTTACGGCCTTATCGACAAGGTCATCACCAGAAAGTGATGAATACTGTCCCGGACGGCCTTGCCGGACCAGGACGGAGTGGAAAGGGGAGCGGAGACCGAGGCCTTCGCTCCTCTTGACCGCGTTTCGGGGCATGGCGCCGCCATGCCTGACCCTGGGCCATTGGGCCCAAACAAAGAGGTGAAACCCATGCCTAAAAACGACGACAAACGGTCGGTCCGTTGCTCCTTCTGCGGGAAGCACCAGGAGCAGGTGGCCCGGATCATCGCCGGACCTGGGGCTTATATCTGCAATGAGTGTGTCCAGCTGTGCATGAGCATTCTGGACGAAGCGGGCGACGAGCCGATCGAGGATCGGGCCGACATCCCGGATGTGATCCCCACGCCCCGTGAGATCCGGGATGTGCTGGACGAGTATATCATCGGTCAGGAGGCGGCCAAGGTAGCGCTTTCCGTGGCGGTCTACAACCACTATAAGCGCATCTATTTTGGCGGTGGGGACGATGTGGAGCTCCAGAAGAGCAATATCCTCCTCATGGGTCCCACAGGCTGCGGCAAGACCCTCTTTGCCCAGACTCTGGCCCGGATCCTGAAGGTGCCCTTTGCCATTGCCGATGCCACCACCCTTACCGAGGCTGGCTATGTAGGCGACGACGTGGAGAATATTCTTCTTCGTCTGGTCCAGGCCGCTGACTACGACATTGAGCTGGCTCAGCGGGGCATCATCTACGTGGATGAGATTGACAAGATCGCCCGGAAGAGCGAGAATACCTCCATCACCCGGGACGTATCTGGCGAGGGTGTCCAGCAGGCTCTGCTGAAGATCTTGGAAGGTACCGTGGCCAACGTGCCCCCTCAGGGCGGCCGTAAACACCCCCATCAGGAGTTCATCCAGATCGACACCAAAAATATCCTCTTCATCTGCGGCGGTGCCTTTGACGGCATCGATAAGATCATCGAGCAGCGCCTGGACAAGAAGTCCATTGGCTTTGGTGCCGAGATCGAGAGCAAGAAGGAGCGGGATATCTCGGCGCTTCTGCGGGAGATCCAGCCCCATGATCTTCTGAAATTCGGCATCATCCCCGAGCTGGTGGGACGTCTGCCCGTCATTACTGCCCTCCAATCCCTGGGGAAGGAGCAGCTGGTGCGTATTCTCACTGAGCCCAAGAACGCTCTTGTGAAGCAGTATAAGAAGCTGCTGGAGTATGACGAGGTGGAGCTGGAGTTCCAGCCGGAGGCCCTTACCGCCGTGGCCGAGAAGGCCATCGAGCGTGGTATCGGTGCCCGAGGGCTCCGGGCAGTGCTGGAGGAGGTTATGACTCAGGTCATGTACGACGTGCCTTCCGACAGCACCATCGCCAAAGTAATCATCACCCCGGCCTGTGTCACTGACCGGGCGCAGCCGGAGCTGATCCGAGATCCGGACCGGCCCGCCCGTCCCCGTCTGGGCGGCGCGGCTCTCCGGGCTGAGCACGGAGGTCTGAGGACCCAGAGCAACGTATCTTAAAAAAGCGAAAGAGCAGGACGGGGGCAAGTCTCCCGTCCTGCTTGTTTTTAGGAAGTGATCCATGATGACCATTGAACCCAATACCATTACCACCATGCCGGTGCTGGCGCTCCGGGGCCTGACCATTTTCCCCAATATGCTTCTCCACTTTGATGTGGGTCGGGGTGCCTCCATCAAGGCCCTGGATGAGGCCATGACTGAGGGCCTGCCCATCTTTCTGGTGGCCCAGCGTGACCTTACTGTGGAGGAGCCGGGGGAGAAGGACCTTTATACCGTTGGCACCGTCTCTAACGTCAAGCAGATTCTCCGTCTGCCGGGAGACAACGTGCGCGTCATGGTGGAGGGCTCCTCCCGGGGGCGGCTGGTGAGTCTGGGCAAGACAACACCCTTCCTCCAGGGAGAGGTGGAGGTGCTTCCAGCGCCTGAGCACACCCGTAACACTCCCAAGACCGAGGCTCTCATCCGCAGTACTTACGAGCTCTTTGAACGCTACGCCGAGCTCTCTCCCCGCATGACCGGGGATGTGCTCATCAGCGTGCTCTCCAGTGAGGACCCCGGCTATATCGCCGATTATATCGCCCAGAACATCGCCATGCGGGCTTCAGATAAGCAGGCCATCCTGGAGGAGCTCCAGCCTGTGCGGCGACTTACCAAGCTGGCCCATGCCCTGAGCCGGGAGGTCTCTATCCTGGAGTTGGAGCAGGAGGTTCAGTCCAAGGTCCGGGAGCAGTTGTCCGACAATCAGCGAGACTATGTCCTGCGTGAGCAACTCAAGGTCCTCCGGCAAGAGCTGGGGGAGAGCGAGGACGGCGACAGCGAGCAGGACGAGTACCGTGCCCGCATTGAGAAAGCCCACCTTCCGGAGGAGGCGGCCAAAAAGGCGGAGAAGGAACTCTCACGGCTGGCCAAACAGCCCTTTGGCTCCGCCGAGGCCACCGTCATCCGGAACTATCTGGATGTGCTATTGGACCTGCCCTGGAACAAGCATACCAGGGAGCGCACCGATGTGGCAGCGGCCCGGAAGGCGCTGGACGCCGACCACTATGGTCTTCAGAAGGTGAAGGAGCGCATCCTGGAGTTTCTGGCCGTGCGGCAGCTGGCACCTGAGCTCAAAGGACAGGTGATTTGCCTGGTGGGACCGCCGGGTGTGGGAAAGACCTCCATCGCTATGTCGGTGGCCCGTGCCACCGGCCGGAAGCTGACGCGGATCTCTCTGGGCGGTGTCCACGATGAGGCCGAGATCCGGGGTCACCGGAAGACCTATGTGGGCGCTATGCCTGGCCGCATCATCGATGGTATCCGCCGGGCGGGGAGCTGTAACCCACTGCTGCTGCTGGATGAGATTGACAAGTTGGCCTCTGATATCCACGGCGATCCGGCCTCTGCTCTGTTGGAGGTGCTGGACGGGGAGCAGAACAGTACATTCCGGGACAACTTCCTGGAGGTGCCCTTCGATCTCTCTGAGGTATTCTTCATCACCACCGCCAACACCACCGATACCATCCCCAGGCCGCTGCTGGACCGGATGGAGGTCATTGAGCTCTCCAGCTATACCGATGAGGAGAAGCTCCAGATCGCCAAGGAGCATTTGCTGCCCAAGGAGCGCAAGCGCCACGGTCTGAAGAAGTCCCAGCTTAAGCTCACCGACGACGCCATCCGGGCCCTCATCACTGGTTACACCAGAGAGTCCGGCGTCCGGGTTCTGGAGCGGCGGATCGGTGCTCTTTGTCGGAAAGCCGCCATGGAGATCGTCTCCGGAGATGCGAAGCAAATCTCCTTGACAGCCTCTGATCTGGAAGGATTTTTGGGCCCAAAGCCCTACCATCCGGACCGCCGGGAGACCGAAAGCCTGGTGGGTGTGGTCAACGGTTTGGCCTGGACTCAGGTGGGCGGCGAAATGCTCCAGGTAGAGGTCAATGTGGTGCCAGGTACGGGTAAGGTGGAGCTCACCGGCAATCTGGGCGATGTGATGAAGGAGTCCGCCAAGGCGGCCCTGAGCTATATCCGCAGCAGGGCCCAGTGCCTGGGCATTGACGAGGATTTCTACAAGACCAAAGACATCCATGTCCACTTCCCGGAAGGAGCTGTGCCAAAGGATGGGCCCTCGGCGGGCATTACCATCACCACCGCTATGGTCTCCGCCCTCACCAATACGCCGGTGCGGCAGGATGTAGCAATGACAGGTGAAGTTACTTTACGAGGCAGAGTACTGCCTATTGGCGGCCTGCGGGAGAAAACCATGGCCGCCCTGCGCAACGGCATGAAGACGGTGCTCATCCCCGCCGACAATGTGGGTGACCTGGAGGAGATCGACCAGACCGTTCGGGCAGCGCTGAAGTTCATACCGGTGGAGCAGGTGGACCAGGTGCTCTCGGTGGTGCTGGAGACGGACGGGACCCAGGCCCTGCCCAATCTGGAGGCCGTATCTGAGCCCGCCCAGGGGACGGTGCGCTCCCTGGATTTGAAGCAGTAATGGGGGAGGAGCCATGATCAATTTACAAATGGCGGAATTTGTCCGCTCCGCGGCGAAAAAAGAGGACTTTCCCCGGGACGGGCTGCCTCAGATCGTCTTTTCCGGCCGCTCCAATGTGGGCAAATCCTCGGTAATCAACCGCCTCCTGGGCCGCAAGAACTTTGCCCGGGTGGGCAGTGCGCCGGGGAAGACCACCCACATCAACTATTTTAAGATCGATGGGAAATTCTACCTTGTAGACCTGCCAGGCTACGGCTATGCCAAGGTCTCCCAGGCGGAGAAGGCACGGTGGGGTCGGCTCATCCAGGCCTGGTTTGATGATCCCAGCCTCATGACCCTGGGGTGCATGCTGGTGGATGCCCGGCACAAGCCAACGGCGGACGACTGCACCATGGGCAACTGGTTCAAAGAGACCGGCCGTCCCTTTGTGGTGGTGGCCAACAAGCTGGACAAGCTGAAGAAAAGCGAGATTGAGCCCAATCTCCAGCGGATCCGTGACACACTGGAGCTGGACGAATCTGTAAAGGTAATTCCCTTCTCAGCTGAGAAGGGGGAAGGCCGGGACGCTCTGCTGGGTGAGCTGGCCGAACACATTGGGGAGGGATTCCGATGAGATATGTCCGCGTGGAGCGGCTGGGCAAGGTCCGCTGGGGGGTGCTGGACGGAGAGACGGTCCACACCCTGAAATGCCCCCCGTATGCCGGGGATACTGAGTACTATGACGGCAAGACCTGGGAGCTGGAGAAATGTCGGCTCCTGGCGCCCTGTGAGCCGGGGAAGATTGTGTGTGTGGGCAAGAACTACAAGGACCACGCTGAGGAGATGGGGGAGGGTGTGCCCGAGCAGCCCATCCTCTTTATCAAGACCCCCAACTGCGTCAATGACCCAGAGGGAGAGGTCCACGCCCCGGATTTTGTCACTCGTCTGGACTATGAGGGCGAGCTTGCCATTATGATCAAGAAAGAGGCCAAGAACTTAAAGCCCAATGAGGTGTGGAATTACATTCTGGGTTTCACCTGCCTGAATGATGTCACCGCTCGGGATATCCAGAAGGGAGACGGCCAGTGGACCCGAGGTAAGTGCATGGATGGCTTTGCGCCGGTTGGGCCGGTGGTTACCGACGAGGTGGACCCCACCAACCTGCTGCTGGAGACCCGCCTCAACGGCAAAACAGTCCAGTCGTCCCGGACGTCTCTGTTTATGACCAAGATCCCCGAGATGCTGGCCTTTATCACTGCCTCCATGACTCTGGAGCCTGGTGATCTGGTGGCTACCGGCACGCCAGCCGGCATCGGTCCCATGGTGCCCGGTGACACCGTAGAGGTGGAGATCCAGGGCATTGGTACCCTGCGCAGCCGGGTGGTGTGACCAGCTGCGCCTTGTGCTTTTGGGCACAAACTGATATAATGTCGAACGTACGAAAGGGGGCGGAGATATGCTGCGGCACATTCCGCTTGGACGAATGTACAACCTGCGGGACCTGGGTGGCTATCCCGTCTCCGGGGGCGGGGAGACGCTCTGGGAGAAGCTCCTTCGGGGGGATAACCCAGAGCACCTGACAGAGGAGGATCTCCGGTGGCTTCTGGACCGGGACATCACAACGGTGGTGGACCTGCGCAGCGAGGCGGAGACCAGGCGCAAGCCCGACCAGCTTGCTTCCCAGCCTGGCTTTTACTACTTCCACTGTCCGCTCCTGTCAGAGGGAGATGGTATGCCCAATCTGGAGACGGATGTGGGGCAGGGCTATTTTCGGATGCTGGACGGCTCTGACCTGGTGGCCAGGGCTCTGCGGACCGTGGCTTGCGCTCCAGCCGGTGTCCTTTTCCACTGCACGGCGGGAAAGGATCGCACCGGCCTGATGGCCGCCTTGCTGCTGGGTCTTGCCGGTGTGGAGCGGGCCGATCTGCTGGCCGACTACCAGGTGTCAGAGACCTATCTGGCTGACATCATTCGGCAGATCAAGACCAAAGTCCCCACACTCTCTGCCTTTGCCGGCGCATCCAAGGCGGAATATCTGAGCGACTGCCTGGATCTGCTGGAGGAGAAGTATGGCTCTGTCTCAGGCTATCTCCAGGCGATCGGCTTGACGGAGGAAGAGCTCACCGCACTGCGGGGAAAGCTCCTGCCCCCGGACCACACAAAAGGAGGCCCGGAGTTTGGGTAACTTTTCCGATTTTGCGCAACATATGGACTGGGCCGGACTCATAGACCTACTGCTGTCGGTGGCGGCTATCCTGCTGTGCCTCACCGTCCACGAGACCTGCCACGGCCTGGCGGCCTGTGCTTTGGGGGACCCCACCGCCAAGCGGCTCCACCGGCTTTCCCTGAATCCCTTGCGGCACATCGACCCCTTCGGCGCCCTCATGATGCTGGTGGCTGGGTTCGGCTGGGCCAAGCCGGTGCCGGTGGACCCGCGGTATTTCCGAAAGCCAAAGCTGGGCATGGCCATCACCGCACTGGCGGGACCGGTATCCAATCTGGTCATGGCCTATCTGGCATTGCTGCTCCGGGCGGTATTGCTGGCCTTTTATCATCCCGGTTCCGTCCTTCTGGAGGGGATCATCGGCTTCTGCGAGACGCTGGCCGTGCTCAATGTGGGCCTGGGCATTTTCAACCTGATCCCGTTCCCACCGCTGGACGGCTCCAAAGTGTTGGGCGCCTTTTTGCCCGACCGGGCCTACTATCAGCTCATGCGCTATGAGCGGTGGGGGATGCTCCTCCTTATGGTCTTGCTCTGGCTGGGGGTGTTCAGCGCTCCTCTGAGTGCCGCGCGGACCTGGGTACTGGACCTGCTGCTCCAGGGAGCGGCCTGGCCCTACTATCTGCTCACATAAGACGAAAGGAAGAAGACGCCGTTGGACGGACCCATCTATCATCTGGAAAAAGTGGTGAAGGCCAAGGCGGAGGACCTGGAGGACTTCACCGGACCGCTGGACCTCATCCTGGCTCTGCTGAGCAAGAACAAGATGGAGATTAAGGATATCCAGATCTCCGTGATCCTGGATCAGTATCTGGCCTGGATGGACCGGCGGAAGGAGCTGGACCTGGAGGTGGCCAGTGAGTTCGTCACCATGGCGGCCCAGCTGGTTTTCATCAAGTCCCGGATGCTTCTCTCCATCCACGATGAGGAGGCCCTCTCTGAGATGGAACAGCTCATCGGCTCTCTGGAAGCCCACCAACGCCACGAGGACTATCTAAAAATCAAGGCGGTGGTACCGGAGCTCTCCGACCGGTTCGAGCTGGGCAGGGACTACATCACCAAGGGGCCGGAGGCTATGCCCACTGACCGTACCTATTGCTATGTCCACGATAAGGACGATCTGCGCCGGGCCATGCTGGCGGTGCGGGAGCGGATGGGCACTTTGCTGCCGCCTCCGGTGAGCGCTTTTGACGGCATTGTGGGGCGGGAGCCCTATCCGGTGTCGGACAAGGCCGCCGAACTGATCCAGCGGCTGGTTCGCTTTGGTGTTACCCGGTTCCGTGCCCTGTTCCAGGGTAACCGAAGCCGCTCGGAGGTGGTGGCCACCTTTATCGCCGTGCTGGAGCTGTGCAAGGCACGGCGTATTCGTCTGGCAGGTACCGACACCGATTGCACAGTGACCTGTACCGGGGAAGGGGAGACCCAGATGGAGTTCTCCACCGATGCCTACTGACGCACGGAAGGAGGAGGAGCCTTTGACAGATTTGAAAGAGATCGAATCGGCCATGGAGGGAATCCTATTCGCAGCCGGTGAGCCGGTGGGTGTGGAGCGGTTATGCCTTGCTCTGGAGATCGACCGGGCCACGGCGGACGCAGTGGCCCAGAAACTTATGGATGATTACAGCTACCACCGGCGGGGTATCCGGCTGGTGCGTCTGGACACCAGCTATCAGCTCTGTTCGGCGCCGGAGCATGCCGACCTCATTCGAAAGACCTTTGAGAGTCGGCGCCCGCCCAAGCTGTCCCCCCCCGCCCTGGAGGTACTGGCCATCATCGCATACTACCAGCCCACCACCCGTGCCTACGTAGACCAGGTCCGGGGTGTGGACAGCGCCTACACCGTTGGTCTGCTGTTGGACAGGGAACTCATCGAAGAGTGTGGCCGCTTGGCTGTGCCCGGCCGGCCCATCCTCTACCGCACCACGCCCACCTTTCTGCGCTCCTTTGGCCTGAGCAGCCTGGACGAGCTCCCGGAGCTCCCCGCCGCCGCGCCGGAGGAGGGTCAGCTGAGTATGGATATGCAGGCGGCGCTGGAAAAGCTGCGTGATCTTCGTGAAGAGGGCGAGGAACCCACCGAGGAGGAGCTGCGCTCGGCCGCTGAGACCCTGGCCCGGGTTGAGATGGGTGCCGGGGAGGGAGGCTGAGGCCGTGTGATCTGGGTGGTCCTGGCATGCATCTTGGTCGCCTTGTTCCTGGTGTCCCTGATCCGGGTCGGAGTGAGGGCGGAATATGATGACCGGCAGCTCACAGTCCGCCTACGGACGGGCCCGGCAGCGTTGCAGGTCTATCCTTTGAAACAGAGGAAAAAGAAGGAGAAAAAGCCTGCAAAGCAAAAGCCGCAGAAGAAGCAGGAGGAGCCGGAACCGGACACCGGTGAGAAGCTGTCCCTCCTCTGGGAGCTGATGCCAGTGGCCCTGCGGGCGGCAGGCAGCCTTCGGCGAAAGATCTCTGTGGACCTGCTGGAGGCCCACATCCTGTTGGCCGGCAGCGATCCGGCCTCTGTGGCGGTGGCCTTTGGCAGCGCCAATGCCATCATCGGTATGGTCCTACCCCTTTTGGAGCAGAATTTCCATATCCGCCAGCGCGACATCCGAACGGCGGCAGACTTTCAGCGGGCCCACTCAGAGGTGCAGGCCAAGGTGGCCCTGTCCCTGACCGTGGGGCAGGGTGTGACCTTCGCGCTGCGCTTCGGGTGGCAGGCGCTGGGTGTGCTACTCCGCTGGCGGCGGCAGAATGAGACGGAAAAAACGGCCAAACACACAACAGAAAGGGCGGTACCGTATGGAAAAGAACCATCCCATCAGTGAACTTATGTCCACCACTATGCAGAAGATCCGGGAGATGGTGGATGTCAACACCATCGTGGGCACTCCCATCCACACCGACGACGGCGTGACCCTCATCCCGGTGTCCCGGCTGTCCTTCGGCTTTGCCTCCGGCGGCAGCGATTTCACCACTAAAAACCAGAAGCCCGACGCTGATAACTCCTTCGGCGGCGGCAGCGGCGCCGGTGTCAACATTGCTCCGGTAGCCTTCCTGATTATCAAAGGGGACTCTGTGAAGCTGCTGCCTGTGGCACCTCCCGCCGGCAACGCAGTGGACCGGGTGGTGGAGCTGGTGCCGGAGATGTTCGACAAGGTCACAGGCTTCATCGAGAAGCAGGACAAAGAAAAGAAGGAATTCGCAGAGTAACCAGTCCTCACGTCTGTGACTGACCGGAACGGGGAGCGGGATAATCCAGGGGCGCGGCAGGCATACTAACGGCATCTATCTGTTGAGGTGATGCCCCTTGAAGCGCTTTGCCGCCCTTTTGCTGGCTTTTTTGCTGCTCTGTCCCGCCGCCCAGGCGGCGGAGCCGGTCACATCGGCGTCCTCCGCCATTCTGGTGGATGCCGAGAGCGGCCGGGTCCTTTATGAAAAAGACGCCCATACCCGCCGGGGCATTGCCAGTACCACCAAGCTCATGACGGCTCTGGTGGCGGCGGAGTCGGTTACCGACCTGAGCGCCAAGGTGGAGATCCTGCGGGAGGACACCCTCACGGAGGGCTCCTCCATGTATCTGAAGGTAGGGGAGAACGTCACGGTGGAGGCTCTCTTCTATGGCCTGTTGCTCCAGTCGGGAAACGACGCCGCTCTGGCCTTGGCGCGGTACTGCGCCGGGAATGTGGAGCCCTTCGTGGCCCGGATGAACGAAAAGACCCAGGCTCTTGGGATGGCGGACACCCGGTTTGCCAATCCCAATGGTTTAGATGACGAGAATCATTATTCCACGGCTGCCGACATGGCTGTTTTGGCGGCGGCCTGCATGGACAACGAGCTGGTGGCCAAAATAGTCTCCACCAAGTCGGCCACCATAGGAACACGAACCTTTGTCAACCATAACAAGCTGCTGAGTCTCTATCCTGAATGCGTGGGCATGAAGACAGGGTATACCCGATCCTCTGGGCGTACGCTGGTGTCAGCCGCCCGGCGGGACGGCCAGTTGCTGCTGTGCGTCACGCTCAACGACCCAAACGACTGGGAGGATCACGCTGCCCTCTTTGAGTATGGCTTTGAGACCTATCCCCGGTGCTTACTGGCCAGTGCTGGTAAAACGGTGGGACTGGTGAAGACCTCCGGGTCCCTGGTGCCAGCAGTCCCGGTGCAAACGTCGGAGGAGGTGTGGTATCCGCTGACGGAGTCCGAGCAGGTCCAGGCTGAGCTGAAGCTGCCCGATGGTCTCCAGACACCGGTGGCCGACGATGTGCCGGTGGGTGCCCTGGTATTTACTCTGGACGGGGCGATCATTGGGGAGACCTCTCTGGTGTGTGCCGCCGGAGTCCATTCCGATCAGGCACCTGAGGCCGGTCCTCTGGAGCGGCTGTGGTCACTGTTTCCCTGGGCGGGGTAGCCCGCCCGTACATCTGAAGAAAGAGGTGCCCTCATGGAGGAACGCCTGCAAAAGCTGCTCTCCGCCGCCGGACTCTGCTCCCGGCGGACAGCGGAAGACTATATCGAGGCCGGGCGGGTCACCGTCAACGGCCAGACCGCCAAGCTGGGTGACAAAGCCGATCTGACCCGGGACCGGGTGGCCCTGGACGGGGTGGAGGTAGGTCCGGCAGCGGAGCCGGTTTATCTCATGCTCAACAAGCCAAGAGGCTATGTGACTACCCTCTCCGACGAGGAGGGACGTCCCACGGTGGCCCAGCTTGTGACCGACTGCGGGGTCCGGGTGTGGCCGGTGGGCCGGTTGGACCTGGATTCGGAGGGACTGCTCCTCCTCACCAACGACGGGGCGCTCACCCACAGGCTCATCCACCCCAGCCATGAGGTGGACAAGCAGTACTTAGTGATGGTCACTGGGGATATTGAGGCTGCGCTGCCGGTGCTCAACGGTCCCATGGAATTAGACGGTGTGGCTCTGGCGCCGGCCAAGGTGGACCGGTTGGGTCCCAATCTGCTCTCCTTCCAGATTCATGAGGGAAAAAATCGGCAGATCCGCCGGATGTGTCAGCAGGTAGGACTGACCGTGAAGGCGCTTCGGAGGGTCCGGGAAGGCCAGGTCCAGCTAGGCGGACTCAAGCTGGGGAAGTGGCGCTATCTCACCGATGAAGAGGTCGCCATTCTCAAGTCTCTGTGAGCATGCAGGAGAAAAGGTCACATCTTGCAGATCATGCTTGATTTTCCTCCCGTTTCCCGTTATGATAATATCTGTTGGGTCTTTGCCGGAAGACGGCGTACACCCGCAGTGCCGGACCGCATAGGTCCGAACAGTAGCCCGGAGCAAACCGGGGAGGAAATGTGAGGGTACCCCTATATGTCAAGGGATGTTCTGACCGCCATCCAGAATCGGATGCCGAGCTTTTCAAAAGGGCAAAAGCTCATTGCCCGTTTTATATTGGACTCCTATGACAAGGCCGCTTTTATGACGGCCAGCCGTCTGGGTAAGACGGTCAATGTCAGTGAGTCCACCGTTGTACGCTTTGCCGCTGAATTGGGCTACGACGGCTACCCCAGTATGCAAAAGGCCCTGCAGGAGATGATCCGCAGCAAGCTCACTTCCATCCAACGAATTGAGGTGGCCAACGACCGCATTGGGGACCACGATATTCTCTCTACCGTGATGCAGTCGGATATTGAAAAGATCAGACTCACTCTGGAAGAGGCGGACAGGACCGGCTTTAACCGGGCGGTGGACGCCATCCTGGACGCCCGACGGATTTATATCGTTGGCGCCCGTTCGGCAGCGGCCCTGGCGGATTTCCTAGGCTTTTATTTCAATCTGATTTTTGACGATGTCGTTCTGATTCGGACCACATCGGTGAGCGAGACCTTTGAGCAGCTGCTGAGGGTCAGCCGGGAGGACGTGGTCATCGGTATCAGTTTTCCTAGGTACTCCAGCCGGACGGTGCAGGCCATGCGCTTCGCCCGGGACCGTGGGGCCAACGTGGTAGCGCTCACCGATTCGGAGACCTCGCCTCTGGCGGAGATGGCGACTGCTACGCTCCTGGCCAAGAGCGATATGGCCTCCTTCGTGGACTCTCTGGTGGCGCCGCTGAGCCTGATCAACGCCCTCATTGTGGCGGTGGGGCGGCGGAAAAATGCTGATGTAGCCCAGACCTTCGCCACTCTGGAGCAGATCTGGTCAGAGTATGGCGTATATGAACAAGTAGAGGAAGAGAACTGATTTGACGCAGAAAGAAAAGCGTATCATTGTGATAGGGGGCGGCGCCGCGGGCATGCTCGCGGCGCTGACTGCTGCCCGGATGGGTGCGTCCGTTACGCTGCTGGAGCGCAACCAGAAGGTGGGGCGGAAGCTCTATATCACCGGCAAAGGCCGGTGCAACTTGACCAACGATTGCACTCCAGCGGAAGTGCTCTCCAACGTGCCCCGGAATGGGAAGTTCCTCACCAGCGCCGTTACCCGATTTCCGCCCGCTGAGGTCAAGGCCTTCTTCACCGACCTTGGGGTGCCGTTGAAAACCGAGCGGGGCAATCGCGTCTTCCCGGTGTCTGACAAGGCTGCCGACGTGGTGGATGCTCTCTTTTTCGCCCTGCGCCGGTCCGGCGTGGATTTGATTCAGGACCGGGCACGGGAGATCCTCACCGATCATGGGGCAGTCAGTGGAGTAAAGGGGGAGCGGGGCAGCTATGCCGGCGGTGCCGTGATTTTGGCCACTGGCGGAGCATCCTATCCGCTTACCGGTTCCACGGGGGACGGTTATACCATGGCAGCCGCCTTGGGTCACACCATCCTTCCTCCCAAGGCGTCCCTGATTCCATTGGTGGTGGAGGGGGAGGAGTGCCCCAGCATGCAGGGTCTCTCCCTGCGAAATGTGGTGGTGAAGGTCAAAAACAAAAAGGGCAAGGTGATTTTTAGGGAGCAAGGGGAAATGCTTTTCACCCACTTTGGCCTCTCTGGCCCCCTGATTCTCAGTGCCAGTGCCCATATGAGAGACTTTGAAAAGGACCAGTATACGGTGATCATCGATCTGAAGCCCGCCCTGGATGAAGTCGCTCTGGATGACCGTCTGGTGCGGGAGCTCACCGGACAGCCCAACCGGGCTTTTCACAATGTGCTGGAGACCCTGGCGCCCCGACTGCTGATTCCGGTGCTGGCCAAGCGGGCGGATATCCCTTCGAATTTGCCTGCCAACGCCGTTACTAAGGTTCAGCGCCGTCGTCTGTTGGAGACGCTAAAGGGATTGTCCTTCCCGGTGGCGGGACCCCGACCGGTGGAGGATGCCATTGTTACCAGCGGCGGTGTCAAAGTATCCGAGGTAGATCCCAAAACTATGGGTTCCAAGCTGGTGCAAGGGCTTTACCTTGCTGGTGAGCTGCTGGACGTGGACGCCTATACCGGCGGCTTTAACCTTCAGATCGCCTGGTGCACCGGCCGTGCGGCCGGGCAGGCGGCGGTGGAGGGGTTCCAATGACGGAGCCGAAAATTAGGAGGCAGAGACATGGGACATAAGAGCGTAGCCATTGATGGCCCCTCCGGAGCGGGGAAAAGCACCCTGGCCCGGCAGGCGGCCAAAGCCCTTGGCTTTCTTTACGTAGACACCGGCGCCATTTACCGGACCCTAGCGTTGCTGGCTCTGGAACGGGGGGTGGACCCGGCAGACCCGGCAGCGGTGCAGGCACTGCTGCCCCAGGCCGACATCCGTCTGGCGTATAACAGCAGCGACGGCCTTCAGCACATGTACCTGTGCGGCCGGGACGTGACCGAGGATATTCGCCGCCCTGAGGTCTCGCGGGCGGCATCATCTGTATCGGCCATCCAGGCGGTGCGCGACTTCCTCATGGAGACCCAGCGAGAGCTGGCACGGCAGCACGACGTCATCATGGATGGCCGGGATATCGGGACTGTGGTGCTGCCCCAGGCCGATGTCAAGATTTTCCTCACTGCCTCTCCTGAGGCACGGGCCCGCCGCCGCTGTGACGAGCTTGCCCAGCGGGGGACACCTCAGGACCTGGAGACCGTCCTGGCGGAGATCGTGGAGCGGGACCGGCGTGACACCACCCGGGCGGCGGCGCCCCTCCGTCAGGCAGAGGATGCCGTCTTGGTGGATACCACCGAGCTTGATCTGGCGGAGAGCCTTCAGGCACTGCTGGACGCCGTCAGAGGGGAGCTTAACGCATGAGAACATTTTACAATGTGATTTACATGATCGTCTTTCCGTTTTTCAATCTGGCGCATCCGGGCCGCGCCATTGGTCGGGAGAACATCCCTGAGGGAGGCGTGCTTGTGTGCGGAAACCACACTGCCATGTCCGACCCCTTGTTTCTGGCCTTTGCCTTCCGGCATAAGAACCAGCTGCGCCCCATGGCGAAGGCAGAGCTGCTGCGAGTTCCCTTCATTGGTTGGATTCTCCGCCATGTTGGAGTTTTCGGCGTAGAGCGGGGGAAGTCCGACGTGGGTGCCATCAAACAGGCCATGAAGTATTTAAAGGAAGGGGAGAAGGTGCTCCTCTACCCGGAGGGACATCGGATCCACGAGAGCAGGGGAGAGCAGGGCGAGGCCAAAAATGGTGCCGCTATGCTGGCCGTCCGGTGCGGTGTGCCCATCCTTCCCGTATACGTGCCGGAGCGCAAGCCCTGGTTCCGAAAGACCACCGTGGTCATTGGGGAGCCCTATATGCCCCAGGTATCCAGCCGGAAGGGGACGGCGGAGGAGTATGACGCCATCACTGCTGACCTCATGGAGCGTATCCACAAGCTGGGGGAGCGGGCGGTATGAGGATCGAACTGGCCAAGTCCGCCGGCTTCTGCTATGGCGTAAAGCGTGCGGTTGAGATGGCAGAGCAGACCACTCGGGCAGGAGGCGCTGTGCTGCTGGGTCCGGTGATCCACAACGACCATGTGGTGTCGAAACTGGAGCAGGAGGGCGCTGTCTTGGTTCGCGCGGTGGAGGAGGTTCCTGACGGAACGTCGGTCATTCTTCGCTCTCACGGCGAGGCCAAGTGGGTCCATGACGCGCTGGAGCAGAAGGGATGCCGGATCATAGATACTGCCTGCCCCAATGTTCAGCGCATCCATCGTCTGGTGGCTGAGGCCGAGGCGGCGGGACGACAGCCGGTCATCATCGGCACTCCCGATCACCCCGAGATCGTGGCGATTGCCGGCTGGTGCCGTCATCCGGTGGTGCTGCCCGATGGTGAGGCCCTGTCTGCATGGCTCGCTGAGTGCCCGGAACGGCGGGAAATGCCGCTCACATTGGTCTCTCAGACCACATCGACCCGTAAAATTTGGGATCAAGCCATAGAAACAGCAAAAAAAGAGTGTACAAACGCTGAAATTTTTGATACAATATGTAACGCTACGTATATACGGCAGACGGAAGCCCAGGAATTGGCAGCCCGTTGCGATGCGATGATCATCATCGGAGACCGCAAAAGCTCCAATACAAAGCGGCTTTCGGAGCTGTGTCGCGCTCTTTGCCCCCGGGTGGTCGCCATTGAGGGGGCGGAGGAATTGGAACCGGCCTCTTTCGCAGGGGCGGCTTCGATCGGCATCACCGCGGGAGCATCAACGCCCGGGTGGATTATAAAGGAGGTCTATGACAAAATGAGCGACGAAATCATGGAGATCGAGGAATCCTTCGCTGATCTGCTGGAGAAATCGATCAAAACTTTAAATACAGGAGAGAAGGTCACCGGTGTCGTCACTGAGATCACGCCCACTGAGATCTATGTGGATCTGGGCACCAAGCACGCTGGCTACATTCCTGTATCCGAGCTGACCGACGATCCCACCGTGAAGGTGGAGGACATGGTCAAGGTGGGCGATGAGATTGAGACCTACGTCATGCGCGTCAACGACGCTGAGGGCGTGGTCACCCTGTCCAAGAAGCGTCTGGACACCGTGAAGAGCTGGGATGACGTGGAGGCCGCCCGCGAGGCCGGCACCGTGGTGGAAGGCGTCATCACCGAGGAGAACAAGGGCGGCGTTGTGGCTTCTGTCAAGGGCGTGCGCGTGTTCATCCCCGCCTCTCAGACCGGTCTGCCCCGTGACGCTGCCATGACCGCTCTGCTGAAGCAGAAGGTCCGCATGAAGATCACCGAGGTCAACCGTGCCCGCCGCCGCGTGGTGGGTTCCATCCGTGCCGTGGAGCAGGCTGAGCGCGCCGAGAAGGCCGCCAAGGTCTGGGCTGAGATTGAGAACGGCAAGCACTACAACGGCGTTGTGAAGTCTCTGACCTCTTACGGCGCTTTTGTGGACATCGGCGGCGTGGACGGCATGGTCCACATCTCCGAGCTCTCCTGGAGCCGCATCAAGCACCCCTCCGAGGTCGTCAGCGTGGGCGACCCTGTGGACGTGTATGTCATTTCCTTTGACCCCGAGAAGAAGAAGATCTCCCTGGGCATGAAGGATCGGAGCCAGGATCCCTGGACTGTGTTCACCGACAAGTACAGCGTGGGTGACGTGGCCAACGTGAAGGTGGTCAAGCTGATGACCTTCGGCGCCTTTGCCGAGATCGTTCCTGGCGTGGACGGCCTGATCCACATTTCCCAGATCGCTGATCACCGCATCGACAAGCCCGGCGACGTGCTGGCCGAGGGTGATATGGTGGATGTGAAGATCACCGATATCGACATGGAGAACAAGAAGGTCTCCCTGTCCATCCGTGCCCTGCTGGAGGATTCTGCTCCCGTGGAGGACGAGGAGTAATCCTCTGTTTACTCATCAAGATGAAAAAAGGACCTGTCTCCAGAAGAGACAGGTCCTTTTTTGCCGCTTTTCACATCTTTGACTGAGATTTGACGCCTGTTTTGCGGAAGATACGGTGCTTTTTACTTGCGAAACAGTGATAAATGGTTTATAATAAACTTGATTTGTAGGTTTGTCAAGTTATTTTTCTCAAGTCAAGGAGGTGGTTATCATGTTTCAGATAGGAGATAAGATCGTCCATCCGATGCATGGTGCCGGCGTGATCGACAGCATCGTCAGCAAAAAGGTCAACGGCGTGGTGCGGGACTACTACATCCTCAAGCTGCCAGTGGGGGGCATGCTGGTCATGATACCCACCGAGCACACGGAGGAGATTGGGGTGCGGCCCGTAGTGGATCGGGACGCAGCCGACCGTATTCTTGCGGCCATGCCAAACATTGAGGTGGACATGACCCAGAACTGGAATCGCCGCTATCGGGAGAACATGCTTCGGATCAAGAGCGGAGACCTGCTGGAGGTGGCCCGGGTGGTGAAGGGCCTGATGCTTCGGGACGAGGATCGGGGACTCTCTACAGGGGAACGGAAGATGCTCCACTCCGCCAAGCAGATCCTGATATCTGAGTTGGTTCTCTCACAAGATGCCAGTTATGAGGACGTGGAGAAGCGCATCAACACCGCGCTTAGCTGACTGCCCGACAGATTAAAAAGGAGCCGAAAGGCTCCTTTTTGCGGTGGAAGGAGACCCATCGCCCCATTGGAAAGGAGTGTTCCCATCATGCCAATCTTTGGCGCACTGAGGAAGCGACGTCCGGCTGCGCCGTTCTGTACCGCTGTGGTACCTGCCGCCGGTTCCTCCACCCGCATGGAGGGCCAGGACAAAATGCTTTTGGAGCTGGGGGACCGGCCGGTGCTGGTTCGGACCCTCCAGGCGCTGGAGGCCTGTAACCTGATCCATGAGATCGTGGTGGTGACCCGTGAGGACCTGGTGGTACCGGTAAGCCGTTTGTGCCGGGATTTTGGTCTGGAGAAGGTTACCAAGGTGGTGACCGGAGGCGCTACCCGCACTTTGTCGGTGCTCGCCGGTATCCGGTCGGCCAGCCCGGAGGCCGAGCTCATCGCTGTCCATGACGGTGCCCGGCCTTTTGTCACCCAGGAGCTTCTGGAGGAAGTCGTCCGGAAGGCGGCAGAGTGCGGCGCGGCGGCGCCGGCGGTGCCGGTGACCGATACAGTCAAGCGCGCGAAAGACGGTGTGGTGGAGGAGACCCTGGACCGAGAGATCCTCTTTGCGATTCAAACGCCCCAGGTCTTTGAGGCATCTCTTTTAAAGGCGGCGCTCCAAAAGGCGGCAGAAGACGGTGTCACTCTCACTGACGACTGCGCCGCTGTGGAGCGCCTGGGCATGCGAATCTCCCTCACCAAGGGAGACCGGGCCAATTTAAAGCTGACTACCCCTACGGACTTGGACCTGGGGTTGGGTATTTTGATGGGAAGGGGAGAAGTGTAGTGGCAGAGCTGCGGATTGGGCACGGCTATGATGTCCACCGACTGACAGCGGGACGCAGGCTCATTCTGGGCGGAGTAGACATCCCGTGGGAGGAAGGGCTGTTAGGTCACTCTGACGCCGATGTCCTCACTCACGCAGTGATGGACGCCCTGTTGGGTGCGGCCGGACTGGGGGACATCGGAAAGCTCTTCCCTGACAATGACCCGGCATTTGCCGGGATCTCCAGTCTGGTACTGCTGGACCGGGTGTGCGGCCGATTGCGGGAGGAGGGCTGGCAGGTGTGTAACGTGGACGTCACCATTGTGGCCCAGCGACCCAAGCTGGCCGGACATATCCCCCAGATGCGTCAAAACCTTGCCCTCCATCTTGGGGTTCCCCAGGAGCGAGTAAACGTGAAGGCCACCACTGAGGAGGGATTGGGCTTCACTGGCACCGGTCAGGGCATGGCAGCCCACGCCGTGACCCTGCTGGAGCGGGTATAAACAAAGACAAGGGACCGGAGCCTTATGACAGGAGGCTCCGGCCCTTTTTGTATAGTGTCCTCTGTGAGCTGACAGACATAGAATGCTCCAGAGAGGAGCGTAATGCCTATGGTCTATTATCTCATCGTCTGCCGCTCGCTGACCTACGCCCAGCGGACGGCGGCCGTGCTGGAGCGGGGAGGGATCACTGGCGTGGTCCTTCGGGCGCCCAAATCCATTGTAGGAGAGGGCTGCGGTTATGCGGTGAAGGTATCAGAGCGCCGGCTGGCCCAGGCACTGGTGCTGCTCAACCGGGCAGAGCTGCGGCCCAAGGGAGTCTATATCGCGGAATCGGATGGCAGTTACCGCCAGGTGGGGCCATGATCTACCTGGATTCCGCTGCCACCACCCTTCAAAAGCCGCCGGCGGTGGCCAGAGCGGCGGCAAATGCCATGAGCCACATGGCCAGTCCCGGTCGGGGCGGCTATCCCGCTGCCATGGCGGCGGCCGATACCATTTTCACTTGCCGGGAGACCGCCGCCCGGCTTTTTTACGTACCAGAACCGGACCAAGTGGTGCTCACCATGAACGCCACCCATGGCCTCAACCTGGCCATTAAGACTTTGGTTGCCCCAGGAGATACGGTGCTCATCTCCGGATATGAGCACAATGCTGTCACACGCCCACTGGCTGCCATCCCAAATGTGACGGTGAAGGTGGCAGATGCTCCACTGTTCCAGCCAGATGCTATGGTTGAGCGATTCCAGTCGCTGCTGACTCCGGAGGTATCCTGCGTCCTCTGTACCCATGTCTCCAATGTCTTTGGATATGTGCTGCCGGTGGAAACGATCGCCGCTCTGTGCCGTGAGCGGGGAATTCCGCTCATTCTGGACGCCTCCCAGTCTGCCGGCACACTTCCCGTTTCGTTGGAGGAGTCTGGAGCCGCCTTTATCGCCATGCCGGGGCATAAGGGCCTCTACGGCCCACAGGGGACTGGTCTTCTGCTGTGCGCACAGTCGGCGAGACCTTTGATGGAAGGGGGAACAGGGTCTCTCTCCATGCTTCAGGAGATGCCTGATTTCCTGCCCGACCGGCTGGAGCCCGGAACCCACAACGTCCCAGGTGCCGCCGGGCTGCTGGAGGGATTGCGTTTTGTAGCGCGCAAGGGTCCGGTGCACATTCTGGCGCATGAGCGTGGTCTGGCTGCCCAATGTGCCCATGCACTGAGCCGTTTGGAGGGCGTCACTGTCTACGCCGCGCCACGGCTGTCGAATCAGGCTGGCGTGGTCTCCTTCCGGGTGGAGGGCATGGATTGCGAAGAGGTGGGGGCCCGGCTTGCCAAACAGGGGATCGCGGTCCGGTCCGGTCTCCACTGCGCACCTCTGGCCCACCGCACTGCCGGTACCCTGGAGACCGGGACCGTGCGGGCCAGTTTCTCCGCCTTCAATACGCCTGGAGAGGTCTCCGCCCTGGTACGGGCCGTGGGCCGTCTCCGGGTGTTTTGAGCGTACCCACCGTGCGAGGACCGCGGTTTCTCCGCCGCGCGCCCTCGCACGCTTTTTTTCGTCCATTTTTGAGGGAAGTTCAGGGAAATTTAATGGGCGTGGTCCTTGCCATTTGACAGTGAATACAGTATAATACTTGAAATGGGCGGGAGGCTGTTGCGTCCGCCCCAGGGCCATATTTTGATGTGGGAGATAATGGAAATGGCAGATATTTTACAGAGGATGTATCAGTACATCCTGACCTTTAACATTTCCATATTCGATATCGTGGATGTGACCATCATCGCGGTAGTCATTTACCGGCTCCTTATGTTGGTTCGGCGGAGCCGTGCAGCGCAAGTGGCGAAGGCTATCTTACTGCTGCTGGCTGCTCTGGTGCTGTCATCGTCCTCTGTGCTCAATCTGCGGGTCATTCACTTCTTCCTCTCCCATATGGTGGAGATGGGAATGTTGGCCCTCATTGTAGTGTTTCAGCCGGAGATCCGCCGGTTCCTGGAACAGCTGGGCAGTACCACTCTGGGTGATATGTTCAGCAGGGAGGAGGCGCCTCCTGAAGTGGAAGAGGCCATTTCCCAGACTGTCCAGGCCTATGCCTCTCTCTCTCGGGACAAGGTAGGCGCCCTGATGGTCTTTGAGCGGAAGGTGCCTCTGGATGACATCATCAAAACGGGTACCGCCCTGGACTCTACTGTGGCAGCAGAGCTGCTCAAGAACCTGTTCTGGAATAAGGCACCCCTGCATGACGGCGCTGTTATCGTCCGGAACGGACATATCGTAGGGGCGGGCTGTGTGCTTCCTTTGTCCGGGAACATCAACCTGTCCCGGGACCTGGGCATGCGCCACCGGGCCGGCATCGGCATGAGTGAGAACTCCGATGCTGTGGTGGCCATCGTTTCGGAAGAGACCGGCTCCATCTCTGTGGCAGTCAACGGCATGCTCAAGCGGCACCTGGCCCCGGAAACCCTGGAGCGTCTGCTGCGCAACGAACTGCTGCCCAAGGAGGAGACCACCGGCTCTTCCAACAAGCTCTCCGCCCTATTCAAGTCGAAAAAAGGTGACAAAAACGATGGGGAAGAAGTTCACGGAAAGTAAAATCTTCAATATCATCCTGTCCATCCTCATCGCCCTTGGCCTGTGGGCCTATGTGACGGCCAGCGTGACCGACGTGGGTGAGTCCACCGTGCGCAACATCCCTGTTACGGTGGTGGGTGAGGAGGCCTTAAACGCCAAGGGCCTGATGATCGATCCCAATACCAAGCTCACCGTAAATGCCAGAGTCAGCGGGAATCGAAGCCTGTTGGTGAGCATGGCCTCCAATCCAAGTGAATATTTCAGCGCCACCATCAATGTGGCGGAGATTACCGAGCCCGGTACCTATGACCTAAATTGTACGATCACACCGGAGTTCACTTCTCTGACTTCTACCGGTGTGCGGGTGATGGACCAGGAGGGTAAAACCATCCAGGTCACGGTTACCAGACTTATGTCCAAGACGGTTGAGGTCCGTGGCGTTTTCAAGGGCACCGTGGACGAGGACAACAACTACCGCGCCAACCCGGTGGAGGTCACGCCGGGCACCATCAAGGTCCAGGGGCCTGAGACTTTGGTGAACCAGGTAGAGTATGCTCAGGTCACCATCACAGGCGACAACCTGACCAAGACCTATACCGGTGAGTTGGGCTTCCAGCTCATGACCGCCGATGGCGAGGTGGTGGACGACGACGATCTCACCACCAATGTGAACACAGTGAGCGTAGTCATGCCGGTGGTCAAGACCATGGAGGTTCCCTTAAGTGTGGAGTACGTCTATGGTGGAGGCATTACGGAAGACAATTTTGAACGCTATGTGACAGTGGATATTCAGCCCGCCACCATTCAGGTCTCCGGCGATGAGGCCGACGTCTCCTACCTGGAGGGCAAAACCATCACAGTGGGTAAGATCGACCTGTCCCAGGTCGTCCAGGAGGAGCAGGTCTTTGTGTTCCCCATTGAGCTGTCTACTGAGCTGAGCAACGACAGCGGCATTACGCAGGCCACTGTGACTGTTACGATCAAAGGCTTAGAGACGAAAACGGTTGAGACCTCCAATATCGATATCATCAATACCCCGGATGGCTTTACAGCCGATGCGGTCACACAGTCTCTGCAGGTGAAGGTGCGGGGGCCCGCTGATGCGCTGGAGACCGTGGAGGGCTATCAGATCCGGGTTGTGGTGGATCTGGAGGGCCAGAATCTGCGGCAAGCCCAATTCCCATTTACACCCAAAATTTATTTAGACGGTGACAGCCGCTGTGGCGTCATCAGCCCCGGCAGCAATGGGTACATCGTCGTGGTCAATATCCAGTCACAATAGGAGAATCTTTTACCATGAGACAAACTGCACAAATAAAACAAACATTTCCGAACGGAACCGCTGTGGTAGCAGTGGTCCGGCAGGGTGCCTGCGCCCATAATTGCGCCGAGTGCGGTGGCTGTATGACTGCGGCTCAGCCCACTGTCACCGCTTTGGCTGAAAATACCGTCGGAGCGCGTACAGGTGAATTGGTAGTGGTGGAGACGGAGAACGCCCAACTTATGGGGATCATTGCCTTTGTCTACCTGGTGCCTATGGTCCTGCTGGTGGCCGGTTACCTGCTGGCACAGGCATTTGGTCTCACCCAGGGATGGTGTATTCTTGCCGGTGCTGCCGCCTTTGCTGTCAGTGTGCTGCTCATCGTGGCACTGGACCGCCGGGTCAAACGCCGCAAATCAATCCAGTTCCGCATTGTGGCTCACAAAGAGGGCTGATGTTTGGCTATGTGGTCCCCCTCAGGGGGGAGTTGAAGGTCCGGGAGCTGGATGCCTACCAAGGTATTTACTGCGGCCTGTGTCACACCCTGGGACGGAGGTACGGCTTTTTCCCAAGACTGCTTCTCAACTATGACTTCGCCTTCCTGGCTATGGTGTTGGCCCAGCCAGGGGAAAAAGTGGGGTTGGAGCGTCGGCGGTGTGTAGCCTGTCCATTTAGAGGGAAACAGGTCTGCCCGTCTCGGCCAGGACTGGATACGGCGGCCGATGAGAGTATCATCCTCACTTACTGGAAGCTGCGTGACAGTGTAGCTGACCGGGGCATTTTTCGGGGATTACCTGCCCGGCTGTTGAGCCTGCTGCTTCGTCGGGCCTATCGGAAGGCCGCTCTGCGGCGACCGGATTTTGACCGGCAGACGGTGGCCTGCTTGGAGGAGCTTCACGCGCTTGAGAAAGATAAGACGCCTTCCCTGGATCGGACAGCGGACACCTTTGCCCGTATTTTGGCGGGAGCTGCTCCGACTACTGGCGAGGAAGTTCGGGATCGGGCTCTGGGCCAGATGCTCTACCATGTAGGACGCTGGATCTATCTTGTAGATGCCTGGGATGATTTGGATGAAGATCGAAAATCGGGAAGCTATAATCCGCTGCTCCTGCGTTTCCCGGATGGGCCGGAGGCACATCAGGAGGAAGTGCGGCTTACCTTGCGGCATTCGCTGAATTTGGCGGTATCTGCCTATCACTTCACGGACGTCGGCCCGTGGAACGGCGTCATCATGAATATTCTGTGCCTGGGGTTGCCCATGGTAGAGGAGGCTGTCTTCACCGGACAGTGGAGACGGCGCAAGAAAGAAAACAGGGAGAACAAGCTATGAATGATCCATACAGCGTTCTGGGCGTCAGCCCGGATGCCAGCGACGAAGAGATCAAGCGGGCCTACCGGGAGTTGGCCCGGAAGTATCATCCGGATAACTATCAGAACAACCCGCTGGCCGATCTGGCCGAGGAGAAGATGAAAGCCATCAACGAGGCCTATGACGCAATTACCAAGCAGCGCTCCGGCCGGAGCAGCGGCGGGTACCAGGGCGCCTATCAGCAGCAGGGCGGCTACCAGCGGCAGAGCCAGTCCGGCGGCTCCTCGGTGTATGCCCGGGCCCGTCAAGCCATCAATCTGGGTAACTTGGCTCAGGCGGAGCAGCTGCTTCAGTCGGTGCCGGGACAGGATGCCGAGTGGCACTTCCTCATGGGCTCTATTGCCTACCGGAAGGGGTGGCTGGACGAGGCCATGCAGCAGTATCAGATGGCCTGCAACATGGACCCGGGTAATCTGGAGTACCGGCAGGCCTACAACATGATGCGTCAGGGCGGACAGGCCTACCGGCCTTACGGTTACACCTCAGGCGGTATGGATTCCTGCGACTGTTGTACCACCCTCCTGTGTCTCAACTGCCTGTGTGGCGGGTGTGGAAACTGAGATGAGAGGACGGACACCGTATGCCGGAAAGCTGGCCCTGGCGGCCATGCTGACGGCCCTCTCCCTGGTAGTGCTTTGGGCGGCCGCCATGGCGCCCTGGGGACGAATTGGCCTGGTGGCCGTAGCTGGACTGATGCCCGCCGCTGCCGTCATCTCCGCCGGACCAGCAGCGGGAGGGCTGTGTTGGGCAGGCACCTCAGTGCTGGCCCTGATCCTGTTGCCCAGTAAGGGCTGTGGGTTGCTTTACCTGATCTTTTTCGGACTCTATCCACTGGTAAAATGGGCTGCTGAGCGCTTGTGGAAGCTGCCCTTGGAGTTGGTGGTGAAGCTTGCCTTTTTCAACGTTGCCCTCACCGTGCTGTGGTTTGGACTTCGGGGCATCTTCCTGTGGGGCATACCTCAGGCGGAAGAGCTTGGCTGGCTCCTCTATCCCATCGGGAACGTGGTGTTCCTGGTTTATGATTATGGTTTCAGCAAACTTATTGCTTTTTACGTTGCCCGGGTAGACCGTCCCATGCGCCGGGGCCAGGGCATCTGATTGGAATTAGTAAGAGAGAAGAAAGGGGAGACCACCCTTGGTCCGCAGTATGACTGGCTATGGCAGGGGGGAAGCCGTGCTCCACGGCCGTTCCATCGTTGTGGAAGTCCGTTCGGTGAACAACCGATATTTGGACTGCAACATCAAGATGCCCAGAGCCTATATCTTTGCCGAGGACGCCATGAAAAGCCGCGTCCAGGACGCCATTTCCCGGGGAAAGGTAGACGTCTTTGTTACCATGGACAGCGCGGGTGCTGATGTGGTCACCGTCAAGGTGAACCATCCGGTGGCGGCTGGCTATGCAGCCGCTTTGAAGGAGCTTAAAGACACCTATCAACTCTTGGGGCTGCCCGACTTGGCGCTGATGGCCCGGTTCCCCGATGTGCTCCAGACGGAGAAAGCACCGGAGAATGTGGAGGAGGCTGCCGCCGACATCTGTGCGGTGCTGGACCAGGCACTGGCCGACTTTGCTGTTATGCGGGAACGGGAAGGGGAACGGCTCTCCGCCGATATCCTCTCCCGGGCCGATACCATTGAGACCCTCACCGGACAGGTGGAGGTGCAAAGCCCCAAGACGGTAGCCGAATACCGGGCCCGTCTGGAGGCCAAAATGCGAGAAGTCCTTCAAAATCAGCAGCTGGACGAGAGCCGCATCCTCACTGAGGCGGCCATTTTTGCCGACAAGGTAGCGGTGGATGAGGAGACCGTCCGCCTGCGCAGCCACCTCTCCCAGCTCCGGACCATGCTGAGCCAGGGCGGTCCCATTGGCCGGAAGCTGGACTTCCTCATCCAGGAGTTCAACCGGGAAGCCAACACCATTGGCTCCAAGTGCAACGATCTGGAGATTGCCCGCCATGTCATCGACATCAAGGCGGAGATCGAAAAGATCCGGGAGCAGGTCCAGAACATCGAGTGAGAGGAAGCGGCAGCATGAAGCTCATCAATATTGGCTTTGGCAATATGGTTTCGGCGGGCCGACTCATCGCGGTGGTGAGTCCGGAGTCCGCACCCATCAAGCGCATGGTTCAGGAGGCCAGAGAGCGAGGTGTCCTCATTGACGCCACCTTTGGCCGGCGGACCCGGGCTGTGCTGGTCATGGACAGCGACCACATCGTACTCTCGGCCATTCAGCCAGAGAAGGTGGCTGGGCGCTTCGCCGGCGGTGAGCCGGCGGCGGAGGATGAGGAAGAGGAGGCAGAGGACTGATGGCACTCAAGAAAAAGGCACGCGGCGAACTGATCGTTCTCTCCGGGCCCTCTGGTGTGGGAAAGAGCACGGTGATCGCCGAACTGTTGGGTCAGCGGCAGGATATCTATTTTTCCGTCTCCTTCACCACCCGTAAGCCCCGGGTGGGAGAGGCAGACGGTGTCAACTATAACTTCGTGGACCGGGCAGAGTTCGAGGGCATGATCGCCCGAGGTGAACTGCTGGAACACGCGGAGTACGTGGGCAACTATTATGGCACTTCCATGAAGGTCATCCAGGAGAAGCTGGACGCTGGGATCGACGTGCTGCTCGACATTGAGGTCCAGGGCGCGGCCAAGGTTCGGGCAAAATGCCCTGAGGCGGTGCTCATCTTTATTATCCCCCCCTCCTTTGAGGAGCTCTCCCGCCGTCTGCGGGGACGCAACACCGACAGCGAAGAGGTCATCGCCGGTCGCCTCACCAAGGCCCGGGAGGAATACGCCCAAATCCCCAATTATGACTATCTGGTGGTCAATGACAAGGTCTCTGAAGCCGCTGCCGAGATCATCGCCATCCTGATGGCGGAGGACTGCCGGACCCGAAATCGCATGCACCTGGTGGAGGGGATCTGAGGATCTCTTGCCCAGTGTCCATACCGGACACCGTTCCGGATATTCTATGCAGTAAACGAAGGAGTTGGATCTGTTATGATGCTTTATCCTGCTATGAAGGACCTGCTCGCGCAGGTGCCCAGCCGCTATCAACTGGTGAATGTGGTGGCCCACCGGGCCCGTCAGATCGCCGCCGATGCCGAAGAGGGTGGCTACCCGCTCAACGATAAGCCTGTGAGCATCGCGATCCGTGAGATCGCTGAGGGCAAGGTGGATCTGAGCCTGCCCACTCAGCCCCAGGTTTGATCTGTGTCCGGGGGTGCCGGACGCATCCCCAGACGTGACGGAAGTGCCGGACGGGCGAACAGCCCCCGGCGCTTGCCTTTTCTGTGACGGAAGGAGAGAGCAGCGGTGGATGGGGCGGTCATCTCGAAAATAGCCCTGGCGGCGGCCGCCTATGCCATCGACAGGCCCTACGACTATCTGGTCCCGGCAGAGCTGGAAGGCCGGGCGGTTCCCGGCGTCCGGGTACTGGTACCCTTCGGTCGTGGAAATAAGCGCACCGAGGGCATCGTACTGGCCCTGTCTGGCGAACTGCAGGAGGGAAAGCGTCTCAAAGAGGTGTTTTCCGTTCTGGATGATGCCCCCGTCCTAGACGGACAGGGCCTGAAGCTGTGCCTGTGGATGCGGGAGCGGTATTTCTGTACTGTGTACGATGCCGCCCGGGCCATGCTGCCGGCGGGGCTGTGGTTCTCCATCCGCGATAGCTATCACATTGCCTCCGGCGTGGACCGTGAGGCATCTTATACCGCAGCGGGGCGCTCCCGCCGGGCCGTGCAGATCCTGGATCTTATCTGGGCTTGCGGTGGCTCCGCTGAGGTGGGGCAGATCCACGCCGCCCTAGGTGCGGCAGACCCTGCTCCTGCGCTGAAACTGCTCACCGAGCAGGGTGCGCTCACCCTGGAGACCAGCGCCCAGAGGGGGGTGGGAGACAAACGGGAAAAGGTGGCCTCTCTGGCTGTGCCGGCAGAGGAGGCCCTAGCCCATGTGACTCCCAGGCGACGGAGCGCCCCGCTACGGTACGCTGTGGTGGAGCTTCTGAGCACCGTGGGCAGCGCCAGCGTCAAGGAGATCTGCTATTTCACCGGCGCCTCCACACCTACCATCAAGTCTCTGGTCAAGAGCGGACTGGTCACGCTGGAGGAGCGGGAGGTCTTTCGTGGAGGACACGAAGAGGCAGATGGTCCTACAGCGCCTCCACCGGTGCTCAACGAGGAGCAGGAGATGGCCTTCCAGACACTGGACGGCCTGTGCCGGTCACCAAAGCCCGCTGTTGCCCTTCTCTATGGTGTGACGGGCAGTGGAAAGACCCAGGTTTATCTCCGCCTCATCCGGGCAGCTCTGGATCGGGGCCAGACTGCTATGGTCCTAGTCCCTGAGATTGCGCTCACCCCGCAGCTCCTGCGAATCTTTACTGCCCATTTCGGCAGCGATGTGGCCGTGCTCCACAGCTCTCTCCGGGCTGGGGAGCGTTATGACGAGTGGAAGCGTCTGCGCTCCGGACTGGCCCGGGTGGCCCTAGGCACCCGCTCCGCTGTATTTGCCCCTTTGGAGAACCTGGGCCTCATTATTCTGGATGAGGAGCAGGAGGGCAGCTATAAATCGGAAAACACCCCCCGGTATCACGCCCGTGAAATCGCCAAATACCGCTGTGCCAAGGTGGGTGGACTGCTGGTGCTGGGATCGGCCACCCCATCGGTGGAGACCATGTATCTGGCAAAGACCGGGGTCTACCACCTGGTAACTCTGACCAAACGCTACAATGAGCGGGCTTTGCCTGCCGTTTATATTTCCGATATGAAAGAGGAGCTCCGCTCAGGCAATGGTACCAGCATTGGCACTCTGCTGCGCCGTGAGCTGGAGGCCAACCTGGAGCGGGGGGAACAGTCCATTCTGTTTCTCAACCGCCGTGGAGCCAGCCGTATGGTGTCCTGCGGAGAGTGTGGCGAAGTGCCGGTATGTCCCCGGTGTTCGGTCCATCTTACCTACCACTCGGCAAACCACCGGCTCATGTGCCACTACTGTGGCCACTCCGAGCCCCTGCCTGAGGCCTGTCCGGTGTGCGGCGGCGCCCTGAACTTTATCGGCGCCGGGACCCAGAAGGTACAGAGCGAACTGGAGGAGCTTTTTCCTGGGGTGGAGATCCTACGGATGGACGCTGATACTGTGTCGGCTGCCGATGGACACCAGAAACTACTGGACCGCTTTCAGCGAAAAAAGGTGCCCATTCTGGTGGGCACTCAGATGGTGGCCAAGGGCCTGGACTTCGAGAATGTGACCCTGGTGGGGGTGGTGGCTGCAGACTTGGCCCTGTATGTGGAAAGCTTTCGGGCCTCAGAGCGGACCTTTTCCCTTCTCACCCAGGTAGTGGGCCGGGCGGGCCGGGGAGAAAAGACCGGCCGGGCGGTGATCCAGACCTACACGCCCGACAACGACGTGATTCGCTGCGCCGCTGTACAGGACTACGACCGCTTCTACGCTCAGGAAATCGACCTGCGGCGGCTCATGGACTACCCGCCCTTCCGGGATGTCTTTGTCCTCACCGCTTCGGGTGCCGACGAGTCCGCCGTGCTCAGAAAATGCCAAAGGCTCCGCCGCAGCCTGGAGAGCTGGGCAGCGGCCTGGAGTGACTATGATACGCGGCCACGCCTGCTGGGGCCTGCTCCGGCGGCGGTGGCCAAGGTAAACAACCGTTACCGTTATCGGCTGACCCTGCTCTGCCAAAATACCAAGGAGGTCCGCCAGCTCATTGCCGGCCTGCTCCAGGCCGCCGCCGATGACCGTGAGATCCGAGGTGTTTCGGTGTTTGCCGATGTGAACCCATATGATTAGGAGGATACGACTATGGCACTGAGAAAGATACTGACCGACAAGGACCCCGCACTCCACAAGGTCTGCCGTCCGGTCACCAACTTTGACCAGCGGCTTTGGGACCTGCTGGATGACCTCAAAGAGACCCTGGATGATGCTGGCGGCGCTGGTCTGGCCGCCCCGCAGGTGGGCATCCTTCGCCGGTGCGTTATCGTGGTGGATGCTCAGGAGCAGATGCTGGAACTGGTGAACCCGGAGATCATCTGGCGTTCCGAGGAGATCCAGGATGGTTGGGAGGGTTGCCTCAGCGTTCCCGGCAAGTGGGGGACCGTGGAGCGGCCCATGAGGGTCCGGGTCAAGGCCCAGGATCGGAACGGCAACTGGTTTGAGGCAGAGGGGGAGGCCATCGTGGCCCGCTGCTTCTGCCATGAGCTGGACCATCTGGAAGGCCACATTTTCACCGAGCTCACCGACCGGCTCTATACCCAGAAGGAACTGGACGAGATGTACGAGGAGGAGGACTGACCGTGCGCATCCTCTTCATGGGCACCCCTGATTTTGCCGTGGCCTCACTGGCCGCCCTCCTGGAGGCCGATCATGAGGTGTGCGGTGTCTTCACCCAGCCCGACAAGCCTAAAAACCGGGGAATGAAGCTCCAGGCAAGCCCTGTAAAGGAATATGCCATTGCACATGATATCCCGGTATTCCAGCCCCTAAAGATGAAGGATGGGGAGGCTATGGGCTATATCCGGGACCTTGCTCCGGAGCTCATCGTGGTAGCGGCCTACGGTCGCATCCTGCCCTCTGACATTTTGGACTATCCCGCCTATGGCTGCATCAATGTCCACTCCTCACTGCTGCCCAAATACCGCGGAGCGGCACCCATCAACTGGGCCATCCTGAATGGGGAGAAGACCACCGGTGTCACCATTATGCATATGGCGCCGGAGCTGGATGCCGGCGATATGATTCTTCAGGGAGAGACCGCCATTGGCCCCAATGAGACGGCCCCCGAGCTCTTTGGCCGCTTAGCGGAACTGGGAGGCAAGTTGCTGGTGGAGGCTGTGGACCTGCTGGCCAGTGGGCAGGCACCCCGGACACCGCAGGATGCTGCGGTCTCCACCTACGCCCCCATGCTCAGCCGAGAGCTTTCCCCTATGGACTGGTCCAAGGGAGCGCAGGCGCTCCATGACCAGGTCCGAGGGCTGTTGCCCTGGCCGTGTGCCACGGCGGAATTTGGTGGGATTAGATGTAAAGTATTTTCAACTGACATTATTGACGATACAACGAATCTAACTCCCGGTACAGTTGCAGAGGCGGGGAATACAGGTATCGTTATGGCCTGCGGAAACGGGACCTTGCTGCGGATCAAGGAGCTTCAGCCCGATGGGAAGAAGCGGATGGCGGCAGCGGATTTTCTCCGCGGCCATCCCCTGACAGTGGGAGAAAAGCTGTAAGTAGAGTAGGAGAGAGGGTGTGATCCTATGGCCGGCAATGCCCGGGAGGTGGCGCTGCTGACCCTGTCCGCCTGTAATCGGCAGGGCGCCTGGTCGGATCTGTCGCTGAAAAAGAATATTCGGGCCGCCGGCTTGGACAGCCGGGATGCCGCACTGGCCACCCGGCTGTGCTTTGGCGTGCTCCAGAACCGGCTGCTGTTGGACTTCTATATCGGGAAGTTTTCTACAGTGAAGCCAGAGCGAATGGAAAACAAAGTCCTTAACGCCCTGCGGCTGGGGGCCTATCAGATGGCCTTCCTCACCCGGGTGCCGGTAAGCGCCGCCGTCAACGAGTCGGTGGACCTGGTGAAGCGGCACAGCAAGAACTCCAGGAGCCCGGGCCTGGTGAACGGCATCCTCCGCTCCATGGCCCGTAACATCGATCGTCTCCCCACTATTCCGGAGGAGGACCCGGTCTCCTATCTCTCCGTGCGTTACAGCCACCCTGAGTGGTTGGTAAAAGCCTTTTTGGAGGCGTTGGGTCCGGTGGAGACGGAGCGTCTCCTGGCCCTGGACAACGGCGAGCCGCCTACGGTGGCCCAGGTCAACCGTCTCCGGGGAACTTCTGAGGAGGTACTGGTCTCTCTGCGGGAGGAGGGCGCCCAAGTAGAGCCCCATCCCTGGCTGCCCGACTGTCTGACCCTCACCGGTGGCGGCGATCTGGAGAACCTCACAGCTTTCCGGGAGGGCCGCATTTACATTCAGGACGCCGGTGCCCGGCTGGCGGTATTGGCGGCGGACCCCAAGCCCGGAATGTCGGTGCTTGACGCCTGTGCCGCTCCCGGCGGTAAATCCTTTGCCGCCGCCATTGCGATGGGGAATCAGGGCAAACTGATCTCCTGCGACATCCATGCCCACAAAAAGAGTCTTATTGATGCCGGTGCCAGACGGCTGGGAATTACCTGCCTTATTTCTGCTGTCCAGGACGGCAAGGCCCACCGGGTCGAGTGGGAGGAGGCCTTTGACCTGGTGATGGCCGATGTGCCCTGCTCCGGATTGGGTATCATTCGGAAGAAGCCGGATATCCGTTATAAGGACCCGGCGCCCCTGGCCGGGCTCCCCGCCGTGCAGGCAGCCATTTTAGAGAACGTCTCCACCTATGTAAAGCCTGGGGGCGTATTACTGTACTGCACATGTACTTTACAGATATCGGAGAATGAGAACATTGTGACCGCCTTCCTGGACCGCCATCCGGAGTACACTCTGGAGAACTTTACCCTCCCGGGACCAGTGGGAGAGATACCGGATGGCATGGTCACTCTGTGGCCCCAGCGGCATGGCACCGATGGATTTTTCTTCGCGAAGCTGAGGAGAAGGGCGGATAACGTCTGACCACCTCAAAATATGGACTGATGCCGCCGAAAGGGCGGCGGGGGAGCATAACATGATCGACATCAAATCCATGACTCAGGAGGAACTGGGTGTCTGGCTCAAGGAGCAGGGGGAGCCCGGTTTCCGGGCCAAGCAGATCTTTACCTGGCTCCACCGGGGGGCGACTTCCTTTGAAGAGATGACCAATCTCTCCAAGCCTTTGCGAGAGCGGCTGAGTGCCCAGTGTGTCATCACTCATCCGGAAGTGGCCCGCAAACAAGTCTCCGCCCAGGACGGTACCATCAAATACCTCTGGCGGCTCTTGGATGGAAATTGCATCGAGACGGTTTTGATGCGCTACCACCACGGGAATACTGTATGTATCTCCTCTCAGGTAGGCTGTCGGATGGGCTGTGCCTTCTGTGCTTCTACACTAGGGGGCAAGGTAAGAGACTTAACACCGTCTGAGATGATTGATCAGGTCCTGTTCACCCAGCTTGACGCGGGTGTTTCCATTTCCAATATCGTCCTCATGGGCATCGGCGAGCCGCTGGACAATTTTGATACCGTACTGCGCTTCCTGGAACTGGTGAATCACCCGGATGGGCTCAACATCGGTATGCGCCATATCTCTCTGTCCACCTGTGGCCTTACGGAGAAAATTGACAAACTGGCGGAGCATCGGTTACAATTAACTCTATCGGTTTCTCTTCACGCACCGGACGACGAGACCCGGAGCAAGATTATGCCGGTGAACCGGGGCATTGGAGTAGAAAAGCTCTTCGACACCTGCCGCCGGTATTTCGAGACCACCGGTCGGCGTATCTCTTATGAGTACGCTATGATCGACGGGGTCAACGATAGCGATGCGCAGGCTGATTTTTTGGCGCAGCACCTGAAGGGAACGCCGGGACATGTGAATCTCATTCCTCTCAACGAGGTGAAGGAGAGCCCCCTGAAGCCCAGTCGCCGTGTGGCGGAGTTCCAGCGCCGTTTGGAGCGTCAGGGGATTACCGTAACGGTGCGCAGAAAGCTGGGGGGCGACATCGATGCCTCCTGCGGCCAGCTGCGGCGGAAGGCTATGGGCGAGGGATCTGAGTCGCCGGCGGACAAGGTCCGGCCGGATGGGCGAAAGGACTGATTCGATATGAACATATGGGGCATCACAGATGTGGGCGTGGTCCGGCATCAAAACCAGGACGACTACCACATTGAGCTCCTGGCAGAGGATATGGCACTTGGCATCGTCTGTGATGGCATGGGCGGTGCCAAGGCTGGTAATGTGGCCAGCCAGCTGGCGGTGGAGACCTTTTTGGAGACCGCCAAGGCCCAGCCACCTGAGCAATGGCGGAACGAGCCTGAGGCCCTCCTCCATTTCGCGGCGGAACAGGCCAATGGCGCCGTTCATTTCCGGGCCAGCGTGGATGCCGACTGCCGTGGCATGGGCACCACCATGGTGGCCGCGCTGGTCATCGGCAGTCAGGCTTACATCCTGAACATTGGCGACAGCCGGTGCTACCTGGTGCAGCCGGATGGGATCACCAAGGTGACCCGCGATCACTCAGTGGTGGAGGATCTGGTGGCCCGGGGGCAGATCACCCCGGAACAGGCCAGGCAACATCCCCAGAAGAACCTCATTACCAGGGCTCTGGGTGCAGAATCTAAGCTTCGTGCCGATCTCTTCCGCCAGCCGATGGAGCCGGGTGACGCTCTGCTCCTCTGCTCCGACGGCTTGAGCAACATGGTCTCCGATCAGGAACTTCTCTATGAGGTCCTCCACGGCGGCCCTGCGGAGGACTGCTGCCGGAGACTGCTGGACATTGCATTGTCCAGAGGCGCACCGGACAATGTGACTGCGGTCCTGCTTCAGATGTAACAAGGAGGATACCCCCATTATGGATCAATACATAGGGAAATTGCTGGATAACCGATATGAGATCCTGGAGCGGATCGGTACCGGCGGTATGGCGGTGGTGTTTAAGGGTCGTGACCACCGACTCAACCGGCTGGTGGCGATTAAGATCCTCAAGGATGATCTGGCAAAGGACGCGGAGTTCCGCCGCCGGTTCCACGATGAGTCCCAGGCCGTAGCCATGCTCTCTCACCCCAACATTATGGCGGTGTACGATGTAAGCCGTTCTGAGCAGGTAGAATACATCGTCATGGAACTCATTGACGGCATTACCCTCAAGCAGTATATGCAGCGAAAAGGGGGCCCTCTGAGCTGGAAGGAGTCCCTCCACTTCATCACCCAGATCATGAAGGCGCTCTCCCATGCCCACGGACGTGGCATCATTCACCGGGATATCAAACCACAGAATATTATGGTTCTCCGCGATGGGAGCATCAAGGTCACCGATTTTGGCATCGCCCGGCTGGCCTCTGCCGCTCAGAGCACCTTGACGCAGGAGGCCCTGGGTTCCGTCCATTATATTTCTCCAGAGCAGGCCAGAGGGAGCCGTATCGACGGTCGCAGTGATATCTACTCTGCTGGTGTGGTGCTCTATGAGATGCTGACCGGCCGGTTGCCTTTTGAAGGGGATACCCCGGTATCGGTGGCCATCCAGCATATCAACTCGATCCCTCTGGCGCCGCGGGAGCTCAATCCTGACATCCCGGAGGCCCTGGAGGCCATCACCATGAAGGCTATGGCGCCCAAGGTGGAGAACCGCTATCGCAACGCCGATGATATGCTCTATGATCTGGAAGAGTTCCGGAAGGATCCGAGCATCGATTTGGAGTATGACCCAGCCAAGCTCTTTGCCACACCGGATGTAGCTGATGAGCCCACCCAGGTGATTGGAACGGGGAGTCGACGCAGGAGCAGTGACACTGGCTCCATGCGCCGGCGAAGTCGGGAAGAGGCAGAGCGCGGGGAACGGGTATCTTCTTCCGAACGCCCAAGAAACCGGCAGAAAGCCAACATGTCGGTCCCCCTGGCTGTGGCCTCTATCCTGGTCTTCATTATTGGAATCGGCGTATTGCTGTGGGTAGTGTTCTTCAGCAACAGCTTCCAGTCTGATGACCGGCACACTGTACCCAATCTTTACGGTATGACGGTGGAGGAGGCTATGGCTGATCCCAAAGTCCAGGGGATATTTGAGATTGTGGAAGGTGGCTCTGTGTCCAGCAGCCTGGAGCCGGGAAAGATTGTCTCTCAGGATCCCGAAGCGAAGCAGCAGGTCACTGGAGAGGACCTTACTATCACTGTAACGACCAGTGCCGGTGAAGAGCCCATCTATATGCCTGACTTGGTGAATAAGGATTATCTGGAGGCGCAGCAGGCCCTTTTGGATCTGGGAATCTCCAAGGCCAACATCACCATGACATATGAGACTTCTGATGAGATCACTGAAAACTATGTCATTCGTACGGTGCCTTTGGCCGATAGCGCCATTCAGCCTGATACCGTGGTTGAGATTATCGTCAGCCAGGGGCCCAAGGTGGTCCAGCGTACCATGCTTTCGGTTGATGGTATGACTCTCGATAAGGCAAGGGAGCTCCTGGAAGGGGAGAATGGCCTGGGACTGGTGGTAAAAGCCGTCTATATTGATAGTGATGAGCCTAAGGATACGGTACTCATTCAAAGCATTCCCACTGGTACCCAGGTGAATGAGGGAGAGACAGTTACCCTCCAGGTGAGCAGTGGCTCCAGCACTTCCAGCGGTGAGAACAATACCGAGAGTCCAGCTACGGAGACTCCTGTGCCCAGTGAATCGCCAGCTCCCAGTTCCGACCCCGATGTGAAAACAGTACAGCACTCGGTCACGCTGCCTGATGGTGATCCGGATGAGATCGTGACAGTGCAGGTTCGTGGCTCCGGCTATGACCAGAGCAAGCAGGTCCCATTGGTGGTCCAAAGTGTTGTCTTCAATATCACCGGAAAAGGAAAACAGAAGTTTGACATTTATATAAACGGTGAGAGGGATTACAGCATTGAGGTTGACTTTGATACCGGGGATGTGAAACTGGGATGAGTGAAGGAACCGGACTGATCCGCAAGGCCCTCAGCGGTTTCTACTATGTGGATGACGGCAGCGGAGAGCTGATCTCCTGTCGGGCAAGAGGCAAGTTCCGCCATCAGAAAATCACCCCTCTGGTAGGTGACCGGGTGAAGTTTACCCGTCTTCCCGAGGGTACCGGTGCACTGGACGAGATACTACCCCGGAAAAATGAATTTCAACGGCCTGCTGTGGCCAACATTGATCAACTGGTCATCATTGCCTCAGGAGCTATCCCAGTCACGGATCCATTCCTCATCGACCGGGTAGCTGCCATTGCTGACAGCAAGGAAGGCTGTGGTTGTCTCATTTGCATCAACAAGTGCGACCTTGAGCCCGCTGAAGAGCTCTATGAGATATACACTGCCGCTGGTTTCCCTACGCTCCGAGTCAGTGCTGAGACAGGGGAAGGTATCGAGGAGCTTAGAGCTGCAATATCTGGTAAGGTATCTGCCTTTACAGGAAATTCTGGCGTGGGCAAGTCCAGCATCCTGAATGCTCTCTCACCCGGCTTTCAGCTTCAGGTAGGAGAGGTCAGTGAAAAGCTGGGACGTGGCCGCCATACCACCCGGCACGTGGAGCTGTACCGCCTTGGTCCGGATGCTGTGGTGGCCGATACCCCCGGCTTCTCATCCTTTGACACGGAACGCATGGAGCTGCTGCGGAGGGAGGAGCTGGAACGGGCATTTCGGGAATTTCGCCCCTACCTGGGTGAGTGTCAGTTTGTGGGGTGCTCCCATGTAAAGGAAAAAGGCTGTGCAGTTCTTGCAGCCCTTAATGAAGGGAAGATTGTACCCAGTCGACATGCCAGCTATGTCAGGCTGTGGGAGCAGGTCAAGGATCTGCGGGAGTGGGAGCTGGAAAAGCACGGAAAAGGCTGAGATACACATTACGCCTCCTTCTGCGTATACTGGTAACAGCGATGCCAGTTTACGTGGAAGGAGGCGTTTTTTATGAAGATCGTCGTGGTTAGGTCTCCCAAGTACCTCAGGGGTGTGTTGAAGGCTCTTTTCGGCCTGCGCTAAAAAATGGCATAGCTCCAGACCCTTGTACATATGCTCCTTGTAGAAACGTTACAAGGAGAGGAACGCTATGGAGCTGGAACTGAAGACCACCCAACTCAACTGCTACGATACCGTATTGGATACCACGCTCTTCCAGGAGGAGACACTGGAGAGCATTGTCCCAGACGCCTGTCCGGATATCCTGCGCATCGTGGACACGGAGGCGGCGGTGTGTCTGGGGACCAAGGAGGCCCAGGATGGCAAAGCGGAGGTGACCGGGACAGCCCGGTGCGCCGTTCTCTATGAGGCGGAGAGCGGTGAGGGGGTGCGGCGGATCACCGTCAGCATCCCCTTCACCTGCACCGCCGAGGCACCGGGGCTCACCCGACAGTGTCGATTGTCGGCCGAGCCTCGGGTGATGTGGGCGGATGCCCGAAGCCTTAACCCCAGAAAGGTTCTGGTACGTGTGAGTCTGGCTATAGCGGTGCAGGCTTACGTCCCACAGACCCCTAGCTTCTGCGACGGTGTGGACGGTCAGGAGCAAAATGGGATTCAGACTTTGGAAGAGGCTCAAACCGCATGCTTTATCATAGGTGTAGAGGAGAAATCCTTCACATTTTCGGACGACCTGAGCTTGTCAGCGACGCGTCCACCGGCAGCGGAAATACTAAAGAGCCGGGTAGATTTGGTGTGCGGAGAATCTAAGCTCATCGGCAACAAGCTTATTTTTAAAGGAGAAGCCGGCTTACGGCTGGTGTACCGGGAGCCGGGCGGCGGGCTGTGCGGCGCTGACTTTACCCTGCCATTTTCTCAGATCATGGAGGTAAGTGGTGCGGGGGAGGAGGCCGACTGTACATTGTCGGTAGTACTTACCGGGATCGATTGTACCCTCGACGGAAACGAGGGAAGAATGATGTCGGTATCCCTTGGTATGCTGGCCCAGGCGGTCGTCCGTGAGGAGCGCCAGGTAACTCTTTTGTCCGACATTTACAGTACGGCCTACGACCTGTCGGTCCAGCGACGGGGCTATGCATTGGCCCGGCCGCTGGAGCACGGGGAACGGCGGATCACCGCCCGTGAGCTGTTGGAGACGACATCCCCGGTGCGGGAGGTCTGTGACGTCCATATTCATGTGGGGCAGGTGGAGGCGGAACGTGATGGAGAGCAGGGGCGGCTGAAAGCGGAGCTATCGGCCACAGTGGTTTATCTCTCCGAGGAGGGAATGCTGGAAGCGGTCACGCGTACCATAACTGCCATGTGTCCGATGGAGCTTTCAGCTGGCGCGATGTGCAGCTGCCGCTGTGTCTGTTCGGGTGAAGGCGCGGCAGCACCGGCGGGGGGTGGTGTTGAGCTGCGCTGTCCTCTGGAGTTCCGGTATTTGTCCCTACTGCCCAGACAGATCACTGGTGTAGCCCAGGTCCGCCTGGACGAGGATGCGCCCAGAGACCCGTCTGCCCGTCCCTCTATCGTGCTGAGGGCCGTGGAGGAGGGTGAACGGCTCTGGGATATCGCCAAAGCTTACGGCACCACCATGGAGGATATCGTTCAGGCCAATAGCCTGGGGGAGGATACCCTCACGGCGGGGCGGGTCCTGCTCATCCCCAAGAAGCGGTAAAAGGAGGCGTCTCCATTGGAAGATCGGAATATCTATGAGGACATCGCCCGGCGCACCGAGGGCGACATTTACATCGGCGTAGTGGGTCCGGTGCGGACGGGCAAGTCGACCTTCATCAAACGGTTTATGGAGACGTTGGTGCTGCCCAACATCGAAAACGTCTACCGCAAGGAGCGTGCCCGGGATGAGTTGCCCCAGAGTGGCTCCGGCCGGACTGTGATGACCGCCGAACCCAAGTTTGTCCCAGAGGAAGCTGTGGAGCTCACCATGGAGGGCGGTACCCGAATGTCGGTGCGGCTGGTGGACTGCGTGGGCTATATGGTGCCCGGCGCTGTGGGTCAGACCGAGGATGACCAGCCCCGGATGGTGACCACCCCTTGGTTCGACCACCCCATCCCCATGACGGAGGCGGCGGAGATCGGGACCCGAAAGGTGATCTCGGAGCACTCCACCATCGCCGTGGTGGTGACCACTGACGGCAGTGTGACAGATATTCAGCGTGAGGACTATCTGGAAGCAGAGGAGCGGGTCATCACCGAGCTCAAAGAGCTGGGAAAACCTTTCCTGGTCCTCCTCAACTCGGCTTTTCCCAACTCTGAGCGTGCCAAGGCGATCCGGAACGACATCGCGGGCCGGTACGACGTGACATGTATGGCAGTGAACTGCCTCGAACTGAGCCAGGACGACGTGACGAACATTATCAGAGCGGTGCTCTTCGAGTTCCCGCTCCGAGAGCTGGACCTGAACCTCCCTGCCTGGGTGGACGCCCTGCCAGGAGATCACCCCATCAAGAGCGGTCTTTACGCCGCCATCCGGGAGCAGGCCGGCGGGCTGCGGCGTATCCGGGATGTGGACGGTGTGATCTCGGCCATCGGCAGCAGCGAAGGGGTGAGCCGGGCCCAGGTCACCTCGGTAGAGCTTGGCACCGGTCTGGCCGCCGCCGACCTGGAGCTGCCCCGCAGCCTCTTTTATGAGACCCTGTCCGCCCAGTCCGGCTTCTCCATCCAGGATGACGGTGACCTCATTGGCCTGCTCACCCAGCTCTCAGAAGTCAAACGGTCCTATGATAAGGTGGCTGACGCCCTCCGGGAGGTCAGGGAGACCGGCTACGGCATTGTGGTGCCGACCACCGATGAGCTGAAACTGGAGGAGCCGGAGATCGTCCGGCAGGGCGGGCGCTATGGAGTCCGCCTCAAGGCCTCCGCCCCCTCCATCCATATGATTCGGGCTGACATCGAGACGGAGGTCTCTCCCATCGTTGGGAATGAGAAACAGTCGGAGGAGATGGTCCACTACCTGCTCCAGGAGTTCGAAGGGGATACCAAGGCCATCTGGCAGTCCAACATCTTTGGACGCTCCTTCCACGAACTGGTCAGCGAGGATCTGAACACCAAGCTCAAACGAATGCCGGAGGATGCCAGGAGCAAGCTCCAGGAGACTCTCCAGCGCATCATCAACGAGGGCTCCGGTGGGCTCATCTGCATCATCCTATAAAAAATGCCGCGGACCGGCTGGTCCGCGGCATTTTTTCATATTAAACAGCTTCTCGTACCACAGAGACTGTCTCAAAATCCAACTCTGTCATGAGGGCAGCAGCCTCTGCCGTAATACGCTCACCGCTGACGGCGATGGGGATGGCCGGGGGACAGGACACCGCCGCTCCGGCACAGATCCGGCCTGCGGCTTCCCGTACGGGGATCTCTTCCCAGGGCGACAACATGGCTGCTCTTGGCGAGAGAACCCGCTCGCCAGGGTCAGGGAGAGCGGCAGGGGACCGCCTGAGACCGGGACGGATACCTGAAAAAGCTGTCTCTACCCGCTGAAAATCGGATTCAACAGCGTCGGCAGAGTACATGAGCACCACCTCATCCGGGTCGGAGTACTCCGGTTCCACACCGCTCCGACGCAGCAGGTCTGCCAGCTCGTAGCCGGAGAGCCCCGTCACCCAGCCGTCCACCACCAGCTTCAGGGGTTCTCCGGGGCGTACCGGGACACCCTGGGCGGAGAGTTTGGCCTTCAGCGCATCCAGATGGAGGACCACCCGCTCCATCTGAGCACCATAGTCGTCAGCCAGACGGCGATTGCAGGCGTCCAGGGACTGGAGGATGAGATAGGAGGGGCTGGAGGAGCCGAAGAGGGCCATGGCCTGTCGGGCCTCGTGCTCGTAAGGCGCCAGGGCGGTGGGAGAGACATGGAGGTAGGCGCCGCCGGTGAGCACCGGCAAGGTCTTGTGGGCGGAGTCGCAGCACAGGTCGGCGCCCAGGTCCATGGGGTGGCGGGAGGGGGAGAGGAACCGGAGATAGGCCCCGTGGGCATTGTCCACTAACAGGGGGACGCCGTGTCGGTGACAGACCTCGGCCAGACCGGCGATGTCCAGCATGCCGCCCAGGTAGTCGGGGGAGGTGACGTAAACCGCCAGAGGGGGTGCGGGCTGCTCCGCCAGCGCTCGGTCCAGGCCGGCTGGGGAGAGGGGACAGGCGCATAGGGGACTCTCACCCTCAGGGAGGAGCCATTCTGGCTCCAGATCCAGGAGGGCGCAGCCGTGGAGAAAGGCCTTGTGGGCGTTCCGACCAGCCAGCACTGTCCGAGAAGCATTGGACGCCCGGTGGAGGAGGGCCAAGTGGAGCATGGCCTTCACGCACTGGGAGGAGCCGCCGGCGCTGTAAAAGGTGTGGCGGGTCCCAAAGAGGGCGGAGGCGTTGTTCTCACTCTCCAGGATAACGCCCTCCGGATGGGAGAGGTCGTCGGCACCAGCCACCTCGGTGATGTCCAGAGCCTCGCAGCCCAGAGGTCCCTTTCCCTTGTGCCCGGGCATGTGGAGCCGGGCAGGGTGGGCAGAGGCGTAGCCGCGCACGAAGTCACAGATGGGGGTGTTCATGGCTGACCATCCTGGCTCTGGGCCACCTGGAGCATGATGGCGCACTCCATCCGCTTTTTGAAGAGCTCACAGCCGTAGGGGTAGATGCCCCGGATGCTGCCGGAGGCGTGATAGCTGTTGGCGGCGCAGCCGCCGGAGCAGTAGAGCCGGGCCCAGCAGTCAGCGCACTCGGGCCGGGCGTAGGCGTTGCAGTTGCGGAACTCGTCCTGAACGGCGGTGTTGGTCACTCCGTCCCAGATATTGCCCAGGGAGTACTTTGGGTCGCCTACGAACTGGTGGCAGGGGAAGAGCTCACCCCAGGGGGTGACAGCCATGTACTCAGTGCCGCTGCCGCAGCCGGAGATGCGCTTGTAGATGCAGGGACCGTGCTTGAGGTCCAGAATGTAGTGGTAGAAGGTGAAAGGACGGCCCTCGCGCTGGCGGCGGAGCATCTCCCGGGCCAGAGTTTCATACTGCTCAAAGAGCACGGGCAGGTCCTCCTGGGTGAGGGCGCAGGGATCGTCGGGGGAGCACACCACCGGCTCCATGCTCAGCTCAGTGAAGCCCAGGTCGGCCATGTGGAGGATGTCATTTACGAAATCGGTGTTGTGGTGGGTGTAGGTACCCCGGATGTAGTAGCTCTTGTCACCCCGGCGCTCCACGAAATGCTGGAACTTGGGCACGATGGTGTCGTAGCTGCCGTTGCCGGCATAGTCCTTCCGGAATCGGTCGTGGACCTCTTTGCGCCCGTCCAGGGAGAGGACCACGTTGTGCATCTCCTTGTTGCAGAAGTCGATGACCTCGTCGTTCAGGAGCACGCCGTTGGTGGTGAGAGTGAACCGGAAGTTCTTGTTGTGGATGGGCTCTAGGCTCCGGGCGTAGGCCACCAAATCCTTCACAACCTGCCAGTTCATCAGGGGTTCGCCGCCGAAGAAATCCACCTCCAGGTTCCGGCGAGTGCCGGAGTGAGCCACCAGGAAATCCAGAGCCTGCTTGCCCACCTCAAAGGACATGAGGGCCCGCTCGCCCTGGTATTTGCCCTGGCTGGCGAAGCAGTAGGAGCAGCTCAGGTTGCAGGTGTGGGCCACATGGAGGCACAGAGCCTTGATGACGTTGGAGTGGTTCTTGTAGTCGGCGGCCATGGGGGCGTAGGTGTCAGGGGTGAAGAGCTTGTGCTCCTCCTTCAGTGCCGTCACGTCATCGATGCAGGCGCGGACCTCCTCCTCGGTGACGTCGGGACGGTCGGGGTAGTCGGCCAGGATACGCTGGCAGATCTCGTCGGGGGTGTGGTCGGGGTAGAGGGCGATGATGTCATACGCCACCTCGTCCACCAGATGGACCGAACCGCTGCAGGTGTCCAGGACGATGTTGTAGCCGTCCAGCTTGTATTGATGTACCATAAATCTTGATCCCTCCACAGGATGATTGTCTCTTTGAAACGGAGCCTCAGACCGGACCATGGCAAAAAAAGTGCCGCCTCACTGCAAGGCGGCACTCAGGTTTGACGTCTGCTTACTGCTCGTTGTTCTCGCAGGGCTGGTTGGCCACGCCGCAGCTGGTCTTGCAGGCGGACTGGCAAGAAGTCTGGCACTCGCCGCAGCCGCCAGTGGTCACGCTCTTGCAGAGGTCGCGGGTCTCGATGGTCTTGATTCTATTCATGGTCCAAGTCTCCAATCGTTTCAGTCTGTTCTGTGCAGAGCACAGCTTTTCCTCTATACAGATTAAAACAAGAATGGCCGATTGTCAAGAGGAAAACGCCCGTCAATCGCGAAAGGCAAAGGCCCTGAGGGCGTCATCGTCGGTAACGTAGAGGGCCCGATACCCGGTCTTGAGCCACCCCTTCCGGGTAAACTCCCCCAGTACCCGGCTCACGGTTACCCGACTTACCCCCACGGCGGCGCCGATCTCCTCATGCGTGCAGCGCAGAGCCCCACCGGCCTCCGGCGGGATGGAGAGGAGATACCGGGCCACACGCTGATCCGCTGGACGGAAGGACATGCCGTCCACGTGGTCGGAGAGGAGGCGCACCGTCCGGGCAAGGTACTGGAGCATGGGGAGAGCAAGCTCCGGGTGGCTCCGGAGAACCTGGTCCAATCGCTCACGGTCGATGGAAACTACCTTGCATTCAGTCACGGCCACGGCGGAGGACACACGGGGACAGCCATCGAAAAAAGCGGCCTCGCCCATCAGATCCCCCGAGCGATGGGTGGTGAGCACCCGCTCATCTCCCGTCTCTGAGCTGATATAGCTCCGGGCGCTGCCGGAGAGAAGATAATAAAAGGTATCCGCCTCGGTGCCCTGAAGGTAGATGAGCTGTCCCGGGGCATAGATCCTGGGAGGCTGTCCCTGAGCCAAAGACGCCCAAGGAGTGTTTTCCCGCTGCTCTGTCATATGACGTCCCGCCTTCCTGCCTTTTAACAGCATTGTATCATGGTTTGCATTCTTTCTGCAAGCCCTCTGCCATAATAAAGCCAATCAAACAAACAGGAGGGACCAAACATGGGTATGACCATGACCCAGAAGATCCTGGCAAAACACGCGGGCCTTGCGTCCGTGGAGGCCGGACAGCTCATTGAGGCTAAGCTGGATCTGGTGCTGGGCAACGATATCACCACTCCGGTAGCTATTACCGAGTTTGACAAGGCGGGACTCACTCAGGTCTTTGACAAGGACAAGATCGCCATTGTCCTGGACCACTCCGTCCCCTGTAAGGACATCAAGTCCGCTCAGCTTTGTGCCAAGGCCAGAGCCTTCGCCCAGCGGTTCGACATCACCCACTTTTACGATGTGGGACAGATGGGTGTGGAGCACGCCCTCATCCCGGAGAAGGGACTGGCTGCCCCCGGTGAGGCCATCATCGGTGCCGACTCCCACACCTGTACTTATGGCGCCCTCGGCGCCTTCTCCACCGGCGTGGGTTCCACCGACATGGCCGCCGGTATGGCTACCGGCCTCGCCTGGTTCAAGGTACCCTCCGCCATCAAGGTCACACTCACCGGAAAATTTGCCCCCTATGTAAGCGGTAAGGACGTGATCCTCCACCTTATCGGTCAGATCGGCGTGGACGGCGCCCTCTATAAGTCCCTGGAGTTTGCCGGGGAGGGGGTAGCGGAGCTCACCATGGACGACCGCTTCACCATTGCCAACATGGCCATCGAGGCCGGCGCCAAGAACGGCATCTTCCCCGTGGACGACCAGACCCGGGAGTACCTCAAGGGCCGGGTGGACCGCCCCTGGGAGGCGGTGGAACCCGACGCCGACGCCGTCTACGACCAGGAGGTGGTCATCGACCTCTCTACCCTGCGTCCTACTGTGGCCCTGCCGCACTTGCCCTCCAACACCCGGACGGTGGATGAAGTAGCCGGCCTGCCCATCCAGCAGGTGGTAATCGGCTCCTGCACCAACGGCCGGCTCAAGGACCTCCAGGAGGCCGCCGACATCCTCAAGGGGCGGGAGGTGGCCAAGGGCGTACGCTGCATCGTCCTGCCGGCCACCCAGCAGATCATGATGGACGCCATGGCCCAGGGCCTCATTCAGACCTTCATCGAGGCCGGCTGCGCCGTCTCCACTCCCACCTGCGGTCCCTGCCTGGGCGGCCACATGGGTGTCCTCTCCAACGGCGAGCGGGCGGTGTCCACTACCAACCGCAACTTCGTGGGACGTATGGGGCCCACCGACTCCGAAATTATTTTGGCCAGCCCCGCCGTGGCGGCGGCCTCCGCTGTGGCCGGCTGCATCGCCGACCCGGAAAAGCTGTAAGGGAGGAGAAAGGCAATGAAGATCTATAAATACGGTGACAACGTGGATACCGACGTTATCATTCCCGCCCGTCACCTCAATAACCCCGATCCCAAAGCCCTGGCCTCCCACTGCATGGAGGACATCGACGAGAAGTTTGCCTCCACCGTGGAGCCCGGTGACATCGTGGTGGCCGGCGCCAACTTCGGCTGCGGCTCCTCCCGGGAGCACGCCCCCCTGGCCCTGAAGTCCTGCGGTGTGAAGTGCGTCATCGCCAAGAGCTTTGCCCGCATCTTCTACCGCAACTCCATCAACATCGGCTTCCCCATACTGGAGTGCCCCGAGGCCGCTGAGTCCATCCAGCCCGGCGACGCCGTCACTGTGGACTTCAAGACTGGTGTCATCTCCGATGAGACCCAGGGCAAGACCTTCCAGGCCGCGCCCTTCCCGGCTTTCGTGGATGGTATTATTGAGGCCGGTGGCCTCCTCAATTCTCTGAAGGTGAGAGGTGTGGCGAAATGAATTATAAGATCGCACTCATCAAGGGCGATGGCATCGGCCCCGAAGTCGTGAATGAGGCTGTGGGCGTCATGGAGGCCGTGGGCAAGAAGTTCGGCCACACCTTTGAGTTTGTGGACGTGCTCCTGGGCGGCTGCGCCACCGACGCGGTGGGGAAGAGCTACCCCGACGGCACCGCCGAGAAGTGCAAAGCCTGTGACGCCGTGCTGCTGGGTGCCGTGGGCGGCCCCAAGTGGGGCTCTGACAAGCCCGCCGAGCAGCGGCCCGAGACCGCCCTGCTGGCCATCCGGAAGGATCTAGGCCTCTACGCCAATCTGCGTCCCGCCGCCCTCCGGCCCGCTATGGCCGATGCCTGCCCTCTGAAGAAGGAGACCGCTGAGAAGGGGATCGACCTCATGATGGTCCGCGAGCTCACCGGCGGCATCTACTTCGGCAAGCGGGACAAGTACCAGACCGAGGACCGGGGCCTGGAGGCCACCGATCTCATGGCCTACTCCGAGAAGGAGATCGAGCGCATCGGCCGTCGTGCCTTCGAATTGGCCCGCCTGCGCCGGAAGAAGGTCTCCAGCGTGGACAAGGCCAACGTGTTGGAGACCAGCCGTCTGTGGCGGAGCGTCATGCACCGCCTGGCGGATGAGTACTCCGACGTCCAGTATGAGGACGTACTGGTGGACAACTGCGCCATGCAGCTGGTCCGGGACCCCGGCCAGTTCGATGTGGTGGTCACCGAGAACATGTTCGGTGACATCCTCTCCGACGAGGCCAGCATGGTGACCGGCTCCATCGGCCTGCTGCCCTCCGCCTCTATTGGCGACACTGCTCCCGGCCTCTATGAGCCCATCCACGGCTCCGCCCCCGACATCGCCGGTCAGGACAAGGCCAACCCTATTGCCACCATCCTGTCCGTGGCCATGATGTTCCGCTACTCTTTCCAGCGTGCCGAGGAGGCCAATGCCATCGAGGCGGCGGTAGACGCGGTGCTGGCCGAGGGCTGGCGAACCCCCGATATTGCGGAACCCGGCGTAACGCCCATTGGCACCAAAGAGATGGGCCGACTCATCCGGGAACACATCTGAATATCTGACGGCGGGGCGCAGATTAGCGTCCCGCCGTTTCCCATGAAGGAGGAAATGCCATGAAGACCATCGGACTCATGCCCCAAATCCCGCTTCTTGGTACCACCATAATCCGTGCCAGACGTTCTGTGGAACTGGCCTTGCAGTAAATTTCCTTGCATCTCACCCGCATTTCTGCTAGAATTCTGAGTAATCACGGAGAAGGGAAGTGGCTGCTGTGGTACTTACCATTGATATTGATAACTCTACCACCAACGTGGGGCTTTTTAATCAGAATGGAAAGCTTTGTTTTCGCTCTGGCCTTACCACCAGCCGTAATCCCACCCGGGACCAGTGCGCCATCAGTTTGATGAACCTCTTTACACTCTACCACGCCGATTTGAAAGAGGTTTCCGGGGCAGTCATTTCCAGCGTAGTGCCGTCTGTGACGGCTCATATGTCCGGTGCGGTGGAGCTGCTCACCGGAAAGGCACCTATGCTTATGGGGCCTGGCATCAAAACGGGGCTCAATATCAAATCGGATCTCCACAACCAGTTGGGTTCCGACATTGTGGCCTGCTCTGTAGCTGCCATTGACCAATACCCAACCCCTATCATCATTATCGATATGGGCACGGCAGTGACCATGTCCTATCTCCATGATCGTACCTATGAGGGCTGCATGATCTTTCCCGGAGTGCTGGTGGCTTTGGATGCCCTCTCCGAGCGGGCAGCAGCTCTGCCGCACATCTCAGTGGAGCCCCCTGCGTCCATTTTCGGACACAATACTGTGGATGCCATGCGCTCCGGAGTAATCTACGGCAACGCCAGTATGATCGATGGGATGATCGCCCGCATCGAGGAGCATGGACAGCCCGCTGCCACCGTGGTGGCCACTGGTGACAGTGCGCCGGAGATACTCCGTTACTGTAAACACTCCATTACATATAACGCCGACTTACTTCTCCAGGGTCTTTATCTCATCTATCGGAAGAATACCGAGGGGCGTCGGCGTTCCTAAAACGTACCCATTATGGCGCCCACGTCCGCTTTTCGGACGGCGGGCGCCTGCGCCATGTGTGGCCTTTTTTCCCAGAGCCCTTGCAATTCCAAAGCGGTCACTTTATAATGTTTCCAGTTGAGATGCAACTGGATTGGGAGGAGTCAGTCATGAAAGAATTGTCACAGATCGCATCTACCGTACGGGCCTCCACTACACTGGCCATCGATGCCATGTTCAAACAGATGAAGGCCGACGGTATCGATGTGATTGGATTCGGCGCTGGAGAGCCCGATTTCCACACGCCGGATAACATCAAAGAGGCGGGTTACGCCGCCATTCGGGACAATTTCACCTGTTATACTCCCACTGCCGGTATCCTTGAGCTGCGCAAGGCGGCCTGCATCCGTTTGAAAGAAGACTGCGGCCTGGATTATGTCCCGGCTCAGATCGTGATGGCCAGCGGCGCTAAGCATGCTCTCTACGGTGCGCTCCATGCGCTGGTGGATCCGGGCGACGAGGTCATCATCCCGGCGCCCTTCTGGGTGACCTATTTTGAGATGGTTCGCATGCTGGGTGCGGTCCCCGTCATCATTACCGCAGAGGAGTCCGCTGGTTTCAAAATCACGCCGGAGCAGCTTGCGGCTGCCGTCACCCCGAAGACCAAAGCAATCATCCTCAATAACCCCTCCAATCCCACCGGCATGGTGTACAGCAGGGAGGAGCTTCGCGCTCTGGCTGACGTGTGTGTGGAAAAGGACCTTTACATTGTCGCCGATGAAATCTACTATCGCCTTGTGTACGATGGACAAACTTTTACCAGCATTGCCGCTTTGGGAGAGGATGTAAAGGAGCGGACCATCATCATCAATGGCGTCTCTAAGTCCTACGCCATGACTGGCTGGCGTGTCGGCTACGCCGCGGCTCCCGATCACATTTCCAAGGTCATGTCCAACTACCTCAGCCATTCTACCGGCGCTCCTTGTTCCATCGCCCAGAAGGCGGCCGCTGTGGCTCTGGGTGGCCCTCAGGAGAAAGTGGAGGAGATGCGCAAGGCCTTTGAACAGCGCCGAAACCACTTGGTAGAGCGCATGAATGCCATTCCCGGTGTGAGCTGTCTCAAGCCGGAGGGTGCCTTCTATGTGATGATGAATCTGAAGGAACTTCTTGGCAAGACCATTCATGGCGTGACCATCCACGATGCCGACGACTTTGCCGACGCCTTCCTCAAGTACGGTCTGGTTGCCACAGTGCCCTGTACCGGCTTCGGTGCGCCTGACTTTGTTCGCTGGTCCTATGCCACCTCGATGGAGAATATCGACGCTGGATTGGATCGGCTGGAAAAATTCCTGGCAGAGTGACACCAGTATTCCGCCCCTGATGGGCACACAAACGAGAATTACGATCGGAGGGATGGCCCATGGGCCAGACAAATCGCTACGAAAGTCCCCTTTCTTCCCGCTATGCCAGTGATGAAATGCTTTACCTTTTCTCCGCCGACAAGAAATTCACCACTTGGCGCCGTCTCTGGGTGGCGCTTGCCCGGGCCGAAATGGAACTGGGGCTGCCTGTGACAGCGGGGCAGGTGGCCGAACTGGAGAGCCATATCAACGACATCAACTATGATGTGGCTGCTGTCGAGGAGAAGAAGCTCCGTCACGATGTCATGGCACATGTCCATGCCTACGGTGCCCAGTGTCCCAAGGCCATGCCTATTATCCACCTTGGTGCCACCAGCTGCTATGTGGGAGACAACACTGATGTCATCCTTATGCGTGAGGGACTCCTCCTCATCCGGAACAAACTGGTGCGGGTCCTTCACACTCTGTCCGCTTTTGCTGACAAGTATAAAGCATTGCCTACACTTGGATTTACACACTTTCAGCCGGCGCAGCTGGTGACGGTAGGGAAGCGGGCCTCTCTGTGGATGAATGACCTGCTCATGGATCTGGAAGAGGTAGAGTATCGCATCTCCACCCTGAAGCTTTTGGGCTCCAAGGGCACCACCGGCACCCAGGCCAGTTTTCTGGAGCTTTTTGACGGCGACCACGAGAAGGTCAAGCTGCTGGAGGAAAAGATTGCAAAGGAAATGGGCTTTACAGCTGTTGCGCCCGTGAGTGGACAGACCTATTCCCGGAAGATGGACGCCAATGTGCTGGCCACCCTCTCCGGTATTGCCCAGTCTGCAAGCAAGTTCGCCACCGACATGCGACTGCTGTGCCACCTCAAGGAGGTGGAGGAGCCCTTTGAGAAGAACCAGATCGGCTCTTCCGCCATGCCCTACAAGCGCAATCCCATGCGCTGTGAGCGGATCTGCTCCCTGGCCAGATATGTGATGGTGGACGCCCAGAACCCTGCTATCACTTCTGCCACCCAGTGGTTCGAGCGTACCCTGGACGATTCCGCCAACAAGCGCATCTCCATCCCGGAGGCTTTCCTTGCGGTGGATGCCATTCTCAATATCTATGAAAATGTCTGTGCCGGACTGGTGGTCCACGAGAAGGTGATCCGCCGGCACATCATGGAAGAGCTGCCCTTTATGGCCAGCGAGAACATCATGATGGATGCGGTGAAGCGCGGCGGTGACCGCCAGCAGCTCCATGAGCGTATCCGTGTCCTCTCTCAGGAGGCCGGAAAGAATGTAAAGGATCTTGGCCTTACCAATAACCTCATTGACCTCATTGCGGAGGATCCCCTCTTCAACATGAGCCGTGAGGAGCTCACCGCCCACCTGGAGCCGGAGCGCTACATTGGACGGTGCCCGGAGCAGGTGACGGAGTTCCTTCAGCAGGAAATCGCTCCTGTTCTGGCCAAGTATCCAGAAGCGCTTCAGGGCAGTGATGTGGAATTGAAGGTTTGATTAGAAAGGGGAATACTCTTATGGCTAATGCAGTGCGCCGGATCGGCGTCTTCACCAGTGGCGGCGATGCCCCCGGCATGAACGCCGTCATCCGTTCCGTAGTCCGTACCTCTATCCATATGGGCATCGAGTGCATCGGCATTCGCCGGGGCTATAACGGCCTGGTCCATGGAGATTTCGTACCCCTGGATTTCGAGAGCGTCAGTGGTCTGAGCCGCCGGGGCGGCACCATGCTCTACTCGGCCCGCAGCGAGGACTTCCGTGGAGAGGCAGGTCAGGAAAAGGCTGTGGCTACCTGCAAACTCCTTGGCCTGGAAGGTGTCGTAGGTATCGGCGGCGACGGTACCTTCCGTGGACTTCTGGAGCTCTCCCGCCGTGGCGTGGCCGTGGTGGGTGTGCCCGGCACCATCGACAATGACATTGCCTGCTCTACCTACACCATCGGCTTTGACACCGCCTGCAATACTGCATTGGACTCCATCGATAAGCTCCGGGACACCATGCAGTCCCATGAGCGGTGCTCGGTGGTGGAGGTTATGGGCCGCCATGCCGGACACCTTGCCATGTATGTAGGTGTGGCTTGTGGGGCTACCTGTGTGCTGGTACCGGAGCGTGAGATCGACTTTGAGCGGGATGTCATCGAACCTATCCGCACTGCCCGGCTGGGCGGTCGGACCCATTTTATGGTCATCGTGGCTGAGGGTGTGGGCAGTGCCTATGATGTGGCCAAGAAAATCACCGAGGCCACAGCGCTGGATACCAGGGTGACGGTGCTGGGCCACGTGCAGCGTGGCGGTGCGCCCACTGCCCGGGACCGGGTAGCGGCCACCTACATGGGCTATGAGGCTGTCCGCCTGCTGGCCGAGGGCAAGACCAACCGTGTTGTCTGTGTCCAGGGCGATACTTATGTCGATTATGATATCACCGAAGCCCTAAAGATGAAAAAGGGACTGGATGAGCAGACCTATACCGTCATGCGTACACTCACTGGGGTAGAGTGAGCTTCCGGGACCGAGACAACATCGGATGACACGGCGGCGGATGGGACCGGACAGGTCCTATCCGCCGTTTTTTGTTTGGAAGGAGAGATGGTTGCCATGTTGGAGTTCAGTCTCAAGCAGCTTGAGGTCTTTGTCACTGTGGCCAGACTGGGCAGCTTCACCCGGGCCGCTCAGGTGCTTTACCTGACCCAATCTACCGTCAGTGCTCATATCCAGGCATTGGAGCGCACCTTGGGAGGACCACTTTTCCAGCGCAGTTCCCGTCGCCAGGTCTGTCTCACATGGCAGGGAGAGGCGGCACTTCCAGTTGCACGTGAAATCCTGAACCGCTGCCGTACCCTGGAGGGAATTGTCCGGCCTCGTGCAGATGGGGAGACTCTTCACATGGCGGCTTCAACGGTACCAGCCCAGTGCCTGCTTCCCGGACTGATGGCAGACTTTTCTAGGCAACATCCGGGATGCAGATTCCGACTCCGGAAAGGGGACAGTGACCAGGTCCACAGGCTGCTGGAAGAGGGAAGTGTGGGTCTTGGTTTTGCCGGTGCGGCTCTGGACCCGGAGCATTTTCTCTACGAGCCGGTGCTCCAGGACAAACTGGTACTCATTACCGCAAATACGCCTCGATTTCGCACCATGCAGGAGCAAGGAGTGCTTGGAAGAGAATTGCTGGGGGAACCCATACTGTGCCGGGAAGCCGGTTCTGGTACCCAACAACGCTTTGACGCCTATCTGGAGCAGATCGGGATGGACCTGGGGTCCCTCTATGTGGTGGCACAGATCGATCAGCCGGATGCCATTTTGGGCGCTGTGGCCGATGGTCTCGGTGTATCGGTCTGCTCTGCGCTGGCAGCGCGGGCTCGGCTGGAGCAGGGGAGTCTACTCTCCTTTGAACTGGAGGAAGAGAGCTGCTGCCGCAATCTGTATCTGGTGATCTGCCAGGATCATATTCTTACGGATCTGGAAGAGCGCTTTTGCCGCTTCATTCGGGAAGGAGCTTGGGAGCGTCTGAAATAATCGATTTTAACGATGAAAATACCACTTCTTCGCATAAAAAACGATTGGCTATTTTCAAATACAGTCGTTATAATGAATTTAGCGTTATTCTCAAAAAAGAATTGCGAAGAGAGTGAGGAACGTATGAAAAAAATCAACTGGCTGGTGATCTGCACCGGCGCTGTGGTGGGTCTGGCGGCTCTGGTGCTGACCATGCTGGGCAATCCAGGTAACATGGGCTTCTGTATTGCCTGCTTTCTCCGGGACATCTCCGGTGCATTGGGACTCCACAGTGCGGCAAAGGTCCAGTACATTCGTCCCGAGATCATTGGTCTGGTGATGGGAGCCACCATCATGGCCTTGGCCGGCGGCGAATTCAAGGCCAGGGCTGGTTCCACGCCCGCCCTGCGTTTTTTGCTGGGCGGTATTGTCATGGTGGGCGCGTTGGCTTTTCTAGGATGCCCTTTACGGATGGTTCTGCGGCTGGGTGGCGGTGATGTGACCGCCATCGCGGGTCTCATTGGCTTTGTGGCCGGCATTCTGGTCGGTGTTGTCTGCCTGAAAAAAGGCTTCTCTCTGGGACGGGCCTATAAAGTTAAGAAAGCGGAGGGCTTTGTTCTGCCCGGCTTTATGGTTGGTCTGCTGCTCCTGCTGCTGATTGCCCCTGGACTGCTGAAGTTCTCTCAGGAGGGCCCTGGTGCAAGTCACGCCTTTTGGGCTATCGCCCTGTGTGCTGGACTGGTCTGTGGCGCTCTGGCACAGAAGAGCCGCCTGTGTATGGCCGGCGGCATCCGTGACATGGTGCTTTTCCGGGATTTCCACCTGCTCAGTGGCTTTGTCGCCATTTTTTTGGTGGTGTTAGTGGGGAATCTCCTGCGGGGTGCCTTCCAGCCGGGGCTAGCGGTTCAACCAGTGGCCCATCACGACTATCTCTGGAGCTTTCTGGGCATGACGGCCGCCGGCTGGGGCTCTATCCTGTTGGGCGGCTGCCCTCTGAGGCAGCTCATTCTGGCAGGGGAGGGCAACGGCGACAGCGCCGTCACCGTCCTGGGAATGATAGTGGGCGCTGCTCTGTCTCACAACTTCGGAATGGCCGGCAATGCTGATGCTATGGCTGACAACGTACTTGTCACCGGCGGGGTCGGAACGGCCGGACGCATCGGTGTGGTGGTTTGTCTGGTGCTGCTGGGAGTCATTTCGTTTGTCAATCTGCATAAGGAGGAGAAAGTATGATCGATGCCAGAGGGTATGCCTGCCCTATGCCGGTGGTCATGGTTCAGAAGGCGGTGAAAGATGGTGCTCCTCAGGAACTGGAAGTGCTGTTGGATAACCCCTGTTCTGTGGAGAACGTCACCCGGTTCGCCGGTAACAATGGTTATGAGGTAGAGGTCCGGCCGGCTGATGACGACGAATATACCCTGGTGCTCACGCGGAAATCATGAATACCTATATAGCAACCTTTTACACCCACCTCAGTGCGCAGGTGAGCTGGAAGCGACTCCGAAAGGCCGGATGTGAGGCACAGATGATGCCCGTTCCTCGGGTGCTGAGTTCCTCATGTGGCACATGTGTTGGCTATGAGGGAGAGGTAGACCACAGGGAGCTTCTGGACACCGATGCCGAGGCCCTCTACGAGGTTCAAGCAGCAGGGAAATACCGGCTTCTCTGGTGTGACGATGCAAACTTATAAAAAATAAAAATGGCGCTCTGCATCATGCAGAGCGCCATTTTCCAATTCCGATTACATATCAGTGGTAAGGACCTTCTTCAGGCGGGCAAAACGGGGGAGAGCGTTCTCCTTGGGACGGTCAGGCTCACCCTGAATGAGGGGCAGAGCGTAGTCGATGAAGGGCTGCTCCACACCGTTGCCGGCTGCGTTAATCCACTCGCGGGGCACCTTCTTCTCGAAGTTGGCCACGATGTCCAGAGGCTGGAGGACAGGCTCACAGGTGTACTTGCCGCCCTCACGGGTGCAGGAGAAGGCCACCATCTTGTCGGTGTTGCCGGCAACAGCGGACTCCACGGCCACACGGCCGGCCATCTTGGCCTCTTCCACATCCACGTGGGAAGCCAGGTGAGCACCGCACCGCTGGAGGAGGGAGAGCTCGATGCCGCGGACCTTGGCACCGGTCTTCTGCTTGATGATGTCGGCCAGCTTCACAGCCAGGCCGCCCAGCTGGGCGTGGCCAAAGCCGTCAGTGGCAGAGGTCTCGGCCTCAGAAACGAAGCGGCCGTCGGCATAGTGAATGCCCTCGGACACAGCCACCAGGCATTTACCGGTCTTGTTGTAGATATCGGTGACATCCTTGACAAACTGGTCCATGTCAAAGTCCACCTCGGGCAGGTAGAGGAGGTCAGGACCACAGCCGGTGAGAGAGGCCAGAGCGGCAGAGCCAGCCAGCCAGCCAGCGTGACGGCCCATGATCTCGATCACGGTCACCATGCCGGTGTCATAGACGTGGGCGTCCTGCCACACCTCGGCGCAGGAGGTAGCGATATACTTGGCGGCGCTGGCAAAGCCGGGGCAGTGGTCGGTGCCGTTGAGGTCGTTGTCGATGGTCTTGGGAATGCCCATGATGCGGCACTCATAGCCAACCTTCTGCATATACTTGGAGATCTTGTTGCAGGTGTCCATGGAGTCATTGCCGCCGTTGTAGAAGAAGTAGCGGACGTCGTACTTTTTAAAGATCTCCAGGATGCGCTGATAGTCGGTGTCGTCCTTGTCGGGGTCAGCCAGCTTATAGCGGCAGGAACCCAGGGCGGAGGAGGGGGTGTTCTGGAGCAGCTCCAGCTCAGCGGGATCCTCCTGACCCATGTCGTAAAGCTTGTCATCCAAAACACCCTTGATGCCGTGGGCGGCGCCCAGCACCCGGGTGATGCAGTCTGCCTTCAGGGCAGCCTGGATGGCACCCTGGGCGCTGGCGTTGATGACCGACGTGGGACCGCCGGACTGACCGATGATACATGCTCCTCTAAGTTCGCTCATGTTTGGTCCTCCAATCATGAATTTTATCTGCTTTCTTGAAAAAACTTTCATGTGAAAGCGATCTCTGCTCGAATATCATATCATACCCTCTTGCATTTATCAACTATTGCTGGTAAAATCAATGATGAAAAGAGAAGGGGAGTGCTTCCTCTTTCCCTGAAGAATAATTTAAGGAGATGAGACGTATGCCTCTGGTCACTTCTAAGGAAATGTTCGAGAAGGCCTACAACGGTGGTTATGCCATCGGCGCGTTCAACGTTAACAACATGGAGATCGTGCAGGGCATCACTGAGGCCGCCCGCGACCTGAACGCCCCCCTGATCCTCCAGGTTTCCAAGGGCGCCCGTGCCTACGCCAACCACACCTATCTGGTGAAGCTGGTGGAGGCCGCCGTGATCGAGTGCCCCAATATCCCCATCGTGCTCCACCTGGACCACGGTCCCGACTTCGAGACCTGTAAGTCCTGCATCGATGGTGGTTTCACCTCTGTTATGATCGATGCCTCCTCCAAGCCCTTTGAGGAGAACATCGAGATCACCAAGAAGGTGGTCGAGTACGCCCACGATCACGGCGTGGTTGTGGAGGCCGAGCTGGGCACCCTGGCCGGCATAGAGGACGAGGTCAAGGTGGCTGCCCACGCTGCTTCCTATACCCGCCCCGAGGAGGTCGAGGAGTTCGTCTCCAAGACCGGCTGCGACTCCCTGGCCATCGCCATCGGCACCAGCCACGGCGCCTACAAGTTCACCGCTGACCAGTGCACCCGCAATGAGAAGGGCGTTCTGGTTCCCCCTCCGCTGCGCTTCGATGTGCTGGAGGAGGTTTCCAAGCGTCTGCCTGGCTTCCCCATCGTGCTCCATGGCTCTTCCAGCGTGCCTCAGGACTATGTGAAGATGATCAACGAGAATGGCGGCAAGATGCCTGATGCCGTCGGTATCCCTGAGGAGCAGCTCCGCAAGGCTGCCTCCATGTCCGTGTGTAAGATCAACATCGACTCCGATCTGCGCCTGGCCATGACTGGTACCATCCGTCAGTTCTTCAACGAGCATCCCGACAAGTTCGATCCCCGTGAGTACCTCAAGCCCGCCCGTGCCAACATCAAGGCTCTGGTGGCCCACAAGATCGTGGACGTGCTGGGCTGTGACGGCAAGGCCTGATCCATCTTTCAAACGTAAAAGGAGGGAGGCGCGCTGCGCCTCCCCCTTTCTTTACTACCGAACAAGGAGGAGGACGCCATGAGCGCGGCCCAACTGAAAGCATATCTGGACGCTACAGGCATTTTGGCCTGCAACACCGATGCCAATCTGCGCTGCCTGGAGGATATCGGCTGTTCCTGGGCCGACGCCGTGGAGCTGATCGAGAAGAAGGAGCTCTTTCTGAGCAAGGTCTACCGGAAGCGCACGGTCTATCTATCGCCCAGGGTCTACCACCTGCTCAAGCAGTGCAGATACCAGAGGCCGATGCCGGAGCCGGCGGAACGTCTCTATGGACTTCTGCAGGGCGTTCCAGGCGGACTGGAGACCGGCGAATTGCGGGAGCTTGCTCAGATGGATCAACGGACCCTCCTCACAGCCATGGATTTCCTTTTGGAGGAGCTCTATATCACTGCCGTCGGCAACGGCCATTGGCTCAATCCCAACTGGTCCACCTACCGCTATGGGACGGCGGAGGCCCGGGAGGATGCTTCCGCATCTCAGCCGGAGGAAGCACATCCCAAGGAGACTCTGATGGAATTCCTTTCCTGGAGCATGCCGGAGGAGGAGATCCGGCGTCTCGTTCGATGAAGAATCAAGAAAAAACGGGCAGCAGATGATATCTGCTGCCCGTTTTTTATACGCGGGATCCTATATCAGAAATGATAAAGGTATTCGTATAGTCTGTCTTCCACTGCGAAGCCCATAGCTGCATACATATCTTTGGGTGTATCATAGGCATCTGCATGGAGAAAGACCTGGTTGCCGCGCTTGCGGGCGGTTTCCACAACGTCCTGGAGCAGGGTGGTCGCAATAAACCGGTGCCGGTGCTCTCGGTCTACGAGGAGACCGTCGATACACGTATATCCATCTGTAGAATAAGTGAAGCAGACACCCACCAGCGCACCATCCAGGTATGCACCATGGTAGCACACCCGTTCGTGTAGCCGTCGGACATTCCGTACTGTAAAACTTTCGCCGTACAACGCGCCGTAATGCTTTCGCTCCAGCGATTCCAATTGAGGGGTGTCGGGAGCCCTCAGCACTACATCGGGAGCCGTTTTCCAGGCGTGGTGGTCAGTCTCGGCACTGAGCACCATGGTCAGAGAGACGTCCTCCTCCATCCCAAAGGGATTCTCCAGGGGGAGACGGCCCTCTAATTTTACAAAGTTTGCTCCCTTTTCTCTCTGGTATGTCATGGCTTTTTGGAATTCCTCCACCGAAGGCTGCCCCACATATTTGAAGGCATTGTGGTCATATTTATCTGGAAGCTGGCTATCCTCCCACTTAGTCAGGTGCGTCGAGAACGACAGGGGCACGGAAAAAAGACAGGCGAGACTTTCTTCGCTCTTTCTTGTGGGTGAGGTATGTAGCTGGTCGAACAGCGCTTCCGGAGTGTCCACGATGACGGTAGCGCCGTTTTCCAGCAGGAAATCCCGACTCCGGAAACCCCAAGACACCGACAGGCAGGGGAGACCAGCATTGGCTGCCGTCTGGATGTCCACGTCAGAGTCTCCCACATAGACGCACTGGTCTGGACTGACGTCCAACTCAGCGATGCACAGGTCCACCAGGTCCCGGGCGGGTTTTTTCTGTGCACCGGGACGTTCACCGATGGCGACAGGGAGGAGGTCCCCAAAATGCTCCAGACAGAGCTCCTTCACCGCACCGTCAAATTTATTGGATACCACTGCTACTTTACAGCCATTGTCCCGCAGGGCTCTGAGCAACGAAAGGATGCCAACATAGGGGGCGGTTTGATCCCTCATATGTAACATGTAGTCCTTCTTGAACCAGTCCAGGCAATCCAGAATTCGTGTTTCACTGGTGCCTGTCGGGACCGCACGACGGATGAGCTTTTCCACGCCGTTGCCAACAAACTGCCGGACCTCCTCCAGGGAGCGCTGGGGCAGACCGAAGTGGTCCAGGGCCCGATTGGTACTGGCTGCCAGATCGCCCAAGGTGTCCAGCAGGGTACCGTCCAGGTCAAATATCACTGCTTCATAGCGCATCATGTTCTCATTCTCCTTTGTTGTGGCCTAAACATTAGAAGGCGCATAGGATGGTGCAGCAATTTGAAAGGGTGAGATGTCATGCCTCTGCCTGTACTCCCATACGATCGGGAGGCCGCCCTCAGATATGCCCACCGTTGGGCGTACAGCCGGAACCCGGCCTATTATGATTATGAAAATCTGGGAGGAGATTGTACCAACTTTGCCTCCCAGTGCCTGTATGCCGGTACCGGCATTATGAATCTCACGCCCACCTATGGGTGGTACTACATCGATGCCAACCAGAAATCGCCATCCTGGACAGGTGTCCCTTATTTCTACAATTTCATTACCCGGCAGGAGGAGAGCAGGGGACCCTTCGGGGTGGAGACCACGATCGACGGCATCGAGCCTGCAGATTTTGTCCAGCTGCGCTTTCGAGGTACCACTTTCGGCCACACTCCGGTGGTAGTGGAGGTGGGTAATCCACCCACTTTGGAGAACATCCTGGTGGCCGCTCACAGCTATGATGCCGACTTCCGACCGCTGAGCACCTATTTTTTTGAAGAAATCCGGTATCTCCACATTTTAGGCGCCTATCCGCCAGAGTTTGCGCCTCCACCTGGCTCGCTCATGCCCTGACCGCCAGACTGATTCTGTTTTTTCCTCCGAACCTTGGACAGTGGTGTGGCGCTGGCCGCCATGCGCAGTTCAGCGTTGTCCACGTGGGTATAGATCTGGGTTGTGTTCAGGTTCTCGTGGCCAAGGACCTCCTGGAGGGTACGCACATCCACGCCGTTTTGAAGCATCAGAGTGGCCGCCGTGTGGCGGAGCTTGTGGCTTGAGTAAAGGGACGCGTCCAGTCCGGCTTTTTTCAGTCGCTGCTTGACCATGTAGTGAACGGCATCGGTAGTCATACGGGTGTGGCGGCGGGTCAGGAAGAGAGCATTCCGATCCACTGCAGCACTCTGGCTGCGCTCGGCCAGCCAATCGTCCAGAGCTGCCCGACAGGCGCCATTGAGGAAGATCATCCGCTCCTTATTGCCTTTGCCCAGCACCCGCAGCTGCTCTTCACGCACGTCGGTGAGGTTGAGCCCCACCAGCTCTGAGATCCGCAGGCCGCAGTTGAGAAACAGCGTCAAGATACAATAATCCCGAGCCCGGTTGGGCTCGTCCACGGCTTCCAGAAGCTGGATACTCTCGTCCAGAGTCAGGTAGCGAGGCAAGGATTTCTTCAGCCTGGGAGCATCCAGGTCCTGCATGGGATTTTCGCTGATGAGCTTGGCCTTGCTGGAAAGATATTTATAAAAGGAGCGGATGGCGGCGATCTTCCGAGCCCGGGCGGATGGCTCCAGACCGTAACCGGAGGAGGGGCTATTGGCGTGCTTGACCCGGTCACGGCTGAGGTAGCTCATATAGCTGTACACGTCGCTGAGGGTCACAGAGCGAGCCAGGTCCAGATCCAGGTCGTCGATGGAGATCTGGTCCAGCTCGGCGGTCCGGGGCGCCAAGCCGCGCTCCAGTTTGATGTAGCGGAAGAAATTGCGCAGGTCCAGGTAGTATTCATCCGCAGTTTTCTTGGAATGTCCCTGGATGGTCTCATGGTAGACCAGAAAGTCCCGCAGCAGCTTGGGCGCATCCAATTTATCGTCATTTCGGTCCATAGCCTCCCTCCAACTCAACAAAATTTTTATTTTGTTGAGTAGAGAATAGACCCCCCTTTCGTTAAATGGCCCAGGAGACTTTTCGGCCTCCTGGGCCTGATACTGCGATTTTGTAATTGGTTGTTTCGTACGTTACAACTATATAAATTATATTAAATACATTTTGACGCTTGTCTCAGGCCAAAACAGCTGCCAGAGCTTCCCGGATGTTTTTTACCCGGATGAGCTGCAGACCGTCCGGCTCTTGGAACCGTGCGCTGTTCCTGGCCGGGATCAGACATTGCGTGAATCCCAGTCGGCGTACTTCGCTGAGCCGCTGACCCAGAGCGCTCACAGATCGTAGCTCGCCGGTCAAACCCACCTCACCAATGGCCGCCAGACTGCCCGGCACACTCTTGTCCCGGAAGCTGGACGCCATGGCGATGATGGCCGCCAGATCGGCGGCGGGCTCGTCCAGACTCAGGCCGCCGATGACGTTGATATAGGCGTCACAGCCACTGATCATGAGTCCGCCCCGCTTTTCCAATACTGCCAGGAGCAGCATGGCTCGGTTGTAGTCAAAGCCGTTGCTGGTCCGACGGGCGTTGCCGTAGCCGCTGGGCGCCAGCAGAGCCTGGACCTCGGCCAGAATAGGCCGTACGCCCTCCATGACGCAAGTGACACACGTCCCCGGGGTGTCCAGTGGCCGCCCAGCCAGCAGAGTCTCCGACGGGTTAGGAACCTGTGTGAGACCGCTGTCAGCCATCTCAAAGACGCCAATCTCATTGGTAGCACCAAAACGATTTTTTGCCGCCCGCAGGATACGGTAGGACATGTGGGGCTCCCCTTCGAAGTAGAGCACGCAGTCCACCATGTGCTCGAGCACCTTGGGACCGGCGATAGAGCCCTCTTTGTTCACATGTCCAATGACGAAAACGGTGATCCCCTGCCCTTTTGCCAGCTGCATGAGGGCCATGGTACACTCCTTCACCTGGGCAACACTGCCCGGGGCGCTGGTGTTCTCCCCGTGGTACATGGTCTGGATGGAGTCCACGATGAGCACATCGGGCCGCAGCTCAGCCACCGATTCCATGATATCCTCCAGGTCGGTCTCGGCCAGCAGGTAGAGTTCGTCGCTTTCCACGCCCAGGCGATCGGCCCGGAGCTTGATTTGCCGCTCCGACTCCTCGCCGGAAACGTAGAGCACCTTGGAGCTCTGGCACAGACTCTGGCAGATCTGGAGCATCAGGGTGGACTTGCCGATGCCGGGAGCGCCGCCCACCAGCACCAGAGAGCCCTGGACCGCTCCCCCGCCCAGCACCCGGTCCAGCTCGCTCAGGCCGGTCTGGAACCGGAGCTCGTCGGTGGTCTCCACCTCCCGGATGGGCTTTGGGCGGTTCAGCGGCACACCCCGGACGACACTTCTGGCCTGGGCCGAAGCGGAGCGCTTCTTTGGCTCTGCGGGCTGCTCCACCACGGTGTTCCAACTACCGCAGGCAGGACACTTCCCTACCCATTTTGGGGTCTCATTTCCACATTCCGTACAGTAAAAAACGGTTTTCGACTTCAAAATTGGTCCACTTCCCTTTCTATGTCCCCTCCTCAGGGATGGGTGACAAAAGAGCACTGGCCAGAGCAGCGGCCAGCTTGGTCTGGTATCCAGCGGTGCGCAGCAGCGCGTCTTCCTCAGGATTGGACAAAAATCCACATTCCACCAGAATAGCGGGACAGGTGATATGGTCCATCAGGTAGACAGCACCTGGAAGTTTGGCGGCCTGTCTGGTATTTTGAGGGTCCAGGGCTTGGCGCAGGATCTCCTGGGCATGTCGGGCCAGGGCCTCACTGCTTTCCGCATCGGCATAAAAGACCTGTGCACCATGATAGCGGCCGCTGCCGGTATAGGTATTTTGGTGGATACTCACCAGCAGAGCATTGGGGATAGCCTCCACCCGCTCTGTTCGATTGCGCAGATCAGAGGCCTTTTTCTCCCGCAGGGTCTGGGCATCCGGATCGTGGAGGGATACGTCCTCGGTGCGCAACAACACAGTGTCTGTGCCGTAAAGCCCCAGAACAGCATCCAACCGCAGGGCGATCTCCAGGTTGATGCCACTCTCCACAGTGCCGGAAGGTGAAACGGCACCTCCATCTTCTCCGCCGTGTCCGGCATCGATGACCACTGTGGCACCCTGGAGCTGGGACGGACCGGCCAGCGTGGGTATGACGGATGGTGTCCGCCACAGAAGGCACAAACTGGTACCGACCACCAAAAGCGCCACTACGCCGATGGCTACGCTTTTCTTCCATTTGCACGGGCTTTTATTTCCGGTCCTCATAAAAGGTCACCCCCTCCCGGCAGTTTATGCCTGGAAGAGTGAAGGCATGCGTCAGGCGGGCTTCACGGCGACGGCAGCGGCGCGCTGGCCCAGAATGCGTTTGATGGTCAGCAGGTACACCAGTACTGAGACAGCAGCACCGCCAAAGTCGGCGATAGGTCCGGAGAAAAAGACGGCCTGGGCACCGAAGAGGGCGGGCAGCACGAAAAGGCTCACAAAGTAGATTCCCTTCCGCCAGAAAGACAGAGGCAGCGAGGCACGCACCACGCCCATGCCAGTGAAACCGTCCACAATGGTGTACTGGAGTCCCATAGGAATGATACCCAGGGTAAAGATACGGATGGCTTGAGACGCGGTGGCCACGTAGTCGGGATCTCGGGTAAAAATGAGGACAAAGGACTGCGGGATCAGTTGGGCGACCAAAAAGAAGATTGTAGTAAAGGTGACGCAAAGCAAGGCAATATACTTTTGTGCCCCTAATACCCGGTCAGGACGGTTTGCGCCATAGTTAAACCCCAAAATACTCTGCGTTCCTCCGGTGATACCGCTCAAAGGCATCGTGATCATCAGCATAAAACTCTGCATGATGGTGGCGCAGGTGACCAGCATATCCCCCTCACCTGCTCCTCCATAGCGTTGGAGCAGGGTGTTCATGGCAATGATCATCACATTATCCATAGCAATAATGATAAAGGAGGTCAGACCAACGGTCAGGACAGACCGGACTGTCTTGAAGCGGTATCCACCGAACGTAATACGTACCGGCGGACGGTGGCCGAAGAGGAAAAGAAGTACATAAATGCATGAGGCCATTTGGGAAAGCACTGTGGCCAGAGCGGCTCCACTGACCCCCATATCCAACAGGAAGATGAAGATGGGGTCCAGAATGATGTTGAGTACAGCGCCCAGCAGGACAGAGCGCATTCCTGCATTGGCAAAACCCTGGCAGACAATGAACTGGTTGAGTCCTGAGGACATGAGGGCAAAGACCGTCCCCATGAGATAGATGGTAATATAGGCGTCTGCATAGGGAAAGGTGATAGTGCTGGCACCGAACCACATCAACAGTTTTTCCCGAATGAGCAAGGAAACACCGGTGAGTACTACCGAGAGAATCAGGAGCATCAGGAAGCAGTTGGCCAGGATCCGCTCTGCGGCATCCCGATCACCTTCACCCAGCTTGATGCTCATGAGGGGAGCACCTCCCACTCCTACCAGGAAGGCAAAGGCGCCGATCAGTGTGACAATAGGGCCACAGATGCCCACGCCGGCTAATGCAGTGTCGCCGATCTCCGGGATATTTCCGATGTACATTCGATCCACGATGCTGTAAAAGACGCTGACGAACTGGGCCAGCATAGAGGGCAGGGCCACCCGAAGCACCAGGGAACGAATGGGGTCTCTGCCCAGGTCATTTTCACGCTTCAAATCTCTCTCTCCTAAGTGGTTTTTTATATCGCCTGATTCAGCGGCCCCCATTATACCATAGGCGGTCTGAAAAAGTAAACAGGGGCCAAGTGCATCTCCGGCGCATAGGATGGGATGGCTGGTTTTCCCGTCAAAGCGGGAGCCGCCAAAATCCAGTTAGGAGGAACATCCCGTGTATCCTGAACATGGAACTGAACCCATCCCCTGCGGGGATGCCTGCGGCATTCTGCCGTCCTGTGCGCCCCTGGCAGTACCCTATGTGCCGTTCCAGCAGACCGGTGCCAAGCGTTATGAGCAGATGGAAGCTCTGAGCAGCGGCACCCTCTACCCCGGTCTGGACCTTCCCTTCCGGGCAAAAAAGACCGCTGCCGCCGTAGCCGAGAGCCCTCTCACCCAGCTCCAGGCTCTGGAGTTTGTGGTCCAGGAGCTGGCCCTTTATCTGGATACCCATCCCTCTGATGGGGAAGCCTTTGCTCTCTTCCAAAAGTATACCGCTATGGAGCAGGAGGCCCGTGCCGCTTACGCCGCCGCCAACGGTCCTGTGATGCGGAGCGATGCCGCAGCCAGCAAGACCTACACCTGGCCAAAGGATCCGTGGCCTTGGAATTCGGACGAAGGGAGAGGCTGACATGTTTTCCTATGAAAAAAAGCTGCAATATCCTGTGCATATCAAAAATCCAAATCCTAAGCTGGCCTCCTTTATCATCAGCCAGTACGGTGGTCCGGATGGAGAACTGGGGGCTTCCCTGCGCTACCTGAGTCAGCGCTACGCCATGCCCTATCCGGAACTCAAAGCCCTCCTCACCGATATCGGCACTGAGGAGCTGGGCCATCTGGAGATGATCGGCGCCATTGTCCATCAGCTCACTCGTGAGCTCACCGACGAGGAGGTCAGGAAATGCCCCTCCTTCGCCCCCTATTTCGTAGACCATACCACGGGCATCTACCCCACTGCTGCCTCCGGTGCCCCCTGGAATGCTGCCAGTATCGGCGTGAAGGGCGATGTCATCGCCGATCTCACTGAAAACATGGCTGCCGAGCAGAAGGCCCGGGTCACTTACGATAATATCCTGCGCCTCAGCGACGACCCCGATGTCAACGATGTCATCCGTTTCCTTCGTGAGCGGGAGATCGTCCATTTCCAACGCTTCGGCGAAACAAAGCGTACAAGATGGAACGGGACAAGCAAGAGCTGCTGACATATGAAAAGGGTTCTGAGCTTTGCAACGCGCAAAGCTCAGAACCCTTTTTTTGAATATATCTGCTTACCGGGTCAGCACCTTCTGGTGCCCCTCCTCTTCGGAGGTATCCGGCGTTTCCAGTCCAAACATCTCCAGAGCGGTTGCGTCGCCCGCCAGCAAGGCAGACTTCAGGTCCTCCAGAGCCTCTTTATGCTCTTGGATCTCATCCAGCCGTTCGGATGCGCTCTCCTCAAACTCCCTCAGGCCCTCCTGGGCGGGAGTCAGCTCCTCCACAGGGTTCTCTCCGTACAGCTCCTCCATCCGCTCCGCAATGGTGTGGGTGTCGCCGCTCTCCTCCAGGATCTCGATCTCATCCAGACTGCTGGCCTCATACACGTCATCCCCAGCTCCGTCGGAGATATCCGTCTGTATATCTTCCTGGGGCGCGTCGAAGATGCCCTCCGATTCAAAATCGATGCCGCTCTCCTCGCAGGAAACATCATTATCTGTACTCAAATCGCCGGAGACATCCATGCTGCTTCCGAATTCATCGCACATATGTTATTCTCCCTTCTCCCGGGGAAGCAGAATAGTCTCCATTTCCCGCGGGGTAAATACAAAGCCTTTTTCCAACGCTGTCTTCCGCAGAAGCCGTAAGCGGGCGCAGAAGCACAGCCGTTCAAAGTCCAGCTCCGGCGTCCCCTCCCAGAGGGCCAGGGGTTTGTGCAACAGGATTGCATACTGTGCCGCGGTGCTGCGGTCCTTCATTTTGACGCCGTTTTCCTGCAGGACCCGAGCGGCGTAGTAGTCCGCCCGGTCCCGAAGCACAAGATCGCAGCCGCCGGCGCACTGGGGACAGAGTTCGCATTCCCGGTAGGGCTTGAGCTGATCCCCATAATGGGTCCAATAGGTCATGCGTCCGGCAATCTCCTCGTCTGGGACAGACAGGCGGATACCTTTGGCCGCCCGGCTGTCGGTGGTCTTCACTAACTGGGGCGTGTCCAGGCGGCTGTAATAGACGAAGGCCTCTCCCACGCCCAGACGGCCCAGATGCTGCCGCTGGGTCTCCTCCATGCCGGTACTGTCCGCCAGAGCCGCCTTCTCCTCCCCCTGCACCAGACGGAAGGACACTTTGATATCCGTATTGGCCACGATAGGCCGGCTGACCGCCGTGGGCGACTGGTCGGCAATGAGGATGCCCGTGCCGTAGGAGCGGATCTCCGCAATCATGTTTTGCAGGGCACGCACTGTGGTGTCCTGCCCGCCCGCACCGTCGGACCGGGACTTGCCCCCCAGCAGTACATGGGCCTCGTCAATGAGGATGATGTTTTTCAGCTCTCCGTCGCCCTTTTGGTTCTGCTTGGTGTGGGTGCAGATGGAGATCAGCATAAGTGCCATAATCAGTGCTTTCTGCTCCTGGTTTTCAATGGCATTCAGCTCCAGCACGGTTGGCTTGGACAGCAGATCATCCAGCGGAATGGTGTGAATGGTATCATAAATACTGGCGTTCTGTTCCAGCAGATTCATCAGCCGCAGCGTACCACCGGACTGCAAATTACTGCGAACCTCGCCGCTGTATCCGGAGTTGGCCACCAGCTCCTTGAAGCAGAGGATGAACTCATACAGGCCGAAGGGCTGCACATCCGGGTCTCCTGCCCTGCTGCTGTTCTTCCAGCCGTATTTCGTATAGGCCGCCCGGACAGCGGACAGGAAAATCATATCCAGGGGCGAAGGCATGGAAAACGCCGCCTGAAAGGCGCTGACCAAACTGGGGATGTACTTCTCTACCGTGATGTTCCGGGGCGGCTGGAAGGGATTGCAGAGGTAGGGGGATACACCGCTGTTGCCGGGGGTGAAGATCTGCAGATCCGGGATGGTATCGATCATTGCCCGGTATTCGGTTTTCGTGGGCTCAATGGCCAGGAAGGGGATGCCCTTCTCATAGAACTGCAAAAGCATATCCACGGAGAAGGTGGTCTTGCCGGTGCCGGGGGTGCCCACGATAAGGCCGTGGCGGGTGAAGGCTTTCAGCGGCGCGCCGATGCGCACCCGCTCATCTCCCGCCAGGTGACCGAAGACGATATTGTCCACCGCCAGCACCGCCGTGTCAAACAGCGCCCCGGACAGATCCACCCGGTTACTGACGATGCCGGGCAGGCTGCCGTCGTCCACGGGGATCTGTATCAGCTTCGCCGTCTCCCCCTCCGTGTAGAGATACGGCAGCCGCATGAGGGCCTCCATGCCCTGCAAATTCTGCCACAGCGCCCCGTCCCGGTACTGGTAGATAAGGGCGCTGCTGATGTTCCATGGGGAGAACAGCAGGTCCCGCCCCAGGGAGAAGGCTCCCGTCAGGTCGGTGTCTGCCAGGGACACCCCCCGCAGGGCGCTCTGGACCCGGGCCAGCAGGGTGGCACAGGCGGCGGGCTGCCCGCCTACCAGCAGGTTCATCAGAAAGCGGGGGCCGCTGTCCTGGGCGTAATAGGTGTAGGTTTCCAGCGGCCTGCGGGCGGTGTCGTCCCCCATGACGGGGGTTTGCCCGGGCATTCCGCTGACCGCCTGAGAAAGCATCTGGCGCATCTGCTCGGTGGCGAACTGTTCCTCCGGGGACAGGGCCGCAGGGATGACCTGCACGGACAGCGCCGCACCCGGCGCGCCGCACAGGACCGTCAGAAGGGATGCGAAGTCCAACGCGCAGCCCTGCAGGGTGTCATAGTGGTAATAGGGAAATTGTGCGAATAAGCTCATGGGAACCTTCTCCTGCCGCACAAGAGCGTGGAGCTGCCCCTCCGACTGTACCAGCAGGCCCGTCAACGGCTCTCCCCCGGACAGGGAGCAGCCCTTCTGGGTGAGCACCGCCTCCATGGCGGACAGGAAGGCGTCCATCTCCCGCTCTGCCTGCGCTGCCGTGACGGACAGCTTCCGCAGCAGCAGGAACAGCCGTACCCGGGCGGGAAACTTCTGTCCGCTCACCGGCTGGGACAGCCAGAGAAGCTCCAGCGCCGCAGACTCCCCGCACAGCCGGGCCAGGTCTCCCAGCAGACCCTCAAAGACCTGTCCCATCCGCCCGGAGTCCGGGCCGAACACATCCATATGGGGCAGGGCCGTCACCTCCCGGACGGTCAGGCCCAGATAGCGGCCATCCTCCAGCTCGGTTCCTTGAAACAGGGGCATACCGCCGCCTCCTTACTCTTTTCTTCTTATGATTTTGAAACGGCCCGCCGATATGTCGGGCCGTTCCCTGTTATCCTTTGTATACATAACCGCCCATCAGCTTTTTCTTAAAGCCTCTGAGCATTTCCTGACAGTCAAAGCCCATCTGCTGGGCTGTGGCCATCCACTGATAGGCCTTGTTATCGTCCTTTTTGCAGCCGTTGCCCATCAGGTACGCCGCGCCCAAATAATAGCAGGCCACGGCGCCGTCCTTTACCTCTGTGCGGTGGTTCTCACAGATGTCGGTCAGCAGATCCACATACAGTCGTGAATCCAAGTCACGCATGCCGCCGTCCAATCGGGAGCACCTGTCCAGTGCAAACGCCAGATAGAGGCGGGCCTCGGGGTCCTGCGCGGGATGGTTGGCCCGCAGCAGTTCTCTTGCCCGCAGCAGATACGCGGTGGAACGCTCCTCATTCTCCTCATTCAGTGCAGCCAAAAAACAGCACACACCCAGTTCAGTCTCGATACTGGCGGAGTCACATTTTCCGCCGTTGGCACGAGCCTGCGCCGCCCAGGACAGGCAGGTCTCCAGATCCCGCACACACTCCGCCGCGGCAGGCGCGCCCACTGTTTTCCGCAGGGCATGGGCCAGAACGTTGCCGCTCAGGGCTGCCAGAGCCATACAGCGGACATCTCCGGCTTCCGCACCCTTCAGATACCAGTTTTGAGCTTCCTGATACTGTTTTTCCTGTTTCCAGTAATACTGGCCCAGCTGGAACATGGCCTCCTGATCGCCATTATTTGCCAGATGAATGGCTTCTTCCAATGTCATATGCTTCGCACCTCTCTTTTTTAACGATTGTAGTAGGGGCATTCACGACAACGACTTTCGCTTGTGCAGTATGTGTCGAAATCATGCAGCGTGGAATTGCCGGAGCAGTGGAGACATTTCCACTCACCGTTCTCGTAGTAATAATAAGGGCATCTGAAATCGCTCATGATCTTACTCTCCTTTCATTTTCGGGAACCGGATAAGGACCGACACCTCACATTGTTTTTCAGCGGACAGGCGCGTTGCGGCGCAGGGCCTCCAATTCGACGCCCGCCTTGTCTCTCTGCGCTCTGAATGTGTCCTGCTTTTGCTCGCTCTGTGCGATAGCCTGTTTCAACGCATCGATGCGATTTGAAGTCCTGCTGCACCGACAGATGCGGAAGATCAGCAGACCAAGAGGGAGCGCTACAAAAGAGATCGTCATAAGAAGCTCCATCCCCGAGGTGACGCCAACGCCAAACAAAGCGATCCCTGCGAAGACACAGCCGATCACCAGAGCAATCAGATTTCCCTTTCGGATCGGATGCGCGACGCCGGGAGATATGTTCTCCAAATACGCATCAAGTTCTCGGCGGTGAGCCTTTGTCACTTCTTCCTCTGCACGGAACTGGTCATGCGCCTTGTCAAAGGCACTGCGGACCTCTTCCAGCGCGTTTTCGTAGGTCCTGAGTTTTTTCTGATATTCTTCTTCGGCCGCCTGCTCATTGCGACGCTTTTCTTCCGCAGCCGCCTGCTCATCACGATGACGCTGATCGGTCTGGGTTTTTACCGTGGAGACTTTTTCAGAAAAATAGTCCTGGATCTCCTTTTTTGCCTCCTCCAGCGCGAACTCCAGTGCCCGCTTGCACACCAGCGGCATGTCAGCCTTGCCTGTGCCGCTGTCATAGAAGTACTTTTCCCAGTCCATCAGCCGGGTCAGGCCCCACCAGCCCCGGTAGTCGGCAGGATACTCATCGGTCATCTGCCGGAAAGCAGCATGAGCCTTTTCCGTCTCTCCCAGCCGCAGGAAGGTCTCCGCCCGGTCGGCCAGAGAGTCGCTGTTCTGGATGCCCTCCACCTTTACCGGGCCGGACAGCTCCATGATCATTTTCTTGACGGTTTCCTTCTTGAAGCTCATGCCGCAGCTTTCGCAGACCGCCTTTTCTCCGTCGTCGCTCATCACCAGAGCGCCGCCGCACACACTGCATTGTAATTTTTCCATACTTCGCATCCTTTCGTTTATTTCTTTCTCGTCAAGGCTCCGATGATCGCACTGATGCAGGCGATGATGACTACAAAACCGAGAAAACCGGCTCCTTTTGCCGCTGGATCCCGCAGAAGCACAATGGTAAAAATGATGATGGCCACCGGCACGATGCAGGCGAGAAGTCTTTCCCTGCGGATACGCTTCCTCACCTTCTGCTCTTTCTGGCGGCGCAGCGCCTCCGCTTCCCGGCGATCCTGCGACGCTTTTTCCGCCTTCATCCGCACCTCCTGCGCCTGTCGCTCCTGCTCGGCAACGGCCGCCTGCCGGACCTTTCGGAGCTGCTCCGCATAGTCATCCTCCATTGGCAGCGCAGCTCCTGTCTGCTCTGCCCCGCACTGGGGGCAGCAGTATTTTCCCATGGGGGTATGGGGAAAGGTCTCCCCCTCGTATCCGCAGGCTTTACACTTCATCTTTCTTCCTCCTCATTTCGCGCGGCTCTCTTGGCGCGGTTTTCCCGCTCCCGTTCCGCAATCATTCTGCCGCCCAGCACCGTCCCGCCGCCGCAGAGCAGACAGGCCGCCACCAGCACGATCTCCACAATAGCGCCCCATTTGAGCGGCAGGAAGGTGACGATGACGCCCGCCGCCAGCTGAAGCACAAAAAAGATGGTCAATACCACACCCAGGGCCATTGGCAGATGGGCGATCCCGGCCTGGAAGGCGTCCTTCCAGACAGCGGCGAGAGACAGTCCCAGCACCAGAACCGTGCATGCAAGGCCCAGCCAGGCCCCCGGCCGAGTGAAGCCTGTCAGCAAAAACACAATGGCCTCGTAGGCCAGAAATACGATCCCATACCCGATGGAAAATCCGATCTTATATCCCATATCTCGCTCCTTCCTCACATCCGGCTGAGCACTTCCTGAATTTTCTTGTCGTAGACCTCCTGAGGGATCAGTCCCGCGTCCAGCATGGTCTTTAATTTTTGCAGCACGGCTACCGGGTCCTCCTGGGCAGGGGTGGCGGTCGCCGCAGGGGCGGGAGCAGGCTCCGCCGCCTTGGCTTTCAGCGGGCTGGGGGCCGCACCGAAGGGATAGGGCGGCGGCGTGAAGGGGGATGCGGGCGCCGCCGGGGCGCTCTGCTGGCCACCGAAGGCTTTGGGCGGCTGGGAGAACGCCTGATCCATCAGAGGCTTGGCGGCTCCCCGGAGCATCTGGCCAAATCCGAAAGCCAGGGGCATCTGAGCCATCATGCCGCCCACATTATTGGCGCTGCCGGGGTTTTGGGCGTACTCCTTGGCGATCTCCGCCATTCTTTCATCTGTCCAGTTATAGCCCAGCAGATCCATGCGCTGCTTTTCCGCCATGGAGGAAATGCCCAGAGCGCTGGCGTCGGACAGGGCGGACTGGATCTTCTGATAGTCTTCATCAGCCAGACGGATGCCGGAGACGAAGAATTTCACCAGCTTCACGCCGAATTCAGCCATCTCCTCCCCAAGCACCTCCTGCATGGCGGCGGAGATCTCATTCAGGTGGGCATTGGCGATGGTAAAACTCACCTGGCTGAGCAGCGTGGTCAATTGTGATTTGACCCGGGTGACGATCATCTCCCGGAAGTAGCTGGTCAGGGATTCCGTGGTAAATTCCCGGTTGGTGCCGTTAAAGCTCACCAGGAATTGCTTGCTGTCCCCGATCTGGACGCCCATGCCGCCGTTGGCGCCGGCGTGGATCAGGATATGGAACTGGGGGTCCATGGCGATGACCTGGTCGGGCGTCCCCCACTTCAGATCCATGGGGATGGACTTGTTGATGTAGTAGACTTCGCAGTGAAAGGGCGACACACCCCCGGTGGGGATATTCAGCAGGCGGCGCAGCAGGGGGATATTCTCCGTTTTCAGGTCGTGCCGGCCCGGGCCGAAGGTATCCAGTACCTGGCCGTTGCACATAAAGAGAGCCTCCTGGGACTCATGTACGATCAGGTGGGAACCGGTGTTGAAGTCCTCACAGGGGTGCTTCCACACCAGAACGTCGTTTCCTCCCTCATAGTTGATGACATCCAAAAATTTCAAGCTCATATCTGTCTCTCCGTTCTCAGTTGATCTGGCAAACAAAAAAGTAGACTACCCATAATATGGATAGTCTACCATATCTCCTGTGAGCCTTGGCGGGCCGCGGCTCATCTTACCATGGTGAAATCAGCGTTTGGAAAACTGGAAACGGAGCAGAAACAAGATGCCTCGTACGTTCAGCTCAATGCTCATGGCCAGCCAGGCTCCAACCAGTCCCAGCGGGCGGATAAGCAGCATGGACAGGGGCACCCGTACCAGCCACAGGCTCCCCAGCATCAGTGTGCTGGAAACAAGGGTGTCTCCCCTGCCTTGCAGGATACCGGCGCACACCAGCTGGGTGCCGTACATCAGTTCTGCAAAGGCCTCGATCCGGAGGATCTTCGTGCCCAACAGGATCAGTTCCGAATCCGGCGTCAGCGTCCGCATGAGCTGTGGGGCGAACAAGAACAGTACCACGGACAGAGCGATGGTTACCATGGCTGCAAAGCCGATCCCAGCCCAACCCATTTGTCTGGCCCTTTTTTTATCGCCCGCGCCAATCTCCCGCCCGGTGATCGCAACCTGGGCAAGGCCGATGCCATAGGCGGGCATATAACAGAAGCTCTCCGCTGTGATGGCCAGAGAATGGGCCGCCATGGCCACATTTCCAAGAGGGGCGATCATCCCAACCACCGTTGTCTGGGCAAAGCGCATGACCACCTGTTCCAACGCGATAGGAGAGCCAAGCCGAAAGGCCCGGCCCAGGACCTCCCGAAACCCAGGGGCAAAAAAGGGCTCGCCCCGGCGCAGCTTCATGCCGGGTTCCCGGGCCAGGAGCATATACAGCATCAGCAGCCCGGTCAGGATCTCGGACAAGGCTGTTCCCAACGCGGCGCCCTCCACGCCCAGTCCCGCGCCGGGAACGGTCAACGGTAAGTGGAACAATTCCAGCCGTCTGGTAGGGAAAATCAGCAGAAAGTTGAACAGAACATCCATCCCGTACATCCCGGCAGTCAGCATCCCCGGCACACGCATATTCCCGCTGCTTTGCAGCATCCCTGCCGCGTAACCGTTCAGCTGAACAAAGGGCATGGAGATGGTATAGATCTGGAAATACCGGGCGGCAGACCCGTGAATGGACGCCTCCGCCCCCAGCCAGACAGGAAGGCGGATGCTGAGCCACAAGCCCAGCAAAGCCATACACATCCCAACACAGAAGGCTACCCAAAGGCCGTGACGCATAATGCCTCTGGTGCGCGCCTGTTCTCCTCCACCGCTGGCCTGGGCAGCCTGTACGGTGAAGCCTGTGGTCAGAGTGGCGCACAGTCCACCAAACAGCCAAGTCACACTCGCCACAACGCCAGCGGCAGCCGCGGCATCGGCATTCAGATGTCCCAGCATGGCCGCGTCGATGTACTGCATGACCACCGAGGAGACCTGGGCCCACATGGAAGGAAGCGAGAGCCGCATCACCAGCCGGAAAAGCTCCCGTTTATTTGTACTGCCGCAATTGTTCATAGACATCCTTCTCAAAACAGGCAAAATTTTGTTCCTCCGCCTTTTGGAACCAGGCGGAGGCCAGCTTTTGCTGATTGAGCTTTTCCTCCGTTGTTTTCGCCGCGCCATGCGCCGCCAGTGCCAGCTTACCCAGGACGAGACTTGCCCTGGCGCTCCCGTCATGGGAGGCCTTTTCCAGATAACGGCGGTATTTCTGATCGTCCGGACGGATTCCGTCCGCTCCATAGAAATGCCGGGCCAGATGGTAGGACGCGTTGGGATAATTCATCCCTGCCGCCTGCTCCAGCATCTCCCGGGCCTCCTCTATGTACCCCAGCCGCAGGTCCAGCATGGCAAGTTCATCCATGGCAAACACATTGCCCATGGCTACCGCCTGCTTCCACCTGGTCCGGGCCGTCTGCTCTCCGGTCAGGCCGGCCTTTGCCAGAGCCTGCTCCCGGTACGGCTCGTAGGCAGGGTTATCCAGAAACTGCGCCGCTTTGATGGGGCCCCAAAAGGAACCCATCCGCTCCGCCTGGTCAAAGTAGCTGATGGCGGCGGCAAGTTCCGTCACGATCTCTTCGGAACGCGCTTCCGCCCCGGGCTGTTTCCGCAGCCGGTCCGCCCGCAGCAGCGCCAGGTCACCCAAGCCGCTCACCGCGTGGTGGAACTTCTGCGCCGCCGCCAACCGGTAATACCGCTCAGACTCCTCCATCCGCTGTTCCGCGGACAGCTCCCCTGTCTCGTCGTGCAGGAGCATATAACCATAGGAATACAGGGCAGGGGCATAAGGCGGCTGACTGGACGCCGCCCGCTTGAAGTAATGGGCCGCCTGTTCCAGATTGCGCTCCACTACATACGTTCCATTTGGGCCGCCGGCTTCGTTTTTTACCACGAATTCCATGCCCACATAATAGAAGCCCGCCAGATTGCTGGAGGCGATCACATTCTGCCCGGCCATCCGCCGCAGGGCGAAGAAGAAATCAATACTGGTGGCCTCATAGCAGTCGCAGGTCAGGTAATACTCCTCCACCTGCCGCTTCATGTTGACCTTTCCAAACGCCGTCTCCTCCACGGACTCCTCGGGACTGCGCCGCTCCCCCAAATAGGTCTGCACGATCTCATACAGGATGGTGGCCAACAGCATGCCGTCCGCCGTTTCAGCCTGAGCTAAAATTCCCGACGCGCAGGAGAGCTCCCCCTTTAGGCGGAGAAACAGCTCGCCCAGATCAGTCCCATGGCGGTTCGCACTGTACCGGAGCACTGCCGCAAGGCGCTTGCAGATCTCCCGTTTATGCTCTGCCTGGGCGTAATGAACACAGTGGAATTTGGGGATGCCCATGCCGGGATCGTCATTGATATGCTTGCCGATATTACTGGAGCTGTTATCCAGTCCGCCCTTGAAAAACGCCTCGATATCCTGTCTTCCGCGCTCTCTCGGTCCATCTCGCTCCGCCGTCTCCATGTACGCGATCAGTTCCTCCGGGAATGCCTCCGAATTGGTCATGCCGAAAATCGCGTTATAAAAGAAAACCTGATTGTCAAACAGCTTATTGCCCTTTCCAGACAGAATTTTTTGAAGTTTTCTCAGCACGGTCTCTTTCTGAAACATTCTCCCACACCTCTGACAAGTCCCTGTGCGCATCACCGCCAGTTCTCCATATATATTCAATAAACCATAAAATCATAGTATGCCATGTGCTCTCATGCAAGCAAAATGATAAAATCACCATGGTGATTTTATCTGAACGCATTCGCAATACGATAACGGCATATACCAAACCCCGTATCTGAGCGTTCCATGATCTCCGGCGGAATCTTCTTTAGAATCTTACGCCCGAAACTGGTTGTCCCAAAATAGGCATCAAAGTTTGCCACCGGCAGAACCACCCATTCGGAATCATCCGGCTTGTTGGCCAGATAATAAGCTACCACGGTGACGACCATATGCAAGGGAACCTCCTTTGGCGTTGCTGCACGGAGGCGGTCTATCAGCTCGTCCGGAAGTTCCACGTCTGTACAGCACAGAGGACCCTGTTCCAACGCATTGGCAAGAATATCTTTAAATCGCAGACCCCACTGCCCTTTTGTCGTGGGCGAGAACACCGGCATCTGCATTTGCGTGACCTTATCCCGCCAGGCATCGTCAAATCCCCTCTCCAGTTTGGCGCACTTCTGTGGAGTTCCGCTGTATACGGCTCCGGGGTTGTCTTTCACAAAGGCGATCACCCCATGTACATGGCGGTGAAACCAGCCGCTGCCTTCTTCATCCACCAACAGAGGAAACTCTCCGTGAAGATCTCTGAAATCTGTTTTGAACTGCCACGCCGCTTTAGGCGTGGCTTTTTCTTTGTCCGGAACACTGCACCAGGCACATAGACCCCGGTGCGCATATTCGATCCGCCCACGTGGCTCTGTTGCTAAACTTCCATCCGGTTCATGGAATAGGAATCCTCTGGAAAGGATGGTCAGTACCCGGGTCAAGCCCTCAAAATCCATCAGCGTGTCAAAAGTGAACCGGCCCAGATAGGTGCTATCCTGCTTGTTGGCAGCAGTATAGCGAACCGTACCGGTATAATCTGAAAACTCCTTCCACTCATTCAGCATAGGGCACCTCCAGTATATTCTCTTCAATGTGGTCCGGCAGTAGGTCCCAGAGCAGCTTTCGCTTGCAAAGTGCCACTACATACCGCACGGCAATGCCGGGGCGAACAAGCCTGTCCAAATATTTTCGGCACACTTTGGAAACCACCGCGCGTTCGTCTCCTGAAAATGGATTTTTCATATATGCTTCCATCATGGCTGTAAAATATGGCGAGTCTTCCTTTCGAATCAGCTTCTTTCGCTCTCTTCCTCTATTTTCATCATCCACATCGCAGACCAGATCACCCAAAATACGAAAACCACTGTGCCGGAAATCCGTCATCAGGTCATAGTAGTCAACTGCCTCCGGGAGATGCTCTATCAAAAATGCCTCCCTCTCATCAGGTGTCATGAAATACCACTGGCAGGCAGAGATGGCCTCCCGCAGTACAGCTATGTGCTCCGGTGGCAGCTGCTGGAAAATAGCGTACAGCTCGTCGGAATCATACAGCTCCTCCTGTCCTCTGGCATAGAGAATGCGGTCAATGTCAATCTTTCTCTGCTTGTCTTTCACTGGGATACGGCAGGCCCGAATGCGGGATAAACAGTGTTCATAGTCCTTCAGCAGCTCAGAAACAGAAGAAAGGACTTGCTTATCCAGCTGATTTTTCCAGCCGCGTTCCTGTGCAAAGCGAAACAACTCACTGTCCTTTGCAGGCTTAGCCTTGATTCTCGGTGTGTTCTGCTCCAGCTGCCGTGCCAAATACGGTAACCGCTCAATATGCGAATCCACCTTACTCCAGTCCGTCTTTTCAAAGAAAGCGTCCAGTTTTTCCTTGTGGCTCGGTTCATACCAGGCCCGCCGAGTCTCCTCAAACTGTTCTGCCAGATATTTATACTGGAGGAACGCACTGCGCTTTACCCGCTTTCCGCCAATATACGCATCCAGATCAGGCCGAATACCGCTTTTAGAGGCATTGATCTCCAGCCCACTGAGAATAGCCAGCGTTTCGATTTCCCGGCGGTACTTCTTCCGTTCTTCCGGGGCGGCGCTCTCACTGTATGCAATGACACTGCGGTCCATAGCGGCGTTGCAGATTTGACCAATGCGGGCGGCGAAGGTGTTCTCTACGGTGCAGAATCTCGCCCTCCAGTCTCCAGCATTGGACTGCGGCGCTGACAGGGACGGGATCTTCAGCAGCGGCAAATTGGTATTGTTGGAAAGCTTCTGGTATGCGTCATACTCGTAGTTCCGCTTAACACATCGGTTCAGAATCGGATCAGCAATGGTTTTGATCAGATCACCGTCATAGTCAGCTCCTCCCAGACGCTCTGCCGACAGCGTGTCTGCGGACACCATAACAACATCCGTCAGATGACCGAGGTAGTGAGCGCGGAGCTCGTCATCTGTTGGGTACACGGAAAGCTGAAGCTCCTCATTACGTGCGATGTGAGGATTGCGAAGCAGAGTGCAGCTTTCGTCACATTCATAGACAGCGCCGGGAGCATAGAAGCTGTCCTCCGCAAACATATCAGCGTTGACAGCATCACAGAAAGCACGCTCAGACGGCATCTGAAACACACGCGGAACCATAAGCTGCCGCAGAAGTTCCAGCAGATCTCCAGACAGAAAACGGTTATCTCCCGGAACCAGAAGATGCCCCACAGCGTAGCCTTTTAAAATCTTTTTCGCTTGCGCGTCCAAAGCGTCGGCATAAATCGGTTCATGAATAAACAGCGGATTTTTGCGCAGTACCCGGGCAAGCATATGTGCTCGGCTCCTGCGCGGCTGATCAACGCCTTTCAGAAAATACTCACGACGGAAAGCCTCGTTGGCGCAGAAATCATAGTAAGCCCTCTCGGTTGCCTTGGTCAGCCACTTCCGCTCATCCTCCTCTGGGCTGAAACTCCAGCCATCAGGAAGATCCGCAGGCCGGAACTCCTCCGGCTGAATAGAAACCGTAGACAGAAATTGATAGTTCAATTCAATGAGCTTCCCAGGCTCTTCCTTGCTCACATTGGTGATATACAGGGCATGACGATATTTCCGGAATGTCTTCCAGTAGTCTTTCCAGGTCATACCGTTTTCCCGCAGCCAATCATAAGCTTTGAACTGACTGCGGGTAAGGATGATGTCCACATCCTTGACTGCGTGATTTACACCCCATATATCCTGAATGATCTGTGTACCGGAGCGCCTCAAAAAATCCTTGAAGTCTACCTGATGCAGCATCCCTTTGATGTAGGGCATACGGATCTGAAACGACGTATGGCTGTGCCTGCCGCAGCAGGCCTTGTCCACTGTCTCAGCGTACTCCTTCGAGATCAGTCCGACGCCGTCAAAGCAAGTAACCTTCACATCCTCCAGTGTTTCTACTCTGTGATATTTTCCAGGCTTGTTCCCTTCCCGAACCGTGATGACGGGAACTCTTTCCATGATCTTCGTCGGATTATCGATCACAATGACACGGTGGGGCTTGTCGATATGAATGCTGTCCACCCGTGTTCCGCCGGAAAATAGCAGGCCGTTGTAGGCATAGAGCTTACTGAGCTGGCAGCGCTCCATGGTCATATCCAGCATGATGCGTCGGCGCATGGGCTCATACAGATCTGCCCGGATAAACGAGAGCCTTGAGCTTCTGCTCATGCTGGCGGAACGCTCAAAGCTGACATAACGGTGAGGCCCGCTGCCAAAATCCAGCGTAACTCCTTCGGGTCGAAACATATCTCTGGCTTTCTCGCGGCGGGTTTTTTGTGTCTGATTCGTACCTCGGCGATCAAAAATGCCGGAGAAGTCCATGTAAAAAATAACGTCCGTAAAGTCGGTAATATGCGCATCCGTCGGCAACCGGTAACGGTCTCCGTGGATTTGACACATGAGCTGAAAAAACATCGCGCAGTCGTCCTGCTCGTGCTTTGCTCCGGTCACCTTGCAGTGCTCGGTAGCAGTGCGATTCAACCGAAACGTATAAATTCTATTTTCCTCTCCGGCATAACTCATGACCGCTCTGGCCGAGAGTTCATAGATCGTATATTTTACCATCAGCATACACACCTCCGTCCGTTTTGAGTATATCACAAACCTTTTCAAATGCAAAATGAATACTGCTCCCACCTTTTTTGATGCAGGAGCTTTTGTATTCAAAATTTGAAAAGGAGGTTTCGTTTATGAACAAACCAACACCGCTGCAAACCATCGACGGCGAGAGCCTGATGAGCCTTCCGCTCAAGCCGCTGAACTTCGTGGTGGACACGCTGCTGTCACAGGGACTGCACATCCTCGCGGGTTCTCCCAAGGTGGGCAAGTCCTGGCTGGCGCTGTGGCTCTCCGTCATGGTGGCGAAGGACGAACCCGTCTGGGGGATGCCGGTGAAGCAGGGCACTACCCTCTACCTCTGTCTGGAAGATTCTACCCTCCGCATCCAGAACCGCCTGTTTGAGATCACGGAGGACGCTCCCGCCAATGTCCACTTCACTACCCAGAGTGACATCCTGGGTAAGGGACTGGAGGAGCAGCTCTGCACCTTCCTCACCGAACACCCCGACACGGTACTGGTCATCATCGACACGCTGCAGATGATCCGTGGTACCAACTACGACAACACCTACGCCAATGACTACTGTGACCTCTCTGCGCTGAAACGGATCGCAGATGCTCACGGCATCGCCATCCTGCTCATCCACCACCTGCGTAAGGAGACTGCTGACGATGTGTTCAGCCGCATCTCCGGTACCACGGACATCAGCGGTGCGGTGGATTCCAGTTTTACACTGGTGGAGGAACGGCGCGGCAGCGGCAAGGCGAAGCTATCCTGCATCGGTCGTGACATTGAGTACCGGGAACTTACACTGGAGCGCAACGGCGAAAACGTGTGGGAGATGGTAGCAGACAGCAGAACACAGCCGGAGCTGCTGGGCGACCGCATCGTCTATCTCATCTCTGAACTGATGCGCGGCCGCACAGAATTTATCGGAACTCCCACGGAGCTGTCTGAGAAGATCGACCCTGCTGGCATGGAGCGCATCACTCCCAAGAAAGTATCCCGGCTGATCCTGCAAAACCTTGACGCACTAAGCAAAATCGGCATTTCCGGTGTGGTGCGCCGCAGCAACGGAAAGCGGCTTATCGAGCTGCACCGTGCCGATAGTGACGATGCACAGGCTGCCCCAGCGGTCGACCCTGTTGACCCTGTCGGGGCGCTGTGCGGCGATTTGCTGGAGGCTTCCAGCCATGGCGAGTGAACTCCCGAAGGAGAAAAGAAACGCCGTTTTGGGCCGCTTGTGTCCGAAGTGCAAAACGCAGGGGTTCGGCGGAGACATCACCCCTCAAGAAAACTCCCGTAAAATCATTCGCAAGCCCAACAAAGTGGGTTGCGAATGAAGAGGAGGCGCAGCGGAATGAGCGAGTTTTCGCCGTCGGCGGCGGAAACGAGTGATATGCAGCTTGTGCCGACGACGGCCAGCATCGCGTTTGTCTGGTCTGCGACAACGCCGCTGCCCTGCCTTCCGCCTGTTTGTGGGGCGTTGCCCCACACCCCATTTTTACAAAAGACTGGAGGAAACAATATGAAAAAGGATACCAAATTCAGCACACGCATGGCATCTGAAGACCGGGAGGCCATCAAAGAACTGGCGAAGCAGTCCGGTATGTCCATGAGTGATTATGTGACCGCCTGCTGTTCGGGTAAGCAAGTCGTGGTCATTGATGGACTGAAAGATGTGCTGAAGGATCTGAAGTCCATCGGCAGAAATCTGAACCATCTCGTCACCCTGGCGCATATGGGACGAGTGACCGTGATCGATCTGGAAAGTGTGCGTCAGACGTTCTCTGAACTCTGCGCAGCAGTCCGGTTGATCCTGGAACGAAAGCAGTGGTGACTATGGCGATCATCTCCCTGTGTTTCAACCCAGGGAGCAGAAGCGGAAATCAAAGACTATGACCGTCGGGGAATATCACACGGCGGCTCGTGGTCGGAGCAAGAAGCTGCATCTCATGAATGTCATCAATGACTGCATGCGCCACGCCTCCAACCGTGATGAATTCATTGCACTGATGGAGAGCGAGGGCTACAAAATACGCTGGGAGAAGTCCCGGCGGAACATCACCTACACTACACCCAGCGGCTGGCAGTGCCGTGACCGCCTGCTGTTCGGTGACAAATATCTGAAGGAGAATATGGAATATGAATTCAGGATCAGACAAGAGATTATCCATGGACGAGCTGTTAGAGAAGAACCGTCCCGCGCAGACTGTGCAGAGCACACCGCAGCCGACGATGCACGAGCGGACTCCTCCCGAAGTGCATCCCACGAAAGAGGAATGGGAGGAACTGATAGACTATCTCTACACACTGGGGTACCATGCGGAGAAGCAGACTGGGCTGATGAAGAAGGCCAGCGAGTTGCTGGCGCAGCTCCCGACAAAGGCACAGATGGACGAACTGCTGAAAGCGGTGAAGCATCTGGAGCAGATGGCCGAACAGGCTGGGAAGCAGAAAGAGAAGCGTTTTTCTCTGCCCAGGATCAGCCTGCCCAGTCTGGAGTTTCCGCGCCTGTCTCCGGCTCTGCTGTTGATCCCCGTGGTGCTGTTTGTCTTGTGGACGATGTGGTACAGCTTGGACACTCTCTGGGTAAGCGTAAAAACAGTCGGCGGCTTGTCAGGGTAAAATGCCTCTGCCAAACTATAAGAGTCTGAGGAAGTGCATGGTAGTACCAAGTAGTACCAGAGAGTGTCCCAGACTCCAAGATAGTGAGGTGCAGACATGGAGAAGGCAGCAAGTTTACAGAGAGCCAATCAACAACAGCGGTTGGTGGAATGGAGCCGGCGTGTGGAGGCCTGCCGGAGCAGTGGGCTGTCGGTAGGCCAATGGTGCCAGGAGAATGGAATCGCGGTATCCACCTATTTCTCCTGGCAGAGGAAGGTGTTCCAGGCCCTGAAAGAAGTCCAGGAGGTAACCTTTGCAGAGGCGCCAATCATGGAGCGTTCCCAGCTCTCCGGGCATATCGTAGCCGCTATGGAGGTAAGCGGTGTGCGGATCCAGGTCTATGGGGGAGCGGATGAGGCCACACTGCTGGCGATCCTCCGGGCAGCAAAGTCATGCTGAACGATTTTAGTTGCAGCTGTCCGGTGTACATCGCCTGCGGATACACAGACCTGCGGCGGGGCATTGATGGACTGGCCACTCTGGTAAAGAGCCAGTTCCAGATGGACCCGTTTCAGCGGGCGCTGTTTCTCTTCTGCGGGCGGCGGCGGGACCGGCTCAAGGCGCTGTACTGGGAGGGAGACGGCTTTTTACTGCTGTATAAGCGCCTGGAGAGCGGCAGTTTTCAATGGCCTCGGAGCACGGAGGAAGTGCAGGCCTTAACACCTCAACAGTACCGCTGGCTGATGGAGGGGCTGAAGACAGAGCAGCCGAAGGCAAACAAAGCAGTGAGCGGTCTGAGCGCAATATAATACCGGAAAGCATTGAAAACACTGGTTTTTTGTCCCGTTTTGTGGTATCATTTTCTCATGGAAAACGAGAAGAAGACTGCCGCAAGCACCCCGGAAATGGTGACCATCTCACGGGCGGAATATGAAGAATTGAAGCTCCAGAACCAATGGCTTCTGGAGCAGCTTGGTCTTGCAAAAAAACGGCAGTTTGGCACATCCTCAGAGCGGCTCCAGGAGGGCCTAATGGACCAACTGTCTCTCATGGCAAATGAGGCGGAGGCCTACGCCTATGGGACGAAAAATGCCACAGCGGAACAGGTGGCGGTGAAGGCCCATGCCCGCAAGCGGCACAGCGGCAATGTACTGGATATCGTGCCGGAGGGAACCCCTACGGAAGTGGTGGAGCACCGCCTTTGCGAAGAAGAGCGCACCTGTGATACCTGCGGTGCCGTGATGGAGGAGATTGGGAAAGAGGTGCACCGGAGCCTGAAGATGGAGCCGGCCCGGTTCTGGATCCGGGAGGATGTGTACTACACCTACGCCTGCAAGCAGTGCGAGGCGGAAACAGGCGAAGGCAATCTCCGGAAAACACCCAAACAGCCGACGCTCTGCCCAGGCAGCTTCGCCTCACCAGAGGCGGTAGCCCATATCATGACGCAGAAGTTTGTCATGTACGCGCCACTGTACCGTCTGGAGCAGGAGTTCCAGCGGCAGGGGCTGAAGCTGTCCCGGCAGACGATGGCCAACTGGATCCTGCAGGCCTCGGACACCTGGCTGCGGCCGGTGTATGACGCCCTGCACCGGCAGCTGTGCCGGGAAACCGTGCTGCACGGGGATGAGACCACGCTGCAGGTGCTGAAGGAACCGGGCAGGACTTCTACAAGCAAGTCCTATATGTGGGTCTACCGGACCAGCGGCTGCGCCGAGTATCCCATTGTCCTGTATGAGTACCAGACCAGCCGGAAGGCGGAGCACGCGGCGGCCTTCCTCAAGGACTTTTCCGGCTGGCTGCACGCGGACGGCTACCAGGGCTACCACAAGCTGCCGGAGAACATCCGGGTGGTGGGCTGCTGGGCTCATGCCAGGCGAAAATTTGACGAGGCGCTGCAAACGCTGCCCAAAGAGAAACGGCAGGAATCTCTGGCGGCCACCGGCGAGTGTTACTGCACCAGGCTGTTTCAGTTGGAGCAGGCTCTCGTGGAACTGACGCCGGAAGAGCGCTATACCAAGCGGCTGGAACTGGAGAAACCGGTTCTGGACGCTCTGTTGGCATGGGCAAATGAGACCAGCGCCAAGACGGCGCCCAAGTCCGCCTTGGGCAAGGCGCTGCACTATCTGCGGGAGCAGTGGCCCTATCTGGTACGCTATCTGGAGGACGGCAGGCTGGAACTCTCCAACAACCGTGCCGAGCGCAGCATTAAGCCATTCGTCATGGGCCGGAAGAACTGGCTCTTTTCCAACACCCCGGCCGGCGCCCAGTCCAGCGCTGTGATCTACAGCCTGATTGAGACCGCAAAGGAGAACGACCTGGATCCCTACCGCTACCTGGTTTGGCTCCTTAACCATGCACCTGGCCTGAGCCGGACGGATGAAGTCTGGGCGGAATCTTTCCTCCCGGTGAACGCGCCCCAGGAATGCAGAAGTCCTAAATCATATTAGAACTGCAGGCCGCCATCTCAATGCACAGGTACTGAGATGGCGGCCTTTTTATGCGCAGGGAGATTTGACGGTTACTGGGATTCGAACCCACGACCTCTCGGACGCGAACGAGCCAGAGCGTGTGATTTATACTGGTTTTTAACTATTTTAAGTGGTTTTTTCTCACTTTCATTTCATCTTTAGACCTCTCCTAACCACAATGTTCCGCGTATCCCGGAAGCGTCTGTGGTGGGTGTTGTGGTCATGCAGCGAGCCTCGCCGGAACGCCCGGCGAGGCTCGAGTGGTATCTGTGGGTCAATGGTAACTCTGTTCGGCCTGTTCGTCAACTGTTTCTTCGCAAGGGCACCGCAGGCGGTGCTATGCCTAATCAAAGAATAAACCACGGCAACAGCTGTCTGATTTACCGCCGGAGCTTTTTGTCGGACAGGTCCCCATACACCGGGGTCGCCAGACCGAAGCCGCCGGACACGGTCAGGATCTGGCCGGTGATATAGGCGGCTTCGTCACTTGCCAGATACACTACCGCCGCCGCGATTTCCTTCGGCAGTCCCATCCGGCCAAGGGGAATATGCCGCAAAAACAGGCTCCGGAATTCCTCTGTCAGGTTTTTCTCCACTGCTTCTGTTGCAGTCATTCCCGGCAACACCGCATTACAACGAATTTTATTTTTTGCTTCATGGACTGCGATCAGCTTGGTCAGATAGTTGATCGCCGCCTTGCTGGTTCCGTAAGCCACCTGAGAAATGTCCGGGACGATGCCGCCTACTGAGGAAATGTTGATAATGCTGCCGCCTTGCTTTGCTGCCATATGCTTTGCCGCAGCCTGACTGGCCATAAAGACGCTTCGCAGGTTCAGGTTGATGGTATCCAAAAATGCAGAAGGTTCGGTATTTGAAAAATCCAGATCCTTACCGGGGTTGGAGGTGCCGAAATTGTTGACCAGCACGTCGATACCGCCCGCATCGTTCACCACATCTTCCACCATAGAAAGAAAGGTTTCCGGTTGCATCGCATTGTTGAATACGCATTGCACATTGCAGCCTTGCGCGTTCAGATCATCTGCGATTTTTTGTGCCCGTTCCAGATTTCTGGCCGCCATATAAACAATGGCACCTTCCTTTGCGCAGGCCTTCGCACAGGCAAGGCCGATACCCCGGGTGGATGCGGTGACTAATACGATCTTGTTTTTTAATCTCATATCGTTTCTCCTCTGCTACGAATCTTAGGCAAAAAGAATACGGCAGCGATGCCGGAAGCGATGCATATCAGCTCCGCAATTGCCAAGGAGTGAATGGATTGGACGGCGGCATCCGCCCCGGTTGCCCCGCCTGCGATCAGACCGGTGATCTGATTGGTAAACAACGGGACGAATACCGCCACGCCAAAGGGCGCAGCCAGATCCCGGAACAGCCCGTAGGTTCCGGTGCCTGCACCGGCTTCCTGTGGAGACAGCCCGGACAGTGCTACTTTCATGAATATCGTTCCGTTTCCACCCAGGCCAAAACCGAGAATACCCAAAGATGCCATCAGCAGCAGGATGGAGGTTGCTTCCGAGAAGAAAAATAAGATCCCGCAGCCGATGCCTGTCAGTAGCAGTGAGCCGATCAGTACGCGCTTTGGTTCAAACCGGTCTGCCAGCGGCCCCAAAAGCACGGCACCCAGCGACATTCCCACATACATCACAGAGATGGCATAGCCGGAGACCGCGGTGTTGTCCGGCTGCGTATAATTTACGAAAACGATGGTGTTGGTCATGTTTGCCTGCATCAGTCCCTGTGTCAGAAACAGCGCAAGGACGCTGAGCACAAAAGCGCTTCGTAACATAAATCTGCCGGGCAGGATGGGATTCTTTGCTTTTCTTTCGGCTGTGATCAAACCCGCCAAGCTGATGATGGCAGCAATCAGCACACCCAAGAATGCTTTTGATATCCAGCCAAAGTTCTGTCCGAAGGGCGGAATGCACAGTACCAGACTAAAGAAGATCAGTACCAGCACTGCACCGCCCCCATCAAAGTTTTGCAATGGCCGTCTCTGGGAGTCCTGCTTCCCGATCGTCAATGCACAGGCGATAAAAGTGATGGTGCAGATGGCCACACATACCCACAGCATAGCACGCCAGCCATAGGCAGCGATAATAAGACCGCCCAGTGTCGGCCCAAGAATAACGGACGCGCTGGAGATCAGCATATACAAGGAAAACCCCTTCGCTGCCTGATTTTGCGGAAACTCTGTGACAATATAAGCCATGATCACGGGCGTCATGGCGGCAGTGCCGATGCCAACCACGAACCGGGCCACCATCATAAATACAAGGGAGTTTGACAGTGCCGACAGAATATTTCCCAATGTAAACACAGCGATCCCAGCAAGAAGTGTGGTCTTGCGCCCGATAACATCTCCCACCTTTCCCAAAATAGGAGCGCAGGCGGCGGTGGACATGGCCTGAGCCAGTGCTGTCCATGTGGTGTTATTGTAGGCAATTCCAATATCCTGCACAAAGGACGGACCAAGTACCGTAGAAAAACCGCCCACGATACCAATCAAGAAAGCAGCCAATGCGTATGGAATGAACCCCTTTTTGTATGCGTTGCTTTGCTCCATTTTTTCACTCCTTTTACGGTAGTATGCCCTGATGTGAGTACATTATTTGCGTTTTTCCGGACATACTTTCTTTAGAAGGAGGAAATGACATGAAGCAAACATTTTATATCTGCAAGCATTGCGGCAATATCGTTGCCATGATACGGGATGTCGGCGTTCCAATTATGTGTTGTGGTGAAAAAATGCATGAAATGATACCCGGCACAACGGAAGCTTCCGGTGAGAAGCATATCCCTGTTTACGAGATGGACGGTAATACCGTTCATGTCACAGTGGGGGCGGTGGAGCATCCCATGATCCGGGAACACTATATCGAGTGGATCTGTCTGGAATCCGAACATGGTATTCAGTATGCCCATCTGGATCCGGATGACAAGCCCAAAGCAAAGTTTGCCCTCTGTGAGGGCGATGAAGTCCGGGCGGTCTACGCATTCTGCAACCAACACGATCTTTGGAGGAATTAAGCTATGTCTATGATCAACAAGGAAATATCCGATTTTCGCACCTACGCGTTCCACGAGAACGATTTTAAATTTGTATCTAAGGAAGATATTCTCGGCAAGTGGAGCGTATTTTTCTTCTATCCCGCTGACTTCACCTTCGTCTGCCCTACAGAGCTGGAGGACCTGGCGGACAAGTACGAGCAGTTCCGGGCCATCGGCTGTGAGGTTTACTCCGTGTCCACAGACACCCATTTTGTCCACAAAGCATGGCACGATGCGTCCGATCGGATCAAGAAGATCAATTACCCCATGCTGGCTGACCCCACCCACAGTATCTCCAGAGACTTCGAGGTGCTGATTGAGTCCGATGGTCTGGCCGAGCGGGGCACCTTTATCATCAACCCCGAGGGCAAAATCGTGGGCTACGAGGTAACGGCCGGTAACGTGGGCAGAAACGCCGAAGAACTGCTGCGAAAGGTTCAGGCCTGTCAGTTCGTCCACGCCCATGGCGATCAGGTCTGTCCTGCCAACTGGACGCCCGGCGCGGAAACCCTGAAGCCCAGTCTCGATCTAGTCGGTCAGCTTTGATGGAAAACTTATATGATGTGATCGTGGTCGGCGGCGGCCCTGCGGGTTTAACTGCCGCCCTTTACCTTGCCCGGGCGAAATACCGGGTGCTTGTTTTGGAAAAGCTGCAGTTTGGCGGCCAGATCTCCATTACCAACGAGGTAGTCAATTATCCCGGCATTGAGCGGACCAGCGGCCAGGCACTTACGGATACGATGCAGAAGCAGGCAGCAGCATTTGGCGCAGAGTTTATGCTGGCGGAAGCGACCGTCTTTGACCTTTCCGGGGACATCAAGACGGTGCACACCAACCGGGGCGACTACCGCTGTTTCGGGGTACTGCTGGCCACCGGTGCCCATCCCAGAACGGTTGGGTTCAAGGGGGAAGAGGAACTCAAAGGCCGGGGCGTTGCCTACTGTGCCACCTGTGACGGCGAGTTCTTTACCGGAAAGGACATCTATGTGGTGGGCGGCGGCTATGCCGCAGCAGAAGAAAGTGTTTTTCTGACCAAATTTGCACGTCATGTAACGATACTCATCCGCAAAAATGACTTTTCTTGCGCCGCGTCTGTTGCGGATCAGGCAAAAAATCACGAAAAAATCACCGTTCTGACCAACACGGTTCTGGAGGAAGTGGCCGGTAAAAACGGGCTTCACTATGCCCGGTATAAAAATACCGCCACCGGAGAAGTGACGGAAGTGAAAAGCCCCGCCGGCGAGACCTTTGGCGTTTTCGTCTTGGCCGGATATGCGCCTGACACCGAAATGCTGAAAGGTACGGTGGAACTGAACGAACAGAGCTATATCGTGACCGATGCCGCCCAGAAAACCAGTGTGGACGGCGTATACGCAGCCGGGGACGTGTGCATTAAGCCACTGCGGCAGGTGGTCACGGCTACCAGTGACGGCGCTTTGGCCGCAACGGAGTTGGAAAAATATGTGGCAGCCATGCAGCGCAAGACCGGCCTACGCGCCAACGTACCAGCGTCAAAGCAAAGCGAAACAGCTGTCACAGTTGACACACAGGAAGCAGATGGATCCGGGGAGCTTTTCACCGCTGAGATGCGTCAGCAGCTGGATACGGTTTTTGACCGGATGGAAAGCCCCCTGCTGCTGAAGCTGTATCTGGATGACCGCACGGTGTCGCAAGAACTGGAACAGTTCATCACTGCCTTGGCAGAGTTGTCCGACAAACTTACGGCTTCTGTTGCGGAACGCAGCGCATCCAGCGACAATGCTCCATGTGTTACCGTGTGCAGAGCCGATGGAACAGAAATGGGTCTGGCCTTCCACGGGGTCCCAAGTGGGCACGAGTTTACTTCTTTTGTGCTTGGCCTGTATAATGCCGCAGGTCCCGGGCAGGCAATCGACAGCGATACAAAGCGCCAAATCGCTTCGATCACAAGCACCGTGAACATGAAGCTCCTTGTTACACTGTCGTGTACCATGTGTCCGGATCTGGTGGTGGCAGCTCAGCACATTGCCGCGGAAAATCCGCATATCACCGCTCATGTATACGACATTCGTCATTTTGAAAACTTGAAAGAGCGCTATAATGTTATGAGTGTCCCTTGTCTGGTGATAAATGACGATAAAATTTCATTCGGGAAAAAGAATATGGAGCAGATTCTTCAATTGATTCTGTAATGACTGAAAATTCTGCCAGATAGTGCGAAACGAACCCCGTTGGAGTATTCCGACGGGGTTCAGTAACCGTCAAATCTCCCTGCGCATAAAAAGGCCGCCATCTCAGTGCCTGTGCATTGAGATGGCGGCCTGCAGTTCTATTATGATTTAGGACTTCTGCATTCCTGGGGTGCGTTCACCGGGAGGAAAGATTCCGCCCAGACTTCATCCGTCCGGCTCAGGCCAGGTGCATGGTTAAGGAGCCAAACCAGGTAGCGGTAGGGATCCAGGTCGTTCTCCTTTGCGGTCTCAATCAGGCTGTAGATCACAGCGCTGGACTGGGCGCCGGCCGGGGTGTTGGAAAAGAGCCAGTTCTTCCGGCCCATGACGAATGGCTTAATGCTGCGCTCGGCACGGTTGTTGGAGAGTTCCAGCCTGCCGTCCTCCAGATAGCGTACCAGATAGGGCCACTGCTCCCGCAGATAGTGCAGCGCCTTGCCCAAGGCGGACTTGGGCGCCGTCTTGGCGCTGGTCTCATTTGCCCATGCCAACAGAGCGTCCAGAACCGGTTTCTCCAGTTCCAGCCGCTTGGTATAGCGCTCTTCCGGCGTCAGTTCCACGAGAGCCTGCTCCAACTGAAACAGCCTGGTGCAGTAACACTCGCCGGTGGCCGCCAGAGATTCCTGCCGTTTCTCTTTGGGCAGCGTTTGCAGCGCCTCGTCAAATTTTCGCCTGGCATGAGCCCAGCAGCCCACCACCCGGATGTTCTCCGGCAGCTTGTGGTAGCCCTGGTAGCCGTCCGCGTGCAGCCAGCCGGAAAAGTCCTTGAGGAAGGCCGCCGCGTGCTCCGCCTTCCGGCTGGTCTGGTACTCATACAGGACAATGGGATACTCGGCGCAGCCGCTGGTCCGGTAGACCCACATATAGGACTTGCTTGTAGAAGTCCTGCCCGGCTCCTTCAGCACCTGCAGCGTGGTCTCATCCCCGTGCAGCACGGTTTCCCGGCACAGCTTCCGGTGCAGGGCGTCATACACCGGCCGCAGCCAGGTGTCCGAGGCCTGCAGGATCCAGTTGGCCATCGTCTGCCGGGACAGCTTCAGCCCCTGCCGCTGGAACTCCTGCTCCAGACGGTACAGCGGCGCGTACATGACGAATTTCTGCGTCATGATATGGGCTACCGCCTCTGGTGAGGCGAAGCTGCCTGGGCAGAGCGTCGGCTGTTTGGGTGTTTTCCGGAGATTGCCTTCGCCTGTTTCCGCCTCGCACTGCTTGCAGGCGTAGGTGTAGTACACATCCTCCCGGATCCAGAACCGGGCCGGCTCCATCTTCAGGCTCCGGTGCACCTCTTTCCCAATCTCCTCCATCACGGCACCGCAGGTATCACAGGTGTGCTCTTCTTCGCAAAGACGGTGCTCCACCACTTCCGTGGGGGTTCCCTCCGGCACGATATCCAGTACATTGCCGCTGTGCCGCTTGCGGGCATGGGCCTTCACCGCCACCTGTTCCGCTGTGGCATTTTTCGTCCCATAGGCGTAGGCCTCCGCCTCATTTGCCATGAGAGACAGTTGGTCCATTAGGCCCTCCTGGAGCCGCTCTGAGGATGTGCCAAACTGCCGTTTTTTTGCAAGACCAAGCTGCTCCAGAAGCCATTGGTTCTGGAGCTTCAATTCTTCATATTCCGCCCGTGAGATGGTCACCATTTCCGGGGTGCTTGCGGCAGTGTTCTTCTTGTTTTCCATGAGAAAATGATACCATAAAACAGGTTAAAAAGCCAGCATTTTCAATGCTTTCCGGTATTATATTGCGCTCAGGCCGCTCACTGCTTTGTTTGCCTTCGGCTGCTCTGTCTTCAGCCCCTCCATCAGCCAGCGGTACTGTTGAGGTGTTAAGGCCTGCACTTCCTCCGTGCTCCGAGGCCATTGAAAACTGCCGCTCTCCAGGCGCTTATACAGCAGCAGAAAGCCGTCTCCCTCCCAGTACAGCGCCTTGAGCCGGTCCCGCCGCCGCCCGCAGAAGAGAAACAGCGCCCGCTGAAACGGGTCCATCTGGAACTGGCTCTTTACCAGAGTGGCCAGTCCATCAATGCCCCGCCGCAGGTCTGTGTATCCGCAGGCGATGTACACCGGACAGCTGCAACTAAAATCGTTCAGCATATGTGCAGCATCTCAACCAATATTTTCAGCTGCTCCATCCCACACGACGGATAGATATCCATTCTCACATTCCCGACATACAGCGTAGCGGAATGTTCTGCTTCGTTGCGGCATTCCTGCCTTGGAATCGGCACTTTTGCAAAGGCAACCCTGTCCTGTCCTTCCTGCTGTGCCATGCTGCCAGCAACAGACAGTACTTCTCGCTCCCAGCGATAATATGTAGTTGGTGTGATTCCCTGTTGCCTGCACCATTCCCGAACCGATCGCCCGCTGCTCCGGCATTCCTTGATTGCTGAAGCCCATTCCTGTAACTGTGCCTGGTGTTTCAACTCGATAGATGTCACTGCAAGACCCCCCGTACAAAATAGTGCTGGAACGTTCCGCTACGTTCCAGCACTATTATCTCATACATGTCTATCCGCCTGCTCTTTTGACGGTTACGTTTATGACACAATGAGCAAAGGGAAACCTGGACCAAATCCGGGTTTCCCTTTTTGTGTTTTATTCTGCTTTTTCTACAATTCCATAGTCAATCAAGATATTTTCATCCCCGTGTGCGGGATAGACAATACCCGTCATCTCGTAGTCGTAGCGTTTCACCTTGCGGAACGGCTTTAACAGTTCTGGAGCATAGGCAGCAGTCTGGCACCCCTCGTATTCCGGCATGCCAGACAGATCTTGAGCCGCTGCTTCGACCAGAGCCTCCGTGACTTCATAGATGTCTGTACCAAATTCCACAGCCACCAGTTCGTGTTTTGTCACATCCTTCTCTATGCTTCCAGGGGATCGGTACAGAAGATATTTCATGTCGCTCAAACCTCCTCCTGTTGTTCTGCCTACCATCATTTTAGCGTAGGAACGTAGGAAACGCAATATGAATTAAACCCAATTTCAGTAAAAGCACTGTTTTCTTTCCATTTGTCAGCAAATTTCGACCTTCCGACTGTGTTATCATTCTTTCGACTTCAACTATATGATATATTAAAAGTTTTATAGAAAGAGTGATCTCGGTGCGCAATTCTTTTTGAATCAAAACAACTGTATAACCCGTGGCATAGAAAAGAGGATTTTCTAGACCGTCCGCTGAAACGGAAAAGAAAATCCTCTTTTCTTTTGCTATTTGACAGACCCGGCCCCGGGGAATCCGTTTGTGTTAGGCATATCGAATTTTGTCGTAAAAACGATGAGATTCGATATGCCTTTTTTTATTTGCAGTTTGATTGGTTTACAGCGCACTGGCATCCCTCCATACACAAAGGCTAGGAAGGAAGCATCCGACTTGTCATATCTGGTGGCGATTCTGCGAAACCACTTGATTTTCTGGAAAAAACACTCCACCAGATGGCGTTCTTTATACAGATGCCAGTCAACCGGCCAGGGATCGGAAACGTTGCTTTGCGGCGGGATCACATAGCTGGCCCCGTGCGCTGAGATATATTCCCGAATCGTCCGGGCACCATAGGCCCGGTCTGCCAGCACGGCACTCCCGCCGATTCTGACCTTTTTCAGCAGTTCAACAGCGTGAACCGAATCGTGGTCATTTCCAGCGGAGAGAAGGAACTCCACCGGGTTTCCCAGACCGTCTACGACAGCGTGGAGCTTTGTGTTCCACCCGCCTTTGGTACGGCCAACCGCCTTATCCGCCGTTTTTTTCCCCGCCATTTGCGCTTTCATGCACCTTTACGCAAGTGGAGTCCATGCTCAGGTTCTCCATATCCGCGTCCGCAGACAGTGTGTGGAATACCGCTTCCAGAGTGCCCTCATTCCGCCATTTGGCGAATCTTGCGTATATAGACTGCCAAGGACCATAGGTCTCCGGCAGCTCACGCCACTGCGCACCGCTCCGGACGATCCAGAGCATTCCGTTGAGCATGATCCGGTTATCCTTCCGGGGACGACCCCGCTTTCCCGTTTCTTCCGGTGGCAGCAGCGGCTTGATTCGTTCCCATTGTTCTTTTGTTAATTCATATCGTTTCATGCTCATAGCTTCGCATAACTTGGTTTCTTGTGCAACTTTTATTTTTCAAACAAGGCCTAATCCCGGTGGAGGCGTCGGTTACGATCCACATACGGCCGCTGCACAGGTAGGCATCCGGCCCCATACGGAGCACGTGGTACTCCTCCTCCGAGATATTGCACTTGGGGACCTGACCCGCAAATCGCCGGAAAATACCGGACACGATCTCTCTCCCCACTGCGAACTCATGCTCTGCCGTCCCCAGCCAAACGATATCCTCGTCCATCTGGGCGATCACAAACTCCACATCGTTGCTATGATAGTAGCGATTCATCATGGCGCTGGTCAGCTCCATGACCTCCTGCACCCTCCGGTCCTCTCTGTCTGTCTCCGGCATGGTCCAATCCCCCCTCTCTGTTTATATGATCGGCAAAATACCCCGTTTCTTTATATCAGGAGCCCATATTTTATAAATAAAGTATCTGATGGGCCAGTCAGCCGCGGCGGAGTTATTTCGTCTCGATATACACGCCCTTCTCCGCAGACCAGCCCACATTGAAGCCCAGGGCCTGGCCCAGGTCCCGGAGCTTGTAGGTAACCGTCAAAGGAGCGGGCGGATAGACATGTATGAGATAATAGTGCTGGAACGTAGCGGAACGTTCCAGCACTATTTTGTACGGGGGGTCTTGCAGTGACATCTATCGAGTTGAAACACCAGGCACAGTTACAGGAATGGGCTTCAGCAATCAAGGAATGCCGGAGCAGCGGGCGATCGGTTCGGGAATGGTGCAGGCAACAGGGAATCACACCAACTACATATTATCGCTGGGAGCGAGAAGTACTGTCTGTTGCTGGCAGCATGGCACAGCAGGAAGGACAGGACAGGGTTGCCTTTGCAAAAGTGCCGATTCCAAGGCAGGAATGCCGCAACGAAGCAGAACATTCCGCTACGCTGTATGTCGGGAATGTGAGAATGGATATCTATCCGTCGTGTGGGATGGAGCAGCTGAAAATATTGGTTGAGATGCTGCACATATGCTGAACGATTTTAGTTGCAGCTGTCCGGTGTACATCGCCTGCGGATACACAGACCTGCGGCGGGGCATTGACGGGCTGGCAAACCTGGTAAAGAGCCAGTTCCAGATGGACCCGTTTCAGCGGGCGCTGTTTCTCTTCTGCGGGCGGCGGCGGGACCGGCTCAAGGCGCTTTACTGGGAAGGAGACGGCTTTCTGCTGCTGTATAAGCGTCTGGAGAGCGGCAGTTTCCAATGGCCTCGGAGTACGAAGGAAGTGCAGGCCTTAACACCTCAACAGTACCGCTGGCTGATGGAGGGGCTGAAGACAGAGCAGCCGAAGGCAAACAAAGCAGTGAGCGGCCTGAGCGTGATCTGATACCGGAAAGCATTGAAAATGCTGGCTTTTTAACCTGTTTTATGGTATCATTTTCTCATGGAAAACGAGAAGAACACTGCCGCAAGCACCCCGGAAATGGTGACCATCTCACGGGCGGAATATGAAGAATTGAAGCTCCAGAACCAATGGCTTCTGGAGCAGCTTGGTCTTGCAAAAAAACGGCAGTTTGGCACATCCTCAGAGCGGCTCCAGGAGGGCCTAATGGACCAACTGTCTCTCATGGCAAATGAGGCGGAGGCCTACGCCTATGGGACGAAAAATGCCACAGCGGAACAGGTGGCGGTGAAGGCCCATGCCCGCAAGCGGCACAGCGGCAATGTACTGGATATCGTGCCGGAGGGAACCCCTACGGAAGTGGTGGAGCACCGCCTTTGCGAAGAAGAGCGCACCTGTGATACCTGCGGTGCCGTGATGGAGGAGATTGGGAAAGAGGTGCACCGGAGCCTGAAGATGGAGCCGGCCCGGTTCTGGATCCGGGAGGATGTGTACTACACCTACGCCTGCAAGCAGTGCGAGGCGGAAACAGGCGAAGGCAATCTCCGGAAAACACCCAAACAGCCGACGCTCTGCCCAGGCAGCTTCGCCTCACCAGAGGCGGTAGCCCATATCATGACGCAGAAATTCGTCATGTACGCGCCGCTGTACCGTCTGGAGCAGGAGTTCCAGCGGCAGGGGCTGAAGCTGTCCCGGCAGACGATGGCCAACTGGATCCTGCAGGCCTCGGACACCTGGCTGCGGCCGGTGTATGACGCCCTGCACCGGAAGCTGTGCCGGGAAACCGTGCTGCACGGGGATGAGACCACGCTGCAGGTGCTGAAGGAACCGGGCAGGACTTCTACAAGCAAGTCCTACATGTGGGTCTACCGGACCAGCGGCTGCGCCGAGTATCCCATTGTCCTGTATGAGTACCAGACCAGCCGGAAGGCGGAGCACGCGGCGGCCTTCCTCAAGGACTTTTCCGGCTGGCTGCACGCGGACGGCTACCAGGGCTACCACAAGCTGCCCGAGAACATCCGGGTGGTTGGCTGCTGGGCTCATGCTAGGCGAAAATTTGACGAGGCGCTGCAAACGCTGCCCAAAGAGAAACGGCAGGAATCTCTGGCGGCCACCGGCGAGTGTTACTGCACCAGGCTGTTTCAGTTGGAGCAGGCTCTCGTGGAACTGACGCCGGAAGAGCGCTATACCAAGCGGCTGGAACTGGAGAAACCGGTTCTGGACGCTCTGTTGGCATGGGCAAATGAGACCAGCGCCAAGACGGCGCCCAAGTCCGCCTTGGGCAAGGCACTGCACTATCTGCGGGAGCAGTGGCCCTACCTGGTGCGCTATCTGGAGGACGGCAGGCTGGAACTCTCCAACAACCGTGCCGAGCGCAGCATTAAGCCATTCGTCATGGGCCGGAAGAACTGGCTCTTTTCCAACACCCCGGCCGGCGCCCAGTCCAGCGCTGTGATCTACAGCCTGATTGAGACCGCAAAGGAGAACGACCTGGATCCCTACCGCTATCTGGTTTGGCTCCTGCACAACGCGCCTGACATGAGCCAGACGGATGAAGCCTGGGCCGAATCTTTCCTCCCGGTGAACGCACCCCAGGAATGCAGAAGTCCTAAATCATAATAGAACTGCAGGCCGCCATCTCAATGCACAGGCACTGAGATGGCGGCCTTTTTATGCGCAGGGAGATTTGACGGTTACCTCTCTGGAACGTGATCCGCATGCTGAACCGGTAATGGACAGCACTACCATGCGCCACCATGCAGACAGCAAAGCGCTCCGCAAAGAGCATGAAAAGAAAATCGCCCTCGGTCATAAAGCTGATGACCATGAAGAGGAACAGACTTGGCAACAAACTCTGACGTAACGATGAACAGGCGAGCCGATACGTGTCGGCTCGCCTGTTTTGCATAGGACAGGTTTTTCAAAAATAGAATGTAATAACCTTGGAGGTGATAGCTATTATTGTCCGACCCTTCACTTACGACAGTGACGCACATATTGTTTCCGGCAGAAAAAGCACCATCACCATCGAAAACCTCTCCCCGCAGCTTTCTGATGAGGAACGCATTGAACAGCGGCGGTGCATCGAGGAAGGGCTGTTTGAGGTTTTTATTAAATATGCAAATCAACATGAAAGTAATAGCTATTTAGGAGCTGCTGCGGTATGATGTACCTGTCAGCAGCTCTTTTCTATGTGAAAGGAGCTACCAAATGAACGCAATCTACACGAGACAATCCGTTGACAGAGCCGACAGTATTTCTATCGAAAGCCAAATTGAGTTCTGCAAATATGAGATGCGAGGTGAAGCATACAAAGTATATACCGACAGGGGCTACAGCGGCAAAAACACAGACCGCCCTGCCTTTGCGGAAATGATGAATGATATCGAAAATGGAATCATCAGCAAAGTAGTTGTCTATAAGCTGGACCGCATCAGCCGCTCGATTCTGGACTTCTCCACGATGATGGAGCGCTTTGAAAAGTACAAAGTTGAGTTCGTATCCACCACCGAAAAATTTGATACCTCCTCCCCTATGGGCCGAGCCATGCTCAACATCTGCATTGTGTTCGCACAGCTGGAACGCGAAACGATTCAGAAGCGAGTCACAGACGCATATTTCTCCCGCAGTCAAAAGAGCTTCTATATGGGCGGCAGAGTGCCGTATGGATTTCAGTTGGTGCCTACGACTATCGAGGGTATCAAAACATCCATGTATGAAATCAAACCCGATGAAGCTGAACAGGTCAAACTGATTTACGAACTCTACTCCAAGCCCGAATGTTCTTACGGCGATATCATCCGGTATTTTCAGGAACACGGTATCCTGAAGAACGGTAAACCGTGGGGGCGCACACGGCTGGCAGATGTGCTTAGAAACCCCATCTATGTTCGAGCAGACCTTTCAGTCTACGAGTTCTATCGTGACCAGGGCGCGATCATGGCAAACGCCCCCAGCGACTTCATCGGAACAAACGGCTGCTATTACTATAAGGGGCAGGACTCCACTGGCCGCAAGCAGATGAATCTGGAGGGCAACCATCTGGTGTTGGCACCTCACGAGGGTATCATCCCTTCTGACTTATGGCTAAAGTGCAGGGCAAAGTGTCTGGAAGCAAAACAAATCAAACCCTACCAGAAAGCCAAGAACACATGGCTGGCTGGAAAGATCAAATGCGGTGTCTGTGGTTATGCGCTGGTAGACAAACACTACTCTACTACACGCTCCAGATACTTCCTCTGCTCTAACAAGCTGAACTCCAGAGCCTGCGAAGGTCCTGGCACGATCTACTCGGATGAATTCGAACAGCTTATCTATGATGAGATGCTCAAGAAGCTGGCGCAGTTCAAGGCACTGAGGAAGCGTAAAGGGAATATCCTTAACCCTGAATTGACCACACTGAATGTGGAGTTGGCACAGGTTGACGACGAGATCTCCTCTCTGATGAACCGTATAGCCGGAGCCGATGATGTCCTCTTCCGCTACATCAGCGAACGGGTGCGAGAACTGGATGGCAAGAAGCAGGAACTGATGAAACGTATCTCTGAGCTGAAGCTTCATAAAGAAGCTGACTACACTGAGATCTGCAACCACCTGACCATGTGGGAAGAGCTGAGCTTCGATGACAAGCGCCAGACCGTGGATCAGCTCATCCGAGTCATCTACGCCACCAGTGATTCCATCAAAATCGAATGGAGAATCTAAGGGAAATTTATGTCCATCTTGTACGCTTCGGCGAGGCGGTCCGCCTGGCCAAGGAGAAAATGGATCAGAAGAACGTCTATTTTACCAATCCCGCCTTCGATCGCTGAAAAATATCACAGGCGGCGCGGAAATACTCCGCGCCGCCTGCTTTATGTTGTTATGCCAGTTCCAAAGCAAACAGTGCTGCGCCCAGAGCGCCGTTGAGCTGAGCCTCATCGGAAATGTGCAGCGGCGCTCCTAAACGGCGCTGGATGGCCTCCGCCACACCCTTGTTTTTGGAGACGCCTCCCGTCATCATATAGGTGGGCTCCCCGCCCAGCCGCTTGCACAGGGCACAGGTCTTGGCCGCCACCGCCTCGTTGAGACCGTGGATGATGTCGGCAGTACTCTTGTTCTGGGCGATGAGGGAGACTACCTCAGACTCAGCGAAGACGGTGCACATGCTGGAGATGGCGATGTCCTCTTTCCAGCTCAGGCCAGCAGTGCTCATCTCATCCAGTGAGAGCTCCAGAGTTCGAGCCATGAGTTCCAGAAAACGACCCGTTCCGGCAGCACACTTGTCATTCATGATGAAATTCACCACATTGCCGGTCTCGTCCACCCGGATGACCTTGCTGTCCTGACCGCCGATATCGATGATGGTGCGCACCGTGGGGTCCAGGAAGAAGGCCCCCTTGGCATGACAGGTGATCTCGGTGATGGACTTGTCGCCCAGCTGGATGGCCGAACGACCGTAGCCGGTGGTGACGGTGGCAGTGATGTCCTCCGGCTTCAGTACGGCCTGGGCCAGGGCTGCCTCCATGGCCCGCTCTGCGCCCGCCGCGGCGCCGGCGCCGGTGGGCAGGATGACCTGGGCCACCAGGTGCTTGTCCTGGTCTAGAATGGCCACATCCGTACTGGTGGACCCGCTGTCGATCCCCGCAAAATATCCCTTCTTCACTTGTCCTCTCCCCTTCCTGGTCAGTGTGGTCTCCGGTGACAGGCTTTCTGCAAAGGCCTCCAGCCGGGTGCGAAGCTGCCCACTGCTCTGTACGGTATAGTCAGACTCCAGCTTCAGCAGCGGAACGCCGCAGTCTTTGCGGAGCTTGGAGTACTCGAACCCGTAGTAATCACAAAACTTCACCGTGTGATAGATGATGCCATGTAGATCGGATGACCGCCGCAAACTCTCCCGACCGGTCACATCGGTCATACGCATGCAGGGGACCTGTTCCAGCAGAGCCTGGGCATAGGGCTCCATGAGCGCCTCCAGATCCGTTTCATCCCCCTCTGGCGGCGGCACAAAGCGGTCATGGACACAGGTGTCGTTGCACACCGGCAGAGGCATGGACTCCGTCATGGTCTGAAAAAGCTTGTCCCCTACCCTGCCGCCCATGACACTGAGATAAGGACCCTCCGGTCGCTCCGACGGGTGGAAGGCGGCCAGGAAACGGTTGGGATCAAAGGTCGTCCCTTTGTAAGCAGCATAGGTCTCTGCCAGCCGCAGCAACTCTGCTTTTGTGCGAGCGACGGCTCTGGAGCCGCTGGTATGGAGCATGTCCAGCAGGAACAGGAAGTCCATCTCGCCCCTGGCTGCCAGAATGTCGTAGACGCTGCGGATGGTGTCACAGCAGTTGACCAGCACCAGCTCCTTCACCTGCCCGGAGAGGCAGGCCTCCAGCACCGACTTGCCGAAGCCGCACAGGTTGGGATGTCCCATCTGGTCACTGAGAGAAAAATTGTCCGGCATCTCATCCAAAACCTGACAGGTGCCTCCCAAAGCCTCCAGCAGCTCCACCGGGGTATATTTACAGATATAATATGTGGTGCTCATTCCTTAGACCTCCCCCCTGCTTTGAACATCTCAACAAAGGCCTCCATACGAGTGGCAAGCTGCCCCTCGCCGCCGTGGCTGCGGTCACAGCCATCTCCGTCCAGTACCAGGCAAGGGATGCCGGCGTCCTCAAAGCGCCGTTTGGCCAGCTGAGCACCGCCCAGGGTGTGCTTACAGCCCCAGTGACAGAACCATACGGCACCATCCGCCTTTACCTGACGAGCGGCATTGATGCCCCGCTGGATGCGCCGCTCCACAGGGCCATTGAAGGCGGAATAGACCACACGTTGAGCCATGGCCCGGTAGGGATCGTCGTCCATGGGCCCCCTCAGCAGGCCTTCAAAGCACATGTCACAAGCTACCACCTGAACCTGACGGTTGTAGTCGGTGACTTGGCGCAGGGGCTGTACCCAGAAGGGAGTGGTGTGCATCCACACCAGCCGTACCCCTTCCGCAGAAGGCGCCTTCTCCGCCTCCTGGATGCACCGGCGAGTATAGGCCTCAGTCTCCGGGGTACCCAGCAGAGTGTGGAGGGCAAAGGCAGAAAACATCTCGCCGGTGAGCTCTCCAATCAGCAGCTTGTCCGCACGGAGGGTCATGTAGCGGTCAAACTGCTCCATGCTCCGCTGGCTCCGGGCCACGGCGGCCCGAAGCTCCTCTTCCTTCAGATGCTGGCCTGTCTCCTTCTCCATGAAGCGGACCATCTCCCGGAGCTGGTCCGCTACATAGTCCACTGCCTGTTCGTCGGTCTCGTAGGGCACGTCCACCACGAACTGTGGGACCTGGAAGTACTCCGCCAGACGACGGAAGGTAAGCATGTTGGCATCGCAGGCCAGGGTGGTATTCAAAATGAACCGGGGCTTTGGCATGAGCCCCTTCTCCGCTGCACCGATGAAGATCCGGTGGTAGGAGCAGAAGGTGTCCGGCAGGCCCTGGCTCTCGGCGTACTGCAAAAAGGACTGCTCGGCCTGGGTGCCAGACAGAAAGCAGCCCAAGCCCTCACAGGAGTATGGATAGAGCCCCATGACCTGCAAGGGCTCGCAGGGCAGGAACAGGCTGGCCATAGCGGAGCGCTCCGAGTGAACCAAAGGCAGCGCCATGGCCCGCATGGTCTGAGCCGCCACCATCCGAGCGGCGGGGCTGTCTTTCAGTCGGGGATCATGGCGGATCTGCAGCTCTTTGGCCCGGTAACCCCTGGCCAGCCAGCGCCTTGCCTTATCAGGGTCCTCCTCACAAGTCTCCTGTACCCAGGCTCCAAATGACGTTACAATATCTCTCATAAACTTCCTCCCAATTACAATCCCTTAGGGCTTGCAAATGCCACAGGGAGTGTATCCCTGATCCAGAAGCTCCTGCCGGTCTCCAACATAGTCCTGACGATTACTGGGGGATATATCCTCCACGCTGGAGCAGGTGGGCAAATGGAACTTTCCGGAGTTGGTATTGATGACATAGGCAGTGCCCACACTTGCGTTCGTGGTCTCCTGAGGCTGGTCATCCTCCTCCAGCCAGCTGTCACCGGTGGCGTAATCGATGACAATCCCAGGCTGAACGTTGTAGGCGTAGACGCAGAAGCAGATGCCCTCGCCCCCGTCCTCCACACTTAGGCCCTCCATGAGGACGCCCCGTGCCACCAGTTCATCCTCCTGAAAGATAGGGGTCACCCGATAGAGCACATGGTTTTCGGTTTCCTTGACGTAGTCGGCCACCTGGTTCTCGAAGGGCAGCATACCGTCCACGTTCAGATAGCGGGTGCCGGTAATGAGGTTCTTTACATTGGCGTTCTCACCGGTGAGCTGGAAACCAATGAGGTGGCAACGGTTGTAAAGGTATTTCCCATCCACAACGTCATACTTGACGGTCTGCCAGCCGGAGGGCTTCACCTGGCCGATGCTCCCTCGGTCTTCCGTGGGCATCAGGTCGATCCCCACATTGGCCCAGGCCACACCGCAGCGGCCCAGTGCGTCCAAATCGCTGTAAGTCTCATAGGAGTTGGTGGTCATATCCTCCTGAGTGAAGAAGGGCTCGTTGTCATTGATTGTCACGTAGGGTTCGCCGCTGTAAGCGGGAAGGTCATCCAGGGAGTAAGACGCCGAAGAACTGGAAGGTAATATTCCTTCACACCCACTGAGCAGTAATGTACAAAACAGTGTTATTGTTATCAGGAGGGCTTGGATTCGTTTCATCGCTGGTAAACCTCTTTCGTGATTTTTTCATGGGAGTGGCCGGAGAAATCGCAGCTGGAAACCAGCCGGAATGCTGAGTCCAGGTCCAGATCCAGCCATTGGTCGGCGGGATAGACCCTGTCCCACCGGTAGAGCACTAGCTTCTCGATTCGTTCCAGGCTGGGGACCAGAGGTGGAAACTCCACAAAACAGAGGGCTCCCTCCTCGGCCTCACGCAGGGGGGCCTCGGACACCCGGGGTACAGCCTCCTGTTCGGCAAACTGCCGGGCTGAATAGGGAGTCATCCAGATCGGTTTTCCGGCAGCCATGGTCAAAACATCCGCCCTCACCACCCGGTCAAGGCTCTGCCGGCGCTGATGAAAGGCCATCCCATTCTTTTTGTCCACGCACAGGAACACGATCATATAAAACGCCCCTTTGGTTCAAAATAGAAAAAATGCATGGGGCGTGTCTCAACCGAGACACGCCCCATAGGGCTGTGACTGCGTTAGGTAGAGTTCCCCTCCAGCAGGCTCAGAAGTTCAGCCTCTGTGAGCACGGGAATGCCCAGCTCGGCGGCCTTTTGGAGCTTGGAGCCGGCGGCCTCGCCCGCCACCACGTAGCTGGTCTTCTTGGACACAGAGCCGGACACCTTTCCCCCCTGAGCCTCAATGAACTCCGTGGCCTCCTTCCGGCCCAGGTGCTCCAGCGTGCCAGTGAGGACAAAGGTCTTGCCTGCCAGGGCCTCCCCTACCGGCGCCTCGGTGCTGTCAAAAGACACACCAGCCTCCCGGAGGGTTTCGATGAGGTGGCGGCTCTGGGGGCTCTGGAACCACTCCAGCAGACTCTGGGCCGTGATGACACCGATATCAGGCACAGCGGTGAGGGTCTCAGCATCGGCGGCCATGAGGGCGTCCAAAGTGCCAAACCGGGCGGCCAGCACCTTTCCCGCCTTCTGCCCCACCTGACGGATGCCGAAAGCAAAAAGCAGGCGTCCCAGGCCGGCGGATTTGGATTTTTCAATGGCGGCGATCAGATTCTCAGCGCTCTTCTTGCCCATGCGCTCCAGCTGTTCCACGTCCTCCACCTTCAGATGGTAGAGGTCGCCGGGACCCTTCACCAGACCGGCCCCCACTAGCGCCTCCACCACAGCAGGACCTAGGTGCTCGATATCCATGGCGTCCCGGCTGGCGAAGTGGACCAAATGGCGCAGACGCTGGGCGGGGCACTCCGCACCGGTGCAGCGGATGTGGGCGCCATCCTCATCCCGTTCCACCGGCGCGCCGCAGACCGGACAGGTCTTAGGCAGGAAATAGGGCTCAGTGCCATCTGGGCGCTTCTCTTTGATCACAGAGACGATCTCCGGAATGATCTCCCCCGCCTTTTGGACCAGCACCGTATCACCGATGCGGATATCCTTCTCCGTGATGAAATCCTGGTTGTGGAGTGTGGCGTTGGTGACGGTGGTACCTGCAAGGCGGACTGGCTTTACAACCGCCTTGGGCGTAAGGACACCCGTCCGGCCCACCTGAACCACGATGTCCTCCACCACGCTTTCCTTCTGCTCCGGAGGATATTTGAAAGCAGCGGCCCACCGGGGGAATTTGGCGGTGGACCCCAAGCGTTCACGGTCCGAAAGATTGTTGACCTTTACGACCGCTCCATCGATATCAAAAGGATACCCCTCGCGCTCATCGCCCATACGACGAATGAGTTCTCCCACACCAGCGATATCAGAACAGCTCTCATGAGGAATAACCTTGAAGTGCTGGCTCACCAGATAGTCCAGGGACTCACTGTGGGTGGTAAAGGTGCGCCCTTCCGCCCATTGGACATTAAAAACCCGGATATCCAGCCGGCGCTGTGCGGCAATCTTGGGATCGTGCTGGCGCAGGGAACCGGCAGCGGCGTTCCGTGGATTGGCAAAGAGCGGCTTCCCCTGAAGCTCCGCTTCAGCGTTCAGGTCTTCAAAGACCTGTTTGGGCATGAAGACCTCGCCACGCACGATGAGCGAAGGCAGAGTCTCCGGCAGGCGCAGAGGGATAGAACGGATGGTTTTGAGGTTCTCTGTCACATCCTCTCCCACAAGGCCATCGCCCCGGGTAGCGCCACGGACAAAAACGCCGTTTTCATATTCCAGAGCCACAGACAGGCCGTCCACCTTGGGTTCCACGTCGTATTCTACCCCGTCGGGCAGGGCTTCCCGCACCCGCTGGTCGAATTCACCCAACTCCTCCAGGGAGAAGACATCCTGAAGGCTCTCCAGAGGCACCCGGTGGACCACTTCGTCAAAGCCCTCGGCCACCGTACCTCCCACCCGCTGTGTGGGAGAATCCGGACTGGCCAGCTCTGGATGGGCGGCCTCCAGCTCCTCCAAACGACGGAGTTTGTGGTCGAAGTCGTAATCGCTCATGGCGGGGTTGTCCAATACGTAGTATTCATAGTTGGCCTGCTCCAGCTCACGGCGCAGGTCCTGGATTTCTTGGATCTCATCCACGAAAGGATCACACCTTTACACAAGTGAATTTTGCGGTAAAACCGGGGACGGCGGCACGCAGAAGCCAGTACAGAAGGTAGCCGACAGCGGCGCCCACCGTGTTGAGGATCAAGTCATCCAGATCCGTGCCCCGGTCGATGAACAGTTGGATGGTCTCGATGCTCAGAGAGGCCAGAAAGCCAACCAGTGTGGAGCGCCACAGATTCCCACGCCGCCAGAGCAGGGCGGTGAAAAAGCCGATGGGCAGGAACATCCCAACATTCCCCAGGAAAAGAAAGGCACTCCAATAGCTGTGAAAGTGGTAAGCGATGCCCCCGGGAAAAGGGGTCAGTAGTCGTGGCAGCTCCTCCGGAAGGTGCTGGAGTCGGGACATTAGGTCCTCCATAGTGGGATAGAAACTCCAGAAGGTGGTCCCCTCCGGCCAGCGGTCGGGTTCCAGCACGTAACTCCACAGATTGGAGGGAAAGACAGTCAAGGCAGCCAGCCCGGCGCAGAAGAGGACAAAAATCAGAAGCGTTCCCTCCCGCAGAGCTGGACTCTTTAAGCCAATCTGCGCCAGATGGCGGCGGCGAATGGGAAACAAAACAAAAAACAGGATAGCACCCACAAAAGCGCAGGGCAGCATCTGGACCACGTAGCGGAGTACATCGCCTGCCGCTTCTTCCAAAAGAGACCACATCACATTGTTCCCTCCCACGTTTTTTCTCATTCTAACACATGGGAGAGGACTCTTTTTTAAAAAAAACTTACGATCCCTCGCTATCCTGAAGGGTCGGAAGCTCCACATAGGTATCCGGGACACTGCCCACAATAATGGTTTCGGCCACGGGGACCTGAGCGCTGATCTCAGCGGGCAGGTCGCCTCCGGGGAGCAAGATATCCACGGAGACGGTCACCTCCAGCAGGATCTGATGCCGCGTTTGGTTGATACCCGCGTCGGAGAACTGGCTCTGAAACACAGCGTGGGCGGAACCCACAGTCATCACATCCACGGGCAGTTCAAAGCCCCGCCCGGAAAAAAAGTTGATCCCTGTCAGGTTACCTACCGGGATGGACAGACTCTGGGTATTGATCTGGCCGATCGCCGCCACTGCGTCACTCAGAATGCTGGTGCGCAGGTCATTTAGCGCTGCCATATTACTGGTGAGGGCGGTAATACGGCCGGTATCGTCCTTTTCCACAGTGATGAGGTCGCTGTAGCTGATCTCCCTGGACTGAATCTCAGCCGTGACGGCACCATCCAGCAATTGAGTAACAGCATTGCTCACCTTGGCCTTTGCCATAGTCTCCACCACCGGTCGGAGCCGCAGTTCCAGGCTGAAAATGAATCCCATAGCCAGCAGGACGCCGAAAAGTCCGGCCAGCCAAAGGTCTCTCCCCTTCCGTCGGAGACGGCGGTAGCGAAATGGCCGACCATGCCAAGCCCGCATAGCAGTCACCTCCTATGGCAACTCTATGCGGGCCATGGCTCGTATCAGTCCTGCAAAAGCTCCTCTACTGCCAGGAGTACGCCGGCCTTGCCGCTCTCATAGGTTAGGCCGCCCTGAAGATAGACGGTGTAAGGCTCCCGCATGGGAGCGTCGGCGGATAGCTCGATGGAAGACCCCTGAATGAAGGCGCCCGCGGCCATGATGACCTGGGAGTCGTATCCGGGCATGTCCCAGGGCTCCGGCGTCACGTAGGAGTCCACCGGAGCACCCTTCTGGATGCCGCGGCAGAAGCGTTTCACCGCTTCGGGGTTGCCAAGATGGATCATCTGGATGATGTCGTGCCGGACCGCTTGGGAGGAGGGTTCGGCCTCATAGCCCAGCAGCTCCATGATTCGGGCGGCAAAGACCGCCGTCTTTACCGCCTGAGCAGTAGTATGGGGGGCAAGGAAAAGGCCTTGATAGAGCAGGCGGTTGTTGCCCAGGGTAGAGCCACACTCCCGACCGATACCGGGGATGGTCATGCGGTAGGAGGCCTTTTCGATGAGGTCCTTCCGCCCGGCCATGTAGCCACCGGTGGGGGCCAGACCGCCGCCTGGATTCTTGATGAGGGAGCCTACGACCAGGTCGGCTCCCACCTGGGTGGGCTCCAGGGTTTCCACGAACTCGCCGTAGCAGTTGTCGACCAGGATGTCCACGTTGGGGTTAGCGGCCTTGATGACACGGCACATCTCCCCGATTTCCGCCACGGACAGGGATGCCCGGGTGGCGTAGCCCTTGGAGCGCTGGATCATGACCACCTTCACGGCGGGGTCCTCCCGGACCACTCTGGCCATGCCCTCCAGGTCAGGCTTATCGTCAACCAATTCTACTTGCTTATAGTTGATTCCGTAATCTGTCAGCGATCCAAAGCCCTTGTCCGTGATGCCGATAACACCCTGAATCGTGTCGTAGGGTGCTCCCACAGCGTAGACCAAGGTATCCCCAGGCTTCAGTGCTCCATACAGGGCGCAGGAGATGGTATGGGTGCCGTTGACAAAGCCGATACGGACCAAGGCGTCCTCCGTGCCAAAGATGTCGGCATAAATCTCCTCCAGCTTGTCCCGGCCCAGATCGTCGTAGCCATAGCCGGTGGTACCAGCAAAGTAGGCTTCTGCTACACGGTGTTTCTGAAATGCCGCCAAGACCTTCTGCGTGTTTTCCTCCGCAATGGCATCGATACGGGCAAACTGCTCTCCCAAGTCCGCCTGAGCCTGCCGGCCCAAGGCGCGGACCCGGTCACTTATCTGTAATGGCATATTCCTTTTCACTCTCTGCTTTCCAATGGTTTTATACATTCATCTGCCAAAAGGCTATAAAGAAAATCGTCATAGAGGATGCCGTCTTTTTCATGATGCTGCCGTAGGACCCCATCTCTCCGAAATCCGCAGGATTCCAGGAGACGGATTGAAGAAACATTAAAAGCTCCAGTTTGGGCCATTATTTTGTTGCAACCTTGATCCAAAAACAGCATGCGGCAGAAGGTCTGCAATGCGGACCTCATATATCCCTTTCCACGCCATTCCGGGCAGAGGTAATAACCTATTTCCATGCTGTGATTTCTGGGATTCCAATCTGAAGCGGTCAACTTTCCAATCAGATATTTTTTATCAGAGGTCCACAGGCCCAAAATAACAGTGTTTGGCTCATCCAGAGCAGACTGATACAGCTTTAGCTTCTCCTCCCTGCTCCGCAGGCGGATGGGACGGCAGGTCATGGTGTCAAAACCATCTTTATCCTCTAGGCTGCGGAGCCAAACCAGTTCTTCCGCTGAAATGGAATCCAGCACCACATCCATAGTTACAGGCTGGCCTCGGCGAAGGCGGCCACCAGTCGGGCGCAGGCCTCTACATCGCCACGGTCCACCATCTCCTGGGGGCTGTGGGTATAGCGGCACGGAATGGAGATGCCACCGGTGAGGACACCCATCTTGCTGACGTGGATGCTCCCAGCATCGGTACCACCAGCCTTGATCACATCAATCTGAGCGGGGATGCCCCGCTCTTTGGCCAGAGACTCCAGTTTGGAGACCATCTGGGGGTGGCAGATGACAGAGGTGTCCATCACCTTGATAGCAGCGCCTCCACCCAGCTTGCTGCTGCCGGTGTGCTTGCTCCCCAGCTCATCTGCGGAGACTGTCACATCCACAGCGATGCCGTAATCGGGGTCGATTGTATAGGCAGCGGTCTTGGAGCCGCGAAGCCCGACCTCCTCCTGGGTGGTAAAAACAAAATACAGGTCATTGTCGCTGTTCTGGAGCTCCTCCAGAGCCATCAGCAGCACCAGGCAGGAAATGCGGTTGTCCATATAGGGGGAAACGAACCGGTCGCCGACGGCATAGGTAGGGGTATCATAGACAGCGGCATCGCCGATCTTGACCATGGCGCCGGCTTCGTCGGCGTCATGAGCACCGATGTCGATATAGAGGTCGTCCAGCGTCATATCCTTGGGGTCTACCGACTCGCTGAGACAGATGACACCGCGGACACCGTTCTTAAAACGTACGGGGGTTGCAATGAGGTCGGGGGCGTGCAGCCCACCCACTTTGCCAAAGCGGAGATATCCCTCATTTTCGATATAGGTGACGATGCAGCCGATGGAGTCCATATGGGCAGCGAACATCACCCGGGACCCACTCCCCTTCTTGTGGGCGATAAGATTGCCCATGGTATCACGGTGGCACTCGTCCACAAAGGGCATGGCCAGTTTCTCCAGCACATCGGCCACCTCGGACTCGTCACCGGCAGGGCCATGGCAGGCGTTGAGGGACTGAAGCGTCTTCAAAAGATCCATACTGTTCTATCCTCCTGTATCACGAGGCCGCCAGGGCTTCGATAAAGTGTTTGACCAGTGTATGCACGTAGTTAAAATCCTGACAGCAGACTACACTGGATGGGGCGTGCAGATACCGGACCGGAGTAGACACTGCCGCCACCCGGACACCTTCCTTGGTGCGCTGGATGGCCGAGGAGTCATTGCCGCCAGAGAGGTAGTTCTTGGTCTGCCAGGGAATGCCGTGCTCTTCTGCCAGCTCCCGCAGCTGCTCAAAGAGAGCACGGTCGTAGATGGTGCCGTTGTCCATGAAGGAGAGCACTGGGCCCTTTCCCAGGATGGCCACCCGGCGATGCTCATCGGTTCCAGGAAGATCGGCTGCCGTAGTTCCTTCCAGTACCAGAGCAATCTCCGGCACAACGGAAAAGGCGGCGCCGAAGGCGCCCCGGGTGCCCACCTCCTCCTGAACAGAGAAGACGAAGGTACAGTCCATGGGCAGTTCTTCCTCGATGAGCTTGAGCATGACAGCACAGCCCACCCTGTCATCCAGGGCCTTGGCCTTGAGCATGCCGGAGCCAAATTCCACAGCATCGCTCTCAAAAGCCACCAAGTCTCCCAGAGCGGTCACACGCTCGGCGTCGGCCCGGTCCTTGGCTCCAATGTCAATATACAGGTCCTCAAAGTCGGGGACCTTTTTCTCCTCTTCGGCACTGACCAAGTGATAGGCCTTGAGACCAATGGCCCCTGGGATGCGTCCACGGCCCACGCTCACCCGCTTGCCGATGACCACCCGGGGGTCGATTCCGCCCACAGGAGCGAATTTCAGATAGCCGTCCTCCGTGATATCGTTGACGATGAAGCCCACCTCATCCATGTGGGCGGTGAGCATGAGCTTGTTTCCCGTGCTTTTCTCCCCACGCTTGAAGACGATGAGGTTGCCCAGGGCGTCTACCCGCATAGAGGCGGCGTAAGGCCTGCACCGCTCCATCAGGTAGTCACGCACATCGTCCTCACCGCTGGAAACACCGTTGAGGAGGCAGAGTTCCTTAACCAGATTCAGCACAGCTCCTTCGCCTCCTTCCCCAGATTTTCCGCAAATGCGGCCAGCAAGGTTGCAGAGGATTCAATATCCGCCAGATCCAGCACCTCGATGGGGCTGTGCATATACTTCAGAGGCAGGGAGACCACCGAGGTGGCGATCCCTTCCCGGACAATCTGCATGTGCCAGCCGTTGGTACCGGTGTGGCCCTCCATGACCTCCAGGTCGTAAGGGATGCCAAGTTCTTTGGCCTTGGACACCATACGCTCGGTCATCCAGCGGGTCATATTGGGGCCGACGCCGATCTGAGGCCCGCCGCCGGTGCCACTGCGCCGCCCTTTGGGATTATCAGGGGTCTTAGCATGGGTCACATCCACCGCCACACAGCAGTCCGGGTGAAGGCTGTAGGTCCCCACCTTGGCGCCGGCGCCGCCCACCTCCTCACGGGTGCTGCCCATGATATAGAGGTCCACATCTAGGGTCTTGTCCCGGAGGAGTTCTGCCGTCCGCAGTAGAATGGTGAAGCAAGAGCGATCGTCCATGGATTTGCCGCAGACCTTGCCATTCATAAGGTCAAAGCAACTCCCACGGGAGACCATTGGGGTGCCGATGGGGACCCGTCGCTGGGCCTCCTCCTGACTCATGCCGATGTCTACCCGAAGCTGGTCAATGGGGATAGACTTCTCCTTGTCTTCTGCCTTGAGTACATGAGGAGGCAGACAGGCCACCACGCCCAGAATGGGGGTGCCGGTCAGCACGGTCAACTCACGGTCGGGCAGCATCCTGGGGTCTACCCCGCCGATGGTACGGAAACGGAGGAAGCCCTCCTCAATACCGGTGACGATGAGACCGATCTCATCCAGATGAGCGTCCAACAGCAGCCGTGGGGCACCGGGGCGGCCGCACAGCCGTACCCCCACCGCATTGCCGAAGCGATCTACGTTGGCCTCATCCAAAAACGGCCGCATCAGGTCGGCAGCCTGCATAGCCACCATACGTTCAAAGCCCGAGGGGCCAGCCATGGCGCTCAGACGGCCCAAAACTTCTCTTGTGTCCAAATATTCCACTCCTTTCCGCGGAAAACCGCATTTTGCCCAAAGGGGCTTACAGCTCGTAAATGATCTTTTTAAAGGCCTCGCCCCGCTGAGCAAAATTCTTGAAATGATCGAAGGAGGCGCAGGCCGGCGAGAGGATAACCACGTCTCCGGGCTGTGCCATGCTGTGGGCAGCCAGAACAGCGGCGTTGAAGTCCTCATACTTGGAGATGGGCGGCTCACCGTGATAGGCCGGACAGCTCCGGATGGCGTCGGCGATCCGGTCCGCCGTATCACCGGTAAGAATGAGGTACTTTACATGCTCCACCACCTCGGGACCCAGCACATCGAAGGGAATGTGCTTATCGTAGCCACCGGCGATAAGAATCACCTTCTCCTTGAAGGAGCGCAGGCCGGCAATGGTACGGGAGGGGCTGGAGGCGATGGAGTCGTTGTAGTAGCGCACGCCGTTGAGGGTGCGCACCAGCTCGATGCGGTGCTCCACTCCGGCGAATTTGGAGGCAAAGCTCCGAATCACCTGGTCAGGCACCAGCCCATCCACGGCGGCAATGGCAGCCATGTAGTTTTCTACATTGTGATCGCCGGGCAGCAGGATGTCCTCCAGGGGGAGCACCAGCCGGGAGCCCTCCGGAGACACCACCCAGATCGCGGTGTCTCTCAGACAGACGCCCTCACTGAGAGCCTGCCTGCGGCTGAAGAACACGGCCCGTCCAGGCGCCGATTCCGCAAAGTTCCGGGTGATGTCATTGTCAAAGTTAAAAACGGCTTTCCCTTGGGGCGACTGATGGGTAAAGATATTTTCCTTTGCGGCGATATATTCCTCCATGGATTTGTGGACGTCCAAGTGGTTGGGAGCCAGATTGGTGACTACGGCGATGTCGGGGCTCCGGTCCATGGTCATGAGCTGGAAGGAGGAGAGTTCCAGCACAGCGTAGTCATCGGGTTCCATGCCGTCCACATCGGCCAGCAGGGGTTTTCCAATGTTGCCGCCCACAAAGGTGTGGTATCCCGCCTCACGGAGCAGGCTGGCGATGATGGTGGTGGTCGTCGTCTTACCGTCACTGCCGGTGACAGCGATGGTGTGGCAGGGACAGACCTGGAAAAACACCTCCATCTCGGAGGTAATGACACTGCCCTTGGCCTGTGCCAGCAGCAGCTCCGGCACATCGGGCCGCATACCGGGGGTGCGGAAGATCACATCGTGGTCCAATCCCTTTAAATAGTCAGGACCCAGTCTTAGCTCAGCGCCCAGGCTTTCCAGCTCCTCGGTGAGCCCGCCGAAGTCCTCGCGGCGATTCCGGTCACAGGCGGTAACTTTGATTCCCGCCCGCAGGAGCATCTTGATGAGCGGCGTATTGGATACGCCAATGCCAATGACAGCGACGGATTTTCCCTTGAGTCCCGCCAAATATTCTTGAATGGTGGTCGGCATAGCCATTTCCCCTTTCGGTTCTCCAGTCAGGCGCAGCAGCAACTATGCGGAGCACAGCCGCTGCGTGCATGCGAAACGGGCCACAGGCACCGCACGCTAAATCAGAATATATTATAGACGATAAATGTGAATATTTCAATCGAATTGACATCTGACGACGGATGAGATATAATAATCATCCGCAAGTAAGCTGGACAGCCGCGTGGGCAGTGCCGAAAGGCCGTCCATGAGGAAAGTCCGGGCTCCGTAGGGCAAGGATAACGGATAACATCCGCCGGGGGCGACCCTAGGAAAAGTGCAACAGAGAGATACCGCCTTGTCCCCGAATGGGGCCCCACAAAAGCATCTGCTTTTGTGGGGAGAGGAGGCGCAGCGGAATGAGCGAGCTTTGTCCCTTGGGACGAAGCGAGGGATATGAAGCTTGCGCCGACGACGAGGTAAGGGTGGAAAGGCGAGGTAAGAGCTCACCCGATGGCTGGAGACTGCCCATCGCTGTAAACTCTATCCGGAGCAACACCGTGGAGGGACATATGGCCGGCCCGGCCGTCCCGTGGAGGTGGCTGGAACGCGTTGGCAACGGCGCGTCTAGATAGATGGCTGTCTTAAAGGACAGAACCCGGCTTACAGGCTTGCTTGCGATATGAGAGCCCGGAGCACAGCGCTCCGGGTTCTCTTTTTGTTTTTTTCAGAAATGAGCTTGACACTTCCCTTACGTCAGATGGTACACTTCTCTCAAAGGGAGGCATCGTCCATGAAGATGAAAGAAGTGTGTACGGCCACGGGCTTGACGGAACGGGCGGTGCGGTTCTATGTTCAAGAACAACTGGTGCCCCCGCAATCCCAGCAGCGTGGCGGCCGTACTTGGCTGGATTTTTCCGAGGCAAATGTGGAACGGCTTTGGGCGATTGGGACTCTGCGGAAGGCGGGCTTTACCATCGATGAGATTCGCTCCATGGGGCGAGACTTCCCCAATAATGCCCCCAATGTCGCTTTCCATCTGCGGCGCCGACTTCAAGAGGCGATCGATGCCTATGAAAGACTGAGACATATCGACGTTGCCCAGGCGGACGACCTAGAGGGCTATGCCGCTCTTCTAGAATGTGAGGTGAACGATCGGCCGATCCCGGATTCCGACCGTCCACGCGTGCGCCATGTGGATCTGGACGCCTGGCACGACCGGATTGAATGGCTGCTCATGCTGGGAGCGGTTTTTCTCTTCTGGCTCCTCTACAACAATATTGTAGATTTACTGTCCGACCGTTTTGCGCTGCTGTCCATCGCATTCTGGAACCCGTTGGTTTACTTCCTGCTCTTTGTGATTCTTCCCCTGCCCGTAGCATTGATCCTGGGCAGCAAGGCAGGAAAGTGGCTGTGCCGCCATTTTGAATATGTGCCATGAGAAGAAAAGAGCCTGCCGATTTGGCAGGATAAGGTAGAATAAGGGACCTGTTGACAAAGACGAAATATGGGCTGAGAAATTATATTCTCGGCCCATATTTTATCCATTAGCATTGCAGAAAAGATGGCTTTAACCATCCTTTTTAGGTTTAATGCCATGGCAGACAGGAGACATTCCTCAGTCGCTGCAAGAATGCCTCGTTTCCGAATTTTTAAAAGGTTATGCTCCCTTTTCATAGCAGCAAAGCTGCCTTCAGCCCATATTTTTCGTTTTCTCATCATGTACAGGTATTCCGGAGTATTGACCCTTAAATGCCCTCTGTAAAACGCAGGATAGCAGCTGCTGGCCAGAATTCTTCTACGCACACCGGCTGTATCAAAACAAGTCTTACGGGAAGTGCATTTCCGGCAGACATCTCCCTGTACCTGGTAACAACGAAGATATTTCCCTGTGGACTTATTGCAGTTCAGACGGTGATATACAAGAGGCTGTCCCATTGGGCAAATAAATGTATCCTGNAATAAGTTTCGCAAAAACAAAAAGAGACATGGTTTGCAGATCTCTGGTAGAATGAAGTCGCGACACACCATCCTGAAAGGAGACAGCAAACCATGTCTGAAAAGATAGTACAGCTAAATGAAGAAGTAATCAAGGGGCAGCTCAAGGAGTTGGTACGAGGCAGTGTAGAGGAAACCCTCAACGAGCTGCTGGAGGCCGAGGCTCAGAAGCTAACCCAGGCTGCCCGGTATGAACGCAATGAGCAGCGCCAGGGCTATCGCAGCGGCCACTATAGCCGAAATCTCACCACCACTTCTGGAGATGTCACCCTGAAGGTGCCTAAGCTCAAAGGGATTTCCTTTGAGACCGCTATTATTGAGCGGTACCGCCGCCGGGAGAGCAGCGTGGAAGAGGCTCTCATTGAGATGTACCTGGCAGGTGTGTCCGTCCGGCGCGTGGAGGACATCACGGAGGCCCTATGGGGCAGCAAAGTCTCTCCCTCCACCATCAGTGAGCTGAACAAGAAAGCGTATGTTCACATTGAAGATTGGCGAAATCGTCATCTGCAAGGTGGGCGTTATCCGTATGTCTATGTGGATGGGATCTATCTGCGCCGCAACTGGGGCGGAGAGTTTGAAAACGTAGCCATTCTGGTAGCAATTGCGGTCAATGAGGACGGATACCGTGAGGTTTTGGGTGCCGCAGAGGGCATGAAAGAGGACAAGGCCAGCTGGGTCAGCTTTTTCCAGTGGCTGCGTGGCCGTGGTCTGGACGGCGTGAAACTCATCGTTGGAGACAAGTGTCTTGGTATGCTGGAAGCTGTGGGAGAGGTGTTTCCTGAGGCCAAATACCAACGGTGTACCGTTCACTTCTACCGCAATGTGTTTTCAGTCACGCCTCGCTCCAAGGTGAAGCTGGTAGCCAAAATGCTCAAGGCAATCCACGCCCAGGAGAGCAAGAAAGCCGCCCGTGAGAAGGCCAAGGCCGTGGTAGAAGAACTGCGTGCTATGAAACTGAAAGAGACGGCTAAGAAAGTAGAGGATGGCATTGAGGAGACGCTTACCTATTGCGACTTTCCCAGCGAACACTGGACTCGCATCCGTACCAATAATGTCATTGAAAGGCTGAACCGGGAGATCCGCCGCCGCACTCGTGTAGTGGGCAGTTTCCCGGACGGCAATTCTGCCCTTATGCTGGTCTGTGCCCGATTACGCCATGTGGCTGGTACCCAGTGGGGTGACAAAAAGTACATGAATATGAAGCATCTGGAGGCTGCCGTTGAGGATGCCTCCATTGCCGACTGACTTCATTTTTCCCGAAGCCTGCAAACCAATTTGCGAAAAACTCTGGACCTGTTGACAAAAGTCCCAAACACCCCATTCCCATGGTATAATTAAAATAAGGGAGGGATGGAGCATGATGGGACGGCAAAGCGGTCAGAAGAGTATGGTGATTCTGGATATAGCAGAATTAATTCCACGCGATCACTTACTTCGGAAAATCAATCAGATGGTTTCATTTGACTTTATCTACGATCTTGTAGCGCCATATTACCCTGCAAATGGCCGCCCATCTGTTGACCCTGTTAGTATGTTTAAAATGCTGCTGGTGGGATACCTTTATGGCATCAAGTCAGAACGCCGGCTTGTCCAGGAAATTCAGCTAAACATTGCTTATCGTTGGTTTTGTGGCTTTGAGCTTGGAGAAAAGATACCGGATCATTCTACCTTCAGCAAAACAAGAGTCCGCAAGTGGAATGAGAGCAGCTTGTTCCAACAGATCTTTCTGGAAATTGTCCGATGCTGCATGGAACAGAAATTGATAGACGGCAAAGAGATGGCCTCCGATGGCAGCTACATCCCAGCCGAAGTTTCAAGGAACAGCTGGATGGATATAGAAGTTGAAGTCGAGCAGAGCATGTTGAGCTATCTTGATAATCTGGACCAGGAGCTTGCATCACAGCCGGGATTTAAGAAGCCAGCGAGCCATACAGTCACCAAAAAGATTACAACAAGCACAACAGATCCTGAGTGTGGCTATATCCACCACGGGAGCAAACGAGGTGTGGGATACCTCATGGAAGCGACCGTAGATTGTAAATATGGGATTATTACAGGAGTAGATGTATTACCGGCAAATGAAAAAGAAAGCCTCTTGGTTTTGCGGCATTTGGAACGGCAGCAAAAACAGTTGGGCCTGTCTATGGAGAAAGTTGCTTTGGACAGAGGGTATGACACTGGTGCTGTTCACAGGGGCTTGGAACTACTGGGAATTACCGGTTATATTCCGGCCATCCGTTTTCCCAATGACCCAAGTAAATATGGATTTTCATATGATCCGCAACAGGATACATTTATTTGCCCAATGGGACAGCCTCTTGTATATCACCGTCTGAACTGCAATAAGTCCACAGGGAAATATCTTCGTTGTTACCAGGTACAGGGAGATGTCTGCCGGAAATGCACTTCCCGTAAGACTTGTTTTGATACAGCCGGTGTGCGTAGAAGAATTCTGGCCAGCAGCTGCTATCCTGCGTTTTACAGAGGGCATTTAAGGGTCAATACTCCGGAATACCTGTACATGATGAGAAAACGAAAAATATGGGCTGAAGGCAGCTTTGCTGCTATGAAAAGGGAGCATAACCTTTTAAAAATTCGGAAACGAGGCATTCTTGCAGCGACTGAGGAATGTCTCCTGTCTGCCATGGCATTAAACCTAAAAAGGATGGTTAAAGCCATCTTTTCTGCAATGCTAATGGATAAAATATGGGCCGAGAATATAATTTCTCAGCCCATATTTCGTCTTTGTCAACAGGTCCAGAGTTTTTCGCAAAATGGTTTGCAGCTCCTGGCATGAATGAAGTCAGCCAGCAATGGAGGCGTCCTCAACGGCAGCCTCCAGGTGCTTCATATTCATATACTTCTTATTTCCCCACTGAGTTCCGGCCACATGGCGCAGCCGGGCACAGACCAGCATGAGGGCAGAGTTGCCATCCGGGAAGCTGCCAACCACACGGGTGCGGCGACGGATCTCCCGGTTCAGCCTCTCAATCACATTGTTGGTGCGGATGCGGGTCCAGTGTTCACTGGGAAAATCGCAGTAGGTAAGGGTCTCCTCAATGCTGTCCTCCACCTTCTTGGCAGCCTCTTTCAGCTTCATAGTGCGCAGTTCTTCTGCCACAGCTTTGGCCTTCTCACGGGCCGCTCTTTTGCTTTCCTGGACGTGGATTGCCTTGAGCATCTTTGCCACCAGCTTTACCTTGGAACGAGGTGTGACCGAGAACACATTGCGATAAAAGTGTACGGTACACCGCTGGTACTTGGTTTCGGGAAATACTTCTCCCACAGCCTCCAGCATACCAAGGCATTTGTCTCCAACCACCAGTTTAACCCCATCCAGACCCCGGCCACGCAGCCACTGGAAGAAGCTGACCCAGCTAGACTTGTCCTCTTTCATACCCTCGGCGGCACCAAGAACCTCACGGTATCCATCCTCATTCACTGCAATCGCCACCAGAATAGCTACATTTTCAAACTCCCCGCCCCAGTTGCGGCGCAGGTAGATCCCATCCACATAGACATACGGATAGCGCCCACCTTGCAGAGGGCGGTTCCGCCAGTCCTCAATGTGGACATACGCTTTCTTATTCAGCTCGCTGATGGTGGCCGGAGACACCTTGCTCCCCCACAGAGCCTCGGTAATATCCTCTACGCGCCGGACGGACACGCCTGCCAGATACATCTCAATGAGAGCTTCTTCTACACTGCTCTCCCGGCGGCGATACCGCTCAATGATAGCGGTCTCAAAGGAGATCCCCTTGAGCTTGGGCACCTTCAGGGTAACGTCCCCAGAAGTGGTAGTGAGGTTCCGGCTATAGTGGCCGCTGCGGTAGCCCTGGCGCTGCTCATTACGCTCGTACCGGGCTGCCTGGGTCAGCTTCTCCGCCTCGGCCTCCAGCAACTCGTTGAGGGTTTCCTCTACGCTTCCGCGTACAAGTTCCTTGAGCTGCCCCTTGATTACTTCTTCGTTTAGCTGTACAATCTTCTCGGACATGGTTTGCTGTCTCCTTTCAGGTAAGCGTAAAAACAGTCGGCGGCTTGTCAGGGTAAAATGCCTCTGCCAAACTATAAGAGTCTGAGGAAGTGCATGGTAGTACCAAGTAGTACCAGAGAGTGTCCCAGACTCCAAGATAGTGAGGTGCAGACATGGAGAAGGCAGCAAGTTTACAGAGANATCCGGGTGGTGGGCTGCTGGGCTCATGCCAGGCGAAAATTTGACGAGGCGCTGCAAACGCTGCCCAAAGAGAAACGGCAGGAATCTCTGGCGGCCACCGGCGAGTGTTACTGCACCAGGCTGTTTCAGTTGGAGCAGGCTCTCGTGGAACTGACGCCGGAAGAGCGCTATACCAAGCGGCTGGAACTGGAGAAACCGGTTCTGGACGCTCTGTTGGCATGGGCAAATGAGACCAGCGCCAAGACGGCGCCCAAGTCCGCCTTGGGCAAGGCACTGCACTATCTGCGGGAGCAGTGGCCCTATCTGGTACGCTATCTGGAGGACGGCAGGCTGGAACTCTCCAACAACCGTGCCGAGCGCAGCATTAAGCCCTTTGTCATAGGCCGGAAGAACTGGCTCTTTTCCAACACCCCGGCCGGCGCCCAGTCCAGCGCTGTGATCTACAGCCTGATTGAGACCGCAAAGGAGAACGACCTGAATCCCTACCGCTACCTGGTTTGGCTCCTGCACAACGCGCCTGACATGAGCCAGACGGATGAAGCCTGGGCCGAATCTTTCCTCCCGGTGAACGCACCCCAGGAATGCAGAAGTCCTAAATCATAATAGAACTGCAGGCCGCCATCTCAATGCACAGGCACTGAGATGGCGGCCTTTTTATGCGCAGGGAGATTTGACGGTTACAATGTAAATGCTCCCCCCGGTAATAGAATGCTATAGCAAAACCCCCGGACATAGTGCCGGGGGCGTTGCTGTAGCCGGTCATGCTGTGGCAACTCTGGAGCTGGTATGGCGCTTATGCCTTGTAGCTTTCTTCCAATCAATATAGTGCGCCGTCCAAATCCCCTCCCAATACGGATCAAGCCCAATACAGCCGGGGGTAGCCTGCCCCTTATCAAAAAACAATTTGTTCAAAATGGCGTCGATCTCTGCGTCAGTAGCTTCTACCATGGCTTTGGCCTGCTTTCCGTTCCTCTTATCCGCCTTTAAAATGATGCTGCATTGTGTGGGCTGCACATTTAAGCGAATACGGGCGTTACTGGTGCCGTCAAACTGTTCCGGCATGGAGCCATGATAGGATAGCTCTATACTATCTTTACTGGTGCTGTGGTGGCAGTTGATTTTGTCCATATCCAGGGAAAAACCGCCGTATGTCTGAAGCATGGTGTTTTGAAGTTTCATTTTGAACGCTCCTTTATTCTTATTTGAAAAGCGGCCTACTATATTTAAAGAAAGAAAACCGCTTTTGCTAACATGGTAAATTTTGTTTGTGCAGTTTATGCAGAAAAAAGTCGTTTATTAAAATGTACCCTATAAAGTGGACACGCAGAGCAGCAGAGATCCCATGTTGTGGACACACAGAAACGACTGCGGTCCCATGAAAGTAGACAGGGTGAACTTCCAATCAAACCAGTGAAATGGACATGCGTTTCATTTCCCCCGAGAGTTGTGGTAAGATAAAAAAGCAAGGACTGGGAGGAATCAAAACATGAAACGGAATCGAAGGCTGTTCAGCGCATACGAAATGGAATTGCTGGCACGAAATCCATATACCTACAGGGTTCGTGCAAGGCAGCTTCTGTTTACTGCGGAGTTTAAGCGCCGTTTTTGGGAGCAGTACGAGCGCGGCGGAGAAGTGCAGCAAATTTTTGAAAACATGGGATACGATCCGCTGGTTGTCGGGTACACCCGTATGCACAGCGTTCCGCAGAACCTGAGAAAAGTGGTTGAGGCAGGCCGCCCATTTACGGATGGGTATTCGGGGCGTGGTAAGAAATCTTCGGAAAGCGGTTGGCATAAGAGCCGTTCGGAACAACAAGCAGAGGAAATGCAGCATGAGATCACACACCTTCGCCAGCATGTGGAGTTTCTAAAAAAATTACAGATGCGGGCAATGTGGGAAAGCGGAGCCGGCAATGACCATGACGCCAAGCCGGAAATTTGAGCTGATTCACGAAACGCTGCTTGCCGGTGATAATGTTTTGAATATATCCGAACTATGTGAGCTTGCCGGGGTTTCCCGTTCCGGATACTATCGCTGGCTGAATGCCGAGCCGGTGCGGATAAAGCGGGAATCACAGGATCGCGCGGATTTTGAGCTGATTTTGCAGGCATATCGGTTTCGTGGCTATGATAAGGGCATCCGTGGAATCCATATGCGCCTGCTCCATTTGCCGCAGCCTGTACAAATGAACGTCAAGAAAATCCAGCGTCTCATGCGGAAATATGGCCTGTCCTGTCCAATCCGCAAAGCCAATCCTTACCGCCGGATGGCAAAGGCACTGAAAACCAACAATGTGGCTGGGAATCTCCTGAATCGGGAGTTTACGGCGCATGGGGCCAGAAGCGTGCTTCTCACAGATATTACATATATTCCTTATAACAGAACGTTTTGCTACCTTTCGACGATTTTGGATGCATACACGAAACAGGTTTTATCCTATGCGGTCAGCGCTTCCCTTGAATTGGATTTCGTGCTGGAATGCATAAACCTGCTGGTTGAAAAGCATGGCGTTTCGCTCAACGCAAAAACGCTGATTCACAGCGATCAGGGCTTTCATTACACCAGCTATCGGTTCATCCAACTTCTGAAGGATCATGCTCTGCGCCAATCCATGTCTCGCCGGGGAAATTGCTGGGACAACGCTCCGCAGGAAAGCTTTTTCGGGCACATGAAAGATGAGATTGATTTATCTGGCTGTATCACATTTGAGCAGGTCAGAGCGATTCTTGACGATTGGATCGACTATTACAACAATGACCGTTACCAGTGGCAGCTTGCAAAATTATCTCCAAATGAATTTTACACGTACATCACTTCAGGCGTTTATCCGCTGCAAGGCAAACCGCCTGTGCATGAAAAATAGCTTCTGACCAGATCTATGGTCACATAACAACTCTCATGTTTTTGGTATTTCATTGTGTCCTTGACTTTGGGTACACTTTATGCTTTATAAAGTATCGCCGTAATAGGTACTACTCTCTGCTTATGTCCCTTCCCATTTGCAATAACAATAAAGTCCTCATGTATATCCTCTGGCCTCATACAGCATAGCTCCCAGCACCTGATACCAGTCTCAAATAGCATTGTTAATACTGCTCTGTCCCTCACCGCCATATAGTCGCCACCGCTACAATCGTTCAACATAGCCCGCACATGGTCTGGCTTAAAGGCAATAATAACCGGCCTCTCCTCCTTGCACCACTTAAAATTATGCTTTGTGTTGAATCCGCCCATATCCTCATCATAGCAATACTGAATGAAAGACTTGATTGATTTCAGCAACCCATTGACATATGTACCCTTGCGTCCCCTATCTACCATGTATTTTGCGAATTGCCGCACGATAGCCGGGGTTAAATCCTCCAGCTTGTTTACCCTCGCATTTTCCTCACAATAACGCAAAAAGAGACCAAGGTTAGTACGATACCCCTTGATAGTCTTAGGGGTGTATTTCCTAACCTCGATCTCTATTAGATAGTCCTGTATAGCTGCCGAAAGACGCATAGCATTAGCCTCCACTGTATAGCACAATAACAGGTCTAATGTATAGCATCGCTCGCCGGATTTTCGATTTACTCAAGTAAAGCCGCTCGTTTAGAAAGTTGCAAAAAGCCGAATATCCAGACGTTTTTCGCTGGTTTCCAGCCAAATCAGCCCTGGTCCCAGTTGTGCCAGACGTTCTGAACGTCATCGTTCTCCTCCAGGAGGTCAATGAGCTTCTCCATGTTCTTGATGTCTTCCTCATTTTCTAGCTTGACATAGTTCTGAGGGACCATCTCCACAGCGGCCTGCAGGAAGGCGTAGCCCTTCTCCTCCAGGGCGGCCAGAACAGTGCCGAAGGCATCGGGATCAGTGTAGATCTCAAAGGTCTCCTCTTCCGCCTGCATGTCGTCGGCGCCGGCATCCAGGGCATCCATCATGACGGTATCCTCGTCCAGATCTTCCTTCTCGATGACAATGACGCCCTTGCGGTCAAAGGACCAGGACACACAGCCGGTGGCACCCAGGCCCTTGCCATACTTGTCCAGCAGGTGACGGACTTCGGGAGCGGTACGATTGCGGTTGTCGGTGAGGGCATCCACGATAACAGCCACGCCGGAGGGACCGTAGCCCTCGTACACCACGTTCTCGTAGCTGTCGGTATTGCCGGAGCCCAGAGCCTTGTCGATGGTGCGCTTGATGTTGTCGTTGGGCATATTGGCCGCTTTAGCCTTGGCGATGACGGTAGCCAGGCGGGAGTTGTTATTGGGGTCGCCACTACCGCCCTGCTTCACCGCCACGATCATCTCGCGGGCGATCTTGGTAAAGATCTGAGAACGCTTTGCATCGGCAGCGCCCTTGGTCTTCTGAATATTATGCCACTTGGAATGTCCTGACATTGGATTCGTCCCCTTCTAAATTCTCAAAAATGCTAAAATATTGTACCACAAAGGCGATTATAGTGCAAGCCCTAGCAGTAAGAAAATACCTCTCTGTGCCGTTTGGTAAGGGTAATTTCCACCTCGGGGAAAGCCTCGCGGAGCGCATCAGCCAGGATGGGACAGATTACATTCTCAGTGGGATAGTGTCCGGCATCGATGAGGTTGAGGCCCATGTCCCTGGCGTCCAGGAACTGGTTGTACTTCACATCGGAGGTGACAAAAGTATCACATCCAAGAGCCAGCGCCAGGTGGCCCATATCGCCGCAGGCGCCGCCACCCACCGCTACCCGACGCACCGGCCGACCAGCGTCCACATATCGGACACCGTTGGCCCCCAGTGCCCGCTTCACGAAAGCGGCGTACTCTGCCGTGGAGGTTGGTGCATCAGCGGCTGCGCTGCCAGCCCGGCCGATGCCGATGGGACGACCCAGACGGTCGGTGCCGGAGGGCTCCAGCACCACAGTGTCGGTAAGGCCCAGACGGTCGGCCAGGGCATCGTTGACACCACCTACGGCAGCGTCCAGATTGGTGTGAGCGCAAATGGCCGCAATCCCCTTCTCCATCAGGGCCAGCAGGGTCCGACCCACCGGGTCCCGATCGGTAATGGATTTGGCGGGATGGAAGATCACCGGGTGGTGGGAGACAATGAGTTCGGCTCCCAGAGCACCAGCCTCCTCCGCGACCTCCTCGGTGATGTCCAGGGAGACCAGCAGGCGCTTGACCTGGCGGTCACTCCGGCCTACCAAAAAACCGGCGTTGTCAAAATCCATCTGGGTGTCAAAAGCCGCAATGCTGTCCAGAAACTCGAATACATCCTTTACCGCTGCCATCTGTCCCACTCCTCCTTCATCTGATTTAGCCCCGTCAGCACCTCGTCCAGCTGAGGCAGCTTTTCGAGGTCCTCCGGCCGCGTGGAATGCCGCAGTCCCTCCAACATATGCGCCACCCGCCCGGCAAGACGGTCTAAGTAGGTTGCCCGCAGAGGCGACTCCATACCGCGGTACTGGCGCCCCGCCCACTCTTCGGCAGGTGTCAGTGGGACCATGGAGCCGGGGATGGCAGTGATGACCACATAGATGGTTCTCCCCTCCCCTACCAATATCTCTTGCGTGATGCGGAAGCCGCTGCGCCACAGCCAGCTCCGCAGCTCCTCCACCGAAGTCATGGGCTGGAGAAGAAAGGTGTGGTTTGCCGATGTCGCCCAGGGACAGGCGGCCAGAATGGCGGCGATCGTCTCACCGCCCATACCGGCGATGGCGCACACATCCACCTCCTCACCCCGGATGGGAGCAAGCCCATCCCCCAGGCGGAAGGACAGCCGCTCCGTCAGTGCGTGGCGGCGAGCGGTCTCTCTGGCCTGTTCCAGCGGACCCTCCCGCAGATCGCTGGCGATTGCGTGCTGGACGATCCCCCGCTCCAAAAGCCATACCGGCAGCCGGGCGTGATCGGTGCCCACATCGGCAAAGCGGGCCCCTTCCGGTACTTGTTGCGCCAGAGCCAGCAGTCTGGGTGTCAGTTCAATGGGACGCACCCTCTTCTCCCCTTTCTGAATCTATTTTACGCATAGAAAAACGGAGCGGCGGCTGCCGCTCCGTCTTGTGCTGCATTAGTTGGCGGCGGGGACGATGGAGTTGATCTTCTCCAGCAGAGCGTCAACATCCACGCCGTGGACCATGCAGGCCTGCTCCACGGTCTCGCCGCGGGAAGAGGGGCAGCCCAGGCAGTGCATTCCGATAGAAAGGAACACAGGAGCGGTCTCGGGGGCGATGTCCAGGATGTCGCCGATGATGGTATCCTTGGTGATGGTAGCCATAAAAATAAACCTCCAAAAAGCTAGGATTTGGGTATGCTTTAGTATACCCCATTATTCCGCATTTTTCAATAGGAAATGTACGATTTCCTGCAAAAGAAAAAAGAGACGCCACGAGGGCGTCTCTTTTTCAAGCCGTATGAAATTTAGCGGCCCTGCTCCTCCCGCATACGGGCGAAGCACTCGCTGCAGTAAACAGGACGATCAGACTTGGGCTCGAAGGGAACCTTCGCCTCGCCGCCGCAGGCAGCGCAGGTAGCGGTGAAGTACTCGCGGGGGCCACGGGCAACGGCCTTGCGGGCATCACGGCAGGCCTTGCAGCGCTGGGGCTCGTTCTGGAAGCCGCGCTCAGCGTAGAACTCCTGCTCACCAGCGGTGAACACGAACTCCTGGCCGCATTCCTTGCATACAAGTGTCTTGTCTTCGTACATGATCTTTTCCCTCTCTTTGACTGTTTGCCCAGGTCCGGAATAAACCGATCGTGCTGGGACTGATATATTGCGTTCAGCCTTCGCTGAAATCGCCGGAAGAAATGTGCCGTGCTACCTTGCGCCGGATGCGCTGCACAGCGTTGTCCACCGCTTTCGGGGACCGTTCCACCTGAACGGCAATCTCCGCATAGGAATAACCACGGAGAAAGAGCGTCAGGATCTTTGCCTCCAAACCGGATAGCTGTCCCTTGAGCGTCCCAAGACGCTCCCGGCGTTCCTCCCTGCTGATATACATATCCTCAGGGTTTTGCAGGGGTGGCCGGGATGCGGTGAATGGATAACGGTCGGTGTTCCCATCAAAAAGAGGGGTTTCGTAAGAGACATAGTGGTTAAGTGGATCGTGCTTATCTCTGGCTGCCGCCCGGATGGCGGAGAGAATCCGATTTCGGATACAGGTCTCAGCATAGGTCCGAAAGGTGCTTCCCTTTCCTAGGAGAAATTCTCGAATGGCACTCAACAGCCCCAGCATTCCCTCCTGAATCAAATCCTCGCTGTCTCCACCCGCCAGAAAATAGGGTCTGGCGCATATGCGCACCAAACGGTTATAGCGCATCACGAGGATCTCCTCTGCGACACGGTCACCCGAGGCGGCTTGCAGACATAAGGCCTCATCCGGGAGTGCATTTTGATCGGTATCTGCTGATTTCATTCCAAGACTCCTTGTCTATTATAGGTCGGAAGCACCCCAAATGTCAAGCATTTATGCAGATTATTTTAGCGGTTTCCATAAAATCAGAGGGTTTTTATGAGATTTGCCAGTCTGTCGGCACAGGCTTGGGCAGTTGCCTCGGTCTCGGCCTCTACCATAACCCGTACCAGCGCCTCGGTACCGGAGGGGCGCACCAGGATGCGGCCATTGCCAGCCAGCCCCTTCTCCTCCTCCGCAATGGAGGACTTCAGCGCAGGCGAGGCCATAATGGCCTGCTTCTGGGCGTTGTCGGCCACAGCCACGTTGACCAACACCTGGGGGTACTGCCGACAGTCGGCCACCAGCTGGGATGCCTTGTGCCCGGAAGCCTTGAGGATGCTCAGGAACTGAAGGGCGGTGAGCTGCCCATCGCCGGTTGTGGCATGCTTGAGGAAGATGGTGTGGCCAGACTGCTCTCCGCCCAGGACATAGCCATCCTTGAGCATCCGCTCCAGCACATTTCGGTCACCAACGTCAGTACATACAGCCTGCATACCATTCTCGGCCAGAAAACGGTGGAGCCCAATGTTAGACATAACGGTGGCTACGATGGTGTTGCCAGGCAGCGCTCCCTGCTCCTTGAGGTAACGGCCACAGGCGGCCATGATCTGGTCGCCGTCGATGGGTGTTCCCTCTTCACTGACGGCGAGGAAACGGTCGGCGTCACCGTCGAAAGCCAGGCCCAGGTCATAATTGCCCGCCTTCACCATAGCGGCCAGTCCCTCGATGTGAGTGGAGCCGCAGTTGGTGTTGATGTTCACCCCGTCAGGGTCAGCATTGATGATGTCGCAGCGGAGACCATCAAAGCGATCAAAAAGATCGGGCGCGGTGGCGGAGGAGGCGCCGTTGGCACAATCCACCAGAATGCGCAGACCGGAAAAGCCAGCCGGGACGGTAGACACCAGATGGTCGATATAATCATTTCGGGCACTCTCATCGGCATAAATGACCTTGCCGATGCCATCATGGGTTTTGAGTGGGATCTGCTCCACCGCGCCGGAGAGGATCAGATCCTCAATCTGGCCCTCCAACTCATCGGAGAGCTTGAAGCCCTGGCCGTTGAAGATCTTAATACCATTGTGTTCAAAGGGGTTGTGGGAGGCCGAGATGACTACGCCGGCGTCAGCCTTTCGGTCCACTGTCACCCAGGCCACGGCTGGGGTGGGGATGACGCCCAGGTGGAGGACGTCGGCGCCGGCGGAGCACAGGCCGGCAGTGAGAGCACCCTCCAGCAGGTCGGAGGAGATGCGGGTATCCTTACCAATGGCCACCAGGGGCTTGCGCCCCTCCTCCCCGCGGAGGACCTGGGCCGTGGCCAGGCCCACCTTGTATGCCAGCATGGCGTCCAGTCCGGCGTTAACCACGCCGCGGATGCCGTCGGTCCCAAACAATTTACTCATATATGATCACCTATTACAATATATTTACGGTTCAAGGCACGGCAGCCAGCCGTGTCTTTTTCCGCATCGTTGCCAAAGCTGTTAGAATGGGAAGGTATTGGCCTGACGTTGTTCTCCAGGGACTGACACGTCCGCAGAAAAGTCTGTCAGCCAGCCTCTCATTCGCAGCGTTCGATTGATGCAGGTAGAGCCGCCATTCCGGTGCGTCCGTGTCAGCAAATAGATTGAATCGGCAATGATGAAAGGGCTGGTCGCCAAATTACAATCTACGATAGGAGTGTTGGGCAATGAACGCAGCGGGGATCGATGTTTCCAAAGGAAAGAGCATGGTATCTGTCATGCGTCCCTTGAGAGAGGTGGTGGCAAAACCTTTTACTGTGCGTCACACCGGCAGTGAACTCAAGGAGCTGGCAGACTACTTGAAAAGCCTGGACGGTGAGACGCGGGTGATCATGGAGCACACTGGGCGGTACTACGAGCCTGTGGCCCAATTTCTCCATGACGCGGGGCTGTATGTCAGCGCGGTAAACCCGAAGCTCATCAAGGACTATGGGAACAACACGCTGCGCAAGGTCAAGACGGAAAAGGCCGATTCCCGGAAAATTGCGAAGTACGGTCTTGACAACTGGGTGGAACTGCGGCAACATACACCTATGGATAACATTCGTTACCAACTGAAAACCCTGAACCGGCAGTGCAATCTGTATACCAAGACCAAGACGATGATGAAGAACAATCTCATCGCTCTCCTGGACCAGACCTATCCCGGTGTGAACGCCCTGTTCGACAGCCCCGTCCGGGAGGATGGCACACAGAAGTGGGTGGATTTTGCTGCGTCCTTCTGGCATCTGGACTGTGTGCGGGGTATGAGTCTGCCCGCGTTCACCGAGCGTTACCGCAAGTGGTGCAAGCGGCAGGGTTACAACTTCAGCATCGGCCGGGCCGCTGAGATCCACACAGAGGCGCAGGACTTGATTGCGATGCTCCCCAAGGACGCCTTGACCAAGAGATGATGGTACGGCAGGCCATTGACGCTCTAAACGCCGTTTCCAAGTCCCTGGAACATCTCAAGTCCGAAATGCGCACCCTGGCCGCACAGCTTCCCGAATATCCAGTCGTCATGGCTATGCGCGGTGTGGGAGACTCCCTCGGTCCGCAGCTTATGGCGGAGATTGGGGATGTGACCCGTTTTACACGCAGAGGCTCTATTACTGCCTTTGCGGGAGTTGACCCTGGCTCTGACCAATCCGGAACTCATGAAGCCAAGAGTGTCCATACTTCCAAAAGCGGGCCGCCAGAACTGCGAAAGGCTCTTTTCCTGGTCATGGATGCCCTGCTGAAAACGATGCCCGCAGATGACCCGGTGTACCGTTTTATGGACAAGAAGCGGGCCGAGGGCAAACCTTATCTGGTTTACATGACAGCCGGCGCCAACAAGTTCCTGCGCATCTACTACGGGCGGGTAAAGGAATATCTGGCGGCACTGGAAAACGCTGATTGACCACTTCCATACATCTTCAATTTGACCGGCGCTTGCGCGGCGGTCTTTTTGTCTTGCCCTTTTTTCGCCTCCTCTGGCATCTGCAAATTTTCCTCAATTCCCTGTTGACTTTTTATTTGCAGACTTTTCTTTTCGAATTGGTCAAACTTTTTTCAGTACCATTTCACCGCTTAGCCTCAAAAGCTCAGCTGTTCCATACCCATCCCGCCGGGGATGGACAGGCCCAAATGCTCATAGGCCCGCCGGGTGACGCAGCGCCCACGGGGGGTGCGGGTGAGGAAGCCCATCTGCATGAGATAGGGTTCATACACGTCCTCCAGGGTGACGGCCTCCTCGTTGATGGTGGCGGCCAGGGTTTCCAGGCCCACCGGCCCGCCGCCGTAGTGCTCAATGATGCTGCGGAGCATCCGCCGGTCGATGGCGTCCAGGCCCAGGTGGTCCACCTCCAGGGCGGTGAGGGCCTCGTCGGCCACCTTGCGGGTGATGACGCCGCCCGCCTTCACTTGGGCAAAATCCCGGACCCGTCGTAGCATCCGATTGGCGATACGGGGGGTGCCACGGCTGCGTTTGGCGATCTCCATGGCGCCGTCGGCCTCGATGGGCACCTCCAGGATGTCCGCCGACCGGGTGACGATGCGGGAGAGCTCCTCCGGGGTATAGAGCTCCAGCCGCAGGGTAACGCCGAATCGGTCACGCAGAGGGGCGGAGAGCTGTCCTGCCCGGGTGGTGGCGCCGATGAGGGTGAACTTGTGCAGGTCCAGCCGGATGGAGTTGGCGGAAGGACCCTTGCCAATAATAATGTCGATGGCGAAGTCCTCCATGGCAGGATATAAAATCTCCTCTACGGAGCGGTTGAGCCGGTGGATCTCATCCACGAAAAGGATGTCGTTCTCCGCCAGGTTGGTGAGGAGGGCCGCCAGGTCGCCTGGTTTTTCGATGGCAGGGCCGGAGGTAATGCGGATGTTGACCCCCATTTCGTTGGCAATGATGCCGCTGAGGGTGGTTTTGCCCAGACCGGGCGGGCCGTGGAGCAGAACATGGTCCAATGGCTCATTGCGCATCTTGGCCGCCTGGATGAAGACCTCCAGGTTGCCCTTGGCCTTCTCCTGGCCGATATACTCCCGCAAAGTCTTGGGGCGCAGAGACCCCTCGTTTTCGTCGTCCCGGGTGAGGGACGTGGTCACCAGCGGGGCCTCCGTCTCGAACCCACCGCTGTCAGAAAAATCAATGCTCAAAGTTTCACTTCCTCACTTGCTTGCCCTGATTCCAGCTGCACACTCAATGGGAGCCGATAGCCACTCCATAAATATAGACCCCATCCTCTGGCCCATTTTGATAGCGTTTTATGGCCCTCTGGACTGGCCACACCATACTGCCACCATCCAGACGTACCGCTACATTGAGCTCTCCCTGAGGGTCCTGATCGTCTGTGATCCAATGACCACCATAGGTCCGGATCAACACATCGCCGATGTACGCCCCCAACCCAAAGATCCGCTGTCCGCGCTGCTCGGACAGCAATCCTCCGGGACCGCTCTGTTCATCAAAAAAACGGTCGACCTCCTTGAGACTTTCCAAAGTATGGTCCGCCTGATAGCCGGAGGAGATCAGCGCATTGGCAATCCAATCTTTTGCCGTGGTCAGATCATCCAAAAGAGTTGGCGTTTTTTTCTTCCCAAACAATGTACCCAACAGCCCCATGCTGTCTCACCTCTCTCTAGAAGATGACCATTAAGGCTGCCAGCCGTCCAGCAGCTCTGCCACGCAGTCCAGGAAAGCACCCTCTCCCAGAGTGTTGATCTTGAAGAGCACCGTCTGGCTGCCACCGGAGGTGATGCCGGACACGAAAATTCTGCCGCTGTCCTCCACCAGAGTGAGATTCAGACTCACCCGGTTGCCGCCCATCATGCTATAGCGCTCATAGACCCGTACAGCACAGTGCAGGCCATCGGTGCCGTAATAATCGCTGCCGTCCTCATAGCTTGCTGAGGCACTGCCGTTAAGGATACCGGTGTAGGTAGTCCAGAAGGTCGTCGAGATCGCCAGTAAGATGCCGTTCCAGTTTGGCCATGAGGGCTCCCCCTTCTCTATCCCTTTACCATTTTCTTGAGGGCCTGCTTAATGATCTCCTCCAGACTTAGGGCGTCCAAATCGATGCCCTTGAGGGCCACGCCGATCTCTGCCGTGGAGTACCCCAGCACCGCCAGAGCGGCGGCAGCCTCGGAGGACTTGTTCTCCGGAATGACGGTGACACCGGTACCGCCATAGCTCTCCCCGCCGGGGGCGATCTGTCCCTTGGCCAGCTTATCCTTCAGCTCCAGGATGACTCGCTGGGCAATCTTCTTGCCAATACCGGGCGCCACGGTGAGGGCCTTCTCGTCCCCGGTTATGATGCTCATGGCCAGGGTCTCAGGGGTGCTGGAGGAGAGGATGGAGAGTGCCGCCTTGGGCCCCACTCCGGACACGCCGATGAGGAGTTGGAAGCAGTTGCGCTCATCCTCCGTAAAGAAGCCGTAGAGCTCCATGGCGTCCTCACGGACGTTCAGGTAGGTGTAGAGCCTGGCCGTCTCCCCTTTTTTCAGACGGGCCAGGGTGTTGTTGGTAGTACGGCAGGCGTAGCCCACTCCCCCGCAATCGATGACCGCCAGATAGGGCGCCAGATGGGCCACAGTTCCGTTAACATAGTAAAACATGGTGTTACCGCCTTATATGTACTAATCTCTGCTGCGCACAGCGTACCGCCCGCTGCCAGGGGTGGCCGGGTCCAGGACGGCCAGCCGGGAGGTGGCCGACCGGGCGTGGCAGAGGGCGATGGCCACCGCGTCGGCGGCGTCATCCGGCTTTGGGACGGTCTGGAGCCCCAGCAGCCGCTTGGTCATCTCCATGACCTGCCGCTTCTCCGCCTTGCCATAGCCGGCCACAGCCTGTTTGACCTGGGAGGGCGAGTACTCGAAGATGGGGACGCCCGCCCGCTCCGCCGCCGTCAGGATCACGCCCCGGGCCTGGGCCACGCCGATGCCGGTGGTGACGTTGTTGTTGAAAAAAAGCTCCTCCACCGCCATGGCCTGCGGCCGGAAGGCGGACAGAAGCTGGGCCATGTCATCCTCGATCTGGAGCAGCCGGGCCGGCAGGGGCTGCCCCGCCGGAGTGGTGATGGCGCCGCAGCGGATCAGCCGCTGGTGTCCGCGCTCTGACTCTAGAATCCCAAAGCCAACAATGGCGAAGCCGGGGTCAATGCCTAAAATGATCATGGTATCCTCCAAAGGTTATACATATTTTATTGTACCACGGCGGAGTGACCGGCGCAACCAGGAAAAATGTCTCCAGCAAGACAGAGCGCCTGGACAAACGTCCAGGCGCTCTGTCTTTTAGAAGGAAAGGATTCCTGAGCATCCTCATGTTCCATATTATGCGCGGGGGTGAGCCTTAATATACACATCCTTCAATTTGGGGTTTACCAGTTGGGCGTAAATCTGTGTTGAGGAGATGTCGGCATGCCCCAGCATCTCTTGAATAGAACGCAAATCCGCCCCATTCTCCAGCAGGTGGGCAGCGAAAGAGTGCCGCAGTGTGTGGGGTGTGATCTCCTTCTGGATACCGGCCTTCTCCTGGTAATGCTTGATGATCTTCCAAAAGCCCTGCCGGGACATGCGCTTTCCGGTCATGTTCACAAAGAGGGCCGGTTCATCAGGGGACTCCAGCAGCTGCGGGCGCACGTTTTTCAGATACTCAGAAAGCGCTCGGATGGCGGCGGCATACAGAGGGATGATCCGTTCCTTACTTCTCCCCTTCCCGGCACAGCGCAGAAATCCGCCGGGAAGGTTCAGATCGTCCACATTGAGATCAATGAGTTCGCTCACCCGGATACCGGTGGCATAAAGAAGCTCCAACATGGCGTGGTCCCGGCAGCCCTTGGGGTCGGTTCGCTCCGGCTGCTCCAGAAAAAGCTCCACCTCTTTGCTGGTCAGAATCTGAGGCAGCTTTCGCTCTACCCTGGCCGGTGCCACTCCCCGGGCTGGATTGGAGACCACCTTCCCTGTCCGGATGAGGTAACCATAGAATGATTTGAGCGATGCAGCCGCTCTGGTTACGGTGGACACGGACTTGCCTCGGCTGGTGAGGTAACGAACATACCCTTCCACATCCGATTGGTTCACTTTGGTGAGTGTCAGTCTCTCCCGGACACAGTACTCCGCAAACTGCCGCACATCTCGCAGATAGGAGCTCAGGGTGTTTTCGGAGGCCTTTTTTTCTGTCCTGAGATAGGCTTCATAGCCATTGATCTCATCCATCCGATCTCCTGCCTTCTCTCAAATCGTAAAATCAAAAGAGCTCTGCCACAGAGGCCAATAGGGCCGGCACCGCCCAACATTCCAAAGCAGCGGAGAGCGCCAGAGCGGCTGCGCACAGCCCGCTGCGCGCCCAAAAGATCCGTCCCGGCAAGGACGGCGAACTCTTCCCCCCCACCAGAATCCGTCCGGTCAATTCCATGGCGGAGAGCAGTCCCTGAACCCCCAAAAGAAACAGGGCTGGTATGGAAATGAGTCCTGTAAACCCGAAGGCGAAAAAGGCCAAAATAGCACCCGCCCCGCCGAAGATCCGCACAAAAGAAGAAACCGCAAAGGAGAGAAGAAATCCGCGTACCGCAAAAATGGCCGGAATTCCGATCACCCCCAGCGCAGTAAAGCTGAGCAGCAGGGTGAGTAGCGGCCAGCGGACTGCCTCCCAAATGGCAGCCACCGGTTCCGGCGGAGTGGCATTTCCGGTCTTAGCTGCCGCCAGATAAGCCTGGAGATAAGTACTCAGACTCTCCTGTCCTTCTCCACCTACCTGAGCCGCCAAAAAGAGCCCTACCAGTGCCCCGACGGCAAATGCCACGGACAATACTGCCAGAGCCGGAGTTATCCCACCAGGCGGCATATCCCAAAACCCTGCGATCTGCTTTCTCAATGCCCTCACCCCTTACGAGAGAACATATGAGACAAGCGTATCAAATAGGAGGATTATTTTCCGAGCTCTTTTGAGCGCCGGGTACAGCGCTCCATGGCATCCAACATCAGGCCGTCAAAATCCCTCTCCTCAAAGGCGGAGAGCGAGGCCAGCGTAGTGCCGCCCGGAGAGCACACCTGGCGGCACAGCTCCTCCGGGGTCTTTTCAGACTCCAGGAGCAGTCGGGCGGAGCCTTCCATGGTTTTAGCCGTCAATGTCAGAGCCGTCTGGGCATCAATGCCCACGGAAACCGCCCGGCGGACCATTATGTCGGCCATGCGGAAGAACCACGCCGGGGAAGAGCCGTTGACGTTGATGATATCGTCCATCTGCTCCTCTTTGATGACCGCCACAGCGCCGGCGGCGGAAAAGAGGTTCAGGACGGTCTGGAACAGATCAGCAGGCACATTTTCCGCCTGAGCTACCGCTGTTGCACCCACGCCCACCATCAGAGGGGTATTAGGCATAGCTCGAACCACCAGGGTACCAGGCAGAGCACTGCGCAACGCATCAGAGGAGATACCGGCAGCGATGGAGACCACACACTTTCCCTCTGTGAGGCCAGCCAGCTGAGGCAATACGACTGAGAACATCTGAGGCTTCACACCCAGAACAATCAGATCTGCCTGCGTCGCCACTTGAGTGTTGTCCGTGGCAGTGTGGATCCCCTCAGCAGCGAAGGGCTCCAGCTTTTCCGCGTGACGGTTGGAGAGCCATATCTGGTCCGGCACCACAAGCCCCTGTCCCAAAACGCCGCGCAGAATAGCGCCGTTCATATTCCCGGCTCCAATGAAGCCCAATACCGTATTTTCAAATCCGGCCATGCTGTCGGCCTCCCTATTGATTCTAAAAAATGTCTGACAAATGGACCGTCACCGGTCCCTTCGACAGACATTACTATAAACTCCATCGCATCATATTGCAATGACTTGACAGGATATTTTTTCATTTTTGGCAATTATGACAACATATTATGTAAAATAGATTATGTAAATTAATGAATGGGAGGAACTGAAAACGCCCTCGTCCGTTTGCATTATATACTGTATATAGAATGCAAATTATAATACATACTGCATATAGTGTTTACATTTGGTATATCTTTTGAATGGACCAGGCGCTATACAGAATGTAATCCCCTATTCCAGCCCAAACAATAGGCAACTGACAAACCCTGCGCATGGGCCTAGGCTCCGGCCAATTATGTCATCCTCTACTCCTCTCTGAGTCACCTTCTGCGCCGCTTCTTTTTCGGGCCGGCGCACAGGAGACCAGCAACGGCTCCGCCACACAGACAGCCGGACAGAAGTCCTAGGCCCCCTTGATCCATAGATACCGTATCGGCAAAGAACAGCAAACCGCCTGTGAGGAGCAGAAGAAAGAAAGCACCTCCCGCCGCCAGTCCAGACAGAAGCGCTCGACTGCCGCAGCGTTTTACCGTCAGGACACCGCCGGAGAAGCCGCCCAGCACGCAGGCGACGATAGCCAGCTTATCCATGGAGGTCTCGCCCAGCCAGCCTTTGGAAATACCAATCGAACAGAGCAGAAGAACCGCTAAACACACCGCCAGGGACAATAGACCACCAAGCAGTATGGCGGTCATGACCTGGAGCCATCTGACACCCTGCTCCTCCCCTGCTTTGCGCATAAAAACACCCTCCTCGCATCGCTTCTGATGAAGCCTATGCGTGGAGGGTGCTTGTCATGCTATAGAGTTAACTCACTTGGTGGTCTCAGTGGTCTGCGCGCCCTTGGTGGAGATGGCCCACTTGGCGAACTCCACCCGGACCCGGTCGGCGCTGGTCTCAATAACGATGCTCTCTTCCTTGACCGCGCAGACGGTGCCGATGATGCCGCCGATGGTGGTGACCTCATCTCCGATGGTCAGTTCACTGCGCATCTTTGCCAGCTCTTTTTTCTTCTTGTTCTCAGGCCGGATCAGCAAGAAATAGAAGATGGCCAGCATGACCACCAGCATACCGATCGTAGACATCCATTCCAAAAGACATTACCTCCAAATGATTGATTCCTGCTTCGTTTCAGGCTATGCTTGGACAGCTTTATATATTATACAGTCAACCGCCGTTTTTGACAAGCCTTTTGTAAAATTTATACTCTCTGGAAAAAGTCAAGCATTTATTGCGCACAAATTTTCACCTTTTATTTTGTCTAGGCCTTGTTTGAAAAATAAAAGTTGCACAAGAAACCAAGTTATGCGAAACTATGAGCATGAAACGATATGAATTAACAAAAGAACAATGGGAACGAATCAAGCCGCTGCTGCCACCGGAAGAAACGGGAAAGCGGGGTCATCCCCGGAAGGATAACCGGATCATGCTCAACGGAATGCTCTGGATCGTCCGGAGCGGTGCGCAGTGGCGTGAGCTGCCGGCGACCTATGGTCCTTGGCAGTCTATATACGCAAGATTCGCCAAATGGCGGAATGAGGGCACTCTGGAAGCGGTATTCCACACACTGTCTGCGGACGCGGATATGGAGAACCTGAGCATGGACTCCACTTGCGTAAAGGTGCATGAAAGCGCAAATGGCGGGGAAAAAAACGGCGGATAAGGCGGTTGGCCGTACCAAAGGCGGGTGGAACACAAAGCTCCACGCTGTCGTAGACGGTCTGGGAAACCCGGTGGAGTTCCTTCTCTCCGCTGGAAATGACCACGATTCGGTTCACGCTGTTGAACTGCTGAAAAAGGTCAGAATCGGCGGGAGTGCCGTGCTGGCAGACCGGGCCTATGGTGCCCGGACGATTCGGAAATATATCTCAGCGCACGGGGCCAGCTATGTGATCCCGCCGCAAAGCAACGTTTCCGATCCCTGGCCGGTTGACTGGCATCTGTATAAAGAACGCCATCTGGTGGAGTGTTTTTTCCAGAAAATCAATTCCATCCGGGCCAAACTGCCCCGGAACCTGTTCAACAGGAACTTCAGGATCAGGCTTATAGCTGATCTGCGGAATATAGGGAAGCAAGGAAAACCGAACCGCCCACAGATTTTTATTCAGAACTTCAATGTGTGGGTTTTCATGTTTCAACATTAGGCTTTCACCACCCTTTCTTTTTCGTTCTGCCGTAGAATATAGCGGGTTCACGATTTACAGAAATCAAAGTTATTCCCGGCTTCAAGAGCAACTGCGCAAGGGCCGCTTGGGTCATTTTACGGGTGATCTTCCCAATTCCGCCTTCAGGAAGAACCATAGAATATTCCACATGATGTTTGGGTTGGTTTGAACATCGTGACATAGATTTTCATGCCCCTTTCAATTTTGCTTTTTTAATTTCCTCGTCCACTTCTTTTAACAAGGCTTCTGCTCTCGCAAGCACCTTATCAACATTTTGAAGGCCAACGGGGGTGTAACCGTCCCTTCCTTTAATGCGGTGAGAGGACAGAGTACCCCAGTGGGTGCAGGGTCTCTGGCATCTCTGACGCGATCTCCGCCGCCGGTTTGCCCAATGCTCATGATATTCGCTACCGTTCCACTTTCGTGGTTGCACTCCACGATGAATGGGTGACCGCTTCGGATGGTAAACTTGTCCACGCCCCGGATAACCCGCCGCATGGTGTTATCCGCCAGTGGCCGGACGGCGTTCACACCATATTTTTCTTTCAGTTCCCGCTTACTGGCAAATACAGAGTAGCAAGGTACGCTCCAGTCGATGATCTCCGCGGCACTTTTCCATGGCATCAGCCGCCCTTCTCGTACCTCCTCGCTATCTCTCGGCCCATGCGTCCGTTCCGGCCACACGATAGGCCGCCCGTCGCAGCGAGCAACCAGCACAAAGCGTTTTCTTGTGGTCGGCGCTCCCAGGTCTGCCGCAACGATCTCCCGGTGTTCCACCTGATACCCCAGTTCCAGAAGCTGCCGCTTCCATTTTTGAAAGGTCTGTCCAGCTTTTTTCTTCACCGGTTTTCCTTTTCGTACAGGCCCCCAGGTAACGAACTCCTCCACATTTTCCAGGATAATCACCCGCGGGCGGACAGTCCCGGCCCATCGCAGCACAATCCACGCAAGGCCCCGGATATTCCGGTCTACCAGCGCCGCGCCTTTTGCTTTGGAGAAGTGCTTGCAGTCCGGCGAGAACCACGCAAGCCCCACCGGACGGCCCCGGCAAACCTCTCTCGGGTCTACATCCCACACGCTCGCTTGCATGTGTTCCGTGTATGGGTGGGTTGTCCGGTGCATTAGGATTGCAACAGTCATTCCAGAGCATATACAGGCGCGCCCCCGTGATGCCTGCTCGCTGCATCCTTTGGAACCCCTGTTCAGCCTTAAACATATCCATGTCGTAGGCTTGCATCAGGAATTGCAGCGCACCTGGGTTGCCTGCACAAATATCAAAAGTTACCATCATTCCTATAATCCGCCTTTCTGCGAAAGGCACCGACGGGGTTATGAAACGCAGGTGCTTTCGCCTGAAATTGATGTTTGCTATACTGTTCACGGGAGTGCTCGGTATACTACAGAGACCGTGGAGGTGAGTGGCGGGGCTGTATAACGGCAACCCCGCATTTCTATATGGTTCGGCCACCCGTTAAGGCATCAACGAATGGCGCATGACAGCAGCCCGTAAACTTATCTCTTTCAAATCGACTCGATTTTGCCGGGTGGCCAGTCCCTGCCGAACCTCCCCAAACACTGTGTCTGGAGGTAGGCAAATGGCTTTCAAAATTCTCCGCAAAAACTGCTGTGGACTGGACATTCACAAAACCTGGATATTTGCCTGTATCGGTATCACGGATTCCAATGGCCGGACAGAGTACAAGCAGGCTCGCTTTTCCTCGTTTTCCAACGGACTGAGGGATCTGGCTGACTGGCTTGCGAAATGCTCCTGCTCGGATGTCTGCATGGAATCCACAGGGAAATACTGGATTCCTGTATTCAATATCCTTGAAAAGACCTGTTGGGTCACCTTGGCGCACCCGAAATACACGAAACCGCAGAAGGGCAACAAAACCGACCGCAAGGACGCCAAGTGGATCTGCGACCTGTATATGTGCGGCATGGTCAAGCCCAGCTTTATCCCACCGCCGGACATCCGCCAGCTCCGTGACCTGATGCGCTACCGTGTGAAGCTCACCAATATGCTGACCGGAGAGAAGAACCGCGCCCAAAACTGCCTCACCGTTTCCAATCTGAAGCTGGATGATGTGTTTTCTGACGTGTTTGGAAAATCCTCACGCTCCATTATCCAGTACATTTTGGAGTATCCTGGTGAGCAGTTTGATGTGACTCCGTTTATCCACCGGCGCTGCAAGCATCCTGTTGAGGAAATCCAAGCTGCTGTGGACGGGGTGGTATCCCGTGAACAGGCAGCCAAACTCAAGGAATGCCTGCTGCACATCGACCAACTGAATGCGCACAGGGAGCGTAAAGCCGTAGGTCTCCCGCTTTGCGCAGAATGCTTTGACCGCTCCGCACTCCTCGCACTCGATCAGCAAGAACCCCTTATACGGCCCCTGTCCATCGTCCGCCGCCGGTGTAGCCCAGCTATCACGACTCACAAACATCCGCTCGATCCGGCTCATTCTCTGGCCCGGCATTTCCTGCGGCTGTCTGCTCTCGGTCATACCCGCCCGTTCTCCGGTGCTTCCGTATCCGCCCCGGTTTTCGTTTCCCAGGCTCTCCACCTGCACAAACTCAACAGGCGGCGCTTTCTCCACAAGTCGGAACTGACAAATGCGTGTTCCCTTTGGAATGGTTGTCCCGTCCTTGCGCAGGCACACCGCCGGGAAGCCCCACACATCCCCGTCACCGCAGTAATCGTTCTCGATCACACCCATGCTGTTGGCAAGCAGGATGCCCCACTTCCCGAATGTGGACAACCTCGGCACGATATGGGCATAGTAGCCCGCCGGAATTTCAATAGAAATGCCCAGGGAAATGATCTTGTACTCCAGAAAGCTCAGCGTGGTGTCCTCTGCTGTGCAAAGGTCAATCCATTCTCCGTGAGCCTCCGGCAAGGCGTTTCCATGGGCGTTAATTCTCACTTTCATATTCAGTTCCTCCGATCATCTCAAATCATTCGCGGCCTAATTGCGACCCGGTTGCAAAACTCTTTCGGTTTCACTACCGGGCCGTCTCCCGGATTTGCCACCATGACCGACGCGCCGGTGATCTCCGACCAGTCACAGCCCCAGTATTCCGCCGCGTTCATCAAGGCCGCAAGGTTGGAGCTGTGCGGCACCACCACAGACCCGTACTTAGGATGGGTGACACAGGCCCGGCCTTTTGCGTTCCAGCGGTTTTCCCGCTCTCTTTCGATTGCCCTCCGGTGGATGGCCTCTCGTTCCCCGGTCATTCCACTTCTCCCCGTTCCCGCATCCGGCGCAGCCACTCTGCATTTTCCTCCTGGCCGTAGAACGCATGGCCCAGCCAGCCGCCCAGCACCATCAATACCAGCCCGGCAGCCCCGGTCATGACAATCACGGAAATTTCCTCAGTTCCTCCCGCACAGAGAAGCAGCAGAAATCCCAGCATACCAACACTCGCCCCGATGTTCTCCCTAATCCTGTTCAGCCTGCGCCGCTTTGCCGCATACGCCTCCCGGCGCTCCCGCTCCAGCTTGCGGCAGCCCAGCTCCAGGCCGTATCCCTCCTTGGAATAGTAATTGACCGTCACGCAGTTCCGGCCCCGTTTGATCTCGCAGTATGCGGCTTTCATATATGTACCCCTCTCCCTGGTCAGGCTCTCGCCGTTCTTCTCTGACGGTAATTTTCAAGAAGTCTCTGCTGCGCCAGCTCCGCGCTATACCCAAACCGCCCATTTTCGTCCATCTCTCCGGTGTCTCCGCGCTCCAACTCGTTGTACACAGTGGAGCGATGGACTTTCAGCTTCGTTGCGATCTCCGCCGCACCGAACCCTTTCCCATACAATCTTTCAAGTTCCATGCGGTCTTTCAGCATGAGATGTCTTTTACTCAACCTGCCCGCCTCCTTTTCTGCTGGCTTTTTGACAAAAAAATAAATGCGGGAAAACTCTTGTCGAGTTCTCTCGCATTTATTCTAATTATTCAGCAATTTATACTCTCTGTTCCAATCTGGCGCTATACTCGACCCGGAAGTCCGCAAAGCACCCCTGGTCCAGAGCTTCACGGATACGGCGAGTCAGCTCATTATAGAACCAAAGGTTATGGAGCACCGCCAAACGCATACCCAGCATCTCCCCCGCCACAAAGAGGTGGCGCACGTAGGCCCTGGAGAAAGAGCGGCAGGTGGGACAGTTACAGGTGGGATCGATGGGCCGATCATCCAGCTTGTACTTCTCATTTTTGATGTTGAGGGCACCATCCCAGGTAAAGAGCTTTGCGTGGCGGGCGTTTCGGGCAGGCATGACGCAGTCGAAGAAGTCCACACCACGGGCCACACCCTCGATGATGTTGGAGGGCGTTCCTACACCCATGAGATACCGAGGCTTGTCCGCCGGCATATAGGGCTCCACCGCCTCAATGATGTCGTACATGGTCTGAGTAGGCTCACCCACCGCCAGGCCGCCGATGGCGTAGCCGTCACAGTCCAGCTTGGCGATCTCCTTCATATGCCAGATCCGCAGATCGGGATAGGTACCGCCCTGGTTGATACCAAAGAGCATCTGATGGGGATTCACCGTGCCCGGCAGAGCATTGAGCCGGTCATGCTCAGCCTTGCATCGCTCCAGCCAACGGAGCGTGCGCTCGCAGGAGGGCTTTACGTACTCATAGGTGGCAGGATTCTCGATGCACTCATCAAAGGCCATGGCGATGTCAGAGCCCAAATTGGACTGGATGCGCATGGACTCCTCCGGGCCCATGAAGATCCGCCGACCATCGATGTGGGAGGCGAAGGTGACACCCTCCTCCGTGATTTTCCGCAACCCGGAGAGGGAAAAGACCTGAAATCCCCCAGAATCAGTGAGGATGGGGCCATCCCAGTCCATAAACTTGTGCAGGCCGCCCATATGCCGCACCACGTCGTCGCCGGGGCGCAGATGGAGGTGATAGGTGTTGGAGAGCTCGATCTGGCAGCCGATCTCCTTGAGGTCGTGGGCGGAAACTGCACCCTTGATGGCCCCCTGGGTACCCACATTCATGAAAACCGGGGTCTGGACGACACCGCCGTGGGCGCAGGAAAACTGGCCGCGCCGGGCACGGCCTTCGGTTTTGATGACTTCGAACACGCAAAAACTCCTATTCTTCCGGCCGGAATTGGATGTCCGGTCCTATTTTTCATTGACAACAGATGCCATTATAACAGAAGACCGCCGGTTTTACAACACACAGAAGGGAGCGGCCCGGTCATACAGGCCGGACCGCTCGACAAATTTAATGATATGGGCGCGCATTTGCCAGGGTTATGCCCAATTCCAGTTCATCATCATCACTTTTGCCGGTTTCGGTAAATCCAATTTGGCGATATAGTCTATATGCCACTTCATTTTGGGGATTACAGGTAATTAAAACGGTTTTTGAACTCCCAAAAGGTTTTGAAGCAATGTATTTGAGCACTTCCTGCAATGCGCCTTTCCCGTACCCCTTCCCCTGAAAAGCGCGATCAGGCCTTGTTTGAAAAATAAAAGTTGCACAAGAAACCAAGTTATGCGAAGCTATGAGCATGAAACGATATGAATTAACAAAAGAACAATGGGAACGAATCAAGCCGCTGCTGCCACCGGAAGAAACGGGAAAGCGGGGTCGTCCCCGGAAGGATAACGGGATCATGCTCAACGGAATGCTCTGGATCGTCCGGAGCGGTGCGCAGTGGCGTGAGCTGCCGGCGACCTATGGTCCTTGGTAGTCTATATACGCAAGATTCGCCAAATGGCGGAATGAGGGCACTCTGGAAGCGGTATTCCACACACTGTCTGCGGACGCGGATATGGAGAACCTGAGCATGGACTCCACTTGCGTAAAGGTGCATGAAAGCGCAAATGGCGGGGAAAAAAACGGCGGATAAGGCGGTTGGCCGTACCAAAGGCGGGTGGAACACAAAGCTCCACGCTGTCGTAGACGGTCTGGGAAACCCGGTGGAGTTCCTTCTCTCCGCTGGAAATGACCACGATTCGGTTCACGCTGTTGAACTGCTGAAAAAGGTCAGAATCGGCGGGAGTGCCGTGCTGGCAGACCGGGCCTATGGTGCCCGGACGATTCGGGAATATATCTCAGCGCACGGGGCCAGCTATGTGATCCCGCCGCAAAGCAACGTTTCCGATCCCTGGCCGGTTGACTGGCATCTGTATAAAGAACGCCATCTGGTGGAGTGTTTTTTCCAGAAAATCAAGTGGTTTCGCAGAATCGCCACCAGATATGACAAGTCGGATGCTTCCTTCCTAGCCTTTGTGTAGCTTGCCTCCATCGCTATTTTGTTGCTTTAGCACAATCTCCGCCTTTTTTCAAACAAGCCCCAATCATCATGTGCCAAATATTATATACTTCTTCATCGTAATCATAGATGACCATTACATATCCAACCATTTTATCTTCTGCATATATGCCAAATGGCACGCATTGGTTGTAATAGACATACGCTTGTGCGAGACTGCGAATCGGATTTGAAACGTACTTCTCTTGTCCAACAGCAAGTTCTAAGTGGAAGCAATCAATGAAATTTGACGCATCGATTTTCTTTAAGGTAATGTTATTCATAGCTTTCCTCCATCAATAGGAGGGTTAACTTATCCCGGCTTTTCTGCTTTTGCAGCTTCTTTTCCTTGCGGTGGGCAAGGTACTTGGTGATGGCGGCTTTCAGCAGCCGCCCGGTAAACTTTGTTCCGCTGACTACCAGCGTCAAAGTCCTGTTTTCCACTTCCTCCTGCATTTTTCTCGCCTCCTTTCCACGGATTTTGCAGGGGTGGCGCTTGATACTAAGGCGGGACCACCAGCCGCCGCAGCAGGTATTTCAGCATGGCAGGCTCCTTTCAGCGCCCCTGGCCCTTCACGGTCAGGATGCCGTCCAGGGTGGTGGCGGTGATCCGCAGGCGCTCGGCGGTGGCAATGTCATTCTTCACGGTCTCGTCGATGCCGTGGCCGCAGACCACCAGCACATGGGACCGGCGCAGGTATGGGAATACTGTCCCTTTACGGTGTCCAGATACTGCAGCAAGATGGTCTCGCGGCTCATGGCGTTCACCAGAGAAACCTCCATACCAGACAACTGGATGTCCGCAGGCATCAGGTCAACACCCTCCGGGTGGTGCAGGATAGCCCAGGTGTTCTCCTTGAGCCGGGTTTTCATATCCGCCGTGTAGAGGTCCACGAAGCTCTTAAAGGTCATATCCAGATCGACGCTGGTCTTGTTGAGCTGTTCCCGCTCCCAGGCCTGTGCCTCCCGTTTGGTCTTGAAGCCCCGCTTCTGGGTCTGCTTGCGCTCGCTGTTCCAGTCAGTATAGCGGTAGACCGCCCGCCAGGTGTTTGTCTTTTCTTCCTTATAAACTGCCATGATTAGCCCTCCTTTCCCGTCTTGCCGTAGCAAAACTTCTCCATGAAAAAGTTACGATTGACCCGCCCGGAAATGGTCAGATAGCCCTTCTCCCGGAGCTCAGCGTTGAGCTTATGGATCACCTTGTAGGCGTGGGACTTGGAGATGCCCAGTTCCTGGGCCACTTCCTCCACGCGCATAAAGTTTTGTGCCTGCATTGAAAATACCTTCCTTTCTTCGTTGATGGCTGCTGCGGCTGGATATTGTGTTCCATAAATGCCTCCTCACTTTCGTCCGCCACTTTTTCCCGGATGTATAACCAGGGATTGCGGCAGTTCTTTTTTATTTTATCGATTCTAAGCTATTATGCTTAGTCTACTGCCATTATACTAAGCATAATAGCTTGTGTCAATTGGAGTACGCAAAATAAATTAAATAAAATTGTTTAGGATTCTCTTGACTTTACTAAGCATTTCTGCTACGCTTTTCCTAAGGACAAGCAACGATTGGAGTTGATGATATGGCGATTGGCGAACGGATTCACTTTTTCCGTCTCCTGCGGGGGATGACACAGAAATATCTTGGTATGGCGCTGGGCTTCCCGGAGAAGTCTGCCGATGTGCGCCTTGCACAGTACGAAACAGGATCAAGAACCCCTAAGGCGGACCTGACTGCTGCCCTAGCCCAGGTGCTGGATGTTTCTCCCCATGCCCTCTCCGTCCCGGACATAGACTCCTATGTGGGGCTCATGCACACCCTGTTTACCCTGGAGGATAACTACGGGCTCAAGATTAGCGAGATGGATGGAGAAGTCTGCCTGAAGGTCGATGTGCGGAAGAGCAAGGACGCTGCTCGGCTGCATGAGATGCTTTGCTCCTGGCAACAGGCCGCTGCCATGCTGGAGGCGGGCGAAATCTCCAAAGAGGATTACGACAAGTGGCGCTACCATTACCCTGAATTTGACAAGTCCCAGAACTATGTGAAGGTGCCGCCCCAGGACTTCTTTTGATCCTCTCACTTGTAGGCCACGGGAGAGGCCGTTTGTTGGTAACCGTCAAAGGAGCAGGCGGATAGACATGTATGAGATAATAGTGCTGGAACGTAGCGGAACGTTCCAGCACTATTTTGTACGGGGGGTCTTGCAGTGACATCTATCGAGTTGAAACACCAGGCACAGTTACAGGAATGGGCTTCAGCAATCAAGGAATGCCGGAGCAGCGGGCGATCGGTTCGGGAATGGTGCAGGCAACAGGGAATCACACCAACTACATATTATCGCTGGGAGCGAGAAGTACTGTCTGTTGCTGGCAGCATGGCACAGCAGGAAGGACAGGACAGGGTTGCCTTTGCAAAAGTGCCGATTCCAAGGCAGGAATGCCGCAACGAAGCAGAACATTCCGCTACGCTGTATGTCGGGAATGTGAGAATGGATATCTATCCGTCGTGTGGGATGGAGCAGCTGAAAATATTGGTTGAGATGCTGCACATATGCTGAACGATTTTAGTTGCAGCTGTCCGGTGTACATCGCCTGCGGATACACAGACCTGCGGCGGGGCATTGATGGACTGGCCACTCTGGTAAAGAGCCAGTTCCAGATGGACCCGTTTCAGCGGGCGCTGTTTCTCTTCTGCGGGCGGCGGCGGGACCGGCTCAAGGCGCTGTACTGGGAGGGAGACGGCTTTCTGCTGCTGTATAAGCGCCTGGAGAGCGGCAGTTTTCAATGGCCTCGGCNAAGCTGCCGGAGAACATCCGGGTGGTGGGCTGCTGGGCTCATGCCAGGCGAAAATTTGACGAGGCGCTGCAAACGCTGCTCAAAGAGAAACGGCAGGAATCTCTGGCGGCCACCGGCGAGTGTTACTGCACCAGGCTGTTTCAGTTGGAGCAGGCTCTCGTGGAACTGACGCCGGAAGAGCGCTATACCAAGCGGCTGGAACTGGAGAAACCGGTTCTGGACGCTCTGTTGGCATGGGCAAATGAGACCAGCGCCAAGACGGCGCCCAAGTCCGCCTTGGGCAAGGCACTGCACTATCTGCGGGAGCAGTGGCCCTATCTGGTACGCTATCTGGAGGACGGCAGGCTGGAACTCTCCAACAACCGTGCCGAGCGCAGCATTAAGCCATTCGTCATGGGCCGGAAGAACTGGCTCTTTTCCAACACCCCGGCCGGCGCCCAGTCCAGCGCTGTGATCTACAGCCTGATTGAGACCGCAAAGGAGAACGACCTGGATCCCTACCGCTATCTGGTTTGGCTCCTGCACAACGCGCCTGACATGAGCCAGACGGATGAAGCCTGGGCCGAATCTTTCCTCCCGGTGAACGCACCCCAGGAATGCAGAAGTCCTAAATCATAATAGAACTGCAGGCCGCCATCTCAATGCACAGGCACTGAGATGGCGGCCTTTTTATGCGCAGGGAGATTTGACGGTTACGTTTGTTGCACAGAATAATAATAAAAAGAAAAAGAGAGCTAACTGACTAATCAAAATCAGTTAGCTCTCTTTTTATGAATAATGAAAAAATGTTGCCAAATCGTTGCCACAAAGGGCCTTAACCCCTCAAAAACCCAGTCATATCAGGCTTTTCCGGGCCTCTGAAATTATTCCCACTCGCCGAGTTAAATCCATTTCTAAACTTTTTTGTATAGGTGATTTAATTCGTCGTGGTTTTATTTGACGCAGATTTATCCTTATCCTAAGGTCTATTCGGACTTTTGCTATCAAAAATCTATCTGGGCCATCCTATCAAGGGGTTTGCTTGAGACGGACGATTGGTTGGCTTATAAGTATTATATCATATTTATTGCACCATTTCTAGAAAAGTCTCTTGCTTTTTATCTGGCCTTATCCCTTCCACCTCCCTAAATAATCTTAGTTTTTCTCATTGATGCTTGCGTTTTCGCAGGATTTCACAAATTCATACAGAGCAGGATACAGGCAGGAACAGCATCAAGTATCGGTTCCGGCGAAAAATGGGTACAGCAAAGCCCGCGTCCAGTGGTTTCTGGATGACAGGCCATACGGTAAACCACATCTTTCGCAGCAGCAAACCTCCCATATCTATCAGGGTCGTTGCCCTACATTCCTTCGTCCTGCTTGCCTGCAAAGTGGTGTCAGTCGTTCTCCTATACCGAGTCTAAGCTCTAATGGTGAAATTCATTGACCAACTACCGGCTCTGTATTTATACCTGTGGAATCAAGTTAAACGGAAGCGGTGTGAGTCTCTTCCGCGACGCAACAGAGAGACGCTTCCTGTAAGCGAACTACGCCGCTTTCAGCGGCTGGTTTCTGTGGATGTCAGCAAGCATTTTTTCTGCACTGTATGCACAGCCTTTTATGGCCACTGCATAGAACACCCGAAGCAGCTTGCAACATATCGCAATCATCGACTGCATTTTCTTCAATGGGTTTTCTGCTCTTGTCGTAAAATACTGATGGAGTTTTTGAAATTCCTCATTTTTCGCCACCAGTGGCATCGCCGCTCGGAACAGGATTGCACGCAGATGTGCTCTCCCTCGCCGGCTAATTTCCGTCTGGCCTTTATGCTTTCCGGAACTGTTTTCCGTGATGGCGAGTCCTGCCAGCTTTTGCAGTTGGCGAGGGGATGAGAAGCGCCGAATGTCTCCAACTTCGGCAAAGATGCCAGCGACAGTGGTGAGACCGATCCCTTTGATTTGAAGCAGCTCTTCTGCCTCTGGGATTTGCCCGCACAGGCTTTCCACAACCTCCATGATGCGTTCATACTGCTGAAGTTTCACGTCATAATCCTCCAGCAGAATTTGCAGCTCCATGCGGGCCGCTTCAATCCCCGTTGTGCATCCTACGCTGTTTTTGGCCGCTTCAAAGGCCCTTTGCGCCCGTTTCAGGCCAACACAGCGCAGTTTCATCTGTCGCCATATCTGGTTGATTCCATCCACACCTAAAGCGATTAAATCGGAAGGAAACGGTGCTGCATGAAGCAGCGCCATACTTCCCATGCCCTCAAATTTTCCGAATACTGTTTTGTGTTCTGGAAAGTAGATCTTCAGCCAACGTTGGATTTGATTCTGCACTGAAGTGAGCTCTTTCTGTACTCTCCAGCGGCAGTTCATGGCAACTCGCAGTTCCGCATACAGCCCCTGTGGGATATATGGGAATGCATAGCGCCCTTCCAGCACCAGCTTTGCGATTGTCTTGGGGTCCTTCTTGTCGCTCTTGCTGGGATGTCCGTCGTCCAGTTCTTTGCTGCGCTTCACATGGTATGGATTGACCAGCACCAGCTTAATACTGCTTCCTTGCAGGTACGCTGCCAGGGTGAACCAGTAGTGTCCTGTGGGCTCAAGCCCTACCATGACGCTGCTTTTCTTCTGTTCGGCTGCCAATTCTGACAGCCAATGCAGGAAGAACCGAAAGCCCTCTGCGCTGTTCTCAAACTTGACTGCCTTACCAAGCTCCAAACCGCGCCAGTCGAACGCTCTGGCCCAATGCATCTCGCTGGCAATATCCACACCAATGACCATTGTTGTTTCTGTGACTTGACGGATTTTCTCGTTCTGTGTTACACTCATTTTGGATACTTCCTTTCAATCTCAACGTACGTTTTTATTAGGGCTTTGACCCTGTTCGTGTACTTTGATTGTAAGGGAGTGTCCTTTTTTGTTCAAACGCCGGATTTTCTCATATTACAGGAATCTCCTAATTCATTTCAAGAAAAACATATGGTTAAATACATTCAACCAAACGACTTCAAAGCAGTTAGTTTAATCTCGTAGTGTAGTCATAATGTTGACAAGTATGCATTAAATTCAGCTTCGGTGTATGTGTGTACTTCCTTGAAGCAATAATTTTGAAATATTTTAAGCCCAAAACACACATATTCTTCATTTGCATACTTTCCCACATTCTTAGCAAAAGCATCGAATGCAGGAGATGGTTGAACTGCCGTCTTTCGTTTTTTCTTAAGTTCTTCGTCGAGACCGTTGTCCTGATTTGCAGTTTCATTATATACCAAAATATACTTTATATGATCTCGCATATACGATATTCCCGTGGAGGTTATATCGGTAAAAATGAGCGCACTATCATACACTTTTTTTCGAACTGCAAATTGTTTAGGGCGATCCATAAATCCATTTTTAAATTCAACAAAAACTAGGAAACCTTTTCCATCATCAAAAAGTGCGTCATTTGACTTAGGTATTTCACTTACTCCCAGCGGTTTTACATACTCTTCTTTTACACCATCAAAATTGACGGCTTCTCGAGTCGATAGGGTCATATATTGTGGCGTTCCGTCTCTCTTATCTATGGAAGTTTCTTTAAGATTTGAAAGATGATCAGCAAAAATTTGAAAAGCATTTAAATCAACCATCTTGCCACCTCTCATCCTCAAGTCTTTGCAGTGGACGAGAAAGCTTAGCATAAATCTTATCGATATTATCAGTCACATCTGTAATATTCGCTCGATCCTCAAATACTTCAGACAAGTAATACTTACAAGTATCCGCAGATTCATACTTCGCCGAGTACACTTGAATTGCTCGCAGAAAATAGGGGCTATGCGTGTTTAAGAGAACATGGACACCAAACTCCTTCTGAATCAATACAATCAATTCAGCAAACAGGAGTTGCCATTCTGGGTGCAAGTGAATTTCCGGCTCATCCAAGATAATTGTACCATTACGCTCAATCGCTCCACTTGTGAGCAACATCTTCAAGATAACAAAAGTCTTAAGACCGGTAGACAGATTCCGAACATTCAGAACTTTGTCACTACCTTTTCTTTGATACCCCAGCATTGATCGCTTGCTCCGAATAATATCACCGCTGCAAACAGAGGATATTTTTTCATAAATACTATTAAGCTTATCTTTGGCAATAATCTCATCAAAAACATTTGCTTCAGTGTCCGGCCAGAACAGCTTCTTTCGCAAATGGTACCGATGATCCGTAGAAGCGCTTGGTATACGCCGATAAAACATGCTTGTATCATCAAGTACAAATGGATCATCAATGTAGACAACTTCTGTGTGCAACGAGATATCGCCTGGATTCTGAATATCTACGGATCCTTCATTTTCAACAGAAACCGTTATGATCTTATCTTTAATCTGGAGCTGGATTTCACCATCATCTCCAGAAAATATATTGCAGACTTGCTCATTAAACTCAGCATTCAGCTTTCGTGCAAGTACAGATTTTAGAAAATCGATACCAGAGACATTCAGTACATCTTTGATTTGTGAAATCGTTTCTGCAATAGTACTTTGATCAAAAGATTCAATTTTCCCTTCACCATATTGTACAAGCAAGTCCATGATATTTTTTTGCATATCAGAAAGCTCTGCTTGCCTATATGAATCAATATGAGCAACAATTATTTTTGCAATTTCGTTTGTATTCACTATTCTTATAAATCTCGAACCGGCATTTATATACATCCGGTCAAGCAAATTCTCTACGCTATTGACTCGTTCGTTTTCAATTTGCTTTTGAACATTACAAAAACTATTAAACACTGCAAAAAGAGCGCGTCCAACCGTGCTTTTGCCGGTGTTATTTTCACCGGCAATTACCGTGATGCCGTTGATCTCAACTGAAGCTGTCCCTATTTTGCCAATGTTTTTCAAAGTTAGCTTCATTGTGTGTCCTCCTCTATCGCTGGTGCTATACCAGCTTTAATTCGTCTAGGCGATATCCCATAGCCTCCATTGACACTTGAAAGTAGTCACTCAGATATCGCTGCAATTGATGCTGCTGTTCCAGCTGCTGATCTTCCAGGAACAGCGTTGTCTGCTTCGGGCAATCATTAAAAAACTCTGTCCGCTTTCGTTTGACCAGATTTTCCGGCATCAGGAAACAGGCTGCAAAATAGTCTGCTTCTTTTTCCTGTTCCGGCTTATTTTTTCCAAAAACGCTATCACTATCACAGATAATAGCACCGTTTTGTAATGGGTGGCCTAAGTAATGATGGCCCAACTCATGGGCAATGGTAAAGTGTTTGCGGGATGTTCGAAGATTGGCATTGACAAAGATGATTTTTGCCTGCTTTACCACCATATATACGCCGCAGAACTCTTCATCATCCTCGTCTCGTTCCTCGAATACGATCCCCCGCTGTTTCATTATAGCAGGAATTAGCTCTATCGGTGGACGATGCAGGGTATTTAAATCCAAAATTCCATCGACTAAATTCCTGATTTGTCGTTTGCGTCTCCAGTCCATCAGCTTTCCTCGTTGGCAATCTCCAAAGCTCGTTTGCGAAGATGCTCCCAGGTATCCTCCCGAATCTTGCCACGGGCAGCTGCCAACAATTCAGTTTCCGGAGTTGTTTGATCCGGATGGAATTCAATAACCTGTGCAGGTTTTGCAGCTTCTTGCACACTAAACGCTTCCTGCAAGACCGCTTCTATAAGATCTGAGGCATATAGCTTTGCATTTGAAATTTCTTGCTCCAATTTATCGAGTAGCTGGAATAGTATCTCAACTTTCTTTACTATTCTTTGTAATTCTGCGAGTGGTGGTACTGGGATTGGAATATTTGCGAGAGATTTTCCTGTCAAGTGTTGTATTCCCATTCCTGTATAATATTTTTTTAGTTTACCGTTATGAAAAATACTGTATAAGTAATATAAGAAATAATAATTCATCCCTTCAAAGAAAAATCTATTCCGGTGAAGGGCTTTCTGGAAATAAATATTTTCTGTGTTTTCCCAAATAGCTCCCATACCAGGATAGCCGCCCTCGCAGATTACAACATCTCCATATTTTACCGTATATCGATCTTTTTCCTCATCAGTAAATCGCATTTCTAAAACATCTGATAGATTAAACTTAAACCACTGAACGTTTAAATTTCTCAAATATGGTCGCAGCTGTCCTTTGTTCTTCTTTTTATCCAACATTTTCCCTAATGATGATTCACAAAGGGCCCCTACTCTACACCACTCCCAACCTTTTGGCAGCACAAATAGTTTCTCATCTTCGGTGATGGGAGGTAGTGGCTTTTGCTTTTTGATTTTTTTCTCGGCAATCAAACGCTCTTTTTCAGCTTTAATTTTTTCAAGCAGCACGCTAGCTGGCTCATCATTAGGGTCCTGCTCACAGAGCTTACCTTCTACCGCTTGCTGCAAGATAGATTGGCGAAGGATTTCGATCTTATCGTCAGACAAGTTTTTATACAGTTCACAGAGCAATTCATCGAGCTTTTTAATTTTTATCAGAAGCTTATTTTGCTGCTCCAAGGTAATATCGGGAAAATCAATCTTTTTCAGATCGGAAAACCGCAATGCAGAACGCACACCGCCACGATCCCCATACCATTTGATTAAATTGATTCCAAACGAGCTTTTTAAGTAATACAGCAAAAACTCATTGCTAATCTGTCCGTTGGTTTCAAACACAACATAGGCAGGACTTACAGCCCCAAAAGTACCTGGTAAAGATAAACCAATGGAACCGACATTTACTCGATACGGATTATAGGCGAACTGATTTTCTCTTAAAACAGTATAGTTGCCCAAATCATCACTTGCTTTGTTATTTGTAACAGTAATACCGTCTGTGTTTGTCACTCCATAAACAGTAAAATCATCTTGAGAAATGCCTGAGTTTTTTACTTTTTCTTTTACTTCACAAATAAAGTTTCCCAATTTCACTGTTGGAAAAGATAGCTTTTTCATTTTAACAACTCCTCTATTTCCAACAGAATTTGTCTGCTTCTGGTGAGACAATCGGATGTTTTTCTAATTACCTCTTCCGGAGAAGGGATACTTTGCTCTAACTGCGTAGAAGGATTTTTGAAGTCAAGATTATACCCTCGAGCCTTAACCTCATCGATACTAACTTTCCACGCACAATCTGTTTCTTTTCGGGCATTCCACCATGCTTTTTCCGCTTCAAACTCTTCTAACTTAATTGGCTTTGTCTTTGTGTAGTTCTTATACCCTTCCGGGAGCTGGTGTTCATAAAACCAGATTTCTTGAGTTGTTCCACGCTCCAGGAAGAGCAAGTTTGTGTTAATGCCGGTATAGGGAGCAAAAACTCCATTGGGAAGCCGGACAATCGTATGAAGGTTAAACTCGCTCAGCAACTTTTCTTTAATTGCAGTTTTGACACCTTCACCGAATAAAAAGCCGTCTGGAAGAACAATTGCCGCTCTGCCGGTCTGATTCAGTTTGTACATCAGCAGCACTAAGAACAAGTCCGCTGTTTCCTTTGTCTTATAATTTGCAGGAAAATTGTCCTCAATTCCGTCCTCTTCGATGCCACCAAAAGGAGGATTGGTCAAGATAATGTCAACCTTGTCTTTGGGCTTAATATCTTTAACCGGATAACCTAACGAGTTATCATGCTTAATTTGCGGATTATCAATATTGTGCAGAATCAAATTTGTGGTACAGAGCATATGAGGAAGAGGTTTTTTCTCTACACCCAAAATAGACTTCTGAAGTTGCTTTTCATCATCAATGTTATGGACCTGCTTACGCAAATGCTCCAGCGCACAGACAAGGAAACCGCCAGTGCCGCAGGCAAAATCCAGCACCTGCTCGCCAAGCTGAGGATTGACCATGTCCACCATAAACTGCGTAACGGGACGAGGCGTATAATATTCGCCGGAGTTTCCGGCACTCTGCAAGTCCTTCAGGATATTCTCGTAAATGTCGTTGAATAAATGGCGGTCAGAAGCCTTGTCAAAGTCAATCTCGTTGAGTTTGTTGATGACGCTGCGCATCAGTGTTCCGGACTTCATGTAGTTATAGCTATCCTCAAACAGGGACTTCACTAAGACCGCTTTCGGATCACTGGCTTCTGTCAACTGCCAATCCTTAAAAGTCTTGAACAGCGTATTGTTTACAAAGTCAATCAGTTCATCGCCGGTAATACCTTCGTCATCTTCAGCCCAATCAGACCAGCGCAAGCCGTCAGGGATAATATAGGTGTAGTCATCCGATAATGCGTCCCACTCCTTTTCCTTGGAGTCAAACACCTTCAAAAATAACATCCACACAAGCTGTGATATTCTCTGTGCGTCACCATCTACACCGGCATCCTGCCGCATGATATCCTGCACTGATTTGATTGTAGCCGATATACTCATAATGATTCTCCTATGCTACATACAGCTGGTTTTCCAGTTCTGCAATAGCTTCCATAAATTTTTTCTTGTTGCCAAAGCACTTCAGTATTTCGACCGGCGTGCCAAATCGGGCGACATCGGGTACTTTCAAAACCTCCATGCTTTCGAGATTGGCCAGTCCTTCGTCTGCATATTTGTCCAGCAACGCTTCTAAGACCTGCTTTGCAACCTCGTTGTATTTTCCAAAATAACCGCGCTTTTTCACATTGTTGGCCCGCTCTTTTCGTGTCAGCGGCGGCATATCAAAGGCAATGTGGCAAATAAGATCAAAGGGATCCAAATCCTTAGAGATTTCTTCTCGTAGTTCTTCAAAGAATATACCCTTTTGCTCCAGTTCCTCAACAATGGCTGTTTTCTTCTGTGCACTGTTCCACCGCTGCAAAAACTCGTCCAGTGTGGCATACTCTTTGCGGATATTCTTTCTGGTGTAATCTACAAGGCTTTCAGTAATTAACTTGCCGTCTGCGTCCAAATATTGTACCCGTTCATTGATAATGGACACAGGCACATCATTAACATAATATTTCACCCGTTTGGGAGTATCATCATCCGGATCGAAGGTAACATCCGGCGGGACCTCCTGTCCATCTTCCTCGGGTACTTCATCCTGCGGAATATCTTCGGTCGGTGTATCTTCCGTTTCTTCCGTAGGAATGTCTCCATCGGTTTCTTTGACTTTCACCGGATCACCGTCAAAATCCTTATCAGCAAATAACTTGGTCACATTACGAAAGTCAATAATAGTGAAATAAAGCTTGTCATGCTCTTCGTTGATTCTTGTTCCGCGACCAATAATCTGTTTGAATTCTGTCATGCTGTTGATATTGCTATCCAAAACAATGAACTTTACAGTATCTGCATCTACACCTGTTGTCAGTAATTTGCTTGTAGTCACCAATACAGGATAGGCTTCATCTGCGGTCATAAAGTTTTCCAGTTCTTTGACGCCCTCACTGCCACTGGTCATCTGCACTACATACTTGGGATTCTGCCTTACCAGGTCTCCATTTTCGTTTCTAAGGACCTGAGCCATACGGGCAGCATGGTCGATATCTACACAGAAAAAGATCGTCTTAGCGAAGCGAGAATTGTTTTTCTTCAAGAAGTCAGATACTCGTTTCGCCACAAGTTCTGTGCGCTTTTCGAGAACCAGATTTTTGTCATAATCCTTGATGTTATATTCTCGATCTTCAATCTCAATCCCATACTTGTCCCTTTTACCCTTTGTGGGGCGATAACCTTCCAAATCCTTATCAATCCCCACACGGACAACTTTATATGGTGCAAGGAAACCGTCTTCAATACCTTGACGCAGAGTATAGGTGTAGATCGGTTCTCCGAAATACTCAATATTGGAGGTGTCCTTCGTCTCTTTGGGGGTGGCCGTCATACCAATCTGCGTAGCGTTCTTAAAGTATTCCAGAATTTTTCTCCAAGCAGAATCGTCTTTTACGCTACCGCGATGGCACTCGTCTACGATAATCAAATCAAAAAAGTCTGGAGAAAACTCTTTATATGTATCAGCAAAGCCTACCTGCCCTGTTACCCCCTGGTAAATTGCAAAATAGACCTCATAAGCCTTGTCTACTTTCTTGTCGCGGATCTTAGTCATTTTCCGATTATTGCTATCAGCGTTAAAGAACTTAAAATCTTTACGCATAGGGTCATCTACAAGTACATTCCGATCCGCCAAAAACAAAATTCGTTTTTTCGTCCGAGATTTCCAAAGTCTATAAATAATCTGAAACGCTGTATAGGTTTTACCAGTACCGGTTGCCATCGTCAGCAATAACCGATTCTGCCCACTGGCAACCGCTTCAACAGCCCGGTTAATCGCGTTACATTGATAGTATCGGGGCTTTCTATCGTCATTGGGGTTGTAGTAATAATCCTGCGCTACAACTTTTTCGCTTGCCTCTGTGATACCCTTAAATTTCTTGTAACGAGCCCACAAGTCTTCCGGCGAAGGGAACTGATCTAAGGCCAATTCTATCTGAACATTATGTTCAGCCGTCTTGTCATAAAAAGAAAATCCATCGCCGTTAGATGTAAACACAAAGGGTATATCTAAAATCTCGGCATAGTTTAGAGCCTGCTCCATACCATCCGCAATATTGTGGTTATTGTCTTTTGCCTCCACGATTGCCAGTGGGATGTTTGGTTTCCAATACAAAATATAATCTGCGCGTTTTTGCTCTCCGCGCTTCACAATTTTTCTGCGTACTGTAATCTTGCCTTTTGTAAAGGAAACTTCCTCCCTGATCTGCAAGTCGCGATCCCAGCCGGCAGCCAGAATTGCAGGGGTAATATACTTTGTTCTAATGTCCTGTTCAGACATTTGTTTTTTGTTCATGTTCACCCCTCGCTTTCCTTGCTGCAATCGTCCTTCCGTCCAGAGGTTTTTCGGCATCTACTGGGATTAACCATAAATTGCCTTTTTTCGCCGCGCCTTTAATCTTTCCGTTGTTGCAATACACTGTTACCATGCGGCCAGATATATTCCACTTTTCTCCAGCTTCTTTCACAGTTAGATAGTCAAGCACAGCGATCCCTCCTACTTACAACAGTCCAATTCTATTATATTGCAAGAAGTCGAAATTTACAATCCCTTTTCATATTACAACTAGGCCTTGTTTGAAAAATAAAAGTTGCACAAGAAACCAAGTTATGCGAAGCTATGAGCATGAAACGATATGAATTAACAAAAGAACAATGGGAACGAATCAAGCCGCTGCTGCCACCGGAAGAAACGGGAAAGCGGGGTCGTCCCCGGAAGGATAACGGGATCATGCTCAACGGAATGCTCTGGATCGTCCGGAGCGGTGCGCAGTGGCGTGAGCTGCCGGCGACCTATGGTCCTTGGCAGTCTATATACGCAAGATTCGCCAAATGGCGGAATGAGGGCACTCTGGAAGCGGTATTCCACACACTGTCTGCGGACGCGGATATGGAGAACCTGAGCATGGACTCCACTTGCGTAAAGGTGCATGAAAGCGCAAATGGCGGGGAAAAAAACGGCGGATAAGGCGGTTGGCCGTACCAAAGGCGGGTGGAACACAAAGCTCCACGCTGTCGTAGACGGTCTGGGAAACCCGGTGGAGTTCCTTCTCTCCGCTGGAAATGACCACGATTCGGTTCACGCTGTTGAACTGCTGAAAAAGGTCAGAATCGGCGGGAGTGCCGTGCTGGCAGACCGGGCCTATGGTGCCCGGACGATTCGGGAATATATCTCAGCGCACGGGGCCAGCTATGTGATCCCGCCGCAAAGCAACGTTTCCGATCCCTGGCCGGTTGACTGGCATCTGTATAAAGAACGCCATCTGGTGGAGTGTTTTTTCCAGAAAATCAAGTGGTTTCGCAGAATCGCCACCAGATATGACAAGTCGGATGCTTCCTTCCTAGCCTTTGTGTATCTTGCCTCCATCGCTATTTTGTTGCTTTAGCACAATCTCCGCCTTTTTTCAAACAAGCCCTAACCTCTGACGAATAAATTTGCGACTTTAATTCTTATCAATTTTTTGCTGGAAGAAAATTATGTTGTAACACCGAAACGGCTATTTTGCCTTTCCGTTCTCGCCTTTGAGCATGCTCCAGTAACTCCCGCGCATTGCTGGCGGGGTGCCACGCATAGGCGATGAGGTAGTCTACATAATCCACAACATAGCGATTTGCTCTCACGATTGCGACCTTGCGCAGAACGCTTTCCATCCCTGGTGGATAGAAGGTGCTGTCAAATCCATCTGGAGTTGGGATGGGCCGCTCCGCCGGATGGTATGGAAGCAACAAAGTGAGCTTCACTTCCGAGTAGAAACGCTTTGCTTCTTTGACTGCTGACACTGCAAGACGGTCAAATCCGCCGTAGTGGCCGACGATAAATTCTGTGACGCCATATTCTAAAATATGCTGCTCAACAGCCGCATACAATACCGGATAAATCTCTTCTGATGCCTCTTGGTGTCCGATGAAAAAACAGCTTTTTCCGCCCAAAGTTCTACCTCCCGTATAGTTGTGTTTATCGTAAAAATTATACGATATAAATGATTAAATCACAACGATTTATCAAAGTATAATTTACGAAGAACACAAGCAAAGGAGTGATGCAGGTGAAGGATATTCTCTCGGTTATAACCGCGTATCGGGAGGAACGGGGCTGGACAGAGTATCAGCTTGCAGAACGCTCCGGTTTACCGCAATCCACGATCTCCTCGTGGTATCGTAAGAACATGGTTCCGACCATTCCATCTCTGGAGAAAATCTGCACAGCTTTTGGTATTACGCTGTCTCAGCTGTTTGCAGAAGGAGATGCACCTGTTTCCTTGACTGAGGCGCAGAAAAAACTTCTGGAACGCTGGTCAAGACTAAGTGAAGAACAGCAGGCCGTTGTATTTGCTTTGATTGATAAGATGTAAAAAATCCGTCAGAGGCGCACCCTTTAGAGTGCTGCTTCTGGCGGATTTTCTTTGCCATCAATCTAACGGAGTTTTCTGTGTTACTGCTTTTAGATATAATTCAGGGGTCCCATTCAAAATCAGTTTGGCATAGGCCAGCGGATCGTTATAGATCAGCCAGTCCAGTTCTGACTGCTGGTACATACTGTTTGCCACCTCGTTCTCCACGGCAGTGCAGTTGATGGAGAGTAGCGTTCCGTCATCCATACGCAGCTCCACGCAGGCGGTGTCCAGGTTAAACTCACAGAACAAAATCTTTCTCATATTCGTTACCTCCCAATGCTTAAATTTCAATTAGTTTTCCGCAGCGGCACAAAGGCTGCTTCGGTTGTTTTAGTTATCCGCAAGCAATGCGTGTGGATAGCCACACACAAATCCGGCAAGCAATGCGAGTGTTAATACACACTCACATTTCCTGCCGTCTGCTTGTTGAGGGCAATGCCCCCAAGCCCCTTCTGAACACAGAATTTCATTCTGTGGCTGCGCGTTCTCCGAACGCTTTTTCGTCTGTACCTAGTACCCCGTTTTGGAGCATAGGGGTACGTGAATCGCTCCCCCCTTTTACTATGTCCCTTGGAAGCCGGGGTGGCAAAATACCTCCACGGTTTTTCCTTTCCGCGACGGTTGCGACGGTCGCAACGGTGCTGGGAGTACCACTCAAAACACCGTCGCGACCGTTGCGAGCGTCGCGCTTTACCCGATTACTTCAAACGCAGGTGCTTCCACCACCATGTAAATCAGCCGGATACGCCGCCCTTCGTGTTTAATTTTGTACTCATATTTCACCTGATGTTCTTCCAGCAATCGGCTGGCATTCACATTCAGATGCTTGGTAAGCCGGTTTACCGCCATATCAGTCTGAATCACCTGGGCCAGCTCCGTAGGACTCCCTTCCCATTCACGGTTCTCGGAGGATACGATCTTTGCTACGGCTTCCAGTACCGGGTCTGGAGGCTGCTTCCAAAGCTCATTCTCTGCATGGTCAAGCCCCCAAACTATCACCGTTCTTCAGACCCTCGTTATCGCCCTCGGCGCTGGTCTCGGCATCTGGGGTGTCATCAACCTGCTGGAAGGTTACGGCAACGACAACCCCGGCGCGAATGCTCATGTACGGTAAGGAAGCAAGCAACCGAAAACAAGAGATAGACCGCCAGCACTACACTATTCCGAACCAAAGACCAAAAGATAAGCATTGTGGGAAAATCTAAACTTTTGGATTTTCCTACAATGCCAACTACGGCGGAATCCCTCCCACTCCTTATATCTTTCTGTATACATTGAATTTGTATTTAGTAAAATGCAGACAACACCACGGATCGGCTTTTGGTTGGACAATTCCAACCAAACACCACAGCAGACAGCAGAAAACATTCTGAACGCTAGGAAGCCGGTATGATTGTTACATATAAGGGGAAGAAAAATTTCTTTTAGGTACTTGCTTTCCTAAAACTGATGTGATACAATGATTTAATTCAGAAAAGGAGTAAAAAATATGCGGCAAGGTATTCTTAAATAAAACTATAATCAAATAGTGGGAACAAAGGATTATGATAGCTCCTTTTGTAGGGGCTTAGTTTTTTGTACCCAATTTAAGAATACTTTTGCCTTATCAATTTTGACATATCCCCAAAAACAGCAATCACAAACAGGTGTATGCTGTATATGTGTATGTCCGCAACTTATAATCCCCAGTGGTAAAAGTATTTTACTGCTGGGGATTTTTATGCCCTTTGGGGCTGTAAAGGGAGGACAATCACATGAAAATAATCAATATTGGAATTCTTGCCCATGTAGACGCTGGAAAGACGACCTTGACGGAGAGCCTGCTATATGCCAGCGGAGCCATTTCAGAACCGGGGAGCGTCGAAAAAGGGACAACGAGGACGGACACCATGTTTTTGGAGCGGCAGCGTGGGATTACCATTCAAGCGGCAGTCACTTCCTTCCAGTGGCACAGATGTAAAGTTAACATTGTGGATACGCCCGGCCACATGGATTTTTTGGCGGAGGTGTACCGCTCTTTGGCTGTTTTAGATGGGGCCATCTTGGTGATCTCCGCTAAAGATGGCGTGCAGGCCCAGACCCGTATTCTGTTCCATGCCCTGCGGAAAATGAACATTCCCACCGTTATCTTTATCAACAAGATCGACCAGGCTGGCGTTGATTTGCAGAGCGTGGTTCAGTCTGTTCGGGATAAGCTCTCCGCCGATATTATCATCAAGCAGACGGTGTCGCTGTCCCCGGAAATAGTCCTGGAGGAAAATACCGACATAGAAGCATGGGATGCGGTCATCGAAAATAACGATGAATTATTGGAAAAGTATATCGCAGGAGAACCAATCAGCCGGGAAAAACTTGCGCGGGAGGAACAGCAGCGGGTTCAAGACGCCTCCCTGTTCCCAGTCTATCATGGCAGCGCCAAAAATGGCCTTGGCATTCAACCGTTGATGGATGCGGTGACAGGGCTGTTCCAACCGATTGGGGAACAGGGGGGCGCCGCCCTATGCGGCAGCGTTTTCAAGGTTGAGTACACCGATTGCGGCCAGCGGCGTGTCTATCTACGGTTATACAGCGGAACGCTGCGCCTGCGGGATACGGTGGCCCTGGCCGGGAGAGAAAAGCTGAAAATCACAGAGATGCGTATTCCATCCAAAGGGGAAATTGTTCGGACAGACACCGCTTATCAGGGTGAAATTGTTATCCTTCCCAGCGACAGCGTGAGGTTAAACGATGTATTAGGGGACCAAACCCGGCTCCCTCGTAAAAGGTGGCGCGAGGACCCCCTCCCCATGCTGCGGACGACGATTGCGCCGAAAACGGCAGCGCAAAGAGAACGGCTGCTGGACGCTCTTACGCAACTTGCGGATACTGACCCGCTTTTGCGTTGCGAAGTGGATTCCATCACCCATGAGATCATTCTTTCTTTTTTGGGCCGGGTGCAGTTGGAGGTTGTTTCCGCTTTGCTGTCGGAAAAATACAAGCTTGAAACAGTGGTAAAGGAACCCTCCGTCATTTATATGGAGCGGCCGCTCAAAGCAGCCAGCCACACCATCCATATCGAGGTGCCGCCCAACCCGTTTTGGGCATCCATAGGACTGTCTGTTACACCACTCTCGCTTGGCTCCGGTGTACAATACGAGAGCCGGGTTTCGCTGGGATACTTGAACCAGAGTTTTCAAAACGCTGTCAGGGATGGTATCCGTTACGGGCTGGAGCAGGGCTTGTTCGGCTGGAACGTAACGGACTGTAAGATTTGCTTTGAATACGGGCTTTATTACAGTCCGGTCAGCACGCCGGCGGACTTCCGCTCATTGGCCCCGATTGTATTGGAACAGGCATTGAAGGAATCGGGGACGCAGCTGCTGGAACCTTATCTCTCCTTCATCCTCTATGCGCCCCAGGAATACCTTTCCAGGGCTTATCATGATGCACCGAAATACTGTGCCACCATCGAAACGGCCCAGGTAAAAAAGGATGAAGTTGTCTTTACTGGCGAGATTCCCGCCCGCTGTATACAGGCATACCGTACTGATCTGGCCTTTTACACCAACGGGCGGAGCGTATGCCTTACAGAGCTGAAAGGATATCAGGCCGCTGTCGGTCAGCCGGTCATCCAGCCCCGCCGTCCAAACAGCCGCCTGGACAAGGTGCGCCATATGTTTCAGAAGGTAATGTAAAGATACATAATCGTCAAGACGGCAACAATCAGAAGTTATGGAGGGTAACAATGGAATATAGTAAGGAAGATTTAATGGAAGCAAAAAAGCAAATTTGGGGAGTGGGAGAGAACATGGGAACAGAGGAAAGTAAAAAAATCTGGGAGGAGAACGCACAATTTTGGGATAATGCAATGGGTGACGAATCTAATGAATTTCACAGAGAGGTAGTGCGTCCCAAAGTAACGGAACTTCTATCTCCTAATCCTGCGGATTACATTTTGGATATTGCGTGTGGCAATGGAAATTATTCTTCGTATCTTGCACAAAGAGGCGCTTCGGTTGTCGCTTTTGATTACAGCAAAAAAATGATAGAATTGGCTAAAAGACGGCAATCACAATATGCAAAACAAATTGAATTTTGTGTGGCGGATGCGACCGATAGAAAAAGTATATTAGAATTAAAAAGAAATCGAGCCTTTACGAAAGCAGTTTCTAATATGGCAATTATGGATATTACGGATATTGAACCACTTCTTATGGCTGTTTATGAACTGTTGCAGGAAAGCGGAATTTTTGTCTTTGCAACGCAACACCCTTGTTTTGTCACGTTGACTGAAAAATATATGACACCGCACAGTTACTATGATATAGCGATTGAAGGGCAACCGAAAGAGCAGATTTATTATCATCGTTCCATACAAGATATTTTTAACCTTTGTTTTAGAGCTGGATTTGTCATTGATGGATTTTATGAAGAATGTTTTAAAACCAACAAAGAAATTCCTATGGTAATGATAGTAAGGCTTAAGAAGGTAAAACGTGATAGCTTAAAATAAATTCAAGTTTGTCGGGTAAATAGCAAACCCAGCCGAGCCAGTCAACGGTCAAGATGAACGGCGCATATGCGCAGCCGTTGACAGCCCCGCCCGCCTTTGCTGGTAGGCAATCAAGGGGCGACAGCAAGAAGTGCCACCGCCCCGCACTATTATTCAGAAAGGGGAATTTCCATGACCGACCAGATAGCCTATCAAGAATATATCCAGCGCAGGTACAACGCCTTTTGCAAGACTGTTATCCGCTGTGCCGCCTTGGACAAGATTTTGAAGCTTAAACGGCAATGGGAACGGCAAGTTTCCCTTGACTATCTGATGAACGAGAAGTTTGTCCAGTTTGCCGCGTCGGAGCCGGACGAGGAATACCCATTTACCGTCTGCGGTCAGACCGTCCTGCTCTGCAACGCCGCCCTTGCCGACGCGATCTCTGTTTTGCCGGAGCAGACGCGGGAAGAAATCCTGCGCTATTACTTTCTGCGCCAGCCGCAGCGCGTGATCGGCGCGTGTATTGGCCGGTCACGCAGCACAGCGGGGCGGCATATCCAGCTTGCCTTGCAGCGGCTACGCGAAGAAATGGGGGTGAGCCGGTATGAGTAGACTTCTCCCCTATGAAACAATCCTCAAAGCCCGTGAGGGCGACCCAGAAGCCGTGAACGCTGTCCTGCTCCACTACGCCGGATATATCCGCTATTTCTCAAAAGTGAACGGGCAGGTCAACGCCGAGGTGGAGGACTATGTAAAGCAGCGGTTAATTGACTGTCAATTCAAGTTCCGGCTTGACGAACCACCGGACAAGTCATAAAAACTGAATACCAGCCGCCACCGACGCGGCCAGCGAAAGCAGTAAGTCTTGAAAAAGATTTACTGCTTTTTTTGTTGTCCGGCTCCGCTCCCGGCCATTTTGCCCCCTGCCGGTTGTAGTAGTAAGCGAGGAGGGAATTTTTCTGCCCTGGTGTTTGGCATTTGGAGCATTTACCCGTAGTAGAGGGCAAAGAGAAAGGATTTCTCCAACACCGGGTAGAAACCACTGCGTCCGGTGTCATTTTAGCGAAAGCGGGCAGGAATGCCCTTTACAGGATTAGTAGTAGCAGAAAAAGAGAAACAAACTTTTGTGGTTGCAGTTTTCCAAAAAAGTGGCGGACGGAAGTGAGAGAAAGTTTGCAGTCACGGAGAGCAAGTTTCTACCACGGTGCCAAAATCCGCAATTCTGCAGTTTTGCCCCTCGCGGGAAACTTGTTGGGGAGTGCCTTCCCCAAACCCTGCTCATGCGCCCTTACGGGCGAGAAAGGAGGTCACACCATGCGAAAGAAATACAACACGCCCCACCGCAGCCGCGTTGTGAAAACCCGGCTGTCCGAAGATGAGTATGCCGACTTCACAGCGCGGCTTGCGCCCTATGGTATCAGCCAGTCCGAATTTCTCCGGCAGGCGATACGGCGGGCGACCATACGCCCGGTTGTCCATGTGTCGTCGGTCAATGACGAGTTGCTTTCCGCTGTCGGGAAGCTGACAGCCGAGTACGGCAGGATCGGCGGCAACCTCAATCAGATTGCCCGGTATCTGAACGAATACGGCGTACCCTACAACACCCTTTCCGGCGAGGTACGCGCCGCCATATCCGACCTTGCCGTCCTCAAGTATGAAGTCCTCAAGAAAGTAGGTGACGCGGTTGGCAACACTCAAGCATATCAACTCTAAAAACGCCGACTACGGAGCCGCCGAGCAATATCTTCTCTTTGAGCATGACGAGTTTACCATGAAGCCCGTCCTTGATGAAACCGGCAGGCTTATCCCCCGCGAGGACTACCGGCTGTCCACGCTGAACTGCGACGGGGAGGATTTTGCCGTTGCGTGTATGCGGGCCAATCTCCGCTATCAGAAAAACCAGCGGCGGGAAGATGTGAAAAGCCACCACTACATCATCAGCTTTGACCCGCGGGACGGGCCGGACAACGGCCTGACCGTAGACCGGGCGCAGGCGTTGGGGGAACAATTCTGTAAAGAGCATTTTCCCGGCCACCAGGCCCTTGTCTGCACCCACCCGGACGGGCATAACCACAGCGGCAACATTCATGTGCATATCGTCATAAACAGCCTGCGGATTGAGGAAGTGCCGTTCCTGCCCTACATGGACAGGCCGGCCGATACGAAAGTCGGCTGCAAGCACCGATGTACCGACGCTGCCCTGCGCTACTTCAAATCCGAAGTCATGGAGATGTGCCACCGGGAGGGGCTTTATCAAATCGACCTCTTGAACGGCAGCAAGAACCGCGTCACCGACCGGGAGTATTGGGCGCAGAAAAAGGGACAGGCCGCGCTGGACAAGCAGAACGCCCCCATGATTGCCGATAGTATCACGCCCCGGCAGACCAAGTTTGAAACGAACAAGGAGAAGCTGCGGCAGACCCTACGGAAAGCCCTTGCCACCGCCGCCAGCTTTGACGAGTTTTCCTCTCTGTTGCTGCAGGAGGGTGTGACCGTCAAGGAGAGCCGGGGGCGGCTTTCCTACCTCACGCCGGACAGGACAAAGCCAATTACCGCCCGGAAGCTGGGCGACGATTTTGACCGCGCCGCTGTCTTTGCCGTTTTAGAGCAAAACGCCGCCAGAGCAGCCGAAGCGCCAGCCAGATCCCCCGATCCCCCACGCACCATAAAAGACCGCTTGCAGGTTGCCAGAGCCGAGATAGCCGCCCCGAAACAGGACGGAGTGCAGCGGCTTGTGGACATTGAGCAGAAAATGGCCGAGGGCAAAGGCCGGGGCTATGAACGCTGGGCGAAGATACACAATCTGAAGCAGGCCGCCAAAACGCTGTCCGTCTACCAGCAATACGGCTTTACTTCCCCGGAGCAGTTAGAAGCCGCCGTTGACACCGCCTATCAGAAAATGCGCCAGACCAGCGGCGAACTGAAAGCACTGGAAACGAAGCTGCAAGGGAAAAAGAAGTTGCAGCGGCAGGTGTTGGCCTACGCCCAGACCAAGGCCGCCCGCGACGGGCTGCGGGCACAGAAATCCGAGAAAGCCCGCGCCGCATACCGGCAGGCCCATGAGAGCGATTTTATCATAGCCGACGCAGCAGCCCGGTATTTCAAGGCGCATGGCATTACCAAGCTGCCCGCCCGGAAAGCGTTGCAGGCCGAGATCGAGCAGCTTATCTCCGAGAAAGACGGCCTGTATAACACCTATCACGAACAGAAACAGCGGTTCAAGGAGTTGCAGACCGTCAAGCGGAACATCGACCAGATTTTGCGCCGGGACGAGCCGCACCGCAGAAAGGAGCAGAGCCATGAGCGATAACCTGCCCCACATGGACTACCGCCAGCACCGGCGGGCGCGGCGGCTGGTACATGAGTGCTGTAACTACGATGAGGGGAACTGCCTGCTATTGGACGACGGGGAGCCTTGCGTGTGCGTCCAGAGCATTTCCTTTTCCCTCATGTGCCACTGGTTCCGTGTGGCTGTCCTGCCCCTTGACGGGGAGCTGGCCGCAGCCCTCTTGTGCCGGGGAAGCCGGAAACGGTGTGCCGTCTGCGGGGCGGCCTTTGTCCCCAAATCCAACCGGGGAAAATACTGCCCCGACTGCGCCGGGCGCATGAAGAAAATCAAAGCCGCCGAGAGAAAGCGGAAACAAAGGCAGAGATGTCAAGCTTTAGAGCCTTTCAAACCCGCATAAATCAAGGCTTTTTTCGTGGGTGTCAAAGGGTACGCGATACATTTATCCTTTTCCCCCGGAAACGGCGTTTTAATGCGTGACAATACGCCAAAATCAACCCGAACACAGGGAGGTGATCCTATCGCTGATTATATCAGGGCAGACACGCGGCTGCCCGCCTATCTGCCGTATCCCCGTTTCCTGCTGAAAATGGAGATTTCACAGACCGCCAAGCTGCTGTATTCGCTGCTGTTAGACCGTTCCACCCTCTCCCAGAAAAACAAGTGGCTGGACGACGAGGGCAGGATTTATATTATCTATCCCATCGCGGAGATAGCAGAAATACTGGATAAAGGCAGCACCACCATCAAGGGGGCGCTTAATGAACTGGACACGGCGGGGCTGTTGGAACGGGAACGGGGCGGCTTCTCCGCACCGAACCGGCTTTATGTCAAAGTACCGCCAGTGCCACAGGTACAGTTTTCAGACCAACTGATGGCCGGAAGTCCGCCCCTCATAGAGCCGGAAAACCGTCCTACTGATGGTCAGAAAACCGACCTTATGATGGTCGGAAAACCGTCCCCTAACCAAACTACTATAAACAACCTTACAGAGAGCCAAACAAAGGGAGTGAGTGGGGGGCCGTCCGCGCCCTATGGCCGATATGGAAATATTTTTCTGTCACAGACCGAATACGACGAGTTGCAGGCAGAGTACCCTGACAGGCTGGAACGGTTCATCGAGGAAATGAGCCGCTACCTTGCCGCCAACGGGAAAAGCTACCAGAACTATGCCGCCGCCCTGCGGATATGGGCGGGGAACGACAAAAAGGAAGCCCCTAAAAAGGGCATACCAGACTACTCATGCAAGGAGGGCGAGAGTTTATGAAGAATGAAATCAACGCGGTTTTGGAGAATATGACGACCACCATCCCGGAGCCGGAGGACTACACCGGCGAGGACGGTTTACTGTACTGCGGCAAGTGCCGCAAGCCGAAAGAAGCCTATTTTGCGCCGGATAAGGCCGCTATCTTCGGGCGCGACCGCCACCCGGCAGAGTGCGACTGCCAGAGAACCGCCCGCGAGGAACGGGAAGCCGCCGAAAAGCGGCGCAGACACCTTGACACCGTGGAAGAACTGAAACGCCGGGGCTTTACCGACCCCACCATGCGGGACTGGACTTTCGAGAACGACAACGGCAGGAACCCGCAGACCGGGCTTGCCCGCCGGTATGTGGAGCATTGGGAAGATATGCGGACAGACAATATCGGCTGCCTGTTCTGGGGCGGCGTAGGCACCGGCAAAAGCTACCTTGCAGGCTGTATCGCAAACGCCCTCATGGAGAAAGAAATCCCCGTCCGCATGACGAACTTTGCTCTTATCCTCAATGACCTTGCCGCCAGCTTTGAGGGGCGCAACGAGTACATTTCCCGCCTTTGTCGTTATCCGCTGCTGATCCTTGACGACTTCGGCATGGAACGCGGGACGGAATACGGGCTGGAACAGGTGTTCAATGTGATTGACAGCCGTTACCGCAGCGGCAAGCCGCTGATCGTCACGACCAACCTTACGCTGGACGACCTGCACAACCCGGAGGACACCGCCCATTCCCGGATTTATGACCGCCTGCTTTCCATGTGCGTCCCGGTACGCTTTACCGGCGACAACTTCCGGCAGGAAACCGCCAAGCGGAAAATGGAGAGCATGAAGAAACTGATTACCGACTGAAAGGAGTATTGCCTATGGCAGATAACAAGCAGCACGACACCCGCACCACCCGCCGCCCTGACTGTGTGACGGAAATCCGCATGGGCAATTCCGTCCTTGTCGTGTCCGGCTATTTCAAGAAAGACACCACAACCACAGCCGCCGACAAAATGGCGCGGGTACTGGAAGCGGAAGCCGCTGCTACACAGGAGCCGACTTATCCGGCGTGAACCGGGGCATGGAAAAGCGGCCATGCCAGGGAGCATGACCGCTGGAACGAAAATCGGAAGTGCTTTAGCAATTCTTAATCTCATTCTCTATAAAATAATTTGCAATTTCAAAGGCTTTTATTCTTCTCTTTGCCAATGTGATTTGTGATTTATAACGCTCGGAATTATCCTTTGATTCAAATGTTTTTACTGTTTCTCTTAGCTTGTGCAGAGTTGAATCAATTTGCCTTTTGGCCGCGGTTAATTCATCTATTGTATACTTCATGTTTTCTCCTTTAACTTCTGATTTTTTTGTTAAATCAGAGTATACCACGGAGTTATGAACTTTTCTACTGCAAATATGGGACGACAACCCATACCATAAAAATCGGAAAATTGAAAAGCTGTAAAGAAGCAAATTTAACGCTTTTGCCGCTGTACAGCCCCCGCCGTTCCGTGGTACAATGAAACCACGGAATAGTGGGGCTGGCTGTCGGAAACGGAGGATTTTATGTTAAGACAAGCCACCCAAAACCTCATTACCGCCCTTTATCCGAGATTGTCCCACGAGGATGAATTGCAAGGCGAGAGTAATTCCATATCGAACCAAAAAAGGATACTCGAAACCTACGCAAAACAGAACGGCTTTACCAATCTGCGCTGGTACACCGACGACGGTTTTTCCGGCGCGAACTTCCAGCGGCCCGGATTTCAAGCCATGCTTGCGGACATTGAAGCCGGGAAAGTGGGTACGGTCATCGTCAAGGACATGAGCCGGTTAGGGCGAAACTACTTGCAGGTAGGGTTTTACACGGAAATGCTGTTCCCTCAAAAGGGTGTGCGTTTTATCGCTGTCAACGATAATGTGGACAGTGCCAGCGAGGGCATGGACAACGATTTTACCCCGCTGCGAAATCTGTTCAATGAATGGCTGGTGAGAGATACGAGCAAGAAAATCAAGGCAGTGAAAAAGTCAAAAGGCATGAGCGGCAAGCCTGTTACCAGCAAGCCGGTTTACGGCTATGTGATGGACGAGGACGAGAATTTTATTATAGACGAGGAAGCCGCCCCGGTGGTGCAGCAGATTTACCAGCTTTGCCTTGCCGGGAACGGCCCGACCAAGATTGCCCGTATGCTGACGGAGCAGCAAATCCCCACGCCGGGGACGCTGGAATATCAGCGGACAGGCAGCACCCGCCGTTATCACCCAGGCTATGAGTGCAAATGGGCGACCAACACCGTCGTTCATATCCTCGAAAACCGAGAGTACACCGGATGTCTGGTGAACTTCAAAACGGAAAAGCCTTCTTATAAGGTCAAGCACAGCATAGAGAACCCCGTCGAGAAGCAGGCCATTTTCGAGAACCACCATGAGCCGATCATCGACAAGGAAACATGGGAACGGGTGCAGGAGTTACGCAAACAGCGCAAACGCCCGAACCGCTACGATGAAGTGGGGCTGTTCTCCGGGATTTTGTTCTGCGCCGACTGCGGCCATGTGCTGTATCAGCAGCGGTATCAGAACAAAGACCGCAAACAGGACTGCTACATCTGCGGCAGCTACAAGAAGCGCACCCGCAACTGTACGGCGCACTTTATCCGCACCGATCTGTTGACCGCTGGTGTCCTGGCAAATCTCCGGCAAGTGACCGAATACGCAGCCAAGCATGAGAGCCGGTTTGTGAAACTACTTGTCCAGCAGAACGAGATCGGCGGCAAGCGAAAGACCGCCGCAGCCATCAAGCAGCTTGAACAGGCGCAGGAACGCATTTCTGAAATCAGCCGCATTATCAAGCGGCTGTATGAGGACAATGTAAACGGCAAAATCAGCGATGAGCGTTTCATGGAACTGTCGGCTGACTACGAAGCCGAGCAAGCGGAGCTGAAAAAGAGAGCCGCCGCCCTGCAAGCCGAACTGGACAAGTCACAGGCAGCTACCGTCAACGCCGAGAAATTTATGGGCATTGTCCGCAAGCACCTTGCCTTTGAAGAACTGACCCCCACTCTCTTGCGGGAAATGATCGAGAAAATTGTGGTGCATGAGTGCAGCTATGATGAGAACGGCACCCGCAGGCAGGACATTGAGATTTATTACAGCTTTGTCGGCAAGATTGACTTGCCCGAATAACCGCCCGACCTATCCGACACAATGGCCAAGTGTCGGATAGGAACGGCAAAATTTTTTGCACTTCTATTGCTTCTTTATCACACATAAGCAAAGTCCTAGGGCATGAAGCAGCTTATGGCTAAGTAGATGTAATCAAGAAAAGAAAGGAAAAGCACAATCCAGACGGAACCGGCGGTTGTATCAAGAAATATTTGTGGAATAGCAAGAACTTTGATATAATGGGAACAGAAACCCCGGAACCGGGAGAAAGGCAGGAGGATAAATGCACATAAGCTATAAACCCCTCTGGCACACGCTGGTTGAGCGCAATATGAGGAAAGAGGACTTGCGGATTGCCGCCGGTCTTACCACAAATATGATTGCCAACATGGGTAAAGGCAAAAACATTAGCATGGAAACGCTGGTTCGTATCTGCGAAACCTTGAATTGTGGAATTTTGGATGTGATTGAGTTGGAACAGGATGACGCTCAACAGGAAAGGTAGTTGGACAATGGAATACAAGATTGATGATAAAGGGCTAAAGGCATCCCAATTTATTGAATTTGTAAATAAGGTATGGCCGGGAAATTATGATATAAGCAAAACACAGGACGCTTTATCTAAAACTTTGAATATAACTGTTTATGATGAGAAAAGACTTGTGGGTTGTCTGCGTATTCTTTCAGACGGATATTTCTTCGGAACAATTACCGAACTACTTATACTTCCAGAGTATCAAAAGCAAGGGATAGGAAGCCGACTTATCCAACTTGCCAAGGAGAATACTCCCACCATGCTGTATTTTGGTTCACAGCCGGGAATTGAAGCGTTTTATGAAAAGAATGGTTGTCAGAGAAGTTTACAGTCCTACATCATAGAAAAGGAATGATGGGATAGCACAAATTCAAGGAGGTACTGTAATGAAGATAGAGATTGGGAAAGATTTTCCACGGTATTTCAAACCTTCATATCCAGAAGAATTTGAGTTGTTTTCACATTTTGAAGTATCCGCAGGAATACCAACAGTTTTGTTTGCAATCACTACATGGAAAGAAAACGGGAAACCGAATGTCTGTTTCCATTCATGGAGTTGCTTTCATGGAGATAAAACTGCTTTCTTCGCAGTAATGGGAAATCTATATCAGCATACCCACACCTATGCCAATATCAAAAGGGAAAAATGCTTTTGTATCAACTTTCTCCCGATAAGCTATTATGATAAGTTGGTAGACACAATCAAACACAACGATATGGAAACAGACGAATTTGCAGTAGGTCATTTTACGCTTTCCAATGCAAAAACCATTCATGCACCAGTCATTCAAGAGGCATTTATCAATATGGAATGTACCTTGAAGGAAACACAGGATTTAAGCGGCGCAGGAATAGCAGCTATGGTTATCGGCCAAGTGCAACACATTTCTGTTGAGAAAGAATATGCACAAGGCTATGAGCAGAGATATGGAAAAGATGGTTTTATGATGCTAATACCGGCACCACAAAACCTTGTCACCGGGGAACCAAACCAATCTGCGATTGCTACGGTAAAGATAGAAAGGTTAGATTAGAAAATGGGTAAATTGCAGGAAATTCCCGGAGTTGGAAAAAATATTGAACAAGATTTAATAAACATTGGCATACGAGAGATTTCCGACTTAAAAGGAAAGAAGCCAGAAGAATTGTATTTGCAGGATTGTCTATACAAAGGATTTCAGGAAGATAAGTGCCAGCTTTATGTTTTCCGCCTTGCCGTGTATTTTGCCGAACATGAAACCCATGAAGCAGAAAAATTAAAATGGTGGTATTGGAAAGATAAAGAATATCCGGGCAAAGAATAAAAAGTGAATATCATCCCCTAAACTAATTGCCGTTGCAGGAACACTCATTCCCACAACGGCAGTTTTTCATTTCCACGGTCTGCGCCGGAAGTTCATACCAGACTGCTTTATTAGCGGGGATTTCTTGAACAGCTTCTTCAAAAGGCTTCGTTCCTCTTGTGAGAGCCGCTTATATTTGAGCCGGAACGCCTTGCAGAATATCTCCGTGAATTGCTGAACCCTGTCCCCCGGCGATTGCATGGCTTTTTGTACTTCCCGTATCAGTTCATCGGCGGGCGTGGTATCCGGCGCACTTTCGCTGTCATTTTCGTGCGCCTTGCGTATGTCGTGGAGAATGACGTCCCATGTTTTGTGCGTCACATGGCAAAAGAAATCTTCTTCCTCTACCTGACAGGCTTCCAATATTTTGATTGCCCGGTCTGCCATAGCTTCGGGATGTTCTTCCAGTATCATAGCCCGTAAAGCAGCCAGTGAGCTGTTTGTGTCATGGAAGTGCATGGTTGCTATCCCGTCCACATAGATTTCTGCGTCTGCCAGCAGTTCCTTGAATTTTTCATGGGAGATAATCTCACACAGCAGCCGGTTGTTGAAGCGTTCACTTTTCAGCAGTTCCACGACTTCATCACTCAAATGCAGTTCTTCTATCGGCGTGTTTTCATATTTCCGATTGTTGGTAAGGCCGAGCAGATAGTCAACGGACACTTTATAGAAGTCTGCCAGCTTCAACAGGCTGCCGTGATTGATTTCCTTGTATTCATCGTTGTCGTTTTCATAGCTGCCGAGGGCTGATTTTGAAATGCCGGTTTCCTGCGCCAGTTCTTCCAGATTTAAGCCCCGTTCCACCCGTAAATCTTTCAGGCGTTCCTGTACGGAAATGCGGGTTTTCATAGATACATCGCTCCTTCCTGCGGCTGGCTGCCGCCGTCAATCCCATTATACCATACCCGTTCCGCAATCGTGGAAATTTTCGATTTTGGGGCGGTTTTCCTACTTTGTGGATATACGGGAGAAGGCTCAAAAATGTGCCATAATGGGCTTAGTTCATCGATGGATTATTCCAATCGAATGACCGGCCTGTATGGGATATGCTCCCCGGCGATGTAGCGCAACGACTTGCGGCAGGGAAATGGAGGAACCCTGACCGCAACGAGCGTACCAAAGGGAGCGAAACGCCGTTGTGAGAGCCAGGGGCAGGAACGACATCAGGGTGAACCGGCGAAAATGAACACCGAATTGATACCGAAACACAACAATCCGATAGGGCGTAGTCTACCCTATCCGTAATACTACGGGGGATTTCCGGGCGGTTCTATGGCCGCTTTTTCCCTGAAAATCGCCCCGAAACACGACACTGAAATCTGCTATCCGTCTATTGCGGCTGTTACGGCTGAAATGGGCGGATTTTTGTTTAAGGAGGCACCATGCCGAGAATGCCGAAAAAGAGGAAGCTGGAACTGTCCTTCTTCCTCAATGAACGGGGGCGGGTAACGTACAACGACCTTTGCCGGAAATGCCAGCGCACTTGTAAGCAGAGTTTCCGGGCGGTCATTGTGGACTGCCCCCATTATCTTTCCAAACGCTCAAAACGAAAAGTAAAGGAGGACACCGATTGAATGGAAGTTGAATTTATGACCGCAGACACCGCCCTGCCGCCCTGTATGCCGCTGCCGAGAGCCATGCTGCGGCTCCCGATCAGCAGCACCGCAAAGGTCATGTACGCCCGGATGTTGGATATTGTTTTCCTGTCCGGCATAGAGGACGCCAACGGGATTTTATTTATCCATTTCCCCATCGTGGAACTGGCGGCGGCACTTACCCGCAGCACCATGACCGTGAAGCGTTCCCTGAATGAATTGGAGGACGCCGGACTGATACTGCGGGTGCGTCAGGGCTTCGGGGAACCCAACAAGATATATGTACTCATTCCGGGGAAGGAGGACAGCCGCCTATGAATGAAAAACTGGAAGTACTCAATCAGGAGATAGAAAAAACGGAAAAGAAGCTGCGGAGGGCGCAGCATGAAGAAAAGATGTTGGAACACCAGATAAAGACGCTGACACGGAAGGAACGGACACACCGGCTTTGCACCAGAGCCGCCATGCTGGAAAGCTACCTCCCCCACCCGGAAGCCATCACGGATGAACAGGTCAGTTTGTTCTTGAAGCTGCTATTCCACAAAGACAGCACCCGTCAGCTTATGGAAAAAGTATTTGCCGGAAACGGTAATTTTCAGGGAGAGGACGCAGGCCGGAAACGGCCATGATGGCTTCCAGAGCCGCAGCCCGTGGACTGCCCCTCTGAAAGAGGGCGCAACTATACACCGGTCAAGCCGGTGCGTTGCGTCCTGCCGGAAGCCCCTCGCAGGGAGCAGATGATTTCCGCAGATTTTCAATCTGTTCCAATCATCACAGGGGAAGCTACACTTCCCCTGCGCTGGCCGCCAGCTACCCCTTTGTGGACTTGCCGCCCGGGAACACCTTGCGCTGCAAGCTGTTCCCGTTCAGCAAGTTTCAAAATTTAATTTCAGCAATATGGAAAGCATACTTGACATTTGGGCTTGCTATGCTATAATGAAGATACGGAAAGTAAACTTTCCATTAGAAAGGAGGTTCGCATGAAAAACAGACTGGAAGAACTCCGAAAACAGAGAGGAATCAAGCAAGAAGAATTAGCAAATGCATTGGAAGTATCACGGCAAACAATCGGCTCTTTAGAAAATGGGCGCTACAACCCGTCAATTCAGTTAGCATTTAAAATCGCAAAATATTTTAACATGAGCATTGAAGAAATTTTTATATATGAGGAGGAAGAAAAATGAAAACTAAGATAACGGGATATGCAGTTACTATTATTGGATTGCTGCTATTGGCGGCAGGGTTGTGTTTGTTAAAAATGAATGGCGATCCACAGGGTATTATGCTTGCGTTGCCTTATGTATGTATTGGTATTGGATGTGGCCTGTTTGGTCAGGGCATGGGAAATATAATTTCCGAACGGGCTGTTCGTAGTAACCCGGAAATACAAAAGAAGTTAGAAATCGAAAAAAATGATGAACGCAATATTGCAATCGCCAATCGAGCCAAAGGAAAAGCATATGATATGATGACTTTTGTTTATGGTGCTTTAATGGTATCATTCGCCCTCATGGGGATTGACATGATTGCTGTTCTCCTTCTCGTTTTCGCTTATCTTTTTGTTCACGGTTTTGCTCTTTACTACCGTTTCAAGTTTGATAAAGAAATGTAAAACAACCAATTAAATACCAGCCGCCCACCGGCGGCACCACCGAGCAGGAAATCATGGAACGGTTTCCTGCTTTTTCTATGCCCGGACGCCGGGAGAAAGGAGGCCACAATCCGTCATGCCACCATGCCCGCACTTTGACTTAAAAATCGTCCAGCGCAGCAAGCGCCAGTCTGCCGTTGCTGCCGCCGCCTATCAGAGCGGGGAACGGCTGTTTTCCGAATACGACCAGAAGCAGAAATACTATTCCCATAAAAGCGAAATCGTCCACACCGAAATCATGCTGCCGCCCCACGCCCCGCCGGAGTACGCAGACCGCAATACCTTGTGGAACGCCGCCGAAGCGATTGAAAAACAATGGAACTCCCAGCTTGCCCGAAGATTAGTGCTTGCCATACCGAGGGATATTCCCCCGGCGCAGCAAGCCGACCTTATCCGGGACTACTGCCGGGAGTTTTTTGTTTCCAAAGGCATGATTGCCGACTTTGCCATCCATGACAAGGGGGACGGCAACCCCCACGCCCATATCCTCTTTACCATGCGGGGGATGGACGAACAGGGAAAGTGGCTCCCAAAGAGCCGGAAGGTCTACGACCTTGACGAGAACGGCGAGCGTATCTGGAGGACGGCAGGCTGGAACTCTCCAACAACCGTGCCGAGCGCAGCATTAAGCCCTTTGTCATAGGCCGGAAGAACTGGCTCTTTTCCAACACCCCGGCCGGCGCCCAGTCCAGCGCTGTGATCTACAGCCTGATTGAGACCGCAAAGGAGAACGACCTGAATCCCTACCGCTACCTGGTTTGGCTCCTGCACAACGCGCCTGACATGAGCCAGACGGATGAAGCCTGGGCCGAATCTTTCCTCCCGGTGAACGCACCCCAGGAATGCAGAAGTCCTAAATCATAATAGAACTGCAGGCCGCCATCTCAATGCACAGGCACTGAGATGGCGGCCTTTTTATGCGCAGGGAGATTTGACGGTTACAAACACAGAACATTTTCTTCCGTGTTTCGTGGTTTTTCTTTTATTTTCTTCTGATTTCTAAACTAATTTTGCGAGTTCAGAAAACCTATTGTTATTCCCACTCGCTCCTGTTAGAAGTTTTCTAAACAGATTTGCTTATGGAATTTAACTCAAGGTATTGGCATTATTTCCATTATTCAGATAGTAGAGGCTATCTGATTTTTTGTTGCCATGATGTTGCCACCACAGATAAGAAATTATGCTTAGTCTCGGGAAAATTGTACTATTAATCCGTGCTAGAATCTTCTGTTTTTAGTTTTCCGACATCGGGATGTTCACCACCCCCCAACCATTCTCCTGTTGCGAGCCAAAGTTCATAGTAATATAACCATTCTATTGTCCAGGGGATGATGGTATTGGCTAATAATTGAGACGAATTAAACTCTGAATATCTATATAGGCAAATTCGCACCATTTTATTTTCGGAGTCTACGTCAAACTTGTGCGGAAAATTAATGTCATCTAGTTTTTCTAGCTCATCGCCGATAACCCAGACTCTCGGACTTTTCCCGGGCTGATATACTAAGATGACTCTGTACTCCTTGGAAAGGGCTGTAGGCCGTATTTTTCCCGTCCAAAACAATTGATTTTTCTTTTTATCAATGCTGCAGTTTGCCTCTCTATATGCTGCACATAATGCAACTTTTTGCTGTATTAATGTGAATGATGATCTTTTATAATAGTGACCTTTACTTGCCAAAGAAAGTATGTCCTCCTACCTTTTTGCTCGTTTGTGAGGATGTAGTTTTTAATCCACCAGTTAAACCATCTGCATACAATGACTTATTATCACGAGCGATTTTAGTAGCATTCCCATCATCAACAAAAGACCGTTTCACAACATTTCGTCCAAAACAGCACTCTAGAGACTCCGAAACATTGTGAAGGCCCTGGGCTTTTATTGGAGAAATTAAAATATCTGTTCTGGCAGATTGCAACCACTTATAAAACTCCTGTGCTTTCTCTGGATTCTCATTCCATTTATCGGCAAAATTCTCCTCAGGCATAACAGGGTTCTTGATAACGAAGGAATCGCCTACCTTATCGATATACTTTGGCATATTTTCTACAATGTTGCTGAGAGCTTCATAAACGCTAGATTCATTGTTATACGCATGAGCAGCCAGTGTAGTGATGATAATTGATATTGGGGCATTGTCCTTTCGAGCCTCCGGCAAAGCATCATACATAATATCTCTATGCCGCTTTAACAACTGAATTGCACGTTGCAGAGGAGTTTTCACCTTATATAACGGAATTTTACTAATTTCAACTTGATTTTTTATAGAAAAGTCCTTTCTAACTTCATCAAGTCTGGTTCGCATTCTTTCTTCAAACCAATCATGATATCTATACGGATTGCTAAATTTGGGGATATATCTTCCGTCATCAAGTTTATGCGTAAGTTTGATCTCAGTTAAATACGGCTCAACATAATATCGATTATTTGGAACACAAGGAAGTATGTCCATATGAAATTCGTCATAGCAAAGAGTCCAACAACGTTTTCCTTCAGGTTCAAGCATCGCCGAATATGTTTTGTGTTGCTGCAACCTATCACCGACCGTTTTTTTAATTTCAGCCTCGCTCATTAAAATAGCATTTTTTAGCAAGCAAACCAAATCTATGTCGTATTCATCTGCATCAGACACTGGACGAATAACTGTGCCTAAATAAAACGATCCTTGAGGCATAATTTTTACCTCAGAGGTTGTAGCATCGCAATCACCAAGCCACTCTCCAACGGCACGATAGCTTCTCTCGGCTTTTTCTCTCATCGTGGCTGATATATCCAAGTTCTCGGCTATATTAAAAAGGTATTTATCTAGTAACTTTTCTTTATCTGTCATCATTCTCCTCCCCAATCTTTAATGTTTCAAAGAAACCGTTATATTCGTCATAAATTATCATGATCGGATATGTATTAATCATGTACCTTCTGCCAATCTCAAATGCCGCTGAAACCGGAACAGCCGGGAACAGATGGATCTTACATCTACCACCATGGTTATTTAAGATTTCATCAAGTGTATTTTGGTATATATGCCAAAATTCGCTTAAATCTTGTGGGCTTTTGATACAATCAACTCCGGTAACATCTGCTTTGATTTTATATACGGCTTCGTATTCTCCTGCACTGAAAACACGATCATTTTGCACATCATTGGTTAAGGATATATTGAGTGCAATTATACCATTAGATGTATTAGTTTTCAAAACTTCCACAGTGAACCTATTTGTAAGTTCTTTTGCTTGCCACTCCCATGTGTCGGGAAAGCGTGTTTTCTGATAAACATCACAGGACAGTTTATCTCCAAACAATTCGCCGAGCTTTGCAATTAGTGGAATGGGAGCTATGGGAAATACAGAAAAGTTAGCGTCTCTAAACTGAATGGCTGGATTGCGTATATATGAGTTAAATAGGATTTGCAACTGATTCCAGCAATCACTCCAATACTCTTTTGAAGTATATGGATGAAAGGACTTAACCTGAATATTAACGCCGTAAGATGAACCTGGCTGCTTATCTGGAAGGACGGCTTTTGCTGCTAATTTATAATCAACGTTAACATCTGTAACACCTTTGATTGGAGATGAAAAGCATACAACTTCCGTCTTTGGGACATTAAATAGACTACAAACTTTCTCGATTTTCCCTTCGTGCGCTTTTTTCATGTCCTTTAACCGCTCTACAGGATAGTCTCTCGGGCCGGTTGTAGGATTGTCAATTAATTTGTGATGATCTGCGCACATCAGCATAAGATTTTCTAACTTATCCGAAAGCAATGGTGACAGCGTTTTATCCCCGCGAGGCCCTTTAACGCTTGAAGCAACAATATGTGCGACATAAGCATTATTAAACTCAGCTAAAGTAACTCCGTCGAAAAAAAGCCTTTTGTTACACCCCTCAAATTCACACATTCCTGCGGCTTTACTGCACAGCATTCGAATAGTGTTTTCTGATGGTGCCTTATTTCGTCCCATCCTAATTGCACCCTCCATCATCTCGGCCCTAAAAACTTGTCGCCATTCAAATGAATCATGTGATCCGGCATATCTGCAATCCAAACTTCAGTTTCCCAAGTAAGCGTCTCAGAAAACTTCTTGAATGTCTTAAAATTCAGAAAAGCTGTAACATAAATTTTCCCCGCAGTTACGCCGGTGGTCATTTCTTCAATCTCTTTGATATGTTTCGGTTCCATCGGCCAACATTAGTCAGCCGTCCATCTGGAATCAAAATCTTCCTTATTCATTTCCAAGTTAGCATTCAGCTGACTTAAAACTTGCTTCCCGCCTGGCATCATTTTCAAGGATGCTAGATATTGTTTAATAGCAGTCCTTAGATCCTTCAAAGATGTCTTTGACTTAATCCAGTTCTGTGGCACAAACATCTTACCACTATCCGTTGCTTCAGAGGACGCAGTCTCCAATGCCATATTCAAACAACTACCAGCAGTTTCAACAACTGTGTCCAGTAATCCACCAGCATTCAATTTCTTCAATACTACAGCTGGACTTGGAACAGAATCATTCATTTTATTGATTTCACAAAAGATTACCGAAATTGCGTACAGCTGGTGGTATGGTGCATAGGATTTCATAGCCAACAGGGTTTCATTTAGCCCCATCGGATTGTCCTTATCCCATTTTGCATATAGTGTACTGAACAGCACATTCAATGCTTGAATATTTTCAGGTGCATACTCGCGGCGGAACAATTGATCAAAATATTTATCAAAAATTTTTGTTTCACCGTAAGAAAGGTTCGGCCGTTGTGAATGCCAAGCTATTAGCTGTTTACCGAGATCGGTTAAGTTTACTACATGGGCTGTGTTATATTTGACACTATCAACTTTTTCTCCCCGCTTGGTCACAAAGTAACCATCAGGATAGAACTGCTCATAGGCTTTTTTCATTGCCAAGACTGCTTTATCATTACTCCGCAAATCACGGGCTTTAACTGCGCTTTGGCTATTTGTAGAAGTACTAATACTATCCGCTCTTTCAGCGTCACTGATTTCATAAAATCGGAACAATATGTATGCATTATCAGCTTTTTTAGCTAACTCGCTACAACTAAATATCGTACTTAGAGACTGACATCCATTAACAACATTCAATTCTTTAACCGACAGTATCCTATTATGAACCGACATCTGGGAACAGATTGCCGTAATTCCATTATGTAAGAAGAAAAAATCACCTGCATTGTTCTTAATTGTCCGTGCAATTCCTTTGTTGACTTTGTTGCTCGATCCTAACGATTGCCGCACATTTTTTCGGAACAAGCTCCCATCTTTAATTCCGGGTATTTTGACGCAATCTTTTAGTGGAAGCGCAGCAACCACGGCTTTTGTTCCATCAATCATCAGTTCCATATATTTTCCCTCTTCGAGGTTAGGCCTTGTTTGAAAAATAAAAGTTACACAAGAAACCAAGTTATGCGAAGCTATGAGCATGAAACGATATGAATTAACAAAAGAACAATGGGAACGAATCAAGCCGCTGCTGCCACCGGAAGAAACGGGAAAGCGGGGTCGTCCCCGGAAGGATAACCGGATCATGTTCAACGGAATGCTCTGGATCGTCCGGAGCGGTGCGCAGTGGCGTGAGCTGCCGGCGACCTATGGTCCTTGGCAGTCTATATACGCAAGATTCGCCAAATGGCGGAATGAGGGCACTCTGGAAGCGGTATTCCACACACTGTCTGCGGACGCGGATATGGAGAACCTGAGCATGGACTCCACTTGCGTAAAGGTGCATGAAAGCGCAAATGGCGGGGAAAAAAACGGCGGATAAGGCGGTTGGCCGTACCAAAGGCGGGTGGAACACAAAGCTCCACGCTGTCGTAGACGGTCTGGGAAACCCGGTGGAGTTCCTTCTCTCCGCTGGAAATGACCACGATTCGGTTCACGCTGTTGAACTGCTGAAAAAGGTCAGAATCGGCGGGAGTGCCGTGCTGGCAGACCGGGCCTATGGTGCCCGGACGATTCGGGAATATATCTCAGCGCACGGGGCCAGCTATGTGATCCCGCCGCAAAGCAACGTTTCCGATCCCTGGCCGGTTGACTGGCATCTGTATAAAGAACGCCATCTGGTGGAGTGTTTTTTCCAGAAAATCAAGTGGTTTCGCAGAATCGCCACCAGATATGACAAGTCGGATGCTTCCTTCCTAGCCTTTGTGTATCTTGCCTCCATCGCTATTTTGTTGCTTTAGCACAATCTCCGCCTTTTTTCAAACAAGCCCTAGTCCAAGGGAGTTTTCTTTGTTACTGTTTTTAAATACAATTCAGGGTCCCCATTCAAAATCAGTTCGGCATAGGACAGCGGATCATTATAGATCAGCCAGTCCAGTTCTGACCGTTGGTACATACTGTTCGCTACCTCGTTCTCCACGGCGGTGCAGTCGATGGACAACGGGGTTCCATCTTCCATGCACAGCTCCACGCAGGCAGTGTCCGGGTTGAACTCACAGAACAAAATCTTTCTCATACTCGTTACCTCCCAATACTTGAATTTCAGTTGATTTTCCGCAGCGGCACAAGGGCCGTTTCGGTTGTTTTAGATACAGGCAAGCAATGCGTGTGGATAGCCACACACAAATCCGGCAAGCAATGCGAGTGTTAATACACACTCACATTTCCTGCCGTTTGCTTGTTGAGGGCAACGCCCCCAAGCCCCTTCTGAACACAGAATTTCATTCTGTGGCTGCGCGTTCTGCGAACGCTTTTTGTCTGTACCCGGCGCCCCGTTTCGGGGCATAGGGTGTCGTGAAACGCGACATCCTATGGTACTTTTAGGGCACCCTAAAATGAGGCACCCTCCTGGAAAATGGGGTGGTAAAATACCATCCCAAGTTTTCTTCCCGCGACGGTGGCGACGGTCGCAACGGTGCTGGGAGTACCCCTCAAAACACCGTCGCGACCGTTGCGAGCGTCGCGCTTTACTCGATTACTTCAAACGCGGGTGCTTCCACCACCATGTAGGCCAGCCGAATACGCCGTCCGGCGTGTTTGGTTTTGTTCTCGTACTTTACCTGATGTTCTTCCAACAGACGGTTGGCATTCACATTCAGATGCTTGGTGAGCCGGTTTACCGCCATATCAGTCTGAATCGCCTGGGCCAGCTCGGTGGGACTGCCTTCCCATTCGCGGTTGTCAGCAGATACAATCTTTGCTACGGCTTCCAGTACCGGGTCTGGAGGCTGCTTCCAAAGCTCATTCTCTGCATGGTCAAGACCCCAAACTAGGCTCTCTTGTTCTTTGCTCAGATACAACCGCTGATCCGGCTGGTCTCTGCCTACCACTTCCAAGGTTGCCCTGCTATCTGTCCGCTTTTCCTTCTGCATCAGGAGCGCACCATCCGCACAGCCCAGCAAGCCCGTGGTGCCGGAAATCATTTCAAAGCTATCTCCCGCAGGTTGCTTTCTGGTGTGGTGGACAATCAGGACGCAGACGCCATATCGGTCAGCAAATTGCTTCAGCTTGCCGATCACCTCATAGTCGCTGGAGTAGCTGTAACTATCGCTCACTGCCTCCCGGACTTTTTGCAGGGTAGCGGTAGACCGCCCGCCAGGTGTTTGTCTTTTCTTCCTTATAGACTGCCATGATTAGCCCTCCTTTCCCGTCCTGCCATAGCAAAACTTTTCCATGAAAAAGTTCCGATTGACCCGCCCGGAGATGGTCAGATAGCCCTTCTCCCGGAGCTCAGCGTTGAGCTTATGGATCACCTTGTAGGCGTGGGACTTGGAGATGCCCAGCTCCTGGGCCACTTCCTCCACGCGCATAAAGTTTTGTGCCTGCATTGAAAATACCTTCCTTTCTTCGTTGATGGCTGCTGCAGCTGGATATTGTGTTCCATAAATGCCTCCTCACTTTCGTCCGCCACTTTTTCCCGGATGTATAACCAGAGATTGCGGCAGTTCTTTTTTATTTTATCGATTCTAATCTATTATGCTTAGTATATTGTCATTATACTAAGCATAATAGCTTGTGTCAATCGGAGTACGCAAAATAAATTAAATAAAATTATTTAGTATTCTCTTGACTTTACTAAGCATTTCTGCTACGCTTTTCTTAAGGAAAACCAACGATTGGAGTTGATGATATGGCAATTGGCGAACGGATTCACTTTTTCCGTCTCCTGCGGGGGATGACACAGAAGTATCTCGGCATGGCGCTGGGTTTTCCGGAGAAGTCTGCTGATGTGCGCCTGGCTCAGTACGAAACAGGATCAAGAACCCCCAAAGCAGACCTTACTGCCGCCTTAGCCCAGGTACTGGATGTCTCGCCCCATGCCCTCTCTGTCCCGGATATAGACTCCTATGTGGGGCTGATGCACACCCTGTTTACCCTGGAGGACAACTACGGGCTCAAGATCAGCGAGATGGATGGAGAAGTCTGCTTGAAGGTCGATGTGCGTAAGAACAAGGACGCCGCCCGACTGCACGAGATGCTCTGTTCCTGGCAGCAGGCCGCTGCCATGCTGGAGGCGGGCGAAATCTCCAAAGAGGATTACGACAAGTGGCGCTACCATTACCCTGAATTTGACAAGTCCCAGAACTATGTGAAGGTGCCGCCCCAGGACCTCTTTTGATCCTCTCACTTGCAGGCCACGGGAGAGGCCGTTTGTTGCACAAAATAATAATAAAAAGAAAAAGAGAGCTAACTGACTAATCAAAATCAGTTAGCTCTCTTTTTATGAATAATGAAAAAATGTTGCCAAATCGTTGCCACAAAGGGCATTAACCCATCAAAAACCCAGTCATATCAGGCTTTTCTGGGCCTCTGAAATCATTCCCACTCGATGGTTGCGGGGGGCTTAGAAGTGATGTCGTAGACGATGCGGTTAATGCCGGGGACCTCGTTGACAATGCGGGTGGAGATCCTGTCCAGCACGTCATAGGGGATTCGAGCCCAGTCGGCGGTCATGAAGTCGCTGGTAGTCACCGCACGGAGGGCCAGAGTGTAATCGTAAGTGCGGCCATCGCCCATGACACCCACCGAGCGGGTGTTGGTGAGGACGGCAAAATACTGGTTAATACTCTTGTCCTCACCAGCGGCAGCGATCTCCTCCCGGTAGATGGCATCGGCATCCCGGAGGGTATCCAGCTTCTCTTTGGTGAGGTCGCCGATGACCCGGATGGCCAGGCCCGGCCCCGGGAAAGGTTGACGCATGACCAGGTACTCGGGCAGGCCCAGCTCCCGGCCCAGCTGCCGCACCTCATCCTTGAACAGCAGCCGCAGCGGCTCGATGATCTCTTTGAAATCCACGTAGTCAGGCAGACCACCCACATTGTGATGGCTCTTGATGACAGCGGCATCACCGGCGCCGGACTCGATGACATCTGGGTAGATAGTGCCCTGGACCAGATAGTCCACCCGGCCGATCTTCTTGGCCTCCTCTTCAAAGACCCGGATAAACTCCTCGCCGATAATCTTCCGCTTGTGCTCCGGCTCGGCCACACCGGCCAGCTTCAGCAGGAACCGGGTCTCGGCATCCACCCGTACAAAGTTGATATCCCACTTGGAGAAAGCCGCTTCCACCTCATCGCCTTCATTTTTCCGCATAAGACCGTGATCCACGAAGACACAGGTGAGCTGATTCCCTACCGCCTCAGCCAGCAGGGCGGCAGCCACAGAGGAGTCCACGCCGCCAGAGAGGGCCAGAAGCACCTTGCCATCCCCCACTTTCTCTCGGATGGCACGGATGGCAGTGTTCTTGTAGTCCCCCATGGACCAGTCGCCCACCGCGCCGCAGACCTCGTAAAGGAAGTTGTGAATCATGTCGGTGCCATGCTGGGTGTGGTTGACCTCGGGGTGGAACTGGACACCGTAGAAACCGCGGATTTCGTCGGCGATGGCCACATTGGGGCAGTTGTCAGAGTGAGCCACCAGAGTAAATCCAGTGGGCACCTTCTCCATATAGTCGCCGTGGCTCATCCAGGACACACCCTCAGCAGGCAGGCCCTTGAAGAGCTTGCAGGCGGTGTCATAATAGGTCTCCGTCTTGCCATACTCCCGGGCAGTATCATCCTGAGCCGCGGTGACCCGTCCTCCCAGAGTATGGGCCATGAGCTGGCAGCCGTAGCAGATACCCAGCACAGGTACCCCCAGCTCAAAAATAGCCGGGTCCACATGAGGCGCCTTCTCATCGTAAACACTGTTTGGGCCGCCGGTGAAAATGAAGCCAATGGGCTCCATATCCTTCAGGGTCTCCAGGGAGGTGGTGTAGGGCTTGACCTCGCAGTACACGCCACACTCACGGACACGCCGGGCGATCAGCTGATTGTACTGGCCGCCAAAATCCAAAACGATGACAGTCTGATGGGACATCATCCAGCCTTCTTTCTCTTTTGTGGAATCGTTCCTTTCCTTCCGGAAGGGAATTTTTATAGTTTAGAATATCACAATTTAACCCCCGCGCGCAAGTAAAAAGGCTTCTGAAAAAGACTGCCACGGACCATCCTTCTTTTGTAGCAATAATACAGCCGCCCCAGAAACTCTAGGGCGGCTGTATTTATGATTTGGTTAATTTGCGCGCAGCAGTCCGCCAACATGACTCCAGGCAGGCTCAGAATTGCTCCTCTCACTCCCTCCGTCTGGAAGGGAAAAAGGCGGGAAACACCCCGAAATGAGAACCCAGCCCGTGGAAGAGCGGAAAACAGATCAGGAGGGTGATGCCCTGGACCCACAGGGTATAGTTCTCTGTACGGTATTCCTCACTATACTTGGCGGCGTTCCCTGTCATGTCCACATAAAAGTCGGTGCGGTCCAAGGGGTATCCAGCGGTAATCTGGTCCATAAAGGAAGCGTTTTCCTCCAGATCGGCCCACACCACCTGTCCCACAGGGAGAATTGCCGCTCCGGAGTAAATATCTCCCTGGTTCTGGACGTTCTCCAGGTTGATCCAGGCGGCCACCCGTTCCCCGGAGGGGAGGCGCAGATTATAAAGGTACATATCCTCGTAGTAGCCTGCTCCCTCGTTGCGGTAAGAGATTCCCTCGGAGACAACGGTAAAGGTATCCATTGTCAGCAGATCCTCCACACTCTCCGCTCGGGGGACGTCCTCATCCGCCATGCTCCCCGGTTCTCCGGGCAATGCAGTATGAGCCGCTGCATAGTCAGCATAGGTGGCCGCGCTGATGGAGGCCGTTACAGACGCCGTACCCAGTGACACGAGATAGGACAGGAGAATGCACAGCCAGATGTCAAAACGCAGTCTCCGGCGAAGCCGCATCGCCTCTCCCCCCTCAGATCTCGGTGATGTCGATGGGTCTGAGGTCGGCGCTGCGGCCCTGCTCCCGGACGGTGAGGATGGCGTGAGCGGTATCGATGGCGGTGACACAGGCCACGGAGTGCTCCACGGCGGCCCGGCGGATCTTAAAGCCGTCGGTGTCGTGCTTGCGGCCCTTGGTGGGGGTGTTGATGATGAGGTCGATGGAGCCGGAGGCGATCATGTCCAGAATGTTGGGGTGGGCCTGGGAGACACGTGCCACCTTCCGGGCGGGGACACCAGCGGCATTGAGGGCGTTGCAGGTACCGGAGGTAGCCAGAATCTCGATGCCCATATCCTCCAGACCCCGGGCGATGCCGATCATCTCGCCCTTGTCCTCGTCCTTCACGGTGATGATGACCCGGCCGCCCTTCTTGGGCACCTTCATATTGGCGCCCTTGAATGCCTTCAGCAAGGCCTGGGGGAAGGACTCGGCCAGGCCCAGGCACTCGCCGGTGGACTTCATTTCGGGCCCGAGGCCGGTGTCCACGTCGGTGAGCTTCTCAAAGGAGAAGACAGGCATCTTGACGGCATAGTAGTCGGCCTCGGGGTAGATGCCGGTGCCGTAGCCCAGGTCCTTGAGCTTCTGGCCCAGCATGACCTTGGTGGCCAGGTCGATAATGGGCACACCGGTCACCTTGGAGATATAGGGGATGGTGCGGGAGGAACGGGGGTTGACCTCGATGACGTAGACCTGGTCGTTGTAGAGGATGAACTGAATATTGATGAGGCCGATGACCCCCAGGGCCTTGGCAAGATCATAGGTGTATTTGAGGATGGTCTCCTTGTGCTTTTCCTCGATGTGGAGGGGCGGATACACCGAGATGGAATCTCCGGAATGGACACCGGCCCGCTCCACGTGCTCCATGATGCCGGGAATGAGAATATCCTCGCCGTCAAAGACGCCATCCACCTCTACCTCGCGGCCCATGAGGTACTTGTCCACCAGAATGGGATGCTCCTGGACCGTCTGGTTGATGATGCGCATAAACTCCACGATGTTCCGGTCGTTATAGGCAATCTCCATGCCCTGGCCGCCCAGCACATAGGAGGGCCGCACCAGCACGGGGTAGCCCACCTCGTTGGCGGCGGCGAGAGCCTCCTCGGTGGTGAAGACGGTATTTCCTGCGGCACGGGGGATGCTACACTGCTGCAGGATCTCGTCGAACCGCTCCCGGTCCTCGGCGGCGTCCACGCCGTCAGAAGAGGTGCCCAGGATGGGCACGCCCATGTCGGTGAGGGCCTTGGCCAGCTTGATGGCGGTCTGGCCGCCGAACTGGACCACGGCGCCCCAGGGCTTCTCCAGCTCCACCACATTCTGCACGTCCTCGGGGGTCAGGGGCTCAAAGTAGAGCTTGTCGGCCACATCGAAGTCGGTGGAGACGGTCTCGGGGTTGTTGTTGATGATGATGGTCTCGTAGCCCAGGCGCTTGAAGGCCCAGACGGAGTGGACCGAACAGTAGTCGAACTCGATGCCCTGACCGATGCGGATGGGGCCGGAGCCCAGCACCAGCACCTTTTTCTTCTCCGGGTCGGCGGTGTAGGCGTGGGCGGGAGCGGCGGACAGAGACTCGCACACCGGGGCGTCGCCCCACTCGTGGGGCATGGCGGCCTCGTTCTCCTGGTCATAGGTGGAGTAGTAATAGGGGGTCTGGGCCTCGAACTCGGCGGCGCAGGTGTCCACCATCTTGAAGGCGGGAATAATGCCCATGGACTCCCGGAGCGCCTTGATCTCGGGCGCAGTCTTACCGGAGAGGGCGGCGATCCAGGCATCGGAGAAGCCCATCTCCTTGGCCTGACGCAGGGTGCGCTCGTCCAGGTGACCGCGGTCCAGCTTGTCCTCCATGTCCACGATATTCTTGAACCGATCCAGGAACCAGATGTCCATCTTGGTGATCTTGTTGATCTTCTCCGGGGAGAAGCCGCGGCGCAGGGCCTCGGCCACCACAAAGAGCCGCTGGTCGTCCACGTTGACCAGACGGTCCTCGATCTCCTCGGTGTAGAGGTCCTCCAGACCGTCCATGCGCAGGGACTTCACCGGCAGCTCCAGGGAGCGGATGGCCTTCATAAGGGCACCCTCAAAAGAGTTGCCGATGGCCATGACCTCGCCCGTGGCCTTCATCTGGGTACCCAGAGTGCGGCTGGCGGTGGTGAACTTGTCAAAGGGCAGACGGGGCAGCTTCAGGACACAGTAGTCCAGTGTAGGCTCAAAGCAGGCAGTGGTCTTGCCGGTGACAGCGTTGGGGATCTCGTCCAGGGTGTAGCCCAGGGCCACCTTGGCGGCCACCTTGGCGATGGGGTAGCCGGTGGCCTTAGAGGCCAGGGCGGAGGAGCGGCTCACGCGGGGGTTGACCTCGATGACGGCATACTCATAGCTGTCGGGGTTCAACGCCAGCTGGACGTTGCAGCCACCCTCGATCTTCAGGGCGGAGATGATATCCAGGGAGGCGGTGCGGAGCATCTGGTACTCCTTGTTGGCCAAGGTCTGGGTGGGGGCCACCACGATGGAGTCGCCGGTGTGGACACCCACAGGGTCGATGTTCTCCATGGAGCAGATCTGAATGACGTTGCCGGCGGAGTCCCGCATGACCTCGAACTCGATTTCCTTCCAGCCGGCGATAGAGCGCTCGATGAGGACCTGCCCCACCCGGGAGAGGTGGATACCCCGGTCGGCGATCTCACGGAGAGAGGGCTCGTCATAGGCGATGCCGCCGCCGGTGCCGCCCAGGGTGTAGGCGGGGCGTACAATGACGGGATAGCCGATGGAGTTGGCAAAGTTCACGGCGTCCTCCACGCTCTCCACCACGTCGGAGGTGACGCAGGGCTGGCCGATCTCTTCCATGGCGTCCTTGAAGCCCTGGCGGTCCTCCGCCTTGCGGATGGACTCGGGGCTAGTGCCCAGCAGCTTCACATTGTACTCGGCTAAAATGCCCTGCTCGTGGAGGTTCATGGCCAGGTTGAGGCCGGTCTGACCGCCCAGGGTGGGCAGGATGGAGTCGGGCCGCTCCTTCTGAATGACCTGAGTCACCGAGGCGATGTTCAGGGGCTCGATGTAGACGTGGTCGGCGATGTCCTTGTCGGTCATAATGGTGGCGGGGTTGGAATTGACCAGCACCACCTCCACGCCCTCTTCCTTCAGGGCGCGGCAGGCCTGAGTTCCGGCGTAGTCGAACTCGGCGGCCTGTCCGATGACGATGGGGCCGGAGCCCAGCACCAGCACCTTTTTGATATTTGGATTCTTGGGCATTACCAGGCGCCTCCTTCCATCCGGCGAACGAACCGGTCAAAGAGATATTCCGTGTCCTTGGGTCCCGGGCTTGCTTCGGGGTGGAACTGTACGGTATAGACGTTGCCGTTGGTATAGCGCAGTCCCTCCACGCTGCCCTCATTGACGTTGATGTGGGAGACCTGGGCCACCTCGGGCTTCACGCTCTCGGCGGTGACCACATAGCCGTGATTCTGGCTGGTGATGAAGACCCGGCCGGCGTCCAGATCCTTCACCGGGTGGTTGGCGCCCCGGTGACCGAAGCGCATCTTCCGGGTCTCGGCACCGGTGGCCAGGGCCATGAGCTGGTGACCCAGGCAGACGGCGAAAATGGGAATACCGGAGGCGTAGAGCTCCTTGATCTCGGCAATGATGGCCACATTGTCAGCGGGGTCGCCGGGGCCATTGGAGAGCATCACGCCGTCAAACTTCCCGGAGAGAATCTCCACGGCGGTGGTGTGGGCGGGGAACACAGTGACCTCACAGCCCCGCTCCTGGAGGCAGCGGATCATGTTCTCCTTCACGCCGAAGTCCAGCAGGGCCACCCGCAGCTTCTGCCGGGGGATGGAGGGATAGACCTGGACCTCCTCCCTGCTCACCCGCTCCACGGTGCCCTGGACCCGGTAGGCCCGGATGGGCTCCAGCAGGTCCTGGATAGAAAAATGCTCCGCACAGGTGATCATACCGTTCATGGTACCCTGACTGCGGAGTATACGGGTGATGGCACGGGTGTCCACGCCCTGGATGCCCGTGATACCGTGTTCCTTTAAATAATCATCCAAATCGCCTTCACAGCGGAAATTGCTGCCGCGCCGGGACAGGTGCCGCACCACAAAGGCCTCGCCCCAGGGACGAGAGGACTCGTTGTCTTCCGAATTGACGCCGTAATTGCCGATGAGGGGATAGGACATCACGATGCCCTGTCCGGCGTAGGAGGGGTCGGTGAGGATCTCCTGGTAGCCAACCATGGAGGTGTTGAACACCATCTCACAGATCCGGTCCGCCGTGGAGCCGATGCTCTCCCCTGTAAAGGTCATGCCGTTTTCCAGGATCAAGGTCGCCTTCATCTATCACAGCCCGCCTTTCTCTTCCAGTTTATCCGTTCGATTTTAACCCAAATCCATGCCCTTGACAACTGCATTTTCTTGCAGAATTGCAAAAACGTGTTTTTGGACAAATTATATGTATATTCCATCCTTTTATGCAGTCATTCCGCATCAAATGCTAAAAAACATGCAGTTTTCCTAATTATTTTTCTGGTGCATTTTTGAGTGGGACCACGTCGATAACCACCACTTCCGGTGGGTTGAAGATCCGGGGTACCCGGGTGGACTCTCTAGCCAGGCCACGGCTGACGATGAGGGTGCTCTCCCCCAGCTCGTACCGGCCACCGGCAAAAGCGGGGAAAAAGCCCTGGTTGGGAGCCAGGAGCCCGTTGAGGAGGAATGGGATGCGCCACTGTCCCCCATGGGCATGGCCGGCCAGGATGAGGTCGAAGCCCTGCCCCTCGTAGGCGCTGGTCCGCTCCGGCCGGTGGGTGAGGAGGATGGAGAACCCCTCCCCCGCTGCCCCATGGGCGGCGCTGGCAAGCTGCGCCTGCCAGACGTCTGTCCCAACCGCCGGATCGTCAATGCCGCAGATGTGGATGGGCTGGCCCTGAAAGACTACGGTCTGCCCCTCACCTTCCAGCACGGTAACGCCGCTTTCCGCGATGCGGGCTTTCATCTCCTCCGCACGGCCGCTCCAGAACTCATGGTTGCCGGTCACATAGAAGGTGGGATAAGCCCGGCCCAGAGTCTCGATGACGGTCCAGGCGTTCTCCTCCGGCAGAGTCGGGTCGTCGTCCAGAATGTCGCCTCCCAGCAGCACCAGATCAGGGTGCTGTTCCTCCACCATGCCCAGCAGCTCCCGCTGACCCTCACCGTAATCGCAGGCGTGGAGGTCGGTGAGCAGCACCACTCGGACGGATTGAGAGACCTTAGCGGACTCCACCGTATAGTGACGCAGGGTGAGGCGGGTATTGAGGGCGGCAGCCGCCACCGCGATGGCCGCCGCTGCCGGCAGCAGGATGCGCAGGTGCTTTTTCTTCATGGGGACCTCCGGGTACTCCTGACGGATTTTCCTCTATTATAGCATAGGAACGGTGGTGGCAAAAGGCAAACAGATAGATCTGAAGCGAAAAAGCCGCTTTGCCCATCCTGTGCCGGATTGATAAACGAATGCGGGCCCCCCGGAGTACCTGAGGGCCCGCGCAATGTATCAGGAAACCCGGTCAGGCGGGTTGGATGTAGATCGCAATTTTATCTCCTGTGTAGTCTTCGTGTCCCGTCGCAAAGGAGAGGTCTACATGAAGGATGGTATAGGAAACCAAATATCCGTAACCTTCATAATAAAACTTCTTTTCTCCCAAAATGTTCGACAGAAATTTTCCTTCAAATCCACAGGCCTCCATGGCGTCCTCATAGTCATAAAAGAAGCCGATATCCAGATAAGGCGGGAAAAAGGAGTTTTCCCTTTTCTGGAAGTCGTAGGCGCTGTAATAATATGTGGTCACATCAGAGGTATAGGCGTCTGCGGCATCAAAAATTTCCTCCATCTCGGCAGGGAGCCGCACGTCTTCCTCATCGGGAGCCGGGATTCGCTCCAAACCATAAATAGCCCCGAAGTCCGGAATGGAAGGAAACTCCGCATACATGGGATATCCGGCGTCTGCCGGGTCTTTGATGCCGCCGAAGTTGGCCAGCACCGTCTCATACTCCTGCTTGACCGTCGGCTCGGCACGGTAGAAAGTAGCCCCAGACCAGATGAAGCAGTCCTCGGGGACCAACAGGTTGGTGGTAAATTCAATGGTGCGGGTATCGTTTCCCGTGACCTTAAAGCCGTCTTTAGAATTGCCATCCACCTGCTCATAGGTCGTATTCAGCGTAAGCTTTCTGACATTTTCATCCTCGTTGATGGGCTCTGAGGTCATGGTGTATGTTCCGTCGTAGATCTGGAAGTCTGCAAATAAAAAGTCAATAGGGAAATAAAGAAAAATTGAGGAAAGAAAAAGGGCATACCAAAAGCGGTCAGCAAGTAGAGGCCGCTGGCCGGATAGTCAGGTATGTAACAATGCACATTACTTCTGAGGCAGAATAGGGCTTGTTTGAAAAAAGGCGGAGATTGTGCTAAAGCAACAAAATAGCGATGGAGGCAAGATACACAAAGGCTAGGAAGGAAGCATCCGACTTGTCATATCTGGTGGCGATTCTGCGAAACCACTTGATTTTCTGGAAAAAACACTCCACCAGATGGCGTTCTTTATACAGATGCCAGTCAACCGGCCAGGGATCGGAAACGTTGCTTTGCGGCGGGATCACATAGCTGGCCCCGTGCGCTGAGATATATTCCCGAATCGTCCGGGCACCATAGGCCCGGTCTGCCAGCACGGCACTCCCGCCGATTCTGACCTTTTTCAGCAGTTCAACAGCGTGAACCGAATCGTGGTCATTTCCAGCGGAGAGAAGGAACTCCACCGGGTTTCCCAGACCGTCTACGACAGCGTGGAGCTTTGTGTTCCACCCGCCTTTGGTACGGCCAACCGCCTTATCCGCCGTTTTTTTTCCCCGCCATTTGCGCTTTCATGCACCTTTACGCAAGTGGAGTCCATGCTCAGGTTCTCCATATCCGCGTCCGCAGACCGTGTGTGGAATACCGCTTCCAGAGTGCCCTCATTCCGCCATTTGGCGAATCTTGCGTATATAGACTGCCAAGGACCATAGGTCGCCGGCAGCTCACGCCACTGCGCACCGCTCCGGACGATTCAGAGCATTCCGTTGAACATGATCCCGTTATCCTTCCGGGGACGACCCCGCTTTCCCGTTTCTTCCGGTGGCAGCAGCGGCTTGATTCGTTCCCATTGTTCTTTTGTTAATTCATATCGTTTCATGCTCATAGCTTCGCATAACTTGGTTTCTTGTGCAACTTTTATTTTTCAAACAAGGCCTAAACGTGCTCGAGCCCTGCTTAAAACAATCCTCCTCCAGCATAATATTGGAATCATAATTCAAGGACGGACATTCGACGCCCTCATCTACACGGCCGTTTCCGTTTATAACGGAAACATACAGGTAATCCGACATCTCCAGCACCATGTGGCACACGTTGGGGTCCGAGGCCAGCATCTCAGAATGTACGGTGACCGTGCCTTTCCAGGCGTTATATCTTTCGCTGTCAGCGTGATATCTGATGAGTGTAAGGTTATCTCCATTGAAGATAAGCTCAGACTTCATCGTCAGCGCACCGTAATTATACGATTCCGCATACCAAACACCCTGCAGATCATCCAGGGTGATGGGGCCGTCGAACTTCTTGGTGGAGGCGGGAACATTAGGTGTACTGGGGGCGGCAGAGAGGGTGAAGGTCTTACGCAGACTCTTGTCGGCCATGCGGGTGACGATGGTGGCCACCTCGGAGCGCTGGATGGTGCTGGTGGGCTTGAAGGACCCGGCGGCGTCGCTGCCGGTGAGGATGCCGGCGTTGTAGAGCTTCAGCACGGCGGCGGCGTAGGCGGCGCTGCCGTCCAGGTCGGGCAGAGCGGTCACCGAGTTGATGGCGGGCAGGGCCTCGTCTGGCAGAGCGGCGGCCAGAATAGCGGCGAACTGGGCCCGGGTGGCGGTGGCTGTGTAGTCGGTGTAGGCGTTGGCGGCAATGATCCCGCTGGCCACAGCGTAGTCCACATAGGGCTGATACCAGGTGCCGCCGTCAACGGCGAAGGTCTCCCCGTCCCCCACATAGGTGCTGTGGAGGCGGCAGGCCAGGACCAGGGCCTCGGCAACGGTCAGGTTGCCGTTGGGGTTGAAGGTGGTCTCGCTACTGCCGGTCATCAGGTCCAGTTCATAGGCGGTTTGGACGTTGGGAGCAAACCAGGCGTCGGCAGGGACGTCGGTGAACTGCCCGGTGGTATAGGTATTCACCTTGTCGAAGTTGTCCAGCCCGGCGGCCAGGGCCGGGGCTGTCAGGCTCAGGCACAGGGCGCTGGCCAGCACCAGGGACAGGATGCGTTTTTTCATGTTGCCACTCCTCCTTACAGTTTGGTTACTGGAAAAAGGATACCACAAAACCATCCCTGGGAAAATATGCTGGCTGCATCGTCTTTTTCCCGCCAGATGTGCCCATTATGGGAATAAAATGTCCTTTTTGAGTTCATACTGATGAGACTACTTTATTTCTCTGGAGGTCCTGATCATGGTCATTGGCGTGGTGCGCACCGTCATCCTCTATCTTCTCATCATTTTGGGGATCCGACTCATGGGTAAGCGCCAAGTGGGAGAACTGGAGCCCTCGGAGCTGGTGCTGGATCTCATCATCGCGGATCTCGCCGCCGTGCCCATGCAGGACTTTGGAATTCCGCTGCTCTCCGGTGTACTCCCCATCCTCGCCCTGCTCTGTGTTACCATGATTCTCTCGGTGCTTACCATGCGCAGCGTCCGCTTCCGTGCTGTGCTTTGCGGCCGTCCCAGCGTTATCGTCAGAGACGGCAAGGTGGATCAGCAGGAGATGCGCCGCAACCGTTTCACTGTGGACGAACTACATGAGGAACTCCGTGCTCAGGGCATTACCGACCTCAATACCGTCAAATACGCCATCCTGGAGACCAGCGGTCGGGTGTCCGTCCTGCCCAAGGCCGCCGAACAGCCGGTGACCGCCGGTCAGATGGGCCTCTCCCCTCAGGAACCCGGCCTGCCGGTGGTGCTCATCAACGATGGCCGTCTCATGGAAAAGGCCCTAAAGGCCCAGGGCTTGGACCGGAATTGGCTGGACCAGCGGCTGGCTGAGCATGGGGTGTGCTCACCCTCCCAGGTCTTCCTGCTCACTGTGGACGAGGCGGGCGGCATCTGCTTCGTGGCCCGGGAGGCGGTGTGAGATGCGGCGGCTTTGGATCTCCCTGGCCCTGCTGGTATTGATTTTCGCCGCCACCGTGGGCAACTCCCTCTATCTCAAGCACCTCACCGGGACCATCACTGACCTGTTGGAGGAGGCCCAGATCCTGGCTCAGCAGGAAGACTGGGAGGAGGCGGATGCTCTGACCCGGGAGGCACTGAAGCACTGGCAAGCCCGGGAGCTCTACCTTTATACCACCCTTCGCCACGCCGACACCGATGAGGTCTATACCAGCTTCCGGGAGGTAGAGGGCTTTCTTCGCACCCGGGAGCCCCAGGAGTACGCCGCCTCCAACGCCCGTCTTATCGCCCGGCTGGAGCTAGTAGCCTCCATGGAGCAGTTCAACCTGCAAAATCTTCTGTGATCCCACAGGGTGGGCCTTTCCTGTTCCATCGCAAAGCCTCTGCTTTAGCTCCTCCCCCTTGTCACCTTATGACGAAGAGAGTATAATGGGGGTGACTCAGGTTTGTCCTGACGCCAATAAAAGGAAAAGAGGAGATCACATGGAACAGCATCACCCCACCCTGCGCCGTGTGGCGGCCGGAACGCTGGCCGCTGTCATGCTGGTCGGCTGCGCTGGTGTCACCGCCTTCGCCGCTGAGGACGATGCCTTTACCCTCGGCATCTACTCCACCACCGACATGCACGGAAAGTGCTACGACCTCAATCCCATTGACGGCAAGGAAGTCAAGAACAGCTACCTGAAGGTGGCCACCGCCATGAAGGAAGAGCGGGCGGCCATGGACGGCACCATTCTCATCGACAACGGTGACATCATCCAGGGCAGCTCCATCATCAGCTACAACATGAACATGGAGGGCGGCGTGGACAACCCCATGGCCATCTGCCTCCGGTACATCGGCTACGACGCCTTCATCCCCGGCAACCACGAGTTCAATTTCGACATGGAGACCCAGCAGATTTTCTATGACATGCTGGCCGATACCACCGACAAGTACCCCGGCACCCCGGTAAGCGCCCTGTGCGCCAACTACATCAACATCGAGACCCAGGAGCCCAACCTCACCCCCTACAAGGTCATGACCTTTGATGTTGGCGGCAAGGAGTTCAAGGTAGGCATTCTTGGCTTCGAGAATGTGAACGTCCCCAACTGGGATCTGCCCACCCACTATGAGGGCTCCGACTTCGTCCACAAGGACAACACCGACCGGACCTACGCCTATGAGTGGGTGAACTACTGGCAGAAGGCCCTCCGCGAGGATGAGGGCTGCGACTTTGTCATCGTCTCCTGCCACTCCGGCGAAGACAGTGGCCTGGTGGGCGCCGGTGACGGCGACGCCGTGGATACCGGCAAGACCGACTTCTCCCCCGAGAACCAGGTTCGCCACATGGTGGAGAACACCACCGGTATTGATATGGTCATCGCCGGTCACAACCACACCGTGGGTGTGACCGAGATGAAGAACGCCGACGGCCAGACCGTCCCCTGCGTCAACGGCGGCACCTCCACCCTGACCAAGACCGTGGTCACCATCGCCGCCGACGGCACCTTCACCATCGGCCAGAGTGAAAACCTGGACCTGAATGCCTATGAGAACGACGCCGGCCTTAAGGAGCTCATGCAGCCCTACTATGACCGGACCCTGCCCTTCATCACTGAGCAGATCGGCACCCTCTCCGGCGACTGGGACGACGAGACGGATCTCTTCCATGTCCAGAGCGACACTATGAACCTGGTCCACGAGGCCCAGCTGTGGGCCACCGGCGCCCAGCTGTCCCTGGCCTCCCCCGTGGCCAACAAGGATTTCTGCATCGGCCAGCTCCTTGGCGATGCAGAGACCGCCCCCATCAGCCTGAAGGACTGCTACTCCTTCTACAAGTACGATAACAACCTCATCTACATGATCCAGATGACCGGCAAGCAGATCAAGGACTGGCTGGAGGACTGCACCAAGGACTTCACCGTGGAGGCCGACGGCACCATCACCGGCGGCGGCTTCGGCACCGACCAGCTCTACGGCATGGATTATGACATCTACATGGGCAACCCCGAGGGCAGCCGCGTGGTCAATCTGACCTATCAGGGTCAGCCCGTCACCGACGACCAGACCTTTACCGTGGCCCTCAACTCCTACCGGCTGTCCGCCAACGCCGCCGGCGATGAATTTGGCTGGTACGCCACCACCGGCATCACCATGGGCACCGACGCTGTGCTGTGGGATGGCTCTGTCTCTGAGGAGTTCGGCTCCATCGGCGGCTCCGTCACCCTGGTTATCGCTGAGTACATCAAGGCCATGACCGCCGAGGGCAAGGACATCACCCCGCCCGAGGCCAAGAGCCACTGGACGCTCAATGCCGGCGCCAGCGAGAGCACTGAGGTGGCCGACACCATCACCCGTCAGGACTTTGTGGAGAAGCTCTACACCGCTATCGTGGGCGATGCCTCCGTGGAGGTTTCCCCCGCTGCCTTCATCGATGTGACCGACAGCTACGCCGCGGACTGGGCCGCCGACCAGGGTATCATTTCCGGCGACGGTACCGGCAAGTTCCTGCCCGATCAGGCCATCACCCGTGAGCAGGCCGCCATCATGCTGATGAACGCCGCCACCGCTCTGGAGAAGGGCCCCACCGGTGCCTGGGCTGTCCAGATCCCCTACACCGACGCTGCCTCCATCTCCGGTTGGGCTGCCGACGGTGTCATGTGGAACGTCATCGCCCAGTACATCACCGTTGGCGAGGACAACGCCTTTAATCCTCAGGGCACCATCACCAGCACTGAGGCCGACGCCATGATCGCCGCCCTCACCGCTGTTGAGGCTGCGGCATAAGCCTTCCCTCATTCCCTATTAAACAGCAAAAGGCTGGCCCGGACATTTGTCCGGGCCAGCTTTTTTATTTGTCCCCGTCCATTTTATTTCCGTCGCTTGTCCGCATCATTTTGACGCGCCACTCCTGCTCCCAACCACGCTCCCCTCACCGTCCGAACACGCTCCGCCGTTTGCAACAATTACACCGCATTTACAGCAGTATTGCATCCAATCCGCAAAGAAATTCAAACGATTCTTAACCCTTATTTCATTCTATATCCTGTTTCAGGGCATGAAAAAAGCGAGGGCGCGCTGGATATTTCCAACGCACTCTCGCTTCAAATTTGGGTCAAAATCATGGGACGATGTGCCATTTTTCGGGGGACGGGGTCATCATTATTTGCTGTCGATGAGTTTGCTTAACTCTTCCATAAAGGTACCAATGTCCTTGAATTGGCGGTAAACCGAAGCGAAGCGCACATAGGCCACCTCGTCCACATCCTTGAGCTTTTCCATTACCAACTCGCCGATGACCGAAGAGTTGACCTCCCGCTCCATGTCGTTTTGGAGGGCCTGCTCGATCTCCACTGCGATTTTTTCCAGCTTGGACATAGGGACCGAACGCTTCTCGCAGGCCTTGAGCATACTTCCCAACAACTTGTCCTTATCAAAGGTCTGACGGCTACCGTCTTTTTTAATTACAACCAGCGGCAGGCTTTCCATCGTCTCATAAGTGGTGAAACGCTTATGGCACTCCAGGCACTCCCTCCTGCGCCGAATGCTGGTGCCCTCGTCAGAGGGTCGTGAATCTACAACCTTGCTCTCCAGATTTCCGCAGAACGGGCACTTCACGGGTACCGCCTCCTTCTTTCAGTCCTGCTGGTCCAAAATTTCTCTTGCACGCATTATACCACAGTACCTGTAGAGATGGTATATTTTTTTGAAAAACTTGGGGGCTCAAGATGTAAAAATATCCTCTGACGGAAAAAGTGTGTATAGTTTGATACGAGGTGCGCCATACTAGTCTCAGAACGGCAGAGGTCCGGCGGAAACCATCCGCTTCAGCCTGTGCCCGGCTGGAAAAGAGGTGATTACACCATGAAGGACGATCAGAAGCCCACCCGCACCGAGCCCCAGGCCCGTAAGGAGGAGCAGCCTGCACAGAACCGTAAGAAGGAGCAGAAGAAGTCTGACCAGACCCGCTCCTGAGCAGACATAGTCAACAGGTACGAGACGCCGGAGAGACTCCTCTCCGGCGTCTCTTTCTTTGTTCTCCATTCCGTCACAGTCCCGGTACATCCGGCATAGGCTGGGTTGGAGGTCATGAGCATGATGAATTTTTCTCCCCGCAAGTCCATGGACGCTGCTGAGTATGCTGCGTCTCTTCGGGCCGGTCAGGGGTACTGCAATGAGACGGCGGAACCTCAGACCGGTAGCGTTCGCTGCTGTCATCACAGCCGTCCGCCTGTCTGTCCCCCTTCTCCCTGGCCCAATTGCTGCCCACCCATCCCCGAATGCCGCTGCTGCTGCCCCGGGCCTCAGGGTCCTACCGGCCCCACTGGCCCCACTGGCATGACAGGTGTCACAGGCGCTACCGGCCCCACCGGTGCCACTGGTCCTTCCGGTGGTCCTACTGGCCCTACTGGCCCCACCGGTCCTACTGGTCCCACCGGTCCCACTGGTCCTACCGGTCCCACTGGTCCTACTGGTCCCACCGGTCCCACTGGTCCTACCGGTCCCACTGGTCCTACTGGTCCCACTGGTCCTACTGGTCTCACTGGTCCTACTGGTCTCACTGGTCCTACTGGCCCCACCGGCCCTACTGGCCCCACCGGCCCTACTGGCCCCACCGGTCCTACTGGTCCCACTGGTCCCATTGAGGCTGCTGCCGCAGTGAGTACACTGGCAACCAGCGCCACACTAACCGATGTGATCAATCAGTTCAATAGCCTGATCCAGTCTCTGCAAAATGCCGGTATCCTTGGGAAGAGCTGATCCCGGGATACACACATAAGGAAAGCGGACGTATCACCAGTGGTGATACGTCCGCTTTTTTATATGGACTCTTAGTCCTTGGCAGCGCGATTAATGGCGGAAAGGATGCCTTTCAGCGGTGCCAGGTTGATATTGTGACTCATACCCACACCAAACCAGTCTTTACCATCCTCGTCCTGAAGGTGGATGTAGGCCACCGCCTGAGAGTCAGAGCCCTGCTTGATGGCGTGCTCTTTGTAGTCTACGAAAGTAAAACGATCCATCTTCTGGCCATGGATTGCATTGAAGAAAGCGTCGATAGGTCCATTGCCGGAACCCTGGACCTGGAAGGTGGTATCCGTATGCCGGAGTGTACCGGCAAAGGTGACGTGAGAGTGGCCCTCCTCATCGGTGAACTCTGCAAAGGAGTGACGCACCAGCTCATAGGGCTTGGTGGCATCTATGTAATTTTCCCGGAACAATTCAAAGATGCGCTCCGGCTTGAGCTCCGTGCCCACTCGATCCGTCTCCACCTGGACGATATTGCCGAACTCGGGGTGCATCGCTTTGGGCAGATCGAAGCCAAAGGTATGCTGCATGACAAAGGCGGCACCGCCCTTGCCGGACTGGGAGTTGATACGGATAATGGGCTCGTACTCCCGGCCCACGTCAGCCGGATCGATGGGCAGATAGGGAATCTCCCATTTGTCGCTGTGGCTCTCCTCCATGTACTGAGTGCCCTTATTGATGGCGTCCTGATGGGACCCGGAGAAGGCAGTGAAGACCAGCTCGCCGGCGTAGGGCTGCCGCTCTCCCACCTTCATCTTTGTGCAGCGCTCATACATCTCTTTGATCTTGTTGATATTGGAGAAGTCCAGCTTGGGGTCCACACCCTGGATATACATGTTCATGGCCAGAGTGACCATGTCCACGTTGCCGGTGCGCTCGCCGTTGCCGAAGAGGGTAGCCTCGATGCGCTCGGCGCCGGCCAGCATGCCCATCTCGGCGGTGGCCACACCCTCACCACGGTCATTGTGGGGGTGGAGGGAGATGATGGCACAGTCCCGGCTGGTCAGCTTAGAGATGAAGTACTCGATCTCGTCGGCAAAGTAGTTGGGCATGCAGTTCTCCACGGTGGTGGGAAGGTTCAGAATGACCTTGTTCTCCGGGGTAGCATGGAGGTGCTCCAGCACCGCCTGACAAATCTCGACTGCATAGTCCATCTCTGTACCCATAAAGGACTCCGGAGAGTACTGATAGCGCAGGTTCATGCCCTGCTCCAGCATAGGCTTGCTCATCTCATAGATGAGATCCGCAGCGTCGGTGGCGATCTTAGTGATGCCGTCCATGTCCATATGGAAGACCACCTTCCGCTGGAGCGTCGAGGTGGAGTTATAGAAGTGGAGGATCACATTCTTGGCGCCCTGGATGGCCTCAAAAGTTTTCTTGATGAGATGGGGGCGGGCCTGGACCAGCACCTGGATGGTCACATCGTCAGGGATATGGCCACCATCGATCAGCTCCCGGCAGATCTCATATTCCGTCTCAGAGGCGGAGGGAAAGCCGATCTCGATCTCCTTGACACCAATGTCTACCAGGGTATGGAAGTACTCCAGCTTTTCCTCCAGATTCATGGGGTCCACCAGCGCCTGGTTGCCATCCCGCAGGTCTACTGAGCACCAAATAGGGGGCTGCGTGATTTCCTTATCGGGCCAAGCGCGATGCTCCATTTTCAGCGGCACAAAAGGGATATACTTGTTCTCGGGATTTTTAATCATGTCCGTCTTCCTCCTTATGATTCCAATGGTCTGGTGTACGGGGACGCATGCCGGACAAATGAAAAACGCCCCCGACCTCAACGGTCAGGGGCGTATAACTCATACGCGGTACCACCCTGATTCGACCGCCGGTCACCCGTACGGTCCTCGTCGGCCTCCAGCAAGGCCCTGGCCGGTAACGCGGCCACGCGGCTCTCCCTACTGCGCCACCGGCGGTTCAGGAAAGCGGCTCAGGGATCAGTATCCACCTGTATGCGCCGTACCGGTTCACACCATTCACCGGCTCTCTGAACGGGCAATACGGGTCTTCTTCCCATCATTGCTTTTATGAGTTACATTGTAGAAGATTCTGGTCCGGTTGTCAAGCACAAAAAATTCATATTTTATCTCTTTCTTTTTGGGGTAACATACGTTATAGTGTGACCATAAAGGTTCGGCCCGTCTATACCTGTCCGACTGGATCCGACCGATATGATTGGAGTGATGATCTTTGGATTACAACGATTTTTACCAGAATGAGCGCCGGCAGGAGCAAAACATATTTACTGGATCCCTGTCGACCTACGCTGCGAAAACCTTCCTTTGGATGTTCTTTGGCCTGCTGATCACCTTTGGTGTGGCTGTGGGCGGCTATGTGAGCGGACTTACCATCTACGCCTTCCTCAGTATTCCCGCCTTCCATGTCATCGTCCTGGTAGCCGAGCTGGCAGTGGTTCTGATTCTCAGCGCCTGTATCCACCGTCTCTCAGTACCAGGCGCCACGCTTTTGTTCTTTGCGTACGCCGCGCTGACCGGCGTAGTCTTTTCCACCTATTTTCTGATCTTTGACTTGGCCAGTCTGGTGCTTATCTTCGCTGTCACCGCCCTCTACTTTGGGGCGCTGGCTCTGTACGGTTACTTCACAAAGAGTGATCTCACCCGGCTGCGCCCCATCCTGACGGGCGGTCTCATCTTCCTGATCCTCTTTGGCCTGCTCTCCCTTTTCCTCCCCTTCTTCTCCGGCCTGGAACGGATCTACTGCCTCATCGGCATCGCCATCTTCCTGGGCCTCACCGCCTATGACACCCAGCAGATCAAGGCCAATTACTACGCCTTTGGCCATGATGCTCAACTGGCCCAAAAAGCTTCCATCTATTCTGCGCTTCAGCTTTATCTGGACTTCATCAACCTCTTCCTCTATCTGCTCCGCTTTATGGGAAAGAGCAAGCGCTGAGTCCACAGGGGACGGTCAAATGACCGTCCCCAAATTTTTTCTGAAATTCGGAAAATATGCTTGACTTTCCCCGCAAACCTGATATAATAACATTCGTGCTCACGAGAGAGCAAAACAAAAAGCCAAGAGCACAAAACAAGATAGCGGGATTGTGTAAGGGTAGCACGACAGACTCTGACTCTGTTTGTGAGGGTTCGAATCCTTCTCCCGCTGCCAAAGAGAAGCCCTGAAACCACAACGGTTTCAGGGCTTTTGTCATGCAATGAAAGTGATAAATACCCCTATTTTTACCCCTCACAGGTTTACAAGGCCCTTTATGTACTCTTCCATACGGGCCGCGCTATCCTCTTTCATGCGCTCCGACACATGACCATAAACATCCAGGGTAAAAGCCGCCGTGGCGTGTCCCAGGTTACCTTGGACAGTTTTCACATCGTTCCCATTCTGGAGGGAGAGGACGGCGAAAGTGTGGCGGAGATCGTGCACCCGGCTATCTGGTGCGCCGATTTTGACGGCCAGTTTCTTGTAGTGATTGTAGACCGTCTGAGGGCTGAGGTTGCCTCCTGTCGCCGTGGTGAATACCAGGGCGCTTTTCTGCTCCTCTGCCGTATGCCAGCCCTCCCACAGCTCCCCCGCCTTGAGGCGCTGCGCTGCCTGCTCCCGTTTGCGGCGCTCCAGCAGATCCAGGACGAAGTGGGCGGGCCTGAGCGAGCGTGACTTGTCATTTTTCAGAGGGGCGAAGGTAAAGCCGCCGTCAGAAAGCGGGCGCTTCTGGAGCTGCTTGCAGACCTTCACAGCCCCCGCCTTAAAATCTATGCAATCCCAGGTTAGGCCGATTGCTTCCGACTCCCGCAAGCCGGTGAAAAGGATCACCTTCAAGAGAATTTCATACTCATCCCCGGCAGATACCCGGAGAAAGTCTTTCACCTGTTCATCTGTGAGCGGGTGAATTTCTTTTTTCTCTATCTTTGGCAGCGTGACCATCGAAGCGGGATTGCTTCGAAGATAACCCACCTGAACGGCGGTAGACAGGCATTTAGTAAGGATACCATGAATGTTGCGCACAGACTTTGCGGCCAGTCCATCCCGCTGGAGGCCGTTATAAAACGCCTGTATCTGAGGAGGTGCCAGCTCTGACAGCTTCACTGCACCTAGGCTGGGGACAATGTGAGTTTTGCATTGTGCCTTGTAGTGCTTGACGGTCAGATACTTTTTGTCCCCGGTGTACTCCTGGAGCCATATTTCTACCCACCGAGACAATGTCATTTTGGAAGGCTGAAAATAGTCCCCATTATCCAGGGCGGCCACCGCCTGAGATAATTTCTGTCTGACTTCTTTTTGAGTTTTCCCATACACAGATTTTCTAAGCTGCTTACCTGTACCGGGATCACGGCCCACAGTGTAGCGGGCCTCCCATGTACCGTCCGCTCGTTGCCGTATGCTGCCGGCGCCCTGTGCATTACGGGTTGCCTTTCGTGCCATCTCCATCCCCCTTTACACTGCATTCATCAACAATTTTCCAGAAGTATTCTTCAGCTACTTTTTTAATAATAGCTTTTCGAGTGAAACTACTGTCTATATTTGAATCATAACAAGTTAGTTCAGATATGAATGTCTCAGCACATCCGCTTAAATATTCATCAGCGGACATATAGTTTTCTAAAATAGATATAAGCTGAGGAAGCAAATGGTTGGAGATAATGGCACTTAAAAGCGAAAAATACCCTTCACCCATAGAGTAGTCAATATGAAGATGCCTGATTGCCTCCTCCGACAGGCCCGTTGTTTTATGTATGGCCTGTATAGTCTGACTTGGGGTTTCTACTTCTGTAAGGCCCAATAGATAATCTGCGGATACTCCCAGCGTTCGAGAAAGTCTTATGATAATTTCACTATCGGGCTTGCGGCTATCATTTTCATAATTTCCTAAGGTTTGTCTCGCAATTCCAACGGCTTCAGAGAGGCTATCTTGTGAATCATACTGACTTTTTAATCTTAATTTCTTTAACCTTGCCCCAAATGTTTCCTTCGTACTCATAATACCTCCAATATAGTTTGTCATTGTTGCACGCCCTTGACGCTTCGATATATTACAAATATAATATTATTGTAATTATTTGATTGCAATAAGTCAAGAGAATACAGGATTGAATTTCGTGTAATGGAGGTGTTGGCATGGAAAAATTGACCGTTACCGTGGATGAAATGGCGAAAATCGTTGGGGTTAGCCGCCCGACGGCTTATGAGCTGATCCACAAGGAGGGATTCCCCACTGTCCGTATTGGGAGGCGTATCGTGATCCCGCTCGACAGCCTTAAGCGATGGTTGGAGGAACAGGCTGGGGCGGTTGGTTAAAATGGCATGGGTGAGCGTACATAATGGGGTGAACGGCCCCAAATTGCGGAAATTTGCAAAGTCGGCGGGAATATCCAAAGCTGAGGCGCTGGGGACTCTCGTTACACTCTGGCTATGGGGACTTAATAATGCTAACAGTACCGGAGAAATCCAGGATGCCGACATAAAAACAATATCGGCGGCAATACCATCTGATATGCTTTCAGATGGTGTTGACAGCGAGCAACTTGTAAAAACTCTCATTTCTACTGGATGGATTGATGAAGTGGACGGAGCCCTGTTTCTCCACGACTGGGACGAATGGCAGGAGCAATGGTATAAGTTTCTAAACCGCAAAGCCTATGACGCCAAACGGAAGAGGGAAAAAAGAAACGGTCAATGTCCACCGGACGGTCCTGACGGACAGTCCGTAGGAACATCCGGGGAAAATCCGGTGTAACCGTAACCATAACCGTAACCACAACCAGTACCATAACAGAACCAACATGGAGAACGGGGGTACAGGGGGGAGATACGGATGCTCCACCAGAGAATCCAGTGGAGTATCCGGTGGGCAACAACGAAATTTCCCGGAAAATAGGACAACTATTTTTTACTTACTGTTTCGGTAATATTCTGATTTCTGGAGATGAAAGTATGAGCAGAAAGGGCCAAGGTGTTGTAACCGCTACAGAGCTTGACGCCTTGGCCCTCAGAGTAAGAGAGCGGGAGCCGGGGGCCGCCCTGGAGCTGTGGGAGGCTGTGCGGCGGTTCGTAGAGCTGAAGGCCCGGAAGAGAGCTGCCGCCCCCGGTTGCCGTTCCCAGACTGACGACCTCACACAAGCCGGATTTCTGGCTATGCTCGAAACGGCGGCACAGTATGAGCCAGGCGAAGGAAAGAGCTTTCTCTCTGCCCTCTCGTTTTCACTACTGAAGGCTTTTGCTGCCGAAGAGGGGATCAGGACAACCCGGCGGGATGCCTTGCAATATGCGGACAGTACGGAGGTAGCAGCGCACCGGGACGACCCAGAAGGGGAGACCGTTGGGGACCTGCTGCCGGATGATGGAGCGGCCCTTGCCTTCATGGGTGTTGAGTATGCGGATTTTCTGGACTACTGCCGCCGGGAGATCCGGGCAGCCCTGGACGCACTGCCGCCGGAATATGCGGCTTTGCTTAGGCTGCACTACCTGGAGGGCCAAACGCTGGAGACAGCGGCCCCCTTGTGCGGCTTTTCATCGAAGCAGACAGCAAGTGAAGCGGAGGAGCGGGCCTTGCGCCGCCTGGAACGGGGAAAGCACCGGAGAGAATTACAGGAATGCTTGACAGCCTTCGAGGACTTCGAGCAATACCATGAGGCGGCAAGGTATGAGAAATGGAAAACAGCCAGGATCAGCCGGACAGAGGCGGCGGCCCTGGTTAACAGCTGAAGGAGGACAGCCATTGACATGGAACATTTCACAGTGGAAGAACTGAAACAAATGGCGGAGGCCCAGCACCTGCTGGACAGCATGGAGGAAATAGGCCCGGAGCGGCGGCGTGAGCTTGTGGCAATCGTCCGGGCTCTGGCAGAGCTTGCCCGAGAGAATAGCGTAGCCCGTGAATACCTGGAGCGGCGGCTTGTGGGTGTGGCCCACTCCCTGCCATCTGAGGTAGAGACCTTCCGGGCCTGTTACCTGGACGGAGACCAGCGGGAGAGCGCCCGTAAGATTGGGCGGCGGCTGCACATGGATATATGCACCGTCCACAGACACAACCGCCGGGTGATGGAAGCTCTTCTTGCTCATGTGTTCGGGATTTACGGCGTATTCCAGGACAGGGCCGGCCGAGGGGAGAACGGAGCATGAACCAGAGACGGCAAGCCTTCTGTGAAGCCTACCTTGCGAGCGGGAATGCCACGGAGGCGGCCAGGAAAGCCGGGTACAGCCCCCAGAGCGCCCGGAGCCAGGGGCAACGCCTGTTGACTTTTGCGGACGTGCAAGAATACCTTGCGGAGCGGAACCAGGAGATCAGCGCCGCCAGTACCGCCCAGGTAGAGGAGATCCGCCAGTTCTGGTCTGCTACCATGAGGGACCAGGGGGCAAAGACCGGGGACCGGCTGAAAGCATCTGAACTTCTGGCAAAGACCTATGGTGCCTTCTTGGATCGTGTGGAGGTTGACGCAGAGGTAAAGACCCGGGAGCTCATGTCCGGAATGACAGAGGAAGAACTCCGTGCACTTGCCCAGCTCGATGGGGAATGGTGACCCCTCCACCGGCCTTTTCTGCACCTTGCCATATTTTTCCCAGCGTGATATGATATCTATACGCATCGAGCCACTTGCAGATGTATGTGCCAAGCAATACCCCCGGATAGGCCGCCGCCTTCCGGGGGTGTTTGCTGTCCATTTTGCGCCAGTATTGCAGAAAGGAAGAGACAGAAAGCGGAACTCCCCACGGGAGGCCATAGAAACCGCCTATAAGCGATTTTAAAGTTAAAGGCAGGAAAAGACACGCAAAAGCATTAAAAGCCCACAACGGGGCTTGCAGGGGCCAATACAGCAAAGAGCAGAAAAAGGCCGGGGGAACAGCCCCCGGCCCTTATACTGCCTATTCAGAGAAAACCTTGCTCAGCTCCACGAAGCAACCATCCAGCACATTGACTTTTGCCACATCCTCCCGCCCGTAGTCCTCACAGAGGCGAAGCAGCCCGCCGCCATTCTGTAAAAACACCTGTACGGCCTTGTTTTCGGTATCAACAATCCAGTATTCCCGAACCCCGGCCCGCTGGTACAGATCCAGCTTCACTAGCCGGTCATGTCGCCGTGTGGAGGGAGAGAGGATTTCCACAACCAGATCCGGCGCACCCTTGCACCCGTGTTTATCTAATTTGTCACCGTCACAGACCACGGACAAGTCAGGCTCGACCATTGTATCAACATCTTCCGGCCTGTCCCCGTCCTTCTCAAACAGGCGGACAGCAAAGGGAGCAGCATATACCCGGCACTTCTTGCCGTCCAAAAAATTAGCCAACTGCCGGAACAGCTCGCCGCTGATTTCCTGGTGGATCCTGGACGGTGGGGCCATCATGAACGGTTCCCCGTTGATGATTTCTATACGCCCCTCGCCTTCCCATGACAGACAGTCCGCAAAAGTGTATCTCATGTTCTCCGCCGGTAATGCCATAAAATCACGCCTCCTTTTCCAGTTTGCCACCGGCTGCCGGATTGATACCCAGGCGCAGGGAATTGTGATCCCGCTCCGTCTGAGTAACCACAGCTCGCTCCATAAATTGCTCCAGGGTCTCCCCTGTGGCTTCTGCGGCTTTCTGCGCAGTCTCCAGCGTATCGGGGACAAGAGATACCCCAACACTATCCTGCACAACTCCATGGGCTTTTGCAGGGTTTCCAGAGCCATCCCGCTCCATAGCTTCATCTATGGCCCGACCTATGAAGCCATTCAGGCTTTCACCCAAGGCAGCGGCGTGCGCCTGGATTTCTACCTTATGGCCCTTGTCTACACGCACTTTAATTTCATCATATGCTTTTGCGTTATAACGGTCTTTAACTATGCTGGATGTTCTCCCCATGTCATCACCTCCACAGTTATTATATCAGAATCAGCGCACTGGGTACAGTATGTAAATTTAACAAATCATACTGGGTACATTTGTTATTGTTGTCAATTTACATACTGGGTACAGTATGCTACAATAAGACCATATCAGGGGAGAACAGCCCCGGCGAAGGTGGACGGGTAACAGCAAGAACACCACAGAAGAGCGGACAGGGATATGGTAAGACGACCCCGTGAGGCGCACATAACGCCCCCCGCCGCCGGGCTCCCCAAAAAAGCAAAAAGCCCCAGGAGGGGTGGAAAGGTGGACAGTATGAGTATTCGTGAAATCGAGGCGAAGGCTCGGGAGCTGCGCCAGCTCCAGCAATTGATTGAGGAGGCCCAGGCAGAGGCGGAGGCCATTAAGGACCAGATCAAAGCTCACATGGGTGAGGCTGAGGAAATGCGGGCCGGGGAGTATAAGATCACCTGGAAGCCCGTGACCTCTTCCAGGCTGGACAGCAAAGCCCTGAAGGCCGCCGCCCCTGAGCTGGTGGAGCGGTTCACAAAGTCCTGTTCGTGGTATGCCTCCGTCTGCTCTAGGGGAGCAGTAAGGGATTCCTCCCGTTCCTCCATGCGGCAGTAAAGGGCGTGTGTGATAGACTCATAGAAATCCATAGTTCAAGTATTCCTTCCTGTATGTGTTCGCCGCTTGACTTTCAACGGCGTTGTGTTATACTCTGGGTGTTCATAGGCTTGCCGTCCATTTTGGTAAGGCTCCCGGCGGGGTAGTGGCCCGCCGGGAGCCGCTTTTTTACGCCACACAGAAGCGGCGGGCGGTGGAGGAGGCCGCCCTGGAAGCTGCGCTCTCTCAAGTGAAAGACACTGCAAACGCCGAGCGGGCATTGCAAGCCGCTCGCCGCCTGTGTGACCTGCAAGCTCATTTCTTTTACCGTGTTGGTCTCCAGGACGGCGTGAAGCTGGCCGCTTCCGATTTCCCGGTGTGTGGGATAGACAAGAATGTGTGCTGATGCTATTTTATCCGGTGGAGGCTCCACAGGATTATCTATGGAAAATCCATGGATAATCCTGCGGACTGTCCGCCGGACGCAAGGAAGGGGGAACAGATATGGCCTTCACCGAAAAAGAGCTTGAAGAGCTGCGGCGGTTTGATGCCCTGATAGATGCCTCCCCGATGACCTACAAGGACTATATCATTTCGGACTTTATCGAAGACATACTCTTCCCGGAACTGGAAAAGCAGCGGGCGGAAGCTCACCGCCGGTATCAGCGCCGGAAGGATCAGGCCAAGGCATACGCTCAGGCATACCAGGCCGCTCACCGTGAGGAAGTTGCGGCCAGGAAGAAGGCGTGGTACCAGGCCAACCGAGAGAGGATTCTTGCCAGCCAAAAGGAACGGAGAAAAGCCAGGAGGGAAACTGCATGACCCAACAAGAGCGTGTATCGGAACTATGGAAAATCCTGCGGGAGGACTACGGGATTGAAACCATGGAGCAGTTCTGGGAGGCATATTCCAAGCTCCCGCCTATTGACATTACGCCCTTTGTATTCCCCATGGGAACCACGACCGGACCGGAGCACCGAAAGCCATTTTCCACCCCTTAAAATACCCCTTAGTCAATAAGATTTGGTTGCCTACAATAATACTTGCTTGCACAAAAGAATGAAATTTTCTGAAAATTATAACGCAAAATAACGTGTTTTAATCTAAATCGTAGACAAACCTATAATTCGAATCCTTCTCCCGCTGCCAAAAAGAGCAAGCGCAATGCGCTTGCTCTTTTTATTTTTACGTGCCGCTAAACAACAATAAGAAACGCGGGTCCGATTTCACGGACCCGCGTTTTCTTTTGAGAGAGAGGAGGAGGTTTTGAATTGTGATCTCCCGACCACGGTTTTATTTTAGCACCTCTCCGCCCGGCAGGAATGGACAGATTTTAAATAGCTTGTAAATAAAATATGAACGGCTTCACTCACATCATCAGCTCAAAAATATCATCCTGGACGGAACGGAAATTTCCGCCATCCAGCCACCGCTGTACCTGCTCCAGCAGGAGAGGCTGGATCTCCGGGTAGGTCAGCGCCTCTGGCAGAGCCTCCATCAAGCGGCACTCTGCCATCTCACTGCCCTCAGGAAGCTCATTCAGCTCCCACACATCGGCAAAAAAGAGAGCACCAAAGGAAGGGTCCTCCTCATCCTGAAACACACCGTAGGCAGCCACAGGCTCCATCTGACACTCGGTAACACCAGTCTCCTCCCGGAGCTCCCGGGCTGCGGTCTCGTGGATATCCTCTCCGGGCTCCCGGTGTCCGCCGGGCAGCTCCCAGGTCTGCCGCTCCCTATGGCGGCACAAGAGCCACTTCTCCCCTACCCTGGCACAGATGACCGCATATTTTAGGTCACTGTCCAGCGCCTGGTCATAGAATTTGATTTTCATGCTGCGCCCCTCAGTTCAGGAAGTCCTTGAGCTTCTTGCTCCGGCTGGGGTGGCGGAGCTTTCTCAGGGCCTTGGCCTCGATCTGACGGATACGCTCACGGGTTACATTAAACTCCTTACCCACCTCTTCCAGGGTGCGGGTACGGCCGTCCTCCAGGCCGAAGCGCAGCTTGAGGACTTTCTCCTCCCTGGGGGTGAGGGTGTCCAGTACGTCAATGAGCTGCTCCTTGAGCAGGGTGTAGCTGGCGGCCTCAGAGGGCTCGGAAGCGTCCTCATCGGGAATGAAGTCACCCAGATGGGAGTCCTCCTCCTCACCGATGGGAGTTTCCAGGCTTACAGGCTCCTGGGCGATCTTCAGGATCTCCCGGACCTTATCCACCGGCATATTCATCTCCTCAGAGATCTCCTCGGGGCTGGGGTCGTGGCCCAGCTCCTGGAGCAGCTGACGGGAGACCCGGATGACCTTATTGATGGTCTCCACCATGTGGACAGGGATACGGATGGTACGGGCCTGGTCGGCAATGGCGCGGGTAATGGCCTGGCGAATCCACCAGGTAGCGTAGGTAGAGAACTTGTAGCCCTTGGTGTAATCAAACTTCTCCACGGCCTTGATGAGGCCCAGGTTGCCTTCCTGAATCAGATCCAGGAAGAGCATACCGCGGCCCACATAGCGCTTGGCAATGGAGACAACCAGACGGAGGTTTGCCTCAGCCAGGCGCTGCTTGGCAGCCTCACCACGCTTGATGGCACGCTTAAGCTCTTTCTCTTCCTCCGGTGTGAGGACGATCTCCTCGCCCTTCTTCTTTGCGCTCTCGATCTCCGCCATGCGCTCCTTGGCGGCATCGCCGGCACCCATGTCCTGAGCCAGACGTACCTCCTCGTCAGGAGTCAGCAGGTTTACCTTGCCGATCTCTTTGAGGTACATGCGCACCGGGTCGTCGATGCCGAAGGAGTCCACCAGGGTATTGGGGTCCACGATCTCCTCTTCGGGAATATCCTCGATCTCCTCCAGGCTGGGGACCTCATCCACCAGCTCAGGCAGATAGTCCTCCCCCGCGGTGTCGATCCCCATGTTCTCCATGGCATCATAAATCTTATCCAGCTGCTCGCTTTCCAGGTCCATCTCTTCCAGGACGTCCATGAGCTCGCTGGAGGACAGCTTGCCCTTCTTCTTTCCCTTATCCAGCAGCTCCGCCAGCTTTTCGGCACCCTGAACGCCCTCAACGACCTTCATCAGCTCCGCCTTGCCGGCCTCGATCTTCTCTCCACTGGTGACCTGGGCCTTCTTGGGAAGCTCAGCAGGCATATCCAGTATTCTCTTTCCACTCATGGACTCATCCTCCATATGCTTTTTTCTCAAGCAGCTTTTTCTGCATGGCCAGCAGTTCATCGGACTCCCCTGCCAGCCTGCGTTTTTCCGCTTCTGTCTCTATAATCTCTATGTAATCCCTCATGGCGCGCGCGCCATTCTGGAGAGATTCCGGTTGTGTCAGCACACCGCTCAGGTGGCTCATTTCGGTGGGCTCCAGCTCGCCGGCCAGAGCGGCCAGGCTGACGGTAAGCCCGTTGGTCCAGCGCTCCCGGAGCAAACGAAAAACCTTTCCCAGAAGCGGCGCAGAGAAATGCTCCGGGTCCAGGGCGGCCGTGCTGCCGAAAAGCTCCGGGTCCAGGATCACCAGCCGCAGGACGCCCTCCTCCGCCCGTGCAGAGCGGAGGTTGTCATAACGCAGTGCCCGCTCCTTGGGCTGGAGCTGGACCGCCGGCGTCAGGTCCCGGCGCTCCTGCTGCTTTTTCGCCTTCCAGCTCAAGCGGGAGCGCTCCCGCTTGACCTCCTGGGCCACCACCTCGGCGGTGACTCCCGCCATCTCGGCGCATCGGGCGCCGTAGATCTCCCGCTCCGCCGGGCTGGGCAGCTGGGCCAAAATGGGGACAGCCTCCTTCAAAAACTCCACTCGCTGGGCATCGTCGGTGAGGTCATATTTCCCCTTTACCTGGTCGATGCGGTATTCAATGTGGTTCTCACTCTGGTCCAGGAGCTTGGCAAAGGCCTCCGGGCCGTATTTGCCGATAAACTCGTCTGGATCTTTAGCCCCCTTCATCCGCAGGACCCGGACCTTCATCCCCGTCTTTTCCAGCAGCCCGATGGCACGCTGGGCCGCCGAGACACCGGCGCCGTCGCCATCGTAGGCGATGACCACCTCTTTGGTGTACCGGGAGAGAAGCTGTGCGTGGTCTGGTGTCAGGGCGGTGCCCAGAGAGGCCACAGCGCAGTCAAATCCAGCCTGGTGGAGGGACAGGGTGTCCATATAGCCCTCGGTCAGGATGATGCGGCCCAGGCGGGTCCTTTTGGCGATGTTCAGGGCAAAGAGATTGCGGCCCTTATTGAAGACCGGGGTGTCCGGCGAGTTGAGGTATTTGGGTGTGGAGTCGTCCAGTACACGTCCGCCAAACCCGATCACATCGCCCCGCAGGTCTATGATGGGGAACATGACACGATTCCGGAACCGGTCATAGACCCGGCCCTCCTTGCTGCGGACCACCAGTCCGGCCTCCAGCAGTTCACCCTTCTCATACCCCTTGGCGGCCATTGCGGTGATGAGCTTGTCCCACCCCTCCGGCGCCATGCCCAGACCGAACCTGGTCACTGTGGCCTTGGAGAGCTTCCGCTTGCCGAAGAGATACTCCACGCCGGCCTGCCCGGCTGGGCTGTGGAGCACGCTGTGAAAGTATCGGGCGGCCTCCTTGTTGAGGGAGAGCAGCCGCTCCCGCTTTTTGCGAAAGCCCCCATCTCCCCTCTCCTCCGGCACCTGCAGCCCCGCACGTTTGGCCAGAAACCGCACGGCGTCCGGGTAGGAGAGGTTCTCGATCTCCATGATGAAGTTGATCACGCCTCCGCCTTTGCCGCAGCCGAAGCACTTGTACATCTGACGCTCCGGCACCACATGGAAGGACGGGGTGCGCTCGCTGTGGAAGGGACAGCAGCCCCAGAGGCTGCCCCCCTTCCGGGTCAGGGGAACGTAGTCGGCCACCACGTCCGCGATGTCGCACCGCGCCATCAATTCATCGATGAATTGTGCCGGGACGGCCATGTTTCTCCCCCTTTCAGGCTATTTTTACCGCCATACGGCGGATTCATACCGTCCGGACCTCACTTGACGCCCCAGGACATGGGGATAAAGGCCGCGGAATACTTCTCCACCGCGTAATTGTCGGTCATGCCGGCGATATAATCGCACACCGCCCGCTCTACGCTCTCCCGCTCACGGATGTCCTGGAACTCCGGGGGAAGCATGTCCGGATCGTGGCAGTAGTATTCAAACAGCCGCATGAGCATGCCCTGCGCTTTAGACTCCTCCCCCTTCGCCACCGGGTTACGGTAGACGTGCTCGAACATGAACTCCCGCAGGTTATCCATGGCCTCCCGGCAGGCGTCCGACTGACGCAGGGCGCCAATGTCGGCGCTCTCCCGGATAATATCCGTGGTGAGGGTGTCAATGCGCTCGGAGTAAGTAAAGCCCAGCACGTTGGAAATTTCCAGCGGAATATCCATGGGATAGATGATCCCGCCCCGCATGGCGTCGTCAATGTCGGCGTTGATATAGGCGATCTTGTCCGCCAGACGCAGGATTTGTCCCTCCAGAGTCTCAGCCCGGTCGGGACCAGTATGACACAAAATGCCCCGCCGCACCTCATAGGTGAGGTTCAGGCCGTCCCCGTCGTTTTCCAGACGGTCCACCACTCGCAGGGATTGGACGTTGTGCTCAAAGCCGCCGGGCATGATCTCGTTGAGCACCCGCTCACCGGCGTGACCAAAGGGAGTGTGTCCCAGGTCGTGGCCGTAGGCGGCCGCCTCGGTCAGGTCCTCATTGAGCTGCAGCCCACGGGCCAGGGTACGGGCGATACGGACCACCTCGATGGTGTGGGTCATACGGGTACGGTAGTGGTCACCCTCAGGGTGCAGGAAAACCTGTGTCTTGTGCATCAGCCGCCGAAAGGCCTTGGAGTGGACAATGCGGTCGATGTCCCGCTGAAAGCAGGTCCGCACTGGGCAGGGTTCCACCGGTCGAGCCCGGCCCCTGGAGTCGGCAGACAGGCAGGCATAGGGCGAGAGGAACCGCATTTCCTGGGCCTCCCGTCGCTCTCGTTCCGTCAAGGCGTCTCACCTCCCTAGAAAAAGTTCTGAGGTGTTATACGCCGCGGGCAGGGAAAAATCCTGCTTGTCCGAGAAAAATTAATAGATTATTCATCATCGGCTCCGGTCTGGGGGCGGAGCTTCATTCAGTCCCTCTCCTTCGGGGGGATCAGAGGCGCCGCCCGGAAGTCCTGTCCGGTAACAGCGGGCGTCACCGCCCCGGCGGTGAGCTCCACCACCCGGTCTACAAAGGCCGCCTCCCCGCCCTCGGGCAGGAAAACAGTGAGGCCCACGTCGGCGGCATAGTCGGTCTCCCCCAGGAGACCTCCGGCCTCCTCCGCCTCCAGCTTAATCCGCTCCAGGAGATGATAGGGAAAACGCAGCTCGAGCCGGGACCACTGGCGGACCACCGAGATACCGGCGGCATCCAGGGCGTCCTTGGCACTTTGGGTATAGGCCCGCACCAGCCCACCGGCCCCCAGCAATATGCCGCCAAAGTACCGGGTCACCACGCAGACCTCGTCCACCACGCCCTCCCGCTGAAAGACGTTGAGCATGGGCTGGCCCGCCGTGCCCTGGGGCTCTCCGTCGTCGGAGTAGCGCTCGGTGCCGTCCTTGAGCCGGTAGCACCAGCAGTTATGGCGGGCATCATAGTGCTTTTTCTTGGTCTCCTCGATCCGAGCCCTGGCCTCCTCCTCGCTCTGCACATGCCATACATGGCCGATGAAGCGGGAGCGTTTTTCCACCAGCTCGGTCTCGGAGGATGCTGTGGGGATATAATACTCTGTCATGGCCGGTCCTCATTTCTGTCAGTTGTCCGTCAGGAACTGGCTCATCTGACCCAGGAGCTTGGGCGTGCAAATCGCCGTGACCAGGATGGTCTCGCCGTACTCCACTGACTCCACCTTGGCTTCCTTATACAGGGTGTCCAGCAGCCCGCCCTTGTCATAAGGCAGGGATAATGTCACACGGTGGGCGCCAGCGTCCAGACGGTCGCCGATCATGCTGCGGAGCCGGTCCAGCCCCTCCCCCGTCTTGGCGGAGACGGTGACGATGTCCTCCCCGTGGGGCAGGATGTCGCCGCTGTATCGGTCGCACTTGTTGAAAACATCGATCCGGGGCGTCTCCGAGGCTCCCAGCTCATAGATGAGAGATTCCACCACCGCCGCCTGCTCCCGCCACTCCGGGTTGGAGGAGTCAATGACGTGGAGGAGCAGGTCGGCGAAGGAGAGCTCCTCCAGGGTGGCCTTGAAGGCCTCCACCAGGTGATGGGGCAGCTTGGAGATGAAACCCACCGTATCCGAGATGAGCACTGTGCAGGTATCCGAGATCTCCAGGGTGCGGGTGGTGGTGTCCAGGGTGTCGAAGAGCCGGTTGTTGGCAGGGATATCGGAACCGGTGAGGGTATTGAGCAGGGTGGATTTCCCCGCGTTGGTGTAGCCCACGATGGCCACCACCGGCACCTCGTTCTTCTCCCGGCGGGTGCGCTGGGTGGCACGGACCCGGCGCACCTGTTCCAGCTCCTCCCGCAGCTTCTGGATTTTTCTGCGGATGTGCCGCCGGTCGGTCTCCAGCTGAGTCTCACCAGGGCCTCTAGTGCCGATGGCGCCCTCCTGCCGCTCCAGATGGGTCCACATGCCCAGCAGCCGGGGCAGCAGATACTGGTACTGGGCCAGCTCCACCTGGAGCCGGCCCTCTTTGGTTCGGGCCCGCTGAGCGAAGATATCCAGAATCAGAGCGGAGCGGTCCAGGACTCCCACTCCCAGCTCGTCAGAGAGCACCCGCTGCTGGGAGGGCGAGAGCGCGTTATCAAAGATGACCATGGTGGCACCGGTCCCCTGGACCAGCTCCTTCACCTCGGCCACCTTGCCCTCGCCGATGAAGGTGCGGGGGTCTGGGGTATCCTTGTTCTGGAGGACCGTGCCCACGCACACCCCTCCCGCCGTCTCCAGCAGGGCAGCGAGCTCCTCCATGGAGGACTCGCTGGCGTTCTCCTCCCGGCTCAGGCAGCCGGCGTTGAGTCCCACCAGGACGGCCCGGTCGATTTTTTCTTCGGTATGGTCAGTCATAGTACCTCCGGGACTGCGTCCCTTATTTCTTTCGATAGGCCTCCACGATCTTACCGATATACATCCGGTGGTAGTCCTTCTCAGGATACCACTTTTCATCGGTCTCGGGGTCCAGGAAGTGGGTGGGATCTATATCCTGCCAATACACCTTCCGGCACACCAGCACCAGCTCCGCCTCAGCGAAGTAGGGGGCGCCGCCTTCCCCGGTGCAGACCGTAAAGCCGCATTCCTTTACCTTATCTACCTCACGGCCGCTTTTGGAACCGCAGAGAGCCAGCGCCTTCCGGTACTCCGGCCCAAAGAAGGAGAGGGTAAAATAGTCGCTCCCCTCCACAAACTCATAGGTGTACCGCTGGGGACGGATGTAGCAGGTGGCCACGTCGCTGCCCCACAGCACCCCCAGGCCGCCCCAACTGGCGGTCATGGTATTGCAGTGCTCCGCCGTCCCCGCGGTAATGAGCATCCACTGCTCTCCAATGAGGGAGAATACATTCTGGTCCAGGCTCTTCACATCGCATTTTTCCAACATGTCTGCGCCCTCCTACTTCTTGTTCTTGTGTAAAGCAGTATATGCGAAAAGACCCGCGCCGAAACCGACGCGGGCCTCTTGAGTATCGTGCTTACTTCTTGTCCAGGCCGAACTTCTTGTTGAAGCGGCTCACGCGACCACCGGTGTCCACCATCTTCTGCTTGCCGGTGAAAAAGGGGTGACACTTGGAGCAAACTTCCACGCGGATGTCCTTTTTGGTAGAACCGGTCTCGATCACATTACCACAGGCGCACTTAATAGTGGTCTGCTGATAATTGGGATGAATACCTTCCTTCATTGCTGTTTCACCTCTTTCTCGTTCCGGATGAGACGGCGCAGCAAACCTCCACGCCTTACAAACGCTAGAATATAATAGCACAGGTAATAAGATAATGCAAGTATTTTTTTCTTATTTTGTCGCAAATTCTCTCCCACCGCTCTGTCAGAGCTCCACCGCTTTGTCCAATCGGAAGAACCACAGCACCTTCCGGACCACCTTTCGGCCGGTGACCTCCTCCAGCGCGCGGCTGTACGCCATGAGCTGGGACCGGTAGGACTCCACCCGTGCCGGAAGGTCGGTCTCCCTGATCCGGTCGGTCTTGAAGTCCACCACCGTGATGCCCTCCAGAGTCTCGAACCAACAATCCACCACACCTTGAAGGAGCACCCTCTCCCCCTCTCCCGCCTGGGGATAATAGTCCCGGGCGGGCACCAGGATGGAGAACTTGAACTCCCGCTGGAGGGTATCCGAGGCCAGAAGCTCCCGGCCCAGAGGGGAGGAAAAGAGCGCGGCGATGCGGGCGGGGTCGGCGGCCTCCCCCTGCTGGGGGGTAATGATCTGCTTTTGGACCAGCCGCTGGATCTCAGCCGCCGCTCCCCGCTTGGTAGTAGACTTGTCGAAGTCGATAAACTGCATGACCAGATGAAGTGCAGTGCCCTTCTGGGCCGCCGTCAGCCCCAGCTCCTCCGCCGCAAATCGGGGACGTGGGAACTGGATGGGCCGTGGCGGTTGTGGGGCGGCCTCCGCCGCCTCCTGGTCCAGGTCCCGACCCTTGAGCTGGGTGGCGGTGAGCTTGGAGGGGATGATGGTGTCATCCTGGTGGGGATACCGCCAGCTAAGGCGCCGGGCCAGGTCCTCCAGATCCAGCCGGGCAGTTTCCGGCGCTCCTCCTTGCTCTTCAGGTCTACGAAATAGCGGAGAGGCACCAAGATCGCCGCCGTCCACCCACCGGATGTCCCACGCCGGACCACAGTCGGCGGCGGTGAGGGGCACGTCCCGCTCCATAGCCCGCCGGAGCGCCCCCGCGTCGGGCCGGGCCAGCACCGGCAGCAGCACCCACTGGGCCGCCGACTGGGTGGACAGAAGGGCCTGGGGGTCCACCGGACAGGCGGCATCCTCCGCCAGCTTGCGCAGGTCCCTGGCCCCGCCGGTGAGGGCACAGGTGAGGACCAGCTTCTCCTTGGCCCGGGTCATGGCTACATAGAGGAGCCGCAGCTCCTCCGCCATCATCTCCCGCTCCAGCTGGGCGGCCACCGCCTGCCGGGCCAGGGTGGTGTATTCCACCATCCGCTCCGGGTCCAGACCCTTGGGGCCCACCCCCAGCTTGGGGTGGAAGAGCATGGGCTTCTGCATGTCCTCCCGGTTGAGCCGACGGGCCAGGCCACACAGAAAGACCACCGGGAACTCCAGGCCCTTGGAGCGGTGGATGCTCAGGATGCGCACACCGCTGCCCTCCCCCGCCGGGCTGGGTGAGGACAGCCGTCCGCCGGCGTTCATCACCCGGTCCAGATAGGAGAGGAAGCCGTAGAGGCCCTTGTGGCCGGCGGACTCGAACTGCCGGGCACACTCTGCCAGAGCCAGAAGATTTCCCCGCCGGGTCTCTCCGTCCCCCATGGCGCTGAAAATGCCCAGCATGCCGAAGCGGTCATAAATCTCCCACAGGAGCTGGTGGCAGCTCATGTCGCAGGAGAGGTCCCGCAGCCGGTCCAGTTCCTCCAGAAACTCCTTCACATCGGCGCCGCCGTCGGCCAGGAGGGCGCCGTAGAAGTCGGTGTCGGGAGCGGCGGAGCGGATCTGGGAGAGCCGGTCCGCCGAAAAGCCCCATACCGGGGAACGGAGCACCGAGATGAGAGGCACATCCTGCCGGGGGTTGTCCACGATGCGCAGGCAGGACAGGGCCACCGACACCTCGGTGGAGGTGAGGAAGTCCTCCCCGCCCTCGGCCTCCCAGGCCAGGCCCTGCTCCCCCAGGGCCCGGGCGTAGTGGCGCAGGACGGTATTGGGGGAGCGCAGAAGAATTACCACGTCCCCCTGCTCCAGGGGTCGGGTGCCCCCCTCCCCGTCGGCCACCTGGAAGCCGCTGTCCAGCAGCGCCCGGATACGCCGGGCGGCGAAGCGGGCCTCCAGCAGATCCCGGGGCACCTTCTCCCCCTCTCCCTCCGGCTCCACGCCGGAGAGGTCCAGGGCGTCCAGCTCCACGGCATAGTCCTCCTGCCGGCCGGGGAACTCTGCCCCCGGATAGAGGGCCTCATCGGCGGTGTAGTCCATCTCCCCGAAGGGTACGGACATGATGTTGCGGAAGAGGAAGTTGGCTCCCTCCAGCACCTGGGGACGGGAGCGGAAGTTCCGGGTCAACAGAATCCGGCGGTTTTCCCCCTCTGAAGCCTCTTCCCGGGGCTTGAAGGTGCGGTACTTGCCCAGAAAGATGGTGGGGTCGGCCAGCCGGAAGCGGTAGATAGACTGCTTTACGTCGCCCACCATAAAAAGCCGCCTGCCCCCCTTGGAGATGGCGTCGAAAATGGCGTTCTGTGCCTCGTTGGTGTCCTGGTACTCGTCCACCATGACCTCAATGTACCGGCTGCCCACCAGTTGGGCCAGCTCTGTGGGGGAACCGTCGCTCTCCCGCAGGAGCCGGATGGCCAGATGCTCCAGGTCGGAGAAGTCCAGCAGCCGGCGACGGCGCTTGAGGGCGGTATAGGCGGCCGAAAAATCCTCCACCAGGGCGAACAGCCCCCGCACCGCCGACGCCACCGCCCGCAGGTCCTCCAGAAGCTGGCCGCTACCGTCGGCAAAACGCTCCGCCAGCTTGCCCAACCGTTTCTTGCAGGCCTCCCGGATGGCCTTGATCCGCTCCTGGGCGGCGGGGTCTTCACAGCCCCGCACCGCGCCCAGACGGGGGAAGGAGACAGCGGACTTCTCCGCCGCCCGGTCCCAGCCCTGGCTTAGGGCCGTCTCAAAGGCCTCCAAATCGGCCAGGGTTTCGGCCAGACTTGGGGCGTAGCCCCGGCTGAGCTTCTCGTCCCCTTCGCAAAGGGCCAGGGCCTCCCCCATCCGGGCCCGCCAGTAACCCACCTGCTCCCTGGCCTGGCCCAGCAGCAGTCTGCCCCAGACGGTCTCCCCCGCGTCGGTGACACCCTCCAGGTCGAAGGCCCGGCCCTGGGACTCCAGCCAGGCGTGAGGATCGGGATGGCTCTGCACCTTATTATAAATGTCCAGAGCAATCTCCACCAAACGACTGTCATCCCGTCCGGCGGACATGGTGTCCAGTAGGCTGGCAAAGTCACTCCCGGGCTGGATGGCGTCGTACCGCTCCTCCAGCACCTGGTCCATAGCCTGGAGCATCAGCGCTCCCGCCTCGCTCTCGTCGCACAGCCGCAGATCGGCCTCCAGGTCCAGCAGGTGGCCGTGCTCCCGCAGGAGCTGGGCGCAGAAGGCGTGGATGGTGGAGATCTGGGTCTTATAGAGCAGCATGGCTTGCCGCCGCAGGTGGCGGTCCCCCGGCGTCTCCGCCAGTCGGACAGACAGTTCCTGGGCGATACGGCCCCGCAGCTCCGCCGCCGCCGCCTTGGTGTAGGTGATGACCAGGAAGCGGTCAATATCCGCCCCCTCCTCCTGGACCCGGCGCAGCAGCCGCTCCACCAACACCCGGGTCTTGCCGGAACCGGCGGCGGCAGCCACCAGCAGCCCGCCGCCCCGGTCCTCCACCACTGCCCGCTGTTCCTCGGTCAGCGGAAAGCCCATAGCTTCTCCCCCCTTTCTCATCCGGTCACACATCTCCGTCCTCCTCATTGGCCACAGAGGTCCAGAAGGTCTCGCTGTCAATTGTAGGCAAGTATCTTCGCCTGTCAGTTCCGCATCCGTCCTCAAAGTGACAGGCGGCGGCATAGTCGCAGTAGAGGCAGGCGTTCTTCTCCGGTCCCCGCCAGTAGGGGTCGGCGTCGATGATGCCGGAAGAGAGCTCCCCGGCAATCTCAGCCAGGATGTGCTGGGTGTGTGTTTTCAGCTTACCAAGCCGCTCCGCCGTCACCAGCGCCTCTCCAGTGATCGCGCCTGTACGGCTAGATACCTTTACAGGCAAGAAACGGGGACCGCCCTCGTTTATTGCCTCCATGGCCTCCAGCACCTCTGGATCGTCCAGGAGGAGACCGTGACGCCGCAGCTCGGCGTCGGTCTGCTTCTGCCGCTCCGCCTCCGTCATGCCTCGGCTGCCCTTGGCCACCGCCGCCCGGGCAGGCAGGTAGAGGACGCCAGCCGGTGTGATAGCATAATTGTAAAGGGATTCTCCCTTCTCCTCCAAGGTAAAGAGATAGAGGAGCATCTGGAGCCCCAGGCCGTTCCACACCTCGGTGAGGTCGAAGGATTTGCGGCCCGTCTTGTAGTCCACCACCCGGAGGTAGAGCCGTCCGTCGTGGACCCAGCCGTCCACCCGGTCCACAAAGCCGGAGACGCTGACGGTGACTCCGTCCACCGTCAGCTCCACCGGGGGCAGGTCCCCCCGGTCGCCGAAGCCCAGCTCAAAGGAGATGGGCTGGAAGCTGGAAACGGAGAGCTCCTCCAGCACATTCTCCACCACCTGAGTCACCGGCCGGATGAGCCGGTTGAAGAGGTAGGCAAACCGTGGAGTCTTGTTCTCCAGCCCGCCTAGCTCCTGGGCGATGTAGGTCTCCATGATGGATTTGATCTGCTTGCGGACCACGCTCTTGTCCCAGGTCCAGCCTCCATTTCCGTCCTCCACCTTCCAGGCAGTGTCCTTGAGGATATGCTCCAGCACATAGTGGACGAAGGTGCCGTATTCCGGCGCCTGGAATCCGGCGGTCTGCCGGGCCTTGGCCTTCAGCCCGAACTTCATGAAGTAGGAGAAGTGGCAGGATCGGTACTTATCCATTCGTGAGGCCGACATGGGCACCTTCCGACCGTAAAGCCGGGCCACTGAGTCCGGGCAGAGGCGTCCCCGCTCCAGACCCGCCCCCCGCTCCAGCCGCCGGGCCAGGGGCGCCAGCTCCTCCTGGTCACGGAGCAGGCTCAGGACCTCCGGGTGCTCCCCCGCCAGCTCCAGAGCGGGACGGGGCGCCGCCAGGCGGAAATCATCCCCCAGGGCCTGCTCCCGGATGGGCAGGACCTCCGGAAAAAGCCGCCGCAGCCGCTCCCAAAGGAAGGAGGGCCGCCGCTCCTCTCCCTGAGGTCCCAGGGCGGCCCAGCTCACCGTCAGATGGCGGTCTGGACGGGCACAGGCGGCGTAGACAATGGTCATCTCCCGGTCCAGCTTGTCGGTGAGCTGGGGGGAGAGCTCCAGGCCCATGGAGGCCAGCAGGCTGCGGTCGTCATCGGTGAAGAGTCCCGGCGCAGGCGCAACCTGAGGCAGTGCGCCGTCATCGGCACCCAGAAAGAAGAGGGCGGAGCACTGCCGGTCCCCCTGACGGGCGGCATCCCCTGCCGTTACACGATCCAGGGAGACGGGGATGGCACCCACATCATACTGGGAGAGCACCAGCTTGAGCAGCTGGGCAAACTCCTCCAGCCCCAAGGGCGCCCGACCCAAGATGGCCGCACACTGCTCCAGACCTCCGCAGAGGATCTCCCACAGCTGACCATACTCTTCCGCCCGTTTGAGCTCGCCCCGCTCTCGGAGCACCTGGGCCCGCTCCTCCAGCCGCTGGGGCAGTCGAATCTCCTCCAGGAAGCGGTACAGGGCCACAGCCTGGCCCTCGCCGGTCTCGTCGGTGTTGCGCCGGAGCATCTCCAGCGGCTCCGTGATCTGCCGGCGCACCTCGTTCAGGCGGTCCAGCAGGGCCTGGTCCTCCTCTGTCATGGGGAAGCCATACCCCCGGGGGTGCATATCCCAGGCAGCCGACGCCGTCCAGCGACTCCCCTTCAGGTCCCATTTCAGCACGTAGTTCTCCAGCAGGTCGCAATCCGACCGGGCCACACCGGTGAGCCCCGTTTTCAAGTAGCGGAACACATCCCCGCTGTCGTAGTCCCCCGCCACCACGTCCAGGGCACCGGTGACCACGGCAAAGACCGGTTTTTGGAGGATATCGGTCATGCTGTCCAGAAAAACCGGTATGCCATAGCGCCCAAAAACCTCCTCGATGAGCGGGGCATAGGCGTCAAAGCCTCGGGCCACCACGCTGATTTCCCGATAGCGGAGTCCCTCCTCCCGAACCAGACGCAGGATCTCAGCAGCCGTCCACTCCACCTCGGACCGTGGGGTGACTGCCGTAAACAGGCGCACTCCTTCCGCCGGTCCTTTCCAGGGCTGAACCTCCTCAGAAAATAAGTATTTCTCAACATAAGAAAGCTCTTTTACTTTACAGCTATTTCGGTCATGTAAGGTCTCAACCTCCACCTCAACATGATCGGCTATGGCTGCCCGGTTCAGATGGGCAATGGTTCTCCGCGCCGGAGCAAAGATGCCGCTCTCCCCCTCCTCCTCCGGCGCACAGGTGAGGACCACCGTGACCTCCCTGGCCTGCTTCCACAACTGGCGCAAGACTTGAATCTGCTGGGGTGTAAAGTCTGTAAAGCCATCTACATAGACAGATATTCCTCTGGCCCAGCCACTTTCAGCCAGGCCCTCGGCCAGCCTGGTGAGGCGGTCTCGGGGGTCGGCAGCCACCTGAGCAGTCAGGGCGTCATAGGCACCGAAGATGAGCCCCAGGTCCCGGAGTTTCTCCCCCTCCTGCCCCTCCAGCTCCTCCCCAGCTTTGGTCAGGTCTTCCGGGGAGACACAGTACTGCTTGCACTCGTCCAGAGTGGCCAGTAGGCCGGAGAGGAAGGCGGGCTTCTGGGAGGGCCGGGCATAGACCGTGAGGGCGCTGGAGACTGCCTTCCGGGCGGCACACATAAGGAGTACCCGTCCGCCTGGGTCTAGGGCCGGTGCCGCAAGTCCTCCTGACTGAGCCAACACCCTGCTGGTCAGTCGGGTAAAAGAGAGGACTTCGGCGTAGAGGGAGGCCTGATTACCCGCCACTGCACATAGCCGACGCTCCGTCTCATGGGAGGCCTGCTCAGGTACAATGAGCAGCTGCCGCCTCCCTCCCCCAGCGGCGATCCGCTTCAAAACTTCAGCTGTCTTTCCGGTTCCGGCCCGACCCAGCAGGAGCTTGAGCACAGCGATCCTTCCTTTCTGCGTGAGACAAAAAGGCCCGCGCTGTCGGCGCGGGCCTTTTATCATAGTTACTGGGGATTGACGGTGTAGTTGGGAGCCTCTCTGGTGATATAAATATCATGGGGATGGCTCTCCTTGAGGCCGGCGCTGGTGATCTGAATGAACTGGCCCTTGGTACGCAGGTCCTCGACAGTAGCGCAGCCGCAGTAACCCATACCGGCCCGCAGGCCGCCCATCATCTGGTAAATGGTCTCACTCAGGCCTCCCTTATAGGGGACACGGCCTTCCACGCCCTCAGGCACCAGCTTTTTGTTGTTCTCCTGGAAGTACCGGTCCTTGGAGCCCTTGGCCATGGCGCCCAGGGAGCCCATGCCGCGGTAAACCTTGAACTGACGGCCCTGATAGACCTCGGTATCTCCGGGGGACTCCTCACAGCCAGCCAGCAGGGAGCCCAGCATGACCACGTTGCCGCCGGCGGCGATGGCCTTGACGATGTCGCCGGAGTACTTGATGCCGCCGTCGGCGATGATGGGGATGCCATACTCTGCAGCCACGCAGGCGGCGTCATAGACGGCGGTGATCTGAGGCACGCCGATACCGGCCACCACGCGGGTGGTGCAGATGGAGCCGGGACCGATACCGATCTTCACGCAGTCGGCACCGGCCTCGATGAGGGCCCTGGTGCCTTCGGCAGTGGCCACGTTACCGGCAATGAGCTGCACGTCGGGATAGAGAGCCTTGATGCGCTTGACGCACTCCAGGATGTTGTGGGAGTGACCGTGGGCGGAATCCAGGCACAGCACATCGGCACCGGCCTCCACCAGAGCGGCCACACGATCCATCACGTCGGAGGTGACACCAATGGCGGCGCCCACCAGCAGCCGGCCCTTCTCGTCACGGGCGGAGTTGGGATAGACCTCGGCCTTCTCAATGTCCTTGATAGTGATGAGGCCCTTGAGGTGGAACTCGTCGTCCACGATGGGCAGCTTCTCGATCTTATGCTTGCGGAGGATCTGCTTGGCCTCCTCCAAGGTAGTGCCCTCCTTAGAGGTGACCAGATGGTCCTTGGTCATCACGTTGTCGATGAGCTGGTCCATGTCCTCTTCGAACTTCATATCACGGTTGGTGATGATGCCGATGAGCTTGCCATGGTCGCAGATGGGCACGCCGGAGATGCGGTACTTGGCCATGAGCTCGTCGGCCTCGGCCAGGGTATGGCCGGGGGCCAGCCAGAAGGGGTTGGTGATGACGCCGTTCTCACTGCGCTTCACCATGTCCACCTGCTCGGCCTGCTGGCCGATGGACATGTTCTTATGGATGATGCCGATGCCGCCCTCACGGGCGATGGCGATGGCCATCCGATACTCGGTGACCGTATCCATGGCGGCACTCATCACGGGGATATTCAGGCGGATCTTCTTGGTGAGCTGGGTATGCAGATCGATGTCAGCAGGCAGGACGTTGCTCTCGGCGGGGATCAGCAGTACGTCGTCAAAAGTCAGGCCCTGCCGCACGAACTTGCTGGCGGCATCCGTATTGAACATGGACTCCACTCCTTCATTTTATTTCATCGTATCCAACGCTGGAAAACATATTTGATATATTCTATGCCCCAAGGTGAGGGTTGTCAAGAGGGGACAAGGTCAAAGCCGCATCGAACCTGGGCTTTCCCTCCCCACCGTCTCCCTGAACATAGAAGGTATCACCCTGACGGCCCGCGGACAGGCGAATGGTCTCCCCCGCCCTGCACTCCTTCAGGTAGCCAATCTGGACCTGAGAGACAAACTGCCCCCGGCCCACCTCCTCCAGCCCGATGGCGTCACAGGCATAGTCGGCGTAGTGGACATTATTGACATGGCCGTTCACATCGCAGTCGCTGTACCAGAGCCGCCGCTCTCCCGCTGTTTCCAGGGGGACCGGCATGCGGAGCTTGGGAAGCATCCGGCTTTTGCAGCGGTCGCCGCCAGAGGTTCCGTCAAACTCCGGAAGATCAGATACCCGCCGCAGCTTCCGGGTCTCTACATCGGCCAGGACCCACAGACTGACCCCTTCTCCAATGGTTTTACCATTTCGGAAGATATCAAAATCCCGGTACATGGAGGCGCCATGGCCGCTCCCCCGGTGCCAGGTTTGAACAGTGAGCTTGTCATCCCAAAAGACAGGTGTATCCAGACGATACCAGATCCGGGCCAGCATCCAGAAGACGTTGTAGCTTCGAAGCATCTCCTCCCGGGAAACATGGAGCTCCACGGCCGCGCCGGTAGCTGCCTCCTGAAGAAAGTCCATCATGGAGGAGGGTCGGCACAGGTTGAAGGGATCGACATCCCGTGCCCCAACCTGAAACGAGGCCTCATGATACATGAGTTACCCCTCCTTTCCCTTGATGAGAAGGGTGTTTTTACAGCACAGGTCCTCCAGGTCGTCAGCAGTGGCGGCGGGAATGCGCAGCGCCCGGCCGCAGTGGCCGCAGATGAGGTCCACAGAGCTGAAGTTCACCTGGAGTCGCCACTCCTTGGAGCCGCAGGTACAGGAGATCCCGCCCCGCTGGGCGATGTCCCGCAACTCGGAGAGGATCTCATGCATGATGATCTCGTCCAGGAAGGTTCCCTTCTCTCCGGCGGCGGCCTCCAGCTTGTCCACCGCCTCCTCCAGACGCTCCATGGCGGCAAAGACCGGTCCCTCTTCTCCTACATAGCAGCAGTCCAGCCCGGAGGCAGCGCAGGCAAAGGCCAGAGCCTTCTCGTGGAGGAAGGCGTGGGTGGAGCAGGTCACGGTGTGCTCTTTCTCACAGAAAAGACAGGGCACCGTCAGCTTGACCCGGTCTCCCACGATCTCCGTCTTGAGCGCTGACTTCCCGCAGGGGCAGGGAATCTTCCCCGGCGCCGCGGCCAGAGAGAAGACAGTCTTTTCCGCCACAACAGCCTGATGACAGGCCGGACAGAGGTAAGCGATGGTGCGCTTGGCTTCTTCTACCATATCGATCAAACTCCATCAAGTGAAAAATATGTATTTATTATATCGCATCTTCCCACATTTGACCAGCAGTTCCCCCGCCAAAATGCGTCCTGATATTTTGCGGAAATCTGTTCAAACTAATTCCGTTCAAACACGCTGTGTACAGATGGGAGGAAGCCGAATGACCGTAAAAAAGCTGGGCCGGCAGACTTTGGCCTTTGCCAATCCGCCCGCCATTGCCGGGTATGCCAGCGTGGTGGGTAAAAAGGAGGGTGATGGCCCTCTGGCCGCCTTCTTCGACCTCATCAATCAGGATGACAGCTTTGGAGAGTCCAGCTGGGAGAAGGCGGAGAGCGCCATGCAGCGGCTGGCCCTTCAGAGCGCCCTGGACAAGACGGGGCAGGCTCCCTCTTCCCTGGATATGCTCTTCGCCGGCGACCTGCTCAACCAGTGTATCGCCTCCTCCTTTGCCGTGCGTGGCCAGGATGTGCCTTTCCTCGGGCTTTACGGCGCCTGCTCCACCATGGCGGAGGGGCTGGTCATGGCCTCGATGGCGCTGGACGGCGGCTTCGGCACCTGGGCGGCGGCGGTGGCCTCTTCCCACTTCTGTTCTGCTGAGCGGCAGTACCGCACACCCCTTGAATATGGTGGTCAGCGCACCCCCACCGCGCAGTGGACGGTAACCGGCGCCGGTTCTGCCGTCCTTTGTCGTGAAGGAAACGGCCCCTATATCACCCACGCCACCATCGGCAAGGTGGTGGACAAGGGTATCAAGGATGCCAACAACATGGGGGCAGCCATGGCCCCCGCGGCGTACAGTACGCTCACCGCTCACTTTGCAGAAACCGGGCGCAAGCCCTCCTACTATGACCTGATTGTCACCGGAGATCTAGGAGAGCTGGGCAAATCCATTGTACTGGACCTCTTCCGCACCGACGGAGTGGAACTGGGCAACTATGACGACTGCGGTGTGATGGTCTTTGACCTTCCCGCCCAGGACGTACACTGCGGCGGGTCCGGCTGCGGCTGCTCCGCCGTGGTGCTGGGTGGATATCTGCTCCGTGGCATGGCCGAGGGGCGCTGGAAAAACATCCTCTTCTGCGGCACCGGTGCTCTCCTCTCCCCCATATCCTCTCTTCAGGGGGAGAGCATCCCCGGCATATGTCACGCTGTGGCCATCTCCACGGAGAAAGGAGTATAAAAAATGGATGGATTTCTCCCCTATCTGCGTGCCTTCCTCTGCGGAGGGACCTTTTGCCTCATCGGACAGATCCTCATCGACCGGACCAAGCTGACCCCCGCCAAGATCCTGGTGCTCTATGTGGTCTCCGGCGTGGTTCTGGGCGGTCTGGGCATCTACCAGCACATCGTCGACTTTGGCGGCGCCGGCGCCACCGTCCCTCTCACCGGTTTCGGCTATCTGCTCTCCAAGGGGGTAAAGGAGGCGGTGGCCAAGGACGGCCTGCTGGGCGCCTTCACCGGTGGGGTCACGGCTGCCGCGGGCGGTATTGCTGCCGCCATCTTTTTCGGCTGTATCGTAGCTCTCCTCTTTAAACCAAAGCCCAAGGGATGAAAAAGGTCCGGCGTACAGCATGTACGCCGGACCTTTTGTCCGTTTAACAGATGAACATGGCGTCTCCGAAGGAGAAAAACCGGTATTTCTCCCGGACTGCCTCCTCATAGGCTGCCAGGATGTGCTCCCGCCCGGCCAGAGCCGAGACCAGCATCACTAAGGTGGACTCCGGTAGGTGGAAGTTGGTGATCAGAGCATCCAGCACCTTGAACCGGTAGCCGGGGTAGATGTAGATATTGGTCCAACCGGCGGACTCCTTCAGGGTGCCGTCCTCGGCAGCCCAGGACTCGATGGTGCGACAGGAGGTGGTACCCACACAAATCACCCGTCCCCCCTTCCGGCGGGTCTCGTTGATGGTCTCCGCCGTCTCTTTGGAGATCATGCAGTACTCCGAGTGCATCTCGTGGTCGGTGATCTCCTCCTCCTTCACGGGCCGGAAGGTGCCCAGGCCCACATGGAGGGTCACATAGGCCAGGGAGACCCCCATAGCCTGGATCTGCTCCAGCAGCTCCTTGGTGAAGTGAAGGCCGGCTGTGGGGGCTGCCGCCGATCCCACCTCACGGGAGTATACCGTCTGGTAACGCTCCGGGTCCTGAAGCTCCGCCTTGATGTAGGGCGGAAGAGGCATCTTGCCCAGCTGCTCCAGCAGCTCCAGGAAAATGCCGTCGTAGTGGAAACGGACCAGCCGGTTGCCGCCTTCCAGGGTCTCGGTGACCTCGGCGGTGAGCAGCCCGTCGCCGAAGGAGAGCTTCGTTCCCGGCTTCATCTTCTTGCCCGGCCGGACCAGGCACTCCCACGTCTTGTCCCCCTTGTCGTTGAGGAGCAGCACCTCCGCCGCTCCGCCGCCGGGCTCCCGGTGGCCCAACAGACGGGCGGGCAGCACCCGGGAGTCGTTGAGCACCAAGCAGTCGCCGGGGCGCAGCAGACTGGGCAGATCATAAAAGTGCATATGCTTTACTGCGCCGGTATCCTTGTCCAGCACCATCAGCCGGGACCCGTCCCGCCGGTCTAGAGGTGTCTGAGCGATAAGCTCCTGGGGCAGATCATAGTAAAAATCTGATGTCTTCAAATCAAGTTCCCGCTTTCCTTGTCGTTTGTCAACCCACCGTAACGTCGGTGAAATAGAAGGTCAGAATATCGATGTAATCCATCCCCCGCAATGCCATGGCACGGGCACCCTGCTGGCTCATACCCACGTTGTGGCCATAGCCGGAGCCGGTAAAGGTGACGCTGCTCCCGGAGGAGGTGGAGGAGGAGCTCCCCAGGATCTCCGTACCGGAAGAGGTCGCCACATAAGGAGTCCCGGAGATGGCACTCACAGTGCCGTCTCCGTTTACCACATACGCTCCGCTGACGGAGCTCAGGGTATCGGAGGTGCCATTGACATAATAGCTGTTGCTGCCGCTGCCGCCGCCCACCGTAAAGCGGTTGGAGCGCAGGCTAAACCAGATCCGCAGGGTCTCCGGCCCAAAGGACCACTTCTTTCCGTTAGAATCCACAAAGGTAACGGTCTTGGGATTCCCCGTCTCACTGAGTTCCGCCACATAGGCGTCTACGATGGTTCCGCAGTTATAGCCCTTGCTCTGGAGCTTGGAGGCAATCTCAGATTTGGAGACAGTGACCGACCAGTTGTACTGGGAGATGCTGTCGGCCAGGTCGGCCTCATAGGGATCAATGACCCCCTTGAGGTGGGGCAGATTGGCGGTGGAGTCCCAGATGTTCCGTACATCCTCGGTGGCACCGCCGTCGCTGGCCGAATAGTAGGTAACGGCCGGCTTGTCCTGGTAGCGCACATATTCTCCCGCCGTCTCCTCCACGGCCTGGTCCGTCCGGTCGTTGGCCAGATTCAGACCCTGATACATCTGGCAGTGGGTGTTGTTGCACACGTCGAAGCCGCTGCTGGCATGGCTGGAGGAGATAGTGGCGGCATAGGTCCTGGCACACACTGCCTGGGCCTTCAGGGCCTCCAGGGGCCAGGTGTTGTTCATCTCATAGGGCAGGACACCCTTGATATAGTCCTCCAGGTCCACAATATTGATGACGGTGATGTTCCCGCCGCTGCGGCGGTACTGGAATCCGCCATAATAGCGATAGCCCTTAAACCAGGTGACCGTCTTGACGCTGTCATCCAATCCAGGCTGGATGCCCAGGCTGTACCCCTGTCCTCCGTCAAACTGAAAGATCGGTTTTCCCGTCTTGGTGACCACCACTGTCACAGCGTAGCCGCTGGTACCTACCACCGTGGCATTGGAAAGGCCCAGTGCAGTCTGGGCTGAGAGTGCCTCCTCCTTGCTGGTGTAGACACCCACCCGCACATAGTATGTCCCCTCGATCCAGGCAGGAAACCCATTGCTCACCGTCGATGCAGCGGTCTGGGCCTCCTCGAAGCTGGTATAAGTTGTGGGGAGCTGGAGGTGAAAACAGCCCACCATCACCGAACCGGTACCGTCCACATAATTCCCGCCGGAGAGGGTAACATTCTGGGTCTTGACCACGGAGATCTGGGTCTCTGAAGAGCTTCCCAGCTGGTGGAAGGTCAGATCGTCGTCATACCAGCCGAAGCGGTAGCCGCTCCCCACGCTGTTTTCCAGGTTGGCACCCGGCAGTGCGGTGCTGCCGTAAAAGAGACCCACACGCAGGGTTTCCTTTGTCTCAGAACCCGCGGCAAAGGTCACACACCCGATACAGAGGGCGGCAGCCAGGAGGACTGCTGCAAATCGAATCAAACTTTTGCCCATGAGGAAGCTCCATTTCTGCGAATTAGCGGTTTACATTGGAAAAGAATTGTGCTACACTATCGGAAATACCCTCCGCGTCCCCCCCAAAAGGGCCCGGGCATCTTCTCGCATGCCACGGAACGCGCGGATACAGGAGACATTATAGTACAAAACCCGACACCATTGCAACCGCCGTTTTTCCGGCGGACAGGCAAGTTGGGAGCTTTTCCCGGATAGAATACGGGTGAGCGTACGATAAATGGAGGTCTGCGGCATGGAAAAATACAAGGTTGGCGTGATCGGCGGTACTGGCATGGTTGGCCAGCGCTTTGTGACTCTGATGGAGAACCACCCCTGGTTCGAACTGGCAGTCATTGCGGCCAGTCCCCGCTCCGCTGGCAAGACCTATGAAGGGGCCGTGGGTGGGCGTTGGGCCATGGATACCCCCATCCCCCAGCAGGCCAAAAACATGGTGGTCATGAACGCTGAAGCTGACGTGGAGAAGATCGCCTCTATGGTTGACTTCGTCTTCTCCGCCGTTGATATGAAGAAAGAGGAAATCAAGGCTCTTGAGGAAGCCTACGCCCGCCATGAGTGTCCGGTGATCTCCAACAATTCCGCCCACCGCTGGACGGAGGATGTTCCCATGGTCATCCCTGAGGTGAACCCGGAGCATATCAAAGTGATAGAGGCACAACGAAAGCGACTGGGGATGAAGCGCGGGCTCATCGCGGTCAAGTCCAACTGCTCCATCCAGAGCTATGTGCCCGCCCTCCATCCCCTGCGCGGCTTCGGCCTGGAGCGGATCCTGGTTTGCACTTACCAGGCCATCTCCGGCGCCGGGAAGACGTTCGAGTCCTGGCCCGATATGGTGGACAATGTGATCCCCTATATCGGCGGCGAGGAGGAGAAATCCGAGCAGGAGCCCATGAAGGTCTGGGGCCGGGTGGAAAACGGTGTCATCGTCAACGCCGTCAAGCCCGCCATTACCGCCCAGTGTCTCCGTGTTCCCGTATCCAACGGGCATACTGCCGCCGTCTTCGTTGATTTTGAAAAAGTGCCCCCGATGGATGAGATGAAGGCCATCTGGGCGGAATACCGGGGACGTGCTCAGGAGCTCAAGCTCCCCTCTGCCCCTGAGCAGTTCCTCCACTACTTCGAGGAGCCCGATCGTCCCCAGGTCAGACTTGACCGCGGCCTGGGCAATGGAATGACTATCTCCATTGGACGTCTCCGCCCGGATACCCAGTACGATTACAAATTCGTGTGTCTGTCCCACAACACCCTTCGGGGCGCGGCGGGCGGCGCAGTCGAACTCGCCGAGCTGCTGTGCGCCGAGGGCTATATCGTCAAGGCGTAAGAAACAATAGAGATAGATTTGCTTTTGCGCCTCCGTGGACAGCACACCTGTCTGATCAGGAGGTAATTCAAGAATGAGAGAGCCCATTTTCACCGGTGCCTGCCCCGCCATCGTCACGCCCTTCGACCAGAGCGGCGCCATCAACTACGACCGCTTCGCCCAGCTCATCGACGAGCAGATCGCCGCCGGTGTGGATGCCATCTGTGCTGTGGGCACCACCGGTGAGTGCTCCACCCTTACCCTGCGGGAGCACATTGCCGCCGTCAACTTCTGCGTCAAGTATGTGAACCATCGTGTGAAGGTCATCGCAGGCGCCGGCAGCAACGACACCTCTGCCGCCGTGTACCTCTCCCAGCACGCCGAGGACTCCGGCGCAGACGCCCTCCTCCACGTTACCCCCTATTACAACAAGTGCTCCCAGGAGGGCCTCATCCGCCACTATGAGTACATCGCCGATCGGACCGAGCTGCCCATCATCCTTTATAATGTGCCCTCCCGGACCGGCGTTTCCTTCACCGCTGAGACCTACAAGGTCCTTTCACAGAATCCCAAGATCAACGGCGTGAAGGAGGCCAGCGGCAACCTGAGCCTGATCACTCACACCCGCTACCTCTGCGGCGACGACTTTTCCATCTGGTCCGGCAACGACGACCAGGTGGTCCCCATGATGTCTCTGGGCGCCAAGGGCGTCATCTCCGTGGTGGCCAACATTAACCCCAAGCTCATGGTAGACATCACCCACCGCTGCCTGGAGGGTCAGTTCGAGGAGGCCGCCCGGCTCCAACTGGAGCACATGGATCTTATCGACGCCCTGTTCTGTGAGGTCAACCCTATCCCTGTCAAGGCTGCCCTCAACCTCATGGGCAAGGATGTGGGTGGGCTGCGCCTCCCCCTGTGCGACATCTCCCCCGCCAACCTGGAGGTCCTCCGGGCCGCTATGGAGCGGACCGGCCTGCTCCCGGCCTCTGGCGCCGCTCAGTAAACCCAACATCAGACGGCCGTGCTTCCCCACGGCCGTCTGTCTTTTCACGGAACGATAAAAAGGAGGAACCATCATGCTGGATCTGATCCTCTCCGGCTGCAACGGCCGAATGGGCCGGGTGCTGGAGGCCCTGTGTGCCGATCAACCCGACCTCCACATTGCCGCCGGCTTCGATATTCTGGGCGATAACCACCGGGATTTCCCCGTTTTCTCCTCCCCTGCCGAATGTACGGTCCCCGCCCAGGTGGTGGTGGACTTCTCCCACCCCGCCGCCCTCACCGGCCTTCTGGGGTACTGCGTCAAGCGGGAGCTGCCCGTGGTGCTGGCCACCACCGGCTACTCGGAGGACCAGCTTCTGGAGATCGAATCTGCGGCCCGGACCATTCCCGTCTTCCGCTCCGCCAACTTTTCCCTGGGCATCAACGTACTGGCCAAGCTGGCCCGTCAGGCGGCCCATCTGTTGGGTGAGGACTTCGATATTGAGATCGTGGAGCGCCACCACAACAAAAAGGTGGACGCCCCCAGCGGAACTGCCCTGCTACTGGCCGACGCCCTCTCCCCCGCCCTGCCCTATGAGCCGGAATATGTGTGGGACCGCCACACCGTGCGGAAGCCCAGGGAACATCGGGAGATCGGGATTTCCTCTGTCCGGGGCGGCACCATTGCCGGAGACCACGAGATCCTCTTCGCCGGCCGGGACGAGCTCATCGAGCTGCGCCACTCCGCCCAGTCCCGGGAGGTTTTTGCCTCCGGTGCCCTAAAGGCAGCCAAATTCCTGGCCCAGTGCCAGGCACCCGGTCTCTACAACATGGACGATCTTCTGGATTGGCTCCAGGCACCGGCAGAGGTTGAATAGAGTAATAGAAAAACGGTCTCCGGCATTGATGCCGGAGACCGTTTTTTCATTGGTCGGATTCGGACTTGCATGCATCCTCTGCGGACGGCAGGAGCGGATTTCCGTCTCCGTCGATGCCCTTCTCCCTCAGCCGGTGGTTCACCCACTCCCGGACCAAGGCGTAGAGCACGGCGAAGGTGGGCACGCCCAGAAGCATCCCCGGGAAGCCAAAGAGTCCACCGCACACCACGATGGACACCAGCACCCAGATGGCGGAGAGGCCTGTGCTGTCGCCCAGGATCTTTGGGCCCAAAATATTGCCGTCGAACTGCTGGAGCGCCAGCACCAGAACGGCGAAACGCAGCGCCGCCCAAGGGTCCACGATGATGAGGATCATAATACAGGGCACGGCACCAATGATGGGTCCGAAGAAAGGGATCACGTTGGTAACGCCGATAATGACGGCGATGAGGATATTGTAGGGGATCTGGAGGATCAGGTTGAGGATGAAGCAGAGCACGCCAATGATGGCGGAGTCAATGATTTTGCCGTTGATGAATCCCACGAAGATACGGTTGGCCTGACTACACACCCCCAGGAACCAAGCCGCCTTTTTCTTGGGAATAATGGCGTAGATGAGCTTTTTGAGCTGGGGAACCAGGCGGTTTTTACCGGAGAGCATGTAGATCGAGGAAATCAGCGCCGTAAGCGCGGAGACAACACCGCTGCCAAGGGCCACACCCAGATTCCAGATCTGCGGCAGAGAAGAACTCACCTTCTCAATGGCCAGATCGGTCAGAGTCTGAACCAGGTTCTGGTAGGCTGCCAGCATCTCATTGATGCCTTCTCCTTCCAGATTGAAGCGGTTGATGATTTCCTGGACCAGTGCGTCCAGCCCCCGCATATAGGTAGACATATTGTTGACCAGTTCCACCGCGCTGCTCCACACCTGGGGCAGAATGAGGTTGAGCAGGATGGCCAGCACAGCCGCGGCCAGGACATAGACCGTAACGATGGCCAATGCCCGTCCGTGTCTGTGCTTATTGTAGACCTTCTCTTCAAAAAAGGTAGTGGGTGTATTCAGCAGATAGGCGATGGCAAAGCCGATGATAAAGGGAGAGAGCACTCCCGTCACCATCGAGATCTTTTCCCTCACCTCAGAAAAGCGGTAGAGCACAAAGTAGAACAGGATACCGATGAGCACGACGATCAGATTTGAAACAGTCCTCGTGTCCAGCGGCCATGGTTTTTTCTGCACGGCCATCAGCTCTCCCCTCGTATATGGTCACTCTCATTGTACCATGCTCTTATTTCGATGTCTAACATTCTTCCTTAAGAAAATCAAAAGATTCCAAAAAGGCGAGTGCCGAATTGGCACCCGCCTTTTTCTGCTTAAGCAAGCACGGCCCGGTGGAAGACCTTTTTGCCCTTCTTGATGGTGGTACCCTCCCCTTCCAGGGCGGAGGCGGTTACCACAGCGGCAGTATCTGTCACCTTCTCACCGTTGAGCTCCACGCCGCCCTGCTGGATGAGCCGCCGGGCCTCGCCCTTGGAGGGAGTGAGACCGCACTTCACCATCAGGTCCACCACGGTGATCTGACCATCGGTGAGGTCTCCGGCGGTGAGCTCGGTGGTGGGCATATTGCTCTTGTCTCCGCCGGTGGAGAACAGGGCCCGGGCAGCGTCCTGGGCCTTGTGTGCCTCCTCCGTGCCATGAACCAGCTGCGTGAGCTCGAAAGCCAGGATCTCCTTGGCAGTGTTGAGCTGAGCACCCTCCCACTTGTCCATCTCATCGATCTGCTCCAGAGGCAGGAAGGTGAGCATGCGCAGGCACTTGAGCACGTCGGCGTCGCCCACGTTGCGCCAGTACTGGTAGAAGTCGTAGGGGCTGGTCTTGTTGGGGTCCAGCCACACAGCGCCAGACTGGGTCTTGCCCATCTTCTTGCCCTCAGAGTTCAGAAGCAGGGTGATGGTCATGGCGTGGGCGTCCTTGCCCAGTTTGCGGCGGATGAGCTCGGTGCCGCCCAGCATGTTGGACCACTGGTCGTCGCCGCCGAACTGCATGTTGCAGCCGTAGTGCTGGAAGAGGTGGTAGAAGTCGTAGGACTGCATGATCATATAGTTAAACTCCAGGAAGGAGAGGCCCTTCTCCATGCGCTGCTTGTAGCACTCAGCCCGGAGCATGTTGTTTACGCTGAAGCAGGCACCCACCTCACGGAGGAGCTCCACATAGTTGAGCTTCAGGAGCCAGTCGGCGTTGTTCACCATCTGGGCCTTGCCCTCGCCGAACTCGATGAACCGCTCCATCTGCTTTTTAAAGCAGTCGCAGTTGTGCTGGATGGTCTCCGGAGTCATCATGTTACGCATGTCGGTACGGCCGGAGGGATCTCCAATGTAGCCGGTACCGCCGCCGATGAGGGCGATGGGACGGTTGCCCGCCATCTGGAGCCGCTTCATCAGGCACAGAGCCATGAAGTGGCCCACATGAAGGGAGTCGGCGGTGGGGTCGAAGCCGATGTAGAACACCGCCTTGCCCTCGTTGATCATCTTGGAGATCTCCTCCTCGTTGGTCACCTGGGCAATGAGGCCACGGGCCTTCAGTTCTTCATAACAGGTCATTTTTCTTGCATCCTTTCTTCCCAGGCCAGCCGAACGGCCCAAGCCTGATAATTTAAAAACATATGTTCAGCGGCCCACTCCGCCGGCACCCAACGGAGCACATGATCGTGCTCAATGGGCTCCTGCACCTGTGGACCCAGGACCGCCCGGTAACAGCGGCCCGACACATGGAGATAACACCGGTCGCTGGGAGCAAACAGATACTCGTCGCCGGCACAGAGCAGACCTTTCAATTCGATCTCTCGGCCCAGCTCCTCCAGGCACTCCCGCCGGAGGCATCCCTCTGGGGTCTCCCCTGGCTCGATGCCACCACCTGGCAGGAAGAGTCCCCGTTCCGGTCCGCCAGCCGCCGGTGCCTCCACCAGGGCAACATTTCCGTCATCATCCAGGATCACCGCATAGGCGCCTGCCCGGTCTCGGTAGACCGCTTCAGGCACCCTTTGTCCAAAGCTCCTGTGCTCCATGTCGTTTCCCTACTTTTCCCGTTTGGTGAGGCATTTGGGGCATCGCTCCGCGTCCCTTGGGTATCTCGCGTGGCAGACAGGGCACTCATACTCGGCGGCCCATTCCCGGACTTTTTCCGAGAAGAACTCCACCTTTCCGCAGGAAGGGCAGCCGAAGATCTTCAGTTCCAGCGCCCCTTCCCACAGATGAGAGTCAAAAAACATCGTTTCACGACCCAGCTGAAAATCACGCGTACCCAGACTGACCATTTCAGCCCCGCAGCGCAGACATATCAGTGACTGTTCCATCGTGTTTTTCCCTCTTTCTACCGTACGATAAAAAACGCCCCCTGTCCTTTTTGGACAGAGGGCGTAGATACGCGGTACCACCTCTGGTTCGTCCCTCCCTCACGGGAAAGGACCTCACGCCGTGCCATCACACGGCTGCGCAATAACGGGCGCTCCCGACACGCCCTACTGCTTTCGGTTCAGGCGGCCGCTCCGAGGGGTATTCGTCCTCAGGCCCTCTCCCCCTTCCACCACACCGGGGGCTCTCTGCGCAGGGTGTCCAAAGACTACTTTTCCTCATCCTCGCATTGTATACAACGGGCATTCTAGCACAGCCCGCATACATTGTCAATCAAAATGTTTTACCTTTACCTCCGGACAGGCGGTCTGGGCCAGGAACTCGAACTGGAGCCGGTCCTCCTCGCTCCGAAAAGCGGACCTAGGCAACAAGAGATAGCCCTCCTCTCCGCGGAAGAGGTAGTAAAACTCTTTGCCCCGCCAAAGCTTTTTCAGATCCCAGTCCAGCAGTACCGCTGTCTGTTCATCCTGCCGGGACAGATCCTCACGGTTGAAGAGGAAGGATACCTGCCGGCCCAGAGCCGGATTTTTATCGTAAATCCGCCCCGGCTGAATCACATACAGCCACAGACCGTAGAAGGCCACCATGACGGAGAGGACCACCAGGAGGGTACAGAGAAAGCTCATCCGCTCCATCAAGATCCCCATAACTGCCGCGGCGCCCAGGGCGATGAGGATGACCAGCACCTGGATCCAGCTTACCAGATGGCTTTTGCGCAGGTAATAGCGCGCCGCCCGTACGTATTCCGCCCGGCTGAGGGAGAAGGTGACCCGCACCTCCTCCGGTCCTTTGTCCTGTCTCATGTCAACCCCCGTTTATAGGCCTCTGCGCTGTCCAAAAGCTCCCCGGCCCCCGCCAGCATGGCGGGTGTGATATGGGCACCGCCGGTAAGCCGTGCCAGTTCCTCACGACGACGTGCGGACTCCAACCGCTCTACCGCCGTGTAGGTCCGTCCGTCCCGCTCCCCCTTCTCCACCGAGAAGTGGGTATCCGCCATGGCGGCGATCTGGGGCAGATGGGTGACGCACAGGACCTGTTTCCGGCGGGCCACCTGTGCCATCTTTTCGGCCACTTTCTGGGCTGCCCGGCCGCTGACACCGGTATCCACTTCGTCAAAGACCAGGGTGCTCACGTCATCGTTCTCCGCCAACACATTCTTCAGCGCCAGCATGATACGGGAGAGCTCGCCGCCGGAGGCGATCTTGTGGATGGGTTTCAGGTCCTCACCCACGTTGGCCGACATGAGGAACTGCACCTCATCCATACCCGTCTCGTCCATGGCGTTCTCCCCACCCTTGGGGGCGAAGTCCACCTGGAAACGCACCTTGGGCATGTCCAGCTGCCGCAGCTCCTCCTGAATCAGCTTCTCCAGGGCCGCCGCCGCCTTCTTTCGGGCCGCCGTGAGCTTTGCGCCCTCCCCACGGGCTTTTTCCAGCGCGGCAGAGAGCTTCTTCTCCAGCCGGGCCAGGGTCTCACTGGAGTCCTCGATCTGCTCCAGCTCCGCCTTGCATTTGGCCAGATAGTCCAGCATGTCCTCCACCGTAGCGCCGTACTTCTTCCGCAGCCGGTAGATCACATCCAGACGACTCTCCAGCTCGTCCAGCTCCCCTGGCTCGAAGTCCAGGCTGTCCCGAAGATCCCGGACCAGCTCGGCGGCGTCGTCTGCGGCACAGCGCAGCTCAGTAAGGCGCTGGGCCAGGTCGGCGATCTGGTCGCTGACCCCTCTGGCTCCGGAGAGAGACTGCTCCGCCGACATGATGAGGGAAACCGCTCCCTCGCTCTCCTCGTCCCCGGAGAGCGCCATGTGGGCACCCTCCACGGCATCAATGAGCTTGCCGGCATTGCGCAGCACCTTCCGCCGCTGGGTAAGTTCCTCCTCCTCCCCCGGCTTCAGGTCGGCTCGCTCCAGTTCTCCAATTTGAAAGGTCAGACTGTCGATGCGCCGTGCCTTTTCCGCCTCGTCCATCCGCAGGGCAGACATCTCTCGCCGCAGGGCAGACATGGCGTCATAAGCTGCCTTAAAAGCAGCTCTGGGGCCCTCCAGCTCACCGAACCGGTCCAGGTAATCCAAATGGCAGGTAGGGTCCAGCAGCTGCTGACCGTCGTGCTGTCCGTGGATGTTCAGCAACTGCCGTCCCAACCCCCGAAGCTGGGAGACCGTCAGAGGACGTCCATTAAGCCTGCAGACGTTCCGACCATCGGACAAAATCTCCCGCTGGATCAATATCTCCCCGTTCTCATCCGGCCCTATGCCATTCTCAGCAAACCAGGGAAGTGCCGGCAGCCGTGTGAATTGAGCACTCACCACTGCGGCCTTGGCACCGGTTCGGATCAGTTCCCGGGAAGTCCGCTCCCCGATCACCGCCCCGATGGCATCCACCACAATGGATTTACCAGCACCGGTTTCGCCGGTGAGGGCATTGAAGCCCTGGTCGAATCGGATGTCCGCCGCCTGGATCACCGCGATATTCTCAATATGAAGCAGCGAGAGCATCCTCTCCACCTCCCTGTCTTACTGGAGCATCTTGTGAATCTCGTCGCAGAAGGCCTCCGCCTTCTCGCTGTCACGCATGATAAGGACCGCGGTGTCATCGCCTGCCAGGCTGCCCACCAAATCGCTGATTTCCATGCCGTCGATGGCGGCACAGGCCGCCGAGGCCAAGCCAGGCATGGTCTTGAGGACCACAATGTTCTGGGCGCGGTCGAAAGAGGTAACGCCCTCCTTGAAAATGGTCCGCAGACGTCCGGCGATGTTCATACTGGTCTTACGGCCGGACACAGCGTATTTATAGGTTCCATAGCCGGTGAGCTCCTTGATGAGGTGGAGTTCCTTGATATCCCGGGAAATGGTCGCCTGAGTGGAGGTGAGCCCTCTGGCCTTGAGCTCGGAGAGCAGCTGGTCCTGAGTCTCCACGTCCACATCTTCAATAATCCGCAAGATCTCTGCCTGTCGCTTGGATTTCATTCCCCATCACGCCTTTCCTAATTTTTGATCGATGATCTCATAGAAGCTATGGTCGGTGAGCCGCACCAGCCGGGTCACGCTCCGGGACCGGCGCACCTCCACGGTGTCACCGCCGCAGAGCTTGAAGGCTCTCCCACCATCCACAGACAGGTAAGCAGTTTTCCTTGACAGTTTCCCCATTCGAACAGATACCACCCGGTCCCGTCCCATGACCAGGGGCTTCGCCTGGAGGGAGTGGGCACAAATCGGCGTAACCAAAACATTTTCCGCCGTTGGCTCTACGATGGGTCCCCCCGCCGACATAGAGTAGGCGGTGGAGCCGGTGGGCGTGGCCAAAATAATGCCATCTCCCGAAAACGAATATATGGGCACGCCATCACCACGAAGCGTGAGGTCAATGACCCGGGCCACCGCCCCCTTGGTAATGACAGCGTCATTGAGGGCCACGTCCCGTGAGAGGATCTCCCGTCCACGGCGCACCGTCACATCCAGCATCATGCGGTGCTCAATGGAGAATTTCCGCTCCGGCAGGCGGGCAAGCATGTCCAGTTCACCCTGCTCCAGCTCCGCCATAAAGCCCACACTGCCCAGATTCACCCCTAAAATAGGGATATTGTGCGCATTGGCATCCTTAGCGGCGTGGAGAATGGTACCATCACCACCGAAGCAAAGGAGCAGGTCGGCGTTTTTCAGCTCCTCCTGCATGTTCCGATAATCCTGGCCCTTGGGAAGTTCCACGTGGCTCCCCTGCTCCAGGGCAAAAGGGAGACACAATGCGGTCTCCGCCCCGGCGGCACGGAGGATATCCCGGGCCCGGAGGGCCGCTTTCAGGCCCCGGTCTCGGTAGGGGTTGGGACTGAGCACCACCTTCACGGATGCCGCCCCCCCTCCAGCTCGGCATGGGACTGTTCCACCAGAGCGGCCAGATCCCCGGTGTAGGCCGGCCCCCGCCCCACCGTCAGGTGACCCAGGTATTCAATGTTACCTTCCGGTCCGCGAATTGGTGAAAAGGTCATATCCTTTACAGTAAAGTCAGCCTCATCAGCGTGAGTCAAGAAGTGCTCCAGCACCTCCAGATGGACCTTGGGGTCCCGGACCACACCCTTTTTGCCCACCTTCTCCTTTCCCGCTTCAAACTGTGGCTTTACCAGACAGACCACCTGACCATTGGGGGCCAAAATGCCCCGCAGGGCAGGCAGGATGAGCCGAAGGGAGATGAAGGAGACGTCCACGCTGGCCAGATCCAGCTCCTCCGGGATCTGCTCATGGGTGAGGTATCGGGCGTTGGTCCGCTCCAGGGGTACTACCCGCTCATCGGTACGCAGCTTCCAAGCCAGCTTGCCGTAGCCCGTATCCACGGCGTACACCTTGGAGGCGCCATGCTGGAGCATACAGTCGGAAAACCCGCCGGTGGAGGCGCCGATGTCGGCACAGATCATGCCGGTGAGGTCCAGGCCAAAGACGTCCATGGCCTTGGCCAACTTCAGGCCGCCCCGACTTACGTAGGGGATCGCCTGTCCACGGACCTCAATGACGGCATCCTCGGAGACAGCCGTCCCAGCCTTCAGCACCTGCTGCCCATCCACATAGACCCAACCGCCCATGATATCGGCCTGGGCGCGCTGGCGGCTCTCCGAAAGTCCCCGCTCATGCAGCAGGACGTCCAACCGCTTTTTACTCATGCTTCCATACCTCCATCGCCGCCCGGTATAGAGACTCGCTGTCCAGCCCGCACAGGCGTCTGAGTTGGTCCACGGTGCCCTGGGGCACAAAATCCCGTCCGGTGGTGCATAGCCGCACCGCCTTCAGAGGAACGCCGGCCTCGGCCAGTCCGGCACACAGTTTTTCTCCAATGGAACCCATGGCCATCACCTCCTCAGCCACCAACAGACGGCCCGTCTTCGCCACGGAACGGCACACGGGTTCCAAATCCAGCGGACACAGACGGTTCAGTTTAATGACCTCAGGCTGACAGCCTGCCTCCTCCAGCCGCTCTGCAACAGCCAGAATATCGGGATAGGTCGCTCCATATGTGACAAGTGTAACTCCTTGTCCCTCTTTGGTAATCAAAGACGGCGTGGTTCCGGCATCGCCGTGGTAGCTCCCCTCTCCTCCGCGAGGATAACGCAGGGCTACCGGTCCCTTCACCTCCTGCAAAGCATGGCGCAGCATGGTGCCCACCTCGGCAAAGCTGGACGGCGCATACAAGTTCATGCCCGGTACCGTAGAGAGATAAGCCACATCGAACAGGCCATGGTGTGTCTCACCATCCTCCCCTACCAAGCCAGCCCGGTCCACTCCAAACACCACATGAAGCCCCAGAAGTGCCACATCGTGGATGAGCATATCATAGCCGCGCTGGAGGAAGGAGGAATAGACCGCGAAGACGGGGACACATCCCTGTTTGGCCATTCCCGCCGCCATAGCCACGGCATGGCCCTCGGAGATTCCTACATCAAAAAAGCGTTCCGGAAATTGCGCTTCAAATTGCTTGAGACCAGTTCCATCCCGCATGGCTGCCGTGATGGCACACACCCGTCGGTCTTTCTCCGCCAGCTCACAGAGCGCCGCCCCAAAGGCGCCGGAATAAGACGGTCCGGAGGCGTGCAGGGGCGCACCGGTCTGGACGCAAAACTTGGACACCCCGTGGTAAGCGTCCGGATTTTGTTCTGCAGGCGGATAGCCTTTCCCCTTTACAGTCCTGATGTGGAGCAGGACTGGACCTGATATGTCCTTGGCATAGCGGAGAAGTCGAGTCAGCCCCCGAACGTCGTTTCCATCCACCGGTCCCAGGTAAGTGAAGCCCATGTCCTCAAACATGCTGCACGGGAGCAGGGTCTCCTTCACCGCCGTTTTCACCTTGTGGGTCACCCGGTAAAAGGTCTTGCCGCCCGGCAGGACCGACATTACCTTGCGGTAGCCCTTTTTGAAACGCAGATATTGCGGTTTGAGTCGCTGATGGGCCAAGTGTTGGGCCACGCCACCCACATTTTTGGTGATAGACATGCCGTTGTCATTGAGGATGACCAGCAGAGGCTCCCGGCTGAGTCCGGCATTGGACAGTCCCTCATAGGCCAGGCCGCCGGTAAGGGCACCGTCACCAATGAGAGCTATGACATGGTAGTCCTCCCCCAGCAGGGTCCGTGCCCGGGCCATGCCAAGCGCTACGGACACCGAGTTGGAGGCATGACCGGCGATAAAGGCGTCGTGTACGCTCTCCTTTGGCTTTGGGAAGCCGGAGATGCCGCCAAAGGAGCGCAGGGTATCCATGGCGCTCCCCCGTCTGGTGAGGATCTTGTGGATATAGCACTGGTGGCCCACATCGAAGACCAATCGATCTCGCCCTGTGTCAAAGACCCGGTGAAGGGCCACGGTAAGCTCCACAACTCCCAGGTTGGAGGCCAGATGGCCGCCGGTTCGGGACACCATATCCACCACGCTGGAGCGCAGGCGGGCACAAAGCGCCTCTGCCTCGCCATCCGTTATCGTTTTCAGATCCGGAATCTCATCGAACTCTATCAAAGCAAACCATCCCTCCCGGCAGACAGACCGGAATCATGTCACAAAGTATGCACCCAGCAGGCCGATCACAATGCCCAGCGCCGCACCGGCCAACACCTGGATCGGTGTGTGGCCCAGCAGCTCCTTGAGCCGTGTTCCAAAGGGCGTATGGCCCTCCTGCGCCCACTGGTCCATCAGGTAATTGAGGATCTTCGCGTGCTCACCCGCCGCGTGGCGGATGTTGGCAGCGTCGTACATCACCACGATGGCGATCACCGCGGTGATGGCGAAGAGTGCCGATGACCACCCGCACAGCCGGCCGGTGGCGCTGGCACAGGCACAGACGAAGGCAGAATGGGAGCTGGGCATGCCGCCGCTCCCCAAAGCCCGGTCCAGATCCAACCGGCGCTCCCTGCAATAGGTCAGCAGCAGCTTGATGAGCTGGGCAGCCGCCCAGGCGATCACTGCCAGCACCAGGATCCAAATCCCCATACGGCGCTCAAACAGATCGTATTCCATGCTATCAGTTCTCCCGTCCGGCCAGCTCTCGGGCGAGCCAGCAAAGGAAGCCCGCTTTCTCCTCCCCAAAGGGCGACAGGGCTTCCACCGCCTCTTCGGTCAGTTTTTCTACGAGGGACCGGCAGCCGTCGATCCCCAACAGGGTCACAAAGGTGGTTTTCTCATTGGCCTGATCGGAGCCCACCGGCTTGCCCAGCGTGGCCTGATCCCCTTCCACATCCAGCATGTCGTCCCGGACCTGGAAGGCCAGCCCCAGCTTCTGGGCATAGCGGCGGACCGCCTTTTTCTCCTCCTCCGACCCGCCGGCCACAATGCAGCCCATCTCGGCAGCGGCGCTGAGGAGAGCGCCTGTCTTCAGCTTTTGGAGCTGCTCCACATCGCTGCGGGATACAGCCCTCCCCTCCGCGGCCATATCCAGCACCTGTCCACCTACCATACCTTGGGCACCCGCCGCACGGGCCAGACAGGCGGCGGCCTCCACCACCCGCTGGGGCGGCAGCTGTTCATCTGCCGCCAGGGCAGTCTCAAAGGCAGCGGTCAGCAGCCCGTCCCCCGCCAGCACAGCGGTGGCCTCACCATAAATCTTGTGGTTGGTGGGCTTGCCCCGGCGCAGATCGTCGTTATCCATGCAGGGCAGATCATCGTGGATCAATGAGTAGGTGTGGACCATTTCCACCGCGCAGGCGAAGGGCATGGCCAGCGCCGGATCACCGCCGCACATGCGGCAGGTCTCCAAGGTAAGTACCGGCCGGATCCGCTTTCCTCCGGCCAGGAGACTGTATTCCATTGCGTCATAGATGTCCCCTCTGGGCTCACGGCCCCGGAAGCAAGTCCGAAGGGCGGTCTCCACCTGGCCCTGGATCTCCCTCAGGCGGGCTTTCTCCTCCATAGACTCACTCCCCCTCCGTCATAAAGGGCACCTCAACAGGCGCCCCATCGGCACCGGCTGTAAGCTGCTGCACCTTCTGCTCGGCTTTATCCAGCAGACCGGAGCACTGCTTCATGAGCTTGGTCCCCTCCTCGAAGAGCTTCAGGGACTCCTCCAGAGGCGTGTCCCCTTTCTCCAGACGGGTCACGATCTCGTCCAATCGAGACATGGCCTCCTCAAAGGTCTTCTTTTTTTCTGCCATTACTGCCTCCTCTTCCCCTCCACGCGGCAGTCCAGTGTGCCGTCGGAGAGACGCAGGGTGAAACTGTCTTCTTCCTGGACCTGGTCCACGGAGGATAAGATCTCCCCCGCCTCGGTTCTGGCCAAGCTGTAGCCCCGCCCCAGCACCTTCAGGGGACTCAGTGCATCCAGGGTGGCCGCCAGCCTAGCAAAGTGCTCCCGTTTGCCGGCCATGGCGCCGGTAAGCCCGTGAGCCAGCCGACGGCTTTGGTAGTCCAGGAGCATCCTCCGGTCCTGAATGGCAACCATGGGGTCCCGCAGGGACCGACATGCCCCCAGTCGGGCCAGATCCCGGCGGCCACGGTCCAGCCTGCTCTCCAGCAGGGCCGTCATGCGCTCGCTCCGGTGGGCCAGCTCCGCCGCCACCTCGCTTTGGTCGGGGACAGCCAGCTCAGCGGCATTGGAGGGTGTGGCCGCCCGCAGGTCGGCCACAAAATCGGCAATGGTCACATCGGGTTCGTGGCCTACAGCGGAGATCACCGGGATGGTACAGTCGTAGATGGCCCGGGCCACGCCCTCGTCATTGAAGCACCACAGGTCCTCCATGGAGCCGCCGCCTCGGCCGGTGATGAGGATATCGGCCAGCCGGTGGGCACTGGCGTAGCGGATGGCGCCGGCGATCTCGCGGGCAGCCTCCGCCCCCTGGACCCGTACCGGCAGCAGCAGCACCTCGGCCACGGGCCAGCGGGCCTTCAGGATGCGGAGCATGTCCCGCACCGCCGCCCCCACCGGAGAGGTCACCAGGGCGATGCGCTCCGGGTATCTGGGCATGGGCTTTTTGTGGGCGGGGTCAAAGAGCCCCTCCCGGTAGAGCTTTTCCTTGCACTGCTCGAAAGCCACGTGGAGGTCTCCCACCCCGTCGGGAGAGAGCTCGGCGCAGTAGAGCTGATACTGTCCGTCCCGGGGAAAGACGGCCACCCGGCCAAAGGCGATGACCTTCATGCCGTTTTCCGGTCGGAAACGCAGGCGGGAAGCCTCCCGGCGGAACATAACGCATCGGATGGCGCCCCCCTCATCCTTCATGGAAAAATAGTGGTGTCCGGAGGGATAGGTCTTGTAGTTGGAGATCTCCCCCCGGACGAAGACCCCGCTGAGGAAACCGTCCCGGTCCAGCAGCTCCTTCAGGTAGCCGTTGACCTGGCTGACGGTATAGATCTGACGCTCACCGCTCATCTGGTGCCTCCCATGGTCAGGGCCCGGTGAGTCAGCACCGCCACCCCCAGGGCATTGTCGGCGGAGCAGACCGGCGGGGCAAAAACGGCGTCGGACAGGGCCTCCCGCAGCAGGCTGTTGGAGGCCACGCCGCCGGAGCATAGCACCGGCAGACCGGGGTACTGCTCCAGGGCCCGGTCGGTGACCCGGCGGATGGTCCTGGCCACCGTGGCCACGGCGAACCGGGCCACATCGGCGGCGGACGCTCCGGATGCCGCCATGTCCTTTACCTTGTTCTCCATACCGGAGAGCGAGAATGTAAGGTCATTGAGTTTTACAGTAAAACCAGGAACTGGCTTTCCCTCCCGGCTCAAGGCATCCAGGGCCTTTCCCGCCGGGAAATCCAGACCCAGGGCCACACCGGTGCGGTCGACGAGCTGTCCGGCGGAGATGTCGCTGGTACCGCCGATCTTCCGGGGCAGAACCCCGGTCCCGTCCGGCTCCACGTACAGCAGCTCGGTGGTGCCGCCGGAGAGGTGCCAGGCCAGCAGAGGCTTGTCCAACAGCTCCAGCCGCCCGGCCCCCCAGGCCACAGCGGCAATGTGTCCCTGTTGATGGGCGCAGGGAAAGAAGGGCACCCCAAGGGTGTCCGCCAGGATGCGTCCGGCAGTCTCTCCCGCCAGGAAACAGGGCATATAGGAGCCCTCCACCCATCTGGGCTTGATGCTGGCCCCCACGGCGGCAATCCCCTCCAGCCGGTCCTCTGACCGGAGTCGGTCGAAGAGCTCAGGCAGACGTTTTACATGCTGGAAGAGAGCGTCACTCTGACGGAGGCCCAGGCTCCCTGACTCCACATCCAGCAGACGTCCAAGCTGGTAGCCGTCCGCGCCGTCAAAGAGGGCCGTAGAGGTGGTGTAGTTGCTGGTGTCCAGCCCCAGGCAGCGCTTCGCAGTCACTGCTCGTCCTCCGTCTGCGGCTGAGCCGGAGCAGCAGCCCGCTCCGGAGGCAGTTCGCCACGGACAAAGGCACCCAGGATACCGTTGATGAAGGAGGCGGTCTCCTGAGTCTCATAGTGTTTGGAGAGATCAACGGCCTCATTGATGGCCGCCGCCGGGGGAATGTCGGGCATGTAGAGGATCTCATACATGGCCACCCGCATCACCGTAGCCGCCATGCGGGAGATCCGGGAAAAGGACCAGCCGATGGCGTACTTGGAAATGTAGCCGTCCAGCTCTGCGCCATGCTCATAGACCCCCTTCACCAGGGTCTGGATGTACTGGCGCTGCTTCTCATTGGGGAACTCCTGGTAAAGAGGATCCTCCTCACTGAGCTGCTGGAAGTTCTCTCGGGTCAGAGATTCTTTGAGCAGCTCGTCTGCGCTCTCGTTGGAAAAGCCCAGCGCAAAGGCCAGATGGACTGCGATCTCCCGGGCGTTGCTCCTGATCATGGTCGGTTCCTCCCAAAATTCTCTTTCTGATTCTGATGTATATGATGCATATTCATTATATACAGTTTTCTACGGAAAATAAACCCCTAATTTCCGGTCTAAAACGGCAAAAAGAGCATTGAGCGCATACCGGATGATGGCTCAATGCTCTTTGAGGGCAATACAATTTACGGAGCCTTTTTCGGCTCTTTCTCAAAGACCACGCCGCCCACATTCACGTTGACAGCGGCGACCGTCAGGCCGCTTGTAGCTTCGACGCTTCCGGCGACTGCCTCCTGCACCGCCCGGGCCACGTCGGGGATGGTGTAGCCGTACTTCACCAGGATACTCAGATCAACGGTAACATTCCCATCCTCCACCTGGATATGAATGCCGCGGCTCAGGTTCTTCTTGCCCAGAAGCTCAGCCAGATCGGTACCCAGATTGGCAGCCAGGCCCCCGATGCCCTCCACCTCCAGGACGGCGGCGGCAGCGATCACCGCCAGGACTTCTTCCGATATATGGATACTTCCCAGCTCGTCGGACCGGGAAACATATTCCTTACCTTCTCCCACAGTGGTCACGCTCCTTTTATGGTTTGAGTGTATTTTACCACAACGGTCCCGGATTTACAATCTGATTTTTAGAAAAGGGCGGATGCCTGCGCATCCGCCCTTTTCACTCAGCTCGCTTCTATGATCTTGATCTGGCTGGCAGAGAGTCCGGTCTCCTCCATGACGATCTCGCTGATCTTGGCTGTGTCCGTCTGGGAGAGGGGCTGTGCGTTGTTGGAGACCACCACGCTGATGCTGTCCTCGCTGAGGAAGGCCACACAGTCGGCATACCCTTTGGCGGTGACCAGATTCTCGATGTTGGCCTCAGCTAGGGTGAAGGCAGCCATGGACTGGATGGCCTCATTGGCCTGATCCACTGAAGCCTGGTCGGCCTTCTCATCGGCCGCCGCCTCCTGGAGGAGCGACAGGGCGCTGTCCCTGGCCTGCTGCCGGTTGAGCCGGGCGCTGTCAAAGTAGCTGCTGGAGCTCTCCCCAGACGCCGTTGCCTCCTCATCGCCGGATACAGTGGACACCGGCGCCGTCTCCGAGAGCAGCGGGTCCTCCGCCTGTCCGCCTACAAGGGCCGCCTCCCCCAGCACCTTTCCTGTGTCGGTGGAGCCCTCCATGCCCTCCTGGCTGTAAGACCAGTTCAGATAGACCGCGGCACACACAAAGAGTACGATGGCGGCCACCACTGCGTTCCGTTTCCAAAGTTTCATTCTAATGTTTCCTCCTTACTTACCTTTACAGATCGAGATCTTATCAGCGCCCAGACCAGTGAGGTCGGACACCGCCTCTGCCAGCCGCAGCTGTACCGTGGGATCGTCCCCGCCGGGGCAGACCACTACCGCTCCCTGAAACTGAGGTGCCAGCTGTTGAAGCGCCACCGCCTCCTCCCGTCCGGATCCGCCGGAGATCACCACCGTGGTCCGCTCCTCTGAGCTGTCCCCATCCCGATCCGACACCGCCACATCCTGGGCCAGGACCTGCCTGGCACCTGTGCGGAGCGTGAGGGCCACCGTCACCTCCCCCGCTCCGTCGATCTTCGAGAGGGTCGCCTCCAGCTTCTCCTCCAGCTCGTCGACGGAGAAGGCGAACTCCGCCACGCTTCCGGATTCTGTAGTGGCGCTCTGCGCTCCTCCTCCCGGTGAGGTCGGCAGCAGCAAAAGGAGCAGTCCCGCTGCCAGCACCAACAAAATGAACTTATACTTCTCCAGGGCAGTTGTCAGCTTTTTGACCGCCGCGGCGGCTCGTTCCGCCCCCATCATTCTTCCTCGCCTCCGCTCTCATAGGTCTGCCGCTCCGCTGGGATGGCCAGATCGGCCTCGATCCGCCGGGACAGCAGGGCCTGTTCCTCCTGGGTCATATCACCCCGCACCACCACCGATGCCGGGTAAGGCACACCGTTTTCTTCCACAGCGCAGGTAACCTGGACCTCCTGGCATGAAATACCCAACTCCTCTGCCTTGTCCAGAATATATGCGCCGGTCTCCTCTCCTATGATGGATTTCATCATGTCCAGCCCTGCCTCCTCCGCCGCGGGGACTGCCTCCGCCTCCAGACGGATAGAAGAAGACGAGAGAACCACCAGATCGACCTCCAGCACCGGCTTTACTACCGCCGCCAGCAGCAGCAGACCGCCGGCCAGGCGGCCGATCTTCCGCACTGTTCCTCCAGCCATCAGGCTGTCCGCCAGAGCGACAATGATGGCGGCGCAGGTGACCCCGGTGAGCCATTGACGCAGCAGTTCCATCATGGCGACGACATGGAGACCGCCGACACCATGGACACCAGAAGCAGCAGGGCGGAGGCCCCTGTCATCCCCAGCACCAGTCCAAAGGCGCTTCCGATCTGGTCGATGAGCCCGGCCACCCTGCCATCGGCTACGGTGGCCGCCAGGGCGCCGGTGAGCTTATAGGTAAGATAATGGATGCCCAGCTGGAGGAAGGGCACCAGGCAGATGGACAAGATGGTCAGCATCCCAAAGACTCCCACCGCGTTTTTCAGCACGCCCGCCCCGGCCAGCACAGTCTCTGCCGCATCGGAGAGGATGCCCCCCACCACCGGCACCATGCTGGACACCGTAAAGCGAGCTGCCTTCACAGCCACGGCATCGGCGGTGCCGGCCACCACACCGCTGACGGTGAGGTAGCCCACATAGGTGAGGAGCAAGATGGTGAGCACCATAGTCACCACCCACTTCAGCACCCCGGCCAGGCGCTTAAGGCCCTCGTTGCCCACCGCCGCACAGGCTGCGCAGGCGGCGATGTAACCGTAGGTCAAGGGCAGCAGAAAGCCGTTGATGACGGTGAGCAGCAGATTGGAAAAGAGCATGGCGGCAAACTGCCGGGCCGCCGCGCCGCCGGGTGAGCCGCCCAGCGCGGTGGCCGCGGCCATGGTGGGCAGCAGGATCTGCCCAAAGGTCTCCATCCGCTCCAACGTCTCCCGTCCCATACCGATGAGGGAATTGGCGTCACTGACGGCGATGACCGTGATGGCAGCGGCCGCCGCCATGGGCACCACCTGAAGGCCGATCCCGTCCCCCGCCGTCTCCCAGGTCCCTTGGGCGAGGGAGGCCAGGAGCACCACCGCCAGCAGCAGCACCCCGCTGCGCGCTGCCTTGCGGATCACTCCGCCGGCGGCAGCCTGTCCCTCCTCCAAAATGCCTTGCAGCCCGTCATCCAGGTCCACCCCGGACACGTCGGTCCCAGGCCCATATTCCCCGGCGGCATCCGAGAGCCCATCCAGCCCAAGAGCTTCCGACTGCTCTGCCAAAAGCTCCTCCGACGCCGCCGATGCCCCGGTGAAGGTCAACAGAAGACAGAGGAGCAGCATACACATCCGTTTCATTTCCATCCACGTCCTTTTTCACAGCAGTCCTGTCACCATGGTAAGCACTGTCTCCAGCAGAGGCAGTGCGGCACACAGGGCACAGGCCGCCCCCGCCGTCTCTACAAAGGCGGCGATACCGCTCTCCTTGGCATCCCGGCACAGCTCCGCCGCAAGCCTCGTAAGGATGGCAATACCGGTGGTCTTGACCACCGGTGCCACCACCGCCGGGGAGAGACCCGCCGTATCGGAGAGCAGGTCCATGAGGTCCCGCACCGCCGAGAGCGCGTCCAGGGAGGCGCTGAGCAGAATGGCACCCGCCACCATGGCCAGCACCAGTCCCAGTTCGGCCGCCCCCTTGCGGACCACCGCGGCGCACAGGGCTGCTGTCACCGCGATGGCGGCCAGTCTCAGCATATCCGGCATAACTGATCACAGCCCGAAGAGGTCCTTGACCAGCGTGAAGAGGTCGCTGATCTCCTGGACCACCATCATTAGTACCACCACCAGCCCCGCCAGAGTGGTCATGGTAGCCTGCTCATCCCGTCCAGACCGAATGAGCACCTGATTGAGCACGGACACCAGGATGCCGATGGCGGCAATCTTGAAAATGAGGTCAACATTCATGGTCCTTCCACTTCCCCGCTCCTATATCGTGATAGTGCGCCGCCCATCAAAGCAGCAAAATAGCCAGCATGGCCCCGGATCCCACCCCCAGGGCGGTGTAGACCCTGCTCAGCCGCCGCCGGTCCTCCTCGGCCCGTGCCAGGCAGGCGGTGAGCTCCCGTTCCGCACGTTCCAGGGCCGCCAGCTGATCGTCGGCATCGTATCGTCCAAGCACTTGGCCCAGCTCCCGTAATATGGCCCGCTCCGGCTCCGCCAGCAGCAGTTCTGGCTCCTCTTCCACCGCCTGGGTCCAGATCTGCCCAAAGGTCCGCTCTCCCAGCTCCTCCAAATGGTCCCGGCAGCGGGCAAAGAGGTAGCGGGCCGGTGCTCCGGCCTGTCGGGCCGTCCGCTCCATAAGCTCCGGCATGGCAGTGCGCCGAAAAGAGAGTTCCCGGCCCAGGACCTCCAGGCCGCCCACCAGGGAACGCAGGGTCTTCACCCGGTCGCGCAGCTGTCCGGCGGCACACAGTCCCAGAGCGGACGCCCCCGCCGTCAGCAGCAGGGCACCCACCAGCTTCAGCACGGTCCTCCCCCCTCCAACGGCACCAGGGTCCAGCTACGTTCCCTGCCCCGCCCCGTCAGCACCACCGTCTGGGAAAGAACACCCCGATGGACCAGCCGCCGGAATACAGGGCGCCGAAGGAGGTCCTCCGCACTGGCGGCATGAGCGGTGCACAGCAAAGCCACCCCGCAGCCCGCCGCCTCCTCCAGAGCAGCGGCGTCCTCAGGGCCTGCCACCTCATCCGCCGCCAACACCTGGGGATTCATGGCCCGCAGCAGCATCACCAGGGCGGCGGCCTTGGGGCAGCCGTCCAGCACGTCGGTATGGGCACCCAGGTCGTTCATGGGAAGGCCGTCGTACATAGCGGCCAGCTCCCCACGCTCATCGGCCACCCCCACCCGCAGGGGCGGACCTTCGATGCCGTCGGAGAGTCGGCGGATCAAATCTCGAAGAAGGGTGGTCTTGCCGCCTCCCGGCGGGGACAGGATCACGGTACCGCCAGCCCTGCCGCCGTCCCGCAGCAGGGGACGCACCCCCGCCGCAGCGCCAGGCACCTCTCTGGCCACCCGGATGGAGAGGGACGACAGGGTCCCCATGGTGCGGATCACGCCGTTTTCACACACCGTGCTGCCGCACAGGCCGACCCGATGACCACCGCGGACCGTCACAAATCCGTCCCGGACCCTGTCCAGCACAGCGTGGGTGGAGGCCTGTGTGGCTACCTCCAGCACCATATGGAGGTCCTCACATACCACGGGCCGGTCCTCACAGCCCGGCAGACGTATCTCCCCCTCCGGCAGCACCGCCGTGGGGGAACGTCCCGCCCGGAGCCGCAACTCCTCCGCCCGTGCCTTGTCCCCTTCCGTCAGCCGCTCCGCCCCCTGCCGCAGCTCCCAGGGCAGCAGCGCCGCCACTTGAGAAAAACGCTCCGCGGCCGGTTCCATTCTGGGTACCAACATGACTTTCCAGCACCCCTCTCCTTTGCAGATGTTCCATTCTATGAGGGGTCGTCCGCGCCTATGACTGCCCGTCCAAAATCTTTTCAGATGCAAAAAGCGTGCGGCTGAAAGCCGCACGCTTTTGAAATCCACTGTCCTATTTACTTTCCTCTGGCACCCCATCTGGGGTCCATGGCGTCCCGCAAGGCATCGCCCAGGCTCTGGAGACAGACCACCGTCAGGATAATAAGAATGCCAGGAGGCAGCCACACCCAGGGACGCCCGGTGAGAACGGCCAAGCTGGTGGCACTCTGCATCAGGTTGCCCCAGGAGGCCTGGGGCGCCCGGATACCCACCCCCAGAAAGCTGAGGCTGGACTCGGACAAAATGGCCCGGCCCACCCGCTGGCCCAAAGCCGCCCATACTGGCGCCACCACGTTTGGCAGCACGTTGCGGGTTAAAATGGTCCCCGTCCTTGCCCCCAGAGCCCGGACGGCCAGGATGTACTCCTTTTCCCGCACCGAGAGCACGTTGCCGTAGACCAGCCGTGCAATACCCGGCCATCCCAGCAGGCCGATGACCAGCACCAGGTTGAGCACCGACGCCCCCACCAGGGTCACCAGACACAGGATGAGCACGATACTGGGAAAGGACTGGAACACATCGGCAAGCCGCATGATCCAGAACTCCCACGCTCCCCGTCGGTAGCCGGCCAACAGCCCCAGCGGGACCCCCACAGCCAAATTGATGGCCGCCGAGGCAAACCCCACCAGCAGCGAGATCCGTCCACCACAGATGAGTCTGGCCAGCACGTCCCGACCCACATCGTCGGTGCCCAGCCAGTGCTCCGCCGAAGGAGCGGCCCAGAAGCCCGCCGCTCGGTCGGTGACATCCGGTTCCAGCCCCAGAAGAGGCGGCAGGAGCAGCACACCCAGAATCTCTAAGGCCAAAATGACCATGCAGACCACCGCCCGCCGGTCCGACCGCAGGCGGCGCCACACTCGCTTACCGCCCCCCATAGCGCACCCTCGGGTCCACGAAGCCGTAGACCACATCCAGCAGCAGGCTGGTTAGCAGCACTGCCAGGGCCATGACCACCGTGACGCCCATGACCACGTTGTAGTCCCGACCGCTGACGGCGGAGAACATAAGGCTGCCCATGCCGGGCCAGCCGAAAATCCGCTCCACCACCACCGAGCCCCCGATGATGTGGGGGATGTGGGTCAGGATACTGGTGAGCACCGGAATGAGGGCACTGCGCAGGGCGTGGCGGACCACCACGGCACCCTCCCGCAGGCCCTTGGCCCGGGCGGTCATGATGTAGTCCTCCCCCATGACCTCCAGACAGGCACTCTGCGTCTGACGGAGAATGCTCCCCACATTGCTCACGCCGATGATACCGGCGGGCAGGATCAGATGCCGGATCAGATCGGGCAGATCTCCTCCGCCCACCGTCCGGTACATACCGGAGGAGGGCAGCCATCCAAGCTGGACGGAAAAGAGGAAGATGGCCACCAGAGCCAGGAAAAAGCCCGGCACCGCCGAGCCGGAGATGGTGAAGAGATGAGCCAAGCGGTCCCAAAGCCCTTTGGGTTTCCAGGCCGCCATCACCCCAAATGGGACGGCGATGGCCACTGCCAACAACACGCCGGTGCCGGTCAGGATGAGAGAGGGCCCCAACCGCTGGGCGATGAGGTCGGACACATCCTGACCATAGTGGTAGGAGCGCCCCAGATCGCCGTGGAAAAGCCCCGCCAGCCACGTGACATACCGGGCCGGCAGGGGCTGATCCAGTCCAAAAGCGGCCTCCATGGCCGTCTGTTCCGTGGTGCTGGACGTGCCCTCCCCCATGAGGTCCGTCAGGTCCCCCGGGGCAAGATCCACCAGCAGAAAAACCAGGATGGTGATCCCAAAGAAAACTGGGATGGCGGTGATGAGCCGCCTGCGGATATACTGTGCCATTGCGTTTCCTCCTGCACTTCCGGCCCGGTCAGGGCACAGGGGACCCCGGAACCGGGGTCCCCTTACGGAGGTCTCTCTTTATAAGCTGTAAATGTTTATTCCTTTACCCATTCCCACACATTCTCATTGGAAAAGCTGGCGGAGGGGTAGTCGATGTTGGCCACTGTGGGCGACTGGGCGTGGAGGGCGGTCCCAAACCACAGGGGGATAAAGGGACGCTCCTGAGCCAAGTATTCATCCAGCTCGGCCACCAGTGCCAGCCGTGCATCCGGATCGGTTTCCGCCCGGATGGCCTGGACGCGGTCGGTATAGGGCGCCAGGTCGGCCACATGGAAGATGTTGTTTGTGGCGGACAGGCGGCTCTCGGTGAACCACAGGGGCAGCGCGCCCGGGGTGTGGCTGGCAATGCCCATATCGTAGGTACCGTCGGACATACCGGCAAACATGGCCGCCGAGTCCACCGTCTCGATGGTGACATTGATCCCGGCCTCCGCCAGATTCTGCTGCATGAGGGCGGCCAGACCGGAGCGGTTGGAGGTGCACACCAGGGTATAGCTCCGCCCGTCGTATCCGGCCTCGGTCAGCAGGGCTTTGGCCGCCTCCACGTCCCGCTCCCCCGCCGGCACGGCGGCGCCGGCATAGGGGCTCTCGGGGCTGATGCTGCTCCCTGCCACCGTGCCCAGGCCATGGGTGGACTGCTCGCACAGCAGCTCCTTGTCCAGGGCAAGCTCGATGGCCCGGCGGACCCGGGCGTCGTGGATGCTGTCTCCGTTGAGCATGAGCTCAAAGAAGGTATTGGGCACCGTCCCCTCCAGTACCGTCACACCGCTGCTCTCCGCCAAGGGAGCATCCTCGGCGGACAAGCTGCCACCGATGGCATAATAATCCAGATCACCGGCGATGAGAGCGGTGAGGAGATTGGATTTATCCATCACCGTCATGACCAGATAGTCAAAGCCAGGAGCGCCCAGCTGGTAGTCCTTGTTGGCCTCCAGCGTAAGCTGGCTGCCGGGCAGCTCTTCCACGAATTTGCAGGGCCCGGAGCCTACTGGCGCCTTCCAGAGGTCCAATTCCATGAGCGTTGCCGGATCGGCCCTCTCCAGCAGGTGGGTGGGCAGAACATAAAACTCCCGGTTCTTGTCCAGCAAAAAGTCCTCCGGCGTGGTGGGACTCTTAAAGGTGAGCTTCAGGGTGTAGTCGTCTGTCGCCTCCACTCCGAAGGTCTCCCCCTCCACCCGGCAGCCATCCTGGTCGGTCCCGGTGAACACAGAGAAGTTCCCCCGGCCCAGCACCGGACAGGTGGGATCAGTCATAAGGGTAAAGGTTTCCACCCAGTGCTCCGCTGTCACCGGCGTTCCGTCGTGGAAAGCGGCCTTCTCGTCCAAGTGGAAGAGTGCGGTATAGCCATCCTCGCTTCCCTCCCAGCTCTTGGCCGCTCTGGGAGACAGGGTGCCGTCCGCGTGGACATAGGCCAGTCGGTCATAGATCTTGTCATAGACCATCCGGGCATAGTTGCTGCCCGAAACACTGTTGTAGGGCATCAGGGCGTCCCAGGCGTTGGAGATGCCGTAGTGGATGGTCACCGCTCCAGCACCACTTTCGGTGGGAACAGTGCCTGCCTCAGATGTTCCGCCGCCGCATGCGGCCAGAGCGAGGGTCAAGGCCAGAGCCAGAACCAGAGAGAGCAGTCTTTTCAAATGCGTCCTCCTCATTATTCCACCGTCACCGACTTGGCCAGATTCCGGGGTTTATCGATGTCGCAGCCACGCATGAGGGCCACATAGTAGGCAAACAGCTGCATGGGGATCACATCCAGGCTGGGCAGCAGCATGGGGTGGGTATCCGGCACAGTGATCACATGGTCCGCCGTCCGTTCCATCTCCTTGGCTTTGGAGGCCACAGTGAGACCCAGCACATCGGCGCCCCGGGACTTCACCTCCACTACATTGCTGATGAGCTTGTCGAAGAGCTGCACCCGGCTGGCCAGCGCCACCACTAGCGTACCATCCTCAATGAGAGAGATGGTGCCGTGTTTGAGTTCGCCGGCTGCGTAGGCTTCGGAGTGGATGTAGGAGATCTCCTTCAGCTTCAGGGAGCCCTCCAAACCAATGGCGTAGTCGATGTTCCGGCCGATGAAAAAGATGGACTCGTGGTTAAAATAGATGGAGGCGTAATACTGGATGGCCTCTCGGTGATCCAGCACCTCTTCCATCTTGGTGGGAATGGTAAGGAGCTCAGAGACGATCTCCTGATAGGTCTCTTCGCTCACCGTCCCCAGCAGCTCGGCAAATCGCAGGGCGATGAGATAGATCACCGCCAACTGGGTGGAATACGCCTTCGTAGTGGCCACGGCGATCTCCGGACCGGCCCAGGTATAGAGTACGTCGTCCGACTCTCGGGCGATGGTGGACCCCACCACGTTCACGATGGACAGGATCCGGCCGCCCAGGCGCTTGGCCTCCCGCATGGCGGCCAGGGTATCAATGGTCTCGCCGGACTGACTGATGACGATACAGAGGGTATGCTCACTCACCAGCGGTTCACAGTAGCGGAACTCCGAGGCCAGGGTGACCTCCACAGGCTTACGCAGGATGCGTTCCAGAATATACTTGGCCACCATACCCACGTGGTAGGAGGAGCCGCAGGCAATAATGTAGATCTTGTCCATGGCCTGGAGCTGCTCGCTGGTGATCTCCAGCTCATCCAACACCACCCGGCCATTCTGGATGCGGGGGAAGACGGTGTCGCGGAAGGCCTTGGGCTGCTCCATGATCTCTTTGGCCATAAAGTGCTCATATCCACCCTTCTCGGCGGCGGAGATCTCCCAGTCCACGTGGTGGAGTTCCTTCTCCACCGGCTGGAGGTAGGGGTGGTTATAGACCTGGATGCCATCCCGGGTGAGAACGGCAATCTCTCCATCATCCAGGTAGTACACATCACGGGTGTACTTGATGACAGCGGTGACGTCGCTGGCCAGGAAGTGGAACCCCTCCCCCAGGCCCAGGATCAGCGGACTGTCCTTCCGGGCGGCAATGAGCCGATCTGGGCAATCCGCGCAGATGATGCCCAGGGCGTAGGCACCCTCGATGCGGTGGAGTACCTTGGTGACGGCCTCCATGATGTCACCCCGGTAGTAGTACTCCAGAAGCTGTGCCACCACTTCGGTATCAGTCTCAGATACAAAGGTGACACCCTTGGACTCCAGGAATTCCTTGATCCGAGCGTAATTCTCAATGATACCGTTGTGGACAACGGCGATACGCCCGGAGGTACTTACCTGGGGATGGGAGTTGATATCAGAGGGCTCACCGTGGGTGGCCCAGCGGGTATGCCCCAGACCTACCGTTCCGTGGATCGTTTTGCCACCCTCTACGATATCGGAGAGTACTTTCAGTCTCCCCTTCGCCTTGACCACCTTCAGGCCGTCTGTCTCAGAATAGACCGCCAGGCCTGCCGAGTCGTAGCCGCGGTACTCTAACCGCTCCAGGCCATCCAGCAGGATGGGCGCTGCCTCTTCCCTGCCGATATATCCAACGATTCCACACATAGGGCAGATCTCCTCCAGTTCTTGGATAGAAAAATGAACGAAATGGGACGATAAATTATTATATCATCACCCCTGTCCTCCTACAACATAAATTTCACGCCGCCTTGAAATGGATAAAACCATGCTTGACATTATGCCTGGAACCCTCTATAATAAATGTTCGGTAACACATTTCCGGGTGTGGCGAAGCTTGGTATCGCGCTTGGTTCGGGTCCAAGAGGCCGTGGGTTCAAATCCCGCCACTCGGACCAAAATGTGTTGATGAAAGATGCAACGCCGAAAACGCCGCACGAAAGTGCGGCGTTTTCACATATAATGCGCCACTTTTAGAACGAAAAAGTTGCAAAAACTCGATTTTTCAAAATTTCAGTTTTGCCCAGCGAGAGGCGACATTTTGAAGATGCGCCCTGCCAGATTTGTGGTCTGGTGTGGTTCGAACACCGAGGCTTAAAAAAGAATAAGAAGGCAGGCCACCGTTCGGCTCCCTATGGGAGCGGACGGCGGCCTTTTTCGTTTCATTGGTGCTTATGTTGCTTTCGCTTCGTGTGTCTACCATTCCTTGGTGGTGTTGGTAATAGCTTTCTCGTAACCTTTCGGGTATGCTTGCGTTACAAAAAACGAAGGAGGTATCCGAGAATGGCAACCACTAAAAACTTGTGTGCTCAGATTCCCATCGACCTACATGAGCGGGTCAGCGAAGAACGGGAACGGCTGGGCCAGACCACCAGCGAGTACATCGCCAACCTCATCCAAGACTATTACAACATGATGGAAAATCAGAAAGGCGGCATTCAAATGACTGAAAAAGGCAGAACGATGGCATTCCAGATCCCCGAAGAACTCTTCCAGCGCATCAAGCGTCATCTGGAGCGCGAGACGCTCCGCACCGGCAAAAAGCTCACCCAGCGAGACTTCGTGCTGAACCTGATCACGCAAGCGCTGGACGAAGCGGACGCTGAGAACACCGCGGAGCAGAACATCCCCACTGAGGCCCCTGTCGCGCCTCGTGTGGCCGACGTGACCGCTCCAGCGAACACGGACACCCCCGACGAAGATAACGCCGTGTAAGCCCGCACAAAAGCCAAAACAAAAGAACACGATTTAGGGAAAGCCACCCAGGGCATCCGAGTATATCGGATGCCCTGGGTGGCTTTTTGCGTTTCATCAGAAAGGAGGCACACATTATGGCAAGCGAGATCAGAAATCGCTTCACAGACACAGAAATGCAGATCGCCAGAGAAACGGACCTGCCGGAGCTGCTCTCCCACCTCGGCTATCAGGTCAAGCGCGTGGGACGCTTCCATACTACCGCGGAGATGGACAGCCTGCGGATCAAGGACCGGCGTACCTGGTTCCGGTATTCCCAGAATACCGGCGGGGATGCCATCACTTTCCTCCAGCAGTTTTGCGGAAAATCCTTTCCGGAAGCGGTGGAGTACCTTCTGACCTTCCATGGGAAAGCCAGAGACGCACCCGCTCCGGAGCCAAAACCCATCAGCCAGAAGCAGGCGCTTTCCCTGCCGCCCCGCAATGCGGATGACCGCAGGGTCTTCGCCTATCTCCGTAAGCGAGGTATCGCTGCCCAGGTGATCCGACAGTTTCTGAATGCTGGGCTGCTGTATGAGGATGTGGTACATCATAACTGCGTCTTCGTCGGCAGGGATGAATCCGGACAGGCAAAGTACGCGGGACTGCGCGGCACCTATGATCTGAACGGTCCCGGCTTCAAGGGAGACGCTCCCGGCAGCGACAAAAACACAGGCTTCTCCCTCCCGCACGATCCGCAGTCAGATCTGGTGCTTGTCTTTGAGGCACCCATCGATCTGATGAGTTACCTCACGCTCCATAGAGACACAACCAACGCCGTTGCTCTGTGCGGACTCTATGACGGCGCACTGCAGACCTATTTGCAGGCGCATCCGGAGATCCGCCGTATTGCGCTGTGTCTGGACGCGGACGAGCCTGGGCAGAAAGCCGCCCAGCAATTACAGGAAAAGTATCAGTTACAGGGGTATGCCGTTACCGTGGAGAAACCGCGCTGCGGCAAGGATTGGAACGAGTATCTGCAAAGAAAGATTTGCAGCCGGGAAAGGGGGCGATAGCCAAAAGGACATCGTTTTCAACGCGGATAAAAAACAAAAAATATAAGGAGGACCTATGAATCTGAAAAAGAACCATTATTCCCGCAGAGCGCTGGCGCTGCTTCTGACGCTGGTCATGTGCGTGGGCATGATCCCCACCGCCTTTGCCGCCCAGCAGAACAGCTACCACGACCCCGCAGAACACTGGATGCAGGCATCCGGTCGAACCAATGAACTGGACGCCAACAGTGTTGTGACCCGCGAGACCTTCAAGTGCGGTGAGTGCGGCAAAGCCACATCTTTTGAGGTGTTCCGCGTTCCCGAATATACCCGCAATGGCCAGCCGGCACTTAGCCGCAATGTGAAATATTCGGACGGCACGATGGTAGATGGCGTCGGCAAAGGTGATACCATGGACGGCATCCCCGGCAAGGACGCCACCTATACCGGATATCACTACACCAAAGCCGTCTGTGAAACCTGCGGCGGCATCAACACAAATATGAGCAAAAGCGAGTACGGCTATCTGAAAAATGTCTACTGGCTGTATGACTGTGCCGCCGCATTTACGCAGGAACTGGACGAAACCGTTTCCTACGAGTATACGGATGATACCTATCACACTGTCACCACCAAGGGCGGCACCTACTGCGCATTCTGCTACGGTACCAATCATACGATCAGCCGCAAGCTGGAGCGCCACAGCATGGTGACGGAAGTCCTGCCCCAGCCGGCAAACGGACGCTTCGCTACGGTAGAGAAATGCAGCCTGTGCGACTACGCCCGCTATGACTACACGGCGGCAAAGGCAGTCATTGCAGACTATTACGGCGTGGTGGACGGCAAGCCCCATACCATCACGGTCAGCGACCTCTCCGAAGCCGGTGTCCGCACCTCTATCCGCTACGGCAACAGTGCGGATAGCTGTACCATGACCTCCGCGCCCAACTATACGGACGAGGGTCAGTACACTGTCTATTACGAGATCACCTACACCTGTGACGGTGTGGATATGACGGAAAACGGCGTGGCCTATGTCTGGCTGCGGGATGATACCACAGACGAGAACGGCAACTGCGGCTGTGGCTGCTCTAACCCCAACTGTGGCTGTCAGAACATGCATTGCAACGGAAATTGCTGCACCGACAAGGGCTGCGGTGAAAACCACAAGTATATTCTGCTGGACAGCACCAAAGCCGGCTGCACCACCCTTGGCTATGACCGCTACCTCTGTACGAAGTGCGGCAAAATCGAAAAGCGCGACTATGTGGACTCCCTGGGCCACGCATGGCAGGGTATCGTCATCCGTGACGCCACCTGCGAAACCGATGGCAAGCTGCTGGAGCTCTGCTCCCGCTGCGGCCAGATGAAGCAGACCGCCACGCCCAAGGGCGAACACAGCTATGAGGTCTATACCGTGGCCGCCACCTGTACCAGCCCCGGTTATACCGTCCGCGAGTGCTCCGTCTGTGGGGATCGTCACATTGAGGACATCACGGCGGCGCTGCCTCACAATTACGAATCCCATGTCATCGCCGCTACCTGCGAAAACGGCGGCAAGACCATCCACCGCTGCGACGGCTGCGGCAGCAGCTTCGTCACAGACTACACCGACGCGCTTGGTCATAGCTGGGATGAGGGAACCCTCGTTACCAACGCCACCTGCACCGGCGAGGGCGTCATGGAATACCGCTGCACCCGCTGCGGCTATCACCGCATCGAGGGCAACGAGGCGGCAGGTCATGTTCCTGGCAATGATGCCACCTGCACCCAGCCGCAGCTCTGTACCAAGTGCGGCGCAGTGCTGAAAAACGCGCTGGGACACGATTACAAGTCCGAAGTGACCGCCCCCACCTGCACCGAGATGGGTTACACCACCAACACCTGCGCCCGCTGTGGCGACACTACCAAGACCGACTATACCGAGCCTGCCGGTCATAAACCCGGTGACTGGATTATCGACAAGGAGCCTACCACCGACGATGCGGGCAGCAAGCACAAGGAGTGCGAGAACTGCGGCGAGAAGCTGGAAACGGCAGAGATCGAGAAGATCTACAACAGCGGCACCACGGACAGCAAGGGTGAGGCCATTGTGGGCGGATACCTTGTGACCGTCACCGATACCGACACCAAGAATCCTATTGCCAATGCTGCCGTGGCGCTCCATAAGGACAACAGCATCTCCATCCGCCTGCCCAATAGCCGCCTGCTGGACTACGCCGACCAGACCACCGTGACCGTGCAGCTTGTCAAGGACAAGAGTGCCGTTTCCGGTATGAGCATTTCTGTCACGGATAAGAATGACAACTACGCCTCCGGCAAGACCGACAAGGCAGGTCAGATCACCGTCCCCACCGGCAGCGGTAAGACCAACGAGGACGGCAAGGTCACTACTGGCTATGAGGACGCGGACGGTGACCGTTGGACGCTGACTGTCAAGGTCATCCGCACGGACACGAAGCGTCCCATCTCTGGCAGCGAGGTGTCCATCGGCAAGACCGGCAATATCACGGTGAAACTGCCGGACGGCACAGATCTGGACGCCAAGCATCAGGTGACGGTCATCGTGACCGACCACAAGAAGGCTCCCCAGCAGGGCAAAAATGTCACGGTCAAGGGTGATCTGGGTCAGTCTGCCGCAGGCAAGACCGACAAAAACGGCGAACTGACCGTCCCCGAAGTGGAGCAGGCCGAGCGCCACGGCGTTTACATCGTCGGCTACACGGACGGGACCTTCGGCCCCAGCCGCAGCATGACCCGCAGTGAAGCCGCCGCGATCTTCGCCCGCCTGCTGGCGGAGAAGAACGGCGATACCATTTCCACCGCGGCAAATACCAAGTTCACGGATATTCCCGCCCATGCCTGGTACTCCGGTTATGCCAAATACCTCAATAACAACGGTGTCACCTACGGTAAGAACAAGACCATCTTTGCCCCCGACGATGCCATTACCCGCGCCGAGTTCACAACGCTGGCCGTCCGTTTCTTTGATGTGTACGGCGATGGCGACGCTGAGATCATGGAGCAGTATAAGGACTTCAACGATGTGAGCGACGGCTATTGGGCCGCCACGTACATCAAGGCTGCCGCCAAGCATGGCTGGATCAACGGCTATGGCGACGGCTCCTTCCGCGCTGACGACGAGATCAACCGCGCGGAGGTTGTGACCATCGTCAACCGCCTGCTGGGCCGCGAAGCGGACGAGGACTACATTGCGGACAATCTCCGCAAGCTGAACACCTTCCCGGATGTCAGCCGCAAGCATTGGGCGTACTACGCAGTCATGGAGGCTGCCAACGCCCATACCGCCATTCTTGGTGACAGCGAAAGCTGGAGCAAGTAAATTGTATCCCCCTACGGGTGGTCTGAGAGCAGACCACCCGCACTTTTTAACTAAACCTAACCATTAAAAAAGGAGCACTGAATATGCTGAAAATCACTGCCATTGGCAATCTGACCCACGATGTGGAACTGAAGATGAACGAGAATACCGGCAAACCCTACGCTATCCTGCGAATCGCCTCGGACCGCCGCTATAAGGATAAGGATGGCAACAAGCTCACCGACTTTATCTCCATTAAGGTGCGCGGCCCTCTGGCCGAGCGCTGCGCCGAATTCGCCTGGAGGGGCTGTAAGCTGGCGGCCTCCGGCGATTTTGAGACCATCACCTTTGAGGACGAGCCGGAGCGCCAGCCCGGTTTCCTCATCAAAGCCAGCGATGTGGAATTCCTGTCTCCCCGCAAGGCGGAGGACGCGGCACAGGCGGTGGAGGATATGTCCGCCAGTGAGGACGCCGCCTGATGAAAAACACCGGGATCACATATACCAGCGCTGAACGCAGCCCTGTGATCCTGCCGGAGATGGCCGAGCTGCTCCCGCCTTTGAGCGCGGAGCAGCTCGACGCTCTGGAAACGGATCTGGTCAACAATGGCTGTTATTCTCCCATCATCGTCAATGAGGACATGGTCATCATCGATGGACACAACCGTCAGGAGCTGTGTGAAAAGCATGGCCTGCCGTACACGATGGCCGTTTTCTCGTTTGAGGATCTGCTGGAGGCTAAGCAGTGGGCACTGGATACCCAGAAGGGACGCCGTAATCTGGAAAAGTGGGAGCTGGGTAAGATCGCGCTGAAGCTGAAGCCGGAGATCGAGGCAAAAGCCAGGGCAAACCAAGGGACACGCACAGACCTTTCGGCAACATTGCCGGAAAGTTCCGATACTGTGGACACCCGCAAGGAGCTGGCAGAAGCAGTCGGCCTGGGTGAGCGCACCATGGGCAAGGTCATGCAGATCGATGAGAATGCCCCGGAGGTAATCAAGGAGGCTCTGGATAAGAAGGAACTGTCCATCAACAAGGGTTATGACCTGACCCGGCAGCTTCAGGACCTGCCGGAAGAGCAGCGGGAGCAGGCGGCCGCCGAAGCGCTGGAATACGAAAAAGCGAAAAAAGAACTGAAAAAGCAGGACGCCGAGATCGACCGAAAAGGAAAGATCGCGGCGCTTTTCTGCAAAGCGTATGAAAAAGCCGTCCTGCTGACACCGTCCGAGGAAAATGTCCGCTGCTGGACGGACGGGACGCGGATGACCCCGGAGGAAATGCGGGATACCGTAAAGGAATCCCGCGAGCTGGCGGAGGTGTTCCGGACGATTGCGGATATCATCGAGCAGAAGATCCTGCCCGCGGATTGGAGGTGTGCCGATGCAGAAAGCGAAGAAAACGATGCCCAGCCGGACGGGAATCTCGCCTGACGCGCAGGCGGAGATTTTGCAAAAGCTGTCTGCCGAGACGAAGATCACTTCCTGTGAGATCGCGGAGATCTTGAAAAAGCATGATGTCTGCGGAGATATGGATGCGCTCCAGGACGCCTACCGGAAACGGCTGGGACAGCGTCTCCTGTCCGGCATCCGGGACGAGAACGGCAAGCGGGAAATCCTCTCCACCAGCGGCGGCGAGTATGTCATCGTAGATTGCTGCAATGACCCGCAGAAGCTGAAAGCCATCCAGCGCCGCATTCAGGCGCAGATGAATGGGCTGGATGTGTCTGCCGGGAAGGTGCATGGGCGCGTTCACTTTTTAGAGCGTTTTGCGGGCTGGGTAAGAAAGGAGCGGTCAGATGGAGCGGCATGAGGAAATGCTGTCCCCGGAGGAACAGTACGCACAGCTTGCGCCGACGCTGGACACAGACGGTTTCTCGTTGTATGCCGCCGCGGAAGAAGTCACCGGGCTCAAGGTCTATGAAGAATTTCCCTATGAGGATAACCATGGAATGTTTGAGATGGCAGACGGACACACGCTGCTGCGGTATCTGGAAGCGGCATACTTTGGGACCGTTACCTGGGAGATCGTCCCCGGCACGCCCTATGAGCGTGCAATTCTCGGTGAAGTAGATAAAACCACACCGGAGTATCGCGCGTTTTATCAAAAGATCTGCGCGGGTGCGGCAGCGCACATCAAAAAACGTATTGGGAAGGAGATGAAGAATGTGAAGGAACCGATCTCAGAGATCAACAAAGAATCCTTCTGGGACCTGATCCATGATGCAAAAATCGCCTGCGGGCAGGATATGGACGTCATGCTGGCCTATCTGAAAGACCGGCTGGTTTCTATGGGCCCTACGCAGGCACAGAATTTCCACGACATCATCCACGCCTATGAAGATCTCGCGGACAAGTTCGGCTTGTGGGACGCGGCAGGGATCATGAAAGAATACGGCTGCAGCGATGACGGTTTTATCGATTTTCGCGCCTGGCTCATCGCACAGGGGCGCGAAGTCTATTTTGCCGCGTTGGCAGACCCGGACAGCCTTGCGGATGTCGTTCCCTACGGCGATTGCTGCTTTGAGCAGTTGAGCTATGTCGGGGACTATGCCTACGAGCAGCTCACCGGGAAAAGCGCCTATGATCAGACAGATTGGAGCGCATATGAAGCGCTTTTGATGAAGCTGGAACAGGATATCGTCTATAAGGGCGGCATCGAGTTTCCCAGAGAGGGCGCGGATCTGAAGAAATATCTGCCCCGGCTCTGTGCGAAGCATCCGGAGTGGGACGGTCAAACACGCTGGAATCTGCAGCTGAAGGAGATTCGGGATCTTATCCATGCCGGAAAGGACTATGACCGGCACCAGACATCAAATAAGAAGAAACGCAGCCGTGGAGGTGAGGCAAGATGAGCGAGTCCATGATTATTGGTGTTGACCACGGCTATGCCGCTATGAAAACGGCCCATTTCTCGTTCCCCTCCGGTCTGGTGGCGTATGAGCATGAGCCATATACGCTGAAGGACGTGCTGGAATACGGCGGAAAATTCTATGTGGTGGGCAGCGGGCGTCAGGCGCTTCAGAAGAACAAAACGCAGACAGAGGACTACTACCTCCTTACGCTGGCAGCCATCGCAAAGGAGCTCTCCTTCCGTCATGCGGAGCCTGCAGCAGAGATCCATCTGGCGGCCGGACTGCCTCTCACCAGCTTCGGACGGGAGAAAAATGCATTCCGGGACTATCTGCTCCGGGACGGGAGAACGGTGAGTTTCCGCTATGAGGGACAGGAATACTCTATCACCATCCGCAAGGTGTCGCTGTTCCCGCAAGGTTATGCCGCAGTCTTGACCCAGAGCATCCTGCTGGATGAGCCTTCTGTGATCGTGGCGGATATCGGCGGATGGACAGTGGATCTGATGCGTTTGGACAACCGTATCCCCAATGCATCGACCTGCCGCAGTCTGGAACTCGGTATGATCCGCTGTCTGGATGAGATCGGCGAGCAGATCCGCCGCGCACTGGGCCTGTCTATGACGGCGACACAGATGGAAAGCGTGCTGCGCGGCGATGCTGTCCATATCAATGAGGATGCCAGAAAAATTATTGACCGGCAGGCAGACGCCTATGTCCATCGCCTGCTCTCCGCCATTACGGAGAGCGGACTGGATACCCGTGCCATGCCTGCTGTTTTTCTGGGCGGTGGTGCGGCGCTGCTGAAGCGGAATGTATCCGCTGCGGACGGCCTTTGCCGTCCAGTCATCCTTGACGATGTGTCCCTCAACGCCAAAGGCTATGAGCGGCTGGCAGAGCGGCTCACAAAGAACGATGAGCAGTAACAAAAAGCGGATCAATCTGTCCTTTTCCATGTCCTCACCCATACAGCGCAGGGCGTGGAAGAAGCTGACGGAGATCCCCGCAGGACAGCGCACCGCTGCGGTCTGCCGCATGGTCTGTGAGTATAAAGGGCAGCAGGAACTGCTGGACGCCGTTCGCCAGACCATCCGGCAGGAACTGCGGGGAGTGCAGCTCACCAAAGAAGAAGCGCAGGATAGCGACAGAGCCGGGGATGTAGATGAAAGCGTCCTCGGCTTTTTGCTTGCCCTGCAGGAAGGAGATGAGATGACCTGATCCGATATTTTGATATGTTCGCCGGCATTGGCGGTTTCCGCTCCGGGCTGACCCGCGCGGGCGGTTTCCGGTGTGTAGGACACTGCGAGATCGACAAATACGCCAATGCCAGCTACCAAGCAATCTACGAACCGGGAAAGGAGGAACGATACTATCCGGACGCAACCCAAATTGACCCCGCAGACCTGCCGGACTTCGACCTGCTCTGCGGAGGATTCCCCTGCCAGGCATTTTCTAACGCTGGCCGCAGGAGGGGCTTTGCCGACGCCAGAGGAACTCTCTTCTTTGAGATTGCCCGATTGGCTCAAGCCAAACGACCTGCGTATCTGCTGCTTGAAAATGTTCCCGGACTTTTATCGCATGACAAAGGGAAAACCTTTTCGGTCATCCTCTCCGCACTGGATGACCTGGGGTATCATGTCGAGTGGTCTGTGCTTAACAGCAAACATTTTGGAGTCCCTCAATCAAGGCGAAGGCTTTTCATTATCGGATATCTTGATCCCCGATGCGCCGGGAAAATATTACCTGTCTTCGGCACAGGTGGAAAAGCTCTTGTACAAGTCCTCGGAGGGCCGCAAGGCTCCCGTGTCTACGACGCAGACGGAATAGCCTGCACGCAGACTGCCGGCGCTGGAGGTGTGGGCGGCAAAACAGGATTGTATATCATTCCGCAGGACAGACCCTTTGTGGATCTATGTGCCGGGGAGGCGAGACAAACGGAGGCCGCCCGCTGCCTCACTGCCCGTTATGGTCAGACAACGCTGTCTAATCATAGAGCAGAACGTTCCGGCGTTCTGCTCATCAAGGAAGCCACGAAAAAAGGCTATAAAGAGGCGAATCCCGGTGACAGCGTCGATCTCGGCTTTTCCGGGAGCAATACCCGCCGTGGTCGTGTGGGACAGGATATCGCCCACACATTGGAGACGAGCTGCATCCAGGGCATCGTGGAACGTGGCGGACGCATCCGGCGTCTGATGCCGCGGGAGTGTCTACGGCTGCAGGGCTTCGATGAGTGGCAGATCGACCGCATCCTCGCCATCCAGTCTGATGCACAGGCGTATAAGCAGGCGGGCAACAGCGTCACCGCCAATGTCATTGAAGCCATCGGGCGCCGTATCCGGGAGGTGGATGCTGAACTGAAAGCCGGTGCTGCCGCATGATCGGGCTGAAGGACCAGTGCTTCGGCGTGGAAGTTGAAATGACCGGCATCACCCGTGAGCAGGCGGCAACAGCGCTGGCCGCGTATTTTGCAACGGACGCCCGCTATGTGGGCGGCGCTTACGATAAATGGTGTGTGACGGATCGGGACGGCAAAGAGTGGACGGTCATGAGTGACTCCAGCATCCACGGGGAGCAGAAGATCGGCAGCGGCTATCGTGCAACGGGTGACTACAGATACCGCGTGGAGATGGTAACGCCAAAGCTCACCTATGCGGAACTGCCCAAGCTGCAGGAGTGTGTCCGGCAGGTACGCCACGCAGGAGCCAAGGCCAACAGCTCCTGCGGCATCCATGTCCATGTGGACGCAGCCAATCATAACCGGCAGAGTCTGAAAAACCTCATCGGCATCATGTACTCCAAGGAGGATATCCTGTTCAAAGCGCTGCAGGTCAATGAAAGCCGGGCGTCCCGCTGGTGTCAGAAGGTGCGGGAACCCATGCTGAAGCAGGCACGCAGGCTCTCGTCGGATGAGACAAGGGATCTGACGCAGCTGGAGAATATCTGGTATGAGGGAGATAACGGCAGCGCAGACCATTATAACTGGACCCGCTATTACGCACTGAATCTGCATTCGGTCTTTTACCGGGGGACGGTGGAATGGCGCTGTTTCAATTCCACACTCCATGCGGGAAAAGTTGCCGCCTATGTGAATCTGTGCCTTGCCATCTCCGCCCAGGCTATCGCCCAGCGCAGCACGGTCATGCGCAAGACCCACAGCGACAATGAGTTGTTTACCTTTCGGGTTTGGTTGGTGCGGCTGGGGCTCAATGGCGAGGAATTCAAGCATACCCGTGACCACCTGTTGGCAAATCTGGACGGTGATCGGGCGTGGCGTTTCGATAAGGACAGCTATACAGTCAATCAAAAGAAGAAAAAATCCAGAGAAATGGAGAGGTGAAGCCTTTGAAGATTCAAATTGAAGATACCGTGTACGAAGGGACCGCAGCCGGGATCATGGAACAGCTTCGGGATCTCAGCTTTGATCCCACAGAGTTCCCGGATGTGGAGACCTACATCTGGTTTGTACAGAACAATGTTATCCGCACCACGGGAATGGACTGTCCGCTGCCGGATGGCGATGCGGAGACACAGGCGGCAGCCCTGCTCCGTCATCTGGAACGCTTTGGCGCTCTAACGATGCTGGAGGTGTGACGTGGAGGAAAACCTGTATTTTGCCTACGGCAGCAACCTTGATCTGGAGCAGATGGCGCAGCGCTGTCCGGACGCCGAGATCGTGGGGCCGGTCAGGCTGGAAAACTACGAACTGCGGTTCCGCGGCAGCGGCTTTGCTACCGTTGCGCCGAAAAAAGGCAGCGTTGTCTACGGACTGGTGTGGAAGATCACGCCAAACTGTGAACAGTCTTTGGATCGGTATGAGGGGTATCCCCGCCACTACACGAAAGAAACCGTGACTGTTAAAGACGCGGCCGGTGCAGAGATCCCAGTCATGGTTTATATCATGGCAGAGCCGTATTGCCGCCAGCCTGCACTGCCGTCCCCGTATTATTACCGCGTGATCCAGCGGGGCTTTGAAGCCAACGGCCTGCCGGTGGACTCCCTTCGGGATGCGTGGAGCAGGACCATTGACGAGGTGTGGAGCGGCAGGATCGACAAGCCAAAGAGAGCGCCTGAGCGAAACAGAGGGCCGGAGCGGTAACTCAGAGCAGCGCCGGCGTCTGTGCAAGAAAGAAGATCACCAGAATAGAGATCACAAAGGCCAAGATCCCAACGAGCAGAAAAACCTTTTTGCCGGGGCGGATTTTTGCCGCCTTGCCGATCAGCGCGGCCGCGGCGACGCATACCGCGGAAACCAGTAAAGCGACGCCAAGCATCTTCCACAGCCATGAAAGCTCCCAAAACCATCTCATCACAGCCGCCTCCTCATATTTTTGTTCGTAAGCACAGTGTATCACAGGCGCGGTATCCGCGCAACAGACAGTCGGAGTGAAAAAGAGGTGTTCATTTTCCACGGTCTGTGTTACAATATCCCCTGTTTGCGGGAGGGGTGCGGATATGTTTTACACGATGGAGGAAGCAGCTGTCCTCGGCGGTTTTCTGGAACTGTATCTGGAACGGGACAGCGTGGACCCGGCAGTGCGGGAGCAGCATCGAAGATTTCGGCAAGGGCTGATGCGCGGTACATTGGAACGGGCCGATTATGAATGGGCGGCTGCGGTGCTGGGCTTCCTGCGCCCACAATGGTGGCCGGAGCATGAAGATCATCGGGCGTTGGAGAATGCCCTGCTGAAGACCCGGACGCTGGCATCCAAAAAAGAATAAGAATCACCATTTGCGGCAACGGCAGAGGAATCTGTCGCTGCCGCTTTTCTTTTGGGAAGGAGGAACCCATATCAGCACAGAAAAAATGAAAGTCCTTGTGGTGCGCCCCATGGAAATGCCTGAAGTGCAGGAGATCGACCACACTCTTTCTGCCATGCAGGAGCTCGTAGGCGGCACCATTCAGGCAGTTTACCCCTTCGATGACCCGGTGGCGCTCATCGCAAATGACGAGGGCAAGCTGCTGGGCCTGCCGTGGAACCGCGCCCTGACCGATGATCACGGTGTGCCGTATGACATTGTCTGCGGCACATTTTTTGTTGCCGGTCTTAAAGAGGATGATTTTGCCTCGCTGACGGAGCAGCAGATCGAAAAGTACAAGGACAAATACAGCAACGAAATGATCCTCTCTGTTCCGAAACAGCCGGAGGCGCATAAGAAACCGATGAAAAAGGAGAAACATGAACATGAAAGATAACTGCATTCTGACCGCTGAGTCAGTCACCGAGGGACATCCCGACAAGCTCTGCGACACCATCGCGGACGCGGTGGTGGATGCCTGCCTTACGCAGGACGCCGCTGCCCGCGTTGCCTGTGAGGTCATGGCCACAGCCGGAAAGATCATCGCTGCAGGCGAGATCACGGCAGCGAAGATTCCGGATATCCCTGCCATTATTTGCAGAACGGTGCGGGAAGCCGGATACGGCGGCAACGACTATGAGGTGGAGGTCATCACCCATGAGCAGAGTCCCGACATTGCGGAAGCTGTGTGCGGCGGCACGGAGACCGGCGCAGGAGATCAGGGAATCCTGTACGGCTTTGCCTGCGATGAAACAAAGGAGCTGCTGCCTCTGCCTGTGGTGCTGGCCCATCGACTGACCCGCCTGTTGACCGATACCCGCAGGCAGGGCATCATCCCCGGTCTGCGTCCGGACGGCAAGGCACAGGTGTCTGTGGAATACCGCTCTGGAGTCCCGTGCCGCGTTGCCGCAGTGGTGGTATCCTGCCAGCATGAGGAGGAGCTGCCCCTGCCGGAACTGCGCCGGGACATCCTGTGCCATGTGATCCGACCCGCCATGCAGGAACTTCCGCTGGACGAACATACCGAAGTGCTGGTCAATCCCTCCGGTCGATTTGTCCAGGGCGGTTTTGAAGCGGACACCGGACTCACCGGACGCAAGCTGATGGTGGATACCTACGGCGGCCTCGCCCCTCATGGCGGCGGCGCGCTGTCCGGCAAGGATGGAACGAAGGTGGACCGCAGCGGCGCGTACATGACCCGTTACATTGCCAAGAATATCGTAGCGGCAGGACTGGCCAAGCGCTGCACCATCAGCCTTGCCTATGCCATCGGCAAGGCACAGCCTGTGGCGGTGACGGTGGATACGGAGCATACCGGCATCTATTCCGATGATGTGTTGGAACAGGCAGTCCGCACGGTATTCAACCTGACGCCGGACGGCATGATCGGAACGCTGGGACTAGATCAGCCCATGTTCCAAAAGTTCTGCAATTACGGACACTTCACCCATGCGGACGCGCCCTGGGAGCGCACGGACATGACAGAGGTTCTGGAATGTGCCTGTCGTGCCAAGGACATGGGCGTATCGCACCGATAACAGAAAAGGCCCGCGAGAGATCGTCTCTCGCGGGCGTGTTATCACTGCACGGAATCCTTGAATGCCTTGCCGGGCTTGAAAGCCGGCGCTTTGGAAGCGGGGATTTCAATGGTGGCTCCGGTGGCGGGATTCTTGCCGGTGCGGGCAGCGCGCTCTTTCACCTCGAAGGTGCCAAAGCCCAGCAGCTGTACCTTGTCACCGGACTTCAACGCAGTCTGCAGCGTGTCGACAAACGCATTCAGAGCGGTGTCACAGTCCTTCTTGGTCAGGCCGCTGGCTTCCGCCATGGCGGTGATCAGTTCTGTTTTATTCATCGTATTTCGTCTCCTTCATATCTAAAATGACTGGAAATGATATGCGCTATTATAGCAGACTCCCCACCTGCTGACAATACTGCCAGCAAAAACAGAATCAGAGAGGATGATCATGATTTCAAAAGAAAAGAAGAACACCCTGCATATTGCGTCCTGCTCCTTCGGCAAAGACAGCCTTGCCACGATCCTGCTGGCGCTGGAGCACGGGGAACCGCTGGATGAAGCGGTCTACTGTGAGGTGATGTTCGATAAAAGGACCTCCGGCGAGGTGCCGGAGCATCGGGCATTCATCTATGAGACTGCGCTCCCCAGACTGGAACGGTTGGGCATCCCGGTCCGTGTGCTGCGTTCGGATAAGACCTATCTGAACCTGTTTGCCGGAACAGTTACCCGCGGTCCGAAAAAAGGACTTCGGCGCGGATTCCCTCTGTGCGGGCATTGCTACGTTCAGCGGGACTGTAAACTCCGTCCCATCCGCCGGTATAACAGGACTCTGACGCCGGATACTGTGCAGTATGTGGGCATCGCCAGCGATGAGCCGGTGCGCTTGCACCGCTTGCAGGGAGATCAGGTGTCCCTGCTGGAAAAATATCACTACACCGAAGAGGATGCAAAGCAGCTCTGCCAAACGGCAGGGCTGCTTTCACCTGTCTATGCGTTCACAGACCGTGGCGGCTGCTGGTTCTGCCCGAATGCCAAGCGGAAGGAACTGCGGCACCTTTATGACCACCATCCGGAGCTGTGGGCAAGAATGCTGGAGCTGCAGGCCATGCCGGGAAAGGTGTCCGAGAAATTCAACCGCACGGAGCGCTTTTCCGACATCGATGCGGCATTCCGAAAAGAAGATGCCCTGTGCCCAAAAGCGGCATAAAAAAGAAAAAGGAGATGAGAACCATCAGCAATCAGAAATATGAGATCACAGACATGGCCCATGAGGAATATCCGTTCCTGCACCGCATCCGCGCGCTGCGGGACATCTGCGGTGAGATCCGCGCAGGCGACATAGGTGGCTTCGTGGAAAGCGAAAGCAACCTGTCCGCGGAGCCGGGAGACTGCGCGTGGATCTTCGATGACGCCATTGCAGCGGGTGACGCCTATGTGGATCGGGATGCCTGTCTGCGGGGCGACGCCATTGCCTGTGGCAGCGCCTATGTTTCCAAAGGCAGCGTGATGAGCGGCCACAGCCACGCCGAGGACAACGCCTATCTCCGCGGGGCCTCCATGACCGGAAAAGCGCTGGCTTCCGGAAACGCGCAGATCATTCACGATCCCCATACGATGGGGACTCCCATCCTGTCCGGCAACTGCAAGGTGTATGGCACGGTGCAGGGGGATATCCGCATCACCGGTTCTGCCGTGATCCTGCCCTGCGAGGAAGTCCGCAACGATACAAGGGATACCTTTGTCCTGAGCGGCAAGAGCCGGAGCGTGATCCGCGGCATCGGGCGTGAGACCTTAAAACCTCTGCAAAAAGAAGTAAGTCCTATGAAAACAAAAACGCCAAAGAAACGAGGTGTGGAGCGATGACCGTGTATGAGCAGGAGCTGCGAAAGCTGTTTGAACACAGCAATCTTGTGGATCGGCCTCAATTCTCCGGGCGTGTGTGCGTGGGAGATCTCGGAAAGGACCTGCGTGTACGGGTGGAGTTTCTCTCTACCCATATCTCCAGCCAATATGACGCCATCCGCCTCACGGTGCTCAACCGCACGGAGGGCGTGGTGGACCGGACGCTGCTGCGCTTTCAGGATGTCTGGGGTAAAAAGCAGGTGCCGAACAATCCCAACTTCCGCAGCGGCGTCATTCCCCACCTGTGGGATGACTACGGAAAAGTGGAATGGTACGCCTATCATCCCACTGCCGCGGACTATGCCGCTCTGCGGGATGCCGTCGGTCAGTATCTGTCCGCATTCCGGGAGCGCACGCCGGAGCTGGAACGGAGCGGCCCCAAGCTGGTCTATATCTGTGCTCCGCTGCGGGGCGATGTGACAAACAATGTGGAGTTTGCGCGGCAGAAAGCGCAGGAGGTGTTTGTGGAGGGAAATATCCCTATCTGTCCGCATCTGCTGTTCCCGCCTGTCGCAGATCCCACCGATCCCGCCCAGGACGAGAAAGCCAGGGCGATGGGACTGCGCCTGCTGGAATCCTGTCAGCAGATGAATGTGTACGGTCCGGTCTGGACGGATGGGATGTGGCAGGAGATCTATAAAGCCGGTGAGCTGGGCATCCCCGTGATGACGGATCAGAAAACCATTGGCTGGACGCCGCCTGCACGGCATCCCAAAAGAAAGGAGAGATAAATGCCAATTGAGAGGATCACTGCGGACGATCTGCGGGATATGGAGCATCAGGAGGGACTGGTGCTGCAGGGCTGCGGCGGAGAGGCACAGGAGTGGCTGGATGGCATCAACGACCTGCTGACGCAGGACGGCATCCTGCAGAATGGCAGCCGCTTTGAGACGGTCAAGGTTTTTCAGCACGATGGACTCACCAATCTGCTGTTCCCCTTCGAGGACATTCAGGTGGATATGGGGAAGCTGGCGATGTGGCGTTTGCAGACCCACGGCGCATTCGGCGGCACATGGCTGTCCGACTATGTTCCCAACAGGCTGGGCGGGTTTCGCTCCGTCCGGCAGGAGAACCCCCGCCCTCTCTGCCCTCTGCTGGGGCAGGACGGCAACATCTTCCATCTGATGGGTATTGCCGCCAGAGTTCTTCGGCAGAATGGCATGGCGGCAGAAGCAAAGGAAATGCAGACCCGCATCATGGGCGGAGCGTGCCACAGCTACGAGGAAGCACTGGGAATCATCAGCGAATATGTGGAGACGGAGCTGTCTCCGCCCCGCGAAAATCGAACGAAAAAGAAGGAGAAGCATGAGCATGAGCGATAATCAGAAATGGAGCATCCTCCAGGGGGATGCTCTGAAGGTGCTGGGGACCTTTGCCCCCAACACCTTTGACGCTGTCATCACCGATCCGCCCTATGCGTCCGGTGGGCGCACCCAGGCGGAGAAAAACAAATCCACAGCCAGGAAGTATTCCAGCATGGGCGAGAACGCACCGCCCCCTTTCGATGGGGACGCCAAGGACCAGCGCTCCTGGACCCGTTGGGCGGCGGAGTGGTTGTATGAAGCGCGAAAGGTATGCAAGAGCGGTGCGCCGGTATGTATGTTTATCGACTGGCGGCAGCTTCCCGCAGCCACAGACGCCCTCCAGTGGGCCGGTTGGATCTGGCGAGGCACCGCTGTCTGGGATAAGGGCAACAGCCGCCCGCAGAAGGGGCGCTTCCGCCAGCAGGCGGAATATATCGTCTGGGGCTCCAACGGCGATATGCCTATCAGCCGTCCGGTCCCGTGTCTGCCGGGGGTGTTCAAATACGGCAATCCCCAGAGCCGCATCCATCTGACGGAGAAGCCGCTGCAGCTGATGCGGGACATCGTGAAGATCACGGAACCGGGCGGGCATATTCTGGACCCCTTTGCCGGCAGCGGTACCACGGTGCTGGCGGCTGTGCAGGAGGGCTATACCGCCACCGGCATCGAAGTCACAGACACCTATGCGGAGCTGGCACGGGAACGTATTCGAGCCGAGCTGGAAAAGGCGGCATGATCTACTGAGCTGTCTGGCAACACTACTTGCTAAAACAGGGATAAGTCGGTATAATAAAAACAATAGAATGGTGTTACAAGCGAGGACGCAGGTATGAATGATCGAAACGCACAATATGATCCGGAAACGGGAAAGCCGCTGGACCAGTCCTATTTGGAATGTGGACTGCCGGAAGACCTCCACGAATCCATCCTGAGAATGGAGGAATCATGGAACATCATTGATAGCGGCAGGCAGGATAACCATTGGGATCTCTGCTGGTGCGACCTGAATGCGCTGATCAATTCCTATGAAGTAGAGCAGGTCATCTCATCAGAACAGGCATGGTATCTGAGAGAAAAATATCTCCGTATGGGAAAGGAGTGAGTACAATGCTTGATTTTACAGCCTTACCTACCCGCAATAAGTTTTATGCAGGAGCGAATGGCGCAAAGATCGCTGTCATTTACGACGGTGAACAGTATATGCTGAAATTCCCGGCACTCGCTCCTAAAAATAAAGAGTTGAGTTATGCCAATAGCTGCATTTCAGAATACATTGGCTGCCATATTTTCAACAGCGTTGGTATTGCCGCACAGGAAACACTTCTGGGAATCTACAGAAAAAACGGTGCGGAAAAAATTGTTGTTGCCTGCAAGGATTTCACTTCACCAGGAATCGTGCTGCAGGACTTCGCATCTCTGAAAAATACGGTGATCAATTCCGGACACAGCGGCTATGGTACAGAACTGTCTGATATCACACAAGCTATGGAGGACCAGACAGCCTTTCCTCCTGCGCTGCTGAAACAGCACTTCTGGGATATGTTTATCGTAGATGCCCTGATCGGCAACTGGGATCGGCATAATGGCAACTGGGGATTTCTGTATAATACCATGACGGATGAGCTCCACTTGGCTCCTGTATATGACTGCGGCAGCAGCCTTTACCCACAGGCTGACGAAAGCATCATGCGAAATACACTGGAAAGCCAGAAGGAGCAGGATCTTCGGACCTTTTCTCTACCTCTCTCCGGCATAAAGATCAACGGACAGAGAATCAATTATTTTAACTTCATTTCGTCGTTGTCTTATTCGGATTGCAATGCGGCACTGAAGCGAATCCTTCCGAGAATCAATATGGAGCAAGTATTTGCAATCATCGATGAAACGCCATTTGCGTCTGACTTGCAAAAACAGTTTTATAAGACCATGCTACAGGCCAGAAAAGAGCGAATTCTTGATTTCTCAATGCGAAAATTGAAGAAACGGGAGCGTTCAGCGCACGACCATGATTTTGAACGGTAATAATGACAGGCAGGGTGTCATCAAGACACCCTGCCTCTTCTATTTTGGGTGTTACATTGACACCCTGTGCGGAAGGACCCTGCGAAACCGGATGTCTGGCGCTGCTGCCAGACATTTCTTTTTTCTGGAAAAGGTGCGGACCGTGTCCGCCTGTATTGGAATCAACCTACCTCTCAAAAAGCGCCCCGCCATCGGCGGGGAACAGCCAACGCCGCCGTGGGCGGCGCTGGCGCAAGCATCGCGCAAATGTACATTTGCACAGCTTGCCGAGGATACCCCGGTCCCCAATGCCGCCTGCGGGCGGAAAACTTGCGGCTATACGCCGCAGGAAGGAGAAAAATGTGAATGAGAACAAGAAAGAACACCATCTGCACATCGTACTGACAACACAGCAGTATCAGCTGCTGTGCTGTCAGGCCAAAGAGTGCAGGCTGACAAAACGGGCATATCTTGCACGGCTTATTGAGGGACGACCGGTCAAAGCCCGCCCTACAAAAGAAATTAAAGAGCTCCGGACGGAAATACATCATATCGGCAACAACATCAACCAGATTGCCCGCAGCGTCAATGCCGGAATTGCGAAGCCGGAGGATGCCGAACGGGGACTCTATCTTCTGGATCAGGTATATGAGCTTATGTTCCGGATAGCGAATAAGTAATGGCTGTTACGAAAATCCTGCCTCGTAACGGCGGCTTAAAAGAAGCCATTGATTATGTTCTGAACGGTGACAAAACGGATGGGCATATTTTAACAGCACATTTTAATTGCGATCCAGGGAGAGAGTACCGCGAGATGATGAAAACAAAGCTGGAAACCGGACGATTGGATAAGCGTCAATGCTATCACATCATTCAATCGTTCAAGCCTGGTGAAATCACACCTGAACTTGCTTTAGAAATTGCTAAAGCATTCGCGCAGGAACACTTGGACGGCTTTGAGGTTGTGATTGGGACCCATGTAGACCGGCATCATATCCATTCGCATATTGTATTTAATTCGGTGAATGCAGATACCGGCGAAAAGTATCACAGTACGCAGCAAAGCTACTACCAGCAGATCCGTGCCATTTCAGACCGACTCTGCCGGGAGCATGGATTGTCCGTCATCGTGCAGGGCGCGCCTGCCAGGTCGGTCAGCTACATTGAGTGGCTGCGCCAGTCCAGGGGGCAGCCCACCTTCCGTTCCATGCTGGAGGCAGATCTGCATGACGCCATCCGGGACGCCAACGACCTCGGCCACTTCTTCCTGCTCATGGAGCATAAGGGGTATGAGATCCATCATGGCGGCAGGCTCGGTTTCCGCCTGCGGGGGCAGGATCGATACCAGTACCCCGGCAGGCGAGATCCGCTGTTCACAGAGGACGGAATCCGTGTTGCCATCCAGGGCAACCTGGAACAAATCGAAGCGGGGCTGCGGCCTGTCTTGCCTGCGCTGCCGGCATATCAGCCGTACCAGAAGCATCCCAGATACAGCGGTTTTCTCGCCCTCTATGTCCATTATCTCTATCTACTGGGCAAGATCGAAAAGCGACAGTATCCGCCCCGCATGACGCCGCATCTGCGGCAGGCGGTCATGCGCTTCGAACGGTATCAGGCACAGTTCGCGTTCCTGCGGGAAAATGACATCACAACGCCTGCTGACATGGCGGCATTCGAACAACGCACAGAGGAAACGCTGGGCAGATTGACAAAGCAGCGGACCCTCCTCAATGTGCGGAAGAAGAAACGCCAGCCGCTCTACGCGGCGCTGGCAGACGCGGAGGCGCTGGAACCCAGCAGAGCGTTATACGAGGAAGGGCTCACCGGCATGGAGCAGGAGTTTGAGCAGTACATGAAAGCTGTGAAGCTGCTGGAGGACAGCGGCGTTCCGCAGGAGGTGCTGAAGAAAGAAAAGGCAGAAGTGTATGAACAGCTCTCAGAGGTGAATCGGAAGATCCGGACAGAGCGGGAAAAGCTGAAGCTCTGCCGGGAGATCTGCCGGCAGACGCCTGTAATGGAGCAGGACATCCAGAAAACAGAAGAACACCCGAAGGAGGTGCGGGAACATGAACATCGGAGGCGGTGAAGCGGCGGACCAGCTGGTACGCATGATGCTCTCCGGCAGCGAGGTCGCTGTCCGGCTGAGCGGCTCCGCCATTAAAAATGTACTGGCGCTCACCATGGCGCTGGCGAAAAAACACAAGACCATTTCCGGCAAAGTCAATCTGGCAAAGATGCTGAAGGAGACCCGCGATGTGCGGCGGTTCGCCATGTCTCCGGAGCAGTATCAGCAATTCAGGCAGCGGGCAGGAAAACAGAAGATCCTGTTCTCTGCCATCCGTGATTCGGATAACAAGGGAAAAGTCGTGGATGTGATCATGCCGGTAACGGAGATCGACCGCGCCAATATGATCTTTGAGCGCATCCGATATACCGGGCAGCCGGAGCAGGCGCGGCAGGATGCCACCTCTAAGGAGCAGGAAGCCCGTGTGGGACAGGAGGCGCCGCAGCGCGAACAGCAACGCCCCCGGCAGGGGGAAACGCCTGTGACACCGCCTGTGGGCAAGCGGCAGGAGGTGGCGCCAAAAAAAGAATCTCGGTCGGGAACAGACTTGCCAGATACCAAAGGCAGATCGACCTCATCCAGCGGCAGGGAAACGGCTGCCGGGACGATGACGAATGAGCGCACTTCAGTTCTGGAACGGTTGAAAGGGTATCAGGCGCAGCTGGATACCCGGCAGAAGTCTGCCCCGGCCAGAGAAAAGATCCATCAAAAAGCACGACCGGACAGAACAAAGTAAGGAAGCCGTTTCGTCAGCGAGGCCGGCAGAGCATTCTACTCTGCCGGCCTCGTATTTTTTATGCAGGAGGTGATGCGGCTGAAAAAGACATCCCAAACAACGGATCTGGTACTTGCCCTGTTCCTCTATATCCCTGTGGTATGGGCGGCGCTGCTGATCGCCCAGTCCCTTGGCGGCGGTCTACCGGAGCTGCTATCAAACTTAACTGCCGCGCTGGAGCAACCCTTCCAGATCCAATGGACAGACAAGAGTCTGTTGTCCATTCTCGTCTGCACCGGCGCATATCTCATGGGGCTGTGTCTCTATGCTTCCGGACAGGGCAGGACACGGGACGGAGAGGAACACGGCTCCGCCGCATGGGGCTCTCCCCGACAGCTCAACGCGCAGTTCCGTCAAAAGCAGAACAAGATCCTCACCCGCCATGTGCGGCTGGGGCTGGATACCCACAAGCACCGGCGCTCACTGAATGTGCTGGTCATTGGCGGCAGCGGCGCGGCCAAAACCCGCGGCTATGTCAAGCCCAACATTCTGGAAGCAAACAGCAACTATGTGATCACGGACCCGAAGATGGAGGTGCTGACCGCCACCGGAGGGTATCTGAAACGGCAGGGATACGACATCCGAGTGCTGAATCTGGTGGATCTGTCGCAGTCAGACGGCTATAACCCCTTCCGCTACCTGCGGGATGAAAAAGACGCGCTGAAGCTGGTCAACACGCTGATCCAGGCAACGACGCCCAAGGGCAGTCACGAGTCCGACCCGTTCTGGTCGAAGTCCGAGACAGCACTGCTGCAGGCCATCATCCTCATGCTGTTCCAGGAAGCGCCGGAATATGAGCAGAATTTTTCCATGGTGATGCGTGTGCTGGAATATGCCGAAGTGAAGGAGGACGATGACGAGTATGTCTCCCCGCTGGATCTGCTGTTCCGGGCAATGGAGTATGAGAACCCGGAAAGTGTTGCCCTGCGGCAATATAAGGTTTTCAAGCAGGCGGCGGGCAAGACGGCAAAATCGATTCTGGTGTCTGCCGCTGTGCGGCTGGCACCCTTCAATCTGCCGCAGATCAAAGCTGTCACCGACCATGATGACATGGATCTCTACACGCTGGGAGAGCGAAAGTGCGCTCTGTACGCCGTCATCCCGGATAATGATACGACCTTTACTTTTTTAGTGAGTCTTCTGTACTCCCAGATCTTCCAGACCCTTTACTACTGCGCAGACCAGATCCATCACGGAGCCTTGCCCTGCCATGTGCATTTCATCTTGGATGAAGCGCCATCGGTCAATCTGCCGGGGCTGCCGCGGGAGCTTGCGACTATGCGCTCACGCAACATCTCCTGCAGCACCATCATCCAGAACATGGCGCAGATCAAGGAGCTGTATAAGGACTCATGGGAAACCATCCCCGGCAACTCGGACACGCTGCTCTATCTGGGCGGTAACGAGGCAAGCACCCACAAGTACATTTCCGAGGCGTTGGGCAAGTCCACCATCGACACCAAGACCCACGGGCAGACCAAAGGGCGGTCCGGGTCTTACTCCACCAACTTCCAGATCAGTGGGCGGGAACTGCTGACGCCGGACGAGGTGCGGATGCTGGATAACCGGTATTGTATTCTGTTCATCCGCGGCACACGGCCGGTGATGGACGAAAAGTATGAGCTCATGGAGCATCCCGCCATCCGCTATACGATGGACGGCGGCGGACCGCCCTACATCCACCACGGAACGGTGGAGCCTCCTATTACGGGAGAGCCGCTGTTCCAGATTGATTTTGACAATGAAAAGGAGAATGCTGCAGCATGAAACATGATTTGAACAACAAAAATTTCGAGAGAAAGGCAAAGCGCGTCTATTCCGTTTTTGCCTGCGTTACTCTGCTTCTGGTCGCCACCGCAGTGCCTGCGCTGGCGGCAGATGACCCGCTGACGGTGGTCAACAACCTGTCTGATTTCATTTTCTCGCTGATCCGCGCCATTGGTCTTATTCTGCTGGGCTTCGGCATCCTGCAGGTGGGTCTGTCTCTCAAGAGCCATGATCCATCCCAGCGCGCCAACGGCATGCTGACAGTGGCAGGCGGCATCGTCATTACCTTCACCAAGGAGATTCTCTCCCTCATCACCGGCTGAAAAACGCGGCAGGGTGAACGGCATGATACCGTTCACCCTGTTCTTCCCGTAGGAGGTGATTTTGAATGGGAAGTGGAAACTGGATCGTAGACAACTTAAACTCCGCGCTGGAAATGTGGAACGGCAGGCTGGCAGAGATCTGGCAGCTTATCAGCACCTCGCCGGAGTCCTTTAAGGGCGGCGGTGTCTGGAATGCCATCGTGAACATCAACGATGGATTAAAAGCTGTGGGGTATGCGCTGTTGGTGCTGTTTTTCGTGATGGGCGTGGTCAAGACCTGCGGCAGCTTTACCGAGATGAAGAAGCCGGAAGTGGCCTTCAAATGCTTCATCCGCTTTGTGCTGGCGCAGGCGGCGGTATCGTGGGGCATGGAGCTGATGACCGGCGCGTTTCGCGTTGCCCAGGGCATGGTGACGACCATCATGGATTCCTCCGGGCTGACGGCGATGTCTGCCACCACATTACCGGATGAACTGGTGAGTGTCATCGAGGATGTGGGCTTTATTGACTCCATCCCCCTTTGGGCGGTGACGCTGCTGGGCTCGCTCTTTATCTGGGTGCTCTCCCTTGTCATGATACTGACGGTATATAGCCGTTTTTTTAAGCTCTACATCGCCACAGCCATCGCACCCATCCCGCTGGCCAGCTTTGCGGGACAGCCCTCCAGCAGTATCGGCGTAGCCTTTTTGAAAAGCTATGCCGCCATCTGTCTGGAGGGCTGTGTCATCGTATTGGCCTGTGTGATCTTCTCTGCCTTTGCCTCGTCCCCGCCCGCCATCGCGGACGATACGCTGGCGGCAGCCACTATCGTATGGAACTATGTGGGCGAACTGATCTTCAATATGCTGGTGCTGGTGGGCGCGATCAAGATGAGCGACCGCATCATCCGGGAGCTGATGGGCCTTGGCTGATTCAGCGCCACAGGCCCTCTGTGCTGACGGTGTCTTCGCCGTTCTCCCGTGCTTTGCGAACACGGTAGGAGAAATACTCCATAGCGGCAGCGTCATCCCGTGCCTGCATAACAAGATCGCAGACAAAGCGGATCAGTGAAAGCAGCCAGGACAGCACCACCAGCCCTACAAGAGCGAACAGGATGCGGTCTGCCAGCACGGTATGGGTGCGATACCAACCGTGGAACACCGTCAGCATGGACACGGTGTACAAAAGCGGGATGGTCATCCGTGTCAGCGCGGCCAGCCGGGAGAGAAGCGCCAGGACGCCAAGCCCGGCGATCATCAGAAAAGCGATCATGTGTCACGACCTCCTTCATCGGGTTTGTGGCATAGTACCATGACTGCACAGACAAAGCAAGAGTCTGTTCAGCAAAACTCAGAAAAAACTCGGAGGTGATCCATTGGAGGTCCGCATCAACAAAGAAGTACGAAATTACCAGGAGAGTCTATTCTTCGGCCTGTCCCTGCGGCAGTTGCTGTTCGCACTGCTGGCGGTCGCCGTGGCGGTGGGCGTATATTTCGGCCTGCGCCCTGTGCTGGGGAATGGGGAGATCGGCTGGGTCTGCGTGCTTGCAGCCTTTCCCTTTGCCCTGGGCGGCTTTTTTCAGTATAACGGCATGACGCTGGAACGCTTTCTGCTCGCGTATATCCGCTCGGAATTCCTGTTTCCCCGCAGGCTCGTGTTCAAATCGGACAACATATACGCCAAAGCTCTGGAAAATTCAACGATAAAGGAGGCTCTCAAACTTGATTAAAACTCTGCAAAATACACTGAAGCAGGACAAAGAAAGGTTTACGGTTCCGAGATCTGTACAGGACATCATCCCCATCCGCCGCATCTGGCCGGATGGGGTCTTTCAATTTGGCAGCAAGTATTCTAAAACACTGCGTTTTAGCGACATCAACTACGCCATCGCCTCGAAAGAGGATAAGACAGCCATGTTTCTCAGCTATTCCGAGCTGCTGAACGCACTGGACACCGGCTCCACCACGAAGATCACCATCAACAATAAGCGCCTGGACCGGCGCAATTTTGAGCAGGAGATCCTCATCCCGCCCAAGGGAGACGATCTGGACGGCGGACGCAAGGAATACAACGCCATGCTGCTGGATAAGGTGACGGACTCCTCCAACAGCGTGGTGCAGGAGCGCTACATCACCCTGTCCGTCCACAAGAAAAATGTAGAGGAGGCCCGCGCATTTTTTGACCGCACGGTCCATGACGCCTCTTCCCGTCTGAACCACATGGACTCCCACTGCGAGGAGATGGATGCGGCAGACCGACTCCACATCCTGCATGATTTCTACCGTGTGGGAGAGGAAAGCGAGTTCCGCTTTGACCTCCGGGAGAACATGAAGAACGGGCGTTCCTTCAAGAACGCCATCTGCCCGGACAGCATGGAATTCAAAAAGGATCATTTTATCATGGGCGGTAAATATGGCCGGGTGCTTTTTTTGAAGGAGTATGCCAGCTACATCAAGGATTCCATGATCAATGAGCTTACCAGCCTGAACCGCAGTCTCATGCTGTCCATTGACATCATCCCTGTCCCTACCGATGAGGCGGTGCGGGAGATGCAGAACCGCCTGCTGGGTGTGGAGACCAATGTGACCAACTGGCAGCGCCGGCAGAACGCCAACAATAACTTTTCTGCCGTAGTACCTTACGATTTGGAGCAGCAGCGCAAGGAGACCCGCGAGATGCTGGACGATCTCACCACCCGCGACCAGCGGATGATGTTTGCCGTGGTGACGCTGGTGCATCTGGCAGACAGCAAGGAAGAACTGGACAGTGATACGGAAACGCTCCAGTCCATTGCCCGCAAGCACCTCTGTCAGCTCACGACGCTGAACTGGCAGCAGGCAGACGGGCTGGTGACGGCGCTGCCGCTGGGCCTGCGCCGCATCGATGCCCTGCGCACTCTGACCACGGAAGCGCTGGCTGTTCTCATGCCCTTTAAGGCCCAGGAGATCTGGGATCGTGGCGGTGTGTACTACGGGCAGAACGCCATCAGCAAAAATCTCATCGTGGCGGACCGCAGGCAGCTTCTCAACGGCAACGCATTCATTCTGGGCGTCTCCGGCTCCGGCAAATCCTTCAGCGCCAAGAAGGAGATGGTGTCACTGGCGCTGTCCACGCAGGACGATATCATCGTCATCGATCCGGAGTCGGAGTACCGCCCCCTCATCGAAGGACTGGGCGGTCAGGTCATCAACATCTCCGCCACCTCACCCAACCATATCAACGCCATGGATATGGAGCAGGGCTATGGGGACGGAGAAAACCCCGTGGTGCTGAAATCCGAGTTCCTGCTCTCCCTCTGTGAACAGCTCATTGGGGCAGGCAAGCTGTCTGCCAAGGAAAAATCCGTCATCGACCGCTGTACCGCGCAGGTGTACCGGGACTATATCCGCAGCGGCTATCACGGCGCGGTCCCCACCTTGCAGGACTTCCACGCGGAGCTGCTCCGCCAGCCGGAAAAGGAAGCACAGGATGTGGCGCTGGCCATTGAGCTGTTTACGGACGGCAGTCTCAACACCTTTGCCAAGCCCACCAATGTGGACACCAATGCCCGTATCCTCTGCTACGATATCCGAGACCTTGGCAAGCAGCTTCTGCCGGTAGGAATGCTGGTGGTGCTGGACAGCATCTTCAACCGCATCATCCGCAACCGTGGGCTGAAGCGCAACACCTGGATCTATATTGATGAGATCTATCTGCTGTTCCAGCATGAGTACAGCGCCAATTTCCTGTTCACCCTGTGGAAACGAATGCGAAAATACCAGGCTTGCGGCACGGGGATCAGCCAGAATATCGAGGATCTGCTGCAGTCCCACACGGCCCGCACCATGCTGGCGAACTCTGAATTTCTCATCATGCTGAACCAGGCGGCCACAGACCGGGAGGAACTGGCGCGCCTGCTGAACATCTCGGATAATCAGCTCTCCTACATCACCAATGTGGACTCCGGGCGTGGGCTCATCAAGTGCGGCAGCGCCATCGTGCCTTTCGTGGATCATTTTCCCAAGAACAAGCTGTACCAAATGATGACCACGAAGCCCTCGGACCTGGCTGCGTGATAGCCCATGGAGAAAATTAAAGAAAAACCCACGCTGGGTGAGCGTGTCAAAGAGAAAGCTGTATCCGCGCCAAAGGAACTTTTGCGCAAGGGGCTGGATGACGGCTCGGAGCGTCTGCGGACTCAGCTCCGGGATACCGCCCAGCAGGGGCGGCGGGATGAATATGGCGGCGACGCCATCGAGGATTCCTCTGCCGGCGCCTTACGCAGGGCGGAGAAGGAACTGCTGAAGCAGCGCAAGAAGAAAAACGCGGAGCAGAGCGCGTCACCCCAGGGTGACGCCTCTGCCCCCAGCTCCAACAGCGACGTGCCGCCTGTCATCCGAACCAGAGAGACTGACGCGGCGAGGGCAAGAGCGCCCTCACCGCCAGTGCGGGAGCAGGCACGACAGGCGGCTATGAAGCAGGCAGTCAAGACGAAGAATGCCTATATCAGCGCACAGGGCGAGACCGCTGTAACATCAGCGCCTGAGTCGCAGCGGCAGGGCCAGCAGACATTCATTCAAGAGCAGGGCCGCAAAGCGTCCCGCCAGCAGGCGCAGCGCAGGCGGGCAGAGCGGCGGTTCCGGCACCAGGATGATCTGCGTGGAGATTCGCTGCGTACGGAAGGTTTCAAGCCAACCAGCAGGGGCAGAATCAAAGAGCGCGGCGGCATCCAGCAGCCAAAGAAGCACCAACTCCCCGAACCGAAAACACCGAATCACGTTGCAGGGATCGTGCCAAAAGCGCGTGAGGGCAGCAAATCTGCGGTGTTGTCCGCCGAACAGGCCGTGCGCTCCTCCACCGTCCATGCGACTGCGGCTGGAACATACGCTGCCAGAGAAGCGGCCATGCAGATGGCCAAGCGGCAGCAGATGACAAAAGCGGCAGAAACCGCGGTGCAAAAAACCGCGCAGGCGGCGGGCCGCGCGCTGCGCTCCATCATTGCCGCTGCCCAGAGCTTACTTGCGGCAATAGCGGCTGGTGGGAGCACAGTTGTAGCCATGGTGCTGGTGATTTGTCTGATTGGACTTCTGATTGTGTCGCCTTTTGGGATCTTTTTCTCCGGAGAGGACAGCGGCACCGGCTACACCATGCCGGAAGCTGTCAGCGTATTGAACGGCGAGTTCGCCGCCCGGATCGAGCAGATCAAGACAGAGAACCCCTACGATGAACTGGACATGGACAACGCTGGCAGCGCCGCCATGATTTCCAACTGGCGGGATGTGCTGGCTGTTTATGCTGTGCGGACCACCACGGACAACGCTTCACCGGATGAGGTCGCCACACTGACCGAAGAAAAAATGGAGATCCTTCGTGAAATCTTCTGGGACATGAACGCCATCACTTATTGGACGGAAATAGTACCAGGCGGCAAAGATGAAGCGGATACGGTCATTTTGCATATCATCGTCACAATAAAAACGCACCTGCAAATGGCGGATGAATACCAATTCAACACGGAACAGCGCAGATTGTTAGAGGAACTCATGCAGCCGAAATATCAGGAACTGTTCATGGCTTTGACGGGAAGTTATCAGAATATCGAACTCAGCCCGGAGAATGTGGCGAAAATTATGGAGAATCTCCCCGCCGACCTTAGTGCGGAACGTAGGCAAGTTGTGCTGACGGCGTATCAACTCTTGGGCAAAGTCCATTATTTCTGGGGAGGAAAGTCATTGATTATTGGCTGGGACAGCCGCTGGGGAATGCCGATGAAAGTTACAGCCGAGGGCAGTTCCACCACTGGCACCGTGCGGCCCTTCGGACTGGATTGTTCGGGAATGGTGGATTGGGTATTCTACAACCAGAGCGGCGGACAATACGTCATTGGGCATGGCGGTGGAGCGTCCAGTCAGCACAGCTATTGCACCGATATTTCATGGAGCGATGCCCAGCCGGGAGACCTTGTCTTTTATCCAGGCGACAGCCATGTCGGTATTGTCTGCGGCTTTGACAGCAGCGGTAATATCATGGTCATCCACTGTGCCAGCAGCGAGAATAATGTGGTGGTGACGGGGAAAAGCGGCTTTACCTCGATTGGCAGGCCCGAGTATTTTGCGGATTGAGAAATGTGCGCATGGAGATGTGTTCATAGTTGATTGCTATCATGCTCCATGATATACAGAGAAAGGCAGGGAGCCTCAATAGAGGCTCCCTGCCGCTTGGGTTCTTACTTGCCCTGATAGGCTCTGAAAAGGAACGTAACGATTTGTGCGCGGGTGCAGCTATTGTTCGGTCCAAACAGGCCATCACCAATGCCGTTGGTAACGCCGTTCTCCACGGCCCACGCCACTGCGTTTGCATAGTAGCTGTCGGTGAGCACATCGCTGAACTCAGCCTTGCTATCGACCAGCTTACCAATGGCACGGAACAGGAAAGTCACGCTTTGGGCACGGGTGCAAGTGGCGTCAGGACTGAATTTGCCATCGCCCGTGCCGGTGGTGATACCATTCTCTACTGCCCATGCAACTGCCTTTGCATAATAGGCATCCATGGACACATCGGCGAAGCTGCTCATGGTCTTGGGTTCGGGGGAACCGGCAGCACGCCACAGGAAGGTGACGATCTGTGCGCGGGTGCAAGGCTGGTTCGGCCCAAAGAGGCCGTTGCCAATACCGCCGGTGATGCCGTTCTTCGCCGCCCACAAAACCGCGTCAGCATAATAGCTGTTGGCGGGAACATCGGCAAAATAGTCAGCCGCGGTTTTCTCCGGCGCAAAGGTCGCACTTACCGTGACCTTGCCGGCAGGCATTTTAAAAGTGTACTTGCCGTTGCCCTTGTCGGTCAACTTCAATTCATTGCCGTTCTTGTCGGTAACGGTGAGGTCATCCAGTTTGAAACCATCGTCCGGCTTGACGGTGATTGTCACAGTATCACCACGCTCGGCGTAGCGGCGGTTTGCTGTCACTGTGCCGTTCCGGATGTCCTCGCCCACCTCGATGGCGTAAGTCGGGTCGCTATCGTCGCCACCGGAGCTCCGATAAGTCATTGTAATGGTCTGCGTATGAGTTGCTGTATCAGCCGTAATCGTAATATTGGAATTGAAAACCTCACAATTATCGGCGCTGACCTCGACCGCATAAGTGCCCGCCTCCAAACCAACAGGGCTTGCTACTTCCTGACCATTCACTTTAATGACTACATTCGTCAATTCAGCAGGTGTTACGACAAAAGAAACTGTATACTTAGGTGCAGGCAAAAGGGGCGTTCCATTAGAATTAAATCGATAATTGCCGCCAGCAGCAGTGATTTCATTAAAGAAATCCTCAGTTTCCATATATTTAAGGGACTTTGCTGTACCTGCTTCCGTATACTTACTGCAAGCAGGTACATTTTCAGTTTCCACGAAATAGTTGTTTTCAAAAACAGGTGTATCAGAAGAAACACCGCCTGCAATACCGCCTAAACGCGTATAAGGTTTAGTGGCAGTATATTGAGACAAATCCACTTCCCCGGCGAAATAACAATGTCTGATTTCTGTACCTTTGCCAACTGCACCTGCAATGCCGCCGAAATCCGTAGTTCCCTTGCCAAGAGGGGCCATTTTCCCTGTGGAATAACAATTTATGACCTTTGAGTTCTGAATCAACTGTCCAACAATTCCACCGGAAGAAGGTGTCCAAGAAGTCATATCGCCTGTATTGGCACAATACTGTACGGTACTGTTTTCAGCAAGACCTGCGATACCACCCATCCAAAATTGGGAGGTGTCCTTCATTACTGAAAAATCCCCCTTGTTTTGGCAGTACTCAATCGTGCTATTTATTGCATATCCGCACATAGCCACAGTGCCATTGATGTCGGCTCTCTCAGTATCCGTGAACGATACATCTGAAACGCAATCAAAAATTTTACTGTCTGCTGCAACACCCGCTACCGTTCCAAAATAGACATACCCTGCATTGGACACATCAAGATTGCCTTGAATCGTCAAACCGGAAATTTCAGCGCCGTAAACCTCACTGAAAAATCCGAAAGACGGATACTCTGTCTTTCCATAGTTTGCGGAAAAATCCAAATTGGAAATCGTATGCCCGTTTCCGTAAAATTTGCCGCTGAAGTAATGCAGCAGATTTCCATCCGTGTCAAATTTGCTGCCAATCGGTGTCCATGTAACACCTGTTAAATCCAAATCTGCATCCAGCGATACAACCGCATCTGTTTTATCGTCATATTCGCCATTGTCCACAGCTTTTGCAAATTGCAAAAGTTCATCTACTGTTGTGATTGAGATTTTGCTGCTTTGCTCGTTCTCTTCCGCAAATGCCGCCGAGGGCAACAGCGTAAAGCACAGCGCCAGAATAAGAAGCAGACTTCCGATGCGTTTTTTCATGGTATGTCCTCCTTTGTATGGTGGTCAGGTTTTGTTCATGCCCGCCTGACCTCAGCGGGCAAAGTCCACAGGTCACAGAGAGCTATCATCCCGTGTGTACACACGGGATGAGGGGCGCGCCCCTCATCATAAGTTTTTCGCTTCATATTGATTCATAGTAATTATATCCGCAACTTCGCAAAATGTAAATCGTTCTAAAGTATGAGGATGGATAAAATTTTTGAATATGCTACTCGCCTTCACGTTTTACAACATTCAGCCATTTCTTTTTCCATGTATTAGGGTGGATCAGCAGGGTTGGCTTCCCCAACGCAAGAGCATAGGCCATTCATCGGTGCCGTTTTTGCGCTGATTTTCTCCGGTCTTGAGGACACGCCCATTCCTATCTTTGCGCTTTTCCGCCAAATCACACACTCCTTTCTGGAAAAGCGCTCCAATATGTATGATAGAATTATCATAACACATTGGAGCGCCTAACAGCTTTCGATATATACGTCAAGTATTCGCATTGCAGCAATGTTTCCGCCAATTCCCTGCCGTGCAGAGTAAAAAGCTCCCGCCGAGGATGATCTCAGCGGGAGCTTTTTATTGGATTGCCGATTCGCCTTACTTCCCCTGATAGGCTCTGTAAAGGAAAGTGACGATTTGTGCGCGGGTGCAGCTATTGTCTGGCCCGAACAGGCCATCACCAATGCCGTTTGTGACGCCGTTCTCCACGGCCCAGTCCACCGCGTTTGCATAGTAGCTGTCGGCGAGCACATCGCTGAACTCAGCCTTGCTATCGACCAGCTTACCAATGGCACGGAACAGGAAAGTCACGCTCTGGGCACGGGTGCAAGTGGCGTCAGGACTGAATTTGCCATCGCCCGTGCCGGTGGTGATACCATTCTCTACTGCCCATGCAACTGCCTTTGCATAATAGGCATCCATGGACACATCGGCGAAGCTGCTCATGGTCTTGGGTTCGGGGGAACCGGCAGCACGCCACAGGAAGGTGACGATCTGTGCGCGGGTGCAAGGCTGGTTCGGCCCAAAGAGGCCGTTGCCAATACCGCCGGTGATGCCCTTCTTGGCGGCCCACTTCACAGCCTCATAGTAGTAGGCGTCGGTGGGAACGTCCGCGAAGTCCAGCGTCTCAATCTCAGCGAATTCCGCGGAAACCGTCACCTTGGAGGCGGGCATGGTAAAGGTAAACTTGCCGTCGCCCTTATCCTTCACCTTGATCTTGCTGCCGCTGGCGTCCTTCACGGTCAGGGTGTCCAGCTCATAGCCGCTGTCGGGCTTGACGGTGATGGTCACGGTATCGCCCTTGGAGGCGCTCTTGGGGCTGACGGTCACATCGCCGTGCTTGACAGAGGGCGCGGAGACGTCATAGCGTCTGGAGGAAGAGCTGGAACCGCCGCCGGAGCTGGGCGCAGAGTAGCTGACCGTCCAGACACCGTTCGCGGTGCTGCTCACATAGTAATTGCTTGCCAGAGCGCCGGAGGGGTTTGTCAGATACACGCCGGAGGTCAAACCGGATTTTGCAAGAACCGTGTAGGTATAAGCGCCCTCGCTGCCAGCGCGCTTGACGATGTAGTCTGTCCCGTTGTTCTTGACCTTCGTGCTCGGATCAAAGCTGAACGTGCCGCCGGTGATGGAGATGGTCTCGCTGCCCGGGCCGCCGCCCTTCTGAATTTCGCCATTGAAAGAGCCATTTTTGATATTGATAGTTGCTGTTTTGCCAGTTGTAGCATCAGCGCGAACAACACCGGTAAATGTACCGTTCTCAATGTTGATCGTACCGCCGGAGTTGTAAACATAGGCAGCATACGGAGCGGTATAGGTGCCGCTCTTTACAGTGGCGGTGCCGCCATACTGAACAGCCACCGCACAATTCAAGTACGTGCCATCTCCAGTTCTGATATCCGTAACTTTGATCTCGCAATTTTCCAATGTTGCATTGCGTCCAACCTGCACGCAGCCGCCGTATTTTGCGGTCAGCTTCATGTCGGTGAACGATGCGGTCTTGGTTTCAAAGGCAGCGCCTAAGAACGCATTAATACCAGTGATATTATAGGTACCACCAGAGACAACGACCTCACCGCAGCTGGAAGCCTTCACAACGCGCTCGTCCGTCTCGGCGCTGACATTGTTCAGGACCAACTTGCTCTCACTGCCCACCGTAAACAATGCAGTGTAGTGATAGCTGTCGCTTGCGCAGGTGCTGCCGGTATAAGATCCACCGTTAACAGTTACCGTAGAACCAGCAGAACCCTCGCGAAGGTCAACAAAGCCCCACACTTTTGCCTCCCAGTTGGTATCATGCGTATCTCCCATCGTCATACCGCTCCCTGCGGTCGTGCCGTCGATGGTCAAATTTACCTTTTCAGCAGTGACCCAAATCGCGCTGTTTTTTACGGTAGCTGTTGATGCCGTCGCAGCAGTCAGTACATGACCGTTCAGATCAAGCGTCATGCTCTTCGTGACTTCAATCGGCTTGGTAACGGTCACGTCCTTCAGCAGCTTGATGGTGTCGCCGTCCTTGGCGGCGGTGATAGCGTCGGGGAGGGTGGAGTACTCCCTTGCCCCGATCATAGCGACCGTATCCTCTTTCGGCTTCACCCAATGACCCTTCGAAACCTCCACAAGCACTTCGTTGGCGTTCTTGTTAACAATATCGCCGTAAGCAGTACCGGCGGCAACGACCTTGTTGTCAACGATCACAAGACCGGTATCGTTGACCGCGTCGCGGCCGAAGATGCTGTCTTTGGGCTTTTGGGGGTCTGCATTTTCCTGCGTCAAGGTATTCTGGCTTGCGGAAGTAGCAGCGTCAACGGTGATCTGACCGTCATTCGCCGTGCCGACCAGATCGCCGACGCACCAGCTCTTTCCCGTCTCAGTGCACGTCAGAGTGCTGTCCTTTACAGTGCAGCCCGTGATGGTGTGGTAGGTGGCGGGATTCGCACCGGCGTGACCGATCAGGCCGCCGACAGAGCCCTTCGCCTCAATCGTCACATCCTCGACGGAGCAGTTTGTAAGCGTGACCTTGGTATCGACCGGGCCGTCGTTCGGTTTGTTATAGCCGGATGTCCAGCCGATCAGACCGCCGACGCGCGCGCCGCCGGTGCTGACAATTTTGCTGTTCTTCAGATGGCAGTTATCCAGTTCGATTCGAGGCATGGAATCCACGCAGTTGATAAATGCGCCGATTCCCTGATCATTCGTTGGGTCGTTGATATCCGCATCAGCAATGGTCAGATCCCTGATCACAATGCCGGATTTGCCCGCAAAGCCGCCCGCAAACAAGGGGGCGCTCAGGCCGGTGATGGTCTTGCCGTTGCCGTTCAGGGTGATGACGCCCTGACCATGGTTTCCATCCACACTCACCGGCGTCCAGTTCTTACCGGTCATATTGATGTCGTCCAGCAGCTCGATCACGGTGTCGCCGGTTTTGTCTGTGGCCGCAAAGGCGTCGGCGAGGGTGGGATACTCGGTATCGCCGATTTTGGCAACATACGACATTTTAACCTCGCCTGTGGTCGCGTCAAAATTTGCACCAGGCGCAAGGTAGTCATTGTTGATTCCTCCGGGGAACGTACCGGCTGTGATGTTGAACTCGTTCTTGGCGGCTTCGGCATCCATTTCGGCTGTAATATTAAAGTCACCGCTGATACCGGTGCCGTTGGCCTCGATGGTGACTTTCTGCTCGTCCGTAGTAGAGCCTTCAATGTCCTTCTGAAGCAGGCCCTTAATGCAGCCGGTGGCGGTCACATTCGTCAGCGTGATGTCGGTCGCCTTGGAAGCGACGATGGCTGCCTTTTCGGTCAGACCGCTGAAGGTGGTTTGTTCGATCTTCACCGTGGGCGCGACTGCCAGCGTGCCCTCGTTGTAGGTCTTGATACCGCGGACACCGATGAAGGCGCTGTTCTTCACTTCGGTGTTGCCGCCGTAGTTCCAAAGATTATAGTTGGCACTGTTAGTAAACTGGCAGTTGTTGAACACCGTCTTGCCGTACTGGTTGTTGCACACGCCGTTGGGGAAGGTGCAGTTCGTGTAGGTCACGGTGTTTTCTGCCCTGCCGGTGTTGCGGAGCCAGCAGGTGAAGTAATTCGTGCTGTGGCCAAAGTCACCCGCCCATTGCGGATTCAACTTCGTCAACTTTAAGGCCTCAAAGCTAACGTCGATGTCATAGCTCTGATCAGCCAGAATCGCTACGCCTTGGGTGATGCAGATTTCCGCATCGTCGGTTATGCCAATGAACTCGACCTTGGAGAGGTCGGGCAGACCAGCTTTTGCGACCTGCACCCAGCCGATATCAGTCACATCAACCTTACCGCTGATCTTATAGGTGATGACGCCGCTTTCGTCAGGTTCCGCCGCATTGACGGCATCGCTAAACGAACTATAGCTCGTCTCCCCTACCTTGATCGGTCCAGCGCCTGTCGCCTCCTCCGCCAGGGCTGCCGTCGGTAAGAGCGACAGCGCCATCGCGAGGCATAGTAAAATGGATAGCAGCTTATGTTTCATAATGATCCTCCTACAGTATATGTTTTCTGCGGCTCCCCGCAGTTTGGGCACTTATTTTTACCGGCTCCGCCGGAGGTTCACTTAAAATCGCTGTGCATCGGTCCAATGGCCGGCCCGCGCAGATTGGACAGCCGCAGCGCTGCTTTCCCGTGCGGCTGCTGACGACCGCCCGCCACGCATGGCCGTTTTCACACAGCCACCATGCCTTCCGGCTGCTGCCGGGCGTTACCTGCTGCGGCGTGAAACTGCCGTTAAGGGTCGGATGCCACTGCGATGCGATCACCGGCTCCTTGGTCTCCAGATCATTAAATCCCGGCAGGACCTTGCGGTTGGTGCAGTACGGGCAATCGCTTTCCCTGTTCACACGGTGGGCGATGACCGCACAGAAAGAATGTCCTCTGTCACAGAGCCACCACACGCGGCGATTGGAATATGCGCTCACCGTCTCCGGCGTCAGCGCACCGTTCTTTTTCCGATCCCACTGTTCAGCAAGCTGCGGATGCAGCGAAGCGAGATCATTGAATCCGGACAGGACCTTTTGTCCCGCGCAGAACGGACAGCCTGCGTTTGATGTGACGCGGCTGGCAACGCTCGCCTGCCAGCTATGTCCTTTCGGACACCTCCACCAGACCTTCTGGTGTGCTCCCGGCATGACCTGCGTCGGCAGCAGCGGAGAATTCTTTTCCGTGTCCCACTCCGAAAGCAGATCAGGAAATTTTGCCGCCAGAGAGTTTTCCTCCGGCAGAACAGCGCGGCCCGCGCAGACGGGACATCCCGTTCCCCGCGCGCGGATTCTGACTTCGGAACGATAGGAATGGCCTTGGGGGCATCGCCACCATACCTTTTGGTGGCTTCCGTAGGTCACATCCTTCGGCGTGAGCGGCGCATTGCGTTCATCGTCCCATTGTGTCAGCAGGTGAGCTTGTTCATGCCCGGCGCAGAAATCGTACAGAGACGGATGGATCGCTGCTCACCTCCCGCAGAATACTTGTCCGCCTGCAATACAGGCGGAAGGGTCTTTTATCGCGGATTGTGTATCTGGCATAGTGGATAAAAATGTACAGGTTGCCGACCACAGCGATATACATAAAATCTACACCTTAACCATAGCACTCCTCTAATAGAATATCAATAGGATAACAGCTTAAAGCCGACTAAAAAAGCGTACTTTTTTATCCAGCCCTTTTTACTTTCTGCGTTTTCTTAACGGTTTCTTTACACCCGTCATCCTGTGCCCAGAGTAAAAAGCTCCGGTGGGTGACGCCCAGCAGTTTCCCTGCCGCCCGTGCGGACAGCTCGCCGCGCTCCCAACGCACTTTGACTTCGCCGAATCCTTCCGGCAGCGCCTTGCGGGGTCTGCCGAACTTCACACCTCGTGCCTTCGCTGCGGCGATCCCTTCCGCCTGCCGCTGATGAATGAACTCGCGCTCTGTCTGCGCCACATAGGATAGCAGCTGCAGCACGATGTCCGCGATCAGCGTTCCGGTGAGATCTCGATTCCGCCGCGTGTCAAGCAGCGGCATATCCAGCACAACGATTGCCGCACCCTTTTCCTTTGTGATGATGCGCCATTGCTCCAAAATTTCCTCATAGTTTCTGCCGAGACGGTCGATGCTCTTGATCACAAGCGTGTCGCCGTCTTTCAGTTTGCGCAGCAGCCGCTGGTAGCTGCGGCGGTCAAAATCCTTGCCGGACTGCTTGTCCACAAAAATCGCCCGGTCCGTTAACCCGAATTCCCGCAGGGCGATGAGCTGACGCAGTTCATTCTGCTCCTTGGTAGAAACTCTTGCATAACCGTATTCCATGTGCTGACCTCCCAATTTATCGGTGGATAAATTGTAAGCCAGGTGCCGGCCACATGGGCAATATAGTGTTATATCACTATATTAGCACATATTTTTCAATTAGTGAAGTATCACTAATAACCTTTTCTCAAATAATTTACCATAGTGATAAATCGTCATGGAGGTTTACACTATAGATACTCGGGAAACTGTTGCACTTCGCATCCGCCAACTTTGCGCAGAACGAAAAATTACGCCGAACGGGTTAGCAAATCTATCTGCTGTTCCTCAGGCAACCATCAAGAGTATCCTTAATGATGAAAGCAAAAATCCGGGCGTCGTGACGATTAAGAAGCTTTGTGATGGTCTTGAGATCACCCTCGGTGAGTTCTTCTCCACACCTGAATTCGATATGCTGGAACAGGAAATCAAATGAAGCCTCTTTCTCAGCCTCTACCGCCAGCGCTCCTCCATTTTTCGCGTAGAGTACACGCATAGTGCGTGAACTCTACGCTCTATAAGGGGTATTCTCTCTTTTTCGCGGAAAATCTTTCATCCGCTGCTGCGTTTGACGGTTACACATTGCCGCCGCGCCTTTTCTCATTTGAATGGAGTGCTGCTACATGAAAAATGAATCCCAATACGGCCTGCTGCTATTACAGCGGTATCTGTATGAGCATACGGATGACCAGCATCCGGCCTCTGTGGCGGATATTCTTGCCTTCTGGCAGGAGTGTGGCATTCAGGCGGGGCGCAAGAGCGTATATTCCGCTATTGAAGTCTTGCAAAGCAGCGGTATGGACATCGTATGCGTCAAAAGCACCCAGAATCGATATTTCGTGGGGGAGAGGCTGTTTGAACTGCCGGAGCTGAAGCTGCTGGTGGACGCGGTGGAATCCTCCCGCTTTATTACGGCCAAAAAGAGCGAGCGGCTTATTGAAAAGTTGGGTAAGCTCACCAGTGAATCTCATGCCCGCCAGTTGGATCGGCATATTTATATGGAAGGTACCGCCAAACCGGAGAATGAGTGCATCTATTACAGCGTGGATGAGATCCATAACGCCATTCAGGAAAAACGGCAGATCACCTTTCAGTATTACGAATACACCCCGCAGAAAGAAAAGATACTCAAGCATAACGGTTACCGCTATCAGTTCAGCCCGTATGCCCTTATCTGGAGCCGAGATTGCTATTATGCCGTAGGCTGGTCGGAAAAGCACGGAAAGATTGCACAATTTCGGGTGGATCGCATGACGGCAGTCGAACCGCTGGAACATACGGCAGTCCAGACACCGGACTTTGATCCGGCGGAGTATGTCCGCAAGGTGTTTGGGATGTACCCGGACAACCTCTGTACCGTAGAGCTGCTGTGCGATAATGAGGTCATGCGCAGCGTCATCGACCGCTTCGGTGAAAATGTGCGGACGGAAACTGTAGATGAACAGCATTTCCGTGCCACAGTCGAGGTCGCGCCAAGTCCTCCGTTCTTCAGTTGGGTCTTTACCTTTAGCGGTAAGATTCGCATCGTCAGCCCAGCAGCAGTGCTGGAGGAAATGCGGGATATGGCAGCGTGGCTGAGATAATTTCTGGGTGGTGTTCCCTGCGGGGAACACCACCTTTTTCACGTCTTGCCAATCGAACGAATGTTTGCTATACTGAGGCTACAGTGTTTCCAGAGAAGAGAACACGGATAGGAGGTGAGTTACTTGGAACAGACATTCGGCAGCTTCGTTCGAGAGAAACGGCAATCTATCGGATTGTCCCTGCGCACACTGGCGGCAAAGCTGGACTTGTCGCCAGTCTATCTGAGCAACATTGAGAACGACCGCAGACCGGCGCCGACGCGCGCATATTTGGAACGGTTGGAGCAGGAACTGCATCTGAGCAAGGTGGAAACCGAGCAGATGCTGGATCTTGCCGCCAAGTCCCAGAATAACCGGGTATCCGCAGACCTGCCGGACTACATCATGAATCGGGAGATCGTCCGGGCCGCGCTCCGCACGGCAAAGGAGGCAGACGCCACAGACCAGGAGTGGCAGGAATTTATCGACCGGATTACCCAGCGCGCAAAGAAATCCAAAGAGGGCGGTGAAATAGACGCATGAAAAAAGCATATTACCGCGAACAGGCGCTGGAGCGGATCGCCCGCGATGTGATCACCGCCTATGACCCCAGACTTTATTACGGTTCCCCCGCAGCCATTCCCATTGAGGACATCATCGAGGCACAGGGGCTGGTGCTGGAGTATCAATATCTGCGGAATAATGGGCGGGTTTTGGGCGAGACAATCTTTGACGACGGTCTCACAGCGATCTATGACCGGGAAAACCACCGCTATGACCTTCTTCCCGTCAAGGGCGGCACCATCCTCATCGACTGCTCTCTCTGCGAAGAGGAAGCATCTACCGGGCGGCTGCGCTTTACCTGCGCCCATGAGCTGGGGCACTGGCTGCTCCATAAGAAACAGTTCAGCGGGACCGGCGAAAACGCGGCGCTCCGTTCCGGCGATGAGAGCGACAACACATTGGAAGTGCAGGCGAACCTGCTGGGCTCTATCCTTCTGCTGCCGCTGCCGCAGGTCAAGCGCTGTTTCTATCAGCTGCGCTCCGGACGGACGAACCAACAGCTGGTGACGGATATGGCAGGTATCTTTCAGGTATCCAAACAGGCCATGCGCATTCGGTTGGAGAACCATAACCTGCTGTAAAAAATTTTCATGTGTTGTTCTCAAAAAAGAGAACAGAGAAAGAGAGGCGCTATGTCAAAAACCAATTCCCTGCGCTGTCCGCTGTGCGGCAAGGGCCGTATCGCGGATATCCCCAGTGGTGCGGAGCAGTCTCAGTACAGGCTGTTTGCTCTGCACAGAGCGGAACACCCTGACCTGATCGCCAAATGCCCCAAGTGCGGCGAACAAATCGGCATCACGGTACTGACACCGGATGCTCACCCCCTGATCCACACGCCCATCCCCTTTATGGGATATGTTCAGGCATAAATTAAAAATCCAATTGATATGACTTCGTCAAGCGCACCAGCCACCCATCATCGAATATGGGAACATTGAGTTAGGAGCCTTACAAGTAGCTTTTCAGCTATGTGTAAGGCTCTTTTTTTGCGCCTTTCTTTGGCTGAAAAGCGGAAAGGCACACAATGCGCAGACGCTGGCAGCCCTATATCGCTAAATATCCGTGACCCCATCTCAGACATTTCAAAAAAATCTGAGATTGGAGTCATGAATCATGAAAAAATGGCAGGAAGAACGCAACTATCGGCGCGTTCGAAACGAAGGTGGCGAAGTCATCGCCAATATCATCACTGTAGACGGTATGGACGTAGAGGTGCCGGAGGATGTCTACCTCGCCTATGCGCAGGCAGACCGCAGGGAGCGCTACATCATGGAGGAACAGTCCTCCGGAAAACTGCTCTCTCTGGAGCAGATGGAGGAAGATGCGCTTTTGCCGGACTATGTCGGAGCAGAAACGGCCCCCAGCGCCGAAACGGAGGCACTGGAGCGTGAGGAACTTCGGAATCTGGCAGAACAGAAGCAGATCCTTTTGCTGGCGCTGCTGTCACTAAAGGATATCGACCGGGAACTCATCAACGCCCTGTTCTTCGACGGCGCGTCTACACGGGAATACGCCCAAAGAATGGGCGTCAGCCAGCGGGCGGTCATCAAGCGGAGAGACCGCATCCTGCGGGATCTCAAAAAGTTTTTTGAAAATTCCTCGAAATAAGGGTATTCACCGAACGCAATTTTCGGGAGGACAGTGAGGGGCTCCGAATGCCCCTCGCTGTTCCTTGAAAATTGCATACCAGCAATACGGATAACCACCCGGACAGAAGAGCGATCCGCGCAGTGTGCGCCACGACCCGCGGGAAGCCTTGCAGCTTCCCGCGGCGAGCGATTTTACCTGCGCGGGGGCGGCGTTGGCAGCGCCGCCCGCAGAGACGCTGTCCGGGCAGATAATGAGACACAATGCACTGGCCAGCATGAAGAGGCTGGGCTGCTCCGGGATTGAAAGCAGTAGAGATCCCGGAAATACGCCCGTGAAGGTCTTGCCGGACCTTGTCCGTATTGTTCCCTTTTCCCACCGGGGCGCGCGCTGCAAATACGGTGGAAACGAAAACAAAGCATGACAGGAAAAGAGGAAATTATCGGATGAATAACAATGACAACAGGCTGAAAGCCCATAAACTGATCGACCATATTTTTCAGGACCTTCTTCCCGCCCACGGTATGGCGCAGCGCCCGGAGCAGATCCAATTGAGCCACCGGATGCTGGACGCCATGCAGGACGGGAGGATCGCCCTGTGCGATGCCGGGACGGGCATCGGCAAGACCTACGCCTATCTGGCGGCTGCCACGGCAGCGTCTGCTTTCCCGACAGGGCAGATCGCCCGCCCCATCATCATTTCCACTTCCAGTATCGCGCTGCAAAACGCGGTGCTGACGGAGTATCTGCCGCTGCTGTCCTGCGTCCTAATGGCGGACGGGATTCTTACCAAGCCACTGAAAGCGGTCATCCGCAAAGGCAAAAGCCATTATGTCTGCGACGAGCGGCTGGACAGGCGGCTGCGTCAGGTATATCCTGCAAAGAAAAATCCGGAAGCGCTGACGGCGCTCCGGACTCTTAGGGAAACGCTGGACATGGACAGAGTTTCTCATCTCAGCGGCTATGACCGGGAGCGTGTCTGCGTACCGCAGGTCTGCGACTGCAAGCAGAGGGACTGCCGCTATCAGCGGTTCCTCAAGACCTGCGACAAAAATCAATTTTTGTTTCAAATCTGCAATCATAACCTGCTGGTGGCAGACGCCATCCACCGCAGCGAGGGAAAACGCCCCATCTTCCCGGAGCACAGCATCATCATCGTGGATGAAGCCCATAAGCTCCCGGAAACCGCACAGCAGATGCTGGGTGTGACGTTGGCAGCCGAAGAGATACGAAACCTTATCCTTCAGCTAAAAGAGGAACGGTACTTACTGGCGGCAGAAATGCTGGAGGACAGCACAGGTCCTTTGCTGCGCAAGCTGGCACAGCCCAGAGAGGAAGCGGAGCCGGTGGAAGCCTGTTTGCGATTGCTGACCGCGCCATCCTGCACACTGCCCATCATCCAGCGGCAGATCGGCAGCCTGCTCTCCCCGCTGGGAAGCCGCCAGCTGAATACGGTGCTGGACGCGGTCAAGCTGTTCACCAGTTCCCAGACAGATATGATTTTTTACACTGCCGAAGATGTCAGCACAGGCGGCACCATGCTGTGCGCCGCGGCTGATGACATCACGCAGCGGATGAAAAAGATCCTGTGGCAGCCGGATCAGGCGTTTGTTCTGACCTCCGGCACCATGGCGGTGGGCAGTGATTTCCGCCGTTTCAAAACGCAGGCAGGATTGGAGAAGGGACACCGTGTCATGGAATCCGTTTCTCCATCCCCCTTTGACTACCGGAACAACTGCCTGCTCTACCTTCCGCAAATCCCGCCCCGCCAGAGAGTGGAGGATACGGATGTGTACTTTAATGAGCTGACTGCCGAGCTCGTCGGACTCATCAAAGCAGCCACCGGTCACGCGCTGGTGCTCTTTACATCCTACGCAGCCATGTCGGCTGTGAAGGAGCGGCTGTGGGAGGAATCGCTCCCATTCCCACTGCTGACGCTGGGCCGCAACGCGCCCCACATCATCGAACAGTTCCGGCACACGCCGGGAGCGGTGTTGCTGGCCACCGGCGCGGCATGGGAGGGCTTTGATTTCCCCGGCGACTGTGTATCTCTGCTGATCATCCCACGCCTGCCTTTCGCCTATCCGGACGCCCGGAAGGAGCGGGAATTGGAAAAGTATCCTTCCCTTCACGCATTCATCCGTGAGGTAGCTGTACCAGAGATGCAGATCAAGCTGCGCCAAGGCTTTGGACGGGCCATCCGCACGGAGAGCGATACCTGCGTCATCGCCATTCTGGATGAACGGGCCTGCCGTGGGCGCAGATACGCCCAGGCTGTGAGTGAGGCATTGCCGGAAATGCGGAGGACCGGCAGCCTGCGGGAAGTGACAAGGTTTCTGCGGGAGAAAAAGCCGGAGAGCTATTTTGAGGTGGGAAGATGATCGACGCAAAGAAAGAATTGCAGTATCGGCTGGCAGTCCGGATGCTGGAGCATCTGGCGGAAATCGGCCTGCTGAGCGCGGAAGAACTGTCTTACGCCAAGAGACTGGCCAGAGAGAAATATTCCCCGCAGACTGTTTGGGAATAGTGCTGGATATTCTGCGGATCGTGTGGTAGCTTGTGTGTTGGCAAAAAAGATACAGGGAAGTGAAAAACATGGCACAGGTAAAAATCATCGCGCCGCAGACGCGGGAAGCGGAACATCTGCGGGTGGCGGCCTACTGCAGGGTCAGCTCGGACTCCAGAGATCAGCTGCATTCCTACGCCGCCCAGATCCGCAGTTATACGGAAGAGATCGCCCGGCATGACGGCTGGGAGCTGGTGGATGTGTATGCCGACGAAGGGCTGACCGGCACCCGGATGGATCAGCGGGATGACTTCAACCGCATGATGCGGGACTGCCGGAAGGGCAAGATTGACCGTATTCTGGTGAAGTCCGTATCCCGCTTCGCCCGGAATACCAGAGACTGCCTGTCCGCCCTGCGGGAGTTATCCGCCATGGGCGTCAGCGTCCGGTTTGAAAAAGAAAATATCGACACGAAAACGCTCACCACCGAACTGATGGTGAGCGTTTCCGGTTCTCTTGCCCAGCAAGAATCCATCTCCATCTCCGCCAATCAGAAGATGAGCTATCAGCGGCGGATGGAGCGTGGGGAATTTATCACCTGCACCGCCCCTTACGGATACCGAATCGTAAATAAGAAAGACCTTGAGATCGTCCCGGAGGAAGCCGCCACGGTGCGCTGGATCTTCGACGCATACCTCAAGGGGCGCAGCTCCGGATGGATTGCGGAGCAGCTGACGGCGAAAGGCATCCCCTCCCAGTCTGGCGCGGAATGCTGGAGAGAAACGGGGATTCGATACCTGCTGACCAATGAAAAGTACATCGGAGACGCTCTGAGCCAGAAATCCTACAGCTGCGGCTTTCCCTTCGTGCAGAAACGAAATCACGGGGAACGCCTGCAATACTACACGGAGAACTCCCATCCAGCTATCATAGACCGGGACACCTTTGAGCGGGTGCAGGCACTGCTGCAAAAGAAAGCGCAGAAAGAGAAAAAGCGCAGAGAAAAAAGCCCTCTTGCCTTAAAAATCGTTTGCGGGAACTGCGGGACGGTGTTTCAGCGCCGAAGCAGCCAGAGCGGATATGTGTCCTGGGTCTGTCGAACCCACGACCGCCACGCAGCGGACTGCCCTGTAGGACGCATCCCGGAAGCGGAGATCCATGCCGCCTTCCTGCGGATGTACCACAGGCTCAAAAGCAGCGCGGACATCATTCTGGCCCCGGCCCTCCGGCAGCTGAACACGCTGGACACGATCCTGCGGCAGAATCATCCGCAGTTGCTGACCATCAACCGGGCCATCGCGGAAGCAACAGAAGAAAGCCATAAGATCAGCACTCTGCGGGCCAATGGCTTGCTGGACGCGGATATCTGCGCCGCCCGCATGAATGCCATCAGCGCCAGACTGGCGCAGCTTCGCGGAGAACGGCGCAGGCTGACAGAGAACGAAGCGATAGACGAAACGATGGACGCGCTCCGCAAGGTGGAGCAGACGCTTCTCAACGGACCGGAACGGCTGGACGGCTTCGATGAAGAGCTGTTCGAACATCTGGTGGAGAAGATCATTGCAGAGTCTCAAAACCGTATCCGCTTCCGGCTTTACGGAGGCTTGGAACTGACAGAACAATGGGAGGTGGCGGCAAGATGATCAACCGCAAGGTGTTATACGGGTATCAGATCCAAAACGGCGCGTTAGAGATCGTGCCGGAGGAGCAGCGGACCGTCAGTATGGTCTTTACGCTCTATAACGCCGGGGCTTCCTATCAGGCCATCTCGGACGCCTTGAACCGGCAGGGTATTCCGTATTGCCGGGAAGTGCCGCTCTGGAACAAGCATAAGGTAAAGCGCCTTTTGGAAAATCCCCGTTACACCGGTAAGGAGGGATACCCCATACTGGTGGAAGCGGATATTTTCCAAGCGGCGCAGGAAAAGACGGCGGAAAAGAATGCCAGGAAGCAGTCCCACGGAGAGAAGCCTGCCATTGCGCGGTTGACTCCATACTTCCGCTGCACCTGCGGCGGGAAGATGACCCGGCTGGGCGGCGGCTGGCAGAACAGCGGCAAGCTGTATCTGAGATGCGAAGGCTGCGGGAATACCGCGGTCATGGACATGGATGCAACGGTAAACGGGATCGTCCGTCAGTTCCGGAACCATGAACAGCCCAGCTGCACCGCCTACACGCCCTCTGCGGAGGTCATGCGGCTGGACAATGCCATCAACCGGGGGCTGGAGCAGCCGGCCTCGCCGGAAGCGGTGATGGTGCTGATCCTGCAGGGTGCGGCAGCGCGGTATGCCTGCTGTCCAGAGCCGTCTGCCGAATCTGAGCCGTCAGATAGTCTGACAGAGGCGGATTGGAGACGCTTCCAACGAGCGGTTTCCCATATCACCATCTCACAGGATACCGAAGTAACTCTTATATTTACGGATAAAAAAGCGACAGGAAAGGACGAATGATCCATGGAAGCGACAGCAGCCACCTTAGAGCGGCGGGTGCGGGTGATCCCCGCAACCAGAAAACCGGAAGAACTGCACAGAGACCATGACGGGAAAATGCGCGTAGCGGCCTACTGCCGCGTCTCGACGGACAGTGAAGAGCAGCTCAACAGCTATGAGGCGCAAAAGACCTACTACACCCAGAAGATCCAGGACAGCCCGGATTGGGAGATGGCAGGGATCTATGCCGATGAGGGCATCTCCGGCACCAGCCTGAAAAAACGGACGCAGTTCAACAAGATGATCACTGCCTGCAAGCGGGGACACATCGACCTCATCATCACCAAGTCCCTCTCCCGCTTTGCCAGAAACACGGTGGATTGCCTGGATACGGTGCGGCTCCTGAAAGCAAACGGCATTGGGGTGTACTTCGAGAAGGAAAACATCAACACCCTCACGGAATCCAGCGAATTTCTCATCACCCTGTTCAGCGGCTTCGCCCAGGCGGAATCCGAGTCTCTCAGCAAGAATGTCGCGTGGGGAAAGCAGAAGAGCGCGGAGGCGGGAAAGGTCACCTTCCAGTACAAAAAGATGCTGGGATACCGGAAGGGGGCGGACGGACAGCCGGAGATCGTACCGGAGGAAGCGGAGATCATTCGCCGCATTTACCACAGGTATCTGGACGGCTGCACCCTGGGACAGATCAAGCGGGAGCTGGACGAGGACGGTGTTCCCACCGCACAGGGTGTAGAGCGCTGGTCTCCCTCCATCATCCACAATATCCTGACCAATGAAAAGTACATTGGGGACGCCCTGCTGCAGAAAACCTATGTGACGGACTGCATCAACAAAAAGGTCAAAAAGAACCGTGGTGAACGCACGATGTACTATGTGGAGAACAGCCATCCGGCCATTGTCTCAAGGGATCTGTTCAATCGGGTGCAGCAGGAGATGACGCGCCGGTCCAGCAAACGGAAGGTGCTGCAAAAGAGCGGAAAAACGGAACTTGGGAAATACTCCGGTAAATACGCACTGACAGAATTGTTGGTGTGCGGCGAGTGCGGCTCCCCCTACAAGCGGGTCACATGGGCCAGAAATGGGAAAAAGCGCATCGTGTGGCGCTGTGTCTCCCGGCTGGAGTTCGGTACAAAATACTGCCAGCACTCTCCGACACTGGATGAAGGCAAGCTGCACAGCGCCATCCTCGCGGCCATGAACGAGTACGCCGCCATCCGGCAGGAGGTCTGCCCCGATGTGCTGGCCATGGCGGAGGAAGCAAGGCAGGCGTTATCTCAGGCCGGTGCACGGCTGCTGCAGCTGAAGAAGCGTATGGATGCGGTGAGCCGGGAGCAAAGCGATGTGCTGGATCGGCTGCTCGTCAACATGGCCGATACCGAGCTGAATGTCAGAATGAAAGCGCTGACGGATGAGAAGGAATCCCTTAAGGCGCAGATCGCAGACGCGCAGCAGGCAGAGGTCAATCTGGAGGAACAGGCTGCCAGACGCCAGCAGATGTGGGACAGTATCATGGAATGCGCCGCGGGCTACACGGAATTTGACAATGAGCTCGTCCGGCAGGTCATCCAAAAGATCACGGTGGAGGATGCGGAAACCATCCACATCCACTTCCGAGACTCGGATGTGGTGCTGGAACAGGAAGTAGAATGAGTAGAAAAGGGAGAAAAGAAATGGCCATTTTTATAACCGGTGATACGCACGGTGATTTCAGCAGGCTCCTGCCTGCAGCATTCCATGAGCAACGTGACCTGACCAAAGAGGATTACCTCATCATCTGTGGAGACTTCGGCGGTGTCTGGGATGGCGGCGATGCGGAGCAGCAGTGGCTGGACTGGCTGGAGACCAGGTCCTTTACCACGCTGTTCGTCAGCGGAAACCATGAAAACTATGATCTGCTCCACAACTATCCAATCAGCCAATGGCACGGCGGCTTGGTACAGGCCATACGCCCCAGTGTCTTGCATCTGATGCGGGGCCAGCTTTATAACATCTGCGGAAAGCGGATATTTACCATGGGCGGCGCCAGCAGCCACGATATCCGGGACGGCATTCTGGAACCGGATAATCCGGACTATGAGCGAAAGCTGCGGCAGCTCAACGCCGCAGGCGCTCTCTACCGAGTCAATCACCGCTCCTGGTGGAAAGAGGAACTGCCCGGCGAGGACGAATACCGGACCGCAAGAGAAGCACTGGACAAAACAGGTTGGGACGTGGACTACATCATCACCCACTGCTGCCCCAGTAGCATTCAGGACACATTCAGCGGCGGGTTGTTCCAACGGGATGCCCTGACAGACTTTCTCGATGAGGTTCGAGAGCGATGCCGATTCCAATACTGGTTTTTCGGACACTACCACGAAAACATGGTGGTAGAGAAGGAGTTCGTAATGCTCTATAATCAGATTATCCGACTGAAATGATGAGTGGAGGCGCACTGGCGATTGGCTAATGTGTCTCCACTTTCTATTTAAGTAAGTTTTTCACAAGCTCAGGCATAAATCTTTGTCCGGGTTCACGAATAGCTTTCCCGACTACGTTATGCCATTGTGTTGACGCAGGCTACGCCCAAGACAAAAAACAGGAGGAAACAAACATGACGATTGATAGCGCAAAGGATCTTCAAATAAAAGGCTCGTAAAATTGGTCTATTGGAATTGACGTTTTATGTATTTTCACGTATACTTAATTTATAGATTCACGCGCACATTTACAGATCATTCATCCGTCATCACAAGATGCTGGGGGTTCGAATTGCAAAACGGAAAATCGAGCCTCAAAAGCCCGCAAACCCTTGCGACACAAGACTTTGCTCCTGCATCTTTTCTGTCAACACCCGACATGCAGAGTGTCCTTATAGGATCTGAGTATCCTGTAATGGACACTCTGCTTTTTTATGTGAAGAATGGTGAAAAGCTGGAGCTGTCGATCATCATCCGTTCCCGCACGCACAGCAGCTTGACCTTGTGCTCGGTCAGCAGGTCGATGTATTGCTTTGTCATGCCCCAATCTCGCCCCAAGCGGTCAAGGCTGTTTACCAGCACCACATCCACCTTTCCGGCAAGAACGGCCACCGTCAGCTCTTGCAGAGCCGGACGGTCAAGGGTCAATCCCGAGCCATACTCGGCGGCAACACCAACGATGGTGTACCCGGTCTGTTCCGCATAACGGCGGAGCTTGGCGGCCTGCTGTTCCAAAGAAAAGCTATCGTCGTGAGCGACCCGGCAATAGAAATAGGCTTTCATCGTGTCGTATTGCGGGTCGTGCGCCGCTGATATCTGGACACCGTAAAGGGACAGTAGCCGCGCCCCTCCGTAGACCGGCGGAGGAGTTCCTCCGCCTCCTCGGCCTTGAGAACCTTTCCCGAAGAGACCACAGCGCCGCGGACCACCAGAGCGGGCATGCGCATGACGTTGTAGGATGCCACCCGCGCCATGTCCGTGACATACTCCACCTGTCCGGCGCAGCCCAGCTTCTCCGCCGCCGCCTTCACATTCTCATAGAGCCGGTGGCAGAAGCTGCACCCGGAGCCAAGGACCAAAATACCCTCCTCCGGCATGACCGCGCCGCCCGATTATTCGCAGGTACAGCCGCAGGAACAGGGTGCGGCGTTCTCCTTCTTCTTTCCAAATCCAAACAGTGCCATCATCATCTTCTCCTTTATCAATATTTCAGATTCAGAGCAGCATGCCCTGGATACCGTTGAAGAGATACCCCACGATCAGGATGCCCACCGTGCACACGCCCACAAAAATGCCCAGCAGGCGGGGCTTGACCGCCTTCCGCAGCAGGATCAGCGACGGCAGGGAAAGGGTGGTCACACCCATCATGAAGGAGAGGACCACGCCCAGCCGGGCACCCTTAGCCAGCAGGGCCTCCGCAATGGGGATAGTGCCGAAAATGTCGGCGTACATGGGGATGCCGGCAGCGGTGGCCAGGATCACGCCAAAGGGGCCATCCCCACCCAGGACCTTCACCACCAGTTCCTGGGGAATCCAGTTGTGGATGATGGCCCCGATGCCCAACCCACCAGCACATAGGGTGCCACCTTCTTCCCGGTGGACAGGGCCTGATCCCAGGCGTAGGAGAGCCGGTCCCGCCAGGTCAGCTTCTCCTGGGGCGCCTCTCCCCCGCCGGGACTCCGGACATAGGGCTCCACCTGATCCTCCAGCCGGAGGGCCTGGATGAGCGTACCGCCCGCCACAGCCACCACCAGACCCAGGGCCACATAGGCGGCGGCCACCCGCCATCCAAAGACCCCCGTCAGCAACATGATGGAACCCAGGTCAACCATAGGAGACGAGATTAGAAAGGAAAAGGTGACCCCCAAGGGAAGGCCCGCTCGGGTAAAGCCGATGAAGAGCGGAATGGGGGAGCAAGAGCAAAAGGGCGTCACCGTCCCCAGCAGAGCAGCCACGATATTGGCGCCCAGTCCGTGGAAGCGCCCCAGAATGCGCTTGGAGCGCTCCGGCGGAAAATAGCTCTGGATGTAAGAGACGATCAGGATGAGGACAGTGAGGAGCACCATGATCTTCACCATGTCATAGAGAAAAAAGTGAATGCTCCCTCCCAGCCGGCTCTCCAGATCCACGCCGAGGGCCGAAAGCCCTCGCCCGATGAGCTCCTTGAGCCACGCCATCCCCAGGACCTGGTCCTGCAGGAACGTACCAATGGACATAACAGTTCCCCTTTCCCTGTGAAAATAGATCAAAAATTTTTGATGTATTGGCCTAAAAAAGAGCCGCCGGACCGGCGGCGCCTTTCCTCAGTCCTGGCAGCGGCAGCAGGACGTCTCTGTGACCGGGGCGGTGAGCTCCCCCACCAGGGCGGCGGCCCTGGCCCTACCCGCCGGGTCGATCCAGTAGTGCGTCCACTTCCCCTCCTGCCGGCTGGCCACGATACCGGAGTCACACAGTACCTTCATGTGGTAGGAGAGGCCCGACTGGGAGAGGTCCAGTGGCTCCAGAAGGACGCAGGCGCACTTCTCCCCCGATCGCAGCTGCTCCAAAATGGCCAGCCGCTTGGGGTCCGCCAGGGCCTTGAATACCTTTACGGCCTCCTCGTACATGTCGCCGCCTCCTTCACATCAAAAACTTTTGATGTATTCTACCACTCCTTCCCCGTCCTGTCAAGGGGAAAGGTCTCCACATGCTTGACAAGACCTTTCCTTGTGTTAAAATGGTGTCACATGAACTTTTTGGAGGAATTCACTTTGGACAAACAGTGGTTCGACGACATGGAAGCCCGCATCCCTCACGGAGAGGTCCGCACCCGCTTCGCCCCCTCTCCCACCGGCTACATGCACGTAGGCAATCTGCGCACCGCCCTTTACACCTGGCTCATCGCCCGCCACGCCGGTGGGAAGTTCATCCTGCGTATTGAGGACACCGACCAGGGCCGTCTGGTAGAGGGCGCCACCGAGATCATCTACAACACCCTGCGCAAGTGCGGTCTTACCTGGGACGAGGGTCCCGACGTGGGCGGCCCTGTGGGTCCCTACATCCAGACCGAGCGCCGGGACCTTTATGGCAAGTATGCCCAGCGCCTGGTGGAGTTGGACCATGCCTATTACTGCTTCTGCGAAAAGACCGAGTCCGAGGAGGACAGCGGCGACTTCGACCGGCCCGACGATCCCTGCCGTACCCTCTCTCCCGAGGAGGCCAAGGCCAAGGTGGAAGCCGGCGTCCCCTATGTCATCCGGCAGAGAATCCCCAAGGAGGGGCAAACCACCTTCCATGACGCCGTCTTCGGCGACATCACCGTGGAAAACAACACCCTGGACGACCAGGTCCTCATCAAGCGGGACGGCCTGCCCACCTACAACTTCGCCAACGTCATCGATGACCATCTGATGGGCATCACCCACGTGGTCCGGGGCAGCGAGTATCTCTCCTCCGCCCCCAAGTACAACCTGCTCTATGAGGGCTTCAGCTGGGAGGTCCCCACCTATATCCACTGCTCCCCCGTCATGCGGGACCAGCACAACAAGATGTCCAAGCGGAAAGGCGACCCCTCCTATGAGGATCTGCTGGCTATGGGTTACCTCTCCGAGGCCGTGGTCAACTATGTGACCCTCCTGGGCTGGTCTCCCCGTGGCGAGAACGTGGAGCGTGAGTTCTTCACCATCGAAGAGCTCTCCCATATCTTCGATATTGAGGGCATCTCCAAGTCCCCCGCCATCTTTGACATCGAAAAGCTCACCTACTTTAACGCCCACTATCTCCGTGAGCTCTCCCCCGAGGCCTTCCACGCCGTGGCGGAGCCCTATATCCGTCAGGCCGTGAAGAACGAGGCATACTCCTCCCAGGAGGTCGCCGGCCTCCTCCAGGCCCGGTGCGAGCGCCTCACCGACATCCCGGAGAAGCTGGACTTCTTCGACGTTCTGCCCGAGTACGGCGCCGACCTCTTCACCAACAAGAAGTCCAAGACCAACTCCGAGGTCTCCAAGAACATGCTGGAGGCCGCCATCCCCGCCCTGGAGGCCATCTCCGCCTGGACCAACGACGCCATTCACGACACCCTGGTGTCCCTGGCCGAGTCCCTGGGCGTGAAAAACGCCACCCTCATGTGGCCGGTGCGCATCGCCGCCGCCGGCAAGGCCGTGACCCCCGGCGGCGCCGTGGAGATCTGCCACATCCTTGGTAAGGATGAGACCCTCCGCCGGCTGAAGCTGGGCCTGGAGAAGGTCTCCGCTGCCCTGTAAACCATCAATGCGAAAAAATGGAGCATCGCAAACGCGATGCTCCATTTTTGTTGTCACAAAACGGGCTGACAAGTGTTATTCTTAGTAGAGAGGACAAGAGAGGAGGGAATGCCGTGGCCGACCATGATCTGCTGCGCCGGGTCTATGAGGCCCGGCGGCGTCCCCTGCTGCTCTACGCCTACGCCCTGTGCGGCAGCCAGGAGGAGGCCGAGGACCTGGTGCAGTCCGCCTTCCTTAAGGCCCTTCTCTCCTACCGGGCCACCGGCAGCCTGGACCACTGGCTGGTGAAGGTGCTGCGCAACGAGTTCCTCAACCAGCGGCGGGACCGGGCCAGGCGGGGCGAGGATGACCTGCCCGAGCACCTGGCCGACCCCTCCCCCACCCTGCCGGAACAGCTCATTGCCGACGAGGAGAAGCGGCGGCTCTACTCTGCCATCGCCCGGCTGCCGGTGCTCCAGCGGTCCATCCTGTTGGACAGCGTCTATTTCGGCCTCACCGACGGCGAGATCGCCGACACCCACCATATCACCCGTGAAAATGTACGTCAGCTCCGGTCCCGGGCCAAGCGCCGGCTCCGGGAAGAGCTTGGAGAGGAGGAACCATCATGACACAGCCTGACGATCTGGACCGCCGCCTGGAAGCCCTGGGAGAGCCGGAGGCCTCCTCCCCCGCCCAGTCCGCTGAGGAGGAGCTGAGGGCCCTGGAGAAGCTTATCCGCCGCCGGGTCCGCAGCATCTGTCTCAAAACCCTGCTGGTGGTGGTAATCTGCGCCGCTCTGGTTTTTGGCCTTATCAACCCACTGGCCAAGCTCACCGCCTTCAACCCCATCCCCATGGAGGAGAACGATGGAGGCTTTACCCAATACCTCAATGCCTACTTCGGCACCATGCAGCCCTATGTCCGAGTCACCGGCACCGACATCACCGATACCAGCTTCGGCACCTATGACGCGGCCCTCTATGTGGTCGGGCCCAAAAATCTGAAAGCCTATGTTGGCGGCTACACCGACGTCCACCTGACCATCCGCCTGGGTGAGGCAGAGGTGACCTCTGACCCCACCGGGAAGCTGACCAAATATCTGGGTCGTTTTGACTCGGACCTCATAGACCGGACCGACCTACTTGCCGAACTGGAAAAGCTGCCCTCCTCCGCTTATCTCCGCCTGTCTGTGGGCACCAATACCCCCCGCACCATGGAGGAGCTGCGGGCCCTGCCGGCAGAGGTGGCATGGGCCCAGGTCTATGACCCGGAGGTGGAATATCAGGGCGGCGTCAATCTGGCCTCGCCCCACCTCTTCGGTGGGGAAACCGATCCCCGGGAACTGAACGGTCCGGAACTGGTCCAGTACTATGCCGACAACCTGGAACTCCTCCTCACTCAGCCCAAGCTGCTCACCTCTCTGGGCATCTTCTCCAACTTCCGCGTCTATTATGGGACCAGCGTGGTGGAGGAGGCTCTGGCCTCCGCCCGGGAAATGGAGGACTTCAGGAGCCAGAACTTCTGCGTCCAAGGGAGCCGTGATGAGATCCTGGCTCTCATCAACGAGGTGGAGCCCACCACTTTGCAGGTGGACCACATCTTCCTTACGCCCCTGTCGGAGTGACCTTTCGGGCTGTCAGCAGAACGGTGTCCCCCTCCAACGGCTCCGCCGTCACCTGGACAAAGCCCGCCGCTTCCAGCAGCGCCTTTTGATGCTCCAGCGTACAGGGGATGTCGAAGTGGTAGAGGGTATCCTCACCCGCCCCGGCCTCCATCCGCAGGCGGCGGTGCTCCGCCCGCAGGGCCTCCTCCTCTTCTGCCGTCGCCGCGATATAGTCGCACTCCACATAGACCCCCTCCGGCGTCAGGGCCTCCCACACCCGGCGGTAGAGCGCCCCCTTCTCCTCCGGTTCCAGGTGGTGGAGGGTCTCAAAGGACACCGCGGCGTCATAGCAGGCCCGGCCGAAGTCCATGCCCACATAGCTGCCCCGGATGAGGGTCAGCTCCCTGTCGGGGAACTTCGCCCGCAGACGGTCCAGCATGGCCGCCGTCAGGTCCACCCCCGTCACCCTCAGCGCCGGGAAGCGGGCAAAGATGGGCTCCAGCTCCAGGCCGGTGCCACAGCCCAGGTCCAGCAGACGGGCCATCCCCTCCGGCAGCAGCGCCGCCATCCGGGCGTAGCCCGCCCGGCAGCCGGGGACCTCCTGGAGCATGTGTTCGTCATACAGATCCAGACGGCTGGTGAAAAAGGCCGTCATCTCCTCCAGTTCCATGTCATTTTCCCTCCTTATAACTCGATCACTTTGGTGGCCACCTTGTCGGTGAAGGCCTGGTCATGCTCCACAAAGACCATGGTGGGCCGGTGGGCCAGTAGCAGCTCCTCCATCTGCATCCGAGTGTAGATGTCCACGTAGTTCAGCGGCTCATCCCAGATGTAAAGGTGAGCCGTCTCACAGAGACTCCGGGCCAGGAGAACCTTCTTTTTCTGTCCGGCGCTGTACGCCGCCAGTGGCTGGTCAAACTGGCTCCGGGGAAAGCCCAGCTTCCGCAGGATGGCCTTGAAAAGGGCCTCCTCCGCCCCACTCTCCCGGATGAAGTCCTTCAGCTTCCCCCGGAGAAAGGCGGTGTCCTGGGGCAGCACGGACACCGTCAGGCCGCCGGAGCGCCAGACCTGGCCGGTGTGCGGGATGTCCTGCCCCAGCAGCAGCTTGAGCAGGCTGGACTTCCCCGCTCCGTTGGCCCCGCGGAGGGCCACCCGGTCTCCCCGCTCCACGGTGAAGGTGAGACCGGTACACACTAGTCCCGCCCCGTAGTCAATGAAGAGGTCCCGGACCTCCAGCACCTTCTGCTGAGGTGGCGTCAAGGTATTTAACTTTAGTGTCTCCGCCTCCTCCGCGTCCCGAAGGAGGGACGACTTTTCCGCCACAGCGGCCTGCCGCCGCTCCTCCACCGCCTTGGACCGGCGCATGAGCTTGGCCGCCTTATGGCCCACATAGCCCCGGTCCGGCCTCAGGCCGGAATTTCGGCTGGCGTATTTGGTCCGTTCCACCGCGTCGGACCAGTCCGCCGTCCGGCGGGCGGCCTCCTCCAGCCGACGGATGTCCTTTTTCAGCCGCTCCTGGGCGCTCCGCTCCGAGGCCTCCCGGCTGGTCTGCTCCTCCCACCAGGTGGAGAAATTGCCCTTCTGCACCACCAAGCCCGTGGGTTGGAAGGCCAGCACATGGTCGATGCACCGGTCCAGAAAGGCCCGGTCGTGGGAGACCAGGAGAAAGCCCTTCTTTCGGGCCAAATAGTCCCCCACCAGGGCCCGTCCGGCGGCGTCCAGATGATCGGTGGGCTCGTCGATAAGGAGAAAGCGGTAATCCCGGAGAAAGAGGAGGGCCAGAAGGAACCGGGTCCGCTCCCCGTGGGAGAGGGTGGAGAAGGGCCGGTACAGCACCTCCTCCTCCAGTCCCAGCAGCCGCAGTTCCTTTATCAGCCGCCACTCTTCCAGCTCTGGCCGGAGGGTCTCCGCCACTGTCTGCCCCTCTGCCTCCGGGTCGGGTACATCGAAGGGAAAGTAGTCAAAGGGCTCAGGGGCGGAAATGGTGCCGGTATACCGCCCCTCCCCCAGGAGCAGTCTCAGCAGGGTGGTCTTGCCCCTGCCGTTGCGACCGATGAGTCCCAGCCGCCATTCGGTGTCCAGCTGGAGGGAGAGGTCCTCAAAGACCGGCTCAAAGCTGCCCTCATAGGTGAAGCTAAGGTGAGAGATCTCGATCAAAGCCATGAAAAAAACGCCTCCAATACACAAAAATGGGCGCGGAGCGGCAACGCTCCGCGCCCATTCTGTCCCGCTGGATGGGAAGGCGCACAACGTGAAGGGAGCGCAGGCCGCTTGCCGACAGGTACAGGAGACCACAGGTGGTCCGGTGACCACCCGTATCCCGTATCCAAATCCAGCAAGTTACTTGCGCATCCTTTCACCTCAAATCATTTTTTCTGGGTACAACATAGCAGAAACGCGCCGCCTTGTCAAGCGGTCAGGGGCTCACAAAGACCTGGAGGGTGGTGGTGAGCTGACGGTCGGGGGCGGCCAGAGTCTGGCCGTTGTAGTACATGGCGGTGGAGGCACCGCCATCCAGGTTGATGGCGTCCTGGCAGCCCAGCTGGAGCATGAGCTCCCGCATCTGCTGGATGGAGGCGGAGGGAACGCTGACCAGCAGCAGCTTCCCGTCGGCGGTTGTACCCACGGCGGTGCGGGGAGTGATGCTGGTGGTGAAGCGGGCCTCAGTGAAGCCGGGGTCCAGATAGGTCTCGATGGCGCCGTCCTTCACCAGACGGGGAGCGCCGGAGATGAGGGAGGTGACGCCGTCCAGGACGAAGCCCTCCTTGTCCTCCACCCGCAGATAGGGCTCCATGGCCACGGTGCGGCCCAGCTCAGGGACCTGGTAGTAGTGGGTGGCGGTGAAGGCGGAGCCCATCCACAGCACATAGCCGTCGGCGGGGATGGTCAGGGTCTCCCCTGCCGCCACGGCCCGGTAGTCGGTGGTGACACCATTGCGGACGGTGAGGGCTGCGCAGGCGCAGGCGACGGGCACGCTCTCGCCCCGGGCGGGGGTGTAGAGCACGGAGCCGTCGGTATACTGCTCAAAGACGTTCAGATTGTAGCCGGACCACTGCTGGGCGGTGCAGCCGTCGGTGGTGATGACCCGATAAAACACAGAGGGGCGGCCATAGTACATCTTGCCGTCCGCCGTGATGCCCAGGGAGGTCAGGGAGCCGCTGTTGCCGTAGACAAAGTTCCCGTTCACCATGACGGGGCCTATGGGGTCCTTGATGTCCTCGTAGGACTCAAAGAAGTTGGCGTTGATGGTGGCCGTAGCGCCGCCGGAGTAAGAGACAATGCTGCCGAAGTCGGCGGTGGCGTTGAGCTTGTTGCCCACGATGGCGCTCTTCACGGAGACCCGGGGATCGCTCATGTTTACAGTGATGATTTTGGCGCTGACGGTGCCGGAGGGCAGGGCGTAGCTCCCCTCCTGGTAGGTGACCGGCTGGACAGCGGGCTACATGCTGGCCAGCTTCTCCGTCAGGGCCTTCACGCTGCTCAGATTGGTGAGGTTGTTCTGGTCCACGGGGGCGGCGCTCACCACCACGATCTGGTTGGTGGGCTCATAGGACACAGAGAGGCCCAAATTCTCGGAGACAAACCGGACCGGCACAAAGGTGTGGTCGTTCTTGGCCTCGGCGGGCACATCCATAGTGACAGCCTGACCATCTACCGTGGCCTGGGCGGAGCCGGGGGCCAGCTCCACCTGATGCCCGTTCAGGGTACACAGCACACCGTTGGTGGCCGGGACCCACTCCACAGAGCCGCCGAAGGCCTCCAACACCCGACGGATGGGCAGCAGAGTGTAGCCGCCGCCATTGACCTGGACTGCGTAGGGGGTGACCTGGGCGTTGCTCTCGTCCACCTGGGTGACCTGGGTATCAATGGCGCACCAGGGACTGCCCAGCTTCAGCGCCACCTCAGATGAGGCGGCCAGAGTGGAGACCGGCAGCATGCCGACCACCAGCGAGAGTGCCAAAAGCACCCCAAAGAGATACTTTTTCTTCATGTTCCTGCCTTCTCTCTTGCAAAATATAGCTTCTTCATTATATTGCCTCGTCTGGAAAAAATCAATATGCCAACGGCATACGGCAAATATTTCACCATCTGCTGCCGAATGAGTTTTGCGGCCGCTGTCCATCCTAGGGTGGAAAGGAGGCGCTCTTGATGGAACAACGCAAAAAAAGTCCCAGGCAGCTGGCACGGAGGGTGAGTTTCCTGGCCGCCGCCTTCGCGGTGGTAGCCGGCCTGGCCGTCCAAGGCCAGATGGAGGCGGCAGCCTACCGGCGCTATCTCACCAACAACCGGCTCCACGCCTTCGCCGAGCTCTCGGCCAACCTGGGCCAGCTGGGCACCGACCTGCAAAAGGGTGTGTACGCCACCACCCCCTCCATGCTGGGCGCCCTGTGCACCCAGATCTTTGGCCGGGCCATGTCGGCCCAGATGGCGCTGGGCGAACTGCCCTACGGTAACATTGAGCTGGAGCAGACTGCCGCTTTTCTGGCCAAAACCGGTGACTACGCCGCCGCCCTCTCCCGCTCGGCGGCGGTAAACGGCACCTGCTCCGAGGAGGAGCGGGAGGGCCTGCGCAGTCTGGCAGACGCAGCGGCCACCCTGTCCAGTCAGGTCTCCGCCCTCCAGGCCGATCTGCTCTCCGGGGCGGCCACACTGGAGGATATGGACACAGCGGAAGCGCGGCTCTCCGGCCAGGAGGGCGGCGGTCAAGAGCTGGCAGGCTCTGTCTACCAGACCGTTGAGGAGGACTTTCCCGAACTGCCCACGCTTATCTACGACGGTCCCTTCTCCGACCACATCACCGGACGGGCGCCCCGGATGCTGGAGGGTCTGGCCCAGGTCACCCAGGAAGACGCCCGCCTTGCCGCCGCCAAGTTCTTTGACCTGGAACCGGAGCTCTTCTCCCTGGTCTCCTCCGGAGAGGGCACCCTGCCCACCTACGGTTTCTCCGCTGCGGTAGACGGCGGCGAGTTGTACGTGGAGGTGACCAAGCAGGGTGGTCTGGTGCTGGAGGCCATCAACTCCCGCTCCGCCGGAACGGCTACACTCTCCCAGGAGGAGGCCGCTGCCCTGGCCCGGGATTTCCTGGCATCCCGGGGCTATCCCTCTATGCGTGAGAGTTATTTCATCGACCAGGGCGGCGTGATCACCATCAATTTTGCGTCCGTTCAGGGGGGCGTTCTCTGCTACCCCGACCTGGTAAAGGTCTCCGTGGCCCTGGACACCGGCCGTGTGGTGGGCTTTGAGTCGGAGGGCTACCTCATGAACCATATGATCCGTGACCTCCCCGCCCCCGCCGTCACCGAGGCGGAGGCTCAGGCCGTAGTCTCCCCCGCCCTCACCGTCCTATCCCACCAGCTGGCCGTCATCCCTACCGGCGGAGAATACGAGGTCCTGTGCCACGAATTCAAGTGCCAGGATGAGGACGGCCGCCATGTCATCGTCTATGTCAATGCCCAGAATGGTCAGGAGGAGAAGATCCTCCTGCTGCTGGAGGATGAAAACGGTACTCTTGTACTCTAATCAGCAGCAGGCAGCAAAAAACCCCGGCGCGGCACCATTGGTGCCGCGCCGGGGTTTTTGTTTGTTCAGGTCAAGTCTTTGACATAGAAGTAGTGGCCATAGGTCCCCACCGCCGGTTCAATCGCACCAAAACGGCGGTAACCCAGTTTTTCATAAAAGCCGGGCGCCTGAAAACCAAAGGTGTTGAGTTCCATCCGCTTGGCACCTTGCCGGAGGGCTTTTTCCTCCAACTGATGCAGAATGTACCCACCCAGGCCGGCGCCCCGATGCTCCTCCGCTATCCAGAGCACATCCAGCATGGCCAATTCTCCCATGCGGAACGCATCACAGCCGCCGATGATCTGTCCTGCTTCATTGATGACCGCCAGGGAGAGGTCCTCCATATCCGGTACAAATCTCCGATTATAGCTTCGAAGGCCGGTGTGGATGGCTTGGCCCTCCAGCTCACCCGCAGATACGATCTTGTAGCCGTTCATGTTTCTCATTCCATATCGAAGGGAGGCATCTCACGACTCTGAGGAATGGCGTCGCCCTCAAACTCCAGCTCGTCGGGTACCGGTTCAGGGGCACGGTCCACCATGCCCTGCTTGAACTGCATCTCCTGCCACTGCTCCTTGGTGATGAGGACCTGCCGGGGCTTAGAACCCTCAAAGGGACCCACCACACCCTTCTCCTCCATCTGGTCCACCAGACGGGCGGCACGGGAGTAACCCAGCTTGAGACGCCGCTGGAGCATGGACACGGAGGCCATGCCGGTCTCCACCACCACCTCAATGGCGGCGGGCAGGAGTTCGTCATACTCCTCCCCCACCTCCTCAGGTGCGGAACCGCCCACACCCTTGCCGCCCTTCTCCTTCTCAGCGGCGTGCTGCTCGATCTCGTGGATGACCGACTCGTCGTACTCCACGGTGCTCTGCTCCTTGATGAAGGAGACCACCGAAGCCACCTCCTCATCGGAGATGAGGCAGCCTTGGACACGCAGGGGCTTGCCGGAGCCCAGGGGGAAATAGAGCATATCGCCCCGGCCCACCAGCTTCTCGGCACCGGTAGTGTCCAGAATGATGCGGGACTCCAGGGCGGAGGCCACAGCGAAGGCGATACGGCTGGGGATATTGGCCTTCATGAGGCCAGTGATAACGTCGGCGGAGGGCCGCTGGGTGGCGATGATGAGGTGCATACCGGCGGCACGGCCCATCTGGGCCACCCGGCAAATGGACTCCTCCACCTCCTTGGCCGCCACCAGCATCAGGTCGGCCAGCTCGTCGATGACCACCACGATCTGGGGCATCTTCTCCATGCCCTCGGTCTTGGCGGCGTGGGCGTTGTAGGAGGCCAGGTCACGGACGCCCACCTCAGAAAAGGCCCGGTAGCGCTTCATCATCTCGGTGACCGCCCACTGGAGGGCGCCCGCCGCCTTCTTGGGGTCGGTGACCACCGGGATGAGCAGATGGGGGATGCCGTTGTAGATGCCCAGCTCCACCATCTTGGGGTCCACCATGATGAGGCGGACCTCCTCCGGTGTGGCCTTATAGAGGAGGGAGATGATGAGGGAGTTGGTACACACCGACTTACCGGAGCCGGTGGTACCGGCGATGAGCAGGTGGGGCAGCTTAGCGATATTGCCCACGATACAGTTGCCCGCAATGTCCTTACCCACGGCAAAGGCCACCTTGGAGGAGTGGTCACGGAACTCCTTGGAGTCGATGACCTCGTGGATGTGGACAGGGCTCACCAGCTTGTTGGGCACCTCGATGCCCACTGTGGCGATCTTGTCTGGAATAGGGGCAATACGGACGCCGGTGGCGCCCAGGGCCAGGGCGATGTCGTCGGAGAGATTGGTGAGCTTGTTGAGACGGACGCCCTGATCCAGCTCCACCTCGTACCGGGTCACCGAGGGGCCCCGGGTCACGTCGGAGATCTGGGCCTCGATACCGAAGGAGCGGATGGTGTCGGCCAGGCGCTCCTGGTTCATCTTGAGCTCGGCCTGGGCACCAGCCCCCACGTCGCCGCCTCCCTCAGTGAGGAGGGAGACCGGCGGGTACTGGTAAACGGCAGGGGTGCTCTCCGCCATCGTCTTTTCAATATCCTGCCCCACCTTGGCCGCCTCGGCCTGCGCCTCCTTGGCGGAGACCTTCTCCACCGCGGGCTCTCGCACGATCTCCGGCAGAGGCATGGGAGGGGGTGTCACAGGGATCTCCGGCTCTGGCTGGAGAATCGCCGGCTCCGGCTCCACCTCCGGGACAGGCGGTATGACGGATACTGGTTGGACAGCGGGAGCCGGTTCGACAGCCGGTGCCGGAACGGGCTCAGGCTGCGGGGCAGACGGCTCCGGCTGCGGCTCCGCCGCCATGGGCCGGGCACCGGTGAGCACCTGGTCCGGGGGCATGGCCCCCGCCTTCCGGTTGAAGAGGCGCTCCTTCCTGGGGAAGAGGCTTTGCGTCTGGGGCTTCTCCGTTTGCTGGGCTGGGCCATCGTCAACGGGGATGTCAATGGCCGATCTCCGCCGTTCCGGCTCCGGGCGGCGGCGGACCGGCCGCTCCTCCGGCTCAGGCTCCTCCTCTTCCACATACTCATACTCGGCGCGGGGACGGTTCCGAATGGCGTCCACGATCTCCGGAACGGAGAGGTGGAAGGCCCCAAGGAACATCAGCAGTTGGGCCAGGATCAGGATGAGCCCGGCGCCGATGGGGCTGAACACCAGAGTTAGGGTCTCAGCAATGAGACCGCTCACCACACCCCCGCATTGCACGGTTTCTCCCTGCTTCCAGAGTCCGCCGATGGCCTCTATGCTGAAGGCAAACTCCCCTTTATAGAGGAAAAGGTGGAGAATGGCTCCCATGACCAGGGGGGTCAGCAGGGCACACCACAGCCGCAGGCGCACTGGCCGCCCCCGGTGGAAGGCTAGGATATAGCTGGCCACCACCAGCATGGGAGGGGCCAGCCAGAAACCGTAACCAAAGAGGCCCTTGAGGAGGCTGCAGAAAAGGTCAATAAAAATGGCCTGGATATTAAAATAGCCAAAGGCGGCAAAAAAGGCCAGCAGCAGGCAGATAACCGCTCCCACCTCCCGCCGGATGGGCTTGGGCTGGGGGGCCGTGCTTCTGGAGCGGCTGCCGCCGCTTTTCTTGGCGGCGGAGCTGCTGGAGCCGCTTCGCTTTCCGCCGGAGGAGGCCGTTCGCTTCCCCCCCGTCGTCTTCTTTCGTGTGGTCGCCATGGAACCATCCTTTCCGGAATACGGCGGCCGGGACCGCCGGGATCGATCTTATGTGCTCAGACCAGGAAGCTGGCCACCAGGGAGACGATGCCCACCGCCCAGCAGTAGTAGGCAAAGGCGCCGAACTTCCCCTTGTTGGCCAGCAGGTTGACCAGCCGGATGGCGAAATAGCCCACCACGCCGGCCACTACCATGCCCACGATGTACATAGGGAGCCTGGACATGTCCACACCGCCGGCCTGGACAGCGTCGGCGATCTCCAGGATGTTGGCACCCAGCACCGCGGGGAGGGACAGCAGGAAGGAGAAGCGCACGGCAAAGGTGCGGTCAAAGCCGCAGAGCATGCCGGCGGAGATGGTGGAGCCGGCCCGAGAGATACCGGGCAGAGTGCCCACCGCCTGGGCGCAGCCCACCAGTAGGGCATCCAGAATGGTGGCGGTGCGGGCAGTCTTCCGGCCCTTGGCCATCCGGTCGGAGAAGAAGAGCAGGAAGCCGGTGGCGATGAGGGCCGCCGAGACAAAGGTCACATTGGAGAAGGCGGCGTCTACCGTGTCCTTCACCAGCAGCACAGCAAAGAGGGGGAGCGTGCCAACGATAATCATCAGCACCAGCCGCCGGGCCTCCGGCGGGCGCCCCTCGTGACTTCCACGCCGGGAGAAAAGGTCGGAAATGCCCAGGAAGAACTCCCGGATCATATCGATGATGTCACGCCAGTAGTAGACGCACACCGAGATCAGAGTACCGAAGTGCAGCAGGATGGTAAAGAGCATGTCCAGCTCCTCCGGGTTCTGTTCCGGGGAGAAAAAGTACTGAAACAGCGTCAGGTGGCCGGAGCTGGAGATGGGCAGAAACTCCGCCACGCCCTGCAAGAAACCCATGGCAATGGAAAAGAGATAGTTCAACGTTGGATCCTCCCGATTTCAGATCTGCCGCCGCTGCGGCGCTTTTCAATGTGGGAACATTATAATTATATTAGCACAGGGCAAAAAACATTTCTACCCCTATCCTGAGGGGGAAATACCGTTATTTCGTCGGGTAAGTCCCCTTTCCGACACAGAAAGACCGCCACCCCGCCGCTGTTCGGCGAGGTGGCGGATCTGTGATCCAAACCAAATCTGATAGGACCTTTTACTTTTCCTCCAGAGGGAGGGGATCGGGCACCTTGCGGGCCACATCCTTGCAGGACTGGAGAAGCTTCTCCAGAGCGGCGTCGTGCTCGGCGAACTCCGAGCGCACCTGCTCCAGGGCCTTGTCCACCCGGCCCAGCTCCCCACTGGCGTGGGTGATGGTGGCGTCCACGTCACCACGCAGGCGGCCATAGCCCGCCTGGACCTTATAGAGAATCTGCTCCGCCTCGGTGCGCAGCTTCTTTGCCTTCTCCTCAGCGGCGCTCTCGATGGCACGGGCACGCTGCCTGGCCTCCAGCTCGATGGTGGCGGTACGGTCCTTCAGGTCATCGTAGGCCTTGGCGCCCCCCTCCCATTTGGCACACTGGTCCTTGTAGCCGTCCAACTCCTTCCGGAGGGCGGCACAGGTCTCCTGCTCCCGGGTCAGTTCCGCCTGGACCTGTCCCAGCTCGGTGCCCTGGTCGGTGCCGGTCTTGCGCAGCTTCTCGGTCTCCTTCCGCAGCGTCTCCACCTGCTGCTCCAGCGCCGTCTTCTCCTGCCGGAGCTTCGTGCGCTCCTCCCTCAGCTCCTGCAGCTCCTTCTGGAGGGCAGCCGTTCTTTCACGGCTCTCCCTGACGGTGGCCTCGATATAATTGAGCACATCCTGGCGGTTGAACCCTCCCACCACTGCTGTACGGAAGGTATGCTCCCCTCGCTCCATGTGTGTATCCTCCGTTTCCTGTTCTCTCCGGACGGACGCGCCCGAATCGTTTGTTTTTTATTTTATCACAAGACGCACCACAACTCAACGGGTTCCGACAAATCTCCCCCTTCGGGAATGAATTGACCCTTCTTCTTTTTTATGGTATAATTAATCGATTTGCTTGAGAGAAAATGAGGAGGAGCGACACCATGTGGGTCTCGGACAAATGGCAGGACTATGAGCTGATCGATTGCGGCAGAGGGGAAAAGCTGGAACGCTGGGGGGACCGTATCTTGGTCCGCCCCGACCCCCAGGCCATCTGGGACACCCCCAGGGACAATCCCCTGTGGCGGCGGCCCGACGCCCGCTATGCCCGCTCCTCCACCGGCGGCGGTCAGTGGGAGAAAAAAGACGTACCCGAGCAGTGGAAGATCCGCTACCGGGACCTCACCTTCCAGGTCAAGCCCATGAACTTCAAGCACACCGGCCTCTTCCCGGAGCAGGCTGCCAACTGGGACTTCTGCGCCGATCTCATCCGGAAGGCTGGGCGCCCCATCTCGGTGCTCAACCTCTTCGCCTACACCGGCGGCGCCTCGGTGGCCTGCGCGGCGGCGGGTGCCTCCGTCTGCCACGTAGACGCCGCCCGGGGCATGGTGTCCTGGGCCCGGGAGAACGCAAAACTCTCCGGCCTGGCCGACGCCCCCATCCGCTGGATCGTGGACGACTGCGGCAAGTTCGTGGAGCGGGAGATCCGCCGGGGCCGCCGGTACGACGCCGTTATTATGGACCCTCCCTCCTATGGCCGGGGACCCTCCGGTGAGATCTGGAAGCTGGAGGAGAACCTGTGGCCCTTCGTGAACCTGGTGGCCGGAGTCCTCTCTGACGATCCCCTCTTCTTCCTCATCAACTCCTACACCACGGGCCTTGCCCCGTCGGTGCTCACCTACATTCTGGAGACCGTGGTCTCAAAACGCTGGGGCGGCCGCACCCACAGCCAGGAGCTGGGCCTCCCCGTCACCGACACCAGCCTGGTCCTCCCCTGCGGCGCCACCGGCCGCTGGACCAGCCTGGGCTGAACCCCGCCACTTTTTCCCGACTGCGAGGTCTTTTACCATGAGTGACATCATTGAGACCCGGGACCTCCGGTTCTCCTATCCCGCCGCCGAAGGCGTCACCCCTGTGGTGCTGGACGGCGTGGATCTGAATATCCGTTCCGGCTCCTTCGTGGCCGTGTTGGGCCACAACGGTTCCGGCAAATCCACCTTGGCCAAACATATGAACGCCATCCTCCTCCCCACCGGTGGCACCGTCTACGTGGACGGCATCGACACCGCCGACGAGGACCGGCTGCTGGACATCCGTCGCACGGTGGGCATGGTCTTCCAGAACCCCGACAACCAGATCGTGGCCAACGTGGTAGAGGAAGACGTAGCCTTTGCCCCAGAAAATCTGGGGGTCCCCCCGGAGGAGATCCGGCAGAGAGTGGACGACGCCCTCAAGACCGTGGGTATGTATGAGTTCCGGGAACACGCCCCTCACCTTCTCTCCGGCGGACAAAAGCAGCGTGTGGCCATCGCTGGCGTGCTGGCCATGGCGCCCCGGTGCATCGTTCTGGACGAGCCCACCGCCATGCTGGACCCGGTGGGCCGACGTGAGGTCATGGATACCATCAAAAAGCTCAATCTCACCGCCGGTGTGACGGTGGTCCTTATCACCCACCACATGGACGAGGCCGCTCAGGCCGACCGGCTGGTGGTCATGTCCAAGGGCAAAGTGGTGGCCGACGGCACCCCCAGGGATGTCTTCTCCCACGTAGAGGCTCTCAAATCGGTGGGGCTCACCGTCCCCGAGACGGTGGAGCTGTGCTGGACCCTCCGGCGGGACGGTCTGGACCTCCCTCTGGACGCTCTCTCCGACGAGGAGTGTGCCCAGGCTCTTTACGACCTGCTCACGAAATGACAAAAGGAGGCCGCTCATGAACAGCGACTGGAACCACCCCGTCATCGGGGTCTGTATCCTTGTCTTTTTTGCCTCCATGCTTCTGCTCACCCTGTGCGTCTCTCTTTCTGACGGAAACTACTGGTTTTTCCTCTGTCTCATCCCGAGCCTGATCCTCGCCGCCCTGGGCGGGCTCATCACGGCTCTCTGGCTTCGCCTGCGCCGGCTGGAGACCCAGGTCCGTTTCCTTCAGGACCAGCTCTACAGACTGGAGCAGGACCCCGCCACCACTTCCAAAATGTAAGGACTGATCCACCTTTGGACGCCATCATACAAACGGAAAAACTCAGCCACATCTACTCCTCCGGCACGCCCTTTGAGCACGCCGCACTGGAGGATGTGGATTTTGCCGCCTGCCGGGGCGAGTACCTGGGCATCATCGGCCGGACCGGCTCCGGCAAGTCCACCCTGATCCAGCACCTCAACGGCCTGCTGAAGCCCACCTCGGGCAGGGTCCTCTTTGAAGGCAAGGACATCTGGGAGACCAAGGAGCGCACCCGCCAGACCCGGTTCCAGGTGGGACTGGTATTTCAGTACCCGGAGTACCAGCTCTTTGAGGAGACGGTCTACAAGGACATCTCCTTCGGCCCTAAAAACATGAAGCTGGACGATGCCGAAGTAGACCGCCGGGTCCGCGACGCCGCCGCCTTTGTGGGGCTCCCCGACGCCGTGCTGGAGAAGTCCCCCTTCGAGCTCTCCGGCGGACAGAAACGCCGGGTGGCCATTGCCGGCGTCATCGCCATGGAGCCCTCCGTCCTCATTCTGGACGAGCCCACCGCCGGGTTGGACCCGGTGGGTGTGGAGTCCATCCTGGGCAACATCAGGGACTACCACAGAGCCAAAAACGCCACCATCATCCTGGTCTCCCACTCCATGGAGGAGGTGGCCCGCACCGTGGACCGGCTGGTGGTGGTGAGCAAGGGGCACATTCCCTTCACCGGCACCCCCCGGGAGGTCTTTTCCCACGGGGACGAGCTTGAGGCCATGGGACTGGGTGTCCCCCAGGTCACCCGGGTCTTTCACCGGCTCCGGGCCATGGGGGTGGACATCGACCCCTCGGTCTACACCATTGACCAGGCCCGCTCCGCCGTCCGGGACTATCTGGCACGAAAGGGGGCGGTATAATGGCCCTCAAGGACATCACTCTAGGGCAGTATTTCCCCGGCAATACCATCATCCACCGGCTGGACCCCCGGACCAAGCTGCTCTTTACCATTCTCTACATTGTGGCCCTCTTCTCCGCCAAGGGTGGGCTGGCCTACGCCGTTCTATTCGTGACACTGTGCGCCTGCATCGCTGTCTCCAAGATCCGGCCCAAGACCATCCTACGAGGCATGAAGCCCATCCTTTTCATCATCATCCTCACCGCCGTGCTCAACATCTTCTACACCCCCGGCGACCCCATCTGGCAGTGGAAGTTTCTGAAAATCACGGTGGAGGGACTGTGGGCTGCCTTCTTCATGGTGCTGCGCATCTCTTTCCTCATCACCTGCACCTTCATGCTCACCTATACCACTTCCCCCATCATGCTCACCGACGGCCTGGAAAAGCTGCTGGGTCCCCTCAAGAAGATCCACGTCCCCGTCCATGAGCTGAGCATGATGATGTCCATCGCCCTGCGCTTCATCCCAACCCTCATCGAGGAGACCGACAAGATCATGTCCGCCCAGAAGGCCAGAGGGGCCGACTTCGACACCGGAAACCTCTTTCAGAAGGCCAAGGCCCTGGTACCCCTGCTGGTGCCCCTCTTCATCTCCGCCTTCCGGCGGGCCGACGAGCTGGCCACCGCCATGGAGTGCCGCTGCTATCACGGCGGCGAGGGCCGCACCCGGCTGCGGCAGCTCCGGTTCCAGGGCTCTGACATCGCCGCCCTGATTCTGGGCGCTGCCCTGGTGGCTGTGGTGCTGATTTTCCGGACTCTCGGGATCTAACAACGACAAGGAGTGCGGCTTTACAGTCGCTGCAACGTCTATGACAAGGAACATTGCCCTCAAGCTCATGTACGTGGGCACCGCCTACCACGGCTGGCAGGTGCAGAAGAACGCCGTCACCGTGGAGGAGACCCTGGAAAAGGCCCTCTCCACCGTGGTGTGCCACCCGGTGAAGTGCACCGGCGCCGGACGAACCGACGCCGGCGTCCACGCCGAAACCTATATCGCCAACTTCCGCACCACCTCCCGCATCCCCTGCGACCGCATCCCCCTGGCGGTGAACACCCGCCTGCCCGACGACATCGTTGTGGTGAAGGCCACAGAGGTCCCGGAGGACTTCAATGCTATCGGCTCCTGCATCAAAAAGGAGTACACCTACCGCATCTACAACTCCCGGCTGGGCAACGCCTTCTATGTGAACCGGGCCTGGTTCTACCCCAAGCACCTGTACGAGGACGTGATGCAGCGGGCGGCCGACTGCTTCGTGGGCACCCATGACTTCTCTGCCGTCCGTGCTGTGGGCACCGATGTCCGCTCCCCCATCCGCACGGTGTACTACTTTGACATCAGCCGCACTGGTGACCTGATCGAGTGCAGAGTATGTGCCAACGGTTTTCTCTACAACATGGTGCGGGCCATGGTGGGCACCTGCGTCTACGCCGCCGAGGGGAAATTCGCCCCGGAGGAAGTGAGCGCCATTCTGGAAAGCAAGAACCGTACCGCCGCCGGTCCCACTGTACCGCCGGGCGGCCTTTACATGACCAAGCTGTGGTATGACGAGGATGTGCTGTAAGCCCTCCCCGTTCACATGACACCAGATCAGGAGCACATAACATGGAAGAACTCAGGCCGGTCCCACCGGCACCCAAGAAAAAACCAAATCCCATCCTGCGCCTGCTGGCCTTTCCCCTCACCTTGGCCCTTCTGCTGGGGGCGGTGGCCCTGGTGGCCTATCGGGACCGCATCAACCTGGACGCCATCAAACGCTACTTCACTTACCGCTCCCTGGAGCGGAGCGACTCCGGCCAGATCGACGCCTTCCAGTTCGACAGCTCCGGTCGGGGCGGCTTCTCCAGTCTGGGAGATGACCTGCTGGTGTGGTCCTCCGCCGGTATTCGGCTCTACTCCTCCAGCGGCGTGGAATACCTCAACGACGCCCTCTCCCTTCTCCACCCGATGGCCGACATTCGGGATGACGCCGCGGTGGTCTATGATGCCGGCGGCACCACCCTGCGGGTCTATGCCGATCGTGCTCAAATCTTCTCCCTGGACGCCGAGCAGGGCCACGAGATCCTCTCCGCCCGCATGGGTCCAGGCAGGACCTTGGCAGTGGTCACCCGTGAGACGGGCTATAAGGGGGTCGTCACCCTCTACGGCAGCGACTTCCAGCCCACCATGGCCATTCGGATCTCCACCCGCTATGTCATGGACGCCATTCCCTCCCAGGACGGGAAGACCATCGCCGCCGTTCTCACCGTGGGACAGTCCAACAACACCTTTGAGAGTACTCTTGCCCTTTATGACAGGGCCGGGGACGAGGCCTTTGCCCAGTGCTCCCTGGGCAACAACGCCATCCTGGATCTGAGCTGCTCCGGCGGCGTGTTCTGGGCTCTGGGCGAGACCGGCCTGAGTATCGTGAGCACCGACGGCGCTGCCAACCTGACCTGTGACTACGGCGGCGCCTATCTGAAGGACTACTCTCTGGGCGGTGACGGCTACGCCGCCCTGCTGCTGGGCAAGTACCGGGCGGGCAGCAGCACCACATTGACCACGGTGGATACCAAGGGCGAAACCATTGCCACCCTGGATCTGGAGGATCAGATCTTGGATCTGGCCACCTCCGGCCGGTACGTGGCGGTGCTCACCGCCTCCACCCTCACCATCTATACCAAGGACCTCCAGGTCTATGAGACCATAGACAACACCATGGGCGCCCGCAACGTGGTCCTGCGCAGTGACGGCACCGCTTACCTTGCCAGCGGCGAGACCGCCCAGCTCTGTATTCCTGATTGATCCCTTCCCGTTTATCTGACCGAGGTGTAACCATGCTGACAACCGCAATTATCTTCGACATCATTCTGCTCATTGTTCTCGCCGTCTTTACCATCCACGGCGCCTCCCGGGGGCTTCTGCTCTCCCTGTGCGGCCTGGTGGCGGTGCTGGTAGCCTTTATCGGTGCCGGTTTCCTGGCCGGTGCCCTCTCCCCCAAGGTGGCCGACTATCTGGAACCCCGCTTCGCCTCCGCCATTGAGAAGCGGCTGGACCAGGAGATCGCCGACTCTACCGTCCTCCCCGACCAGGACGCCGACCTCCAGACCGATGAGATTCCTCTCACCGAGATCCTCAACATTTTGAAGGACATGGGCTTCTACCAGAGCGCTGTGGACGCTGTCAACGACGCCGTGGAGCAGGGCATGACTGAGGTCGCCGCCAACGCCGCTGCGGCCGTGGCCGCATCCATCGCCGGTACCGTTGCCTACATGATCCTCTTTGTGGTTTTCTTCGTTCTTATTCTCATCGCCTGGACCCTCATCAGCCACGGGCTGGACCTGGTGGCACACCTCCCCGGTCTCCACTTCCTCAACAAGACCGGCGGCGCCGTTCTGGGCCTGATCAAGGGCTGTGCCATCCTCTTCCTGTGTGCCTGGGTCCTCCGCTATCTGGGCAAGGTCATCCCCGAGGAGACTGTGGAGCAGACCCACCTGCTCAAATTCTTCATGACCACCAACCCGGTGGCTCTGGTGCTGGGCGGGCTGGCCGCCGCCACCGAAACCGCCGTCTGACCGCTCAAAAAAGTTTTTGTACGAAATTCATTACCAGTTCATATTTCCATGATAGATTCGATTCTCCGGGGGATGTATGCAGCGCGACCCATCTCCCGAAAAGGAGTAACGTATGCAGCCTACACTTTGTTCCCGTTGCCATAAAAACGTGGCCGTGATCTTCGTCACCCGCATTGAGGGCGGAGAGACCAAGAATGAGGGTCTCTGTCTTAAGTGCGCCAAGGAATTGGGGATCAAGCCCGTGGAAGATATGATGCAGAAGATGGGCATCAGCGAGGAGGACCTTGAGGGTCTCACCAACGAGATGATGTCCGCCTTTGGCGGCGCCGAGGGCATGGAGGGTCTGGCCCCCCAGCCCGATGACGAGCAGGAGGATGACGAGGGGCGCACCGCCACCTTCCCCTTCCTCAACAAGCTCTTCGGCGGCCAGCCGGCCTCCGAGCCCCCCGGCGGTGAGCAGACCCGCCAGCAAAGGGAGGAGAAATCCGCCGGCAAGGAGCGCCAGCCCAAGCGGAAGTTTTTGGAGAACTACTGCATCTCCCTGACCAACCGCGCCCAGGAGGGCAAGCTGGACCGCATCGTGGGCCGCGACTCCGAGCTGGAGCGGGTGGTGCAGATCCTCAACCGCCGGCAGAAGAACAACCCCTGCCTCATCGGTGAGCCCGGCGTGGGCAAGACCGCCATCGCCGAGGGTCTGGCCCTGCGCATCGCCGAGAAGAACGTACCCTACAAGCTGCTGGACAAGGAGGTCTACCTGCTGGACCTCACCTCCCTGGTGGCCGGTACCCAGTTCCGCGGTCAGTTTGAGAGCCGGATGAAGGGCCTCATCGAGGAGATCAAGAAGCTGGGCAACATCATCCTAGTCATCGACGAGGTCCACAACCTGGTGGGCGCCGGCGATGCCGAGGGCTCTATGAGCGCTGCTAACATCCTCAAGCCCGCCCTCTCCCGGGGCGAGATCCAGGTCATCGGCGCCACCACCCTCACCGAATACCGCAAGTACATCGAGAAGGACTCCGCCCTGGAGCGCCGGTTCCAGCCAGTCATGGTGGAGGAGCCCTCGGTGAATGACGCCATCGAGATCATCAAGGGCATTGCCCCCTACTATGAGCAGTACCACCATGTCACCATCTCCCCGGAGATGTGCCGCCTGGCGGTCACCATGTCGGAGCGGTACATTACCGACCGTTTCCTCCCTGACAAGGCCATCGACCTCATTGACGAGGCCTCCTCTGACGTGAACCTCCACAACAAAGCCCTCACCCGGACCATGCAGATCGACAAGGAACTGGCCGACATTGCCAAGGAGCGGGAGGTCATGCTGGCCGCCGCCAACGACAAGTCCGGCGAGCCCTTTGACCGCCTGCGCCGCCGGGAGCAGACCCTCCTCCAACAGAAGGAAAAGCTGGAGAGCACTCCCGCCCAGCCCGAGGACACCGAGCGCCAGACCAAGCTGGCCGAGCTCCTGCAGCAGCTGGAGCAGGTGAACCAGGAGCGGAGTGAACTGGAGCGCGTCAACAGCGAGAAGGCCTACCAGCGTCTGGCCGTCCTCAAGAGCCAGGAGCTCCAGCTCACTCAGGAGAAGGATTCCCTGGCCGACAAGCTCACCCCGCCCCTCACTGTGGCTCATCTTGCCCGGGTCATCGAGCTGTGGACCAAAATCCCCGCCACTCAGATCCAGGAGCAGGAGTTCGAGCGTCTGGCTCACCTGGAGGACCGACTCAAGAGCCATATCATCGGCCAGGACGAGGCCGTCCACGAGGTGGCCAATGCCATTCGCCGGGGGCGGGTGGGCATCGCCTCCAAGCGCAAGCCCGTGTCCTTCATCTTCGTGGGCTCCACCGGCGTGGGCAAGACCGAGCTGGTCAAGCAGCTGGCCCAGGACATGTTCAACTCCCCCGAGTCCTTGATCCGACTGGATATGTCGGAGTTCATGGAGAAGTTCGCCGTCAGCCGCATCATCGGCTCTCCCCCGGGCTATGTGGGCTACGACGAGGCCGGACAGCTCACCGAGAAGGTCCGCCGGAAGCCCTACTGTGTCATCCTCTTTGACGAGATCGAGAAGGCCCACCCCGATGTGCTCAACATCATGCTCCAGATCCTGGACGACGGCCACATCACCGACGCCCAGGGCCGGAACGTGAACTTCGAAAACGCCGTCATCGTCATGGCCTCCAACGCCGGCAGCGACAAGGGCGGCGGCTCCGTGGGCTTCGGCCGCACCGACAAGGAGCAGGGCAAGGACAAGGCCATGAAGGCCCTGGGCCAGTTCCTGCGGCCCGAGTTCATCAACCGGGTGGACGAGGTGGTCTACTTCAACCGTCTCAGCGAGGAAAACTTCAAGGAGATCGCCAAGATCATGCTGGGCGAGCTCACCGACAACCTTCGGGACAAGGGCATCACCTTCACCTGGGACGAGAGCGTCCTGGACCACCTGGTCAAGACCTCCTATTCCCTCACCTATGGCGCCCGGAACCTGCGCCGCCAGGTGCAGAAGGACTTGGAGGACCCCATCGCCACCAAGATCATCGAGAGCTATATGGAGCCCATCACCCAGCTCAAGGCCGTGGGCAAGGACGGCAAGATCGAGCTGTTGGCTCTCTAAAAAAGGCATCAAAAAGGCCCGCCGGAAGGCGGGCCTTTTTCTGTCTATTGAGTCAGGTAAGGGACACCAACTGGGTGCTGCTGACCTCATTTTGGGTGACGGTCACCTCCACCTGATCCCCACTATCTGTAAAGGACAAATCACTGACATAGCCATCCGTCCCAAGGTCCACCGTGGCCAGCACGGTGCCGTCCCAGGTACAGATATCGCCCCAGAAAGCGTAGACCCCAGTGGTTAGGTCCTCCCCCTTCCAGTTGAGGTGGGTCCCGGCCAGCTCCTTCACGAAGGTCTCCGTCTGGGGATCAAAGACCAGGTAGAGGTTGTTTTCGGGGCCGGTGTGGCACTCCAGGAGGAGCTCCTCCCCCACCCACTGCATCTTGGTCACGGCGGTGATGGCGGGGGACCGCTCGGTCAAATCGTAGGCGTGGCCGTTGCAGGTCAGGGTCAGCCCCTGGATGGTGATCGCCTCCGGCTTCAGGGCCGTCTCCGGCAACACCGGGAACCAGGTCAGGGGATCATACAGGGCACCGTCCTGGGCCGCCTCCAGGTGGAGATGGGGACCGGTAGCAGCGCCGGTCTGGCCCACAGCCCCCAGGACGTCTCCCTGAGCCACGGCATCCCCAGTCTGGACGGAGACCGCACTCAGACAGCCGTACAGGGTGGTGAGGCCGTCCCCGTGGTCCAGAAGGACGTAATTTCCATCGGTGTCGTCCCAGCCTGTCTCCGCCACAGTGCCGCTGCGCACCGCCAGCACCGCCACACCCTCCGGGGCGGAGATATCTACGCCGTCGTGGCTGCTCTCTTTGCCCGTGATGGGGTGGACCCGGGTGTCAAAGGTTTCCGTGACCTCCTGATACTCCGGCACCGGCCAGACCCAGGCGGGCTCGGCAGCGCTCATATCCAGCCCCGACAGGATCACATCGTGCCCATTCGTACCGCGGGCGGACAGCAGGTCTACCTCCTTTTCCAACTCCTGCCCGCTTTCATCGGTGAGGAAGGCCCATAGGGTGAGGCTTTCAAACTGGTCCAGATCGTAATCGGTGAGGGGGACGGAGTAGGCGCCCTCTCCCCCCTTCCAGCGCCCGGCAGTGCCATCGTTGTCGACGAGGTGGACGCTCATGGTCCCGTTCTCCTTCATCTGATACCGGCCGGACACCTGGATACGCCAGTCGTCGGCTTTCTCATAGGCCGCAGGAATAGTAAAGGTCAATTCCTTGTCATTGATCGTCACACTTTGGGCCAGGGTATCCAGGGCCTCCCGGGCCGTCATGGGCGTCTCGGCCTGGGCGGACTGGACCGTCACCAGAGCGCCCACAGCCACGGCGGCGCACAGTACCGCCGCCACCAGCATTACGCCGGTCTTTTTCTTGAGAAACAGATTCATCAGTCTTCCTTTCATCTGCCGGCCCCCGCTGCTCAGCCGGGTGGCGTACAGGGGGAGACCGGCGCCATGGGCGGCGTACCGCAGGAGGATCTGACCGTAGTCGTACCGAAAAGCGGCATCCCGGCCCGCCACCACTGCGTCGTCGCAGCAGTATTCCAGATTCCGACCCGCCTGCCGGCACATCCACCACACCAGGGGATTGAACCAGTGGGCGGCGTTGACCAGCAACAGCAGGAATTTATACCAGAGGTCCCGACGGCGGACGTGCGTGAGCTCATGTGAGAGGACCATGGCGGTCTCCTCCTCCCCCAGCCTGGCGGGCAGAAACACCAGAGGCCGGAAGAGCCCCAGGGACAGGGGCGCCGCCGTATCCTCGGTCCGCAGCACCTCCGGCGCTCCGTGCTCCCCCTTCCAGAGGGAGGCCATCAGAACCTGGTCCTCCGGCTCCTCCCAGCTCCCGACACGCAGCCGACACCGGACCAGCAGGTAGCCGGTCCCGTGCCACAGCAGCAACCCCAGCGCCCCCGCCAGCCAGGTCCCGGTGAGGATCTGACCCAGAGTGGGTAGGGTCATCCTGGCTGGCTCAGACACCGTCTCCGATGTCCCGGTCACAACAGTGGCGGCCACCGGTTCCGCCGGCGCCGTCCACACTTGGGGCACCTCCGGCACCGTGATGGTGACGGCGGGCTCCGGCAAAGACCAGTCCACCGGCAGCAGGAGCCACACAGCCAGGGCCAGCCACAGGACATAGCAGGTCTTTGCGGTATATCTCTTCTGGATCAGGGCGCTCAGCAGCAGCAGGGGCAGCAGCACCGCAGACGCCGTCAGGGAGAGGTGTCCCAGCCGCTCCACCAGTTCCGCCATCACCGTTCTCCCTCCTTCAGCTGGTCCAGGAGGGCCTGGAGGTCCGCCACCTCCTCTGGCGCTACCTTGTCCCCATCATAGAGGGCGGCGGCAAACCGAGAGAGAGAGCCGCCGTAGAGTTTTTTCAAAATACTGCGGCCCTCACTGCGCTGGTACTCCTCCCGGCTCACCAGGGGGGTGTAGACGTTGGTCTTGCCCTCCTTGGTACAGGCGAGAAAGCCCTTCTCCTCCAACCGCTTGAGGTAACTGTGGAGGGCGCTGGCCGTCAGCGGCCGCTCCAGGTGCTCCAGGATGGCGGGGGCGGTGACCCCTCCCCCGCCGGCCCACACCACCAGCATGATATCCAGTTCCGATTCCGGCAGCCGCTTGTTTTCCTTCACGTTTGGAGCCCCCTATATTTTGCATTTGCAGAAGTCCTTCTGTGGCTATATTCTACATTTGCAGAAGTTTGTTGTCAAGATATTTTTGCAAATGCAGAAAGAGGCCCTGCGCCGGCGTTTTGTCAGCACAGGACCTTTGTTCACAGGTCTAAAATCACGGTCTCCAGCCCCTGACGCAGGGCGTAGGTCAGGGTATACATGGTCCCGCCCAGCGTCCTGCCGTCATAGGCAGCGATGATGCGCTGAGAGCGGTCCACCATATACCGGTCCCGGCGCTGCATACATCCGGCAGTATAGTGATGCTGGACCAGAGTCTCATAGTCGCATCGCTCCAGCAGGGCAAAATACCGGTTCCGGTCCCGCTCCCGCCACCGGGCAGACTGCTCCTCACAGGGGACGGCGGCCTCCACTGTGACATCTTCGTACCGGTCCCGCAGGTCCAGGACCGCCTCGCAGAAATAGAGATCGCAGCCCAGGGCCATACCGCAGAGAAAGTGGCGGTAGCCGTCGGCGTAGGCTGTCTCCAGAGCCGCACCCAGCCGTGCCTTCAGGTCTGCGCACCGGGGATCGGACTCATTGTTCCCCCAGGGGAGCTTGTTGGGCCTGTGGCCAGTAAAACAGCAGGTGGTCTCTCTCTTCACGCCCTGTCCTCTCCCCTTTCCGCCTGTCCCGGCATTCTTGTCTCTGCCATTGTAGTATATCCAGCAATACAAGTCAACGGAAATCGAACATTTGTTTCTCAAAATTTGGGGCTTGCTTTTTTGGTGGGACCATGTATAATAGCAGGTAGAGAAAACAACTGAATCAAAAATGTCTTCAGGGCAGGGTGAAAATCCCGATCGGCGGTACAGTCCGCGACCCGCGCTTCCGCGCGGCTGACCCGGTGGAACTCCGGGACCGACAGTGACGTGCTCTTTTCGAGTGCGAAGTCTGGATGGAAGAAGATGTGTTCAAATGCGCACCTCTCCCCATGTAACGTGTTTAACACCTGGAAGGCATTGGGTCTTTCGGGTGTTTTCTACTTTACATGGGGCGCGGCTGGAATGTGGCCGCGTCCGGAAGGAGCGCGTATTTTTATGTCCGATCCCACACTGGTCAAGGCCCGTCCGGCCACCAACACCAAGACCATCACCACCCTGGCCATGCTCTCTGCCATTGCCTTCGTGGTCATGCTGGTGTCCAAGCTGCTGCCCAGCGTCAACGGCTTCCTGGACTTCGACTTCAAGGATGTGGTCATCTGCATCGGCGGCTTCGTCTTTGGACCCATGGCCGCCGCCTCTATGGCTGTCGTGGTGGCCTTCGTGGAGATGATCACCGTCAGCCACACCGGCATCATCGGCTTTGTCATGAACGCCCTGGCCACCTGCGCTTTCTGCTGCACCGCCACCTTCATCTACAAGAAGCGCCACACCATGGCGGGCGCCGTGCTGGGTCTGGCCGCCGGTGTGGTGGCCCTCACCGTTGTCATGCTGCTGTGGAACTACTTCCTCACTCCCATCTACCAGGGCATGCCCCGTGAGGCCGTGGCCGCCATGCTGGTGCCCATCTTCCTCCCCTTCAACCTGGTCAAGGGTGGTATGAACATGGCCGCCACCCTCCTGCTTTACAAGCCTGTGGTCACCGCCCTGCGCCGGTCCGGCCTGGTGGCCCCCTCCACCAGCGAGCAGCCCTCCCGCCGCTCCAGCGCCGGCTTCCTCCTCTTCTCCCTGGTGCTGCTGGCCACCTTCGTCCTGCTGGCCCTGGTTCTCTGGGGCGTCATCTGATCCCATTTTCCCACCTTCCCTGATTACGTTCCACTCCCCCGGCTCACGCCGGGGGAGTTTTCTTTTGCCCGCTTGACGATATCGTGCCTCGATGTTATAATATCGATAGACGATATCGAATCACGATATCAGAATGGAGGCTGCCCATGGGCAAAAAATCCCTGGAATCCCTTACCGAAACCATGTTCTATGTGCTCATGGCCTTTCGGAAGCAGACCCTGTGCGGCACGGAGGTGGCTGACTTCGTCTCCCGCAAGACTAAGGGCCGGGTGAACATGGGGCCGGGCACCCTCTACACCATTCTGGGCAAATTCCAGGAGGAGGGTTTTCTTACGGAGATCGCTGTTGAGGGACGGAAGCGGACCTATCAGCTCACGGAAATCGGTGAAAAGCGGTACCAGGAGGAGGTGGCCCGGCTGCGCGCCTGCGTGGCCGACGCCGAGAGTGAGGAGGAACGGCCATGAAGGAGCAGAACATCGTGCGCAGGCTGGTCCCGGTGGATTTCCTGGACCTTGACGGCATTGAATTATGGCTGGAGGAGATGGCGGCCAAAGGGCTCCATTTCCAGAAATTTGGGACCTTTTTTGCCCAGTTCCGTCCCGGCGACCCGGCCAAGGTACGCTGGCACGCCGAGCCCACGGAAAAGGGCGGGACCTCCATCCCCGCCCAGACCGGCGAGTATGCGGATCTGGGCTGGACTTACATGGGAAAGATCGGCTATCTAGCCTTGTTCCGGACGGCTGATCCGGACGCCCCCGAGTTCCACACCGACCCGGTGGCCCAGAGCTACACCCTGGACCGGCTCACTAAGAGGCTGACCCGGTTTGTGTGGCTCCTGCTGGCCATGATGGCGGCTCTGGTGGCCTTCATGGTGTGGGCCCGCCTGGACAGCTCCTTCGGCCTGGTCCTGAGCCTGGTACGGTTCGGCTCCCTCTATACCAATCTGGTTATTCTGGTAGAGCTGGTCCTGGTCCTCCATTTTTCGCTGGAGGTGTGGGGCCTGTGCCGCCTGCGGAGGCGGCTCCGGGCTGGCATCCCCCACCAGCGGCCCCGACGCTGGCGGCACACCGGGCTGGTGCGGCAGGGCTACACCCTCCTGCTGTCCATCGCCGCCCTCATTCAGATCGGCTTCACCACCGCTTATTTCGCTGGAGTGACCAAGTGGGATACGGAGCTCTCCGGCCTGGACCGCCCCGCCCCGGTGCTCTCCCTGGCGGAGCTGGAGGGGGATGGCTACGCCCCGGAGCCCTTTGGCTATCCCGGCTACGTGGGCCCTGACCGGGACAACTTCATCTCCTACGACGGTCGGCCCCTGGCCCGGATCTACGAGGTGAAGCAGGCCGGCGCCTTGGATAGGGAGCGGCGCTACCTGAAGATGGAGTGGTACGACCTGACCCTCCCCTTACTGGCCGGTCCCCTGCTGGAGGATCTGATGGACTATGAGCTCTACGACCTCCGCTATGTGCCGGAGCGCTACGCCGTGGAGGAGCTGTCCGCCCCCGGCTTTGACCGGTTGGTGGTGGTGGAGAACGTGGATTACGGCGGTCAGCAGCTCTTCGTCCGACTGGGGAACCGGGTGGTCCATCTGGACTACACCGGCAGCCGGGACCTGACCGAACACCTAGATCAGGTGGCCGCTCTCCTCCGGTGGGATGGGTGATGGGTAAGGATTTCATCGAACAGGTGTTTGACTAACTGAATTTCCTGTGGTACACTGAGGAAAAGGGGGTGGAGACATGGACCGGACCATCCTGCACTGTGACCTCAACGGCTTTTACGCCTCGGTAGAGTTGCGGGACAAGCCGGAGCTGCGGAACAAACCGGTGGCGGTGTGCGGCGACCCGGAGAGCCGCCACGGCATTATCCTGGCCAAGAACGAGGCGGCCAAGAAATTCCAGGTCAAGACGGCGGAGACCATCTGGCAGGCCCGGCGGAAATGCCCCGATCTCATCCTCCTCCCCGCCCACCACGACCAGTACCGGCTGTGGTCCAGGCGGGTCAACGCCATCTACGAGCGGTACACCGACCTGGTGGAGCCCTTCGGCATCGACGAGAGCTGGCTGGACATCACCGGCTCCATGCACCTCTTCGGTGGGGACGGCAGGGCCATCGCCGACCAGATCCGGGGCACCGTGAAGGAAGAGACTGGACTCACCATCAGCGTGGGTGTCTCCTTCAACAAGGTTTTTGCCAAGCTGGGCAGCGACCTGAAAAAACCGGACGCAACCACCGTCCTCACCCGGGCAGACGTGCCGGAAAAGGTGTGGCCTTTGCCGGTGACCGACCTTCTCTTCGTGGGCCGGGCGTCGGCCCGGGTACTGCACCAGTACGGCGTCCACACCATCGGCGACCTGGCCGCCTTCGGCCGGGAGCGTCTGGAGCAGCTGCTGGGCAAGCAGGGCGGGCAGCTCTATGAATACGCCGCTGGTCTGGAGCACAGCCCGGTGACCCGTGCCGGTGAGACACCGCCCCCCAAGTCGGTGGGCAACGGCATCACCTTCCGCCGGAACCTGGTGGGTTGGAAGGACATCCACACCGGCGTGGCCCTTCTCTCCGACAGCGTGGCCGCCCGGCTGCGGAAGCACGCCATGAAGTGCACCACCGTCCAGGTCACCATCCGGGACCCCAATTTCAAGGACATCTGCCGTCAGACCCGGCTGGAGACTCCCTCCTGCACGGCCCAGGACATCGGTCGGGCGGCTCTGGGGCTCATCCAGTCCTCCTGGAGCGGCAGCGCCCCCATCCGTGCCCTCACTATTACGGGCCAAAACCTGATTCCCGAAGGGGAGGCCGGAGAGCAGTTGGACCTCTTCGCCGCCGACGCCACCCCCCGCCGGGAGCGGCGTGAGCAGCTGGAGCGGACGGTGGACGGCATCCGGACCAAGTTCGGCAAAGCCGCCATCCGCTCCGCCGTCACCATGTGGGAGGATATCGACCATCCCGCCGGTCACGCCGGCAGCATCCCACCCCCCGGCGGCACAGGCCGGGACTGAAACACGCCAAACAGCAGTACGCCCTCCACGCCATCATCGGCGCGGAGGGCGTGCTGTTTCATTTTTATTTTTTCCGCCACCGCAGTAGCAGGGCGGAATTGACGATGACCAGCACTGATCCTGCGTTGTGGACCAGGGCACCCACCACTGGATTGAGCACACCAGTCATAGCCAGGAGGATGGCCAGGAAGTTGAGGCCCATAGAGAAGGTCAGATTGCAGCGGATGGTGGTCATCATCCGCCGGGACAGGGAAAGCAGATGGGGCAAGGCGTGGATGTCGTCGTTGACCAAAGCGATGTCGGCAGCGTCTACGGCAATGTCGCTGCCCACACCTCCCATGGCGATGCCCACCTGTGCCTTTTTCAGGGCGGGAGCGTCGTTGATGCCGTCCCCCGCCATGCACACCTGCCGGCCTGCCCGCTGCTGCCCGTCGATCCAGTCCAGCTTGTCCTCCGGAAGGCAGTCGGAGCGGACTGTCTGGATGCCCAGGGTCTGAGCGATATGGTGGGCGGCATTGGCGTGGTCGCCGGTGAGAAGCACCGGCTCCGCCCCAGCCTCCCGCACACCCCGGACGGTGTCGGCGGCGTCCGGTCGGAGGGTATCTGCCAGAGCCAGGAAGCCCGCCAGCACCCCGTCCACCGCCAGATAGATAAGGGTGCAGCCCTCCGCCAAGCAGTGTTCCGCCGCCGACCGGGCCGACTCCGGTACCGGCACTCCATTCTGTTTCAGGAGGGCCTCGTTGCCTGCGATCAGGGCTTTCCCTTCCACCACCGCCCGGACACCCCGGCCCGGCAGCATCTGAAACTCCTCCGGCTGGACAGGCTCACCAGTCCCCAGTTCCCGGTAGCAGTTCACCACCGCCTTTCCCAGGGGATGCTCCGACCGGAGCTCGGCGCTGGCCACCCAGGCGTACAGCTGGTTCCGGTCATGGTCGGGGGAACAGCTCCGGACCTCCACCACCTTTGGGGTCCCCAAGGTCAGTGTGCCCGTCTTGTCAAAAGCCACATCAGACACCCCGGCCAGCCGCTCCAGGGCATCCCCCTCCCGGACCAGAAAGCCATACCGGGTGGCGTTGCCAATGGCCGCCATGATGGCGGTGGGTGTGGCCAGCACCAGAGCGCAGGGACAGAAGACCACCAGGATGGTCACCGCCCGGATGATCTCTCCGGTGACAAGCCAGGTGAGACCTGCAGCCGCAACAGCCACAACCACCACCCAGGTGGCCCAGCGGTCGGCCAGGCCCACGATTTTGGCCTTTCCGGCGTCCGCCGACTGGACCAAACGAATCATCCGCTGGATGGCACTGTCCTCCCCTACTTTGGTGGCCTCCATATCAAAGGCACCGAACTGGTTGACGGTACCGCTGGAGACCTCATCTCCCACGCCCTTGTCCACCGGCAGGGACTCCCCCGTCATCACCGACTGGTCAATGGAGGTCTGTCCCATCCGGATGATGCCATCTACCGGCACCGTCTCCCCGGGGAGCACCCGCAGCCGGTCTCCCACCCGCACCTGCTCGGCGGGGATGACCTCCTCCCTGCTGTCCGTCAGCCGGCGGGCAGTGCGGGGCGTCAGGCGAACCAGCTTCTCGATACCCGCGCGGGCCTTCGCCACGGTGAGGTCTTCCAGAAGGGCCCCCAGCTGCATGATAAAGGCCACCTCGCCCGCCGCGAAGTCCTCGCCGATGACCACGGATGCGATGAGGGCCATAGACACCAGCACATCGGCCTTGATGTCAAAGGCCGTCACCAGACCAATGACTGCCTCCAAAATGATGGGCACGCCGCACAGCACGATGGCAACCCAGGCCATGTCAAAGGGAAAGGGAGAAATGCCCGCGATACTGCACCCCAGCGCTACTGCGGACAGGGTCAGAAAAAGGATCTCCTTTCGGACATCGCCCCAGGCCAGTATTCGCTCCAACCGTTCCATACGCCACCTCCAGATACCTATACCCCTTATGGTTTCTTTATGCCCATGATTATACCCATGGGGGTATAGGTTGTCAAGAGGATCTACGGACCAAAGACAAAAAGATCCCCGGACGGAGCTTGGCTCCGCCCAGGGATCTCAGTCGTCATTTCATGTTGGCGAACCGCTCCACAGCCTTGGTAAAGCTGGCAATGGTCTGCTCGGCATCGCCGTGCTCGATTCCGTCCCGGACACAGTGGTTGATGTGTCCCTCCAGCACCACCTGCCCTACCTTGTGGAGGGCGGATTTGGCGGCGTTGATTTGTAAAAGCACATCCTCACAGGGAACATCCTCATCCACCATGCGGTCAATGGCCTGTACCTGTCCAATGATCTTTTTGAGCCGGCGGTGAAGGTTCTCTGCGTCCATGCACTGTCTCATTGTATTCCCCTCCCGCCTCAGGAAATGGTGTAGCTGCCCCGGACCATTACCGTGGCGTCGGCGGTGGCCTTCAGCCCTCTGCCGTCGGCGGTGATGAGGTAGAGGTGGTTGGGCTGCACAGCGCCGCCGGAGGCCAGAGTGGAACCCTCCGTGGAGTCCACCAGCCCGGGTGCAGAGGCCGCCACACAGGTGGCGGAACCGCTTCGCAGCAGCAGCTCACAGCCGGTGGAGCCCAGCAGCTGCTGTTCTGCCTTCACCGTCACCACGGAGAAAACAGAAGAAGCGGTACCACTGCCGGAGGAAGTGCCCATGAGAGACTCCACCTCCTGGGCATAGGCGTCGGCCACCCCATCCAGCTTGTCCACCAGAGCCTGCTCCCGGCTGTCCAGCTTGGCGTCCACCTGCTTGAGAATGGCGGGGGTGTTGACGTCGTTGAGATAGCTCATGGTGACCAGAGGGTCGGTCTGGCTCCCCGCGGCGGCCCCCAGCAACAGGGTGAGGACGCCCACGGAGAGGACGGTGGTGAAAAGGGTTTTGCGGCGCGTTTTCATATGTAACCTCCATAGTAAAAAAGAGGGACCGGCCGGACCGGCGTCCGACCGGCTGTCCCTTATACCAGTTCTTCCGGATGCAGACCAAAGCTGACGGCAATGGCGGAGTCCACCCGGTGCATCAGCTTCTCATCCAGGCAGCCCATCCGTTCCCGGAGCCGCCGTTTGTCCAGGGTCCGGATCTGTTCCAGCAGGATCACAGAATCCTTGGGCAGTCCGCAGCTCATGGCGGCCAGCTCGATGTGGGTGGGGAGCTTGGCCTTCCCCGTCTGAGATGTGATGGCGGCCGCGATGACCGTGGGGCTGTGGCGGTTGCCGGTGTTGTTCTGAATGATCAGCACCGGGCGGACGCCCCCCTGCTCACTCCCCACCACAGGGCTCAGATCGGCGTAAAAAATATCGCCGCGTTTTACGCTGTTGTCCACGTATGCTCACACTCCGCTGGAAGATAGTGCCCGGCGTCACCAAGGCCGAAGCCTATGTAACACCGACACTATGATTCTCCCACGGGGCGGCGGGAATTATACGCCAGGTCTCTAAAATTGAAGCGCGGCGGGCCCTCCCGCCGCCTGCCCGGCGGAACCTCCCCCTTCAGCATATGCCCGGCGGGATGGGGCCGTTCAGCCCTCCAGGTAGATCCGGGGCACCCGGGGCGCCACGTCGCAGAGGAGCTCGTACTGGATGGTGCCCACCAGATCGGCGCCGTTCTCCACCGGCACCTCGTCACCATAGAGGGTCACCACGTCGCCGGCCTTCACCTCTCGCAGGTCGGTGACGTCGGCCATACACATGTCCATGCACACCCGACCCACCAACGGCACCTTCTGGCCTCTGATCTCCACCTCCAGCCGGTTGGAAAACAGGCGGAAGAAGCCATCTGCGTAGCCCACGGGCAACACGGCCAGGCGGCTGTCCCGTTTCAGGACATGGGTGCAGCCGTAGCTTACCGGCGTACCGTCAGCCAAGCTGCGGACCGCCGCCACCCGGGTCTTCAGGGTCATGACCGGCTCCAGAGGGCAGGTATACTCCATACCGGCGGCGGGATAGTGGCCATAGAGGGCGATCCCGGGCCGGACCATATCCAAATGGGTACAGGGATAGTTTAACACAGCGGCGCTGGCGGCGCAATGGCGAATTGGGAAGGTCACACCCTCCCGCTCCAGGTGGCCCAGCAGGTCCAGAAAGCGGGTAAACTGCTCCATGGTGTAGGTCTCATCCCCGTCGGCGTTGGCGAAATGGGTAAAGATTCCCTCACACTCCAGGCCGGGCAGGCCGTACACACGGCGGATATCCTCCTCTGCCCCCTGACTCCACAAAAAGCCCAGCCGGGACATACCTGTATCCACCTTGATGTGGACCTTGGCCTTGCGCCCCGCCGCCACACCGGCGGCCGAGAGGGCCTGGGCAAGCTCCAGATCCCCTACCGCCTGGGTGATATCATGCTCCAGCAGGACACCGGCATATTCCGCCGGCGTCACCCCCAGGATGAGGATGGGAATTTGGATGCCGGCGTTCCGCAGCTCCAGAGCCTCGTCCAAGCAGGCCACCGCCAGGTAATCCGCCCCCAGCTCCTCCAGCTTTTTGGCCACCGGCACAGCGCCATGGCCATAGGCGTTGGCCTTCACAACACCTAGGAATTTACACCCAGGCGGCGTCAGTCCCCGGAGGGCGTGGTAGTTCCGCGCCAGCCGTCCCAAGTCGATCTCTGCCCAGGTCCTCTTCTGTGCATCTTCCATGACTTTTACGCCTCACTATCTATGTTTGGGCCTCTATGTGTCTTCTCCCGTCGTCTCCACTCTGACAAACGAGGTAAAGGTACATTCGATGACCCGCTGACCGTCCGTGGAGATCTCCCCCCGCAACAGGTCATGAGTATCTTTGTCAAACCAGAGGGTGCACTCCGTCCCCTCCCCCGGCGCCCCCTCCGGGTCCCGGCATAGGAGCCGCAAACAGTCCCGCTCCTCCAGAATATCGAAACCGCTCTCGGCAATAAACCCCTCAGTGGCAGCCTTCATCAGGAAAATACCTGCCCCCACAGGGGAGAGCCCACTTTCATCCAGTGGACCTGTCTCCAAACTGACGCCGTCGTACTCCAGGAAGGTCTCTCCGGCAGAGATCCGGGCGGTGATCCCAGCCACCGTCTCCGGTGCGGTCACGGCGACAGTGGTGTCCCCTTCCCGCTGCCAGTCCAGCTCCATGGTGTAGGCATACACGCGGCGGCCGTAATCTGCGCCCACCTCCATTTGTGCCGTCACCCGATCCAGAGCCAAATACTCTCCCCGGATGTCCAGGGTCAGCTGGTCTACTTCATCTGTGGCCTGCCCGCCGCATCCGGAGAGCATGAGGCACAGGGTCATCATCAGTGCGCAAGCCGCTCTGCGCACAGCTCCGCCTCCTGTCCTGGTTTTCGGTGCTCAGTTGTTTCTTATGATGCCCTTGAGCACCAGCGGGAGCCGGTCGATCATGTCGCCGGGGGTCATGCCGTACTCCCCCAGCTCCCCGGCACACACATCGCCCGCCATGCCGTGGAGACACACCGCCATAGGTACCGCTACCCGGGGTGGGAACCCCTGGCCCAGCAGGGAAAGGATCATACCGCTGAGCACATCTCCGCTGCCCCCCTTGGCCATACCGGGGTTGCCGGTGGTGTTCACATAGGCCTCTCCGTCGGGGAAGGCTGTGATGGTGCGGTGTCCCTTGAGCACCAACACACAGCCGTGCTCGGCGGCAAAGGTCCGGGCCGCCGAGAGTCGGTCCCCGGAGGAGAGATCCCCACCCAGCCGGGCAAACTCGCCGTCATGGGGAGTGAGCACCGTACATTCCCCCTGGCGGACATCCAATCCATCTATATGCCCCGCCAGGGCGTTTATGCCGTCGGCGTCCAGCACCACGGGAAGCCGAATCGTCTTCAGCAGATGCCGCACCACGGAGCCCACGCTGTTGCCCCGGCCCAAGCCGGGACCGATGAGGCACACACCGCAGGGTTCCAACCGTCGCAGCACCTCCTCAGCGGCCTCCAGAGAGAGCATGCCGTCCTTGGAGGCAGGGAGCGGATGCGGCATGGCTTCGTCCAGCTTTTGGGCGGCAATGGGCCACACCGGACCCGGCACTCCCAGGGATACCTGGCCGGACCCACACCGCACCGCCGCCCGGGCAGCCAGGATCGGGGCGCCGCTGTACCCCACGCTGCCCGCAAGGATATATACTTTACCATAATTCCCCTTATGGGAATCCCGGTCTCTTCTGGGCAGGTAAAGCTCCTGGGGAAAGACAGCATGGAGATTGCTCTCCAGCTTCCGGACAAGGTCGTCAGGGATACCGATGTCGGCCACAGTGAGCTGGCCAGCCAAGGTGCCTCCCTCCCCCAGAAGATTGCCCACCTTGGGCAACGTGAAGGTAACGGTCTCCACCGCCTCTACCGCACAGCCCAACACCCGACCGGTATCGGCCTCTACTCCGCTGGCGATGTCCACTGCCACCACCGGCACCGAGCAGGTGTTCATCATCTGTACGGCGGTATAGGCGTCTCCCCGCAGCTCCGTATTGAGTCCAATGCCGAAGAGGGCGTCCACCATCAGATCACAGCCCAGGCACCAGGACGCAAAAGCCGGATCAGCTGTAAAGTCCTCTAACTTTCCACCCGCTGCCTCCAAATGGGCTTCCATCTCCCGGCAGTCGGGCGTCATCTTGTCTCGGCGACCCACCAGGAAGCAGCGGACCTCCACGCCGGCCTCCATCAGCTGCCGGGCGGCGGCTACACCGTCTCCGCCGTTGTTACCGGCGCCGCAGAAAACGGCCACCCTTTTTTTCTCCTTCCCCGCCATCCGCTCCAGACAGCGCTCCACCACTGCGGCGGCGGCCCTGTCCATGAGCTGCAGAGAGGGAATACCCCGCTCCCGGATGGCGGATCGGTCCAGTCCCCGCATCTGTTCCGATGTGGCGATCTTCATCAATCAATTCCTCCTACAAATTCTCAAACGCAGCCTGTTCCTCCTCCATTACTGCCCGGCAGGGGGTAAAATCTACCCTGCGGTACAGGAAGGCTCCAAGGAACAGGATGACAAAATTACTCAATACCATGGCATACCAGACACCGGTGCTGCCCACGGCGGTAAAATGCTTGAAAAACATGATGAGTGGGAGCCGCACCAGCCACAGACGGGCGGTGGACATCCAGAAGGCGTAGATGGTCTTACCGGAGCCGTTGAATACCCCAAGATAATTCTGGAAGAGGGACATGAGGGGCTGGGTGAGGAGCACCCAGAACATGTACTCCACGGCGGCGATGCGGGTAGCACCGTCATTGCTGAGGAGCCCAACCAGCTCCACCCGGAAGGGCAGCAGGATCAGGCTCCCCACCACAGCGATGGCAAAACCGATATTTCGGCTCACCCGGTAGGCCTGCCGGGCCCGGTCGCCATTCCCGGCACCGATGTTCTGACCCACATAGGCCGCCAGCACAGACCCCAGAGCCAGCACCGGCATGAGGAGAATATTGGAGATCTTGTTCCCGATGCTGAAGGCCGCCGTCACCGCCTCGCCATAGCTGAGGATGACGGTCTGAAGCACCAGAAAACCCAGGGAGCTCAGGGCCTGGCTGAAGGCCGCCGGGGCGGCGATGCGGGTCAGGCGGAAGAGGATGGGCCACGAGAGGGTGATGCGGCCCCACTCCAGGTGGAGGGCCTGCCGCTTGGAAAAGAGAAGGAAGAGGCACACCGGTGCTACGGCCACGTTGCCCAGCACCGTGGCCAGGCCTGCGCCAAAGACCCCCATACCCAGGCCCTGAACAAAGGCACCGGTGAGCACGATGTTGAGCAGCACAGCACTCACCGACAAGACCACCGGGGTCACCGTGTCCCCCTGGGCCTGCCGCACCGCCTGGAAGGCGGCGAAGATAAAGGTGAAGATGAGCTCAAAGGAGCGCACCCGGAGGTAGGAGACGCTGCAGGTGAAGACGTCGCCGGTGGCGCCGGTAAAGGCCATGACCCAGGGGGCCACCAAATAGAGGAGGGCGTTGAGCACTACGCCGAAGAGGACGGCCACCGCCAGCAGAACCCCGGCGTTCTCCCGGGCTTCCTCCCGGCGTCCCGCCCCCAAGAGCTGGCTCACCACAGCCACACCGGCCACCCCGAAACCCACCTGGAAAGCAGCGAAAATATTGATCAGGGGCCAGGAGATGGATACCCCCGCCTGGGCGGCCACTGAGTTTGCCGTCTGGCCGATAAAGAAGGTGTCCACCAGCTCATTGAACGCCTTCATAAAGTTGGCCCCGAACACGGGCAGCGCCAGGGTGAGGAAAGCCTTATACAGGTTAGGCTCGTATAGGAGCAGTGCCCGGCGGTCCTGCTTCACGTCCTCCGCCTCCTTTCTTTTTCGCGCTGAACTGCCCCCCATTATAGCCCTTGGAAGGTATTGAGTCAATTTCATCTTGCAATTTTCCCGCCAATGTGATATAAAGTACATTTGTAAATGCGTGGAAGGGGAAAATAGTGCGAAACCGCCGCCAAGAGAGGTCTGGTCACCGGCTGAAAGCCAGACTGCGGACGCCGTGCTTGGTTCGCCCCGGAGCGGCCCTGGAGACAGGGACGGCCGCCCTCCGTTACGGGGCCTCAAGTGCGCGGGTGACCGCGAAGCGTGGGTGGTACCGCGGAAGGCATGCCTTTCGTCCCAGTGTGGGACGGAGGGCTTTTTTGTCGTCTGAATCAGGAGGCAGTTATGGAACATCCGGATTTCTGGTCCGCGCTGGACGAACTGATCCGTCGCTCTCAGTTGGTCATCGACCGTCCCCGGGGGTCCGCTCATCCCCGCTTCCCCGCACTCACCTATCCCCTGGATTACGGCTACTTGGCGCAGACCTCCTCCACAGACGGTGAGGGCGTGGACGTCTGGCAGGGTTCAGCCCCCGCCCAGTCCCTGAACGCCATCATCTGTACCGTGGACCTGGAAAAGCGCGACATCGAGGTGAAACTCCTCCTTGGCTGCACCCGGGAAGAAATCCAGCTGGTTCTGGATTTTCACAATCGCAGTCCATCTATGAAGGGCCTGCTCGTTCCCAGGCCCGGCTCCACACCATAATCAACATCCGAAAGGAAGAAAGCACCGATGAAAGAACAGTTAGCACAGATCCGTGCGACGGCCCTGGCCGCCTTTGAGGCCGCCAACGACTCCGCCGCCCTGGACGCCCTCCGTGTCCAGTACCTGGGCAAGAAGGGTGAGCTCACCGCCGTTTTGAAGCAGATGGGCAAGCTCTCCGCCGAGGAGCGCCCCGCCATGGGCCAGCTGGCCAACGAGGTCCGGGCCGCTCTGGAGGAGGCTCTGGAGCGCCGGGGCAAGGAGCTGGAGGCCAAGGCCCTGGAGGACCGTCTGGCCGCCGAGTCCCTGGATGTGACCATCCCCGGCAAGCCCTTTAAGGCCGGTCACCGCCACCCCATGTATATCGCCCTGGATGAGATCAAGGAGATCTTCATCGGTATGGGCTTTACCGTGCTGGACGGCCCCGAGGTAGAGCTGGCTGAGCTCAACTTCGACCGCCTCAACGCTGAGGAGGGCCACCCCTCCCGTGACTGGAGCGATACCTTCTACTTTGATGAGGACAGCCGGGTGATGCTCCGCTCCCAGACCTCCCCCATGCAGGTCCGTGCCATGGACACCATGGAGCTGCCCATCCGCATCATCGCCCCCGGCCGGGTGTACCGGAAGGACGAGGTGGATGCCACCCACTCCCCCATGTTCCACCAGGTGGAGGGCATGGTCATCGATAAAGGCGTCACCATGGCCGACCTGAAGGGCACCCTCAACACCGTAGTGGAGAAGCTCTATGGCAAGGGCACCAAGACCCGCTTCCGCCCCCACCACTTCCCCTTCACCGAGCCCTCCTGCGAGATGGACGTCCAGTGCCACAAGTGCGGCGGCGTGGGCTGCCCCACCTGCAAGGGCGAGGGCTGGATCGAGCTGCTGGGCGCCGGTATGATCCACCCCCGTGTGCTGGAGATGGCCGGCATCGACACCAACGTCTATTCCGGCTGGGCCTTTGGCATCGGTCTGGAGCGCACCGCCATGCGCCGCTTCAAGATCGCCGATCTGCGCCTCATTTTCGAAAATGACGTGCGCTTCCTGGAGCAGTTCTGAACTGCCGCTCCACAATGAATAGCCTGATGTAAGGGAGTTTTAGAATATGAATCTGTCTCGTAAATGGCTGCGCGAGTTCGTCACCGTGGACGCCGGTGACCGTGACTTCGCCGAGGCCATGACGCTCTCCGGCTCCAAGGTGGAGATCACCACCGACCTGGGTGCCGAGATCTCCAACGTGGTGGTGGGCCGTGTCCTCTCCATGGAGCGCCACCCCAATTCCGACCACATGTGGATCTGCCAGATCGATGTTGGCCAGGCCGAGCCCATCCAGATCGTCACCGGCGCCTGGAACGTCCATGTGGGCGACCTGGTCCCCGCCGCCCTCCACAAGTCCACCCTGCCCGGCGGCGTGAAGATCGAAAAGGGCAAGCTCCGGGGCGAGGTCTCCAACGGCATGATGTGCGGCCTCTCCGAGCTGGGCCTGGAGGAGCGGGACTTCCCCTATGCTGTCATCGACCCCGCCGCCATTCTGGGCGACTACAAGCCCCTGGATAAGGAGAAGCCCTCCATTCCCAACCACATTCAGCCTGGCCACAAGATCTTCGGCAGCGTGGTCTGCGCCAAGGTCACCGAGGTGGTCACCACCGCCTACTCCACCTATAATGTGACTCTGGACACCGGGGACAAGACCTGCACTGTCTCCACCACCTCTCCCAACCTCCACACCGATGACCTGGTGGCGCTGGATACCAAGAAGGAACACATCTGCACCCTCACCGACCTGCGGGCACAGCAGGCCGAGTTCCCTCACTGCATTCCCGACGGCATCTTCATCCTCAACGAGGAGTGCAAGCCCGGCGACGACATCAAGTCTGTCATCGGCCTGGACGACTCCGTGGTGGAGTTCGAGATCACTCCCAACCGCCCCGACTGTCTCTCCGTCATCGGTCTGGCCCGCGAGGTAGCCGCCACCTATGACTCCCCCCTGAATCTCCACACCCCCGTGGTGAAGGCCGAGGGCGAGGGCTCCCTGGTAGATCTGCTGGACGTGGAGACCCCCGCCAGCGACCTGGTGCCCCGGTATACCGCCCGCATGGTCCGCAACGTGAAGATCTCCCCCTCCCCCAAGTGGATGCGGGAACGGCTGCGCGCCATGGGTGTACGCCCCATCAACAACATCGTGGACATCACCAACTATGTCATGCTGGAGTACGGCCAGCCCATGCACGCCTTTGACTATCGCTATGTAAAGGGTGGCAAGATCATCGTCCGCCGGGCCGAGGAGGGCGAACACCTCACCACCCTGGACGGCAAGGAGCACATCCTCAACGCCAACCATCTGGTTATTGCCGACGAGCACCGGGCCGTGGGCCTGGCCGGCATTATGGGCGGTCTGAACAGCGAGATCGTGGACGACACCGCCGATGTGGTCTTTGAATCCGCCTGCTTCGACGGCACCTGCATCCGCAAGGGCGCCCTGGCCCTGGGCATGCGCACCGAGGCCTCTGCCAAGTTCGAGAAGGGCCTGGACCCCATGAACACCCTCCCCGCCGTGGATCGAGCCTGTGAGCTGGTGGAGATGCTGGGCGCCGGCGAGGTTCTCCCCGGTACCATCGACATTCTCAACTACGTGCCCCAGCCCCGTGTCCTCAAGCTGGAGCCCGACCGTATCAACGGCCTGCTGGGCACCGACATCGCCGCCGACGAGATGGTCCGCATCCTGAAGAAGCTGGACTTCGGCGTGGAAGGCGACCAGGTCACCGTCCCCTCCTGGCGCGGCGACGTCATCGGCATGGCGGACCTTGCCGAGGAGGTTGCCCGTTTCCACGGCTACAACAACATCCCCGTCACCCTCATGCGGGGCCAGACCACTCTGGGCGGCTTCTCTGAGGAGGAGAAGCTGGAGCGGCAGCTGGGCGGCATGTGCCGGGCCATGGGCTACGATGAGATCATCACCTACTCTTTCATCTCCCCCACCTGCTACGACAAGATCCGCTGGGCCGCCGACGACCCCCGCCGGGAGTCCTTCAAGATCCTCAACCCCCTGGGCGAGGACACCTCTATCATGCGCACTACCGTCCTCCCCTCCATGCTGGAGATCCTGACCCGCAACTACAACTACCGCAACCAGAACGTGAAGCTCTATGAGGTGGGCCGTATCTACCTGCACGGCGGCGAGGATGGCCTGGCCATCGAGAACAAGGTGCTCTCCATGGGCGCCTATGGCGACGACATGGACTTTTTCGCTCTGAAGGGCGCCGTGGAGGCCATTCTGAAGGACCTGCGGGCCCTGAATGTCCGCTTTGAGGTCCCCTCTGTGCCCAACCCCTCTTACCACCCCGGACGGGTGGCCGATGTGTACGTCGGCGATTCCCGCATCGGTGTGCTGGGCCAGGTCCACCCGCTGGTGGCCAAGAGCTATGGCGTGGACGCCGAATTCTACTGCGCTGAGCTGGATTTCAATCAGCTGCTGCACATGGATCGTTCTGTCCCCGAGTACGTCCCCCTGCCCAAGTTCCCCGCCGTCACACGTGACATTGCCGTGGTGTGCGACGAGGCCATCACCGTGGGCGCGCTGGAGGACTGTATCCGCAAGGGCGCCAAGGGCCTCCTGAAGGACGTCACCCTCTTCGACATCTACCGTGGCAAGGGCATCCCCGAGGGTAAGAAGTCTGTGGCCTTTAATCTGGTGCTCCGGGCCGACGACCGCTCCCTCACCGCCGACGAGGCTGACGCCGACGTAAAGAGCATTCTGGAGACTCTGGAGAAGGAGCTGGGCGCCATCCTGCGCTGAGGTCACTCGGTCTCTTCGCGGGTCCCCGCACAGCGGGGCGCACGTCAGTGCGTACAAGTGTCCCGGCTGAAAGCCGGGACCTTGGCGCAAGGCGGAATTCAGTTCCGCCGCGCAAATTAAATCGGCCCTTGTGCCCCTGCAAACGCTTTGCGTTTGCGGGAATGGCTGACGCCGACGTAAAGAGCATCCTGGAGACCCTGGAGAAGGAACTGGGCGCCGTCCTGCGCTGACGGCTGGCGGCAAACCCTTAAATCTTCATAAAAATTCGCCACCACCCCTTTACACCCGGAGTCATTTCGAGTACAATAAGAGCATCCGTGATGAGTAAGATATACTATATTTTGTATGCTCATCCCCATCCATTACACCAAACGGGAGGTGTTTCCGACATGGAGATCGATTTTACACGCAAATTTAACCTCAATGAGGACCGGGACGAAGAGATCAAGGCTATTTTGACCGCCGTCTACAACGCCCTCCAGGAGAAGGGGTATAACCCCATCAACCAGATCGTCGGTTACATCCTGTCCGAGGACCCCACCTATATCACCAACTACAACAACGCCCGTTCCCTGATCCGCAAGCTGGACCGGGACGAGCTGCTCCAGGAGCTGGTGAAGAAATACCTGGCGAGCTGACAAACAGATGAAAAGGTGCCTGCGTGGTCTCACGCAGGCACCTTTTTGTTTATCCATGAGTAAAAAAGCGCCCCGTTCCGGCGAGCCGGTGAACAGATCCAGTAAAAACGGACAGTGACAAAAGCCCCCCTGATGTAGGAAAATAGACTACATCAGGGGGTTTTGTCATGAAGAAACGAAATTACACACACGTTCAAATGCTTTTACCAGAGATCAAGGCCATGTTGGCAGAGGGGAAAACACAGCGGGAAGTCGCAGAATACTATGGCTTCCGGAATAAGCAGGTGGTAAAAAGACTACTTGAGCGTGAGCGCCGTAAAGAACGAAAACTGGAAGCCGGAATCCGCCCACGACCGAAAGGACGGCCGAGAAAAGATGCTGCGCCAGGAGACGTTGTGGCAGAGCAGGCCTGTGAGATCCAACGGCTTCGCATGGAAAATAAACTACTGCGGGATTTTCTGCGCTTCACAGAAAGGAAGTGAGAGCAAAGGTAAAGTATCATATCATCTATCGTCACAGGACAGAGTATCCAGTGGCAGTCATGTGCAAATTCTTTGGAGTGTCCAGAAGCGGCTACTATGCTTTTGTCCATCGCCTAGGCAAGCCAGAAAAGGATGCGGCTCTTGCGGGGCTCATCGCACAGCAGCGGGAACGCAGCTTCCGCACCTACGGCTACCGGCGGATGTGGCTGTGGCTGAAAAGCCGGAATATCTTCTGCAATCCCAAAACTGTGCTGCGAATCATGAAGAAATATGATCTGCTCTCGGAGATCCGCCGCCGCAGGAAATGGCAGCAGATGGGGCGGCAGGCACACAAATACAGGAATCTGCTGAACAGGGAGTTCCATGCGGACAAACCTAACAGCAAATGGGTAACAGACATCTCCTACATCCACACCAGGCAGGGTGTGCTGTACCTTTCCATAATCCGGGACCTCTATGACAACAGCATCATCGCCTACAAGACTGGAACCCAGCAGACAGTGAATTTGGTTCTGGATACCGTTCATCTGGCAATGAAACAGGAGAAAAAGAGGGTCGCTGCGGAGTTGCAGCTCCACAGCGACCAAGGATTTCAGTACACCTCTGCAGCATACTTCAATCTGACTCAAGCATACGGAATCACACCATCCATGTCAAGGAAAGGAAACCCGTACGACAACGCCATGGCGGAAAATTTCTTCTCTATCCTCAAAACAGAATGTATTTACCGCCACAAACCGGCGACCTTTTCCGAAGCCAATGAGATGATTGACCGCTATATTTACTTCTATAACCATGAGCGCATCCAGTTAAAAACTGGAGAGGCGCCGCTGGCGCGACGCCTCTCCGCTTAAAACTTAATCTTTCCTACTAAGGGCTCTTTTTTGTACTGTCCGCACAATCTGGGGCAGTTCACCGGAACGGGGCGCTTTTTCTGTGTCAGTTGTTGCCCATGAGCAGGCTCATCACGGCCTTCTGGGCGTGGAGCCGGTTCTCGGCCTCCTCAAAGATCTCATCGGCGTGGGCCTCAAAGACCTCGGCGGTGATCTCCTCCCCCCGGTGGGCGGGCAGGCAGTGCTGCACCATGGCGCCGGGATTGGCCAGCTTCATGAGCTCAGCGTTGACCTGATAGATCCCCTCAAAGGCCAGACGGCGCTTCTGTGCCTCTTCCTCCTGGCCCATGGAAGCCCACACGTCGGTAATGACCACATCGGCCCCGGCAACGGCCTCCTTGGGGTCCCGGCAGAGGGTGAATTTGGCGTCGGTGACGGTCTTGGCAAAGGCCAGCACCTTGGGATCGGGGTCGTAGCCCTCGGGGCAGGCAACGGACACGTCCATGCCGCACTTCAGGCCGCCCACGATGAGAGAGTTTGCCATGTTGTTGCCGTCGCCGATGAAGCACAGCTTCAGACCCTCCAGCCGGGTCATCTTCTCCCGGACAGTCATCAGGTCGGCCAGTACCTGGCAGGGGTGAGCGAAGTCGGTAAGACCGTTGATGACGGGGATGGTGGCGTACTTGGCCAGCTCCTCCACCTCGTCCTGTCCATAGGTGCGGATCATGATGCCGTCACAGTAGCGGCTGAGCACCCGGGCGGTGTCGGCGATGGGCTCTCCCCGGCCGATCTGGCTCTCCTTGCCGGAGAGGAAGAGAGCGTGCCCTCCCATCTGGTAGGTCCCAACCTCGAAGGATACGCGGGTCCGGGTGGAGTTTTTCTCAAAAATCATGGCCAGAGTCTTGCCCTTCAGGCAGTCGTGGGGCAGGCCGTGCTTCTGGTTGTATTTCATCTGGTCGGCCACGTCCAGGATCTTGGTAATGTCCTCCCGGGTCAGATCCAGCAGCTTGAGCAGGTCTTTTTTCATCGTCGATCACCTCATCCTTACTTCTCTCGTTTTTCCTGTGTTAAGAAAGGGTCTGTTTCATGATGGCAAGGCCCTTGTCCATCTCGTCCTTGGTGATGGTCAGCGGCGGCAGCAGCCGCAGGGCGGGCCCGGCCGTCAGCACCAGCAGGCCGTTGTCCATGAGCTTCATGGCCACGTCCCGGTTGGTCTGGCCGGGCTTGACCTCCACACCGATCATCAGGCCCAGACCCCTGGTTTTGCCCAGGCAGGGCAGGTCCATGGCCTCGATGGCGCTGCGGAGATATTTGCCCTTATCGGCGATCTCCCCCATCATCTCTTCGCTGAGGATGTCCAGGGTGGTCAGAGCGGCGGCGGCGCAGATGGGGTTGCCGCCGAAGGTGGTGGCATGGGTACCGAGACCCAGCACGTTCCGGCACTTCTCCCCCACCAAGAAGCCACCGAAGGGCAGGCCACCGGCGATACCCTTGGCAAAGGAGACGGCGTCGGGCAGGATGCCGTACTGCTGGTAGCAGAACAGGGTGCCGGTGCGGCCGATGCCGGTCTGGACCTCATCCACCAGCAGCAGCCAGTCCCGCTCAGCACAGAGGACGGCCAGGTCGTGGATGAAGGACTGCTCCAGAGGCCACACGCCGCTCTCCCCCTGGATGAGCTCCAGCATGACGGCACAGACGTCGTGGCCGGCCACCTGGGCGATGCCGTCCATAGTGGGCTCGGCGGAGCGGAAACCGTCGGTGAAGGGGAAGAAATAATTGTGGAACACGTCCTGTCCGGTGGCGGCCAGAGTGGTCACCGTCCGGCCGTGGAAGGAGTTGGTCAGAGTGAGGATGGTCCCCCTCCCCTTCCCGTACTTGTCAAAGGAGTATTTCCGGGCCAGCTTGATGAGGCCCTCGTTGGACTCGGCGCCGGAGTTGGCGAAAAAGGCCGCCGACATCCCCGCCCGGCGGCACAGCCGCTCGGCCAAAGCCCCGCAGGGCTGGGTGTAGAACAGGTTGGACATGTGGCCCAGCTTGGCCGCCTGGACGGCTACGGCATCCACCCACTTGGGGTTGGCCACGCCCACAGAATTGACGCCGATGCCGGAGGTAAAGTCAATGTACTCCTTTCCCTCGGCGCTCCAGAGGGTGGCGTTCTTGCCGTGGTCAATGTCAACCGGGAAGCGGTTGTAGGTGTGCACCACATACTGGTCGTCCCGGGCCTTTATGGTCTGAAAATCCATGGTATCACCTCACAGCAGCATGGTGCCGATGCCCTCGTTGGACAGCAGCTCGATGAGGATAGAGTGGGGGATGCGGCCGTCCAGGATGACGGCGTTCTTCACGCCGGAGCGCACCGCCTCCACGCAGCAGTCCACCTTGGGGATCATACCCCCCTGGATGACCCCGTCCTTGATGAGGCCGGGCACCTTGGAGAGCTCCACCACCGGCAGGAGTGTGGACTCGTCCTTGGGGTCCCGCAGGAGGCCCCGGACATCGGTGAGGAGGATGAGCTTCTCCGCTCCCAGAGCCACCGCCAGTTTGGCAGCGGCGGTATCAGCGTTGATATTATAGGCCGTCTCACCGTCCACCCCCTGGGCCACAGTGGACACCACGGGGATGTAGCCGTCGGAAAGGGCGTCATTGACGATGGCGGGGTCCACCTGGACCATCTCCCCCACCAGGCCGTACTTCTCATCCAGCTTTTTGGCCTGGAAGAGACCGGCGTCCATGCCGCACAGGCCCAGGGCCCGGCCGCCCACAGCGTTGAGGGTGGCCACCAGATCCTTGTTCACCTTGCCGCACAGCACCTGCTGGACCACCTCCATGGTCTCGGCGTCGGTGTAGCGCAGGCCGTCCACGAACTTGGACTCCTTGCCGATCTTCTTGAGCATGGCGGAGATCTCCGGGCCGCCGCCGTGGACCACCACCACCTGGATGCCTACCAGGTGGAGAAGGATGATATCGCTGATGACGGCCTGGCGGAGCTCTTCGGAGATCATGGCATTGCCGCCATATTTGACCACAATGGTCTTGCCATAATATTTTTGGATATAGGGAAGGGCCTCGGCCAGGACCTGAGCCCGCTGGGCCACGGGGAAATCGGACATTTCAGTTACCTCCATGGGATGTGCCGGGCTCATCAGGTCCGGTAGTCCCCGTTGATCTTCACATAGTCGTAGGTGAGGTCGCAGCCCCAGCAGGTGGCCTCGTGCTCACCCTCGTTGAGGTCCACATCGATGACCACCTCATCCTGACTGAGGATGCTCTTGGCGGCCTCCTCGTCGAAGTCCACCCCGGCGCCCTGCTGGCACACCAGGATCTCCCCCACGGCGGAGGAGAACTTCACGTCCACATACTCAGGGCGGAAGGGGGCTTTGGAGTAGCCCATAGCGCAGAGGACCCGGCCCCAGTTGGCGTCGGAGCCGAACATGGCGGCCTTAACCAGGGAAGAGCCCACCACCGCCTTGGCCAGACGCTCGGCAGTCTCCTCGCTGCGAGCCTTCCGCACGGTACAGGTGATGAGCTTGCTGGCGCCCTCGCCGTCGGCAGCAATGGAGCGTGCCATCTGCTCAAAGACGCTGTACAGGGTCTTGTAGAAGACGGTATAGCCGTCGTCCTTCCACTCGATGAGGGAGTTCTCCGCCATGCCGTTGGCCAGCACCACGCACATGTCGTTGGTGGAGGTGTCGCCGTCGACGGTCACCCGGTTGAAGGTGCGGGGGACGATCTCGTGGAGGGCATCGGAGAGCATCTCGTGGGTGATGGCGCAGTCGGTGGTAACGAAGCACAGCATGGTGCCCATGTTGGGGTGGATCATGCCGGAGCCCTTGGCGATGGCGCCGATGGTCACCGTCTTGCCCCCGATGGAGCAGGTCACCGCCAGCTCCTTCTTCACCGTGTCGGTGGTCATGATGGCGTTGGCCGCGGCGTCGGAGCCGTCCTTAGAGAGGGCAGCGGCACAGGCGGGCAGCCCGGCCTGGATGGCGGCGATGTTGAGCTCCTGACCGATGACGCCGGTGGAGGCCACCACGAAATCGCTGGCCTTCAGACCGGTGGCCTGGGCGGCCCGCTCGCACATCTTCTCAGCGTGCTCATGGCTGTTGGGGGCGCAGGCATTGGCGTTGCCGGAGTTGGCCACGATGGCCTGGGCCTCGCCGTTTTCCAGGTGGTCCATGGTGACGTACAGGGGCGCCGCCTTCACCCGGTTCATGGTGTAGACCGCCGCGGCGGTGCAGGGCTGCTCGGAGACGATGAGGGCCAGGTCCTTCTTGCCCTCCAGCACCTCGGGCATCTTGCTCATGGGGGGCTGGTTGCCGTCCCCCTTCCCTTTCTTCACGCCGCAGTGGACACCGGAGGCGGTAAATCCCTTGGGGGCGGCCACGCCGCCGGAGATCTGTTTCATATCACACAACTCCTTTGTCGTCACAGGGACAGCCCCGTGGTCTCGGGGAAGCCCAGCATCAGGTTCATGTTCTGGACCGCCGCGCCGGAGGCGCCCTTGCCCAGGTTGTCAAAGAGGGCGGTCACAATGATCTGTTCCTCATGGCCGGAAACCACCAGCGTCAGGCTGTCCTTCCCCGCCATGGTGTTGGCCGCCAGGTAGGCGGCCTCCTTCTGATAGGGCTGCACCTGTACCAGGGCCTCCCCTTCGTAGTACCGGGCCAGCATCTCACACAGGTCCTCCGCCGTGGGGTGGCCGGTGAGCAGGGAGACGGGCAGCATCAAGGTGGTGGCCATGCCCTTGTAGTAGTCGTCCACCACCGGACAGAAGATGGGGGCCTGGGTGAGACCGGCATAGGCCTTCATCTCGGGCAGGTGCTTGTGCCGGAGGGTGGTTCCGTAGATTCTCGGGCTGTAAAGGGCTTCCGCCTTCTCCCCGTTCTCATAGTCGGCGATCATCTTCTTCCCGCCACCGGAGTAGCCGGTGAGGGAAAAGCAGGTGAGAGCGGCGTCCTTGGGCAGGACCCCCATGGCCGTCAGAGGGGCGGCGGAAGCCAGGAAACCGGTGGCGTGGCAGCCGGGGTTGGCCACCCGCTTGGCGAATTTGATCCGCTGGCGCTGTCCGGCCAGCAGCTCCGGAAAGCCGTAGGTCCAGCCCTCTGCCGTCCGGTGAGCAGTGGAGGCATCAATGACCTTGGTTTTTTCATTTTCAATAAGGCCCACTGCCTCAATCGCGGCGGCGTCAGGCAGGCACAGGAAGCATAGATCGGCGGCGTTGAGGAGCTTCTTTCGCTCCGTCAAGTCTTTCCGCTTGTCAGGGTCGATGAGGAGAAGCTCGATGTCGTCCCGTCCCCCCAGCCGCTCGTAGATCTGAAGGCCGGTGGTACCCTCCTGGCCGTCGATGTAAACCTTGGGTTTCATTTCTTCTCACGCGCCTCCACAAACTGCTGGATATGCTCGATCTGGGTCTTGACGGAGTCGGGGGCGGGGCCGCCGTAGACCTTCCGGCCGCCCACGCAGGTCTTGAGCTCCAGGGCCTGGTACACGTCTGGACCAAAGGCGCCGGACACGGACTGGAAGTCCTTCAAAGGCAGGGTATCCAGAGTCTCGCCGGTCTTGATGCACATGTGGACCAGCCGGCCCACGATCATGTAGGCGTCCCGGAACGGGAGGCCCTTCTTCACCAGGTAATCGGCGCAGTCGGTGGCGTTGATGAAGCCTCCGGCGGCCGCCTTCTGCATGTTCTTGTGCTTGACGGTGAGGGTGTCCACCATGGCGGCGAATACGGGGAGACACTGCTCCACGGTGTCGATGGCGTCAAAAACAGGCTCCTTGTCCTCCTGCATGTCCTTGTTGTAGGCCAGGGGCAGGCCCTTCATGATGGTGAGAAGGGTGATGAGGGAGCCGTACACCCGGCCCGTCTTGCCCCGGACCAGCTCGGCCACGTCGGGGTTCTTCTTCTGGGGCATGATGGAGGAGCCGGTGGAGTAGGCGTCGTCCAGCTCCACGAACTTGAACTCCCAGGAGCACCAGAGGATGATCTCTTCGGAGAACCGGGACAGGTGCATCATAAGGATGGACAGGGCCGAAGTGAACTCGATGGCGAAGTCACGGTCGGAGACGGAATCCAGAGAGTTGTCGGTGGGCCTTGCGAAGCCCAGGGCGGCGGCGGTCTGGAACCGGTCCACGGGATAGGTGGAGGTGGCCAGGGCGCCGGCACCCAGAGGGCACTCGTCCATCCGCTCCAGGCAGTCCTCCAGCCGGGTCACGTCCCGCTTGAGCATGTTGGCGTAGGCCATCATGTAGTGGGCGAAGGTGGTCGGCTGGGCCCGCTGGAGATGGGTGTAGCCCGGCATGACGGCGTCCAGATTGGCCTGGGCCTTCTTGATGAGGACCTTCTCCAGGTCCAGCACCATGCCGATGATGACCGGAATCTCCTTCTTCACGTAGAGGCGAAAGTCCACCGCCACCTGGTCGTTCCGGCTCCGGGCGGTGTGGAGGCGTTTGCCCGTGTCCCCGATGCGGGAGGTGAGCTCGCTCTCGATGTTCATGTGGATGTCTTCGTTCTCCTCGGAGAACTCCACCTTATCGGCCTCGATATCGGCCAGAATGGCCTGAAGGCCTTCAATGATCTTCTCCGCCTCGTGCTCCTCAATGATGCCCTGCTTGCCCAGCATGGCGGCGTGAGCCATGGAGCCGGCGATATCTTCCTTATAGAGCCGCGCGTCAAAACTGATGGAGGAGTTGAAGTCGTTGACCGCGGTATCGGTCTCCTTCTGGAAGCGTCCTGCCCAAAGTTTCATGTTCCTTCGCTCCTTACGTATGGGAAAAAGGGCGCCGTGCCGATCCGCTGACCGGCGCGGCGTCCCTCTTTGTCCGTTTTCTTATTTCAGCTTGCCCTGCTCCCGCAGCGCCTGAACGGTGTCGGGCAGGCCCCACAGGTTGATGAAGCCGGCAGAGTCCTTCTGGTCGTAGTCGCTCTCCTCAAAGGTGACCAGATCCTCGGAGTAGAGGGTCTCGGGAGAGGTGACGCCGGCATTGATGATGTTGCCCTTGTAGAGCTTGAGCTTCACGGTGCCGGTGACGTGCTCCTGGGTCTTGTCGGCAAAGGCGCTCAGGGCCTCCCGCAGGGGGGTGAACCACTTGCCGTTGTAGACCAGGTCGGCGAAGTCCACCGCCAGCTTGGCCTTCATGTGGGCGGTGTCCTTGTCGATGGTGATCATCTCCAGCACCTCGTGGGCGTGGTAGAGGATGGTGCCGCCGGGGGTCTCGTACACACCGCGGTCCTTCATGCCCACCAGCCGGTTCTCCACGATGTCCAGCAGGCCGATGCCGTTCTCACCGCCCAGCTTGTTGAGCTTGCGGATGATGTCACTGGCCTTCATCTTCTCCCCGTCAATGGCCACGGGCACGCCCTTGACAAACTCCAGGGTGACGTAGGTGGGCTTGTCCGGGGCGGCGATGGGGCTCACGCCCATCTCCAAAAAGCCCTCCTTCTCGTACTGGGGCTCGTTGGAGGGGTCCTCCAGGTCCAGGCCCTCGTGGGAGAGGTGCCACAGGTTCTTGTCCTTGGAGTAATTGGTCTCCCGGCTGATCTTCAGAGGGATGTTGTGGGCCTCGGCGTAGTCGATCTCCTCGTCCCGGCCCTTGATGTCCCACTCACGCCAGGGGGCGATGATCTTCATCTCGGGAGCAAAGCGCTTGATGGCCAGCTCGAACCGGACCTGGTCGTTGCCCTTGCCGGTGCAGCCGTGGCAGATGGCGTCGGCGCCCTCCTTCTTGGCGATCTCCACCAGCCGCTTGGCGATGATGGGCCTGGCAAAGGCGGTACCCAGCAGGTACTGCTCGTACTTGGCACCCATCTTCATGGAGGGGATGATGACCTCATCCACCATCTCATCGGTGAGGTCCTCCACATAGAGCTTGGAGGCGCCGGTCTTAATGGCCTTCTCCTCCAGGCCGTCCAGCTCGGTGCCCTGGCCCACGTCGCCGGAGACGGCGATGACCTCGCAGTTGTTGTAGTTCTCCTTCAGCCAGGGGATGATGATGGATGTATCCAAGCCGCCGGAATAGGCGAGTACGACTTTCTTGATGTCCTTGTGATCTGTCATGGTGAACTCCTCCATGTCTTTCGATGTTGGACACAGTGTACCACTTCCGCCGAGAAAATGCAAGAGGCAATTCGCATAAATATGCGAATTGCCTCCCTATTTTCTCGTACAATCTCACATCAATATGTATAATATGCGTTATATAATGTATATTCTTATGTTTATACGCTTCCTTTGCACATTGGGTTACATATGGAACCGCCGGCGTACCTCGTCCCGAAGCGCCGGGCGGCGGCGGACGATGACCAGCGGAATGATGAGCGCCACACATACAGCGGCCACCACAAGGGACCAGCCTGGGAGGTAGTCCTGGTGAAGCCAGCGGTCCACGTAGAGCTCAATGCTCATAACGAAAAGGCCGATGGCGCCGATGATGAGGGTAACGCTGGTAAGAATCGACCGCCCACGGCTGAGGATCAGCCCTAGGGCCACCATAATGGCACCGCCGGTGAGGATGATGGGCAGAGCCAGTCCCAGATACCACTCTATGCCATGGAGATCGATGGAGATGAGGTAGACGTACACCCCAACGGCGCAGGCGTCCAGACCCAGCCGGACCCACAGAGGCATACCCCGGAAGAGGAGGGGCGGCACCAGCCAGATCCACAGCATCACTGCCGCGCCGATCACATAGAGGGACCATGGGCGGCTGGAATGAAGGAAAAAGAGGTTCAGCACCCCGCAGACCACCGCCACCGAGCCGAGCATGGCCGAGAGCAGCAAGGCCAGCTCCAGCTTGTTCACCGGCTGCACCTCCTCCCGCCTGCTGGGGAAAGGAGGGGGCAACTCGGTGTCCACCGGCTGCCGTGGGTTGACCACCGGGGTCTGGCACAGGGGACAGGCGCTGGCGGTGGGGTCCAGCTCCACCCCGCAGTTGACGCAGTATGACATTCGTATCTCCTCCCTGTACCCGCTCAACCGGCCGGCGATTCCGGGCTCTGGCGGTTGGATATGACCTTCACGTGGATGCCCTCCCGGACCAAGTGACGGAAGAAGTCCCGCTCCACGTCGGACTCCTTCACCGTACCGGCAAAGGTGATCTCCATGGTGTTTCCGTAGCTGATGGAGGCACAGTTGCTGCGCGGGGTGTAGGACTGGCCCAGTATGACCTCCATGCGCTGGATGTGTGGTTCCATCTCCGGCGGAACGGTAAAGGCGCCGGGGTTGGTATAGGTGGTGGAATAGGGCCGGCAGCCCACCAGCTTGTAGCTGATGGCCATGGTAAGGTTCTTCACCGGCGCCGGCACCAGCTGGAGCGGCTTATTTTTCTGAAGCATCACGTTGCGGGTGATAACCGCCTGCATCTCCTGGCGGCTGATGTGCAGGCGCATATGGTGATGGACCTGGGAGACGATCTCCGGAAAGGTGTAGTCCCCCAGCTCCGGGTCAATGACGGGCCGCACCGTCAGGATGAAGTTGCGCAGGGTGCGGGAGGGAAAGTGAGGCCGCAGGTTGATGGGTACCGCCAGCGCCACCGGCAGCTCCCGGCGGCGTCCCTCCCGGCGCTGCTTGGCCAGGATGGACTCGATGAGGACTGCGGAGAGGTACTCCGTCACCGAGGCACCGTAGCCCTTGGCCACCTCCCGGAGCTTGTCCAGGGGCACCAGGCCCATGGTGACATTGAGGGTATAAAAGGGTTCCGGCGTACCGTTGTTCTGATAGGCCTTGCTCTCCCCCATACCACGGCGCACCCGGGACTTGGCATAGCGGAAATAGGAGTCCTCCTGCTCCTCCCGGGAGGGCGGCTCGTCCACATCCAAAATCCCGCCGGTATTGGGGATCTGGTGGCCCAGCTCCCGCAGGTAGACCGCCAGCAGAGTTCGGAACAGCGTCAGCGCCCCCGCCCCATCGGCCAAGGCATGGAAGACCTCCAGAGAGATGCGGTGTCCATAGTAGAAAAAGCGGATGAGCCAGCCGTCATCCTCCTTGAAACGCACCGGCTGACAGGGGTTGCTCATGTCCTCCTTCACAAAGGGGCCGGGGGCGTCGTTGGGCTCAAAGTAGTACCAGAAGAAGCCGCGCTTGATGTGGACCCGAAAACCGGGAAACCGGGGCATGGTCCGGTCAATGGCCCGTTGGAGTGCCTGCGGGTCCACCAGATCTGTCATCACCGCCGAGAAGCGGTAAATGGCGGAGTAGTTCTCCCGCTGGATGGCGGAGTACATCATGGCGGCGTTGTCCAGGCGGTACCACTCCGTCTTCTTCTTTTTCGGCACGGCCAAGCAGCCCCTTTCCTGTATGCGCCAGGGGGATCACGCCCCCGGGCAGCGGTCAGCAGGTATCATTATACTATAAACCCCACGGCCTTGCAATCCAAGGGAATATCCTGTAAGATGAGAAGAGATTTTCCCTTCACCGCATCCCATACGGCGGCGGCAGCGCCTCCGCCGCACAGTCAGGAGTTTTTATGGAACACAAAGAAAAAAAACGCAAACACCTGTCCCCCCTCTCTCCCGAGGCACGACAAACCGCGGAGCAAAAGCGCACCAGCGCCGTCATGGGTGCCCTCAAGGCCATCCACTCCGCTACCTCCCCCGACTCTATGGACCCAGGCGACCTGGAGCGCCAGCGCAAGGGTCAGGAGCTGCTGGGCCGACTGGTAGCCCCCATGCTGGGCATGAGCTGGGAGCCCTTCGACCTCCGGGGCATGCCCGCCGCCTGGGTCCGGCCGGAGCGTGGCCATGACAAGCGCCATGTCATTCTATACTGCCACGGCGGCGGATATACCAGCGGCAACCTGGGCTATGCCCGCATTCTGGCCGCCAAGCTGGCCGGCGTCACCGGCTACGAGGTACTGGCCTTTGAGTACCGTCTGGCCCCCGAGTACACCTATCCCGCCCCCCTGGAGGATGCCATGAAGGCCTGGGATTACCTGATGCATCTGGGCTACGGCGCCCGGGACGTGGTGGTGGCCGGCGACTCCGCAGGCGGCAACCTGGCCCTTGTTCTGGCCATGCTTCTCCGGGATGCTGGACGGCTTCTCCCCCGTCGGCTGGTCCTTCTCTCCCCCTGGACCGATATGACGGCCAGCGGCAAGTCCTATCAGGAGCACCGGGACGACGATCCCATGCTCACCATGGACTATATCCGGGCGGTACGTGGGGTGTACGCCCCCGGTCAGGACCTGTCCGCCCCCCTGCTCTCTCCCCTTTTTGGAGATCTGAGGCGGCTCCCCCCTGTTCTCATCCAGGCCGGTACCAACGAGATCCTGCTCTCCGACTCCGTGCGGCTCCGGGATCGCCTGGTTCAGGCCGGCACTCCCTGCCGCCTGGAGGTGTGGCCCGACATGTGGCATGTTTTCCAAATGTTCCCCATGAAAAAGGCTGCCCAAGCCATGAATCACATCGGCCAGTTCCTGCTGGAGATGGACTGAGCTCAAAAAACGGGAGGCCGCGCGGCGCGCGGCCTCCCGTTCCTTTATTCTTCTGCCAGAGCAATGCTCCCCAGCTCCAGCACCGGGGTGTCCCCCAGAAAGCCTGGCCGGCCCTTGGCCTCCTCCACCGTGCGGCAGAAGTAGGCGTATAGCTGGGAGGTCCGGTACTCCTCGTAGGGATAGCCCTCCAGAGCGTAGCCGTAGTCCAGGGTGATCCAGCCCCGGCGCTCCAGGTCCAGCAGCAGCGCCCCCATCTCCTTCACCTGCTTCATGGTGTCCTCGGGGCTCCGCAGGTAGACCGGGGAGAGGGCCACGGCGGAAAAGTCGTCCTCCGCCGTACTCTCCATCAGGAACCGGGCCAGAGGCAGGTAGCGGTGGTGCTCCAGCTCATGGAAAAAGGCCGCCTGGGCCGGGGTGAGTTCTCCCTGGTGATGAGCGTGCTCACCGTGGTGCTCATGATGGCGCTCATGGCTGTGGTCGTGTCCGCAGCCGCAGCCGCAGTGCTCGTGGTGGTGTTCCATGTCGTTGCTCCTTTTTCTCATTTGTTCCAGCATACCCAAGCCCGGTAGTCCTGTCAAGAGAAAAAACAGGGCGGCGTACCAAGTACGCCGCCCTGTTTTTTCGTTAAGTACGCTGTGTGTGTCAGCCCTGGGAGATAGCGCCGGTGGGGCAGGTATCAGCGCAGGAACCGCAATCGATGCAGGTATTGGCGTCGATGACGTACTGGCTGTCGCCCTGAGAAATAGCACCCATGGGGCAGGAATCGGCACAAGAGCCGCAGCTCACACAAGCATCACTGATGACATAGGCCATTGGTAACACCTCCAATTTGAATGTAAGCCTATTCTACCACAGTTTCGAAAAAATGCAACGTTTATTTCTGCAAATTTCCCTCCTCATTTTTTTGCCTCTGCGGGTAGAAGTCCTCAGAGTGGTTAAACTAGGGATACGCTCCAGGCGTGACCAGCCGGAAGGCGGTTTATCCCGCCGGGGACCTGGATATAGTTAGAAGCGTGAGGAGCCAAGAATGCGCTCCCGGGAGGTGAGCATATGCGGGAATATCAGGACCGTTTTCGCGCGGAGTTGGCCGGCGCCCTGACCCCCGAGCTGGCGGGTGCCGCACACAGCCGCGCCCACGGGCACCGGACTGCTCGTACGGCCCAGACCAAACGGAACCGAGGTGAGAGACCATCCGAGAAGACCGATTCACACAGCGGGCCCAGGCAGCCCTGAAGCTGGCCCAGGCGGCCGCGGTGCGGCTGGGCCACAGCTATGTGGGGACGGAGCACCTTCTTCTGGGGCTGAGCCAGGAGGGGCTGGGCGTGGCCGCCCAGATCCTCCGGGCCTCCGGCCTCACCCCCCAGCGCCTGGAGGAGGGGGTGAAACAGGTCTCCGGCGCGGGCAGCACCGTGAGTCTCCCCCTCCAGGGCCTGACGCCCAACTGCCGGCAGGCGGTAGAACTGGCGGCGGCGGAGTGTCTGCGGACCGGCTTCCGGAAGGTGGACACCGAGCATCTGCTTCTGGCCCTTCTCCGCCTGCGGACCTGCGCCGCCACTCAGGTCCTGGCCGCCACCGGCCAGCTGGGCGGCCTTTACACAGATACCATGAAAGCTCTGGGCGAGACGCCCGCCGGTCCGCTCCCCTGGAGTGAGCCGGCCCGTCCCCGTCCGGAGCGTGAACACACGGAACGGGGCGAAAAAAAGCTGTTAGAACAATTTGCGAAAGATCTGACCCGTCTGGCCGCCGCCGGCAGCCTGGACCCCGTCATCGGACGGGACCGGGAGATCCACCGGGTCATCCAGATCCTCTCCAGGCGGCAGAAGAACAACCCCGCCCTCATCGGCGAGCCCGGCGTTGGCAAGACGGCCATCGTGGAGGGCCTGGCCCGGCGCATCGTCTCCGGCCAGGTCCCCGATTGCCTGCGGGGCAAGCGGCTCCTTTCCCTGGACCTCTCCGCCACTGTGGCGGGGACCAAGTACCGGGGCGAGTTTGAGGAGCGGGTCAAAAACATCCTGGCGGAGGTCCGCCGGGCAGGCGACATCATCCTCTTTCTGGATGAGCTCCACACCATCGTAGGAGCGGGCAGTGCGGAGGGCGCCATTGACGCCGCCAACATCATCAAGCCGGCTCTCAGCCGGGGAGATCTCCAGGTAATAGGCGCCACCACTCTGGCGGAATATCGGAAATATATCGAAAAGGATGCCGCGCTGGAGCGGAGGTTTCAGTCCGTATTGGTAGAGGAACCCAGCCAGGCGGATGCCCTGGCCATTCTCCGGGGCCTGCGCAGCCGCTACGAAAGCCACCACAAGCTGACCATCTCTGACCAGGCTCTGGAGGCGGCAGTGACCCTCTCCTGCCGCTACCTCCCCGACCGTTTTCTCCCGGACAAGGCGGTGGACCTCATTGATGAGGCCGCCGCGCGGGTCCGGATCAGTGCCCTGGAGACTCCTCCCGCCCTGCGGGGGCTGGAGGAAAAGGCCTGTCAGGCTGCCGCCGCCCGGGAGACCGCCATCCGGGGGCAGAATTACGAGCGGGCCGCCATGCTCCGGGACGCGGAACGGGACTTCCGGCGGGAGTTGGCGGTACAGTGCTGCGCCTGGCACCAGGACCATGGAAAACGTGGTGTGGAGGCGGAGGACGTGGCCGCTGTGGTGGCCGACTGCACCGGCATCCCGGTAAGCACCCTGACGCAGGCCGAGTCTGACCGCCTCTTGGCCCTGGAGGGGGAGCTTCACCGCCGGGTGGTGGGGCAGAACGCTGCCGTACAGGCGGTGGCCCGGGCCATCCGCCGGAGCCGGGCAGGGCTGAAAGAGCCCGGTCGTCCCATTGGCTCCTTTCTCTTCCTGGGCCCCACCGGCGTAGGCAAGACTGAGCTGTGTAAGGCCCTGGCCGCCTCCATGTTCGGCACCGAGGACGCCCTCCTCCGCTTCGACATGTCGGAGTATATGGAAAAGCACACCGTCTCCCGGCTCCTGGGCTCTCCGCCGGGCTACGTGGGCTATGACGAGGGCGGACAGCTCACGGAAAGGGTGCGGCGCAAACCCTATTCTGTGGTCCTCTTCGACGAGCTGGAGAAAGCCCACCCCGACGTATGGGGTGTTCTGCTTCAGATCCTGGAGGACGGCGTGGTCACCGACGCCCAGGGCCGCAAAGTGGACTTTCGAAATACCGTGGTGGTCATGACCTCCAACGCCGGCGCCCGGCGGCTCACAGCCAAGGGGGGGCATTTGGGATTTACGGCCCGGCAGGGAGATACCCGTCCGCCGGAAGAGCTGCGCCAAGCCGTCCTCTCCGAGCTCAAGCAGATCTTCCGGCCTGAGTTTCTCAACCGGGTGGACGAGATCGTGGTCTTTCAGCAGCTCACCCGTCCGGAACTGCGTCGGATCGCCCGGCAGCTGCTGGAGCAGCTGGAACGCCGTCTGGGTGAGCACCAGGTTGCCCTCAAAGTGAGCGACAAAGCCCTGGACCGGCTTACAGATGCCGGATTTGACCCGGAATACGGCGCCCGCCCCCTCCGCCGGGCCATCCGCACCCAGGTGGAGGACCCTATCGCAGAATTGCTTTTGGGGGGCGGACTTTCCGCTGGAGAAACCGCCATGGTTTTGGCCGAGGAAAACAAACTAAATATTTTTTCGGCACCCGGGGAACAAAATCCGGCGGCCTGCGTCCAAGGAGACTGTGAACAAAACAAAGCTAAAGGAGAATCATCCCCATGAAACGTATGCTGTCTCTTTCCCTGTCTGCCCTTCTGCTCCTCTCCGCCCTGGTTGGCTGCGGGAGCAAGGATTCCGGCACCGCCAGCAAGACCCCCGAGGAGTATACCGAGGCCTATAAGACCACCATCGAGTCCGCCCGTGACGACGAGCTCAACGAGGCCGTTCCCGTGGTCACCTCCACCGAAGATGACACCGCTTCCCTGGTGCTCTCCCTTATTGGCGTCACCGACGAGAATACCGACGCTTTCGCTGTTGCCATCTCCCCCATGAACATCAAGGCCTACGGCGTGGCCGCCATTCTCCCCGCCGAGGGCAAGAGCGAGGAGGTTCTGGAGGGCGTCAACGCCTTCGTGGAGCAGCAGAAGCAGAGCTTTGAGCAGTATCTGGTGGACCAGTATGAGATTGCCAACGCCGCCAAGGTAGAGACCCTGGACGACGGCACCATTCTGCTGGTCATGTGCGAGGACCAGGACACCGTCCTGGACGCCATCAAGACCTCTCTCAACGGCTGAGGCAAACAAAAAATGGTCCCTTCCCAAAGCGGGAAGGGACCATTTTTGCTATGCAAAAGCATAGCAAAATTGGCCATGTGCCGCTTACAGCGGCACGGCCATGAGATTACAGCGCGTGGGCCGGGACGGCCCACATGCGCGAAAACTTCATGCGACCCAGCCTTCGCCTGTTTTCATGGTGCGCCTTGGGCGCATGAAGTTTTATCCCTTTTCGATGTCCAGATTGGCGTAGGCGTTCAGATCCAGCCCACCCCGTTTACCGGCCAGGTACTCGTAATAGGCCTGACAGCCAATCATAGCACCGTTGTCGCCGCACAGGGAGAGGGGGGGCAGATAGAGCTCCATGCCCGCCTGGGCACAGGCCTTCTCCAAATCCCCCCGAATCCGGGAGTTTGCCGCCACGCCCCCGGCCACCGCCACCTTTCGGTAACGGCAGAGCCTGGCCGCCTCCATAACTCTGGGCACCAGCATATCACTGACCGCCCCGGCAAAGGAGGCCGCCAGGGAGGGCAGATCCAACTTCTCTCCCTTCTGCTGGGCGTTGTGGATGAGGTTGATGGCCGCCGTCTTCAGTCCGGAGAAGGACATGTCCATGGGGGCGTCGTGGACGTGGACCGAGGGGAAAGTGTATTTCTTGTCGTCCCCGCCCCGGCTCAGCCGGTCCATGGGGGCGCCGCCAGGGTAGCCGATGCCCAGCACCCGGGCCACTTTGTCAAAGCACTCCCCCGCCGCGTCGTCCCGGGTAGCGCCCAGCACCCGCATCTTGGTGTAGTCCTTCACATCCACGATGAGGGTGGTGCCGCCGGAGACGCACAGGCAGACAAAGGGGGGCTCCAGGTCCAGGTGGGCGATGTAGTTGGCCGAGATGTGTCCCCGGACGTGGTGGACGGGGATGAGGGGCACTCCCAGGCCGTAGGCCACCGACTTGGCGAAGTTGACCCCCACCAGCACCGCGCCGATGAGGCCGGGGCCGTAAGTGACGGCCACGGCGTCGATGTCCCGCCGCTGGAGGCCCGCCTTCTGGAGGGCGGCGTCGGCCAGGCCGGCGATGGCCTCCACGTGCTTCCGCGAGGCGATCTCCGGCACCACGCCGCCGTAGATGGCGTGCATGTCCGCCTGGGAAGCGATGACGTCGGACAGGACCTGACGGCCGTCCCGGACCACCGCGGCGGCAGTCTCGTCGCAGGAAGACTCAAAGGCCAGTATGTTCATGGTATCAGCTCTTTTCCTAGAAATTCACAGGAAACGGCTCCCTCAGCTCAGCGCCGCGCCGGTTCCTCCGACCGTCCCACCAGATAATCCAGCGATACGTCGTAGAAGTCGGCAAGAAAAATCCAGCCCGCCAGCTTGGGCTCCCCTTCTCCCCGCTCGTAGCGCTGGTATTGACGGGGCACCACGCCCATCAGGTCCGCCAGCTCCTCCTGGGTCAGCCCTCTTGCTTCCCGTAGTTCTTTTAATCGAATGGGTTGTGGTCTCATATCACACACGCTCTCTTGACAGGACAAATTTTGTCTAGCATCATATAGACACAAAATGTCTAGGATGTCAACTTTATGGAGTTCTTGCTGGAGTCTCTCTATGAGAGCGTAACACGCCCTCTTGCTGACAGCACTGGGTATGCGGAAGCTCTCTCTCACTGGAATGACCTCAATCCTCCATTGGACTGGGACGATGCCGCATCCACCCGAGAGTATGAATGGGGCTATCTCTGTTTTCTTGCCGGCCTTCGCTTAGGACTAGAAACCGGTCAGGCTTTTTCGGGGATATAGATGAACTTGTCGTAGAGCCAGGGAGTGAGCTCATAGTGATAGAGACGCTGGTGAGCCTCCATAGCCTCCTCCTCGCTCTTGTCACCATAGAGGAACATGGCGTAGCGCACGCCATAGATATCAGCCACATAGCTCAGGTCCTTAAAGCCGACCCGGCGGTAGAAGGCCAGCCGACGGCGGCGCAGAGCGTTTTCCTCCTCCGGCAGTCCGTCGTCCTCGGCCTCAGCCTCCACCAGGATGCCCTCCACATGGCTGTAATGGTCCATGAGGTAGGCCACCATCACGGTGCCGATGCCCTCGCCCCGGGGCTTGCCCTGACAGACGCCCAGATAGTCCAGCAGCTCAAAGCCGCCCTCCGGGTCCTTCCACATCATGGCGTAGGCCATGAGCTCCTCGCCCCGGTAGAGGCCCCAGGGCTCATACCGCCCTGCGGAGAGCAGCTTCTCCATAGCCGCCAGGGGCTTGCGCTCCGCCGGAGGAAAGTCCGGCGTCAAATGGTCCCGATAGACCAGGTGCAGGGTATCCAGATCCAACTTCTTCAACTCATACTGTTCCAATTCGATCAAACTCCACCGTCATTAAAATTGCGTCCTCATGGACTTCCGCGTAATAATTCTTTCTCCGCCCCACCTGCTGAAAGCCCAGCTTTTCGTAGAGGGCGATGGCCGGGGCGTTGCTCTCCCGGACCTCCAGGGTAATGAAAGCCAGATTTGCCCGGCCAAACCGCAGAAAAGCACCCAAAAGCTCCTCTGCCACGCCCTGGCGGCGGTACTTGGGGTCCACGGCGATCTTCTCCAGACACCCCTCGTCCAGGATCACCGACAGCTCGGCGTAGCCCAGCACCGTCCCATCCTCTCCCTGGGCCGCGATCAGGGAGACGGAATCGTTATACAGCGCGTCGGTAAAGGTCTGCTCCGACCACGGCCGTTCAAAGCAGGCCCGCTCGATGGACAGCACTCCCTCCAGATGGGAGCGGTCCATGGGAACCAAATCATAATGCACGGGTACTCTCTCTCCTTCTCTTGCTCCTTACTCCTTGGCCGCCGCCCAGCTCCGCCCGGCGGCGGAGTCGGCCCGCATGGGCACCGGCAGGTCCATGACCCCCTCCATCTCCTGGGTGAGGAGGGCCTTGACCTGCTCCACTTCCCCATCGGGACACTCCACGATGAGCTCGTCGTGGACCTGGAGGATGAGCCGGGCCTCCAGGTCCTCCTCCCGCAGCCTGTCCCGCACCTTGATCATGGCCAGCTTGATGAGGTCGGCGGCGGTACCCTGGATAGGCATGTTGAGGGCCACCCGCTCCCCGAAGGAGCGCAGGTTGAAGTTGGAGGACTTCAGCTCAGGCAGCCACCGCCGCCGGCCCAGGATGGTGGAGACATAGCCGTTCTCCTTGGCCTGCTCCACCACCTCCTTCATATAGTCCCGGACCCCGTGATAGGTTTCAAAGTACTTGTCCATATACTCCCTGGCCTCCGCCCGGGTGACCCCGATGTCCTGGGACAGGGAGAAATCGGAGATGCCGTAGACGATGCCGAAGTTCACCGCCTTGGCCCGGCGGCGCATCTCGTGGGTCACCGACTCAGTCGGCACCCCAAAGACCTGGGAGGCCGTCACCGTGTGGATGTCCTCCCCGCTCCGGAAGGCGGCCTGCATGGCCTCGTCCCCGGAGATGCAGGCCAGCAGCCGCAGCTCAATCTGGGAGTAGTCAGCATCCACCAGCTGCCACCCCTTGGGGGAGACGAACATCTTCCGCAGCTCCGCCCCCAGCTCGGTACGCACCGGGATATTTTGCAGATTGGGTTCAGTGGAGCTCAGGCGTCCGGTGGCGGTGACGGTGTTCTGGAAGGAGGTGTGGATGCGCCCGTCGGCGGCGATGACCTTGGTGAGGCCGTCCACATAGGTGCTCTTCAGCTTGGCCAGCTGCCGGTAGTCCAGCACCGCCTCCACGATGGGGTGCTTGCCCCGCAGCTTCTCCAGCACCTCGGCGCTGGTGGACCAGCCGCTCTTGGTCTTCTTCACCGGTGGCAGCCCCAGCTTCTCAAAGAGGATCTTGCCGAACTGCTGGGTGGAGTTGATGTTGAACTCCTCCCCCGCCAGGTCGTAGATGATGGCCTCGTCGGCTTTGATGCGCTCCTCCAGCATGGCGCCGAATGTGGTGAGGGCCTGCCGGTCCACCAGCACTCCGGCGTGCTCCATCTCGGCCAGCACAGGGCACAGGGGGAGCTCCACCTCATAAAAGAGCTTGTCCATGCCCAGCTCGGTGAGCCGTGGGGCCATGGCCTCCTTCAAGGCACCGATGAGGGCGCAGTGGGACAGGAGCGCGCCCATGGGGCCGCTCACCTCCGCCGCGGCGGCCTCCTGGTCCTCCGCCCCCTCATAGGGGTCCTTCCCCAGGTCCAGAGCGGTCTGGAACTCGGCCAGAGGGGAAAAGGCGTCCTTGGCCAGATAGGTCTCCTTAGCCTTGGCCGTCTCGTGATTGAAATAGGTCACCGACAGTTTCTCCAGATCGTAGCTGCCGTCGGTGGGTGCCAGAAGGTAGGCGGCGATGGCGGTGTCGAAGACGAAACCGCCCCCTTCGATGCCCTCAGTCAGCAGCCGGGAGAGGAGGGTTTTTACATCGTGGGTATTCTTTTTGATGTCAGGGGCGAAGAGAGCCTTCAGGGTATCGTTGTACCCCTCCAGCTTGGAGGCCATCAGCACGGCGGCGTGGGCCTTCTCCTTACTCTCCCACCAGTCCACCGCCACCACGTCCAGGTCGGGGAGGGCCAGCACGTCCACGCTGTCCTGCTTCCGCCAGATTTCCAGCAGCTCCTCCGCCCGGACGGGGTCGGTGACCACCTCGCTGGTGCAGGTGCCCGTCACCAGCTCCTCGGCCTGGACCGCCTCCCCCTGAGGGGCTTTTAAGCCCATCTTGTCGATGAGTTTGTTGAACTCCAGCTTCAGGAAGAGGTCGTAGAGGGCCCGCTGGTCAGGTTCCCGCCGCAGGGCGTCGCCGGGGGCGAACTCCAGGGGGGCGTCGGTGCGGATGGTGGCCAGGTCGTAGGACATCTTGGCCTGGTCCACGCCCTCCTTCAGCTTCTTGAGCACCGCGGGCTTTGCCTCCACGGCGTCCAGATCGGCGTAGATGGCCTCCACGCTGCCGTAGCGCTGGATGAGGTCCATGGCCGTCTTTTCCCCGATGCCCTTGACACCGGGGATGTTGTCGCTGGCGTCTCCCATGAGGGCCTTGAGGTCGATGATGTGGATGGGATCGAAGCCATAGACCTCCCGGAAGGTCTCCGGGGTCATGTCCTTCTCGGTGGTCTGTCCCATACGGGTGGTGACCAGCTTCACCCGGGCGGTATCGGTGATGAGCTGGAGAGAGTCCTTGTCGCCGGTGACGATGACGGTCTCCCAGCCAGCGGCAGTATCCTTCACCGAGATGGTGCCCATCAGGTCGTCGGCCTCCCAGCCGTCCATCTCATACCGGGGGATGTTCATGGCGGAGAGCACGTCCTTCAGGATGGGCAGCTGGGCGGCCAGCTCATCGGGCATCCCCTTCCGCTGGGCCTTGTAGCCCTCGTAGGCCAGGTGACGGAAGGTGGGCGCCTTGCGGTCAAAGCAGACACACAGGGCGTCGGGCGACTCCTCCCCCACCAGCTTCTGGAGGATGGTGAGGAAACCGTAGACGGCGTTAGTGGGGGTGCCGTCCCGGGTGGTGAGCATCCGGATGCCGTAAAAGGCCCGGTTGATGATGGAGTTGCCGTCGATGACCATGAGCTTCATGGAAGTTCCCTCCGCGCCGCGTGAAAGTTCAGATACACAGATACAGTATAGTATAACAGCTTTCCCGCCTCAGGGCAAGAAAAAGCCAGCCCCTCCTCAGAAACAAAAATGTACCGTTATCACAAAACTCCCCCTTTCCAGCCCGGCTGGCTGGGGGTATAATGGTCACGACTGATTTTTCTCACACATCAACACATAGGAGTGCTGTTATGGATCTCTGTGATCTCAATACCATCAAGGCCCTGCTGGGCCGACACGGCTTTCACTTCTCCAAGTCCATGGGGCAGAATTTTCTCATACAGGACTGGGTCCCAAGGGGACTGGTGGAGGGGGCCGGCGTGGGGCCGGAAAACGGCGTGCTGGAGATTGGCCCCGGCATCGGCCCCCTCACTTCTCAGCTGGCCGCCGTGGCCCAGAAGGTGGTCGCGGTGGAGCTGGACCGCTCCCTCCTGCCGGTGCTGGACGAGACCCTGGCGGACTTCTCCAACGTGGAGATCCTCCCCGCCGACATTCTGAAGCTGGACATTCCTGTCCTTGTAGACGAGAAATTCTCCGGCATGGTGCCCATGGCCTGCGCCAACCTCCCCTATAATATCACAACTCCCGTCATCACTGCCCTCATCGAGGCCAATCGCTTCTCCTGCATCGCAGTGATGATCCAGCGGGAGGTGGCCCTGCGCATCTGCGCCGCCCCGGGCACGGCTGACTACGGCGCCTTCTCGGTGTACTGCCAGTACCACACCGTCCCCGAGCTTCTCTTCGACGTGGGGCCCGAGTGCTTCGTCCCCGCCCCCAAGGTGACCTCCTCGGTGATCCGTATGGTCCCCCGGTCCGCTCCCCCGGAGGGTGTAGAGGACGAAAAGCGGTTCTTCCGGGTGGTGAAAGCCGCCTTTGGCCAGCGCCGCAAGACCCTCCTCAATGCTCTCTCCGCCGGTTTGGGCGGCGTAGACAAGGAACATATCAAAGCCGCCATTGCCGCCGCTGGTCTGGAGGAAAACATCCGAGGTGAGCGGTTGGGTATCCCGGAGTTTGCCGCCCTCACTCGTGCCCTGGGTGATTTTTAAGCTTCTCTATCGTGTCCCCGGCCCTCCTTTCCGCATAGCATGAAGGGAAAGGAGGGCCTCTCCATGCCCATTATCTACCTCTCTCCCTCCACCCAGGAAAATAATCTCTATGTGAGCGGCGGCTCCGAGGAATACTGGATGAATCGTCTCGCCGACGCCATGGTCCCCTACCTGGATGCCTCCGGCATCCGTTACACCCGGAACACCCCAGACATGACCGCCGCCAGCTCCATTGTCGCCTCCAATCGGGGCAATTACGACCTCCACCTGGCCCTCCACTCCAACGCCGCCCCGGAGGGCCGCTATGGAGAGGTGCGGGGTGTGCTGGTCTTCTATTACCCCGGCAGCGCCAAGGGCCGCCGGGCCGCAGAGATCATGGCGGAGAACCTGAAGCGGATCTATCCCATCCCCTCCCTGGTCCGGGCCGAGGCCACCACCACCATTGGCGAGGTCCGCAAGCTCCGGGCCCCTTCCGTTTTTCTGGAGCTGGGTTACCACGATAACCCGGACGACGCCGCCTGGGTGAAAAGCCAGCTGGACCTCATCGCCCAAAACCTGGTGGACTCCTTGTGCCAGTACTTCGGCATCCCCTTCCTCACTCCGGTGCCGGAGCGCCGGGGGGTGGTGGACGTATCCTGGGGCTCCCTCAATATCCGCTCCCGACCCGACCGCTCCGCCCCCATCCTGGCCCGGGCCTATGACGGCGCCCGGCTCACCATCATCAACCAGTGGCAGGGGTGGTATCTGGTCCGCTTTGGGGATGTGACCGGTTACGCCAGCGGGGACTACATCACCCTGGTTTGACATGTTTTGTGACGTTCATAGAAAGTTCACAGAGCGTTCTAAATCTGTCCATCACTTCTGTGCGTGGTGTGGTATCCTAATACTCGCAAGGACCCAAACCATTCCAACCTCCTCCCTCTCTCTTTGCAACACTGCTGTGCTCCCCGGAGAGGCAGCCGCTTCTCCGGGGAGGCAGACCAAAACTTCCGCCGTCAGCTTGGCTGTCGGCGTTTTTTGCGTCTCATCATGAAAAGGACGCGGCAGAGCACTCTGCCGCGTCCTTTTTCTCTTTATCCTGAACCATGAGCGCTTGGGTGATAGAAGATGCGCAGCCCGCCCTCTCTGTCCCGGAGCACCCCGGCATTCACCTCGTAGACCGTCCGGATCAATTCCGGGGTGAGCACCTCCTCCGGCCTGCCGGAGGCCACCACCCGCCCTTCCTTGACGGCGTAGAGCCGGTCGCAGTACATGGCGGCGATGTTCAGGTCGTGGATGGCGGCAATCACCGTCCGGTCCAAACTCTTAACGATGTCCATAAGCTGGAGCTGGTATTTGATGTCCAAGTGGTTGGTGGGCTCGTCCAGGATGAGGCAGGGGGTGTCCTGGGCCAGGGCCCGGGCCAGGATGACCCGCTGCTGTTCACCTCCGGAGAGGGTGGCGAAGGAGCGTTGGGCAAAGTCCGCCATGCCCACCGTCTCCAGGGCCCGGGCCACCATCTGATAGTCTTGGGCGTTGTCCCGGTCCAGAGCCCTCTTGTGGGGCGCTCGGCCCATCATAACCACATCCCGGACGGAGAAGTCGAAGTTATAGTAGTTGTGCTGAGCCACAACAGCCACCTGCCGGGCGGACTGTTTATAGCTGTATTCGGAAAGTGTCCTTCCATCCAGGTAGACGACACCTCCCGTTGGTTGGAGGACCCGGTAGATGCACTTGAGCAGGGTGCTCTTGCCGCTGCCGTTGGGCCCAATGATCCCTACCAGCTCCCCCCGCTCCGCCCGGAGGTCCACCCCACGGAGGATCTGGCTGCCGCCCAAAACGGCCTGGACGTCCGACGCACGGATCTCCATCAGTCACCACCTCCGAAGCCGTATTTCTTCCTGGCCATCAGGTAGACAAAGACGGGAGCACCCACCAGGGCAGTGAGCACACCGATGGGCAGCTCGTTGCCCGGCAGGATGACCCGGCAGAGCACGTCGGCCCACACCAGGAAGATGGCGCCCAGGAGGGCGGAGATAGGGATGAGCTTTTTGTGGTCGGTGCCGAAGAGCATCCGCACCACGTGGGGGATAAGTAGCCCCACAAAGCCGATGAGCCCCGCCTTGTAGACCGCGAAGCCCACCATCACCGCCGCTACCGTCAGGTAAATGAGCCGCCACCGGTGGAGGTCGGTGCCCAGGGTGACGGCGCAGTCATCCCCCAGCAGCATCAGGTTGAGGTTTCGGTACTGGCTCCAGAAAAAGAGCGTCCCCAATACCGCCACGGCAACGATGACGGCATTGCTCCCCCAGTCGGCGGCGGCCAGAGAACCCATGGACCACTGGACCACGGCGCTGGCGGCGTGGTCGTCGTTGAGGAAGAAGATGAAGAAGTTGGAGAAGCCGGAGCACACGGCGCTGAGGGCGGTACCGGCCAGGAGGAGCTTGACGGCGTTGGACCGCCCGCCCAGATTGGCCAGAGCCATCACCCCCAGAGAAACTAGCAGTGCCCCTGCGCAGCCCAGCATGCCCATGGCGCTGCCCCCCAGGAGTCCCCCAAACCCCAGCAGCATGGCCAGGGAGGCGCCCAGATAAGCGCCGGAGGACACGCCCAGCACATAGGGGTCAGCCAGGGGATTTTTGACGATGGCCTGCATGACGGCACCACAGACCGAGAGCCCCATCCCCACCCCCACGGCTAGGATCAGCCGGGGCAGCCGAATGAGCCACACCACATCGTGGACGCTGCTCCCGGTGGGCGCCGTCCCGCCCGGTAACAGGGCCCTCAGCTCCTCCAGGATGACTTCATACACCTGCCCCAGGGGGATGGACACGGTGCCGAAGCTGACCGCAGCCAGGAGGGAGAGCAGCAGCGCCCCCAACAGGCCCAGACAGACCAGGAGGTAGGCTGAATTAGCCCCAAAACGGTTCCGTTCCACGGCGCTCAGAGGTCCAGGCCGGGGTACATGCCCTGTGCCAAGGTTTTGAGGCCGTCAATGGTGCGGGGACCGCTGGCGTACATGTCACCCAGCATGATGAGGTGGACCCGGCCGCTCTGCACCGCCGACAGACTGGCCAGGGCGGGGTCGTCCTGGACGGCGGCGAGCTGCTCCGCCCGAACGGTGTCGGGATCATCCCCGGCATAGGCCATATAGACTACGAAGATCACGTCGGGATCACAGGCAACCAGGTCCTCCTTACCCATGTCGCTGCCATCCGGCCGGGCCAGTTCGCCGCCCAGGGCCGTGACCATATCTCCGGCCAGGGAGTCGGCGCCGTAGTTGGTGATGGTGCCGCTGGCCGTGGGCTCTACCACCGCCACCCGGACGGGCTCCTGCCCCTGGGCGGCGGTGAGCGTGGTCTCCACCTGGGCCTTCATCTCGTCTACCAGGGCCTGAGCACGGTCCTCCACGTCAAAGATCTTACCAATATTCAGAATGTCGGTATATTCGTTCTCCAGGGTGCGGGTGCCGCCGGGGACGGTATTGGAGTTCATGTAGGTCCCCACGCCCTTCTCATTCCAGGCCGCCACGTCGCCCAGCTTCTTTTCCCCAAAGTAAGAGCCCCAGGAGAAGATCATATCCGGCTCCAGGAGGGTGACCGTCTCCTTATCTGGGGCAAAGACGGTCTCGTCATAGTTCATCCGGGCAAAACCGTCCTTCCACTCGTCCTTGACCTCATTGTCCAGGCCGTAGGAGGCCAGTACGTGGTCCTCCAGTCCCAGGGCGATCATGGTCTCGATACAGCCCTGGTACACGGCGATGACCTTTTCCGGCGCCTTTTCGTAGGTATAGGTCACCGGCTCGCCGGCGTAATTGTAGTTGGTGATGGTCACCGGGTAGTGGCTGCTCTGGGGTTGGGTAGCCGTGGGCACCGGGGTCGTTTCCGCCGTCTTTCCGGCGGAACAGGCGGTCAGGGAGACCGTCAGGGCCAGGGCCGTCAGCGTAGCCAGAGTCTTTGCGTTTTTCATGGGGGGCGCTCCTTTCCTGCTTCCGTGTGTCTCCCGCCGAAAAACAACGGCCGCCTGCCCAACCGGGCAGACGGCACGAAAACAGTGCCCGGCAAAGGCCGTGCACCGTTCCAACAGACTGCTCTCAGCGGAAGACATCTCTGTTTTCATTCAACCAAGCAGGTTTCCTGGCTTACGGATCTCTGCGGACCGCGCCTTCTCACCGCGCTCTGCGCGGCAATGGCATCTGCGGCTCGCTCCCCGTTCACAGTGACCGGATCGCTCGGGACTCTCACCCGATTCCCTTTTACCCCAGCCGGAGCTGGGCACTTGCCGAATATGTAATTGTGACAGTCCCCTATTCTAGAGGATGCGCCCCCAATTGTCAAGCGTCATCCGGGCGCTGGGCCTTTCTTCCATCCATCCTTAGGTCACGGGACTTTCATGGCAAGGAAAAAGCGCATCGCAAGTGAAACACTTGCGATGCGCTGGTACGGCTGAAGGGATTCGAACCCCCGACCTACTGGTTCGTAGCCAGTCACTCTATCCAGCTGAGCTACAGCCGCTTGTCGCTTTCAAGGAAGTTCTTCCTGACAGCTCAATCATGATAGCATATCCTTTGAGGAAATGCAAGAGGTATTTTTAAAAAAAGACAATTTTTTCGTTGCGGGCGGGGGAGCCCCCCCGCCCGCATCCTATGTTGACTCAGCAGCAGCCGTTGTTGCCGCCGCAGCCGCAGTTATTGCCACAGCCGCAGCTGTTGCCGCAGCCACCCCAACTACCGCCGCAGCAGCAAATCAGGATGATGATCAGAATAATCCACAGGCAGCTGCCGCCGCCAAAGCCGCTGAGCCCGCAGCCGTTGTTGCACCCCATAATGAAGTACCTCCCAATGAGATGGTAGACCGTCTCCGGCCTCCACCTCATCCTATGCGCGGGCAGCGGTTTCGTGCTCCATAAATCAAAACTTACATCCGGGAAACAGTTACGCCGGACCGTACCGCGGTCACCACTGCCTCATCCAGTGCCCCTGCGGCTACCAGACGCTGCTGGAGGGTCCCGCTTCCGTCCTTCTGGGCGGCGTCCAGGGCGAAGTAGGAGAGATAGACCACGTGGGCCCGCAGGAAGGTGCCGCTCTCCAGAATCTGCCGCTCTCCCGCCGTCAGGACGCCCAGCTCCACGCTGCGCTGGAGAGCGGTGTCCCAGGTGAAGTCGGGGCTCTCGCCGCTCTCGCTGTACCCCAGCGCCCGCAGGAGGAAGGTCACATACTGCCCGGCGGTCAGGGTGTCATTGGTGCCGAAGAGCTTGGCCGCCTCATCCATGCCCTTGGTGTACCCCTTCTCATAGGCGTAGGCCACATAGCTCTGGCACCAGGCCGGCACATCGGTGAAGGGACACGCCGCCGTGGTGGACAGTGCCGCCTTCTCTTCCCCGATGAGGCGGAGGAACATAATGAGACCCTGAATACGGGTGGGCGCCTGCTCCAGATCGTAGCCGGAGCCATAACCCGTATCGCTGCCCTGGAAGAGCCCCATGATGTGCAGGGCGTCGACTAAGGCGTTATAATCGGTCTTGCTGCTCTCTGTCAGGGTATAGTAACCCTCCAGGGAGAGGACCGCTGTGGGAGAGGTCACCGTGATGGTAGCTGTCGTGTCCTCCATCACCAGATACCGCCGCCCCTGGGTCAGGGCGCCGGCCCCCTTCTCCCAGCCGCTGGAGAGATCAATGGTCTTTTTCCCCGTGCAGGAGAGGTCTCCGCTGCCGGCCAGCAGCAGAAAGCCCGATCCGGCGGTCACCTGAATGGTATCACCCTGCTTGACCCGAATGTCCTGGAAGGCGGCCTGATAGCTGCCGCCGCCGGCGGTACCGCCGCTGAGCTGCGTCAGATAGGCCTCGTGCTTAGCTTTCAGCTTGGCCTCGGCATCAGCATACAGGCTGTCGTGGCGCTGGGCGATGCGGCTCTCCGCCTGGGTCACCGTCTGGGTGGTATAAGTCCCGTCTATATAGCTTTTGCTCACCAGCGGATCGTCCGATCCGCCGCCCACAGCCAGGGCCACAGAGGCACACAGCAGCACACCCGCTGCCCCCGTGACCGCCAGTACTCGCTTTTTCATGTCATACTCCTTTGTCCGTGGCTCCTGCCCCGCCCACCGGCGCGGCTTTCTTTCAAGTATAACAAACCAGGCCCTGTCTTGCAATCCCCAGAGCCTGGGAGGTCATGCCACAGCGCTGCGCCTCACCCACAGAATACGGTGCCATGATAAAAACTGCCCCCGGCTATGCCGGAGGCAGTTTATCGTCGTAGCAGAACCAGGATTCCACCTATACTATTTATAACGCAGATAAGCGCGATGAAAAACCACATGCCAGGCCGCTCTATTTTTTGAGTTCCGTCCTTCAGAATCATTTTGGCCATGCTCAGAAGGAGCGCGCCACTGATACTGATCTGGCTGACGGAAAAATAAAACTCACTGGCATAGGAGTTGTGTGCCAATATGCCGGGAATCACAGTAATCACAAACAGAATCCAGCCGCACATGGACAGGATGTTCACAATGTGATAGACCAGCTTTCGCACACCTCACCCCTCCAGTGGCTTCTAGGCCTTCCCCTCCTGGCAATATAGTTCACTGCGAAGGACCATATGGATGTGGTCCTCCCACACGCCGTTGATCTTCAGGTATTTGAGGGCCAGGCCCTCGTTGTAAAAACCGGCCTTTTCCGCCACCCGGAGGGAGGCCTTGTTCCGGGGCATAATGTTGGCCTCGATACGATGGAGCCCCAAATCGTCAAAGGCGATACCGGCGACGGCATTCACCGCCTCGGTCATATAGCCCTGACAGAGGTGCGCCCCATCCAGCTTATAGCCCAGATGGCAGGACTGGAAAGCCCCACGGACCAGGTTGTTGAGCCCTACCATGCCGATGATGGTCTCCGGCTTCTCCTTTAAAAAAAGATAGAACCGGTAGCCCCGATCCTCCTCCGCCAGGGCCGCATCCTTTTCCAGAGAAGCACGCTGGCTTGTCTCTGTAAAGAAGTCCTCCTCCCGCTCCGGGTCAAAGGCGGAGAAGAAGGTCCGGTTCCGGCAATAGTAGTCGGTCAGGGCAGGTGTAAGGGACGGCGCGGCCAGCCGCAAGGCCAGCCGCGCCGTCTCATAGACAGACTTACACTCCATTTACTTGGTGCCGAAGATCCGGTCGCCGGCATCGCCCAGGCCGGGGACGATGTAGCCGTGCTCGTTGAGCTTCTCATCCAGGGCGGCGCAGTAGATCTCCACATCGGGGTGATCCTTGCGGACACGCTCCACACCCTCGGGGGCGGCGATGATGTTCATGAGCTTGATGTGCTTGACATCGTAGTTCTTGATGAACTGGATGGCGGCGGAGGCGGAGCCGCCGGTGGCCAGCATGGGGTCCAGGATGATGACATCCCGCTCGGAGATGTCAGTGGGCATCTTGCAGTAGTACTCCACCGGCTCCAGAGTGTCGGGGTCACGGTACAGGCCGATGTGACCCACCTTGGCGGAGGGGATCAGAGTCAGGATACCATCCACCATGCCCAGACCGGCACGGAGGACAGGGACGATGGCCAGCTTCTTGCCAGCCAGGGTGCGGAAGGTACCGGTGGCCACAGGGGTCTTGATGGTGACCTCCTCAGTGGGCAGGTCCCGGGTAGCCTCATAGCACATGAGGGTGGCGATCTCGGAGACGATCTCTCTAAACTCCTTGACGCCGGTGCGCTCATCCCGGAGGATGGCCAGCTTGTGCTGGATCAGAGGGTGGTCAAAAATATGTACCATTTTATCCATGTCGTTCTTCCCCTTTATCGTTTTTCATGGTCATTTCTTTTTCTTTGGCCAGCCGTTCCCGTTCGGCCTGGGAGAGTCGGTGGTAAACAGGTGCTAAGGCAGCAGCCGTCACCAGGCTGTCCCTCCGTGCCAACTCCAGGGCGCCCCGGGCCACCCCCCACGCGCTTTGGAGGCGCAGGTGAGGCGGCGCCAGCTCCACCGGCAGGCCCCGCTTGGTTAATTCATTATAACACAGTACTGCGCCGTCTCCAACCAGTATTTGTGTTTTTTTCCGTTCCGCCAGTTCACCGGCCAGTTCCTCAATGGAGATGGCCCGGTCGGGGCACAGGCGGGTAAGGCTCCCGCCGCCTGCCTGGAAGCGGGCGTTGTAGACCTGATTGCGCCGGGCGTCCATGACGGGACAGATATCCCCTTCCACGTGGGCCAGGCTCCAGGCCATGGCCTCCAGAGTGGAGACGCCAGCGCAGGGCTTGTCCTCTGGCCAGGCCAGGCCCTTGGCCGCCGCCACGCCAATGCGCAGCCCGGTAAAGGAGCCCGGGCCCGCCGCCACGGCAATCACGTCCATCTCCGACAGGGTGAGGCCGCAGTTTTTCAGCAAATCTCCGCACATGGGCAGAAGGGTCCGGCTGTGAGTAAGGCCGCTGTGCTGAAAAGTCTGGGCAATCAGTTTCTCATCCTCGCATACCGCCACAGAGCACGCCACGGCGGAGGACTCCAAAGCCAAGATCTTCAATCCAAATTCCCCCCTCCGATGGTGATGATTCGCTGATCGTCGTTCTCGCCCCGGCGGATATCCACCCGGAGGCAGTCGTTGTCCAGAGCGTCGGAGATGTTCTCGCTCCACTCCACAGCACATACGCCCCCACGGGCCAGGTAGTCCTCCCAGCCAATATCGAAAAGCTCGTCGGCGCTGCCCAGACGGTACATGTCGAAGTGGAACAGAGGGAGCCTGCCCCCTTCATACTCGTTGACAATGGTAAAGGTGGGACTTGTCACCCGCTCCCGCACCCCAAGGCCCCGGGCCAGCCCCCGGACAAAGGCGGTCTTTCCCGCCCCCAGGTCGCCGGTAAAGGCGATGACCGTCCCCGGCTCCAACTGTCCAGCCAGGGACTCCCCCAACGCCTCGGTCTCCGACGGGCTGTTGGTCACATGCTCCAATGGATCCCCCTCCTCTCCTCTGGGCCTGCATGCCCATACATGATATCCGGTTGATTATAGCACAAAAAAACACCGCTGTAAAACCTGTTTACGAAATCTGCCCAGAGTGGTACAATAGGATTGTTTCCTACCATTTTCCCGCCGTCTTCCGGGACATATGCCCGGAGGCACTGAAAAGGAGTGTTCACAGCCCGTGTGGCTCACCGACTGGGTCAAAGAATTTTTCCGCAAGGCGGACATGGTCCTCCTTGCGCTCATCTTGGCCGCCTCCCTCTTCGGAGTGATTCTCATCTATAGCGCTACCCGCTATTTGGGGCAGGACGGCATCCGTTATGTCCCCATCCAGATCATCTCCATCCTTCTTGGTGTGGTGGCCTACTTCATCATGTCCTTTGTGGACGTGGAGCTCTTCACCGAAAAGAGCTGGAAGTGGATGCTCGGCTTCAACGTCTTTATCATCCTCCTGCTCAAAACCCCCTTCGGTGTAGGTGCTGAGACCACCGGCAACAACTCCTGGCTGGCCTTTCCCTTCCTGCCGGTGAACATCCAGCCCGCCGAGGTGGCCAAGGTCTTTTTTGTCCTCCTGCTGGCCCTCCAGTGCCGCAAGCTCCAGGACTGGGGCATCAGCCGCTTCACCTCCGTGATCCAGCTGGCGGGCCACACCCTCTTCATGGCCGGGCTCATCGCCAAGGTCTCCGGGGACTTCGGCATGGTGCTGGTCTACCTGGGTCTCTTTGTCATCATGGCCTGGACCGCCGGCGTCAAAAAGCGCTGGTTCCTGCTGGGCCTGGCCGGTTCTGTGGGCGGGATGGCGCTGGCGTGGTCTCATATCCCTAGCTACATCCAAAACCGCTTCACCGTGGTCATCGACCACATCCTGGGCAACCCCGACACCCTCTATGAGCAGACCCAGGTGGCCGGCTGGCAGCAGACCCGCAGCATCCTGTCCATCGGCAGCGGCGGCGTCTTCGGCCAGGGCTACCTCCAGGGCACCCAGACCCAGAGCACCTCTTCGGAATCTCTCCCCGCCCGCTACACCGATGAGATCTTCGCCGTGTGCGGCGAGGAGCTGGGGCTTATCGGCTGTGTGGCAGTGATGCTCCTGCTCACCGCCATCATCCTGCGCTGCATTTGGGTTGCCCGGCGGGCCAGCAGCCCCATGTCTGCTTACATCGCCATGGGCTACGCCGCCATGCTCCTCCTTCAGACCGTCATCAACATCGGCATGTGCCTCTATGTCTTCCCGGTGGTGGGCCTCACCCTTCCCTTCTTCAGCTACGGCGGCTCCTCCATCATCACCCTTTATGCCTGTATGGGCATCGTCTCCGGCATCAAGATGCGCTCCCTGCCCAGCTGGCTCCGGGACCGCAGTCAGCTGGAGTGAGAAAAAGGGCCTTTCTTCCTGCTAGGCTGGAATAATCTCACGGCAAGCGTCCAAACTAAGACCACACCCTGACCCTGTGTCATTGAAGGAGGTCTTTGTTTTGAACTGTCCCCGTTCCCTGCGCCGGGGGGTGCTGCTGCTCCTGATGGTCACCCTCTCCGTGCTCATGGTCCTGCCTGTCTCCGCCCAGCTGCTCAGCCCGGAGGCAGAGGCCCCCGCCGTGGCCACCTTTGCCAAGAACGGCACTCCTCAGGAGGTCTTCACCTTCTCCGCCGACGATTTTCTGGTAGAAAACAGCGATGAGGCCCTGGACTCCATCGTGCTCACTGCCCTGCCCGACTCCAACGCCGGCGTGCTCACCTTAGGAGGCATCGATCTGGCCGTGGGTGAGGCCGTTGCCATGGAGGCCGTCTCCGGCATGGCTTTCACCCCCAACGCCTCCCCCACCACGGCCACCACCAGCTTTTCCTTCACCCCTGTCTTTGCCGACGGCTCCTCCGGTGAGGATGTGACGGTGGATCTCTATCTGCTCACCGCTGAGAACGCCGCCCCTATCTCCCGGGACCTGGAGCTGAGCACCTATAAGAACGTGGCCGCTCAGGGCCAGTTCTCCGCCGTGGACCCGGAGGGCGACCTGCTCACCTTCCGCCTGGTGGACAAGCCCGCGCGGGGCGCCGTCACCCTTCCGGAGGATGGCTCCGCCACCTTCACCTACACCCCCTATGAGAACAAGACCGGCAAGGACTCCTTCACCTATGTAGCGGTGGACGCCGTTGGCAATACCTCCGAGCCCGCCACCGTGAAGGTGAAGATCGAAAAGGCCAACACCAAGGTCACCTACGCCGACATGGATGGGGTGAGCGCCTACCGCTCCGCTCTGCGGCTGGCTGAGGAGGGCGTCCTCATCGGTGAGTGCGTGGGCGGCACCTACTTCTTCCAGCCCGACCTGCCCGTGAGCCGGGAGGAGTTTGTGACTCTGGCCATGCACACTATGGGGTTGGATGCCCTGGAAGGGGTCACCCGTACCGGCTTTGCCGATGACGACACCATTCCCACCTGGGCCAAGGGCTATGTGTCCTCCGCCCTGAAGTCGGGCTATGTCCAGGGTGTGGTCAGCGCCGACGGTGTGGTCTTTGACCCTGAGCGCACCATCACCCGGGCGGAGGCCGTCGTGCTTCTGGACCGAATGCTCCAGGTCACCGACGCCGCCGTCACCACCATGTACACTGACTATGACGTGGCCCCCGCCTGGGCCTGCCAGGCTGCGGTAAATCTCGAAACCGCCGGGGTCCTCCAGACCAACGCCGACGGCGCCCTCGCCCTCTCCGACACCCTGACTCGTGCCGATGCCGCCGACCTGCTGTGCGGTGCTCTGGACGTGCTGGAGAGCCGGGAGGATCAGGGCTGGTCCCTGTGGTAATGGATTTCCCCTCTTGACAAGCGCCTTCTTTCGGGCTATGATATGGCCTGCAAGGCGGCCCTGAAGGGCTGCCCCGGGGAATGAAGTGCTCCCCTGGCCACGGCCTGAACCGCTGAAAAGCTGATGACTTCTGCAATTTCTTTGCAGGAGCATCAGCTTTTTTTGCGCTCCTGCGCCACAAACGAAGGAGGAACCTCACCATGCTCACCAGTCTCGCCCTCATTTTCCTTGTCGGCATGACCCTGGGCTGGTTCTTCAGCCGGCTCCGGCTGCCCAGCCTTCTGGGAATGCTGCTCACCGGCATCCTGCTTGGCCCCTACGTTCTGGACCTGCTGGATGACTCCATCTTAGGCATCTCCGCCGACCTCAGGCAGCTGGCCCTCATCATCATCCTCACCCGGGCCGGCCTCTCCCTCCAGGTGGACGACCTCAAACGTGTGGGCCGCCCCGCCGTCCTTATGTGCTTCGTCCCCGCCTGCTTCGAGGTAGCGGGCATGCTTCTGCTGGCCCCCACCCTCCTGAACATCTCCCTGCTGGACGCCGCCATCATGGGAGCCGTGGTGGCCGCCGTCTCCCCCGCCGTGGTGGTCCCCCGGATGCTCAAGCTCATGGAGGAGGACTATGGCATCGACCACAGCATCCCCCAGCTCATCCTGGCCGGGGCATCGGTGGATGACGTCTTCGTCATCGTCCTCTTCACCTCCTTCACCGGCCTTGCCCAGGGGGGCACCCTCTCCCCCGCCACCTTTCTCCAGGTGCCCGTCTCGGTGGTCACCGGCCTGGCCTTCGGCGCCGTGGCCGGGGTTCTCTTCGGCGCCTTCTACCGCCGGTTCCACGTCCGGGACTCCGCCAAGGTAGTGGTCCTCCTCAGCCTCTCCTTCCTCTTCGTGGCCCTGGAGAACGAAATCAAAGGTATCATCCCCTTCTCCGGCCTGCTGGCCGTCATGAGCTGCGGCATCGCCCTCCAGCGGACCCGGCCCGAGGTGGCCCAGCGCCTGGCCGCCAAGTACTCCAAGCTGTGGGTAGCCTCTGAGATCCTACTCTTTGTACTGGTGGGCGCCACTGTGGACATCTCCTACGCCCGCTCCGCCGGCGCCGCCGCCCTGGTGGTTATTCTGGGCTGCCTGGTCTTCCGCATGATCGGGGTCTTCGCCTGCCTGCTGGGTACCGGCCTTCCCCTCCGTGAGCGGCTCTTCTCCATGATCGCCTACACCCCCAAGGCCACCGTCCAGGCTGCCATCGGCTCGGTGCCCCTGTCCATGGGGCTTCCCTGCGGACAGCTGGTACTGACCGTGGTCGTGCTGGCCATCCTGGTCACCGCTCCCCTGGGTGCCTTCGGCATCGACATGACCTACCGGCGGCTCCTTACAAAACATACCCCAGAAGCATAAGAAAAGACCGCGTGTCCCAGAATAGGTGAACAGATCCAGTAAAAACGGACAGTGACAAAAGCCCCCCTGATGTAGGAAAATAGACTACATCAGGGGGTTTTGTCATGAAGAAACGAAATTACACACACGTTCAAATGCTTTTACCAGAGATCAAGGCCATGTTGGCAGAGGGGAAAACACAGCGGGAAGTCGCAGAATACTATGGCTTCCGGAATAAGCAGGTGGTAAAAAGACTACTTGAGCGTGAGCGCCGTAAAGAACGAAAACTGGAAGCCGGAATCCGCCCACGACCGAAAGGACGGCCGAGAAAAGATGCTGCGCCAGGAGACGTTGTGGCAGAGCAGGCCTGTGAGATCCAACGGCTTCGCATGGAAAATAAACTACTGCGGGATTTTCTGCGCTTCACAGAAAGGAAGTGAGAGCAAAGGTAAAGTATCATATCATCTATCGTCACAGGACAGAGTATCCAGTGGCAGTCATGTGCAAATTCTTTGGAGTGTCCAGAAGCGGCTACTATGCTTTTGTCCATCGCCTAGGCAAGCCAGAAAAGGATGCGGCTCTTGCGGGGCTCATCGCACAGCAGCGGGAACGCAGCTTCCGCACCTACGGCTACCGGCGGATGTGGCTGTGGCTGAAAAGCCGGAATATCTTCTGCAATCCCAAAACTGTGCTGCGAATCATGAAGAAATATGATCTGCTCTCGGAGATCCGCCGCCGCAGGAAATGGCAGCAGATGGGGCGGCAGGCACACAAATACAGGAATCTGCTGAACAGGGAGTTCCATGCGGACAAACCTAACAGCAAATGGGTAACAGACATCTCCTACATCCACACCAGGCAGGGTGTGCTGTACCTTTCCATAATCCGGGACCTCTATGACAACAGCATCATCGCCTACAAGACTGGAACCCAGCAGACAGTGAATTTGGTTCTGGATACCGTTCATCTGGCAATGAAACAGGAGAAAAAGAGGGTCGCTGCGGAGTTGCAGCTCCACAGCGACCAAGGATTTCAGTACACCTCTGCAGCATACTTCAATCTGACTCAAGCATACGGAATCACACCATCCATGTCAAGGAAAGGAAACCCGTACGACAACGCCATGGCGGAAAATTTCTTCTCTATCCTCAAAACAGAATGTATTTACCGCCACAAACCGGCGACCTTTTCCGAAGCCAATGAGATGATTGACCGCTATATTTACTTCTATAACCATGAGCGCATCCAGTTAAAAACTGGAGAGGCGCCGCTGGCGCGACGCCTCTCCGCTTAAAACTTAATCTTTCCTACTAAGGGCTCTTTTTTGTACTGTCCGCACAATCTGGGGCAGTTCAAGGGACACGCGGTCTTTTTTAATAGCTGTTGAGGGGGACGGAGCCATCGTCCTGGGCCTTTTCGATGTTCCGGATGACCACGTCGTAGCCATAGCTGTCGTTGACCTGAATGTGGACACGGTCGCCGGCCTTTTTACCCAGCAGGGCCTTTCCCACCGGGGACTCCTTGCTGATGAGGCCGTGGAGGGCGTCCTGCCGCATGGTGGTGACCACCTGGTAGGTCTCAGTCTCGTCGTCCTCCTCGATGTAGACGGTCACCTTGTCATAGAGGCCAACGGCGTCCTCCGCCGAGGCGTCCGACACCACCACCGCCGTCTTGATCATATTCTCCAGAAAGCGGATACGGCCCTCGTTGCGGTTTTTCTCCTGCTTGGCGGCCTTGTACTCAAAGTTTTCGCTCAGGTCGCCGAAGCCCCGGGCCTCCTTCACCGCCTCCAGGAGCTGGGGCCGCAGGGTGATCCGGCGGTAGTCCATCTCCTCCTTCATCATCTGGAGGTCCTTTTGGGTCAGTTCATTGTGCATGTGTCCGCCGCCTCACTTTTTGAGTTCCTTCCGCACCGCCTGGGCGATGATGGCCTGGCCCTCGGGAGACTTGAGCACATCCAGCACCATGCCCCGCAGCAGATCCTGCACGCCCTTGCTGGCCAGCATGGCGTCCAGCATACCGCCCTGGACCGGCTCTGTCGCCTTGTGCTTGGGGGGCTTGGGGGCGGGCTTGGGCACAAAGACCGGCTCCTCGTCGGTGAAGGCGGCGGCGTCCATCCAGTCCTCCTGACGGGTGCGGTCGCTGCTCTCCCCCCGGAGATAGAAGACGGACACCCCGAAATAGGCAGCGATCTTCTCCTGCTGCTCCTTGGTGGGGGTCTGCCGTCCCGTCTCAAACTTCTCGGCGGCGTTCTTGGGGAAACCCAGAGCGGCGGAGAGGGCGGGGCGGCTCAGCCCCCGCTCGTTGCGCAGCTCCTCCATGCGCTGTCCCAGTGTGACCATAAAAACAACCTCCTTGGGTGGGTTTTTCTATGATGATACCATAAAGGTGTAACATCAACAGCAGGCGTTTTGTTCACAAAACGCCTGGATACACGGTATCCTGCCGCACTTGTGCGGCAACTGTCGATATTATACCACACCCGTCAAGCACGGACCTTTTTTCTCTCCAAAGCGGAACTGTCACCTCGCCAAATCCGGCTCCCTGTGGTATACTGTATGAGCCGGCTCTACCGGCCTAACCGGCCCATTCCGGGCAAAGATAGGAGCGAACGACACATGGAGCACTGGATCAACAGCGCCGTCTTTTACCATATCTATCCCCTGGGCTTCTGCGGCTGTCCCGAGTACAACCCTGGCGGGGAACCGGTTCAGCGGCTGGAAAAGCTGCGGGAGTGGATTCCCCACCTCAAGGAGCTGGGCGTGAACGCCCTCTATCTGGGGCCGGTGTGCCAGTCGGTGAAGCACGGCTACGACACCACCGACTACTACCAGATCGACTGCCGCCTGGGAGACGTGGACTCCTTCGCCGCCCTGTGTGACACCCTCCACGAGAATGGCATCCGGGTGGTGCTGGACGGCGTCTTTAACCACGTAGGCCGGGGCTTCTGGGCCTTCCGCGATGTGCAGGAGAAGGGCCAGGCCTCCCACTACTGCGGCTGGTTCCAGAACCTGAACTTCGGCGGGGGCTCCCCCATGGGGGACCCCTTCTGGTACGAGTCCTGGGGCGGCCACTATGAGCTGGTGAAGCTCAACCTGAAAAACCCCGAGGTCCGGGATCACCTGCTGGGGGCCGTGGGCATGTGGATGGACCGTTTCCACATCGACGGGCTCCGGCTGGATGCCGCCGACTGCGTGGACTTCGACTTCTTCCGGGCCCTGAAGCATTATACAAAATCCCGGGACCCGGAATTCTGGCTCATGGGCGAGATCATCCACGGGGACTACGCCCGCTGGGCCAATCCGGAGATGCTGGACTCGGTGACCAACTACGAGTGCTGGAAGGGCAACTGGTCGGCCCACAACTCCAAGAACTACTTCGAGATCGCCCACTCCCTCAACCGCCAGTTTGGACCCGGTGGCATCTACCGGGGACTGTGCCTCTACAACTTCACCGAAAACCACGACGTGGACCGGCTAGCCAGCACCCTCACCGACCCCGCCCTGCTGGAGAACGTCTACACCCTCCTCTATACCATGCCCGGCGTACCCTCCATCTACTACGGCGGCGAGTGGGCCGTGGAGGGGAAGCGTACCCCCCACTCCGACGTAGTGCTGCGGCCCTGCCTAGAGCTTGCCGACATGGAACAGCGGGACCAGGACCTGTGCCGCCACCTCTCTGCCCTCTCCCGCATCCGCCGGGCCTTCCCTGCCCTGGCCGTGGGAGACTATGAGAATGTGGTCATCAAAAATGAGCAGCTGGTCTTCCGCTGCGCCACCCCGGAGCAGCGGATCTACGTCCTCTTCAACCTCTCCCACCAGGAGTTCGGCCTGGAGTTCCGCCACAACGAGCCGGTGCTCCAGGACGTGCTCAACGGCGACGAGATCTACCACAATGACGGCGGCCGGACCTGGGTCGTCATGCCCCCCTGCTCGGCCAAGATCCTGGTGGGCGCCCCCGACCGCTTCACCTGGCGGGCGGAGGAGCCTCAGGCGGTGACCGTCCCCGTGGAGACACCGGCAGAGCCCGAGCCCCCCGCCGCCCCTGTCCCGGAGGTCAATGTGGAGCCGGTCCCTGAGACTCGGGCCGAGGCTGCCGCTCCTCAGTCGGAGGAGCCCGTTCCCCAGCCGGAGCCGAAAGCGGAGCAGGCCGAGCCCAAGACAGATGCCGGACAGGTGCTGGTCCTGCTGGCACACCCCAACGGGGACAGTCTCAACGCCGCCATGGCCCAGATTGCCGTCGATGCCCTCCGGGCCAACGGCTACGGGGTGTGGCTCCACGACCTGTGCGCCGAGGGCTTCGACCCGGTGATGCCCGCTGATGAGGTTGCCGGTCTGCCCTCTCAGGACCCACTGGTCTTCCGGTACCAGGAGGAGCTGAAGCAGGCCGACGGCATCGTGGTGGTCCACCCCAACTGGTGGGGCCAGCCCCCCGCCGTTCTCACCGGCTGGCTGGACCGGGTGCTGCGGGAAGGGACCGCCTACACCCTGCCCAAGGCTGGGGAGGAGTCCGCCCCCCTGCTGAAGGCCAAAGCCGCCCTGGTCTTCAACACCTCCAACACTCCCGCGCCGGTGGAGGACGCCGTCTATGGCGATCCGCTCCAGCGCATCTGGCAGAACTGCGTCTTTGGACTTCTGGCGCTGCCCGCCTTTGACCGCTGCCTCTTCCGTCCGGTGGCCGGAAGCACCCCGGAACAGCGGAAGCAGTGGCTGGACGAGGTGGCCGCCATGGTGTCCGCCTATTTTCCCAAAAAGCGCCGGAAATAAGAAAGGAGGCCGCCCATGAACGGTACGGCCAAGCGAGGTTCCATCAGCTTCTTCGGCCTGGTGGCCATGGGGGTGGGGTGCATGCTGGGAACCTCCTGGCTTCTCCTCACCGGAACCTGGCTGGAAACCGCACGAGGCCCCCTCAATCTGGCGGTGGCCTTTCTCCTCTGCATGGCGGTGGAGTTTCCCTTCGCCTTCGCCTATATGGAGGCCATCCCCATGCTCCCCCTTCCCGGCGGTGAGACGGTCTACGCCACCGCCGCCTTCGGGTGCCGCGGCGGCTTCCTGGTGGGCTGGGCCGGGGTCATGATGAACACCATCGTCTTCTGCTGGGTGGACCTGGCCGCCGTTGCCTTACTGGACGAGCTCTTCCCCATACTGGGCCAGGCCGGGCTTCTCTACACCGCCGGCGGCTATGCCGTCACCCTGCCCAATGTCCTCATCCAGTTCCTCCTGGCTGGAATCATTCTCTATATCCAATACCGGGGCGCCAACGTATGCGCCGCCCTGGCCAAAATCGCCACGGTGGTCCTCCTCTTTATGTGCCTGATTGGACTCATCGCCGCCTTCGCCCACTTTGACCCGGAGATCTATGCCTCCGACGGCGGACTGGACTTTGATTTCACCGGCTCCATGTCCCTTCTCTCTCTGCTGGTCTTCTCGGTAGCCGGATGGGAGACAGTGGCCAAGGCCGCCGCCGACGCCGAGGGCAAGGCTGCCCGAAAGGCGGGCTTGGCCCTCATCGTCTGCCTGGTACTGGTCACCGGCCTATTATGTCTGGTGTCCACCGCCGTGGCCGGAAATATGCCCTGGCGGGAGGCCGTGGAAACCACCGCCCCCTTTGCCGACATTCTGGTAGACATCACCGGCATGCCGGTGGTGCGGGTCCTGTTGCTGCTCACCGCCTTTGTGGGCGCCGTGGGCGTCATGAACTCCACCCTCTATTCCGCCGCCCAGATGATCTACGGCCTGGCCGGCTCCGACCTGGTGAGCCGCTGGTTCTGCCGTCTCCACCCAAAATACGGCACCCCCACCCGCTGCATCTGGGCCTCGGTAGCCCTGGTTCTCTTTGCACCTTTCCTGGGCAAGCTCTTCTTCCTCCCCCTCATCAACACCGCCTCTCTGGCCACCATCATCATGTGGGTGACCACCCTCTTTGCCGTGCTGCGGCTGCGCCGGACCCACCCCGAGCTCCGGCGGCCCGTCTCCATGCCCGGCGGCAGGGTGACGGCGGTATTGGGGATCATCGCCTCCCTTTTCCTCACTCTCAACCTGATCCTTCCCTTCTCCCCCGGCGGCATGGGCGCTCTGGACTACCTCCTGGCCGGCGTGCTGGCAGTGGTGGGGCTGCTCCTCTACCACGGACGGGACCGCACCATTACCGACGACGACCGCAGCCGGCGGATGTTTGGCGATCTTCTATGACGAACAAAGCGGCGACTCCGACCCAAGTCGGAGTCGCCGCTTTGTTATGCCCGCTTCACCTTCACCTGGAGCTCGGTGAGATACTCCTCCTCCAGGTCCGTGTCGTGGGCGTCGATGCGGTAGAGCTCCAGGGGGGCGCCGTCCAGCTCCAGACCCAGCGCCGCCACCCCACGGAAGAGGGTCTGGCAGTGTTCCTCCAGATGCTCGTAGGAGCCACGGTAGAAGAGACTGGCGTACTCCCCTGCCGGGAGGACCGTGTCCCGCTCCTGGTCCGGCCCGGTGAGGAAAAAAACGAAGGAAAAATGCTTGTAGTCCCCCGGTCGCATGGACTTCCTGTCCAGGAGGGCACCCATGGTCTGCTTGCCCATGATCTTGATGGTATTGCTGTGACGCTTTTCCAGCTTTTTGAGGAGAAAGTCGATCTCCTTCTCCAGAATCACGTCCTCCTGGAGGATGACGCAGGGGCGCTCCGGCATGGTCCGGCAGGTCACCACCTCGGTCTCCACGTCCTGGTAGCGGAGCAGCCGGGCACGGCGGTCCCGGTTCTCCCCCCGCATCTCCATCAGTTCCGCCATCTTCCGCTCCAGCAGCTCCTCCTGTCGGTCCAGAAAGGACAGGGTTTCCGCTACGCTCCGCCGGTCCAGATAGGCTCCGATCTCCTCCACTGGCACCCCAAGCTCCCGCTGGGCCCGGATGATATTCAGCGCGCAGATGTCCTGGATATGGTAGACCCGATAGCCATTCTCCCGCCGCTCTGGGTGGAGGAGGCCTTTTTCCTCATAATAGCGCAGGGTGTCCGGGTGCAACCCGAAGAGCTTGGCCAGCTCATGGATCTGATAGAGGTCTCTCATCTTTTTTCCTCCTGGGTCTTGACCTTCGGATATTCCGAGGGTTTATCATGTGCTTACAGGCGCCGATACGATTCTGGGAGGTCATCTCATTATGGACCTAGTAAAGCGTTTTTTCAAGTTCGTCGTCCCATCCATCGTCTCCATGTGGATCTTTTCTCTCTATACCATGGTGGACGGGGTCTTTGTGTCCAGAGGAGTAGGAGAAGTCGCCCTGCGAGCGGTCAATCTCTCCATGCCCTTCACTTCCTTTATTTTTATGGTGGGCATTCTGTTGGCCACCGGTACCTCCACCGTCATCTCCATAGCCCTGGGCCAGGGGGACCTGGAGCGGGCCAGAGGCTACTTCAACCAGAACCTGGCGGTGACTGGGGCCGCTAGTCTCCTGCTCACCGTGCTGGTCCTTCTCAATTTGGATACAGTTGCCCGGTTTCTGGGGGCTACCCCGGACACTCTGGTATATGTGAAGGAATACGTGGGTACCATCGCCGTCTTCGCCGTCTTTTTCACCGTCTCTTACAACCTGGAGGTCCAGGTGAAGGCCAACGGTACCCCTCATATCAGCACCGTGGGGGTCATCTCCTGCGCCCTCATGAACGTGGCTCTCGACGCCCTCTTTGTGCTGGTCTTCCACTGGGGGGTATGGGGAGCCGCCTTCGCCACCGGTCTGGCCCAGGTGACCTCCACGGCGGTCTTTACCGGCTACTTTCTCACCCATCGGCGGCGGCTCCGGTTCCAACCCTTCCGCTGGGAGCTCTCCGCCTACCGGCGCATCCTGCCCCTGGGCCTCTCCGAAGGGCTCAACGAGCTCTCCAGCGGTCTGGTCATCTTTCTCTTCAACCATGTCATCCTCAGGGTCATCGGTGAGAACGGCCTCACCCCCTACACCATCATCAGCTATGTCAACACCCTGGTGCTCATGACCATGACCGGCATCGCCCAAGGTATACAGCCACTGGTCAGCTTCCACCTGGGAGCAAAGGAACGCTCCGTCTGCCATCGTCTCCTCCGATACGGCATCACCCTGGCCCTGACCCTCTCAGTGGTCTTCTTCTTCCTGGTGGAGATAGGAGACGGGGCCATCGTGGGTTTCTTCTTGGAGCATGAAAGCCCCATGTTCAGCTACTCTATCTCCGCCCTAGGCCTGTATGCCTTCTCTTTTCTGCCCATGGGCCTCAATGTGGTAACCGCAGCCTTTTTCACCGCCGTAGAGCGGCCCGCCTTCGCCCTCTCCATTTCCTTCGGCAGGAGTCTGGTGCTTATGGCCGCCTCCCTGCTCACCCTCTCTGTCCTCTTTGGGGATACCGGCATCTGGCTGTCCACCCTATGCTCCGAGCTGTTGTGTCTGCTCCTTACCGCCGTTTGTGCCCTGGCCTATCGAAGGAGTTTTAAGCGATGCGCAGAATCCAAACCTACTTGATAAAGGTTTTTCACAGACAGGTAAAGCCCTTTGTTCCCAGCATATACGTCACATTGTCCAAGTACGAAAAGAGGACAGGCTGGTTGACTTCAGTCTGTCCTCAATTTGTTGTTGACTCCAAAAACTGTTCTCATTCCTCCTCGCGGAGCAACCTTTCCAGATCAGTTCACGGATTTTTATTGTTTACCTCCGGCGGCGGCCCCGGTAGGCTCGGTAACCCCGGCGGCTGCGGCGGCGGAGCGGTTTGGTCACCAGCAGGGCGATGATGGCCACCACCAGCACTGCCAATGCCATAGCTGCAAGAGTGATCCAGCCCGGGCTGCGCACCAATTCGATGGGGTTCCAGGAGCGGGACACCGTCTTTCGGCCTTCGGGGGCAGCATAGCGGCTGTCCACCGTGCCCATGCTCTGAAGGTAAGAGGCCAGAGCATACCACTCCTTGACCTCCGTTCCACCAGGACCATGGATGATATAGTCCTCCAGGTTTTCGATGGGCTGACCCTTTTCGTCTCTGGGGGTGATGGTCAGAAGGCCAAAGCTCTTGCCGTTCACCGTACCCAGCATCTGGCCGGAGTAGAGGCCGGTGACCACTCGGTAGAGCTTGTCATCCTGGATGGGGACCTCCGTTCCGTCGGGCAGGATCTGGGCACAGTCGGTGACCTTGTCAAAAATCATCCGGTGGGTATTGAAGGACCATTTCATGCCGGAGCCGTAGAGCTGGGCCGCCGACATGAGAGGCGTTACCGAGGCATCCACCTCGAAGGCATCCTTCAGTTCCTTTCCTGTGATATAGACTCCCACCAGAGGATAGCCCGGGGTGCCGTCGGCGCCGGAGCCCAGAGAGGAGACATCAAAGGCATCGGAGACGGTAATGTCTCCCTTGGCCAGGGAGGCCCGGATGACTCCGGATGCCACCACAGCAAAGTCCACCGGCACGTAGTTCTCCCCTTCCGCCTCTTTGACGGCGTAGACATAGGAGTCGGCAATGAGATTGCCCAGGGTATCCTCCTCCTGGACAGCCCCGAACTGGCTGATAGGCGTGAAATTATAGGAGTTCTCGCAGAGGACCTCATCGAAGGTGAGGCCGTAGCCGGAGAGGTAGGTCTCGTCCACCGTCCGCTGGAAGCTCCGGGCCAGGGCAGTCATGGCCGGGTCATTGGCCACAGTCTCATCCACAGGTAGGAGTTGATAGTCCACCAACTCCGTCTTCCCCTCCGCCTTGGACACCGTCAGCACGCCCAAATTCTGGGTGTACTCTCCGCAGGAGACGACAAGGGTACCGTTTACCTGGATGGGAGTCTCTATGGTAGTGTGGGTGTGGCCGGAGATAATGACATCGATGCCGTCCACCGCCTTGGCCAGCGCATAGTCCTCTCCCTTCCCCGTCCCGTCGGTACCGCTGTGGGAGAGACAGATGATATAGTCGGGGTCTTCCTTCTCTTTGATCTCGGCAACCACCCGCTTGGCGGCGTCGGCGATGGGTTCAAGCTCCATGCCAGACATGGGGGCGCAGTCATTAGCGTCCTCACCCAGCACCCCAAAGACGGCCACCCGCAGCCCGTCCCGCTCGATCACGGTGTAATCGGTCACCAGGTAATTCTCCAAAGCCTGGACCACCGCGTAGCCGCTGTCGTGGTCCATGGGCTGAGTATAGTTGGCCTGGACGATGGCGGGCAGAGGATCGCCACTCTCTTTGGCCGCATTGAGCATGTCGGCCAGCCCCTGCTGACGGTAGTCAAACTCGTGGTTGCCCAGGGTGGTCACGTCATACCCCATGGCTCCCAGGGCACGGAGCTCCGGGGCAGCGGTGGTGTAGATGGTCTGGAAGAGGGAGCCCATAGAAAAATCGCCCCCGTCCAGGGTGACCACCGCCCTGCTCTGCTCCGCTGCCGCCTGACGCTGTTCCTTTAATAAGGTAGCCAGCCGGATATAGCCGCCGTACTCCCCACCCTCCTCATTGGCTGCGGGCAGGAAGTGGTCATGGGTATCGTGGGTAAACAGGATTGTCAAATCCCCCGGTTCCTCCGGGGCAGCGGCCCATGCGGCGCCGCTCCCCAAAAGCAGGACCGCGCTCAGAACCAGGGCAAAAACGGAACGGAGGTATCTCATTTACGCTTCTCCTCTCAGCTATGGGCAAATGTTCTCTCTTATTTTGTAGCATAGCATGAAACCAGTCCCCGCGCAAGGGCACTTCCCGTCCTGTTCGGACAGAAAAGCGGCGCCTCTCTCCCGAGAGGCGCCGCACCCGTTTCTTATTACATCTGTTCCAGATTCTCCCGCAGGGTCTGGTTGACCACCTGGGGGGAGGCCTGACCCTTGAGCTCCCGCATGACCTGTCCCACTAGGAAGCCGAAGGCCTTCTCCTTGCCGGACTTGAAGTCCTGAATGGACTTGGGGTTGGCGGCGAGGACCTTGTCCACCACGCTCCCCACCAATCCGGCATCGGAGACCTGCTCCAGGCCGTGCTCCTTCACGTAGGCGTCCACGTCGGCGTCGTCGGAAAAGACAGCGTCAAAGACCTTGACGGCGGTGTTGCGGTTGAGGGAGCCGGTCTGGACCAGCTCTATGAGCCGGGCCAGGGTCTTGGGGGTGAAGACCATGTCTTTGGCCTCCAGCCCGTCGGCGGACAGCCGCCGGAGGACCTCGCCCATGATCCAGTTGGCAGCCTGCTTGGGGGGCGCTCCCAGGGCCACTGTGGCCTCGAAGAATTCTGCCAGGGCTTTCTGACTGGTGAGCATCTGGGTATCGTAGACGGGCAGGCCCCAATCCGCCTGGTACCGGGCCATCCTGGCCTCGGCCATCTCGGGCTGCTCCTTCCGGAGCCGCTCCAGGTAGTCCTCACCGATCTCCAGGGGTGGGATATCGGGCTCGGGGAAGTAGCGGTAGTCCTGGGCGTTCTCCTTGGAGCGCATGGCGAAGGTGGCGTCCTTGTTCTCGTCCCAGCGGCGGGTCTCCTGGACCACCCGCTTGCCCTCTTCAATGAGCTCGATCTGCCGTCTGGCCTCGTACTCGATGGAGCGGGCAATGGCCTTGAAGGAGTTGAGGTTCTTCATCTCGGTGCGGGTACCCAGCTCCGTGACCCCGGCGGGTCGCACCGACAGGTTCACGTCGCAGCGTAGGGAGCCCTCCTGCATCTTGCAGTCGGAGACCCCCAGGTACTGGAGGGTGGAGCGCAGCTTCTCCAGATAAGCGATGACCTCCTCCCCGGAGCGGAAGTCAGGCTCGGTGACGATCTCGATGAGAGGGACACCGCAGCGGTTGTAGTCACAGCGGGTCTGGTCGATCCAGGGGTCGTGGACCAGCTTACCGGCGTCCTCCTCCATGTGGAGCTCGTGGATGCGGATGGTCTTCTCCCCGCCGGACTCGGTGTGGATGGTGAGCTTGCCGTTGCGGACGATGGGGAGATAGAGCTGGGAGATCTGGTAGGCCTTCGGGAGGTCGGGGTAGAAGTAGTTTTTCCGGTCGAACCGGCAGGACCGGGTGATCTCCCCGTCCAGGGCCAGGCCCACCTTCACGGCGTACTCCAGCACCTTCTCGTTGACCACCGGCAGGGTGCCGGGCATGCCCATGCACACCGGGCAGCAGTGGGTGTTGGGGGCACCGCCGAACTCGGTGGTGCAGGAGCAGAAGATCTTGGTCTTGGTGGAGAGCTCCACGTGGGTCTCCAGACCGATGACAGTTTCCCAGGTCATTTGGCCTGCGCCTCCTTTCTGGCGGGGCTTTGTCTGTGATAATCGGTGTCCAGCTGGAAGGCATGCGCCGCGTTCAGCACCTTGGCCTCCCCCAGGGCGGGGCCGATGAGCTGGGCCCCGATGGGCAGCCCCTGGCCGTCAAAGCCGCAGGGCATGGACAGCCCCGGCAGACCGGCCAGGTTCAGGGGCACAGTGTAGATGTCGGAGAGGTACATCTTCAAGGGGTCGCCCAGACTCTCCCCCAGCTTGGGGGCGGTGGTGGGAGCCACCGGGGTGAGGAGGAGGTCGTACTTCTCAAAGGCCTCGTCGTAGGCCTTCTTGATGAGGGCCTTCACCTGGAGAGCCTTCTTATAGTAGGCGTCGTAGTAACCAGCGGAGAGGACGAAGGTGCCCAGCAGGATGCGGCGTTTGACCTCGGCGCCGAAGCCCTGGGTGCGGGTCTTCTCGTAGAGGTCGGTGAGGTCCTCGTAGCCCTCCGCCCGCCAGCCGTATTTGACGCCGTCGAACCGGGACAAGTTGGAGCTGGCCTCGGCGGCGGCGATGATATAGTAGGTGGGCACCACATACTTCATCATGGGGAAGGAGAACTCCTCCACGGCGGCCCCACGGGCCTTGAGCACGTCGGCGGCAGCCAGGACGGCGGCTCGGACCTCCTGATCCAGTCCCTCACCGAAGCAGTGGTTGGGCAGGCCCACCCGCAGGCCCCGCAGGTCCCCGGTGAGGCTTTGGGTCAGGCCGCTCCAATCGGTATCCAGGCTGGTGCCATCCCGGCGGTCCTTGCCGGCCATCAGCTCCAGCACGGCGGCACAGTCATCGGCGGACCTGGCCAGAGGGCCCAGCTGGTCCAGGGAGGAGGCGTAGGCGATGAGGCCGTAGCGGCTCACGGAGCCGTAGGTGGGCTTCAATCCGGTAATGCCGCAGTAGGAGGCGGGCTGGCGGATGGAGCCGCCGGTGTCGGAGCCGATGGCGTACCAGCACTCCCCCGCCGCCACGGCGGCGGCGGCTCCGCCGGAGGAGCCGCCGGGGGCGCGGTCCAGGTCCCAGGGGTTCCGGGTGGCGCCGTAATAAGATGTCTCCGAGGTGGAGCCCATGGCAAACTCGTCCATGTTCAGCTTGCCCAGCAGCACCCCGCCGGCTGCCTTGAGCTTCTCCGCAGCGGTGGCGTCATAGGGAGAGGTGAAGTCCCCCAGGATTTTGGAGGCGCAGGTGGTGCGCACCCCCTTGGTGCAGATGTTGTCCTTCAGGGCCATGGGCACACCGGCCAAGGGGGAAAGCTGCTCACCCGCCGCCAGGCGTTTTTCCACCTCGGCGGCCTGGGCCAGGACTTCCTCTCCGTCCAGGCAGGTGACGAAGGCGTTGTTCCGGTCCTGCTCCGCCGCCATCCGATCCAGGGCGGCCCGGGCGGCCTGGGTGGGAGAGACCTCTCCCTTCTGAATGAGTCCGCCCAGCTCCAGGGCGGTATATTCCCAAAGTTCCATGTCCGCTCCTCCTTACTCCACCGTCTTGGGCACCAGGAAGGCCTCTTCGTCGGGCACCGGGGCGTTGGAGAGCAGCGCCGCCCGGTCCCCGGAGGGCACTACCTCGTCGCTCCGCAGCACGTTCTTCAGGGGGAAGACGTGGCTCATGGGCTCCACGCCGCTGGTGTCCAGGCCGTCCAGCACGTCCATATAGGCCAGAATCTGCTCCAGCTCGCCGGTCATGCGCTTCTTCTCCTCCCGGGGCAGCTTCAGCCGGGCCAGGAGGGAGACATAATCCACCATCTCTTCTGTAATTTTCATTGTAAAACCTCCATCCTTACGGTTCGAGCCGGCTCAGGTTCCGGGGGAACAGGCTGGCGTAGCGCACGTTGTCCAGGCCGCACAGCTGCATGGTCAGCCGCTCCAGGCCGATGCCCAGGCCGCCGTGGGGCGGCATGCCGTGCTTGTGGATCATGAGATAGCTCTCGAACTCCGCCGGGTCCATGCCCAGGCGCTCCATCTTGGCCACCTGCTGGCCGTAGTCGTGGATGCGCTGGCCGCCGGTGGTGACCTCCAGTCCCCGGAAGAGGAGGTCGAAGGAGAGGGTGTATCGGGAATCGTCGGGATCGTCCATGGCGTAGAAGGGCCTCTTCTTGCCGGGGTAGTGGGTGACAAAGACAAAGTCGCTGCCCCACTCCTCCCGGGCGTAGCGACCGATGGCGTGCTCCTCCTCGGGCTCCAGGTCGTAGGGGTCCCGGATCTTGTAGCCGTACTTCTCCGCCGCCAGGCGCTTTGCCTCATCGAAGCGGACGGCGGGAATCTGGTCCACCTCGGGCACAGTCAGCTTCAGCCGTGTGATGTCGTCGGCGTACTCTCGCTTCAACAGATCCACGGCGTACCGGAGGAAACCGGTCTCCACCTCCATCACGTCGGCGAAGGATTGGATGAAGCCCATCTCGAAGTCCATGGAGGTGTACTCGTTGAGGTGGCGGGCGGTGGAGTGCTTCTCCGCCCGGAAAACGGGGGCCACCTCATAGACCCGCTCAAAAACCCCCACCATGGTCTGCTTGTAGAACTGGGGGGACTGGGCCAGGAAGGCCTTGCGGCCGAAGTAGTCCAGGCGGAAGATGTTGGAGCCGCCCTCCGCCCCGGCGTGGACGATCTTGGGGGTGTGGACCTCGGTAAAACCCTCTCTCTGGAGATACTCCCGAAAGGCCCGGCTCAAAGCGGCCTGGACACGGAAGACACTGCGCTCCCGCAGGTGCCGCAGCAGCACCGGCCGCAGGCCCAGCTCGGTGTCCAGGTTGATATTGAGCTTGGCTTTAGCCACCGGCACCGGCATGGGCTCCGCCGGCCGGGAGAGGACCTCCACCGACTCCGCCGCCAGCTCCACGCCGCCAGGAGCCCGGGGCTCTTCACGTAGAGTACCCGTCACCGTGACGGCAGCCTCCTCCGGGACCTCTGAGAGGTCCAGGCCGCCGCACACACATTGGAGCAGGCCGTCCCGCAGCCGCAGCTTCAGGAAGGTGAGTCCGCCGCCCACAGACTGCTTCACGTGGACCATGCCAGAGACCTGAACGGTCTGGTTTCGCCGTCCACCCTCCAGGAGGCCGTTATACGCCAGTCCCCCGTTTCTTTTGGTTCCAGTGATGAATTCCATACCGTTCACGTCCTTTCAGCTGTTTTTAGGGGTGTTTTACCGTCAAAAAAATAAAAAAACGCCCCGGAGCTGTTTACAACAGCTTCGGGACGAAAAAATCCGCGGTACCACCCAAAGTTTGCCGCTTCACCCTTGAAACGGCCCCTTGTCTCCCTTAACGCGGGAACACGTGGAACCCTCCCCTGCCCACAGCAGGCTCGAATCCCCGGCTCGCGGAGTGTTGCGCCTCCCCATCCTGCCGGACCGGGCTCTCAGTCGGTGACCCGGATTCTCTGGCGGCCCTCACAGGGGGCGGTCTCGTTCATCGCCTTTGTTGGACGTAGTATATGCGCTTTTCCGCAAAATGTCAACTCCTAATTTTTCTGTGGAAACAGGTTTTTGTCTACGTGATTTTATGCTATACTGCTTATGCGTTCTATTCCCCACCAAGAAAAGAGGCGTTTGAACGATGCTCAACTGGACCGATCTGGAGGCCGCCTGCAGCGGCTGCCGGAACTGTTCTCTGTGCGAAACAAGACACCACGTGGTCTTTGGCGAGGGGCTCCGCACCGCCGACCTCATGTTCATCGGCGAGGGCCCCGGCGAGCAGGAAGATCTCACCGGCCGTCCCTTTGTGGGCCGGGCCGGACAATTTCTGGACGAGATGCTCTCCATCATCGACCTGGACCGCTCCCGCTATTTCATCGGCAACATGGTCAAGTGCCGTCCCCCACAAAACCGCGACCCCCTCAATACCGAGATCGAGGCCTGCATCGGCTACCTCCGCAACCAGGTGGCCCTGATCCGGCCCAAGATCATCGTCTGTCTGGGCCGCATCGCCGCCATACGGCTGATCCGGGAGGATTTTAAGATCACCCGGGAGCATGGTCAGTGGTTCGAGAAGGCCGGGGTCCACATGATGGCCATGTACCACCCTTCCGCCCTTCTCCGGGACCCGCGGAAACGGCCCGAAGCTTTTGAAGATCTGAAAAAGCTGCAGGCCAAGATTTGGGAGGTCTGTCCCGAGACCTACGCGGGCGTGGTCCCCCTGGGCCGGAACGCCGGGAGGACCCCGTCATGACAGAACGCTCCATCCAAATGTCTGAAGCCTACTCCCTGGGTGCCCTGCTCACCGTAGGCGGCGGCTTTCTGGACGCCTATACCTACTTTACCCGGGGGGGCGTCTTTTCCAACGCTCAGACCGGCAACCTGGTGCTGCTGGCCATACGGCTGGCCCAGGGCGACCTGACCGCCCTCCCCCGCTATCTGCCCCCCATCCTGTCCTTCGCTCTGGGTATCGTGGTGGCTGAACTGATCCGGGACCATTTCCGTGTCTCCCGCTCACTCCACTGGCGGCAGGCGGTGGTAGCATTGGAGGCCCTCATTCTTCTGGTCACAGCCTTTCTTCCTCAGGGGCCGTGGGACAGCGCCGTCAACGCCGCTGTCTCCTTCGTCTGTGCCATGCAGGTGGAGGCTTTTCGTAAAATCCGTGGCAACGCACTGGCCACCACCATGTGCACCGGTAACCTGCGCAGCGGCACTGAACTGCTTTACCACGGTCTCCGTGGCCGAGACACCACTGCCCTGAAGCGCAGTTTCCAGTACTACGGCATCATCCTTTGCTTCCTGCTGGGCGGCGCCTTGGGCGTCTGGGCCACCGGCGTGCTGGCCGAACAGGCCATTCTCCTCTGCTGCGGCATGCTGGTCATCATTTTCCTGGCTATGTTCCGGGCGCCTCAAGAAGCAGCCTGAAAAAAAGTACAGAAAAAAGCTCCGGATCATTGAGATCCGGAGCTTTTTGTTATGTTCCCTTTTTGTTTGTGTCTGAGCCATCATCCGCCTGTTTCTGCTCCAGCCGGTGATCTGGGAGCACAGCGTTGACCCCAAAGGCAATGGCCACCCCAACCACCGTCTCAATGATCCGCGCGGCAGCGTAATAATAGCGCTCCACACCTGTCATATCGTTGATCAGAATGACACAGGGCACAATGCAGGCCATACCACAGGCGGTGGGCCGCTGAATGAGCAGGCACACCCAAATCCCGGCCACACAGACCAGTCCCAAAATGACGGTCTTAACGAGAGGCTGCCTGGCAATTTCCCCTAAGGACAAGGCCAGCACGCCCAGAGCACCGCCCACAGCCACCCCGATGAATCGGGATATCCCCTGCTGCATGGTCTGCCCCAACGAGCTCTGCATGCACACCACACAGGCGATACAGGCGTACATAGGGCCGATCTGTCCCAGGATACCGCCCAGTTCCGTGCGATAAAGGAGCCCAAAGGGCACAAAGACCAGGTATGAGAGCATAACAGCCACTGCCGTTTTGACGGTGCGCATCCCCACGCCGGGGAGTTTCATGGTGCGGCCCTCCTTAGAACGGCAGGTTGAGACCTCCGGTGATCTGGCCCATAGCGGAGGCCGCATCAGAGGAGGCAGCGCGCATGGCCTCGTTCACTGCTGCCACGATGAGATCCTGGAGCATTTCCACGTCGTCAGGGTCCACAGCCTCGGGGTCGATGGCGATGGCCTTAAGCTCATGCTTGCCGCTCACCGTAGCAGAGACCACCCCGCCGCCGGCCTGGGCAGTATACTCCTTGTTCTCCAGCTCAGCCTGCATTCTCTGCATGTCCTGCTGCATCTTCTGGGCCTGCTTGATCATATTCATGTTGATGCCGCCGCCCATGCCGCCCATGCCGCGGCTGCCAAATCCCTTTGCCATTGTTCGTCACTCCTTGATGGTAATGTTATTAAACCGCCGGCCCATGGCCAGCAGATCGTCCAGATTGTCATGGGTGGACACAGACGCCCCGGCAGAGGACTTCCCTACCCTGGCCTGTACCCGCACCGCCTCGCCCAGTTTGGCTTGGGCCAGAACCCGGATTGCCTCCAGCACCGCCGGACGGCTCACTACACCCTTCACCAGCTCGTCGTCCACCCACAGTGTGAGGACCCCGGGTTCCAGATGGCCCTGGACCATACTGCTATTTCCCAGGAAAGACCAGGCGTTCCGGGGCACTTTGTCCCGTAACGCCGGGGCCAGTGCCCGCCAGAAACTCCCATCGTCAGTTGTTCCAGCCGCCGCTGGAACCGCTGTCGTCTGCTGCTGAATCGAGGCACTTGGGGGCTCCGTTTTCACCGGTGCGGTCGGGGTCTCTTCCACCTCAGCCGGCGTCTTCGAGACTTGCGCAGCAGCCTTTTCTCCGGCAGGTGTTTCTACTTGCATGCAGATGGTGTCCAACGATTTTTCTAAATGCTCAGACTCGGTTTTCTGTAATGTGGAAACACTTTGCACTTGCATCATAGGCACACCGGCCGAGAGCTGCTGCTCCACTCGGTCCAGCCGGGCAGAGAGGGCCTGGACGCTCTCGTCCAGACGTTCGTCGCACAGCCGCATCAGGCAAAGTTCGGCATCCGTACGCCGGTTGCTGCTCCGGGGCAGGTCGGCCAGAACCCCCTGGAGTACTGTCAGTATCCAAACCAGCCGGGGGGCGGTAAAGTGTTCAGAAAGCCCCCGCATGGTAGTCTCATCCCAGTTTCCGCTGAGGAGCGCGCTTCCCGACCGTGGAGCTGTCTTTCGGATGAGCAAGTCCCTGGTCAGGGCGGACAGCTCTCCCAGTACCGTAGAGACATCTTTACCGCCGCTGTACAGCCGGGCCAGATCCTCCAGGGCTCCTTGCGTATCCCGCTTGGCCACCATACCCATGAGCTTTGCCGACTCCAGATTGCCCGCCAGGCCCAGGGCATCCAGGATGCGCCCCTCGTCCACCGGCCCGTCGGTGCCGGCACACTGGTCCAACAAGGACAGAGCATCCCGCAGTCCCCCGTCGGCCAGCCGGGCCAGCAACGATGCCCCTTCTGTGGTGAGCTGGATCCCTTCCTGCCCCGCCACATAGTGGAGACGGGCGGCGATATCGCCGGGCAGGATGCGCTGGAAGGAGAACTGCTGGCAGCGGGATTTAATGGTGGCAGGAACCTTGTGGAGCTCGGTAGTTGCCAGAATAAACATGAGGTGCTCAGGAGGCTCCTCCAAAATCTTCAATAGCGCGTTGAAGGCAGCGGTAGAGAGCATGTGGACCTCGTCCACGATGTAGACCCGCTTGCGGACGGCGGCAGGAGTATAGACGGCCTCGTCCCGGAGGGCACGGACCTGGTCCACACCGTTGTTGGAGGCAGCGTCCAGCTCAAGCACATCCAGGATAGAGCCGTTTTCGATCCCCCGGCAGGCATCGCACTGGTTGCAGGGGTTTCCGTCCACGGGGTGCTCACAGTTGACGGCCCTGGCCAGAATTTTGGCGCAGGTCGTCTTGCCGGTGCCCCGAGTGCCGGTGAATAGGTACGCATGGGAGAGGCGGCCGGTAGCCACCTGCCGCTTCAGCGTTTCTGTGATATGTGTCTGGCCCACCACATCGTCAAAGGTGCGGGGCCGCCACTTCCGGTAGAGTGCCTGATACAACGTCCATCCCTCCCAAAACAGCAAGAGAGGGACGCGGTTGCGCCGTGCCCCTCCCTCTCTTATCCGACTTCTTCCGACGCAGAACAAGACCGCACACCGGTCTTTGAATACTACGCTATGTCCGTAACCCAGGTAGCCAACTCAAGAACGGCAACCCTGCGGCACACGGAAGGATCCGCTTAATGCTGCTCGGTTCCCCGCCTGACATGGTTCACGGGTTTCCGTTGCGCAGGACCAATCTATCATCGCCGCTTACCTGGGGCAGACGACACATCGCAGCTCCGGGGACCGGGATTCATCCCTGCTGTAGCGGGTTGCAGGTACAGGGCACCGCTATCTCCCCAACTAGTGCGGCCTTGCTCCGCGCCGGACCACGACCGGGTCCGGCAAAGCCGGTATAGGGTATTGTACTACACTTTCCTCGATTTATCAATCCCGTATTTCTGCTTTTCAAAAAAAGGCTTTACAAAACTTAGAATTATGCTATAATATTGTCCGTTGAGTCAGTATCTTGAGGCGTTCTGCCTATGATTCATTTTCTTTAATGCGTTTGTCGGCATTACCTTTTTCGTCAAAAAAATTACATCTGGGCCTGTAGCGCAGTTGGGAGAGCATGCGGGCCAGTTATATGCCCCCTTTTTGGGGCCGGTGGCTCACATGGCTCCCATCCGGTTCGCATCCTCTTTTATTAAAACTTCATACCATCATATATTTGGTCCGGTAACTCGCTTGGCAGTCAACCGTGACAGATATATGGGCCCATAGCTCAGCTGGGAGAGCGTACGGTTCGCATCCGTAAGGTCGTCGGTTCGATCCCGATTGGGTCCACCATAAAATCAAAACGGTATAGATGCCACTGGCGAAAAGCCAGTGGCATCAACCGTTTCCGGGCTTTTTCAGCTCGAAAATTTACGGATGATTCCATAGATGCCAACCGCTGTTTCCCCCTAACTGGTGGGATTCGAACCCCCTCTTCTCGAAGGTTGGCAACACCAGAAACCATGTAGCGCCCTTTTTGAAGCATCAATTTTCAAAAAGGGCGCTATTTTTCTGCCAATAGAATACACAAAGTTTGGGGGCGTCAATTTGTTGGTCGTGATGGACCAATAGGTTGGCGCCCTTTTTCGTTTTCAGGCAATTTCAAAAAGGGCACTAAATATCAGGAGGTAGTAAATGAACCGAGAACAGTTTTTTCAGGAGCTTCGCACCGCTCTCCACCGTGAGGGATTCACTCCGCAGCCGGAACAGGATGAATTGCTTCCTGTGGAGTGGGATGGTCTCCCCCTTTGCCGGATCACAGCGGACGGAGGCGTTCGCTACTGGCAGGAGGATGTAGCGACGCCGGAACGGGAACGAGCCTGTGAGCGAGCCACCGATCTGGCCTGCACCGTGCGGGAGTACATGACGCTGCTGGAACAGGCTCCGCTCCTGCAAGCCCAAAGTCTGACCGGTGACTACCGTCTGCTGGCTGACTTCAACGGAGCCGTGTTGGCTGCCCATCCCACCCGGCTTGGCGTCCAATTCGTCACATGGGACTGGAGCTTTGACCGCACAGGTCTCAACCAGGGCAATTACTTTCAGGAAAACTATGTAGGTGCTAAGCAGGACTTCGCCATCCGCGCCGGCCTCATTTCCAAACAGCAAATCTTCAATCAGGAACAGCTTATCGAAATCTACCGCTGCTGCTCCGACACCTTGGACGCTGGTTTTGACTTGACTGCTGAGCAGGAAAAGTGCATCCGGGGCGTTCAGGAGCAAATTGCCATTGCAGCTCCCGATGCCCTGGAGCGCATAAGAGAGCAGGATCAGCACCCCATGGAACCCTACAGCCAGGAACCGATCATGTAATATTCAGGCGCCGGAGTTTTAGAAATAAGACTCCGGCGCTTTTTCGTTTTACTGAAAGGAGTACATCCCCTATGACACGCTATTTCATGCGGGATACACCGCTGTTCCATCTGGAACGGCAGATGATGACCCCGCCCAATTTCAAGCCCAGAGGTCACGGCCGGTATTCTCCCGGTTTCCAATATTCCAACGAGGACACGGAGTGCCAATACTGTATCAACTTCAGACGCCATCATCCCTGCCCTTTGGAGCAGTGCGTCTGTCTGGATGAACGGATCGTGGCCGGTGCGGTTGACCTCAACGAGTTTGTCAGGGATTGCTTCTTCTCTGAAGCGGGAGTGCAGCTTCAAGCCCGCTTAGAGAGGAGTTTCAATGGCTGCTCCATTGGATTTTTCCTGAGCGATAGTCATCGGGAGCGTTGGCAGCACTGGCGTGCGCGTTGCTATCGAATGTCAGACCGTAATCTGGCCGCGCCGTTTCTCCTCACGGCGTATGAGGATACTCCTGACATTCTGCTGGGGCTCTGCTACGCAATGGTCCGCAACTATAAAGCAGTCATTGTGCGGGGACTTTCTGTGGAGAAGCCTGTGGCTTTATGCGGCGGAGTTGGCTACAATGCGGGGGTTCTTCGGGCTATTCGGGATGTTTTTGGTCTCACGGAAGAAGAATTGATTTTACCGAAGAATTTCCTCTACGCCGGCGCCGCCGGGGCTGCGCTGGCTGCTCAGGAGGCAGGCACCTGTTCCATGGGAGAACTACTGGCCTCTCTGTGTGGGCAGGATTCAAACACGGAAGACCGGCTGCACCGTCGTCAGCCACTGGGGCCTGATCCCAAGGTTTTTGTATCTGATCCGCCTGTTTCCGGCCATATCCCACCACAGGGCTGCGCTTTGGGCATTGATGTAGGTTCTACCAGCACAGACCTGGTTCTCACGGATCAATTCGGAGAACTGGTGGACTTCCAGTATCTTCGCACCGCCGGAGACCCGGAGGCTGCGGTGCGAAAGGGCCTGGAGAATATCCGCTCCCGTTTTGGGCGGATTCCCCTTCTGGCAGTTGGCGTCACTGGCTCCGGACGAGAGCGGATCGGCCGGCTCATCGGTGCGGATGCCGTGCGAGATGAGATTACAGCCCAGGCAAGAACTGCCATCCAATGTATGCCCAAAGCAGATACCGTCTTTGAGATCGGCGGTCAAGATTCTAAATACATCTCCCTTCAGAATGGGCAGGTTGCAGACTTTCAAATGAACAAAATCTGTGCTGCCGGAACCGGCTCCTTTGTGGAGGAGCAGGCCGCACGCATGAACATCCCTTTGAAGGACTTCGGCCGCCTGGCACTTACTGCAAAGGCCCCTGTGGAATTGGGAGAGCGATGCACCGTGTTTATCGAGACCGCTATCCTATCTGCCCAGGCACAGGGAGCCACCCAGGCAGAGGTCGCAGCCGGTTTGTGCCAGTCCATTGTCCGAAATTATCTCCACAAAGTAGTTGGGAGCAAGCCAGTAGGACACCATATTGTGCTCCAGGGCGGTGTGGCCTATAACCCCGGCATCGTGGCCGCTTTCCGCCAGGAATTTGGAGATCGGCTCACAGTCTCTCCCTGCTTCTCCATCAGTGGAGCATACGATGCTCTCCTATCTGTTCCGGAAGGAGATGGGCGAAAAACCCTATCTGCACATCGAAGTGGATGAGCACTTCTCACCAGTAGGCGTTATTACTCGCATCGAGGCATTTCTCCAGAGTCTGGAAAGCCGTTCCTCTCAGCCACTGCCGGATCACTTTAAGCTCACAGCTGTGGAACACTGCTCTACCAAAGTCGTTGATACCCCAGAATCAAACCACGGCCCTTTATATGTTTTGGATCTGCCGCCGTTTACCACATATCTTAGGAAATATGCTGAAATGGTATGGAATGTGGAAACCCATCCCATGCCTCTGGGCGGCACTTCCCTGGTTTTGGGCCGGGGGGAGACCAGTTCCAAAGAGTACCTTCCCTTCCCCGCATTACTGGGTGGTATTCTGAACGCAGCGGAGAAGGAATCCGATCCCTTTCAGATGCTGATTCCCTCCACTCAAGGCGCGGAGGCCGACGGCCAGTACCCGTGGGCAGTAGAGGCAGTGCTTGCCAACCGGGGACTAGGGCGGGTGACCCTGGTTTCCCCGGAACTGGAAACCTTGCCGGAACATGTTCCAGACCCCGATCTGTTGTTCCGGGCTGTATTGACAGGAGATCTCATACTGTGTGCCCCGCCTGAGCAGCGCAGCGCACTAAGTCCACACGATATTCCAGATTGGGACAGTCTGAATGCGCTGGCCTCGCAAATCGGGAGCATCCCTGTCAAGAGCCAGCCTCTAGCCGCGGTGGGAGAACCCCTTACGCTGTTTGCTCTGAACGACGGGGTGCTGGAAACGCTGGAGCAGCAGGGCCGGTCTCTGTATCGTGCCCCCTTGAGCGAGTACCTCTGGTTTCTCTGGCGGGATTCCGGGAGTGTCACAGCCGCTTCCTGGACAGAGCAAATGGCAGATCTGGGCCGCCTATTGAGGGAGAGAAGCAGCTTCTCAAAAGATCCGGAAGGGATGCGTACTGCAGCGGATCAGCTGCTGCCGGGATTTGCCGGGGCCAATGGTCGGTACCGTTTGGCTAAGGCACGGGAACTTGGCCGAACATCGGCCGGCGTTTTAACTCTGGCTCCCCGGTATGAAAACACAGAAACAGTGCTTGATATGACTGGCGCACTAGACGGAACCTCTCACTTCCATCTGGCTATGGACAGCGACTGGGATGAGAGTTCCTGGTCCCGCCTAAACTCCTTCCTCTATTATTATTTAAAATAGGCCTGAGAATCTTGTCTCCCGCCCTCGCAAACAGTTTATACAAGCTTCCTTTGGTTTTTTATCCGCCGAGGTTACAGAAAAACCAACGGAGGAGTGGACAAGAAAAAATGTTGCTGATCTGCCCCAATGTATGTTCCTGAATGGGGATCGTGTCTGGTTGCGCACAGCTCAGGTCAGGTGCTGTTCCCTACGCCCCAATCCTGCCAGCAAATGCCACAGAGGTCCAAGCAAGCGGCATTATCCCCGTGGGCTGAACGGTATTTGAAGGTGAGGCCACCGTCAATTAGGTATCCACTTGCCAGAGATTCCATCCCAGTTTCCAATCGCAGGCGGCGTTGTTTGTGTAGGAACTATTGCGGAGGAAGTCGAGCTTCGTGGTTTGCGACATGAGGCGTACCACTCCAAGGTGGAGTATCTGGTGTCCCACGGCATCGCCAGCACCGATATACTCATCGGCGACTGTTACCGCACCGCCGCAGCCATTGCCGCCCAGGTGGGAGTGGACGACTTCCGCGCCGGAGTCCTTCCGGCAGACAAAGCGGAGTATGTGGCCCGGCTCCGCCGGGAGGGGCATACTGTCCTGATGGTGGGCGACGGTATCAACGACTCGCCGGCCTTGTCCGAGGCGGACGCGGGCATCGCCATCAGCGACGGTGCCGCCATCGCCCGGGAGATCGCGGACATCACCATCGCTGCCGACAGCCTTTAGGAACTGGTAGAACTGCGACGCCTCGCCATGGCGCTGATGGCGCGCATCCACTCCAACTACCGCTTCGTCATCGGCTTCAGCGGCGCGCTGATCGCTCTGGGTGTGGCCGGAGTCCTGCCGCCAGCCACCTCCGCCACGCTGCATACAATGATACTTCTGCTTACGCGGCTCGGAGAGATCCTCGGAGGGGTGAGAGTCCCATGATGTGCGCCAGCACAGTTCAAGTTGCCGCCCTGCCTGGGGAAGTAGTGTCGAATACAGGCGACTAAGTAGCATCAAGAAACAAAGGGCCGCTCCAGACTCGGAACCTACACTCGCTCACCTGACCTTTGGGAGCGGCCCTCTGTTTTTCTTTTGATAGCAGAAATATGGGATCTGATCACAGTACATCCTCTTCTTCTCAACCTCCGTTTCTCTGAGTTCTTCATCTTTCCCCCTCTACACTCCTCTTCCTTTTCTCCTCAAACTCCCTGATCGGGTCCCATATTTCTGTTATCAAAAACAAATCCACGAAAGCGAGGAAACGAGATGACAAATATCGATTTGTGCGGCATTGCCCAACTGCTCCGCGCGCTGATAGAGCAGAAGAAAACCACAGAAAGAGAGGCCCGCAAAATTTTGGCTAGAATTGCCGCGCAGACCGGTGCGGACATTATCCTTTCTTTCTGAAATCGCACTCTTTTCAATAGCTATTTCAAAGGTGTTGTGGTATTGTTTGTGTTGCTAGGGATGAGCAAAACTCCTATTTGCTCTCGGAAGCATACTATATATAGAATGCAGAGAACAAAGAGCATACTATATGCTGTGGCTGGATTTTGCAAAACGTACGTTTTGCTCATCCCTAGTTTGTGTTGCAAAAAAGGAGGTGAACTGACATGGCGGAAAAGCTGATGACCGACGGCAGCATGGCGCTTCGGGAAAAGCAATACCGGGTCATCACCATCGAGGCAACCGAAAAGCCCCAAAACGCCAAATTGCGGGTTGCGGCATACGCCCGTGTCAGCTCCGCCTCTGATGACCAGCTCAACTCCTTCGCCGCCCAGAACCGTCACTACAGTGACCTGATCTCCAGCAAGGAAAACTGGAGAATGGTAGACATATACGCAGATGAGGGTATCACTGGGACATCGGCTGAAAAGCGTGAGGACTTCCAGCGGCTCTTGGCAGATTGCCGCAGAGGGCTGATCGACAGGGTGCTGGTAAAATCCATCTCCCGCTTTGCCCGCAATACCAAGGAATGCCTGGAAACCATCAGAGAGCTGAAATCACTCGGTGTCGGCGTCTACTTTGAGAAAGAGAACATTGACACTGCGACGATGTCCGGCGAAATGATGACTGCGCTCTTCGCCTCCTTCGCCCAGGCCGAGAGCGAATCCATCTCCGGCAATATGCGGTGGAGCTATCAGCAGAGAATGCAAAGCGGGGAGTTTATTACATGCAAAGCACCGTTTGGATATCGTCTTAGGGAAGGAAAACTCGAAATCGAGGAGTCTGAAGCAGAAATCATCCGCATGATCTTTGCCCGATACCTATCTGGACAGAGTACAGCAGACATTGCGGCAGAAATCACTAAGCTGGGAATACCAACCCGAGATGGAACTCCATATTGGCAATATACCACCATCTGCTATATCCTTCAAAACGAGAGATATGCCGGAAATTCCCTCCTCCAAAAATACTATGCAACTGACACATTGCCTATCAAGAAAAAAAGGAATCTGGGGAGCAAAGATCAATACTATATATCTGAAAGCCATCCTCCCATCATCGATCAAAACACATTTGACAAGGCTCAGATATTATTTCGTAAAAAAGGAGATAGGATTTCCAAGCGGTCCCGCGACAAGCACATTTTTGCTCGCAAAATTGTATGTGGAAATTGCGGTACCTACTTTGGCAGGAAAGTATGCAGAGCTACTCCTTATTGGATATGTCGCAAACACAACCAAAGTAATCATGAATGCAGTATGGCGCAAATTCAGGAAGCCAAAATCGAGGAGGCTTTTCTCCAGCTATACTATAACCTCAAGCACCATGGCGAACCAATCCTTACGGAGATGACCACTTCGCTCCAAGCCATCCGCAACCGCCGGATGCTCTGGAGCCTGGATGTCATTGAACTCAACAAGCAAATATCCGATCTTACCAGTCAGAATCAAATGTTGGCCACGCTGAAACAACAGGGCCTCATTGATCCTGACATTTTTATATCCCAGAGCAATGAGTTGGCCGAGCAGCTCAGCGCTGTAAAGCTGAAAAAGGAGCGTCTTCTGGCCGTCGATGGCGACAACACCATCGCCCAAACAAGAGAGCTGATGGAAATCCTGGACGATGGCCCGGACTTCCTTGACAGCTTTGACGCAGAGTTGTTCGGTGAGCTCGTTGAAACAATCATCGTGGAAAGCAATGAGCGACTCCGCTTCCGCCTGAAAAACGGGCTGGAGCTGGCCGAAACCATAGAAAGGACGGTGCGCTGATGGGCAATCGGAAGCAGCCGTTTGGCTAGCCTGACTGTCCATCACATTCTCCCGGATGACGGACATTAGCCGTCCTCGGTGGTGATTTCCAGCTCTGGCTCCAGAAGTTGGATGATCTCGGCCATATCCTTGGTGTCCATGTCCCGCGTGATAACCTCGATATGCTCCTTTGTATCTGTCTCCGTCTGATCGTTTTTCAGAATATCCAGAAGGGTATATGTCCGCCCTTCCCTGTCAAAGTCTCCGGTTGGAATGGTGGAAGGATCATCTTCTCTGGAAAGGTATTCTGCTATACAAGCGTCTGTCCAATGGACGATTTCAGTGGCCGAGGAGTGAGGCAGAACTCCAGACAACCATCCGGCAACAGCAGGCCGAGATTGATAACCTGAAAAAGAAGTTGGATCATATGAATGAGATCCTTCTCAACGCTCAGCGTGCCCGTTTCGGACAGTCCAGCGAGAAAAAGGCCTATGTTTTAAGCGAAGACCAGATTTGTCTGTTTAATGAAGCGGAACAGGTGCAGGACCACAAGGCAGAAGAACCCACCGAGGAGACCTTTACGGTAAAGGCGCATGCCCGAAAGAAAAAGCGCACAATTGCTGAACTGGCAAAAAATCTCCCTGTAGAGGAGATTATACTCCAGCTGCCGGAATCCAAGTTGAACTGCAGCAAGTGTGGTGGTACGTTCCGGCTGATTGGTAAGAAGCTGGTTCGCCGGGAATTGATTATTATTCCGCAGCAAGAAAAAATTTTGGAATACTACAGCTGTACCTACGCCTGTGACAAGTGCGAAAAGGACACCGGCTTTGCCCATATCCTGACCGCACAGGCGCCTGCTGCCCTGATGAAGCATTCTCTGGCTTCTCCCTCTACCGTGGCTGACGTCATAATTAAGAAATATGTGGACGGGCTTCCTTTGGTCCGCCAGGAGAAGATCTGGGCCAGACAGGGAGTGGAGTTGAGCCGCGCACACTGGCCAACTGGGTGATCCAGTGTACCCAAACCTGGCTGAAACCTCTGTACCGGCATATGAAGCAGGCCTTGCTGGAAGACACCGTGATCCACGCGGATGAAACCACTGTGCAGGTTTTGAAAGAGGATGGCAAAGCCGCAGCCTCTGAGTCCCGGATGTGGGTATACGCCAGCGGGGAAGGCAGCAAAAAGCCCATCCGAATCTTTGAGTACCAGCCAGACCGTAGTGGAAAACGGCCCGCAAACTTTCTAAAAGGTTTTAACGGCTATCTGGTGACGGATGGTTATGCTGGGTACAACCAGGTTGCAAATGTTACCCATTGCGGCTGTTGGGCCCACGCCAGGAGAAAATGGCGGGAAGCTATGCCGGACGGAGCAACTGTGAAAACGAGCAAAGCGGCAGTGGGATACCGGTATTGTACCAAGCTGTTCACCCTGGATGGCAAAACGAGCTATATATTACCGAAAACACGCAATGAATACCGCCAGAATGTGGTTCGTCCCCTTCTGGAGGAGTATTTTTGCTGGCTAAAAACGGTACACCCCGAAAAAGGCAGCAAGCTGGAGGACGCAGTCCGCTATTCGCTGAACCAGGAGCACCAACTGACGGCGTTTTTAGATTCTCCTGAGGTTCCTATCTCTAACAACTTGGCCGAAAATGCGATCCGTCCATTTGTTGCGGGCCGAAAGAACTGGCTGTTTTGTGACAGCGTGAAGGGTGCAGAATCCAGTGCCATTGTATACTCGATAGTAGAGACGGCAAAGGCTAGGGCTTGTTTGAAANAACAGCCTGGTGCAGTAACACTCGCCGGTGGCCGCCAGAGATTCCTGCCGTTTCTCTTTGGGCAGCGTTTGCAGCGCCTCGTCAAATTTTCGCCTGGCATGAGCCCAGCAGCCCACCACCCGGATATTCTCGGGCAGCTTGTGGTAGCCCTGGTAGCCGTCTGCGTGCAGCCAGCCGGAGAAGTCCTTGAGGAAGGCCGCCGCGTGCTCCGCCTTCCGGCTGGTCTGGTACTCATACAGGACAATGGGATACTCGGCGCAGCCGCTGGTCCGGTAGACCCACATATAGGACTTGCTCGTAGAGGTCCTGCCCGGCTCCTTCAGCACCTGCAGCGTGGTCTCATCCCCGTGCAGCACGGTTTCCCGGCACAGCTTCCGGTGCAGGGCGTCATACACCGGCCGCAGCCAGGTGTCCGAGGCCTGCAGGATCCAGTTGGCCATCGTCTGCCGGGACAGCTTCAGCCCCTGCCGCTGAAACTCCTGCTCCAGGCGGTACAGCGGTGAGTACATGACAAACTTCTGCGTCATGATATGGGCTACCGCCTCTGGTGAGGCGAAGCTGCCTGGGCAGAGCGTCGGCTGTTTGGGTGTTTTCCGGAGATTGCCTTCGCCTGTTTCCGCCTCGCACTGCTTGCAGGCGTAGGTGTAGTACACATCCTCCCGGATCCAGAACCGGGCCGGCTCCATCTTCAGGCTCCGGTGCACCTCTTTCCCAATCTCCTCCATCACGGCACCGCAGGTATCACAGGTGCGCTCTTCTTCGCAAAGGCGGTGCTCCACCACTTCCGTAGGGGTTCCCTCCGGCACGATATCCAGTACATTGCCGCTGTGCCGCTTGCGGGCATGGGCCTTCACCGCCACCTGTTCCGCTGTGGCATTTTTCGTCCCATAGGCGTAGGCCTCCGCCTCATTTGCCATGAGAGACAGTTGGTCCATTAGGCCCTCCTGGAGCCGCTCTGAGGATGTGCCAAACTGCCGTTTTTTTGCAAGACCAAGCTGCTCCAGAAGCCATTGGTTCTGGAGCTTCAATTCTTCATATTCCGCCCGTGAGATGGTCACCATTTCCGGGGTGCTTGCGGCAGTCTTCTTCTCGTTTTCCATGAGAAAATGATACCATAAAACAGGTTAAAAAGCCAGCATTTTCAATGCTTTCCGGTATCAGATCACGCTCAGGCCGCTCACTGCTTTGTTTGCCTTGGGCTGCTCTGTCTTCAGTCCCTCCATCAGCCAGCGGTACTGTTGAGGCGTCAGGGTCTGCACTTCCTTCGTACTCCGGGGCCATTGGAAACTGCCGCTCTCCAGACGCTTATACAGCAGTAAAAAGCCGTCTCCCTCCCAGTACAGCGCCTTGAGCCGGTCCCGCCGCCGCCCGCAGAACAGAAACAGCGCCCGCTGAAACGGGTCCATCTGGAACTGGCTCTTTACCAGAGTGGCCAGTCCATCAATGCCCCGCCGCAGGTCTGTGTATCCGCAGGCGATGTACACCGGACAGCTGCAACTAAAATCGTTCAGCATGACTTTGCTGCCCGGAGGATCGCCAGCAGTGTGGCCTCATCCGCTCCCCCATAGACCTGGATCCGCACACCGCTTACCTCCATAGCGGCTACGATATGCCCGGAGAGCTGGGAACGCTCCATGATTGGCGCCTCTGCAAAGGTTACCTCCTGGACTTCTTTCAGGGCCTGGAACACCTTCCTCTGCCAGGAGAAATAGGTGGATACCGCGATTCCATTCTCCTGGCACCATTGGCCTACCGACAGCCCACTGCTCCGGCAGGCCTTGATTGCTGAAGCCCATTCCTGTAACTGTGCCTGGTGTTTCAACTCGATAGATGTCACTGCAAGACCCCCCGTACAAAATAGTGCTGGAACGTTCCGCTACGTTCCAGCACTATTATCTCATACATGTCTATCCGCCTGCTCCTTTGACGGTTACGATTCAACGTGTACAGGGCACGTTGTTATCGCGTGGTATCTGTACGTTCAAGGGCACAAATTGCAAAAAAATATCCCTGGGACTGCTGTGCAGCCCCGGGGATAGACTATATAAAAACTTACAGCTCGGCCAGAGCCTCGTCCACGGCCTCCAGGGTCCGGGCCAGGTCCTGCCGTGTATGGGCGGCGGAGACGAACATAGCCTCGAACTGGGCAGGGGCCAGGTAGACGCCCCGCTCCAGCATGCCCTTGAAGTAGCGGGCGTACCGGCCCACGTCGCTGCCCTTGGCGTCCACAAAGGTGGTGACGGCGTTGGGGGTGAAGAAGGGGGCCGCCAGGGAACCGATCTGGTTGACGGCCACACCGGCGTGGTGCCGCTCCGCCGCCTCCCGCATGCCGTCGGCCAGCTCCTTGGCCAGAGTACCGATGTAGTCGTAGACCTCAGGATGGGCCTTCAGGTACCGGAGTTGGGCTAGACCGGCGGCCATGGCCACGGGGTTGCCCGAGAGGGTGCCCGCCTGGTACACCGGGCCGCAGGGCGCCACCTGCTCCATAAGGGCACGGCTGCCGCAGTAGGCGCCCACCGGCATACCGCCGCCGATGATCTTGCCAAAAGTGACCAGATCAGCCTTCACCCCAAAGTATTCCTGGGCACCGCCCAGAGCCAGGCGGAAGCCGGTGATAACCTCGTCGAAGATGAGGAGGGCGCCCGACTTGTCGCACAGAGCACGGAGGCCCTCCAGGAAACCGGGGGCGGGAGCCACCACGCCCATGTTGGCGGCCACCGGCTCCACGATGACGCAGGCCACCTGGCCGGGGTACTCGTTCAGCAGGGCCTCCACTGTGTCCAGGCGGTTGAACTGGGCAGTGAGGGTGTGCTTGACAATGTCCTCGGGGACGCCGGCGGAGGAGGGGTGCCCTCCCGCCAGGGCGGAGGAGCCGGCATTCACCAACAGGCAGTCGGAGTGGCCGTGGTAGCAGCCCTCAAACTTGATGATCTTGTCCCGGCCGGTGGCACCCCGGGCCAGGCGGATGGCAGACATGACGGCCTCGGTGCCCGAGTTCACCATGCGGACCATCTCGATGTTGGGGACCAGCTCGGTCATGAGCTCGGCCATCTCCACCTCCCGTTCGGTGGGAGCGCCGAAGGAGAGGCCGTCCTTCACGGCCTTCTCCACCGCCTCCCGGACCACCGGGTGGTCATGGCCCAGGATCATGGGACCCCAGGAGCAGACGTAGTCAATGTAGGACTTGCCGTTGGCGTCGTAGATATAGGCGCCCTGGGCCTTGGTAATGAACCGGGGGCACAGATCCACTGCCCGAAAAGCCCGGACCGGGGAGTTGACGCCGCCGGGGAGGACCTTTTGGGCCCGGTCAAAGAGTTCCTGAGAGCGCTCCATCAGCCGATATCCCCCTTCTTCATGGCCTGAGCCAGTTCCTTGGCGTAGTAGGTGATGAGCATGTCGGCGCCCGCCCGGAACACGGAGAGAGCGCTCTCGCACATGACCCTGTACTCGTCGATGAGCCCCGCCGCGCCGGCGGCCTTGATCATGGCGTATTCGCCGGAGACGGAGTAGGCGCACATGGGCAGGTCGAAGGCATCGGAGCACTCCCGGATCACGTCCAGGTAGCTGAGGGCGGGCTTCACCATGAGGATGTCGGCGCCCTCCTCCACATCCAGAGCGCACTCCTTCAGCGCCTCTCGGCGGTTGTGGGGGTCCATCTGGTAACCCTTCCGGTCCCCGAAGGAGGGGGCGGAGCCGGCGGCCTCCCGGAAGGGGCCGTAGAAGGCGGAGGCGTACTTGGCGGAGTAGGACATGATGGGCACGTTCTGGAGGCCGTGCTCATCCAGAATGGCCCGGATGGCGGCGATACGGCCGTCCATCATGTCGGAGGGCGCCACCATGTCGGCGCCGGCCTGGGCGTGGGAGAGTGCGGTCTTGGCCAGGACCTCCAGCGTCTTGTCGTTGTCCACCTCGTGGCCGCAGAGGATGCCGCAGTGGCCGTGGTCGGTGTACTCGCACATGCACACGTCGGTGATGACATAGAAGTCGGGGTATTTGGCCTTGATGGTGCGGATGGCCTCCTGGACCACGCCGTGCTCATCCCAGGCGGAGGAGCCCACGGCGTCCTTGTGGGCGGGCAGGCCGAAGAGGATACACCGGCCCACGCCCGCCTGGATGCACTCCTCCACCGCCTCGCACACGGCGTCCAGGCCGTAGTGGAACTGGCCGTCCAGGGCGGGGATGGCCCGCTTGCCCTTCAGGGTCTCGTCCACGAAGATGGGATAGATGAGGCTGTCCGGGGAGAGTCGGGTCTCCCGGCACAGCCGCCGGATGGAGTCGTTCTGCCGCAGTCTGCGGGGCCGGTTAATGAGTTCCATTTGTCTGACCTTCTTTGATAATGATATTGACCAGAGCGTCCATGGTGGCCCGCTCCGCCACAATGGTGGGGATGCCGTGCTTTGCCGCCTCGGCGGCGGTCTGCGCCCCGATGCAGGCCCCGGTGAGGCCGGAGAAGTCCAGCTCCCCCACCGAGGACACGAAGCCCTTCACCGTAGAGGCGCTGGTGAAGGTGACCAGGTCCACCTGACCCGCCGCCACCAGGTCCCGGAGGGCGGCGGCGTGCTCGCTCTCATAGGAGGTGGTGTAGCAGTGGATGTCGTCATAGGAAATGTTACTCCCTTCCAGGGCCTCCGTCAAGGCGGGAGAGCCCCACTCCGCCCGGAGGAGGAGCACCTTTCCCTTGGCCAAGGCGGCCAAGCCCGTCCCCAGGTGGGCGGCGTCGTAAACCTCGGGGATGTAGTCAGCCCGGAGTCCGTGGCCCAGGAGAGCCTTGTCGGTACCGGTACCGATGGCGGCCAGCTTGACCCCAGCCAGGACGCGGGCGTCCCAGCCCTTGGCCTGGGCCATGGCCCAGAAGGCCTCCACCCCGGCGGGGCTGGTGAAGGCCAGCCATTCGTAGTCGGCCAGGTGTTCCACCGCCTGCTCCATGGCGGGACAGGGGGTGATGGGCTCCGTCCGGATGCAGGGGTACTCAAAGACGTCGGCCCCCAGCTTCCGCAGGCGACCCGCCAGGGTGCCCACCCGCTCTTTGGGGCGGGTGACCACGACGCGCTTCCCCTTCAGGGGCAGGGCGTCGAACCAGTCAAAGTCCTTGGCCAGAGAGCAGACCTGGCCCACGATGCTGATGGCCGGGCTCTCCACCTTCCCCTCTGCCGCCGTTTGGGCCAGGGTGGACACGGTGGCGTCCAGCCGCCGCTGGGCGGGGGTGGTGCCCCGCTCCACGATGGCGGCGGGGGTGTCCGGGTCCATGCCCGCCTTCAAGAGCCCCTCGCAGATGTCGGGGAGGCTGCTCACCCCCATGAGGAAGACCAGGGTCCCCTTGGTGCGGACCAGGGCCTCGAAGTCAATGTCCAGGGCCTTGCCCGCCCGGGCGTGGCCGGTGACGATGTGGAGGGAGGAGGTGAAGTCCCGATGGGTCACCGGGATGCCGCCGTAGGCGGGCACGGCGATGGCCGAGGTGATGCCGGGCACCTCCTCAAAGGGGACGCCGTGCTCCAGCAGAAGCTCCAACTCCTCGCCGCCCCGGCCGAAGAGGAAGGGGTCTCCCCCCTTGAGCCGCACCACATTCTTGCCCTCCAGGGCCTTTTCCAGCAGGATGCGGTTGATCTGATCCTGGGGGACGGGATGGCGGCTGGCCTCCTTGCCCACGTTGATCTGCTCCGCCTCCTCCGGCATGAGCGCCAGGATGGCGGGACTCACCAGGCGGTCATAGACCACCACCTGTGCCGCCAGCAGGGCCTCCCGGCCCTTGACGGTGAGGAGTCCAGGGTCTCCGGGACCCGCCCCCACCAGTGTCACCTTGCCGTACATGCCGTTCCCTCCCTGATCCGGTCGGCCAGCGCGATGCCCAGGGCCTCCCCCTGGCTGCGCGGGCCGGTGATGGTGTCGAAAATGGGCTCACCCACCGATGTAATGTCCATGCCCCGGAGGGTAAGGGTATCCCCCTCCACTGTGGCAAAGGCCGCCACTGGGGAGGAGCAGCCGCCGTCCAGCCGCCGGACAAAGGCCCGCTCCGCCGTGGCGCAGTCGGTGCCGTCCCGGTCCAGGAAGGCGGCGAGATAATCGGTGTCCTCCCCCGAGCGCACCTGGACGGCCAGAATGCCCTGTCCGGCGGCGGGGATCATCTCATCGGTGGAGAAATAGCGTGTGATCCGCCCCTCCAGGTCCAGCCGCTTGAGCCCGGCGGCAGCCAGGACCAGGGCGGCATACTGTCCGCTGTCCAGCTTGGCCAGCCGGGTGATCACATTGCCCCGGACGGGGGCGATGGGCTGGCCCGGAAACAACTTCTTAAGTTGAAGGGCCCGGCGGGCGCTGGCGCAGCCGATGGGCTTTTCTGGGTCCAGCTCGGTGACTCCCTCGGGCAGCACCAACACGTCCCGGGGGTCGGCCCGGCGGGAGAAGCCCGCCAGGGGGAGACGGGGATCCAAATCCATGGGCAGGTCTTTGCAGCTGTGTACGGTGAAGTCCACCCGCCCGTCCAGCAGGGCGGCGTCCAGCTCCTTCACGAAAAGGCCCTTGCCCCCCACCTTGTCCAGGGTGCGGTCCAGGATCTTGTCTCCGGTGGTCTTCATGGTAACCAGTTCTATTTCACAGTCGGGGTCCTGTGTCCGGATGGCCTCCATGACCAGCTCGGTCTGGATGACGGCCAGCCGGCTCTCCCGACTCCCCGCTCTCAGCTTCTTCAATCCAATCCCTCCAATGCCTGACGCACTGCCTTGGCGGCCTTAGCCGCCCGGTGGTGGTCGGTGCCGTGCCGGGAGATGAGCCCCGCGGTCACGCCGCCGCCTTCACAGACGGCGGGAAAAAAGAAGGTACACTCCTCCCGGCAGTCGGCCACGGTGACGGGGATGCCCAATGCCCGGGCCTCCTCCCCCACCTGCCGGTTCACCGACCGGTCATTCGTTGCGGCCACCGCCAGAAAGGCCCCCTTCAGATCGCCGGGGGCATAGGGCCGCGCCTGCCAGTCCACGCCGGGGGCGTCCCCGATCCAGGTGGGGGCGATGACGGTGACCGCTGCCCCGAAGCGGGCCAGCACTGCCGCACGGCGCTGGGCAATGGCGCCGCCCCCCACGATGACGCAGCGCCTGCCGGTGAGGTCAACAAATAGCGGGAAACGGGATGCGTTTTCGGTCATGGCTGCCCTCCCTCTCCCGGCTCTTGACGGCGGTGTGGACCTTGATCTTGCCCACGCACCGCTCCAGATCCTCCGGGCTGATATGCTCCTTGAGCCCGCCGGTGAGGAGGTCCACCGCCCGTCCCACCGCCAGCTCGATGAGATCTTCGGCGTCCAGGTCCTCCTCCACCTCCGGGTAGGTGAGGACCCGCTCGGTGATGGCCGTCTTCAGGTCCTCGATGGCGGGCAGGCATTTCCGGTAGTTGTTCCACTCATAGAACCGGCCCATATAGTCGTCCAAAATGTCCAGGGCCTCAGCGGGGACCTCCCCCTGGTGCCGCTCGGCCCCCAGGGTATCCACGTTGTAGAGCCGGACCTCCGGCAGGTCCCCCACCGCTGCGTCCACGTCCCGGGGCATGGCCAGGTCCACCACATAGGACGGTCGGCAGCCCAGCTGGCTCACCTGCTCCGCCGTGACGGTATAGTGGGGACTGGTGGTGGCGGAGAGGACGATGTCCATCCCCTCCATAGCAGAGAGGCGGTCGTCGTAGGGAACCACGCCGCAGCCGGCGGGCACCACGGTCTCCCCATGGCGGTAGGTCCGCAGGGTGACGGTGACGGCGCAGCCGGCCTCCCGCAGGAGGGTAGCCGACAGCCGGCCCATTTCCCCGTTGCCGATGACCAGGGCCTTCTTCCCCACCAGGGAGCCCATCTGGCCCCTGAGCACCTCCACGGCCCGGGCGGCGGCGGAGGTGGCCACGCCGGTGAGGCGGACCTTGGTCTTGATCTCCTTGCCGGCGGCCACGGCGTTGCGGAAGAGGGTCTCCAGCACCGGGTCGGCGGCACCCTCCTCCCGGGCGATGGCGATGGCCCCCTTGACCTGGGAGAGGATCTGGTCCTCCCCCCAGATCTGGGACTGGAGCCCGCCGGAGACCTCCATCAGGTGGCGGGCGGCGTCGCTGCCCCGGCGGGTGACAAAGGCCCGGGCGAAGGGGGCATAGCTCAGGCCCACGGCGGCGCAGAGCACCTCCCCGGGCTGGAGCTCCCGCCCTTTCTCGCAGGAGAGATAGAGCTCGGTGCGGTTGCAGGTGGAGAGGAGGACGCAGCCCAGCACCCCCTCCACCTCCGAGCGGATGCGCTCCACCAGCGCCCCCACCTGGGCCTTGGTGAAGGAGAGCTGCTCCCGGAGCTCGATGGGGGCCAGAGAGTAATCCAGACCTGACATCATGATGACCATTTGGGTCTCACTTCCTTTTTGATGGGTCTCATTCCTTGACCAGAACGATGGAAAAATAGCCGGTGCCGTCGGACATATCGGCAAAGTGGGGACAGACCAGCTCCCCCTCCATGCCGCAGTTGGCCACCAGGGAGGCATGCTCCAGCATGCCCCGCTCGGCCAATTGGGTCTGGAGTTCCCCAATGGCCTTGCCCGCCTTCATAAAGACCTTATTGGCCCGGATGTCCAGACAGTCGGCGGCGTCGTGGGAAGCGGGGACGATGAGGAGCCGCTCCGCCCCCTCACAGAGAGAGGTGTTGAGCCGGGCAGCCACGGCGCAGAAGGAGGGCACGCCGGGGATGAGCTCAGCCTCGTAGCCCCGGGAGAGGACCTTCTTGTGGACGTAGATATAGGTGGAGTATACCGTGGGGTCCCCCAGGGTAATGAAGGCCACGTTCTTGCCCTCGTCCAGCAGGACACAGATGTCATTGGCGATCTGCTCGTAGCAGCCGTCCAGCACCGCCCGGTCCCGCACCATGGGGGTGGGGCAGTAGAGAAGCTCTTTCCCTGCCACGATATCGCGGACGATGTTGAGGGCGGTCTTCTCCCCCGCGCCCTTGTCGGGGACGGCCACAATATCGGCCTCCCGCAGGACCCGCTCCGCCTTTTTGGTCACCAGCTCCGGGTCCCCGGGGCCCACGCCTACACCGTACAGCTTTCCTCTCTCCATGCTTTCACTTCTCCTGTAACAGTCGATTGATCTCCCGCCGGGCCGCGCTGATGGTGGCGGCGGTGGGGGTGGTGTCCAGCCCGTCCCGCTCCCGCAGGATCTCCATGAGGTGGGCGATCCGGGGCAGGCGCAGGTTGTTTTTCCGCAGCTCCTCGGGCTGGGCGAAGAGCGCCTCCGGCGTCCCCTCCAGGATTACCCTGCCCCCGCCCAGGAGGTAGGTGTAATCACAGTAGAGGGGGACGATGTCCATGTCGTGGGTGGCGATAAGGATGGTCATGCCCAGGCCGTCCCGCAGTTCGGTCAAGAGGTGCATGATGTCGCTGACCCCCTGGGGGTCCAGTCCGGCGGTGGGCTCATCCAAAATCATGACGCTGGGCTCCATCACCAGCACGCCGGCGATGGCCACCCGCTTCTTCTGCCCGAAGGACAGGGCGTGGGTGGGCTTGTCCCGGAGGGCACTCACCCCGGTGCGCTCCATGGCCGCCTCCACCCGGCGGCGTACCTCTTCCTCGGGCAGGCCCAGATTCACACCCCCGAAGGAGATATCCCGGTAGACATCGGCGGAGAAGAGCTGATCGTCCGGGTCCTGGAAGACGATGCCCACCTGGCGGCGGATCTCCCGGATGCCCTTGCGGTCGTAGACCGCGGGTTTCCCGTTCACCGTCACCGTCCCCTCCTTGGGGGTGAGGACGCCGTTGAGGTTGAGGAAGAGGGTTGATTTTCCAGCCCCGTTGGCCCCCAGGATGCCGGTGATCTTCCCCTGCTCCGCCCGGAGGGAGATGTGATTCAGGGCCACGGTCCCGTCCTCATAGGTATAGTAGAGGTCCTTGGCCTCGATGGCATAGCTCACAGGAGGAGCCTCCTTTCCAGCAGCAGGGTCACCACCTGGAGGGCGGCTGCCGCCGCCCCCCAGGCATACACCTGCCCGCCGCCGGTATAGGCGGCGGACAGGGTGGTGAGACTGCCGTCATAGCCCCGGGATTCCAGGGCGGTATAGACCTTGTCCCCCTTCCGCCAGGCCCGGAGGAACACCAGGGACACCAGGTCCCCCATGTGGTCCAGGCTCTTGCGGAAGTTGCCGTACCCCAGCCGGGACTCCTGGGCCACCCGGATGCGCCCGGCGGTGTCCATGAGGACGAAGATGAAGCGGTAGATGAGCTCCATGAGCTCCACCAGCAGCTTGGGAACGTGGAGCCGCTCCAGGGCCAGAATGAGGTCGGTCATGGGGGTATTGAGGGCCAGAAAATACATGGCCGAGATGGCGCCCATGGCCTTACAGAAGACCATGAGCCCTATGTGGAGGTAGGTCTGGGTGATCCCCCAGCGGAACCGGCCGAAGAGCCACACTGCCCACAGGGCCGGCTCCTCCGCCGGGATGGGCCGGATGACGATGGTGAGGCAGCCGATGACCAGGAAGGCCAGGGGCACCTTCATGAAGTGGAGGACGGTGCCGGGCCGCTGCCCCCCCAGGGCTACATTGAGGACGCTCATGGCGGACAGGGTCACCAGGCCCACGCCGATGCTCTCACTGAAGAGGCAGAGGAGGAGCACCGCCAGGGAGACCCATACCTTGGCCACCGGGTCCACCCGCCTGAGGCGGGAGAGATAGGCATATCGGTCCGTCCCCATGGTTACACCTTCTTCTGGTCCTCCGGTTTTTTGGCGGTCACCCGGCCCAGCACGAAGCAGACGATGCCGGAGCCGATGGCGGCCTGGAGGGCGAAGAGGAGGGACTCCACCTCGCCGCTGGCCGGCTCAAAGATGGGCTGGAACCAGGGCTCATAGTCGGGGTTGCTCTCCTCGATGAGCTCCCCCGCCATGCCGTCGGCGCCGCCGAACTCGGCATCCCGGCAGTACCACAGCGGGAAGGCCGCCAGCAAAATCACAAGGCCGATGAGGATCAGGTTTTTCTGCCATACCTTCATGTTCGTCCCCTCCTTACAGCACGGCGAGCTCACGGAGCTCGGCGGCGGAATACTTCTCCAGCACGTTGAAGACCACCACGGTGAGGAGGCCCTCGGCGATGGCCAGGGGGATCTGGGTCACGGCGAAGATGGTGAGATACTCCGCCACGTTCCCGTAGACCACGCCCAGCTGGAAGGAGGTGGTCACGTAGGTCAGCAGGTCGCCCAGGGCGGCGGCGCAGAACACGGCCACCGCCGGCTTGGCCCCCGCCTTCTTAAGGGCCTGATAGACCGCCCAGGACACGATGGGCCCTACGATGGCCATGGAGAAGAGGTTGGCGCCCAGGGTGGTGAGGCCGCCGTGGGCCAGCAGCAGGGCCTGGAACAGCAGAACGATGAGGCCAAGGATGGTGGTGGCGGTAGGCCCGAAGAGGATGGCGCCCAGGCCCACGCCGGTGGGGTGGGAGCAGGAGCCGGTGACCGAGGGGATCTTCAGCGCCGAGAGGACGAAGGCGAAGGCGCCGCACATGGCCAGCAGGACCTTTGCCTTGGGGCTGCGCTCCACCTTCTTCCGGATGGACAGAAAGCCGGCCACCACAAAGGGGACGCAGACGGCCATCCAGCCAAAGGCCCAGGTCTTGGGCAGGTAGCCTTCGGCGATGTGCATGGCCGAGGCGCTGAGGGTGCTGAGGCCCAGCACGGCCACCATGGCCGCCAGGAGCCTCACGTTGGTGTAGTTGCGTTGCTTCATCGGGATCTCTCCTTTTCCCTGTCTCTCGCAGGGCGGATACGTCAGGGCAGGTCTTCCGGCTCAAGGCTCACCGCCTTCCCCGCGCCTTCCCGGGCCTTTTCTCCGGCCCAGTGGCAGCTCTGCGGGGCGGCTCCCCTCTCACGGCAGCGGGACTGCGCGGGATTTTCACCCAGCTTCCCTGTTAGGTCCCCGTGGGACACCCTGTACGGTATATGAGAACGGGCACAGGCCCGGACTCAACGGTCCTCCGCCGCCTCCAGGGCGTGGCGGACGAAGAGAGCGCGGATCTGGGGGTACTCCCCCAGGCCCTTCAGCTCACAGGACACCTGGTAGCCCCGCTCCAGCAGCTGGCTCTTCCAGCTCTCCGGCTCGTCGCCGGCCAGGTCGTTCTTGGCGTGGTCTCCCGCCACCACCATCAGGGGGTGGAGGACCACCTTCTGCACCGTTTTCCGCTCTCCCAGCCGCCGGAAGACCTCCTCCAGGCCGGGATAGCCCTCCACGGTGCCCAGCACCGCGTCGGTCCGGCCGCTGTCGTGGAGCATATACTCCAGCTGGCAGTAGGCAGCGTTGGCAAAGTGCTCGGTGCCGTGGCCCATAAAAACGTGGGCGGTGTCCGCCTCCGCCTCGGGAAGAATCTCCGTGAGGGCGGCAGCCAGGTCCCGGTAGTCCTCCAGCGTGGTGAGGAGGGGCCGGCCAAAAGCCATGCGGGCAAATCTTGCCCGGAAGGGCTCGGCCTGGGCGCACAGCTTGTCGAACTCATCCCCGTTCATGATGTGGGTGGGCTGGAGCACCACGTCGGTACAGCCCTCCCCCGCCAGCCGCTCCAGGGACTGGGGCACGTCATCGATGTGCAGCCCCTCCCGGTCGGCCAGACGGCGCAGGATCATACCGCTGGTGAAGGCCCGGCGCTGGACCCGGCCGGGCATCCGCCCGGCGATGTCCCACTCGATGGGCTGGATGGTCTTTTCCAGGGTATCCAGGTGGGTGGTGCCGAAGGACACCACCAAAACCGCTTTCTCTGTCATTGTGGTCTCCCCTCTCCGGTCACTCCCGGGCATTGCCTGAAGCCAGGTACAGCATGGCGTTGCAGATGGCGGCGGCCACGTTGCTGCCGCCCTTCCGCCCCCTGGCCACGATATAAGGCACATTCTCGGTGAGGAGCAGCTCCTTGCTCTCCACCACGTTCACAAAGCCCACCGGAGCGCCGATGATGAGGGCGGGCTTCATGGCTCCCTCCTCCAGCAGCTCACAGGCCCGGACCAGGGCGGTGGGAGCGTTGCCCAGGGCCAGGATCAGGGTACGGTCCAGCCTGGCGGCCCGCTCCATGGAGACCGCCGCCCGGGTGACGCCCCGCTCCTTGGCCTCGGCGGCCACGTCGGGGTCGGACATGAAGCACACCGCCTCTCCGCCGAACTTCTCCAGCACCCGCTTGTTGATGCCCGACCGGGCCATCTGGGTGTCGGTGACGATGGTGCAGCCGCCCTTGATGGCGGCGATACCCTTCTCCACCGCGCCGGTGGAAAAGACCAGATTGTCGGCGTAGTCAAAGTCCGCCGTGGTGTGGATGACCCGCTTCACCACCGGCAGAACCTCCGCCGGGAAGGTCCGGTCCCCCAGCTCCGACTGGATGATCTCCATGCTCCGGGCCTCGATCTCCGCCGGGGCCACCCGCTGCAATTCTACTTTCATATGCTCATTCCTCGCCATTCAGAATCCGGTAGACCCGGTCCATATCCAGACTGGCCCGGACGCCCGCCGCCAGCTTGTCGTACTGCTCCTCCTGATAGGTCTCCCAGTCCACCGCCGCGGCGTCGGGAGAGAGCCCCTTGGCGGTGAGCAGGGCGTTGACCAGCTCCTGGGCAAAGGTCCCGGCATCAAAGATGCCGTGGACATAGCTGCCCCACACGTTCCCCCGGGCGGCGCCGTCCGGCTTCTCCGTTCCGTCCAGGCAGGTGAGCCGCGAGAGAGGACCGGCGTCCTCCAGGTAGGTGGTCTCCCCCATGTGGATCTCGTAGCCGTGGAAGGGCACTCCGCTCAGAGAGGCGAAGATCCCCTCACCCCGGCGGAAAGCGCCGCTGACCCGGGTGCGGGTCTTCTCTCCCAGGAAGACGGTCTCGGTGGGCAACAAGCCCATGCCCGCCATGGTGCCGCCGCTCTCCACCCCGTCGGGGTCGGAGAGGACCCGGCCCAGCATCTGGTAGCCGCCGCAAATACCTACCACCGCGCCGCCCCGAGCGGCGTGCTTGAGCACCAGGGCCTCCAGGCCGTTCTGGCGCATCCACTTGAGGTCATCCATGGTGCTCTTGGTACCGGGGAGGATAATGAGGTCGGGGCGGCCCAACTCGCCAGGGTTGGAGACATACCGCACCGTCACCCCCTCCATCCGCTCCAGAGGGTTGAAGTCGGTGAAGTTGGAGAGCCGGGGCAGGCGGATGACGGCGATATCCAGCCGTCCCACCCGCTCCCCTCCAGTGAGCTTGGAGGAGAGGGAATCCTCGTCGTCGATGTCCACGTCCAGCATGGGCACCACGCCCAGCACCGGCTTGCCGGTGAGCTCCTCCAGGGTGGTGAGTCCGGGTCGTAGGATCTCCACGTCACCCCGGAACTTGTTGATGATAAGCCCCTTGATCCTGGCCTGCTCGTCGGGCTCCAGCAGCTTTACCGTACCATAGAGGGAGGCGAAGACGCCCCCACGGTCAATATCCCCCGCCAGCAGCACCGGAGCATTGGCCAATTTGGCCATGCCCATATTGACGAAGTCATCCTGCTTCAGGTTGATCTCCGCCGGGCTCCCCGCACCCTCGATGACGATGACGTCATACTCGGCGGAGAGGCCGTGGAAGGCCTCCATGATATCGGGGATGAGGGCCTTTTTGTAGCGGAAGTAGTCCACCGCGCCCATGGTGCCCCGGGGGACGCCGTTCACAATGACCTGGCTCCCGGTATCGTTGGTCGGCTTCAGGAGGATAGGGTTCATCCGCACATCGGGGGCCACCCCGGCGCAGTAGGCCTGGACCACCTGGGCCCGGCCCATCTCAAAGCCATCGGCAGTGATGAAGGAGTTGAGGGCCATATTCTGGGACTTGAAGGGTGCCACCTTCAGCCCGTCCTGCCGGAACACCCGGCACAGCCCTGCCGCCAGCAGGCTCTTTCCCGCGTTGGAGGCGGTACCCTGAATCATAATCGTCTTGGCCACTTACAGCACCTCCTTCATGGCTCTGATGAGCTCTTCGTTCTCCCGGTGGGGCCGCACCGCCACCCGGTAATAGTCGCTGCCCAGACCCACATAGTTGGCACAGGAGCGGATGAGCACGCCGTGGGCCAGCAGCCGCTCCTTTAGATCGTCTACCCCGGGTGCGCGGAATAGGATGTAGTTGACCTGACTGGGGAAAACCCGGAGTCCCAACTTCTGGAGGGCGTCGATGAGCCAGGACCGCTCCACAGCGATGAGCTGCCGGGCCCGGGCTGGGTACTCCGGCTCGGCCAGGGCGGCCAGGCCCGCCGCCTGGGCGGGTCCGGAGACGCTCCAGGGCTGGGCGCACCGGGAGAGCCCGTCCAGCAAAGTGGTATCAGCGCTCAGGCAGTAGCCCAGTCGCAGTCCCGGCATGGCATAGCTCTTGGTGAAGGCCCGGAGCAGCACCAGGTTGGAGAAGCTTTCAAGCTCTCCCGCCAGACTCATCCGCTCGCCCGGGTCGGACAGAGAGAGGAAGCACTCGTCCACCACCACCCGGATATTTTTCTCCCGGCACCGCTCCAGGATGCGCAGCATCAGGTCCCGGTCGATGAGACGTCCGGTAGGGTTGTTTGGGGTGCAGAAAAAGGCCATGGCCAACTCGTCGTTCAGTTCGTCCAGCACCGCCCCGGTGAGGTCAAAGTTGTTCTCTGGTGTCAGGCGGTGGTAGACTACCTCCCCGCCGGCGGCCTGAACAGCGTCCTGGTACTCGGAAAAGGTTGGGGCGGTGACCAGCACCCGCCGGGGGCGCTGGGAGAAGGCCAGCCGGAAGACCAGGTCGGCGGCGCCGTTGCCGCAGAGGATATGCTCCGGCGTCACATTGTCCCGCCGGGCAATGGCAGCGCACAGCGCCCGGCACAGGGGATCGGGGTAGTGGATGGCCTCCCCCACCGCCTCTTCCACCGCCTTCCGCACCGACTCCGGCATGCCCAGAGGGTTGAGATTGGCGGAGAAGTCCAGCAGTTCTCCCTTCCAGATCTCACGGGCGCCCACGATGTCGCCGCCATGGGTATATTCCTTCAAATGGTCGTCCTCCTTTTCCAAGAGGTCACAGCGTCAGACTCAGCACCAGGGGCAGTCCGCAGAAGAGCACCATGGCCAGGAAGGTCCCGGCGTACATAAGCCGATTACACCGCAGGATGTCCGCAGGCTCCACCGGCCGCAGGGGATCGCCGATGGTGGGCTTGACCACCAGCTTCCCGAAATAGTAGTTGCTGCCCGCCAGCTGCACGTCCAGTGCCCCCGCTGCCGCCGCCTCGGTGTGGGCGGAGTTGGGGCTCTTGTGGTTCTTCCGATCCCGCCAAAAGATCTTCCAGGCGTTTCTGCCGTCAAAGCCGGCGGGCCGGGCCGCCAGGCACAGCAGGATACCAGCCAGCCGGGCGGGGATGAAGTTCACCACATCGTCCAGCTTGGCCGCCGCCCGGCCGAAATACAGGTATTGATCGTTTTTGTAGCCCACCATAGAGTCCATGGTATTGATGGATTTATAGAGCACGCCCAAAGGCGCGCCGCCGATGGCCAGGAACAGCAAGGGGGCGATGACGCCGTCGGAGGCGTTCTCCGCCACCGTCTCCACCGCCGCCTTGGCCACCCCGGTCTCGTCCAGCCGGTCGGTGTCCCGGCCCACGATCATGGAGACCGCCTTCCGGGCGTCGTCCAGAGTGCCGTCCCGGAGGGCCTTGTAGACCTTCACGCTCTCATCCCGGAGGGACCGGGCCGCCAGAAGCTGATAGCATAGCAGGGTCTCGGCGGCGAAGGCCAGCCAGGGGTGGATCTGGGCGCACAGCCACAGCAGCAGCACCGCCGCGGCCGTGGAGATGCCAGCCGTCAGCACCACCAAAAAAACGCCAGCGATCAGTTCCCCCTTTGCGGTCTTGGGAAAGACCGCCCGCAGGGGCCTTTCCAGCCCGGCGATGAGGGCACCCATGGCCCGTACCGGGTGGGGCATCCAGTGGGGGTCGCCGAAGAGCAGGTCCAGACAGAAACCCAAAAGCAGGGAAAAAAGCCGCATGGTAAGGGTCATGCCTTGGTCCTCCCCACGGTGCCGGTGACGTGGTACTCCAGGGGGTCCAGGGTGAGCTCCCCCCGGTAGCCGCCGCAGTTCTGGGGGTACCAGTCGTAAAAACCTTTCCGGGCCGGACGGCCGCAGAGGGTGAGCATGCCCATCAGAAGGCCGCCGTGGGACACCACGCCCACGTGCTCATAGCCGTGCTCAGCGGCGTCCTTCCCCACAAAGGCCAGGGCCCGGGCGCCCCGGCGGGCACAGTCCTCTGCCGGCTCCCCCACCACCATCTCGCCGGCGAGCCACCGCTGGTAGGCGGGGTCGTCCTGGAGCTCGGCGTGGTTTTTCCCCTCGAAAATGCCGAAATCGGTCTCCCGCAGGTCCTCCACAAAGGTCCGGGGCACGTCGGGCCACAGCAGGTCCGCCGTCTGGCGGCACCGGAGCATGGGGCTTACATAGAGGTGCTCCACCTTCGGCATGAGGGGAGCCGTCTCCCGGGCCATGGCCTCCCCCTCCGGCGCCAAGGGCACATCCAGCCGCCCCACGAAGCGCTTTTCCTTATTCCCCTGGGTGATGCCGTGGCGTACCAGGATCACTTCCATGTTCCTTCCCCCTTCAATACCATGCTCAGACCGCAGAAGATCCGCTCCACCCGCTGGGCCTTTTGCGCCAAATCACAGCACAGCCGGCCCACCTCCTCCCGCCAGGCCCGCTCTGCCGGGTCCACCGGCACCACGCCGCAGCCCACCTCGTCACAGAGGATGACCACGCCGGGATTTGCCTCCAGCAGGTCCCCAAGCCCCTCGCCGGGGTGGGCACGGACCCAGGCCGCCAGCCCGTCAAAGATGGGTTTTGTCCTGGCCGATATAGGGTCATAGGCCACATCTTCAGGGCTGAATCCGGTCTTTTCCAGGGCGTAGGCCAGCTTTCCCTGGCCAGCGCCGCCGATGAGCAGGATCATAACAATGCCTCCAGACGCTGCGCCAGGACCACCGCGAGGACCATGGCGCACTCACAGACCTGGAGGAAAAAGCCCGCCAGATCTCCGGTGATGCCGCCGAACTGCCGACGGGACATGACAAAATAATAGAGGAAGGAGAGCCCGGCTCCTGCCACGGCAGCAATACCGGTGACCGGGTCCAGGGCGATCATGGCGGCGGCGCTCACCGCCACCCACACCAGCAGCACCCCCCGGGCCTTGACGGCGTCCATGGGCTGGATGAAGGTGGCCAGGAGACCGCTGCCCCGGGCGTTGGGCCAGCTCACGGCGGCCAGCCCCGAAAGGCTCCGGGACAGGACGGGACCCAGGGCCAGCACCCACAGAGTCCGCCCCACCGGCTCCACCTCGCACCAGATAGAAAAGAATAGGATGAGGTAGAGGCAGCAGCAGATGATGGCAAAGGCCCCGGTGTGGGAGTCCTTCAGGATCTCCAGCTTCTTCTCCCGGCTCTGGTGGGAACCGAGGGCGTCGGAGGTGTCACAGAAACCGTCCAGGTGGATGGCCCCGCTCACCGCAATGGGCAGAAGAAGAGCCACAGCAGACCGTAGAAAGGGCCCAAAGTCCAGCCATGCGCAGAGCCCCAGCCAGATACCCAGCAGCAGGGCGATGACCACCCCAACCACCGGAAAAAAGCACATGGCCCAGGAGAGGCTCTTCTTGTCCCAGTCCACCCTGGGGGTAGGGAGCTTGGAGTACATGGCCACGGCAATGCACAATGAACGGAACATGTCTTTACGCTCCCTTCCAGCAGACTGGGATGCCGCAGATCACCTCATAGACCTGGCCGGCCTCCGCCGCCACAGCTACATTGAGCCGGGCCAGGGCGGAGAGGTAGTCCGCCGTCTCTTTGTCATAGGTGACGCCGTCGGAGAAGAGCTCATTGGTGACCACCACCGTGCAGGCGCTCTCCGTCTTCAGCTTGCGGAGGCCGGCGAGGACCCGCTCCTCGGCACCCTCCCGGCCCTCCGGCCCGAACCACTCGTTGGCGGTCAGGTTAGAGAGGTCCTCCAGAAGGACCACCGACCCAGTGGGCACCGGCATGTGGTCGAGATGGACGGGCCGCTCCTCGGTGCGGAAACCCTTTCCCGCCCGCATGGCCCGGTGGCGCTCCACCCGGCGACGGCTCTCCTCGTCCCAGACCTGCATGGTGGCCACGTAGATCCGCTCCCCCGGCGGCGCCTGTACCACCAGGTCCTCCGCGTATTTGGATTTTCCACTGGCGGAGCCGCCGGAGACCAGGATCAGCATGGGGCGTCCTCCCTTTTTCTTATTTTAAGTAAGGTGCTCGTAGGCCTCGATATCGGTGCCCTCAAAGGTGCACATCTCCCGGTAGACCGCGGCGCCCATCTCCAGCAGGGGCATGACGGCCACCGCGCCGGTGCCCTCGCCCAGGCACATGCCGGCGTAGAGGAAAGGCTCCAACCCCAGGGCCTCCAGCACCATGCGCCCGGCGGGCTCGTTGGAGGCGTGGCTGGCCAGCATGTATTTTTTACAGGCCGGGCAGATGGCCGCCGCCGTCAACGCCGCGGCGGAGGAGATGAAGCCGTCCACCAGCACGGGAATGCGGTAGTAGGCACCTCCCAGGAAGATGCCGGCCAGGCCGGCGATGTCCAGGCCGCCCACCTTGTGGAGGACGTCTAGGCCGTCAGCGGGATCGGGCCGGTTGACGGCGATGGCAGTCTCGATGGCGTGGATCTTCCGCTCCAGACCCTCCGAGGTAAGGCCCGCCCCACGGCCGGTGACCTCCGCCGGGTCCTTCCCCAGCAGCACCGAGACGATGGCGCTGGAGGTGGTGGTGTTGCCGATGCCCATCTCGCCGGTGGCCAGGAGGCGGACCCCCTGCTCTTTCAGCTCACCCACCAGCTCCACGCCGGTGAGGACGGCCCGCTCGGCCTCCTCCTGGGTCATGGCGGGACCCTTGGTCATGTTGGCGGTGCCCCGGCGGATGCAGCATTGGCGGATATGCTCCCCCACCACCGGCCGGGCCACGCCGATGTCCACCGGGATGACCTGCGCTCCCGCCACCCGGGCCATGCAGCACACGGAGGTGTCCCCCTTGGACATGTTCTCGGTGACGATGGCGGTGACGTCCTGGCCGGTCTGGGTGACCCCCTCGGCCACCACGCCGTTGTCGGCGCACATGGCCACCACCGCCTTCTTGGAGAGGTCTACGTTGGGGTCGCCGGTGATGCCGGCGATGCGGATGATGTCCCGCTCCAGCATGCCCAGGCTGTTCAGGGGGTGGGCGATGGAATCCCAGCGCCGCTGGGCCTCCGCCATAGCCTTCTCATCCACCGGTCCGATCCCGGCCACGATCTCCTGCAAGTCCATACCTTATTCCTCCCTTTGATAGCGTGCGCACGCCTCCACGAACCGCCGTGCGGCCTGGGGGCAGCCGCTGAAATGCACATGGGGAAAGCCCGCATACAGGGTGGGGGTGTGCCAGGCGCAGTCCCAGCCCCGGTCGCTCAGGGGCTTCTGGGCCCGGAAGTCGCTCCCGGCTGTGGTGCTGTCCCAGTAGTGGAACTCGTGGGCGGAGAGGGTCTCCCCCGCCCCGCACAGCAGCCCGTCAGTGCGGGCAGTCATCCCGATATAGCCGAACCGGCTCAACTTGCCGGTGTTGGCGGCCTTTCCGGAGAAGACGCCTGCCATCTCCCAGTCATAGCGCCCGTCGGCGTCGGAGAGCGTCTTTTGCAAATAGAGGAAGCCGCCGCACTCAGCCACCGTGGGCAGGCCGTGGAGGATCTTTTCCCGGATTTCGCCCAAAAGGGCGGTGTTCCGGGCCAACTTCTCGGCGTAGACCTCCGGGTAACCACCCCCCAGGTAGAGGCCGGAGCAGCCCTCCGGCAATCTCTCGTCCTCCAGCGGGGAGAACTCCTTCAGCTCCGCCCCCTGGCGCACCAGCTCAGCCAGACCGTCGGCGTAGTAGAAGCAGAAGGCCTTGTCCCGGGCCAGGGCGATGACCGGCCTTTCCCGGTAAATGGGCACCTCGGGCCGTTCCGGCGCCTCCAGAGCGGGCGCCGATGCCGCCAGGGCCAGCAGGCCGTCGATGTCGATGGTCTTTTCCGCCTGCTCCGCCATGCGGTGGAGCTTCTGTCTCAGATCTCCCACCTCGGCGGCGGTGACCAGGCCCAGGTGGCGGCTTTCCAGCGCCACCTCCGGCAGGTTGGGGAGATAGCCGTACACCCGCACGCCGGTCTCCGTCTCAATGGTCTCCTTCAGCCGGCCATACATCATGGGGGGGCAGCGGTTGAGGATGACGCCCTGAATATTGGCATCGGGCCGGAAGGACGCCATGCCCTTCACCAGGGCGGCGGCGGTGAGGGCCCGTCCCCGGGCGTCGGCCACCAGCACCGCCGGGGTCTCCGTGGTCCGGGCCAGGTCATAGGCGCTGGCCTGGGAGGACGTGGCGATGCCGTCGTAGTAGCCCATGACCCCCTCGATGACCGCCGTGGAAGCGTCAGGGGTGTTCTCCAGCAAACTCCGGCGGACGGCGGCCTCCCCCATGAGGAAGAGGTCCAGATTGCGGCTCTTGGCGCCGATGACCTCGCTGTGGAACATGGGGTCGATGTAGTCTGGACCGCACTTGTAGGCCACCGGGGCCGCTCCCCGGTCCACCAGGGCCTGGAGGAGGGCACAGGTGACAGTGGTCTTGCCGCCGCCGCTGGCCGGGGCGCAGAGGAGGAGGCGGGGCACCTTACGCGTCATGGCCCTTCCCCTCCCCGCTGAAGATCCACACCGGGTTCTGGGCGTCCATCAGGTGATACCGCCCCGCCTTTCGGGTCCGGGTCACCGACAGCTGCACCATATCTGCCTCCGCCAGAGGGGCGAAGAGCCGGGCGGCCTCCCCCACCGTCTCCAGGGTGACGGCGGTGCACACCACCCGGGCGGCAGGATTTTTGTCGAATATCATCATCAGAATGTCGTCCATGTTCCCTGAGGTCCCGCCCAGGAAGACCCGGTCGGGGACAGGCAGGCCCTCCAGGGCCTCCGGCGCGGTGCCGGAGACGACGGTGAGGTTGGACGCCCCCAGGCGGGCCTTGTTCTCCTCCAGGAGGGCCACCGCCTCGGGGTTTTTCTCAATGGCAAAGACCTGTCCGGCGGGACAGGCCAGGGCGCACTCCAGAGAGACCGAGCCGGTGCCCGCTCCCACGTCCCACACCACGTGGTGGGGCTGGAGCCGCAGCTTACACACGGAGATAGCCCGGACCTCCTCCTTGGTCATGGGAACGGCTCCCCGCTGGAAGACCTCGTCGGGAAGGCCGGGGCTGTTCCAGGGCCGGCCCACCGGCTCGGGGTTCTCCGCCAGCAGCACGGAGAGGTCGGCAAAGGTCTCCTCCGCCAGCTCTGCCGCAGTGCCGGTGACGATGCGCTCATCGGGGTAGCTCAGCCGCTCCCCCACCGCCACCCGGATCTCGCCCAGGCCACGGCGGGTCAGCTCCTTACAGATATCCTCCGCCTTGGTGGCTCCGCCGGTGAGGGCGAAGGTCTTGGCATTTCTCTGGATCTCCCCCACGGCGTTGTGGCTGCGGCCGTGGGCGCTGACGATGTGGGCGTCCTGCCAGGTGGTACATAGCCGGGCGCAGAAGTAGGAGAGGGAGGAGATGCCGGGGATGGTCTCCACCTCACGGCCCTCCAGCAGCTTCCAGAGCTTTTTGGCCCCGCTGTAAAAGCCGGTGTCGCCGGAGAGGAGGACGGCCACGTTCTCCCGCTCCTCCCCGATGCGGCGGGCGATGTCGTCGGCGGCGATGAGGGGCACGCAGGTGTGGCCCTCTCCCCAGGGCTCCAGGAGACGGGGCGCGCCGATGAGCACCGGACAGGCGTCGATGGCCTTCCGGGCCGCCAGGGTCAGGGTGTCCGGGTTGCCCATGCCCACGCCGATGAGATAGATCTTCATACCGCTTCCTCCCCCAACAGCCGACGCTGGATCTCTTCCAAGGTGAGCCCCGTCTCGTTCCGGGGCCGCTCCACCACCAGGAGGACACAGCCCGCCTCTTTGGCGGCCTCCGCCTTGGCCCGGAAGCCGCCGTAGCCCCCGGTGTCCTTGGTCACCAGGGTATCGATGTGGAACTGATGCAGGGTGGCCATATTCATCTCCCTGGTGAAGGGCCCCTGCATGCAGATGATGTTCCTGGGCGGAAAGCCAAGCGCCAGGCACCGCTCCAGGGAGTCCGCCATGGGCAGCACCCGGGGAAAGCAGCGCTCCCGGAGGCCCGGCCGGGCAAAGTGGTCCAGCTCCTTGCTCCCTGTGGTGAGGAGCACGTTTCCCGGCAGCCGTTCCAGCATCTCCGCCGCCGCGGCCATGTTTTCCGCCTTGTGGCACAGGTCCTCCCCGTCGGACTGCCGCAGCAGCCGCAGGTAAGGCAGCCCCGTCCGCTCCGAGGCCGCCCGGATGTTCTCCGTGACCTCCACGGCGTAGGGGTGGGTGGCATCGATGACCAGGGTGTAGCCGTCGGCCATCAGGGCCGCCATCTCACCGGCGTCCAGCCGCCCCACGTGGACCTTCACCCCCTCCGGCAAAAGGGTCTCGCCGTACTCGGTGGCCACGCACACCGTGGCGTCCAGCCCCCGGGCGAGCATCCACTCGGCCAGCGCCCGGCCCTCGCCGGTGCCGCCGAAGAGCAGGACCTTCATCCTCAGCCCTCCCGCTGGAGGTAGCCTCTGGGGGTCACCATTTTGCCGCCCAGCAGCTTGGTCTGGCTGCTGCCGATGAAAACGGTGGTGAACATGTCCACCTGGGTGTCCCGCAGAGCGCCCAGGGTGGTGATGGTCCCTCGCTCCCCCTCCCGGCCGATGTTCTGCACATAGCCGCAGATGGTGTCCGGGGACTTCCCCGCCGCCATCAGGATGTCGCAGGCCCGCTTCAGATGGTCGGGGCGGCTGTGGCTGGCGGGATTGTAGAGGCACAGGACGAAGTCGCCCCTGGCGGCGCACTCCAGCCGCAGGGCGATCTTGTCCCAGGGGGTCAGCAAATCGGAGAGGGAGACCACGGCAAAGTCATGGGTCAGCGGGGCGCCCAGCACGGCGGCGCCGCCACAGGCGGCGGTGATGCCGGGCACCACCTCGATCTCGATGGGGGGATACTCCTGGGCCACCTCATAGATGAGGCCCGCCATGCCGTAGATGCCGGAGTCGCCGGAGCACACCATGGCCACATCCCGGCCGGACGCCGCCGCCTCCACCGCCGCACGGCAGCGGTCCACCTCCCGGCGCATACCGGTGGACATCATCTCTTTCTCGGGGAACTCCTCGCGGATGAGGGCGATATAGGCGGTATAGCCCACGATGAGGTCGGCCCGCTCCAGAGCCTCCCGGGCACGGCCCGTCAGGTCCCGGCCTGCGCCGGGCCCCAGGCCCACGACTGTCACTCGCATGAATCAATCTCCTTTTTCAGAAAAGCGGATGGTAATGGGGACCTGGCTCACCGCCACGGTGACCCCCTCACCCGCCTGTTTTGGTACGATCAGGGTGCCGCCCCGCCGGACGGCGGCGCGCTCACACACGTTGTCCACCCCGGTGACCCCCTTCACAAAGGGGGATGGGGTGAAATCCCCCGGCACCGCCGAGAGCTCCTCGGCCGAGTAGGTGGTGAGGGGGAGTCCCAGACTCTGGCTGAAGGCCAGCAGGCCGGGCTCATCCTTCTTGAGGTCGATGGAGCACACGGCATCCACCCCCTTGAGGGAGAGGTGGTGGTCAGCAAAGACTCGCTCCACCGCCGCCGCGATGGTCTCCGCCGCCGTCCCCCGGCGGCAGCCGATGCCCAGGTGGAGCACCGGCGGGATGAGGCGGACGGTGTGGGAAAAGGGTTCCTTTTCCGGGTCCAGGGTGAGGGCGATGCCGGCCTCCGCCGGTCCCTCCACCACTCCTTGAGGCAGCCCTCCCTGGACAGGAAAATCACTTGACAGCCCTACGGAAACCCCTGCAAGCAGGGCGGCGGACACCCGCTTGGCCCCCTCACGACCGTCAAGGAAAAATCCTTGCTCCCTAGCCCACTGGTCCACGGCGAAGCGGCCGTTCACATCGGTGGCGGTGGACACCACCGCCGTGCCGCCAATGAGCCGGGCCACCAGCCGGGCCAGGTCATTGGCACCCCCCACGTGGCCGGAGAGGAGGGGCACAACAAAGCGTCCCGCCTCGTCCACCGACACCACGGCGGGGTCGGTAAATTTATCCTTCACATAGGGGGCGATGGCCCGGACGGCAATACCACTAGCCCCTACGAAGAGGAGGGCGTCGGTGTCGGCGAACCGTTCCCCGGCCCACTCCCCCAGGCTCCCGTAGCCGGGGAGCCCCGTCTCCGGCGACAGCCGCTCCGGCACCGCCAGGGCGCAGCTGTGGCCGATCTCCGCCAGATCATGGGACAGCTTTCCAGCCAGTCCGGTCCCCCGGCGGGTAAAGGCGGTGAGGGCGATCCTCACTTGCTGGCCTCTCGGTAGCCGTGGGTAAAGGTAGGATCATAGAGCTTGGAGCGGTCGTACTTGTCCCCCAGGAAGCCGCCCACAGTGATGAGGGCGGTCTTGGTGACGTTGTGCTCCTTTGCAGTAGCAGCCAGGGTGGACACGGTGCAGCGGTAGACCGCCTGCTCCGGCCAGGTGGCCTTGTAGACGATGGCAGCGGGAGTGTCGGGGGCGTAGCCGCCTTCCATCAGCTCCTTCTCCACCTCCTCCAACAGGCCGGTGGAGAGGAAGAGGACCATGGTGCAGCCGTGGGAGGCCATTTTGGAGAGCTTCTCCCCCTCGGGCACCGGAGTGCGGCCCGCCATGCGGGTGATGATGACGCTCTGGGACACGTCGGGGAGGGTGTACTCGGCCTCCAGGGCGGCAGCGGCTCCGGAGAAGGAGGAGACGCCGGGAGTCACGTCGTAAGAGAGGCCCAGCTCGTCCAGCAGGTCCATCTGCTCCCGGATGGCGCCGTAGAGGGAGGGGTCGCCGGTGTGGAGGCGGACGGTGTTCCAGCCCTTGGCCTCAGCGTCCTTCATGACGTCGATGACGGCCTCCAGGGTCATGGAGGCGCTGTCGTAGACGATGCAGCTCTCCTTCTTATAGTCCAGCAGGGCGGGGTTCACCAGGCTCCCGGCGTAGATGATGACGTCGGCCTCCCCCAGGAGCTTGGCTCCCCGGACGGTGATGAGGTCGGCGGCTCCTGGGCCTGCGCCGATGAAGTGGATCATGGTCACAACTTCCTTTCACGATGAGATGGGGTGGAGGGCGGCCAGCCGGTCGGCTCCTGCCGTCTTTCCCAGAATTCCATAGCGGTTGGAGAAGAAGATGGCCTCAATGGCCATCTTCGCCCCCGCCCGGCGTTTGAGTTGTTCGTCCAGGGCCTGGGTCAGGGAGGCCATGACCGCCTCCCGCAGTCCAGCCCCGTCCAGAATGGCCACGGCGTCGTCGGTGGTGATGGTGCGGTAGAGGGTCTCCACCGTGGCCCGGTCCCCACCGCACAGGGCGGCGTGGGTACACAAGGTCTCCCGCCGGCCGTCGGCCACCCGGGAGTGGGTGTTCATCACTCCGGCGGCCACCTTGCACAGCTTGCCCACGTGGCCCACCAGCAGCAGGCTGCGGAAGCCCAGTCCGGCGGCGTGGTCGATAGCCTCGCCGATGTAGTTGGAGCAGGTACACCAGCGGCCCAGCCCCAGGCCCAGCACCTCCCGGGCGAAGGTTTCCCCGTAATTGCCGGGGGTGACTACAATGTCCGTCGCCCCGGCAGCAGCCAGCATGTCCTGCTCCAGCCGGAGGGAGTCGATGAGGGCGGCCTCGCTCATGGGCCGGACGATGCCGGAGGTGCCCAGGATGGAGATACCCCCCACGATGCCCAGCCGGGGATTGAAGGTCTTTTGGGCCAGCCGCTCCCCCTCGGGGGCGGAGATCACCACCTTCAGACCGCCATCACTGCCGTGAGCCGCCATGGCAGCAGACACCTGCTGTTCGATCATCTGCCGGGGGACATGGTTGATGGCGGCAGCCCCCACGGGCTGGTCCAGACCGGGCCTGGTGACCCGGCCCACCCCTTCCCCGCCGTCAATGGTAATACCTTGGGTGGCGCTCCGCTCCACCCGGGCGAAGATGAGGGTGCCGTGGGTGGCGTCGGGGTCGTCTCCCCCGTCCTTCCGGACGGCGCAGGAGGCCCAATCCGTGCCGGAGGACGGCTCCAGCAGCTCGACCTCCACCGAAATGCCCGCTGGGGTGTCGATACGCACCGCCGGAGGGAGCTGGCCGCTGAGGAGGAGCTCCGCCGCCCCTCTGGCTGCCGCCGCCGCGCAGGTACCGGTGGTATAGCCGCACCGAAGCCGCTCCCGCCCCACGGAGATATAGTGTTCGAAATCGCTCAAATCATCCACCTCCTGGGGCTTTTGAGACATAAAACGAGCCCTCTCCTATATGGAAAGGGCCCGTCAACGGCACTGGTCTGGTCCTCTCCACCTAAGAGCAACACGATCGCTCCGCACGGCAGGTCTCCTGGCTCACGCTTCCTCCTCAGGCGTCCCTTCTCAGCCCCTTGGGCCAATGGGTGGTTCACGCCCTCGTCCGCGCTCACAGTAGAGGTAAGACTGCGCCGGATTTGCACCGGACTTCCCTTTTCAGCAGCTGCGTCGCTGCACCTGTGCGGATGAATATCAAATTGTGGGAAGGCCGCTCTTTCAATGAGTCGGCCTAACAGATATATTATAGCAACTTTACAGCAGGAAGTAAAGGAATACTTTCCCCAGGTCTCAAAAGCCCCGGCTCCACTCGGGACGCATGCCGGCACCGCTCTCCAGGGCCAGGTCCAGCCGGGCCAGGAATTGTTCCTTATCCTCCGGCAGGCTCCCTTTCAGGGGCACGTAGTTGGAGGCGTGGTCACAGGTGAAATGCAGGGGGTCCACTTCCAGCTTTTCGATGAGGAGCCTGGCCTCACGCAGGCTGTCCATGGGGGTGATGGGCTTGAACTTTCCCGCCCGGTAGTCAGCATAGAGCTCGGTACCCGGGTAGAGGGTCAGGGTGAGGGCGGAGAGGTGCCGGGGCTTCATCTCGTTCATCATGGCGGCGGTGTCCAGGATGTGCTGTTCGCTGCCTTCCCGGCCGCCCAGCCCCAGCAGGATCATGACCCACAGGTCCATGCCCGCCTCCCGGAGCCGGACCCCCGCCTCCAGCATCTGCTGGGCGCCCACGCCCTTTTTCACCTTCCGCAGGAGCTCGTCGCTCCCCGTCTCCACCCCCAGGTAGGCCCGGGCCAAGCCGTGCTCCCGCAGGAGCTTCAGCTCCTCCGGGGTTTTGGTGAGGGTGCTCCGGGGACCAGCATAGGTGGTCACCTTCTCCAGAGAGGGGAAAGTGTCATAAAGCGTATCCAGAATGGTGATCAGATCATTGGTGCGCATGATGATAGCGTCGCCATCGCAGAGGAAGACCCGCCGCACATCTCCATAATAGGCCTTGGCCATGCGGATATCCTCCAGAATATCGGCCATCGGCCGGATGTGGAACCGCTTGTCCCGGTACATGTTGCAGAAGGTACAGGTGTTGTTGGAACAGCCCACTGTGGCCTGGAGAAGGTAGCTCTTCCATTCTCCCGGCGGCCGGTAAATATCGCCTTCGTATCTCACAATTATTCCTCCGTCAATTCTTTTAGGGCGTCATAAAGGGCATCCATCTCCGCATCCGTGCCCACGCTGATGCGAAGATGGTCGGAGATCCTGGGCCGGTCAAACCAGCGCACCAGAACACCCCGCTCCCGCAGGCCATCCAGCAGGGTCTTGGCGGCAACTTTGGGGTGATGGGCAAACAGGAAGTTTGCCTTGGAATCGGTGACGTCAAAGCCCAGCGCCCGCAGCTGCGCCGCCGCCCGGTCCCGGGTAGCGGATACCTTGGCCGCCTGAGCTTCAAAATAGGCCGTGTCGGCGATGGAAGCTGCCGCAGCCGCCTGTGCCGCCCGGTCCACGGTGTAGGAATTGATGGAATCCCGGACACACTGGAGGGCGGCCATCAGGTCGGGGTGGCCCAGGGCGTAGCCCACTCGCATGCCGGCCAGACCGTGTCCCTTGGAGAGGGTGCGGACCACCACCAGATTGTCGTACTGGTCCACAAGGTTGTCGGCGGAGGTACCGCCGAAATCGATGTACGCCTCGTCCACCAGGACCACCGCCTGGGGGTTGGACTCCAGAATGCGGATCAGATCCGCCCGAGGCACCTCCAGGCCCGTGGGGGCGTTTGGGGTGGCCACCACCACACCGCCGCTGTCCCCGGCACAGAAGGCAGTCACCGGCAGGGAGAAGTCCTCCCCCAGAGGGATGAGCCGGGGGGTGAGGCCGAAATATTCGGCATAGACGGCGTAGAAGGTGTAGGTGATGTCGGCAAAGCACACCGGCCGGTCGGGGTCAAAGAAGGCCTGGAAACAGAAGGCCAGCACCTCGTCGGAGCCGTTGCCGGCAAAGACCTGCTCCGGGGAGAGGCCATGAGCGGCGGCGATGGCGGCTCGGAGGGCGGCGCACTCCGGGTCAGGGTAGAGCCGCAGCCGGTCGTCCGCTGCCTCCCGCAGGGCTTCCAAAGCCTTGGGGGACGGTGGATAGGGATTCTCATTGGTGTTGAGCTTGATAAAGACCCGGTCCTTGGGCTGCTCCCCCGGTACATAGGGGACCATATCCCGGATCCGGCGGCTCCAGTATTTCTTCACGGCTGCTCCTCCTCCCGCAGGATCTTTTTGATGTTCTTCTCCGCCTTGCTCCGGGGCAGCATGACCTCGTGGCCGCAGCCCTGGCAGCGGAGCCGGAAATCCATCCCCACCCGTAGCACCAGCCACTCCTTGCTGCCGCAGGGGTGGGGCTTTTTCATCTCCAAAACATCACCCAGACGCACATCCATGGTGGGCGCCTCCTTCTCGCAGATTACAATTATTTTATTATAGGTTGCCGGGCCATTCCTGTCAATTCCGGCTTTCCCGGCGCATATAGTGACTTATCCGCAAAAAACGGGACCATAGAAAGGAATGATCGGGATGCTCAGCCGTTTTCTTCCCGAGGGCAGACGCCTGGAGACGCCGGAGAACCAGGCCGCCTGTTCCTCTCTGTCCGGGCTGCTCTCCGCCCGGGACCGGGACCAGATCCTGGAGGGCATGGCCCTCTCCTGCTCCCCGGAGCACGATCTTACCGTGGCTCTGGGGCCCTTCATCGGGGTGATCCCCCGGCTGGAGACCGCCGTGGGTGTGGCCGAGGGCACCGTCCGGGACATCGCCATCCTCTCCCGGGTGGGCAAGCCGGTGTGCTTTCTGGTAGAGGGGGTCATGGAGGGACCCGAGGGCCCCCGGCTCCTCCTCTCCCGCCGCCGCGCTCAGTCGCTGGCCCGGGAAGCTCTCATGGCCAGGCTGCGGCCCGGCATGGTCATTCCCTGCACCGTCACTCACTTGGAGCCCTTCGGCGCCTTTGTGGATATGGGCTGCGGCCTGGTATCCATGATCGGTCTGGAGCAGATCTCGGTCTCCCGCATCCCCCACCCTGCCTGCCGCTTTACTGTGGGGCAGGAGATCTTCGCCGCCGTGGTGGACACCGACCCCACCCTGGGCCGGGTGCGGCTCACCCACCGGGAGCTGCTGGGCACATGGGAGGAAAACGCCCGCCGTCTCACCCCTGGCATGACAGTGGCAGGCTGGGTCCGGGGCATCAAGGATTACGGCGCCTTCGTGGAGCTCTTTCCCAACCTGTCCGGCCTGGCCGAGCCCCGGGAGGACCTGCACGAAGGGGACCGGGTCTCCGTCTTTCTCAAGTCCATTCTTCCCGAGCGTATGAAGATCAAGCTCCTTATTATCGACCGACTGTCCCCGGAGCCCACTCCGCCGCCCCTCACCTATTTTATCACCGACGGCCGACTGGGCCACTGGCGCTATGCTCCAGAAGGCTGCCGGAAAACAGGGCTGGAGACCGATTTCCTCTAAACCCTTTACGCCGATTCGAACATCTGTTAGAATGGAGGGGAACATTCCCCTCCATTCTTTTTTCGGGAGGTCTTTTTATGGCGTACCGGCCTCTGGCGGACGAGATCCGCCCCACCAGCCTGGACGAGGTGGTGGGCCAGCGGCACATCCTGGGCCCGGACGGGCTGCTGCGGCGCATCATCGAGAGCGGAAACATCCCCAACCTGGTCTTTTACGGTCCCTCCGGCACCGGCAAAACCACCGTGGCCAATCTCATCGCCGCCCGGACCAACCGGGCCCTGCGGCGGATCAACGCCACCACCGGCTCCCTCTCCGATGTGAAGGACGTACTGGCCGACGTGGGCACCATGCTGGCCCCCAACGGCATCCTCCTCTATCTGGATGAGATCCAGTACTTTAACAAAAAGCAGCAGCAGTCCCTGCTGGAAGTCATCGAGAAGGGGGACGTCACCCTCATCGCCTCCACCACAGAAAACCCCTACTTCTATGTCTACAACGCCGTGCTCAGTCGGTCCACCGTCTTTGAGTTCAAGCCGGTGGAGCCCGCCGACGTCCTTCCCGCTATCGACCGGGGCATGGCCATCATGGCCGATCGGCTGGGGGCGGAGCTCTCCTGCGAGGACGGCGTGCGGGAGGTCATCGCCTCGGCCTGCGGCGGCGATGTACGCAAGGCCATGAATGCGGTGGAACTCCTTATGAACACCGCCCGCCGGGAAAATGGGGGACTGCGGGTGACCCTGGCCGACGCCCAGGTGGTGGCCCAGCGCTCCGCCATGCGGTACGACCGGGAGGGCGACGACCACTATGATATTCTCTCCGCTCTTCAGAAGTCCATCCGCGGCTCCGACCCGGACGCCGCCTGCCACTACCTGGCCCGGCTGCTGGAGGCCGGGGACCTGATCTCCGCCTGCCGCCGGCTCATGGTCATCGCCTGTGAGGACGTGGGACTGGCCTATCCCCAGATCATCCCCATCGTCAAGGCCTGCGTGGACGCCGCCAACATGCTGGGCCTTCCCGAGGCCCGCATCCCCCTTGGGGACGCGGCGGTACTCATGGCCACCAGCCCCAAGTCCAACTCCGCCCACATCGCCTTTGACGCCGCCCTGGCAGACGTGCGCGCGGGCAAGACCGGAGACTACCCCCGGCATCTCCAGAACAAGCACGCCGACTCCGCCGGCATGGAGCGGGAGCAGGGCTATCTCTACCCCCACGACTTCCCCCACCACTGGGTGCGGCAGCAGTACCTCCCCGACAGTCTTCTGGGCACCCGGTACTACACCTACGCCGAGAACAAGGCGGAACAGGCGGCCAAACGCTACTGGGAAGAGATCAAGGGGCCTGACTTTTAAACGGAACAGGAAGACCCGCGGTGTAAGCCGCGGGTCTCAGGTTGTCGAAAAAGGGCATATACGTCAGATTTTGTGCAAGAGCCTCGCAGAGTTCCGTCGTCCGCAGACGACGGAATCAAGTACAGTCTGTTTTTTCCGGGGACATGTGCCTCGGAAAAAACACTGCTCAGGCCGCAAACGTGCGAGCGAAGCGAGTACGATGCAGCGGCCTGCATCTTTTCGAAAAAATGCCTGCATTTTTGAGAGAGCCTGTCGACTTTGTCGACAGGCTCAGACCCGCGGTGTAAGCCGCGGGTCTTCCTGTTTCACCGTTGATCGATCCAGGTCTGGACACCGTTCACCAGCTGGCTCAGGTGCCAGCCATCCAGAAGGCGGTGATTGAGCTGCACCGCGTAGGGCAGCAGGAGTCTCCCTTCCCGCTTTTCAAACTTTCCCCAGGCCACTCTGGGAATGGAGTCATCCGGGTTGATGTCCATCTCGTTGGTAAGACTGGTAAAGCTCATCCATGGCAGGCAGGAAATATAAACCAGATCGTCTCTGGCCTCCGATTCCGCCGGTGGGAAGGGCGACTTCTGGACCGCTTCATACCGGACACACCGGTCGCAAAACTCCTCCAGGCTGCCGCCGAAGGGCACCGTCACAATCTTCAGCAGATGGGTGTTCCCATCCATGACCACAAAACTGGGGTCCAGATGGTCGTGCTTCACCACCTGCCCACCCCGGATTTTATAGAGGTAATCGGGCAGGCCGTTCATCACTGTCATGGTGGCATAGATGAGACTGTAATAAAAGGAGTATTTCCGTTCCTTGACCCATGGATAGAACTCGGTCACATCCAGGGTGCTGGTTACATTATAAAATGGAAAAGAAAGCCCGGAAAAGAATTGGAAATGTTCTTTGCGGGTCCAGGTTTCCAGGTCTATCAGCTCCATGTCACTTCGTCCCCTTCTGGAAAAAGTCGCACCAGGGCCGCAGGGTACAGTTCTGGCAGTCCGGCTTCCGCGCCGTACACACCGCCCGCCCATGGAGCACCAGCCGATGGCAAAAGTCGTTGGACTCCTCCGGCGGCAGAATCTTCCGGAGCTGCGTCTCCACCTTGGCCGGGTCCTTAGTGCCGTCGGTGAGCCCAAGCTTGCCGGAAATGCGGATGCAGTGCGTGTCCGCCACCACCACGCCGGGAACGTGATAGACGTCTCCCAAAATAAGATTGGCCGTCTTGCGGCCCACGCCCGGCAGCTTCAGCAGGTCCTCCATGTTGTCAGGCACCTTGCCGCCGAATTGCTCCAGCATCATTTGGGAAGCGGCCACAATATCACGGGCCTTGGCCCGGAAAAAGCCGGTGGAGTGGATGTACTCCTCCACCTCGGAGACGTCGGCCTGGGCCAATGACTCCAGGGTTGGGAACCGTGCGAAGAGGGCCGGAGTCACCATATTGACCCGCTCGTCGGTGCATTGGGCCGCCAACCGGACAGAAAACAGCAATTCATAAGGCTTAGGATAGTTGAGGGAGCAGATTCCCTCCGGATAAAGGACCTTGAGCTCCTCCACAATGGCTCTGGCCCGCTCTTTTTTTGTCATGTCGGCCATTCCTTTCCATGCCGTACTGCCGGCGGCAAGCCGCCGGTCTCTGTTATCATACCATAAAGAAAGGCAATATGCGACTGTGTTTTTCCAAGAATGACAGTTGTATTTCTCCGAAGGTTCCGGTATAATATTTTCATGTCACTTTGACACACTACTTACTTGATGAGAGGTGCGACGGCAATGGTACAAGAAATGATCGACTTCCTCACCGCCAGCGACCCGGAAGTGGGCGCCACTGTGGCGGCCGAGCTGGCCCGGCAGCGGCGGAACATTGAGCTCATCGCCTCTGAGAACATCGTCAGCGAGGCGGTGCTGGTGGCCATGGGCACGGTGCTCACCAACAAGTACGCCGAGGGCTATCCCGGCAAGCGCTACTACGGCGGCTGCCAGGAGGTGGACGTCACCGAAAACATCGCCCGGGACCGGGCTTGCAAGCTCTTCGGCGCCGACCATGCCAACGTCCAGCCCCACTCCGGCGCCCAGGCCAATTACGCGGTTTATCAGGCTCTGTGCGAGCACGGCGACACCGTGCTTGGTATGGATCTGGGCAACGGCGGCCACCTCACCCACGGTTCTCCCGTAAACTTCTCCGGTAAGAACTATCATATGATTTCCTATGGTCTCAACGACAAGGGCTACATCGACTATGACCAGGTGCGCGACCTTGCCCGGCAGCATAAACCCAAGATGATCATTGCCGGCGCCTCCGCCTACCCCCGAATCATCGACTTCAAGGCCTTTGCCGACATCGCCCACGAGGTGGGCGCCTACCTGTTCGTGGACATGGCCCACATCGCCGGCCTGGTTGCCGCCGGGCTCCACCCCTCCCCTGTCCCTTACGCCGATGTGGTCACCACCACCACCCACAAGACCCTCCGCGGTCCCCGTGGCGGCATGATCCTCTGCAAGGAGGAGCTGGCCAAGAAGATCGACTCCGCCATCTTCCCCGGCTCTCAGGGCGGTCCTCTCCTCCACATCATCGCGGCTAAGGCAGTGGCCTTCGGTGAAGCCCTCAAGCCCGAATTCAAAGACTATCAGGGCCGCATCGTCAAAAACGCCGCCGTGCTGGCTCAGTCCCTCACCGACGCCGGCTTCGACCTGGTCTCCGGCGGCACCGACAACCACCTGATGCTGGTGGATCTGCGCAAGGCCCACATCACCGGCAAGGAACTGGAAAAGCGGCTGGACGAGGTCCACATCACCGTCAACAAGAACGCCATCCCCAACGATCCCGAGAAGCCCTTTGTCACCAGCGGCATCCGGGTGGGCACCCCCGCTGTCACCACCCGCGGCTTCGGTGAGGAAGAGATGAAGGTCATCGGCTCCCTCATCTGGCAGGCCGCCACCGATTTTGACGCCAAGGCCGACTCCATCCGGGAGACGGTGGCCGCTATGTGCGCCAAATATCCCCTCTATCAGTGAGCCTGATGGAATCAGCAAGCGAGGAGTCTGTCCACAATGGTCAGGCTCCTCGCTTTGTATGATTTTGGAAATGTCCCTTGACCTTTCTCTAAAATCTGATATATTGGAACTAAAATATGTTGGTCGGCATAGTCAACAAGGCGCTGTTTTGCCGCATCAGACAGGAAAGCTGGAATAGGACCCATGGAAGCAGATTTGCAAAATGAGCTGGGGCTCTATCGCACCTTATGGAGTTTTTTGGGAAATGCTGCGGAAGGATACTATTTTTTTGCAGATCTGGTCACTGGCCGGATCTGTTTTTCCGGGTTTCTCGGTGATCTTTACGACATTTCTCAGGATGCGCACGGCTGCTGTTCCATCGAGGATTGGATAAAAATTGTATATGCCCCCGACGTTCCCAAGCTCAAAGAGTTCTTCCGCCTGACAAAGGAAGACCTTCTTCTTACCCACGATCTCCAATACCGTTTGACGCGCAAAAATGGGGATGTAGTCTGGGTCACCAGCCGCAGCAACTGCAAGCTGGATGAATTTGGGCATTCACGTTGGATTGCCGGTCACATCTCCGGCAACAAAAATGGTCGGCAGATCGATTACTACGCCGGCTCCTTCCATATGGAGGGTCTTAAGGAAGAAATCAGCCTGACATTGTCTTCCGGAGCAGATGGTTTCTTACTTGTTGTCGGCGTCGACGATCTCAAGTCCATCAACCTCAAGCAGGGACGCTATGCCGGTGATGCTGTCCTTAAAAATGTAGCAGAGGCTTTGGAAGACGTTACATATGGGACGCGACCGCTTTATCGGGTCAATGGAGATTGTTTTGTCGTTCTGCTTCCTTACCGCAACCGCGACGACGTCTCCTCTGTTTTTTCTCAAATGCAGAAGCGCATGGATGGTCAGTGTACTCTGTCAGGCGGTTGTGTAGCTTTTCGGGAATATCCGGTCACCGATCCGACCGCCCTTTACCAATATGCGGAAAGTGCTCTGGACTACGCAAAGGTTCATGGAAAAAACAGGCTTTGGTTTTTCTCCGCTGAGGACTACGAACGTCAGATCGTCACTCTGGAGCTGAAAGAGGACCTGGAGTGGAGTATTCAGTCCGGTTTTTCCGGGTTTTCCCTCGTTTATCAGCCGCAGGTCCGCTCCCTCTTTTATTCGCTCTATGGTGCGGAATGCCTGCTGCGATATACCTCCCCCCGGCGTGGTCCCGTGTCTCCCACAGAATTTGTCCCCATTCTGGAGCAGACCAAGCTCATCTGCCCCATCGGGCTGTGGGTACTGGAAACTGCGTTGACGCAGTGCAGGCACTGGCGTAAAAAGATTCCAGACTTCCATATCAGTATAAATATGTCCTATACACAGCTGCTGGAGAACTCCATCGTCTCTGACGTGCTTCAGGTACTGAAACGCAGCGGCCTGCCTGGAAATGCTCTGACCATCGAGCTCACCGAGAGCATGCAGCTCATGGACTATCCCCATATCAACTCCATCTTCCGCCAGTGGAAGGATCACGGCATCGAAATCTCTGTGGATGACTTCGGCACCGGATATTCCAGCCTCAGCCGCCTCAAGGAAATGGAGATTGACGAGATCAAGATCGACCGCTGTTTTGTCAACAACATCCAGCACAGCGCCTACAACTATCGGCTTTTAAGCAACATGCTGGAACTGGCCGACAGCTGCCAGATCCGTGTGTGCTGTGAGGGTATCGAGACCGAAGATGAACTGCACACACTGGAGGAGCTGCATCCGGATCTGCTGCAGGGTTTCCTGTTTGCCCGTCCCTGCACCGTGTCCGAGTTGGAAGCCCTCTACCTGGACCCGACCAGCACCGCCTTCAGCACCAGGACGGCAGCGGAACAAAATTATCGGAAAGATCGTCCCTCCTTCAATCATCCGCCCTTGATAGATGGAACTGAACAGGAGTTTTCAAATCTTGTCCTCGCCGCAGAAAATGACATTTTCTACGTCAGCGATATGGACACCTACGAGCTCTACTATTTAAATCCAGCGGGACAGCGTCTCTTCGGTATCCAGCACTACCAGGGCAGAAAATGCTACAAGGCCCTCCAGGGGCTGGACGCCCCCTGCCCATTCTGCACCAACGATAAACTCAATCAGGATTCCTTCTATATCTGGGAAAACGAAAACGAATACTGTGGCCGCCATTTCCTTCTGAAGGATAAAATCATCCCATATAAGGGAAAACGCCTGCGATTGGAGGTCGCCTCTGACATCACCAAGCGGGAGGTGGTGAGTCAGAGCACCCGAGAGCAATTGGAATTTGCGAAGCGAATTGTCGGCTACACCAAAACGCTTACAGAATTTTCCGATTTTAAAGAGGCCGTCGAGCAGGTATTGGCCGCGGTAGGAGAATTCTATCAGGCAGACCGTGCCTACCTCTTTGAGCCCTGTCCGGCGAAAGCAGGCTGCTGGAACAACACCTTTGAATGGTGTATGGAACATGTCACCCCGCAAATGGAGCATCTCCAGGGTATTCCGGAGAAGGTCCTGAAACGGTGGATAGCTCATTTTGATTTGGAGCAGTCCGTCATCATCTATAATCTGGATACCATCAAGGACACCAGCCCCGACGAGTGGGAAGTTCTCCATTTTCAGGATATCCAGCGACTCATCGCAGTTCCGCTGCGTGACGGGGATAAAACCATTGGCTTTATCGGTGTGGATAATCCCCGATATGCCATTCACGATGACACCCAAGTCCGGGTCCTCGCCAATTTCCTGGTCGACCGGATCCGCCGGGATCGCAACGAAGTCCGCTATCAGGCCATGCTTCGTTCCCAAAATTACGATATCATGGATGCCCTTAACGTCGGCCTGTGGATCATTCGAATTTCTCCCGACCGAAGCTACTGTGAGATGCTGGCCAACGACACCATGTTCCGGGTCCTCGGCGTCGAAAACATCCCTACCCCGGAAGAGTGCTACCAGTTCTGGTACACCAGGATCAACGAGGGCTACTACCACTACGTAGATGAATCTGTGGACCGTATGATCCAGACCTACCATACCATCCAGCTGGAGTACACATGGCGGCATCCCCAAAAGGGAGAGGTCCTGGTCCGCTGTACCGGGTTGCGTATGCCAGACGAGGACGGTATGATTTGTCTAAAAGGTTACCACCGCATCATCAGCGATATTGACCGTCCCCAATTTCTTCCGGAAATCTACGCAAGAGATATTTTTGAGTACAATGAGACCACTCACTCTATCTTTTTCCAGACCAAACGTTCCCTTATGATGGGGGATTCCACCCATCAGTCCGGCTTCCCGCAATGTTGGATTCAGGACGGCACCGTCCATCCGCACTTTGCCGATGAATTCCGTTCCTCCTTTTTCCGTCTCCGCATCAAAGACAAACGCAAACAGCTGGAGCTCCTGCTGCGCTCCAAGAGCGGAACCTATGAATGGTTCAAGCTCACCCTGCAGCACCTGAGCAAGGAACAGAAAGACCTGGACACCATCATCGTCATTGTAGAGCCCATTGGTTCCACCCGTGTTCTCGAGCTGGAATTCATGCGCGTCCACCGTTTTTATCAGGCCTTACTGTCTGACACCATCGCCTATGCCGAGGTGGATCTTGAGAGCGGTCAGCTCATGTCGGTGGGTGGAGTTTGGCGCCCGTACCATCAGGACTACCGCACTACCTCCCGCCACTTTATCAGCGTGCTTCAGGACAAGCTCGCGGCCTACCTTCCCAAAGAGCAATACTCCATTCTGGATAGCTACCTGGATGCATCCGCCTGGACCGAGCGTCTCTCTCAGGGCAGGACCAGTGATCGGCTGCGCTACCGCCGCCCGGTCTCCGGCGACCTGCACTGGGTAGAATTGAACATCTGTCTCTTCCAGGAGGAGACCACCAAGAATGTCTACGCCCTGCTCTACCTCAAAGACATCAACTCAGAGATAGAGCGTGAGGCGGCTCAGGAAGAGGCCGCCCGCCGGGACCCGCTGACCCATACCTATAATCGGGCCGCCTTCGAGCGGGTGGTCTCAGGCAGCATGACCAATTCTTGCAAAGATACCTGCGGCATCCTGATGCTCCTGGACATCGACAACTTCAAACGCATCAATGACCAGCATGGCCACCTGGAGGGAGACAAGGCCCTGAAGCTGGTGGCCAAAACCCTGCTCTCCACGTTCCGCCAGGAGGATACTGTGGGTCGGCTTGGCGGTGATGAGTTTCTGGTCTACATCCGGGGCGACATACCAAGGCCTATCGTAGAAAATCGTTTGAAAAAACTGCTGGACGATTTGCGCGCCATTCCGGAGAACTCCCTCACCAGCAGTATTGGCCTTACCTATGTACACAACGACAGCACCAGTTACTTGGACTACCTTCATCATGCGGATATTGCCCTCTACCACAGCAAGCACAGCGGAAAAGATTGTTTTTGCTTCTATGAAGATCTTGCCGCCAACATGGGGCCCGCTTGCTCCCCTTAACGTTCCCATGCAAAACATGTCTCACAGCAAAATGTGCCCGACCGCTTTTCGCGGTCGGGCACATTTTTATACCGTCGTTGTCAAGTCGTTAAGTATATGGATTGCCGTTTTTACAGATCCACGATGACGCCGGGGTTGAGAATGTTGTTGGGGTCAAAGGCACGCTTGATGTTGCGCATGATCTCCAGCACATGGGGGGTATACTGCAGCTCCATGTAAGGCTTCCGGGTCTTACCGGTACCGTGCTCGGCAGTAACGGTTCCGCCATACTTCAGAGCGGCCTTGTAGATGTCCCGGCGCATATCGTCGGCCCACTCGGGCACCTTGCCGTCCACCATCAGAATGAAATTGTGGAAGTTGCCGTCGGCCACGTGGCCAAAGCGCGGGCTGCGGGTGCCGTACTTCTCGGCAATGGCCTCGATATCCCGGAGCAGATCGCCGATATGGGCCACAGGGACAGCGGTGTCCAGGGAGTCCACGAACTCAGGCTTGAACACCTCATAGATGTCGGAGCGGATCTCCAGGATGTTGCGCTGCTCCTTCTCGTTTTCCGCAATGACGGAGCCCACAGCGCCGTTGTTCTCACAGATCTCGGCAATGGTGCCGGCAGTCGTATAGAGGGCGTCCTCAGTGGCTTCCTCCACCATGTAGATAAGGTCCACGCAGCCCTCGTCATTCATGGGCCAGGTCTTATTGATGCGCTTGGCGGTCTCCAGGGCAATATCGCGGTCCATATACTCCACGGCCAGGGGGATGATGCCCGCCTTCTGGACCTCGCCCACCGACTTGACGGCGGACTCGGTGTCCTTAAAGGAGCACACCAGGGCGCCGGTGTAATCCAGGCGGGGATAGAGCTTCAGGGTGGCCTCCAGCACCACGGCCAGGGTGCCCTCAGAGCCAACCAGCAGGTGCATCAGGTCATAGCCCATGTTGTTCTTCACCAGCTTGCCGCCGAACTGGACGATCTCGCCGTTGGGCAGGCAGACCTTCATGCCCTTGACGTAGCTGCGCATGATGCCGTGCTTTACAGCCCGGACACCGCCGGCGTTCTCGATGCACATGCCGCCCACCTGGGCACCCTCGTCACCGGGGTGGCAGGGGAAGTACAGAGCGTGGATATTCTCATTGAGGTACTCATTCAGCTTGGCCAGGGTAACACCGGTCTGGCAGGTGATCATCATGTTGGTCTCATCCACCTCCACGATGTCCTTGAAACGCTCCATGGACATGATAACGGAGGGAATGGTGGGAATGGCCGCGCCGCAGGCGCCGGTGCCGCCGCCACGGGGGATGATGGGGGTCTTGGTCTCATTGGCCCACTGGAGGATCTTGGAGACCTCCTCGTAAGTGCCGGGGCGGACCACCAGGCAATCCTCACAGGCCTTGGGACGGACAAACTCCTCCGTCTCGTCATAGAGATAGCCGGACACATCCTCCTTGGAATAGTAGACGTAATCCTTGCCGCAGATACCGATGAGCGCGTCGATAAATTCTTGTTTCATTGCTGTTTTACCCCTTTCTGTGTGGTGCGGTCAAGCCGCGTCCTGAGCGGATTCTTTCCCGAGGACCTTTTTCTTATAGATCTGCGTGATAATGGCGTTCACCACGCCGATGGCCATGATGACAGCCGCATAGATGAAGATGTTCTGATAGCCGGCATTGCCGTACTTATCCAGCCAGTAACCGAAGAGGACGAAGATAAAGAGGTCGGGGCAGTAGCCGATGGCACACACCACACCGGAGGTGGTACCGGCATACTTTCTGGGGATCTTCAGCTCCGAGGGAACGGCGAACATACAGCCGCGGGCCATATAGGTGAGCACGCCGGCACACAGTGTGAGCGCCGTGAGCACCGCCGCGCTGGTACCAACAGGCACGAGCATGAAGACAAGCACAATCACCACAGCCGCCGCCAGGGAGACACCAACTACCTTGGAAACCGAGTGGATCTTATCGCCCAGCCAGCCGCCCACAGGAGCGCCGATGAAGCGGGTACCGTACTGCCGGATGATGGCGATGGCGCCGGTTCCGGCCAGAGAGACACCCAGAACATTACTGAAATAGGGGGTGTAGTAGGAGAGGGTGCAGTACATGGTGTAGGTGGTGAAGACGGCGATACCAGACATCCAAGTTCTGGGGTTGAGTACGATGCTCACCCAATCCTCAATGGTCATCTTGGAGTTGATGTTGCTCTCGCCGCCGCTTTCAGGGGTAGGCTTGCCGGGATCGGGGACCAGAATGGCCAGGATGATCAGGGAGAGCGCACCCAGTACAGCGTAGCCGATGATGGCGGCCTTGAGGCCGTTGGTGCCGAAGGTATCGTTGGCGAACTTCGCAAACAGGAAAAGGGCAATGAAGTTCACGATAACGTTGGTAATACCGCAGAAGGACTCGGTAAAGCCGAAGATGGTGCCCTGCTGATTCTCGCTGCCCACCAGACGAACCAGCTTGGTATGAGCGGGGAAATAGAGGAACAGAGCAAAGAAGGCAAAGCCGGCCCAGATGATGAGGGCAAAGCTGTACGTCATATTGAGTATAAACAGGACGTTCAGCACACAGATGATACCTACTGACAGCAGGTAGATCTTCTTTGTGTTGAATTTATCGCTGAGCATACCACCAAACGGTGCCAACAGGTTGCCGATACCGAAGATGGTGATGAGGTATCCCAGCTGCTGCTGGGTACAGCCCAATGTAGCGACCAGTGAATCATAGAACACGTACTGGATAAAGGGGGTTGCGTAGACGATGGTATAGCCCAGGCCAAGGAAGAAGATAATGGTTAGTTGGCGTACACTCAGTTTGGCGCTTTGTTTTTCGGCGTGACTCATTAAAAACTCCTCACTCTCTGGACAGATGTCCTGATTTTATGGGTCAGCTACCTCCTGACCCCAGATATCTTTGCGTAAGAAGCCATTGGCGTCGAAAGCCATCTCCTCCGGACCGGAGACCAAAACGACGTCCTCTCTGTCTTTGATGTCCTGATACAGGTCAGCTGAAACCAGAATCTCAGACATATGCAGTGTGTTTTTGATGCGGGCTACTCTGGGATGATGGAAGTCTATCCCCACACAGGTGCGTATGGCGGTGCGTACAGCATCCCGATCCGTCTCTACAATAGATGGGGATTTGTCCTCTGCTGAGCATGGATGCAGCCACATTGTTGAGCCAGGTGGCGTGCCAATCGATCTCATTGAGGCACCTCCGAACCGTCAAGTCACATAAATTGATGCCGCAGCCATTGTGACAGGACGCTTCTGTGATACCGAGCACTACCAGCCTCTGCAGATCCAGGACTCCAGGGAAATCTCCCGAATCGTTCCGCCCCGTGATGTTGGGGTCCATGCCGCTGCCGCTGATGTCCTTTCCGATCTCATCTACGACCAGCACATCACAGCGATCAAATTTGAACCGGGGCAGCTGTGTCTTGGCGAAGGCCTGCAGCCGCGCATCCATCTCCAAAATGTCATCGCTCCCACAGGCCTCGATCCGGCAGATCCGGTCGTAGGCATTCTGGACTACGCCCACACCGAAAGCCACCTTCCCAGTCGCCATAAAAAGCTCCGTCACCTTTGGTATGTACTCCGGGAAACGATTTAAAGGCTTGGTGTGAAACATGGACGCGCCCTTTTCCTTGGCCAGACCGATGGCCACCATCTTACCCAGTCCGCTCTCATGTTTTCCGCGAAAATCAGTGTGAGGCTTGACTTTGTTGAACAGGATTACCCCGTCCGCCTCCCAGGCGTTCTTGTCGCAGTAGAGAGGCGTTCCGTCTTCCAGCGTTCCATACCGCACCGTCGCCATGCTTGAACACACCGGTACCCCCATGGTCTCTGCGGTAATCCCATACTCCTCCAGGATCTTTCGCTGACCCTCCGCCGTAGAACCGCCGTGGCTCCCCATGGCGGGGACGATAAAGGGCTCCGCCCCCCACGCCTTGCAGGTATCACAGATGGTACGGACCAGCTTGTCAAGGTCAGGAATGCCCCGGCTGCCCACCGTCAGTGCCAGCCGCTTGCCGCGCAGCCGCTCCCGGTGAGGGACCGAAGCTTCCAGCTTCCTGCGCAGATGCCCTGAGGCATCCAGAATCTGCTGGTCATCATACTTCTGCATGATCCGGTACATGGGTGGGATGGAAATCCGGTCCACTTCCTCAAGTTGGAGCTCCAGCTTTGGAAACTGAATCAACATCTCGCTGCTCACATCCTCCCCCTTTCCTGCCTCGATCGCGGATTAGTCTCTCAGCTCCGTGCGGCCAGGCAGGCCAGCGCGATAGAATTGAGCTTGATCTCCGGCGTATCCGCTCTGGACCCCAGGATCACCGGGTGGGTGGCGCCCAGCACGATGCCCGCCCAGCGGCACTTGCACAGATGAATCCAGGATTTGCCCATGATATTCCCCGCCTCCATGTTGGGGAAGATCACGATATCGGTCTCACCGGTGATCTTGCTGTCGATCTTCTTATGGGCCGCGGCGTGGGGATCGAAGGCCACGTCAAAGGCAATGGGCCCCTCGATGATGCAGGGCAGATCCGGCCCCAGGGCGCCGCTGGCCACATACTCCACCAGTCCGGCGGCATCCACCGTGGACTGAATCTTCGGGTCCACCATCTCATTGGCGGTCAATGCGGCCACCTTAGGGGTCTCCAGTCCGATGGACTTGGTGGCCAGAAGAATATTTTTCAAAATATCCTTTTTCTGCTCCAGATTAGGTGCCACGTTGATGCCGCTGTCGCTGCAGTAGACCAGCTTGTGGTAGCCGGGCGCCTCGTATACGGCCATCATGGAAAGCAGCCGTCCCGTACGCAGGCCGTGCTCCTTATTGAGAATCCCCCTCATGTAGATGCTGGTGTTCACCAGTCCCTTCATCAGAACCTGAGCCCCACCCTCGCGCACAGCCTTGACAGCGGTGGCAACCGCCTCTTCTTCCCCGTCGGCTGCCAGAATATCCAAGGGCTTGAGGCCGATCTCTTCACAGATGCTGCCTACCGCCTTGGGGTTTCCTACCAGCACCGGGCGCACAAATCCCAGATCCGAGGCCGTTTTGACCGCCTGGAGCAGCTCCTTGTCGGCAGCTGCGGCTACACTGACGGTAAAGGGCTCAATGGAACGCACTTTCTCAAGGACCTCATCAAAATTTTTCAGCATATCATGACTCCTCCACAACAGGGCCGCACCTCTTGTCCCAGCGGCAAGGTTTATTTACATACAGTACGCCATATCCAACGAAACAAAGTAAAATCGAAAGCAACGGATTGATATAGTGCAACAGGGCGAATTTCCAGTACTCAGCGGTGGACACGCCCAGGGTTGCCATGATAAACATGCTTGTGGTGGACCAGGGGACAAAGACCTGGGTCAAGGTGCCACCCTCCTCCAGCAGACGGGAGAGCATCTCAGGGCGCAGTCCACGCTCCTTAAAGGTCTCCCGGAACAGGTTGCCGTTGAGCACCAATGTGAGGTAAACCTCGCCCATGACCATGGTGCCTACGGTGGCCGACCCAATGACCAGCGGCACCATCATCTTGTCTGACTTGACTTTGGAGACCACCAGCCCTACGACTTTGTGCAAATATCCTACCCGCTCCATGACACCGCCGAAGGAGATGGCGATGCAGGCCAGCGAAAAGGTATACATCATGCTCTGGATTCCGCCCCGCTGGAGCAGGGTGTCCACCATCTCCACTCCGGTGGAGGCGGTGTAACCGTAGTTCAGGCCGGAAATGACATCCCGGACGCTGACCCCCTGCACCACCACAGCCAGAATGACCGCCAGCAGCGTGCCAATGGCCATACCCGGTATGGCGGGGAACTGCCGGATGTTGAGCACCAGCAGGACCACGACGGGCAGCAGAAGAATGGGGGAAATATGGAACGTTGTTCCAATCGTGTCGATAAAAGTATTGATGGTGCCGTAATCTATCTGCCCATCCTGATAGAAAAAGCCAACGATGGTAAAGATCACGAAGACAATAATATAGGCCGGCAGAGTGGTCATCCACATGCTGCTGATATGTCGCTGCAGGGTCGTCCCCGCCGCTGCCGGCGCCAGGTTGGTCGTATCAGAGATTGGGGACATCTTATCGCCGAAGGAGGCGCCGCACAGAATCATACCGGCGGTCAGTCCGGCCGGAATCCCCATTCCGGCTCCGATTCCCATCATAGCCAATCCCATGGTCCCCACTGTCCCCCAGGAGGTACCGATGGACATGGAGGTCAGGCTGCACAGCAGGAGGCCCACAGGGAGAAACATCTTGGGCGTGATGTAATGCAGCCCGTAATAGATCAGCGCCGGCACCGTTCCGGAGAAGATCCAGGCCGCAATGATGAGGCCAATAAAGATGAAGATGACCATGGCTGACATGGACTGGCCCAGTGTTTTCTTCATGCAATCCAGCAGATCATCAAAGCTGTATCCAAGCGGAACCGAGACGATGCAGGCAAAGGCCAAGGCCACCAGCATAACGATATGAATGTCCAGTTCAAAGATCACCAGTCCGAAGAGCATGATACCCATGGCGATCAGGAACACCGCAAGGGACATTCCTACGCTCGGTTCGCGCTTGGTACTACATTCGGGTTGAGACAAGATGGCCGCCCTCTTTCTCCATGTTATCCTTCCTTTCCCACCTGCTTCCTCACAGGAGGCAGACGACGGTTGGGAGCTATGCGCTCATTGATAGACCTTTGCTGTCTCCTCTCCGCGGAGCACCCGCAGAGCTCCCAGAGCCAGCGCCTCCATCTCAAACTCGCCAGCCACCACTTCCATGGGGGCCAGGAAGGCAGTCATACGTCCCACCTCGCGGACCACATAATCGGAGTGGGCAATGCCGCCGGTGAGCACAATACGGTCCACTTTTCCCTCGAAGGCGGCGGCGTAAGAGCAGATCTCCTTGGCAATGGCATAGACATAGGCCTCATAGACCAGCTTGGCCTTCTCATCGCCTTCGGCCATGCGGCGCTCCACCTCCTGGGCGTCCTTGGTGCCCAGATAATCGTACATGCCGCCCACCGAGCTGAGCTTTGCCACCATCTCCTCATGGGTGTATTTCCCAGAATAACATAGTTCTACTAGAGGATAGGTGGGGAGGCCGCCGCTTCTCTCGGGAGAGAAGGGACCATTGGTCCGGCCACCGCTGCCATCGATCATCTGGCCATGCTTGTGGGCCACGATGGAGTTGCCGGAGCCCAGATGGGCCACGATGAGGTCGCACTCCTCATAGGGCTTCCCCATCCGCTCGGCCGCCCACCGGGCCACCGCCTTGTGGTTGAGGGCGTGGAACCAGCTTGGCCGCTCCAGATCAGAGATACCGGAAATCCTGGCTATGGGCATGAGTTCATCCACAGAGACGGGGTCTACCACGAAAGAAGGAATCCCCAGCTCATCGCCAATCTCATTGGCCAGCACAGAGCCCAGATTGGAGGGATGTTCTCCATGTACCGCGTTGCGCATATCCTCCACCATACGGTCATTGACCGCGTAAGTGCCGCCCGGAATGGGTTCCATCAGGCCGCCCCGGCCAGCTACGGCTGAGAGTTCCTTCAGCTCGATGCCCTGCTCTGTGACCGCCCGCAGGATCAGCTCCTTCCGATAGCTGAATTGATCGAATACCTTGTGAAAGGGCTTCAGGTCCTCTGCCGTATGGGTGATATTGGCCTTGAAGAGCTGTTTGTCGTCCTCAAAAACCGCGATCTTCGTGGAAGTGCCGCCCGGATTGATGACCAGGATCTTCATATTCCGTCCCTCGCCTTTCTTTGTTGTTCCGTTTAATAGAACAACGTTCTGATATTGTCGGAAAGAAAGAAACGCGCGGCGCTTCTTCCCATTACGCTGTTGAGCATACCCCCATTCCCTGGAAAAGTCAAGCATGCTTTTTGTACAAAATCACAACGATTTTTTATACGTTCATAACATGTGTCCCATGTGGCGGAACAATAATTGGGTGTCAAAAGTTACTGGAAATTTCCCGTGCAATTCGCTTGACCGCTTCGACTCTCTCCTCAATATCGCCGGAGAGCATGCGGCTGGTGGGACCGGAAAGACTGATGGCTGCCACTGCCTCCCCCTTTTGGTTCAAGATAGGCGCACCAATACACGTCAGACCATATTCCAGCTCCTCGTGGTCCATGGCGTAGCCACGATCCCGAACCTTTGCCAGCTCCGACCGCAGTGCCGCCACTGTGGTGATGGTATGATCGGTGTGAGGACGCATCGGGTGGGTCTCATAGACACCAAGGTCAATGTCGGCGCCGTATGCCAACAGGCATTTGCCCACCGAAGAACAGTAGCACTCGCTGCTGGAGCCCACCGGCGGGTTGACGGTGAGGACCTGCCGGTCACTCTCCTCCTTCAGAATGATGACGCTGCGGTAGACGTCATCCGGATTCCGTTCCAGAATGGAGACGTTGACTACCTCGCAATAGGCGTCATAAAGCTTTTTTGCATAAGGCCGTACGATCTCCGGCAGTCCCATCCGGTTTTCTACGCCCTTCCCCAGGACAAACAAACGGTTCCCCAACCAGTATCTCTCCGTCTCCGGGTTTTTGCGGACGAAGCCCCGGTTCTCCAGTGTGACCAGTGTACGATAGACTGTACTCTTGTAGACCCCCAGGTCCGCCGCGATCTTGGTGATGCTGGTCTCCTTCCCCTCATGGTACAGATAAATCATGACCTCCAGAGCCCGATCTACCGACTGAATAATGTCAGACACACGACATTCCTCCCTAAACGCGCACAATTTTCAACCATAATTAAACTACACTTCCAAATCGGTGTCAAGCTGTTCCACACATCGAAACAATTTTGACATCTGCTAAATTTTCCTTCCGGGAGGTATTGACATGGGCATGCGGCGGGTGTATGCTCTAAATATCGGAACAAGGTTCTATTCTACGGAACAAAATGTGAATGGAGGGACCCAGATGAAGGTCGAAATCAACCGGGCGCGGTGCAAGGAATGCGGCCTTTGCATCCACAACTGTCCAAAAAAGTGCATCAGCAAGTCGACTGAGCTCAACGATGCCGGGTATTACCCTGTGCAGATTGACGACGAAGCCTGCATCGGCTGCGGCATCTGTTACACCGTGTGTCCCGACGGCGTGTTCCACGTCCTGGGCTGAGTGAGCGGAAAGGAGTATATACGACATGGCTGAAATGATGAAAGGCAACGAGGCCATCGCAGAGGCCGCCGTCCGGGCGGGCGCGCGCTTCTACGCTGGCTATCCCATCACCCCTTCCAGCGAGATCATGGAATATCTGTCCTGGCGCATGGCCGAGGTCGGCGGTTCCTTCGTCCAGGCTGAGAGCGAGCTGGCCGGCATCAACATGGTCATCGGCGCCTCCGCCTGCGGCGTGCGGGCCCTCACCGCCTCCTCTGGCCCGGGTATCTCCCTCAAGCAGGAGGGCATCTCCACCCTGTGTGACGAGGGTCTCCCCGCTGTGGTCATCACCCAGGTCCGCTACGGCAACGGTCTGGGCACCCTCTTTACCGCCCAGTGCGACTACAACCGTGAGACCCGCGGCGGCGGCCAGGGCGACTACCGCTGCATCGTCCTCTGCCCCTCCTCCGTGCAGGAGTTCGTGGACCTCATGGAGCCTGCCTATGAGCTCTCCGAGAAGTACCGCATCGTCGTGGTCATGATGGGCGAGGGCACGCTGGGCCAGATGATGGAGCCGGTCACCCTCCCCGATTTCGTGGAGACCAAGCGGACCCCCTGGGCCCTCACCGGCAAGTACGACTACAAGAAGATCGGCATCTTTGAGCGTGACTCCCGCAAGGAGGCCGTGGAGCTGCGTGAGAAGTATGCCGCCATTAAGGAGAACGAGCAGCGTTGGTTCGACGAAGGCGTCGAGGATGCCGATTACGTCTTCGTGGCCTACGGTGTTCCTGGCCGGGCCACTCTGGGCGCCATCCGTGAGCTGCGGGCCGAAGGCGAGAAGGTTGGCCTCATCCGTCCCATCACCGCCTGGCCCTTCCCGGAAAAGGCCTTTGCCAAGATCAACCCCGCCTGCAAGGGCGTCATCACTGTGGAGGAAAATGCCACCGGCCAACTGGTGGACGACGCCGCCCTCTACATCAAAAAGACCCACAAGGACCGCAACATTCCCGCCTACGCCCTTACATACGTGTATAACACGCCCCCCATCCGCAGCATCAAGGCCGATTATCACCGGATCAAGAACGGCGAAGTAAAGGAGGTCTATTGATATGGCCGCTACCCGTGAAAGAAAGGTCCCTGCCCTTGTGGACAAACCCATGGACTTTTGTCCCGGCTGTGGACATGGCATTGTCAGCCGTCTGATCATGGAGGCTCTGGAAGAGCTGGACCAGCTGGACAACATCATCTTCCCCATCGGCGTGGGCTGCTCCTCCAACCTGGGCGCCGGTCTGGAGTGTGACCGTCTCCACTGCTGCCACGGCCGCGCCGGCGCAGTGGCCACCGGCATGAAGCGTGTGAGCCCCGACACCCTGGTGGTTTCCTATCAGGGCGACGGCGACGCCTACAACATCGGCATCGCTGAGACCTTCAACGCTGCCTACCGCAATGAGAACATCACCGTCATCGTCATCAACAATACCAACTTTGGTATGACCGGCGGCCAGATGTCCCTGACCACCATGGAGGGCCAGAAGACCTCCACCTCCATCTATGGCCGTGACTGCTCCGTTACCGGTTACCCCATCCGCTTCCCGGAGATCGTGGCCCGGGAGTTCCCCGGAGCCGCCTATGCCGCCCGCGGCACCGTCACCAACCCCGCCAACATCAACAAGCTCAAGGGGTACATCAAAAATGCCCTCCAGGCTCAGCTCAATCACGAGGGCTACTCCATCGTGGAGGTCCTCTCTCCCTGCCCCATCAACTGGGGTCTCACCCCGGTCAAGGCTATGGAGCGCATTGAAAAGGAACTGATCGCCTATTACCCCATCGGTGAGTTCAAGAAGAGAGGAGAGGAGCAGAAGTGAGAGAGATCGTATTTGCTGGCTCCGGCGGACAGGGTGTCCTGACTGTGGGTCTCATCATTTCCGATATCGCCGCTACCGAGGGCCTGAACGTCACTTGGGTCCCCTCCTACGGCTCCGCCATGCGCGGCGGCACTGCCAACTGTACGGTGAAGTACTGCGCAGAAAACTACATCTACAATCCCTCCCAGGAGCAGCCCGACCTGCTGCTGGCCATGAATGAGCCCTCCCTCCACATGTTCCTCCCCATCGTGGCGCCCGGCGGCACCGTGCTGGTGGGCGATACCGTCACCATTCCTGACGACGCCAGACAGGATGTGACCTACGTCCACGTCAACTGCACGGAGATCGCCACCTCCCTTGGTAACCCCAAGGGCGCCAACGTGGTCATGACCGGCGCTGTTGTCAAGCTCATGGGCGACTTCACAAAGGATGCCGCCATCGCCGCCATGAACCACATGTTCGAGAAAAAGGGCAAGTCTAAGTTCAACGAGTCCAATGCCAAGGCCTTTGACGCCGGCTACAACGCCGTGGAGTGCCTTTCTGATGCCTCCTGCGTCCGCTAAGAGACCATAGTGCACGCCGCCTGACCCATATGGGTCAGGCGGCGTGTTTTTTTGATATCCAGATACCGGAACATCTGGCAAGATCCTTTTCTTGTCTACACGCTCTATTTTAGATACAATATGTACATATATCCGCTAAAAAGGAGCGCTTTATGTCTTTTCCAAAACCTTTTCTGCGGCGCACCTTTCTTCTTTGTGCCGCGCTTCTGCTGCTGCGCCCGCCGGTGAGTGCAGCCCCCTCTGGCGCAGGGGCCGACATCGATACATACACCTATCCCCAGAGCACCGTGGTGGGCTACTACGCCGGCTGGTCATCCTACCAGGGATACCAGGCATCCGACATCCCGGCCCAGCAGCTGACCCATATCAACTATGCCTTTGCCATGATCGACCCGGATGCCGGTACTCTGGCGCTAGACAATCCCACACAGGACGAGAAAAACTTTGCCGATCTCCGGGCACTTCGGGAGGAATATCCACATCTGAAGCTCATCCTGTCGGTTGGTGGGTGGGACTACTCCGCCCATTTCTCCGACGTGGCCTCCACCGCCGCCGGGCGGGCCGACTTTGCCCAGAGCTGCGTGGAGCTTCTCTCCCACTATGATCTGGACGGCATCGATCTGGACTGGGAGTACCCTGTCTCCGGCGGCACCGCCGGCACCAACCACCGCCCCCAGGACAAACAGAACTTCACCCTGCTCCTCCGGGCCATCCGTCAGGAACTGGACCGTCAGGGCAAACGGGACAGAAAAGCGTATCAGCTCACCATCGCCGGCGCCGCTGGAGAATGGTATCTCAGCAATATCCAGCCAACGGCTGTGGCCGAGATCGTGGACCACATCTTCCTCATGGCCTATGATATCCACGGCCCCTGGGACAAGTACGCCGACTTCAACGCCCCCCTCTATACGCCTTCCGGCTCAGCCCCCCACCACCAGAGCAGCGTGGAGGCCTATCTGGAAAGCGGCGTCCCTGCCGACAAGCTGGTACTGGGCATGCCTCTTTACGGCTACCGCTATGACGGCGTGAGCGGCAGTCAAAACGGGCTTTACAGCACCTTTACCACCGCCCGCTCCATTCCCTATGACACGCTGGTAGCCACCTACCTCTCCGACCCGTCCTACCGGCAGCTCCGGCACGCCGAGGCCCGGGTCCCCTACCTCTACGGCAAGGGCAGCTTTCTCTCCTATGACGACCCGGAGTCCATGGCCGAAAAAGCCGCCCTGGCTCGTGAACTGGACCTCCAGGGTATCGGCTTCTGGGAGCTCTCCCAGGACAGGGGCGCCGTCCTTATCGAAAGCGCCGTCTCCCAGCTGGACGACAGTCCCTTTGCCGACGTCTCCTCCGGCGCCTGGTATGCCGCAGCTGTGGCCTATGTCCACGAACAGGGCTGGATGACCGGCACCGCTTCCAACCTCTTCTCCCCCGATCTGCCCATCAGCCGGAGCATGGTAGCCACCATCCTCCACCGTCTGGCAGGCACCCCCGAGGCCGAAGCCCCCTCCTTTCCCGACGTGGAGGCAGGCACCTGGTACACCCAGGCAGTGGCCTGGGCAGCGGAGGAAGGGATCGTCCTGGGCTATGACGACGGCCGTTTTGGGCCGGAGGACCCGGTCACCCGGGAGCAGCTGGCCGCTCTGCTCTACCGGTACGCTCAATATCAGAACTACGACACTTCCGGCAGGGCCAGTCTTTCCGGCTACACCGACGCCGCCCAGATCAGCTCCTACGCCAGGACCGCCATGGCCTGGGCGGTGGATACCGGCTTGCTCACCGGCCGAACCCAGACCACTCTGGTCCCCGGCGGAACAGCTACACGCGCGGAATTGGCCGTGATCCTGGAGCGGTTCGCCGCTCTCTATCTCCGCTGAACAAAAAGCGCCCCGTTTCCCGCAATAGCGGGAAACGGGGCGCTTTTCTTTTAAAAATCTTACTTGGACAGGTAGACCGCCTTCATGGCCGCGTAGGTCATATAGCAGTCCAGCTTGGAAACGGTCTCGAAGGGAGCGTGCATGCTCAGCACAGGCACGCCGGCATCCAGGGTATCAATGTCCCGGTTGGCCATATAGCAGGCCACGGTGCCGCCGCCGCCGGCGTCCACCTTGCCCAGCTCGGCCATCTGCCACACCACATCGGCGCTGTCCAGCACGGCCCGGATCTTGGCCACCACCTCGGCAGAGGCATCGGAGGAACCGGACTTGCCACGGGCACCGGTATACTTGGCCAGGCCGATGCCGTAGTTGGCCTTGGCGCTGTTGCGCTTCTCATAGACCTCGGGGAAGTTGGGGTCAAAAGCGGCGGTCACGTCGGCGGAGAGGCAGAAGGACTTCTCATAGCAGGCCTTCAGCTTCACATCCTGGGTGTCGCACAGGTCGGACATGAAGGTATCAAAGGCGGCAGACTGCATGCCGCTAACACCCTCAGAGCCGATCTCCTCCTTGTCCGCCAGCATGCACACGGCGGTCTTGGCGGGGACCTTCTCCAGGTCCAGCAGGCCGGCCAGGGCAGCGTAGCCGCACACCCGGTCATCGTGTCCGTAGGCGCCGATGAGGGAGCGGTCGAAGCCAACATCGGAGGCACGGAAGGCGGGGACCACCTCCAGCTCGGCGGAGATGAAGTCCTCCTCCACGATGCCGTACTTCTGGTTCAGGATATCCATGATGGCCAGCTTCACCCGGTCAGAGCCCTCGTCACCGGCGAAGGGACGGCTGCCGATGAGGACGTTGAGGCTCTCGCCGGGGATGGCCTCGCTCAGGGGCTTCTTGGCCTGCTCGGCGCCCAGGTGGGGCAGCAGGTCGTCAATGGTAAAGATGGGGTCGCCGGCGGCGGGACCCACCACCACCTTCACGGTGGAGCCGTCCTTCAGAGCCACCACACCGTGGAGCTCCAGGGGGATGGTCACCCACTGATACTTGCGGATGCCGCCGTAGTAATGGGTCTTGAAGAAGGCCAGCTCAGCGTCCTCATAGAGGGGGTTGGGCTTCAGGTCCAGGCGGGGGGAGTCGATGTGGGCGGCGCAGATATTAGCGCCCTGGTCCAGAGACTCAGAACCCACTACAGCCAGCATGATGGCCTTGCCCCGGTTGGAGCGGTAGACCTTGTCGCCGGCCTTCAGAGCCATACCCCGGACAAAGGGCTTAAAGCCTTTTGCCTCGGCCAGGGCGATGGCGCTCTCCACCGCCTCCCGCTCGGTCATGCTGTTGTCCAGAAACTTCTTATAGTCCTCGCAGTAGCTCTTCAGCTCCGCCTCCTGGGCGGCGCTGATCCGATCCCAGCCGTTCTTGGGCCGGTACAGGATGGCATCCCGGCGCAGATCGCCGGCATTCTTTTTCTCTTCCATGGGAATAACCTCCTATTCAATGATCTAAGATTTCAGTAAAGAGGACCAAAGCCCGTTCCCCGAAGGTCTCGGGTGTGTCGTCCTCCGTGTTTTCCAGCACATAGTCGCAGTTTGCCCGGAAGAAGTCCTCCCCCTTCTGGGCGCTCACCCGCTTGCGGGCGTACTCCTCGGAAATACCCTCACGGGCCATAATGCGCCGGATGCGTACCTCCGCCGGGGCGATGACTCCCACCACAGCGTCACACCGCTCACCCAATCCGCTTTCAACGAGGGCGATGGCGTCGATGGCGGCCGCGGGGCAGCCGGACTCCCCCGCCCCCGTCAAGAGATGGTCAATGGCCTCCCCTACGAACCGGTGGGTGATGACGTTGAGCTCGGACAGGGCGGCAGGGTCCGTAAAAACCACATTGCCAAGCTTCTTCCGGTCTATCTTGCCCGATTGATCGTAGATATCTCCAAAGCGATCGATGAGGGCCTCCCGCAAGGGGGCGCTCTCCTCCAGCAGGCGGTGGTACACCGCGTCGGCGTCAATGATACAGGCACCCAGAGACGTAAGTGCCTTTAGTGCCGTGGTCTTGCCCGCCCCGGTGGGGCCGGTGATACCGATGATCTTCATATCCGGACCTCCTCTGCGGACACATCCGCTTTTCTCAATGTACAGCGCAGCCGAATGGCCAGCACCAGGTTGACCACCGGAACAAAACTCAGCAAAGTGTGGGCCGCCAAGGACCCGGCGCTTTTTTTCGCGGTCAGACAGCCCCGGATTGAGCCGTGGACCAGGAAAATGACCTGAACGGCCCACAGCAGGCCGATGAGGATGGCGGCCAGCAGGATGAGCGGGTCCAAAACGATGGCCACGATGGCCACATGGAACACCAGGTGCAGCATTGGCCACAGGACCGCCAGCACCAGGGGATAAAAAGGCAGCATCCACAGGGGGCCCTGGAACATGCTGTGGAGTCCCACTGCGGCCAGCACATAGCCGCCCACCACCACGATCTGGAGGGGCAGGCCGATGATGAGACCGTCATCCAGCAGACGGACTGCCCGCCGGGCCGGTGTGTCCTTCTTCCGGTGCATGGGAGTGAGGTTGGCTCGCAGGAGGACATAAAGTCCAAACAGGGTACCGGGTAAGGTGGACAGGGCCACCTGTACCCACACCAGCAGGGAACCGCCGTCCAGGGTCTCAATGAGGGCCAGCAGCGCCAGCGCCGCCGTCCATACCACGGAGCAAAAGTACCCCAGTGCCGTCAGCAGCACAAACACCGGATGACCCAGGTCCAGCTTCTGCCGGACATCCAGAACCACCAGAATGGCCAGGACAATCAGGATCAAAAGCACCAGGAGCATCTGCATGGCGCTCCCTCCTCCCTCCGGTATCATACACCATTTTCGCCGCTTCGTCTACGGCTTCAGGTCAGGTCGATGATGTGGAAACCCGCCGCCTTGTTGAGGCGGTTGGAGATGGCCAGGCCGATGCCCCCCTCATCAGGGCACTGGGACCAGATGGCGGTGACATTGGTATCATCGAAGGCCCGGAGGGCGTCAAAGACATTGCGGGCCTGGGCGGCCTTATCCGCCGTCGGCCCCAGCTTTTCCACAGTGTGACCGGCATACAGGTCGGCGTACTCGTCGAAGCAGACCACGCCCTCGCCCTCCCCCAGGTGGGCCTGGATGTAGGCGGCAGTGGCTGCCGCATCGCCCTTCACCACGGTGACAGGGGCCTTTGGGGCGTAGTGGCGGTACTTCATACCGGGGGCTCTGGGATGCTCCCCAGCCCCCATAAGGCGGGTGACCGCCGGATCCACAGCCACCTCCCCAAGAGCGTCCCGGAGCTCTTCCAGGGTAACGCCGCCGGGCCGCAGCAGCCGGGGGGGCTGCTCGGTGAGGTCAATGATGGTGGACTCCACTCCCACGGAGCAGGGGCCGCCGTCCACAATGCCGTCGATCTTCCCCTCCATGTCCTCCAGCATGTCGGCCATGTTGGTGGGGCTGGGGCGGCCGGAGGTGTTCCCCGACGGGGCCGCCACCGGCACACCGGCGGCGGCGATGATGGCCCGGCACACCGGGTGGGCGGGGCAGCGCATGCCCACGGTGTCCAGCCCGGCGGTGACTACGTCGGGCACCACCGGTTTGCGCTCCAAGATCATGGTAAGGGGGCCCGGCCAGAACCGCTCCGCCAGGGTATAGGCGGCGTTGGGAATGTGCTGACAGTACCGCTCCAGCCACTCCGCCGACGGGACATGGAGGATGAGGGGATTGTCCTGGGGCCGGCCCTTGGCCTCAAAAATATGCGCCACCGCCTCGGGGTCCAGGCCGTTGGCCCCCAGGCCGTACACCGTCTCGGTTGGGATGCCCAGCAGTCCGCCCCGAGCCAGGATGGCCGCGGCCTGTTCCACATCAGCAGCGGTCAGTTTCTCTGTCTTCATGCTTCTTCGCCTCGATCTCTTCCGTTCAGCGCCACAGCTCCCGGCCTCTCTCCCGGCAGGTGAGCACCAGACTCACCACACCGGCGGCGATGAGGACCGCGCCGAACACGATATTCACGATGGAAATGGCCGTCTTCATGATGCGTTCCCTCCGTCACTCGTAGATGCCCACCGGTACCCCCGCCAGCTCAATGGTGGTGTCCGGGGCAAATTTGGCCTTTTGCAGATAACCCTTTACCGTGAGGATGCCGTATTTGGGGTTGGCCTTCTCATCCTCCAGCTCCAGCTCGATATGATGCTCGCCGGAGCCGGTGAGCCAGCCGTCGTCCTCCAACAGGAGGGCCAGGTCGGACTTCACAGCGTCCAGGGTCAGGCCCTGGGGCAGGGCGTTGAAATGGATCAGCATTTCCATGGTCTTCGATCTCCTTTTATTCCTCTTGACTGGCTTTCATGCGCTCGGCCTGGTCGGCGGTAACGAGACCGTCGATGACCTCGTCCAGGTCCCCATCCATGATGGCGTCGATCTGGTAGAGGGTCAGGCCGATGCGGTGGTCGGTGACCCGGCCCTGCGGAAAGTTGTAGGTGCGGATACGCTCGTTGCGCATGCCGGTGCCCACCTGGCTCCGGCGCTCCGCCGTCACCGATTCCTCCTGCTCCCGGACCTTCTCCTCGTAGAGACGGGACCGCAGCAGCTGCATGGCCTTGTCCCGGTTCTGGAACTGACTGCGCTCCTGCTGGCACTCCACTACCGTGCCGGTGGGCTTATGGATGAGCCGCACGGCGGAGGAGGTCTTATTTACGTGCTGGCCGCCGGCGCCTGAGGACCGGAAGACCTGCATCTCGATGTCGGCGGGGTTGAGTTCAAAATCCACCTCATCCACCTCGGGCAGCACCGCCACCGTAGCGGTGGAGGTGTGGATGCGGCCCCCCGACTCGGTCTCGGGTACCCGCTGGACCCGGTGGACGCCGCTTTCAAACTTCAGGCGGCTGTACGCCCCGTCCCCGTCGATGGTGAAGCAGATCTCCTTCACGCCGCCCAGCTCGGTCTCGTTTACCGAGTCCACCTCCACATGCCAGTGACGGGACTCGGCGTACATGGAGTACATGCGATAAAGAGAGTGGGCAAAGAGGGCCGCCTCCTCGCCGCCTACCCCGGCCCGGATCTCCACGATGACATTCTTATCATCGTTCGGGTCCCGTGGCAGCAGCAGGATCTTCAGCTTTTCTTCCAGCGCCTCGATGTCGGCCTTGGCGGCGGTGTATTCCTCCTGGGCCAGCTCCTTCATGTCCGGGTCGGACAGGAGACTTTCCGCTTCATGGAGGTCCTGCCGGCGCTTTACGCAGGCCCGGTAGGTGGTCACCACCGGCTCCAGCTCCCGCTGCTCCTTGTTGAGCCGGGCCACCCGGGCCGGGGCGTCATAGGTCTCCGGCGCGGCCAGCCGGGCCTCCACCTCGGCGTATTGATTTTCCAATGCCTTGAGTTTCTCTTCCAGCATAGCGTGCTCCTCAACGTGGGTTTTATGCTACCGGTCCAGCAGCCAGGACTTGACCAGGGCGAAGGGCTCCCGGAGGTACATGGACAGCCGGGAGGGCAGATGGCTGGAGGGCGCGGCCAGGGTGGAGAGGGTGTAGGTCCCCTCCCACTTCCGGCTCCACAGCAGCCGGATGCGGGCGAGGTGGAAGCCGTTGGAGACGGCCAGGATCTTCCCTGTGGGCTCCACCGTACCGTCCTGGAACAACTCCAAGGTATATTGAATGTTCTCCCAGGTGTTGCCGGAGTTGTCCTCCAGCACGATGTTCTCCCCGTCTACGCCGTGCTCCACCAGATAGTCGTACATGCACTGGGCCTCGCTCATGGGCTCATCAGGGCCCTGTCCCCCGGAGACTACCACCGTCATGTCCGGGTGGTCCTCCAGGTAGGTAAGGGCGGTGTCCAGCCGGTCCTGTAGGAGCTCCGAGGGGCCCCAGGGCTTCACCTGGCAGCCGAAGATGACCATGACCTCCGGCTCCTCCTCCCCCCGAGCGATCTCCGTCCGGGCCCCGGTGAGCACCACCGCCTCCAGGGCGGCAAAGGCGACCACGGCTAGGGCCAGCAGCGCCAGCAGGATACGGCGCAGCACCCGGCCCGTGGTGATGGGGCACCGTGCGGTGAGGCCGTAGAGGATCAGGTAGACGCCCCCCGCCGCTGGGAAGGCGGCGAATTTTTGCAGGCTGAAGGGGGCAAGCAGGAACATCACCAGAGGAAACACCAGCAGCAGGAATCCCAGGAAGGTCACTGTCCTGCCCCAAAGTCCGCCGCCCTGATAGGGCCGGTATGGCTTTGTATTCACTCCGCCTTCGCCTCCTCCAGCTCGGCGCTCAGCCGCTCCCAGACGGCGTAGAGATGGGCGATCTCCTCCTCCAGGGCCTCCCGCTGCTCATAGAGCTCAGTGAGCTTCAAATAGTCGCTGCTGGAAGCCTCGATCTCCTGGGTAAGGTCGTACATCCGCTCCTCTGCCTTGGTGACCTCCCGCTCGGCGGCGGCCACCTCCTTTTCCAGCATTTTGGTGCCGCCGGTGCGCTTGGGCTTCTCCTTCTTCACCGGAGCCTCCTCCTTTTTCGGGGGCGGCACCGGCAGTTTCTTCTCCTTCCAGGCCCGGTACTCGGCAAAGGTCCCCTCAAAGTCGGTAATCTTGCCATCCTCCAGCATCCAGATCCGGGTGGCAAACTGGTTGATGAAGTACCGGTCGTGGGAGACAAAGAGGAGGTTGCCTGTATAGTCAGCCACCGCCTCCTCGATCCACTCCCGGGAGTTGAGGTCCAGGTGGTTGGTGGGCTCGTCCAGGATGAGGAGGTTGATCTTGTTGTCCATGAGCATGCACAGCCGCAGCCGGGACTGCTCGCCGCCGGAGAGGGTAGAGACGCTCTTGAACACGTCCTCCCCCCGGAAGTCAAAGGCAGCCAGCCGGTCCCGGGCCTCTTGGGTGGAGCAGTTCTGGGCGTAAAGCATGGTGTCCACCAGGTTCCGGTCGGGCCGGTCAAAATGGATGATCTGGGGCAGGTAGCCGATCTTCACCGTGGGTCCCAGCCGGATCTTGCCCCCGTCGGGGACCTCCTCCCCCATGATCATCTTGATGAGGGTGGACTTGCCGGTTCCGTTGTCCCCCAGCAGGGCGATACGCTCGCCTCCCACCACCTCCAGGTCCACATGCTCGAAGAGGGTCCGGTCCCCAAAGGACTTCTTCAGGTCCTTGATGACCATGACCTCGTCTCCCCGGAACTCCCGCTCACCGAAACGGATCTCCAGCTTCCGGTCCTTTCGGGGCTTGTCCGTCTTGCGCAGGCGCTCGATGCGCTTTTCCATGGAGAAGGCACGCTTATGGAGCTTGTCGTTTCCCATGAAGGCCCACAGGTGCATCTTGTCCGCCGCCGCCTGGAGCTGCTCGATCTTGGCCTGCTCCTTCTCGTACTGCTTGAGCTTCTCCTGATAGCGGCGCTCCTTCTCCTCCACATAGTAGCTGTAATTGCCGGCATAGAACTCGGCCTTGCCGTTCTCCAGCTCGATAACCCGGTTCACCACTTTGTCCAGGAACCAGCGGTCGTGGGAGATGGTAAGGACGGTGCCCTTGAACCGGGAGAGGTAGTCCTCCAGCCACTCGGTGCAGCGCAGGTCCAGATGGTTGGTGGGCTCATCCAGCAGCAGCACGTCGGTGTCCTCCAGGATGAGACGGCCCAGATTCACCCGGGTCTTCTCACCGCCGGAGAGGTCGGCGAAGGGACGCTCACGCATGTCGGCGGAGATGTCCAGGCCGTTGCACACCTTGTTGAGGGGAGTCTCCACGTCGTAGCCGCCGCCGGACTCGAAGGCAGCGGCCAGGGCGTCGTACCGGCGCAGGAGGGCGGGGTCGCTCTCCCCCGCCGCCATCCGGGCGGTGAGGCTCTCCATCTCCCGCTCCATGTCCTTCAACCGCTGGAAGGCCGCCCGCAACACCATCTCCACCGTATAGCCATCGGGGTACACCGGGATCTGGGAGATGAGCCCCACCCGTTTGCCCGAAGCCACCGACACCTGGCCTTCATCGGGCTCCAGCTCTCCGGTGAGGATGCGGAACAGGGTGGTCTTACCCGCCCCATTCTTGCCCAGCAGGCCCACCCGCTCCCCGGTGTCTACCTGGAAGGTGACCCCGTCCAGGATCTTCCGGCCCACTTCAAATTCTTTACTCACGCTTGACACGGATATGTCTATCATTCGTTTACTCCCGCTCCACGATGTGGTATGATGAACATGTAAAAACTTGCTGAGATAAGGAGGCCATGCTCCATGGACGCCATTCGCTGGCAGGGGGATTCCCTTGCCCTTCTCGATCAGACCAGGCTCCCCACGGAGGAAGTCTGGGACAACTACACCGACTACCGGAAGGTGGTAGACGCCATCCGGCGCCTGGTGGTCCGGGGCGCCCCGGCCATCGGCATCGCCGCGGCCTACGCCGTGTGTCTGGCCGCCATGGAGTTCCGGGACCAGACCCCCGAGGACTTCCGGGCAAGCATGGATCAGGCCATGAGAGATCTGGCCGCCAGCCGCCCCACGGCGGTGAACCTCTTCTGGTCCCTGGACCGGATGCGGCTCACCCTCTCCGCCGCGGGCTGCAGCGCCGAAGCCATCCCGATCCTCACCCGTGAGGCCGAAGCCATCCACCGCGAGGACATCGCCATGAACCGGAAGATCGGCCGGTACGGCGCCGAGCTGGTGCACCCCGGCGCCCGGATCCTCACCCACTGCAATGCCGGCGCCATCGCTACCGGCGGTTACGGAACCGCATTGGGGGTCGTGCGGGCCGCCCACGCCAAGGGGAACGTGGAGATGGTCTACTGCGATGAGACCCGGCCTCTGCTCCAGGGCGCCCGGCTCACCGCCTGGGAGCTGGTGAAGGACGGTATCCCCGCCACTCTCATCACCGACAATATGGCGGCCTCTCTCATGGCCCAGGGCAAGATCGATATGGTCTTTCTGGGCTGCGACCGTATGGCCCGCAATGGCGACTTTGCCAACAAGATCGGCACCTACGGTGTGGCGGTGTTGGCCAACTACCACGGCATCCCCTTCTACACCGTACTGCCCTCTTCCACAATCGATATGTCTATCCCAGACGGGAAGCACATCGTCATCGAGCAGCGGGACCCCAACGAGGTCACCCACTTTGCCGGGGTGCAGACGGCACCGGAGGGCGTAGGGGTCTACAACCCCGCCTTCGATGTGACCCCCCACCAGCTTCTCACCGGTATCGTCACCGAAAAGGGCGTCATCCATCCACCCTTTGACGAGCGCCTGGCCGAGCTCTTCGGCTGAAGTATCCCCCAAAAGCCGTGCCGCTGTTGCGGCACGGCTTTTCGTTTCCCTTACGGCTCTTCGGTGATGGACTTAAGGTAGTCCACCAGCTCTTCAAAGGCCATGCCTCGGGAGGCTTTTACCAAAATGGTGGCGTCCGGCCGCACCAGCTGTTCCAGGATGGGTTTGGCCTCCTCCTTGGTCAGACACCAGAAGGACTCCGCCACATCGGCCTCCTGGGCGGCTTTATAAATGTGCTGGGCCAGCTCACCCAGCGCCAGCAGGCAGTCAATGCCCGCCTTGGCCAGATAGGCACCCACCCCGGCGTGGAGGTTGGGGGCAAAGGGCCCCAGCTCGAACATATCGCCCAGCACGGCAATCTTGTAGCCGGAACCGGTCTTGGCCAGCACCTCCACTGCCGCCCGCATGGACTGGGGATTGGCGTTGTAGGTGTCGTTGAGAATGGTAATGCCGTTGCCACGCTTGAGGATGTTCATGCGCATCTTGGTGGGGGCGAAGCGCAGGATACCCCGGGCAATCTCCTCGCACGTCATACCGAAGTGCTCTGCCACCGCTGTGGCGGTGAGGGTGGGATAGAGCATGTGGCTGCCCAGGGCGGGGATCTGGGCGTCAAAATCGGTGCTGGGCGTGGTCACATGGCAGCAGACGCTCTTCTCCCCGTCCGCCGACACGTCTGTGGCCCGGTATTCCAGACCCTCTGCCGTACCCACCGACACCGTATCGAAAGCCAGGGTGGGCCGCAGGCCGGAGAGGAGGGGGTCGTCTCCGTTGAGGATCACGAAGCCCTTCTCCGGGTCCATGTGGGAAAAGATCTCGCACTTGGCCTTGAGGATGTTCTCCCGGGAACCCAGATTCTCGATGTGGGAGTCTCCGATATTGGTGATGACGGCCACGTCGGGCTCCACGATGGCACTGAGGTACTCGATCTCCCCAAAGTGGTTCATGCCCATCTCCAGCACACAGATCTCGTGGGTGCTGTTCAGGCGCAGCAGGGTGAGGGGCAGACCCACCTCGTTGTTGAAGTTGCCCTCCGTCTTGAGGACCTTGAACCGCTCTCCCAGCACCGCCGCCACCATGTCCTTGGTGGTGGTCTTGCCCACGCTGCCGGTGATGGCCACGAAGGGGATGTCAAACCGCTTCTTGTACCACCGGGCCAGGTCCCGGAGGGCCTTCTGGGTGCTGTTCACCTTGATATAGAACTTGCCCGGCAGGTAGCTCTCCCGCTCCCGCTGGGTGAAGCAGCCGGCCGCACCGCCCTCCAGGGCGTCGTTGATGAATGCGTGGCCGTCAAAGCGCTCCCCCACCAGGGGGATGAAAAGGGCACCGGGATCGGGCTTCCGACTGTCGGTAAAGACATGGGTCACCGTCTGGTCAAGTACGGTAAATTCTCCCAGAAGCTTGCCGTCCACGGCCGCGATGATCTCTCGTATGGTAATGGGCTCCATAGTATGACCTTCTCCTTTTCTTCTCTCCGTCCCTCAACGTCCGGCCTTCCGGGCTTCCAGGGATGCTGTGAGGATGCGCTCACACAGGGCGGGATAATCAATGCCAACCGCCGCCGCCTCCTGTGGCAAAAGGCTGGTGGGAGTCATGCCGGGCAGGGTATTGATCTCCAAAAACCAGGGCTTTCCCTGGGCATCCACAATAAAATCACTGCGGGAATAGACCGCCAGCCCAATCAGGGTATGGACCTTCTGGGCCGTCTCCTCCAGCAGGGCCTCCAGCTTCGGGTCCACCGGCGCCGGACAGACCTCCACCGCCGCCCCGGGCTGATACTTGTTTTCATAGTCGTAAAAGCCCTGCTTGGGAATGATCTCGATGGAGGGCAGGGCCTTCTCCTCCAGCACACCCACCTGGATCTCCCGGCCAGAGACATACTGTTCCACAATGACCCGGCCACCGAAGTTCAGCCCGGCGGTGAGTGCCGCCGTGAGCTCGGCACGGCTGTGGGCGATAGACACCCCAATGGAGGAGCCGGAGTCCATAGGCTTCACCACCAAGGGAAGCTCCAGGCTCTGGCTCAGAGCGGGGATCTCCCCCTCGGTGTACTCCAGTAGCTTCCACTGGGGTGTGGCCACACCAACCTGGGCGCACAGGCGCTTGGTCAGATCCTTATCCATGGCGATGGCGCTGCCCAGGTGGCCGGAGCCGGTATAGGGGATACCCATGAGGTCCAGGGCGGCCTGCACCCGGCCGTCCTCACCGCAGGCGCCGTGGAGGGCCAGAAAGACGGCGTCGGCACCGGCGCACAGCTCCAGCACACCCGGACCGAACTGGCTCTCGCTCTTCCACTTCCGCTTGGCCTTCACAGCCTCCAGGTCGGGAGCGGTGTGATCTACCCTCCGCCACTTCTCGGGTGCCGGGGCGTCGTAGACCTCCTCCGGCGTTCCCTCCCAGTTCTCCAGGCCAAAGTACAGATCCACCAGGGCCACCCGGTGGCCGCGGCTCCGCAGAGCCTCCGCCACCATCACGCCGGAGGACAGGGATACGTTGCGTTCGGGACTCAGGCCACCGGCCAAGACCACGATCTTCATGCAGACAAAACTCCTCTCGGAATGGTTCCTCACTGACAGGATATGCGTATACGCCGGAAAAGACACTTCATTTTCGGCGCTTCTCTCACGAATATATTATTTTACCATATCATTGTAAAAATCTCAACATCAATGTCCCACAGACAGTGTCTTGGCGGGATTTAATATTAGATTGTGCAAAGGTCAACGGCCTTCGCACAGTCTAATTTTTTTATGTGGGGGTCCTGGTTATGAAGAAAATGACCGTTCGGAAAATGCTTGAAAATATCGTCGTGAAGACCGCTGGTCTGGACGTGAAGAAGTTCTACCTGGTGTCTACGGACGGCGAAGTCGTCATGGCTGACTTTGCGGTCGATTTGATCTGCAAGGTCGCGACGTGGAATGTCCTGTGGGAAGTCGAGATTGTGGCCGCGAAGCATTACGAAGACGTCGTCACTGTAATCTACAACCCGGACATTGAGCAGACCAACGGGGACCCCGACAAAAACCTTTGGTGACGCCGCCAAAGGAAAAGAAAGAAGGTGAAAACGTGGCAAGACAGTTCAAAACGATCGAGTTCGACGACCGAAAGACGATCGCTTCCATGTATGCGAACGGGGCGATCGCCGGCGAAATCGCCCAGAAGATCGGCGTGTCGCGAACCACCGTCTATACCGAGTTGAAGCGCGGCCAGGACGGCGTCACCCTGGACAAGAACTTCCGCCCGGCGTATGACCCGGAACTGGCCCAGAAGCGGGTCCAGGAGGGCCTTCGCCGCCGTGGACGAAAGAAAGATGGAAACGCAAATGTCTGATACCTGTGGGCGCTGTGGCCGCCGATTGAAGGACCCGTTTTTCCGCGAAGTCGGTTACGGCCGGACGTGCGCCGCGAAACTGGGGATTACCCTTCCCCTGAAAAAGAAAGGGAATAAACAGTCCGCCGAAATGCCGGCGAAGAACGGGGGCAACAAATGAAAACGCTGAAAAGCCTGGTCGCCTATGCCTTCGGTATGCTGACCAAACCAGCCGGAACCGCCTACGAATGGAAAGGCCGCGCGGTGAATCGGTTCGCCTACACCTACCAGACTACAAAATGGCTATGGGCCATTACCAGAAGGGGGTGAACAGCCTTGAAGTGGACGATTACCACCCAGGATCGAAACGCCCTGGTCGAAACACATCTGGGCTGTATCTGGTGGACCATCAACAAGAACCGGCGTCTGATCAGTGCCGCCGGCCTGGACGACAAAGACGTCTTCCAGCAGTTAGCGATCCGCATGATCCGCGCCGTCGAGAACTACGACCCGGACAAGGGGAAGGACCTGGAACAGCACATCTTCGCCCAACTGCAATATGAAGTCCTGAACTGCAAAGACGCGGCGAAACTGTACGGGATCAAGGGTGCGCCCTACGGAGCGCGGGACCTGACCGTTTCCCTGGGCGCCCTGGTCGAAACCGGCGTTCAGTTCTGCGGGGGGGGTGGCTTAAATGTCTAAGTTCAAAACCGTGTGCGGCGTGATCGCCTTCGTCCTGTTTTTCCTTATGCTGGGCGCGGTCGGAGCCATCGAACAGGACATAGTTCCCCTTTTCCCCGGAATGGTCCGCGTGTTCGCGCTTATGGCACTGTGGGTCCTGTTCTGCAACCTGGCCGGCGCGTTCGACTATACTGCACCAGTCGCTTTTGCGATGGGGGCAAGCCAAACCACATCAAACATCTGGAAATCCTGGTGTCGGATGCTGGGCGGGCAGATTTTTCTGCTGCTTATGAACGCCTGGTGCCTGCGCCTATTTACGAGCATGGTTGGTTCGTTTAGGGTTTAACTACCTATTAAATATCGGAGGTGTTGAAGATGAAACGATCCCTTGCTTATATCACCGCTGCGTGGCGCGGTGATCCTGCGGTGGATATGGAGCAGGCGGCGCATTACTGCCGCGTGGTCTACGATGCGGGCTATTCCCCCATCTGCCCTATGCTCTATCTGCCGTTGTTCCTCAATGACGCGGTACCGGAGGAGCACAAGAACGGCATCGACATGGGCCGCGATCTGCTCCGGCGCTCCCGTGTGTTGGTGGTGTGCGGCCATTCCGTGACCGAGGCCATGAAAAATGATATTGCCGTGGCCCAGCGCCTGGGGATTACCGCGACTACCCTTGAGGGCATCCTGACCGTCAAGGGCCAGGGCCGCCGCTGATGGCGTCCCTGTTTGAAGCCTACATCACCAACCTGGGAAAGTACAACGAGGGCGAGCTGGTTGGCGAAACCTTGAAATTTCCTACTACCACCGAGGAGGTGCAGGCCCTTTTGAAGCGGATCGGTGTGGATGGGGTACGTTATGAGGAATTTTTCATAACCAGCTTTGACGGTGATGTGCTGGGGCTTTACGACTATCTCACAGAATATGAAAACCTGGACGAGCTCAATTATCTGGCCTGTCTGCTCTCCGAGCTGGATCAGGGCGAACTGGAGAAATTTGAGGCCGTCATTGACAGCGGCGAACATACTTCCAGCGTGGCCGATCTCATCAATCTGGTGCAAAACCTGGATTGCTATGAGTTTTACCCCGGTGTCGAGGACGATGAAACCCTGGGCCGCATCTATGTGGAGGACATGGAGGCCATTGACGTGCCGGAGCACCTGCTGAATTATTTTGACTATGAGGCATACGGGCGGGATATTCGGCTTGAAGAGGACGGCCACTTTGCCCCTGGAGGCTATGTTTTGAACAACGGCGGTCAATTCATCGAGCACTACCACGGGATCGAGGACATTCCCGACGAGCACAAAGTCTTTGCCTTTCCGCAGCTCACGGTGCGGGAGCAGATGGCGGCCTACAAAGAAATTATTGACGGTTCCTCCCTGGAGGGCTATCGTCATTGACTATGACAAGCCCGTGGACGAAGAGGGCGAACAGTACGAAACCTACTTTTTCAGCGTTGTGGACGAGGCCGATCTGCTGGCTGCGGCGGAGGCCGCTGGCGTGGAACAGGCGGTGTGCTCCTGCTCTGAAAAATGCAAGGCGGGGGCCGTCAATACGGATTGCGCCGTCTGCTCTGTCAATATGAGTAAGTGCGTGGGCGTTGAGCCGGAGCCGGAGCCCACGGAAACCCAGGAGCCTGCCCCGGAGGAGGCCGAGCCGGAAACGGGTAGCAACACAGGGATGCTCCTGGCGGTGCTGGCCGTGGCCCTGGTGGGCGGCGGAGCGGCGTTCTATTTCAAGGTGCTGCGCCCCAAACAGCAGAAAGCCGCCGCGCCCCAGAAGGACTACGGCGACGAGCTCACGGACTATGACGAGCCGGACGGCTAGCCAACGTCATTAAAGCAACAGAGAAAAATGCGCCTATCAGCGAAATGAAAGCGCCAAATATCATTATTCCAGACATTTTAGCACCTTCTCGTTGAGAATTTTCTAAAAGGCTATTTATTATTTGAAATTGTATCGCTTGATTAACAGCGTTTGTATTTTCCAATGGAACTTTGCTCCCGAGTAAAGTTTCCACAGGCACCTCCAAAACTTGAGATAATTTTATAAGCATATCCCCATCTGGAATTGACAGCCCTTTTTCCCATTTTGAGATAGTCTGTCGCACAACATTTATTTTCTCTGCAAGAGCCTCTTGAGAAAGCCCCTTTTCTTTTCGTACTTTTTTCAAATTATCTCCAAACATATAGTTCAACTCCTCTTTAAGTCATTTTTATTATACTCAAAACATCCTGCTACCACAAGCAACGCAAATTAACATTTAGTTCTGTATGCCCTGCTGGTCACACTCGAAAAACAGGTCTATTATTATTTCATCATCGGTCATTGCGCCACCTTCCTTCCAGCCTCACCATATACTACGTTTTTAGCAGCAAATACTAAATGAAAGAGAAAAGTTTTTCAAAAAATCATACCATACCTTTGATAAAGCTGCTCTCGGTAGCTTTTGCCGCTTTGCTGGCGGCTCGCCGGCATTCCTCGTTATGTAGTGCGGTGAGACGGAAAGAGAAGTGAATCTTTTTCACAAAACCAACACTTCATATTGAACGCATCACCATCTCAACAACGGCACATTCCTTTATCAAAAAATAATGTGCCGTTGTATCGCTCGTCCTTGACATCTGCACATTATTTTTATATAATATAATGTGTCACTGTCAGATATAAAAAGGAGCTAAAGCCTATGACAGATCGTGAACGGATTAAAACACTTCTAAATGCATCACCAAATGGGACAATTACCACGGAGCAGGTAACCTCCGCTGGACTACACCGCAGCATTTTACAGGAACTTGTAGACAGTGGTGTGATTTATCGTTTCGGACGTGGTTTATATGTACGCACTGACGCATGGGAAGACGATTTTTACCTGTTACAGCTAAGATACGGGCGCGGAATCTATTCGCACGATACTGCATTGTACCTGCACGGTTATTCTGACCGCACCCCGGCACAATACACCATGACCTTTCCCAAAGGCTACAACTCACGCTCCTTGAAAGAGGAAAATATTCTTGTCAAACGCGTTGTGGCAGAGAATTATTCGCTGGGCGTTATGGAATTGCCCTCTCCTTGCGGCAATCCGCTCCAAGTTTATGACCTTGAAAGAACGATATGTGATATTCTTCGCGGCAGCGGGAGCGACATCCAGATCGTAAGCACAGCGATGAAAAAATACGCTGTGTCAAAAGAGAAGGATATTTATAAATTGATGAAGTACGCAGAGCAGCTGCGTGTAAAACCCAAGGTGCTTCGATACATGGAGATACTATTATGATCACAAAAAATCCGATGCAGCTAAAGGCTTTTATCAAAAAGAAAGCCGCCGAGAAAAAGATTTCCGCTCAGTTGGTCATGCAAAACTATATGTTAGAGAGATTGCTGGAGCGGATCTCGCTCTCAGCATATAAGCAGAATTTTATTTTGAAAGGCGGCTTCCTCATTTCCGCAATCGTCGGCCTTGACACACGGGCCACCATGGATTTGGATACCACGATCAAAGGCTTCACTCTGACACATGAAGCCATCCGAAGGATTTTTGAAGAAATCTGTGCTGTGGAGGTTGCCGATGATGTACGCTTTGAATTGGTGGATATTGCCGACATCCGCGAAGGTGATGATTATCCAGGGATTCGGGTTTCGCTGAAAGCAAATTATCCGCCAATCAGTGTCCCTTTGACTGTAGATGTGACGACCGGAGACATTATCACCCCACGAGAAATCGAATACACTTTTTCTTTGCTGTTTGACGACCGTTCCATCAGTATCCTTGCCTACAACCTTGAAACCGTATTGGCAGAGAAAATTGAAACCGTATTGTCCCGCAGTATTGCCAACACGCGCCCAAGAGATTTTTATGACATACATATTCTATATTCTCTGCGGGGTTCTGAGTGTGATTCACAAACACTGCTTCAGGCCCTTGAGCGCACAGCCAATAAGCGAGGCAGCCAAAAAGTCCTCAACCTCTATCCGGATATTATTACCGAGATCCGCTCCAGCGAACAGCTTCAAGGTTTTTGGAAAAAATATCAGAGAGATTTTGACTACGCAAAAGATGTCTCGTTTGATGATGCTTGTGATACGATCCAGCGTATCATGGACACCATAAGCGATGTACTGAGGTGTGGTCTTGCGGAGCATTTTTCAAGAGAATAAAGTTTTTCGTTAAAAGACAGGAGGTGGTGGTTTTTGTTGATCTTTTTATCAATGCTGGAAAGTGACAATGATAGAGAACTTTTTGCGGCATTATATAATCAGTATGGAAGTGCTATGCTACGGGTGGCAAAACGGTATTTTCCAGATGACGGATATACAGCAGAAGATGTTGTCCAGAACGCATGGGTACGAGTTGTAAATAATTTTCATAGAATTTCGAGTTTACCAAGTAATAAATATGGGGCGTATCTCGTTGTTATAGTAAAAAATGAAGCTATAACGATTTTGAGAAGAAAAAAGCAGGAATTACCTTTTGAAGATGCTATAATCGGAAACGATGATAGGTTTGCAGAAAATGACGAACGGTCAATTATAGAAGTTATACAGTCGATGCCTGATACATATCGGGCAGTGCTGGAAATGCGATTTATAGAAGAACGCAGCACAAGGGAAATCTCGAAAGCTCTTGCATTAACAGAAACGGCTGTTAACGTTCGTATTCATCGGGGTCGGACAATACTCATAAAAAAATTGAGAGAGGAGGGATACATAAAATGACAGAAAACAAGGAAAATTCTATATTAAGAGATATTCTACTAGAAGCTGCAGAAAAAGAGTTTTCTCAAGAACTTTTTGAACATGAACAGGTTAATGTATCTTCTCGCTTTATCCGAGAGATGGAAAGTATGGTTTACAATCCAAATAGATGGGCAAAGAGGCATAAACGTCCTCGCTGGAAAAAAATCTTAAACATAGCAGCCAGTATTGCGCTCGCATGTTCACTCTCTCTGGGAACGTTGATGATTTTTAGTCCAACAGTTAGAGCTGCTATAGTTGAATGGGTTACAGAGTGGTATGAAACATATGTTATTTATAGATTCTTTGGAGACCAAGATTCTATTGAAATGCCTTTGTATAAAATCCTGGATTTACCTCAGGGATATGTAGAAACAGAGTCTTCAATAGAGTTTTCCAATAATATTGAAATTCATTATAAAAACCAATTATCCCGTAACCCCAAGGCAAAAACGGTCAAGGTGTAGGAGTAATCGAGGAATAATCGACTCTCCTACACCTCTTTTTACACCGTTCTGCCGCTTTAGATACAGGAGCAGAGGCCAGATCCGCTCGCATCAGTATCCACGCACATCCTCGACAAATGACCCGTTTCTCAAGTGGTTTTCGTACGCTTCTCGAATGATGCGAATAGCGATGTCTACTTCTCCATTTTGAAGATCGTTGTCTTTGATGATCTCCTCATATTCCGCATAGATCCGAAAGACTCGCTTAAACTGCTCCCTGGTCACAGGATTATCGGGGCAAACGCAGTACGAGGCAAAACTTATGATCGAACTGCGCTTGCTTTCAATGTAGAGAGACATGGTGATTTCGGTGTTCTTATCCATTTCTTCTTTCAGAACCTCAATGGACTGATCATACACCACTGCTCTATCATTTACCCATTTCATCCAGGCGTCACGCTTGGCGATATTATCTTCGCTGTAATGGGATTCCACGCTGTTCAACACGGTCTCCACATCGTGAATCGTCGCGGACATTTCTCGCATGGTCTGCCGTTCCTGCTTCTTCCGAGCAAAATATTTCCTGATCTTAATGAACTCGGGAACGACTTTCCCCTTAAACTCCAAAATTTCGCCAACGATCTGCATGATCAAAAAAACGCCGATAATAGCCAGACCTAAAGCGATAGGTATGTTCAGGTACTCGATATAGCTGATCATGTTAACCGATCACCCACCTCGACAAAGGTGGGTTTCTTTTCTTCCGCCATCATCCAACCTCCTTCAAAGCAGGCAAATTTGGAAAGCTTAGGCTTTGGGACTCAGCATCCCGAGCAGTTCCTGATACTCGCTCTCGCTGATTTTGTCGGCGGCATAGAAAATATCGAGCTTCGTCTCGATACCCGCCGTCTGGCCTCTCTCGATCATGCGCTTCAAAGTTCGGTACAACATAGTAGTTTTCCCCTTTCTTAAATATCCAGCTCCGTCAGACCCAGCTCCAGCAGAGTCAGACGGAATTCCTGGTCCACGTTCATGGCATCCGTATCCACTTGTGCGGAATACAGTGCCCGATTGCTGCGGTCGATCTCGTTGTCTACTCCCTTTCTCAGGAACGTCTCGTAGTTCTCCCGCACGTTTGCCGCGATGCCGTCCCAGGTCTCCACCTCCACATGGTACTCGTCGTACTCATATCCGGTGAAGTCCTCGGTCTGGACAGGCGTCACGTTCTGGAAAAGCCGTACAAGGCTTCTTCCGCTTCCGGGAATGCGCTCCACGGTAAAACTGCCGGGGTCAACCATCCCTTGTACTTTCATGGTGCCGCTCCTTTCACGCCGCCTGGTAGGGCGGATATAATTTCTGAAGCCGTCTGCACTCTTTTCGGACGACTTTCTTAAGATCGAACATGGTCTTCGGCTGGTAATACCGCTCCAAAATCCGTTGACAATCGCACTTTCGGAGCTGCCCAAGCCGTGAGATCAGGCCGGAGGCCCGCTTAAACGAGATGACCCGGTTTCGATCCCTTCGGTAGTAATATAAATGCAGCGACTGCTTGAGCCGAAACAGGTTGTGCTTTCGGAGGATGGTGTAACCGTGCCCGAACCGGTAGCCCAGCGCCGACGGAATCCTCGGCCGTCTTCGGCGCTGTTTGGCCTCGGGCAGCTGCTCTCTGGCCTTCTCCACCCTTGGGGTAAAGCCGATCCGAAAGACCTGCCAGTTGTCTTTCAGCTTTAGTCCCACGTCGGCCAGCCACGCCTGAATATCCCGGATCAGCTTCCGCAATTTCCGCTTGCTGGAGGCGAAGATGGTGAAGTTGTCCATCTGCCGCAGGTAGTGGCTGACGCCGTACTCCCTTTGGTGGATCATCAGGTCCAGCGGCTGGAGTACCAGGTGCAGGAACCAGGCGGAGAAGAACGCGCCGATAAGTACGCCGTATTCCATCAGGGCGTCGCACAGCCAGAGGGTCTCCCGGTCCTTGAACAGCCGTTTCAGTGCCTGGATGACATACGGCGGGTCCAGCTCCTCAAAGCAGTGGTAGATGTCGCATTCCGCACCGTACCGTGTGCCGGCGGCGTCGCCGTTCATCCACTTCTTGATCGCCTTGACCCCGTAGGAATTTCCCCGTCCCGGCACGCTTGCGATGCAGTATTTGTCCATGCTCCGCATGATGTGCGGGATCATGGGCTGTAACACCGCATGGTGGACATACTGGTCCGGCCACAAAAGCGGCTCGTTGATGTCCCGCCATTTGCCCTTTCCGCTGTCCGCGTTCCGGTCCCAGCGCCGCCGTTTCAGCGGCGGGTGCATGTGCGCGTCCCCGCTCACCAGGTCCTCAATGAACCTGCGCAGCTCCGCCACATACGCATCCATATTCGCCTCGATCTCCAGGACCTTCTTGTTCAGGCTGTGGTCGCCGTTGCGCCGGTGTCCCCGGTTGGCTTCCCGGATGGCCAGGCGCAGATTGTCTTCCGAAAGGATTTGTTGGTAAACTCTCACTCGTTTCATCAGGGATAATATCCTCCTTGTAGCCTCACAGCCGTTCCATCGCCGCGGGTGGTTCCGGGGCGAAACCCGGCCCGAAGTGTACCAGGCTGTGTCCTGACGGCTCATCGTCAGCAAGTGCTGCGCGGTCAACTCTGCGTAATAGAAAGGGTGAGGAACCCTGACTACCGATAGGAGGTTCAGCCATACCCGACAGGCCCAATGGCCTGCGTCTGCTTCAAGAAGGCGACAGCCGATGTTGGAGTTCGTGTTCGACGCACTGTTGTAGTTCACGTAGAACGGCCCGTGATTCTGGTTCTGGTTATAGTTACCGCCGTGGTGCAGGCACGGGTTACTACCGTTGAAATTCCAGTTATCCGGGACATCGTCTGCTGCAAAGTCGACCCCGCGCTCTCCTCTTACCAAAGAAGAGCGGTTTCAAATGTTGTTCTTATTAAGGTGAAAAGGAGCCCTTCCGCTCCATTTTGAAATGCGTGGAAGGCCGGAGCTTGGGGGAAGGGACTGCGGTCCCCTCACCCCAAACCCCCTCCTCCCCAGGGGAATGGTCACGCCGCCTTCGGCGGGCGTTCCTGGAGGCGACAGCCGATGTAGGAGTACGTGCCCGACGCACTGCCGCAGCCCACGTAGAACGGCCCGTGACTCTGGTTCCGGTAATAGTAACCGCCGCGGAGCAGGCACGGGAGACCACCGCTGAAATTCCAGCCATCCGGGACATATGTGGTGGTACTGCCGCCAGCCTCAGAGGGATACAGCGCCCACTCCAGCCCGCTTTGGGTCGGGATGGCGAAGTCCTTCGGGTAACCAGCAACCGGCTTACCGACAAGCACGCCGTTGGCACTGTCGCTGAACTGATTGGGATTCTTGATGACGTTCAGGCCGTTGCCATTGTAATAGCAGCCGTCCATCCAGTCGTACACATTGTCCCACCAGCCCTCGATGTTCCGGTACTGTGTGAAACCGTAAGTATCCCGATTGGCCGCCGTAGTACCGGTGTGGTACTGCATGGCGTCCGTACGCCCGTTGTTCTCCTTGGAATTGCTGGCCGAGCAGCCCCGGCCGATCCGCTCGCCGTTCCAATCCGCGAACTCCACCAGAAACAGCATGTTTACATACCACATCTGGGCAAAGTCCAGCTGCCAGATGTTGGCCCCCAGGTTGTGGATCTGGGTTCGTGCCGTGCTCCGGGTGATGTTCACCTGCTGGGCCTTGTTGGTCTCCGACTTGTAGGTGCCGCTGGCGCAGTGATACCGGGCGATGTAGGAGAGGTCCAGCTCTCCAAGGCCGTCCCCACGGTCCATATTCACCGGGTCAACATGGAACCCTTCCACGGGGCCGTCGGCGATCTGGAGCTTCAGCTTCTTCCCGGTCTTGGTCCATTTGAACCAATACTTGGGCTCCTTGACCATCACGCCGCCCGTCCGGGTGACCTTGGTCATGTCCTTCCACGGGTACAAGTCGTCAAAGGGCGAGGAGCCGGAGCCGTTGTTCACCGCCGGGTTGGGGTCCCCAAAGCCCGCCGCTCCGTCGGTGCGCTTACCCTTGGTGGGGCCGCTGCTGGTCCAGTCCCATTCCACGCCGTAGATGGTCACGAACTGGGCATTGACTGCTACCTGCTTATCGGCCCCAGCCAGATAGTTGGCTCCCGCAGCTACTTTAACAATAATTGTAGTCGTGCCGGTGATGTTATTTACACTGTTCACCGTAACCTCGCCGGTCTGCTGATTGATGTTACCGATCGTAGCCACACCAACATTATTGGAAACGGCAGAGATCACGCCGTCGCCCTTTCGGGTCACGGTAAACTTGGCGCTTCGGGCGCCGGTATTCAGCGTCACACTTGTCGGACTTACAGATACGACCTGATCGCCCTTGCCGATAGCCCAGGTAGCTGTCTTGGCGTCCACCGTGCCATCCCACCACTGATGGTTGGAATCCGGTGTAAAGGCGGCAGTGTACCCTGTGCCGGCGTTGACCTTCGCCTCTACAGATACCGTCATTTTGCTCGGATCATAATTGGCGTCCCACACCGGAGTTTTGGGGTCCCCATCATACTTCAAAGCTCCGCTCTGGGCGGGAACCTTGGCGATGGAAGCTCGGCCGATGCTCCACTGAACGGTTTTATTGGTCGTAGAACCGTCCGACCACATGCCATTCAGAAGAATAAATGTGGCAGAGTGGGTGCCGGCATTGGTCTGTGCGGTCACCTGCACTTTGGAATTCACCTGGTCAAAGTTATCCCATTCCGGTGTCTGGGGCGCTCCCGTATAGGTCGGCGAGCCCTTCTGCGTAGGAATGGGTACAATAACGCTGGTGATGGTCCACTTGACCTCCTTGGCCTCAATGGAACCGTCCCACCACTTGTAGTTGGCGGTAGGAGTAAATGTGGCTTTGTAATCGCCTGCGTCAGTTCCAGATCGGTCTCCGCCAATGGTCAACTGACCGATGTCGTAGTTGGCCCAGGTGGGAGCCTGCGGTTTGCCGTTGGCCGCCAGTACATTGTTCTGCACCGGAAGAGAAGCGATGACCGCCCGGTCAATGATCCACTCAACCGTGACCTCGTCCAAGCCGCCGAGGAACTGATATCCATACGACAGATTAAACCGTGCGGAATAGGACCCAGCGTTCACGCCGTTGGTCGTGCCGGAAATGGTCATCTTCGACGGATCATACCCAGTCCAGGACGGAGTTTTTCCAGTCCCGTCATAGGTAAGGACTCCATTTTGAACAGGGACAGCCACCTCAATGGGGTTGACTGTAACATTCAAGCTGGCGGTCTTGGTCACACCCTCATAGGTATAACCGATCTCCACCGGACGGCTCCCCAAAGTAGAGAAAGCGGTCTTGGGATAGGTGTATCCCGAAACCTCCTCCGTAGAGTCATCCGAGAATTTGGCAGTGACCACCATTCCCGCAGGGGCAAATTCCTCCAGATAGTGATAGACCATCTTGGAGGGGTTGTTGGTAACGGCAATGGATACCAGCACCTTCTGCACAGTAACCGGTACACTTGCCGTCTTAGTGATGCGGCCTTCGGTATAGGTGATAACCACCTCCGTCACCCCATCCGTAAGGACTTGGGGGGACACGGAATATCCAGTCACATCCGAAGTGAGACCATACCCATAGCCCGCGGTAACGACCATGCCCGTGGGGTCAAAGGACTCTCCGGACTTGTAGGTGGTCTTTTGGGGCGGCTTGGTAATTGTCAGGGTCTCCAGCCTCAGAGTACCGCCTCCGCCGCTGCCGCCGGTCATGTTAAAGACCTTGCCGACGTTTGCATTACTCATTATTCTGCTCGACCTCCAGTCGCAAAATATAAATGGTCAGATTTTCCGTTGGAGTTACCTCGCAGTGAAAGGTGACCTGACCGTTAACGGTGATATTGTCAGCTTTCACGCCAGTCTCGCTGACTGCCATAAAGCAATCCGCGTCAGCGCACACAATATACCAGTATTTTTCGTCAGCCAAAAGGATGTTGTCCTTTACAGTCTGAGCTCTGCCGCTCCAGTTCTCGGCCGGCAGAGTAACGGTAGTACCGCTATGCTGTGCGCCCTCCAGCAGAGGAATGATCGACTCTAAAAGCTGGTCGACGCGGTTCAGGGTATCGAGTTTTCCCCTTTCTGCCAGAGCCCGCAACTGCTCTAAGGTTGTGGCTTTGTTCTCTGCCATGTTAGAGCTCCTTTCCGAAAAAATAAGAGGGGGGACAGGAATACCCCATCCCCCTCCGCGGTTATCAGGCACCCACAGCGGCGCCAAAGACCTCATCCAGCATCTGATTGACTTCCTCATCGGCCGCAACCTCAATGCTGTCCAGCTTGGCCTTGTCCTCCTTGGACATCAGACCGTTTGCCTGGCTGGTAGCAGGCTGATAGGTGGTGTCCTGTGCGGGGATACCGAGAGCAACGATATCCTCCTTGGTCACGTCGTCGCCCAGCACCACATGACCCTGATTGTCCTTACCGACCTTCTTGAAGCCGGCACCGACAGCCTCAACGGCAGGGTGGGTGTAGACCACGGTCTCCTGGCCATTGATCTTGATGTTACCGTTGACCTCGGACTTCTCCACCTTGGTCGCACCGGAGGCAATGTCCTTCAGCGCGGCAGTGATCTTGCCCTCAATGGCGGTCATCACGGTGGCGTACTCGTCCTCGTCACCACCAATACCGGCAACGATACCGTTCAGCTTGGTGATGGCGGCATTCATCGCGGAAGCGTCATCGGGGTGATTCTGAATCCACTGAGCAATCTCAGTCAGAGTATCCAGGGCCTCCTTGGCGCCCTCGGGGATCAGCTGAGCAGCCAGCTCCTCGTTGGCGATGGCGCGGGCGCTCTTACCAGCATCCTTACCGATCAGAGTGGCCAGATCGGCGCCGGAAGCCTTGCCGTCCAGCACAGCCTTCAGAGCGGTATCCAGATCGGCCTCAGAGATCTGAGCCTTGTAGGCCAGGGCCGCCAGACCCGTCACCGCAACATCCTTGCCGGCAACAGACAGAGTGCCGTTGGTAGCACCAGAAGCAATCAGAATGTCCACCATCTTGTCGGCGATGGCCAGGGCAACGCCGTTGACCTTAACGCCTACCAGGGACTTGGATTCGACCTTGCTGATTTCGCTCTTGGTGCGCTGAGCCAGAAGCTTCAGCTGTTCGAGAGTAGTGTGCTTAGACATAAATATGTCCTCCTTAAAAATATTTGTTTACGGCTCTTCGCCGAAAACATCATCGAGAATTGACTCCACCTCTTCGTTAGTGGCGGTATTGTCCGGAGCCTCAGGATTTTCGGGAGGTATCCAGGAGGACTGGAATGCATTGTCGAGGACTTCCTGAACCTCTGCATCTGTAGCAGTATTTTCCCGGATGACCTCAAGGATCTGGGCCTTCACGTCTCCGTCGATGTGGGTGGGCGGCATCAGTTGCGTGGGGTCAAGCGCGTACATGATCTTGCTGGCCAGACACCATACCGTGTCTTTCTGAACCCCATCCTTAATGCCGGAAACTCCGATTTTTAGATTGATTCCGGCCCGCTTCAAACACTCGGCCGGAATAATGCATCGGTCATCCGTCAACGCCACAGGCGGCTGCTGTACGCCGCCGGCTTCAAAGACAGCCGATTTGGCATAACCATCCCAACTCTGATCAAAGTGGAACTCCACAATATAAAGCTTGTCGGAGTTCTGTACCAAACTCTCGTCCTTGACCAGATGGGCATAGGTTGCTTTCACTGCGATCTCCATGGGCTTCGCCTCCTTGCTCACTGAATGGCCCCGTTCCCCGACAGCTCCAGCCGAATCAGGTTGACCGTCAGGTCCGCCGCCGGCTCTGTGTCGCAGGTCAGGGTGAGAAAGCCCGAGGTGGTGATGTTCTTGGGCTGCACATTGCAGTCAAGGAACTCCTCCTTACAGGCTTCGTCCGCGCTGAGGAAATACTTGTGGGTGCCCAGGGCCAAAAGCCGCTCGTCCGCAATGGTGACGCTCCCCTCCGACCACCCCTCGGCGGGGATGACCAGGTCGAAGGAGATACCCAATACGTCGCCGGCGCCCGTACCGTTCAGGCCGTTGTAGACCGAAATGGTGTAGGTAGACCCGTCTGTCATATGCACCGTGTAAATATCCGTGGTGCCCGGCGAGTGGTCGCCCTTGGTCAGCCGGATGTCCTGGATGCCCACGCCGATGGGGCCTTGCAGCTCACAGCTGATTTGGCTGTCGTAATAGGCCCCTGTTTCCGCGTCCCAGATCCACCAGGTTCCATTTTGAGGCTTGGGCGGCTTGCCGCTGTACTGCTCCGCTTTGGCGGCGCTTCCGGCGGCCTCTGCGGCGCTGTCAAGGGCGTCGGTCTTGGCCTGTTCTGCGGCTGTCCTGGCCGCTTCTGCGTCCTCCTTGGACTGGGCGGCGGTCAGGGCGTCCTCCTCGGCGCTCTCCTGGGCGGACAGGGCGGCTTCCTTCGCCGCTTCCGCGCCCGCTTTGGCGTCTTCCGCCTTGGTCTCCGAGGCCTTTGCGTTGGTTTCACTAACCTTGGCCGCGTCCCGCGCCGCCTCTGTGGCGGTCCTGGCTTCCTGAGCCGCTGCGGCGTCTGCCGTGGCTTGGGCACCCAGGGTCTCCACCTGATTGCGGACCTCCTTAGCCCGCTCTTCTGCCGCCTTGGCTTCGGCCTCGCTGAGAGCAGCGGCGTTCTTGGACTCCTCCGCCTCTCTGGCCTGTTGCAGAGCCGTCTGCTCCGAGGCCTTGGCGTTCTCCTCCGAGGTTCCGGCCCGTTCCGCTGCGTCAACGGCGAGGTCCGCGTACCCCTCCGCCGCAGTCTCCGAGGCTTTGGCGTTGGTTTCAGACTGGGCGGCTTTCCCGGCGGAGTCCAGGGCTTCAGCCGCCTTCTGCCCGGCGGTGTCCGCCTCGTTCTTGGCTTTTTCCGCGGAGGCGGCGGCAGAGTCCTTGGCCGTAGCCGCAAACTCCATCGCGCTGGAGGACTCCTTATTCATGGCGGCAAGGGCGTCGTGGATGGAACCCCGCACCTCCTCACCGTAGATCGCCTCCAAAATCTTCTTCAAAAAACTGCTGATGTCGGCCAAATCGGACCACCTCCTAATCTTCCAGCATCCAGTCGATGGCCAAAATTTCCTCCCCCGTCAGGTTCCCCTCCGCTTCGCTGTACTTGGCGGTCATCAGCTCCACCTCATGGGTCATCTCGTTGAAGGGAGCCAGCTCGTCACAGAACGTCTTGAAATTGGGGGACTCCATTTTGAGGACAAAGGTGGGCTGTCCCCGTTCATCCTTCCCTTCCTCTCCGTACTTCTCGATCAGGCTGAGGCGGATGGTCTCATATTCCACCAGGGAGTTGGAGAGAAAGCGGTAGTTCCGGGCGGCGATGTAACCGATCCGATCCCGCCGGGACAGCAGTGGCTTGAGCGAGTGGAGCCGCTCAAACACTTCGGAATTTTTTAACATTTTCTTCATGGCTGTGTCATGCTCCTGTTCCTAAATCCAGACCTTGGACGTCTGCGGCGCTGAAATCCACGACCCCCTTGAAGTAGACGATCCCGTTGCGGCTCTGGCCAATGGTGATGTATCCGCCGCAGGGGCTGTAAATGTTGATGAGAGGGGCGTTACCCTCGAAATATTCGATGGCCAGCATGTGGTAACGGCTGCTCCCGAAAGGACCGTAGAGGTTGAAGCTTCCGAAGTCGCCCCCGGCGATGATGTTGAATTCCTCGCCGTAGAACTCTCCGCCCTCGATGACCGGGGAACGGATCGTGGTCTGGTCGATGTAGGTGCTCTTGATGTACCCCGGCATCTCAATGGAATTAGCCAACTTATAAGCCCGTTCGGCCCTGGAATACGCGGTATCGGCATAATCATAGGCTTCATCCGCCAGGTTGTAAGCTTGATTGGCCATAGAATACGCCGGATTGGATTGAATGTTCTGATTGCTCACCTGGGCCCAATTGATGGTGCTCCCGGCCCCCATGGTCACCTGGCCGTTGATGGTAATAAGGCCCGTCGGCCCCACGGCGAAGGTGACCGCCCCGGTGTTCTTGTTGGTGACGGTCAGGCCGTACAGGTCCAGATATCCGGCGGTAAACTTCTCTTTGGCCAGGTCCATCATGCTGTTGCCGTACTTGTCCAAAAAGTCCTCCGCCTGCACTGTGCCGCCGAAGGTCCCCTTGGCTCCTGCCAGCGTCCCCGCGAAGGTGCCCCGCCGTGCGTAGAGGTTGCCCTGCTCGTCCACGGTGAAGTTTCCGTTTCCGATGTTGATGGAGCCCTTCTTCATGGTCAGGGTGCCCTTGTCCAGGTCCAGGATCACGTTGGAGTTGTAGTCCCGGATGACGCCCACCCGGAGCACGTTGCCGTTCAGCACCCCCGCTGTGATGTAGTCGGCCACGATGGCCCCGTCCATGGTGATGGCCAGCCCGAAGGTCTTTCCCCCGTCGTTGGAGTAGCCCAGGCCGTTCATGTTCCACTTCCAGAGCTTGTCAGCCTTGGTGTAGTCCCGGACGTTGGAAATATAGAGGGTGTCCGAGCCGTGCTCGTCCCTCGTGATGGTGATGTAGCCCGTGGTGGCCATGTTCATGATGTGGGTGGCGTTCTCCTGGGCCTCCTTGAGGATGTTGTGGGCCTTGGGGAGATTTTCGATCTTGTCCAGCACGGCGGCGTTGGTCTGGTTGCTCACGCTGGTAAGGCTCACCTGTACCGAATCCCCCATTTTGAACTGGGTGTTCTCCGGGGCATCCAGCGGGATCTCCAGCCTGGTCACCGGGAAGAGCCGGTCCAGCCCGTGGGGGCGGGAGATGACCCGGATCTCGTCCAGCAGCTTCACCGCCTCGGTCTCCACGTCCAGATAGTGCAGGTCCAGGGCGGAAAGCTCCAGCTCCAGGTTGTCAAACTGAAGGTCCGCCAGATACTCCCTGGCCTTCTCCAGCAGCACCTGGGGGTCGCTCACATCGTCCCAGTTCACCGTCTTCGCGATCCAGCCATGGCTCGCCACTGCCTCGTCCGATTGGACGTACAGGCTTCCGCCGTTCACGCTCTCCACCGTCAGATAGGCGTCCAGCGCCTCGATGGGACTGTCGTCCAGCCGGTTTCCCAGAGGGACGATGGCCGTGGCGTACTCGGCGGAGTCCCAGTTCCGGACAAAGTCCAGCAGGTTGGACCCGAACTGGATCACCTGGCTGCATGTGTCCGGGTAGTCCTTCAGATAGTCCAGATACCGCACCCCGTCCGCCTTGCGCACCCGGAGATGGCCGCCATAGGCTTCCACCAGGGCGTTGAGTGACTCCAGGGTCTTGCCATAGTTGGTGTAATAGGTGGGGAAGGCCTCGTCCACCACCGTCACCGCCCCGATGGCGAACCGGCGGTTCTCACCCACCTGCCCGTTGTGGACGGCGATGAGCTGGTCGAGGTACTCCCGGACCGATTTCCCGGCATACTCCGCCGGCGGCTGGACCGAGTCGTTGAAGAAGGCCAGCTCCCCCTCGCAGTAGAGCACCCGGTTGTTCCAGAAGTCCCGGCTCTCCGACAGGGCCCGTCCCGCCCAGATTTCTTCCCCGTTCTTCTTCACGGAAATATCTGTGACCATGCGGACGATGGTGTCGTAGGCCGCGTTGGTGGGCGGAAGGGTCATCTCCAGAGACCCGGCGGCGCTGTCCTCCAGAGTCAGCTTGGGGTTGACCACCTTCATGTTGTCCAGGGAAAAGACGTCGTTGTAAATGCACATGCCGTCTGCATAAATGCTATACATGGGTCACAACCTCCCCTGTCTGAAGTCCACGGAGACGGACCCCGTTCCCGTGTCGCACCACAGCTCCAGCGTGGCGCCCAGGTCGCCGAAGAACACAAACTCCGGGAACTGGATGACCCCGTCGGGGAGGAGCTTGGTCTCGTCCAGTCCCAGCGTGGGGTTGATAAAGCGGATGTGTACTCCCCGCTTATCCGAGCTGCTCACCCGGAACACGGGGCACACCGGGGCCCGCCCGAACAGCAGCGCCGCCAGCTTCACCGCCCGGACCTCCGTCGTCACCGCGATGTCCTTGAACACGGCGGGGCGGATGACGCCATTTTGAAAGTTGAAGGGGTCCCACAGCCAGTCGTCCGTGGAGGACAGGACTGACCACTTGTAGGGCCCCACGTCATAGTCGATGGTGATGCGCGACCAGTCCTTCTCCGACTTCCAGACGTTGACGGTGAACCGCCCCTCGTAAAAATACTCCGGGTCATCCTCCAGCACTGCCCGCAGCTTCTGCCCGTGCAGATAGTCCATGATGTCGGAATAGGCCATGTGCCAGGGCTTGAAGTCGTTCATCACGATAAACTCGATAGAGCCCGTCCGGTTTTGGTACACCGGATACCCGGTCAGGGATTGGGACAAGTCGATGACCCCATCCCCGCCGGGGATTTCCAGCGTCTTCACCTTCTGGGCCGGCGGATTGAACACGGGCCGGGAGGCGGGGACCAGCCGCCAGTCATCCCAGGTGTTTTTCCCGCCAATGGTGATGGAATGATACACGGCTCAGTTCCCCCTTCCTCTCCGTGTCGCCCTCTGTCCAAGGGCGTTGTCCATGGGTCCCGCCATCTCACCGACCAGAGTGCCGGTGTCCAGCACGACCCGCATCCGCTCCATGCGCTCCGTCATCTCTGCCATTTCACTGCGCAGGGTGCGAAGCTCCTCAATGATGTCGTCGTTGTCTACCTTGACCGGCATCCGGTTCTCCCCGGAGGCGTTTTGGAACGCCAGGCTGGCCTGTCCCGCCAGGCGGATGGACCGCAGGGGGTAGAACAGGCTGTCGATCTGGGTCGAGGCCCCGGTGAGGTCAGACAGGTCCAGCACCGGGCGTATGGTGGGCCGCATCTCCGCCTCGCCGCTCAGCAGGTCGGGGAGTCCGGCAATGGCGCCGGAAAGGCCGTCCACGGCGGAGTCCGCCATGTCTGCGCCGGCGGCAAAGGACCTTTCGGCATAGCCGGCCAGTCCGCTGACAAAGCCAAGGCCGGTGAAGGACCCCAGCTCCCGGAAGACCCGGGAGGGAGAGTTGATCTCCAGCGTGCTCTTCACCGCCTCCACGCCCGCCAGCGCCATGCTGGTCAGCTCGTCGATAAAGGTGGATTTGGACTGGGCCACGCCCTGGGCGAGGCCGGCGGGAATTTGCTGCCCCGTCTCCGTCCACCCGGCTTCCGACAGGATTTTCCGGGCCGCCTCGGTCATTTCCGTCATCTTGGCTTCCGTGTCCCGCTTGATCAGGCCCACATTTTCCGAGAATTCCTGCCGGAGGGAGGCCAGCTGACGGCTGGTATCCTCCTCCAGCTGGGCCATTTCGCTCTGCCAGGTCAGCCGGTACTCCTCCAGCTCCACCGCCGCGTCCGCCCGGAGCTGCGCGATCTGCTCCTGGGTCTCCACCCGAAGCCCCTCCAGTTCCGAGGTCGCCTGGTCACGGGCCTGGGCGTGCTTGATGGACCAGAGGGAGACATACTTCTCCAGCTCGTCATCGCTCATGGAGTTCAGCGCCCGGATCTCTTCGATGGCAGAGGGCCCCATCTCCTGAAGCTCCGCGATCAGGTCCGAGTCAACGCCCCTGGCGGAGAGCTGACCCAGAATATCCTGCCACTCGCCAAACTCCTGGACCTGACCCTCCAGATTCTGCATCAGCGTTTCACTGCTGACCGCTTCCTTCTTCGCGACCTCGTCAAAGAGGCCGTAGGACTGGTACAGGCTCTTGGTCCGGGACTCCACCGCGTCCTGATACTGCTGGTTCAGGGATTCGATGTCCCGTTCCAGCTGCTCGTTGATGGACTTGACCTTGTTGGCATAGGCCTCCTCCAGCTGGATGCGCCGCTGGTTGGCAGACTCCTGAACGCTCTGCACGTCGGCGATGTACTGCTGCTGGGCCTCGTAGATTTCCTGCTCCAGCCGGTAGACCTCCCGGTCCAGCTTCTTCCGCTCCTCGGTGCCCTTGGCGTACCGGCTCTGGACCCGCTTGTAGGCGGCCAGCTCGTCGGCCAGGCTCAGACGGTTGTAATACTTTTCCTCCTCGATCCAGTCCATGGAGTTCTGATAGGACTCGTCCACAAGCTGGTTGCGGAGGGTGAAGACCTTCCGGTCCAGCTCCATCCGTTCCTTGCTGCCCTCCAGATACCGGGCCTGCATCCGCTCATAGGCGGCCAGCTCCTCCTCGGTGCTCAGGCGCTTGTAATACTTCTCCTCCTCGATCCAGTCCAGGGAGGCCTGGTAGGTGGCGGAAACCAGTTCATTTTGAACCCGATAGACCTCCCGGTCGATCTTCATCCGCTCCTCACTGCCGGCCCTGTACTTCTTTTGGAGGTTTTCCCATCCGGCCAGCTCGTCCATCAGGCTCAGCTCGCCGTAATACTGCTTCTCGTTGATCCAATCCTCAAAGGCATCGACGCCCTTCTCGCTGACGGCGATCACCTCGTCGATCATGCCGGAGGCGGCCTGTGCGGCAGGGACGATGCTGTTGTTGACGCCGATGGCCAGACCCTCGCCCACGTTTTCGCCCAGATGGATGAATTCCCGGGAGGGGGAGTGGCTGTCCAGCGCCTTCTTTGCCGCTTCCAGAGCGGCCAGGCCCAGGCTTCGGCCGGCGGACCTTGCGCCGCCCAGCTTGGAGTTGATGCCGTTGATAAAGCCCTGCCCGGCGTTCTTTCCGGCGGTCTCGAACTCCGGCTTCATGCGGTTGATGTTGGATACGGCGGTGGAGAGCACCGTCCTCATCGCGTCCCCCACCGTTCTGGAGTGGGCCGTGATGGATGCTTCCATGGTCCGCATCATATCCGATGTCGATGTCCGGATGGCCGGGACCTTCCCGTCCACAATGTTCGCCAGCGACTGGACCACCGTCTCCATGGCCCCGTTTGTCACGGGGAGGTTGGAGAGGACGGCGCCGCTGACGGTGGACAGCATACTGGACACGGCTTTGTTGACCGTGTCGCCGCAGTTGTAGAAAGCGCTGGTAAAGCCGGAGATGCCGGCGTCTCCCATCTTCCTCATGCTGTCGGCAAAGCCGGTCAGACCGCTGGTGTTGACCCCTGCGGCCCCCTCAGCCAGCTCCAGCAGGCTCCATACCTGTGCGACCACGTCGGCCATCCGCCCGGTGTCGATGCCGGAGATTTGGCCGTAATAGTCCTTCATGGCCGCGCCGAACTTGGAAATATCCCCGCCAAAGGAGGCCAGCGTCTGGTCTCCGCCGAACCACTTGTCAAACAGACTGCTGTCCGGCAGGCCGGAGGCGAGATTGGAGAGCGCTTCCGCTGCGTTGGCCGAGGCCGTCACCGCGTCCGCCTTCACATTGCTGATGGCCTCCGCATAGGCGGAAAGATCCGCGCCAAACAGCGTCAGGTCATCGCCAAAGGCGGCCAGGTCGGTCCCTCCGGTAAAGAAGGACAGCAGGCCGCCCGTGTTGGGAAGGGCCTTTGCCAGCTCCACCAGGGCCATTCCGGCGGAGGCGGAGCTTTCCACCGCTTCCGGCCGAATATCCGCCACAGCGTCGCCGTAGGATTTCATGGCCGCGCCGAAGGGGATGATGCCCGCCGCAAAAGCGGCCAGGTCCTGGCTTCCGTTGAAGAATTCCATCACACCGCCTACCAGGGGAAGGGCCTCTTGCAGCCGCGCCAGAGACTGGGCGGCAATGGCCGAGGCGGTGATGGCTCCGGTGTTGATGTCGGCCACGGCGTCCCCATAGGACTTCATGGCCGCGCCGAAGGGTACGATGCCGGCGGCAAAGGTTCCAAGGTCGTTGCCTCCGTTGAAGAATGCCATGACCCCGCTCACATTGGGCAGGTCGGTTTGCAGCTGTGCCAGCGCCTGGGCCGCCACAGCGGAGGCCGTGACCGCGTCGGCGTTGATGCCGGAAACCGCTTCGGCATAGGACTTCATAGCGGCCCCAAAGGGCACGATGCCCTCCGAGAATACCCCAAGGTCATTGCCGCCGGTAAAGAACTCCATAAGCCCGCCCACCTGGGGAAGGGCCGCCTGGAGCTCTGCCAGGGATTGAGCGGCAGTGGCAGAGGCCTCTACCGCGCTGGAGTCGATGCCGGCCACCGACTCGCCGTAGGCTTTCATCGCTTCGCCGAAGGGGATGATGCCCTCGGAAAATTTCCCAAGGTCATTCCCGCCGGTGAAGAATTCCATGATGCCGCCTACATTGGGGAGGGACGCCTGGAGCCGGGACAGCGCCTGAGCCGCAGTAGCGGAGGCGGATACCGCCCCGGCATCGATGCCGGATACGGCGTTTCCGTAGGAATTCATGGCCTCGCCGAAGGAGAGAATCCCCTCTGCGAACAGGCCAAGATCGTTGCCCCCGGTAAAGAAGTTCATCACCCCTCCCACATGGGGAAGAGATGCCTGGAGCTCTGCCAGGGCCTGGGCGGCGATAATGGAGGCGGAAACCGCCCCCGCGTCCATTCCGCTCACCGCGTCGGCATAGGCCTTCATGCCCTCTCCAAAGGGGAGAAGGCCGTTTGCGAAGGTCTCCAGGTCGTTGCCGCCGGTAAAGAAATCCACCACGCCGCCAATATTGGGCAGCGAGGCTTGCAGCTCCGCAAGGGCCTTCGCCGCAGTGGCGGAGGCGGTTACGGCTGCGCTGTCCATGCCGGTCACGCTGTCGGAGTAGGCCTTCATCGCCTCCCCAAAGGGCACCAGCTGTTCCCCGAAGGTCTCAAGGTCGTTGTCGCCTGTGAAGAAGGCCACCAGGCCCCCGGTGTTGGGCAAGGTGTTTGCCAACTCCACCAGGGTCTGTCCGGCGACCGCCGAGCTGGCGACCGCGTCGGTATCCAGCCCCGTCACCTCCTGGGCATAGCTTTTGATGGACGCCCCGAAGGACACCAGCTGCTCGCCGAAGGTGGCAAGGTCGTTGTCGCCAGCGAAGAAGGCTATGGCTCCGCCGGTGTTGGGCAAAGTAGCCGCCAGCTCCGACATGGCCTGTCCGGCAATGGCGGAATTGGTGACCGCCTCCACATCAAGCCCCTTGACCGCGTCGGAATAGGCTTTGATGGCCGCTCCGAAGGGTACGAGCTGTTCGCCGAAGTCGTCCATGTCGTTGTTGCCGGCAAAGAAGCCCACCGCCCCTCCTGTGTTGGGGAGGGTGGCAGCCAGCTCCGCCATGGCCTTACCGGCGATAGCAGCATTTTGAACCGCGTCGGTGTCCAACCCCTTGATGCTTGCGGCAAACTTCATCATGGAGCCGCCGAAGCCCACAAGCTGGTCGCCGAAGGTCCCCATGTCGTTTTCTCCGGCAAAGAATCCCGCGATGCCGCCGCTGTTGGGCAGGATCGCGGCCATCTCAGCCAGTGTCTTTCCAGCGATTGCCGCCGTGCTGACCAGGTCGCCGTCCAGTCCGGTAATGCTGTGGGAGAATTTCTTCATAGCCTCGCCGAAGGGCACCAGCTCCTCGGCAAAGGTGGAAAGGGACGAGCCGCCGGTGAGCCAGGAGGTCAGACCCTCCAGCAAATCGGCCGCCGTAATCAGCATGATCGCCCCGGTGAGGGCCTTGACGCCCTCCAGCATGGCCGGGTCGATACCTCTTGCCCCGTCGATAAAGGGCTGTATGTTGGTCATAAAGGCGGCCAGGTCCATGCCGATCTGGGGGAAGGAGCCGGATACCCCGCTCATAAATCCGCCCACGATGCCGCCGATAAAGCCACCAATGGCGTTCCCGATGGTCTGCAAGAGCTGACCACCCTCGCTGATGAGCCACTCCAGGCCGGGGATCTGCGCCAGCGCGCCCACCGCCGCCAGAACAATGGCCAGCTCTGCGATGACAACGCCCAGACCAAGCACACCCACCATGGCGGAGGGGATCAGTCCGGCCAGAGCGCCCAGCGCCACCATAATGCCGCTCAGCAGGCCGATTCCGGCGATGCCCTTCAGCAGCGCGTCGGTGTCGATGCTTCCCAGCGCCGATACGATGCCGGAGAAGAAGGACATCAGCAGGTCCACCACCGACTGGATCAGGGTGGGCATGTTGCGGGCCAGCCCGTCGATCACCGCGATCAGGAACTGCATGATGGAGTCCACGATCTGGGGCGTATAGGCCACCAGGGCGTCCAGCACCCCGGCAACCAGCTCCAGAGCGCCCTCGGCGATGGCCGGGACACACTCCACCAGAACGTCCACCATGGTGAGGACAAGGGTCTTGACGGCCTCGCCAATGGCAGGAGCGCCATTCGTAATGACCTGTGCAAAGGCCACCACCGCCTCACCCAGCTTCTCCGCAATGGCCGGGATCAGCGCCGCGATGCCCGTGATGATAGAGGTCAGGCCGGCCACGATAATGGCTACGCCCGCTCCAAGGGAGGTTGCCAGGGCCGTAATGCCCACCGCAATGGCGGATAGGCCGGTTCCGACAAGGAGCAGACCTGCCCCAACGCCGGCAACACCAACGCCGATCAGAGCGAAGGCGCCGCCCAGGCCAAGAATCGTCGGCAGCAGCGGAGTGAGCAGTGCGCCGGCCGTTCCGATGACGGCAAAGGCGCCGGCCACCGTGACCAGCCCCTTGGCAATGGCTTCCCAGCTCATGCTGCCCAGCGTAACCAGCACCGGCGTCAGCACTGCCAGCGCGGCGGCAGCCACCAGCATGGCGGCGGAACCGCCCAACGTGCCGTTCATGAAGTTCAGACCAACGGCCAGCTCGACCAGAGCCCCGCCCATGGTGACCAGGCTCTTTGCGACAGCCTCCCAGCTCATGCCGCCCATGGACCGCATGGCGTCGGCAATGATGTTCAGCGCGGCTCCCACCGCGATCAAGCCCGCCCCCATGGTTACCATGTTCCGGGGCATAAAGCGCATGGCCACAGCCACCTCTGCCAGGGCTCCGCCCATAGCCAGCAAGCCCTTGCCGATCTCTGCCAGAGACATCCGTCCGAAGTCCGCCATAGCGGAGGCAAATATCTTCATGGCCGCGCCAATCTCGATCATGGCGGCTCCGGTGGTGATCAGCCCCTTGGCGCTTCCGGCCAGCTTGGTAAAGGCCGTGATCTCCAGCAGGACCGCGCCGATGGCGCTCAGCCCCTTGACCAGCTCGCCAACACCCATCTGGGCAAAGTCTTTGCAGGCCGAGGCCAGCACCTTCATAGCGCCGGCCAGTACCAGAACGCCCGAGGCAGTGACCACCGACCTTCCGCTGAACTTGGCCGCGTTCATGAAGAGCGATACCTCTGCCAGCAGCACACCGACGCCGATCAGACCCTTTGCCAGTCCGGCAAGGTCCAGCTGGGCCAGGTCGGCGCAGGCCGAGGCCAGTATTTTGATTGCCGCGGCAAAGACCACCATCTGGGCAGAACCCTTGATGATGGAGCTTGAACCGGAGCCCAGCACCTTCGCGGCTGCCACCAGGGCAGCCATAAGTCCGGCGATGCCCGCAAGCCCCGCCGCCATCTGTTCCGGTTCCAGCGTGGCAATGCTTTTCAGCGCGGAGGCCAGAATCAGGACCGAGGAGGAGAGGGCGATCATTGCCGTGGAGCGCTTCATTGTTCCGCGGACATTCAGGTCCAGCTTTCCGAACACCGCCATGGCCGCCATCAGCTCGGTAAAGAGCACCGTGATGGCCCCCAGGGACGCCGTCAGCTTTTCACTGTCGATCAGGGAAATGGTGAGAATGGATGCGGACAGCACCGCGACAGCGGCCGCGATCTTCAGCAGGGCCTTGGCGTTGACGTCATTCTGCCAGGCCTGGAAACAGCCCTTTACGCCGTCCAGAATCCCGATCACGCCCTCCTTGATGCTGCCGACGCTGTCTGTGACCTCCCGGAAGGAGTCCAGGAACTTCTTAATGCCCAGGGCGATAGCACCCAGGGAGACGCCGTTCAGCAGGTCGATGACGCCGCTGAAATTCGCGTTGCTCAGGCTCTCCACCAGTGCGCCGGCAAGGCCGCCGAATACGCCGATGATGCCAGAGACCAGGGTCTTTGCGCCGTTGAAAATGGTCTGGAGCATTTGCAGGAATTTGCTGTTTTCCAGGGCGGAATCCATAGTATCCGCCGCGTCGCTGACCCCGCCGCCCAGGCCGCTCACCACGTCGATGACCTGCCCAATGCGGGTCTGGATGCGTCCCAAAAGCGCCTGGAAGGATTCCAGGCCTGGGGCAGCAAAGGCGTCGGCGAGAAATCCGGTCAGTCGCTCGATCCCGGACACAACAAACTCCAGCGCCGAGGCGACCGTCTGGGCCACCGTTCCAAAGAACTCTCCCTGCTTGGCCGCCTCGTTGATGCCGACCAGGAAATCTCCGATCCCTGCGGTTATGGTGAGAATGCCGTCAGCCAGGGAACCGGCTCCGCTGCCCAGAGGCGCCAAAGCGTTGAAAATCGCCAGAGCGCCCTGCCGCACCAGGTCCAGCACCGAGAAAAGCCCCTTGAAGGTGCGCCCCAGCTTGTCCGCCGTCTCCTCGGAGAGGGTCAGCCACTCAGAAAAGCTGCGGAGAGTCTCCGTAAGAGAGTACAGCTGGTCGGCGGTTGCGGGCGGAAAGATTTCGCGGAATGCGTCCTTGATGGGGGTAATGACGCTGACCAGGCCCTTAGCCGCATTCCAGACCGCCTGGATCAGGTTTTCCCGTCCGGAGGGGCGCAGGATCTTTTCCGTAAACTCCTCCATGGAGACCGAACCATTTTGAAGTCCCTTGTCCAGGGCTTCAATCTGCTCGATCATCTCCGCGGTGTATCCGGCCGCCTTGCGCTCCTCCTGGGACATGCCGGTCATCTTCTCCCGCAGGTTATGGACCGCCTGCGTCAGGGTCTCGGAGGATACGACCCCGTCCGTCAGCCCCTGCTTCAGCGCGTCACTGAAGCTCTCCGAGTCGGCCACCAGCTTGTCAAAGGCGTCGCCGCTCTCTCGGGCCACCTCCTGGATGGACTCAATGAACCCGCCCTCATCGGCGATGCCCTGGTCCAGCAGCTGCTTCCAGCCGGAGCTGAGACCGCCGCTGAGTAATTCGTTTCTCGCCTGGGAGGTCTCGCTGATCACGCCGCCAATGGCGTCGGACACCTCGGTCAGCACTTCCTTGGCTTCCTCAAAGTCGCCAACCAGGATTTCCCATGTGGTGGTCCAGCCGGACTGAGCGCTCTCCTTCAGGGTGTCCCAGAGCTGGGTAAAGGTCTTGACCTTGGTGGCGGCGTCCTCCGCCGTCTTCGCCATTTGGGCGATGTCCCGGGCCTGGGCCTCCGAGAATCCCTGCTGGATCAGGTCGGCCTCGCTGTACGCGCCGGCAAACTGCTTCAGGGTCTCGGTAAGCACCTCTGTGGTGAGCCACTCGCCTCTGGTGAGGGATTCCCGGAAGGAGCCGTACATATTGATGGCGTTCTGCGCGCCGGTGCCCAGCAGCTCGGAGGTGCGCACCAGGGCGTCCTGGAACACCTTGCCGCCCATACCGGCGTTGACCACAGAGTTCCAGTCCATCAGGGAGACCTTGCCTGCGGCCAGGGCCTGGGAGAGCTGGTACATGGCTGTGGATGCCTGCTGGGAGGTGGAGCCCGAAATGGCCGCCAGGTTAGCGATACCCTTGATGGAGTCCACCGAGGTCCGCAGGTTGGCGCCGGCCGCGGTGAACGTGCCGATGTTCCGGGTCATCTCGGTAAAGTTGTAGATGGTCTTATCCGCGTAGGTATTCAGCTCATCCAGGGCCCGGTTCACCTGCTGGAGGTTGGTCCCCTCGTGCTGGGTGTTGGCCAGGATGGTCTGCACCGCCCCGATCTGGGTCTCATACTCCTGAAAACCCGTTTTAATGGGGTCGATTGTCAGGGCGGACACGAGCCGCTTTCCCGTGTTCACCGCCGAATTGGTGATGTTGGAAAGAGTCGTCATGGCGACGACCTGGAACGCCGAAAATTTGGCCTGGACCGTCTCCACAGACTTGCCGAGGACGGACATGTCGCACCGCTTCGCCGCGTCCCCAAGCCCGTCAAGGCTCTTGGCGGCGTTGTCCAGGTCCAGTCCCCGCTTGAGTTTGTCCAGCGTAGACAGGCTGGTCTGCACGTTCTGCTCGAACTGCCGGTTATCAAACCGCATTTCAACGATTCTCTCGTCGATCGTCCTGCTCATGACCGAGTCACCTCCTTCCAGGCGTATTCTGCTATCTGGTCAAAAATAGGCTGGATCGCAGGGTTGATGTAATCTCTTCCCTGTACCCAGCCTCCGGTCCCCGTGCCATGCCCGTATTGGAGAAGGATGGCGATGGGGACTCCATTTTGAATGTTGGAATTGTGAAACGAGATGGTGATGGTGTTGTTCTTGTTGGTAATCTCGTAATACCAGGAGGCGGCCGTTTCTCCGGAGTCAACCGGGGTTGCGGACGAGAGGGCCGCCACCCCCGCCCGGCCATACTTGTTCAGATCGCCGAGACGGACGGCCTCCTTTGCCCGTTCCATAAACCGGGTCAGCTTCGAGAAATCCCCCGTATGTCTGAAATGGATCACGTTCGGCCACCTCCTTCAAGATCAGCTTTTCTGTTTCCAGCCCTCGATGGCTTCCTTGAATTTATCGAAGCCGAACATGGCCGCATAGGCGGACATCAGCCCCACCACGATGGCGGCCGCCACCATGTACCAGGCGATGTCGATGCCCTTTACCGAGGCATAGGCCCCTCCCAGGGCCAGCGTCAGCGCCTCTGATACGAACAGCGCAACCAAGTTTGTGGGAATTTTGTCCCAGGTGATGCTCTTGACCACCTGCACGATGATGTTGGTCAGGATGGTGATTCCGCCAACAAGCATCAGCAGCGAGGAAATGATTTCCGCAGTCATCGATACTCCTCCTTAAATTGCCGGGCTCTCCACGGAGCCTACCGGCGTCTGTGAAACATTGGTGTTGAAATTGGCGGCCTTTGCCGTTTCAAAGGTGATGCCGCCCTCCCGGTGGTCGGATTTGCACAGGTTCAGATAAAAGCTGCACACCATGCCATGGGCGCCCCAGGGGAGCCCCACCATAGCGCCGATCCACGGAAGCGCGCCGGTGTATCCCTTGTAGACACAGTAAAAGGCCAGTAAAAAACCGCCGACAGTCACGACCCACAGCAGGGGACGAATGTCGGCGATCATCCATTTTGAAAACTGCGACAGGTCCGGCTTTCTTCCAGCTTTGCCTCTGGTTCGGCTTGTACGATTTCTCATCACGCAAGCCCCACCATCTTCGCAAGCCGGTAGAAGAGCTGGGCGGCCTGTTCACGGGTCAGCCCGGACGGCCACATCATGTTCGGCTTTCCGTCCACTGCGGTTCCGTTTCCGGCAAACAGCCCGACGCTTATACACCAGCCCCGCGCTTCCTGGGACCAGTCGCCGCAGTTGTTGTTCTGAAGACCTTTGAGATAATCCGTCATGGCGGCGGAGAACATCTCATTGAATTTTGTCTGGTCCATATCCTCGTCCTCCTCAGACAGTTTTGCATTTACCTCATCGGCGATCTGCCCGTGGCGGCTGTAAAGCCAGTCCCCTGGGCACGCCTTTGCCGCAAACCAGCGGTGGACGGTCATGTTCTGCTTATCCACCTGCCCGATCAGCGACTTGTCCCCCTTCCAGAGCAGCCGTTTAACCCCGTTTCTCTGGCAGATGTCCACCAGGAGGGCGATCAGGGACCGATAAGCCGCGTCAGATACCGGCCATCCCTGGTTGGCTCCCCCGTTGTTCGCCACCTCGATGGTAATGGCCCGGTTGTCGTTGGAGCTGGAGGAGGTGCACCAGGAGCGATTGCATTCCTCCACATAGAGTCCGATCCGGCCGTCGCTCCCGATCCCGTAATTGCTGCTGGCCTTCCGGCTTGGGCTGGCGAACAGGTTTCCGCAGCTCTCCACCGTCAAATCACCGGCCATACAGTGGATGGAGATGGTATCGATGGCGTGCTTGCGCCTACCGGAATGGTTAGGGGACAGCTTTGTGTAGGAGACCAATGGACTGTTGCTCATGGCGGCCGCCTCCTTTCCTGCAAATTGGTCGTAATACTTCTGCCCGTAGGCAGCCCGGCGGGCTTTGGCCGTCTCACTCTGGTCGGCCGGGCGTTCAAACTGGAGCAGGACCGCGTCGGAGGCAGCCCGGACAGAACTGGCAGACATCAGCATCTGCGCCAGGGAGGCGTAGCTTTCCGTCAGCTCCTTCCACAGGAACTCCAGCTGCGTCTCCAGATCGCCGATGCTCTTCTCCCTGCTTTTGGCAAAGGCCAGCAGGTTCTGCTTCCGGCTCCAGAAGGTCCACTGGGCAAGGCCGTAACCCGCTCCGTCATGGACAAAGTCGGCGTAAAGTCCGAAATCCACCTGCTGGGTGTATTCCTTGTCCGAGAGCCCCAGCTTCCTCTCATGGGTGTTCTGGAGATTGACGGGGTTCAGCCCGCTTTCGGCGTAGAGGTTTCCCATCAGTCCGGCGGCTCCGCAGTCGGAAAGCAGCTTCCCCTTCAGGAATCTCCAGATCCGTTCTTCATACATGGCGTCACCCCCTTGTGTTTCCTCTCTTCCTTCGCGCCGCGTTCAGGGCGCGGTTTTGTGCGAAAATATCCTTCTGGCTCATCTTCTTCTGCGGGCCAGTCTTGGCGCTGCATACGTTGATGAGCGTCATCAGCCGGTTCAAATGCCACTTCTGGCACTCGAAGGGGATTTGGTGGGAGATCATCCAGTAGTAGATGATCTCCGCCGTCACGATTTCCCTCCCCCGGCGGCCTCTCTGTTCCTTCGAGAAGGTGGTGGCCGTCATGGAGTCCTCGATGTAGTCCTTGACCACCGCCAGCAGCTGGGGTGTAATGGCGGTATAGACATTGGGGTCAACATTCTGGGTCAGGGTCATGCAGCGGACGTAGTCGATCTGCTCCTCCACCGTCTTCGACTTGGTGGACAGGTACGGCTTGTGCCACTTCGCCTCCCATTTTGAAAGGGAGACCAGAGAGTGCTCCAGACGAAGGGTCTGTTCCTTGGTCGTAATAAAGCAGCCGCTGTCGTCGTCATACTGCTCTGATTTAGGCACCACAAGTTCCAGCATCTCCGGCCCCCTGTTCAAACTCAGTTCTGCGGGGCGGGCGCGGGGGCCTTCTTCGGCTGCTGGATGACGCCGTTGACGAATGCGGCCGCGGCTTTGGCGTCGGTGGCCAGCTCCATGAACAGGTCGCTGTACGCGTTGGTCTGGGCGAAGGCGTCCCGGATCTCCTGATTCTTGACGAAACGCTTGCCGTCGGGGGACTTTTCGCCATAGGCCCGCAGGATGATGTCCTTGAACACGTTGATGATCTGCTTTCCGTCCTGGGCCGCGACCACGCGGTTGATCATCTCCACCAGACCGCCATCCACGGAAAGCTCCATCTCCGTCACCTCAGCGGGGGTCAGATTGAAGTAAAAGTCCTCGGTGCGGGGAACACCGTTGTAGTCCTCGTAAGTCATGGTTTTCTTCAGCATTGCAGTTTTCTCCTTTCAAAAATAAAAAGAAAGCGGAGCCCTCGGTGAATGATATGTACCCCCTTTACTGGACACCCAGTAAAGGGGGTATTATTATGCGGTACACATATGAGTACAAAAGGAAATGTGTAGAACTGTATCGAGAAGGAAAATGGCCAGAAACGCCGGAAGGTGTTAGCGATAAATCCTTTCGGGATAAAGTGAGACTATGGGTAAGAGCAGAGGATAGCCGCGGTCCAGAAGCACTGAAACACAAAAATTTCAACAGGAACTGGACACCAGAAGAACGGCTGGAACTAGTATCCCAAGTAATGTCCGGAAAATCCTGTGTGTCAGTGGCAATCGAGGCCGGTATTCAAGATAGACTATTGTATCAATGGGTTCAAAACTATAAAACAAAGGGGTATAATGGCCTGGTAGAAATGAAAAAAGGTCGTCCAAGTAAAGGGGTACCCCAAATGAAAAAGGAAGAAGCAAGGCCACTGAATGAATCCGAACGAGAAGAATTGATCCGGCTTCGGGCAGAAAACGAGTATATAAAGGCGGAGAATGAAGTTATAAAAAAAGAGATCGCCTTGAGAGAAGAGAGGCACGCAGCGCAACTCAAGGCGAGAAAGCAGCGATCATCAAAGAGCTGCGTGAAAAAGGATACCAATTGAAATATCTGTTGAAATCTATGCAGATGGCACGGTCTACCTATTATTTTGAGTTGAGCAAGGCCGATCAAGTTGCTGTTCGAAACCATTGCTTGGCAGATGAAATCAAAGACATTTTCTCACAGCATAAAGGCCGCTACGGTGTGCGAAGAGTATATCAGGAACTGATAAAGCGCGGCCACAAGGTCAATCATAAGCGGGTACAACGGCTTATGCACACTATGGGGTTGGCAGGAAAGCGCCCAAAGGAAAAGTATCATTCCTACAAGGGCGAGGTCGGCAAGGTTGCTGAGAATATCCTTGACCGGGATTTCAGCACGACAGCTCCTATGCAAAAATGGACTACCGATGTATCTCAGTTCGGTTTTTCGTGGGGGAAGTGTTATCTCTCTCCTATACTCGACATGAACACAAACGAAATCATTTCTTATGATTTATCTCAAAGTGCCAATATGGAACAGATCCAGAGAATGTTGGCCGGCGCCTTTACGAAGTTTCCCTCTGTAGATGGCCTGATCTTTCACTCTGATCAAGGGTGGCAGTACCAGCACGTGTACTTCAGGCAGGCACTTAAAGATCACAAAATCATTCAATCCATGTCAAGGAAGGGCAACTGTTACGACAATTGCATCATGGAGACCTTCTTTGGACGGATGAAAAACGAGATGTTCTACGGGCATGAAAAAGAGTATTCCTCTTTTGAAACATTTGCCAAGGCTGTTGACGGCTACATAAATTACTACAACAACGAAAGAATCCAAGAGAAAACAAAATGGATGCCTCCTACAAAATTCAGAGAGGCATCCATGTGCACCTAATTCAATTTTTTATGTGTCCAGAATTCTGGGTACATATCAGAAGAGAGCCCCGCTTTTGGGTTGGGGTGGTTAGGATTCCAGGGTCAGGTTGGTCAGCGCGTAGGTCTTGGTGACGGAGGAACCGTCCTTGGTGGAGGTCACCTTGACGCTCTGGGTGTTGTTCTTGATCAGCAGGACGATATTCTTGTCGGCGTCCAGGGTCACGGGGCCCTTGGTGCCGCCCACCAGCTCCACGGTGGTGACGGCGTCAGTCGGAGTCACGTCGAACTTCAGGGCCAGGTAATGGCCGGACTGCTCGGCGGGCTTGCTGCTGAACTCGGTGTAGCCGGTCACGTTCTTCAGCGTACCGGTGATGCTGTCCGCGCCCACCGCGACATTGGTCTGAAGGTCGGACACCTTCTTGCCGAACAGGGTGGCGTCGGCACTCTCAGGAGAGGCGGTCACAGCCACGGAAGGCTTGAGCAGCTGAATGACCTCCTCAGGCAGAGGCAGGCGGGCGTCCTGATCCTCGGTGCCGTACAGGATGTCCTCCAGGGCCTTCAGCTTGGCGGGATCGACCTTGGTGGAGGTGATGATCAGGCGGGCAGTGGGCTTGTAGCCGGGAACGTCCACGGGAGTGGTGGTGATCTCCCAGCTGGGGTTGATGGGCTCGGGGGAGTCGTTGACAGTCTGATAGCCCCGCTCAGAGGGAGAGGCCAGGCCGCCGTAGACCAGGTGCAGCTTGTAGCCGTGGTCCTGACCGTCCACATCGTTGCCCAGCTTGGTGCGGTAGCTCAGGCCGAAGACCTTGCGGTTCTGCTGGCCGGCGACCACACCGGGGGCGATCTCGGCGGAGCCGTCGCACTCCTCCCACTCATCGGGGTAGGTGTAGCACTCGACGGTCAGGCCGAAGTCCTCAGCGCCCACCAGCACCAGGTACTTGATGTTGTCGGCATAGAGGTTGTTGGGCTCCGCGCCGGAAGGGCTCTCGGTGATGCCGGTGATGCCGTTCCAGGGCACGCCCTTGTTGTAAAGGCCGGCGGAGCTGATGGGGTAAAGGACAGCGCGATCAACACCGGTTTCGTAAAAACGCTCACCGGTCTTGTCCCATACGATTCTACTCATTTCGGATTTCCTCCTTTAATAGTACAGGTTGAAAATATCGTGGTTCAGGTTGTCCGCTGTAAAATGGCGGTCATGGGTGCACATGGGCAGCATGGCGAGGCGGTGAGGGAGGTCGCTGTCCGGGTTCTTGTAGATGACCGTCACCTGGTAGTGGTCCAGCAGGCGATAAGGGGCGTTGTCCGCATGGACAGTTTCGATTTCGCTCCGCTCATAGACGATGCAGTCATACCGCATCTTCAGGTTCTCCGGCGGCTGGAAATACACATTCCCGGAGCCGAGAATGCCCTCCAGAACCGCCTGGAGCTCATAACGCCTATTCATAGTACAGCCCTCCGATGGTCAGGATCAGCCGCGGATAACCCACCTCGACCCTTGAAATTTTCCACTTCGCCCCCATGAACGTCACATACCGCATTTTGTGGAAATTCTCCCTGGCGAACGGATCGGCGACTATGCTGATCTCGTTCGCGACATTGATGTCATCGTTGAGCGACTCCCCAGACTGAAGCTGGCGTGCATTCCGGGTCAAATCGCCGTAGTACGGATACTCAACGATCTGCTCCTCATGCACGCCAGGCGCGGTCTGAATGGTCTCAGCATAGCCTACCGATCCATAAAATTTCGCCATTTTGAATCTTCTCCTCAGGGAGTGCCGGCCCCGCCGCCATCGCCGCCAGTACCGCCGGAGGCGAAGGCAGCCACGGGCTCCTCCAGAGCGATGGCGGAGTAGACGCGGGTCAGAGCACCGGACAGCCGGGTCTCGATCAGGTACTTCTGCTGGTTGAAGTCGATGTCGAACTGGTCGAACCGGGCGATCTCGCCGCCCTTGGTGGAGCCCACGGTGTAGTCGGTCAGGTTGACGAAGATGCCCAGCAGCTTGTGCTTGTGGCCCTCGTCATCCATGCGCACCAGACCCTCAAACTGCTCGGCAGTGTAGAGCTCGCCCACATTCAGGGCGGCGGCCAGGTCGGCCTTGGAGGTGTAAATGCGGCGGCCGTTCATGTCCCGGGCCAGCAGCATCACGTTGACCATATGGGGCGTGCAGAAGAAATCGGGGGTGCCGGTGCCCTTGTACTTCTCACGGGCATAGAGGGCGGCGGCGATGACTGCCTCAGCATAGATATAGTTCTCGCCGAAGCTCATGCTGGTCTTGCTGCCCTGGAGCTCGGCCTTGGCGGCCTCGATGTCCACGTCGTAGTGGATGGTGTAGAGGTCGTTGTCGTTCCAAATGGAGCGGATGTGATCCTCGGAAATCTTCATCTCATCATCCGGCTCACGGCCATCGCCCACCATGATGGCGGTAGCGACATCTTCATTGATGTTCTCCCGCATAACGGCGTACTGGTACTCCACCACATCGAAATCGGTGATGTCGATGATGTCGTCCCGGTGCAGGGCATCGGTGCGGTACACGGTCTGGGGATCGGTGGTCCGGGTGATGACGTTCATGTTGCCGGAGAGCTGCTTACGCTTGCCCTTCTGATAGCCGTGGGCCCGGATACTGTCCTTGCGGGTGTCCGCCTGGCGGGTGCGGATGCGGCTGATGGGGCTCTTGTGAACCTTGCGCATGACAACGCTCACCCAGCCCTGGTCACGAGCGACCCGCTCAGGAGCGCCGGGGCGCAGATCCTTGTAGTCGGGGAACAGGCTCTCGATGTTGTCGATGCCGTGCTTGAGTTCGTTCTGATCAGCGTAGATCTTCAGAGCAGTCCGAAGGCTACCCACGCTGCTGCTCTTGGCCAGAGCAAGAATGTCAGCGCAGTCGGAGTGGCTCAGAACGGTGTCCTGAGTGTCTTCAGTGTCGAACACATTGTGCTTCATGGTCTTGTTTCCTCCCTTAGATTTGTCGGATTTGTTGTCGGGGTCATCGGGGTCCTCTTCCTCGTCATCCTCGGCGTTGTCGTTCACCTGCTCCGCGGCGGCAGCAATCAAAGCGTACATGACCTTCTTCTGCTTCTCGTTCATGGTGTTGACAACATCCTCGATGGTCTCCTCGTCCTCGGGCTTCTCTTTGCCCTTGGACTTATCGCCATCCTTAGGTTTGTCCCCGTCTTCGCCCGCGTTGGGCTTGTCATCAGGCTTCTCCTTGGTATCGGCCTTGTGGATCAGCGGGGGCTTCTCATCGGGACGGTACAGGGAAATAGGCTCGTAAGCGGACAGGATCATCTCCTGCTCACCGCCTTCCCCATGAGCCATGTCCACGAAGTCAATGAAGGCGCCGGGATTCGCACCGGCCACTACCAGGCTGACCTCGCGGATGTCGCCGTGCATGACGTCCTTGTTCGGCGTCTGCTGGAGCCCATTGGCATAGATGGAGAGGGACACAATGTCCCCGTGCTGCACCAGCTCCTTGGCCGCTTTGCCGCTCTCACTCTCGTTGAACGTGCAGTATGCATAGACGCCGTCCTTGCGGTTCTCCAAGAGGGCGTGGCCCAGGATGTTGGTGGGTTCGTTGTGCTGGTGGTTCCAAACAAGAGGAACCGTCTTCCCGTCGCAATGCTCGAATGCGTTGTGGCGAATGGTTCGCCCATCAGCGCAGACAAGATCGTTTCGGGTAGCCCAGCCACTAAAGTCAAACTTCAGATCCATTTTGAACATTTCCTCCTTCGGATTCAGATGGTGGCTGTTCGCCCTCCCCTTTCGGGGCGCTTAGGTTACTGTTCCGGAGCTCGTCCGCCTTGGGGTCCTTCGACGGCTTCATACCGATCTTCTGCCGGATCTCGTTGGAGGTCATGATCTCATTGCGAGTCATCTTGTCGGCGATTTCGGCGATGTCGTTGATGGGCACCAGCCTGAACGGGTCTCTGAAGAACAGGATCGACTGCTTCTGTGACCGAGCAGTTTTGGTGAGGAATTTCCTCTTCATTTCGTCAACAATGGCGGACAGGATGGGTTCGATGGTCCGGTTGTCGTAGTTCAGCTTCGTCCGGTCATCAGCAGTGCCGTCCAATATCCCCTGGGTGATTCCCAACTGGCTGTAAAGCATACTCGTCAGGTATTCAATCTGGGACATCAGATTGTTGTCGATGGGCCGGTTCAGCTGCACCACATGCTCCGTGCCGTCGGTGTAAGCGACGCCATACTTGGAGCCGGACAACTGTTCCTCAATATCTCTACGGCGTTTTTCCGCCTGTTGACGTCTCGCTTCCGTCTTGATGACGTAGGGGAGCTGGATGATCAGATTGAGCTTTCCGGAGCCGCTCTGTTCGTCGATGGCGTCCAGAATGTTCAGCTTCCGGATCAGCCGCTGCATGGTGGAGTTGGGCTCGTTCATGATTGCGAAGAACGGGTTCTCCACCAGGGCCACTGTGCTCTTGGGCAGGATGATGTCCTGCTTTTCACCCCGCTGCTCGTTATAGACCCGCAGCTTTACGTGCTGTGGATACCATTCCAGGACCTTGCCGACCCGCAGCTTCTCGATTTTGTAGGAGCCGTTTTCCGGGTCGATATCGGTGTCCGTGGGCACGATGGCCACGCAGCCCTCGTCCAGCATGGACATGACCACGTCCTGGATAAAGGCCCGTCCGGTCTGGTCCAGATTCGCCTCCAGGGACAAGCAGGAATTCAGCGAGGAGTCGATCACCTCGGTAAACCGCCCGTCCTCATCCAGCCTCGCGTGCTGGATGGCGATGGAGGACGCGTCCAGCGCGATCCGGTTGTAGACCGATGTGATGATGGACCGCTCATTGCCCCGGCTGAAAATGGGCCGGTCCGGACGGTAGGAGGAGCTTGGGCCAAGCGGGTATCGGAACCCAAAGGTTTCGTTACCCAAAAAAGCGTTCCAGGCATGTTTCAGCCTGGAACCAAATGCAATTTCCATAATCTCTCACCTCCAGTCCGCGCTTGATGAAATTATGTCGTTGCTCTGTGTGTTGAATTTTGGGCATAAAAAAATCCGCAGACCCGGTTAAGAGTCTGCGGCATGGTCCATGGGATTACAGTTTCTTCATGTCTCCAGGACTGAGGTTGCTTCTCATGGGGTTGGTCCCATAAATCTGTCCATCGTCTGTGACGAGATACTGGGCAGGGGCTGTCAGTCCCGCTGTGATAGACTGGGTGTTAAGAACGATGCCATTCGGCTTGTCCCAATACCCGACAACCGCCTTATCGGGGAACTGCTTTGCGAAAATAACAATGGCTTCCTTTACGGTCATGTTTATCCTCCCTCTTTACATCTTTTTAGGTCGTTCAACCGCGGCCAAGGCATAGGTGGTTGGCTCGCAATTATCAAGGCGGTTATATGTGATGGTTTTCAGATTGACAAAGTCCATGAACGATCTGGTTTTCGACGGAGATTGAGTAATCTCTTCTCCGCTCTGACCGTCATAGATTCGAGTTCTGCCGCCCTCATTCTTCCAGAAAAGACTATGCTTACCCCCGAGTTTCCAAGCCACGGTCAGATTGCCATAGGACCCGTCGCCGGTCTGCGAAAGCGTATCGAGAACGGCTTGCCCCGACTTTTTCCTTCCCATTTTGACCTCAGGGGAATTGAAAGTGGCTTTGAAAAAGTCATCAGAAAAGAATCCATCACTGACTTTTGTCGCCTGCACGTCATATCCCTTCTCTCGAAGGGCCATGGCGGTTGTGCAGAAGGTGCAATTCATGGTGGTGCCCAAATCAGGATAATCCGGATTGGTTACTTTGACGCTCTCTTCCGCTTTCATCTTCCGGGGGAGGCGGGGGCACTCGTCAAAGTCTTTAATATCCTTCTCCCGGTTGAGCCTATCCAGCTCTTTCATCCGGCCTTTCCGCAGCATTCGGTTTTGTACCGCTTTCACGGCGAGAACAGCGGCAAATGCGGAAACATATGTAACCGCCTGGATTGCGAGATCTTCATTTACAGAACCGGTCAATTCGGAAACCTTTTTGGAACCCACACTCTTCAGAAAAGAATCAACCCCGTCCTGCTGGTTCTGACTATACCGTTCTTTTCCGGCTTTTGTCAATGTACCATCCTTGTTCTGGTAACGACGTACGCCCCATTTCATACCCTTGACGCCGTAGTGCATCAGGTATTCTTGGGGAGAAAAAGGTTTGTCGTAAGGACCCATACTTTTCCTCCTTCGCTTAGTGGGCGTAGTACGCTCTCAGCCGTTTGTTCTCCCTGCTCGTCTTTGCCGCCAGTAAACCATTGACAATCGTTCCGCCGATCGCGATGGTCGATGCGGCAATATTGGCAACCTCCTGGTTGTTCAGTTGGTTCGCGAGAAGTCTGGACACCACGGTGCTTCCAGCAATGATAACGCCCTCGGCCAAATAGGTCGCTTGGGTGTTTCCCGAAATAGTTTTTCCACTCTGGTAAAGCTTCTTTCCTTCATCGGCCAGTTTGTCGGTTTTCAGCTTTTCATAAGCGTTTTCCATTTTACGCTTCTCGGTCTTAACAGCGCTCTTGGCATCCTTGACCTGCTGACGGGTAGCTTGACCGGATTTGTAGGCGGCCCTGGTTTCGTCTGCTTTCGACTTAGCGGTTTCGTAGTCCGACTCCGCTTTGCGATACCGTTCCAGACCCTTGCGGGTGTAAGAACCGTCGTAGTTCTGGTAGCGTCTTACGCCCCATTTCATACCCTTGACACCGTAGTGCATCAGGTACTCCTGCGGGGAGAGAGGCTTTTCATAGGGCTTCATAGTACCCCCCCCCCTTTTTTATTCAAATGCTTCTGGATTGTGCTTATAGGCCACATACGCATCCATCATGGCCGCCACAGCGTCGATTTTCTGGTCGGACCGTTTCTTCAGCAGCTTCCGGTTTCCATTGGTGTCCTCCATGGTGATGCAATTTCCCATGGAGAAGGTGAGCAGCTCCTCGTCAAAGAGCAGCATACGCTCTCCGGCCAGCTTTTTCAGCTCGCCCAGAGGGACAGATTCCGTCCGGGAACCCTGTCGGACCACTTCTACGCCGAAGGGGCCGTTTTCATCTGTCCACCGCTTGATGAACTCCTGGGCGTTGTATGGGTCGTAGCCAAAGCAGCGCACGTCATAGCCCCGGTTGATGATGTGCTCGTCCAGGTCATCGTAGACCTGCATCATGTCCAGAACAGTACCCTCCATGACGATCAGGCTCCCCTCCGCCATGAAGTCCTCATACTTCACCCGCATGGCCGCCGGCAGCTTGTGCAGGGTCAGCGATGTGATGTAGTTTCGGGTCTTGACGCCAAAGGAGCCATCCCGAAGAGGAAACAGGAAGGTAAAGGAGCAGAAGTCGTCGCCCTGGGAAAGGTCTGCCCCCAGGGAGCAGGGCATCTGCCAAAATCTCTGCCGGCGATGGGGGAGAGTCTCCTCATAGGTGAAGTAGTAGGTGTAGCCCTCCATGGGCAGCCCGAACCGCTTTGCCAGCATATCGTTGCGGGTGGCGGGGGCCGTTTCTGCCCGGTCAACGTCCTTCTGGTAGGTCTCGTAGGTCACGGTCTTTCCCAGATTGGGGTTTGCCTTGATCCACATGCCCGGATAGGCGACCTCTTCCACGGAGTCCAGCTTGTACCACCAGATGGACACGTGCTCCTGGGGAGGGCCGATACCCTGAAGAATGTTCATCAGCTCCATTTTGATGGTATCGCCCGCTCCGTTTCGGACCGTGCCCTCGGAGCTGGTGGCGATGATCAGGTAGTCGTCCAGCTTGGATGCGCCCTGCTCAATGGCACCGATGACATCCTCCCGGGCGTCCGCCGAAGAAAGCCACTCATCCACCGTGGCCACTTTGCAGCGGAGTCCCTGGAGCTTGTCCACCGACATGGGACGGACCTCCACCAGGGAGCCGGAGATGAAGTTCTCGATCCCCTTCTTTGTAGAGGCCAGCTTGACGCGGTTGGCTCTGGAGCCGGTGGTGTTCTGCAAGGAACCCTCGGTCATGAACTGAAACACAGGGCCTCTCGCTCTGGTGATGGCGGTCTTGATGGGGTTGACGATCTCCTCCGCCTGCTTCATGGTGGGGGCCGTCGTGATCTGATGGGTCGTCGAGCCGTCCACCACACAGAAATAGGCCTGGATGCAGGAGTCGTAGAGGGACTTGGCCGCGCCTCTTCCCACAATGAGGTACTGCTTCTTGGTCAGCCGCTGCTTGACCCGCTTCGTCACATACCGGCCGCCCCGTCCATCCGGGTTCGGCACATAGACAGAGCGGTCGTCGAAATAGTACCATCCAAACACCTGTTCGCCCCAGAGCTTGAAGGTATCCAGAAGATGCAGGTCGGAGCCATCAGTTAGGGTCAGCTCGTTCTCGCAGAACTCAATCCATCCCTCCACCGCCCGGTCATCGTAGTAATATCCCGGTGACTCGATCAGGCGGTCGATCCGCCACATCTCCATCGCCACTTCCTTGCAGACGTGAATATCCCCTCGGAGAACGGCGTCCCGAAATGCTCCATAATAACGGGGGACGGCGGTGTTGGATAACATGTACGCACCCGCCTCCCGTTACAAGCCCAGCAGCTTCCGGCCGACCAGGACCAGAGTGGAAAACTTCTGATCCGTCAGATTTGTGCGGTAGACGTCTTTCGGGACCACCTGCTCCATATCGAACACGATAATGGGTGACTTGGCCTTGAACCCGCCGTATATGGCGTCGTTCGTGTCCAGAACTGCGCCATAACCGGCCTCCTTGCACGCATGGAAGAACTTGGTGCGCTGGTTATACATATCGCGTCCCTTTCGGCTGTCGCCCTGACCGTCATAGGGGATGACGTAGTTGAACATCCGGTACACGGTCTGAAGGTCATCGGAGGTCGGCTTGTAGTCCGGCTCCCGCATCTTCCCAAGGACGGCCGCTGCTTCGCGGTAGCCCTTGAACTTGTACTTGTCGTTTACAAAGTACCCCTGCATCCGCTCCCGGTCAGTGACAAAGTTGTAGAAATCCCGGTCCTTCTTATAGAGGTCCATAAAGACCTTGGCTCCGGAATCCTCGCTGGCCACCTTCAGGTCGGTCTTGAGGGAATTGTCGATCCGGTACTTCATGAACGAACCTGTGCCGATCGCCTTTCCATCCTTATCATAGACCGTCTGGGGAATCGGCCGGTTGAACAGGGCGTTGTACTGGTGTTTATCCAGAGCATGGTGGGTGGCGTAGAACATATCGGCGTTCTTGGTCCGGTCCTTATCATAGGACAGCGTGCTCAGCGTGGTCTTATCAACCTTCAGCACCTCATCGAAGTGCTTCTTGTTGTAGATGCTGTTGCCGCTTTTGCGTTTGTTGGAAATGGCCTTCCGCTGGGACGGAGTATAGTCACCGCCGCTCAATGGATAGGGCGGGCCGTTGCGCACGCCCCATTTCTGGCCCAAAATGCCGTGGTGGCGCAGCTCCATACCGACTCACCTCAGCCCTTCAGTTCCTTGATGGCCAACGCGATGCCCAGTGCGCTGCTGCCAATGGCCAGAACGCTGCCGGCAACTTCCAGCGTGGTCTTGAGCGCTTCGCGGCCCTTGGAGACCTGAGCGGCAGGCACTTCCGCGAACAGCTGGTTATACTGCCGTTCCAGCAGCTCCCGGTTAATCTGATCCCGCATCTCCTTGTCGCTCATCTTGGACAGGTCCATCCGCTTTGGTGTCGGCTTGGAAGTGGTGCTCTCGTCCAGCTTCTTCAGCTCCTTGGCCAGGTTGGCGCTGGCGTCCACGGTGCGCTTGGTGCGCTCCAGGTCCTCCTTTGCCCAGCGCTTCGGATCAGGCTGGGAGAGGTCAATCCGGTTTTCCTTCTTCTTGGCCGCGTTCTCCCGCTTGTCACGGTCGTAGCGCGCCTCTCCTTTGGGGGTCAGCGAACCGTCCTTGTTCTGGTAACGGCGCACGCCCCACTTCATTCCTTTGATTCCGTAGTGCAGTAATGCATCATGCTCCATTTTGAAGTTCCTCCTTCCCGCTGGTGGGTTCGACTGGGTCTGCCGCAACGAAAAGCCGCCACTCAAACTCGCTGATCTGCCGGTTCATAGACTCGACGGCCGCAGAGCTGAGGGGCGGGTCAAACAGCAGGCGCACCTTCAGGCCGACATAAGATTTGACCAGGGGCAGGACGGCCCCGCCAGAAATGAAATCGGACCAGCCTTCGTCTTTCCCCGTAATGGAGAATCCGTTTGCCGGCCCGACCCCCATCTGTGTCAGAATCGAAAACACGCTGTTGATGTGCATTACAATGTCGGCGTCAAAGTGCGTGTAGCCTTCGTCGATCCCCAGCAGTTTCTTGACAGATGTCAGGACGCTTTCTGTGATCTCCATAGCACTCTCCTTACCGGCGGATCGCCACGTACTTCTTCGGACAGAACCCGGCGACGCCGTTTCTGGCGAGCACCCGGTAGAAGTCCTCCGTTGACTTGTCCATATCGACCAGAACTTCGGTCAGGACCGATAGATGTCCTGTGACCTCCGCCTCATTGCCGGGGCTTTTACGGATGGTCAGGTCGAGGCAGTTCACCACGACTCCCACGAGCCTGGGTGCCCTTCCCGGATTACCTTCCATGGCGCCGCCTCCTTGCTTATAGCGAAAAGTTGTGTTGTCATAAGGTGCGCCCGTTCCATGCCGCTCCTGGGCCACATGATTGATTCATCCCTGCGAAAGGAGGTAGAAACGACATGAAACGGTTAAGCGCAAAAGCTGCTAAGTCCAAAAGTCAGGCCGGAAGCGTGAAGGTTGTCACAGTCCGCATTTCCAGCGGAACAACGGTCACGGGAAAGCCAAGATCAAGACTTAGCAAGCCGGAAAAGAAGGGCGGAGTGTCGTCCCTCTTTTCTACATTTTCCAGAGGCAGGTGTCGTTGGGCCTTCGTACGACCGGCTCCGGAAGCAGCAGGTTCTCATCGCCGTAGTGAATGGCCAGATGAGTTTCGTGGATGGTGGTGATCAGGTACTCCGGGTCGAGGATCATCTCCACCCGATCCCGGATGTCCTTTGGACTGATGGGGTTCATGTGGTGAATGATGGGACGGCGGAATATCTCCCGTCCGGCCACACCCAAATCACACCCCAGGTCCCGGGCGATCACCGCGTCACGCACCCGCCGCCACTCCGGCGACTTGTAAAAAGCCTGATTCATATACCGGTCAAAGCCGAAGGTCTCCTCTCCGACAACGCCATCCAGACGGAGGTACTGATAGCGGTCCAGGAAGGTGGGGAGTTGGATCAGCTCGGAGTAGCACCTAATACTCATCCTCGTCCTCCTCCTGTCCGCTGTATCGCTTGAACGCGGCCATGGCCTTCTCGTAAAGCTCATCCATCCGGACTCCGGATTTATAAGCCTCGGTCTTGGCCTGGACCAGCTCCACCTCCTTGGCCAGCCGCTCATTCTCAAGGCGGGCCCTCGTGGTCCCCAGCTTCAGGATGGTGGTGACCTCCTGAGAGGAGGCGGTCCCTTCCAGCAGCCGCTTTTCCACAAGAGATACCGCCAGGTCGATCAGTTGGTTCTCGCGGCCCTCCGGCGTCAAGGCGGCGCGGCGTTTCCCTGCCTGACTGCCGGAAGACTTGATGGGTTTTGCCACGCTTGACGCCCCCTCTCCATAACTTCTGTTTTGTTTTCCATGTGTTTATGGGTAGTTCAGGGCGGCATTTGAAGAAGCCCGCACAAACGATCCGCCGGCAAGTGGAGAAAAATGACATTGGAGGTAATGCAATGCCTCTGGAGGAAAAAGGAGGTTCCAACCAGATAAAAAGAGTCCTTGCCAGTGAGTGCTCGTCTTGCGGGCTTGTTCAAACGCCGCCCCAAACCGAACCCATTTTTCAAAAATATCCCCCGGAGAATTTTCAAAGACCAACGCGATGCAGAGGGGGTGCCATTTCGGAGGGACCCCCTATACCCTTTGAATGAGTTCGAGGCCGTGATCCGCAGCCGGTGGGTTGAATTTGTCCCATAAATGACAAAAAGAAACGCACTCCTGATGAGAGAACGTTTCTTTCCCAATGGCTACCATCGGTTTACCATCATGCGGTCACGGCAGGCTCGGATTGCACAATCTTCTTGACCTTTTTATAGATGCCCAGGGGGTCGTACTTGATGATATCGTTGATTGCTCGCTCGATTTCTTCCTGGTTCTCCTTGTCAGAGAGCTGATCGGAAGTACGGGCGATGCGCGCTAAGAAAGCGCAGGAATGATAGCCGTTGTCTTCGTCGAACCGATACCACGCTTCATACTGTGTAAAAGGGTCGTAGGGGTTATCGGTAGTAGTAAGCATACACATTTCCATTCGCTCTCACTTCCTTTCTTACTCATTGAGATACTTGGAAACGACAGAAGGCGAAATGCCCAAAGCATCTGCAATTTCGGAGTTGGTGCTTCCAGAATTGGCCATCGCTTTAATGCGATTGACACGAGCTTCAGACAGCTGCGTCGATGCTCTTGGGGTTGCGCGCTCCCGGACGACATCGGGATCAGAGTAACGAAGAATCTCTTTCAAGGTTGTATCAGAGATCGCGCCAGCTTGGATTGCTTCCCATTCTCCATCGGAGATCGTAATGCGCGTTCCTTTTCCGCTTGCACCAGTGGAAACGCGAGCGTCACTGATCGCTGCACGACGAATCTTAGAGATTTCGTCTTTGTCGGTGACATTGTTCGCCTGAACCTTGGCCTTTACCTGAGCATTGGCGATGCGCTGGGCCTCACGTTCCTTAGGGGCGTTAAGCTGCGCAGTCTTCAGTGCACTGGTCAGCCTTGCGACTTCAGGCGCATATGTTTTTGCTGCGCTGGCGTTCCGTACCAATGTCGGCGTATCCAGATACTCAAGTCTCGCCTGGTTGGCGAGTGCTTTCATACGATTGGCATAGTCGGCATAGGCATCTTCCTGAACGGTGCCAGAGGACAAGGTGCGAACATCCTTGGTTTTCTCCAGCAACTTGATCTTCGTCGTGGCCTGAACTGTTTTCCCAGTCTTAGGGTCTATATAGGTTCGACCAGACTCCTTATAGACGACTTCGCCAGTCTCCCGGTCAATGCGTCCACTGCCCTGACGCTCGGGAACATCGACGGTCTGCTTGCGCCTGGAAAGCAGGGTGGAGGCACCACCTTTCTCTTTGCCGGTTTCGGGGTCAGTGTAACCCTGCCACCGCTTACGAAGGGTGGGGATGTCGTTTTCAATCTCCGAACGCTTGTAGTCGAGTTTGTGCTTTGCCGCATCGATGACGACCATGCTGTGTCTGACAGCTTTCGTGATGTCCTCGGTGGGGGCCCCTTTTAAGGTCATATCGGTGATGAGGTTGGAAATCTTCCCCATCTCGATCTGGGTGGCTTCTTTTGAGAGAAGCCGGATACCGGTCTTCCCCTCGGTGGAGTATTCCGTTTTAGGGTCGAAACCTTTCAACCCCTCCAGGGCGGGGGTAGATTTTACAGAAACCTTTCCGCCAACAGGAATGACAACAACCTGGTCGCCATCAAAGTCCGCGCCGGACAGCCGTTCCGCCACCTTCGGGTTGATGCCGACCGCATCCCTGATGTTCTTGCCGAGAACGGAGATGGCCGACTGATTCTTGTTGTTGACCGTCAACTCCGGAATTTCAAAGGTTCCGCCATGAGGGTAGCGGATCAGCACAACTTTCTCACCGTTACGATAGTTGGGGGCATAGATTTCCGTTTCCTTCATTGCTGTGATAGGCAGGATGACCTGTGTGCTCTGCCGGGGGAGGGCGGCCGCTTTCAGATGGACGACGGCAGAATCACATTCATCTGCAAAGTCCATAAGAAGCTTCCGCTTGATAGTCGGGTTGTTCAGAGAGCAAATCTCGGCGAATTCATCGGCCGCATCGGCATAGGTCAAATCCAACTGCTTCTGGATCAGTTTGATGGGCTGCTTGGATAGGAACTGGGAGGACAAGTTCTTACTCATCTTGTCCCAGTCACCCTCCTCCTTCAGCTTATTGATGGCCGACAAAGATTTTTTCTCGCCGGTAATCGGGTCTGTGTACTTGCCATTCGGGTCGGGGTAGTAGCTCTGACCGTTGGCCTTGATGAATGCGCCGAAAGGATTGTCTGGGTCATCCTGAATCTTTTTGAATACATCCATCTTGGGCGTTCCGGAGTGCTTGTTCGTGTTAAACACGATGTCACACCCCTCCGGCATGTCATCAGAATACATGGCCATGCCCTTGAGGTAATGCGTCCCATCCACAAGAATGCGTACCTGCGCATAGTGAGCGTTTCCCAGGTCAAGGTCTGCAACGCCACGACGAATTTCAATGACTCCGTCCTTGTTCGAGCCGCCCTCATCCCCATAGAGCACCTTGACTCGGCTTGAATCGATGCTTGCCGGATACTCGCGCTTATCCCAGGATGCGCCTCCATCCGAAGAGTGATAGTCGCCCACCGACTTGATGATGTCGAGGTTCTGGTAGGCGTCTCTCTGCTCGATGTCGGGAACCGAAATAACCGGAGTGATTGTCCGCTTCTTGGGATCGTTCACCTGAGGGACTCCAACGCCATATCGGTTATAACCTTCTGTTTCCAAAATGAACAGAGCTTCCTGAAGAACTCCTTTCGAGACGCCAAGCTGCTGCTCTACGCCCTCGCCAACATCAAGAGCCCCTTTTACTGCCAGCTCTTTCTTCAATGCCTCGGCGGTAGCAAGGGCCTTGTTCTTGTTGCTGGCGGTGTTTTCATTGAGAAGCGCACGAACCGAGGAGTCGTTGTTGTACCCCATGATTTTGGCAATCTCATCGAGAGTCTTTCCTTCTTCACGAAGGGACTTGGCCCGTTCCGCCTGGAGAGCCCGTCGCTCATGCTTTGCCACCCGAACCTGCATACGAAGGTCAGTAGTGGACATCTTCAGTTCTTCGGCAATTTCTTTTTGGCTCTTTCCCATGGCTTCGAGTTCTTCCACTCTGGCCAGAAAGTCGCCGCCATGCTGATAGGGGTTTTCACCAGAACCCCAGGGGTAGCGCCCAGAGCGCCGCTTGACGCCATAGTGCATCAAAATATCTTCCGCGATGGGGTTCATGGCTTACTCCTCCTCTTTGATACTGTTGATGATTTTATCGAAGGTTATGATCCGGTCCATGATGGGGAAAATATCTTCGATCGTGGGCTGGTGACAAATGATTCCGTCATTCTGATAAATACGAAGCTCCATTTGAATCTCGTTCGGCTTGTAGTTATACTCCAAGCAAAAGAGCGCCGCATAAATCATCAGCTGTTCCATGTGTGTCGGACTTTCTCCAGTTTTCAAATCATGAATCCGGAGCATGTCGCCTCGAAATGAAATCGCGTCAGCGGTGCCGAAGCAGTTCGGGGAATAGTAGAGGATCTGTTCCGGCGTCATCTTGTAACCGATTGCATCGTTGACATACATGTTCAATGTCTTTTGCGACTTGGGTAGCCGCTGACCCAGCTTGATGCACTGGGCGGCAAAAGAGTGAAGGACTGTGCCGCGCTGGGCCGCACGATACTTGGCGTAGGCGTCGGCCACCTTCTCTTCCGTGTAGTTGATCCAGTGATAGGTGCTCGCGCCAAGAAAAGCATGTTGACCCTCAAGGTTGGAATGCTTTACAAAGTTCATCCAACACTTCCTCCTTGTTCTCCGGGGAGATGAATCTGGAGAACGACATCTCGTTCATCTTCCCAACGTAATATTCCTGGTTCGGCTGTCTCTTGGCTTTGTTAGATCTCTTGCATTCAAGGGAGGCCCATTTCTCGCCGTAAAGAATCAACAGGTCGGGAATGCCCTGGCGCTGGTCCATCTTAAATATCATGCAGCCAGGGAATCGTGCTTTCAGCGTGCTGATGAGCCGGTCTTGAAAACCGCTTTCCAGTCTTGCGCTTCGGGCCATCGAACGGCCTCCTTTCCGATAAAAGTGATAGAAAGAACAAGATATGCGCGACATATCTCTCTCCTCTCCATAAAAGAGTCTGTTTTTTTCGCGGAAAGAAAAACAGCCTTAAAATATCAATTTGGGCAAAAAGAAAAGAGCCGCGGCTGGCGGCTCTAATCTTTAATCGATACTAAATCCTATTTTCCGTTTTGGCTTGCTATTCTTCTCGGCAATCTCCTCGACCTTTGGTTTGCCAAACGATTGCCAGATCGTGGCTCCGGCGCATGATCCAATCGCCGCCGCCATCGAAGTGGTAAACGTTATCAGTAGTCGGGTCGAGTCATTCATGTTCGGTTTCATAACATCGCCTCCTCATAAAGGCGACGGTTTTTCCTGCGAAAACAAAAACAGCCGAGACACCCGTAGGCACCTCGGCTAAACGCAGAATATCAATTTGTTTTCCATCAGCTGTTGTTCCGCAGATACCGAATCAGAATCCAGATCAGCCAAAGACCTCCCGTGCAGATGGTCAGGATAAGGTCCAGCAGCAATCCGCCGCCGCTGCGTTTCTTTCCACTACTCATAAGAATCCTCCTTGTCAAGCTCTTTCTTTTTGTTGTCGCGACGAATGATCTTCTCAACGCCGGCCTTTGCTTTGACGGCAGTATCACCAGCATGGGTTTTTATGTGCTCCCATTTCTCGGCCCGCCTATCGGCTCTTTCTTGCTTCAAGGTGGCTTTTTGCCGCTCAGCTTCTTCAAATATCCGTAGACTCTCATCGATTACCTCACGAGTCACATACTGGATAATAACAACCTCTCCAGGCTTAAGTTTTGAGTTGGCCTTTTTATTGCAGGCAACGACCTGAAGGTCAAAACAATCCTTGTATCTAACATGCGCATCTCTGATGCGAACTTCGATAGGCAGCGCTTTCAGACCGTGGCCCTCTATAAGTTCTTTAGCTTCGTCCAGTTTCAAAGGGAACTTTTTGGAACAGAGCTCCGGCATGGATATCAATTCTTCAGAGGGCTCCGTTTCGTCTTTTCTGGGGATTCGGTCTATAAACTCAATCGCAACTGGAGTCACAGCACTAACGATTCCGGCGACAAGTCCGAGCTTCCCGCCAATATTAGGATTCGGTTTGTTAGATCTTCCCATCAACCTTCCCTCCTTTGGGCAAAATAAAAGAGTGCGCCCCAATGAAGAGACGCACTCTGCAACTAAAGCGCATCTCTCATTGTTGCCACACAATCTCGTTACCCGGCTACGGGCGCATGAGTATAGAGAGAAGACACTTGTTGCCAAGATGTGTTCTCCGTAGCCGAATAATTCTTTATACGATTGTGTGGCGGATTCAGTATATCACAATGCATCGTGAAATGGAAGAGTGAACTTTGCAGTCACGTCATCTTGTGAAAACGGCTCGAAACAGCCTCAAAACTCACTATTTTGCCCTTGCTGGCCAGTTGGCCACTTTTTTCTTCCACTTATATATAATTTTTAATATTTTTTTCGCATTTAATTAAGAAAAAAAGTGGGCAAGTGGCCAGAAAACCCGCAAACCCTTGGGGCGCAAGGGTTTCAGCCTGGCCACTTTTGAAATAAAAGTGGGCAAAAAGTGGGCAAATGGCCAGTTTTTCACCAATTTTCCGTCCGTACACGGCTATCCAACCTCCAAATTTTCGCAAAATCCGAACCCAAAGTGGGCAAATGGCCAGTTTTACAGACCAAAAGTGGCCAGCAAAATGACCTGCTACTAACAGTAATAGTAGCAGCTTTTGACCATCTGGGCAGAGATTTTCAAGCCGTGTACGGACGAATTCTATTCTAAGTTAGCCTGTTTTCTATCTTAGATTAGAAATATCCAGCCTCATTCTCAATAGGAACGCCGCTGGTAAGGCCTGTTTCGAGGGGCAATGGGGTGGTAATGATAAGCCGGAAACGCCTGGTACGGACGCTTTTTGAGCAGAGACATGCCGTACTTTTTCGGCGGGACAGACTTCCGTCCGGGCCAAATATCAGGGCTGGAGAAGACCTCCTCCCACATCTTTGCAAATGCTTCGGCCGCATCCGATATCGATAGAGCCAAGGCGTCCCAGGCCTTCTGTATCTTGGCGACCGTTTCCAAAGTCTGTTCAAGTGTCATACTCGACCTCCACGTAATGCGTGTTTTGGAATCTGTACGGCTCGACTCAACTGATCAACCAGTTCCGCTGTTGGTGTGGCTGACAAATCTACCTTCACTTCAACATTTGCTTCCGGCAGTGGTAAATATCCAAGCGCCTCCATTCGCTTATGGTCGCAGGTGGATACGTACGGACACGCTTGGCATTTCTTCGCCAATCTTGATAGACCCATTCCACTCACCTCCAAACCTTTCCGGAACGCTTATCCACAAGAACGATCCGCCCCTCGATCTCGAAGTCCGACAAAGCGCAAATATCAAAGATCATATGGAGCAGCTTGTGGAACCGTTCCTCCTCGGTCTCAATGTTCTTCAGGGCCTGATAGGCGGTCGGGTCAGAATATCCCTCTGCGTTTTTTCGGTCGTTCCAGGACAATCACTGTCACCCCGTTCCTTCATAAATTTGATAAGCGATTGAGCGTGCATGTCGCTGATGCCGTATTTTTCTTGCAGCTTGGAGACGAACCAATCGGGAACAGGTTTTCTCCCGCACTCGATGGCAGACAGCTCAGCCGGTGAAATATCAAGGTCCTTTGCCATGTCATAGAGCAGGAGCGCCCTGACTAAGCGGATGTTCCGTACTGTTCTTCCAAAATCATCAAGTCCCATGCTCACTCTCCTTGTGCCACGCCTCCACATCGACGCCGATTCTCTTCAGCATCTGAGTGCAGAGCCAAATATCATCCTGGTCCTCCATCTCATAGCGGCTGACCAATTCTTTGATACGGTCGTGGAAGGCGTCGTAATAAGTTCGGAGCCGCTGAGCCCCGAACCCGAATTGCTCATGCAGCACCCATAAAATAGTCGCGTCGATCTCGGCGATATGCTTTCGGTCGTACTCTGCCAGCTCCCGCTGGATCTCCAAGTCCATGGCTTTCTTCTCCGCTGCGGTAAGTACGGCCCCGTACACCTTTCCTCCGGCTTTCTTGACCTGCATAGCTGTCTCCCATCATTCCGTTGGTTTCAGCGAAGACCGGCCCGAATATCACTGCGGGCTGAGCAAGCACCAATCGCCATAGAGGCAGCATTGGGATCGGGCGTTTCCATCCCTTTCTCCTCATCCATCTCCAGAATGGTCATGATGGCGTAGTTGGCCAGATCCATCAGGGTGTCCCGAATGGATTCGTCCGTAACCTGCTGCTGACCGGCGTCATTTGCAGAGAGGCGGGAGAGGGTCTTAAACCGGGAGAACTTGTCCCCCAACCGGATACGGGTCATAGCCAGCCCCTCCTCTACAAAGGTCTGATGGAAGCTGTCGCCGTAGTCATGGTTCTTCCTTTCGTACAAGCTGTTCAACTCGTCGCAGATCGCCTTATGGCGCATCACTTTTTTGTTCATAAATTGGCTTCTCCTTTCAAAATATCAAACCGAATCGTCCGTTGCTTCGATCGCCCGGTTTATTGTATCGGCCATGCGATTAAGAAGCACGATCATAGACAACTCAAATCCACCGGAACAGCCGATCTCTTCAAACGTGATTCGGTAATTTTGTTGATATCGTTGTTGACCATATTGTTTTTCCACGTGGATAATGATAGAGTTGGTCATCGCTTCATATCGCCACATAATCTTAAAATGACGATGTGCAAGATCAATCAGTGTTTTCTCAAGCATCGGGTCTTCCTCCCAAATTCAGCTTATCGAACTGCTCCTGTGTTCTGATGAAAGTACCTGCATTTCAGCTCCACCGGCTCGATCCAGGGAATATCATGCAGGCGAATGCTCCTGATAGACTCGTCATCCTTCGAGGGCCGGCGGACGCTCACCTCATCCACAGCAGTTTGTGCCGCCAGATACTCCGACTTGTACTGGCACACGTCCCTATGGCTGCATCTGGTGCAGCAGGTTTCCTTTACTCCAAACATACGAACCATCTCCTCATAATTTCTATCAATCGTTGCCGCTTTGACATTCAGTTGATGTAGAGCCATTTGCAGCTCATCCACCAGGTAGGTTTTGTCATGGTCTTTAGGCTGACGAACCAGGCCTCGAATCCAATCGGCGACAGTAACGGGCGGAGGAATCTGCAAACCAAGGTCGCGAGCCATACTATCGATGTATCTCGCCATCTGGCAGGTCGGCGCCACAATGACCGCGCCTGTATCTGCGGATTGCCGAATCAGAAATGTGGTTTTGCCCGATTGTCTTCCTGAAACATAAATAGTCATGATGCGTTTTCTCCTTCGACAACAGATTCGACGATGGTTACGGTCCCCTCAAACACGCCGAATTCAGACGATTGCTGAAACGTGTGGGTTTCAGGCTCCTCGTCATCCCGCATGGGTCTGGTCAAATACCACAAGGAATCCTCTTTCCAAGTGATCATCTCCAGTTTTTGCCCGGGTTCAAGTTCTAATGTCATATCGCCACCGAGAGAGCGAGCGACGCCTTGGTCACATCCGGTCAAAAGTCCCAACGACAAAATAATGCACAAGAGTGTGCCAACGTAAATGCGTTTCATGTGTCCTCCCTTCAAAATATCAAAGGACCTCCGTAAGAATCCGGAATTCCTTGAACATACCATCTTCCAAAGTTACTTCAACGGGCTTCCCCAACAGCTCGGAAATATAATTCACCTTCGCATCATTGAGGATTTTTGCCACGCGGTCGAGGGATTCCGCAAGATTGGTATGACGAGTTCCAATTTCCCAGTGGCAGTCTGGAGACATGTTTACAGTGTATTTGCCACCATCCATGACGCCACTGCCAGACATCGAGAAACCGAGTTGGAGCCCCAGCTGAAACGGGTAATCTTTCATACTACCAAACTCGACAAAGTCAATTTTACCCAGTCTTTTCTCAATCATTTTTATCCTCCTCTCCGACCAGTTTCCGGTACAGCTCTTCCGCCTCTTTGCCTTGGAACTGATTGATAATCCGGACATTATCGCCCGGAGCTTTTCTCCCAACGATCAATACCGCAGGGTCGCCGTGGCTGTGGTCGAATCCTACCAGCACAGTGTCGAAATTTTTCATATAATCCACCTCAAAAAGTCGAACAGAAGTTTTACAAGGAATAGAACGCCGAGGATGGCCAGAACAGCGACCGAGTTGAAGATGAACCTTAGAATATCATCCCAACCATTTTTCATTTCTTGGTCACCCGCTTCGCCTTCCGCTCCTCATACTCGGCCTTTTCAATCTGGACCATCTTTCCGTCCTCTTCCTTGAAGTAGCGGTTAAGCTCCACCTTCTTGTCATCGGGCGTAAGAATATAATGGTAGCCAACCGTATCGTAGTCGCCGTTCTTAGGATCGACCAGGAAGTCCTCCGAAAACACGCGATACTTCTTGCCGGCAGGCAGATAGGGCATGGTGATGGGGAAGATCTTATCCACGAGCCGGGTCATGAAGCCATTGCTAAAGGCCGCATTCGGAGCATTGATGTTTATGCCGCAGACCCGTTCGGCATCGGAATAGGTGGCTGTGCCATCCGGAGCAACCTCCTTGAACAGGGAGGACATGCGCTTGCACTGGTACTCCTGATATCCTTCTTTCCAGTTGCACTCACCGGTGATGTCGCTCCAAATATCAGGAGTGTCCTCAATGGGCGTCAGGCACTTGCCGTCAATCAGACGGTTCAGAATGCTCTTGGTGATCTGGATGCTGAAACCGCTGTGACCATCCCTGTAAAGGCACTCGTAGGCCCTCAGAGCGCTCTTGTAGCAGGCCACGCCATAGGCCCAGTCATCCGTATCCTCCGAAGCCTCTTTTTCCCGCTGACAGGCCATCTCGACCTCCTGAGAGGCCCAGCGGTTTTCCTCTTCGTCCATCAGCACCGCCCGGTCATCCCAATACTCATTGGCAAAGACCTTCCGGCAGTCCCCGCCAAAGGCCTCGACGATCTCAGGCAGGTTCTCGTTGACTGCGTCCAAGTGAATATCATGCTCCTTGCAGAAGCCCACAGCCTTCTCCAGGGGCTCGCCGACACGGTTGGTCCAGAGGATGACCTTGGTACCGTTGGCCTGCTCCTCTTTCAGCCGATTGATGTTCTTCCAGATGGGCTCTCCCACCTCCGGCCACTTGTTGACCGCAAGACAGCCGTCGAAGTCCACGGCAATGATCTTCGGAGGGGTAGATGCCGTAGCGTTCTCGGGTTCCTTGGTTTCGACCGCATTTGCATTCATTTCGTTCATGGTGTTTTCTCCTTTTCAAAATATCAATCGATAATGGTGAGTTCACTCATCGGAACGGTTGCCAGTGCTCCGTTCGTTTTCTTGATAACGGCCTTGTCTGCGAAGAGACCAACGCCGAGCTGTAAAATATCAACCTCTTCGGCGCGCTCTTTTGCCAATCTGAGGCATCCCGAACAGGCTCCTTCGGGAGCCCACCCCAAATTCATACAAGCGATGCAGTCGGGCACACTCTGATAAATCCCTTTCATGTCGCTCCTTTCCAGAAAATATAAATGCCCCGAACTGCTGTTACACAATTCGAGGCATTCTTTTTTTTCGTATTTTGTTTAATCCGAGGCTTTGAAGTTGTAGACCGGGCGAATACGCTCCACAATGTCCGCTGTGGGGCCGATTTGTGCGATAATCTCATCCATGCCCTTATACGCCATGGGAGATTCGTCCAACGTATCCGGCACCACACAGGTCGTATAGATGCCTTCCATTTCCGACCGGAAGGTTTCCATAGACAACGTATTGAGCGCAGCTCGCCGGCTCATCAGTCTTCCCGCGCCATGCGGAGCGGAGCAGTTCCACTCTTCATTTCCCTTGCCAATGCAGATCAGGCTTCCGTCACGCATGTTGATGGGGATGAGCAGCTTTTCGCCAGCTTTGGCAGAAACGGAGCCTTTGCGAAGGATCATGGCGTCCGTATCAATATAATTATGGATGGTGGTGAATTCGTCCGTAATCGTGAATCCCATCCCGGACACGATGATGTCCGCCATAGCTTTTCGGTTCAGAACGGCGAAGCGCTGGGTCAACTTCATGTCGTGGATGTAGTCGTCGAACAACTTACCCTCCACATAGGCCAGGTCTTTCGGAATATCCAACACGTGCTCTTTCTTCAGCGCCGTAATGGTCTTCTGAATTTCCTGGAAACGCCCCTCCGCTTTCAACTGGGCAATGGTCTCCTGAATCTGATGACGGGCTCCGCCCCAGAGTGCCAGGCGGCCTTCGTTTTGATAATAGTCGGCCACTTCCGTTCCGAGATGTCGGCTCCCGGAGTGAATCACGAGAAACAGCCGCCCGTCCCCGGCTTGGTCTACCTCAATAAAGTGGTTACCGCCTCCCAAAGAGCCGATGCTGTGAACTGCTCGGTCAAGATTGACCTGGTCGGCACAACGGAGCTGGGTCAAGTCGATTTCCGAATTGAGAGGATGGGGAATATCGCGGATTTCTCGGCCGTAGGGAATCTTCTCCCGAATCAGCGCATCCAGCTTGGCGAAGTCAATCTCGCGTTCGGCCAGTTCCACAGTTTCCATACCACAGCCAATATCCACGCCTACCATACCGGGGACGATCTTGTCCTGAATGGTCATAGTGGTGCCGATGGTACAGCCTTTACCCGCATGGACATCGGGCATAATGCGGATTTTACAGCCTGCAAACTCAGGCCGGTCACAAACAGCTTGAATCTGCTCCCGAGCCGCTCCTTCCAGCTCATTGGTGTAGCAAATAGCAGTGTTGTATTGCCCTTGAATTGTTATCACAGTTTTTCTCCTTTCCTGTGGGCTTAGAACTCTAAAGGCTCATAAATATAATTACTCTTCCACGATCTCGAAGTTCTCAGGAGGGTACAGATAATCTTCACCGCTGTCGTCGACCAGCCTATACCAACCCTTTTCCATGCCAAGAACGGTATAAACTTTATCGTGTGTAAGCATCAGGAACTCGGTTTCGCCTTTCCAGCGTACTTTCATAGCGTTCAAATATCAATCCTCTTCGATGTCTTCCTGGCGAATCTCCTCCGTATCCCAATCAGGACCGGGTAAGTCAATATCGGCCAGATAGGCAACGCCTTCCTCCAAGACCTCGACAATGGTTGCTGTCCTTCCGTCCTTCAGGCGGACTTTGTCATACTTTTTAACCATGCGAACTCCTTTTCACCTTCCGGTTCAGACTAATGCTCGTTAAATCATGAGTTAGAACTGCACGTCAACCGAATCGAAAATATCACGAAGGGGGCGTCCATCGAAGAAGTCGTCCGAAAGAAGATCGTCAATGTTGTCGTAGTCTTTCCACACCTCGCCATACCACATAGTATAAGTGGTCTCTGAATCCTGAGTTTGCGGCTCTACGCCACATTGTTGTCCATTATACTCAAACTCGGCCGTGGCATACTCATCGCTCAGAATCGCTACAAACTCTTCTAAAGTCATAAAATATCATCATTCTCCTTCCTTAAATCCTCCGGTATCTCTTCCTGAGTGCTACTAATTCGTTTTCCGGTTTCACGATCCCACTCATAATAATGAATGTGCTCGCCATGACTTCCATACGAATGGTGTTTTGGGTTTCCGTGATCGGTTGTGTGTATCTCCTTTACTTTCCAACCATCGCCGTCATAAAAGGCACGAGTTTTAACGCTACTGTCAGAAGTAACATGGTCGACAACACTGTCCGGTTCATCTCGCTTAGAAGGAGCAGTGTGTCCTTTGATGGTTTTTGTCACTATTGTATCAGACTTCCCGGTTTTATCAAGCGGATACGGCGGCCCATTACGAACGCCCCACTTCTGACCTTTGACGCCATGATGAGCAAGGACATTAAATCCAAGCCGGCCCCGGAGTTCCCAGAGAATATCTTCCACGGTTTCGCGGGTCTTCGGGTTCAGTTTGATATAGTCCTTATGTTCATCATACCACGAGAAGATCTCGCTCAGATTACCTTCCGCCCAGCTGAAGGCCCACCAGTCGCAGATCATCTCAATAATATAATTGTAAGGCATCTCCAGCAGGACTTCGCCTTCACCGGGGTCATCGTTGATTAGAACCCAGTGCTGCCAGTGATGGGGATTGCGGTGGATGTGCAGGAGCCAGGCTCTTTGGAACGCCTGGACAACAGCATAGGAGCGGTTGCCTCCATAGAAATAAGCGTCATAGGCCTCGTACTCATCCGGCTTTGATTTGGACGCATCATGCTCGAACTCGGTCTGCCAAGCAGCGTCCGGTTTCCCCTCAAAGAGCCAGGGCATGTTAGTCTGAAGCCAGTCAAAACCCTTTTTCACGTTGGCCTTGTGCTTTTGTAAATATAAATCGTATTGGTAACTCACGGGCCGCACCTCAATTCTTGATGCCAAGTTTCAGTTTGGCCTGCTTGAGCGTCAGCCCAACAAAGTCGTTCGGTTTGATGATGGCAGGCGCCTTGGAACGGGAAACGGCTTCCCCATACTCCAGAACACCTTGCGTTCCGTCGTCGTAGAGAAGCCGCAGCCGATCGTTCAAAATATCACGCTGAACCATCCTGATTCGCTTTTGTGCCATATTGCCCTCCTGTGTTTTAAGTGGTGTATGCCAGGTCCCAATTCTGGGCAAATACCTTCGTAGAGGAGTAAGGGCAGGAACGAGTCATGAAACGCCCGACCTTCCATTCCACCCAAAGGAACTTCCCTCGAATATAAATGCGGGCGTCATAGGCTTCGCCGTTTTTCAGACCCATGGAACCATCTTCCCCAATGAATCGCAGTTTCATAGCGCACAGCCTCCTCATTCATCCGTACCCTCGTAGCAAACGGGTTTATGCGAGTGCAGGTTTACTGGATGCTCCAGACACTCGTCGCAGGGCGGTTCGTTTTCCTCCAGCTTCTCATGCTTGCAGGTTTTGCAGTATTTGTCAAACCGGACAAACAGGTAGTCATCTTGGATGCTCATGGCGGTGCCTCCTAAATATCATTGGCGCTGCGATGCAGGCTCTGCTCCGTGCTGAAACCGTCCGGATACCGCGTCCTGAGTTTGTCCACATTCATTTGCAGGATGCTCTCCAGGTCGTAGCCAATGGCGTCAGCGCTGACAGCCAGATACCAGGCAATGTCGCCCAGTTCTTTGGCCATGTGCTCCCGGTCGAACTCGTGGCCTTGGAACTGCACTTTCTTCATCAGGTCAATGGCCTCGCCGGCCTCTCCGTTCAGGCCCATAAGCCCTTCCAGAACGCGAATATAAGGGACGGGGTCGGTGGTGATGCGTGACTCCGTGCGCAGCGCAAGCGCCTGGTATTCATTGATTGTCATGGTAGAATGCTCCTTTTCGTGTGTGATTGCTTGGTCAGTATGCGGTATTCTGGCGGCGAGTTGGTCGATGATGATCTTTTGGTTGATTGGCTCGACAATTTCATCCAAAATACGCTTTTCATACAGCTCCCGCCAAAATTTTTCCCTTTTCCAGAAGGATAGTTTTCGGATTTCCGCCATCAGGTCGATGCAGACCATTGCCTCTACCATGCCCCACCGTCCGTCACAGGCTCGTTCATTGCACCAGGCTGTGAATTCCTTAAAGGTCAAAATATCAATCCTCCCTCTCTACAAAATAGACGTTGCCGTTGTGCTTCACCTTCTCAAAGCCGTTGGGGAAGGTTGGAGCATTGAGTGCATGGGAAATATCAGTGGTATGCCGGCAATCAGGATAGTGACACCGGTCGCCGCATCGCTTACGATCGCAAACATAGAGCTTTCGCATTGGAACCCCTCCTATGGCTCGATGATTTTGTGAAAATCAGGCTTCGCTTTCTCCTTAATTTCGGACCACAGAGCCTCGCTGGCCAGTTCATGCGTCCAGACCGGCCTGCCGAGGAGTTTTTCGATGTACTTGTGCACTTCGGAAAAGTCGCACATCAAAATGCCGGTGTAAGCCGATAGGACTACTTTTTCATGAAGCGTCATCTTTTTGTCCTTTCTCCGGGCGAAGCCGTGAAATATCAATATAGTTTGGACAGTGCAGAGATATGCCCATTTCTTTCGCCATCATTTCATACATGAGCAGGGTGGGTTTCAGCGAGCAAACTTTGATGTGAATGCAGGTCAAGCATCGTATTCCTGGAATGTCCATGCTCAACCCTCCTTGATAACAGCGCTCACTTCCGGAAACTGATGCTCGGTCGGGCCATATCCCTCTGTCCTAATTTTGACCGTCAGGTTTACTTTGGCGCGATCCACATTGAAGTGGTCTGCAAGTGCCTGGATAATATCTTGTTCGTTTAGTCGAAGTATTTTTTCCATCCGATCGACCCCTTTCAAATATAAAAGAAGAGAGCCCACATTTCCGTAGGCTCTCCCTTTGGTCGAGGTTTAGAACTTCAGCTTTTCATTGATTTTGCGAATCTGTTTCTCGACCTTTTCCTGGATTTCGGTGTTCCCGGCCTTGATTGCCAGATCCAGGACTTCCTGCCAGTCTTCCAACTGGTCCAGAAGCATACCCTTATACTGGTTGTCTGTCATGCCCATGGGATCATCACCACCATCCAGAAGGTGAGAATTGTTGCGTTCAGCCATAACTTAACAACCTCCTTCCATAATAGGAGCTGCACTTTTTGCGCATAGTCGATTTGGCTTATCCAAGTTCATCATACCATGCTTGGCCGAAGAGTGTCAATCAGAGGTGTATCGCCCACCACAAAAGCATACAGACAGAGAACTTGGCAAAGAACCACAGAAACTCCCCTATTTTCTGCATCAAAAGCCACGTTATGGGGTGCTTTTCGACCCACTTCTGTTCCTTATTCATCATTCAACCCTCATGTAATTTACAGAAATGATCGAACTGTGCATTCAGTTCCTCATGGACTCTTCGTTTCGCCTCTTCCATGATCTCATTACTAATGGGGATATCTTTCAAGCTGGGGCCAGTAATCAGCTCACTGTACGGCAAACCCTCGATCCAGTCGCAGAAGGTGTGCCACTCATCCAGCTTGTGGTTCCGCCGGCTCTTGTAGATGTTGGCCAGCACCTCATAGTTGAGCATGACTGTCCGCCGCTGGTTGTAGGAGGAGGGGAGGAGCTGGATCATCTGCCACCAATACTCTTTGACATGATCTTTAGCAAATTGATCCCCATTTAATGCCTTTTTTTGATAGTACAAATATAAAATTCGAGCTTTATTCAGCATCATAATGGTGACATCAAGAACATTGATTGGCTCCAATACGCCGGATATATCTCCAGAACGAATCCAGCAATCGGTGTCTTCTCCGTTGACCGAATCAAAAAGATGCTCGCAGCTGAAATCATCCAGTGTAAACTCTTTTGATGTAATCTTGTGCATTGTGGAGCAGGAATTGGCCACCGTCCCCACCTTGTAGGTATCGAACTCCTTCCACCAGTACAAAGGGCCAATCATGTCTACATAGACCGTTATCATCCGCATGAACTTCCGGTGGTCTGTGCCGGCGTTACGAAGGCGCTTCATCAAATCGAGGTCGTTCGGGCCGACTTCAAACCATCCTTCTTCCACCGCCTGAGTGGACACACATGAGCCGCTATCACTCTTTGCCCAACTGTTCAAAGGATTGCGCATTCCACGAATGGCGTGCTCCCAGCCCAGAACCTCAGTGTTTTCAATTTTCAGCATTGGGTCCAACTCTCCTAACTTTCAAATTTTCATCAGCGACATTATGCTCTGGAACGATACTCATGCTGACCAATCTACCAGAATCGATGACGGTGATGCGATCCTCCACATGCGTCTTGATCCTGGTATAATATCCGCCAACGAAATACTCGTTTCCAGGGAGAATATTCGTATCGAACAATGATACCACGCCTTTGAGTCCGTCCTCCACCTTGGAAATATCAGCATGTCCGATTATTTCATCCATATCGAAGTTGTAGGCTACCGGGATTTTCTCGGGGAACGTGATCTTGCAGTCCGGGGCAAATTTTCTATTGCATTTATCCACGGTGCCAAATTTTAAGACCTGACCTTCAAACTTAATACCCATTAGTTTCTCCTTTCAAACAGGCGTGGAGCCTTCTAATCGAATGAATATCCCATATTCATTAAAGTTCGGATCGCCGAGCGTTGCTCCTGAGAACAGGGCAACGACTTCTTCCATGGTCAACTCAACGATGATGTTGCCATAACAAGACGTGCAGCGTTCTCGGTCTTCCGCTGTCTTAATGATCAGCATCGTTTTCTCCTTTCAAATATAATGACTGAGCATCTTCATCCGGAACGCACCTGATGACAAGCGGACCCCATACTAAAAATTGTCCAAAAATCATATGTCCAAGATGAAGAAGCACATGGTCGCCAATCGTTTCATCTCCGGTAATGCCGATAACAATATCGCGGACGTCTTTAACGTCGTTGCTTACCATGGTGTAAGAAGGGTTTCGCGTCCAGTCTCTCACAACGAACATCAGTTTTCTCCTTCCATAATCTCTCTGTAACGACGGACATTTTCTTCCTTGATGATTTTGGTATTAGGATAAAAGTGGTCCATGGCGTCGAGTTTCATTCGAGCGACTTCACGGTTGCCGTAAATATCTTCCCATTCATACCACTTTCCGTCTACCCAGGAGCCGTCATGTTCCAACGTACAATCGATATACCGGCAGGGATGCCGTTCGTTATTCATGAGATTCTCCTTTCATCTTTGCATTCCACTTTTGGATCGATTCCGCTCTGGACTTCTGTGACCTCTCTAAAGAGATGGCGCAGTCCGGATTGATGCACCCGCATAAATATCCATCCCGTGAATGCCAAATATGTGCCGGGCGTCCGCATTTGCAACGAACTGCCGCTATCTGCTCATTCTTCATAGATGATGAGCGCACGATCCACGATGATTGATTCCGAAGGAACCCCATTCGTAAACTTGAGCGTCAGGTTCATGCTCTGATACTTGATGTCGATGACCTTTTTGTCAGCGATAAAAGCATTGATCGAGCTTTGAAAGGCCGCGGGGTCATCATTCGATAAAATACAAACTTTCATTACTGACCCTCCAATTTACCGGCGCGATTGTGTTTCTCCATCTCCGCCAGAATAGCGTTTTCGTCGTCGCAGAACTTGATTTTTGCAGGGTCGATCCGCCGGACGCCGTCCTTAAACTCGACAATTCCATAGACTTGCCCAATCTGGCCTCCGGGATGACCACCCCGCAGCGGACTCGCATCTATCACATTGGACCAATGCTCCCAGCAATGGAAATATCCAAGCTCGCCATCTACCTCACAGAGCCGGGTTTCCCATCTGATTTCACAATTCAATCCAGCCATAGTCTTACCTCTTAAATATAATTTTTCGTCCGTACCCTACTTAATGTCCGCAATAGACTCCACAAAGCAGTTATAGTAGGTGTAGCGCTTCCCCTCATAGTCAAAGAGGACGTAGCCGCCGTCATTGCCCTCAATGTCAATTTTCCCAGTGTACTGTGCAATGATCTCACCATCTGCCGTATAAATCGTCACCGTCCGTTCGAGCCCGTTGTCCAGTTCACTTTTCTGGTCAGTCATTGCCCGTTGACCGCTGGCGGTATTCTGATAATACCAGCGCATCCCGGCAAAGAGTCCGATGATGAGGAGCATGGCTGCTACAACGCTGAGGACCTTCCAGACAATCTTTTCAAATATAATTGCGCCAAAGATGCCAAACGAAAGAATAAAGAGAGCAAGAATCCCAAAGAAAACCCACCCCTGAATCGTCATAATGTTCTCCTTTCATTGCTCCGGAGTGGAGCTGCTGTTTTTGTTGCCGTAAAATATGGCCGCGATAAAGGCCTGGGTCAACCGCATAGCCTCTTCCGGGGTTGCTTTCGCCGCCAGGGTGCTCCGATAAAAGAGAAGGGCCGTTTCCGCAATCGACCCAATGGCGCTGATAAACTCTTGTAGCTGCTTTTTATCCATTGGCAGTGCCTCCTAATAATAAGAAAAGGCCACCTCCGAAGATGAGGGTGGCCCCGATTTGCGTTTCAACAATAGTTTTTCTCAAAGTCTTCCAGAATATCAATGAACTCTGCCGGCAGATACTCTATTGCTTTCAGTCTAAGGTCGTTCGGGACGCCGTAATAGGCTCCCGCGATCCCGCCGGCAATGGCCGCAATCGTGTCGCTGTCCCCACCGAGGGAGACCGCGATGCGGATGGTATCTTCAAAATTTTCCGACTCCAAAAATGCCTCGATTGCTTGAGGGGCAGATCCCTGGCAGCTTGCGTCAAAGCGGTATTTAGGCCGGATCTCATCAATAGTGAAATCCAAAATATAATACCACTCCTCGATGTGCGCCCGGATTGCTCCTTTTGGAATTCCACGCATCGCACCCCAAGTAGCCAAAGCCGCAGCCTCCGCGCCTTTTATCCCCTCTGGATGATCGTGACTGACCTGCGTTACTGCCTTGGCAAGTTGGATACATTCTTTTTCCGTTTTGGCAACATAAGCCACCGGGCTTACCCGCATGGCGGAGCCGTTTCCGTAGCTCCGGTAGGGCCCCGGGTTCTTATGGTGGAGCCAGAGGTAGAATATCTGTCCGTACCCGGCATTGGGGTACTTTCGCCCAATCTCCTGCATACACCGAACCGTATGATCACTGAGCTCGGTATAGTCGCCTTTGCACTCCAGCAGAGCTTTGGCGACCGCCACCGTCATGGCTGTATCATCTGTAAACCGGCACCGGTCTGTGAATAGATCAAAGTCCTTGGACTTGTGGTTGTGCCGTTCAAATCTGGAGCCAACAATGTCCCCAATAATCGCACCAAGCATTCCTTTCACCTCTTTCGAGACAGAATATAATAAGGTATGGTCACTTGTCAACTTCCAGGATGTGCGCCGCAAGCATGTCTGCTGTATGCGTCCAGAGGACGTTCGGATACGCATGAATTGCCCTTGTGTAGTCGTTCCACTCTTTCTGGTCTACAAAGGCGCCCATGTGATAACGGATGCACAGGATTTCTTCCATGGTAAGGGACAAATGCTGGGAAAGCAGCATCACCGACTTCTCCCCGTGCCCTTTGAGAACCGCATCGGGGTCGTACTCCCACTTGCTTTCATCAACAAGAGGGATCGGGGCACCGCCACCATAGAAAGTCGCGTCAACCGGATGCCGGTATTGATCCTGCTTGCAAATATCATGGAACATGCCGATGATGTAAGGCGATTCCGGGCGTCCCCACGCCAGGCTATTCTGCTTTGTGAGTTCTACCAGAGAGTTGGTCACATTCAGACTGTGCTCGAATAGACCGCCCTCGTATGCTCCATGGTATTTGGTGCTGGCCGGGGCCGTAAAGAAGCCGTCGCTTTTCAACCTCTCAACGATGTTCTCCGGAAACAGATGCAGAGCAGGCTCCATGCAACTGCGAAAAGCGAAAACGCGACTTTCAACATCGCTATGGTCTGACGCAAATTTATTTTCGTCATTCATCGTCTTTCTCCTTTTAGAGTTTAATTTCAAGCTGCTCACATTGGATGCAGAATCCTCTGTCCTTCATTGCAAGCAGCTGTCGGGCCTTATTGACGGCCCAGGGGTCATCCAAAGGCAGGTTCATACCAGTCGAGTGGTCGAAGTCTTTGAATTCTTCTGCATAGGGAACCTTGGCGGCGATGTCGGGATACTTCTTCTGAAGCTCTTCCAGTTCCGTAGCCCATGCCGACCAAGCGCTATCCGAAATGAGGTTATCGTCCATTTTGTAATAGATGATGCTGTGAACGAGAATTTGTCTCCGCCTGCGGTTAAGCAGCTCTGCGACGTCTTTCCTGTTCATGACTCTTGGGGTTCACCTCCAACGGCTTTGTGGCCCAACCGACAAACTTGCCCTCGTTGAAGTTCTTCTTCTTGGACAGAGCCTTGCTGATGGCGAGGTCAATCCCGGAAAAGCTCTTCAGGTGGTAGTAGTTGAGATCCCGGTAGGGCGTATTCAGCCGGTCAATCCGTCCGGCCGCCTGCGTAGCAACCTTGTAGGAATACTGCTGCGAGTAGAATATAATAGTGTCCGTGGTGATGCAGTTCCAACCCTCGCAGCCGGCGGTGTACTGGACGAGGTACACCCACTTTTTTCCGGTAGGGATTTCCTGGTGCTTGTGACCGTTCCACTCCGCAACCTCCGTACCCTCCGGATACCCCAGTGAACGCAAAATATCCAGCTCATAGTCGTAGCTATAAAAGATGATGGCCCTGGGATGGTCCTCCATGATTTCCAGTATCGCAACAGACCGGGATTCATCCGAATTGGTCACCCGGCGAAGCGCCATGCAGAGTTCGGCTGCGGTTTCAATGGGCCTGTCCTCCCAGGGATTCCATCGCGTCCGCATGATGTCCTTATACCTGGAAATATCATACGAAACCCGGATGTCCTCATGATGGGATACTGTCTGCCGCTTGAAATCCATGTTGACCAGAATCCTGTCCCGAAGCCGGATTAGCCTTCCGGTATTGCGGTAGCCGTCAACCTTCGGGTATTTGGCCCTCCAATCGTAGATCACATGCTGGTCCACAAAGTCGGTCTTGTTGCGGTAGAACCCGTTGGCGATGAAGACCGGAATATAATCCTGCCAGGTATCGCCAGGCGTGGCCGAGAGCAGAAGCCAGTCATTCGACTTTACGATTTTGAGGAATGCCTTGGTCCAGGCGCCATACCCCACCACCCGCTGTTCATCAAAGATAAAGAAGGCGTCCTTGACGTCAACGTACTTACCAATGTTGTTCCAGGAGTCGATGACCACTTTGTTTTTGTAGTAGTTGGCCTCCGGAGTGGGGGAGAGCAGGAACGGAGCCAAATCGCCCTGCCATTCACAGGTGTCCCGTTTTCGTGCAGTGGTGATGATGTAGAGGTCTCTGGGATTCTTCATCGGAATATACTCGTCCGTACCCACTTTGCCGCCCTCTTGCACATAGTAATAAGCGAGGCCGGTCCGGGACTTCCCCGAACCAACCCCGCCGCAGAGGATACAGCCGTTTTTCATCCGATTCAGAGCTTCGAGCTGGTAGTCATATAACTGAATGGCCACGGGGCATCACTTGTCCTCTTTCTCAAGATACTCGTCCGTCCACTTTGCAATGACATTGTAGTAGTTGCCCTTGTTGCCGAGAGCTTTCTTCGCAATCGCCATAGCAAGCCCCTTCTCCGGATCGAACTCGTCGTAAACGGCTTTGACCACAGTCTTGGTGCCATCGGCCCAGAAGACGATAGTGGCTGGCTCGTTGAACATCACGTCCAGAATCTCCGGAACAAGAGCGCTATCGTCAAACCTCCGCAAGGCCTGAACTATAGCGCGATAAGCTGCCGGCGGCTGATTCATCTCCTGGACAGACTCGTAGTAAATCTTGCTGCGTCCCCGGGGCAAAAAATTGCTTCCGGCAACGCAGGTTTGACAGACGGGCGCTCTAAGGTAATTGTCGCGCACGCAGTCCTCGCATCTTGGCCATTTATTCATGTCGCATCCTCCTTAAATAAATCCATAAACGTCCGAATGGTTCTTCTTGTGTGCCATACGTCAGAAAAATACATAGGCGTGAACCAGTAATTTTCCATGCTGTCGCCAGGGGTCATTGGCTCCGTAAGGGCGTTTCCGACCTTGATATAGCCAGCGACCCCGAGCAGGGAGATCTGAATATAACACATTAGCGCCACCAGTTCCTCGATGTCCTGCCCGATGATCAGAATGTGGTTCTGAAAGTTCAGGCCCGCATCTTCCAATTTGCGTCGGGCGGAATTGATTGCGGCAATTAGATTTGCTCCTGCTCCACAGCAGCAGTCATTGATGGAAACATAGCCCTGCTTGTCAATCTGCTCAACAAGGTCGTCCATCGTGATGTCCGCCATCAGTTGGCACACGTGGTATGGCGTAAATATCTGTTTCAGCTCCTCATAGTCGAGGTGCAGATCCATAAACATCTCGCCGAGAAAGTCCTGTTCCGGGTTTTCATCCAGAGCCAGGACCACAGCGGCATAGAGTTTGGGGAAAATATGCTGCTGAGATTCTTCGTATTTGTTGATGATTTCCAGATACCGTTTCTCCCGCTCATCATAATGGGCTTTATCCACGGTATTGGACATTGCGCAGGCCACCATGACGATGAAATCCCTCCAAATATCAATCGGGCGACATTTTGGAGAAAGCAGCTGCTGAAAATTGGAGCGAAACTCGTGATAATACTCGCTCTTTCGCGTCGACGGCCTGGCTGGAATGTACTCTTTCCGGACGGGACGAGCCGATTCCAGCATCTGTGTGATGGGTGTTCTTTCTTGCCCCATCGCTTTGGGCGGAACAGCCATGGGAGGTTTCCACGGTTCCTCCATGGACTTCGGTTTTGCCCGTGTTCTCGGTTTCTGCTGGGGAGGCGTGGAAGGGTTCTTCGTTTTCTTCTTCCGGGAATTTTTCCAGAATGGCTTCATTCCACACCCTCCTTAAATATCATGCGGCAATTTACCTCATTTGCCATGGTTTTTCTCCTTTCAAAAATAGGAGAGGGCGCCGGCTATCTCCTTATTCACCGACGCCCCCACATTGGTCTTACTCCTCCGGATACTCGTCGCCGGCGTACTTCTCGGCGAACTCATCCTCTTCGATGACCACGTACAGCGAACGCAGGTAGGCCTTAACGCCGCTCTTCTCGTTCTTGGTGCCCTCCTGAATCACCCAGTTGTAGGGGCGGATGGTCAGGTCCACATTGCGGATCTCCGCGAAGTCGAGGGTGTCGATGGACTCCTCATCCAGCTTTACCTTCTTGCGCTTGGTAATCATGTAGACCGTGGGCGGAATGTTCTCAAAGCTGACCGCCACCTGAATATAATAGCGGGGTTCCTCGCCATCCTCACGGGGCGGACGAACACGGACATTCCAGCCGTCATCGATCAGCTTCTGGGCGTCTGCGGCATCTTCGATGTAGACGCAGAAGTTCCGCCGTCCAGCGCGGTTGTACTTGCTCTCTCTGCCGGAGAAGTTCCGGAAGAGCAGGCGGGCGTTCTCGATCACAAGGTTCTCATTCACTCCGGGGTTAGCCATAATAAAACTCTCCTTCATTTATCGTTGATTTGGGAAAGGTGTTCGCAGATAATCGTGCCCCTGCGGAGCAGTGCGACTTCCTCTTCCAGCTTCTTGACGCGGTTCAGCAGACGTCCCTCATAAACCATGGCCATGAAAGCCAGCAAAACCGCCAACACAACATTGACGCCGCATAGGAAGAACCGTTCGGTGGCGGCGCAGATGAACGCGGCCAGAACGTCGAACCAGAATATAATCAGCACGATGCTCATCGTCTTCACCTCACATCAAAGGCGGTAGCGTCATCGCCATAGGGCTCCCCGGGGCCGAACCAGGGTGGCGTGTCATCGTCCGCTTTCACATAGGGGTCGTCGGATACGAACCACTCGAAGTCTCCGTATTGGGAAATATCCGCAACGGCGGCGTCCACCATGGCATCGTAGTACCCCCGGTCGATGCCGTCTTCCTTACCCAGATGCTTGACCATCTCGGACTCCAGCCAACGGTAGCCCTTGGCCCCGCCAGCAGAGGCATAGCTCTTTTCGCCGGTCTTTTTGTCCACGACCTCCCGCAGCAGCAGACCGCCGTTGCAGCCGGGTTTCATAGGACAAAAGGAGCCAACCTTGCCGATGAAAATATAATTGTGGCCCGGTTCGATTTTGGCTTTCAGATCCGCAACGACCTCGTCATAATCCATGGGGTACTGTCCCTCTTTGTCCGGCCATTTTTTCCGCAGTGTTTCAAGCTCTTTCTCATACTCGGATACATCCGGCAGGGTCTCGTTCGTATCCAGGTACAGTGCGGTGGTGACCGACTTGGTCTCGCACATATCCTCGAACACGATCTCTTCCCTGGAGAACAGCTTCTTGAACACGTAGGGGATCTGGAACTGGGTGCCGGTGGCGTTCCATTCGCCGGGGTGTTTCCGAATATCACCGGGCACATAGCCGTAAGCCAGCTGGCATTTCTCCGCCGTGGCGTACTTGGCGATGTAAACGGCGTTGTTCACCAGGCACATCCGGTCGTAGGTAGCCTCGTGCTCAAAGGTATAGCCGTACTTCTCACCGTACTTCATCACAAAGTCGATGATGGCCGGCGTTGCGTCCGGGATTTTAATGGAGTCCGTCTTGATGTGGGCAACAGTAAAGCCCCGTTTCTGGACCTCGTGCTTGAGGTTGACCATAAACAGGGCGCCGCGCTTGGCGACGATATTGTCTTTGTTCCGGTTGTCCCGGAAGGGATTCTCGAAGTTGGCCGAGGTCAGGCCATAGACCGAGTTGATGGCGATTTTCAGTGCCTGGGCCAGAGCGTCTGCCGAACCCTCATCCGTCAGATACTTGGCCAGTGCGCCGTTCAGCATCTTCCGGGCCTTCTCAAAGTTCTTGTGCTTGATCTCCACACGGGCGTCCTTGATCTCCTGGAACCGCTTGGTGTACTCGGGGCCGAACAGCTCCTCCGCGATGATGCTGGAGGGGTGCATGGAGGCAATGTCCAGCAGGGCGATGTCGCCGTACATACCCGGCTCGGCATAGACGTAGCCGCCCTCGCCAACCTCCTCACCGCGATAGAGGGACTTCCCGCCCTCGAATTTGTATCCGGGGAAGATGGGGCGTCCCTTTTTGTCAAAGGCGGTGAACTCGTCGAACTCAGGTTCTCCCATGGTAAAGGGCAGGTCCCGGTTCGGGTCATAGATCTGCGTCGTGTCGCCCATATTCCGGTAATTGAACTGGTCCTGGGGGCGCTTGTTTCCGCCAAATATAATTCTGGTGGTGAGGGAGTTGGTGGTGTCATTCACCGTCATCCCGGCCACGTCCGCCAGGATCTCCCGGGCCACAAAGTCGGCTTTCCGGGCATTAAAGACGGCCTCGGTAGCAATGACATCGTTGTCGCAGTATTCCGCGACCTTCTGCCACATCTCCTCCGGAACCGGCTGGTCCCAGGGAAGACCCAGCTCCTGGTGATGAAGACCCAGCTCGATCTCCCATTTCTTCAGGCTCTGCTTGACCGAGCAGAAGTCATACACGTCCGTATAAGAGACGTTGTAGGCCTCCCCAAAGAAGCAGTTGGTGCTTCGGGCCTTCTTCTCGCTGTTGATGATCTTCTGGGACAGGTTGTAGAGCTGCTCGTTGGTGTAACCTATCAGCCGAGCGTACAACATATGATTGTCGTACCGGCGGCAGTTGAACCCCACCAAACGGAACTTCATCAGCTCCTCGATCTCCGTGGGCTTGGGGTTGATCATCCGGACCACGGTTTGACCGGGGCCTTCGATCTTCCAGTTCACCAGGAACAGATTGGGGAATACCTCTACATCATAAAAGACCAGCTTGGCCTCGTCGTTTTTCACCCCCTGCCCGTCCTCGGCGGATTTGAAGGGCATCTTATTCACCAGCTTGATGCAGTATTCCGCCTGGTTGGTGCTGTTGGCGGCGAAGGCCAGGACCGCGTTGCGCATATCGGTGACGTCGTAGGGCATACCGCTCTCATAGGCGTCCGTCAGAATCTTGTGGATAAAGTCGATAGAGGGCTTAGTAGCCGGATGGATTTCCTTATTGAGGTTTCGCTTGATCTGAACTCTAAGCCCTTTTTCGCTTTGAATGACTTTGGAATTTACCACATTGTTTTCTCCTTTCAACGGTAATCCAGAGCTTATCGTAGCGATAGGCAGGTTGTTGCATTTGGAGAGCTTGCGGCGCAGGGAGCTGTTGCCGGTAAAGACCTTGACCTCGATGTGGTCGTCGTAAATCCGGCTGAGCCGCGTCGGGTCTCCGGAATAAATATAATGCAGGTGGATGCCGCAGCCACTCTTGCTTACCTCCGCATAAGTGGCCGGCCACTTGCTCGCCTCGGCCAGATTCCGCTCAAAGGACTTCTGGCCCTGCTCGTCCGGAATATCAAAGTCGATGACGATGTGGTTTTCCGGGAGCTTGACGTAGTGCAGCTTGCTGGTGTCCAGGGCGGACAGCTTTGTCCGGACACGCTCCCATTTGTTACGGGGCGTGCCTTCTCCGCCTGCATACTGGGCGGGGCAGTCGGCGCAGTCCTTGTCAAACGCCGAAGCCTGCCCCTCCACAAAGTCGATGGTGGGGTGAGGGGGCGACACCGGCTTGTCCTCCGGCGCCTGTTCCTCAAATTTTTCCGTCCGAAACCCGCTGTAATAGTTCCGAACGCGGGACCCGTCCCCCATGCTGAACCGCTCCTCGTAACACCGGAAGTAGTTCTTCAGCTCCTCCTTAAATATCATGCGGGAGACGGGGTAGGGCACCTTGGCGTCCTCGCAGTAGACCTTATACATCTCCCAGGCCGACTTCAGGGACACGCCATCGTCCCGTTTGAACACATGATAGGAGTCCACGATGAAGTTATAAAAGTCATTGGAGGCCCCCATCATGGCGATGGGAATATAATCGTTGTAGTAGTCCGGGTCCTCCAGATAGACCTCCTGACAGTGATAGGCAATGCCGCCCAGCTCAAAGGGGATTTGCCGGGTCAGCCTCCGGTACTCGTCCGGCGGAACCTTGTCCCCGGTGGGCGTCACGTCGATCAGCCTTCGGATGACACCGGATTTCGCGTCCGTAATCTTGACCGGCTTGTTGGTTCCCATGATGAGGAAGGTCTTAAAGCGGTTGGAGTAGGCGGAGCGGAACTTTTCGTTGACAGTCATCATCTCGTGGGACACCAGCGAATTGATGCGGGTGTTGTCCTCGATGCGGGAGAGGTCGCCGTCATGCTGAATGGCCACCAGCGGATTGGCGCGGAAGGCCTCCAGAGCAAAGGCGTTGCTGGAGGAGCCCAGGTCCTTGGCGCTGAAGCTGGTGTGGTATCCCTCGAAGAGCTGCATGATCACATTGATGATGGTGCTCTTTCCGGTGCCCACCGCTCCGTAGAAGACCAGAAACTTTTGCAGCTTCTTGGACTCCCCGGTAACGATAGCCCCGATGCACCACTCGATCTTGTGCCGCTCCTCGGGAGAATATAATGTGGAGACCAGACGCTCCCACGCCGGAGTCTCCCCCGGCTCCAGGGGGTAGGGGAGGGACTTGCTGGCGTAGTCGCGCTTGGTCACTTTCGTGTTGGAGAATATCAGCTTTTCATCGAGCATATGGAACTGGTCTTTCATCTGCTTCTGGCAATACTTGTGCCAGGTGTCGATCATGCCAGTTTCCGCGTCCCACATATGGAGGACGCGAATGTTGCCGTCAAAGCGCGTGCGGTTTTCTTCTGCGTATCGGTCCAGCTCACGGTCGATCAAGTCGACCGCGTCCTGTTCATCAGTCGACCACATACCCCGTTCGTCAATCCAGATTGCATAGAAGTCGCCGCCTCTGATCATGAGGTCGCTACTTTTCTTGATGATAAACTTGGGATAGATCTCGATGATGCCGCGTTTCCCGCTGCGCGTTGAAATCATCAAGAAGTCCAGCATCGGGTCACTTACTCTCCTTTATCATACTCCAGCTTTTTCACACGGACCGAAAGCTGGTAGACCTGTTCCTCCCGCTTCCGGTTCTCCGCCGCCAGGGCGTAAACGCCCACAACTGCGGCAACGGCGAGCACGGTCAACATGCTGCTTTTACGGCTCAGCTTGGCCACCCGCTTCTCAAAGGCCTGGAAGTTGTGGTTTACCAGGGCCGTCAAGTCCTCCAGCGTGCAGATATCCACGAATTTTCCCTTTTTACTCATGCTAAATGCCTCCCTCCCTGATGATTTCGCGCAGGTAATAGTTCATCTGATACCAGATTTCCGTGTTCCGCATGTCGCGGCCGTTGTCCACGGTAAAGAGCCCGCCTTCGCCGTTGCGTCCGTACCCGCGTTCCAGGAACCGCTCCAGCGTCTGATCAACAAAATATCGGTCAAACTTCCGGTCGTCCATGGAGCCGAGCCCCAGGCTCACCAGCATACTCCAGAACCACTGCCCCGTCCGGTCTCCGGCGTCGGGGTCATCCATGATGTGCTCCTCGCAGCGGATGGCGAGGGCGATCATCATTTCCAGAATGCTGCACGGGCGGTCGTCCAGGCAGGACGCGACCATGGCGTCAGAATATAGTTGCTCGCGACCGAACCGATATCTAAGGTCGATGCCGTCTTCGGCCCGGTTGCCGTCCATCGGAATCGTATAGGTGAATTCCGTATCGTAAAGCCGCGCAAACAGCTTGCGATAGGACTTGTTAGAATATCGGTCGTCGACCACGAGCTGATACATCCAGTCAAAATACTGGTCAATCAGTTCATCCCGGGTCAAGCGTCAGACCTCCCTTTCAAATTTTCGGAGGAAGGGTGGAGCGGAACTCCGCGTAGCTGCGCAGATCCCGCAGGATCTCGTAGTCGCACCGCTTGGGGTCGCTCCTGACAAAGACGGAATCCTCCTCGTACTCCCCGAAGTGGTTCAGGGCGTCCCCAACAATATCCTCCGGCTCGTCGATGATGACCCCATTCTCATCGGAGAGGATGCCGTCGTCAAAATAGGTCAGGCTGATCTGGGTGTAGCCATCCATCTCCCCAAATTCCTTCGGGGAGATGACATAGGGGGCCTCCACCTCATGCTCCGGCTTCGGGGGCACCGAGGTGCGGGAATATCCAACCCGGCTGACCATCTTGGCGTAGTCGTTGATGTCGCCCTTCTCCTGGTTCTTGTTGGCCGCCAAAACGGTTTTGGGCGCCTCCTCCGGCTCGTCCTCTTTGGCCAGATGCTCCTTCAGAGCGGCGATCTCCTCCTTCAGCTGCTGCTCCCTGGCATAAAAGGCCTGCTTGGCGGAGTCAATCTCCTGCTCGGAAAGCTCGTCGTACCGCGTCTTGGCGACATACCATGCGGAAACGCCCCCCAGTGCGGCGCCTGCGAGAAAGGCCAGCGCTGTGCCAAGTTTACTCATTGTAGTCCTCCTCTTCGTCTTTAGTGCTCATGACGGTAATGGCAAGGCCCCCGAACAGCAGCGCCGCGCTGATCAGGAGCCCGCCGGTGATGTGGCGTTTTCTTCTGGTGTTGACCGCGTAGTCCAGCATGGACACCAGATTTGCAAATCCCTCCATACCGCTTACCTCCTGGACAAAATGGTGACGCCGCCGACCAGGCAGAGCCCCGATACGGTGGCCAGGGCGTAGGACAGCAGGGCTTTGATGCAGGTTTTCATAATGCGCGCCTCCTTTACTCATAACTGGAAAAATAATGCGCCCCCACCTGGAACAGGGGGACGCCGTAGGAATGATAGTGGCCAGTCCGGAAGAAGACCACCTCGCTGTTCGTGCGGTTCTCCAGCTCCTCCCGGACCAGCTGAACCAGCTCTTCCTTCACATAGCAGCGCTCGATACGCTCTCCATACATGCCGGCAAACTGGTTCTTCTGATAAATCACGTCGTGGACATTGCCGGGAAACCGGGGGTCGTCCACCCGGTTCAAAATGGTGTCGATAACCAGCCGCTGGCCCTCCTCCGGCTCGCCTTCCGCCTCCGCCATCACGCAGAGGGCGATCAGGTCGATCTCCTCCTGGGTCAGCGTGACGGCGTTGGGCTCTTCCATCGGTTCCTCCGGCTGGACGACAGGGGCCTTGGAGACCACAGGCTGAGGAATATCAGCCCGTTTCTCCGTCAGGTTGACCTGTTCCGCAACCGCATGGACCGGGGTGGCAACCGGCTCCAAAGCGGCGGCAGGCTCATACTCCACACAGAAGGACGCTCCGGTGAGCATTACGGCTGCAAGCAGCAGGGTCGCCAAAAATTTCTTCATGGCTCAGCCCTCACAGCGTCTGGTGGGTGGCCAGCGCGTCGGTGATGTCGCCCACCACGTTGAAGTCCAGGATAAAGGACCGCTCGTAGCCGTTCACGAAGTCCACCGCCTTCTCGCGGCACACCTCGAACATGCCGAAGTCCACAAAGTTGTCCCCCATGGGCTCTCTGGGGTCATAGATCCAGCCCACCACGGCGCCGGCCTTGGTCAGGCGGAAGCCCAGCATCTCATAGACCTCGTTGAGGAACAGGTGGCCGCGGGACTTGAGCCGGTCGTTGGCCTGGGCCTGAAGGGCCAGCAGGTAAAATTTGTTCTGCTCGGCATCCTTCATGTAGGCGGGGTGGCCCTCGTCAAAGATACGGGCATAGGGGCTGTACTTGGAGGGGTCCCAGCCCTCGGCGGCTACGTCCACCGTCTCCTTGACCTTCTTCTCCTTACCATTCTCGTCCACCACCGTGGTCTCGATCTCCTTGGCCTTGATATTGTAGCGCAGCTCCTTCTCCACCTGCTCGCCGAACCGCTCCAGCACACGGCCGCGGTAATCCTTAAAGTGTTTGTCCAGGGTGGCATAGGCCGCCGCCAGCGCCATGTTGCGCTTTCTCATGAGCTTGTGGCTGGTGAGGATGCAGGTGATGGACGCCGCGCCCAGCAGAACGGCGGGGGCATACAGCCTGATGTACTGGAAGCCGGTGTGGGCGTAGACCTGCATACGGTCGCCGCGGGCGTCCTCCTTGGTGTAGGTCTCTCCGGCCTGGGTAACGCCGGAATCCTCGGCGCTCTGAATCCGTTCGACGTCGTCCTGGGTCTTCTCTGCCACCTTGAGGGCCTTGGGAGTGGCTTGGCAGGCCATGACGGCGCTCACCACCACGCCGACCACGCCGGCGGCAACCAGGATTTCAGGGCTCTTCTTCTGAAGCTGGAACCCCACCTTGTTGAAGGTCAGGCTCACAGATTTCATGATTTCATTGGTTTTCATCGTCAAATATCCTCCTTAGAAAATGATCTCGCAATAGATTTATAGATTTTCCCCACGTTCTGGAGATTTCCGTTGAACTCCTCCAGCAGGTCGTCCAGCTTGTCGTCGAATTTCTCGGCGATCTGCTCCTTGGCCTTCTGCACGACCTCCTTCTTGAGCTTGCTCTCGTCGATCCGGGCGACGTTCTTGGCGATCTGGTCTGCCACACCGTCCGAAATCGCGTCATACTGGGCCTTTACCGCCGTGCCCACCCGGCTCTCGATCTCCCGCTTCGCGTCGGCCACGACCTCCTCCGTGGCCCGCTTGACCGCAGAATAGGACTCCCGCTCTACGGCCTTCTGAACCGCCTGGTCGATGACCTTTGCGGGAATATCGATTTCGGTGTTGTTGGCCAGGTTGTCGATGCTGGTGTCCAGCCGGTCGCACATCACCTTCATTTTGGAGTGGACGCCGATGGCGTAGCCCACGCCCACAAGCCCCAAAATGCAGATGCCGACGCCTACAAATGAATCCGCGTTAATCCGCATGGCGCTCCTCCTCATGCTCTCTCATGTACTCGTAATACTCGGTGTCCGTGGCGAACAGCATCCACCGGCCGCATACCAGACCCTTGTAGCCGCTGGAGGTCAAATATCCATACATGGCTGTGGCCTCCTTTTAGTTGATCTGAACCGTCCTCGGAAGCTGCAAGGTGTAGCCTTCCCGGGTCCGGATGACCTTTGCCGACTGAATATCCGTCCAGCCATAGCGGTTGGCCGTGTAATTGCGGCAGGTGATGCCCGCCAGGTCGTAGAGGTCGGCCACTGACGCGATGCCGTAGTTGGCGATGGCCGATTCCAGCTGATCCAGCACCAGCTCGGCGTCCCCGCGGGTCTCAAATATAATGTCGTCATATTCAAAGCCCGCGGCAGCTCTGGGCCGTCCGTACTCTCTGCGGTCATCCCGCCTGTCGTCCCAGTAGGTGAGCCGGGAGCGTCCGTCCCGCTTGCTCCTGCTTCCGCCGATGCGCCCGGAGTCGCCGAAGAGCACAATGCTGATCACGTCGGCGATGGCGTTCTTGATGCCGGGGATAATCACGTCCATCATGATATAGGACTTGACGTTCTCCCCGTCCTCCGGGACAAAGATGTTGACGAATTTCCGGGCCTCACTCTTCTTCCGGGTCTTGGCCGCTCCGGTCACCACCTTTTCCAGCTTCTTTTCCGCTTTTCCCGGTGCGGTAGAATCCGTTCTCTCCCTTGCGCTGTGGGAGTTGTTGGGATACTCTGCCATTACGGTTCCTCCTTGTAAGTGATGGGCTTGGGCTGGGGGAGTGTGATGATATAGCCGTCGTCCGTCTGGACGATCTCCACCCCGTCCACGGAGGTCCAGCCAATCCTTGTCATCTCGTATTTGAAATCGTGGATGCCGGCCAGCTCATACAAATCCGCCGCCGTTGCGTTGCCGTAGGTGCTGATGAGGGTCTTGAGCCCGTCCAGCACCTGCTCGGCGTCCTCCCCGGTCCCAAAGATGGGCTCTTCGTACTTCACACGGTCGTACCTGTTTTCCACGGCATACCGGATCGCTCTCCGTGTCGCCAGGCTCCCCAGCGCCATACCGCCCAATAACAACAGGGTGTTTTTCAAAATACCTCTCATGATGCAATTTTCTCCTTTCAAAAGCAAAAAAGGGAAAGCACCTGAAACAGGTACTCTCCCCCGGCGAACCTCTCTTCTGCTTACTTTTCAGAGTTCCCCTCGTCGGAATCCTCCGCAGTCTCTTCGACATCGGTGTACTCGACGTCTACCGCGTCGGTCCCGGCCTTTCTGGCAGCCTTCCGCTCGGCCAGCTTGGCGCCCGCAAACCCCCAGAGCTTCTTCGCCCCGCCAATCACGGCGTAAGCCAGGAAGCCTCCGACGATTCCTGCGACCAGCGCGCCAGCGTTTCCGCTGTCAACGGCCTCATCGACCTCCACGGTCTCGTCCATAACCTCGTTCTCCATCACTCTTGCGTTCATCTCTTCCATGTCAAGTTCCTCCTTATAAAGTTAGGTTCATTGGATGGTTCTCCATAATAGGAGATGCAATTTCTGCGGATGTCACCAGCCCAGATAGACCGGCGGGACCCGGTGCCCCAGCACCAGATAAGGGACGCCGTCCACCAGCTGGGAGCTGAAGTCCAGCTCAATGTAGCCCTTGTCGATGTCCCACCCCATGGTCTCTCCGATAGAGTCGTCGCAGGGCTCCAGGCCTATCTCCATCAGAAACTCATTGACGGTGATCTTCACCTCGTCCCGCATCCGCTTGTTCAGCGTGTTTTCCGCCCGGCGGAGGCTCTCGATGTCCGACTTGAAGCAGGTGTTGGTCAGCGGGTCGAAACAGGGGGTCTCGCCCCGTCCGGTGGAAATGAATTCCCGCTCTTTGACATTGGCCTTCTCCAGCTTGTCCTTGGCCACCGCGTCCCGGATGGCCTGCTCCTTCTTCACGCCGACCACCTCAACCGCCTTGTCCCGGTACTCCTTCAACGCGGTCTCCGAAATGGTGTAGGCCGTGACCAGGGCCGCGTTGCGCCGTGCGCTGATGGAACTGGCCCCGATGATGCAGGCCGCGGAGCATACGCCGGTGACGACCGGGGGAATATAACATTTCCAGGTGGTCTTGACGATCTCGCCGGTGGTCAGGCGCTTTCCGTCCCGGATTTCCTTTTCGTCCACCATCCGCAGGGCCTTGGGGGTGGCCTTGACCGCCATCACAGCGGCGGCGGTCATCCCGGCGATGCCGATGCCCGTCAAAATCTCCGGGCTGTGCTTTTTCACGGTTTTCTGCAACGCTTTCAGGGCGTTTGAAATTGCTTGTTTGTTCAATACGCCATCTCCTCTCATAAATATCAATGTTTTCATCGCTCCAGCTTCTCGATCTCATCGAGGAATCCCCTCACGGTTTCGGCCGCGATCCGAAAGATCCGGTGCTGCTGGTCCGTGACGCAGGTCTCGGCGTATAGCCCCAGCTTCGCGGCGAAACGCTCTACCGTCTCAGAGGCCAGTGTCCACGGGTGGCCCCAGACCTGTTGCAGCAGCTCCTCCACCGCCCAGCGGGAAAAGCTGACTTCCTCCGCCTCGTGCCTGGGCCAGTCGGACCTTGGCGGCTCCTCAAAGCCGTTCAGGACCTCCATGAGAAAGAGGATCGCCTGTTCGTTCATGGACAGCGGCTCCTGCAAAAGCAAAGAGCCCCGGTCAGGGCTCCTCGCTTTCCTTTTCTCCATGTTCACGGGCGGCCAGTGCTTCATTTATTTTCTCCTCGATAATCGCGTCCTGCTCCCTTCCGTCAGCCCAGGCGGACAGCAGTGTGCCGATCCCGCCCAGGGCCATACCTACAAAGGACAATACCTTAAATATCGTTTTCGAGTCCATAAAGTCAAACCTCCTGTTAAATATAGATTCTCCATAATAGGAGATGCAATTTCTGCGGAGCCCTCAGAGCTCCATGTCCTCGTATTCACGCTCGCTTACCGGCGGGAAGGGTGCGTCGATGATGTAGCACTCCACCTCGCCGTTGAGCCCGTCGTCTACCACGGTCTTTTGGTGGTCAAAGTCCACCCAGTAGAGCCCGTCCGAAACCATCCAGCCCACCTCGTCCCCGCCGGGTACCGGCTCGATGCCCAGGAACTCGTAAAACTGGTTCAGGGTAATGAATCCTCCGCCCAGGGCAAAGTTCCGGTTGAGGTGGTATTCGGCCTGGAGCACCTGGCTGATGGTGGCCTGAAAATACCGCTCCGAGATGGCGTCGTAGAATAGCCGCTCTTCCTCGCCGGCGTCCTCAAAGTCCAGAGAGGACGACCCGATCAGGGTGCCCGCGTAGATGGGCTGCTTTTTGCTCTTTTCGGCAGCCAAGGCTTCCATGATCCTCCGGTGGGCGTCTACGCCGTGGAGCTCCTTGACCTTGCGCTGGTAATCGTTGTAGGACCGGCTGACCAGGGCGTAGGCGCTGACCAGAGCCGCCTGCTGACGCCGGTTGAGGGCATTTGCTCCGAAAATACACCCGATTACAGCGATTCCCGTGGCCGCCGCCGGTACATAGCATTGCCAGCAGGCTCCTATCGTCTCCATTCGGGTCAAATTTCCGCCATTTTCCGCCTTTTTGACCGCTTTTGCCGCCTCAATGCGCTTGAGGGCCTTGGGTGTGGCCCTGACCGCCAGAGCCGCCGTGGCCACCACCCCCGCCGCGCTGACAACGGTCAATATCGTCGGCGCCGCCTTTTTGACCGCTTTCCCGGCTCCGTGGAGCAGGGTCGTTTTTGCGTTCACGTCCGTATCCTCCTTAAATATAATCAAAGATGTGGTGCTTCCGGCAGATCTCGCAGAATTCCTCCTGCAAAGCCCGGCGCACCTCCACAACAACCGGGACTGCGGGCGGCTCCGGCGTCTGAATGGAATGACCCAGCTCCTGTTCCACGAAATCCACTACCTTTCCGGCCGTACCCTCCAGAACATAGCCGGTATAAGCGGTAATGACAAGCTTTTTCCCGCTCTGTCAGCTTGGGCTTGCGGCGGAACCGGCGGTATTCCTTGAGAAGCTCCTGAATACCGAAGTCCTCGGCGGCCTTCTTCCAGTCCAAATGGCGTTTGTCCGCGTCGAGCACCACCATGCCATACTTGATGGACCGCACCAGCTCCTCCACGCTGGCTCCGTACCAGCACATGTCGCCGATCAGATTGGTGGTCTTGCCCAGCTCGATCTTGTGCTGGTTGGGGTGCTTGAAGACCGGCATTACCTGGCCGGGAATGGCGTACTGGCTCTTGTAGTCAAACTTCTGGAGCTCCTCAAAAGCCTCGTCGGTCAGGAAGGGGCGGATGCCGCGCTCGCTCAGAATATCAAGATAGGTCTTAACCATGATGTTTTCTCCTTTCGAGTATTAAATCTGAATCACTGCGTCGGGGTTGAGGACCACAATGGAGTCACAGTCCCACCCATACAAAGCGAGATATAAATCATCGGCCCGCTGGTCTTGGTATTCCTCCCCATACCAGCAGAGTTCAACAGCGTCAATTCCTCGCCGCAGACATTCCACAAAGTCAATTTCCTCCCACATGCCGGGCGGAACGTCTCTCACCATCGGAAGCTGTCGCAGATCGTTCAAATTATGAATGACCGCTACTTTTTCCGGATTTCGCATGATAAACTGAAATGAGGGTTCTGCGGCGCAATCCCGAAAGGAATTCTCCTCGCACCATTTGGCCCAGCCGTAGGACGCACGTTTTCTCGATGCCCATAGACCTCCGTGGGGCTTTACCCAGGAGTATTTCGTGTTTACCACCGGAAACCCATGGCTCGGGTCGAAGGCGTCCGCGCCATAATGAATGTAAACTTCTCCAGTCATTGTTTCTCCTTTTCTGTTTAGTCAAAATATAATCCGTCCAGGATGGACTGGGCCGCGTCCCTGGAGATAGAAAAGACGAACCGTGGGTCGTCCTCTTTTGCTGTGGCAGACATCCTCTCCACAAATCTCGCTACTACGGCGGTGGGAGAGTCTCCTTCATGCCTGCCAATCTCCCGGAGCAGCTGTTGCAGGGTAAATTTCTGAATGCTGAGCTCCTCGAAATACTGGTCGTTGGGCGGAGCAAGCCGCATGTTATGCTCGATGTCGCCGATAAGGTCCTGTATAAAATCCCCCATGACCACATCGGGGTATCCAATTTCCGCTTTCATGGCGTCAGGGCTCGTAGGGAACCTGCTCCACGTCCCCGCCGGGAACGGTCACCGACCGCATCAGCCGCCCGGTCACCTCGTCAAAGTAGATGGTGTCCGCCATGTGGTCCCAGTCCTCGAACTGCTCCGAGATATTTTTGCCACGGGACCGCCGCAGGGCAATCAGCTCCTCGGCAATGACCCGCCGCCACGCCCTGGCAACCGGCTTCCGACTCTGGGCAAGGACGCTGTAGAGTCCGCTCTCGGTGAGGAACGTCACCCGCCGGTGTTGACCCGCCACTTCCGATGACAGCACCAGCCTCTCGTCCTCTTCGCAAAGGTTGGTCAGGTTCCAAATATTGTTCGGCCCATAGTCCATCAGCTCGGCGACGTCCCCCGCCTTGAACAGGGGCTCGTCCAAATCCCGATACACCGGGAGGGTACAGGTCTTGAACTTGATCTCGCCCACAATTTTAACTTCCATGCTCATTTTCTCCTTTCAAATATTGCTCCGTTTGTATTCTTTTGCCCGGTCCCGCAGCTGTTGGAACAGAATATCCGTGAGACCCATCGCAAATTCATTGATTTTCGCCTGCGCCCCGTCTGGCAGAGAGGCAATGCTCGACACGTTATAGGTGGCGAATATGGCCCGCTTTACAATATCCCAGCCCGTCTCTCCGGAAATCCGGTTTGGAAACACAAAGGCGCGGTCCTTGGGATGATGATACGAGCGGTTGAACTCCCTTGCCAATTTGAGAAAGTGCTGATGCGCCGGCCGCAGGAAATCCCTCTGTTTGCACTTTTTGCAGTTCGGACCGGCGTCCGTGAATCCGTTCAGTTCGTATCCGCACGACCGAACCAGCTTCGCAATGTCGTCCAGGGTCTTTTTCCCCGCGCCCCTCGCCTTTGCAATGTCGTCGCGGGTCAAATTCAAAATATCCCCTAACGTGCGAAGACCGAGACGATGCGCCAGAACATTGTAAGCGCGTACTGAGAACACATCGTCTTCGAGGTGCTCGCTCCAAAGAACTTCAAGCTCCGTGTCCAGCGGCCGTTTCTCCATGGTAAACTCCTTTCCAAACTTGTTTTTTTTCTCCATGCAAAAGCGAAAGAGAAAGTGCCGGACTCGAACCGGCGGCCTCAGGCATTTCAGCCTGCGCTCTACCATTGAGCTAACTTCCTCTCCATAATAGGAATTGCAAAATCTGCGAAAACCTAAGAGAGGCAGGTGGGTTTCCGTCTTGCGTTGCCTACTACCACCCTCGCTTCGTAGCTCGCTGTATGCCTCTCCACAATAGAACCTGCGGAATCTGCGGAAGAAAGACAAAAGCCCCTGTTATGGGGCCTCTGCCTCAGAGCCCGATGCTCTTCAATAATTTGTCAAGCTCTTCCTTTGTGAGCTCCAGATCGACGTCCAGATGTACGTGTGTCTTTTCATCAACCACCGTTGTCCGCAGCCGGTTGAGCCGAATATCCATATCGTAGCCCAGCTTCTTACGCACAACGGTCCTTGCGATTTTTGATACAAGTCCTGTTGTAAATTTCGATTCCAGTCTCATTTCGTCCATGCCCCTTTACCTCCTTTTACGAGCATCGTTCTCCGTAATAGGAGCTGCGAAATAAGCGCAAAAATAAAAGGAAAAGCCCTTGTCTGGGCCGTTCCCTTTAATAAATCCAGTTTTCTTTTGCAAAGAACAGCGGAACTGCAATCATCCCGATAAATACCAGCGCCGTGGCGTCCTGCTCCAGGAATGTCGGAACACTCCCGCAGAGCATCAGCCCCACAGCGTACAGCTTGTTCTTGAATGTTTTCATAAACCGCAACCCCTTTCAAAATCAGTTGGTTTCTCATAAAGGAGGTTGTCAAATCGGCGTATGGTCGAAGACCGTCTCCCAGGGCTGCTTGGGCAGGGGCTTCATCTTCAGCGCCCACATGATCTGCCGGATGGTCACGGTGGGGTAGAGGCCGTCCGTACCCGTCCCGGCCCGGCGGTCAAAGAACGCCCGAAACCGGGGGTGCAGATATAATGGGTCCGTCAGCCACTCGTCTACCTCGGCCCAGAAGGTGTGCTTCGTCTCCGGGTCGTACCGCTGCTGAATCACCGCCAGGCCCCGTTCGCCGACAAGGAACAGGGTGCAGTGGTTATAGACCGGATGGTCGCAGCAGTAGCGCTGTCCGTACATGGAAAGATAAATGGGCGGCTTCTCGTAGTGATAGCGCATGTCTGCCTCCAAATATAAAAGAGGAAAAGCCCCTGTTACAGGGCTCCTCCTCTACGTTGGTCATGCTTAGTCGTCGAACATTCTGCACGACGGCTTGCAGTAGGGGTATGGGCCTCCGCACGCTCTGCACCCGGCGGGCGGCATGTCGTTCCGGAAGACCAGGTAGTCATCGCCTCTTTCATCCTGTACGAGCTCCATCGGATCTCCGCTCTCATACTCGTACTCCATCTCGTCAATCTCCCATCCGCAGGACGGGCAGGCGTAAATATCACAACCTCCTCTTGGGTCTTCTCTCCGGTCCATCACCGCCCCGCACCGGTTGCAGATCGCGAACCCCCGGTTCAGGTAGTCCATCAGTTCGTCTCCTGCCGGCCGAATGACCTTTTTACCCTTCTTACGCATTTGCATTACCTCCTAAGTCGTCCGGGCCTTGCGGCTCCGGCTGATATTGAGGTAAAGAGCGCTCTCTCCTCATAAAACGCCTTGTAAATTTGGCGAGGACTATGGTAAAATGGAAACATCCTTTATGTATGGAGGGGCGAATATGGCTGTTTGTATAGAATGCGGCAAAGAGTTTGATGTTGCCGCCGTGAGACGAAAGCTCAGTCGAGAATATTATAAGGGTGTTTACGACGATCAATACCCAGACGCCAATGTTTGCTATGATTGCGCTCTTCCCGACATCAGCGCCAGTTGGGGGACAGGAGAAGACCAAATCAAAGACATGGGCTCCGGTTGGGACCCTGACTAAAAAAGCAAGAGTCTTCGTCAGACCCTTGCTATTGCGGAGTTATCCGTTTGGAGTGCGTCTTTTCTCGTCAATGATTTTGAAGTTATTGATCCATTTTTCCATCAACGCGATGGGCTCTCGCATAACCGCCGCAATTTCTTCTGCATTTTTCCCAGCGTCATATAAGCGGCGTGCACGCCCAATGCGTAGAATCAATTTTGAACGTTTCAATTCTTCTGTCATTTTCATTTGCGAAACCTCCTTAAATTCAGATTTCTCCATAAAACACCATGCCGAATATGCGGATAAAACGAAGAGACTGTGCTGTCTGCACGGCCTCTTCATTTTCTTTTCGAGCCTATTCGTTACTTTGTCGGCCGAAAACGGCTGAACAGATTCCTGAACGTGGTGGACGAGTAAACTCCGGACTCCTCAAACTTGAATCCCCGTCTCATCCAGATGCCATAGAACATCAGCGGCAACACCAGTTCCACGCCGGCCACCGCAATGCGCATATACCGGTCGATCTTCTGCTCCCGAAGCTGACGGTTCTGAAGCTCCTCCTCGCGGGCGCGGTCGGCATCTTTGCAGGCAAGCTCCTCCCTGCGCTGTCTGCCGTCCATCTCCCGCCGCTCGGACTTCTCATCCACGTCGGCCTGGGCCCTGATCTCCTCGATACGCAGCTTGTGCAGCGCCGCCAGATCCCGGATCGCTTTCGCTCTCTCCTCGTTTCCGGACGGAAGGGTCCGCAGATTCGCGAGCTCCGTCTCGATCACATCATCCAACAACGTTTTAATCTCTGCCATATGCTTTTTCTCCTTTCAAAAATCAGAATTGGCTCCATAATAGCCGATGTTATTCGTGCGTACCCGGCGTTCGATGTCTCTTGCGGCCGCAGGGCTGTGGTGCTATACTCATAAAAAGAACTATTATTCTTCGGAAAGGATGGCTTATACCCATGACGATTTATGCTACGCAAGAGAGACCTGGCTGTGTCACGCATAGTTATTATTGGAATGAGTATCGCCTGGAAGATGGCCAAATTGTCCTTTACAGATGTGGACGGAAAAGGATTTTCGATGGTCGGGAAAACGAATGGGTCCATTCCGAACGGCGAAAGACCTCCTGGACCATTGACGATCCTGATTTGCCGGATTGGTTGCACAAGTATATATCGAAATGAAAAGAAAGGGGCGTCCGTTATCGGACGATCCCCTTCTTTTTCGCGTATTTCAACAATTCATCGTCATCTCTGAGAAGGTCGTCGCCCATATCGACCCCTTTCCAAATCATACGGTCTCCCAGTTCCGTCAAGCAGGAGCCGATATCGACCAGCCACTGTGTCATCCAGAGTTTCAATTTCTTCATTACAATACACCTCCATAAAGGCCTATGTCATTCGTGCGGCAGGAAGTCCTCCACCTTGACCCGGAAGACCACCCGTTTCTTCCGCATAACGGTTCGTATATCCGTATCCAGCTCAAGATATAAATGAGGGCCTTCGTCCGCGAAATCGGAATGGTCCACCCGCAGGTCGCCGACCGGACGATCCTGGAACAGATACATGCCAATCAAAATTCCAATGCAAAGCGCCGCGATCGCTGCAATAATCGCCAAATTCAATTCCTCCTTTAATGCTGTTTTCTCAAATTTTCCACCCGGGAATTTTTCAGGATATCACTCTAACACGCTTTCCGGCCGGCTGCGTATGGAAAATAGAAAGCAAAGGGCCTGCTCAGCCCTTGCTCCTGGATTTGAGTTTCCATTTCAGCTGTTCCAGCTTTGTGGAAGCCGCGTTCCTGACCTCCGGAATGGACGCCAACGCGACCGCCATCGTAACGGCGGACACGATCACCTGTCCGATCCAAAGCCTCAGCTCCCGGCTTGCCTCGATTTGCTTGTAAGTCATAATGGTATCACCTCCATAATAGCCGCTGCCGTTTCTGCGAAATACAAAAAGGAAAGAGCCCGCGTTTCCGCAGGCCCAATCCTTACTCTTCGTATTCTTCTAATGCTTTTTCCAATTCGATGATGTGCGCTATCCGAAGTATGATTTCATCTAATTCGTCCTCAAGCGCAAAACTGTTTTCCCATAAGTCTTCAAATCCACCCGGGTTCTTGTCATTTTCCCGAATGAATCGGACTAACTGTTTCACAGCATTGAACTTGTTGTCCGCCACCTTTTCCAAAATCGTTTTCTTCATGGCATTTCACCTCCATAAAGGAGCCTGCCTATTCCGCGGACTTGTCCTCGTACACAACCCGTTTCCTTAGGGCACTCCATGGAACATACCGCTCCTTCCGGCAGACCGGGCACCAGAACCGGCTTGTCTTTCCGCCGATGTCCACCAGATCGCCGCAGTCGGCCTCCAGCCTGCTCCCGCAGTTCGGGCAGTTGAACCGGTAGCATTGCCGGACAGCCACGTCCACAACCCGCAACCTCAATCCCTCCTCTTGCTCAGCAGCCAGAAGAACCGTCTGTACGCGGCGTAATAGACGTCCCGGCAGCAGGGAATATCATACTTCATCTTCAGCGCATCGTAGGACAGCCCCTCGGTCACGCCCCGCAGCAGATAGGAGTAGAGGTCGGGCTCCGCCTCGATGGCCGCCTGCTCCACCATCTCCATGCGCTCCCCGAAGAATATCCGGGACTGGGCGCACCGCTCTGTTGGGTCGCCCTTCGCCTGCCCGCAGCTCACAAAGACCTGGAGGTCGGCCGGCCGCCTGCTCAGCCCATCCAGGGCCAGTCGGGCCTTTTTCCAAATGGGGTATTGCAGGCAGAAATGCTTCAGCTCGTAGTAGCGGTGCTTGCCGATCCAGTAGGGGTTCTTCTGCGAAAGCTCCGGGCGCATGTCATTTCTCATCGTCGTTCTCCTCTCCAGAAATATCCGGTTTCCTCGTACAATCGTTTTGGCGAGATGTAGAAATTGATCCGGCCATACCGGGAATCCATCTCCTCAATGCTGGCCACCAGATTGCCGTTCCGGGTCGCCTTGCCGATGGGCAGCCAGCCGGAGATAATTCCGGCCCTCACCCAGGACGCGTCTTTTCCATAAACACGGGCCACCACCGCCACAGGGACGGAGCCCGGATGGAACTCTTGTTCATTCATCGGCGTCTGCCTCCTTTCAACGGCTATTCTAAGGGCGCAGCCCCGTTTTCGTAAAAACAACCTCGGTGGAAAGAAAAAGAAAAGGAGCCGCCTGTTGCAGCGGCTCCCGCCCTTTAGAAACGATTCCTTTTCCGGGCCCAATGGTTGAACGTCTTTCCAACCGTCTTCCGAATCCCGATCCACCAGGCCGGCTCAAACATGGCAATGATATACACCGCGCTGAAAATCGCGCCGATGACTGTCACAATGCCGCTGAGTTTGAGATATCCGCCCCAGGTGACCGGCTTCTCTGTCCATTTCTGCTTGTTCATCCTTGATTACCTCCTAAAAAGTTTTGTCTCCATAAAGGAGACGGCCTTTTGTGCGGATGAAAAAAAAAGAAGAGCCGCTGCGTCAGCGGCCCCTCTTTGCCTTCTTGAAGTCGACGAATATGATTTTGTCTGACTTCGGGTGTGTCAGTTTGAGCTGTACCATTTGAAACTTCCTGTTCAGAACCTTCGTCCATAGTGCCGCGCCTGCCGTGGATACCGCGCCCACAACCGCGAATGTTCCGATCGCGCTAAGAATTTTCCTGGTGTTCATAACCTTCACCTCCATAAAGGCCCCTGTTGAATCGGCGCGAAAAAAGAAAAGGAAACGACTTCAGGGTCGGCCCAACGAAAACCGTTGCCCGGTGGGTGCCATCTTTGATTAAGTTATTACTTGGCGGCACGCCTTCGTGTCTCACCGCTGGATTTCCACCAGCATCTATCCGTTTCCTTTCCATAATAGGAATTGCAAAATCTGCGGGGCCCGTTTTCTAACTTAGGTTAAATCGGGCTAATCTAAATTAGAAATATAACCGCCGGAGACAAAAGAAAGAGCCGCCGCGAGAGCGGCTCAATCTGTTTTGGCCTGTTCAATGGTCCTGTTCCAGCATATCAGCGACCTTTTCCGTCATGCTTTCGTATTCGTCCGGAAACGTCTCGCACATCCAGCGTTGGCAGCCGCGCACACCTCTGCCGTACAAAAACTTGCCCCACAGAAATGCTCCGGCTACAATGGCCAGTGTGCCCAAGCCTACCCGTCCGAAGTCTTTTGCCATGACTTTGGTGTTGAGTGCTTTGATTTTGTCCATTGAAATCACCTCCATAAAGGGCTGTGCAATTCCTGCGTCCGAAAAAGAAAAGAGCCGCCTGTTACGGTGGCTCGATCCTTTGTCAAACATCCCTGCTCAGGAATATCTCATTTCCACGACGCCATACCTTGACCGGACGCTTCGACCGCTTGATGGCCGCGGCCAGACAAGACCGGCAGACCGCCGGGGATTTATAATCGGTCTCGCTAAATTCCACCTTTACGATTTTAGCGTCGCCGTTCGTAAACTCCTCGATCAGCTCTTGCAGCTTGTGATAGCCGTTCGTCTTCGGTATCTGGTCCACAGGTGTCAGTTTCATGCTCATTTACTCCTTTCGCTTATGGATTTCTCCATAATAGGAGCTGTGCTTTCTGCGAAAGCCACCGGAGCATGGTCATCTCGCAGGGGTAATCCTCGAACCCCAGTGTCTCGCAGGTGATAAGCCCCTCCAGTACGCCGAATATCACTTCGGCCTCGTACTGCTTGTAGGGGAAGAACAGACCGCCCAGTTCCCGGTGGATTGCCCCGCAGCCGGAGCACCGCAGGCGGCGCATGGGAACTCTGGAGGTTTGCCGCCCTTTCGTCCGTACCAGTCTGGGCACGCTGTCGTAGTATTTCAACCGTCCGCCGCACCGGGGACAGGCGGAGCACTCGTTCATCACCATATCCAGCCCTCAAATCTTAATCAAAAATATTGTGTAGGAATATGCTTGACAATTCGTACACTTATCATATATGATTAGAGCGGGCGGCGCAAGGGGCAAAAAGAAAAGGAGCCGCTGATTAAGCGACCCCAATTCCTATTTAGTTCTTTTGCTTGTGTGCTCTGATGATTGCCCTTGTGATCTGAACGCCAGCAATAATCGCCGCGCCAATCATCATACCATGAATCACATTTTTGGCGCCTTGTCTCATTCCTTCGTTATAAAATGCTGTCAAAGCCGCCCCATGCTTATCCAAAAGCAAATTAAGCTCGTCGATTTGTGCATTCGTCATGTATTTCATATAGAACACCTCCATAAAACCCACTGTAAATCTTGCGAAAGGAGACACCCAATGAAGAAACACGTGAACCCAGCCAAGCATTTGCATGAAGTCTATACTATGCAGGGCGGCGTAAAAGAGTACAACAAAAATCAGCGAGCCTGGGGTGCGCTACTATTTGCGGGCAGCGTTTTTCTACTCCATGCGGTAGGCGGCCGTATCGTTGACAAAATCGAACGCCGAGAAATTAAAGCCTTGAAAAAGAGGGATGACCTATGCTGACCCAATGCCCAGAGTGCGAATTGCCAGTGAGCGATAAGGCAAATGCCTGTCCTCATTGCGGATATCCTCTGAAACCTTCTGAAAAAATAAAAAGACCTCGCAAATCCAACAAGCGACGGCGATTGCCGAATGGCTTTGGTCAGATCAGTGAGATCAAAAATCGTAATTTGAGAAATCCATTCCGAGCCATGGTAACTGTGGGGAAAACTTCTAATGGCAGACCCATTTGCAAACCGCTCAAGCCGGAATCATACTTCGCCACCTATAACGATGCCTATGCCGCTCTGGTGGAATATAACAAGAATCCATATGACCTTGGAACAGCCATCACCATGCAGGAGCTCTATGACAAGTGGCTTCCAGAATACGAAAAGACCGTCAAGAGTACAAAGGCGGTGACCAGTGCCTGGCCTTACTGTTCGGCAGTTTACAAGATGCGAGTTATGGACATTCGAGCCCGTCATGTAAAAGGCTGCATGGAAGAGGGCGTGGCCACTGTTCGAGGCAGAGAGCAGCATCCAACAGCCACCATGAAGAACCAAATCAAATCCATGTTTAACATGATGCTGGACTATGCGTTGGAATATGAGTTAGTGGATCGAAACTATTCCAGAACCTTCAACCTCACGGAAGAAACCGTCAAAGAGATCCAGAAAGTAAAGAAGGGGCATATCGCTTTTACAGATGATGAAATGGAATTGCTCTGGAATAATATCGATGAGAAACATGGTATCGACATCCTGCTTATCCAGTGCTACTCCGGCTGGCGCCCTCAGGAACTGGGACTACTGGAACTAAAGGATGTGGATTTAGAGAGCTGGACATTTCAAGGCGGCATGAAGACGGATGCCGGTGAGAATCGTGTTGTCCCCATTCATTCCCGTATTCAGGACCTGGTACTCAAAAAATATCGAGAAGCAGAAGCAATCGGAAGCCCGTATCTGCTTAACTGGGCAGACCCCAACAACCGAAACAAGAAGAACTTTGAGTTGACCTATGCTCGGTATCAGAAAGCCTTCGAGCGTATCCGTGATGAATTGAAACTAAACCCCGAGCACCGTCCTCACGATGGTCGCACCCACTTTGTGACCATGGCAAAACGCTATGGGGTGGATGAGTATGCCATCAAATATATGGTAGGTCACAAGATCTCCGACATCACAGAAAAGGTCTACACGCGCCGCGAATTTACTTGGCTTCGAGAGGAGATTGAGAAAATAAAATAGACCTTGCCAAGCTCGCTTTCAGTGTAGGAGTATAGGTGTAGAAATAAAATCAACCACATCAAGAAGTGTAGGAATATGGTTGTATGAATGGTACAGAAATAATATACGAATTACCTACACTTACCCACTTTTAACTACTCTTATCTGTTCTAAAAACCATTGGCATTACAGCAGTTAACAGCACTTAGAAGCAGGTAAAAGTGTAGTTAGTTTCCATTATGAAAATGAAGAAGGAGATATACTCCGATTTGAATATGTGCGAGTTGAAGAGGGATCTGCAATTTTAATCGATGCAGAAAACATGGAAGTCGAAAATGTTACGGTTAATGGATGTCCTGGACACTTATATATTTCAGCCGATGAGAAACAGAGTAGTTGTATAACATGGTACGATGACGAAGCACACATTCAATTCGTTATAGACGGATTTTTTGAAAAGGATTTGTTGATGAAGATGGCATGCAGCGTTTCTAAATGTTCGGGTCGGGTGTAACTACCCTCAAAATGCCGGAAGGTTCACGGCCAAGCTCAGCTGCAAAAATCGTTACTGTCACTCTCTGCAAACCTGTCCACTGGAAAGTGCCAACACCTCAGTGGACAGGACAAGCTATGATAAAGTTAAGTAGAAGTCAACAACATACACAGGAAAATAAGTGGATAATGGTTTACTCGTTCGCACATGGTGTGACGAGTAAACCATTATCTCAAAGGAAAGGGGGCCTCTTACCGACTCGTAAGAGGCCCCCTTTCCTACATCCTGCACAATACAATGTAACCGTCAAAGGAGCAGGCGGATAGACATGTATGAGATAATAGTGCTGGAACGTAGCGGAACGTTCCAGCACTATTTTGTACGGGGGGTCTTGCAGTGACATCTATCGAGTTGAAACACCAGGCACAGTTACAGGAATGGGCTTCAGCAATCAAGGAATGCCGGAGCAGCGGGCGATCGGTTCGGGAATGGTGCAGGCAACAGGGAATCACACCAACTACATATTATCGCTGGGAGCGAGAAGTACTGTCTGTTGCTGGCAGCATGGCACAGCAGGAAGGACAGGACAGGGTTGCCTTTGCAAAAGTGCCGATTCCAAGGCAGGAATGCCGCAACGAAGCAGAACATTCCGCTACGCTGTATGTCGGGAATGTGAGAATGGATATCTATCCGTCGTGTGGGATGGAGCAGCTGAAAATATTGGTTGANTCGTCATGTACGCGCCGCTGTACCGTCTGGAGCAGGAGTTCCAGCGGCAGGGGCTGAAGCTGTCCCGGCAGACGATGGCCAACTGGATCCTGCAGGCCTCAGACACCTGGCTGCGGCCGGTGTATGACGCCCTGCACCGGAAGCTGTGCCGGGAAACCGTGCTGCACGGGGATGAGACCACGCTACAGGTGCTGAAGGAACCGGACAGGACTTCTACAAGCAAGTCCTACATGTGGGTCTACCGGACCAGCGGCTGCGCCGAGTATCCCATTGTCCTGTATGAGTACCAGACCAGCCGGAAGGCGGAGCACGCGGCGGCCTTCCTCAAGGACTTTTCCGGCTGGCTGCACGCGGACGGCTACCAGGGCTACCACAAGCTGCCCGAGAATATCCGGGTGGTTGGCTGCTGGGCTCATGCCAGGCGAAAATTTGACGAGGCGCTGCAAACGCTGCCCAAAGAGAAACGGCAGGAATCTCTGGCGGCCACCGGCGAGTGTTACTGCACCAGGCTGTTTCAGTTGGAGCAGGCTCTCGTGGAACTGACGCCGGAAGAGCGCTATACCAAGCGGCTGGAACTGGAGAAACCGGTTCTGGACGCTCTGTTGGCATGGGCAAATGAGACCAGCGCCAAGACGGCGCCCAAGTCCGCCTTGGGCAAGGCACTGCACTATCTGCGGGAGCAGTGGCCCTATCTGGTACGCTATCTGGAGGACGGCAGGCTGGAACTCTCCAACAACCGTGCCGAGCGCAGCATTAAGCCATTCGTCATGGGCCGGAAGAACTGGCTCTTTTCCAACACCCCGGCCGGCGCCCAGTCCAGCGCTGTGATCTACAGCCTGATTGAGACCGCAAAGGAGAACGACCTGAATCCCTACCGCTACCTGGTTTGGCTCCTGCACAACGCGCCTGACATGAGCCAGACGGATGAAGCCTGGGCCGAATCTTTCCTCCCGGTGAACGCACCCCAGGAATGCAGAAGTCCTAAATCATAATAGAACTGCAGGCCGCCATCTCAATGCACAGGCACTGAGATGGCGGCCTTTTTATGCGCAGGGAGATTTGACGGTTACAATACAATAATGATTTATTGCGCAGTTACACATTTACACATTGGGTTTTCCCGTCGGAGGCTGCGGTGTTCTGGCGTTTACATCCTTCGCCTTATTTTCTCTGGACCATACCTCATGGGTATCCAAAACCAACTTCTTATTTACGCCTTCATGTTCGTCATACCATACATTCTTGTATACACCGCCCGGGTTCGGAATAATAGTGGTAATCTTCATTTTTCCATAATAGGTCTGTTCATCAAACAGTGTATACGGACGCCAATTCATCGTTGTCCAAGCCGGGCAGGTTTGGCTCTCCGATACAGTTACACTCGATGTGTGGCTGAAACTTGCTTTTAGCTCATTTTTTACCTTTTTAATTTCTGCACTTCCCGTATATCCCAAAGAAAATGTGATACTCTTGGTCTCCGATCTGCCCTTAGTCATTCCCACAGAAGATCTATATGCATCAATGCCGATCCACTGGGTCGCATACTGTACCATTCTCCTTGTGCTTTTAATGTAAGGCTTGATATACCACTCTGGGTGGTCATAAAGGCCATACACGGGAGCAATCCCAGCTTCAAAATCCTCACTGGTGTAGTAGCTTACAATCTGGGAAATTTCTTCTTCTGTCAGTTGAGGGGCTTTCTCATGCAGAGCGTTAGCTAATTCACTTTCGCTCATGGTTTTGATCTCCTCAGCGGAAATAAGCAGACTCTCTCCTTCCGGAACCTCTTCCGACAAAGGTGCCGGACAATCGTAAGTGATTTCCGGCCCCCAAAATGCGGTTTCTCCCTCTTCAACCGGAGTGTTGTCCATTGTCGTAGCGTCGCAGTTATTGGCCGCAAATGCTACAGTGGATACACTGAGCACTACTGCCAACGTCAAAATTGCAGATAAAATTTTCTTCATAGATATGACCTCCTTATTGTTTGGAAATTACTTTTACACCTTTCTTTTTACATACTTTCCCCTCCTATCCTTACAAAGTTAAACCATGTTAGTAAACAGACGGATCCTCAGATAACGATTACCCTCTCAAGATGAGTTCTCTCTTGAGATTCGCATGTGTGCGAGTTTGTTTCTGCTGATTACTTACCTGTTGCCGTTACTGTTACACTTGGTTTTTCTTTGCCATTAACCTTCGCAGATAAAACTAACTGATATGATTTCTTTGCTTGCACAGTATAAGTCTTTGAAACTGTAGCAGTTCCTCTCCCTGAGGCGCTCCAGGACTTAATTTCCCTTTCTCCCTGTTTTAATGTGATCACTATCTCAATATAATCATTTTTGTTTCCACTACTATACTTTCCAGCACAGTATGCCGTTGTCCCTTCAATTCTTAGGGAAAGTCGACCCGATATTGCATAAGTATCAACGTCTGCCGCAAATACACTTGGGGCCATGATTGTAAATGCGAACATAGAGATTAACAAAAACGAAATAATGCTTTTTTTCAAAGAAACACCTCCTTTCTGCAACGGAAGAAAAGTACTGTTATCTGCTTACACTTACAACGCAAAAAAGAGGCCTTTTCTTACAAAGAAATTTTTTTATTTTTTAAGTTAGACCGACGCAACAAAGCATCCCCCCAAGGATATTCCCTAAGGTCATATAGGAGGCAGCCTGCTTCAGGTCCTTTTGGGCCAGAGTCTCCCAGTATTCCCAGGCAATATCGGACTCCAGCTTGGCAAGGGCCCAGTGGGCGTACTTCTTGGGGCCGGATCGTTCCGTTTGGCACAGCTCCACCAGTTTCTGCGCATTGGATTCCTCATGGCGCAGCGCATAGATCAGCGCGCAGCGCACCTCTTTTTCTGCGCTTTCCAATTCAGAAAGGTAGAAATCATTCTCCCGCGCCCCTGCAATGGCCTCAATCAGCTGAACACGCCGCACCATCTCACGCTTGCCCTTACCGTCAAAGCCCTCTTTCAGCAGTGGAAGCACATCGGAGCCCATGCTTTGCAGGATGTGGGAGATTAAATCGCACAATTCACCGTACGGATCGCCCAGCGTCCGAATCACGTAGGGGAGCACCCGAAAATCCCGGAAATATTCGGGATGATCCTCCCAGTACCGCTTGATCTGTGCCATTCGGCCGCTTCCCGTTCCACCCAGTGCAGCGAGCAGTGGCTGCAGTTGACCATAAGAGGCCTGGACATAGGCGCCGCCTTGTATTTCCAGCGGTTGCAGCTCACCAGGAACCGTTACCGTACCCTGGGTATAGACAACCGCATTTATGAGGCTAAGTACATCCAGCAGTTTCCTGCCCCGCTCCTCAGCCGGTGCCGCAAGTAACGACTGCGTGGCGGCAGCGATTTTGGCAAACACTGGGCTGGCGGCGGCTAGAGGGGCCAGAGCCTCAACAGACCTCTTCAGGCGAAAGTCCTCCTGAAGCAGTCCTGTACCCGCAATGGCAGCGTGCTCCAGCCGGTCCTTCAGGTCATATAATGCCTGCAGATTCATTTCGCCACCCCCCTCAATACTGGAGCCGGATGATCTGCTCCGGCGTTACTACGCTGTACGGGTGCAGACAGATCCTGTGATCAGTCTCATCGTAAAACACAAGTCCGAACAGGGCGCTGCCCTCCGGTATGTTCGTGGGCAGGACAGCGAGCTTTCCAATGGTACCGTGATCGGTTCCTTCCTCATATCGGTCTCGCATCAAAATTCGGTTGCCTGCCGGGTCTTCCAGAACAAGGGCGTCTTCTACCCTGCCAACACGTCCCACCGGGATCATGGCCGGAATGTACTTGGGCAGCAGGGTATTCTTCATCTGATTCTTTGCCAGCTTCACCGTGCTGGGAATGTCCCCCTTGGCAAGCGCCGGGATACCAGGGCGCTCCAAATCGCTCAGCGGCCGTGTGGTACAGCCCTCCCAGCGAACCCGGGGACAGACCTCCCCCGGATACTCATACAGCACCGGGATTTCTACCACATCGAAGCAGCTGTCCTCACCCTTCACGTATTTCAGGGCCTTAATGGGGCGGTAATTCAGCGTCTGGAAGAGCTCACCCCGTTCCAGATCCAGCCAGAACCCCCGTTCCACATACTCCCGTTTCGGGTCATCATAGGCCACGTCAAATGACAGCTGAATTAGCTTTACATTCTCTCTGTAAGAACCGATGGCCTTCAGATCCTCCAGCCGCCAGATACCGCCAAGTGCCTCGTACAAAATGGAATCCTCAGCAGAGTAGTTCCCTGCCTCCAGTTTGCTGTTCAAAAACTCACGGGACTTTTTGATGGTTGAATGCAGGGAGACCAGCACACGAAGCGCCTGCGCATAGTATTCGTCTGCCTGCTCCGGGTGAGTCTGGATCATATGTACAGCCAGTGCAATGCGCAGGAATGCCGTCTGAGGTCCGGTCAGGTAATAGTTTCCCAATTCCTTCGCCAGCTTCTCAAAGGACTGCGCAGATGTGCCGGCAAGGGTTGCAATACCAGAAGAAAGCAGGTCATTCACCATGCGTTCCGCCAGATTCAGGCCTTCCAACTGCTGCTGGAGTTTTTTCTTCTGCGCCGCTGTATTGGTCTTTTTCGGCTTAGCTGGCTGGGGCTCACCAGACTCTTTCTTAGCAGTACGCGCCGCCTGTTTTGCCCGCTTGTCTGCAATATCCACCGGGATCTCCGCAACCGCAAAGTTCTTTTCCTCCAACACCTCAAACATCAACCCAAGCGCGTGCTTACAGGGGAATTGCCGGCTCGGACAGCTGCAGCGACAGGTTGGCGCACTTTCTGATGCGCTAAAAACAATAAAATACCGAAAGATTTTTTGCATAATTTCCGCCCATTTTATACTCTTTCCGTTCCGTTACATTTGCTTTCCGTCACTCTCTAAAGCCATTGTTTCCATGTGTTCCACACCGCTCTGTGGCTAAAAATGTGGTCAAAAACACCTCCCGTCTTTTACTGACCGGCTCAGGTCAGTAAAAGGCGGGAGGCTTTTCTGTTTCCGACTTGCTGCATTGCGGTTCTGACCAAGAGAATGTCAAGCCAATTCCATCCTTCACGAGACTCAAAATTTACGGGGCTGTAAACAAAAGAGGCGTTTTGCTTCCAGTAAATCAAGAAAACTTTAAGAGAATCTTCATGAACTTCCTCCATTCGCTATGGTATAATCTCGGCACTTAGGCAAAACATGGCCACATAGCCTGGGAGGACAGTGTATGAAACGCATCATCACAAACGGGATCACCAATCTGGAGCCGCTGCCTGGCAGCAGCGAATGGTACTGGGGCGCCGACTATGCCAGCAACGATTTATATGAGGCCGAGGAACTGTTCCGCAGCGGCCATCCCATCGACAAAAACCGGCTTGTCCTGGTCCACTGCCCGGAGGGCACGATCTATGAGCCGGTACGCACAAAGTCGGGACAATATCTTGGAAGACCGGTGTATCACGATGGGCGGGTGGTACTGCTGATGGTAGATTTTCCAAAGGAAGAGATTCGTATTCTAACCTTTTATGAAGCAACGGAAACCACTGAGCTGCTGGTGGTGTTGCCTCTCTCTATCGTGCCGGACTGCTACAATCTCATGCTGGAGGCATCACCGCTTATGCTGACGCGGTCAGCCCATGACAATCAGTTTCAGATTATCTGGCCGGAACACCGGGACTTTGCAATAGGGGACCATGAGTTTTTTGAGTTTCTGGAAGGGAACAGGCTGTATACTTCGGTTTGGTATGAGGACCCGGACTACCGGGAGGAACTTTTGGTGCGGGATTATAATACCGGGGAAGTGTTGGAACGGATACCGGGAAATTTCCGCCGAATGCCGGACGGCCAGAACTGGATCCTGGTGTGAGGAGGTGCTACTTTCCATGTGGGTAAATCCCTTGCTGCAAGAGCTGATCGATGCGGCCCAGTCGGAGCAGACATCCAGGGCAATCCGAATTGTCTGTACGATCCTTGTATCCCTTCTGTACCTGATCGGCCTTGCATGCCTTTTCCTGCTGGTGTTTGTGATAGAGGGCCAAGGCCTTTTCATAAGGGGGTTCTTTCTGGTCATGGGGATAATCGTGCTTGCCGACTATTTGAAGTTTTTGAAGGCCCTCGTGAGGAGGAAGAAGCCGTGATGAAGCCTGAACTTGAAAAAACAAGGGCCTATTACCGTAATCTCAGCCCTGAGAGCATCTGTGATTGTGCCTACTGCCAAAACTACTGCGCCAGGGTCAAGGCGGCCTATCCGGAGGTGGCCCGGTATCTGGACTCCCTGGGGGTGGACATTGAAAAACCCTTTGAGATTTTTCTGCCGGAGCCGATGGCAGATGGAGTCTTGGAGTACCCCATCTGCCAGTACATCATCTTTGGCAGCTGCCCGGAGGACTTCACCCACCGGATCGGGGATGTGACCTTTGGCTGCTCGGACTGCCATCCCAATACAAAAATTGATGAGGAGCATTTTGTGTTGGATCTCTATCCCATCCATCTGCCATTTGAAGAAACGGAGGCAACCGACGATGAAACACCGGAAATATAAAGCTGCAATGGAGCCAGAAGCGGAGAAGCATCCTCCTCGGAACGGTATGAATACAGCGCACCGCAAGGAGTTTGAGTTCCAAGGGTGCGTGGAAGTGCCGGTGGAGCTTTCAGAGGACCAGTTCCTGGATCGGTTCCTGATGTTCATCGAGGAAAACGGCTGGAGTTTTGGTGGCGGTGTACGAACCATCGTAGACGGCTACTATATCAACGAGGACGGCATTCCGGAAAAGCCGGTTTGGCCGGAAGAAGACCGATAAGGGATACCCTGCAAAATAACGAAAAGAAAGGATAGTGAAAGGGTGGCACTTGAGATAGTTGCAGCCAAAGACCTTAACCATGCGTTTGAGATTGTGTCGGTGAGCCCCAGAAAAACGATGAAACATCACATGGTATCAGAACCGAAAGGAATAGACGGTTTCCTGTACGATGCCAGAAACGAACTCACAAACTATACACAATATTACCAATTTGATCCATACAGGGAAACCCAACTTGAAGCGGATCAGGTTCCGGCAATCAAGACTTTTTCGCAGTCCATCGTAAAATGGCTTGAGGAACATGGCACAGAAGAAAACAGCGTGATTGAGCAATATGGCGTGTCCTTCCAAAAGATTCGGCGTTTTGCGGATGAATTGGGTCATGTATGTGATGCAGCCATGGAGCACGGATACGGATTGTCCGGCGTGGGAGATTAAATGGGCCTGAAGAGATACAGCGAAAGGAGTATTACCTTGAGTTCCCAATTGAATCTATCAGTGACCTGGATGAACTGTCTGACTTGGTGTTTCAAAAGACCTTTGGGACCATGAGATTTTTGTTCCCAACACTGGATATGGTGTTTCATATTGAGACCGGCGAAGTATACAATATCGTCACGCTGAAGAAAATTACAGAAGAAAACCAGACCGCCATAAAACTCCTGCGGAAGCTGGTGGAGGCTCAGGGGATGTTTCTTGTGTAAAGGAGGATCGTATCTATGAGCGAGATTTTGCTGAACGGGATGCCGTTTGATGATTACCTTGAAAAGTATGAGATATTTGAGAAAACCACGAAGTTCATGATGGAATACCTGAAAAATTGGTACGATGATGATCCGAAGAATTTTCAGAGAGCAATGCGGGCAGATTACCGGACTGTGGCAGAGACCTATCAGTTTAAGCAGAAAATTGCCGCATTTGAGAAAAACTATATGTATGACGCGCCCTTGCTCTGCATTGCGTTCAGTATGGACATCAATGATGAGGAGGATGATTATGTGGCAATTTATACCGCAATTTTTGACCTTAACGGCAACTGCATTGATGATCTGATGAGCTGATAAAAGTTGGGTATTCGTGATAACGCTCTATGTGATACAGAATGCTGTCCGTTCAAATAGAAACTGCGAACAAAGGACGATGAAATGATACTTCCAAGAGGGATTACAGGATTTGGGAGCATAAACACAAATCCGCCTCTGTTCCTGGATGAAAAAACGTTCCGCCGGATGTGCCATGCATTGGCCTGGGAAAACGGCGGAGCTGTGACAGAAGTGGATACGGACACAGCCGTAAGGAACTTCTATACTGCCAAACTCAGCAGATACGACCAGTCTGTCTTTGTTTTGCAGAACATCCATTATCCCTATGCGGCCTTTGCTCAGCGGGATACTTCCGGCAGATTTGTTCTGACCCAGCAACCGGAATGGCTCCAACTGCCGGAAAGCCCGGTGCGGTTTCTGAGTTTTGATGAATTGAATCAGGACTGGCGCAGCCTGTGCGGGGAGTTGAGTTCGGAGGAACTGGAGCAGATCCGCTATTGGAACCCGCAGATGGTAGGGGAGATCATATTTAACTCTTGGGACTGACAGGAGCCCCGGCCGCTGGATAATCCTATCATTGACCAGTTTAATGATAATGATATCGTTTCGAAGAAAATGATAGCATACATACGTTGATTGCTCTACACTTCCAAGCGATCAGACAGACGAGCGCTGCCCATCAGCAAGGCAAAAGAATATCACGATCTCTCGCGTCTGACGCACCACGCTGCGATATCGGCGATCAGTTCCAGGGGCAGCGGCCTATCATACAAAAGTCCTTTCCCTCATGATTTTCTGGGCGGGCTGCGCCGCGGTCAAGATCCTGCAGTTGGAACGCTCTATTCACAGAGACGAATTTGTAAAAATCTCAAATTCTGCGGGGGAATGAAACAAGAAAGCCCCCCACAGACTGGCTCCAGCAACTTATGCAGCATTGACATTTACAAACATCTGTTCTATATTAGAATTAGGCGAAAGCCGAAAACTCGCAGCTTTCCGGTGAGGTCCACACCCCGGTGGGACCTCAGACATTCATGGGCCTCGTAGGGCACCACAACCACCCTGAACGAAGGGAACTTCCATAAAGATCTTCAGTATTTGGCGCTGTGCCGGCAGCGCGGGTGTGCGCCTTTCCGTGGAAAGTGGAAAGGATGCAAATGAACTACTCTGTCGTGATTACCTATAGTGGCCAGCACGTATCAGTGCCAAAGGAGGTCGCAGACTTCCTGAATGAAGCAGGATTGGAAGCGGGAACAGGCGCAGGATAAGCGGGACCAAAGGCACCTGAGTAAAAGTGAGTCTGAAACGGTGCTGTCCGGCTCGGAATGTGTCAGGCGTCCCGTGGAGGATACGGTGTTCCGGAACCTCCAGCTGGAATGTCTGCGGAAAGCCGTCGATGGTCTTGGCACTCAGAGCCGGGATCTTGTCGAACTCCGATATGGCCAGGGATTGACTATGGAGGAGATCGGAACGATCTACGGCGTGTCCAAGGCGGCGGTATCGAAGCGGCTGAAAAAGCTCCACGAACATCTGAGGGGCTCTGTCATTTGACAGAGTCCCTCAGATGTTTTTGTTCTCTGAATTATACTGTTCCCAGGCTCCGCTCCTGTCCATGATGGATGGGAGCAGAATTTTTCAAAATATTTTTTATTCTTTGGTTTACAAACCGCCTGTGAGTGTCCTGATAAGTAGCGGGTGATTTTCCGGCACTCGGAAACCTGACCTTGGCCGTAGTCAGGGGAACCCAGATCAAAATATACAGAGGAGTAATGACGATGGATTTATTTGGCGCAAGGCAAAAACAGCTTCTGAGTTTCCTGACCGCCAACGCGGAGAGAGAAACACTGGACTATGTCCTTCAGGGAATGCGAGAAATCTTAGGCGAGGATATGCCGGAGGAGGACGCGGTGCAGGCTTATCTGCAAGGCCCAGAAAAAGCAACAACACTCAGCGCGGAGCAACAGATCGTGGCGATGGATAAGCTGTTGGAGTGCGCGGAAGTCAATTTCCGAATGCTCTGCGACCTGATCCGCTACCAGCAACTGAAGGACGCCGGGGTGGTCAACTCCGTGGAGGAGTTCCTGCATCTGGTGCATCCAGACGATGCCTATGACGATCAAGAGGAGGATGCTGATTGAAAGAATCCGAATACAGATCCTATGATGACCTGCCGCTGTTCCTGAACTCGGCAACGGTGGCAAAAGTCCTGGGCGTATCTCCATCGTCGGGATATGAACTGATGCATGAGCCGGGTTTCCCGGTGCTGCATATCGGCAACCGGATGGTGGTGCCCAAGGAGCAGTTCATCCAGTGGGTGAACGAGCGTGTGGGAGGTGGTGTATGAGGTACAGCAAGTACAGTGGGCGCGGAAATTTTTTCTCTCTGCCCAACGAAGTCTTCCAACTGGGCTTGGACTACGGAGAGTTGGCGGTCTATAGCTTTCTGAAACGGTGTGAAAACCGAAAGACACATCAGTGCTGGCCCAGCATCAAAACGATTGGACGAGCGGTGGGCATGAGCGAGAATAAGGGCATACCTTCGCCACCCATGCCCTGACCAGCGGCGTAGACGTCAAGACCTTGTCCGGCATCCTGGGCCACACCAGGTCGGCCTTTACTCTGGACACCTACGAAAAGTAAACTCAAGGAGTCTACCCGATCCAACTATCTGTATATGTGGGAAAAGTACATCCAGCAAACAGATATGGCACGAAAGCCCATCGGTAATATCCGAAAGAGCGATGTCCAGAAGCTTTATAAAGCACTTCTGGACAACGGTTTCAAAACCAACTCACTTGACGGGATCAACAACCTCATCCATCCCACACTGGAGATGGCGGTTGATGATGATCTGATTCGCAAAAACCCAAGCAAAGGAGTGTACCGAGCATTGAAAGAAGATGATGCGAAGCCCAGAATTGCTTTAACCAAAGCTGAGCAGCACGCCTTCCTCAATTACATTATCACAAGTCCTACATATTATCATTGGGCGACTGTTTTTGTAACGCTGCTTGGGACAGGCCTGCGCGTTGCGGAGTGTGTTGGTCTCACTAAGAACGACATCTGGTTTGATAAGAAAGCCATCTCTGTCAACCACAGCCTGATCTATCGGCAGATTGATGGCAAATGCCAGTTCCACATCACAACACCGAAAACTGCAAAAGGCAACCGTATCGTTCCCATGCTGCCCGAGGTTGAGGAATATCTCCGCAACCACTTTGAAATCTGGGATGAAATATACCCCAAGGAAAGTCCCTCAATCGGAGGTTATACTGACTTTGTCTTTCGGAACAGGACCGGCGATCTTCTTAATCCCCACTGCTTGAACAGAGCCATTGAACGCATCAGCAGGGATTACAATGAACTGGAAAGCAAAATTGCAGCGCACGAGGGCCGAGACCCACTCCTACTCCCCCGCTTTACTGTTCATAATCTACGGCACACGTTCTGTACCCGTATGTTTGAGGTGGAACCCAATCACAAGATCATTCAGCAGATCATGGGGCACGCTGAAATATCCACTACCATGGATATATATACACATGTGACACAAGAAAAAATGGCAGAGTCCGTTCAGGGAATCGGGCAGTCAATGTCACTTTTCAAATAAAAAAACGGGCTCGTGATTACCAAAATCACGGGCCCGTTTAGCCTCTATTTCAGTTCAATTTTGTGTCATCCGAAAAAAGTGTGGTCAAAGTGTGGTCAAACGGCCTTTTGGCAGTCAATGCCAAACCCGGAAACCCTTGATATTACAGCACTTTTTCGGCAACGCATCACTCGAGGGGCTTCATGGTGGGGAACAATTCACGGTATGCTCTATCTTGCCTTATCATGCTTTATTATCTCACATTTCGCATGAAATCCAAAACTTTTTTACCCATTTTGCTTTTATCTTGTTTTATCTTGTGATAGTCAAATGTGGTAAAATTTGTGGTAACACCTTAAAACCTCAGATAGGCTTCGTGGTTTGTGTACACCTTATATATTATACACACCAATACCACCCATGTCAAATAGAGACTATTAGCAAAAAAAGAGGGGTACAGAAATGTACCCCTCTTCATTCATACAAGGAACCCACCGTTTTCCTCATGGTCTTGGTATACTCGCTTAATGTTGGCAATAGCCATGACCGCTCGGTTGTTCTTATATCCGGGGTGTGTTTCACAGAATCTCTCATACTCGTCGATGTCAAGGAGCATATCATTAAAACACTCATGTGTAAAGTCCTCGCCCCTCATAAGCTCAATGTTGAACCGCAGAATACGCTGACGGTGCATACTCGCATCTCGCTCATCATCGTCCTGAATATGTTTTTCGAGCTTGTCATGTGTCTCACGTTGTTCCTTTTTGATGTCGGCGATCTCATTCAACACCTCACCGTTGATTGCTCTGCCAATCTTCTTTGACAACCATGACCAAGGATTTACCTTGATCGGGGCAATCTGAACAAAGGTCATAAGCAAAAGGAGCGTTCCTCCGCTCCATCCCAAGATCTCTCCCATGTTCATGTCATGTCCCTCCAAAGTGCTTATCGCGCCGTATTGGAGGTACCGTTGACAATCTTGCTCATATCGCACAGACTGTCAATCAGATCGGAAATCTTGTCCATATCGAGATCATAATTTACAGTATCGGCAGAAGCCTTAACCATAGCCATGACCCATTCCTTCCGATCTGCACCCTTCTCGAACATCGTCTCGGCGCGTTCCATGTAACTGGTAACGAGCTTAACAACTTCCGGCCAGTTTTTGTCCTGGATCGTTTTCCGCACATACTTCACCAGCTGGATTGCCAGCGGGATAGTTGCGGCAAGACCAGACAACACCGATACAATCAGTCGTACCCATTCAGAATCCATAGCACTCTATCCTCCTTTTTTATATTGCAGGGCTTTCTTTGCTGCCCTCTATGCCGTCCTCACAAAAATTGTGTGCTTTAGCAGTTGCGAATTTAATTCCTTCTCCATCAGCACCAGAGTTTTCTACCTCGCTCTTGTGTACAATTTTACTGAGCACAATACTGCAGGCAGTTCCTATCGGAGCAAAAGCTGCCGTGTAGCAAGCCAGTGCCCCAGTATACCCATATACGATACTCAGTCGAGCAAGGTAAAAGCCGCCGGCCAATCCAGCGGCAAGGAAAATCATGATACATACAGCAAGCCAGTTGGTAAATCCAAGGCGTGGCCTCTTCGATTTCGGCTTGCTTTTCTTCTTACCACGCTCGATCGAGATGGTCATTTTACGCCTTGCCCATCATCTGAGTCCAACGATAAAGAACGGTGACGAACTGCTCGCGGGTCAAAATGTCGCCCCACATACAATTCGGCTCGCCGCTGACGGTCGTACCATTACCGGCGATCAGACCATTCTTCGTTGCCCACTCGCGTGCTTCTGCGCTGTATGCGCTTGCGTCATTGTCCTGGAGTTCCTTACGCATTTCGCTCCAGAGTTCTTTGAAACGTGTTACATCCATGTCATCATCCTCCGTTTCGCCATTGAGAATTTCCTGAACTTCCTTCCGCAGAGCATCCATGCTCTTGCCATGCTTCGGCCACCACTGCCCCACGTCGCCATGGTTAGAGCCGTAGCCGGCACGATATGACTCTGCATGATCGCTGATTCCAGAAATCGGATATCCGAATTTCTTGACCATATAGACATTCCATGCCACGACCATTTTCCACATCCGGTCGAAATAGCCCTGGTTTTTCGCCACGTCGTATCCGACCATCGTGCCGCCAGCATAGGTGTGGCCTGCGGGTTCGCAAATCTCCCACTGCACCTTCGTGTTATTCCACGAACCCTTACTGCCGGAACCGCATCCCCACGGGCGACCATTCCATTGCAAAGCGAGAATAATTCGTCCTTCGCCCTTATGGAAGTCACCAAGGAGAGCATTAACACCCCAGCCCGCACTGGACTTGTTCATCGTGTTGAAAAACACATCGACAGAAGGTTGGGCGCAGCCAACAGAATGGTTTACGCAGCCAGCAGGCTTGATCGTTCTTCCGCTGGTATAAGCTCCGTTATCCGTCGCAGGGCGGATCTCCAGATGGCTTTCAACGTACTGGATACATTCTTGAACTGTCATCACTTCAAACCACCTCCACGTATTCTCTGCCCCAGTAAGGCTCGCCGCCGTCCTCTGATGTCTTCAGCACAGCATACCAAGCCTTACCGCCGTCTTTACGGAAACGCGGATCGAGTGTCTTAGAGCAGAACCCGAAGCCACCCTCATCCTCTGCCCCGCCACCCCGACACATTTCACGATTACATTCCGTGTTTTTTCTGGGATCGCACTCATAGAACAGGACTTTCTCTCCTGTCACGCCATCCACCAGGTACCCACCACGGGATACAATGTTGTTGATATCGACCATTGAAGTTCACCTCTTTATTTCCGAACGGTCAGATATTTTCGTTACTAACCGTAGATACTTTTCATGCCGGCGACCCCATGATTTGAGCAAGACGGTAGAGCACCGTCACGAACTGTTCACGGGTAACAAGGTCTTGCCACATATAGTTGGGTTCACCATTGATGACAGTCCCGTTGCCGGTAATCAAACCCATATCCAACGCCCACTGCCGCGCCTCAGCGCTCCACTGGCCGCAGTCGTTGTCCTGCAGTTCAGCTCTCATTTCCTGAAAGAGTTTTCTGAACTGTTCCAAATCAGAGTCGGACGCAGGAGCAGTCTGTGAGGCAAACTGGTCATAGTACCGCTGCCCATACTCAGCACGCTTCTTCTGAACATCCTTACTCTGGTTTGCCGGCTTCTCAAAGTTCAGTAGCACGGCATTGGAAGCCTCCAATACAGAGGTTGCCGCCCGCAGCACCGCCAGCACGCCGGGGTAGCTCCCGGACAGCTCTTTCCAAAGAAAATCCAGCTGCATAATGAGATCGCCGATAGATTTTCCAGACGCCTTAGCAAAATCCAGCAGGGCTTGCTTCCGAGTCCAAAACGTCCACTGAGCAAGGCCAAAACCAGCCTTGTCCTGCACGAAATTTGTGTAGGTACCGTTATCCACAGCAGCTACATAAGCATTGTCATTCATGCCAAGGACGTTTTCATAACTGTTCTGCAAATTTCGAGGATTAAGGCCGCTTTCGGCAAACAAGTTGCCCATCAACCCAGCGATCCCATACTCACTCAATCCCTTCTTTTGAAGGTAGTCATGAATTGTCAGTTCGTTCATCTCGCACCTCCTTACAGATCAGAAAGCGCGGCTTGCTTCTGCCCGACGATTTCACCGTTCATGCAATACTTGCCGATTTCGTCCTCATCGTCGATATCCTTGTAGATATCCACCATTTCCAAGCTCTCCCATCCAATGATGGTCTTGATCACAGAATCGGGCAGGTTTGCCTTGGCAAGTGAAGTCGTAAAGAAGTGCCGGAGACTATGCCAATACACAGGGATACCCAGAATATTGGAGAAGGTCTCCGCCCAGCTGTTCAGTGTAGAGATAGGCACCGTCTTCGTAGGATCGTCCCTGTCAGGGAACAGCCACTCACTTTCGATACCCAGATCTGCCCGCTTCGCCATCCACGCATCGAAGTAGGGCTTGAAAGGCTTTGCCAGCACATAGCAGGTAAGCATTTTTCCATTGACGCCCTTGCCCTTCGTTCTGACTTTCTCAGGCGTTTTGTAAAACGTGCCATAGATGATGTTCTCGTCGTCGAAGTACGACACTTTGAATCGCGTCAGCTCAGACTTGCGCCGTCCAGAATACCGCGCCAAAGCGAAGCAGCAGGCTTTCTCGTACTGCCCGCGCTCCATCAGATAGTCCAAGAGTTGATCGGCCTGTTCGTCGGTCAGCACCGTCTTCTCTCTGGTCGGCTCATTTACCGGGTTCTCGATCTTGCGGACGATTGACCGGAAGTTGGGAAGCTCGTCATCCAAGATTGCTTCGATGTAGTTGCTCAAAGATGACAACGTACTCTTCAGCCGGCGCACACGGGCGGGAGAGTTCTCGTTGTTCCGCAACAGCCAGTTTTGGTACGAGATGATGTCACGCTTGCTAATCTCCGGGAAATACTTGTTGTCCGCATTTTGGAGTACCCACACGAAGAAAATATACAAATCGCTCGTATATGCCTTAACGGTGGAATCCGCCTTGCCGATACTCCGCAGGTATTCCAGAAAATCGTTCATCAGCCGAATGTTCTTCGGATTGATCTGGGCGATCAATTCCGGGCTGGTGATCTTGTTTTGTCTCGTCTTCCGTCCCATAACTCTCACCTCCTTTTTCGTATGAAGAAAGAGCCGCACCTTTTTTTAGGTACGGCTCTTAAAAATGGTTAGCAAATAGCTGTTTTATTCTGTTATGTGTAGCGGGGCTTCTCTCCACCCTCTACCGCATACCTCATCCAGTCCAGTATGACAATACCCACAACGGATAGGACGAGCCACAGCAAAGTAAACTGCGGGCAGATTTGTCCCAGGATGTTCCCGGCCAAGTGCGAGTAATCCCACACTCCCAAACCAAGCCACACATTCAAAACAAGTCCGGTAACGAACTCTAACGCTGTAATCGCGGCAGCACAGATACACGCCTGCCCTACCAGCGGCATTCCCCAGGGAAGCTCTGCTCCGAAGCGTTCCAGGGGGACGGCCAGAATAATCGCCAACGCAAACATCGTCCAGCTGATCGTTTCTGGCCTACCCTGAGAAGTCTTCCAGATGACCTCGCCGAAGAAATACACACCGCCAGTCCAAAACCAGAGCAGAACAGAAAGCACCCACTTCCCAATTCGTTTTCGCTCCATGCTTATCTTACTCCCATTCTCCGGCAATTTCTTTCAGCCGGTTTTGTTCCCGCAGCGCCTCTTCCTCTTTGACCTCAGCGCCAAACTGTGCCAACATAAAGGCTTGTGCCTTAATGATCTCAGCCTGACGAATGCAGATGTCGGTTAGTTCCGCAATCAGCTCAACGCTGCTCATGCGGCACCGCCCAGCTTTTGCATGATAGCTTCCATCTGAGCCTGGGCTACTGCCATCTTCTCAGACAAAGCCGCAGCATAGGGTTCGGGCAGATCCATACCATACTGCACAGCAGCGATCTCCTCAGCGTCAGTCATGGCATTGACATAGCTCTTGAGAGCATTGTGATATGCCGTCTGACCAGTAATCAGCGTCTGAGCCGCAACGTAAATCTGAGCAATCTCGGTAGCAGAATACACCGTGCAGGTTCCATCATCGGCCTGATAGGGGAACTCAGTACCCCCCAGCTCAACCACGCGGAATAGGTTGTTGATATTGCTCTGATCCTCCAGTTTCAGATTGAAGTGGTCACGGCGATCCCCGATAGGTACGTCTACGCCGGCTACGATGACCGCGTTGCAAGCCTTGGAAATTTCCAAGAGTTTCGCTGCACGTACAGTTTCCAAGGCATTGTCACTGCCAAGGATTTCCACTGCATCTTCGGTCGTGATCCAACCATTCGCAACGGCCTTCAGAAGGCCGTTCGCTGAAATGGAGGGTTCGATTCCGCGCAGGCCATTTTCATACATTTCTCTCAGTTTATCCTTCATCTCTCAGCCCTCCAAAATTGTCCGAATCAGACCTTCGATGGTAGTCTGATGGCTTTTGAGTTCTTGCCCACCGTCGATCTCTGAGACAACGACAGTATCGGCACCCTCAATATCTTCATGCCCAACCAGGTTATAGGCCACGCTCTTGAATGCCACACCGATAGCATCTTTACGAGTTGCTGTAGTAAAACATCCCCCATCACCATAACGAATGTAGTTGACAGAATCGGTAATACCCAATTCCGTCCCGTCAATTTTGATAATCCGATACATTACTTGACCTCCTTTGCACCAATCAACTTGGCGATATGTTTCAGATCTTCGATTTCAGCATTATAGAAATCGTGGTTCCAAAGCCAAAAATCATCACGATCACTGCACTTGTACTGCTGGCAGCGAGGATCATCCCAAATCTTATCCCATCTGTCCTGATGTGCCTCATCATGCTTTGCAAGTGTAGACTTGATGGTTTGAATGAGTTTTCCACGCAGAAGCCCTTGTCCATCGTCGTTTTGCGCAAAGAACTCATATGCGCAATCACTGAACACGGCACATACCGGTTTCCCGTTGTGCAGCAAAACATTTCCACCCACTTCCAGCTTCGTGCCGTATGGGATATTTACTTCGCCGCTAATAGTCTTGAACTTTGCTCTTTTTACTGTGATATAGCTATTGTGGTTCACCGTGATATACCTCCAAATAAGAAAACACCCGAAGACTTGCTTCGAGTGTAATCTGTTAGTTATTTTTTACGCGGACTTCTTTAGTTGTTCTTGCTCTCTATACCGATTAAACATGGCATAGTGCAGCCGCCTCAACCGTAACAACCTGCCGTGATCGTCAAAATGCCTGTAGTACGCAGTCTGGCATTCCATATATTGATCTATCTCGAAAAGTGTTTTCCTGCCAGCAAGATATTCCCTATGGAACATTTTCAACTTACGCCTTGCACGCTTCACACCATCACGGCTACCATTGATCTTGATTGCTCCGGTTTCCGTCAATGTGAAACGAGCCTTACAAAACCTAAACGGCTTTGTAAGCGGAATGATTTTGCACTTTTTCTTATTCACCCTAATACCGAAAGACTCAAACTTTTTAACAATATCTCTTGCTATCTGTTTCAGTTCTTCAATATCATGGTAAATAACATAGTAGTCATCCATATAGTGACCGGCACAGTGAAGACCAAGCTGGCATTTGATATAGTTGTCAATCGCACTTGGAAGAGACACCATCTCCTGCTGGCTCGGCTCCACGCCCAAAGGCATACCTCTACCAGGCGCATTGCCATAAGGCGCATAGTCAATAATCGCGTCTGCTACTGCCCGAATCTGCGGGTCAAACATTACTTGCTGATGCCGACGATAGATGATATCTCTGTTAGCATTCGGAAAGAAGCTCTTCAAGTCAAGAAGGAATATGCCCCCTTCTCTTCCATAGCGTCGGTAATGCCATGCAAGCTGTTGTGTTACCCTACGGAAATGCCAATGTAGTCCCTTACCTCTCTGACTGGCTCCGTTGTCGCAAATCATACCCGGATGATAAAGGGGAATGAGGACTTCATTTGTAAAAACCTTATGAATCTGCCGATCGTCGATGTGCGGGGCATCAATCGGTCGCACTTTTCCACGCTCAGAAATGGTGAAATGTGCGCATTTCTTTTGTTTCCACTTACCGTCCAAAACTTCACGCCGTCTCTTGGCTGTTCCAGAAAATAAGTGAAGCTCAAAGTTTTGCGTACTCTGTTTCCAACGGACACCCGTACAACATTTTCTCCCATAGAAGAACATATCGTGATAGTTGAAAACATCTTGAAGTGTACCCATCTAAACTACTTTGACCCGACACATGAAACGAGGATAGCGCAAGTACCCCGCCATGCAAGCAGCGTCCGTGTAAGGTCGTCAAAGGGCAGTTTTAGGGATTTTCACCCAGGGAAGTATCTCTCCTTTTGCGAGGGTCGTCTTTCACCTATCGGTTACTCCATGTGACCCCGCATCGCAAAATCCGGGCGCGAGCGCAGCCGCATTCCTTGCATTGTTATTGTTGGCGCTGCCATCAGTGTTCACATTGCAGAAATTGTTATTGTTGTTGTAATTAGCAGAACGGAGCCACCACCACGCCGCCAAAGGCGGCGAAAACACCAAGGACACGTTTTCAGAAATACACCCAATAAAGATTTAGCTCTTTTTGATTTGCCCTAACGATTTCAGAGTCCCTTTGATCAACTCATCTTCGTTGTCAATCATTTCCCCAAGACTTGCAGCCATTCTGTCTAACTTTTCCGTTGCCTCCTTCGGAGATACTGAATTTCCCTTAGAAGTTGTAAAACCTCCCTCGGGGTTCTGCATTATCACGAGATAGCAATGCGTAAGTCTGACATCCAGTGCTTTTAAGGAAGCTCTTGCTTCCAGCAAATGCGCTTTGCGTAACTCAATTCTCTGAGCGTCTGATGGGAAAATACTGTTCGCTTTCTCAGCATGATCCACTACTTCTCCAGCCAACTTAGCCACAGGTTCGGCCAAAAGTCTGGAATACCGTGCAGACATCCTTGTGAGAAAATTCAGCGTTTCTACATAGATTTGGTTAGCAGTATTGACATACTCAGCCTTACTCGTAGTCCGCCTTGCTTTCAATACAGACATTCTTTTACCTCTCTGGTGAATGGTCTTTTGCCCTATTCATCTGACTTAGTTTGATTTGCAGTAATCGCTCCCTCCGCTTTTTCGACTTCTTCCAGATGTTTCAAAAGCACAAACTCTATGTAGTTTGTCATGGAGCGATGCTGTTTTGTCGCCAGCGCACCAATCTTATCAAACACCTCATCAGATAGACGCAGCGTGAAAACACGTTTGTTTGATGCCATACTCAACCTCCCACTTACCTGCACATAAATATTTTAGTGCTATTTTCAGCTTTTGTATGCAGTATTTAGACTGTTAAGTGATAGCATTTTATAGGGCATTTTTCTAAAAATCGCGTCGGCGGCGCAAAGCGCCGCCTCAGCTTTTGTTTTTTTGTCTCCGTATCTGTTACCTTATCTGTCCTATCGGGGAACCCGCCCATTTTCATGGGCGGGATATGGATTGGGATACTCTGCGGAGGATTAGACAGCAAAGCCGGGCGCGAGCGCAGCCGCATACCTCGCAGTGCTAGCGAGGGCGCTGCCATCAGTGCTCACATAGCAGAAATTGTAAAGGTTGCTGCAATAAGCAGAACGGAGCCACCACCACGCCGTAGAGCCGGTAGCGTTGTGTCTATACATGACCCTGCTGTTACCGGAAGAGTAATAGGCGTACTGCTTCTGGTAGTTCTGCTCATACTGGTTAGCATAATAACGAGTGCCCTGTACCTCGAACTCAGCCAGCAGGAACAGATAGTCGGTGAATGCCTTGACATTCGCAGCCACATTGGAGCTGTTGCCAACGGCATCGGCGTATTTGGTAACGCCCTTCATAACCGCTCTCAGGTCAGCAGGAAGCGCAGCCATCAGCGTATTCGCAACAGGGTTTGTAGCACAAGTGGCACTTGCGTTATAACCAACTCTGGATGTAGTTACAGTAGAACCGTAGCCAGAAGGAGGCACATCGGTACTACCCAAAACATCGTAACGCAGGTCACAACCAGCCCAGCCACCATAGTTATAGTTGCCCCAATGGTTCATATTGAAATACTTTGCACCATTGGTATAATAGTTACTGTAGCCACTGTCAATCAGGCCAATCAACTTACTGCTGATCTTACCGATCTGGAAGTGAATCCTGTTGCTGCCCTCGACAGAGCTGTTGTGGTCAAAGCCCAAAATAAAAACATCAACAGACAGGTTGGAAAGAGAAAGTGTTCCAACTGTACCGTTGATGGTAATGGTCTTTGTTGCGCCGACTGACCAGTATGTGCTTGCCAAACCAGCTGCAGCGATCTTGCTGATATCTTCCCAAGAGCAGTCGTTCAATGCAGTTCCGACAGCAGGAAGGAACTCCGCAGACACCGCGACCGTCTTACTGCCAGGGGCAGTATGGTTTGTACCAGCGGCTACACTGATAGTGATTTTCGCCGTACCAGTCTTATCGTTCACGCTTTGGATAGTCACCACGTTCCCGCTGACAGAAGCCGTAGCAACACTGGCGTCACTGGTTTGTGCGGAAATTGCGCCGTCGCCGGCACGGGTAACGATGACTGTTTTGCTTTTTGTTGAACTATTCAGAACTACGCTCGTCGCGCTCAGGCTCAAAGAGCCTGCCGCTTTACCGATAGTCCAGCTTACCGTCTTAGCAGATGTGCTACCGTCAGACCAGCAATAATCGTCTTTGGGAGTCAAGGTGGCGTTATAGCTTCCAGCGTTAATGCCACTTGTAACTCCACCCAATGTCATTTTGGAGCTATCATAGTTGCTCCATGACGGGCTTTGAGAATTGCCCGAATATGTCAGGCTACCACTCTGACTGGGAACCGTAGAGATCGCAAGCCGATTAGGTACGCCAGTGACACGATTGGCAGTGCCCGTGTTTACCGCTCCATCTGTAGAAGTCGGGAAGAACGACACATAATAGGTCACTCCGTTTTGCAGGCCGGTAACAGTCAACGGGCTACTGGCATACTGATTGCGGGTCGTTACCGCCAACCGATACGCCGCATCTGCATCGTCGGGATCAGTAGCATAACCGCCCGCCTTAACTACCACAGTAGTCTTCGCCCAAGTCGCCAGCGTTACACCGTCGTTCACCACGGTAGCCGAAGGATCATTCCATTTCAGTGCCAGCTTGCCATTACCAGCGGCAACAGCACTCATGCTGGACACATCGCCAACTGCCACAGGAGCGGGCGTCTTACTGAACTCGTCGTCCGCACTATCCGTATAGGAACTCTGCGTAGTGTAGGGAAAGAACTTGTAGTAGTAGGTTACACCGTCTGTCAGGCCAGAATCGCAAAAGTATTCGTTCTGATACGCATTGCGAGTCTTGCTATCCAAAACTACCGTACCATCACGACGGCTTACAGGGGCACTACCTGCCTTACGCACCAGCAGAGTGCCGCCCCATGCTGCCAGTGTGGAGCCGGCCACAACCAGATCGTCAGGGTCAGTCCACTTCACATAAACCTTGCCGGCAGCGGCCAAGGTCTGAATATCTGTCACAGCGGCCAGGGTCAGACCGCCTGTTCCGCCTCCACCACCAGAGGGGAAATTGCCAAGAATAGGCATATTGAATCCTCCTTTTCTTTTATCCCAGGAGAGTGATTACCACAGGGATATCAATATCGGGCATTTCACCGTCTGCTGAGATAATGAGCTTTCCATCAGACTGCCCGGTTACGCAGAGTTTGGCATCTCGTGCCATCTCACGTTGCTCAAAAGTTGCGCTATGAGCGACCGAGATATTACCGTTTTGCGCAGCACCAAGATTAGTGACGGCCAGTTCTTGCGTAAACGGAGCATCTACCCCTGCCCATGAGCTGGCGATCAGCGTACATTCAATACTCACGCTCTTGCCGCCTTTCTCCGCCAAAATCTCATCAACCTTAATGAAGTTGGAGTTAGATGCACCGTTGATTGCTTCACGCCAGTCCTTAAATTTTGTCGAAGAATCGTCTTCCAGGATAAGCCCATAGTTCGTCGTTGTTTGGCTCACAGCTCATCCCTCCTTAACCGAACAGAATAACCGTGATCGGGATATCACACGTAGGTTTGTCTCCACCAATGGCGACAGTAAAGGAACCGTCCTGCTGCCCACAAACATAAAGGCTGGCGGTTTCTGCCGCCTCTCTTTCCTCCATGGACACACTCTGAGACAAGCCCACGATGCCGTTTTGATCTGCCGTCAGTCCAGAAATCTCAATATTTTGTTTATTGTCTGACCAAGACGCAACAGACAGCACCTTGTCAACCGACATACTTCCACCACCGGAACATTTGACCCATGAGCTGCTGTTATATCTCCAAAGAGCGCCAGATCCCTTCACGAAGTAGAACTTCTCGAACGGTGAGGTCAGCGCAAGACGTTGTGACTCTGTGTCCAGGACGATGATATCCGTCAACTGAACACGTGTTCCGTCAGAATCGTAAAAGATGTCACCTGAATCAGTTACGATAAGGAATTGTTTGTCCTTGATCGGAACCGTAGATGTATTCCGCGCTTTACTGGCAACCGTCTGGTTTACGTTGAATAGGGACAATTTGTACACCTCCTTTAATTGAAAAAGGAGGGGCGGCATCTAAGCCGCTCCCTCCTCGGTCAGTTTACCGGATTCCCTGATCAGAACGTACCGACAGTCAGAGCTGCAACAACAGCGTCCAGATTAGCCTTGTCGCCCTCAGCGATCTTGTCCAGCTCGGTCTTGTTGGCGTGCTCGTGAGCCTTTGCAGCCGCAGCATCCCACTTAGCCTTGTCGCCCTCAACGATCTTATCCAGTTCGGTCTTGTTGGCGTGGCTGTGCTTCTTGGCAACAGCGTCCTTCAGATCCTCGTTGGTCTGATCGTAGGTGTCGAGCAGAGCCTTGTTAGCGTGGGTGTGGGTATCCTTCTCCAGAGCAGCGATGCGGCCAATAGCAGCAGTCAGGTCAGCAGCCTTGGCATAGTCACCGATGTTCAGAGCGGCGATAGCGCCGTCAGTATACTCCTTGATGTAGGCAACCACGGTGTCGCTGACAGCTCCCTCGGGCAGAGTGCCAACCAGGTTCCGCAGGGCGGTGATAGCCTGATTCATCGCAGAGGCGTCATCGGGGTGAGACTGAATCCAAGCGGCGATCTCGGCCAGAGTATTCAGAGACTCCTTGGCGCTCTCAGGGATCAGCTGGGCAGCCAGCTCCTCATTGGCGATGGTACGGGCAGACTTACCGGCATCAGCACCAATCAGAGTGGTCAGCTTGCCATTGGCGGCGTCCAGATCGGTCTGTTCAGCCTTGCCGTTGATCTTGGCCTTCAGGGTAGCCTCCAGCTCGGTCTCGCTCACCTCGTCCTTCTTTGCCAGAGCGCCCAGACCATCAACAATGCCGGCAACTTCTGCGACCTTCGCATCGGTGTAGTCCTTCACCGCCTTGCTGGTAGGCACAGTGCTGTCATCAGCGTTCTCGCCGATAGCGGTAGCATAACCCTTGATCACAACAACCCAAGCGGAGCCATTGTAGACCTCGCCAACACCGGTATCGGTATTGACATAGATCACGCCCTCGGCAGGAGTGGCAGGCTTACCCTCAGCGCTGGTATAGAGACGGACGCCCTCACCGTACTTCTTGTCACCGAAATACAGCTCGCGGGTGTCGTCAGTCAGGTAGAAGCTACCAGCATCACGAACGGCAGGCAGGTTGGCCTTGTTACCATGGTACACGAGTTTGTAGTTTGCAGTCATAGCATTTCATCCTTTCTTCTCACGTATTGTGGATTGATATATTTGTAAAGAAAACATCTCTGCATCCAGATTGTTGCCCGTTTGCATGAAATTGATTTTCTTTGCAGCTTTTTCGACTGGCACGAAATCAGAATACTCCTACCATATTGCGTACTACTTCCTCAGTAGTAGCAATAGATCCTTCTGTAATATCAGCAGCAGTACCGCCAACGGGGACGCCATAGGTTTTAATCTGACCAGCACTGATCCATGTCAGTTTGCTTTCCGCGCCATTGTTCATTACATAGAACAGGTCATCAGCCAATGTTTCACGCTCAATATCATCGGGTGTAAGTTTCCACGTACCTTCGATATTGTAAACACCGGTCTCCAAAGCACTGATTACAGTTCCGGTTCCTGCAATGTTTGTTACAGGGCGGTTTTTCAACTGGTCATAGTCAGAAACACCGCCAGAAGAACCGCCGCCTCCGCCCTGATTAGTCAAGGCAGAAATCCAGCTCAAATCAGCCATAATTGTGCCTCCTCTCAGAACATATAGTAAATATTGACATTAACCGCCTCAGAAAATTCCAGAGACGTAATGTTAATCTGATCCATGCCCAGCTCAAAAATACCAGTGATCAGTGGGATCTCCTTCCCGTTGATTTTCACTTTCGTTCCTTCTGGGCAAATCATACTGAGCTTCCGCAGCGACATTTGACCGAAGTTCAAAATGCTATTGGGATTATCCGCACGCTCATTCTGTTTGAAGATATCCAGCATATTGACATTCGGCGTCACAGTCCCGCTAAAACAACCCAAATGTGCCTGTGACATTTTTCTTACTCCTTTCCTAAGCAAGTACAACAAAGTCCAACTCTTCCAGAGTCATATCGTCGATCTCTGCCAAGGTTTTATCGTCCAGATCTGACAACAGGCGGTAGCGCTTCATGCCCGCATTCAGTGTCATTAGGATCTCTGCATCATTTGACACAGCAAACAAGCTGATCGTCTCGACAACCAGTTCGTAGAACACTTCGATAGCATTACCAATTTGCAGTTTCTTTTCTGCAATAGTTTCTGGTTCGGAAGTCTCAATACCGATTGCATTGCTACCGTCCCCCAGAGAATAGTGGAACTCTGTTTCTCCAATGCTTGCCGCAATCGCAAATGCGGCCTCCATTCCTGTTGTATAGCGATAAAGCAGCTCCGGGCTTGTCTGGTCAATACCGATCGCACTACTGCCTGACTCAAAATCGTGTTTCCGAAATGCAAGATCATTTGCACCAAAAACAGTCTGATTTTGAATAGTGTCAAAGACTTGCTTTTGTTCCGCAAGACTTTTTGCTACAATCGCCATTGCACTCTGCGCATCGCCAAGGGAACTCTTAGCATAAGCAATCGGCTGGCTAACTTTGATACCGATTTGACTTTCCAAGGCAAAGAAACTCTGGGCAAACAGCGTGAAAGCTGGGATATCCAGCCTCATCGCTGCCTGCTCCAGTTCGTTTCGATACTTGATAGTAAGTGCGGCGCTCGCTTCCAGACAAACTTGATCACCGATTTTCTCACTGACCGTAGCCAGCATCTCGTCGATCTCCGACAACAGAGCAGATTGATTTGCCACTGCAATTTTCTTTTGCAGGCTGAAATATGACAGCATCGCCCGCAAAACTACTCTGTTTACAGCTGATACGCCATCACGAAATGGGAGGGAGTAAACGATGATTGAACCTTCAGTCAAACGCTGTTTCAGGAAAATATCGTACTCCTTCATCTCCTATCGCTCCTTATGCCGTCGGGTTCACCACAGACAGGTTCAGAGAACCCAGCTTGATGGTCATGATGGTTGCAGCCTCAACACGACGACTTGCAGACAGCTCGCCGTACATCAGCAGGTTGCCACCAGTCAGAGCATCGTAAACAACAAAGTGGGTCATAGTGCCCCACTCGGAAGTGCTCTCCGCAAAATCAATCGCAGCATTGTTGGTCACGACACCATTAACAGGGGCGCTCAAAGAAGTCAGCTCTACACGAGCATAGCCGGCGCCCTCACCAGGCTCAACAACGCCACTGCCATCCAGAGCAGGCGCGGCGCTACTCAGACCCAGATAATATTTCTCAGGCAAAGCCGGGGTTTTCTTGGAGCCAAACACGTTGCCTGACACCAAATTCAGAAAATAGGTCGTATTCATCGTCCTCATCCTTTCTCAATGATTTTCTTTGTTGCTTAATGGAGGAAACTTTTGTTGATATTGTTCGCAATGCGAATAATACCCTGATCCGGGATCTCAATTTCCCCTGAGATATCCTGAATAGTAATCTGATAGATAAACTTACCGACCAGATCTACCGTTTCCTCTGGCAGCAACACCACACGCAGAACATTTGTTACAGTTCCGTCGCCGTCCTCACTCTTACTAACCTCCATCGGTTTGGCAATAAGCGGTGATCCGTTTTTGTTGACAAAATTGATCAACGCAAAACTGGCCGTACAGGAGGATAGATCAAACGGCTTTTTGTTTTGTGAAAAGAACGTGTGGAACACAAGTTCCTGCGTTGATCCTCCCACAAAGTCGATGGTAGGAAGTGAGTAAGGGCTGTAATCACAATTCATACCTATCACCGCCCTTTCAAATATTATTTTTCAGCGGATTTTGAAGTAGCTTCAACAATTTCCGCATTGTTCAAAACGTCGGCAACCTCTTCGAGAATGGCGATACTACCACTCAGATTTGCCAAATTCGCCTTGCCTTTTACATAGACATTGTTCAGCGCATTCAGCACGAATCCCAGTTGCTGCATAACTTGATCCTTCATATAGTCCTCCTTACAAAGACTTGATTTTTTCTTCCAGTTCGGAGATGCGACGGTAAAGCGTTTGAATCATGTAGGTATTCAAAGAGATAAACTCCCCATACCGTAGACGATAGAAAACGTCATCAATACCGTCTTTGGGATTGACTTCTTGGACAGGAGTAATTGTCAGGCCGGCAAAGTCATTCGTCGTCAAACCACTTTCCAACAATGCACGCTCAACGTCCTGCGCGATAAATCCAGTATGAAGTCTCTTAGACTTTCCAGCTTTTAGCTGATACTGAGCAGGTTTCAGCTTCATAAAGAAATTCTCGTACTTGTCCATTCTGTACTCGATCGCTTGCTTCAATCTCCTATCAGATCCGACCGAGATCTCTTCATCAGCAAACAAACCATTGTTTGTAATGGTAAAACCATGATCCGGTGCCTGCATACGCACACCTTTGTTGGTCGCAATAAAGTAGTATTCATCATCACTTCCGTACATTTTAGCGCCGTAAGTAAAACTCACGCCGTCGCTGCCCCTCGCGCAACAGAATCCACCATAATCACTGCCAAGAGTGATCAAATCGGCGTCAATCTGACCTGCACGAATATAGTTTGCATTGATATACAGCTTGCGTGTCGAAGAATCACTAAAAACGCCAAACTTTGTACCGCCATTTGTCAAAACATTAAAAACGTTTCGCTCATTGACGGTCGCATCGCTTCCGTCCATACCATCCTGGCCGTCTTTACCATTCTGGCCGTCTTCACCGCGAATCTTAATCGCCGAAGTCCAGGTCACTCCGCCATCGTAGGTATAAGAAGCATAGAGATCTCCGTCATTGATAGACTTGTGCCAACTGGTACTTCCCCTGGACGGATACGAGTTGTATGACCCGGTAGGAGGTGAGGCGGCAATACTGCAATACAACACCAAGCACGGGCTGTTGCCGCTGCCCCAAGTAATGCTGCCGTCCGCCATATTGATGCTGCCCTTCATAGTGACATTGCCGGACGGATCGACATAGAACGCACCGTTGTTTACATCAATACCGCAGCCTTTCAGCCATCCACCAGATTGTGGATCGGCTGTCAGATTTCCGCTCAGTCTTGAGGCAGAGAGCGTACCGCTAAACTCGCCATCTCTTGCGTGCAGTGTGCCGTCTCGCTTTACCCAGAATTTTGCATTCTCAGGTTTTGTAGCACCCGCCCAAATCGCATACAGCGAATTGGTATCCTTGGAAGAGTTGAGGGCAACAAAAGTAGAGTTTGATCCACAATGAAGCTCATTCTCGGCCAGTTCCCACCCGCCAATCGAACCGGAGTCGGCCTTGATTCTTCCTCTGAAATAAGCGCTGCCGTCTCGAAGATCCAGATAGAAGTTTGCGTTCTCAGGCATACCGTCCGCATCGAACTTGATATCGCCCCAATCGTCAATAAACTCCGGGGTCACGGTTGTACCGTTAGTATTGAACAGGAGCTTATTGCCGGCCACGATACCATACTTCGGATCGAAGATCATCAGGCCACCGTCGTCATGCTGCATAATGTACGAGGCGTTATACAACCACGCTCCGGTGGCGTCCACCTTGAATTGCATTACGCCGTTATCGTTGGCGTTCTCCAAAACGAGGTTGTTACCAATAATGAGACTACCCGCAAGCAGTTCTGTATTGATACCCCATGTCTCTCCAATCAGGATATCGTTACCCTTATCATCTTTGAGACCTGTTTTCGCATCGGAGTAAAACCGACCGATACCCAGTTTAGCAGTCTTCCAACCATCGTCAGTCATGGCAATCATGTTGTCCACGATACGCAGTTGATACTTACTGTCACCGCCCACTTGGATACCCGCACCATTGATCACAACGCTCTGATTACTTGCGCCAATAATGGTGTTTACTGCCGCATTCAAGGCGTTCTCCATAAACTGCGAAACCTGAGTAGTCTTATTCGCAGTTCTGTTGTAGAGGTATTTGCTGGTATCAAAACTGCGGCTGGACGCACTGACCTTATTGACCTCACTCAGCCAATTCGCAACTACGTCACGTTTTTGGAAACGGTTAGAAAAGGTCAATGTCAACTTCTCGGGGTTCTCAAAGTCCAGAGCTACCCCGATCAGCTTCGGCTCGATCACACCACCATCACCGACGTTCAGATAAATGCTCTTGCCGAACTCCAATTTATTCTTAAACGGCTCAAACTCTTTCTGGAACAAGAAATTAGCCGTATCAATGGAAAACTCGTAAACAGGCCATGCCCATTCATCCAAAAGCTCTTCGCCAAATGCGTACAGCTCTTGCGCCACAGAATATTTTTGATACTCGTTCACATTTACTGTGAAAAACAGCTTGGATGTGCCCGCCTCAAAAGAAATCTGGGTGCCTTTGTTCTCCGTTACCCCATCCTGAGAAACAGGAGAAATATCACTGCTGAACTGAGAAAGTATGCCGGATGCAGTAACAAGTCCGCTCGGGAAGCTATGCTCATCAAACGTCGTAGATCCCATGTACACCGTCAGTACATATTCGTTTGTACTTGGATTAACCTCCAAAGTACCACGCACAATGTCTGCCGTCAGCTTTGCGCTGGCAATTTTCAAAACGCCGCCCGCAATAGCATACATACTTTTACCGTTAAGGCTTGCCTGTGCAATATCAGCCCCGGTCAATGTAACCTCCCCCTGCAATGTGGAGATGGCACCAGAAGCCGATGTATCTACATCGGTCGCAACGAAAGTTTCTTCTGCCGCTTCGCCCTCAATCAAATAGTGGTTGAGGATTTTTTGTTCGGCTTTTGTGAAATACTTGGAAATAGACAGCTGCTCTACAACACCCTGAATATCAGTGGTATACCGATCAATCTCTGCCTGCAAATTCGCAATCACTGTTTCTTGCGCCTCAATCTCAGAGTTCTTTGCAGAGATTTTCTCATTGATCTCTGTCAGCTGTTGCTGTTGACTTGTCTTTCCAGCGGCAGTGGATTCCAGAGCCATTGTCTGGATAATTACGCTTTGTTGCGTAGTCAGGACTTCCAAATCGCCTTTCAGCGAAGCGAGTGTCACTTCCTCCGCCAGCCTTTGGGCGGTTCTGGATGCCCGTGCTGCTACCAGATTGGTGTAGTGAGTTTGGTTGCTTTTAATTGCAGCATTCCAGCTCTTGACGCGCTCGGCCAAAGTAACTGTGCTGCCCTCGGCGATCACATCAAAATCGCCGTTGGAAATGAAGTATGACAGGTTTACCATGTAGTCTGTGCCGATCGGGTTTACATCCCGAATACTCAGGTCGTCCGATCCGTACAGATGGAGCTTTGTCACCATATCATCGGTAAGCTCTTCCAGATCAACCGCGTCCACCAAATTCTGATAACTCAGATAGATAGGTACGGTTCCACGGCTTTTGCCCGCGTCGTAAGCACTAATTGTCCTGGCGTACACGTCAAACACAATCGTGCAGTTATACTTCTCCATAGCGCTACCATAGCAAAAACTCAAGGCATCGCTATCGTACTCGTCAAAGGTGCGATAACATCCAATCAGCTTGGGGTCAACATACCCAATACTCCATGTCGTATCCAATTCCAGAATACGGCCCAGAATAGTATCCTCCGGCTGAACAGGATTCCAGAAGTTATACGTTCCTTCTTCCAAATAGAGTTTCTTTTTCTCAAAAAGCTGCTCAATAGAGTATCCGGTAATATGCTTTACCTCAGATACACCGTCACCTGATGTAGCCGGCCTCTGAAGAATGTAGATACCAAGCTGTTCGGTAAACAGCATTTTGTAGCTGGTCAGCAGACGATAAACCGGATTGATTTTCCCATCGGAATGCCGAGGGACATCGAACTCAACACGGCTTACATCCGCATAGTTCAATTCAAAATTAAGGTTGCTGACCCAAGGGATAACCCCAAGCTCTTTACCGGCCAGAGTCTGCAACCGCAAAGTGGGCTGCTTAATCTGGCTGGCTTCCAATTTAGAATAATCCAGATACACCTCTGGCCTCCTTTCTTATGCTCCGACGTTATAAAGGTATCGACCGCTGATCGTTACGCTCCCAGTTCCAGTGAATACCAATTCATTGTCTCCGGGTTCCAACTCCAAAAACACAAAATTGAAGTGTTCATAAAGATCGTAGCCAGAAACTTCCTCGGTAACTACCTGGTTCTCATTGTCAACGCGGATAGACAAACTGCTTCCCGGCAAATTATCAAACCGCATTTCTGCTCCGGTCGTCTTGTTCTTTACTGCAAAACTGGTACAGCCGGCAGCAAGAGTGACCAACATTTCTGGGCGCAACTTTTCCATGCAGGTACTGTCGTTGTAAAACCGCACCGCTGTTCCCCCGCTGATTTGATAGGTCTTCGCAAATGGATAACTATATCCATATGGGCAGTCGCAGATGATTTTAGCTTCAAACGCCATAGGCACCCAGCTGAGATGAATAGGCGTCAGTTCCTGAACAAGACACCGGAATTGAATATGCTCCATATCCGGCTGATCAATACTGAGCCATTGGTACTCCTGATACCCTGTCAGCCATTTTGAAACCGCCTGCATTTCATAGCGATCCAACTTATGATCTGCTCCGAAAATCAACGTAAAGCTCAACGGACTATCGTTATATCGCACACCATAGTGGATCGGCGCAACACGATTTGCCAGCCGCGTCTCCACCAGATTTGCTTTATTGCCAAAACTATTGGCACTATGTTTATTGCTGGACATATCCGCAATGTACATACCAAACATGGAAGCGGGCATACCAGCATAGGTAAATTCATAGCTTTTGAACATTGTCTTCCCTTCCTTGCTATATGAAAGGGACGCCCGAAATTGGGCGTCCCAATCTTATCTCCCGATTCCAATGAGCCGTCCAATCTGATTGACCATATCGCGTGTAACCTTGATATGCTTATCAACCGTAGACTGGTCGGCACCATGAATGATCGTATCGCCAATCTGCACTTCAATGGGTCTGCTGTTGTTGGTGATATTATTTACCGTCTTACTGCCGCCTACCTGCTTCATCACATCAGACAAAGTAGACTTGCCAGCATAATCCGGCAGATCACTCATTGCGTCAGAGAGCATATTGATACGATCCATCTGTGTGGTCAGATTGTCCACCATCTGTTCGCTCAATACCCACTCCTTGGTTTTCAGCAGAGAGAGTTGTTCGTTGGACTTGATATCTCCTCCGCCGACAATGCCACCCTCATGATAGGTGTACTTTCTGTACTTATCGTACAGCAGTTGCCCACCCACGCGATCTACGTACCAAACACCATCACTGCCGCGCACCGCAGTAATGCCATACTGTGCCAGCTGTGCGCCAAGCTCAAGATTGCGCCGGTTCAGATAGAGCTTGCCGGCAGCATCTTCATAAGCGTGCTGCTTGCTGTTTGCATACATTTCTTTGATGATCGCATGGATCATATCTTCACCGCTGGAGCTATTGTCGTAGGTAGCATTCCCAACTTGGAAATTTGTTCCGCTGGACTGCGTGGCCTTGATGTCTCCTCCGATACTTCCCAGAGCAGACACGTAACTTCCATACCGTTGTGCAGCAGCCAAGCAGTTATCCCAAGCATTCGTAATATCACTGTTCAGCACATCACCATACTGCGTGTTCCAACTGATCAGCTCGCTATACAGCGTATCCCAGTGAGACTCGATATAAGAGATTGCCATATCATAGAGCTTCTGGTGAGAAGAGATACTGTCTTCCAGAATCCCAATTTCCTTATCCTTCTCGTCATGATAGGACTCTTCCATCTTATCCAGAGCGTCCTCCTGAGCCTCCAGTGTTCTGTCCGCCTGTTCGTCGGCCAAATCAGACTGAAGCTCACTCAGTTCTTTGAGCAACGCCGCTTTTTCAGCCTGAGCTTCGCGGCTGTCATCCAGAGAAAGCATATCAATACGAGCTTGCAGCTTCGCAATCTCACGCATTTTAGATGCCATGGTCTTCTGGTGATCTGCCTCGTCTTTGCTGGCCTCCAATGACTGCTTCTTCAGGTCGATAATTTCAGAGTACGCATCCTTCATGTCCTCCAATCCGTCAATCTGATCTTGGATACGCTGTTTCAGCATATCCATTACATAATCGAGGATGTCGTTCAATCCGTTCTGCATCTCCTCTAACTCGTCCGTCACGCCACCCACGGTTTTACCAATGCTCTGTACGGCGCTGTCCGCCATAGCCCGAATTGCATTGATATTCCGCAACGCAGCTTGGTACTGATCTTCGTCCAGTCCAGCCAAAGCCAGATTTGCATAGACCAATCCCCAAGTTGCGTTAGTAGCCTGTTCGGTTGCATATAGCAAATTATTCAGAGTTGCGATATCGCCCTCAGACTTTGCCATACGAAGCGCTTCTACATAGGCCAAAGAACTCTCAATCGCCATCTGTTGCGTCCGTGCGGCAATAACCGCTTGGATGCGCTCTTCGTTGATGACAAGCTGCCCATTCTCATCAATCAGGTACGCTACGTACTTCTGCCCAAGCCCGATAATACTCTGCAAAGTATCTACGGTAATGAACCCGCTCTGGGCATACTCGTCCGCCGCGTCATGGAGTGTGTCATAAACATTTTGGATAGTATCAACCGCGTCGGAAGCCTCTTCAACGATACCATCCAGAAGCTCCGTAATCTGCTTACGGGCTTCCTTGATATCCTGTCCAAGTTCTTTCCAACTTTCCGAACCGTCACGATTTTCCTCGTTCAAGTCCGTCAGAGAATTGATAAGATCCTCAGTTTCCTTCCTCAAACCATTTGTGGCCTCCTGCAGAGTGTCGTATCCACCCTTACTATCGGCCACCAGCTCATTCAGGTGCTCCATGTTTGCGATCCAAAGTTCATTGGTATCGGCGTTATACTGTACCTCGAACCCCAGATTTCGCAGCGCCTTAACGTTGGAAGAGATCGTGCTTTCCCTTTGGTCATTCAGATTTTGCAGCGCCTCTTGCTCACGCTGATAGGCACCGATCAGCTGACGCTCCAAAAGGATTTTCTCTCTCAAATCGTCAGAGTTATCAATTTTGGTTTCAAGCTCCGCTCTGGCCTCTTGTGTCTTGCGCAGCCGTTCAACCGCCTCTCGATAGTCGTCAATGGTAGCGACATACTCTTCGACATCTTTCTTAGAGCTGCTACCCGACTTCGTATCGCTCTTGAAACTCTTCAAAGGCGTATTTTTCAACGCCTGCAAAGCCGCGATTTGTCCATCAATCTGGCTGATCGCGTCTTGGTACTTGGAAACATCCAGTTCAATCTGGGAAATAAAGTCCTCCAGATTGCTTTCCTTAGCGGTGTAGGAATATTCTGTCCCCTTAAAGCTACCGCTTGTCAGGTTGAGCTTAATGCCACTACCGCCAGTACCACCACCAGACCCACCTCGTACGTCAGCCGATCCAGCTACTGTACCGCTTGCAACACCAGCAATAGCCTTAGCTGTCTGGTGTGCCTGCTTTGCGACAGAAGCAAGATCCGTCTTTACGCTGGTCAGGTTGTTGTACATCGTCTGCGCCAGATCATAGGCAGCTTGATTAAAGTTGCCATTTACATCCGTGCAGACCTCAGCCGCTACCCGGTTGAACTCTTCCGCATTTTGAGCCATAGCAGCCGCCGCCAGCTTAAACGCAGTCGCCTCATCAACGCCAGCATCAATCAGAGCCTGAGCAACAGCATTACCGGCATTGATCCGATACTCCGCCAGCTCTTTTGAGATATCTCCCTCACCCTCAGCAACCGCTTTGGCAAGGTCAAGCTGCGTCTGAGCTGCTTCCATCTTGGCCTGCAAGACTGCCTTTTCAGCTTCCAGCTGGGCAATTTGCCCATCAATCTGAGCATCCAATTCAGCCTTTTTGCCTTGAATGAAAGAGTTTACTACGCCCTCGTTAAGGATAATCTGACCATCAGCCGCTACTTGGGCATTGTTCATGATCTCAGGATAGACCTTGGCGAACTCCAAAGCCTTATCCAATGACATGGTAAACCCGTTGGCTACCCCAGCCTGCAAATCTGCAAGCGTCCGGAAAGAATCAGAGATAGTATCAATGGTAGTTGCAACATTCGAGAAGTTTTGCAAGGCAGAAGTATATGCGTCCAGATCACCGGTGATTGAACCGTACAAACTGCTGTAGATCGCCAACTTGCCCTGGTTTTCAGCAATCGCCTCGTTGTTTTTCTTGATTTCCTCTGTAGCGTTGCCGATCATGCCCGACCACAGACCACCATCATTGCCAAGGTTACGCTGCTCCTCGTAATACTTAATGCTCTCTTGCAGGGTGGCGTTACGCTCTTGAAGCGAGTCGATCTCCTTTTGGATCTCGTCCATCTCGCCCTGCATTTTAGCATTAGCGTTTTCTTTCCATGCCGCTGTGTTGAGCTTTACGACGCCGTTCTCCTCGTAGAGGTAGTCCAGATATTTTTCCTCAGCACCGGCAAGAGACTCAATAGTTTCAGCAGACAATCCGCCGCCACCGGCCATATCACTTTCGGCAGACGCCAAAGCATCATACGAAGACTGCAACCCCGAAATAACATCGGTCAGTTTTTCCAGCTGTGCGATATATACAGAAGTGCCACCGTTGTTTGTGGCCTGTTGCATTGCTCCGCTGAACTCCGGGAAGGTATCGTTGGCAAGCTCCAAAAGAATCTTCTTATATGCCTCAGAATACTCCGTGCTATCCTTGATCCCCTGGATATATCCGTCGAAAGCATCCTGAGTATTGATATCAGTAGTTTTCAGCGTCTCTCCAAGGTCAATGACCGCCTCATTTTTGAGGAAGTTCTCTTGAGCGGAGTTATAATCGTCTACGAGTCCCTGATAAAACTCAATCTGCTGCTGAACGTTGTTGAGGACATCTTGGGATGAGTCCCCAAGCCAGCTATCAGCCATGCTTTGCCAACTATCGTCACTCAAAAGTACGTGCTGGAGTTCTTTGTACATTGCCAGGACTTCTTCTGCGTTCTTTCCTGCCAGTGCATAGCTAATACTGATTTGCCCGTTGACATTTTCCCACGCATCATTAACATAACCGATCTTTCGCAAAATCTGGTCAATGCCACCTGCGTCAGTAACAACGCCAAGGAAATTCGTTCCAGAACCTTCAGCGTTGATACCTTGGTTATATCGTGACATTGCATCACGGTACTTGGTATCCAAAGTATCTCTGGCGTCATACGCTGCTTGCAGTTTAATGTTGTCGAGCTTCTTGATCTCGTCATCCAGCTTGCCATTAACCAGATCAAGATTATCAGCCTGCGCCCCAACCAGATCCGTAATATCTTTCTGGATACGCTTCGCCGTCTCTCTGGCAGAAGAGTCGAAGTCACCGGCAGTTGCCAACTCTTTATACTCTGCAATCAGATCGGCAAGCGAATTACGCTGATCATTAGCCGCCTCCGCAGCCTCAGTCATAGACTGACGAGCTTCTTCTGCCCGTTGCTTTACGCTTTGCCATACCTGAGCCAAAGCCATGACAGCAGTAACTGCCAGGGTAATCCATGTCATGGGGTTAGTCGCCATCGCCGCAAATGCGGCCTTGGCGTTGGCACCGAGAACCTTCAAAGAAAATGCCTGCTTCTCATTCGCTGCGGTCTGTTGCAGAGCAGCAACGATTGCTTCTTTCTGAGCAGCCGTCAGTTTCTTGGAGTTTAGGATCTCGGTCATCATTGCGGCGGTAATCTGCTCGGTCGTCCGCTTCTCGGTAGCTTTCGCCATATTCTTGGCAAGCGTAGCAGCAGTCGTTTTATCCGTAGCGGCCTTTTCCGCCAACTCTTGGATCGTATATCTCTGTGCAGAAGCAATCAGACTGGTCATTGTCATGACCTGCTTCTTCTGCTCCGCAGTCAGTCCAAGTGCGCTCATTGCTGCCGCACGCTGAGACTTATCAAGTCCCATCAGCTTAGTAGCATAATACTGTACACTTGTGGCGCTACCGTCCATAACCACGCCAGACGCTCTTATAGCCTCTGTCACCGGAAGGACAGTGCTCTGGAGCATATTCATTTCGGCACGGAATTTATAAATCAACGCAATCGCACCAACAAGACCGATTGTACCAAACAATCCCAGCTTCTCCGTCAGCTCGTCAATCCCGTTGGAAACAAGGTTCAAAGCATCAACAACGAGCTTCATATCGTCGGTCTGGAACAGGTTCTGAGCCACACCAACCCATGTTTCTTTCAGTGCATTCAGCTTATAATCCAACGATTGCGTAATCTTGTCCATCTCGCGTCCTGCGCTGCCGGCGCTCTCTTCCATCTTTACGATGGCACTACGCGCCTGATCAAAGTTGGACAAAATCGCGGCACCAATCTGGGCCTGCCGTTTACCGAACAAAGCCTCCAAAAGGTTAGCTCTATTCTTATCGGTCAGCTCATCCCAGATATCCGCAATATCGGACAGAATGTCATAGGTAGAACGATAAGTCTCGGGATCGTCCGCCTCAAACAAACTGATACCCCGGTTATTATTGCTTGCGACCTTAGTAAGATCGGCAATCGTACCGGTCAATTCGGACACGTCTGCGGAGTATTCCTCCGTCTCCTCATCATAGCCACGGATACGCATTGACAAGGTTTTCAGACCGTTACCAACCGTCGCCGCGTCTCTTGTGATTTCGATAGCGGCGGTCGCCAGAGCTACCGTTTCCTCAAATGTATTGTTTGCAGCAGCCATAGCAGCAGAGCTACGGGTCATAGCCTCCACAATATCACCGTTGGACACGGCGAACTTATTACCCACTTCGTTGACCTTGGAGATAATACCATCCAAAGAGTCTTCAACATCGAGGTCGTAAGCCTTGATGATACTTACCAAGCCGTCTGTCGCCTGGGTAATATCCATGTCGGGAGAAATAGCTTCAAAGATAGCAGAGTTTTCTGCCAGCTTTGCGGCATCTTGCATAGCATAGCCCAGTCGTGCCCATTCCGCCGTCTGAGAAATAACTTCCTCAGTGGTTACACCCAGCGCTTTGGCTGTGCCATTGGCACTATGATAGAAACGGTCATACTCCTCTCTGGTCGCGGTCGTGACTTTTTGCAGGTCAATCATGGCCGTATCCAGATCAACGATCGTAGTAAGTGCAGATCTCAGCAGCCGGAACGCACGGAAGAGAAGCGTAGTAGCAGATACCCACTGGAGTACCTTACCTACGTTGTTCTTCAAAATGTCGCCCAAAGACTGCATATTCTTTCCAGCAGCTTTGACCTCAGATTTGAACGTGCTAAATTGCGCCGTCCATTTTCTCAAATCCATCTGATTGTCAACGCGCTTGAGGTTTTCACTCAGCTGTTGAAATTGCGCATTAAGACCGGGATCTTGCTTCAATGCACTCCACGTTCTTCCAACTGTTTCCAAATCCGCCTTTGCTTTCTCCAAGTTTTGAGTAAACTTGAAGTCGTTGACATCACCACGCTGGACGCGGAGAAGTTCAGACATTTCCTTACTGCAAGCACCAATCAGAGATTGCAGCCGCTCATATGTCGCAACCTTCTCCCTATCCCCCATATCAGCGCCATACTGTGCCGCTGTCTCCCGGAGCAGTCTCATATTCTGCACGAGATTTTCTGTGGGGGCCACCACCTGGCTAAACTTCGTTTGCAAATCAGCAATGGTAGACGGGATACTCTGCATTGCGACATCATAATCTCGCGCTTTGTCAGCCAGCTCCATCTGGGTATAAACCAGTTGGGTACCATTCAAAAGACGGCTCTGTTCAAGAGCCGTCGCCTGCTTCGCATATTGAATAATATCAGCATAGGGAACCAGCTGTGCCTCCAGAGCCGCCCGTTGATTATTCAGCACAGACAGTTGACCTTGCAAAGCCAGCAACTTGTTTTTGTCGTCGCTGGTATTCAGCTTTGTCATAGAAGACTGAACAGAGGTAATCTGCTTGTCCAGAGAGATCAACTGAGTATAGATCTTGTTCGCACCACGCAGCCGCTCCTGGAAGACAGCCACATCATTGTTCAGCTGGTCAAAACTGTTGAGGAAAGCTACCAACTGATCTTTGGTACCGACGCCTTGCAAAGTTTTCTTCAATCCGTCGATCTTACTCTTAAACGTGTCGGTCAGTGTTCCGGCAGATTCCAGTCGTTTCTCCAAGGCTTCCAGCCCGGAAAGCTGATCGGCCTTGATAGAACCGATGTCCTTTGTTCTCAGCTTGGTTGCTACATACTCGGCGTTCTGGTACTCTTTGACCAAACGCTGCAAGCCGGAAATCTGAGCTTCCAGATTAGAGCGTTGAACATTATCCAGCCGCCCTTCGGCGGCAATCATGGTCTCAATCCGGGCATTGACTGCGGCGTAAGTATCATTCAGCGCTGTCAAATGAGCGCTATCCGTAATCGGCTTTACAGAAGTTTGACCGACATAAGCGGCTTGAATATCAGCCAAAAGAGCCTTTTGGCGATTCAAGTATGAAACCCTTGATTCATTGTCCTTCTTGGCCTGAGCCGCTACCTGCTCCTGCTCTCTGCGCTGACGCTCCAGATTTGCAGTCACATTGGTCAAATGGGTATTGATTTCGCCCGTCTCCGCATTATAGGTTTGCAGATACGTGACGGTTCTCTGCATCTGATCCGTACCCTGAATGGTCAGATTCAGCATACGTTCCTCTTCGCCGTTCACCGCTTCCCAGCGGCCAGTGATTCGGTCAATCTGGATACCCATTTGATCCAGTTGATCAGTCATGGCACGAGAGATGTCGGGGCTGACCTTCAAATTATTAAGCTCAGTCTTAATCTTGTTGACAGAGCTTTGATCCAAGCTCAAAGAAACACCAACGCTTTGGGATTTTGTTGCTCTGGCGATTTGCTGAGTAATCCGCTGAGTTTGAGACTGAATACCAGCTTCGTCCAGAGTTACACCAACCTTGATGCTGCTTTTGGAATTGATCAGCTTTGCAATGTTGGGAAGTTGCGCAGAAATACGTTGTGCGGAAGCCTCTTCATCAGCCTCCAGCTCACTGGTCAATACAATTTTCAGATCTTCGTCCACATCTCTCACCACCTTTTTCTGTTAAATTTCATTTCACATTGATCCCCTGTCGTCTCAGTCCAGCTTTCAAAGCATTTACATGAGCGCGGCTTTCTTTCAGGTGCTCAATGGTTTTTGCAGTAAAAGGACGAGGCTCCATATAGCGCCTACGGCTGGGAAAATCATAGTGATAGAATTTATAACCGTCTCCAAATTCCACCAGCTCAGGTAGATTTTTACCAGTCGTTACCTGATCGTCGTTCATACAGCCACCCGGATTCGGTTCAGTCATATTGACCACGACCATCACGCCGCCCTTTGCTGCTCCGCCTCGGATTTCAATGTTGTAGGGATCTCCCAATCCGCCGTATTCTCCACGGCGACGGTACATCCGAGGGGTATAGACCTTGTACACCTCAGAGTAGATGGTGGCAGCTTCTTCATCCTGGACTTCCTCAAAGACTTCTTTTGTCATTGCGTCGTCGATTTTTGCCATAAGCTGCTTGTTTGCCTTTTCAAGCGCTTCCCGAATGTTCATGCCGCCACCTCCCACTCAATAATTTTCTTTGTTGCTTACGCCTTTCTTGAGTTCAGCAGACCTTGCAGGATTCCACCTTCACCCAGTCCTTTGGTACCTTCGGAAAGGATACCGGCATACTGCATGAGCGACTCCGTGTCGATATCCTTCACCTTATCGGCCAATCCCTCCAGCAGATCGCGGAGAGCTGTATCCGTACCATGATCGGCAAGAATACTGCTCTTTTTCCAGTCGATAGCCTGCCCGCACAGGGGAACCATCTCATTCAGCATATCCTGATATCCGGCGTTCTGGACGTGATCCAAGTCCATAGCCAGATACAGCTCATTCATGGCATCCACATCCAGAGCGGGGACACCCACTTCATCTGTCTCGTTTTTGAGCGTCATGGCCGGGATATTGGTACACATCTGGAGAATAGTAGCTCGCAGCATAGGCGAGACATACTCAGGGCGGAACTTGCCCGTCGCATCGAAACATCCAGAGACCACACGATTCAGAAAGGTGCTCTTCTCTGCGATAGTCAGAGCTGTATGGAATGACACCTCAAAAGAGCTGTCCCCCACAGTAAACACCTGGGTGTAAGCATCTTCCTTCTTGTTCTCTTTCAGAAAGGCTTTCACCGTATTTACAGCGATTTTCTTCATTTTATTGATCCTCCACAAGATTCATTGCCGCACGGAACGTCAGTTCGTCGGCGTGTTGGCTGATCCAGCCGCGATGATTTTCTACCAGTCGGCACACCGCCGTCCGATCATCACCTGCAAACCAGTTCAGATAGGGGACAAAACCGGAGCGCTCCGGGTGATCGAACAAATCATTCTGTCCCTCATGACCGATTACGATGATTTTGCAACTGTCATGTAAACGAGTCAGAACCTTCTTCAACTCGTCAAAGTAATAGTTCTGCGCCTCGTCGATGATTACCACTTTGTTCTCAAAGTTGGTACCACGCAGAAACGTGTGCGTAGCGCACTGGATATATGCGGTTTGATACTTCTCGTTGACTGCACCATCGTAAAATGCAGTATTGCGATTTACACCGATTTTTTCCAATGCTTCATAAAATGGCTCAAAATACGGCTCGGATTTTTCCTCGATCGTGCCCTTCAAATATCCCTGCTTCTGCTCCTGAGTAGGAGAGGCAATATAGACGATGCCATTACACCGTCCGTATTGATAAAGCAAATTGGCTGTGGCTGTAGCAATCAGTGTCTTGCCGGTACCAGCTTTAGCATTGCAAAACACAATCAGCTTCTCCGTGTCCCAAATAGCATCCCGAAAAACTTTCTGGTATTCATCCAGTCTCAGTCCATAAAAAGGATGCTCCTGCAGGGTAGCGGGGACATCATAGATTTCCATGCTGGTATTTTTCTTTGCCATATCTTCTTCACTCCTATCAAAGAATGGTATCAATGTCAGTTACGATCTCGTCGGCAATACCCAACACGATCATTTCTTCACTGAACAAGAACCAATCACGGCGATAGTTCTGGTCGTAGACTTCCTCCGTGATTCGGGTGCTGGACAAGATGTACTCCTTCATGCGTTTTTCCAATTCCTTGGTAAACTCCAAGTTGTCCAACATTTTGCCGATGCTTCCGATCGCACCGGAAGATCCATCATGAATGAGACAACTGGTATGAGGAAAGACATAGCGCTTATGGCCGGCCATCAGCAGAAGTCCGCCAGCGCTGTACACTCGGCCCATACCGATCGTGTAAATCGGTGTCTTGGACAGGTGGATCATGTCGATGATGTGGAGCACCGTGTCCACGCTGCCACCATCCGAATTGATGAAGATTTTGATGGGCTTACGCTCTTCCGGCGCAATTCCCTTATCCTCGGCGTTCCACTTTTTGATATACAAAGCGATATCAATAGTGGCGTCGCTGATATCGTCATTCCAAAGAATCTCGCGCTTTTTCAACCGGCGATAATATTCCACCATAGTGGGATCAGGCAACGTAGTGTCTAATACCCCCCCCACGTCGATAAAATCCTCGTTAAACTCCTCCATGAGCTTCTTGGTCATCTCGTTCTTTTTCATTGAAGTCGTCCTCGCTTCCGATTTTGATATTGTTTACGACGTAATGCCCAATCATCGTGGCGTCCGCCAAGTTGTCGTTTTCAGTAACGATCCCATAAATATCCCTTGCAGCTTGCAGCGATAGGATTTTTGATGTCTTTTTGCCCGTAGGTTCGACAGATGTGATCTTTGACTTGATCTCCTTTGTCGTCCTACCTCTTGCTTTGCAGTAATTTTGCCATTGTGTGGGTGCTACCAAATTGTACAAAATATTCGTTTTTTCACACATATTCACGAGTACGCCCTGTAGTTGAGCCAGTTTTTTGAAAGATTGAACATTCTTTCTAAGCTGAATGTCTTCCAAAAACACCGCATCAATGTCGTGCGTTCGGATCACCTCACTAAGCAAAGCCTCAATGTGCAAAATTGCCTGCTCGAATGTATAGTTCTTGCTATCAAAGCCCCACGTCCCATAGTCCAGCAGTTTCTTTCCCTCATAGTCATAAACCGCCCATGCGCCGTGTCTGGCTTGGTCAACGGCCAAGATTTTCACCCGTCTCACCACCTTTCTTTATGAGTCTGAAAAAGGAGGGCCGAAGCCCTCCTTCCCATTACTCCTGCTGCGGCTCAGCCTCGTTATTCACCTGTTCTTCGGCCTTGGTTTCCTCCGCTTCGACTACTGCTTTCTTTGCCCTACTGTTTTCGTGCGCCAAAGCATAGATTTCCGCCAGCAGTGCTTGCACACTCGGCGTATATTCTGCCGTATTACGAAGGTCGATGCCGCGTTTCCGAAGAGCGCTATATGCCTGTTTCGCATCGTGGTTAGCCTGATACCCCATGAGCACCGTCCAAATGTAGTAGTGCTCAGGGGTGTCAGTATGAAGCCTCCAGCTCCGCTCTTTCTCACAGGAATAGCAGGTTTTGTACGAAGCGCCGCACACCTTGCAATTCCGAATCATGGTAAACCGCCTTACTCCTCAAAGAGGATGTAGCACAGCTCCGCGTCGTCGGCGCAGTAATCCTTCAGAGCAGTGAAGGAGAAGGGGTGCGTACCTTCCGTGGTCAGGTTGACCGTGAAGTTGTTGTCGATCTTGGCCTTGGGGAAGACAATCTTACCGGCACGCTTGACAGACGGGTTGCACACGTCAGCAGCCAGAATGTCCACGACATACATCGCGGCCTCGGCAAAGCTCTCGGCGCTGTCCACCAGCTTGACGGCAGAATCAGTCTCGTACTCATAGAACACACCAACAGTGGTTCCGACGAAGGAAGCGGGCAGAGTGATAACCTTGCCCTCGATCTTGGCGTTACCCTCATCAACGCCGACCTCGATCATGCCACTGATGTTCTTGTCCTCGCTCATGGTGTACACGGCAGCGGGGGCAGAAGTGGGCACGTGCTTCAGCGTAGCGGTCTTGGTGCCCTTGTCATCCGTCACGGTGAGGATAGCAAAGTCGGCACCCTTGACCTTCTTGGAGCTATCGGCCACCTGTACCTCAGATCCGAGCTGTGCGCCCATCAGGTTCAGGTTCAGCAGAGACAGCTCACCAGAGAAGTTCACACCCTTAGCGGTGTCGAAACGGGCGAGCAGGACGCCCTGAGCGTCAGTCTTGTCGGTAGACTCGCCGGTGAACTCGATCTGGGGACTCTCCACGCTCGTACCGGTGAAGTCCACCAAACCCGTTGCCAGGTTGATCTGAGTGATCCGACGTACCTTGTCGATGACAAATTGAGTTGCGTTAAACATGGTATTCATCGTCCTTTCTGTATTTTTTCGGGATCATTTCAGATCCCCCATCCAATGCAGTTCCTTTTTGTCGAGCTTCTTCATATCCACACAACCGCTGTAAATGCCCTGCATTACGAAGTTGTAGCTCTTATGCTTCTGAACACGCTCTACGCTGTCCATAAAAACACCGATGGGCAACGTCCATACGTCATCCCATCGGTACTTAAATTCTGGGCAGTTTGTCAAAGAAGAGATAAGAGGTAGCAGTAATGATTGAAAAGGCTTCTGCATTTGCAGTGCCATTTCATCCCTGTCATCCTCAATCATGATTTTTCTCGTGGCGTCATTAAATCCCGTATCCACATTCTTTTTCAGCTTATGGATTTGACGGAGATAGTCAGTCATGAGCTTATGAATAGCTCGGTCGATCACCACTTGATCTTTATTCTTCAGTACAAGGTCTGGGAGACCTGTTTGTGTACCGAGCTTAAAGGTCGTGAAGTCCATATCCCCAAAAAGGATAGACACCTCAGATTTTTGAAGCGTCTGAAAAAGGGATATGAAAAGGTCGTATTCGTCTATCTTCTCCCAGAAGACATGAAGTTTGTCCCAGATTTCAACTTTTCGATCAGCGGGTGTCGAACAAATAGTGCGTACCAGTCCGAAATACCGCTGCTCGCCAAAATCTACGATTTCCTCCAAGGTGGGTTGCCTGATCAAGATTTTATCGTTGATCTTGTATCCCTCTCCACGAAACAATTTCAGCTGATCAATCAATGATACCAGCCTCCCTATTCATCTCGTGGGTAACGTACGGGATTGACCACCCGGAGTATCCTTCGTTGAACTGAAGCTCATCCGCCGTACTGAGCTTGATCCCACCCAGTCCGAACAGGGGCTTGTCCCCGTTGTTCAAAATGCGATCCACCTCATCTGCCAGCAGATCCGCTCTGGAACCCTGCAGCAAGTCAATCTGGTGCTCGTTACAGATAATATAGACAGTAATCCCTGTCTCCTTAATCACATTCGAGTCGGTATAGACCACACGACTACGCATCGTGATAAAGTTTTTGTCATCTGTTTGTGTACCAGGGACATAAAAGTGGGTTTTGATGAGGGGTTCCGCAGGGCTTTTACTACCCGTTTTGAAATCCTCAAACTCCGCCACGTTGTTCCCTACGTTACAGAGCAAATTGACCACCGCCTGATTTTGCAGCAGCTTTCGTTTCAGCAAGATCTTCTGTTGAATCATCGAATCAAAATGCGGCACCCTCATCACCTCCTTACCAGTTCACAATTTGGATTTTCATAACGGCCTCACTGCCGGAGGCGTCGTGGATTGCCTTGATCTCAATTTGTGTTCCCACAAATACGGGATCATCCGACGCCCGCAGCGTGATAACGCCGTTCATCTCATCGACAATGCTGGCCGCGCCAGCAAAGTCATACTCCAAACGATATTGGAGTGGATCAATAGGAACGCCACTCTCATCCAAGACTTGGACACGGATTTGTTTTGTCTCTCCGCCTGCGATCTTGAAATCGCCGTCCAGGTCTGTCAATGTGATATGGACGCTTGCTCCCGAGGTTTCCTCTGTCCCACCGGGAACAGAAGTATAGTAATCCGCCACCATCAACTCGGCGTTATCGGTAGCGGCATTGAATTGGTCTTCCAGTACGGCCCATTGAATCAAGCCATCCTCTGCACGTTCGTCGCCCACTGCATACGAGATCGGATCAACTCTGGTGATACGATAGGCTGTTGGATCGACCTTGTTCTTGTCCATCAAGAGCCGGGTCTGAGCGTCCAACATAATCGTTTCTTCATTGTATGGCAGATAGATCAGGTGCTGGTCTTCACCAACCGTCATCTGCGTTTTACCCGCCTCACCAGTGCCATACTGTGTGCTGTTTGTGCTATATACGGGGTATTCTACAATCTCACCTGTCAAAGGGGAGACGAATCGGATAGAGTATTTGCACTTCCAGAGTACCGCCTTTTCATAAATGCGGTTGTTATCCGGCAGCGAACTCACCAGCCAAAACGCCCCGTCGTGTTTCACGTACTGCCCACATCTCAAGATACCGATATTGCAAAGAATCTGTCTAACCGTTGTGCTGTTATACACATCGCTGGTTTTCTGTTGGACAATAGCTCTTACCTGCTGCGGCTCAGTTCCAATCGCCTTATCGTAGATCAAAATATCAGACCCGATAAAGGAATCGAGCACTTCCTGAAAACCATCTTGGCCGTATGCCCAAAACTCATCATCCTCAAACCCGCTGTTGAAAAGAGGGCGTGTCATTCGATACCAGCTTTTGGATTCTTCTGACATATTGCTACCCCCTTATCCATACGCAGGATCTTTCTGACGATGAAGCAAAACTTCAACCTTGGCGATCTGGTCGTCAAGTTCCTGTTTTGTTACACGTTTGGTCGCATCTTGGCCGGTTAGCTGAACATCCTTTCCATAGATCCCGTTCAGCGCCATTACCCTGCTCAGTTCCCTTTGCAGGTAAGACACATACATCATCTGGGCGAGAGTACGAACGGCAATACTTTTCAACTTGCCAGAAAACTCGCGTGTCTCCTCGTTATACCCGAGGTCACAGCCCAAATTCAGTTCAAAATCTGCTACCGCTGTGGATAGCCATTCTGCTTCCAATGCCTCCGGGATCTCATATTTAGTCAAAGGCATGGAGTGGAATTTTTGCTCAACGTCCGCAAAGGTCGTTTTCTTTTCGTCCGCCATAATCCACACCTTTTCCTTTCATCGGTTAGACCTTGGCAGTCTCAGCCAGCTTGCGCAGAGCGTCCACCTTCCAGGACTCCGCGTCCTCAGCGCCCGCACTAAACGCCAGCTCCACGAGCATTCTCTTTTCGGCGTCGGTTTTCACCATAGCTTCCAGCTGCTCGTTGAACTTGGCTTTGGAGCGAATAGCCAACAGTTCCTTAACGCTTTCCTCATTCAAGAGGATAGGAGTGGAAACTTCGGCGTCGCCCAGGCCGAACAGCTCCTTACGCTTTGCCTCGTCCACGATCTGAATACGGGCATGATTGCCCATACCATCAGTGCCGGTAAACATCACGTTGCCGGTTTGGATCTGAGCCAGAACCTCCTCTTCGGAGAGGAGGGGGAAATTCCGAGCTTTGCCCGGAATTGCGATATCGCCCTGCCCCGCCAAACGCCGAAAGCCCAGAGGCCAGGAGCAAAGGTTGTTTACCAGAACATTATTCGTTTTCATAACGATTCCCCTTTGATTGAAATTAGGGGAGGGGTTTGCGCCCCTCCCCGTTTGTGCCGTCATTCAGGCATAAAAAAAAGACCTCTCACTTAAAAAGTGGGAGCATCAAAGTTCGTATCGGAGATCAGACCGATCTGATCTTCCATGCCCTCGGCAACGCCTGCGCCGAACTCCATATCGAAGCGGGTCAGGTGCTGACGGGTTACGATGTCGTCGCCAGTCATGGTGGTCAGTCCGCCACGCAGGAAGACCTGCAGAGGAGACACAGAACCACGAGGCAGGAAGAACAGCAGACCCTGGGGCATATACAGGTCATAATCGGTGCCGTCCTTGTTCAACTGAGTCCAGTTGATCGCGTTGGGCAGCTCGGTTACGAAAGCACCGTTGTACATACTTACCAGACCAGTCTGGCGGATTTCCTCGGCAACAATGTTGTTGGCGTAGCGGATCTCATCGGCGGAGAACTGCTTGAAGCCAGCGAAGTCGTTGAACTGAGACACTACGCTGTAATCGCCGGCAATGTTGACCTTACCATAGCGACGCATGGACTTGAGCATATTGTCAACAGCGGTCTTGGTGATGCCGTTGTCCTCAGCGAAGTGCTTCACACCCTTGGCGTTTTTCAGGGCGTTGTACAGAACGGTCATGACGTAGTAGGTCATCTTGTTCTGCATATCAATCTGCACTTGGTTCATACCCTCACGGATATTGCCGTCGAAGTTACCGTTCTGAAGCTCGCGGTAGTCAACAGCAAAACCAGCAGAGATGGTCTGGGTGCCGATCGGATACTCACGCCAATTCACAGCGGCGAAGGGTACGTCGCTGCTGGATGCCTGGAATCGAGAATCGATGCTCTCGTATCCGTAGGTCTTCATCATGGGAGCCTCGTTGTAACCGATCCGGCGATATGTGCCCATGAAGTCGAACAGGCGAACAACCTCCAACAGCTTCGGCTCAATAGAGAACCGGATGATGGAGTTGATTTCGCTACGGGCGGCGTTATCGCCGTCGATAGCCTTGCTGGACAGCTCTTTGATGGTTGCCACGCTCTTGTCCAGAGTCTTGTCGTCAACCTCGGGGCGCTTACCGGCGCTCAGAGCAGAAAATACCTCCACGATCTTGGAGTTCTGCTTGACACGACCAGTATTCACATCAGTCTGAGCGTTGCTCATGTTGATTTCATAAATCGTGCTCATCGTTTATCCCTCTCTTTCTCTTCTTACTGCACGCGGACAACGACGAGGACGCCCTTGCCCATGTATGCGGTCTTCTTCGTAACCTCGAAGTACACCTTGTAACCGGTTACGTCGGTGCTCTTAGCGAGCAGGCCATCCGTACCAAAGACCAGCTTATCGCCAACAGAGATGCCGGCATAGTCGGTGCTGATCTCATAGCTGGCAAACTCCATCTCCAGATTTGCCACAGTGGTCAGGTCGTCGGCGCGTACCTTCTCGCCGGCCTTGACCGTCAACGTCTCCTCGAAATTACGCATTTCGGGCTTGTCGTTGATATTGCTCACGATGCGGAAGCAAGCCTTAGCCTCCTCCTCAGAGGCGGGCAGGTTGGCAGTACGAGCGGCGCGATTCAGCACCACACCCATGCCGACCTTCAGATCGACGGCGGCATTAACGTCGCCAACGTTCTGCACGTTCTTGTAGTAACCAATCGTCTTAGCCTTCATTGTTTTTCATCCCTTTCTTAAAATACGTCCACGTCGGCGGGATCGGTGTTCTCCTTCTTGCCGGCGTCATCCGTCATGCCAAATACGTCAATCTGGCTGGCGGCATTGGTTTCTGCGATTTGACTCTCACGAGCCGCCTGCACCATAGCGGTGCAGATTTTGCCAACGATGCTGTTGATCTCTACGCTGCCGGGATTGGAATTGAAAGCGTCGATATCTTCCTTGGCAACTGCACGTTGCTCCTCGGTGTAGGGGGCCAGTGCAGCATTCAGTTCTGCCACGGCAGCGGCGTTCTGCATTTCGGTGATTTTGGCATTAGCCTCAACGAGGCTGGCCTCTGCCGCTTCCTTCGCGGCGTTAGCCTCAGTCAGTCCGGCCTCTGCCGCTTCCTTCGCGGCGGCTTCCTTGTCGTAATCCGCCTGAAGCTGCTTGATATCAGCTTCCTTCTGTGCGATGTCAGCTTTCAGCTGGCTAATCTCAGCCAGAAGCGTGTCAACTTTGGCCCAATACTCCTCCCACTTGGAGTTGACCTCAGAGACAGCACCAGTCACAGCCGCCATCAACTCGTTCTTGGTCTTCTCGTCCATTGTTCCATCCTCCTTGTCCAGTTTTTTATTATTTAGCTCCATTACGATGGCGGCTTCATCAGCCGGTTTAACACTGAGAATCGCATATCCGCTGTAATCGTAATACTGCGGAACACGACCTTCCTCTTTCCAACCGCCGGAGTAAATAATGTATCCATCGTGCTCGGGCTTACCCACAATTTCCACGGAACCCTTAACAACAGAGTCCGCCATATTTTCGCGGAGCCAAGCAACAAACTTGGGATAACGCATTTCATCCAGCGTTCCTTCTGCTACCAAGCAGCGTTTAGTAACGCCTCCGATTTCTACGTCATCCACATACGCCTTGTCGAAGTGTCCAACCATAGTGGCGTCTTCAAACAAAGGCAACTTATCCTCCTCCCGTACATCCGTCATACCGTGGTTGTATGGAACGTCCCGATCTTCGGTCAAAAATTCCGCTACAATCGACATTCCGACAACGGAGTGGAGGTTAGCTTGAACATATTCCTCTTTCCACGAGATTCCGTTTTCCTGCCAACGAGTGTTATCAGGGAAGATCTCATGCAATACAACCTTGATAGGTCGTCTGCCGGCAATCTTATTTTCACTGGAGATCTCATAGATAGGGGCAAAAGCTCTCTCAGACATACTCTCACCTCCTTATCCTGACGGAGAGGGGCTTGCGTTAGCATTATTAGCCTTTGTAGACTCTGTGCTTGAATTGACCGGAGGATCGCCACCGGTGCTCTTGTCCACATCACCGTCAGGCGCATCCTTACCGGTAACAGTAAACGAGGTCTTATGCACAGGGTACTTATTCTCAAAGTCTTCATCCAACTCAAGATCCATAAGAGAGAGGTAGTCATCCACGTCAAACCCTGTAGAGGCAATCCATGCCATCAAGCTGCCCTTTCCACGGGCATACAGGTCAGAGAAAAACTTCACCTGTTTTTCTCGATTGACAAAAGTAATGGGAAGCACCCGGAACTCCACCCGGTAGCTGCCGTCCCTGATTACGTTGTAATTCAAGCACTTGTTCAGCTCTTCCACCAAAGCCTCAATCCACGTGAATACGTTATTCGCAACGATTTCCATATTCAGTGTGGCCGTGGCATAGTTACCCGTAGAACTGCCACTCAGAGCAGCAGCAGCCACGCCGATGTCCTCATTCACATCCTCTTTGATGGCATTTTCGTTTTCCTCATTCAAAAGGGAGAGATCAACCGGAAGCCGATCCATCTTTGTGCCAGAAGCCAAAGAGAAGAATGATACACCGTTTGTGTTGCTGCGTTGCGTCAGCGCTTGCTTGACTGTGTTATGCTGGTTTTCTTGCTGTGACTGAGACAGAGCAGATGTACCCTTGTCCTTTCCCTCGGGGAAAGTCTCATAGTAAATCTGGTTATTGACCGTATCCAACACACGCCGCTTCGTATTGATGAAGTATTTGGCGTAGTCGATATCGTCCAACGCGGCTACTGCAAAAGGCACACCGTACGGATCGTTCTGTCCGCTCTTGATCTTGGTTACAATCGTCTTGCGCCAGTCCAGTCTCTGCCAGCACGCACCATCCGGGAACTCTCCATTGGAATATCTGCGCCATCCTTCTTGAATCTGACGAGGGAAGCCTTGCAGCTTACGCTTACGATCTCCCTCTGTCATGGCGCTAAAATACCGCAGGTCAAACGCTACTTCGTAGCAGTTGTTCCTGCGGCCAATGATTCTTGTATATTCTACCGGCAAAGAAATAACAACACAGTTGACGCCGGCTGAGTTAATCTCGGTGATGCCTTGGATATCAAGATCAGTCAGCGCAAGCCGATCGTCTACTGGTACTGTTCTCGTCTCCATGTACCCCACGTACATACCCTCATTGGCATCGTGGAATAGACCGTCACGAATAACCTCCTTGTAGCGCATCGACCGGAGCACGCTGGTCATCTTGTCCATGCTGGCACGATACCCTTTACGGGAGCCTCCCGCTTTCTTGGGCTTAACAACTACCACATAATCAAGGGAGTGAAGACTAACCAGGCTATCAATAGCTGTCGTCACCGTGCCGTTTGAGTAATACGCCCACTTCGCCCATTGACGCAATTCAGAGATGTACTGCATAGGATCTCTCGCCATTCGCGTGATTTCTTCCGTGGAATACGGTGCCGTACATTTCGTACCGTAGTTGACCACGTTCAAATAAGACGAACCCAAACGCGTGTTGAACTCATAGGTCTTGTCGTCCTGCGGCGCACTGTTTACTTGCGACATAGGTACTGCGGTCTGCGTTTCAGATTGATTCCGGCCCATAATCCGACCAAAGAATGATTTTCCTGCCACTTGTCTTCACCTCCTTTAATTACAAAGTGTTACGTATTCATACCCGGAGCTATCCGAGAAAAGATCCGCCTCCAAAAGTGAAACGAAATAGTTGCCATAAGATACTGATGTATACCGGTCTTTCCGCGCACCTGGGCGTTCCTCAATCTTAATGAGGTTGGTCTGGTTCTGCACAGTATACTCCAACCCAATCATCTCATTGATCAACGCCACTGTCTCAAGGAAAGGACGCTCATAGAAAAGTTGGGTATCTACATCGGCAGAGACATACTCAGGATACAAGCGCTGCAATTCTTCAACGCCCTCTTGGTTGCTTACCATGAGTTCGATCATCCGGTTATTCAAACTATCCCGCATAGAGACAGCAATTTTGCTGTTCAGCTCCAAGGACGCCTTAACCGAGAATACCGCCTCTTTCTGGCCTGCAATTACGATACGAGCTTTCAGCTTATCATCGTTCATACACGTCCAAGGTTCGTATTCTACGTTCCGATCTACGTCATAAAGCACTTTAGCCAAAGCGTCGTAAATAGCGACACCCGCGTTTCGTGTATCCAAAACGCAATAATCCGCCTCAAAGTCAGCGAACAGCTGCTTAATGCGAATGGCTTGTTTTGTCGTTTCAAATTCTGCCTGCGGCTCCATATAGACTACCTGCCGACGATATCCCTGCTTGACCTCAATATGATCTCCGCTGGTATCTGAGACCTTATACTCCTTGCTCTCAGGGAGAGCACGAATGCAAGTAAATACCGAGTTATCGTTGCCGGTACCGCCCTCCGGGGCAATATCGCACGCGATAATACGGATTTCTCCTGCCTGTTTGGGAATTGTGTGCTTTGCCTTGACCTTTGACAGTACGTCCTCGTTCTTCCTTGGATAAAACGGACGTTTCAACACGCGGTTCTTGTTCAGCATATCGTAGGTGAAGTACGCATGAGCATTCTCGGCCACCATCTGATTTTCATACTCAATCGTCCAGGCGACCCTATCCAGCTTCTTTCGCTCCTTCACCAAGAAGTCACGGGTTTTAATCTCGTGCTTCAAAGCGATACTGTAATCCATACCAATCAGAACAGATTTGCCCTTGCCCAACATATCGCGGGTCACGAGCTTCATGTAGTCCCACATCCAGTGAGATTTGTACCATGCAGAGCTGATATAGATTTCTTTCGGTTCCTCTTTCAGTTCTTTGTACTCGTCGGGGTACTTGATTCTGAACGGAATCTGCCGCTGGAACAGCGTAGGAGAAAGAACCGTGTCGATAATGCTTTTCACAATCATACGGAACTCTTCATAAATGAAGACCGTAGCACGGTATCCACGCACATTCTCATTGGCAACCAATACAACAATAGAGCTTCCGTTATTAAACTTCACTTCGATATCGTTCTGGTTGTCCTTGATGGTCTTAATCTCCTGTTGAAGCAACGGAGATCTTGGCAAAATCTCTTTGGCGATTTTTTCTGATACGATCAATCTCGCCTGCTTTTTTGTCGCCGAAGCTACGACGATCAATGATCCAGGCCGCAAAATTGCTTCTTTACAGGCATAGACCGCAATGATAAATGACTTTGCCGCACTACGAGCGGCCACAATGCAGATACTCGGAAAAATATCCATCAGGTACAAAATGATGTGCTGATAGAGATACAGAGTAATTCCGAAATACCGCTGCACAAAGCGGCTGGGGTTCCTTCGCCAAAACGTTATCCAATCCAATAGCTTTTTGACAAACTCAGGGTCGTTCAATTTGCTATTGGGTGAGAAATGTTCATGGACGTGTTTTTGCCGCTCATCCATCAACGCTTCGTAATCCATAACTCACTCCTCCGAATCAGACAGGCTAAATTCCTTGTCCAGTTCCTTAGAGCCGGTCAATAGATTGCGAAGAGGTCTGGTCATGAACCGCTCAATATACTCCTTCAAATGATCGAAGTCCGCATACAGCTTCTTGTCCTTGTAATATTCAGCCGGACAAAACTCCTCGATATCTCGAATCATTTCTCCCAAAGGACTCAGCTGCTTTTCAGCCTCAGCCTTTTTCTTCCGGTCTTCGATCTCAGTAGTAGCTGCGTCAATCTGCGACTTGTAGCTATTCGCAGCCGTACCAATGTTGGAGTCTCCCTTCTGGAGTAGCTTTCGCAGGTTGAGCTTCATGAAACAAATTGAAACATACAGCTCCTCCTGCCGCTTATCCATCGGTTCGCCGTATCGCTTTACCCAATCCTGATACTCATACTGCATAGAATCGTAGTCGCCAGCATCAAAACCGACACCAAACCGGCGCACAACCTCCTCGGGCGTCTGGATGTCGTCATTTTTTGCCACATCCTCCACCGTAGGTGCGTTTTCCACATTGGCCTCCCAGCGCCGCACCAATGTATCAGAGTAGGTCGTTGCTCCGTCTACCTGGCTCAAATTCAGTCTGGAAATATAGGTACTGATCCGATTGCGACTCTTTCCATTGCGGCTCTCACTGATCTTTCGTGACGACGCCCAGATATCCAAATCAAAGTACATATCCGTGATCTGGCAAATCCGCTCTGCCGCCGCATCTTCGTCTCCGTCATAGAACTTTACGTACTGTTCGTAAAGCTCTGCAACACAGTTCTTACAGATAGAGACAAAGCCGTTGTTGCCCTTATAAATAGGGGACTTTGAACGGCCAAAATTAGTCTCCTGTTTTTTGTACTTGTGGCCGCAGCAGGTACAGCGATATTCTTCATCGCTGATTACACGCGGCTCAACTTCGGTAGGCTTCGCATCTTTCACTACCTTTTGTGTAGCCGGTTTCATCAGCTGTTTCTTTGCCGCCACGTCCGCGACCTCCTTTCTATATGACAAAACCTCGGAAGTCCAAAGACTCCGAGGTTTTCTCAATCGTTATTATTTCTTCTGGTGCGCCTGAAGGGATTTGAACCCCCGACCCACGCATTAAAAGTGCGCTGCTCTCCCAACTGAGCTACAGGCGCATATGTTGTATGAAGTGACTCCACTCCCGGCCTCACCACACACCTTTACCTTGGATTCCGACCGCCATTCACAGCCGTGATATGTTATCTTAATCAGGCAATAATTCCGATTTGCACGGTTACTACACTTATTTATCCTCCATTGCTGACTACCATTAGAGGGGCATACTTTCCCAGGCTCACGAAGTCCCGTTGGGGTATGCCAGCCCGCCGCGCTCCTGATCGGCTTGCCGCTTTGCTTACAGCGTTTAGGTTGGTCTATCGCGTTTTGCCTGCGCCGGACTTTCACCGGAGGGAGCGACCCCAATCTACCTGCACACGGCCAATTTTTATTTTACCGACGTGTCAGAGCCGTCACACGTCATCATAGGTAGTATCCTTACGGACTGGTGGGATGAGAAGGAATCGAACCTCCGACGCGCAGGGCTTCAACCTGCCGCTCTTCCAACTGAGCTATCATCCCATAGCGCTACGCATTTTTGTTTATCGGCATTGCACAGGACAGCGTAGCAAAGTCCACCGTCCCCTATCGCTGGAACCGCGCCGCTTTCGTACCGTTTGTCTTGGGGTCGTTAGAAAGCAGTAAATATCAACACATCCCGTTGGCGGCGGAAGTAGGACTCGAACCCACAAGCCGCTCATCACGACCAACAGTTTTCAAGACTGCTCCCCGCACCTACTGGGGTCAATTCCGCCACTTGTAAAATTTAGGCACACATTATTTTTTCAAGCTGATCGTACCCAACCCGAGCTGCCCATTCTGCGTGCTCAAAGAACACAACAGCCTTTCCATGATCGTCTCGAATGTATAGGCAAAGTGTTTTTGCTCCATTCACCGGGGACACATAATACATTAAAGATCCAAACGGGAACTTCATTGAATCACCCACTCGTCAATTTGAACCCGACCTTATTTCAGTTGCATATCGGGTAGCAACAAATATTTGTATGGTAGGGGAGGTGGGAGTCGAACCCACTCAGCTCGAAAGCAACGGTTTTACAGACCGCCCCAGCTCTCCAACTCTGGCGCTCCCCTATATTTACTATTCTTATATTGGTGCGGGTAGAGAGGGTTGAACCCACGACCTTCTGATTAAGAGTCAGCTGCTCTACCAACTGAGCTATACCCGCATATGGAGCTGGTGGACGGACTTGAACCCCCGACCTACTGATTACAAATCAGCCACTCTACCGACTGAGCTACACCAGCATATGGAGCTGACACAGAGACTCGAACTCTGAACCTATTACTTACGAAGCAACCGCTCTACCATTAGAGCTATGTCAGCATGGCAGGGGTTGAAGGACTTGAACCCTCACCTACATCGGTTTTGGAGACCGGAGTGCTACCAATTACACCAAACCCCTATAAAAATGGCGACGTGTACGGGACTTGAACCCGTGACCTCCGACGTGACAGGCCGGTGCTCTACTCTTCTGAGCTAACACGCCATATACAGCAACCATTTATGGTTGCATTTTTATTTTGCAACCAATTTAGGTTGCATTGGTGATGCGTCCGGGGATCGAACCCGGAAATTCCACCTTGAAAGGGTGGTGACTCTACCAATTCGTCCAACGCACCATGTTGGTACTGCTAATGGGACTCGAACCCATACGGGATTTCTCCCACCAGCACCTCAAGCTGGCGCGTCTGCCTATTCCACCATAGCAGCATATTTGGATTTATTTGTCCCAATCAATTAAAGGGTATAGATCATAGGGCGAATCCTCAGTCGCAATTTTCTCATATCCGCCATCCACAATACGCCATAGCGTATGCTTCTTCTTTTCTGGATTTTGGCTGATCTGGTACTGCTTGCCCGACCTCGTTGTACACAGCACACCGGTACCGCACTCAGAGGCGGAAATCTTTTTAACGATTTTTGATGTTTTTTCTTTCGTTACGCCCGAATCTTTCTTCGGCATGATTGCACCTGCTTTATAAATTATGGCAAGGCGCTTCCAGTTGGAAGCCTTATTGCGGCAAGCAGTTCATGAGACTGCTCTTTCTGTTATAACAACTTGTGCGCACAAGCCCCTTCACAGATCCACCTCTGGTACTCCCAACGAGACTCGAACTCGTATTGCCGACTTGAGAGGCCGGCCTCCTATTCCAGTTAGAGGATGGGAGCATATATAATACGGGTAAGGATTTACACCTTACATAGTTGGAGTTTTAGGTTATTCCTTCGTGATTACCCTCGGCCTTTCATGTTGCGTAGAACTGGCGATCAATCGCAGCTGACTCGGAGTTACTTTTTTACGGTTTACATTATCCGTTCACCAACCAACCTATAAGAAGCCACACTTTAGCGTCTACTTATTCCGCCACCGTATTTTTTTGGCAGGGATGGCTGGACTCGAACCAGCGAGTGAAGGAGTCAAAGTCCCTTGCCTTACCACTTGGCTACACCCCTATATGGAGATACCGATAGGATTTGAACCTATGATCCTGGGGTTGCAGCCCAGAGCCTTGCCACTTGGCTACGGTATCATAAGCTGACTTCAGCGGTAATGGATGTCAGCCCCATTGATTAACGCCCCACTCATAAGGCCACCGCTATTTATAATATCGTTTCGCCCAAAATGGGAGAGCTGTGGTGGCAGTAGCAGGACTCGAACCTGCGTCTTACGACGTATGAGGTCGTGCTGGAGCCATCTCCAGTCATACTGCCATATACGGTTTGCGTGGCTCACATCACTTGTACTTCGTGATTGCAACCCTCTCATCCCAGTGCTGGCACTGGGTCGAGCGACCATCAAAACCGAAAAAAATGGTGCGGGGCTGTGATTTAATGCAGATACGCCTTGGTGCCGAAGGTGGGACTTGAACCCACACGGTATCGCTACCAGAGGATTTTGAGTCCTCCGCGTCTGCCGATTCCACCACTCCGGCATATGGAGCGAGTGACGGGGATCGAACCCGCATCCCCGGCTTGGAAGGCCGGTGCCCTGGCCGTTGTGCTACACCCGCATATGGTGTCCAGTGACGGGATCGAACCGCCGACCCTTTGCTTGTAGGGCAAATGCTCTCCCAGCTGAGCTAACCGGACAGATCGGCTTACTCACACCGTAAGCCATGGTGCCGGCTCGTACTTCGCCTGCCGGATTGCGCCGGTTTTACTCCCAAAACCTTGTAAAAGTCATCACTGCCAGATGTGAAGGTTTCTATTTCCCATTCAGTTTACAGTCTCCGCTCTGTTCGTGGGACGGGCATGGTTGCGGGGGCAGGACTCGAACCTGCGACCACCAGCTTATGAGGCTGGTAAGCTACCACTGCTACACCCCGCAATATGGCTGACCCGGCAGGACTCGAACCTGCGACCATCTGATTAACAGTCAGACGCTCTACCATCTGAGCTACGGGCCAATATAGATCTACGAGACGCATTCTTAACGACACCACATTTGTTCGGCATATGCTTAGTTAAAGGCGATGATTTTTCTATTTCAAGTAGAATTGTTTTCAAAATTGCTGTTAGCGTCTCAAAATACGGAACACGGTTGTTCTTTTTCCCATAAAAAGTTTTTGAAAGTTGCTGTACGTGCCCCAAAAATGGTAGAAGATGCCGGACTCGAACCGTTCTTCCTGCTCCCTGGGCAGGCGTGCTACCGTTATCACTACATCCTCTATATATGGTGGAGCCGAGGGGAATCGAACCCCTGTCCGAAATCCCTACATGAATAAAACAGTCTTACGCAATAGACAACACTTTATCAATTCGCCTCAAACTGAGACGGGCGGATCAGCAGTTGTCACTCCGCGCCCAGGGCACACCGGTTAGATGCACCTCCACCACCTTGTTTCTTTTCACAGTGACAAGGAAAACTGCAATACTCTGACCGAATCTTCGACCTCAGATGTTTACCCGGTCAGTGGGTACATCGTTTTGGAATCCAGCCGTCATCAGGCGGCAATTCCCTTTGCTGCAAGAGCAGCGGAAAAAGCGGGATGGATCATTACAACAGTCGTATCGTTGTCATTTCATTTTTGTTTAAGCCTTGAGGCGGTCTTCTACCTGCGAGTCTTACTCTCTCAGAACCCCGTCGAACCCATTACGGCCCCATATGAAATTGTCAAGGTGTACCGGTTCGGGCGTAGGCGCTGCCCGACCACGTTCCCCAATCCCTGCATATTCCAGACGGCGAATCTTATCGGCGTGCGGAAGGGGAAGTCTTGCAGTTCATAGAGAAAGATATGTGCCACAGCCGTATCTCCCGCCTTGTCATCGGCATTCGGTCAAAATACCATTCCTGTGGCGAATGGGACTGGTCGGGACAAAAAGGATCGAACTTTTGACCTCACGATTATCAATCGTGTGCTCTACCAACTGAGCTATATCCCGATATTACGGCAGACGCATCTGCCGTAATAGCTGTACGTCCGAAAAACCTCGTCTGCAGCCGATAGGCTTTTGGCTGAGATAGCAGTAAAAGTAATGAGCTGAACCGCACAAACGCCAACTTAGCCAATACAGCATAGTGGTGGAACCAGGGAGGATCGAACTCCCGACCCCCTGCTTGCAAGGCAGGCGCTCTCCCAGCTGAGCTATGGCCCCATATGTCCGCCCCCTAATAAGGGGCGGCGCTGTTTTCATTGATTTTCTTTGTTGCTATGGTCATATGATACCATAGGCATTTCTGGATGTCAATAGCTACAAAGAAAATTATTTTATATTTTTTGTGTCACTGCTGCGAGTCTGTACCGGCGCGAACATCCTCTTTCAGGCTGTTACTGGCTCGGAACGTGGGTACCTTGCTATCGCTCGATACCCGCATCTCCCCGGTGGAGATGTTTTTGCTATTGCGGCCTTTTCTGGTTTTCACCTCAAAGGTTCCGAAACCTCTGAGCTGTACCTGCTCCCCGCGAACCAGCGCGTCTCTGATGATTTGGAGCACTTCGTCCACCACATCATTGGCCTGATTCTTGTAGTAGCCTTTCTCGCACAGAGCGGACACGATATCGGCCTTAACCATTGTCCCACTCCTTAATTCAATTTGATCTGATAGCAGGCATCCGCACCTACTCCGGGGCGGAAAACCATCATCAGCTGTGCCGGAGTCGAATAGAGCCGTTTTCCGTTAGCATAATCATCCGTACCGCACAAGCAGGGTGCGATCATACTCTCGATTCCCAGCTCTTCAAACTCCTCTTTATGGTGTTTATCGGCCAACACCACATAGTCAATATCGCTGGAATACTTCTTGGCGAACAACGTGTGCAGCGTCTTTCCGGCGTTTTTCACGTTGTCCAAGTCACCATGGGCGGCACAAATGTTATACCCGCATACGGAGAAGTACAAGAACTCGTAATACTCCGACTCCGGGAAAACGATATCACTGCGATCACGAAGCCGCTGTTCAAGCCACCAAGGGATCAGCCGCTCCATGTTATCTGCATGAATGCTGTCGTTTTTATTTTGAACGGTTCTCAAATGATTTCCGTAGGTCGCGTGAACTACTGTCTGCTCAACCTCATCGGCCAAAACACTGATCGCCTGTGCCATAATTTCTGACACCTGCATGATCTGGTCGCACGTCAGCTCCTCAGAGGCAACACGCGCACTGGTGTGTATTGAACCATGAGCCGCGTCGCCCAACAACACGACATGAAGTCTATGGCATTTATTCAGCCTGATACGCTCAACTGCTCGCTCAACCAGCCGTTCCACACGATAACGGCATACCTGAGTATCATACCGCTCCCAGATATTGTCCGTTACCATACCGTAATGCCAGTCGGCAAACACAAGAACAGCCTCAGCATCGCCAAGGAACATACAAAAGTCGTCCGGCTTATTAACCGATAGCGGCAAAGACTCATTCAGATCCTGAGCAGCCTTAACGAGCCGATCTTCCAGATTTTCCTCACGACCCATCCGATCGACCATCTTATTGAACTCGCGGCGCTGGTCATAGAAGCGTTTGGCCTCTTTACGCATCTCCGCAATTTTGCAGTTTAGCTCGCCCATATAATCATCCTGGCCGGGATTACCCTGAGCGGCATACTTTTTCTTGAAATACTGCGCAACAGCATAGCCGGAGTATGGCGTTACAGATGCCGCCTTTCTCAAACTATCCCGATGGCATTCGATGCCAGTTGCTTCAACGATGTCTTCCCAGTCCAGATCGTCGGGCTTCTGTTCGACTTTGATTTCGATTAGGCGAAGACCATATTCATATGCATCCTCACCTTCTCTGCGTTCATACTTTGGATTCACGAATGTCTTCACCCCTCTTCTGCTGGCAGAAGCGTGCTCTGCCTGATTTCAATTTCAATGTTTGGTACGCCGGCCCAACGCTCCAAGATCTCCTTGATATCGTAAGTCCGAGCACCATTCACGTCATACTCCGTCAGCGTCATATCGGAGCAGTCGATCGTCGCGTGAGAATATACCTCACGCTGCTCCCGCACTGCCATTTACTTGTGCTCCTCGATCACGTTCATACGACGAATTTCGTTCAGCTTTGCAAGCAGCTCAGGGGATTCGACGCAGAAATAATGACCCCTCTTCGAGTCCTGCTTCATCGTCCGAGGATAACAGTAGTAGTGGGGATACTTATGCGGAGGGAACGCTTTGACCAGCAGATCTTTCTCTGTCTTGTTAATAGGAACCACGAGAACCATCCTTTTCTAATAAATTTGAGGGTACTCCCTCAAAATTACACCAAATTTAGGACTTGGGAACTCCCGACAACAAATGGGAGTTCCCAACGTGGTTTTAGAATTATTCGACCAACAAACCCGAAAATCTGTATAAAATTGTGAAAATTCAACAGTTATCGGACATTGTTTTTGGGCACATCGCCGTTTCTCTACGGAAATGGAACCCATAAATTTCCACGTCCCACAGGCCGTCAGAAACCTCAGTCAACGTTGAAATGGGTGTCCGACTCTGCTCAATCAAGTCCAAAAAGCACTGATTAGGTGCCGAAAACAACGTATAAAACAAGGTGCGTGAGATATCTTTATTCTGAGGCTCCTCAATGGCGAGCATCAACCGATATGCAGTATGAGGACTGATCCGCAGTGACTTAATATAGTTGATATACTCCTGCCGAATCTCATGTACCAGGATTGCCTTACCGTAGTTATCCAGGTTTTCGTCTGTTCCATCCCAAACTGCCCGGATCTTAGATCTCATATCTCTGACAAACTCCATGATCCGCTCGACCTGTGAATAGCTCACAGATTTTTGCAGATAAGCGTCGTTTACCAACAGTTCAGAAAACGGGATGAACGACGTATAAGCATAGCTTGTACGGTAAGAGTTCAGGCTGTGCTGCAAAAAGTCCATCGTCGTATTGTGGAAGCGATAGTTTTTGCCCACACTGTCATAATAGCCCTTCATGCGGGCGATCTTCCCGAAAAAGTTGGGCTTTACTTGCCGGCCATCATCGTCGCGTATCTCATATTTTTTTCTCAACCGTTTGATTTCCGCAACACTGTCTACGGCATATTCTCGCTTCGCCTTATCAATCTCGATGTTGCTCAAAACGTCCAGCTGGGCGATCTCGCAGTAAAGCTCCTCATACTCGGAAAAATCTGCTCCGCTGTTCAGCGCGTCCCACAGCTTCGTATTCAGCTCTTGGGAGAGGTTTACGATCTCACCGATCTTATTGACCGATGTTTTGATATCCAGATCAGACTGATCTGATTTGGTATAACGACGCACGATTTTCTTAGCGTCTACCATGCTGGTCGGAACGAGGAACTTGTGATAGTTCCGTTCTGCGGCCCGAATAAGGATGGCGTTGTTCGTCAGCAACATAGTATCAGAGTCAAAGTCTGCACCGGATAGCCGGAAAAGAATATTCTCGCCGATACTGTTGATACACACGATCTCTCGCGTGGTATTGACGTACTGCCGGATCTCCTCGTTATCCGTATTCCTCGCCAGGAGAACATTTCCCATCGTCACATGGGGACTGCGCGATCCGAGAATAGTCTGATTAAAAGCAAACTGTTGGCAAAAAATATTGCCTACTCCGATTTTACTCTCACCATCAAATTGCCCAATCGCAGAGTAAAGCATTTCGATGGGGTTTCCCAGCAGAGTTGAATAGTTTCCTTCCACAAGGATGTGTCCACGGGCCAACTCTTTTTTGAACGACTTCGATACGTCGGTTTTGAAGTTGTGGTACAGCTTCGTTTGAGAAAACTTATCTGTGACACCCAACATCTGATATACCACATCGTTCGTCGTCGTAATTCCGTCGCTGTCGATCTCCTCATCCCCGCCCATATATTTGATATGGTACCGCAGCACCGCAGGATCTGTCTGGATCATGCGCAGATAATCCAACGACGGTTTTACCAACTGGTCAACATCATCTTGCGAAAGCTGAAGAGTATTCAAGAGCTGGTAATGGATCTGCACCATGCGGCCATCAAAGAAATGTGTCGGCTTCTCATGCTTGACGACGCCAAAGTTACCGTCTTCGTCCAGCAATCTCAGCCACTGTTCCAGAGTGCCAAACTTCACGTACTTAATACTACTGGGCGTAGTAATAACCTTGATATCGCTGATATCCTGCGCCAGCGTGAAACCGGAAAGCTGGGACACGTCAGTAATGCCACGATCGGCGAAGAACTTCTGGATATTGGTATTAAAGCAGGCCGATTTGAAAAAACGGTTCCGCAGAAGGATCATACCGTAATCCTGCCATTCGCCCATAGCACTTTTGTCAATGAGAGACTGTCCGTCCCAAATGCTATTCTCGATCTCAACCTCTTCCGGCTTTGAAGTAAGCCAGTTATCGCTGCCAATCCTTGTCGCCACAACGCGATCTTTGAACACGCTCTTATAGTCGTCGATTACCAAGAAGTTCTCGGGCCGCAGCGGAATAGTACCGACGATGCTGCTCAGAGTAAGGGCGATATAGGCTTCCAGAGCGGCCAGATCAATCTCCTGACCCTCTTTTACTTTCAGCCCACAAAGCTCCCACTTGTGCATTCTTGGATACAACTGCTCATCAATGAACAGGCACTTTCCAATTCGGCTGCTTCCACTTGAACGCTTGAACCTACGGAACACAATACCATCGCACGTGAATCCGTCCTGATAAAGACGATTCCGAAGCTGGGCTACGGTAAGAAGTACCTTCATGGTTTTCCCGAGCCGATACATTCCGTTATCAAAAACGAACAGATCTCCCAGCTCTTGGGGAGAGGCCGGATTTTCGACGGGAGATCCTACCCGTACAGCAATCAGTTCCCCATCCTTGATACAAATGTTGTCGGTAAGCTGCACATCCTGCGGCAGATAGCCATACTTGATGTAGGTGTTGTCAAAGAAGCGATTGAACTCCTTGACGCTATACTTGAACGTGACATTGATCACGCGCCGGCAGTATTCTTTACCCCGCTTACTGAATGTGAAGTCCATGCGGCGGTATACCTTCTCATAAACTTCCCTCAGCTTTATCAGGTCGAGGCTATAATCCAAAGTATTGACAAAACGTCTTGTATTGAACTGGTCGTTGTGGTCTGATCCAGCCAGCTTCACAGAATATTCCTTACTGTTCGGGCTTGAATAGTTCGCCAAAAACAAATCCTTGGCATCCACAGACACGATATAGACCGAATTACCCATGGTCTATTCACCTTCCTCAGTTTGAATATTTTCGACTTGAATCAGATCCCCATACCAAAACAACCAGGTCTCTACGCCCTCCAGCTCGATCAGAGCAGAGAACCCATCGGGTCGTTCACGATGCGGATGCGCAACAAATACCTTGTCACGACTGGACTCCACGAATTGACGGTACTCTCCCTGCATACGCGGATAATCCTTCCGAGCTATGATTTGATCCACATTCAAAGTGACCAAATCCCCATCACGAATCTTTTTGTCAATCTCGTTTCCGAGGCTTTCCAGGACATCCGCAGCCAGTGTGCGTGAGCCTTTGTCCCTGAGCTTCTTTTTCAAAGCTCTGCGATTTTCACGGTTCAAACACATTACCCCCTGTCTGAATATTCCTGAATTACCTTTTCGTACTCCTGAGCGTTCTCTTTCAAAACGCCCTGATAGAACAACACTTCGTTTTCCCCTGCGTCATCAGCCGGAGAATAGTCATCACACTTCCCCTGGCACTCCGAGCCACATTGGTCATACCAAATACAATTTTTTCGTGCGGTGTTCATTGTAAGCCTCCTTCCGCTACACACCGCCGCGTCAGCTCTCTTAAATTTCAAGTTCCCTATATGATCAAATGAATCGTTGACGCCGCATTAGTCTGTCGTGTTTCCATGAGAGATGCCGTTTAACCAATTCCGAAACAGTTCCCTCATCCGCCTGCTTGGAATGTAGATCCAGATTTCTTTGCCATCACGAATGGCTGACCGCCATACCCACTGGATCATCTCACTCAACGCATAATCATCCTCGCGCACCTCAACTCCTTGCTCCTGAAAGTAGTTTTTCAGCAAAGGGTTGTAGTACACGTTGACGCAATAGGCCAAGCAGTCCCTGTTCCGATATGCGTTAGTCGCCCGGACATTGCAGGAAAGGAAACCCTTGGTATATCCTTTGCCTTTCAGGAGAGCTTGGTAATCCTTAAAAACCGTCCACAGGTTACGGTCTGATGAAGAATTGAGCATATTCTTGAACAAGTTCGTCAAATTGTTTCTCAGCTGTTTGATAAGCGGCTGTCCTTTGACGTCACGCGCTTTCTTATACCAAGAAACAGATAGGCTCGACCTCATTTCGCCGATCTTATTCAGTTTCTCATCCTCGATGATATGAATTTTCTTTGGGAGTTCGGCTACGTAATCCGGTATGTGAGGTGTATCGCTGAAATGATATACCCCGTTCTCACAAACCGTTCCGATCCGCTGAACTTCGATATTATGAATGTCGAAGTAATATTTCTGCACTTGGGCATCGAACATATAGGTGAGAATGATCACCTCATCGAAGGATTGAAACACCTCAATCGGGAACTTCCATAGCAAGAGGCAGTCATTATACAAAATGACGTTGCCGGTCATGCACATATCCCGCAGATCTTCAAATCTGCCCTCGTAGTCATCATTTACCCACCGCACACGGTACTCAGAGTCAACCTCGATCATCTCCCGCTTGAGCATTTGCAAATCCTTTGGAGAAATCGGGATTGTCTGAACGGCTTGGAAAACCTCATCCAAAATGAGCTTATAGCCGCCGTCTTGGATCAGCGAAATCGTTTCATCGTTATACGACTCAAACAGCGCATGAGTGCTGGCGATGTTATCCCTCATAGACAGAAGGTAATGCAGGTTTTCCAACTTACCCTTACCTTTACTTTGCGGATCTTTGAATTTTCGCCCACTACAACTCCGTTTGATTCGTTCTACTTCGTCCAGGTATGGCGTGATAAATACGTAGCGGCTTTCCTTATCTTGATTCATCAAAGTGATCGCAGACTCGGTTTTACCTGCTCCCATAATCGTGTCACATACCTTAACGATCACACGCTTTCCTCCTTCGCCGTCTTACGGTAATAGAAGAATTGGAGCTGCTGAACATAGCCGGCAAATCCGGCGTACTGAGAAGGATCGAAATTGCCATGGTAGACATCATCAATCATGCGGTTGATCCACACATCCCTGGGGTAGCTATCCATACGGTGAAGCCCAAACAGCATCACACAGTTCGCAACCTTCTCGCCAATGCCCCGCAGAGCAATCAGCGTCTTCCGGGCCGTATCGTCATCCTGCTTCTGGAGCTGCACCCAGAAATCTTCGTCATACTCGGCCATCTCTTTCACATAGCTTTCACGATAGCCCAGCGATGCCGGTGACAGATCCTGACCTCTCAGCTGCGCCGGCGTCGGGAAGGAATAGAACTGCTGGTCGTCGATCTCCCCCAGCGGCGTACCGAATGTTTGGCAGAGAATATCTACCGCTTTGCGAATACGCGGGATGTTGTTCCGCTGAGAGATAATGAAGGTCACTACCATCTCCCACAAATCCTGTCTCAGGACACGAATACCGCCACCTGCCGCTATCGCCTCCCGCAAAAACGGGTCTCCGGCCATCTTCTGCTGATATGCTTCATAGTCGGCAGACAGGTCAAAATAGGGCATCCATACATCCCGGAACTCATCATAGGGGCAGTGGAAAACGTACCCGCCATTGGTATCCGGTGTGATTTTCACCAGCTTCATGCCGGTGATCGCCACATATCCCCCATCCTGCAGTGCGGTCAGCCGGAAGCACTGGCCGGAATCCGCAATCTGCTTCAAATCAAACGTATGGGGAATGTTAATGAGCACGCCATCAGAAACCCTCCGGCAAATTACCTTTTCGCCACTCATCATACTCGCTCCTTTTCCTCAAATATTTGCGGATTATGCTCAGTCCGCAGTACACCAGATCGCAATACGGCTTGGAGCCGTCGCCATCGTATTGGGTAATTGCTGATACAACCTCCTGCTCCGTCAGATTCTCCGGCACATACCGGAACAGCTCAAATACCTCCTGCATTTTCTCAATGAGGCGGATATTATCGGCGCAGGTTTTGACTTGACTCTTAGCCAGCGTCAGCATTGTCGCCGGGTCAATTCCATAGAGTCTTGCGGCATTTCTATACGCTTGCACCTCTTCAAACAGAGCGGCACGCTCCTGATTCATACGCAGGATCGTCGCTTCAGACTCGTTCAGTCTGCGCGTCAACTCTTTAAGCTCGTCCACTGCACGCGCTCCTTTCTAATTGATTTACTTTGTTGCTATTTGAAGGTCAAACTTTCTTCACTATGCAGCCATAGCCTCTGCACGTCCGGCCATATCCCATCTTGTCTCCGAATAGGCCGTCGTCGTCCAGATTACGAATAGTTGCCTGCTTTTCATTGAGTTTTAAGATCTCACCGTTCCGAAGCTCTTGGTACTTGGAGTCAATGTAGGCCACACGGTCGCCGACCATAAGCTCCCGACCGAAAAAATCATAATGCTTCATATATCCACCGCCTTATCCAAACTCCACACAACCGCATTCGGGCGCTTCCTTGTGGGAACTTTGTTCCTTCTCGCCGTCCCACTTCCAGGCGGGAACGAGCTTACGAAGATCAGACACGGCGGCGTCGCGCTCTGCCCGCAGCGTTTTCACTTTCTCCGCACACTTATACCAGTTCGAGCGCAGCCCGTCGCATTCCACTCTGAGCTTTTTAAGCTCCTCCAACCAGTGGGCGAGCTGTTCATGCTCGGTAGTGCAGGTATCACAAGGGTTGCTTTTTCTCAGTTTTTCCACTATCTCATAGCAATGTTGAATTGCTTCATCCAAAGTAAACATGGTGCTACTTTCCCTGTTTTCTTCGTAAATCTCTTTGCCGTCTTCGTCGTACAGATCATTTACTTTTTGCACCCTTTTGGCACGAAGGGCGGAGATCGCCTTATCATACGCTGCTAAAATAACGGCATCGTCCATGAGCAAATCACAGTGGGCGCAGTCAGAGCAGTTGATTGCCATCTTCCTCTGTACGCACTGTTTTTCCCGTTCCAAAACTTCAATGTCGGTCATTCAGATGCACCGCCTTTCAAAGTAGAATGTAATTTTCTTTGGCGTTGGCTTAACCATACCAAACCGTACAGCCTGACGGTAAGTATAGCAGTCACGCTCCAAGGTAGCCGGCATAGCTTCCAGTATTCGCCGCCAGCCCTCCAATGAGTTGCCGCGCTTGTAGTGATTACAGCTCCGACAGGCCGGCAGCATATTTGCCAGATCGTCTTCGCCCTCACTCCTCAGCGCAACAACGTGATCGACTTGCATATCCTCATAGTTTAGCTGCTCGCCACAGTATGCACACCGCCCACCCATCTTGTCATAAACGGCACGGCGCTCTGCCGGCGTCAGCCTGCGTCTCTTTTCCATTCATAAATTCTCCTTCCGCTCATTCTCCAACTTGTTTATCCGATGCGCTATAAACAAGCTCTTTCCGTAGCTCCTCCTTCAATCTGCGCTTAGCCAACCGCTTGTTGGACTTTTTGGCTTTTGCCCACCCATTGTGGTTGTTCGCCCAGCAAGCATATCTGTGGCTAAACTCAGACTGCCAGCCGAGTTTTCCTTTATAAGTGTTAGCCTTCTTCATAGTTCACATCACATTTCTGCTCTGACCCGCATAAGGATTTTACCAAGACGATTTTCTCCAACGCCATCACAGACGCCCCAGATGCGGTCGCCCCAAGTATTGCCTTCAATGAGTTCGGCATCCTTGGTCGCAACAAGCTTGTCTGCCAAATCAGGATTCTGTGAGAACTTTGCCTTGCAAATCTCATACATAACGGTATCTTTGACCGCTTCCCAGTCACCACGGAGCTTAACCCTACGCCCAAGCCTCTTTGCCTCTGACGGATTCAGACGGCAAAACTCAGTCATACGTTCTGGGCATTTAGCCGCTTGAAACGCCGCCTCGTTATTCTCAAAACACATTCCGTTGTAGGTAACTGGTGCCGAGTAGAAGTTACTCAGAAAATAATACTCACCTCTAAACTCGCTGATACTTACTCCCATGTTATACCTCCATCATTTCGTATCAATATATACAGAGCATATGTCCGGGTGTGCCTCCTCAGAGGCCCTTATATCCCAAGACAACCACAAATCGGTCGTCATCCAATACCTGATTGAGAACAAGCCGCACCTGCTTCTCATAGTCCAGCTTGCCCAGACCACAGCCAACAGGCGGAAGGTAGATTTTGGAAAGCTGGAACTTGGCGGCGATCTCTTTTAGCTGTACCGCAGATCTCATAATAAGATCCAGGTCAGAATTGTCGCGGTAGTGGTGCTTGGTAGGAAATGTTACCAGAGATGTAAGGCGATCCCCCACCCTATGGACACCCATATAGAATGCGCGGTTTCCATACCGCCGCAGGTACTCACCTAACCGATGTTCCAAACCGGGAACGAGCTTTTTCGCTTCCAGCGCCTGCCCTTTACCGAGTACGGCATCTCCGTTCTTACGAATCACGCCGTTGGTGGTGACGACCACAGCCTCATGTTCGTTTTGAGAAAGATAGAAGAGACTACCGGTGTTTTGTATCTCGATCATGACCGTACCTTATTACCGTGCCGCAAAGAAATCGCGGTAGACCTTTTCGATGATGGTATGGCTGGAAATGTTGACACTCGGGACTGCCCATCGAGCCGTAGCCTCGAAGTCCTTCTCGTGCGCCGCAATGTAAGACCTCATGTCATTTCGCAGCCCATCCACCGTACCGATCGCACAGAGCAGAGAGTGTTGCGCCGCCTCAAAGTCCTTGATGGCGCGATCTTTGTCGGGGCCGTCCGGGTAAAGGTCAATGACACCCTTGCGCACGATCGCTGCCTTAGCCTTCTCTTCCAGATTTGTTTCGGCGGCAAAGTAGTCCAGCAGCAGTCGTTCTCTTTGCCGGTCAGCCGGCGTCCATTCCGGCTGGGAGTGCTTCTTCAGGAACATAGTAAAACCTCCAAAAATGTTCAAAAGTTCAGAACCCCAAAATCGAATTATCACTTTTGAGGTGATAAATTCTAAATTTCGATGCTCAAACGCTCGTCAACAAACGGGGTATTTGAAAATCGTCCCTTAGAAGGGGAAGGGGTAATATCGCTACGCTCAAAGTAGTCTAAAAAGTTGCAAAAATAGCCAATTTGCAAAGGGGAAGTTTTTGCAGTTAGGCCGCTCGCTTCGCTCGCGGATATACGGAGAGTTGGTAGCGGCCTAACCCAAAAGGTAGGTGCGGGGTAGACACTTTCGATTTAGTCATCTACCCATCCCCCAGTATCTTGAGTCTTCTGCCGACTGGCAGCGTGGACACCAGAGAAAATCAAATGTCCCCTAACAGGTCGATTGAAACATCGTGGTAGGCTTTCTTCTCTTCCTCGTCTGCGATTCCGATATAGCGCATGGTGATGAGAGCGCTGGAGTGACCGAAAAGACGCTGGAGGAACACAATGTCGTGGTTACTCTGGTAGTGGAAGTATCCGAAAGTCTTCCGCAGGGTATGGGTACCGATGTTCTGCTTGATCCCGCAAGCCTTAGCCGCATCCTTCAACTTCTTGCGCAGGGTGTCCACTTCAATGTGACCACCTTCACGGGAAGCGAAGATATATCCATCAGAGTAGTGGCCGGCATCGTTACCATAGTACCACTGAATAGCGTGGACACAGGATTCATTCAGATAGAGTCCACGTCGCTTGTCTACCTTCTCCTGAAAGACTGAGATTTTGTCGGTGGTATCGGTGTAGTCTCCGACAATGTAGCGGATCTTGCCGTCAGGGAAGAAAATATCAGAACACTTCAGTTCCAGAAGCTCGTTGGCTCTGAGGCCGAGGTTGATTCCCAGGATGAATGCCAGCAGGTATTTGGGATCAGCATTAGCCCGTAGCCAGGAGGCCATAGCGTCAAGCTGCTCACGAGACTTGATCGGAAAAACCGTTTGCTCTTCTCCTTTGCGGTAGTTGACCTTCTTGGGAGGCTCGACAGCAGAGGTACCGGGGAACTGAATGATTTTACAGCTGGTCGGCGATACGGTATTGATCTGAGGAGCCGTAGGCTGATCAAAGAGAGTAAGTTGCGTGTCCATAGTCCACCTCATTTTCTTTGTCGCAAAAGACCGTCAGTTGTTGTCTCTTACTTTAATTTATTCTACCATATCTGGGGTCTAAAGTCAATTAAAATATTAGTTTTCTTTGTTGCTATCGAAGAAGAATACGACTGTAAACGAGGTAAATTATAGAGGGTTTACAGAAAAACCGAGGTTGTAAGGCTAAAAATGTGATTTTGGAGGTATGGGTTTAATTCATTTACTATTGGGGAATCATCGAGATTGTTCCCGAGTGAAAAATGGGGATATGGGGTGTACGTGATAGAGTAGAGGTACTGAGCCGTTTCGTGAGAAACGGGGCGGGCGCGAAAATGTGAAGGCTCCCCCGGTGCCGGTGGCGTCCAGGCAGGCGGGCGGGGTGCCGTTGTGCGTCTGCTGACGGGCGAAAACGGGCCGGGGTTCTGCAAACTCTCCAAAAGCAGAATTGACAGAGATAGAAACGGGCGGGAGTACGTCGGGAGACTGGGAGCTTCAGCCGGTGCGGGCTGGGGTGCCTGCTGGCCTGGGGCGGTGCTGGGCTGGCCGTTTTGGGGCGGGGTTCGGTCTATATATGACTTTGACGGCAAAACGGCAGGCAAGCGGGCGCAAGTCCTCATCTTTTCGCCCTTTCTCCCTTCGTGCTCTTCTCTCTCCCTCTTCTGTCTGTTCGATCTGGGCGGGCAAGCTGACGGCATAGGGGCGGCGGGCGGCGTGTCCGTCTGGCCGTGGTGCTGGACGTGTCGTGCTCTCCTGCGGCATGGGGCAGGGCTGGCCGCTCTCGTGCCGTGTCTGTTGTCCGTCTCCCCTGCTGGCCGTACTGGGGCAGTCTGTGCGGGCGCTGGGGCTGGCGCTGTGCAGGGGCGGCGATCTCAGGCCAAGCGGCTTGCTAATCGGCAAAATGCACAAAGATTCAATAAGAAATGCAGCATAATGACGAAAATAGTGCCTTGTATTCTGTGCTTTTTACGCTGTAAATATGCCTGTTTTGGTGTAAAATAGGCTGTTTTTCTAACTTTTTGGATATAGCAACAAAGTAAATGATTGACAGATGGGATCTTTTATGATAAGATATAGACAGTTAAAGAGGGCGGGCGCTGGGGCCGTTGGCCGGGGGTATCCTCTCCGGGCGGCAGGCTCCACCGCTTCCCGATAGCAACAAAGTAAATCAACGTAAAGGAGACAGAAACAATGAAAAAGACTTACAACATGAGCGAGACCATGACGCGGGCATGGGCCATCCGCAAAGCGGCGGCGGCTGACATGGGGTGCAAGGTGTCTGAAGTCCTGATGGGCGAATGTCTGAAGATTGCCTGGGCTGAAGCTGAAGGCGCAAACGCTGAGACCAACGCCGCCGCCATCGCGGGCGAGTGGGCGAACATGGCCGACGCTGACAAGATGCGAATGATGACCGCTTGCATCCGCAAGGCGGCAAAGAATGAGATCGGCTATTCCACCGAAGACCATTACCTGCAGTTCTCTGAAGTGCCCGCGTTCGGTTGCTTCCGTGCCCATGATTTTGATGAGTTCATATCGGAGACCTGTATCCGAGTTCTTGACAAGCTGGCCGACCTTGACAAGCTGGCCGCAACAAATGAACGGCGGGCCGCTCAGGGTAAGCGCCCGATGCGCCTGGTGTCCGTCGTCTACAATGCGGCGCGGGCTTCTATTGCGGCGGTGTACTACGCCGACAGCAAACACGGCGCGGCGTATGACTGGGAAATCAATGACGGCGAGGGCAACGCGGCGAGCTTCCTTGAAACCTGCTGCGGAGATGCTACGGTGAACACCGAAACAAGCGCCATCATCCGGGCAGACCTGGACGCGTTCCGGGATGGGCTGGACGAGATCGGGCGGCAGATTCTGGAAATGGTAGCCGCGCACAAGACGGAGCGCGAGATTGGGAAAGCCGTGGGTATCTCTAATGTTGCCGTACACAAGCGCATTGTGAAAATGCGGGCGGCGCTGGAAAGTCTGCGGGTTGCCTGAAAAGAAATTTTTCCGAACGGTTAGCAGCAAAGAAAATCAGTCTGTAAATGATAGCGGGGCCGGCAAAACGGAACGCCGGCCCCCAATGGAAAAAAACGTAAAGGGGATTTGAAAATGACTATCAATAACGCGGTTCTGAAAAATTGCTTGAAACTGTCCAGCAAGATCACGGTTTACGTGCCCGCCACAAACGGCGTTGACCAGGCGGCAGACAATACCGAACAGGTCAAGAAAACGGCGGCGCTCCTCTCTGAGCTTTTCGGCGGCGCGACTTCCACCCCGGCGCTGGGCTACTGGATGTCTCCGGCGGCTGGGCTGGTGGCTGAGGCTACAACGGTGGTTTTCGCCTACGCTGCGGATGCGGCGCTCCAGGAGCACGTCGGGCGCGTGGTGGAGCTGTGCGAGGAGCTGAAGCGGGAGATGGGACAAGAGGCCATCGCCCTGGAAATCAACGGCGAGATGTATTTTATCTAACAGTAGGACGGCGGGCGAGGGCTACGGCTCCCGCCCGCTTTTCTGTTTTCCGGGCCGTGCAAGAAAATTTTTCGGAACGGTTAGCAGATCGGGCGCGGCGTCTGTAATTATAACAGAGGGACACAAAACGACGTAAAGGAGCGAAACAAAATGATGACTAAACAGCAGGAGCGCGAGGCGCTGGAACGGATTAGAAACATCCTGGCGGATGCTGGGGCTGATAGCTATATCGGCACGGCCTTTGCCGGTTGCGTGGAAGACGCGGAATCGAACATTGAAAACGACTGGGCGCTCAGTATGGCGGGCCGCTGGCAGAATGCGGAACAGAAGCTGGAGGCGGTCAAGTCCGAGGCGGACGGACTGCGGGCGGAGCTGGACAGGTGCAACGCACGGATTGCGGAGCTGACAGAGGCGGCGCAGACTTTGAACAGCTGGAGATCAGACGAGCACACCGCGCTGGAGCGTGCCCAGAGCCGCGCCGATGCTGCGGAGGCCGAGATCATCCGCCTGAAGGCGAAGCTGTACGACTTCATGACGGCGGCGAAGGATTGAGAAACGCGGGCCAAGCGCCCGCTTTTCTTCTGGAACGGTTAGCAAATGCGGGAATCCGTCTGTAATTATAACAGGAGATCCAAAACAACATAAGGGAGCGACGCAAAATGATGACGATTGAAAAAACCGCAAGAGAGCTACGGAGACGGATTGAAGCCGCCGGTTTTCGGGAGATCACGTTGACCATGGCCTGCAACGGTGACAAGGTGACGGTATCGCCTTGCTATTCCGGTTGCGGAACGCCTGCGAGCTTTGACCAGGTGGAATACTACCTGGTTTATTCCCCTTCCCTTCCCTGGCTGGGCGGTGACACGCTGGAAGCCGTGGCGGGACAGCTGAACAGCTATTCTAAACGGCTGAAGGAGGCAGAGGCGGAGCGGGAACGGCTGGCGGAAATCCGCAACAAGCTGGAGACGGAGCCGATGGGCTGCGATGAGTGGGAGGAGCTGTTTTCCTTCTATTCCGATTTTTACAAGGACGTTTACGGACATCGCCCGCGTGATGTAGTCCGTCCATTCTGAAAAGCCGGGGATTTTTTTCTCCGGCTTTTTATTTTACGGTTAGCAAATGCGGGAATCCGTCTGTAATTATAACAGGAACAGAAATTTAAGGAGGAAGACCCATGAATCAGAAAGTCACTTTCCCGGAACGCAAGCAGGAACCCGCGCCGCTGTCTCTCTATGACCAGATGATAAAGGCGCTGCAGTCCCTTCGGCCCGTATATATTACGGATGGAACCGTGACCCGCTTGGTAACTGCCGTTGAGTATCTGAGCAGTGAAGTCCGCTGCACGCTGGATGATAGATCACGTTTTTTCCTGTATCCCGGTTTTGATGATGATTTTTCCGGTGAATTGGGATGTCTGGAAACTGAGGAGGGATTTTACCTGGCTCCCCGTTGGTGGATTGAAAAATAGAGTGGAAGACGGTTAGCAAATGCGGAAATCAGTCTGTAATTATAACAGAGGGACACAAAAAAACTTTACGGAGGCGCTGAACATGGCAAGTAAACTTCCCTGGACTACTCCAAAGGTACAAACACTTTACACGACTTCCAGCGTGGGCAGGCTGATTGCGGAATACCTGGACGCAGGCGGGCAGATGCTCCAGATGCGTGAGGGCGTGCTGGGACACGGCGACGTGCTGTTATACGACGACGCCGGAAAGCTGAAAACCTATGTCATCCGAGAGGTGGCAATCAACGAGTGGAGCAGCGGCCACAAAGTCAGAGGCTACAACAGAATGCCGGAGAAATACCGGGCGCTGCTGGATAAACAGAGATAACGGACAAAGAGAACGGCGGGAGTTTTCCCGCCGTCTTTTTTGTCTTCAGTTAAAGGCCATAGCGACCAGGAGGCCGAACGCGATCACCGCGCCGATGGTAACAAGTGGATGATGTTTCAACATGAACGGGAAAAACGGGACGTGTTCATAACGGGATACGGCGTTATAGTGCTGGATGGCCTGGTATCCGGCGACGATCACCGCAAGAATGACAAATACCCACATATAATCACCTAAAAATATTTTTTTTGGAACGGTTAGCAAGTCCATAATTCCTTCTGTAATTATATCAAATAATGGAAATCGACGCAATGTTTATTTTGGAACGGAGGAAAGCAAATGGACATTCAGGAGATCAATCAGAGTTCGCCGGAGTTCCTGTATCGGATGCTGGGACGGCTGGAAGCGGATTGCCTGTATTATCTGGGAAATGGCGGGCGCTTTGCGGGCCATCTCTGGGCAGGCAACGAGCGCGAGCAGATCAAGCTGATGCGGATGATTTACCGCCGCTTGTGCGAGGCGTTCACCGCGCCGGAATGGATGAGCGAGGAGAAGATCAACGAATACGCGGAGCAGATGCTTGTGGTATAAAATTTTTCCGGGCGGTTAGCAAACCGCCGTTTCTGTCTGTAAATATATCAGAAAACGAATGGAGGTTCTAACCGTGACAAAATATTATATTTCTTTGGAGGCTGACGGAAATTTTCATATTATCGAGTACGATACCGGCGAGGGCGTAAGAGTGCTGCGGGACGCTGGCGGACAGGAAACGAGCATTGTAATTTATCACAATAGCTTGATTATTTCCGCTTTGTATGACACTGTGGAGGCTGCTATAAAGCACCTGGGCGGAAGTCGCCGGGAAACGATCTTGCCTGATGGTCGAGTGGTAATCCCGGAGTCTGTGAATTATCCTGAGTTAGTCATCCGCAACATATTTGTGCCGTTTAGCGCTGTGCGTGCTGAAGTCTGGCCTGGGGAGCCTGGATGGGGAAAATAATTTCCCGATTAGGTTAGCAAATACGAATTTCATTCTGTAATTATAGTAGATACCTGGAAATCAAATGAAAATAACGGAGGCTGACAAACATGAAGTGGTTCAATAATCCTGAGACGCTGGAAGACCTGAAAAAGCAATACAAGAAGCTGGCTTTTCAAAATCATCCTGACCGGGGCGGCAAAACTTCGGATATGCAGGAGATTAACGCTGAGTATGAAGCGCTGTTCTCCCGGCTGAAAGATACCCACAAAAACGCAGAGGGCGAGTTTTACACGGCACGGACGGCCACGACCGAGACGGCCACGGAGTTCATGGACATCATCGAAAAGCTGATTCACATGGAGGGCATCGAGATCGAGGTGTGCGGTTCCTGGGTGTGGGTCACTGGCGACACCAGGCCGCACAAGGAAGAGCTGAAAGCCCTGTCTTTCCGGTGGAGCAGCAACAAATCCGCGTGGTATTTCCACCGCGACGGATACAAGAAGCGGAGCAAGAAGTCTCTGACGCTGGACGAGATCAGAGGCTACTACGGAAGCGAGAAGATTGAAAAAGAGGACAGCGGAAAAATCGCGGTTGCATAACAGATCGGCGGGCTGGGAAAACCTGGCCCGCCTTTTCTTTTTCGGAAAATTTTACTGAATGGTTAGCAAATGATCGGAACAGTCTGTAATTATAGTGGGAGGTGGTCAAGTCCATTGAAGTGCTACTACCTGGGCGATAAGAAAATCACCGAAGCGGAGGCCAAAGAGATCGAGGCCAAAAACCGCGAGATTTTAAGAGATGGAACGGTTGAGGAGCTTTTGCAAATTCGGCACGTTATTTGTCGGGAGGAATGAAAGATGGAACACACATTTAAGATCGAAAAGGAATTGAAGATCACGACGGAGAACATCGTGGACTGTGTACTGTCCTGCGAGGCCGGTGGCTTTGACTACTGGGGCGAGTTGTGCAGCGATGAGAAGGACTACGAGGCGGCGCGGCAGCGGCTGGCGGAGAGAGAAAAGGCCGATATGAAGCCCTGCTATGAGGACGTGCTGGCCGAGATTCTGGAAAGCGGCGGCAAGCTGACCGTGTACGACCGTGAGGACGACAAAGACCACGAGCTGACGCTGGAAAAACTTCTGAACGGCTGGAAAAAGTACGCGGAAGATCATAACGCGGACGACTTCGACGAGTACGACGGAATTTCTGCTGACTGCATTATGCAGTATGCGATTTTCGGCGACGTGATTTACGGCTGATAAAAACGGGCTGGCCTGGTGGCTGGCCCGTTATTTTTTTTGCCGGTTAGGTTAGCAGGATTGAAAAACCATCTGTAAATATAGTGTAAGGGGCAATGTTCCAAAGCGACAAAGTAAATTAACGGAGGTCGAAAGAATGAAACGCTATGCAGTTTGTATCACTGATGATGACGGCGGCACGGGCGAAGCGGTTTTTACCGTGAAGAATAAAACAGAGGCACGGGCCAGAGGTCGCCTTTATATCCGTCAGTGGCAACTCCCCAACGGGAAGATCGAGTATATCCGGGAGTTGGCAGAGGGTGAAGAGGCCGTTAAGTTTGGTCGCGCCGCTGGCTATTGATAGGAGGAGATCATCATGTATGATGTCGAAAAGTTGGTTTCCATCGTCTGCGATTATCTGGACGCCGAAGCGGACTATATGAAATACAGTCTGGACGCAAGAAAAGAGCTGGGGCTGGCTCCCAACTCTACCCTATGGATTCCTTCCCTGAATGGCTCCAAGGCATACCGCCTGGGCGAGCTGTTTGAAAAGTCAGGAGCGACCGGGAGCATTTTGGCCGACATCTGCGCCATGCTGGACATCAATCAGGAATTGCTGGTGGCCGCTGTCAAATCCATGCAACGCAAGGAACGCCATAACGGACGCTGGGACAATCCGAATTATACCTGCTGGATGAACGAGGACGACAAAAAGCGGCTGGCCCGGTTCCTTTTCAATGAGCGCGGAGAGTCCGGCGTTTATCCCTGGTTCAGCAGTACCGGACGGAAAAAGCCATGGTGTGAATAAGGTATAGCTAAACCGAAGAGGAAGGGCAAAAAGTCCTTCCTCTTTTTTTTATTTCATGGTTAGCAAATTTGCCTTTCTTTCTGTAATTAAAATAGAAAGTCAAAATAATGGAGGAATGACACATGACAACGAAAACTGATTTTCACGCCATCCAGGAGCTGAAGGAGAAATACGCCCCGAAAGTGCGGGGTATCGTCTCCGGTGAGGAGGCCAAGGCCATCTACGAAGTGCTGGAAATTGATAAGCGCAACAACATCGAGCTTCAGAATATCCGGGATATGGTGGTCATGATCTACGGTCAGTGGTTTGATAAATCACGTGACCAGTATCTGGAGGATAAGAAGAATGGCGTTCAGGCGGTTGATAAGTCTGCGGAGTATCTGGACGCAATGAGCGCCATCATCTGCGTCATCGACTATGAGAAATTCAAGAGAGGAATAGGAGTATAAAAATTTGGGGAGGGCGGTTAGCAAATCGTTCTCCCCTTCTGTAATTATACCAGGAGGTGCAATGATGGAAAACAAATACGTTTCCTTCGAGGTTTACCGCCCCGTAAAGTCTCCCACGGAGAAAGGGGAATACATGGGAAAGACACCAAACCTGGAGCAGGCACGGCGGGCCGCTGATGCTGTTGGCGGTGCCTTGTACGGGATAACATCTGACGGACGCAAAGTCCTGTTGCTGTAATTGAGATCAAGTATTAAGGAGAAGATTATGAAATTTTTAATCTGTATGCCCACCGGCAAGGATGGTATCCAAGATGATGCGGTTATCCGTAACGCCCTGTTGACGGCAGTAAACCGTATTACGCTGATGGATGAGAAGATCGGCGAGTTTGAGGCTGGCGACGGCAACCAGAATATGGTTACGTTTGAAGTGTCCGAATGAATAAAGGAGGAATACAAAATGGCACAATGTACGAGAGAGCAGGTTAATCGCTGGAACGCAAAACTGAGCAACGGGTTCCGGCTTGATTTGGAGCGCTTCATCGTATGGAATGACAAGGTGGCTACGCGCTCCATCGAATTGCCGGACGGCAAAGTGCTGAAGGCTGACATCGGATGGACTGAGGTGCGCGAGGAGCCGAGATTGGGCTGTTTCTATCAGAAGACTATCGGCATGATGCCGCGCCTTTCCCTTTCCCTGTGGACTCCGAGCAGCACGCCGGGTATGTGGTGCAGCCGTGGCCTGGGTGCCGTGGTAAAAATCACCGACAACATCTACCAGAAACGCAACTGGAACGAGCTGGCAAAGTTCACCGCTGAATGGGACGAAAAGCGCCTGCTGGAAGAGGCCAAAAAGCATATGGCCGAGCTTCAGAATGATGTGGTAGCCTAAAAAAGGCGGAGGGATTTTTCTCTCCGTCTTTTTTCTTTTTTGGTTAGCAACAAAGTAAATCATTCTGTAAATATAATAGGAGGCGATAAAAAAATGAGACAAGCACAAATGACAAGAAATGAACGGCGGTATTACCGCAAGAAGATAATCGAGCAGCGGCTGATGGGGCTGGGAGTTCTGGTCTGCTGCGCTCTGGTGCTGTGGATGTGCTCCACCGGCGTAACCGTAGAAGATCGAGACGGCACGGCGGTTGTACTGCTGGCTCCGCTGGGGCTGTGGTTGCTGTTCTCTAAGCAGATTCTGATTTACTGAGGAGATGCCAAGATGAGCGAGAGAATTTTCAATGTTTCCCGGTCTACGAAAACCGGTAAGACGGTCAATGTTGGCGACTTCCCTACGGTTGAGCAGGCGCAGGCCGCTATGCTGAGTCACTACAAGGCGACACCTAAGCGTGGGGACTTCCGGTATCGTATCTTTGAGGAGGAGCTGGAAGAGATCAACGGAGTTACGTTCCGCAAATTCTGTCTGGTTCTCAGCGGCGGAAATAAACCATACAGCAAGAGCTATACACCGGCTGAATTGAAAGCCCTGGTAGAAAGTGAGGCATAATATATGGAACGGACGGATAAGCTGAATCAACTCAAGCAATTCAATAGGCCGTGGGAATACGACTGCTGTGATATAGCGGAAAAGCTGGTTGAGCTGTCAGATCTGCCGGATGACGGGCAGTTGAAAAACGAGCTGACCGATGCTCTATACCATCTTAAAGCTGTGGCAGAAAATCCTTATAACAGCGACTATCATCGTGTGCTATTCAATGTGTTGCTGGTCATCACGGGGTTTGAGTGTTTCTAAATCAGGGAGAGGGTCGTCCCTCTCCTTTTTTATTTTTATGGTTAGCAATTTTTCAAAACGGTCTGTAAATATAGTGGAGGTGCTGAATATGAAAACCTGCAAAATCTGCGGATGTTCTTTCGATGAAGAAAATTTTGAAGGTGTTGTTGTCAATGAGGGCATAGACAATGAATACCATGTTTGTTGCGATTGTGTCCCGTCCGAGTGTAACAACGGACATATTATTTCCTGTGAAGCCTGCGGTTCATATTTTTCGGCGGATAAACTGCACGACGAAGAGATCGAGGGGCATTCCTTTACCGCGTGTCCGGCCTGCGGGAAAGATGTGGTAGAGGGGTTGAGCCGTGCAGAATTTGAAGATGAATACTTTCGCCCGCGATATTCTGTTGTCGTTCGTCAATTCAGCGGTTCAGTTCGTGGATATATCGTGAGCGCAAATAGTCGCCACGAGGTCATGAAGCGGCTGCTGGAAAAGCTGGACTTCAACTATGTCGCAGAGGTATCCATTGGGGAAATCCTTGTGAAGGAGGACGAGTTTTAATGTACATGAGCAAAGAGAAGTTCGATGAGATCAAGGCCAAGCATAGCACCACCATTGTGGTGGATGCTGATGTGGGCGAGGCTCTGGCTTTTGTCCAGGACTTGCTGGAGGCTGAGGCGGACGCAATCAAAAACCGCGAGCCGCACGCAACTGCATCTATCGGACGCCTGAATGAAGCCGCCTATGAAGTGTTCTCCATCTCCAACGAGATCGACGTCGGGGAATTTGATGACGGCAAATAAAAAAGTAGCCTCCCGGTTAGCAAAACTGGGAGGCTATCTGTAATTATAGTACAAGCACAAGCAACCAACTTTAAGGAGGATGACAAAATGAGCGCTGCTAATTTCTGTACCATGAGGGACTTCCCTTTGTTCGCCAAGGACTACTATGAGGACGCCAAGCGCTGCTTGGAATGCGGCGCGATCCTGAGCGCAGACAATACGGAATGTGAGTTCTGCGAGTGTAACGAGCTGGAAGACTACCAGTATTATGATGAGTGCGCGGCCTACGACGAGCGCCAGGAGATCGAGGACAAACTGCTGGACTTCAATCGTGGCCTGCTGTTCCATGAAGTTAAGCTCCAAAGCGGATACTATTCTGGTGTCCAATTCTATGTGGAAATCAATCACGATCTGACCGAAGATCAGGATTATTCCAACGATGACTGCCATTACTATTTTGACTGCTGTCGGAGTGTAGCCTATCGGAAGTATGCGTCGGAAGTTCGGAAGATCAACCGGAAGCTGGCCGAGTTTGCCAAGGCATATGGATTCCAGGAATATGTGTGTACTGCCAGATTTTCAAACGGTGAGGCGTGGTATCAGCTTGCCTCTAATTCCCGTGCCCGTTTGAAATCTGTCGTGGCCTGATGACCGCCCGTCGCAGAACGCGGCGGGCTTTTTTATATTAAAAGTTAGCAAATAGCCTTTTGTTTCTGTATTTATAGTGAAGCGATTCCAAACGACATTTTGAAAGGACTTGATTTCGTGAATAATGAGAGCGGCCTGAATGAGAGCGGCCTGAGAACCTATGTGTGCAAGCGAGCCAGGATGTGTAGTTTTCTGCGTGAGAGAGGCTTTGAGCCTTACAAAGTTACCCCTGACCGGGACAATCCTATGTACGATGTTTTTCTTTTCACTGCGTCGCCTGAGCTGTACCAAGCTGTGATGGAATATATCAACACCAGTTCTGAGAGGAGAGATTTGAAATGAAAATTGATTTGACTGATGCTCAGGTTTCCTTGATCATCGACGGGCTGCGTGCTTTGCAGGAAAATGCTGCATATGAAAACAAATGTACCAGCGACTCGGAAATCCACGATAGCAACAACCAAATGGCCGATGAGGTAGACGACCTGTGCGAGTATCTTAACTGTTGCGAAGAGGTTACACCGGAGGTAGCTATCTGTGTCAAGGGCGGTTTGGTGAGTTCAGTTTATGCCAATGCCAATATGGATGTCGATGTGTATGATCTGGATGTTTCCGACTTCCCGGACGAAGGGGAACAGGAATCGGCAGACCAGAAAGAGGCTGAGCTGGATGAGTTGGTCAAGTCTCCCGGCTGGCGTGCTGTTTGGTAAGAAACCATTTTTATAAGGAGGAACATATGAGCATTACTTATGATGTGTCCAAGCAGAAGGGCAGTTCCCGCTGGTACCCCCACAAGATCGAGACTCCCAAGGTGCCTGCTGGCCCGTTGGGAGATAAGAAGCAGGCGCTTCATGCCGCCGCCGAGTTGATGGGGGTGAGTTACCCCGAGTACATGGAGTTGAGGAGGAAGAAAGGATGCGCGTAAACTACACCCCTGAAGAGATCGCAGAGATGCACGATCGTAACGAAAACTTCAACGGAACACGTGCTAACTTTTCCAAGATCAAGCTCTACCAGGCCGTCAAAAGCGACCTGGTGGAGTTTATGAATATGTGCGATGACGTGCGGATGATCGACGGGTATGACCCGAACATGAAAGAGAAGCACGCCATTCTCTGGCTGGACTTCTCCCCTGCCGCTGCTCTGAACAAGGAAGAAACAGCGGCTCTCACGGCCATCATGAACAAGGCCGACGGCACGGTGATTTCTGCCGTTGATGGGCACGTCCGCATTTCCTTTGATATCAACGATATCTGGGATAATTAAACAGACGGTTAGCAAAACGCAGTTCTTTTCTGTAAGTATAGTGACCGGAGAAAAAACAAACGAGAACAAAATTTAGGAGGTACGTAAAAATGTCTGCGAATGTTGAGAGTATGTTCTATGCTGGACGCGAGAAACCCTGGCATGGCCTGGGTACTCAGGTTGAGGAAGCGCCGACCAGTGCCGATGCACTTCGGCTGGCTGGTCTGGATTGGACTGTGCAGCGCAAGCCCATTCAGGTTTGCGGCGGGCGCAAGGTGGATAACTTCTTCGCTAATGTGCGGAGCAGCGACGGTGCGGTGCTGGGCGTGGTCAGTGACCGGTATCAGGTGGTGCAGAATGCGGAGGCATTTGCGTTCACCGACGCTCTGATTGGCGGAGAGGGTCAGGTTCACTATGAGACGGCGGGAAGCCTTATGGGTGGCCGGAAGATTTGGTTGCTGGCAAAACTGCCCGATACGGAGATCGTCGGCGATAAGACCGAGCCGTATCTGTGCTTCTCCAACACCCACGACGGCAGCGGCGCTATCCGCGTGTGTATGACGCCTATCCGGGTGGTTTGCAACAACACTCTGAACATCGCACTGAACGGCGCAAAGCGTGCGTGGTCTGTCCGGCATACCGGCGACATTCAGGCCAAGCTCCAGGAGGCGCGGATGTGTCTGGACATGGCGAATAAGTACATGGACAAGCTGGCTGTGTACGCCGACCAGATGGTGAACAAGACCGTCACCGATGAGCAGATCGCCAAAATTCTGGACGAGATGTTCCCGGCCACGGAGGATATGAGCGAGCGTGAAAAGCGGAACGCGACGAAAGCCCGTGAAGAGTACATGATCTGCTATTTTGCGCCGGACATTCTCAAGTTCAAGGGGACTGCCTGGGGCGCACTGAACGCGATGAGCGACATGGTTGGACATACCGCTCCCCGCCGCATGACCTCCAACTACCAGGAGAACAACTGGGGCCGAATCATGGATGGCCATGCCATGATGGACAAGATGGCCTCTCTGCTGGCAGGCGTTGGCGCACGATAAGAACAGAACGAGACGGGATGGAGAAATCTATCCCGTCTCGTTTTTTTGGTTAGCAAAATTACAGAACGATTTGTAAATACAGTGTGGAGGTGAGTATATGAAACGCATAAGCCAAAAGCGACGGCTGATGGTCGTTAAATATCAGAACCAGAGAGATGTTGACCGGCTGGATACCTGTTTGAAAATGTGCTGTCTCCCTCATGTAATTTTCAAAGAGTATGAATTTGTCGGTGGCGGCGCTCTTTGGAAAATCTACATTGATCGTGGGAGCCTCACTTGGGAGCAGGTTATGGCCGAGGTCAATAGAGTCCATGCTACCAAATTCGAGTTCATTAACGATGGCTCATATATTCAAGACGGGAGGCTCTATACTCCCTTAGTTATTCAAAAGTGAGGTGTGTTTATGTTACGGCCTGGACGTTACAAATCCGAGCATGATGGCAATGTCTTTCAAGCCTATCGGTATGTCATGGAAGTCAAGGAAACCGCAAAGTCCTATATCTTCAAGCTGCTGGAAGTTGAGAACCGATACGCCGACGATCATATCGAAATCATGTTTGGCGGCAAGAAGCGGATTGTTCTTCCCAAGGATAAGCCTTGCCGTCATGCAATGCGAGTGTGGAGCGACCACGATTTCACGATTTATCCCTTCCAAGCCGGCGTCCCGTTCTACTTTGAGAAGGAGGATGTGGCATGAAAATCCCCAAGTATGTTTATGAGCTGGTGGAGCTGGGGCGGTAACGTCCCGCTCCTTTGGATGAGCAGGCCAATTCGAGTATTGCAGGTCAGGGTGAGTATGGATATATGTTCCGAGTCTATCGGAAGAGTAACAGTCAATCCGGCGGAGTGTTTGTTGCCGAGGTGGAACGTATAACAGCCTGGGCGCGACGGGAGTACGCGGAATCCAACATTCATACATACCGCTGGTACACTGATAAAGAGCACCGTAAACCTTACTACAAACGGGATTATGCACTGGTGACGATCACTGATCCAGTCGCACAGCAGCTGGAAAAGTTGATTGCTTTGGTTAGCAAGGAACACTAACGGTCTGTAAATATAGTGAGGAGGTGGTCAATGTGTTTCGAGTTATCATCGCCGGAGGGCGAGACTTTGATGACTACCAGCTTTTGAAAGCGACCATGGATAAACTGCTTTGCAATATTACGGATGAGATCACCGTTGTTTGTGGACAGGCCAAGGGTGCTGATACGCTGGGTGAACAGTATGCCATGGAAAAGGGATACGCCATTGACTATTACCCCGCCCAGTGGAAATTATACGGCAAGCGAGCTGGATACCTACGCAATGAGCAGATGGCACAGAACGCCGACGCTCTGGCCGCATTCTGGAACGGTGAAAGTCGTGGCACCAAGCACATGATCGAGCTTGCCAAGAGGTACGGTTTGAAAGTGCGGGTCAAGCGATATTAAGGAGACAGAGATATGTTAGTCATTAAGAAAATATGCGATTACACAATTCCGATATTTGGGAACAAGAGAGTTCTCCCCTATGCAAAGCTACTTGTTTCTGATGGTATTACAGAAAAGTTAAGGCCGATCATAGATGATGGCGGAAGACAGTACATCACGTTCAACCGAAAGAGATACTACATCAAGAATGCTGGGAGCCTCTATTCTCCCCACTATGTTTTTGCCGATGAACGGAACCCCTGATTGGATAGCCCGAGTGGAACCGTTAAGATTTGAGTATAAGGAGGTAGCAGTATGAAGATTACGGTTGCTGTCATAACCCCACAGGATTACGAAAAATTCAATGCCGTCGGAATGAACGCCGAGGCGTGTCTGGCAGACCGTGTAAAGCTGATATGTCAGGATGACGCCGGACACGTGGCAGAGTCCTTCATGAAACAGGATGAGTTCGACCGGCTGGGGCTGGCCTATATCGAACAGCACGCAAAGCTGGAACACTCTGAGGTCTGCGACGAGTGGTTTATGAAGTGTTCTCAAAATTCCTGGTACAACGATCTGGAACGCAATCCTGAGAAAGTCATCAAGGTTATGTTTGTCGGCATCGAAGACGGAACAGGCCGAGAGGTTTACCGGGGTGTCGAGACACATCGTTACTATCTGCGCGAGGTACACGCCAACCAGCGTTTTGCCAAGTGGTATCTGTGCGGCGAGCGCCGGGTACCGGAGGATGGTAGAGAGCCGAGACCCAACCTGATTTTCCAGCTGGGAGATCAGACGGAAAAGGTCGTGTATGATGACTGGAACGGCGTTGCTGCCTATAAGGAACAGTTCAACAAAAACTTTCGGGCGGAAGGTTAGCAAATAGTAGTTTCATTCTGAAAATGTAGTGGTCTGGGAGGCTCCACTATAAAAAGCCTCACCCCATAAAGTGAGGTGGCTGATATGGAAATCCTCTTTGGGCTTGTCCTTGTGGCCGTGAAGCTGATTTTGGAACACGTGGCCGTGAGGCACGCCAACAAATACTCCGATACCGTTGTTCGTAGATACAACAAAAATGAAAGTGAGGAAGAAAGATGAGTTTGATGGAGAAGTTCTCCGCCGTCGAGATCAAGGCGGACAACAGAATTTCCGAGGATGACAAGGCATTTTGTCTCCGCCAGCAGGAAGCCTTTGATAAGGCTGGGCCGGCGCTCCAGAAGGTTGCTGAGGCGATGGCCGCAGCCAAGGCAGAGCAGGCTGGAATCCTGACCGCAGACGAAGACTTTATCGACCGGTATGTGGGCGGTGATTGCAACGTAGACGGTGTTTACGACACCATGAAGAAGAGAAACCGCACATTCATTTCAACTGTCGTCAATTATTTCAGCCGCAAGTACAGTGTCGAGCTGGACGAGCGCGAGATTGAGGAGCATCTCATTCCCACCGGCCCGAAGGAGCCGAATTTGCCCTGGGGTGGATACAGAAGCATGAGCGAAGACGAGATCGCCTCTTATCGGCAGGAGCTGGACGCCTATAAGGTCGAAAAGGATAAGTTTGAACAGTCCTTACGTACTCTCCCTCTCCGGTATGAACAGATCGTGGATGAGATCTTTGTGCAGCTGGGCGGATTCTCATTCCAGGAGCGAGCCATGAATGAATTTCTCCGGTTGTGCTGGGATACGTCTCATCACAGAAACTGGCGTTCTGATCAGTATGAGGAAGAGTTCGAGATCAAGAACGATGTGCTCCGTCTGACTGGATCGTGGGTATATTGTGATGAAAACAAGTGGATGAGCAACCCTGTCTCTGAGTATAAGCCCAGCCAGTCCTTGAAGACCATTCTGGATGCGCTGGTACATTACGAGGTTGGAAAGTTCAAGGGTGGCGCACAGTGGTTCCCGGAACTTTTCAAATACGATACTCAGGAAAACCAGTTTGAGATCGCTCACATGAACAAGATCAAAAGTATCAAGCTGTTCAAAAATGGTCGTGTGGATATCAAGTTTCGCAGCGCCGCTTTTGTCCAGGAGTTTGTGGAACAGTATTTGAGGAGGAACCCGGCATGAAGCTGACAAAGAAGCAGCTCTCCGCCCTGCAACGGATTGTAGGGCGGGAGCAGACCCGATATGACGAAATCCAGTCGGAGGCTCTGGCTGGTGTTCATCCCAGCGAGAAGCATTTTGCCATAACAGATGGAACCATGGTGGTGCTGTTTACGGAACAGCCCGAGGGAATCCCCGTAGGTGATCGGACAGAAACGTATGATAAGTACGTCCAGGACTATCTCAAGGACGCGAATGCTCCGTTGGTTGTTTCGCCGCCCACTGTGGATGATTGCAAAAAGATCATCCGTGAGTGGAGAGGTATGAAGAGTTTGGGGAAGCCTCTTTTCCCGAAGATTACCGTTACCACTAAGGACGAGAACGGCGCTCCTATGACGAGTTACTTCGATGCCTATCGCTATCTGGATATTTTGGAGGCTGTTGGGCCGTATCGTAACATCTATATGGGGAGCAGCGACACAATGCGGACTCCGTATCCGTGCTTGCTGGTATATAAGCGGTGCGGGCGTGACGAGCAAGATAGTGTCAACTGGGACGAGCCGGCATTTCTGCTGCCGTGCCGCCCTTAACAGAGGAGGATACTATGACCAGACGGAAAGTGATTTTCTGGAACGATCTGAATGACAGCTATATCGTTTCCGAGGAATATAACGGCGACAAGGCTGAAATGGAACGCTTCGGCCTTGGAGCCTGCGACCATACTTGGCCTGAGTTTATGGAGGCTATGAGCAGTGTGAGCAATCTGGCGGACTTCCTCAAGGTGATCTCCTACATCACTGCCAGTTACCATGCTACTGTCAATGGCGTGCCTCTCCCGGAGCAGGCCAATAACCTGCCTGGGTCACGGCTGAATGTCGTCCATAGCCATAAGGAGCTGTATAACTTGGTTGGCGACATGGATGAGGTGTGGGAGGTCAAGCGGAATATCCCTGGCGCTCATCTGCTGGACGTGTCCACCATCGCTCCCAAGCCCAAGCAGGTCTGGGACGGAAAGGAAGTCATAGATGAGGATGACTTCGACTATGCCACCGCAAAGCCCGGTGACTTTGTGACTCAGGCCGTAGTGGACAATGCAATGGATTGTCTGCCACCTGTTTGTATGAGTACCCGGTGCTCCCAGATGGGCGAGCCGTACTCCAGCAAGCTGGATGAAAAGACCGGCGAATGGCGGAGCACCTATGCCACTTTCCGTAAGGTCGGTGGAGAGTGGCCGAATGGTATTTGGGAATACTGCGGTCACTGCTTCTGGGGTGAAACGGTGGAACGGGGCAAAGAAATGGCTCATATCCAAAATCTTCTCGCTACTATTGAGAGATGAGGTTAGCATCCGTCGTCTCCCGTCTGTAATTAAGGCGGGAGACGAAAATTTTGGAGGTGATAATTTTGAAACGGTTTAAGGTGCAAACCGCAGACAGCCACACTTTGCTGCTCTACTATCCCACCCAAGAGAAAGCCCAGGAGAGCTACCCGGACGCCACAATTACGGAACATACCGACCAATCTCATGTGGAGTACATTGAGCGGATGCTTGCTGCCGCCGACGATTGTAAAACGGCGGAACGCAAAGGTTCTACCGTTTATCTTCTCAGGTTTAACACGTCGGCGGGCATCTGTTTGGCGATGCTTTCCCGAGATATCGGCGACGGAATGTGGTACGACTTGTGCCAGTATCAATTCTGGAAATCCGGGGCGCTGGTTGCTCCAATCACTAAGACCCTATCTAATCCGGCTGCGTTTTGCAAACAGTTTCTTTTTCCGAAATCGGAATATGAAGTGCTTTGCGCAGGCGGCAAGCTCCCCAAGCCGGAAGAAATCAAAGGTGTTAGGAAATTTGCTTCTGTCCCTTTTGAGGGAATATGTCAGTGCCAGCTATTCCTAAAAGGTGACGACCTGTATATCAAGCACAACGACTACTTTTCGGAAACTCGCTTCACCGGAAAGATTGATCCGCGCACTAACATGGAGGAACGGGTGCTGTATATTTGCCACGCATGGCTGAGGATTACCAATTTTGTACCATTGGTAAAACTCCTGAACGATGTGGAAATTTCCGCCACAGTTTGGCCTATGCTTCGGGACTTCCACCAATGGCCGGCAAGTGAATGCAATATGGAATGGGGCCGCTTTTTGGAGGATGTAGCGAGGGCTACAAGAAACTATCTGAGCAAAGAGGAGGCAGGTTATGGAACAGAGAACCTGTAATATCATCATGTGCTGCAAGGGGCATTGCAAACTCGCGGGCGAAAATGCTCCGCCGTTGGATGCTATCGCTGCATACATGAGCGCTGAGTGCGCTTGCCCGAAGGAAGACTACACCGGAAAGCTGATGGAGATGATTTTGAGAGAGGCGCTGTTCGATTATATTGCAGGCGCGGACAAGCCCGGATATGAGCTGCGCCAGCTTCTTCAGCAATATGCCACACATGACCCCGATCTTTCGGAGCGTATCTACACCCTATTCCAGTTAGCCAAAGTGAGAGATGATAACAGGTATGTCAATGGGTTTACGGATAAATTGCTCCGGCAAAGTGAGATTGATCTTGGAGCCTCCAGAGACAGTATGTCCTGTCTTTTGGATGAAAAGAAGATCGTCAATTATCCTTGTTCTCGCGCCTGCCCGCTTTTTGGAGACTGCGTTACAAAGTGGTATCAGGTAAGAAAAAGAGCCTGACCGGTTAGCAATCCCCCTTTTCTTTCTGTAATAGAAGTGAGGGGCGCGGTTCTGAGAGGACTCCGCACAAAAGCCTCTCTCCAGAAAAAGAAAGATAGAGCAGGTGAAAGAATGAAGTATCAATACCTTAACGAACCGATTCCCCAGGAAGCCCGACAGGAGCTGAACGACAAGATCCTCTATTTGGTAGACCAGGATTTGGCCGAACAGTCTGGGATCTCCCGCGAGGATATCTATAATGCCTATACCGGAGACGGTGGATTGCATGGCCTAAAACGCTCTGACTTTGCCAACTATCATGAGTATGCGGAGGCTAAGAAGGAGATCGAGAACGGTCAGTTCTTTACGCCTCCCGCTCTTTGCCAGTTTATCATGGAGGCGCTGTCCCCTGCTATGGACGAAACGGTAGCAGACCTCACCTCTGGCATCGCCAACTTCTGTAACTTCATGCCGCTGGAGGCAAACTTCTACGGCTGTGAGTTGGACATCAAGTCCCACAAAGTAGCACACTACCTTTACCCTGCCGCTAATCTGGAACACCGTGATATCCGTTTCTATCAGCCGAATATGCGGTTTGACTATGTAGTGGGCAACCCTCCGTTCAATCTGAAATGGGAGACGGAGGATGGCGAGATCATCTCTCAGATGTACTACTGCCTGAAAGCGGCGAAGCTGCTGAAGCCTCTGGGCATTATGGCGATTGTGGTGCCGGCGTCTTTCCTGGCCGACGAATATTTGGACGGCGCGAAAATTTCCGAACTGGCAAAAGATTTCTCTTTCCTGGGTCAGGTCTCCATTCAGAAGGATGCGTTCAAATCTCTTGGTGTGGATAGCTACGCTACCAAGATACTCTTTTGGCAGAAGAAGCTGGACGCCGCCGACAAGGGAGAACCTTATGCTCTGAACAGCGCCAACTGGTTTAATCTGACCGACATGAATAACGCGGCAGGACTGCTTGAGATTGTTCGTAAGGAAATCGTTGCCCCGGCCAGAGAGCGGATGCGGAGCAATAGTGCCCGCGTTAAGCTGGCGTCGATGGGTGGGAGCGATAATGCGTTCGAGTATGAAGTGCGGAAGCTGATGTTCCATATCAAGTCCAACCCCAAACTGATAGACAAATATGCCAAGTGTCAGGAATATCTCTACAAGTTCCGCCATCAGGAACAGCCCAAGGATATGAAGTATGAGGAATGGGCAAAAATCCGTATCACGGAAGCTAAGGTACTGGCCTATCTTCGTCGTGTTATCAAGTCTCAGCATAAGAAGCCCAGCCAGGATGTGGTACGACTGGTCAAGCAGAATGGAGGGCTGATTTACAAAGGGTACAGCAAAAAGGCGCAGAACAGCATGAGCGACGGCATGAAACAGCTCGTTCCCTTCTATGCCCTTGCCTCTGGACAAGCGGATGATACAGGTCTTGAGCAGTATGCCCGCCTTATTCGTCGTAAGCAGCGCGACTATGAGCGAGAGACGAAACCTTTTACCGAGATGGAACAGGACGCCGGGATCGCTCAGTTCCTGGATGACTTTACCGTTTATGATAATGAGAACGAGGAGTGGATTCACCTCAATAACACCCAGAAGCACGACCTGAACCTCGTTCTTCAGAAGCGCTATCATCTGTTGCAGTGGGAACAGGGTGGTGGCAAGACGCTGGCCGGCATCTCCACAGGCCGGTATCGGATGGAGCGTCAGGGCGCTCGTAACGTGTGGGTGGTGTCCACTGCTATCTCCATCAAGAACAACTGGGATCTGGTGTTCAAAAACTATGGCATGACCAACTACCGGATGATAAAGTGCCTCGCCGACCTCGACAAAGTACAGGATGGGGAGTTCGTTATCATCACCCTGAATATGCTTACCAAGTACCGTAAGCAGATCAAGCGCCATATCAAAATGCGGAACCAGAATGTGTGCTTGGTGTTCGATGAGTCCGACGAGATGACCAACCCGGATAGCAAGCGCACAAAGGCTGTGTTGGATTGTTTTCGGAGAGTACGGTTTAAGCTGGAAATGACCGGCACTGTCACCCGGAACAACATCTCGGAATGTGCGCCTCAGCTTGAGCTGCTTTATAACAACTCTTACAATATGCTCTCCTGGGCAGAAGATCTGTATTGCTATGAGAAGGATGACAGCGAGGAATATCTGAACTGTTCAAGTAATCCTTACTACGGCCAGCCCTTCCCTGCTTATAAAGCTGGATACAGTCTGTTCGCTGAATCCCATCTGCCTGAGCGGATCACCGTTTTCGGAGTGGGTAAGAAAACCCAGGACATTTACAATGCGGATGTCCTGAACAAGCTCCTCTCTTACTCGGTCATCACCCGGACTTTCGCGGAGATCACCGGCAAAGAGATACGTAGACTTCATCAAACCCCAGTTTCATTTGCTCCTGCAGAGCGTGAAGTCTATCAAAAGGCCATGGAAGAGTTTTTCTCCATGCGCCAGCGATACTTCGCCCTTACCGGGAATAGTCGCAAGGATAACATGATGGCGCTGATCCAGCAGATTACTTTGTTGCTCCGTATCTCTGCTGCACCCAACACTGTAGAGGAATACGACAGCCCGAATACGCCGGTCAAAATTCGGAAGGTTTGTGACATGGTGGGCGAATGGAAGGATGAGATTGTAGTTATTGGTGTCCGCCATAAGAACGTAGTGGAAGCATACGCTAATGAAATCCGCAGAAGATTCCCGGATCGGAAGCTGTTTGTCGTGACCGGCTCTACCACCACTCTGGCCGGACGTCGGAAGCTAAAAAATACTCTGAAAGAAAGCGGAAACGGCATTCTCCTTTGTACCCAGCAGTGCCTCCCCTCCTCTGTCAACTTTGAGTTCGTCAACAAAGTTATCATCCCGGAGCTGCATTACAACAATGCGCGGATGAGCCAGTTCTATATGCGGTTTGTTCGCTTTACCTCTACGGACTGGAAAGACATCTACTTTGTTACTTACTCTGGAAGCATTGAGTCCAACCAGATGCAAATGGTGCTCGCCAAAGAGAAACTGAACCTTTTCATGAAGGGGCAGGACGTAGATCTGGATGAGGTGTATGACCGCTTTGGCGTGGATTATGACCTGATGAGCCTGCTGATGTCTCGTGAGGCAGACGAGGACGGAAACTTCAAAATCTCTTGGGGAGAGCAGAAGATCAGCTAATAATAAAACCGCCCTCTTCGGAGGGCGGTTCATTTAGGCCATGTACTTACTGCGGAATATACGAAGCATTCCGTTTTCCCATGCCGTTTTGACATGGCCTCTGCACCATTTTGTGTATCGGTCGAATTGAAGTGCTGCCGCTTGATTGGACAGCCCGTATGTTGCCTTGATCTCAGAAGCGGAACGGATACCCATTTCACGCAGGATAGGAAGCGGAGCAAGTAAATTCCAGGCGAAGTAGTCTGCCTCGCTCTCGAACTGGTCATAGAAGCCCCTTTGCTCATTGTAGGCGATTTCGGCTCCCTCTATGACTTCCAGATGGCCTATATAGATATGGCCGATCTCATGCGCCAAAGTCCACCGGATACGGCCAGCGTTCATTTCAGCATTGTAGAGAATAAGATAACGGTTTGTATCTGGATCGTAGTGCGTCGCTCCAGAATTGCTTTTGCATAGAACGGCAACGTCTTGGACAGTGCATCCAGTGACTTCGGCCATTTCCTGATACGACAAAATGCGACAGCTTTTGGGGATGCACTGCAAGAGCAATTCAGGTTGGATAGGATAGGATACAGAATCCATGTCCTGGTAAAGCTCCAAGACCTTACGCTGTACAAAAACACTCCTCACTATTTTGCCCTCCTTTCGCTACGCGGAGACATCATGGGTGCATATTATAACTTATTCCGTGTCCAATAAAACGGACTTCTTCTGCTGCGGATTATTCTCATCGGAAAAAGCGTAGTCAAATCCGATTTTCAGAATACCCATCATGCGGTTTCTATCCTGCTCAGTCATGCGCTCTCTGGCTCGCTGGAGGGTAATATAGTCGGGGTCGCCAAGCATGGTATCGGCAGTAGAGCGCACATTAGAAGCGCCTACCAGGTAGTCAATGGAGACATGGAAATACTCGGCGATCTTGGAGATTTTATCAATGGTTGGAGAGGTAGAGCTTTTCCACCTTCCAATAGAATATTGGCTCATACCAAGTTCGTATTCCAGTTTGTTGATTGTGATGTTATTTTCAGCACACAATTCTTTAATCCTTGTAAAAATGACAGAGTCCATAACACAACCTCCAAACAGAGAATTTGAATGTCACGAATTTTTTCGTGAAAAGCACTTGACAGCACGAAAACAAGCTGGTATAGTAAATGCCAGACACGAACATATTCGTGAAGTTGATTATATCATATCACACGTTTTCAGTTTAGTCAACCTAATACTTATTTGGAGGCGCGTAAAAATGCACATCGTAAACAGTATGGCAGCAAACTTCGGCAAATATGATTTAGATGTAAGCGCCGTGGGGATGCGGAGTATCAGCGAGACGGACATTAAGCTCCCGTACACTGGTGTCCTCCCCGTACAGATGTCAGCGTCCTCTGGTGCCTATGTCTACCTCAACGTCCAGCTGGCTCAAGGCGCACGCTTGGTTCTGGTTGCGCATGGGAAGGGCAAGGATATCAAGCGTCCTCTCGAAGCGTCCAGTGAAGAGATTATCGCTTTGCTGGATGGGTTTTTCAAGCAAAACCAAGACGCTACCGGCCTTGCTCAATATTGGCTCGGTGTGTGGCAAGCTCATTATACGGAATGGAGAAAGATCGTGACCGGCCCGGATCGGCTGTTGACAATCCTCTCTTCCCTGTCCGTAACGGATCGTGAGTTCCTGTGTAAGCATATGATGGACGTGCCGGCGACAGAGTGAGGCGAAGCGGATGTCCCCGAAAAATTTCGCAAATAATTTTCTTGTTTGCTATTGACAATCTCAGCTACGTATGGTAAGATAGCAACATAGAAAATGATTTGAACGGATTGGAGAGGGGAATATGATCCGTAACAAATTCTTTGAAGACCCGGACGGCGGCTATGCTAAGGTAGGCGTCAAGAAAAACTTTGATATCGCCTGGAAAAAGGTTCTGGCCTATGAAGAGCAGACAGGCCAATCGCTGGACAATGGCTTTACTAAGGAACAGTATGTGTCCATGTTCAACTCCATGAGGGTTCGTCACACCAGCATTTTCTTCAACTATAAAAGCCATGTGATGAGCTATGTGCGATACCTGATTGCCAATGGCGTGCTGCCGGCAGAACAGGAAAGCATTTTGGCCTCCGTCACTGTGGACGACCTGAAAATCAACGAGACCAGCGGAGTGCAATACTACAAGAACTTGGGTATGCTCCACCAGGCAATCCAGGATTCCATCAAAGTGTCCGAGTGCTACGATGAAACCTTGTTTGACCTGCCCGCTGTAATTCTTTACCTGGCTTGGTTTGGATTGACCGAAGAGCAGATCATCAATTTCCCCAAGGAAGATGTGCTTGATGACGGCGTGATGATAAACGGTGAGAAGACCGAGATGCCGTTTGAAATCTTGCAGATATTCAAGCGTCTGAGGGATGCAGAGGGATACTACCAGCAGGCCAGAGGCGTAATCTTCCGTGCCTATGTCTATTCAGATAACCTAATTCGGACGGAGCGGAACAGCAAGATCAACGTCTCTAAGATGCAGGGTCTGGTAAATCGTCTGAATACCCTGATGGACGGTGCCTACTCGCTACGGTACAACGTAATACACCAGTCCGGTATATTCTACCGTGCTCATCTGCTGGAATGCGAGAGTACCCAGTTCAATCTGGAAGACCCGGAGTTTGCGTCTAAGGTGTTCTGTGAGGATCTGTCCAGCAAGGTCAAGCACACAGCCCGGATCAGAGACTACAAGCTCTATAAGCAACTATTCTACTAAATGGCTTCGGCCATTTAGTTCTTGGATAGCAACAAAGAAAATTATTCTGTAAGAGGAGTGAAAGCAATGAAATTCCGTAAAAACGCCGTCCCCGTACCTGTCACCCGCGATCTCCTGCAGGAAAAGCAGACTGAGGTTGCTCGTCTGGCTCGTCAGGCAAGCGAGGCGGTAGACATCGTTACCAGAACAATGAATGAGCTGGAGGGTATCAACCAGCAGATCGACAACGACCTGGCTGAGATCGACACCTATTCCAAGGAACTGGCCGCGACACGCGCCGCCATGTCCCAGCAGCGGAAGAACAATACCGCTATCATCGCCAACTTCGCAAAGCTCCTGGATACCAGTCCCGCAGAGAGCGTGAGTGAGTAATTCATTCGGTTGACCAACCGGAGCATGAGGCGCTAACAGCAATTTTACAACTATCAAACTTTTACTTTGACTCAATGCGTCTCGTTGAAAAGCGTGGAGGGGTAATCCTAACTGGTAAGGAAGCAGTTTGCTAAACTGTTAGTAATCCGAAAGGGTGTGTGGGTTCGAGTCCCATCCCCTCCGCCAAGCCGCAATAGCGGCGAACTCTTTATCACCTCCTCTCTCTGACGGCGGGAAAGACCGCTGACGGCCCGGAAAGACGGGCGACATGGGAGCGTCCGGTGGCAGCTCATAACGTGTAATCGACGGTGGACACGCACAGCAATTTTACCTTGAAAGTCTGCAAAACTTTTGCTTACGGTTCGACTCCGTAGCTCCTAAAAAAACCGTCATCAATCTATAAGAAGGGTTGTGTGTGTCATGAAGAAGTTCCTGGCTATCGTTCTGTGATTCAAAGTGATCAGCGGCAGCGGCGTCCAGCGCCGGGTATGTGGAGGAAGCCATGAATAGAATACGAGACAAGCCCTAAGTCATCTTCGGATGACAGTATAGTGATGAATGCGACGATGAATGAACAGTAACGAAATGGGGCACTAACAGCAACCATCAACATTACCTGCTTTGGAAATGAGAATGTGTCCCGCACACGTGGCAAAGAGCCATTTTACGGATATAGCGGTTTCTGGGAGGTTTCCGTATTCGTATGCGTACAGAGCAACGCAGACAGCAATGAAAAAGCCTCCCGCCATGCAAGGATAGCTCAGTTGGTAGAGCACCAGTATAAAAAATGCGTAACGTTCCCCTCCCCCAGTTGCGCTAACAGCTATGTAAAAAGGGAACTGATTGTCGTGGGTTCGAGTCCCACTCCTTGCAACAAGCTACTTAGTGTAGCCACAAAAAAAGGAGGTGCAACAGACTAATGTTGAATATGGGTTTGCTTGTCTGTTGTTCCTTGCCGTATGTCATTATCTCGACCCCGATAATTTACAGTACGGTGAAAACCTGGTTCGCCGCCAGCCATAATAGTGCGGGAAGCCGAACCGATCGGTATAACTGTTTGCCGTATTATACGGCTGGGTTTGAGTAGAAAATGCACATAAGAGGGGTCATGCAAAATAGCCCCGCTACGGCGGGGCGTACGCCAGGGTAGCTCAGTCGGACAGAGCGCGTACTAATGCGTGTCTTGTTGAGACGCTTACAGCAACTTTCTATGGACTGTTAATCCCGTGGTCGTGGGTTCGAGTCCCACCCCTGGCACAAGCAGAAGCCGCCCCTGCTAATGGGCGGATAGGCATAGGGCTTTGGGATCGTTTATGTCTATGCTGACGATAAACGCCAGATATTCAACCCAAATATCTTGAACTGGGTTGTGACGGCTCGGAAAGACGAGCTTCATGCGGCAGTGGTGAAGTGGTCAACACAGCAGCCCTATTACAATGCGAAACGAGGAGTTCCGCTAACAGCAATGTTCAAGGAAGCCAAGCTGCCATTCGTAGGTTCGAGTCCTACCTGCCGCTCCATTTCTCTGGGCATAAACAGCAACAGTAAATAAAAAGTGTGTCCTGGGTATCTCAATATAGGAGGTAAGAGATAATGAGTAACTTTATGGATGGGATCAAGAGCACGCTGAATAACGAGTGCAATGTCTCTGTCACCGAGAACGGTGCAGTCGGCTTCCGCACTACCGGCAAGGCTCTCCTGGATCTCAATTTCGCTGTGGCATCTCTCCGTAGCGCCAGCGAGCACGACATCTCTCAGCGCTTCACTAAGGCGTTCTTCGAGGACAAGTTGATGGCAATGAAATGGCTCTTTTATGCTCGTGATGTCCGTGGTGGCCTGGGCGAACGCCGGCTGTTCCGTGCCTGTATGGTGCCTCTGGCGAAGGAGTTTCCCGAGTACGTCGCCCCTGTGGTGGCACTGGTACCTGAGTACGGTCGCTGGGACGATCTGTGGTGCCTGCTGGATACGCCCGTGCGTGACTGCGTGACTGGGCTGGTCAAAGGGCAGCTTTATGACGACGCCCAAAATGCGGCAGAGGACAAGCCCATTTCTCTCCTGGCAAAGTGGATGCCCCGCTGCAAGACTTCTTCCAAACAAACTCGGCATTATGCCCAGATTTTGCGGAAGGCTGTCGGCATGACTGAGCGCCAGTATCAGCACACCCTCGCCAATCTTTCCCGTTACCTGCTCGTTGTGGAGCAGCAGATGACCGCCAAGCAGTGGGAGGGGATCGACTATCAGCGTGTCCCCTCTCGTGCTAACCTGCAGTATAACAGTGCTTTCCTCCGCCACGACGAGGATCGCCGGCGCACTTTTCTTGACCAGGTAAAGAAGGGCGATGCTAAGATCAACGCTGGGACGTTGTTCCCTCATGATATCGTCAATAAGTATCGTTGCATTTCTGGTGTTGACGACACTATTGAGGAGCTGTGGAAGCATCTGCCTGATACCGTAGAGGGTTGTGGCAATACTATGGTCGTCCAGGATGACAGCGCCAGCATGACATGGGTAACTATCCCCGGGAGCAAGGCTCGCCCCTTGGAGGTAGCGAATGCTATGGCAATCTACTTTGCCGAGCGCTCTTCCGGGCAGTTTAAGGATCAGTTCATGACATTTTCCGAGAATCCTCAGCTTGTCGATCTGAGCCGAGGAAAGAATTTGCGAGAGAAGCTGGGCATCTGTAATAGCTGCCATGTTGGTGGTAGCACTAACATCGAGGCTGTATTTGATCTGGTTCTTACCACGGCGATCAACAATCATATGAAGCAGGACGATTTACCTGCCAATATCCTCATCATCTCTGATATGGAGTTCAACGGCTGTGCCGTAAGCGGCCCTGTTCGTAGTAATGGATGGGGATATGTATGCAATGGGCGTCCTTCTCCCCGTCTGTTTGAGGAAATCTCTCAGCGGTATGAAGCTGCTGGATATAAGATGCCTCGGCTGGTCTTCTGGAATGTTGCCAGTCGCACCGGCACTATCCCTGTTAAGGAAAACGATATGGGTGTGGCACTGGTCAGCGGATTCTCTGTCAATATCGCCAAGATGGTGATGAGCGGACAGACTGATCCTTACGACTGCCTGTTGGAGGCCATCAACGCGGAGCGGTATCAGCAGGTGGACGATGCCCTTCGTCCTATTATCTCCGCATAAGCAACAAAGTAAACCATTAAGGAGGCTCAGAACGATAGAGTAGCAAGTAGCTGTCTACGCTCTGAGCCTCCTTTATCAAAGGAGTGAAATACGTGGTATATCTCGACAATGCTGCCAATGCTCCGGTTTTCCCGGAGGTTCTGGAAGCTATGCTCCCTTGGCTCCGGCCCGATCATGTCGGCAACCCCGGAAGTATTCATACCCAAGGGGTCAAAGCTCGTGAAGCTGTTGAAAATGCCCGCCGCCAGGTAGCCAAAATGATTGGTGCCGATCCCTCAGAGGTGTTCTTTACCTCTGGTGGCACAGAGTCGAACAATGCGTGGTTGCAAAATTTTGGTGGTGACTTAGTTTTGACAACCAAAATTGAGCATGATTCAGTTTTGGAACCGTTAGCCCATAGGATTTTCTGTCCTTCACATATCTATCCTTTTACTACCCGCTACGTTAAGACCTATAAGGATGGAAGTGTGGATCTACATGATCTGGAACAGTTGCTGGATGGCACCCATAATACAATCCGCGCCGTTTCTATCATGTGGGTAAATAATGAGCTGGGCACTGTCAATCCCATGAAAGAAATCGGAACCCTTTGCAAAAAGTATCACGCCGTATTCCATGCCGATGCTGTACAGGCGGCAGGCCATGTAAATATGAACGTGAAGGACTGCGGAATTGACTTCTGCTCCATGTCCGGTCATAAGTTCGGTGCTCCTCTGGGTGTTGGTGTGCTCTACATCAGCAATTCTATCCGCAAATCCCCGTGGATTATTGGTGGAGGTCAGGAAAACGGAATGCGTGGTGGTACTGAGAACGTTCCGGGAATTGTAGGGATTGGCAAAGCAGCAGAAATCGTTACTGAGCGTCTCCAGAACTGGAAGTTACGGTGGGGATTGCTCAGAGACGCATTCTTGACTGATTTGGGGTTGAGAATGCCTGGGGAGTTCTATATCAACGGTGATAGCGAGAACTATTCTTCTAACATCATCAGCCTGACCATCCCTGGCGTCAACAGCGAATCTTTGCTTCTTCTGTTGGATCAGCTGGACATCTACCTTTCTGCTGGTTCTGCGTGCAGCGCTGCCAGTGCTAAATCCTCCCACGTTTTGCGTGGTATTGGAATGTCTGATGAAGATGCGGCCTGTACTGTGCGTATTTCAATGGGGTTCAATACCACTGTTAATGAGATGCACGAGGCGGCAGAGGCTATCGTGACTGCCTCTCATAAGCTGAAATCCATGTATTCTTGATTAGCGACAAAGTAAATTAACAAGGAGTGAATATAATGTACTGTGCCTATGTTACCAGGATTCACAATCTGAGGAAGCATACCAATGCCGACCGGCTGCTCTGTGGCGAATGCTTCGGTAATACGGTGATTGTGGATCTCGGCACCGCCCCTGATCAGCTGGGCGTGTACTTCCCTACCGATGGCAAACTCGGTTTGGAGTTCGCACAGAAGAATGACTTGCTGCGGCGTAAGGATGAGAACGGCGCTCCGGCTGGCGGATACCTTGACCCGGAGAAGCGGAATATTAAGGCTCTCAAGCTCCGGGGCGAGAAGAGCGACGGTCTGTTCCTCCCTCTCTCCTGTTTGGCTTCTTTTACCGATATCAAGAAACTCCAAGAGGGCGACACGATCTCTGTGTTGAACGGCATCACTATCTGCGAGAAGTACGTACCCGCCGTCAAACGCTCTTCCGGTAGTGGGGGGGGTGGCAATCATGTTCGTAAGCGTTCTGATCCTATCTCCCCGCTCTTCCAAGAACACGCTGACACGGAGCAGTTGGCCTACAACCTCTCCGCATTCCATGCCGGGGATCTGGTAGAAGTTACCCTGAAAATGCACGGAACTTCTCAGCGTACCGGCTATCTGCCTGTGTTGCAGGGCTATAAATATCGGAACGGTATGGAAAAGCGGCTCTATGAGAGTCGTAAGACCCCGAATGCGATTCGTTCCAAGATCAAGCGGACGCCCATCTATGACTGGGGCTACGTCACCGGAACCCGCCGCGTGGTTCTGGACACCTTCGATGAGGGAGGCTACTACGGTAATAACGCTTTCCGCGAGAAACACGCCAAGGTCTTTGAAGGAAAGCTCCACAAGGGAGAGACAGTCTACTATGAGGTCGTTGGATTCACTGATGACGGTACGCCCATCATGAATCCCGGAAATAACTCTAAGCTGAACGACAAGGAATTTACCAAACAGTACGGTAAAACCACCACATTCAGCTATGGCTGCGCTCCCGATGGCAAGGAACATCCCAAGTCCGATCTTTTCGTTTACCGCATGACGATGACCAACGAAGACGGCGATGTGGTGGAGTATCCGCCCGACTTTATGCGCTATCGTTGCGAACAGATGGGCGTCAAATATGTTCCTCTGATGTATAGGGGGCTTATTCCCGAAGAGGAAATCTTCACAGGAACTTCTTGCGAACTGACTAATGCTGGCGAATGGATTAAAACCAAAGCCGAGCAGTATTATGACGGCCCCGATCCTGTCGGCCATACCCATGTTCGGGAAGGTGTTGTGTGCCGCATTGTCAACCGTCCCAAGTTCGCCGCCTATAAGCATAAAAACTTTGCGTTCAAGGCGCTGGAGGGGCTGATCAAAGACACCGCCGCCGCGCCTGATATGGAAGAAGCTCAGGATGTTGGAGAACAGAATGGATGAAAAAGTCGTTCTTGACTTTATCAACAACTTCAAAGCTGGGCAGATATGGAGCAGTTCGACTCAAGCCTATACCGGAGAATGATCCGGGATTGTATCAAAAAGGAGCGATATGACGATGACGACTTTGATCCAGAATGAGCAGAAGCGCCAGAAGATTATGGCGCGGATGCGGGAACATCTGGTGCCCGTCTTGGAGCATTGCAGGGGAGGCTGGGTTGGCCTCTTCCTGCAAGGTTCTCAGAATTATAACCTTGACTATGAGGGTAGCGATATTGACACCAAGGCAATCATGTTGCCCAGCTTTTCCGATTTCGTGTTGAACGCCAAACCTCTCAGCACTACCCACATTATGGAGAACGACGAGCACGTGGATTTCAAAGACATCCGCCTTATGTTCGACTGTATCAAGAAGCAGAATGTCAACTTCGTTGAGATCCTGTTCACCCCTTACTCCATCATCAACCCGGAGTATGCCGATCTTTTCCAGCCTGTTCTGGATGCTCGTGAAGAGATCGCTCGGTACAACAACTACGCCGGGATGAACTGCATTATGGGTATGGCTCTGGAAAAGCAAAAGGCAATGGAGCACCCCTACCCTGCCACAATGGACAAGATTGAGGCATTTGGGTATGACCCGAAGCAGCTTCACCATGCTCTGCGGCTGCGGGAGTTTATGACCCGTTACGAAGCCGGCGAGCCTTACGCTGACTGTCTTATCAGTAACCAGTGTGATTATCTCAAAGAGGTGAAGCGCGGTTGCTACTCTTTGGAAGAAGCACGGGCACTGATGAGCACTGCAATTCAATCTATGACCGAAGACAAAAAGCGCTATATGGATACGGTGCCTGTTTCGATCAACCAGCACGCCAATGAGGTACTGCAAAAGGCTACCGTTGAAATTCTCAAACGATCCTTCTTAAAGGAAATCCAAGGAGGTGAATGAGATGCCGATGTTTTACATGATGGTTGGCCTCCCTGGTAGCGGGAAGTCATTCACTGCCGAAAGCATCCCTAACGCCGTCGTCCACTCCAGCGATGCGATCCGTGTCGAAGTTCTTGGTGACGAGAACGACCAAACCCAACAGGACTTGGTTTTCCAAACCCTTCACAAAAGGGTTTTGCAGGATCTGGCGGATGGCAAGGATGTGGTGTACGACGCAACCAATATCAACTACAAGCGCCGTATCGGGTTCCTTGATCGTGTCCGAGCGCTCCACAAACATGATTTGCGTACAGTATGTCTTTTCATGGCGACGCCCTATGAAGTGTGTTTGGAGCGCAACAATAATCGGGAACGTTCTGTCCCGGAGTCTGTAATCCAAAAGATGTACTTCAAATTCGATGTTCCCATGATGGCGGAGGGTTGGGATGAAATCAGGATCGTGGGTGACGAAGATCGCCACGACCAGATTGATACCCTTATGCTTCGTCTCTCCAAGCTGGAACATGATAACCCGCACCACGAGTACACGGTTGGTCAGCACTCTATGACGGCATGGCAGTATCTGATTAGCCACTATAAAGGTGCCGATGCTACTCTGCTCCGCGCCACACTGTTACACGATATTGGCAAAGAGAAGACCAAAGTATTTCATGACATCAAAGGCAACCCCACTGAGATCGCCCACTTCTATCATCATGAGCGTGTAGGAGCTTATGACAGCTTCTGCTATACCGGCGATCTCAGTCCTAACCAGCGCCTTACTGTGGCGCTGCTGATCCGCTGGCATATGTGGCCGTATGCGGTTGAAAAGTCAGATAATCCGAGTAAGACGGTTAGCAAAATTAAGCGTCTGCTTGGTAATGATATCTGGAACCAGGTCATGGTGTTGAATACCTGTGACCGCAATGCACACTGAATAGGAGGAAAATAATTATGAGTCCCGATTTGATCCGCACTCCCTACATCGCTCCCCGTATCTCTGTTATGGCACCCCCCCCGGTAACTCTCGATGCTGAACGGTTCGTTGATGAGCTTCTAAGCGGCCTGCGTATGCCGGACGGCGGATTTGTTGCCCATCTTGTTCCCAACGGAGATCCTTTCTCCAACGGTTGGAATGCGGCAATGAAGCTCCAAGCCAGTCAGCCTGCGTCTCGCCGTCTGCCAATGCCCGTCAATGTGATTTTCCATAACCCGGCTACCATTGTGTTCTGGGATGACGGTGATAAGACGGTTGTGAAGTGTCAGCCAGGTGATACATTCAGTGCCGAAGCCGGCCTGACTGCTGCCATGCTGAAGAAGTACATGGGCAACGACAATACTTTCAACAAGGTCATCAACGAGTGGCTGGCACGAGCCAGCTATGCCAGCGTCCCTGCCCTGCCGGAGGCCACAGAGTAACCAATGGACGGTATCACCCTACTGATTTTGGCTCTGGTGCTGATTTATACGGTAGGATCGGGTGGCGATGACGACAATCATTGGAACCGGGGAGGTGGGTGCTTTGCATAGCGCAGCACCTGCCTCCTAACGTAAAACAGCACTTGGTTAGCAGATACGATTTTGTGTCTGTAATTACAGAGGAAAGGAGGAACTTGTCATGAGCAAAATGGAAGGTCTTGGTTGGCTGACTGCGCTGGTTGGTATCATCGGCCTGCTCGTATTCAGCCCCGTTATCACATTCGGCTTTGCCTGGATGGGTGGCTGGATTTTGAAAGTATGCGTCGGTAGCGCCATTGCGGACGGCATGAACCTGATGTTCAACACAACGCGCTTTACCCCGGATTTCATTCCGCTGGCCTGCGCTACCCTCGCTACGATCGGCAAATATTTCAAGAGTTCTCAAACTAACAACAACAAATCTGAAAGGAGCTAATACCAATCCCGGTAAGCCGGGTTTCTACAAGATTGATAAGTGTAGAGTAAAGCCGTCTGTTACAGCGTGAAAGCCATCTGGCCGGTAGCAAGGGAGGATTAGACGGTTGACCTCAGCCGAGATGGTTGTGGTCGGTATGAAGCACATCGTTTGTTTTTCTGGCGGTCATTCCTCTGCGATTGCCGCCGTAGAAGTAGTTAGAAAGTTCGGAGCAGAGGACACGATCTTGCTCAATCATGATTTGTGTCCTCGAACCGAAGACGCTGATATCAAGCGTTTCAAAAAAGAGGTTTCGGATTATCTGGGCGTTCCCATTACTTACGCCAATATGCCCGGATGGGATGTTAAGGATCAGTTCGACGTGTGTATGGAAATCAGGGCGTTTAAGGCTGGCGCTCAGTCCACCGCCTTTTGCACTAACAGACTGAAGACCGAACCTTTCCATAAATGGCTGTCCGAGCACTATCCCGCAAATCCTCCCGAAGTAAGGGACGATATCTCATTAGTCTATGGCTTTGACGCCAATGAACAGCACCGTATTCGGCGCAGAGTTGGCATTATGGCTGCGATGGGGTACCAAACAGAGTACCCTTTGACATGGGAGGTGCGTACTATCCATGACATCGAGGAGGTTGGGATCGAGCGTCCGAAGACCTACAGCATTTTCAATCATGCGAATTGTACCGGGTGTTTGAAAGCTGGCAAACAACATTGGTTTGTTGTTTATTGTCTCTATCCTGAAATATGGGAAAAGGCGAAGCTGGCCGAAGACACAATCGGGTACAGTATTCTCAAACAAGGCTATCTTTCAGATTTTGAGGCGGAATTTGCCAAGCTCAAAGAAAAGGCGTTGCCGCCCACTGAAAAAGCCAAACCTCAAACATTTTGGGCCGCTGCACGAAAGCTCATCAAGGACGACGATGATCTACCGTGTGAGTGCTCATTTTAAGGAGTTGTTTAAGATGAAGGTTCTTGTAGTAGTGGATATGCAAAACGATTTCATCAATGGTGCGCTCGGAACCCCGGAGGCGCAGGCCGCTGTTGGAGATGTCGCTAAAAAGATTTCCGGCTTTGACGGAGACCTGATTTGCATTACCAAGGACACCCATCGTTCTGCCGACTACCTGAAAACCCAAGAAGGTCAGCTGCTTCCTGTCGAGCACTGCATTGAGGGGACTCACGGCTGGCGGCTCGACGATATCATTGCCACGGCTGTTAGCCATGCGGCTATCGACGCGGGGAAAAGCGTATCCGTATTCCAGAAAGGTACGTTTGGCTCTGTGGAGTTGGGCGATTACCTGGTAGAGCTTTCTGCCAGAAGGAAGCAGCGCATTGAAGAGATCGTTTTCGTTGGACTCTGCACCGACATCTGCGTTATCTCTAACGCACTGCTCGTCAAAGCGTTTCTGCCTGAGACGAAAATCACCGTTGACGCTGCCTGCTGCGCCGGCGTTACCCCGGCGAGCCACAACAATGCTCTGGCTGCTATGAAAGCGTGTCAGATCAATGTGGAGAACTGGGAGGTCTGAAATGATTTTTGTTGACGATAGAAGGATCGACTTCACCAGTTTCCCCGACGGTACATCTTCGATCCGTATTGCTCCCAAGCTGGACTTCACGTTTTTCGCCATGGGTAAATCCGCTTACTTCATCCGGTGGATGTACGACAATGATGCCGAGTGTATGCAGCTCTGGTATTTGGTGAAGCACCTCAAGAGCGCCGGCAACCCGCTCCTCTATCTGGAGATGCCGTATATCCCCAACGCCCGTATGGACAGGGTGAAGAACCGCGACGAGGTATTCACGCTCAAGTGGTTCGCCGAGTTTATCAATTCGCTCGGGTTCGAGTCTGTCAAAGTTCTCGACCCCCACTCTAATGTGGCTATGGCGCTGATTAACCGGGCTGAGACTATGGATGTGAAGCACTACATCGACTATGCAATCCAGTGGATGGTCAGTCAGGGTCTGAATCCTCTGCTGTGTTACCCGGATGAAGGTGCCGCCAAACGATACTCTGAGCTTCTTCCTATGGAGTATGTTTTTTGCATTAAACATCGTGACTGGCGCACCGGAAAGATTGAGCGGCTGGAGCTGACAGAGCCTGAGAAAGTCAACGGCAGAAATATTCTGATCGTGGACGATATCTGCTCTCGCGGTGGGACATTCACCCATACTGCCAAAGCTCTGAAAGAGGCCGGCGCGCAGAAAGTTATGCTCTATGTTACCCACTGTGAGAATACGATCCTGAAAGGCACTGTGTTGACAGATGGTCTTATCTCTCGTGTATTCGCCACTGATAGCATCCTCCGTATTGATCACGAGAAGATCTCCATTTGCAGATGATTATGAAAAGAGGGTAAAACAATGATTTCATACAGTCCTTTGCTCTGTTTGGACTTCTACAAGACTGCCCATGCAGAGCAGTACCCCGCAGCACTGACCAAGATGGTGTCTTATTACACCCCGCGCATGACACGGCTGGCTGATACCGAGAAGGTCACAATGTTCGGTCTTCAGGCATTTATCCAGGAGTATTTGATCGAGGCATTCAATACTCACTTCTTTGATCGCTCATTGGATGAGGTGCTTGCCGAATACAAGCGGGTGCTGAATAACACCATCGGCACGGACGGCGTTGGTGTGGAGCGTTTGACGGCGCTTCATAAGTTGGGGTATCTGCCTCTGGAAATCCGGGCCGTGCCGGAAGGAACCCGTACCAATATTCATGTTCCGCAAATTGAGATCTCGAATACCAATCCCAACTTTGTGTGGTTGGTCAACTCTATCGAAACAATGCTGTCATGTACCATGTGGCATACTCAGATTTCAGCGGAAGTTGGATATCGTTACCGGCAGATCGTCAATAAGTACGCTGCCCTTACCTGTGACGATGATGTGGTACGGGCCAAGCTACTGGGCGACTTTTCCATGCGTGGTCAGGAAAGCGTGGAGAGCGCCACCAAGAGTTCTGCTGCGTTCTGCCTGAGCTTCCTTAATACCGCTACAGTGCCGGCTATTCTTTGGCTGGAACACAACTACGCCTGCCGGGTGGAGAATGACGCAGTAGCTTATGGTGCTCTTTCTACTGAGCACAGTGTTATGTGCTCCAACTATGCGGTTGACGGCGACGAGATTACGCACGTGCGGCGTCTACTGAAAGAAATCTATCCGTACCAAAACTTCTCTATGGTCAGTGACAGCTATGACTATTGGAACCTGGTCAATAATATTCTCCCTGTAATTAAAGAGGATGTGATGGAGCACCGTGGATGTCTTGCTATTCGCGGCGACAGCGGCAACCCTGTGGAGATTGTAACCGAGACGGTGTTCAAACTGTGGGAAATTTTTGGTGGTACCGTGAACAGCAAGGGTTACAAAGTTCTTGATCCACACGTCAAGGCATTGTATGGCGACAGCATTACCCCGCAGCGGTGCGAGGCAGTGTATAAGATCCTGATGGAGCATGGCTTCGCTATCAACAATGTTTCTCTGGGCGTCGGTTCTTTCTCTATGCAGTGTCTGGAGACGATGGACGGCGGCGAAAAGACTTATGCGCCGTACACCCGTGATACATTTGGTATCGCAGTCAAAGCGACCTATGCAGAAGATGCTGACGGAAAGCCCATCATGATTTTTAAGAACCCCAAGACAGATAGCGGACATTTCAAGAAGTCTCAGCGCGGCTGCTGTAAGGTTGTATATGACTATACGTACCACAACTTCTTCTGCCAGGACGGTTTGACTTGGGAGGAGTCGCAGGTTGGGAACTGGCTTCAGCCAGTTTTCAAGGATGGCAAGCTCCTGAGAATTTATACCCTGGATGAGGTTCGCAAGAATCTTCATGAGGGAAACTTTTGAGAAAAGAGGTGCCACAATGTTAGCTAACCCAAAGCGTACTAAGGATGAGATTGTCCAGTGGATTCGTTCCTACTTTGAAAGTAACGGCCCTGGCTGCGATGCGGTGATCGGTATTTCTGGTGGTAAAGATTCCAGCGTTGTCGCCGCTCTTTGCGTAGAGGCACTGGGCAAAGAGCGTGTAGTGGGTGTTATGATGCCGAATGGAGAACAGCCCGATCTGGACGATAGCAAGCAGCTGATCGAATTTCTGGGTATCAGATACGCCTATACCGATATCTCCAAAGCAGTGTCTGCGGTAAGTGATCAAGTAGCGCTCAATATGAACGTCAGCGATCAGACGAGGATAAACCTCCCTCCCCGTATCCGTATGGCGACCCTCTATGCTATTTCTCAGTCGTTGCCTCACGGCGGACGTGTTGCTAATACCTGCAACCGCTCTGAAGACTATGTGGGATATTCTACCAAGTTTGGCGATAGCGCCGGCGATTTTAGCCCGCTCGCTAATCTGATGGTGCATGAAGTCATCCAGATTGGGTACGAGCTTCTTCTGCCTATCAACCTGATAAGCAAGATCCCTTCCGATGGGCTGTGTGGAAAAACTGATGAGGATAATCTTGGATTTACCTATGCTCACCTGGATGCTTACATCATGTATGGCACCAGTGGAATTGAGGAAATCGACAAGAAGATTGCCTCTATGCACGATCACAACCTTCACAAGCTCAATCCTATGCCTGCCTACGGAACGACAATTTTTTAATAGGCGGTGAGAAAATGGAAGAGCGTACTTATTTGAGCGGCACCAGTTTGGCCGGTATGTCCCCTACCCGCTCTCGTGTGGAGAACGACTACTATGCTACTCCGTTCGAGGCGACAGAAGCCATCCTTAGCCGAGAAGAGCTGCACGGCTCCATTTTGGAGCCTGCGGCTGGTGAAGGGCATATCAGTAAGGTGCTTCGGGAACATTATCCCAACAGTCAAATTATCTCTACTGATCTGGTTCAGAGAGATGATAGGTTCGGATGTGGTATTGTTGGCGGGGTGGATTTCCTCACTGAGAACTATCCCGAAAAATTCAACAACGTCATCACGAACCCTCCGTTCTCTTTGGCGAAAGAGTTCGCTGAGAAAGCTCTGGAGGTATCCACTGGCAAGGTGATCCTGTTCGCCAAGATCCAGTTTCTCGAAGGACGGCAACGTAAGGATTTCTTTGCCACCCACCCTCCGAAAGCCGTCTATGTATTTTCAAAACGTGTCAATCCTTTGAGAAACGGATTGGAAGTTGACGAAAATGGTAAGCCCTGGTCAAGTACCATGTGCTTCGCTTGGTTCGTATGGGAACATGGCTATACCGGCGAACCTTGCATTCGTTGGATTTAATTTGCAACAAAGTAAATCAAGAGGTGCAGCTATGAAGATGGATAAGGTTGCCGGCAGTGGCAACGACGAGTTCTATACACCGGAGTATGCGATTGCCCCGTTGTACAAGTATCTTCCACCCCCCCCGTGACAATTTGGTGTCCGTTTGACACTGAGGATAGTCTGTTTGTAAAGCTCTTTCGGCAACGCGGCTATACCGTTATCGCAACACATATTGCAAACGGTCAGGATTTTTTCGCTATTGACCCACCGAAGTGTGACTACATCATCAGTAATCCTCCGTATTCCCTCAAAGGCGAAGTGTTTGAGCGGCTATTCCAGTTGAATATACCCTTTGCTATGTTGGTAGGGGTCGTCGGACTTTTCGAGAGTCAGAAACGCTTTAAGATGTTCCGTGAGCATGATTTTGAAATCATGTATCTCAATCGGCGTGTATCTTACTTTAAGAACTACGCCGACCAAAAGCCGTCTCTAAACCCGCCTTTCAGTAGTGTCTATGTATGCAAAGGAATGTTACCAAAGCAGATTATCTTTGAAGAAATTCAAAAAACCCCATAATAGCAACAAAGAAAATTATTGACTTTATGGAGACAGTATGATAGAATAAAAGCAGTTCGAGGGAGATTGTAAATCCCTCAACCTTCCGTTTAGCAACAAAGAAAACCAACAAAGGAGGAACTAATTTGGATTACCAAACTGCCCTTTTCTGCGAGTTCGATCGTTACGCCGCAGAAAGCTATTGCGCCGTTCATGGTGTTGATCCCACCCTTAACATCGGAGATATTACCAAAGCCGATGAGAAGGTTGTGCCGGATTTCAATGTCATGTTCGGTGGAAGTCCGTGTCAGGATTTCAGCATAGCAGGCAAACAGGGGGGGGCTGCATGGACTTGTAAGCATTGCGGCCACGTATATAATCCCCTGGAAGCTCACTATGATCAACGCGACCATTGCCCTAAGTGCGGATCAACTGAAATCGAGAAGACCCGCTCTTCCTTACTGGTCGAATGGCTGCGTTTCCTAAGAGAAAAGAAGCCTCGCTTCGCTATCTACGAGAACGTTAAAAATATTACCGGTTCTCGCTTCTATGCCACTTTTAACCTCTTTGTCAAAGAGCTGGAAGACTACGGTTACAACGTCTACTGGCAGGTTCTGAATGCAAAACACTACGGAATCCCCCAGAATCGTGAGCGTGTTTACTGTGTCATCATTCGTAAGGATTTAGATAATGGGAAGTTTAAGTTCCCGTCTCCTATCCCTTTGAAAAAAGCGCTGGTAGATATGCTGGAGGATAAGGTTGACGAGCGATACTACCTGCCTGATGACAAGGTAGCTGCCATGATAACCCCCCCCCGTTCAGACAAATCAGTAACACCGTCCGCACCAGCGGAAGAGGTTCCACAGACCACCACTGCTGGGACTTGCTCACTTGCCGGTGTGAAGCTGAGTAAGAAAGGCACCCAGTTTGAAGGATACTGTGAGACGGCCTTGACTTTGCTGGCCCGTGACTATAAGGGCTTTGGAAATCAGCAAATGACAGGAGTTATGGAGCATAATGAGTAAGCGATATATTATCCCCGCTGCAATTCGTGGAAGATATGCGGGGGGGGTAAGATAATACAGCGTTTGGAAGTTCGCCCTAATATGTGTACCAACACTTTGACGGGTGTTCAAAAAGACAATGTATTGATAGAGATAAATGAAAGCGAGGAAGCCAATGTGAAAATCGTATGTGAGCGTCGATGCGATGAAGGTGTGCGTTTTTTCAAAGATAATGTCTGCGGCACTATTCGCACCATTGACGGGGGGGGGGACAAGAGAGTGATGGAAACCAATGAGAAACACGAAAGTTGTATCCGAGTTCGGAAACTGACCCAGTTGGAGGCATGGCGACTGATGGGCTTCTCTGACGAAGATTTCTACAAAGCTCAAGCAGCCATGAATCAGAATTTATACGGTGGCAAAGACCATAGCGGTTCTCAGCTTTATAAACAAGCGGGAAATTCCATTGTGGTCGATGTGCTTTGTGCCATCATGAAAGAGTTATACGAAGCCATGCCCTACCTCTTTGATGATATGGCAGTTGGATCTTTCTTCTCCGGCATCGGCGCATTTGAAAAAGCACTGTCTACTTTTGATATTACCGATGTTAGCGACAAAGTAAATTATTCTGATAAGAATGATGAACTGAAGCAGCTCGGATATATCAATGATTACAATGGAGACGCCAATCGTGTATATGATGGCGAAACCGTTGCACGTGCTTTGAAAGCCGAAGCGGGAGGGGGCGGAGCCAAGACTGGATGGTATGCTCTGAGAAGCCCGGAGGTTGACCATGGAGAAAGTCAGAATTAAGCAGGCCACCCAAAAAGGTTATATCGAGTGTGCTGTGGGGGGGGGTAGCGGATTTATCTTACCCGTCCAGTAAAACTCGAAGAGGTCGAGTCCAGGAAGGTGGTTGGATTTGTCCAACTATCACTGCAACAGAAACCGGCATTTGTCGGATAGAAAGAGGTGATTCATATGAGCATTGCGTTGAGAAACCGCCGTGAAGCATATGACCAGATCGAGCCGAGGCGTCCTAATCGTAAGGCTATGATTCTGGATGTTCTGACCAGCGGTGATCCTGGCGGTATGACTGCTGACGAGATTGGCGAGAAGCTGGTCTCTGAGGGCAAAATCCCCACCAACAGTCCGAACTTCACACGGCCTCGTCTGACAGAGATGAAAGCCGAGGGCAAGGTTGTGATCGTCGGCAGACGTCTTGGCAAGTCTGGATGCAATACGGCAGTCTGGAAGGTGAAGCGCTGATGTATGGTGAATACACCTGTCTGGACTGTGGCAAAACCTTTGACGATCCGAAGCGATGGGAAGAACGCCATGGGTTAGATTCTCCGCCCTATGAGGATTTCAGCGGTTGCCCTTACTGTGGCGGAGCTTATGCCCGTACTATCCTTTGCGATGCCTGCGGAGAACCGATAGTCGGCGATTATGTCAAAATCCAAACAACTGGCGACTGCTATTGTGATGAATGCTTCATGATGAAGTCGCTGGGCGAAGATGATCCATGAGAAGAGGTCGTGAAATGAAAACTTCAGTCAAACGGCGTGCGAAAAACTGCATACGGGGAGCGGTTTTATTGGCCTGTTTCATTGCCGTCTGGTATGTGGCCTCGTGCTTCACCCAACCGCTGTTTATCCCCGCCCCTGCTACTGTCTGGGAAGCAATCGTCGGGTTGGCAGAGACAGGCCAGTTGCAAAAAGGACTTGCCTACTCTTTCCTGCGGATTACTGGTGCGTCTGCTCTTTCTATGCTGGTAGCAATTCCCCTCTCCCTTCTGATTTATGGCGTGAAACCTATCAAGGAAACTATCATGCCGGTTGTTTCCTTCCTGCGGTATGTTCCCGTAACCGCATTTTCTCCGCTCCTGATCCTATGGTTTGGGATTGGGGAGCAGATGAAAATTTCGTTCCTATTTATTGCAACGTTTGTCTACTTGCTGCCGTCGATCCTGCTTTGCTTTAACGACGTACCGCAAGATCTGATGGATACGGGCAAGACAATCGGAATGACCAGTTGGGAGACAATCAAAGAAATCCTGCTCCCCGCATCGCTCCCTTCAATATTCAGTACGTTCCTTATGATGTATGGCATTGGCTGGACATACTGCGCCGTGGTAGAGGCAACCAACGCTAAGTACGGCTTGGGCTTCATCATCAATGTAAGCTCCGCCAGAGGTCGTACCGCCGTGGTGTTCGGGGCAATCATCGTAATCATGTTGTTCAGCTTCGTTTTTGACAAGCTGGGGAACTTGCTGATCCGAAAGATATTCCAGTGGAGGTACTGCGATGATCAAGTTGAATGATCTGGCTATTGGGTACAACGGCGAAGCAATTCTGGAGCACATCGACCAGGAGTTTGACGACGGTTTGATTTACGGTATTTTGGCGAAGTCTGGTGCCGGTAAGACGACCCTCCTCAAAACCATCTCTGGCCTTCTTCACCCTGTTCATGGTGAGGTTGTCATTGATGGCACTACCTATCGGAACGCCGACAAGAACCCTGTGTACATGATGCACCAGCGCTATTCCAACTTCGGATGGCTTTCCTGCACGGAGAATGTGCTGATTGCCCAACGGGACAAAAAACTCCGTAGCCGCGATGACGCTATCAAGGTACTTGCAGCGGTTGGGTTAGAGCAGTATGCAGATAAATGGCCGTCTCAGCTATCAGGTGGTATGCAACAGCGCCTTGCGTTGGCGAGAACACTGTATGTCAAGCCGAAATACCTACTTATGGATGAACCATTATCCGCTTTGGACGACAAAACCCGTAGCAAAATGCAGCGTTTGATTTTGGATGTCCATGCTGAGACAGGCAACACAATCATTATGGTAACGCACAGCCAGGACGAGGCGTTCAAAATGTGCGATAAAATAATCAAATTTGAAACGAGAGGAGCTGTAACAAACCATGGCAGGTTTATTTGAACGCATGGGACTGGTTCGTACCGAATACGAAGGTATGCCTGAAATCCCTATGCAACCCGTATCCGAGCCTATGTACGCGCCTGAGACGCCGGTAATTGACGCTACTCAGGTGTCCTATGATGATGTGATCGCATCCGTCTATCAGCAGGGCGATATCGACGATGAGAACTCGATCTTCAAGATCAAAGCGTATATCGACATTCTGCCCCAGGATATGACTAAGGCCAAGAAACAGGCGTCCATCGCCGGCATTCTCAGCGTCAACGGGATCAATGTGGATGATCTCATTGAGGACGGTCTGAAGCGTGGTCGCGCCTTGGACGCTGCCGAGGATAGTATCAGGGCGGAAAACGATGCGCTGATCGCTGAGACCGAGGCGGATATCGAACATCTGAAGTCTCTGATCGAGCAGGCGGAAGCCAGAATTGAGGACTCCAAGCAAAAAACCTCTGATTCCAGCGCCGCCATCCAGAAGGAAAAAGAAGCTATCAGTCAACTCTTGGAGTTTGCGAACGGCGTTGCCGGTAAGGAAGGAGCACAGTAATGGGCATTGTGATTGGAGCGGTAGCGGTTGTATTTGTGCTCGCCCTGATCATCTTCCCCGGTGTCCGGGGTAAGCTGAAAGTCCTCGTTGGAGGGTTCCTCAACATCTTCGTGGAGGATATCGCCAAGACACCCGAGGGTGCAAAGGCTGTTTTCCAGCAAGCCATTGAGGAAGTGCAGGAGCGTTACAACAAGGCTGGTGACACCCTGAATCGGTTTGTGGGCGAGCAATCCTCCGTCCAGAAGAACCTCAACAAGCTATATGGAGAACTGAAGGACGTTGAATCAAAGTGTGAGTCTCTGGTCAGATCTGGCAATATGGCCGATGCTGCCATTTTTTCAACCAGGCGTGAGGAAATCCTGTTTGAAATCTCCCAGAAAGAGGGATACCTGCGAGAGATTGAACCTATGGTAAAAGAGGCTCAGACCGTTTATGAAGCGTACGACAAGAAGCTCCGCGAGCTGAAAAAGCAGAGCCGTATGACTGTCGAGGAAATGAAACTCCGTGGCAACATGAAGGATCTCTTGGACGATCTGGACGAACTGCGCCGGGACTCTGCCACTGATAAGCTCTTGGGCAGTGTCCGGGACGGAGCGGAGGATCTTCGCAAAGAGGTTGATGGTGCGATTGTCGTTCACGCAAGCCGTACCACCACCAAAATGTCAATGGCTGAGAAAAATGCGGCGAAAGCTCAGTCGGATGCTTACCTGCAGTCTCTCGCCACAAAGTATAACGGGAAGCCGGCTATTCAGGCTTCACGGTCTGGCGTCACCTTCGACGCTCCTAAATCCAAAGTGAAAGAGGAAAGGAAGTAACTTACCATGAAGAGAATGAAACTCACTACCGCTGGCCGTGTGGTGATCTTCGTCATCGTGCTGGCGCTCCTCGCTGGTATCGGCGGCTTCGGCTACAACTACTACAAGAACAACATCGCAGACGACAAACCCATCAGTTCGGGCACCCAGTCTGGCAGCACGTCCCAGAAGTCCACGACAAAGCCCTCCGCCGGCAAGACGGACACCTCTGATCCCGTGATTAACCTATCTCTGGATGAGTGGGTGGGCTGGAAACCTATTATCGACGCTAACCAGGGCTTGACCACGCAACCCGGTTCAATTTTCGACCAGTTGGGCATTAAGGTTAACATCAATATCATCAATGACGCAACTGCCAGCAGCAACGCTTTGATTACCGGAGAGCTGAATGCTGCAGGTTATACCACCAACCGTGCCGCGTTCCTATCTGGTAAGTTCCAGGAGGCCGGATTGGATGTGGTAATGCCGGTATTCACCAACTACTCCGCTGGTGGCGACGGCATTATTGCTAAGTCCGGTATTAACACCGTAAATGATCTGCTGGGCAAGAAGATCGGCGTTCCCAGATTCAGCGAAGCCCAGACACTTGTGGCATGGTTTGTTAATAAGAGTGACCTGTCCGATGCTGACAAGCAGTCTATCATTGATAATATGATCCTCTTTGACGATGCGTCTGAGACGGGCGAGGCGTTCTTCGCCGGCCAGCTGGACGTGGCAGCGACTTGGCAGCCTTACCTGTCCTATGCGACCGAAAACGGCGATGCGCACATCATGTTCTCTACCGCAGCCTCTAAGAGCCTGATTATGGACGGTATCGTATTCCGTTCCGACTTTGCCCAGGCACACCCCGACGTTGTGACCGCCTTTATTGATGGTATCTTCCAAGCCAACGCAATGTATACCACTGAGTTTGACTACATCCGTTCTGTCATGCCTATGTTCGCCGGCGTTCCCGACGAGGAGATTAAGGCTCAGTGCGGCGATGCCGAAATGATGGGCTACGCCGAGAATAAGGAAGTGCTGGACTCCACTGCTCCTTCTGTCTACTTCGATATGTGTGATATCTGGGAGTCTTTGGGTGAGACGGTCAATCGCAAGGTGGCTATGACACTCTTTGATAACCAGTATCTGCTCCCTCTGGCAAGCAAGTATTCTTCTACCTCTACCTCTACCAGCAAGCCCGTTGAGCTGACCGAGGAGCAGAAGCAGGAAATCGTCAATTATGAGGCGCTGCTGACCAAATCCATGACCGTTGAGTTTGTGGCTGATACCGCTCAGTTCAAGAACCCCGAAGAGGCATACGCCATCATGGATGAGTTCGTTTCTATCGCCAATACTCTGGATGGCGCGATTATCCAGGTGGAGGGCAATATCAATGCCCGCAACTACTCCGACTCTGGACAGGCGCTGTCTGCTGAACGTGCAAAGGCTGTTGCCAAGTATTTCATCGCTTGTGGTATTGATCCGAACCGTCTGATTACGGTCGGCAATGGCAACACGAAGATGGTTGCAGATCCCGGTTCTGCCGATGCCTACCTGAACCGTAGAACCGACGTGTTCTTCAAAATCATCGAAGAGTAATCCTGCGCCTTACGAGGAGGGGCGTTGTCCCCTCCTCGGGGCACCAACATAATAAAGGAGTGGTCAATATGGATGTAGTGAATGTAGAAATCGCAAATTTGGACGATCTGAAAAAACGGTTCGTTGAAATTTGCGCTACTATCAATCGTCCGGGTATGGAAGACCTGATGGCGTGGTTGGAACGTTCTGACTTCTATACTGCGCCGGCAAGCACGCGCTTCCACGGCAACTATACTGGCGGGCTGCTGGAGCATAGCCTCAATGTGTATGACAAGCTCTCTGGGTTTGTGGCTCGCTATCCTGAACTGGAGATCTCACCGGAGACGGTGGCGGTCACTGCGTTGTTCCACGATCTGACGAAGGTAAACTACTACACCGTCAGCTCTCGGAACGTCAAGGATGATGTTACGGGCGCATGGCATAAGGAGCCGTTCTACAAAACGGAAGATCGTCTCCCACTTGGTCATGGCGAGAAATCTGTCATCATCCTGCAGAGCTTCATCAAGCTCACACGTGACGAAATTGTTGCAATCCGCTGGCATATGGGCAGCTTTGATTGTGCAGTCAAAGGCGGGGATTACGGTATGGGCAATGCTTTTGAAACTTACCCGCTGGCAGTCATGACACATTTGGCTGATATGGAGGCTACCTATCTTGTCGAGGGTTTAGCAACAAAGTAAATCAACGGAGGCTAACATGGAAAAAAGCGTTTTTCAAATTCTGAACGAGTACGACATCACGGAGCACCTCAAGAAGAAGGATAGGATCATCTACCTACCTTGGTCTAAGGCATGGATGATCGTGAAATCCCTCTTCCCCAGTGCCAAGTTTACCATCAACAAGGCCGCTGACGGCTGCATTTACCATACGGACGGAAAGACCGCCTGGGTAGAGGTATCTATCACCATCAACGACCAGACTGAAACGGAGTCTCTGGCTGTTATGGATTTCCGTAACAAGTCTATTCCCATCGACACGATCACCTCTGCCGATGCAGAGAAGTCTATCAAGCGCTGCTTGGTCAAGTGTGCTGCTCTGCACGGCCTGGGTCTGTCTCTTTGGACGGGTGAGGAGCTGTCCAGCGCCGCCCGCAAGAAGAAGGAAGACGATCTGGACGATGTGAAACAGGAGATCCTGAGCGTTGTTGCCGGAAAGCTGGAAGCCGGTGTGTCCAAAGACACCATCTACAAGGCTATCGAAAGTGTTGCCGGTGTGAAGAACCCCAACGCTATCAAGGATATCGCAACGGCTCAGAAAGTCGTTGAGCAGATCAAGAAACTGGAGGTAAAGCACAATGCTTAATAAGGTAATCATCATGGGTCGTCTTACCCGCGATCCTGAGATCAAGAAGGTAAACAGTGACATCTCCGTGTGCAGCTTTTCTATCGCCTGCGACCGCGACATCGTGAACAAGCAGAACAATGAGCGCGAGACGGACTTCTTCGATGTGACTGCGTGGCGCTCTACGGCGGATTTCGTTGGCAAGTATTTTGGCAAGGGGCGCATGATCGTTGTTGTCGGTCGGCTGCAGAAGCGCAACTACACCGATAAGGACGGCAACAAGCGTTCTGCCGTAGACATCATTGCCGAGAACGTCTATTTCGGCGATTCCAAGAAGGACAGCGAGACTTCTGACAACGCCTCTGCTCCCACCACCGGATATGCTACCGCTCCTTCTCAGAACAGCGACTTCGCAAATGTCGGTGAGGAAGATGGAGAGCTGCCCTTCTGATGGATAATTCTTTTCTCCTGGACGCTATGGACTGGTCATACTCCCGCGTTAGCAGTTTTGATCAGTGCCCGCGTATGTTTGACCTTACTTACCTCCAGTGCATGGATCGCGTGGACAACGCTTTTGCTCAATGGGGTTCACTGGCGCACTCGCTTTTAGAGCGATATTTTCGTCAGCAGGTCGAGCTGTGGGATTTATCCGGCCTCTATGAGAAGGAATACGCAAGAGCAGTTACAGAACGGTTTCCATTTCCCCGACTGGAAGGTAGCTACTATGAGCGCGGTATGGAATACTTCGATAATTTCGGTGGACAACTGGGAGACGAAGAAAAAGTGCTTGCGGTCGAAGATCGGTATACCTCTACACTGGGCGGCAGACCAGTGGTAGGTATTATAGATCTGGTGCTTCGTAATAGGTCTGGGCTGATTGTTTGCGATCACAAAAGCCGGGGCAAATGGAAATCCAGAGAGGAACGCCGCAAATATCTCCGCCAACTGAACTTGTATGCAGTACGGGTCAAAGAGGTCTACGGTGAGTGGCCGCATGAACTTTGGTTCAATAAGTTCCGTGAAGGTATCTTGGACAGAGATCCATTCAACATCGTAACTGCTCAGGAGGACATAGACTGGTTCCTGCGTTCCATTGACGACATCTATAAGGCAAGGAGCTTTCCTGCCAAACCTGACCGTTTCTTTTGTGACTACCTGTGTTCTGTGCGCGAGCATTGCGAGCATTCCAGCCAATATGTTACGGAGGAATATGAGTGATGGGAAAGATCAAGGTAATTTTCCTCGACGTTGACGGTGTGCTCAACAGTGATCGTACAGCCCGCAAAACCCAAAGCGGCTATACGTTTGTTGACAACAGGCAAATGAAGAACCTGAAGCACATCATTAACATGACAGGAGCTAAGGTCGTTCTTTCCAGTGATTGGAGATACGACCGAGATGACCCGAGATACAACGGAGACTATCTGGAGCTGGAAGCAGAGCTGTTGAAATACGGGGTTCGTCTTTATGGCTTTACGCCGGAGCTGCCATCCTGTCACAGAGGTATGGAAATTGACTGCTGGTTAAAAGAACATAGCGAGGTCGGAGACTTCGTAATTCTGGACGACCGGACAGATATCGAGCCGAACAAAGATCACTGGGTTCAGACGGTAATGCGTCGGGGACTCGGTGTTGAGGAGGCCGAGAGTGCTATCCGCATCTTGAACGGCAAATGAAAGACGGATTTCATTCGGATAAGACCCGTCCACATGAAGTGGGCGGGCTTACCGAAGAACTGAGGTGATTTTACCCGTGCAGATTGATAGAGAAGCAATTTTGCAGGCCAAAGAAAAGCTCGGAGATCGTAACGCTCAGATTATCGTCGAAGAACTGGGGATTACCGATTTCGATGAGAAAAACATGAAGTGTTGCTGCCCCTTCCATCAGGAGGATCACGCTTCCTTCATTTACAACAAGAAAGCATTCAACTTTCGTTGTTTCGGTAGTTGTGGCCGTAGCTATGACATTCTGGACGTTTTCATGTATAAAGGCGCGACTTATGCCGAAGCCTGTAAGAAACTTTTCGAGCTTGCCGAAATGCCCTACTCTTTCGGAGAGCTGGGCGTAAAAACCAAACGGCATTATAGATATCCCCATGAGGTTCCCTGCACTGATAAATCCAAAGTGTACGCATATTTTGAGCAGCGCAAGATCAGTCGTGAGACGCTGGATGCTCTCGATGTGCGGCAGGACTCCGAGGGAAACGCGGTATTCAATTACTACGACACGAACGATGTGTTGACGATGGTGAAATACAAACCGTCGCATAAAGTCCAGCATGGTCAAGCAAAGTGCTGGTGCCAGCAAAACTCTGATACGGCTCCGTTGCTGTTCAACATGAACCGTATCAACGTTAATTCTCCCCTTCTGATCTGTGAGGGCGAGCCGGATTGCCTTAGCGCGATTGAGGCAGGATTCAAAAATGCTGTTTCCGTCCCTCTGGGCAGTTCAAACCTCCACTGGATCGACGAAAACCTGGAATGGCTCGATCAGTTTGAGAGCATTATCATTTGCGCCGACAACGATGACGCCGGCGTGAAAATGCAGAAAGAATGCGTTCCCCGGTTGGGTAGCTGGCGAACAAAGGTCGTAGACATCCCGGCAATCCCCATTGGAAATACTGGACGGGTAACAAAAGATCTGAATGAGATCCTTTACGTTTGCGGCAAAGACAAAGTGTTGGAGCTGATCTTGGACGCTAAGGACTCCCCTGTTCCTTCCGTAGCTGACCTTTCTGATGTCGAGCCGACCGAGTATGAGGATGTTGACGGTGTGACTACCGGACTGAAAGCCATTGATGATGAGCTGATGCGGCTCTTTTTCGGAACGCTTACTATTGTGAGTGGTCAGCCCGGATCTGGTAAGAGCAGTCTCCTTACTCAGCTCGCGTGTAACTCTCTCGATAATGACATCGGCACGTGGCTTTTCAGCGGCGAACTTCCCAACGGTGTAGAAAAGTCCTGGTTTAACTACATTTTCGCCGGCCCCCGCAATATCACAGATGCTATCTCTCGTCGGGGCAATCCTTACAAGAAGATTTCCACGACGACGCTTGCCGAGATCAACAAGACCTATAAAGGGCGTTGGCATATCTATCGTGATGACTACGACAACACACTGGATAAGCTCATCGCCTCTATGACGGATACCGTTCGGAAGTACGGTGCCCGTTGCCTGATCCTCGACAACTTCATGTGTATTGACACTGAAACCAGCGAAGAGGAGCTGCGCTCTCAGACAGATACGATTAAAAAGCTCATTGAGTTTGCTAAGAAGTATCAAGTAGCTGTGATCCTTGTTTGCCACCCTCGAAAGATGGACGCCGGAACCAATGTAGGTATCTATGATATCGCCGGCACCAGTAATATCGTGAACCTGGCACATCGGACTATTGGCCTGCGGCGAGTGACGGACGCAGAGCGTGAGAATGCTGCGAAATATTCTGAGAAGCGTCGCCAGTTGCTCAAGTACGATGTGATCGTAACTATCGTCAAAGACCGTATGTTTGGCCGGCAGAATATCGACGTTGGCCTCTATTACGATCCCGCTTCCCGCCGTTTCTTCGGCGATATGGACGAGTATGACCGTCGTTTCTCTTGGGATAAGAAGGAGTACAAAGAGCCTTTGCCTCTTCCTCCTCAGCTGCTTGCTGAAGAGCGTGCCTCTGAAGACGAAGCGTTTGGAGCGGTGAACGACAGAGAGGGCTAACTATGGTGGATTTCGGAGTATGTGACTGTGGCGGTAGCCTTATCCCTGTTTGGTTTACAGAAGAAGAGACGAAGGTTGCCAACGGCACTATGTATAAGACAGGCCGAGTTCGTAGGGCGTGTTCTCACCTTGTATGTGAAGACTGTCTGAAAAACTTTTGCGTTGACGATACCTTTGACGGGCCGTGGCACAATAGGAGGTGATCTTATTGAGCGGTAACTATACAGCATACCATGTCCATACTGAATTGTCGCTGTTAGACAGTGCGACGAAGTTTGAAGACTATATCGCTAAGGCTGTCGAGCTGGGGCAGACTGCTATTGCTTTTACGGAGCATGGCAACATCTATCAGTGGGTCGCCAAAAAGATGGCCTGTGATAAGGCCGGCTTGAAGTACCTGCATGGCTGCGAAGTCTATTTGACTGAAAAGCTATTGCTTACCGATCCACGCACCGGAGAGCAGAACAAGGTACGCGATAACTACCACACCATCTTGATTGCCAAGAACTATGCTGGTCTTCAGGAGATGAACGAGCTGATCAGCCGATCAAGCCAGGACGACCACTTTTACTACAAACCCCGTATCACGTTTGATGAGTTTCTTGGTATTTCCAGTAACGTTATTAAGATCAGCGCCTGTCTTGCTTCCCCGCTGAATCGCATGAGCATTACCCATCCTATGTATGAGCGGCTGCTGAAACACTACGACTATCTGGAAATCCAAGCGCACGACCACCCGGAGCAGGTGGCCTACAATCGCCACCTGGCGGAAATGTCTCAGAAATACGGCATCCCGCTCATTGCAGGTACCGATACTCATAGCCTCAACAAATACAAGGCTGAGTGCCGAACGATCTTGCAGTTGAGTAAACACATCGAGTTTGCCGACGAAGATACGTTTGACCTTACCTATAAGTCCTATGATGAGCTGGTGGCAATGTTCGCAACGCAGGACGCCTTGCCGGAAGCAATGTATTTGGAGGCCATTGAGAATACCAACCGTATGGCCGACTCTGTAGAGCCGTTTGAGTTGGATATCTCTTTCAAGTACCCCATTCTCTATGGCGAACGCGATCGAGAGGTGCTTCATCAAGTTCTTGACGATAACCTACAAGCAAAGATCAAAGAGGGCGCTATCACTCCAGAGCAGGTCGAACCGTTCAAAGCAGCCATTGCTGAGGAATGTCGGGTCTTTGACAAAATTGAGATGTCCGGCTTCATGCTTTTCATGAGCGAATTGGTGACGTGGTGTAAATCTCATGGTATCCCTATCGGCTTCAATCGTGGCTCCTGTGGTGGATCTCGTGTAGCTTATGTCACCAACACAACAGACCTCAATCCTGAGACATGGCATACAGTGTTCAGTCGCTTCTGTAACGAAGATCGTAAGGAGATTGGCGATATTGATATCGACGTGTCCCCTTCCCAGCGCGATCTGGTTTACGACTACATCATCAACCGTTTTGGTCAAGAAAAGACCGCGTTTATTCTGGCGATCGGCACTATCAAATCCAAAGGCTGTATTGACGAGATCTGCCGTGCTTTGGCACTGCGTTGGAATCGTGAACATCAACGGGACGAGAAAGAGTTCCGTAGAGTGATGGCACAGCTCAAAGATAAGAACGTAAAGATCGTTTTTGGAGATGCGCGAGACGGATTTAGCCCGTATTTCTTTGATGAGGCTGGCAATCTTCTTTTGCCCAGCCGCATGAAGGATATCCCCCGCGCCGAGCTGATCAAGCAGTTTTCCAAAGAGTACACAAAACTCAAAGAGGAAAACGAAAGGATTTTTGCTAAGAACCCCTGGGCTGGTAAGGCAAGCGCCAATATCAAAAAGGAGTTTGAGGCAGACGAGGCGGCAGCTCGGGAAAAGTATCCCGAAGTATTCTACTACTACGACGGGCTTCTTGACGTGGCGATCTCTCAGTCTATGCACCCTGCCGGTATTGTGGCAAGTCCTATTACCCTCCGAGATAACTACGGTACGTTTATCTCTGACGGTAAGGAAATCCTGCAGATTGACATGGAGTGCGTGCATGAGGTCAGCTTGGTCAAGTATGACATTCTCGGGTTGAAAAACATCGAGATTATCAAAGACGCTTATGAGCTGCTGGGTAAGCCCTACCCGAAGTCTCACGAAATCAACTGGAATGATGAGGCTGTCTGGAAGGATATGCTGAGATCTCCCATTGGTATCTTCCAGTTTGAAGGAGAGTTTGCGTTCCAGATGCTCAGACAATACGAGCCGCACAGCATTTTCGACATGAGCCTTGTTACAGCGGCGCTTCGTCCTTCGGGCGCGTCGTACCGTGACGACCTTATGCAGCACAAGCCTCACAAGAATCCCTCCCCCATTATTGACGAACTTTTGGCAGATAACAACGGCTATCTTATTTACCAAGAGGACGTTATCAAGTTCCTACAGCAAATTTGCGGCTTTTCCGGGTCAGATGCAGATAACACCCGCCGCGCTATCGGACGAAAAGACGAAGAGCGGTTGAAAAAAGCTCTCCCGCAAATTCTTGAGGGATATTGTGAAAAGTCACCGCAACCCCGTGAAGTTGCAGAGCAGGAAGCAAAGGAGTTCTTACAGATCATCCAGGACGCTTCCAGCTATATGTTTGGTTACAACCATTCAGTCGGGTACTGCATGATTGGCTATCTGTGCGCTTATCTGCGGTACTACCATCCGTATGAGTTCATCACAGCCTACCTTAACAATGCCAACGGCGAGGAAGATGTGAAGAACGGAAACGAGCTGGCAACGCTTTACGGTATCAGAATTGTCCCGCCGCGTTTTGGCCTTTCCAAGGATAAATATTTGCTGAATACCGAAGAGAAGGTTATCGCCAAGGGTATTTCTTCTGTAAAGTACATGAATGCCGATATTGCCAACGAACTCTATGAGCTGGCAAAGGCCGGCAAGCCTGAGTCTTTCATGGACTTGCTTATGCAGTTGGACGAGAAAACACACTTGGATACACGGCAGCGGGATATTTTGGTGAAGATCGACTACTTTGCCGAGTATGGCAATTCCAAAGAGTTGTTGCGTATGGTGGACTTCTTCTCTTTCTTCAAGAACGGAACGATGAAGAAGATCTCCAAGGACAAGGTAACGGCTGTATTGGAACCTATAATCGCCCAGTATGCAACTGATAAGTCTAAAAGCGGCCAGCCAGCTAAAAGCTATACTTTCACCGATTTGCCCGGATTACTTCGGCATTTGGAAGTGATGGTCAGGGATATGCACATTCAGGATTTCGACCTGAAAAGCAAAATGCAGATCCAGTTGGAAAACCTGGGCTATATCGACCTGACCACCAATAAAAAAGAAGATCAGCGAAAACTGGTTATTCTGGATGTCTACCCCTTGCGGAGCAAGAAAACCAAAGAGATTTGGGCTTACGCCTTGCAGGTGCGGTCGATTGGCACGGGAAAAACAAATCGGTGGACAATCTACTCAGAACTCTACGATCGCAAACCGCTTCAACGCTACGACACCATTTATGTTCCTATGAATGGATGGGGCGAGCGGCGTGGGTATCTGTATTTGTACAACTACGACTATGTAATTTAGGAGGCATTTTCAATGTACGAGACGAAATCGAAATGGTTCAAGAAAGTTCTCAGGGCGACGCTGTGTTTCTTGGTAGTCTGCGGATCTCTGAGTGCAATGTCGTTCGTCCCGAACAAAGAGGAGGAAACACCACAAGTCCCCATCGAAACGGAACTTTGTGTTTACTCTGCACCGCTTCAAGTGTCGCCCACACCTACGCCTATTCCTATTGAGGAAGAACCGGCAGAACCCGAGGCAGACCCTAACCCATATGCAGAACTGTCACCCACGGACACCGAAAAAGAGCTGCTGGCGTGTATGGCCTACAGCGAGGCAGGAAACCAGAGCTTTGATGGTCAGGTTGCCGTGGTACAGGTAGCGCTTAACCGCTATATGCACGAAGCGTATTCCGGCAGTATCAGTGATATTCTCCTTGCACCCTACCAGTTTGCAGTGGGAAGTCACTATGAGCCTGAGCAGATGGAAGCAGTAGAAGCTGCTCTTGCCGGCTATCCGGCTTTGGATTTGAACACCGATGTGGTGTACTTTTCTACCGGATGTTTGACCTATGGTAGCTATTATAAGACGATCGGCGATCATGTCTTTCGCACTTATACTTAATAGCAACAAAGTAAATTAAACAAGGAGGATCAACATGGGAACAGTTACAATTCAGCGGTTCACCTATAAGAACCCCATTTCCATGATCGGTGAGGAAGCTGGTGTCTGCTGGGGTGCAGATATCAGCGACCCCGAAAAAAACTACAAGCGCGGCTTGGATTGCTTGGAGAGCGAGCACGGTAGAACGTTTGAGTTCCCGGATGTCTATATGATCCTGGACGGCTATTCTGCCAGAGTGATCCGCGAGTGGTACACCCACATCGGCGGTGCTCCCACCAGATTGCAGGCCAGTACCAGATACATCGACTATGAAAGCGGCTTCGATTATGTAACGCCTCCCAGCATTGCGGGCAACTCCGCCGCCGCCAAAGTCTACGACTGGATTATGAGCTGTATCCAGACTGGCTTGAAGATGTTGGAAGGGCTTGGTATCCCCAGAGAGGATTCTGCGCTTGGGCTTCCTCTGGGCATGGGTACCAAGATCGTGTGTAAGCACAATCTCCGCAACCTGATTGATATGTCACATCAGCGGGAATGCAACAGAGCTTATCACGAGTATCGCGGCCTGTTTGCTGATGTTGGTAATGCTCTGAGAGAGTATTCCGACGAGTGGGCATATCTGGTCGATCACTACTTTATGCCGAAGTGCGAATACTTCGGGTTCTGCCGGGAGAAGAAGTCTTGCGGCAGAAAAGGAAGGAGAGCTGCGGAATGAAAATCGTTTGCATTTCGGGCAAAGCCCAGCACGGCAAAGACACCACCGCCAAACTTTTGGAAGAGGCTTTGAAAGCCCAAGGCAACCGTGTTTTGATTGCTCACTACGGTGATCTGGTCAAGTACGTATGTAAGACCTTCTTTGGCTGGGACGGCAAGAAGGATGAAAAGGGGCGTACGCTTCTCCAGCGTGTCGGTACTGACAAAATCCGCGCTGTCTCTCCTGATTACTGGGTAGATTTTATTGTCAGCATCCTCGACATCTTCTGCGACGAGTGGGATTACGTGCTTATCCCTGACACCCGCTTCCCCAACGAGTATGAGATCTATGAGACCTACGGCATGGACGCCATCTTGTTGCGGGTAGTTCGCCCCAACTTTGTGTCTCCGTTGACCGAAGAGCAGCAGAAGCACGCTTCGGAGACTGCATTGGACGATTACCAATACGACGCTACGATCGTCAACAGCGGCAGTTTGGAAGATCTCAAAGAGGCCGTAAATAACTTTGTGAACAACGCTCTCAAAGGAGAACCCCATGAAGAAACTGACAATTCTGTTTGATGCCGACGATACCGTAGAAAACCTAAGCGACTGCTGGATCGCAATGCTGAACGAGCGTTATGGCACCTCCGTAACGCCGGAAGATGTTCACGGTTGGGACATCTCCCTTGCTTTTCCCACGCTGACGAAAAAGCAGGTCTTCGGCGTGCTCCATGATGACGAGCTTTGGCGGCGTATCACTCCGATCCCCGGTTCTGTTGAGATTCTTCAAAAGCTCTATGACGAGGGGCACCAGCTCTACATGGTAACTGCATCCAGCTATCACACCTGCAAAACGAAGGTGGAACGGCTTTTAGAGTTGTTCCCCTTCCTGGACTGGGAGCACATCATTTTTGCCTGCAACAAGCAAATGGTGCGTGGTGATGTTTTGATTGACGACGCCCCACACAACTTGGTTGGCGGCGAATACACCAAAATTCTTTTTGACCGTCCCCATAATCGTAGCTTTGATCATGTAGCCAATGGTGCGCTCCGGGTAAACACGTGGGAAGAAATTGACCAAGTTATCCACAGCTATCTTTTGTAAGGAGGAATTTATATGGTTGTCATTAAACGCGATGGCCGTGAAGCCGACTTTGACAAAGGCAAAATTGCCAACGCCATTCTCAAGGCATTCACGGAGGTTGAAAAGCTCAGTGCGGTAGGAGATAAGAACGAAGTGTCCAAGAAAATCTCCACCCGTTTGTATAACCGCTATCAGCGGCGCAACCGTGCGATTTCTGTTGAGGAAATCCAGGACGACGTGGAAGCTGAGCTGATGAAAGAGGGCGAGTTCGTAGTCGCCAAAGCGTATATCAAGTACCGCTATGAACATGAGCTTCTGCGGAACGCTTCTTCTCTGGACGGCAAAATCCTCTCTATTGCGGATAACGTCAATGAAACGGTCATCCAGGAGAATAGTAACAAAAATCCCACGATCCTCTCTACCCAGAGAGACTACATCGCCGGTGAGGTAAGCCGCGATATTACTGACCGTCTGCTTATGCCGGATGACATTAAGCAGGCGCACGAAGAGGGCATTATCCACTTCCATGACAGCGACTACTTTGTGCAGCACATGATGAACTGCTGCCTGATCAATCTGGAAGATATGCTCCAGAACGGCACAGTTATTTCTGGTACCTTGATTGAAAAGCCTCACTCCTTCTCAACTGCCTGCAACGTCGCTACCCAGATCATTGCTCAGGTAGCCAGCAATCAGTATGGCGGTCAGTCTATCTCCCTGTCCCACCTTGCCCCCTTTGTTGAGGTGAGCCGGCAAAAGATTCGCAAGCAGGTAGAGGCTGAGTTCCTGAAAATTTCTTCCCCGGACAACTTTGCAGACCCTGAGAAAGTGATCTCTGATCTGGTCGAAGAGCGTGTCCGTGAAGAAGTAAAGAAGGGCGTTCAGACTATCCAGTATCAAGTGATTACCCTCATGACCACCAACGGTCAGGCTCCGTTCATTACCGTCTTTATGTATCTGAACGAGGTCAGCGATCCTCAGACCAAGAAAGACCTCGCTATGATCATCGAAGAAGTCGTGCGGCAGCGGTATCAAGGCGTCAAAAATGAGAAGGGCGTTTGGACGACCCCGGCATTCCCCAAGCTGATCTATGTGCTGGAAGAGGATAACATCACCGAGGATTCTCCCTACTGGTATTTGACCCAGCTGTGTGCCAAATGCTCTGCCAAACGGCTGGTACCCGACTACATCTCCGAAAAGAAGATGCGCGAGTACAAGCTCTCCAAGGGTGAAAGCGAAGGTAGCGGCGATTGCTATACCTGTATGGGATGCCGTAGCTTCTTGACGCCCGACCGCTCCGGTAACGGTTGGGACAATGTTGCCAATGCCGGCAATTATCAGCCCGACAAGCCCAAGTATTACGGGCGTTTCAACCAGGGAGTCGTCACCATCAACCTCCCCGATGTTGCTCTGAGCGCTCTGAAAGTTTGGGAGGCAACCGGCGACCATAACGATGTCCAGGATCTGTACGATACTTTCTGGGAAATTTTCGACGAGCGGCTGGAGCTGTGTCATAAGGCGCTGCAAATCCGCCATGAGCGTTTGAGCGGTACCCTGTCCGATGCTTCTCCTATCCACTGGCAGTACGGCGCTTTGGCTCGCCTGAAAAAGGGTGAAACCATCGACAAGCTACTTCACGGCGGCTACTCCACCATCTCTTTGGGCTATGCCGGCCTGTACGAATGTGTCATGGCGATGACTGGTAAGAGCCACACCGATCCTGACGGCGAACCTTTTGCCCTCAAGGTCATGCAGTACATGAACGACAAGTGCGCTGCATGGAAAGCCGCTGAGGATATCGACTATTCTCTCTACGGTACTCCTATTGAGAGCACCACCTATAAATTTGCTAAGTGTCTGCAAAAGCGCTTTGGTGTGATCGAGGGCATCACCGATAAGGGCTACATTACCAACTCCTATCATGTCCACGTCACAGAGCATATCAACGCTTTTGATAAGCTGAGATTTGAATCTCAGTTTCAGAAGCTCTCTCCGGGCGGAGCGATCAGCTACATCGAAGTAGCAAACCTCTCTGACAATATTCCCGCCGTACTGACGGTGTTGAAGTATATCTACGACAACATCATGTATGCGGAGCTGAACACGAAATCTGACTATTGCCAGGTGTGCGGCTGGGATAAGGAAATCGAGATTGTGGACGATGATCGCGGAAAGCTGATCTGGAAGTGCCCCAACTGCGGAAATACCGACAAGAGTAAGATGAACATTGCGCGGCGTACCTGCGGCTACATCGGCCTGAATGACTGGAATCAGGGCAGAACGCAAGAGATCAAAGAACGCTATGTTCACCTGGGCGGCGACGAATGAACTACGCAAAGATCCGCAACTATGACATCGCAAACGGAGAGGGAGTCCGCACCTCCCTCTTCGTAAGCGGATGTACGAATCACTGCCCCGGCTGCTTTAATCCAGAGGAGCAGAATTTTAACTGTGGTAGACCATTCACAAAGGAGACTATCGCAGAGATCCACAAAATGCTTGCCAACCCTGTTATCTCAGGGCTTTCTCTACTTGGCGGAGATCCACTTTGTCAGGACTATGGCGGGATTCATGATCTCATTGATCTTTGTTTCTACACACATTCAATCGGTAAAACCGTGTGGCTATGGACTGGATTTATCTGGGAGGACTGTTATAACCCTCTTTTCCCGGATAAAGACGAGGATGATCACCAATTTGCACAAATGGCCTTGCTGACATCATGTGATGTTGTGATTGACGGCCCCTTCAAAATGGAGTTGTCTGACCGGATGTTGAAATGGCGTGGTTCTGCAAATCAGCGGGTCATCGACGTACAGAAAACCTTGCGACAAAAGAAAATTGTCCTATACGAAGGTGAGCACTATGAATGAAAAACTCGAATTTCACTGTCCCAAATGCGGGAAGCTCCTGGATGGTATTACGCTGGATTACCGGTTGGAGTGGTTATGTAGCAAATGTGCCGAGAATCAATCCGATGTTTTGCACTGCGAACGTGGATGTAAGGTTAAAGCCGTGGATCTGGACGCCGGGTTAAGCAGTGACTCCAAACAGGCTCATGAGCTTTTGACTGAAGGTCATGTTTACGAAGTTGAAAAGATTCACGTCGGCGGCTGGTGCTCCTCTATCCGGCTCAAAGAGTTCCCCGGCAAAGAGTTTAACACCGTACACTTCATTCGTTACGAATAGGAGGAAATATGGAAACTGTTGAAATTTTAGCAGGCGGCGAATTTGCCAATGCCGTAAAAAGTCTTGGCCTGACATCTGCTGTTTGTACTTATCGCTATCAACCTCAGTCTATGTACCATCGTGAAGCATATCAGGTTTGGCTGTTGTCCAAAGAGGATTTTGATAATATCTGTGCTATCGACGACGATGACTGGAAGGATAATTGGGGCTGGTGGCGTCACGCTGATGGTTCTAATCTGGGCGCTGTTGACTGCCTCTATATTATCAATGGTGAAGAGCTGATGGCATGGGACGGTATTCAGCGTAAGGAGTGGTGCAAGGATTGCAGCGATTGCCCCGGTACAGAAGAGTATAAGAACGAATGCTTCCATAGCCATCGTTACCCCGACATCATCAACTATCTTTGCAATGAAATCGGAGCTTCTACCGAGCGCAATGTTTGCGCTTGCACGATTGATCTGGCACGGCAAAACAACCTGACCCTTGCAGAGCTTTTCAAAAAGTATCTGGGATAGGTGGTGATGGTTGTGATCAAGATTCTCATATTAACCGAAGATCGTGATACTTGGGTTCAAAAAATCACTTCCGAATTGCACAGTTGTACCTGTCGCAAAATGCTTAATACGTATCAAATCCAAAGTGGGCTGTTCTTTTTTGAGATTCGGTCTCATTATTCAGAGAATTGCAGAGGGCAATGTTGGTCTTGTGTCATTTTGGATCAGTACATCCCTCACGAACTGGAAGTCTGTGTACTGCACCCATGTGTAAAGAACAGTATCATCCGTACTAAAAACTATCAAATTGGTTGGGAGGCAAACGAAAATGCAGGAAACTTTGACAATTAAGGTTCGCTACCTTAGCGATAAAATCCAACCCCTGGAATATATCGACGGTAAGTCCGACTGGATTGATCTTCGGGCTGCTGAGGATGTTGCGCTGAAGGCTGGCGACTTCAAGCTGATCCCCTTGGGAATTGCTATGCAGCTTCCCAAGGGCTATGAAGCCCATATCATTCCCCGTAGCTCTACCTTCAAGAACTTCGGTGTTATTCAAGCCAACCATATGGGTATGGTGGACGAAAGCTATTGCGGTGACAACGATCAGTGGTTCTTCCCTGCCATCGCTATGCGGGATACCACCATTAAGGCCGGCGATCGTATCTGCCAGTTCCGTATTGAGAAGCACCAGCCCCAGCTGTTTTTCGAGTCGGTCGATACGCTGGGCAACGCTGATCGAGGCGGTATCGGATCTACTGGGAAGCGATAAGCAATGTCTGAGTACATCGAAAAAGAGGCGCTGAGACAATTCCCAATTCGGAAAGACCACTATGACAAGGAGAACGGAGATGAGCATTTTATCTTTGGCATAGAGGCTGTGCTTGAATACGCCGAAAACCTACCCGCTGCTGATGTTGCGCCTGTGGTTCATGGGCGGTGGGAGCAAATCAAGGAATGGGCGACAAAGGCAAAATACCGTTGCTCGGTTTGTGGCAGAGAAATCATGTCTGCTGTAAAAGTAAACATCGAGAAATATCCGTACTGTCACTGCGGGGCAAAGATGGATTTGGAGGGCTGACTGATGGCACAATTCATCTGCGAAAAACAAGGACGATGCTGCCCGCACGAATTTTACGATTCTATCGAACAAGCTATTTCAGATTCAGAGGACGGTGTTCCGTGTGATCATCTGGTTGAAGTCTCCCCGGTGCGGCACGCAAAGTGGGGCGTTAATGTCGGTATGAATTTCTTCAAAGAACGGAATTGCCCGGTTTGCAAGAAGCGTATCGAAAGCAACTTCTGGAACTACTGCCCTAACTGCGGTGCAAAGATGGACAAGGAGTGATGGCTTTGGCACAACTTTATAAAATGACATTGTATGTATGTGATCTGGAAGAAAACCTTTCCTTGGAGGAAATCAAGAGACTTATCAAAGATGATGCTCTTGATGGCATTTCTACCAGTTGCGTTACCCACTTTGCCAATGAAAAAGTCGGTGTTCATGTAGACTGGGATGACGATATCGACATCAACTATACAAACTCCACAACAGAGCAGTGGGAAAAATATTTTGACGATGGTGAGCAGCGTATTTTGTGTAACAATGGCAAGGGAGTATGCCCTAACTGCCACCGGCTCGATAGCATAGATCCGCTTGCACGATACTGTAGATATTGTGGTGCTAAATTGGCTCAGGAGGACGGCCATGAAGTTCATTAACAAAGAAGGAAAGGTATTTGATACCATCAATGAAGCCGTTGGATATGTATGCCAGCAGCAAGAAGAGTGCGGCGAATGGTGTCCTCTATATTGTAAAAAACCGATTCCTGGGTGCAGAGAGTTTTATCTTGGGAATCCAATCGAAGCTGCCTCGTTAATCGGGTGTAAGGTTGCAGATGATGACTACACATTTACCGTCAAGCTTTGTGACAATGAAATTGATGACGATAACGAGCGGTTCTCTTCTCAGTGCCTCAAACAAATGGCAGAAATGTTCGTTGGGAAGTATGGTTGTATCGGGGAAACCAGAATCGCAAAAATTGTTTCAACTGAGATTGTTACAGATGAAAATAAGTGGGCAACATTCTATGAGCGTCATCGGTGGATAAAAGCAACTGCTACTATTCCAAGAATCAACGAAACAGAGAAGCTAATTGAACAGATTGAGCGTGGAGAAAAGCAGAAAATCAGTGTTGCGTGTTCTGTTAATACAAAAATTTGTTCCATTTGTGGGGACACAAGCGGGAACTGTTACCATAAGCCTGGAGAATATTATAGTGGTAAATTGTGTTATATGACACTAAATAATCCGCAAGAAGTTTATGAGTGGGCTTTCGTAGAACCCACAAAAACAGTAGAAAAGGAGTCCGGCATGGATAATCATATTGATGGCACCGCCGAAATGATGCGCCCTCGCATTTGTGAAGTGCTGGGGGTTGAGGTTGGGGAACGATTTGAACTTAAAAGCACCGGGATCGTTTTGCTGGTGAATGACGATGGGAAAATCCACATTTCGTTATCGCACGGAGAGCACAAGGAAACTGACCTAAATGTGAATTATCTGGTTAAGGCTATCAACGATCCAGACTGTATCATCCGAAAGCCTCACTTTGCAGAATATGAAATCGTACACGCAAAAAACCTACTCGATGTTCTCGGTGACGGTGAGCTAAAGCGTGTTGGCGACATGACTACTCTTAGAGTAGACGGAAAAATTATCTATCTGAGGAAAGGCGCATTCCCCTCTCTAAAGCCAGAGCAGTCTATCAAGCTTTCGGAACTCGCTGATTTATCGCTATGAAATTTAACATAAACAAGCTACGTTCTTGGGGATTGCGTTATCTGGTATGTGATGAATCAGGACAGGTATGGGCGCATGAAAAACCACCAGTCCGAGTTCAACCAGCCCATACTGTTGGGTATTGGCGAATTGCCGATTGTTTCTTAGCTCCAAAAGTACATTTCGATTCATCGGACAAAGAGTGGAAGAGATATAGAGACCACTGGGCAAACATAACGTACCACAGGCTAAATGGTCGGCAAGTATGCACTCCCGTCTCAGATTGCCCAATCCAAATTTCATGGGAAGATGAGCCATATGATATGATCGCTCATAATTTGTTTCCCATACAAGATCTGAAAACATTTGATTAAGAGGGGTTTATTATGCTCGATAAAGTAGGTGGCCGGCGTCGAAAACTAACCAAAGATGAGCGCATGGCAGTCTATGAGAAGACAAACGGACACTGCGCTTATTGTGGGTGTGAACTGGAATATAAGGATATGCAGGTTGACCATGTTATCCCTATCAATGGCTGGTCGGAGCAGGGAGAAGATACGCTGGACAATATGCTCCCCGCTTGTAGGAGCTGCAACCACTACAAAAGCAGATCCACCTTAGAAGGGTTCCGCAAAATGGTAGAAAATATGCCGACTGTTCTTATGCGTGACAGCGTTACATATAAGAACGCTGTTCGCTTTGGCCTGGTCACTCCTACTCCACACCCGGTTAAATTCTATTTTGAGCAGTTAGGACGGTGATAGCAAAGTGGCAAAATACAAAATTGGGATAACCGAGGCCGGTGATGCAGGGCTTGACCTTTCCTGGACAAGTAAAATGAACCAAATCGACGGCGCAATCCTAATAACAAAATGTGTATCGCCAGATTTTTACGACGCTGCACTCAAATATAAAGACAAGGTGATCATCCACACAACATTTACTGGCTTTGGTCATTCTGTTTTAGAACCGTTTGTCCCAGCGCCATATGATGAATTTGATGCGATAACTACACTGGTCGGTGGCGGCTTCCCAAAGAGCAAAATTGTTGTAAGGATCGATCCAATCATTCCCACAAAGAAAGGCATTGAAACAGCGAAAAATGTCTTCCTGACATTTATTGACCACGGATTTAACAGATTCCGAATCAGTTTGATTGATATGTACCCTCATGTCAGAAGAAGATTTAAGAATGCTGGTCTACCTCTGCCCTACGGAGAAAATGGTTTTGCTCCAGACAAACAGCAAATTGCCCAAGTTGACCAGATGCTTCGAGATATAAAATCCTACTTCTCCAATTCAAGACCGTTAGATAGTATTCGGATTGAATCATGTGCAGAACCCGGATTAACAGAAACTATTCAATGTGGCTGCATTTCTTCTTATGACTTAGAGCTACTTGGCTTACATGATGATAATGCAGATCAATACGGATTCCAAAGAAAAAACTGTATGTGTTACTCTGGAAAAATGGAACTGCTCAATCAAAAACATCCATGCACTCACCAGTGCCTATATTGCTATTGGAGATATCCAGGATGGCAAGAGAGCCATAGCAGAGATATCGCAGATATGTGAGGTAATGCAAATGCCTTGTTATAAATCCGGTGGCTGCGGAGCATACGAAATGCGCTCATGCAGAGAGTGTCCGGCCAGCAAACCTGAATACCTTTTAAGAAGCAAACACCCATGCGATGGGTGCGATCATGGTTGGGGAACTGCAAACGAAAATGGAGTTGAAGTTTGCAACGATACCTGTAAAGAGTTCAAAGATTGGAGTGAACAACAGGCAATGGCAAAGCTTTGTGGTCAATGTAATAAAACAGACGGTATGTGCTATACCAGCAATCCGCCAAAGGTAAAATGCACTGTGACCGGAGAATTTCATCTATACGATGACAAGTGCAATATTAAGTCGCCAAGAATTTGTGATGTTCTTGGAGTTGAGCAGGGAGAGAAATTTTGCATCACATATACATCTCATGCCACAAGAATAACACGAACCTGCCGCATAGATGAAAATGGAGATATTGTAAGCGACGAAGGTAGGCTCCCAGCAGAAGCTTTAAGCCAGATTATTAACTACCCAGAGCGTATTGTAAAAACGACTCCGCTTTCTGGTAAGGAAATTGAAGCTATTAAAGCAATCAAGAACCTATTCCCAACTGCGGAATATGTAGAACACATCAAGAACAGCGATATTGTAGGCATTGGCAATAGTGAAAATGGTTGGATTGCCGACATCAACAACGCCCTCTTCCCTTCTCTAAAGCCTGGAGATCACATTGATATCGATGGTGCTTGTAGGAGGTTTGGGATATGAGTAAAGCCTTTATCATTCTATGGATGATTTTCTTCCATATCGTCGATGATTACTACCTACAAGGGTGGTTGGCCTCTGCAAAGCAAAAGCAATGGTGGAAAGAAAATGCGCCGCAGCCTCTATACAAATACGACTACATCTGGGCGCTCCTAATGCACAGTTTCAGTTGGGCATTTATGATTATGCTCCCTATCGCTGTTACTATGTCGTTCAACATCTCCTGGTTTTTCCTGGTATACTTCTTGATCAATGTTTTCGTCCATGCTTTAGTAGACGATTTGAAAGCAAACCGCAAAAAGATAAATCTATGGCATGACCAGCTCATTCATATGTCGCAAATAGCCGTCACTGCTATTGTTATGCTGTTCTGAAAAGATAAATGAAAGGTTATTTTATGGGAATTATTGAATACCTGAAGATGGTTAGAGCAACACCCGTATGGGATAGGGTGCCAGCCATTTCAGATACCGAACTGGACGCGATGATAGACATTTTACAGAAAAATAAGTCTATAAATGGGGTGTTGATTTTGAAATGCGAAGAGTGTAACGGAACGGGATATGTTGCTATCGCTCCTGGGGTTCGTGGCATTAGAAAATGCAGTATGTGTAATGGAGCAGGCGAAATTACGACTATACCGCCGAGTCAAACAAAAGGTGAACACAGAGCAGCAAAGATTTCCGAAATCATTAGGGACTTGCAGGAGATCCAGGAAAAGTACGGAGATGTTGGTGTCTATGTGAACCCGTGGGCAGAGGCAGTTAATCGCCCTGTCATTGCGGCCAAATCATCTTTTGTAGACGAGGCGGGATCAATTCAGGCAGTCATTATTGCGTAAAAAAACGGGGTGCAGCGCACCCCGTTTATAAAGCTTTAGAACTCGAACATATGTTTTATATCTCTTCCCCGGTTTCTTTGTTGATGAATTTACCTTCATATCGGTATCCAAGTGCCTCAGCGATCTCCACCAATTCCTTTTCGCTGAAGTTGTCCCGCTTGAACTTTCCGCTCAGATTTTGAGAGGTACAGCCTATGGCGGCAGCAAGGTCTTTTACGCTCCTATTCTGCTTGATTAAGGCAATACGGATCTTCTCTGTCATCATGGGCTTCCCCTCCCCTATTATCTTAATTGTAAACTAACGCACGAATAAAATCAACGCTAAATTTCAAAAGTAACTTTTCAGCGATTTTATCCCTTGACGAATTTCGCTCTTTGATTTATCATGTAATTGTAGAGTGAATTTATTTTCTTAAATCTTACGAAAGGAGAGAATGTCATGGCCGGTCAAAAACGAACCGACAATAAAGGCCGTATTCTTAAAGACCGTGAAACTCAGCGCAAAGATGGCACCTATCGTTTCACCTACACCGACGCAGATGGCAACCGGCACGATGTATACAGCAGGCGGCTTGTGCCAACTGACCGCCTCCCTCCTGGTTGTAAGGATGATCTGAGCCTTAGAGAAAAGGAACGGAAAATCATCCGTGACCTTGAAGATGGTATCAAAGCCACCGTAGAAAACAGGGCTACTTTGAATGACCTCTTCAATCTCTATATCTCTAATAAGCCAGAGCTGAAACAATCCACCCGCGCCAACTATCTCTATATGTACAAGAAGTATGTCCAAGACGATATTGGCAAGAAGAAAATCTCAAGCATTAAGTATTCAGATGTCAAGGCTTACTATAACCGCCTCATCAGAGAGCGTGGATTTAAGCCCAATTCCATGGAAATCATTCACACCATCATCCACCCTGTCTTTACGATGGCCGTGCGTGATGGTTATATCCGTATCAATCCCGCCACCGGCGCTATGGCAGAAATCAAGAAAAGCAACAATTGGGAAAAGCCAAAGCGTCACGCTCTGACTAAAGCAGAGCAGGCAGCTTTCATCGACTATATTAAAAGCAGTAAAATTTATAACCACTGGCTTCCGCTCTTTACTGTTCTTCTTGGAACTGGTTGCCGCATTGGTGAAGTCATTGGCCTGCGCTGGGAGGACTGCGACTTTGAGGACGGGATTATCAGCATCAACCACAACATGGTATATCGGAAATATGAGGGTGAATCCAAAGCCCGTTTCCATATTGAAACGCCAAAGACAGAGGCCGGCACCCGTATCGTCCCCATGCTGGAAGAAGTCAAAGAGGCGCTGCGCACAGAATGGGCAAAGCAAGAAATCATAGGCTTTAATGAGTCTATTATAGACGGCTATACGGGATTTATCTTTCAAAATCGGTATGGCGATCCACTATCCCCTCACAGCGTCAACCGTGCCATTGACCGCATTTGTGCTGCCTATATCGAAGACGAAACCATCCAGGCCGACAGAGATGGCCGTGATCCTGTTTTGATCCGTCACTTCTCCGCCCACAATCTCCGTCACACATTCTGCACCAGATATTGCGAAGTCGAGAAGAACATCAAAGCAATCCAGGAAATCATGGGACACGCCGATATCGAAACCACCATGAATATCTACGCCGAGGCTACCAAGGAAGTGAAAAAACAGTCCTTTGCAAATCTCGAAGGTAAAATCAAGATATCTTGACGGGAGGGATTTTTGTGGGTAAACTCGTTGACTTATCTGGTCAAACATTCGGTTTGCTTACCGTTTTGAAAAGAGTAGAAGACCGCAAGCCTGGTCGCCCCATGTGGCTCTGTCAATGTGAGTGTGGGAAGACCGTTATTGTGTCATCTACTAATTTGCTCAAAGAAAATGGTACAAAATCATGTGGGTGTTTGAGGCATAAGCAATCTCCTACCCTCATTGATTTGACAGGCAAAGTATATGGAAAACTTACTGTAATCCAGAAAGATACTACCACTGAAAACGGGAAAGCAAGGTGGATTTGTAAGTGTGAGTGCGGGAGCACAGTATCCGTCCTATCAGACAGTCTCAGGAAAGGTAAAACCAAATCCTGTGGCTGCTCCCAGTTCCAACTCCAGCACGACCTTACAGGCCAGACATTTGGCTATCTCAAAGTAATCGAGCCAGTGCAGAATGAACGGATCGCCGGCAATGAAACCAGATGGAAATGTCTCTGCCAAAACTGTGGTCGTACAGTGGAAGTCGGTAGCTATTGGCTGCGACACAGCGATCCATACGGACACTGCAAATGCACCAGATTTAACAAGCCTCAATAAAAGCCCGTAGACGGCTCTCAGAGCGCTCAATGCCTTTACTGGTGAAACTACACTCCTAAAGCTTAATCGTCGCTCCTGGGCTATCCTGGGCTGCGCACGAGAAAAAATAGGGTACAGATTTCCTCAACGGATTTCTGTACCCTTGTTTTATGAAAAAAATAGGGAGCCGGCATCAAGCCGGCTCCCTTTGTAAAAGAGCCGATATTCGACCAGCTCTTAATTGTCAATATAGAAAAGATGGACGGAGGGCAGATTACCCTCCGTCCGCAGTTAAAGCATAAAGTTGAATGTCTCACTCTTTCGAGCTGACAAGATAGGTTTTTCTATTTAAAGTATAGCAGAAACTCTATGCGATGTCAATACCTACCGCTTTCGACATTCAATGTAAAGAGGAAGAGGCGACACACCACCGCAATGATGTATCGCCTCTCAAATGACTGATTTTTCCGTTGTCTGCCAACCATCGACTCCTTCATCCGCCAATCGTCGGATTTCTGTCGCATCGCTTTCTTGCTGCCTCACGGCTCTTAATGTGCAAGCCCACGATCTGCGTTTACGCTATTCACAGAGAGCGTCAGATTTGTAGGTGTCAGTCACACCACTTGGCAGGGGTTTAATGTCTCCGTACCGACTAACTTTCTCACTTATGGCTGAGATACACCACTGTTAGACCGCATTGCTGCGACCATCACCAGATTATATCTGGGTGGGCTTGCCGCCCTAATCAGTCAGATTCCAGCTTTCCAGTCTACCACATTTCTCTGTGGTATTTTCGGCAAATGTGGTAACGCTGTGGTAAGATAAAATCCGGCCTTCTCGAAACCACAATATATAGTGTCAAATTCGCTTGAAATCACTCTATATCGTGTGTTTTTAGAGAATTAGTCCCCAAGGGGTTTCATAGTCGGGAAGAGAATGACCTCACGGATGGTGTCGGAGTTGGTCAGCAGCATGACGCAACGGTCGATACCGATACCCAGGCCGCCCGTGGGGGGCATGCCGTACTCCAGAGCGTTGATGAAGTCCTCGTCCATCATGCCGGCCTCATCGTCACCGGCCTCGCGGAGGGCAATCTCATGCTCGAAGCGGCCCCGCTGGTCGATGGGGTCGTTGAGCTCGGAGAAGGCGTTGGCGAACTCGGCGTGGTTGATGAAAAGCTCGAAACGCTCGGTGAGGCGGGGATCCTTGGGGGAGCGCTTGGTGAGGGGGGAGACCTCCACGGGGTACATGGTGATGAAGGTGGGCTGGATCAGCTTCTCCTCCACCCGCTGGTCAAAGCACTCGTAGAGGGCGGTGCCCCAGGTGCGCTCACAGCCCTCCAGGTCGATGCCCACAGCCTCAGCGGCTCTGCAGGCGGTCTCGTCGTCGCTGATGGCGGTGAAGTCCACGCCCACGTACTGCTTCACGGCGTCGATCATGGTCAGCCGCTGCCAGCCGGGGGTCAGGTCGATGTCGGTGCCCAGCCACTGGACATGGTAGTCGCCCAGGATCTCCTTGGCGGCGGAGGACAGGATGCCCTCGGTGATGTCCATCATGTCGTGGAAGTCGGCATAGGACTCATAGAGCTCGATGGAGGTGAACTCGGGGTTGTGCTTGGGGTCCATGCCCTCGTTGCGGAAGATGCGGCCGATCTCATACACCCGCTCGAAGCCGCCCACAATGAGGCGCTTCAGATGGAGCTCGGTGGCGATACGCATATACATATCGATGTCCAAGGTGTTGTGGTGGGTAATGAAGGGCCGGGCAGTGGCGCCGCCGGAGATGGTGTTGAGGACGGGGGTCTCCACCTCCATATAGTCCCGGGCGTCCAGATAGGCACGGACGTGCTTGATGAACTTGGTGCGGATCTCGAAGGTCCGGCGCACATCCTCGTTCATGATGAGGTCCACGTAGCGCTGACGGAACCGGGTCTCGGTGTCCTTCAGACCGTGGAACTTCTCAGGCAGGGGGATGAGGGACTTGGACAGGAGGGTGACCTTATGGGCCTTGATGGAGATCTCGCCCCGCTTGGTCTTGAAGACCTCGCCCTCGACGCCCACGATGTCGCCGATGTCGGTCTTCTTGAACTTGGCAAAGGGCTCCTCGCCCAGCTCGTCGATGCGGACATAGAGCTGGATACGGCCCTCCCCGTCCTGAAGATCGCAGAACACGGCCTTGCCCATGCCACGTTTGGACATGATGCGGCCCGCCACGGAGACCTGTTTGCCCTCCATCTCATCAAATTTCTCTTTCACATCGGCGCTGTGAGCAGTGACGATGTATTTGGTGATCTGGAAGGGGTCCTGACCCGCGTCCTGGAGCTCTTTGAGCTTGGTGCGGCGGATGCGTCTCTGCTCGGACAGGTCCAGCTCCTCGGGAGCGCCTGTGTTCTTCTCTTCTGTCATTTCGGGTTCCTCCTGTCTTGCCTTTCTCAGGCCTTTTGAATATCTAAGACCTGGTAGCGCAGGACGCCGGCGGGCGCCTCCACCACCACGTCATCTCCAACGACCTTGCCCAGCAGGGCCTTGCCGAAGGGAGATTCCTCAGAAATGAGGCCGTTCATGGGATCAGCCTCCTGGGAGCCTACCACCTGGTAGACCTCCTCCTCGTTGAACTCCTTGTCCAGGACCGTGATCTTGCTGCCCAGACGCACCGCGTTATGGTTCTCGTCGTGGGCCTCCTCAATGACCACGCAGTTCTGGAGGATTCCCTCCACCTCCGCGATCCGGGAGTAGAGCTTGCCCTGCTCGTTCTTGGCCTCGTCGTATTCGCTGTTCTCACTCAGATCGCCGAAGGACCGGGCCTCCTTGATCTGGTCGGCCACTTCCTTCTCACGGACGGTCTTCAGATAGACCAGCTCATCCTGGAGCGCCTTGAAACGCTCAGGGCTCAGTTTATACTCTTTCGCCATGCTGTTTCTGCTTCCTTTCTGCGCCTTTTCCGGCGGAAATGGGGGCAAATTCCCCTGGAAAGACCGTTATCGGTCATAATCTGCTATGCAAATAGTGATACCTTTACATTATTCTGTATTATATGTACTTTCCTCCAGTCTGTCAAGTGTGAAAATGGGGGGAAACCGCAATATCGCTCCGCTCCAGCCGGCCGGAGCCCCACAGGGCGGAGAGCAGCGGCAGGGCGGCGGCATCCACCGGAAGAGCGCCCTCCCGCAGGCTGAAGCGGTATTCTGCCAGAGCAGGTGTCTCCCCTGAGAGATCGGCGATCCGTCCTCTTCCCGCTCCGCCGGACGGCGAAAAGCACAGGGTCAGATGGGTCTGTCTCTCCGGCCCGCCCTCTACCACCGGCAGACCGAACTCCCGGCTCAGTTCCCGCTGGAGCTCCTCGCCTCCGGAGGGGACCTCCACCAGAAGCTGACGCACCTGGGGGCACAGCTCCATGGCTGCCGCACGCAGGGCACGGGTGACCCGGTCCCCTTGCAGGGTCACGCTGGCCTGCCGGAGCGGCACCCCATCCCCCGCCAGTGCCGCCAGAGTGACGGGGACGGCCAGAGACCGGCACAGTTCCCCCGTCTCCACCGGCCGGAGCCCCTGGCCCAGCACCTCATTCCAGAGTGGGAACTCCTCCGGCGCCAGCACCCGTACCACGCCCGCTTTCCGAAGTGCCTTAGCCGTCCGCCGAACCCGCCGGGGTGTCAGGCTCTTCCCCGGTACCTCTGCCCGCAGCAGAGGCAGCCCCAACAGCCGCTCCCTGGAGAGGCGGACCAGGAAGCGGTTCCCCGCCCCGGGCACGATATGGCCTGTCATTTCACTCACCTCGGAACAAGATATGCACCTCTTCCCTCCTTTATCCAAAGCACAAAAAGGCCCCGGAAGCTGCATTGGCTTCCGGGGCTGTGTGTTCAGTTCTCCTCCAGCAACGCCAGGGCGGCCTGGAGCTGGGGATCGTCCTCCGGTGTCAGGTTGCCTGCGGCCAGGGCCGCGCTCTGCTCTTCGGTCAGGGTGACCTCCTGGTCCAGGGTGAGGCCGGTACCGATGAGGCAGACACCCTTGCCGGTGTAATACCGGGCGGTGGAGATATTGATGGCGCCTCCGTTCACCAGGGGGAAGGTCTGCTGGGAGAATCCCTTTCCGAAGGTAGGTTCTCCCACCACCACACCCCAGTCCATCTCCTGGAGCTCAGCGGCAAAGAGCTCCGCCGCCGAATAGGTGTTTCCGTTGACCAGCACCGCCATGGGAAGATCCACACAGTCGGCATCCGAGGTGACCACCTGTTTTGCTCCCGCCTTGGTCTCGCTGCGGAAGATGTTCCCCTCGGGCAGCAGGTAATCCAGCAGAATTGTAAGCTCGTTCACATAGCCGCCGCCGTTGTTGCGCACATCGAAGACCAGTCGCTTCGCCCCCTGGTCCACCAGTTCCTCCACAACGGCAATGGTCTCCTCGGCACAGCGGCTGTTGAAATTCTTGATGGTGACCAGCCCTGTGCCGTCACTCAGGAGCTCTCCTTTGGCCGGATGCTCCTCCACTGTTCTCCGGGTCACCGTCACCTCACGGCGTACTCCATCAGCGGACATGATAGTGAGTACCACCTGGGTGTCCTCCTCCCCCTTGATGAGAGTGGCACCCTCCTGCTGGTTCTCCGCCGTCAGCTCGGTGCCGTCCACCGCCACGATCCGCTCTCCGGCAGTCAGACCGGCCTTCTCCGCTGGTCCACCCTCGGTCACCGACTGGATGAGCATGCCGCCGTCCTCCGGATAGGTGACAGTGACGCCGATGCCCACATAGGAATTGCTGCGGCTCTCCTGCTGGGCGGTATAGCCGTCGGCGTCCATGTAGTAGGACCAGCGGTCCCCAAGACCTTCAATCAGGGCGTCCATGGCCTGGTCTACCGCCTTGTCGATATCGTGCTCTCCTACAAACTGGGTGTTGATGAGGACCATGGCCTGTGCCATCCCCAGTCCGGCCCGCCCCAGCAGCAGCCAGGCCATGCCAGCCAGAACAGCCACCGTCACCACCACTGTCAGCAGAGCGGTGACCACCAGCGCCAGCGGTGAAAAACACTTCTTTTTCAATGCAGAGACCTCCTTATAAAAGGACAAAGACGGGGCTGCCGCCCCGTCTCCGCCTTTCATGCCATATAAAATCCGTATTTTACCTGCGTCAACGGTATGTGAACTGACCGGCCAGGGACGGATAATAGTCCAGAGCATCGGTCCGGGTACCGTTGACCCGGAACTCCAGGTGCAGGTGGTTGCCAGTGGAGGAGCCGGTGGTACCTACGTAGCCCAGTACCTGGCCCTGGGTCACCACATCGCCCTCAGACACCGCCCGGGAGTTCATGTGGGCGTAGAGGGTGGAGATGCCGTTGTCGTGCTGGACCACCACATAATTGCCATAGGAGCTGTTATAAGTAGAGATGGTCACAACACCGCCCCGGGCCGACAGGATCTTGGTGCCGCCGGGCGCAGCGATATCAGTACCGGTGTGGTTGCCCGGCCGCCCGGTGATGGGGTGGATTCGGGGTCCGAAGACCGATGTAATGGTGTAGTAGCCGGGTACCGGCCACTGCCAGCCGGAACCGGGGTCAAAGCTGATCTGTCCGGCGGCGATGAGGGACTGAAGCTCCTTCTGCTTCTGGACGATCTGGGCATCGATGCGGTCGGCCTCCGCCTTCAGCTCGGCCTCCGCCTGCTCCAGCTTGGATTCGTCCGCCTTGATGCTCTCGATGAGCTGGTCCACTTCCGCCTTCTTGGTGTTCAGGTCACTCTTCTGGCTCTCCAGCTCGTCCTTCTGGGCCTGCTGGTCGGCCCGGGAAGCCTCCAGGCTCTCCTGCTGTGTCTGGAGCTCCTGACGGGTGGCCGCCAACTCGTCCATGATCTGGTTGTCATAGTCCATGATCTCGCTGACCATGGTAGCCCGGTCCAGCAGGTCGGAGAAGCTGGAAGCGCCGAACAGGATGTCCCAGTAGGAGACAGTGCCCATCTCCTCCATCACCCGTACCCGCTTGCAGAAGAGGGCATACTGCTCCTCTTCCTTGGCCTGGGTCTCAGCCACCTGGGTCTCCTTCTCTGCGATCAGCTGGTCGTACTGGGCGATGGTGGCGCTGACACCGTTGATGCTCTCGGTGAGGGCATTGATCTGCTGCTCCAGCAGACTCTTCTGCTGAAGCGCCTGGTTCTTGTCGTCCTGGATGCTGTCCAGCTGCTCACCCAGAGCGTCGATCTGGTCGTTCAAATCGGCCACCTGGGACTTTCCCGCGTCGATCTGGGCCTGAAGCTCCTCCTGGGTGGCGGCACCCGCCGTCTGGAACACCATGGTCACCATAGGCAGGATCATCAAAAGCGCCATCAGCAGGGCCAGCAGAGCCACCACTGTTTTATGCCAGTCCCGCTTGGGGCGCTTGGCTGCGGCTTTCTTTGGGACACGCTTTGCTTCGGACACGTTGTTTCTCCTTTCCCGGGACGGTGCAGGTCACACCTGCAGGAACTTGCGGATGGCCAGCAGACTTCCGCCGGCACCGATGGCCAGACCGGCCGCCGCGAAGGCCCCCAGCACCCGGAGGGCCAGAGTCTTGAAGGGCACGATGGCAATGAGCTGCAAACCGCCATACTCAGTGATGGCGGTGACGATCAGGCTGTAAATTCCCCACTGGAGCAGGAATGCCAGCAGCGCGCCGATGAGGCCCAGGATCATGCCTTCAAAAATGAACGGCCATCGGACAAACCAGTTGGTGGCACCGCACATCTTCATGATGGCGATCTCCTCCCGGCGATGGAAGGTGGCCAGCTTGATGGTGTTGGCGATAATAAAGAGGGAAATGATGAGCAGCATCAGGATCAGGATCCAGGCCACAGCGCCGGCCACGTTCCGGACCGTGACAAAGCCCTGAGCCACGTCCAGAGCGGCCTGGGTTTTGGCGATGCCGTCCACCTGCTCCACATCCTTGACCGTCTGAGCCAGCTGCTCAATGTCCACCACGTGGATCTGATAGCGGTGGCGCAGAACCTCGGAGGGGAGATCAAAGAGCTCGGCATACTCGCTGTCCACATAGCGCTGCTTGTAGTTCTCCAGCGCCTGCTGCGCTGTCACAAAGGTCACCGAATCCACATTGGGAACTGCCTCCAGCTTGGACTGGAGGGCCCGGGCCTCGGCCTCGGTGAGGTTCTCGTCCACATAGGCCGTGAACTCGTTTTCGGCCTCCAGGTCCCCCAGGGTGTTGTCCAGGTTGACGGCCACCAGGGAAAAGGAGCCCATGATGATAAGGCAGGCCACAATCATACACACGGCGGCAAAGGACATCAGGCCGTGGGTGAAGATGCTGTGGAAGCCCTCTTTCATGTGATAACCCATATTATACTGACTCATTGTTGTAATACCCACCCATTCCGTCGCTGATGATCCGGCCGCTCTCAATGGCCACCACCCGTTTGGAGAAGCGGTTGACCAGTTCCTTCTCGTGGGTTACCACCATGACGGTGGTGCCCAACTCATTGATCTTCTCCAGCAGCATCATGATCTCCAGAGAGCGCTGGGGGTCCAGATTGCCGGTGGGCTCATCGGCCACAATGACCTGGGGATTGTTCACCAGGGCCCGGGCGATGGCCACACGCTGCTGCTCACCGCCGGAGAGCTCGGTGGGGAGTCGGTCCCCCTTGTGGTCCAAGCCCACCAGCTGCAGAACATAGGGCACCCGTTTCCGGATCTCCCGGGGAGAGGCGCCTACCACCCGCATGACGAAGGTCAGATTCTCCTCCACCGTCTTTTTCTCAATGAGACGGAAATCCTGGAAGATGACCCCCAGGGTCCGGCGCATATACGGGATCTGCCGGGGGCGGATGTTGTTCAGGTTGTACCCATTGACCATGAGGCGCCCCCCGGAGCAGGTCACCTCACCGGTGATGAGCTTCAGGATGGTGGACTTTCCCGATCCGGATGGACCCACCAGAAAGACAAATTCCCCGTCCTCGATCTTCATGGAGACGCCCTTGAGCGCCCGGGTACCATTGTCATAGGTCTTTTGTACATCGATAAGACGTATCATACGCAATCCTCACAAATAAGGCACAGCGGCGGGGACAGGTCCCCCCGCCCTACCAAAAAACGCAAGACTGAGACTCGGTAGGACGGGGGCACCGCCCCCGCCGCAGATCATGTGTAATTAAGATTCGATACCTCTGGACACCAAATACTTCTTGACCATCAGGGCCACCTTGAAGGTGATGGCATCGTCGAACTCCCGCAGGTCCAGGCCGGTGAGCTTCTTGATCTTCTCCAGGCGGTAAACCAGGGTATTCCGGTGGACGAAGAGCTTCCGGGCCGTCTCAGAGACGTTCAGGTTGTTCTCGAAGAACTTGTTGATGGTAAAGAGGGTCTCCTGATCCAGGGAGTCAATGGGGTTTTTCTTGAAAACCTCCTGGAGGAACATTTCGCAGAGGGTGGTGGGCAGCTGGTAGATCAGACGACCAATGCCCAGATTCTCATAGTTGATGATGGACTTCTCGGTATCGAAGACCTTGCCCACATCAATGGCCACCTGTGCCTCCTTGTAGGCCCGGGCCAGCTCACGGATGTGGCCCACCACAGTGCCCACACCGATGACCACCTTCAGCCCCAGCTCATTCTTCAGGGCGTTCTCCACCTGCTCGGCGATGCGGTAGAGGTCCTTGGCCTCCACACCGTCCCCCAGCTGCTTGATGAGGGTGAGATCGGTCTCGTTAATGGAGAGGACGAAGTCCGACTGCTTGTCCGGGAAGAGGGACTGGACCACGTCGATGGCGGCCATGTCGGTGGTGCCCACCTGGCGGATCAGGAAGACGGCACGGGGCACCTCGGAGACAAAGTGGAGCTCCTTGGCTCGCACATAGATGTCTCCCAGAAGGATATTGTCGGAGATGATGCTCTTGACAAAGGTAGCCTTGTCGTGCTTCTCCTCATAATAGGCCTTGGCCCCATTCAGCGCCACCACAGCCATGGCGCACACTGTGCGGGCGGTCTCATCCTCGCCCCGGGCAAAGGCGGCATAGTCAAACTGGGAGCTCCACCCCGCCAGTGGCTTAAAAGTGTTCCCTCCAAAGGATACCAGCTCAGTCTCAGCGGCGTTCACCGCTTCCACCGCACCGCTCCACTTTTCTCCAATGCAGGTAAGCTCGTTGCAGGCTACCACCGTTCCTTCGGAATCGATGACGCCGATGGCGCGGTCGGTGCTGTCCTTCATCTGCAAAACCACGCTTTGGAAAATCCGGCTGGACATCGTGCGTTGCCCCCTTCTCAGCGCATCATTGCGCAAAAATCTCAAACAGCCGGTTCACTGAACAACGTCAAACCCGGCTTTTCTATTATACTGGTTTTTTTCTCCCTTTTCAATAGGGAAATCGCATTTTTTTGTGAAAAATGCCGAAGAACCTCAAGTGCCGTCTTCCAGTGGAGGCCAGAGGATCACCGCAGGCCCTCCAAAGCCTCTCGCTCCGCTTCCGTCAGCGGTCTCCAGGCGCCGGGCGCCAGGTCCTGATCCAGGGCAATGGGCCCCATGGACAGCCGCTTGAGGTAGAGCACCGGCTTGCCCCGGGCGGCCAGCATTCGCTTGACCTGGTGGTACTTTCCCTCCCGCAGCGTGACCAGACCGGTATCCGGTGATTCCAGCACCTCCAGTTCCGCCGGAAGACATTGGAGCCCGTCGTCCAGCGTCATCCCGGCCCGGAAGGCGGCACTGTCCTCTTGGTCCAGCTTACCGTCCACCCGGACGAAGTAGACCTTGTCCACATGCTTTTTGGGCGCCAGGAGCCGGTGCCCCAGAGGCCCGTCGTTGGTGAGGAGCAATAGCCCCTCGGTGTCCTTATCCAGCCGACCAACCGGAAACAGCCCCACCCGCCGCAGATGGGGCGGCAGCAGATCCAGCACCGTGGGCTGCTTGGGGTCCTCGGTGGCCGACAGCACACCGCCGGGCTTGTGGAGCATGAGGTAGACATATTTCTCACCGTCCACCGGCTCCCCATCCACCGCCAGCACCGTGGCCGCCCGGTCGAATTTCTCTTCCGGCCGCCGGACCACCGCGCCGTCTGCCGTCACCCGCCCGGCCTTCACCAGGTCCTTCACTTCCCGCCGGGACCAGCGCCCGGTACCGGAGAGGATCTTATCCAGCCGCTCCAATGCCATATCGCTTTCGCTCCTTTTCCGTGGTCATAGCAGCGCTCCTTCCCGCATATCAATGCCTTGAGACCAGCATGGAAGGAGCGTTGCGCTGTGTTTATCTGGACTGCCAAACTGCGCCGGGGGAGGCTGGCCGCCGGTGCGGCGGCGCTGCTGCTGGCGCTGTGCGGAGCAGTTGTCCTGGCCGGCGGCCTCTCCCCCGGAGAGGTGGACGCCGTCTCCCCCGCCCCTGCCAGCCCCAAGGGCATCAAGACCAATGAGGACCGGGTGGCTTATCTGGAGAGCTACGGCTGGACCGTCTCACCTGAGGCGGTATCTGTTGAGGAGCTCCTCATTCCTGAGGAGTTCGACGAGACCTATGACCAATACCTGGCCCTTCAGGCCCAGCAGGGCTTTGACCTCACCCAATACAAGGGAAAGCGGGTGAAGCGGTATACGTACGAGGTCACCAACTATCCCTCCGGAGAGAGCGGTGTGGAGGCTGGGCTCCTCATCTACAAAAATACCGTGGTGGCCGGCGAGGTCCTTTCCACCAAGCTGGGCGGCTTTATCCAGGGCCTGGCCATGCCGGAATAAAACGCATATTCAACAGCACAGGCTGCCGAAAAAGTCCCCGCGGCTTTCCCGGCAGCCTGTATCCGCTTTTCAGAAATTCTCCGCCCCCAGCAGGATATGATAGGCATTGCTGAGGAACTTCAGGTACAAAAGACTGCCCACCAGTGTGGCGATTGCCGTGCCGATCACCAACACACCGACCAATATCAGCAAAAGGGGTGCCAGGGCCATCACCATGAAGCAGGCAAGGGCAAAGGTGCAGAACAGATTGACCTTCCACACAGTGGCCCCCTTGTCAGCCAGGGTAGCATAACCGTTGATGATGAGGATCTGTCCCGCCGCGGTACAGACGAGGTAGACGATATATGCTTCCAGGGCCAAACCGGCTATGGAGAACACAATCACCAGTCCCGTCAGCTCGTATGCGCCGCTAAAAATTGTGAGGCCGGTAAGTACCACCCGGGCAATATTGAGCCAGAAGGCCCGGCCAAAATAAGGGTGGCTGGGAGCCGCCACGTTCAGTGCGCCAATGGCCATCGCAAAGGACACGATATACAGGATGACGCACAGCACAACCCATCTCCGATCAGGTCCGCGATCAAGGCCAGCAGCTGAGAGATGAAAAGGAGTCTCAGGCCCCGGCCAGCCAGCAGATTGTCGTCGTACATACGCAGTTCCCACCTCACTCCTTCATGATGTGTACGTTGAGGTGGTTGTAGGTGAGCTCCACGCCCTCCCTGTCGAAGGCGGCACGGACCTGCTCCAGCAGGTCATAATAGAGGTCCCAATAATCCTCCGTGGCACACCATACCCGCAGGGTATAGCCCACGCTGCTCTCTCCCAGTGAGGTCGTTCGGACAAAGGGTTCCGGGGTGAAGAGTGCCTTGGGATGGGCGCCGATGACCTGGCGCATGATCTCCTTGACCCGCTCCGGGTCATCATCGTAGGAGACGGTGAAGGTGAGGTCCACCCGGCGCTGCTCCTGCTTATTATAGTTGACGATCTTCTCCCCCGAAATCTCACCGTTGGGGATAAAGATGATCTTATTATCAATGGTCTTCAGCTTGGTGTAAACCAAACCGATCTCATTAACCGTGCCGGACACGCCGCCGGCTTCCACATAGTCCCCTACAGCAAAGGGGCGGGTAGCCATGACCGTGATGCCCCCTGCCAGATTGGACAAGCTTCCCTGGAGGGAGAGGGACAGTGCTACACCGATGACGCCCAGTACTGTCACCAGGGAGTTGACCGGGAAGTTCAGATAGGCGGCTACGATCAGACCGGTGACCACCCACATCAGTACCTTGAGGCAGGAGTGGGTGAAATTATGGACGGTAGGCTCCACCTTCAACCGGGTCATGGTGCGATCAATGAAGGACAAAACCACCTTCATCACCGCCATACAGGCCAGAAACAGAAGCACACCGTATAGCGCCTTTGTCAGGGTCATCCCCCGTGCGACCTGCTCGAATACTTCCACCGTTTCCTCCGGTGTAGCGCTGGAAGTGGGCAGCTCTGTCGACATTCTATTCTCCTCCTCTCCCCTTTTCACCATCTGTATGGTGGTATCAGTATACCATGGTATCCGTAAAAAGAGAACCCGCCCATTTAAAAAAGGTCGGCCCTTCCGATACAAAATCTACTGATTTCACCGCTGTTTCAGCATTGATAGGGCAAAAAAACACCCCACCGCATCTGCGGTGGGGTGTCTTAGGAGTAAAATTACTCCTCGATGTCGATAACCACGCCGGAACCCACGGTACGGCCACCCTCACGGATAGCGAAACGCAGGCCCTTCTCGATGGCGATGGGGGTGATCAGCTCGACCTTCATGTCGACGTTATCGCCAGGCATGCACATCTCGGTGCCCTCGGGCAGGGTGATGACGCCGGTAACGTCGGTGGTACGGAAGTAGAACTGAGGACGATAGTTGTTGAAGAAGGGGGTGTGACGGCCGCCCTCGTCCTTGCTCAGGACGTACACCTGGCCCACGAACTTGGTGTGGGGGTGAATGGAGCCGGGCTTGCACAGCACCTGGCCGCGCTCGATGTCGGTCTTGGCGATACCACGCAGCAGGCAGCCAGCGTTATCACCGGCCTCGATATAGTCGAGGGTCTTGCGGAACATCTCCATGGAGGTGACGACGGTGGACTTCTTCTCGTCGCTCAGGCCCACGATGTCGACGGTCTCGCCGGCCTTCAGCACGCCACGCTCCACACGGCCGGTGGCCACGGTGCCACGGCCGGAGATGGTGAACACGTCCTCGACGGGCATCAGGAAGGGCAGGTCGTCGTTACGGGCGGGAGTGGGGATATAGGAGTCGACAGCGTCCATCAGCTCCTTGATGCAAGCGAAGTCGGGATCGTCGGGATTGCCGGACTCGCAGGTCAGAGCGTTCAGAGCGGAACCCTTGATGATGGGGGTCTCGTCGCCGGGGAACTCGTACTTGTCGAGGGTCTCACGGACCTCCATCTCGACCAACTCCAGCAGCTCCTCGTCGTCAACCTGATCGCACTTGTTCAGGAAGACCACGATGGCGGGCACGCCCACCTGACGGGCCAGCAGGATGTGCTCCTTGGTCTGAGCCATGGGGCCGTCGGTGGCAGCGATGACCAGGATGGCGCCGTCCATCTGAGCAGCGCCGGTGATCATGTTCTTGATATAGTCGGCGTGGCCCGGGCAGTCAACGTGGGCATAGTGACGAGCGTCAGTCTCGTACTCCACGTGGGCGGTGTTGATGGTGATACCACGCTCACGCTCCTCGGGAGCCTTATCGATGCTGGAGTAGTCCTCGTACTGAGCCTGGCCCTTCAGAGCCAGGTACTTGGTGATAGCGGCGGTCAGAGTGGTCTTGCCGTGGTCAACGTGGCCGATGGTGCCGATGTTGACATGGGGCTTGGTACGCTCAAATTTAGCCTTAGCCATTTTAAGTTATCCTCCTTATATTACAGGTTTTACGACTGTATAATTACGGGTAACATTCTAACGCATAGCCGTCAGAATTGCAATACCCTTTCTCGCCCTGCCCTGAGGCAAAGGCCCCAGGGAAAGCGTAGAATTTATTCCGCGTTGTTGCGGCCGCGCTCAGCGATGATCTTCTCGGCAATGCTCTTGGGGATCTCCACGTAGCTGTGGGGCTCCATAGAGTACTGGCCGCGGCCCTGAGTGCTGGAACGCAGATCGGTGGCGTAGCCAAACATGTTGGCCAGAGGCACCAGAGCGTCGATCTGGGTGGCGCCGGGACGGCTCTCCTGACCCTGGATCATGCCGCGGCGGCCGTTCAGGTCGCCAATGACGTTGCCCAGGTACTCGTCGGGGACGATGACGGAGACCTTCATCACAGGCTCCAGCAGGACGGGATTGGCCTTGCGGCAGGCCTCCTTGAAGGCCATGGAGCCAGCGATCTTAAAGGCCATCTCGGAGGAGTCGACCTCGTGGTAGGAGCCGAAGGTCAGGTGGACCTTCACGTCGACCACGGGGTAGCCAGCCAGAACGCCGGCCTGCATAGCACCCTGGATACCGGCATCGACAGCAGGAATATACTCCTTGGGGATGACGCCGCCGGTGATCTCGTTGAGGAACTCGTAACCCTTGCCGGGCTCGTTGGGCTCAACGGTGATGCGGACGTGGCCGTACTGGCCCTTACCGCCGGACTGACGGGCATACTTGGTGTCCTGCTCGACAGCCTTCTTGATGGTCTCCTTGTAGGCGACCTGGGGAGCACCCACGTTGGCCTCCACCTTGAACTCGCGGAGCAGACGGTCCACGATGATCTCCAGGTGGAGCTCGCCCATGCCAGCGATGATGGTCTGACCAGTCTCATCGTCGGTGTAGGTCTTGAAGGTGGGGTCCTCCTCAGCCAGCTTCACCAGAGCAAGGCCCATCTTCTCCTGACCGGCCTTGGTCTTGGGCTCGATGGCCACGCGGATAACAGGCTCGGGGAACTCCATGGACTCCAGGATGATGGGATGCTTCTCATCACACAGGGTGTCGCCGGTGGTGGTGTTCTTCAGGCCGACCACGGCGGCGATGTCGCCGGAGTAGACGGTCTCGATGTCCTCACGGTGATTGGCGTGCATCTGCAGGATACGACCGATGCGCTCCTTCTGGTTCTTGGTGGAGTTGAGCACGGAGGTACCGGTGTTGAGCAGGCCGGAGTACACACGGATGAATGACAGACGGCCCACATAGGGGTCGGTCATGATCTTGAAGGCCAGAGCGGAGAAGGGGGCGTTGTCGTCGGCGGGACGGCTGTCCTCTTCGTCGGTCTCGGGGTTCACACCGTCGATGGCAGGGATATCCAAGGGGGAGGGCATGAAGTCCACGATGGCGTCCAGCAGCTTCTGCACACCCTTGTTCTTGTAGGAGGTGCCGCAGGTCACGGGGACAAACTTGTTGTCGATGGTGCCCTGACGGATGACCTTCCGGATCAGGTCCTGAGGAATGGGCTTCTCCTCCAGGGCCAGTTCCATGATCTCATCGGAGAGATCGGCGCAGGCGTCGATGAGCTTGGTCCGGTACTCCTGGGCCAGCTCCATCATGTCGGCGGGGATCTCCTCCACGCGCATGTCCTTACCCATCTCATCGTAGTAGATGTCAGCGTCCATCTCGATGAGGTCGATGATGCCCTTGAAGGTCTCTTCCTTACCGATGGGGAGCTGGATGGGCACGGCGTTGCACTTGAGGCGGTCGTGAATCATGCGCAGCACGTTGTAGAAATCGGCACCCATGATGTCCATCTTGTTGACGTAGATCATGCGGGGGACCTTGTAGTGGTCGGCCTGGCGCCACACAGTCTCGGACTGGGGCTCCACGCCGCCCTTGGCGCACATGACGGTCACGGAACCGTCCAGCACGCGCAGGGAGCGCTCCACCTCAACGGTGAAGTCCACGTGGCCCGGGGTGTCGATGATGTTGATACGGGTCTGGGGGAACTGGTTCTTGGAGCCCTGCCAATAGCAGGTGGTAGCGGCGGAGGTAATGGTGATGCCGCGCTCCTGCTCCTGAGCCATCCAGTCCATGGTGGCGGTGCCGTCGTGGGTCTCACCGATCTTGTAGTTGACGCCGGTGTAGAACAGGATACGCTCGGTAGTCGTCGTCTTACCGGCATCGATGTGGGCCATGATGCCGATGTTACGCGTATTCTCTAGGCTGACTTTTCTAGGCATACTCTAATAACTCCTTATTACCAGCGGTAATGCGCGAAGGCCTTGTTGGACTCGGCCATCTTGTGAGTATCCTCGCGCTTCTTGACCGCGGAACCGAGGTTATTGGCGGCATCCATGATCTCGCCGGCGAGACGCTCCTTCATGGTCTTCTCGCTGCGGTTGCGGGCATAAGTGGTGAGCCAGCGCAGACCGAGGGTCTGACGACGCTCGGGGCGGACCTCGATGGGCACCTGGTAGGTGGCGCCGCCCACACGGCGGGCCTTGACCTCCAGGGACGGCATGATGTTCTCCAGAGCGGTGGTGAAGACCTCCAGGGGTTCCTTACCGGTCTTTTCCTTGATAATGTCGAAAGCACCGTAGACCACTTTCTGGGAGACACCCTTCTTACCGTCCAGCATGATGCTGTTGACCAGCTTGGTCACCAGGACGGAGTTATACAGGGGATCGGGCAGAACCTCCCGCTTGGGTACGTTTCCTCTTCTGGGCACTTTGCTTCCCTCCTTCACAGTATGATTTCATAGGTACTCGAAGGCTTCAAAAAGCCCCCGTGTAAGACAAGTGCCTGCTTGTCCAGTGCCTCACAGGAAAACGCCCCTATTATATAGGTAAGCGCTTCTGCAAGGACAACTGCCTTGCGCTACGAGCGCGAAAGTCGTTCATGGTTGCGCGGAACGCGACCGCGTTCCATGGAGAAGTAATCTCTTACTTCTTGCCGGCCTTGGGCCGCTTGGCGCCGTACTTGGAACGGGCCTGCATACGGCCGGAGACGCCCTGGGTATCGAGGGTACCACGGATGATGTGGTAACGCACGCCGGGCAGGTCCTTAACACGGCCGCCGCGGATCATGACCACGGAGTGCTCCTGCAGGTTGTGGCCGACACCGGGGATATAAGCGGTGACCTCGTAACCGTTGGTGAGCTTCACACGGGCGATCTTACGGAGCGCGGAGTTAGGCTTCTTGGGGGTAGAGGTACGAACAGCGGTGCACACGCCGCGCTTCTGGGGAGAAGGCAGGTCGGTCTCGCGGTTCTTCAGGGTGTTCAGGCCGTGCTGCATGGCGGGGGAAGTGGACTTGTAGGTCACCTTCTCGCGGCCCTTGCGGACGAGCTGGTTGAACGTAGGCATGGATGTTTCCTCCTTTCTCGCATTTTCAATCAAAAATATATTTTAACGGAATAACAGGAAATTATTCCGTTAAAATCACTTTCAGCGGACCAGTGCCGCCACGGCGGCTCCCACGGCGATGCCGCAGGCCTGGCCCAGCTCCCGCATGGCGGGAACATGGATCACCTCTGTGCCCTTCTCGGCGCACAGGGCTTCGATGGGTCCGGTCACACCCGGGTCGGCGTCCTCTGCCAGATAGACCCGAACGGCCTTTCCATCGCTGAGAGCGCGGCGGGTCTGCTTGGCGCCCACCACCCGGGGTCCGGTCTTGAGCTCGGTGAGCAAACCGTCATCCCCCTTGAGTTCAGATGTCCCAATGGAAAGCGGAGTTTTCCACCCACTTTTCCACCGAGCGCAGAATACACCTGCGCAATTTGGGATTATACCATGGGCCGCAAGGGAAGTCAAGCGATATTTTGACAGGAAAAACCACCTTCCAGCCTGCCGGTTTATACATTTTTGCATTTTCCCCGCGCAAAACGTCCATAGACGCACGTGTTTCTTCTATCAAAAGGAAATATCTGGTCGTTCAAAAGGGTCTCCCAGTCCTATCGCACCGTTACCTTTTTTCATAGGAAAGCCCCTTCTTTCGTTTCTGTTTTGCCGGTTTTCCGCCGTTTTTTACTACAATCTTAGTAAAAAAGGTAGTACCTTTTCTGCCGCCGGGGTGGTACAATCAGGGGTGATGACACAACCACACAGAAGGAGTGAGCCGGATGAAAAAAACGACCCCAGACCTGCGCTATTTGCAGATGCTCTCCCGTCAATATCCCACTGTCCAGGCCGCCAGCAGTGAGATCATCAACCTGCAGACCATCCTGAACCTGCCCAAGGGCACCGAGCACTTCATCTCCGACGTACACGGCGAATATGAGGCCTTCCTCCACATCCTCAATTCGGCCTCCGGCGTGGTCCGGGAGAAGGTGGACGCCCTCTTCGCCACCAGCGTGTCCAAGGCGGAGCGGGACCAGCTGGCCACCCTCATCTACTATCCCGAGGAGAAGCTCAGCGTGATTGCCGCTCAGACGGAAAATCCGGAGGAGCTGGAGGAGTGGTACCGCATCACCCTCCACCGGCTCATCGACATCTGCCGTCTGGTCACCTCCAAGTACACCCGTTCCAAAGTCCGGAAGGCTCTGCCCAAGGAGTACGCCTACATCATTGATGAGCTGCTCAACACCAACTACGAGTTCCACAACAAGCGGGACTACTATGAGAACATCATCTCCACCATTATTGACATTGACCGGGCCGAGGGCTTCATCATCGCCGTGTGCAACCTCATCAAGCGCATGGTGGTGGACCGGCTGCACATGGTGGGCGACATGTTCGACCGTGGTCCCCGAGCGGACATCATCATGGATGCCCTCATGGAGCACCACAACGTGGACATCCAGTGGGGCAACCACGACGTACTGTGGATGGGTGCCGCCACCGGCAGCCGCACCCTGGTGGCCACGGTGCTCTCCAACTCCATCCATTACAACAACCTGGAAGTCATCGAGACCGGCTACGGCATCTCCCTGCGGCCCCTGGCCCTCTTCGCCAACGAGGTTTACCGGGACTGCGACTGCTCCTGCTTCGAGGCCAAGTTCGCCGGGGACGACGCCGACCACTACACCGAGAAGGATAAGGCCCTGGCCGCCCGGATGCACAAGGCCATCACCATCATCCTCTTCAAGCTGGAGGGACAGAAGATCCTGCGCAACCCCGGCTTCGGCATGGAGGACCGGCTGCTGCTGGACAAGATCGACTACGAACACAAGTGCATCACCATCAACGGGGTGAAGTACGACCTGGCCGACACCGACTTCCCCACCGTGGACCGCGAACACCCCTACGACCTCTCCCCCGAGGAGAGTGACCTCATCAACCAGCTCACCGAATCCTTCCAGCGCAGCGAGAAGCTCCAGAAGCACGTCCGCTTCCTCTACTCCAAGGGTGGGCTCTACAAGGTCTTCAACGGCAATCTCCTCCTCCACGGCTGCGTTCCCCTCACCGAGGACGGCCAGATCCTGAAGTTCAGCATGGTGGGCTGCAAGAACCTGGGCAGCCGGGCCTTCCTGGACCACGCCGAGGCGGTGGCCCGCCAGGGCTACTACGCCAAGCCCGGAACCCCGGAGCGCACCGCCGGTCAGGATTTCCTCTGGTTCCTCTGGTGCGGCCGCAACTCCCCCCTCTTCGGCCGGCAGCAGATGACCACCTTCGAGCGCCGCCTCATCAAGGACGAGTCCTCCTGGGCCGAGCCCAAGAACGCCTACTATACTTATTATAATGATCCCGCCGTGTGCGACATGCTCCTGGCCGAGTTCGGCCTCAGCGGCCCTCACTGCCACATCATCAACGGCCACGTACCGGTGAAGTCCAAAAAGGGCGAGAGTCCCTTCAAGGGCGGCGGCAAGCTCATCGTCATTGACGGCGGCTTCTGTCGGGCCTACCAGCCCACCACCGGCATCGCCGGCTACACCCTCATCTATAACTCCAACTGTTACCGCATCGTCTCCCATAAGCCCTTTTCCGGCAAGCAGGAGGCCATTCGGGAAAACCGGGACATCGCCTCCACCTCGGAGGTCTTTGAGCGCATGGAGACCCGGGTCAAGATCTCCGGCACCGACATCGGCAGCGAGCTCCAGCAGCAGGTGGACGACCTGAAGGCCCTGCTGCGTGCGTACAGAATGGGCGAAGTGCTGGAGGACCACCGGGGCTGACCGGCCTCAACCAAGGGCCACATCCAGTACCATCATAAGGAGGAAACCGGCCATAACCGACAGGGTCCCCGCATTGGAGTGCTCCCCCAGATGGGCCTCCGGGATGAGCTCCTCCACCACCACATACAGCATGGCACCGGCGGCAAAGGAGAGCAGCCAGGGCATAACGGGACCGACGTTTCCTGCGACCAGCACCGCGAGGACGCCGAAGATGGGTTCCACTATCCCGGAGGCGCTCCCGTACAGGAAGGCTCTCATCCGGCTCATTCCCTCCTGTCGGAGAGGGAGGGCCACCGCCGCCCCCTCGGGGAAGTTCTGGATACCGATGCCCAGAGCCAGCGCCATGGCTGCGGCGTAGAGTCCCTCGTCCCCGCCGTGCTGGGCCGCTAGAGCGAAGCTGAGCCCCACCGCCATCCCTTCCGGGATGTTGTGGAGCGTGACCGCCAGCACCATGAGTGTGCTGCGTTTCAGGCTGGTGGACACCCCCTCCGGTTCCTGACTGCCGGGGTGGAGATGGGGCAGGAGCACATCCAGCCCCAGCAGGAAGCCCACGCCCAGGAGAAAGCCCCCCGCCGCCGGCACCCAGCCCGGTCCCCCCATCGCCTCGGCCTCCCGGATGGCGGGAATGAGGAGGGACCACACGGCGGCCGCCGTCATGACGCCTGCCGCGAACCCCAGAAAGATCCGCTGGAGTTCCAACGCGGCGCTCCTGCGGAAGAAAAACACCAGAGCGGCGCCCAAAGTGGTCATCAGGAAGGTGAAGCCTGTGCCCCCTGCCGCCCATAAAATCGTTGACATCATATTCGTTCTCCTTTTTGAATGAATAAGCGCGCCGGTGAACAGAAAGCCTCTGTTCACCGGCGCGCTGCTTTTGTAAAATGGACCGTTATTCTCCCACGGCCCGCAGGATGACGGCGTTGTCCGGCAGGACGCGCCGGACGATCCGCTCGATGCTCTCCTCCGAAAGGCTGCACAGGCAGGCAATGGCGTCCCGACGAGCCGCCTGCTCCTCCACCTCCAGCTCCTCAGCCAAAAAGGACTCCAGAAGCATGCACTTGGTATGGAGTTGATTGGCTGCCCAGATGCCCTCCCCGGTGAGCTGCACCCGGCCGTAATGCCGTTTGCTGACCAGGCCCTCCTGGCTCAATACGCCCATCATGTGGACCACGCTGGCGGGAGATACCCCCAGCGCCCGGGAGATATCCACCGAGCGCACAGGCGCACCCTCGCCGCTGAGCCGATAAATGGTGAGCAGATACCGTGTGGCCGCCGCAGACATGCCCATTCCTGCCGCCTCCTTTCCTTACGCCCCGGCGAAGCCGCCGCCGAAGGCCCGGCAGCGCTCCAAGCCTTCGTCATCCGGCGTCTCATTGACCATCAGACCTTCGCCGCCATAGAGAACGGCGCCGTCCCGCTCCGCGCGGTCCCACCAGTCCCGCATCCACTGGCCGTCGCCCCAGCCGTAGGAGCCAAAGAGGGCTACCTTTTTACCTGCGAGCTTGCCCTCGATAGCGGTGAAGAAGGGTTCAAATTCGTCCTCCTCCAGCACCTCGGCACCCATGGCGGGGCAGCCGAAGGCCACCAGGTCGCTGCCGGTGACGTCGGCCTCAGATGATTCAGAGACTGTCAGCAGCTTCACCTCAGCACCGGCGGCCTCCGCCCCCTGGGCGATGGCCTTGGCCATCGCCTCGGTGTTGCCGGTCTGGGACCAGTAGATCACAGTCATCTTGCTCATAGTAATTTCCCTCCTGTGTTGTTTTTAAAATAATAAGTGTACTCTAAACGATTGCGAATGGGCTCATGCCGCCTGGAAGACCTGGCCCAGGGTCATGCCCACGGCCAGCCGGGCGCACAGGTGCTCCCGGCACTGGTCGTACCGCCGGAACAGAGTCTTGGCCCGCTCCACGTCGGAATAGACCTTCCAATGGCCGCACAGCTTGCAGTTGCGGCCCCGGTGGCGCTGGAACCCCGCCACATCCTCCGGCGGATAGCCCAGGAAAAGACCGATCTCATGGGGAAAGTCCCCCTCAACCCGGAGCCTCTGGCTCAGACGGTCCAGCATGGCTGCCAGGTCCTCTCCGGCGTCGTAGCCGTCTTTCTTCAGCAGGGCCGCGGACAACGGCGTCCTCAGGGCCCGCTCCAGCTCCGCCGGGCGGTAGACCAGCAGCAACACATTCCGGTCGCAGCCGCACATGGTTCGGAAGGCCACCCCCCTGGGGGCAAACAGCTGCCGGTACTCCTCCAGCCGCTCCTCCAGGTCTGGAAATTCCTCCCGTGAGAGGGAAACAAGGTTGGAGGGCTTCAGGCCCGCCAGCGCCGGAGCGCAGTGATAGGCCAGGATCTGGTCCAGGGTCCGTTCCATAGTCGGTCTTCTCCTTTTCTGGTAGTTAGTTTCTGCTAACCAAATTTCAAAAAGAAATAGGGTTCGCATCCCCCGTCTTTTGTTAGTTAGCATTTGCTAACCATCTGGAGAATACCACACCTCACTCGGCCCTGTCAAGGGGGCAAGTAAAAAAATTCTGCCCACCGGACACCGGCGGGCAGAAGATCACGGCTGCTCTTTGGGGGCGATGTGGGCCTTCAGACGGGCAAATGTCTCCTCACTGATGTCGTGCTCAATGCGGCAGGCGTCCTCTGCGGCCACCTCCGGGCTCACACCCAGGGCGGTGAGCCACTCGGTGAGGAGACGGTGCCGCTCATAGATTCGGGAGGCAATGGCCATCCCCGCATCGGTGAGGTCCAGCAAGCCGTCCTTGTCCATCGTCACATAGCCGTTCTCCCGCAGCAGGCTCATGGCCCGGCTCACACTGGGCTTCGAGTAATTCAAATGGTGGGCCACATCGATGGAACGGGCCGTGCCCTTCTTTTCCCGGATGGCCAGAATGGCCTCCAGGTAGTCCTCCGCCGATTCTTGGATCTTCAATGGGCTCCCCTCCTGGTCAGGCTGTGGCTGTGCGCAGTGGCACAGCGTAAATCAGATTGCTATATTTTAGCACATTCCCAATCCGGACACAAGAGGCGGCATTCCGGTCCCCCCGCGGAGAATTTTTCCTGCGGGGTATTGACAGAACCGGTTAGCAATGGTAAACTAACTTCCGTCAGTTGGTTAGATGAAGCTAACCAATCGTCGTACGCCTCCTGCGTACGGCAACATCAGATGAGAGGTGATCGTTATCATGCCGCTTACTATGGCCCCTTCCGGTTCCGCCAACACCGTGAAGAAGATCAACGGGAAGGATGAGATCCGCCATTTTCTGAAGAGCCTGGGCTTTGTGGAGGGCGGAGAGGTGACCGTGGTCTCTGAGATGGGCGGAAACCTGATCGTCAATGTCAAGGACACCCGCATTGCCCTGAGCAAGAGCATGGCGGGTCGCATCCTGGTTTAACAGCAGAGTAGGGAGAGGAGGAAACCATCGTGACCCTGAGAAACGTCAAAGTGGGACAGACCGTACAGGTGACCCGGCTCAATGGCGAGGGCGCTCTGCGCCGGCGCATCATGGACATGGGCATCACCAAGGGCACTACCGTCTATGTCCGTAAGGTCGCCCCCCTGGGTGACCCCGTGGAGATCACCGTCCGCGGGTATGAGCTGTCCATCCGCAAGGGCGACGCAGAGTGTATCGAAGTGCAGTGAGCGCACAAAACGGGCGGGAGACCGCCCATCCCTTTTGTAATTGAGTTAGCAAGAGATAACCAGCCTTCAAAGACTGAATTTGTCAGCGGGATACCCCGCAGAGGAGGAATCGATCGTTATGTCTATCACCATCGCCCTTGCCGGCAATCCCAACTGCGGCAAGACCACCATGTTCAACGCCCTCACCGGCTCCGCCCAGTTCGTGGGCAACTGGCCGGGCGTCACCGTGGAGAAAAAGGAGGGCCGGCTCAAGGGCCGCAAGGATGTGGCCATCATGGACCTGCCCGGCATCTACTCCCTGTCCCCCTATACCCTGGAGGAGGTGGTGGCCCGGAACTACCTGACCCACGAGCGCCCCGACGTCATCCTCAACCTGGTGGACGCCTCCAACATCGAGCGCAACCTTTACCTCACCACCCAGCTGCTGGAGCTGGGCATTCCAGTGGTGGTGGCTCTCAACATGATCGACGTGGTCAAAAAGCGTGGCGATAAAATCGACACCGCCAAGCTCTCGGCCACCCTTGGCTGTCCGGTGGTGGAGACCGCTGCCGTCAAGGGTGAAGGCTGTATGGCCGCCGCCGAAAAGGCCGCCGCCCTGGCTCTGACCAAGGAGCCCTTTGTCCCCCGTCACACCTTTGCCCAGCCGGTGGAGGAGGCCCTCAGCTCCATTTCCCAGCTGGTGAAGGACGTGGTCCCTGCCGACTCTCTGCGCTGGTACGCCATCAAGCTCTTCGAGCGGGATGAGAAGGTCATGGCTGGCTTCACCCTCTCCGCCGATGCCTCTACCCGTCTGGAAGCCTTCATCAGAGGCTGTGAGGAGGCCATGGACGATGACAGCGAATCCATTATCACCAACGAGCGATACACTTACATCTCTCAGGTCATGAGCCACTGTGTGAAGAAGGTCCGCACCGGTCTCTCCACCTCCGACAAGATCGACCGGATCGTCACCCACCGCATCCTGGCCCTGCCCATCTTCGCCGTGGTCATGTTCCTGGTATACGCCCTCTCCATGGGCAGCTTTGTCATCGAGACAGACACGTTCACCATTCCCATCTCCATCGGCACCGCCGCCACCGAGTGGACCAACGACGTTCTCTTCGGTGAGATCGTCCCCAACTTCCTCAACGGCTTCCTCCTGGGCGCCGACGGCGCTCCCGTCATCGCCCAGTGGCTCTACGGCCTCATCATGGACGGCATCGTGGCCGGCGTGGGCGCGGTCCTGGGCTTCGTGCCCCAGATGCTGGTCCTCTTCCTCCTGCTGTGCATCCTGGAGGACATCGGCTACATGGCCCGCATCGCCTTCATCATGGACCGGATCTTCCGCCGCTTCGGCCTCTCCGGCAAGAGCTTCATCCCCATGCTGGTGGCCACCGGCTGCGGCGTCCCCGGCATCATGGCCTCCCGTACCATCGAGCAGGACCGTGACCGCAAGCTCACCGTCATGACCACCGGCTTCATCCCCTGCGGCGCCAAAATGCCCATCATCGGCCTCTTTGCCGGCGCCCTCTTCGGCGGCTCGGCCTGGGTGGCCACCTCCGCCTACTTCATCGGCGTGGCTGCCGTGGTCATTTCCGGCATCATTCTCAAAAAGACCCGCATCTTCGCCGGCGACCCCGCCCCCTTCGTCATGGAGCTGCCCGCCTACCACGTTCCCAAGGCCGTCAACATCCTCCGGGGCACCTGGGAGCGGGGCTGGTCCTTCATCAAGCGGGCTGGTACCGTGATCCTGGTCTCCTCTGTGGTGCTCTGGTTCCTCCAGGGTTATGGCATCGTGGACGGCGCCCTCCAGGCTGTGGAGGACAACAACACCTCCCTGCTGGCCACCATCGGCTCCGCCATTGCCTTCCTCTTCGCCCCCATCGGCTTCGGCACCTGGAAGCCCGCCGTGGCTGTTTTCACCGGCCTCATCGCCAAGGAGAATGTGGTGGGCACCTTCGGTGTCCTCTACGGTTTCGCCGAGGTGGCTGAGGACGGCGCCGAGATTTGGGGCAACATCGCCGGCGACTTTACCGGTATCACCGCTTACAGCTTCATGATCTTCAACCTCCTCTGCGCCCCCTGCTTCGCCGCCATGGGCGCCATCAAGCGGGAGATGAACAGTCCCAAGTGGACCCTGGGCGCCATCGGCTACATGTGCGGCTTTGCCTATGTGATCTCCCTCATGGTCTATCAGTTCGGCGGACTCATCACTGGCGAGGTGTCCTTCGGTGTGGGCACTGTGGCCGCCGTGCTCTGCCTGGCCGCACTCATTTACCTGCTCTTCCGCAAGGGCTATCAGGGCGATACCGTCCGGCTCCGCGCCGTGGACGCCGTTCAGGCCTGAATACCCCATCCCCTTTCTGAAAGGAGGCTTCCTCTATGGAGACCGTCATCGTAGGTGCCATCGTCCTGGCCGTGCTCTGCTTGGCCATCCGCAGCATGATCAAGTCCCGCAAAAAGGGGGGCTGCTCCGCCTGCGGCGGCGGCTGCGGCGGGAGTTGCTGCCACTGCTCCGATGAACACCACTAAAAGCACAAAAAGTCCCGGTACATCTGTGATGTACCGGGACTTTTTACGTTTAACGATCGGGGAGCCGCTCGGCGTCCTCACTGGCCATCAGGCGGCCCAGCTTCAGCATCTCAGGGACAATGAAGAGGGCCACAATGACTCCCGAGGAGATGTCGGCGATGGGGCCGGCGTAGAGGATGCCGTCCAGGCCGAAGAAGGTGGGCAGGATGAGCAGCAGAGGGATGAGCAGCAGCAGCTGCCGCAGCATGGAGAGCAGCGACGCCTTCAGCGGTTGGCCGGTGGCCCGGAAGTAGCTGGTGGAGACAATCTGGAAGCCGGCGCAGAAGATACCGAACATATAGGTCCGCATACACCGGACACCGAAGTCGGCGAAGTTCTGGTCACCCGTACCGAAGAGGGAGAGAATGAGCTCGGGTGCCGTCTGGCAGACAGCCCAGCCGGCGGTGATAGCGATTGTGGCGGTAATGACGGCGATGAGGTAGGTCTTGCGCACCCGGTGGAATTTCCGGGCACCCCGGTTGAAGCCCAGGATGGCCTGGGCGCCCATGCCGATGCCCACACAGATGGAGCCCAGGATCATGGCGATCTTCATGACGATGCCCATGGCCGCCTGAGCGGTCTCACCGCCCACGGGGTTTAAGTCACCATAGTATTTCAGGGAGTTGTTCATGACGATCTGCATGATGCAGGCCACACCCTGGGTGATGCCGGAGGAGATGCCCAGAGCGCAGATGCGGCTGCACAAGTCCCGCCGCAGTCCCATAAGGCGCCGGTCAAAGCGCATATGGATGCCTTTTTTCCAAAAATAGAGGGCCAGAACCACCGCGGAGATGAGCTGGGAGGTGATGGTGGCGATAGCAGCACCCCGGACGCCCCAGTGGAAGATGAAAATGTAGATGGGGTCCAGGATGGTGTTGAGGACGGCGCCGATGATGATGCCGTACATGGACATTTTAGGGCTGCCGTCGGCCCGGACCATGTTGGAGAGGGTCACCGACAATACGCTGAATGGCGCGCCGATGAGGATGATGGAGGTATAATCTTTGGCATAGGGCATTACGGTATCCTTGGCGCCGAAGGCCCGGAGCATGGGCTCCAGGAAAATCAGCCCCAAGGCCATCATGACGATACCTGCCAGAATGGACAGGACAAACAGGTTGTTGAGGGTACGACCCGCGGCCTTCTCGTCGCCCTCGCCCATCTTAATGGAGGCGTAGGCACAGCCGCCGGAACCAATCATGGTAGATATGGCCAGCATGATGGTGACCACCGGGAAGGCGATGGTGGTGGCGGCATTGCCCAGCACGCCCACACCCTGACCAATAAATATCTGGTCCACGATATTGTAGACCGAGTTGACCAGCATGGAGACCACCGAGGGTACGGAAAATGCCAGCAGCAGCTTGCTGACGGGTTCATAGCCCAGAGGGTTTTCTCCCGGTCGTCTCACCTGCTCCATCTGTTCAGATGTCATTGCTCTTTTTCTCCTCCTGTTCCAATGCCAGAATGGCGTTCTCGGCGACACGGGACACCAGGTCCTTGACCGTCTCCGCCTCTTCCGGCGTCATCCCCTGGGTGAGCATTTCGTTCCAACGGATGCGGGCGGCATATCCCTCCTGGACAACAGGTTCGGCCTTCTCTGTGGCGTATAGCCGCCGGATCCGCCGGTCGTGCTCATCCGCCTCGCAGCGGACATAGCCCAGATCCTCCAGCTTCTGTACCGCCCGGGTCACCGTCCCCTTGTCATAAAGGCCCATCCGCGCCAGGTCGTACATACTGATCCCCTGATGCTCATAGATGCGCAGGAGAAAGAACTGCTGTCCGCAGCCGATTCCCCAGGGCGCCAGGACCCGGTCATAAAAGCGATTGGCCATCCGATACGCGATGGAGATATTCCGACCCAGAAACACAGACTCGTCCATAGTGTCTGTCCCCTTTCCGTGGTGCTCCGTGCTCACGGCGCTCTCTCTGCCGCCGTTTCCCAGGGCCCATACAGAATACCACATAGTAGTTGCATGGTCAATCATAATCGACAAAAGTCCCCTGTTTCCCGATGGGAAACAGGGGACTTTTCAGGAAAGAGAGCTAAAATACGCCAAATTCCAGAGATAGGATGGATCATCCGGCTTATAGCCGCCCGCCCGCTGGTTCCAGGCCTCGGCCTCCGCGTGGCGGCCCAGCCGGTCCCAGCACACACACAGCTGGATGCAGGGTAGGAAGCCGTAGCAGTCCGGCTGGACAAAGCCGCCGCCCTCGTCGTTCCGTTCCCGTGTAAGGGCCAGTTCATACCAGAAGATGGCCCGCCGCCACGCCTCCCGTGCCTGGAAGTAGGCGCCCAGGGCACAGCAGGTCTCCGCCCTGGGGTCGTCATAGCGAAAGCTGTCCAGCAGGGCCTGGAGAGCGCCGCTCTCGTCGCCCGCCTCCAGCCGACACCTGGACAGAAGCCGGCAGGCCTCGATCTCGTTCTCTATCCAGCCGCCGCCCCGGTCCAGAAACTGCTCCAGCTGGACCGCCGCCAGGCCATACTTCTGGTGGTCCATGAGTTCCCGGGCATAATAGAACCGCTCCCGGGGCGAGAGAGTCTCCCCCCGGGCCAGCTTCTGTTCATAGATGCGCAGGTTCCGGTCCGGGTCGCCGGGTCCTTCCTTTCGGTGGGTCACCGCCGCCCTGGACCAGATCACCTTGCCGAAGGGAGCGATGGCCTCATGGACCGCACCCTCCCACAAATCACGCCCCAGGTTCCGTACCAATCGCTCCCGGTAACAGGTGAAAACCGACCGCCCGCCCTCGTCCAGGCCGCTGTGGTAGGGCATCATCACCACATCCACATCAGGCGTCAGGGTCCGTTTGAGCTCCAGGAAGACCTCCCGGTCCTCCGGCAGAAGCACATCGTCGGCGTCCAGCCACATGAGGTACTCCATCCGCCCTTTGGAAAAGGCAAAGTTCCGGGCGGCTGCGAAATCATCCCGCCAGGTGAAATCGTAGACCCGATTGGTGTAGGACAGGGCCATCTCTCTGGTGGTGTCGGTGCTGCCGGTGTCCACAATGACCATCTCATCCACCAGCCCAGCCACGCTCTCCAGGCAGCGTGAGAGCACCTTCTCCTCATTCTTTACGATCATGCACAGGCTAATCGTCGCCATGGGACCACCTCCTCCGCCCAGCCTATGTGCCATTCGGGGAGATGGTGACAAAAAACTGCCCGCAGGCACGGTCGTGGGACCGTACCCGCGGGCGATTCACTCACAAAAGCGCTCCTCAGCCCTGCTTGGCCTGCTCCTCCCGGATGAGGATCTTGAGGGCCTCGATGCCCACCTCGATGGCGGCGGAGGTGTCGTGGCTCTCCTGCTGATCCAGGCCAGCGGCCTCCCGCTCCTGGTTCCACACCACATGGAAGCAGGAGCCGCAGCGCACACCCAGGGCGGCGGCGCAGCAGAAGAGGGCGGCGGACTCCATTTCGGAAGCCAAAACGCCCAGACGCTTCCATGCCTCCCACTTGGCCTGGAGCTCATAGCTCACCGGCATGCGGGCGGGGTCGTGCTGGCCGTAGAAGGAGTCCTTGCACTGGACCACACCGGCGTGCCGGGACTTGCCCAGGTTCTTGGCGGCCTGAACCAGGGCCTCCTGGATCCGGTAGTCGGATACGGCGGGGAACTCGATGGGAGCGTATTCCCGGCTGGCGCCCTCATGGCGGACGGCGCCGGTGGCGATGACCACATCGTCGCTCTGCACCTGAAGGGCGATGCCGCCGCAGGTGCCCACACGGATGAAGGTATCGGCGCCGATGGCGTGGAGCTCCTCCATAGCGATGACGGCGGAGGGGCCGCCGATACCGGTGGAACAGACAGACACCTTCTCCCCCAGGAGCGTGCCGGTATAGACGGTATATTCCCGGTTGGACTGGACCTTGACGGGATCATCAAAATAGGCGGCGATCTTCTCACAACGACCGGGATCCCCCGGCAGGATACAATACCGGCCTACGTCGCCTTCTTTACACTGAATATGGAACTGAAGCTCATGCTGCTGCATCTGCTCGCCTCCTGTAACATTAGGGTAGTTTGATTCTACCACATCTCACCTATTTTTGCAAGAAATCCGCCTTCTCCCAGCCGGTTGTAACCATTTGTAATTGCAATTTTTCCGTCGTTTCGCTACAATGTAGTATACCAGTTTGGGGAAAGTGCCGCTTCTTTGTCTCTGGGAGCGGGACTCCTCCATCTCAACATGCCCGGCGGGATTCTCTGCCGGTGGAAAGAAGGCATTTATGAAACGAAGCGCTCTCCTGTGCGTGCTGGCACTCCTCCTGGGCGCCACCGCCGGTCTGCTCCTCAACTTCAGTCAGCTTGACGGCCGCTGGCTTCTGGCCTCAAACGCCGCTGCCGCCACTACTCCGAGCACTGCCCTGCTCAGTCCCTACACCACTGTAAGCTCCGTCGATCCGGACAGCAACGCCCCGCTGTTGGATGCGGGAAACGCCGTCCTCGCCGCCCTCAAGAAGGATGACATCCAGACGTTGTCCACCTTGGTGGACCCGGAGCGGGGCGTTACCTTCACCCCCTACTCCACCGTAGACCCCCACAGTGACCTCACCTTCTCCCCCGACCAGCTCACCCAGGCGGGCGCCAACGGCACCCGATATGTTTGGGGCTACACCCAGGGCAAGGGTGACCCCATCACCATGACCCTGCCGGAGTATCTGGACAACTACGTCTTCAACGCCGACTATACCCAGGCACCCATCATCGGAGTGGACTCCGTCCTTTCCTCCGGCAACTCCCTTGAAAACGTTCGGGACGCCTACCCGGGAGACCGTTTTCTGGAATATTACTTCCCGGGCCAGGACCCGGAGGTGGGCGGCCTGGACTGGTGCGCCCTCAAGCTGGTTTTCCGTGACGTGGAAGACAACGGCACCTACCGGCTGGTAGGCATCATCCACAGTGAGTGGACCATATAATGAAAACCAGGGCGCCGCAGCTGCGGCGCCCTGGTTTTTTACTGTTTTGCCGTCTGCCAGCGCACTACCACTCGGAAAAGGTCTCCCTCCAGCTCAGCAGATACGGTATGGCCCATCCGCTCCACCAGAGCCTTCACAATGGCCAGTCCCAGACCGGTAGACTGTCCGGTACGCATTTTGTCGGCGGTAAAGAACCGGTCAAAGACATGCTCCACATCCTCAGACGTCAGGCCGGGCGCGTCATTGGCGAAAACGGACACTACTTCGTCGCCCTCCTGATAAAGGAGGATGGACATTCTGGACCTGCCGTGCTCCATGGCATTGCGGATCAGGTTGGTGAACACCCGCAATACCCCCGCCGGGTCGGCGGTCACGGACGGCAGGCCCTCCCGGAGCTCCACCGTCATATCAAATCCTTCAAAGTCGTTATAAAACTCCGCCGCCAGCTCACTGAGCATGTGGTAGAGATCCACACGCTCCCGGGAGAGAGGGTACTCGCCCCCCTCTAGCCGGGAGAGGTCGTAGAAGCTGACGATCATACTCTGGAGCGCTTTGGCCCGGCCCTGCACGATGGCCAGGTACTCCCGACGCTCCTCCGCCGTAAGCCCCTCCCCCTCCAGCAACTGGAGGTAGCCCAGGATGGAGGTGAGGGGGGTACGCAGGTCGTGGGAGATGTTGGCGATCTGCTGCCGGATGGCCCGCTCCTGACGGCGATAGTCCCCCTCTTCCTGCTCCCGCAGGTCCAGCAGGGCTTTGATGGCAGTGAGCAGCTCCTCCGCCGCGGCGTTGGGGGCCGCCATGGACACCCTGGGCCGCCCGGAGCGGAGCTGCCGTGCGCAAGAGCGGATGTCCCGCTCCAACGCATAGAGCCGCAGGCCCAGCCCCAGACATAGCAGCACCAGCAGTGCCAGCAGGATGAGCATGCTCACTTCTCCCCTTTCTATCGGATCTCCCGACGCCGGAGCAGGAGGAGCCCCAGTCCGGTGGTAACCCCAAGCCACAGCGCTCCCGTCAGCCAGCTGTTGTCCAGCGTGGGGGGTACATTCCCGTAGCTATAGACAAAGTAGGCATTGGTGAGCAGAAAAGGCCGCACAGCCTCGGCCAGGTGGTTGAGCATATTTCCCACCACCCCCATGCCCATCACCCGGACAGCGGCCAAAGTCAGCTCCCCTATGGTGATGTAGAGGTAGTAGAGTATGGTGCCCACCCCGGCGGGACGAAGGGTGAAGACCAGAAAATAGGCCAGGGACACCGCTCCCACATACCTGGGCAGGGAGTGGAGCATGGAGATCAGCAGGTCCATACTCACCAGCGCCCTTTCCTCCTCGCTCAACGCCAGCACAGCAGTGGGGGAGAGCGCGCCCAGGAAAAAGACCGCCGTGGTGAGCAGGAAGAGGAGCACCCCCACCAGCAGGGCGGCGGAGAGCTTACCCAGATAGATCCGGACCCGAGGCAGTCCGAAGGATACCTCATTGGTCAGACTCCCCGCCCGGTCCAGGCCGCCTCCCGCCCAGTCGGCCAGCGGCAGCGCCACATAGAGCCCGATCACCATAAAGTTTCGGAAGGCCAGGAGGCACTCCGAAGGTGGACTCCCCCTGAGGGTGAGTCCCGTCAAAAAGGTTAGGAGCAAATAGATCCCCCAGCCGGTGCAGGCCGCCCGCCGCCTGGTCATCCGCCACAGCTCAGCGCTGAGATAGTTGAGCATGCCTGTCCCCCTCTCCTGTCAGCTGATCTCTCTCCGGTGGAAGCACCACAGGCCCAAAGCAGTGGTACCCACACACCAGCCGGCACCCACGGCCCAGGCCCAGGCCACCCGGGACCAGTCCCCGATGGCATCGGTGATGCTCTCCAGGGGCGAGGTGAGGAGGAGCCCCTTAATCGCCAGCAGAGCGTCCGCCAGCCCAGGGGCTGGCATGCTCACCAGCAGGGAGAGGAATGTAAGCATCTGTCCGAACAGAGCGATGATACAGACGCTCACAATGGTGGCAGCGGTATTTCCTCGGATGGAGAAGAAGCACAGGAGGTAGAGGGCCTGCGCCCCTACCCACACCGGGAAGGCGCACAGTAGCGCAAAGCCCAGCACCTTCAGGGCCTCCAGGACAGCGCCGTCTCCGGGAAGCATGAGGGCACACAGCAGGGCATACCAGCCCAGCAGCAGGGCGCAGGCCCCAATGGACAGCAGAACGCCGGCAAAGAGCTTGCCCAGGTAGATCCGGGCCCGGGGGATGCCGTAGGCCACCTCATTCTTCAATGTGTTGTACTTGTACTGGTCGGAAAAAGCGATATCCGAAGTGATGGCGGTGGCATAATAGCCCAGGGACAGGAGGTAGAGCACCATAGAAAAGCCCGCGGAGACCGTCATGTTGTTGGGCAGTTCGCAGTTAATCCAGGCCCACAGCAGGACCAGCACCAGCTCCAGACCGCCCGTGATGAGGAGGGCCATCCACAGATAGGACCTGTGGAGCATCTTATAGCACTCGGCACGGAGGTAATCAAGCATGGTGGACACCTCCGATCAAGCCCAGGAAGTAGTCCTCCAGGTCGGCATTTTTACTCTCTGCCCCGATGAGGGCCACCCCTTCCTCCACAAGGGTAGCGGTGACCACCTGGGGCCGGTCCAGGAAGGCGTAGAGCCGCAGCACATTGCCGGGAAGCACCTCATACTCCCGGGTGTCCAGCCGCTGCTCCAGGGCCAGGGCAGCTTTGGAGGCGTCGTCCACAGTGAGCTGGAGACAGGCCCGGCACTTCTCCCGGAGCTTCTGGGCGGAAATCTGCTCCAGCATGTGGCCCTGGTCCAAAAAGCCGTAGTGGGTGGCCACATTGGAGAGCTCCGACAGGATATGGCTGGAGATGAGGATGGTGGTCTCCCGCTGGCGGTTGAGCTCCAGCAACAGGTTTCGGAACTCCACGATCCCCTCCGGGTCCAGGCCGTTGATGGGCTCGTCCAGAAGCAGCAGGTCGGGATGGTCCATGAGGGCCAGGGCCAACCCCAGCCGCTGCTTCATGCCCAATGAAAACTGCTTGAATTTCTTTTTTCCGGCGCCTCCGAGCCCCACCTGCTCCAGCACCTGAGGCACACAGTCCCGGCCTGGGATGCCCCGCTGCCGGCGGTAGTACTCCAGATTCTCGGCGGCGGTGAGGTATGGGTAAAAGCTGGGGATCTCCACCATGGCCCCCAGCCGGGCCCGGGCGGTGGAGAGGCCCTTCTCGGTGGTCTCGCCAAAGAGCTCAATCTCCCCGGAGGTGGGTACGGTCTGGGCGGTGAGCATGCGGATGATGGTGGTCTTGCCCGCCCCGTTGCGGCCCACAAGGCCGTAGATCTGGCCCTTCTCCAGCCGGAGCTCCACATCCTCCACCGCAGCGTGGGTGCCGTATTTCTTGGTGAGCCCACGGGTCACCAGAATGGGTTCTGACATTTGGCATCAGCCTTTCCTTTTGATCATGGTTTCATTGTAGCGGAAAGGCAACAATCCTACATAAAGCAAAGATGAAGAAAGAATAAAGTCTTTCCTTCATTCCACATTCATCTTGAAGCCGATACCCCACACCGTCTTGATATACTCCTGGTCCGATACCTTGGAGAGCTTAGAGCGCAGGTTGGAGATGTGGACGTTCACGGTGTTGTCGTCCCCCATATACTCTCCGCCCCAAGCGCTCTCATAGAGCTGCTCCCGGGTAAAGACCTTCCTGGGATGGGACATGAGGAGGGAAAGGATCTCAAACTCCCGTGCGGTGAGGGAAACCTCTCTCCCTCCGGCGGTAACCCGAATGGCCTCCCGGTCCAGCTCCAGGTCCCCGCAGCGCAGCACCTGGCCGCCGCCGGGCGCGGAGAACTGCTTGTACCGGCGGAGCTGTGCCTCCACCCGGGCAAGGACCTCGGCGTTGTCAAAGGGCTTGGGAATGAAGTCATCGGCCCCCAGCCGCAGCACATTCACCCGGTCCTCCAGCCCGGCCTTGGCCGAGAGGACGATGATGGGCATGGTGCGCTTCTTCCGCATCCGGGCGATGAACTCCTCGCCGGTGATCCCAGGCAGCATCAGGTCCAGCAGCACCAGGTCATAGTCATACTGCTCCGCCCACAGTATCGCCTCGCTGCCGGAAAAGGCCGGGCGTACGTCATAGCCGCCGTCGGTGAGGATGCGGCACAGGAGCCGGTTGATGTCCTGGTCGTCCTCCACCACCAGGATGTGGCAGGTCTCCATCAGAGCCGCTCCCCTTCCCTGTGGTCCCTGGCTGCCCGGTTATAGAGGGACAGCCCCAGCAGCACCATGAGGATCCCCACCACAAGGGCAAAGAGCACCGCAAGGATACCAAAGGTCGTAAAGCTCATGTACTTATCCACCAGATTGTCATAGCCCCAGAACACACCGCCGAACATCAGCAAAAATCCGGCGATGTTGCTGGAGCTGGCCAGCGGAGCCTGGCTGATCTTCAGCTGCGCGCCGCAATGAGGGCACTTATCCTGCACAGCTTTGATAAAATGATAGTCGTTTTCATGGCCGCACTCCCAGCAGACCCATTTCATATTCATACGCCTCCTGTTTTTCCGCCTTTTGTTATTTTACCCGCAGCCGCTTGGCTAGCTCCCCGTCGGGGTCCACGTAAGCGGTCTGGTAGGTGGTATAGACCACCATGCCCGGCTTGGCCCCGGCGGGCTTTTTCACATATTTCACCGGGGTGTAGTCCACCGGCACCTTCTTCCCGTCTCTGGCCTGAGAGAACCAGGCCGCCAGCTTGGCAGCCTCCTCGATGCTCCCGGCATCCGGGGTCCGTCCCTCGGTCCACAATATTACGTGGGAACCGTGGATCTTCTGGGTGTGGAGCCATAGATCTCCCTTCCCCGCCTGCTTGGCGGTCAGGAGATCATTCTGGGTATTGTTCTTGCCCACCGAGATCCGCAGGCCGGCGGTGGAACGGAACTCCATGGGCTTGGCCGCCACCTTCATCCGCTTGGCCGCCTTGGCGCCCCGACGGAGGTACCCGGTGTCGGTGAGCTCCTGGCGGATCTCCGCCAAATCCCGCTCGCCTTCAGCCAGGACGATGGCCTCCAGTACGCTGTCCAGGTACTCCAGCTCTCGTTTGCCCTTCTCGATCTGCTCACCCAAGACCACCTCGGCCGTTTTGGCCTTGTTGTACTCCTTATAGTACTTGGCAGCGTTCTGCTGTGGGGTGAGAAGAGGGTCCAGGGGGATATCCGCCTCCCGGCCCTCGGGGTCGTAGTAGTCGGTGAGACGCACCGTCCCCATGCCCTTACTGAGGGCGTAGAGGTTGGAGGTGAGGATATCTCCCAGCTCCCGCTTCCGCTCCCGGTCCTTAGTGGCCTCCCGCTCCAGCTCCTGCTGGGCCACACGCCGGGCCACCCGGTCCCGGACCCGGGTCACCGCCTTCTGGAGGTCGGCACCCCGCTGGCCCACCTTCTCCGCCGTGGCCCGGCTGGCATAGAAGTCGTCCAGGAGCTTGGAAAAGCTCTCATAGCGTCTGAGCCCGGTGTCCGGCCCATACTGGAGGATGGGGAGGAAGGTGAAGTCCACCAGCTTGTCCTCCCGGACCAGGCCGTAGGGCACATAGCCCTCGGGGCCCATCGCCTCCTTGAGGCGCTCCAGCTTCTCCGCCAAACTCTCTCCCCGGCTCACGCCGTTGGAGCGGAAGTCCAGCTCCCGTTCCAGCAGCGGGGGCAGGCCCGGCCTGGGGTCGGGAAAGCGGTAAAAGAGCCCCGGAATCACGCCCCGCTGGCCGGTAGCCACATCTCCCTCCACCCGGCGGACACAGTCGATGATTCGGTCCTCACCGTCCAAGAGGATGAGGTTGGCCCGGCGGCCCATGGCCTCCAGCACCAGGGTGCGTAGGACCTTGTCACCCAGTTCGTCGGTGGATTCCAGCCGCAGCAGCACAATGCGCTCCAGCTCCGGCTGCTCCAGCCGGAGGAAACGGGCACCGGTGAGGTGCTTGCGCAGGAGCATACAGAACATGGGGGGCTGGGCTGGGTTCTCCCGGACTTCCTTGGTCAGGTGCAGCCGGGGACCGTTGGGGCTGGCGGAGAGTAAGAGCTTCACATTCGCTCCCGCGCCCCGGACGGCCAGGACGATCTCGTCCCGGCTGGGCTGGTAGACCTTATCGATCCGTCCGCCCTCCAGCACCTTTCTGAGCTCCTCCAGCACTGCCGTCAGGCAGATCGCGTCCAATGCCATGCCGCGTCACTCCTCCATCATCAGGGTAAACAGCTCGTTGAGCCGGTCCGTCCGCCCCTGGAGATAAAGGTAGCCGAACAGAGCCTCCAGGGCGGTGGCCGTCTGGTACTCCTCCCGGCTGGCCGCCTTGGGGATGGTGTGGGGGCTGGTGTTGCGGCCCCGGCGGAACACGTCCTGCTCCTCCTCAGTGAGGACGCCCTCCAGCTTCTTGGCCATAGCCGCCTGGGCGGGCGCCGCCACAAAGTGGACGGTGGCCTTGTGGAGTCCCCGGGAGGTGGCTTTTCCGTGGAGCACCAGCCAGGAGCGCACCATCAGCTCAAAGACGCCGTCCCCCAGGTGGGCGAGGCCCAGACTGCTGACGGCCCGGATCTCGTCGGGTTCTGCGTGCAAATGGAAATAATCGGTCATGTATCTCTTCTCCGTATCTGTGTAGGATGGGCAGGGAGCCTGTCCAAGGCTCTCACCGCCCGGCTCCGGAGGGTGACAGGTCCCCGTCCGCTCCGAAACGGTATTCTTTTACAGTGTATCACAGCGCCGCCGGACGGTCAACAAACACCCGTACCGCCGCCCCCACGCGGGACGATTGGCCAGCCCTTCCGGTCGAAGCAAAAGCACACATGGCGCTCCCCCTCCAGTGCCACCGGCCTGGCCAGGCAGAAGAGCCCCGGCAGCGGGAAGGGCCGCGCACAGGAGAAGGGATAGGCCAGCTGAAATCCCCCGTCCACCCGCCGGAAGAGCATGCGTCCCTGCCGTACTGCCATGGCCCGGAGGGCCTCCTCCCCAAATGTCAGCCTCTCCGGGTCCATCCAGCACCACCCGTCTGGTGCCTTCTCCCCCCCGAAGGCAAAGGCCAGCTCCTGCTCACCCCCCACCGGCGGCCAGGCGCCCTGCCGTTCCAGAGCGTCCAGGGTCAGGGTGCGCCTGATCCGCAGCTGTCCGTTTTCCGGTGCCAAAGTGCCCAGCAGCGCCCGGCCAGTGGGCCCCCGGAGATAGGCCTTGTAGAGCCCCCTGCTGTCCGATGCCCGCTCCGCCGTCAGCACCGCCCGGAGCCCATCCGCCTGCACGGTCAGACTACCGCCACCCTCCAGCGTATACCGCCGCTCCATGGCCCTGTTCCTCCCTTCTGTTTTTTCTATCCTATGCGCTCAGAGGAAAGATTTTCCTGCCATAATTCCTGTTGAGTTAGCTGCAAATCCTATTGCACCTCCCCGTCGAATCCTGTATAATATGTGCATACGATTTCTCACCCTGCTCCGGCTGGCGGCTTTGCGCACCGGTCAGATGATCCTTCAATTGGAGGCGACCCCATGACCTCACAGTCCCACCCGTCATCCGGTCCCGCAGCCTGGAAGGACCTGGTCATTCAGCTACCAGGCGTTTTAGGCGCGGAATTCAACCTGGAAAACGGTTCCATTCGAGAAGTACATATCCTCTCTGACCAGTCCCGCAGTCCCAAACAGATCGTTCGAGACATCCAGTCTGCCCTGCTGGCCCGCTTTCAGGTGGAGCTGGACCACCGGGTCGTCAGTGTGGCCCAGGTGCCCGGTCCCATCGCCCGTCAGGGTCGGCTGATCTGCGACCGGCTGGAGCTCTCGACCGGGCGCTCCGGCGCTTCTGCCTCCGTCTACCTCAACCTGGAAGACAGAATCTATCAGGGCAGCTCCCAATGCGACCTCTCCACCACCGGTCGGTTCCGCTCCATTGCACTGGCCACTGTGGACGCCCTCAACCAGGTCCTGGCCCCAGGCTGCTCCTTTTCTCTCGATGAGATCCGTTCCATCTCTCTGGGGGAGCACCAGGCCATGCTGGTGGGGCTCCTGCTGAAAAACGGGGGCAAGACCGAAGCTCTGCTGGGCGCCTGTTACGAGGGAGAAGACCCTAATTTTTCGGCGGCATTGGCCACATTGGATGCCGTCAACCGCCGTCTTCCCACCCTGCCCCGACGGGAAAACAACACCGTCCCCTCCCATTGACTCTCTTTTGTTAGCGAAGCGGATATAGCCTGTCTTTAGCGATTGACAGAGTACTGTCAACAGGAGGCTGTATTCGATGAATAAGGCGAAACTTATGATGGCTCTGACCTCTCTGGTTTCCCTGATCCTGGCTAGCGGCGCTTACTTCCGCATCCGCTGACCACCCCCGTTGCTCCGGGCGGTCTCCGACCGCCCGGAGCAACCTGCACTTCCTTTCGCTGGAGGCAACTATGAGTCGTGTGACCAAATGTTATATGCTTTTGATTGGCGCCATTGGAATTGGCATTGGCTTGTATTCCTTTTGGCGCCTTTTCTTTTCGCATGCTCCCCTCTGGTCTGCGGCCAAGCTCCCAACATTTTGCGTTTTGCTGCTCCTCTCCTGGATCTGCTATTGCCTGCCTCTCTACGTCCGCGATGACTGCACCGTGGACCTCTCCTTCATCAGTACGCTGGCATCCATCCTGACCCTCGGCCCGGAGTTTGCCGTCATCATCAGCATGATCTCCTATCCCCTCTCCGTCAGCACCACCTTCGACGGAAAAGAGCGTATTCACATTTTCAACACCGCCCCCATCAAAACACTGTTCAACATGGGCAATTGCAATATCGCCCTGATGATCGGCGGTGTCGCCTATTACATGCTGGGCGGCACACCGGGCAACATCACCCTGCCCGGGGTCCTCCCCCCTGCGTTTTTCTACATTGTGCTCTCCATTGCAGCCAATGTGGTGGTCATCCTGCTCTACTATCTGTCCAGCCAGGAGACGGTCCTCCGCACCATGGTGGCCCCCATGTTCCTCGGGCTTCTGCCCAGCATCGCCCTCTCCTCCCCCATCGGCTACTTTCTGGCCATGCTACTGGTGATGCACAACGGCGCGTGGCTGGCACTGCTCTTTATGCTCCCCCTGCTGCTGGCCCGATATTCTTTCAAGCTCTACCTGGACGGCCAGCGCCAGCAATACAGCATCATTCGGGCCTTTGCCGCCGCGCTGGACGCCAAGGATACATATACCCAGGGCCATTCCAGTCGAGTTGCTGCCTATACCGCTCAGATCGCCACCGAAATGGGGCTGCCTGAGCAGCGCATTCGCCGGCTGTATGACGCCGCCCTTTTCCACGACATCGGAAAGATCGGTGTGCCCGACTCCATTCTGCAGAAGCCCTCCGCCCTCACGCCCGAGGAGCGGGCAATCATCCAGCGCCATCCCCAAACCGGTGTGGACATTCTGCGGAACCTGGACAGCTACCAGGATCTTCTCCCCTTTATCCTCCACCATCACGAATTCTACGACGGCCGTGGGTATCCGGATCACACCAAGGGGGATGAGCTTCCCCTGGACACCTATATCCTGGGGGCTGCTGACGCTTTTGACGCCATCACCAGTGACCGACCCTATCGAAGCGGGCGCTCTCCCCAGGCCGCCGCATCGATTCTCATGGCTGAATCCGGAAAACAATTTCACCCCAGGGTGGTTGAGACCATCTCTGCCATGGTGGCGCGCGGTGCACTGGGACCTGCCAGTTCCGCTTCTGCCGAGGAGGACACCCCATGCTGATTCTGGCGGTGCTCTGCGCCATCGTTCTGGGCTATCTCACAGGCGGCCGTCTCTCTCGGTATGAAGGGGCAGCCCTTACTTGGTTCTGGCTGCCGGTGATCGCCCTTCTGATGCAGGAGGTTCTTCTTCCCCATCTGACCGGCCTTCACGCTCTGCTGGTCCCCCTTTCCTACCTTCTCATTCTTCTCTTTCTCTGGAAAAACCGCCATCTGCGCAAGACCGCCCTTCTGTGTGGTCTGGGTTGGGGCTGCAACACCCTGGTCATCTGCGCCAACGGCTTTCGGATGCCGGTTGCCGCCTGGGCCGTCTCCCATCTCTCTCCCGAGGGGGCGGCCAGCCTGGCAGCCGGCGAGATCCCCATGTACGCTCTGGCCAGAGAACACACCCGACTTCTCTTTCTGGGAGATGTCCTCTACTGCCCCCTCCCCTTCCTGGGCGGCTTTGCCAGTGTGGGAGATCTGCTCCTGGCGGCGGGACTCTTTTTCTGTCTGCTCCGGGTCATGGACCCGGACTGCCTGCCCCGCTGGCTGAAAAGCGGCTGAAGCAGCAAAAAACGGCTGTCCACCATGGTGGACAGCCGTTTTTTCACTTTGCTATGTGGATGCGTTCGTTTCCGCAGCCTCCAGTCGACCCATGGGGCGGTAAACCACAAAGTACATGGTGGTGAAGCAGGCCAGGCCTCCCAGGAACTGAGAGGCAGCCTCCGCGATGAAAACACCGTTGGTGCCGAACACATAGGGCAGCAGCAGAGTGAGAGGCGCGTTGATGAAGGCCTTGCGGAGGAGGGAGAAGAAGATTGCATTCTTTGCCCGTCCCAGAGCAGTGAAGATGGATTGTCCCGCCAACTGCAGGGACATGAACATAAAGAGCGAGAAATAAGTACGCAGGGCAGGTACACCCACCCGAACCAGCTCATCCTCCGTGGTGAAGAGCCGGATGAGGAGCTCGGGGAACAACATGATGACCGCCCAGGCCGCAATGGAGTAGATGACCACCACGGCAGCGGAGAAGCGGATACCCTGCCGGACCCGGCGGTACAGACCGCCGCCGTAATTGAAGCCCAACACAGGCTGAGCGCCGTTGGTCACGCCGGTGATCGGCATACACACCACTTCGCGGATGGAGTTGACAATGGTCATGGCGCCCACGTAGAGGTCGCCGCCCCAGGTCTGAAGGGTGGCGTTGCACACCACCTGAACCAGGCTGTTGGTGAGGTTGACGAAGAATCCGGCCAGACCCAGGGAGAGGATCTTTTTCACCCGCCGGAGGGTCAGGGGCATCCGGCTCAGGCGCAGACGCAGGATGGCCTTCTTCCCGGTGAGGAAGTGGAGCACCCACACAGCGGAACACCCCTGGGCCAGGATGGTGGCCAGGGCTGCGCCCTGGACTCCCATGTCCAGCGCAAAGATGAAAACCGGATCCAGCACGATGTTCACAATGGCACCCAAGCCCACCGTCATCATGCCGATCTTGGCAAACCCCTGGGAGTTGATAAAGGGATTCAGGCCCAAACTGATCATCACAAAGAGGGTTCCCATGAGATAGATGGTGAGGTAGGCATCGGCGTAGGGGAAGGTGGCATCGCTGGCACCAAAGAGGTAGAGCATGGGTTTCTTCACCAGCAGGCAGCCCAACGTGGCCAGGACACCCAAAATGATGAGCAGAGTGAAGGAGTTACCCATCACATATTCGGCCTCTTCGTTCTCGCCCTTGCCCCGATAGATGGAGCATAGAGGAGCGCCGCCCATGCCGCAGAGGTTGGCAAAGCCCATGAGGATGGATATGATGGGCATGGTAAGCCCCAGGCCGGTGAGGGACAGATGGCCGGGCAGACGGCCCAAGTACATCCGGTCCACCACGCTGTATAGAACATTGATGAGCTGGGCCAGTGTCATGGGAGCCGCCAAGGTCAGGATGGTCTTGGGTATGCTTCCTTTGGAAAAATCATTCTGCTGTTGTGCCATCCCGGCGTCTCCTCCTTGTGATCTAAAGTGACAGGGATTATACTATATGTGGGTATTCGCATTAAGGTCCATTCGGTGAATAATGTATAATTATAATACAGATCTCCGCCGAAAACAACTGGTGATACCTCGGAATTGTTATTTTTTTCGACACAACACCACGAAATGAGGGACAGATCGTTATGGATATCTTGCTGAAACAGGCTCAGTCGTTTCTTCCGGCGCTCAGGCAGCTCAAAGACGACCTCCACCGCCACCCGGAGCTGAGCTGGCGGGAGACGCGTACCACCGCCCTTCTGAAGGAAAAGCTGACCGCTCTGGGGCTGGAACTCATCGACCTGGGTATGGAGACCGGCTGTGCCGCCCTGCTCCGGGGCGGAAAACCTGGACCCACCGTAGCCCTCCGGGCCGACATTGACGCCATCGTCCAAGAGACGCCGGAGGAAGGGGAAGTTGTGTCGGAGGTGCCCGGCGTCATGCATGCCTGTGGCCACGACTTCCACACCGCCGGGCTCTATGGCGCAGCCTGTCTCCTCTCCACCATGCGGGAGGAGATCGCCGGGAATGTGGCCTTCCTCTTCCAGCCCGCCGAGGAGACCACCGGCGGCGCCCGGATCATGCTCTCCCATGGCCTGTGGGAAAAGCTGCCCAGCAAACCGGCCTGTGTCTTTGGAGTTCACAACCGGCCCCAGATCCCCGCAGGAAAGGTAGCCGTTCAGGAGGGCCCTCTCATGTCGGAGAAGGCCAACTTCACCATCGTCCTCCACGGGGTCACCGGCCACGGCGGCACCCCTCAGAAGTGTATAGACGTCATCGTGCCGGCGGCGGCCATCATCCAGGGCATCCAGTCCGTGGTGAGCCGCAATACCGCCCCGGAGGACCCGCTGGTGTGCGCCGTCTGTTCCATCCACGCCGGGACGCCGGAGAACTTTTCCCCTGACCACCTCACCATGACGGGGAGCATCCGGGCCTTCTCCCACGAGACCCGGATGATGGCCCAGGACCGGGTGGAACGACTCACCCGCGACATTGCCTCGGCCTACGGCTGCGGCTGTGATTTTACCTGTGAAGAGGCCGCCCCTCTCCTCTTCAACTCCCCCGTCATGACCGCCCTGGCCCGTCGGGCGGCAGCCTCCGTTGTGGGAGAGGAGAACATCGTGGGCACAGCCCCGGAGATGAGCTCGGAGGATTTCCCGGAATTTGGCCGTGAGGTGCCCTACTTCTTCTATTGGCTGGGCTCCGGCTTCCCGGACCGGGAGAACGCCGGCTGGCACAGCCCCAAATTCCGCACCGACGACTCCGCCCTTGCCATCGACGCCGCCCTGCTGGCCCGGTCCGCCCTGGAGGGGCTGGCCTGGCAGGGATGATCTTCCTGGGTTGGCGACGGCGGAACGTGGAAATGCTAGGGGCGAGGTGATGCCCCATGCGGCGGGATTACGCCGATCTCTACGCCCTGTGCCGCCACGACCCGGAGGCGGACGCCTACCTCCACGCCCTGCCCGAGGACATTCAGTCCCGGCTCAGCGGGCGGATGAAACAGATCAACACCCTCTCCGACCTGCGCAGCCATGCCGCCCGGCTGATGGGGGGGGGGCAGGACTACCCGTAACAGTGACAGCCGCCCCGGCCCACCGGCCCGGGCGGCTGCCGTTGTTTTTCGCCATATTTCCTGTTTGGCTTGCATTTTCTCCTTTTTTCCGCTATGATATGCGGAAGAAAGGGGGAAACACCCTATGACAGAGGCCAAAACCCACACCTTTTTTCGCTTGAAGCGCAAGCTCTTCTGGGCGGCTGGGGCCATCCTTCTCCTGCTCCTGGCCTTCTGGCTGGGCGCCCTCTGGAGCGGCCGCGAACAGCAGCCCACCATCACCAGCGATCTGCTGGGCCAGCAGCTCCGGTCGGTCCAGGAGCTGGTATCGGTGGAGTACCACTACACCAACATGGGGAAATTTGAAAATCAGCTGGACTTCTACGGCTGGAAGGTGCCCTTTACCACCAAGAGCTTCCTCGTCTCCTACGACGGCGTCATCAAAGCTGGCGTGGACCTGAGCGGGGCCACTGTGGAGGTGGACGAGATCCAGAAGGCTGTGACCATCACCCTGCCAGAGAGCAAGATCCTCTCCCATGAGATCCCGGAGGACAGCATCCAGGTCTTTGACGAGACCCGCAACATCTTCAACCCCATCACCATCGAGGACTACACCGGCTTCACCCGGGACCAGAAGGCTGAGGTGGAGCAGCAGGCCATTGACGAGGGGCTGCTCACCGACGCCACCGAAAAGGCCCGCAGCGCAGTGGAAACCTTCGTCTCCTTCCTCCCCGGCAGCGACAACTATACCTGGACCATCCGCTGAACCGGCTGTAAAAAGGCCCTTGCTTCGCAAAATGCGAAGCAAGGGCCTTTTTCTATCCTATTGCGGCGGATGGCTCAGATCCGCTTCCACACAGCGCCGCCGGGCACGTCGGTGACCTCGATGCCCTTGGCCTTCAGCTCGTCGCGGATGGCGTCGGCCTCAGCGAAGTTCTTGGCCTTCTTGGCCTCACCGCGCCGGAGGACCAGAGCGTCGATCTCGGCGTCCCCCTCGCCGGTGACGGTGTAGCCGCCGGCGGAGGCAGTGGTGGTGGCCTTGGCCTGCTCGGCCCGCTTGGCCTCCGCCTTCTTCAGGAGGTCCAGACCCAGCACCTGGTCAAATTTACCCACCAGAGCCAGCTTGTCAGCGTCGGAAAGGTCCTTGGCCTTGAGGACATCGTAGAGCCGGGTGACGCCCAGGGAGGTGTTGAGGTCGTTGCCCAGGGCCTCCCGGAAGGCGGCGTCGTACTTTTCCATGGCAGCCTCGTCGGCGGTCCCCTCCGTCTTGAGGGCGGCCACCCGGCCCACCAGCTTCTCGTAGGCGGCCTTGGCGTTGTCCAGGTTCTCATAGGTGAAAACCAGGGCCTTCCGGTAGTGGGACTGGAGGCAGAACAGACGGTAGACCAGGGGATCGTAGCCCTTCTCCTCCAGGGTGGAGACGGTAGTGAACTCGCCCTTGGACTTACTCATCTTGCCGCCGGCGGTGTCCAGGTGGGCGATGTGGACCCAATACTTGCACCAGGGGTGGCCCAGATAGGCCTCAGACTGGGCGATCTCGTTGGTGTGGTGGGGGAAGGCGTTGTCCACGCCGCCGCAGTGGATGTCCAGGTATTCGCCCAGATACTTCATGGAGATGCAGGAGCACTCGATGTGCCAGCCGGGATAGCCCACACCCCAGGGAGAATCCCATTTCAGAGCCTGATCCTCAAACTTGCTCTTGGTGAACCACAGGACGAAGTCGGTCTTGTTCCGCTTGTTCTCGTCGGCCTCCACGCCCTCCCGGACGCCCACTGCCAGGTCCTCCTCGTCGTGGTCGTTAAAGACGTAGTAGTGGTCCAGCTTGGAGGTATCGAAGTAGACGTTGCCGCCGGCAAAGTAGGCGTAGCCGGTTTCCATCAGCTTGGTGATGACCTTGATATAGCTGTCGATCATGCCGGTGGCGGGCTGGACCACATCGGGATACTTGATGTTGAGCTTCTTGCAGTCGGCGAAGAAGGCGTCAGTGTAGAACTGGGCGATCTCCATGACGGTCTTGTGCTCCCGCTGAGCACCCTTGAGCATCTTGTCCTCACCGGTGTCGGCATCGGAGGACAGATGGCCCACGTCGGTGATGTTCATGACCCGGGTCACATCATAGCCGTCGTACCTGAGGAACTTCTCCAGCACATCCTCCATGAGGTAGCTGCGCAGGTTGCCGATGTGGGCAAAGTGGTAGACGGTGGGGCCGCAGGTGTACATGCTCACCTTGCCGGGGGTATGGGGGACGAAGTCCTCCCGGGTATGGGACGCGGAATTATACAGTTTCATGGCGGTCTGACTCCTTATCTATTTTCCATTCTATGTTGTTCATCGATATAATTTTCCAGCCACTCCAGCCGGGAGGAGAGGGCCTGGAGCTCTTTCTGCACCGGGTCGGTCACATGGATCTGGTCCACAGAGGAGGCGAAGTCCACCTTCTCTCCGGCGATACGCACAACCCGGGCGGGAACGCCCACGGCGGTGGCCTCCGGGGGGATCTCACTCAACACCACGGCGTTGGCGGCAATGCGGGCGCCGTCCCCCACCTTGAAGGGACCCAGCACCTTGGCACCGGCGGACACCATCACGTTGTTGCCCAGCGTGGGGTGGCGCTTGCCGTGGTCCTTACCGGTGCCGCCCAGGGTGACCCCATGGTAGATGAGGCAGTCGTCCCCGATCTCGGTGGTCTCGCCAATGACGATACCCATGCCGTGGTCAATGACAAAGCGGCGGCCGATCTTGGCGCCGGGGTGGATCTCGATGCCGGTGAGGTGCCGGGCGATCTGGGAATTAAGCCGTGCCAGGAAGAAGAGCCTGTGGCGGTAGAGCCAGTGGGAAACCCGGTGAAAAATGATGGCGTGGACACCGGGGTAGAGGAGAAAGATCTCCAGCTTGCTCCGGGCCGCCGGGTCACGGGCCTGATAGGCGCCCAGGGTCTCTGAAAGTCGTTTGAACATGGGGTACCTCCCGTTCTATGTGGGTTGGCCAGACACAAAAAACGCCTCCCATGCCCGAAGGCATGAGAGGCGCCGTTCATCCACGCACGCGGTTCCACTCTCGTTTCTCACTCGCGGGCTGGTAACGGGGCCTGGCCGTGGGGCATTACGCCCCCGCGCTCCCGGATGCACTTCACGCGGGACTGCCGTAAGACCGCTTTCAGCCGGTGACGGTCTCTCTCTTTCCGGTATGCTCCCCCGCGCTACTCTTTCCGTTCCTTGCGCCGGTTTCTCCTATGTCTCCAGTATATTATCATGTTCCGGAAAATGTGTCAAGGCATCCCCGGCGGGGATGCCTTGACGAGGTATCTATCTCAGAGCACCTTGCGGAAGAAGAGGACCGTCCCACCCACAGCAAACAGGAGGCCGGTGAGCTGGATGCCCGCCGTCATAAACGCGTAGAAGACAAAAAGATAGCCCACCCACATACCGCCATCCACACGCAAAAGATACGCACTTTCGAGCCACTTCCCGAAAACAGGCGCGCACCACATCAGCAGAAGTCCGCCGAAAACGCTCAACCCGGACCACCACTTCCACAGAACCCGCTCCCGGCTGCGGCCATCCAGAGAGGTCTGGGATACTTCCGGCGCGGAGAGCAACTCGGACTCTGTCTCGCCGCCGTCCCGAACCAGCTTCATAGTGGCCCGAGAGCCCAGCCGTTTCAGAAAGGACAAAGCCTCGCTTCGAGTCAATCCCCGCCGGAGGAGGACCGGCGGCGCGCTGAGCAACGCCTCGGCCTGTTCTCGGTCCTCCAGACTGGCCTCTACCTGTACGAGCCGGAGAAGGCCTTCATAGTCCATGTTCTTGGAGAGAAGCACCAGGGCGAACCGCTCCTCCTGGACCTGCTTCGAAGACGCGCCGCAACGGATACAGGCCACGACATCCTCCGAAACCTCCCGGCCACACTCTGGACAATGGATGATTGGCATCACCAGCACTCCTTTAACACCGCCATCAGTTTTGCCCGCAAACATCACACCTCGCCGAAACAGATCCCTTCAAATATTTATAAGGTGCCTCTTCAATTTCATTTCGAAATTCATTCAAATTGTCCCACAACGATACCGCGCCATAGTCAGGATCCGCGCTGTTGATTTCGATTGAGCCGTCGGCATGGATGGACGCTAGTGACGTATATGTAACCGTATTCGATGTGGACCGGGGAATCTGAACTGTTTCATGAGAACTTTCAACCTCCCCAGTGACTCGGTCGACAAGATCCCATGTCGTCCGTGTGATCGTACCAAAGAGGATTGCGCAGGCAAAATTGTGAGTCGCTTGTTTTCCATTATATAAAGTATCGTTTTGTCCAGGCCCAGTAATAGATCTACTAGCACTAAATGTTACTGTCCCTCCTATGTTAATTTTATGGACAGTTCCACCGAGAGAAATAGTAAAATTGAAATTCTCTGTAGTTGTTACACCTCTGGCCACATTCCCTTTATACTGACCACCCAGAGCTCCATACTCGTGCAAAATCTCAGTCTCCATATTATCTATGACCACGTCATTGGACCTTGTTACCGGGAGTTGTTCATAATGCTCTAAAATTTCCTGTTCCACAAAAATAATCGATAGGTCATTCATCAATCCAGCAAAATCATAGGCACTGTCATTTAGATTATGCGCAGCTTCCTGTTTGATAAGATCCAATGCAGTCTGATCGATATGATTAGGCCTTGTTTGAAAAAAGGCGGAGATTGTGCTAAAGCAACAAAATAGCGATGGAGGCAAGCTACACAAAGGCTAGGAAGGAAGCATCCGACTTGTCATATCTGGTGGCGATTCTGCGAAACCACTTGATTTTCTGGAAAAAACACTCCACCAGATGGCGTTCTTTATACAGATGCCAGTCAACCGGCCAGGGATCGGAAACGTTGCTTTGCGGCGGGATCACATAGCTGGCCCCGTGCGCTGAGATATATTCCCGAATCGTCCGGGCACCATAGGCCCGGTCTGCCAGCACGGCACTCCCGCCGATTCTGACCTTTTTCAGCAGTTCAACAGCGTGAACCGAATCGTGGTCATTTCCAGCGGAGAGAAGGAACTCCACCGGGTTTCCCAGACCGTCTACGACAGCGTGGAGCTTTGTGTTCCACCCGCCTTTGGTACGGCCAACCGCCTTATCCGCCGTTTTTTTCCCCGCCATTTGCGCTTTCATGCACCTTTACGCAAGTGGAGTCCATGCTCAGGTTCTCCATATCCGCGTCCGCAGACAGTGTGTGGAATACCGCTTCCAGAGTGCCCTCATTCCGCCATTTGGCGAATCTTGCGTATATAGACTGCCAAGGACCATAGGTCTCCGGCAGCTCACGCCACTGCGCACCGCTCCGGACGATCCAGAGCATTCCGTTGAGCATGATCCCGTTATCCTTCCGGGGACGACCCCGCTTTCCCGTTTCTTCCGGTGGCAGCAGCGGCTTGATTCGTTCCCATTGTTCTTTTGTTAATTCATATCGTTTCATGCTCATAGCTTCGCATAACTTGGTTTCTTGTGCAACTTTTATTTTTTAAACAAGGCCTAATACTTATAGATCATACAAATTTAATTTTGTCAATATGCCTATAAAGAATTGAGAAGCCACATTACTTTTTATTGATTTATCACATCTTATTCGGTTTAGGCGATCTATAATATAATGGGATCGAAAACAAACAGCAAAGGTGGAAGATCTATGGCCCTCACCCACTGTCCTGAGTGCGGCAGGGAGGTCTCCGACCTGGCCGCCGCCTGCATCCATTGCGGCTATCCCCTCCGGGCCACCGCTCCCATGACCTTTTGGAAAACGGTGGGGGCCATCCTGTGCGCTCTGGCGATCTGGACCGTAGCCGGCTTTCTGCTGGCCTCCCTCCTCCACGCCTTCTGACCGGTGAAACACGCAAAAGGTCCCCGGCAGTTCACATTGAACTGCCGGGGACCTTTTTCTTACTTGTTCCAGTTGAGGACGTCCCGGTTCTTGACAAAGTACTCCACGCCGGAGTAGAGGGTGGTGACCACAATGACGGCCACACATACCGTATTGAGCCAAGACGGGATGCTCAGCAGCATGATGCAGATGCACACCATGGTGGAGGCGGTCTTCACCTTGCCGGACCAGCCGGCGGCAATGACCCGTCCGTTGTCCACGGCCACCAGCCGGAGACCGGTGACGGCGAACTCCCGGGCCACCACGATGAGGACGGCCCAGGCGGGCATCTGCCCACTCTCGATGAACCACAGCATAGCCGAGACCACCAACAGCTTGTCGGCCAGGGGGTCCATAAACTTGCCAAAGTCAGTGATCTGGTTGTAGTGCCGGGCCACATAGCCGTCGATGAAGTCGGTGACACTGGCCAGGATGAAGATGGCCAGGGCGATGTAGTGGTTGTAGGGCGGGATGACCAGGTACAAAACCGCCAGGAAGATGGGGATCATGACCACCCGGGTCATGGTGAGCTTATTGGCTGTATTCATGGTCTCACTCCTCGATCTCGCCGGTCAGGTCGCCGTCGGACACGCCGGTGATACGCACGTTGACAAAGGTACCAGCGGGTACGGTACCGGCGGCGGTAAAGTACACGTGGCCGTCGATGTCGGGGGAGTCGGCATAGGTCCGGCCCGCCCAGCAGCCCATGTCGGCGTCGAAGCCCTCACAGAGGACCTCCATGACGGTGCCCAGCTTCTCCTCGTTCCAGCGGTCCATGACCCTGGACTGGACATCCACCAGCAGCTCGGCCCGGTGCTGGGCCACATCGGCGGGAACCTGGTCTGCCATCTTGGCAGCGGGAGTGCCCTCCTCACAGGAGAAGGGGAAGACCCCCGCCCGCTGGAAGTCCAGCTGGGGAAGGCGCTGGCACAGCTCCTCGAACTCGGTTTCTCCCTCGCCGGGGAAGCCCACGATGATGGAGGTGCGCAGCACCAGGTCGGGCATTTTGGCCCGGAGCTTGGATACCGCCTCGGTGATGAGGGCGCTGTCCCCCCGGCGGTTCATGGCCTTCAGGATCTTGTCGCTCATGTGCTGGATGGGGATGTCCAGGTACTTGACGATCTTGGGCTCCAGGGCGATGACGTCGATGAGTTCGTCGTCAATCTCGTCAGGATAGAGGTAGTGGAGCCGAATCCAGTGGAAGGGCATTTTGCAGAGCTCAGTGAGGAGCTCGCCCAGACGGCGGCGGCCGTAGAGGTCGGTGCCATACCGGGTAATGTCCTGAGCGATGACCAGCAGCTCCTTCACGCCGCTGTCCGCCAGGCCCCTGGCCTCCTCCAGCAGGGACTCGAAGTCCCGGCTGCGGTAGCGGCCCCGGAGGTATGGGATGATACAGTAGGCGCAGCGGTTGTCGCAGCCCTCGGCAATCTTCAGGTAGGCGGTATAGGGGGGCGTGGACACCATACGCGCGCCATCCTCGATGGTATGGTCGATGTCCCCGAAGTAGGTGGGGGTGTCCCCCTCCATGACGGACTCGATGGCGGGAACGATGTCGGTGTAGCTGCCGGTGCCCAGGATACCGTCCACCTCGGGCAGCTCCTCCAGGATCTCATCCTGGTAGCGCTGGGTAAGACAGCCGGTCACCAGCAGCTTTTTCAGTTTACCTGCGCTTTTCAGCGGGGCTATGGACAAAATGGTGTCGATGGCCTCACTTTTGGCCGAGTCAATAAAGCCGCAGGTGTTGACCACCGCCACGTCGGCCCCCTCGGGCTCTCCGGTGACGGTATAGCCCGCCGACCGGCACAGAGCCATCATCTGCTCGGTGTTCACCAGATTCTTGGAACAGCCCAGGGATACGAATGCAACTTTCAAGTGGATGCTCTCCTTCTTTGTTCAGATCAGAGGAAGATGCAGCGACCCTCCCGGCGGGGCGGCATCTTGGGGGACTGGTCGGGATAGCCCAGGGCGATGGCGGAGACGAACTCACCCTTGCCGGGGGCATATTTGGCCTGGATCTCAGGACCAAAGCCCATGCGCTGGGCCGCCGACATCCAGCAGGAGCCAATGCCCTTCTCCCAGGCGGCCAGCATCAGGTTCTCAATGGCAGCAGAGACGCTCTGCATGGCGCCGTCCCGGTCGGGGAAGTTGTCCTTGAGGAAAAAGGCCAACACCACAGCCGGGGCCCCGCCCAGGCTCACCAGGAAGCTCTCCGTCTCCTGAATGGTCTCCGGATTTTTCTTGAACCGGTCCTCCAGCACTGGATGGAAGGCCACCATCACCCGGCGCATCACCTCCCGGAACTCCGCCATCTTTTCCGGGCTCTGGATGACGACAAAATACCAGTGCTGCATGTTGATGGCCGATGGGGCACAGCAGGCCGCCGCCAAGATCTCCTCTAAGGTCTCGCGGGAGATGGGATCGCTCTTGTACTTGCGGATACTGCGTCGGGTCAGTAGACATTCCATGGCGTTCATATTTCATCCTCCTCCAGTGATGCGTCGTAGCGGCGCAATGCCGCGCTGATGTCGGTCCAGTGATACCCCTTCCGGGCCAGATAATCGGAGGCCCGCTTGAGTTCCTTCCGGTCAGTAATCCTTCCGCGGAGCCTTTGGCGCAGGAGGGCGTCGATGGTCTCCGCCGGGTCATCCAGGTCGCCCAGGACCTGGTCCCAGTACTCCCGGGGCACCCCCCGCCGGCGCAGCTCCTCCCGGAGCCGGTAGGGCCCGTAGCCTTTGGCGGAATAGTGCCGCACCAGGGTCTCGGCATAAGTACGGTCATTGAGGAGACCCAATCGCTCCAGCTCGTCGGCCACCGCTTCAGCCTCTTCATCCGTGGCGTCGGCCCGCTCCATCAAGCGGTCAGTCAGCTCCTTGCGGGACATGGGCCGGGTGGTGAGCAGGCTCAGGGCCCGGTCCTTCAGGCCGCTCTCCCGGGCAGCGTTTTCCAGTGCAGTCTTCTCCTCCGCTGTGAGCTCCTTGCCCACATACAGAGAGAAGGCTACCACCTCCCGCTCGCCGATGCGGAGGAGCTCTCCGCTGTCCAACTGGACCAGGATGCGGCCCTTTTTATGCTTGGATGCGGCCAGCTTACTGATCCGCATCCTCGAAATCCTCGGCGGACACGTCTACCGCCCGTCCGGCGGCCTTAGCGGCCGCCTTGGCTTGAGTGGGCAGCAGCTTGTAGGAGTTGGCCCGGATATCGGCCTCCAGCTGCTCGGCCACCTCGGGGTTATCCAGCAGGTACTGCTTGGCGGCCTCTTTGCCCTGGCCCATGCGGGTCTCACCCATGGCGAACCAGGAACCCGACTTCTGCACCAGGTCCAGCTGGACGCCCAGGTCGATGAGCTCGCCGGTCTTGGCGATGCCCTGGCCGAACATGATGTCGAACTCCGCCTGCCGGAAAGGGGGAGCCACCTTGTTCTTGACTACCTTTACCCGAACGTGGTTGCCGATCATTTCGGAGCCGTTCTTCAGGGTCTCCACCTTCCGCACGTCCATACGGACGGAGGCGTAGAACTTCAGGGCCCGGCCGCCGGTGGTGACCTCCGGGTTGCCGTACATGACGCCCACCTTTTCCCGGAGCTGGTTGATGAAGATGACGATGCAGTTGGTCTTGGCGATGGAGCCGGCCAGCTTCCGCAGGGCCTGGCTCATGAGCCGGGCCAGCAGGCCCACATGGGAGTCACCCATATCGCCCTCGATCTCCGCCTTGGGGGTGAGGGCGGCCACGGAGTCCACCACCACTACGTCGATGGCGCCGGAACGGACCAGGGCCTCGCAGATCTCCAAACCCTGCTCACCGGTGTCGGGCTGGGAGATGAGCATGGAATCAATGTCCACCCCCAGGGCCCGGGCATAGGAGGGGTCCAGAGCGTGCTCAGCGTCGATGAAGGCCACCTCGCCTCCCCGCTTCTGGGCCTCGGCCACAATGTGAAGGGCCAGGGTGGTCTTACCGGAGGACTCAGGGCCATAGATTTCAATGATGCGGCCTCTGGGTACACCGCCGATGCCCAGGGCCAGATCCAGGGACAGGGAACCGGTTGGGATAGCCTCCACCACTACACCTGCGTTCTCACCCAGGCGCATGATGGAGCCCTTGCCGTAGGTCCGCTCGATCTGGGCCATGCAGGTCTCCAGGGCCTTCTTCTTATCGCTGGCGGGGGCAGCCGCCTCCACCAGGTTTTTCTTCTTATCTGCCAAATGACTCACTCCTTAAACGAATCAGCGCTCCCCATTCCCGCAGCTCCGGGCCGGAGCAGCGCCGGGGTCAATAAACTGCTGACGCCAGCCCGACCAGTACCACCATGGTCACGATCACGAGAAGCCATGTGATCTCCTGCTTCCGAAACACTTCCTCTGCCGACTGGTCCTGGCTTCTGCCTGCCCGCGTCTTCAACGGGCCGCGCCAGTCCACGCCGAACCGAATGCCGCCCGTACCCACGGAGATATGCCGATCCGGCTTGACCTCCGGATATTTCTGGCGCAAATCTCGCTCCAGCAGATTGCTGGTAACGATGCTGAACACGATCATGGAGATGACCTGGCCGAAGAGGAACACGACGTAAAGCCCGCTCGTTGTAAGCAGGATGGCGCAGACGCCCGCCACCAGGGTGACGAACTGAAAGACGATGAACAGGCTGAACGCCCGGCTCAACCGCTCCATACACCTCTCCTCCGTCAGTGGTTGGCGGTCCCCTCCACCACACGCCAGATGCCCTGGGTGTCCTGGTGGGTGACAATGTTCTCAAAGCCGTTCTGGGCCATGATCTTCTCCACATCGGCTGCCTGACCGATGCCTACCTCAAAGATGAGGCTGCCGCCCAACCGCAGGGCAGTGCCCCAACGCTGAGCAATTGCTCGATAAAAGTCCAGCCCGTCCAGGCCGCCATCCAGGGCAGCCCAGGGCTCATAGTCCCGCACCGACACATCCAGGTCGGGCAGGTCCTTGTGTGGGATGTAGGGTGGATTGCAGGCGATCACATCAAAGTCCCAAAGGCTGGCCGCCGGCGCCTGTGTGGCGTCCGCCTGAACGCAGGTCACCCGGGCGTTGAGGTTGTTGCGGCGGACGTTCTGCTTGCAGATGCGCAGGGCCGCCTCAGAGAGGTCGGCCAGCACCACCCGGCAGTTGGGGGCGTGGGCGGCCACCGCCAGGCCCACACAGCCACTTCCGGCGCACAGGTCCAGCACCCGGGCACCCTCTCCTGCCGCCTTGGCCAGCAGAATGGCCCTCTCGGCCAGCACCTCAGTGTCGGACCTGGGGATGAGCACGTCCCTGGAGATATCCAGGGGCAGGCCATAAAACTCCCACTCCCCGATAATGTAAGCCACTGGCTCCCCGGCCAGACGCCGCTGGGTCAGCTCTTCCACCTTCTCCTCTACCTCTTTGGAGGCATAAAGAGACAAATCCCGGAAGAACTGCTCCCGGGTCTTGTCGGCGGCAAAACACACCAGTTCCCTGGCCTCCAGCTGGGCCATTTCCACACCGTGAGCCCGCAGGCGTTTTCGGGTATCCAGGTATAGATTGTTGTAGGTGGTCGCCATAGAATCACCCTCTGTCTGTTTTGATATCAGGGTTTTTCCGAATTTACCACTGATCCTTTCCCTTTTCCTCCGGCAGCACCTGCTTGAGCGCCTCAATGCCTACCTCGATCATGGAGTCATCGGGCTCAAAGGTGGTCCAGCACTGAATCGCCATGCCCGGCCGCCGGATGGCCCGGCACAGCAGGTTGTCATGTCCGCCTACATAGCGGTTGATCTCCCAGGTGAGACCCACCACCACCGGCAGCAGCGCCAGGTGGACTAGGGTCCGCAGCCAGGGGTTGGTAAACTCCCAAAAAGAGAAAACGATGCTGGAGAGCAGGATGGACACCACAATGACCACGAACAGGAAGCTGGTTCCACAGCGGGGATGGTGTTTGGGCTGGGCCCGGACGTTCTCAACGGTGAGTTCCAACCCCTTTTCGTAGCAAAAGATGGTCTTGTGCTCGGCGCCGTGGTAGGAAAACACCCTTCGGATGCTCTTGGTCTTGGAGCACAGGATCAGGTAGCCCAGGAAGATGATCACCCGAGTGGCACCCTCCACCAGGTTACGGACCCACAGAGGGATGTTTGGGAAAAACCACATGACACCGCCGGACAGGAGCGTGGGGAGCACGAAGAAGAGGCCTACGGAGAAGGCCATACCGATGATGACCGCCAGGGTGGTGAAGAAGGCCATGGCCTTCTCGCTGCCCAGCTTCTCGTCCAGCCACTTCTCAAAGCGGGAGGGCTCCTCCGGCTCGTCGTCCTCGGGGTAGAATTCCGCCGAGTACATCAGGGCGGTAACGCCGGTATACATGGACACGCAAAAGTTGACTACGCCCCGGATAAAAGGCCAGCCCAAGATGGGATGGCGGTCCTTGATGAGCTTGCGCTCCTCGGTCTTGACCTCCAGACCTCCGTCAGGGCGGCGGACCACGATGGATTTCTTGTCGGGACCCATCATCATGATCCCTTCAATGAGGGCCTGTCCGCCGATCATGGTGCGGAAGGGCGTGGCGCAGGCCTGGCTCTGTTTTTCTGCCATGGATTCAGGTTCTCCTCTGATTGATAAAGATCTTCAGCCCCGAAACAGAAAGTCGGAGGCCGAATCGGCCCAACTTCCATCATAGCAAAGGAGGTTGGGAAAAGCAAGAGAAAATTCGAACTAATGTTCCATTTCTCCAGTTCAGCCGCTCATGGGCAGCCGGATGGTAACGATGCAGCCGCCGCCCTCGGCATTGCCGATGTCCAGGCGGCCATTGTGGCGGGTGATGATCTCCTCGCAGACGGCAAGGCCGATGCCGGAGCCTCTTGCCTTGGAACTTCCCTTATAGAACTTATATTTGACGTGGGGAAGCTCATCCTCCGGGATACCAGGACCGTAGTCCCGGATGGTGATGACCACCGCATCCTCCTCGCCACGGATGGCGGTGTCGATGCGCTTGCCGGAACCGCCGTGCTTGGCGGCGTTGTCCAGCAGGTTGCAGAAAACCTGGCGCATCCGCTCCGGGTCGCCGGGGATGGGCGGGAACTCCTCCTCACAGTCGGTGTGGGTGAGGGTGATCCCCTCCCTGCGGAAGAATTCCGTATAGGTATAGACGGCGTCCTCCAGCTCGGCCTTGATGTCCATGGGCTCCACCGACAGGGTGAAGCGGCCATCCTCAATGCGGGAAAACTCCAGCAGCTCCTCCACCATGTTGGTAAGCCGCCGGGCCTCGGAGACGATGATACCCATGCCCTTTTTCACGTCGGCGGCATCCCGGACCTCGCCATTCATAATGGTCTCGGCCCAGCCATTGATGGCGGTGAGGGGGGTTCGCAGCTCATGGGACACAGAGGAGATGAACTCCGACTTCATCTTCTCCGACTGGTCGATCTTCAGGGACATGTCGTTGATGGCGTCGGTGAGGTCGCCCACCTCGTCGTCGTACTTCTTCTCCATCTGGATGCCGTAGGAGCCGGCGGCGATGCGCTTGGCGGTCTCGGTGACGGCGGTGACCGGCTCCACGATGGAGCGGACAAAATAGAGGTTGGAGAAGGAGACCAGCAGCACAATGGCAGCGCCGATGAGGAGGGCCACCGCCACGATCTTGGCGACCTGGAGGTCACATCGGTTCAGGGAGGTCACCATACGGATGACACCCAGCAGCGTACCGTTCCGGCTCACCACCGGCATGGACACCGACATAATCCGCTCCCCTGTGTCCGGAGCGGTACCGGTCCAGGGGGTCAGTTCCCGCTGCTCAATGGCTCCTGTCACGTCTGGCGTACCTGGATAGGAGCCGGGAATGGTCAAATCGTTGGTGGATTGATCAATGCTGCCGCTGGGATTGATGATCTGCAGTTCCAGGCGGTCCTTATCAGCAAAGGTGCTCACATAGTCGTTGGCCGTCTGGAGGTATTCGCTCTGGGTCATAGCGCTGCTGAAAAAGGGCAGGGCCGCAGTGACCCGTGACTTGAGCCCCGTGCTCATGGTGGAGTAGAAATAGCTGGCGATGGCGGCTGAAAAGGCCGCCACAGCGAAGAGCACGATGAGCAGCACGGCGGAGATGCTGTTGAGCATCCACCGTTTCCGGATCCCCTTCATCTTTGCCACAACCTCTCCGCCTCCTTTCTTCTGTACTTAATTTAAGGTCAGAATCCCCACTTGTACCCATAACCCCACACGGTGGTGATATAGGTTGGGTTCGTCGGGTCATCTTCAATCTTGATGCGCAGGCGGCGGATATTTACATCCACCGTCTTGAGTTCTCCGAAGGAGTCCCGGCCCCAGACGGTGTCCAGGATCTCGTCCCGAGAGAGGGCCTTGCCCGGGTTGTCCATAAAGAGCTTCATGATGGAATACTCCACCTGAGTGAGCTTCACCCGCTGGCCGTTTTTCTCCAATGTCCGGTTCCGGGTATTCAGGAGGAAGGGGGGCTGGCTGATCTCGCCACTGTCCACCTCCACATCCCCGCCGGTGCGACGGTAGAGGGCGTCCACCCGGGCGGTGAGCTCCGCCGGCGAGAAGGGCTTGGTCACGTAGTCGTCGGCACCGGTCATGAGTCCGGTCACCTTGTCCATCTCCTGGGTCCGGGCGGTCAGCATGATGATGCCGATCTTGGAATCACTGGCCCGGATGCGGCGGCAGACCTCAAAGCCGTCCATATCGTCGGGGAGCATAATGTCCAAAAGGGCCACTTTTATATCAGGGTTCCGGCGCAGCTGGGCCAGAGCCTCCTCGCCGGTGCCCGCCTCAATGGTCTCATACCCCGCTCGCTTCAGATTAATGACCACGAAGCTGCGGATATTGGCCTCGTCCTCTAATACCAGCACTTTTTTCAATGCAGAACACTCCCTTCCGTTACGGATCTGGATTGTCTCCTCCGGTCTTTCCCAGACCGGCCGGAGCCTAAATCAAATGAAACAGCGCCTTCAGGCCCCCCTGATCCACACCGCAGTCCCAACCGCTGTCGGTATGGAATTCTGCGGCATAGATCACATCGTCCTCCTCCAGCAGGATAAACCGTCCCTCCGCGTTGGCCCGCGTCTTTCGGTTTGGACCAGTGAGCTTATAAATAGAGAGGAATGGCTTGGGCGCGGCATTCCCCTCGCTCTGCTCCGCAGAGTAAGGGTAGAAGAGGACACCCCGCTCCCCACTGCCAGTGTTGTCCAGTCGGGAAAGCGCCACCTGGCCCTGCCAGTTCTCCGGCATGACCAGATACCAGCCATCCTCACCATTATAATAGGTGGTAGAGACCACGGTGGGATTCCCCTTCAGATCATACTGCACCCATTGGACCTGCCAGAAGTCCAGACTGCTGACGGCATCCGGCGTGGGGAGAGCGGTGGGTCTGGGCACCTCCGGATAACCATCATTGTTGATGTCCTGAATAGAGATACTGGTATTGAGCCGGAAGGTATCATCACTCATGCCCGTGGATGGATTCAGGGTGATATTCACCAGTTTATCCTCCTGCCAGGTGAAAATGTCGGTAATGACACCGGTAATGAGATTAGAGGTTACAAAGATGGCCGGCTCAGCAACACCGTTGTTGTATAGGTAGCTGGCCAGGGGCTTGGTATTGCTGGCCAGACCGGTTATCTTGCCCGACAGAGGTGCCGAACTGCGCAGCATCATCTGACCGGACTGGTAATCATAGTAGTCGGCCTGGTAGACACTGTCCACCGTGTTGAGGGTGATCATGACGATCTCTTGCTGATTGTCCTTATCCATATCCCACAGCACATAATCTGTGTAGGATACCGCGGGCAGCAGCGTCTCCACCTCCGGCCCGGTGACCGAAAAGGCCTCCAGCCGGTAGATCTTGTCGCTCAGCCGCCAACTCACCACCAATTCCTTGTCCATGTGACCGCTTGGACCTGTCTTGCCGTCCAGATCCTCGTAGGAGATGGAATTGATGGCAGGGGCATCCCCTTCAATGATGTTCCAGACCTCATAGGTTCCATCTGCCGTCTGGTGGTAAATATAGATCTTCAGCGGTTCTGGATCGTTCACACTGGTGCTGCGGAAAAAGGCAATGGCCTCCTGGACACCATCCTCATCCAGATCCATGAGCTGAACAGGCTGGGTATTGGTACCGAATAGCGGACCGGAATACTCGGCGCCCGCACTGCGCACCTTGTCAATCTGCTCCTGAAGGTTCCTATAATCCTCTGCTGCCTTGGGGACGGCGTAAAGTTCCTCGGGCGAGCTGAACGCGCAGCCGCCCAAACACAGTAGGACCACGGAGAGTATGACCGCCCCGATCCATTTCTTTCTCATTTCCGCCGCCTCCTTTCCTGGATCTGCCCGACCGCCCGTGAGAACGCATTCTCCCATAGGCAACAATCTCGTATGTATCATCATATCATATTTCCCGCCAATTTGGTATGGGATTTTTTAATTTTCTCCGCCACGTCAAAAATCCACTCTTGCAGTCTCGGCCCACCTTGTGTATAATAATCCTTGCACCCATATCATCCACGCCGGTATGATGGAATTGGTAGACGTGACGGACTCAAAATCCGTTGGTGGCGACATCGTGTCGGTTCGAGTCCGACTACCGGCACCAAACCAATATAATCCGAACTTGTTTCCGATAGGAGATGGGTTCGGATTATTTGTTTTCTTTGACCGCTACGAAGCCACCTACTTCCGCAACGGGGTGCGGCGCAAGCCCACCTCCAAGCCGAGAGGCCCACGGAAGAAGAAAGCGGCCCTATAAACGCAAAAAGGGCGGGCGCAGCCGTTTGCACGGTGCGCCCGCCCTTTTCGTCATTTCGTCGTTTCGGCCTCCTGCCTCTCCGCCTCCCGCTGCTTCTTCCATTCGGCAAATTCCCGCTGCCCCTCCTCGCTCTCATAGAAAGCGAGAATGTCCGGCATGATACAGCGGGCTATCTTGCCTCCATCACTATTTTGTTGCTTTAGCACAATCTCCGCCTTTTTTCAAACAAGCCCTAGCACCGCCCAGGTTATTCTGCACGGAAAAAATGGAATGCTTACTGCCGTCGGGATTCATCAAATAAGCCACATTACTCTTGCTGCTCACATCAATACCAACGAATAATGGATTCACAATTCTCACCTCCCCACATGGGAATTTCAGGCCAGCAGACTTTGAGATGCCCATGATAACCGGAGCGTCCGCAACCTCGCGTATCAGAATCATTCCGGAGAGAGCCAATGCGATATCCCTCACTGCTAAAAGGGCGACCTTATCTCCGGCAAACAGCCAATTAGTTTGCAACTAACTTCCGGTCCAGGGGGACAGACTTTACTATGAAGCAGCCTTACGGCTCGACCAGGAGGATAAGAGCCTGACCCTGCTGTCCTACAGCTATTGTATCACGGGTATCTCAAAGCCTGCTGATACCCCATTTATTAACTTTGAAACTTATTATACGAGGAGGATTTTTATGAAGAAACGCAGATTCTTTTCCCTGCTGCTCACCGCCGCCCTGCTGGCGGGGCTGCTGGCCGTCCCCGCCTCGGCGGCGGGCCAGCCCTACATCAAACAGGTGGAGGCGGGAAACCGGACTTCCTGGGCGGTCACCAGCAACGGCGACCTCTACGGCTGGGGCAGCTGTGACACCTCCACGCTGCTCAACGGCGACACCACATCCAACGTCCCCGTCAATATCATGTCCGGGGTGAAATCGGTGTCAGCCAGTTCATCGTATTGTACGCTCACTGTCCGCGTGAAAGTGTACGACGAGTACGGCTACAACATAAGGTGGAGAGAGCCCGGCACGGTCCTCACCATCCTCAAGGAGAACGGCGATCTCTATACCTGGGGCGACAACGTCTGCTACCAGCTGGGCAAGGGCTACTATGAAGCTGATGTGGAGACCTACGAGCCCTACTTCGTCATGGGCAACGTGGTCAAGGCTGCCACCAACGACCACGCCTGCGCGGCGGTGACGGAGAATGGCGATCTCTATTTCTGGGGCGACAACTTTGCGGAAGCCTATGCCAACGGCGAGGGAGGCTGTGAATCTTACACCGACCCCACCGTCATCCTCACCGGCGTAAAGGATGTGGAGTTGAGCCCAGAAAATGTTATGGCCCTGAAAAACGACGGCTCGGTGTGGATGATGGGCACCAATATCTATGGCGTTCTCGGCCGGGACGAGGGAGAAGATGCCGAATTGGTCAACGAAATGATCAAGGTCATGGATGGCTGCGTGGATATCGCCCTTGGCAATAAATTCGCCATGGCCCTCAAGCCCGACGGTTCTCTCTACGGCTGGGGGAACAACAGCAGTTACGCAGCCCTTGGTTTCCACTGGAACCTGGTGGATTATGTCGCTACCCCCACTCTGGTTGCCACCGATGTGCGCAGCGTGGATGCCGGCAACAACAACGCCTATTTCATTAAGTTTGATGACACCCTCTGGGTCACCGGCGCAGGCCAGCACGGACAGCGTGGTCCCAGTTCCATCAACTATCACTATGATTCTGTTACCGGCGAGTATAAGCTGTACAACTATTATCCGGAGATCGTGGACACCAATGTCCACTCTGTCTCCGGTGGCGGTAGTCATATGCTCTATCTGAAAAACGACGGTACCATGTGGGGCTGCGGCATGGAACTCACCGGAAGTCGCCCTCTGGGCCGTGGTGACGGCGCGGACGAGTGGGGCGAGATCTATATCCTGGAGGACGGCCATCCCTCCCACAGCGCCTATCGCAGCACCCCCACTCTGTGCGGCTTGTCCTACGGCTCCTTCGCCGGGATGTTCGGTCCCGTCCAGGAGGAAGTGGAGCTGGTGGCCGGTTTTGCCGACATTGCCGCCAACGCCTGGTACCGGGACGCCGTGGAGTGGGCGGTACTCGGGCAGCCGCCTCACCGACGAGGACCAGGCCATCGTCGACCGTGCCATCGCGTACATGGAACTGGATGAATTTCAGGACCGGTTCATCGACGAGCTCTCCGGCGGCCAGCGCCAGCGGGCCCTCATCGCCATGGTCATCGCCCAGGACACCGAATACATTCTCCTGGACGAGCCCACCAACAACCTGGACATCTACCACGCCACCAACATGATGAAGATCGTCCGTCGGCTCTGCGACGAGCTGGGCAAGACTGTGATCCTGGTACTCCATGAGATCAACTATGCCGACTTCTACTCCGACTACATCTGCGCTTTTAAGGACGGCAGGATCGCCAAGTTCGGCACTGTGGAGGAGGTAATCACCAAAGGGAACCTGTCAGAGATCTACCGGGTGGACTTTGAGATCCTGAATATTCAGGGTAAGCCCCTGTCTATTTACTACTGACCCGCTATTTTTCCGTACTTTTTATGAAAAGGAGTTTGCACACATGAAGAAGATCGCCTCTCTTGCCCTCGCACTGGCACTGTCCCTGGGTTTGGCCGCCTGCTCCTCCGGCAGCGGCGGCTCCGCCGCGCCGGAATCCACCACACCGGTGGAGGATACTCAGCTTACAGGGACCGTTCCCACGAGCGTTACCATCACCTCTTTGAACGGCGCCAAAGAGTCTGTGGAGCTGGAGGTGCCCTACGATCCCCAGCGTATCGCCACTCTGGACATGGCCTGTCTGGACATTCTAGACGCACTGGGCGTGGGCGACAGAGTGGTGGGCACCGCCTCCACCAGCCTGGAATACCTCCAGGACTACATCAATGACGATATCGCCAACCTGGGCACCATCAAAGAGGCCGATCTGGAAGCGGTCATGGCCTGTGAGCCGGATGTCATCTTCATCGGCGGCCGCCTGGCCTCCAGCTATGACGCCCTCAGTGAGATCGCTCCCGTGGTCTACCTCTCCACCGACACCGAGATTGGCGTGGTAGAAAGTGTACGCCAGAACGCCGTCACCATCGCCTCCATGTTTGGTTTGGAGGAAGAGGTGGATGCACTCATGGCTGATTTCGACAGCCGGATCGCCGCCCTGTCTAAATTTGCCGACGGCAAGACCGCCATCGTCGGCATGTGTACCAGCGGCAGCTTCAATGTGCTGGGCAACGATGGACGTTGCTCCATCATCGGTCCGGAGATCTGCTTTGAGAACATCGGCGTGGACGCCGACCTGGAAACCTCCACCCATGGCAACGAGGCCTCCTTCGAGTTCATTGTGGACAAAGCCCCGGACTACATTTTCGTTATGGACCGGGATGCCGCCATCGCCACCGAGGGTGCCAAGCTGGCCCAGGAGATCATGGAAAATGAGCTGGTCGTGGGGACCGACGCCTACAAGAACAGCCACATCGTCTATCTGGTTCACCCCGCCGTCTGGTACACCGCCGAAGGCGGTATCACCGCTCTGGATGTGATGCTCTCCGACCTGGAGAGTGAGCTTCTGAGCTGAATCCTTTCCTGTAAAAAAGTCGTCCGGCCGGTCGGCCGGACGACTTTTTATGGGACGACTTTTTATGGTCAGATCTTGAAAACACGGCCCGGCTTCCGCTGGGGTGCTTGGGGCGCCGCGCCCGCGGGATAGCCCAGGGCCAGGGCCCCCACGCCCCGCATGCCCTCGGGGACCCCCCACGCCTTGAGCATGGCCTTGCCCTCGTCACTGTCGAACATCTCCCGCGCCCGGTGGATCCAGCAGGAACCCAGCCCCAGGGCGTGGGCGGCCTCCATCATGACAGTCAGCGCGCAGCTGCCGTCCTCTACCCAGGTATACCGCTCCGTCGACGCCAAAACCACCACGATGGTGGGTGCTCCATAGTAGGGATCGCGGTCGGTGCCCATGATGGTGGCGTTCATGGCGGACAGCTTGCCCCGGACCTCCGGGTCCTGGACGGCCACCAATGTCACCAGCTGGCTGCCCATCCCACAGGGGGCATACAGCCCCGCCTGGAGCACCGCGTCCAGCTCCTGCTGTGCTACCTGCTTCGTCTGAAAGGAGCGGATGCTCCGGCGCCCCAGAATGGTCTCATATGCTTTGTTTTCCAAGTGTATTCCCCCATTTCCATATCGTTTGTTTCATCATACCGCGGCCACGGCCCTGTGTCAAAAAATGGGCTGGTCACGCCAGCCGGCGGCAGAATCCTCCCGCAGGGGCAGCTCACCGAAAATGGTCTCCACACACGCTTCATACTCGGCAGGGTTTTTGGCCTTCTTCAGTGCCCTGCTCAGCCGCTCTTGTCCCTCAAAGAGCCAAATGAGATAGAACCACAGCTCCTTCATCCGCAGCATGGCGTTATGTCGGCTACCAAAGGCCTCCGCATAGCCTTCATAAAGAGTATCATGAAATTTTCGCAGCGTCTCTCGGTCGGCTGCTGGTACTCCTTTGGCCTTGGCTGCCAGGGCGGGGTCTCCCACCAATCCCCGTCCCAGCATCACCCGCTCCACCGATGGAAAGCGCTGCCGGAAAATCCCGATCTCTTTGGCAGTGGTCAGATCCCCGTTGTAGCACAGCGAGGCTGTACTCCTCTCCACCGCCAGGGCAAAGGCCTCCAGCCGCACCCTGCCCTTATAGAAATCCGACCGCACTCTGGGGTGAACAATGAGCTCCGTGCAGGGATAGCGGTCAAAGCACTCCAGCAGCCGATCAAATTCCTCCGGTGACGCAAATCCCACCCGGGTCTTGATGGATATGGCGACTTTGGCCCGGCTGAAGATTTCCTCCAGAAAGCGGTCAAGTCCATCCGGGTCCCGGAGGAAACCGGACCCCTTCCCTTTGGCAGTAACCGTTCCGGAAGGACAGCCCAGATTCAGATTGACCTCCCGATAGCCCAGGTCGGCCAACAGCTCCGCCGCCCAGAGAAAATCCTCCGCCTGACAGGTCAGCAGCTGGGGCACTTCCGGTACACTTGACTCCGCATCCGGCGTGAGTTCCCGCATATCCCGTTTGGAAAAGACCCTGTCCTTCCCAGGTGAGACAAACGGCATGAAATATTTGTCTACCCCCTGAAAGAACTGACTGTGGACCCGCCGGAACAGCCTGCCCGTCACCCCCTCCATGGGTGCGAAGTAATAATACATGTTTTCCCTGTCCCCTTTTATTTTTAAATAGTAACGTATTTCGGACTTCTGCCCATTCTTTCTTGCTTTTACATGAAAAATTTACCACTTTCTGTTCCAAATCTGACAGTTTCCCCGTTCCGCTTTTCTATAAAATATGGTATACTATGGGTACAAAATATCAGGTGAGGAGGTGGATCTTATTTCTGTGTTGCATGTCGACCGCATTCGCCGCTATGCGCCGTCGCTGTTATTGTTTTTGCTGTATATGGCCGCCTGTATGGGTTGTTTCGTTCTGCATGAAAAGCGTTCTGTGGAAGAACATACACTTCTCTCTCTCCGCAACAATGTAGAGCATCAATGTGATTACTTCAACTCTGTGATCGACACGCAGTTTTCCTCCTTGGACAGCTTGGCCCGCTTTATCGCGAGGCAAGATCATCTTGTCGACAGCGATAATATACTGATGGCTGATGCCATTGTTTCCAGTGGTGAATTTTCCCGCATTTTGATTATCGCCCCCTCCGGTACCGGCCACTCCAACGATGGCGCCACTACTCTTGTCGCTCACCGGCAATATTTCCTGACTTCCATGTCCGGTCGCCGCGCGGTCAGTGATCCCCTCTCCAGTTCTGTGGACAGCCAGACAAAGGTCGTTCTGTCCGTGCCCATCATTGGTGAGGATGGAGAAGTTATGGGCGTTGTAGGCGGAGCCTACAACATCGGACAACTCAGTGACTTCCTCTTCTCCGGACTGTACAATGGCAGCGGTTATCCTCTGCTGGTCACCTCCAGCGGCGCCCTGGTTTCCACCACCTCTACCACCTTGCCCACACACTATCATGATTTCTTTGAATACTGTGCCTCTATGGAGCTGATGGGCGGCGCTTCTCCGGATGAAGTTCGGGCTGATTTTGCCGCCGGCAAGAGCGGCTATTTTTTTGCCCACAACGGTGACGAGATCCAGTATATGGTCTACCAGTCCGCCGGGTTGGACAACGGCTGGATGATGTGTTACACCGTCTCCAGCAGCGAGGCCAGCGCTGATTACAGCTTTATCTTCCGGGATGTTCTCTATCTGGGTATCGCCTTTTTGGTGGGCGTCCTGCTCCTTTTGTTCTCTATGATCCATATTTCTCTGCGAGACCGGCGCCGGCTGCTCCATCAGGCCCAGGCCGATTCTCTCACCGGTCTGCTTAATCGCACCAGCACCAGTGCCTGCATCGACACCTGGCTGGCCGTCCCCGACAGGCAGGGTGCCCTTTTGATGCTGGATCTGGACAATTTCAAGGAGGTCAACGATGTCTGGGGTCACCAGGCGGGTGACTCTATCCTGGTCCTTACTGCGGAGCTGCTGCGCGCACATTTCCGTCAGAGTGATGTCATCGGTCGGATCGGCGGTGATGAATTTATGGTTCTGATGAAGGATGTATCCTCCCGGTCCGTTGTGGAGCTGCACATGCGTCGCCTGTGCGAGGAATTCCGCCTCCTCACAGACCCAACCTACCCTCAGATCTCCGTTTCCTGCAGCGTTGGCGCTGCCATGATCCCCGACCAGGGGCGCTCCTTTGAGGAGCTTTACCCACATGCGGACAGCGCTCTGTACTGCGCCAAACACCACGGCAAGGACGGCTGGAGCATTTTCTCCGGTGAGTCCTCCTGCTAACAAATAAAGACCGCCATGTTCCGGCCTGAGCCGGAACATGGCGGTCTTCTTCTTTCCTTCCGCCTCAGGGCAGGCTGGCACTGGAGCGCTCCTGCGCAATGTTGAGCACATGGTCGCCGATACGCTCAAAGTCGGTGAGCATCTCAGAGAACAGGATGCAGCCCTCGTCAGAGCAAATGCCTTTGCGCATCCGCTCCATCTGATGGCGCCGGAAGCTAGCTGTCATGTCGTCCATCTTCTGCTCCAGAGCGGAAATCTCACTAATCCACTCCACCGGATTGGATACCACACCGCTGAGCGACTCGATGGCCTTGCGGCAGACGGCCTCCATCTCCCGGATCTCGTTCTTTGCTTCCTCGGAGAAGTGGACATCCTTCTCCTTCAGAATACCACTGTAACCACAGATATTCATCGCGTGATCGCCGATACGCTCGATGTTGCCCGCGATCTTGAAGTAGGCGCTTACCGCGGCAGAGTCCTGCTCGTTGGTCTCGTGGACGATCACGTGGGAGATAAACTGAGAAATCTCCTTGTTGAGGAAGTCGATATACTCCTCCACCGACTCCTCCTTGGCCACCAGGGAGGGGTCGCGGTCCAGCACCGCCCGGAAGGCGGTGGAGACATTTTCCTTCGCCATGTCCAACATGCGGTTGAGTTCCTGGCGAAGCTGGCTGATATAGATGGCAGACTGACCAATGGTACGGTCCTGATTGGCATTGATGGGGGTGAGGAAGGCCAGATGCATCCCCTCGTCCAGATCCTGCTTGCGCTCAGGCAGGATGCGCATGGCTGCCTTCACCATCCACTTGCCCAGAGGCAGCAGAAGCAGCGTGGTGACGATGTTAAAGAGGGTGTGCATGTTGGCGATCTGAGAGGCAGGACTGTCGGGCGTGAGGCTCTCCACGAAGCCCACCATGGAAACCCCCATCAGCGGCGTGACCAAGCACAGTGTGGTAAACAGAACCGTGCCGATGATATTGAACATCAGGTGGATGATGGTGGTCCGCTTGGCGTTGCGCCCGGTGCCCACCGAGGCCAGCACAGCAGTGATGCAGGTACCGATATTCTGGCCGAAGAGGACATAGACAGCGCTGCCCAGTCCGATTACGCCGCTGTTGGCCAGGGCCTGAAGGATACCGACAGAGGCGGAGGAAGACTGGATCAGAGCGGTAAAGAGGGCACCGGCCAGGATACCAAGCACCGGATTGGAGAACTTGGTCATCAGGTTTACGAAAGCGGGCATCTCCCGCAGCGGGACCATGGCGGCGCTCATCATGTCCATACCAATGAAGAGGACGCCCAAACCACCCAGGATACTGCCGTAGTGGTGGAGCTGAGGCTTTTTCAAAAATACCATCATGGCCACGCCCAGGAAGGCAAAGAAGGGCGCCATAGCACCTACGTCCAGGGCGATGAGCTGTCCGGTGATGGTGGTACCGATGTTGGCACCCATGATGATCCACACTGCCTGTGTGAGGGTCATCATACCGGAGTTGACGAAGCCCACCACCATGACCGTGGTGGCGGAGGAGGACTGGATGACAGCGGTGATCACCGCACCCACCAGTACACCCAGCAACCGGTTGGCCGTCAGCTTCTCCAGGATGCCCTTCATCCGGTTACCGGCCGCAGCCTCCAAGCCGGAGCTCATCATCTGCATTCCGTGCAGAAACAGCGCCAAGCCGCCCAACAGGCTCAGAATATTGGCAATACTCATCGAAATGCTCCTTTTTCTCTTTCTTCTCTCTGAAATCGAATGGTTGGATCAGTTCTTTTGCCGTCTGTCCACGTGCTCTTTCCCGCGTTTGGGCAAAAGAAAAAGACATAGCCTGCTTTTCCAACCGAAAAGCAGGTCATGTCTCTTTAACAGGCCTGGGGCAATTCCACTTGTGGGTAAGCACGGTGGCTTTTTCCGCAGCAGTATCGCTCATAGCTCCATGGTCCTTTCTGTCTCAAACACAATCTCTCACAATTACATTATACATGCTATCTCTGCCACCGTCAACGGGATTTTACCCCACTTTACCTTTTCTCCACATCGCGCAGAAAGACCGGATGGTCCGGCTGGGATCTCTGTGGGCAATACCGAAAATGGAGTCCCTCAAAGGCGGTGACATCCTCCGGATCTTCCACGCCTCCCTCTGCCAGAAAGCGGACCATCTCCCCTCTGGCCATTTTGACATGGACCCCTTTTTCCACTACCTTTCCATCGGCACGCAGCTCCCCAAAGACAGGCGTAATCACCCTGGTTCCGGCGGGCAGGTGGGGGATCACCGCCTTGCTATACTCCCCGGAGGCCAAATCCACCACTACACCATCCGGCGCCAAAGCTTCGGCCAGTTTGCCTCCCCAGAACGCATAGAGATCCTTACAAAACGGGGTCTTCAGTCTGGCCTGCATCTCCAGCCGGTATGGAGTCACTCCGTCGAAGGGCCGGAGTACCCCGTAAAAGCCAGAGAGGATCCGCAGGTGTTCCTGCACATAGTCCAGCGCCCTTTCCGAAAACACTGCAGGCGCCATATAACGATACTGAATCCCTTCATAGGCCAGAAGTGCCGGCGTCAGCCGCTGGCGCAGCTCCATCGTCTGGAACCGCTGGTAGTTGAGCTGGGACAGCTGGTCGTTACAGGCGAGCAGCTTTTTCAGTTCCGGCAAGGAAAGGCCTTTCAGATAGTCCAGCAGCCGCTCCGTCTCCCCCAGAAGAGTTGGTAGTTCTCTGGGCGGCAGCCCGTCCAAATCTTCCTTCATTTTCTTGGCAGGTGAGATGATGATACGCATAGACTTCCTCCCTTTCATCCTTCGGAACGGGCATAAAATGGCCCGGAGCGGTGATCCTACGCCGTCTCCGGGCCGTTGATGGGTCAAAAATCAGTCGATGGGGTTGTCGGCCACGAACTCCACAGCGGCAGCGAAGGCGTCGCAGGCGGACTTACAGGCGGACTGGCTGCCGGTGAGCAGACCGCCGCCGAAGTTGGTCTCGCTGGGGGGCGCGTACAGCACGCACAGGCGGACATCGGCGGCCTTCAGAGCGGCATCGACGCCGTACATGGCCTCCAGAGGAGGAGCGATCAGGTAGGCCAGCGCCTCACCCTCGGCGATGCCGGCACCCTCAGACAGGTAGGAGCCGGTCCGGGAGATGCAGTGGGCGTAGTAGACAATGGTATCGTCCTCGTTGGCGGAGACAAAGTGGCACACGTTCTCGATCATGTCCACACAGGCCTCCAGTCCGGCCTTAGCCTCAGCGGGGTTGGGGGCGGCCAGAATACCGATGATCTCACCGGCCAGCTTGGTGTTGGCGTTGGCAGCGCCTGCATAGAAGCTCTTTGCGTAAGCCACGCGGCAGTCGGCCTTCTTGGTGGCCTCGTCCAGAGCGGTATAGGTCACATCGTCGCAGTCGGCAGTGACCAGGGCCAGGGACTTCTCGCCGGGCAGCAGACCAAGCTCCTTGGCCAGGTCAGGAGATACATTGGGGATCAGCTTGGTGGCCAGTACAGTTGCTTTCACAGGATCTCGTTTCATGATCCGTCTCCTCCTTCACGGGCGTCTTTTCCGCCCTGTCTGCCGTCCGGTCGGCGGCATATATCATCAGTGTAATTATATCGGACCCCGTTCTTTTTGTCAACGGAACACCGGCCGCCCACCGCTTTTTCCAACCCTTTCAGACAAAAAAAGGGGCGGAACCATCCCTACGTCGGGATGGCTCCGCCCTTCTCCACAGGCGGGTATTTCCTGGTATGGCCGGACCCACAGTGGCAGCTATGGGTCCTTGCCCTGCATCAGCTTGCCATACCAGTTCCAAAGGGAGGTGAAGTTGGCCACCTGACACATCGCATAAGGAGGAATGGCGGTACGTCCCGTCCACCCTTTAGCGCCGACAACAAAAAAGCCGTATCCCTCTCAAAAAGGATACAGCAATGGCCCACGGGCTTCACCGTGGGAACTGCACCCTCCTAAGCGCGAGGAGGTCTCGTGTGCGCCATACACAGGCAGGTATTCTGACTTAGGCGTCCGAACGCGCTCCCCGCCTTCCCAGAGCTTTCGCTCCAGTGACCTAATGGGGACCACTTCGCCAATACAGCAACGGCTTTGCGCGGGATTCTCACCCGACTTCCCTTTTGAGCTCATCAAAGCACCTGTGTACCACTTATGATTCAGTTGTCAGCTTGGCTTGTGTTTATTATACCGGCCTTACCGTACCCTTGTCAAGTGGCGCTAACACTTTTCAAAGAGGAAACAACCCCCGCCGCATGCGCTGCGGCGGGGGTTGTCTGCGTTCATTACTGCCAGTCGGCGGGGAACACGGTGTAGGCGTACTTGGCGTAGTCCGGAGTGCTGAAGTGGATGTGGCTGCCCTTGGGGATGTAGATCACATCTCCGGCGTCGCCGCCCACCACGCGACCGTCGATCTTGATCTCCAGACGGCCTTCCAGCACGATGTCCCACTCATCGTAGGTCAGAGTCCACTCGAAGTCGGCTCCGTCAGAGAGCTCCATGATGCCGCAGCCCATACGGGGGGCCTCCTCCAGGGTGGCCACGTCCTTGAGCTTGACGTCATTGCGGCCCTCGAAGGGCTCCAGCTTCACGGTGGAGGTCTTGACGCCAATGACGCCGCTGGGATCCACCTGCTTCTGGAAGTCGCACTTGCCGGTAGAGCCCGCCGCTTCGGCGATGACCTTTTCTACAATGCTGCGAATGAGTTCTTCACTTACGTTCATAGCGATTCCTTACCTTTCCGCGCTGCCAGTTAGTCGAACTTCACGTTCTCGATCTTAGACAGCAGCTTGGGCGCCAGGATATTGGCCACGATGATGGCGGTGATACCAGCCACCAGCTTGCCAACGATCACGGGGAAGATCATGTCGGGGTTGTTGCCGGCGGTGAAGCCCAGGTGGTCGCCGAACACGAAGGCGGCGGACACGGAGAAGGCCACGTTCAGCAGCTTGCCCTTGGGGTTCATCTCGCCCATGATGTTGAACATGGCGATGTTGTTGGCTAGGTTGGCCACCATACCGGCGGAGCCCTGCTCGTTCATGCCCAGAGCGGCACCAATCTTCTCCAGAGGTTTGCCGAAGGTGCGGGTAATCCACTCCACCATGGGGAAGGCGCCGATGAGGACGATAGCGATCTGGCCGCAGACCAGAAGGCCGCTGTCCAGGCCGCGGGAACCATCGGCAGGGTTCTCAACCATGATGTGGAACACGGGGAACATAATGCCGGTGATCTGCTCAAAGACAGCGATGGCGGTGAGGGCAGTGATGACGATGGTCACGCCGGTACCGAACACGTTGAAGCCTTTGATCATGGGGCCAGGGGCGCACCACAGGCCGATAACGATCAGAGCGGCGATGATGATGACGGGAATCAGGTTCTGGATGATGGTGATGATGCTCAGGTGATACTCAGGAGCCAGGGTGTTCATCATCAGGCCGCCCACGATGCAACCGATGGGGATGGTGATCATACCAGCCAGAACACCGGCGCCCAGATAGCCGCGGTCTTCCTTCTTGATGATGCCCAGGGCCACAGGGATGGTGAACACGATGGTGGGCCCCATCATGGTGCCCAGGATCAGGCCGGCAAAGTTACCGATGGCGATATTGTCACCGGCCAGCTGCATAGCGAGGGGATAGCCGCCCATGTCGCAGGCCAGCAGGGTGGTAGCAAACATGGCGGGGCTGGCGCCGAAGATACCGTAGATGGGCTTCAGGATGGGGCCCAGCAGCATGGACAGAACGGGGGCCGCAGCCACGACGCCGGCCATGGACATGGCCAGACCGCCCATGGCGTTGAAGCCGTCTTCAAACTTCTCACCGTAACCGAGCTTGTTGCCGCGGATCTTGTCGATGGCGCCAACGAGCATGAAGATCATCATGATGAGCATGATGACAGAGTTGATAGAGATGCCGGAGATCCATGCAGAGATACTTTCGGTGAATATACTGGGATCGGCAGCAGCAATCAGTTCACTATAATCCATAGTTACGCTCCTTCTCTTCTCTAAATGGGTCTGCTCCCATTGGGAAGCCTTCTGTCAGTCCCGCCTTACAGCAGAGACTGGAACAGTTTGGGGGAGGGACGCGGGATGACGGTGGTGCCCACCAGGAGCTCCGCCTCCCGCTCCGCGGCCGCCACAGCCGCACGGACCGCGCCCACGTCGCCGGTAAGGGTCACATAGCCCTTGCCGCCGATGGCGTAGCCGATGCGGACCTCGATGAGGGTGATGTTGGCCGCTTTTGCCGCCACATCGGCGGCAATGATGGCGGAGGCCACGGAGTAAAACTCCAGGACGCCTACGGCGCCCGGCTTCTCCACCTGGGTGGTCATGCTGATGGCCTGAATGACCTGGGGGTGGACGTTGGGGAGGGTCAGCGTGTCCACCACGCACTCGCCGCCCCGCTTGATCCCCTCGGCCATGGCCGCCTTCACGTCACCGGTATCGCCGGCGATGAGGACCATGTACTTACCCGGACAGACGGTGGAGGATCGGATGAGGTCCACCTGAGCCGCCTTCACCATGTAGTCGCAGGTCTCGATGCCCCGCGCGATGCTGTTGAGTTCTACCATGCCGATGGCAAGTCTGCTGGCGTTTCCCATGCTTCTCACTCCTTCCGGCTGCTGATGCGGGCGCCCTTGTCGGTGACCTCCACCACCACGCCGGAGATGCTGGCGTGGATGTTGGCGGAAAGTCCCTCAGCGGCCTCGGCCAGGACTTCGCCCCGCTCCACATAGTCGCCCACCGCCTTTACCACATTAGCGGGCTTACCGATGTGCTGAGAGAAGGGGATGAAGACCTCATTGGGGCTGAGCTCCTTGCACTCGTGGGCGTGGAGCCCATAGTACTCGGAGAGCCCCAGCCGGGCCACCAGGCGGTCCGTGGGGGTATGACGCTGGTCCACAAAGGACCGCGCCTGGGGTTCCATGTTCCGGGGCACCTGGATGCCGCGGGCGCGGAGCTGGCCCTTGATGTACTGGTTCACCTTCCGGGGCGAAAGGCCCATGGGGCAGGCAAACATCTCGCACACGCCGCAGTCGCAGCAGTTGGCCGCGTCGCCGAAGCAGCGCTCGTACTCCGCGTTGTCCTCCATTCCCGGCTCACGCCAGAAGTTCCGCATCACCAGGTTGGGGCGGATCTGGTGGCCGATGAGATACCGGGGACACAGGTCGGTGCACATCCGGCACTGGATACAGGCACTTCGGGTCTGGTGCCGGATGGACTCCAGAGGCAGGGTGGCCCGCTTGAACAGGTAGTGGTCCTTGGGCAGGACGATGATGTTGCCGGTGGTCTTGGTGACCACCGCGGCATCGATGTCCGCCTGGCTGAGGAGCACCTTGCCCATCATGGGGCCGCCCAGGATTAGGGCGTAGTCGGTGATGGTCGGCTCCGCCGCCTTCACGCATTCGGTGATAGCGGTGCCCACGGGAACGTGGAGCATGATGGGGGCCTTTACTTCACCCACCACGGAGAGGAACTTATCCACCACGGGACGCCCCTGGATGGCATCGAAGATGTTGAGCAGGGTGCCCACGTTGTCCACCACGCAGCCCACGTCCAGAGGCAGGCCCCGCTCCGGCACCGACCGGCCGGTGACCTGCTGGACCATGGTCTGCTCGTCGCCGGCGGGATAGAAGGTCCCCATCTCGAAAATCTCAACGGGGGCATCCGCCAGCTTGATCGCGTCGGATAGGGCCGCGATCTCAGCCTTATACTTTCCTTTGAGTGCGATGACTGCCCGCTTGGCCTCCAGGTGGGCGGCCACTGCCACCACCGCGGCTATGATCTGGGGCGCATAGGTGCGGCACAGATATTTGTCAGTCTCGATGAGGGGTTCGCACTCCGCGGCGTTGACCACAAAGCATTCGGCCTTGGCGTTGAGCTTGACTTGGGTGGGAAACCCAGCGCCGCCGGCGCCAACGATACCGGATGCCTTGACAAGTTCGGTCAGATTCAATGCTTTCACCGCCTTAATTCCCTTTGCCGTGTGCCGCCCCAGTTGGGCGGACCGGCTGTTACTCCAAAACGCTGGGGTCGATTTCCTGGTCGTCCACGATGCCCACAACGGTAGCGTCTACAGGGACTGACATGTCCCCGGCAGCGCTCCGGGCCGAGCTCCCGCCGACGATCAACACCGTCTCTCCCACACCGGCGCCGATGATGTCGGCCGCCACCATGGGGGGCTTATCCATGGAGCCGTCCAGGATGTTGATAGGCTGCACGATGAGCAGCTTATATCCGGCCAGCTTCTCTTCCTTGCGGGTGGCCCAGATGTTGCCGATGACTTTTGCCACTTTCATACGTTGTCCCCCTGTTTGACGCGGGACGGCGGAAGAGGGGCTCCCTCTCCCGCGGTCCATCCGCGTTTAGTCTTCGTCTCGGACGATGGTCATACCCCGGTCCTTGGCAGCGTCCTTGGCCAGCGCGGTGACGATGGTCTTCTCACCGATATGGACCTCGGTAACTCCGCCCATATTGGCCTCAATGAGGTCCTTCTCCGTGAGCACCCGCTTCTCGATGCGCACTGCCTTGGCTTCACAGCAGGCAGCGGCAGGGGCGGGTGCCGCGGGAGCGGCAGCGGCGCACACAGGCGCGACCGCGGCGGGCACAGGAGACGCATTGCCCAGGATGACCTGCTCCAGGCTGGCCTGGGCGCAGATCACCACGCCGGAGGCCACCAGCAGGTCCAGCTTCTGCTGCATCATGTTATAGTAGGCAGCGGGCGCTGTCTCCCTGTACTGATACAGCTCCACCTCTTCGGTGGGGACATAGACCTTTTTACCTGAGAGGATGGCTTTGGAGGCAAGACGGGTATACGCGGTATCGCAGGCGCCGGATGCCAGCGCCGCCATGGCGTCACAGCTCAGATTGAAGAGCACCACGGCCTCATAGGCGTCCAGGTCCACTTCGTAGTGGTGCATCAGGGCGCAGTCGGTGTGGTAACGGGCCTTGAGGGCCTCATTCTCCAAGGTCGCGTGACAGTCGGTGCCGTGGTTCTGAGTCAGGATCAGCAGACCCGGCTTTCCGCCGCAGTCGGCACACTCGGCGCAGCTACCTTCCGCTTCGGAGATCTTCTGCGCGACGCGACGGAGGATCTCTTCCACGATGGCGTTATGGTCCATGCCTTCCCCTCCTTTCTAAATCATTCATTGGGTCTCGTCAGACCTTGCAGTTCATGGCAATGCCGGCCGGCGTCACCAGGAAGGGATTGGCCGGCTTGATGGTCTTGATTCCGGTCTCCTTCTCAAAGATGCCCTCGATCCCCGTCAGGCAGCAGGTACCGCCGCACAGATAGATGGCGTCGGTGTGCTCCTTGTCGATATACCGGTTCACGATGGAGGCCATCTTCTCCACCACAGCCTTCACCACCGGCAGGATCTCCTTGTGACGGGAGTAGTCCTGCTTGATGGCCTCGGCCTCCTGGAAGGGAACGTGGAAATTCCCCGCCAGGACCAGGGTGAGATGGGTGCCTCCGGTGGGCTCATCCTCGATCTGGACCACTTTGCCGCCCTTCAGGATGGCAAGGCCCGTGGTGCCGCCGCCGATGTCCACCACCACACCGTCCTCGATCTGGTAAATGGAGTTGGCCGCGGTGGGCTCATCCAGAACATTGGTGACCTCAAAGCCGGCACCCTCTGCCACGTACTGGTGGGTCTTGGTGCTGGATTCGGTCCCGGCGGGCATGGCGATGGCACAGTTGACCAGCTCCGTGTCCAGCCGCTCCTCCAGCTTTGCCTTGAGTTCCTTGACGATGCGCAGCGCCCCGGAGTAGTCCACCACCACGCCGTCCCGCAGGACCTGCGCCGCCTGCTTCTCACAGGCGATGGGGTTATTCTCCTCGTCCAGGACGACCATGACGATGTAGGCCGTGCCCAAATCCAGGCCCACCTTCAGCTTGTTGCTGACGGGCTTGAAGGTCTTGGTCTCCGATTCCTCCACACGGGCCATATAGGCGTTGACGCGGTCCAGATCCATCATGTGTTTGGCGCTCCTTTGTCAAGTTTAGTTTCCGTTTTGATACTGTCCGGCCAAATATCTGCACATCATAATGTGCAGGGCGCTGGACATGCGGTTGAGCTCTTCGATAATATCGCCCCGGGTGTACTTTGCGCCGCTGTGGAAGGCGTTGGCCGCCGCCACTTCCGTCTCGCGCACGTCGGTGCGCAACTGGTTGAGCAGCGCGAAGTCCCGTCCCATGGTGTAGTCGGGCAGGACCATTGCCTTGACCCCGAAGAACCGCTGGGGATCGTGGGACTGCTCCCGCAGTTCCGCGTGGGTGAGTCCGATGATGGTATCCATCTGGAAAGGCTCATCCAACACGTCGCAGCGCATCATCTCCCGCAGGATCTTCAGGATGTCGTCCAGGTCGTCGATAAGAGCCTGACTGCCGCCCCGGTCGTGGATGTCCACCTGGGCCAGGACCACTGCGCTCTGCAGCGAGTCCAGCTTACCGCGGAACAGGATCCGGGGATGGTTCTTCACCACCAGCACATTTCCCACCAGGTGGGTCATATGCTCGGGCTTCTCCATGTAGAAGGCGCCGGTCTCATAGTCCACGAACTTAGGCTTTACAGGCGCCGGCGCCGGCGCCGGCGCAGGCGTGGGCGCGGGTGCGGGCGCTGCCATGGTCACCTCGGGCATGGGCGGCACCTCTGTGGCGACGATCCTGGGTGCGGTCTGCTGTCCCTCCTTGACGATCTTGATCTTGCGGGACTGCAGATACTCCCGGGCCGCCGGGGTGAGGATCTTGCCTGCCGGTACGACGTAGCATTCGGGATCTGTTGCCCGAAGTTCGCACCGAAGAGCGTCCTCCGTGATACATTTCAAGCGCTTCACCCCCTCCGTCGGTAGGTTTGATACGGCTTACGCCGGTCTTACTTCTCCAGGCTGGGGAGGATGAACTCCACTTCCTCGTGGGGACGGGGGATCACGTGGACGGAAACCAGCTCGCCCACACGCTCAGCGGCGGCGGCGCCGGCATCGGTGGCCGCCTTAACAGCGCCCACGTCGCCACGGACCATAACGGTCACCAGACCGCCGCCCACATGGACCTTGCCGATGAGGGTGACGTTGGCGGCCTTGACCATGGCATCGGCGGCCTCGATGGAGGCGACCAGGCCTTTGGTCTCAATCATACCAAGTGCTTGCATACTAGCCATATTCATACACTCCTATACCATCCGGGCGGCGGTCAGGGGACTGGACGGCTCACGCCGCCCAGCCCCCGCTCCACCGCAGGGGATGGGGAAAATGGTTACTGCTTATCCAGGGAGGGGAGGATGAACTCCACTTCCTCGTGGGGACGGGGAATGACATGGACGGAGATCAGCTCGCCCACGCGCTCGGCAGCGGCAGCGCCGGCATCGGTGGCGGCCTTGACAGCGCCCACGTCGCCGCGGACCATGACGGTCACCAGACCGCCGCCCACGTGGACCTTGCCGATGAGGGTGACGTTGGCGGCCTTGACCATGGCATCGGCGGCCTCGATGGAGGCAACGAGACCCTTGGTCTCGATCATGCCAAGTGCTTGCATAGTAGCCATAAATAGTTCCTCCTAAAAATCAGTCTTACAGATCCTTGAGACGGGCCATGATCTTGCGGACGATATCCTCCACATCGGCCTCGCTCACATCGCTGGTGCGCAGCCGGCAGATACCGTCGGAGCAGTCAGGCAGGTCAGCCCGGATCTCGTCCAGCTCCTTGATGCCATAGGCCACCTTGCGGGTGTTGAGGAGCTGCATGGGACCCACGTTCTCACTGGTGGCGGAGCCGCCCACGGCGCCGCAGCCCAGAGTGAGGGCGGGCATGAGACCGGTGGTACCGCCGATGCCGCCCAGGGCGGAGGGGGTGTTCACCATGATGCGGGAGGCGGGCACCCGCTTGGCGAAGTAGTCCACGATCTCATCGTTATTGGTGTGCATGGAGAAGGTGTGGCCGGCGCCCTCGTAGTGGAGGATAGTGCACACCTTGTCGCACACGTCCTTGTAATCCGTGCCGGTAAAGAAGGCAAGGATGGGTCCCAGCTTCTCGTTGGAGTAGGGATGGCCGCGGCCCACGCCGTCCTCACGGGCCACCAGGACCCGGGCGGTGGCGGGCACCTTGTCCAGCCCGGCCAGCTTGGCGATGGTCTCCACGCTGCGGCCCACGATCTCGGGATTCATGGTGCCATTGGCGCGGAGGATGAACTTGCCCAGCTTCTCACGCTCGGCGTCGTCCAGGAAGTAGGCGCCCTGCTTCTCCATCTCAGCCTTGACGGCGGGAACCATGTCCTCATCGCAGATGATAGACTGCTCAGAGGCACAGATGGTGCCGTTGTCGAAGGTCTTGGAGTCCATGATGCGCTTGACCGCCAGAGGCAGGTCGCAGGTCTTCTCCAGGTAAGCGGGGCCGTTGCCCGGGCCCACGCCGATGGCGGGGGTGCCGGAGGAATAGGCCGCGCGGACCATGGCGGAGCCGCCGGTGGCCAGAATCATGGCCACGTCCCGGTGACGCATCAGGTTGTCAGTGGCCTCCATGGTGGGGATGGTGATGCAGGAGACCAGGTTCTCGTTGCCGCCAGCCTCGGCAATGGCCTGCCGGATGACCTTGACGGTCTCCATGATGCAGCGCAGTGCCGTGGGATGGGGGGAGAACACGATGGCGTTGCCCGCCTTAATGGCGATCTCCGCCTTGTAAAGGGTGGTAGAGGTGGGGTTGGTAGAGGGAACCAGACCGGCGATGACGCCCATGGGCACGGCGATGGTGCGGACCTTCTTGACGTCGTCCCGCTCCAGCTCACCCACAGTCTTCATGTCCTTGATATACTCGTAGACGCCGCGGCTGCCGAAGATGTTCTTGATGATCTTATCCTCGACCTTGCCGAAGCCGGTATCCTCGTTCGCCATCTCGGCCAGCCGCCGGGCGTTGCGCACGCCGGCGTCGGCAATGGCACGGACGATGTGGTCCACCTGGGACTGGGTCATATTGGCCAGTTCCTTCTGGGCCTCCTTCGCCGCCTCCACCAGCTCACGGACCTCTTGCATAGACAGCAGGTCTTTATCGTAAAGCTGCATTTAATCAACTCTCCTCTTGAGGGATGCTTCCCATATGACATTCCGTCATCTTCAGCGGATTTTAACGTCCCCGAAACGCTCGAATGGCCGCCACAAGCTCCTCTTTCTTGGCGAATCGGATCTCCTTGCGGGTCATGGTGTCCAAGCCTACGCTCCTGGCGACGGAACGCAGCTTGACCACAGGCATGGCCTCCAGGACCTCATCCGTCAGGTCGGCGAGCTGCAGGCTCTCCCCTTCCTCGGCCTTTTCCTCTGCCGGGGCCTCCGGCTCCGGCTGGGGTTCAGGCTGGGGGGCGGGGGGCTCGCTCACCGGAGGCTCCTGGACCTTCTCAGGCTCCTTGGGGGGCTTGGGAGTGGGCGTGACCGGCGCGGGCGTCGTCAACATGCCCTCGAGCTCCTCATGCGGTCTCGGGATGACGTGCACGGACACCAGCTCACCGACCCGCTCCGCCGCGGCCGCACCGGCGTCGACCGCCGCCTTCACGGCGCCGACGTCGCCACGGACCATGACGGTCACCAGGCCGCCGCCCACGTGTTCCTTACACGTCAGGGTGACATTTGCCGCCTTTACCATGGCATCGGCGGCCTCAATCGAGGCCACCAGGCCACGGGTTTCGATCATACCCAAAGCCTTCATTCAGTACCTCCATCATGGGCCGGCGCTACCGGCCCTCTCTTGTGAACGAATCAGGCGATGGGGATCAGTCGATGGGGTTGTCGGCCACGAACTCCACAGCGGCGGCGAAAGCGTCGCAGGCGGACTTACAGGCGGACTGGCTGCCGGTGAGCAGACCGCCGCCGAAGTTGGTCTCGCTGGGGGGCGCGTACAGCACGCACAGACGAACGTCGGCGGCCTTCAGAGCGGCATCGACGCCGTACATGGCCTCCAGAGGAGGAGCGATCAGGTAGGCAATGGCCTCGCCCTCCTGGATACCGCAGGCCTCGGACAGGTAGGAGCCGGTCCGGGAGATGCAGTGGGCGTAGTAAACAATGGTATCGTCCTCGTTGGCAGAGACGAAGTGGCACACGTTCTCGATCATGTCCACGCAGGCAGCCAGACCAGCCTTAGCCTCAGCGGGGTTGGGGGCGGCCAGGATGCCGATGATCTCACCGGCCAGCTTGGTGTTGGCGTTGGCAGCGCCGGCGTAGAAGCTCTTGGCGTAGGCCACGCGGCAGTCGGCCTTCTTGGTAGCCTCGTCCAGAGCGGTATAGGTCACATCATCGCAGTCGGCAGTGACCAGGGCCAGGGACTTCTCGCCGGGCAGCAGGCCCAGCTCCTTGGCCATATCAGGAGCCACGTTAGGGATGATCTTGGTGGCCAATACGGTTGCTCTTACGGGATCTCTTTTCATGGTAGAATTTCCTCCCTACTCCTTACAGTTTCAGATCAGTGCCGCTGGCCTTCTTCTCCAGCATGATCTTGATGATGTCGGCGATGTGAGCGCCGGCCTCGGCGGGGATGGTACCATTCCGGTGGATGTTGGAAACCACGGTGCGGCGGGCCTCAGGCATGCCCACGGTGGCCTTGTAAGCGATGTAGGCGGACATGGACTCGGCAGTGATGAGGCCGGGACGCTCGCCGATGAGGGTGCAGGTGACCTCGGCGCCGGTGAGCTCGGAGATCTCGTCCATGACGGCCACACGGCCGAACTTCACGAAGAAGGGAGTGCCCACGTCGATCTTGTAGTTCTGCAGGCCCTGCATGATGGCGGGGAGCAGATCGGGGATGTTGGCGGCCACGGAGGCGGAAGACAGACCGTCAGCCACATAGATCTGGACGGTGGGGTTCTTCTTGCACTTCTCCTTGATGGTGGCCACGGCCTCGGGGCTGAGCTTACGGCCCAGGTCGGGGCGGGTCAGGTAGGTGTCCTTGCTGTCGCACTGGGTCTGCACGATGAACAGGCCCTGGGACTTCACGAACTCCTCGTCCACGTCGTTGAACACGGCGTCCTGGGCGGCGGAGTGGGCAGCGCGGAACTCCAGCTGGGGGAGCGTCTTATAGCGGGCGCCGGCCTTGCCGATGCCCAGACGGCAGGGAGCATTCATCTTCAGCTCGGCATACTCCTCGCCGTGCTCAGGATTCTCCACCAGATACTGCTTGCGGATATCCACCTCGGTGATATCGGGGATGCAGCCGTCTTCGATGTTGGCGGGCGCCTCGCAGGCCTTGGCACAGGCGGCCTCGACAGCGGGGGCGGCGGAACCGCTCACGTTCATCTCGCTGAGCACTTGCTCAATGATTGTTCTCAGATCTTTCTCATCCATGAATCACACCTCCTCCCTTATTTCGCCAGGAACACGGAAGCGTCGCCAGCCTTGGCGGTCAGCTTGCCGTTCTCGGAGAAGCCCATCTTCTCCAGCCACATATCGAACTCGTGGATGGGACGCAGGCCGAAGATCTCACGGAGGGCAGCGGCCTCATGATAGCCGGTGCACTGATACATCAGCATGCAGTCATCGCCCTCGGGCACGCCCATGACGTAGTTGCAGCCAGCGGCGACCAGCAGGGTGGCCAGGTTCTCGATGTCGTTCTGGTCGGCCTTCATGTGGTTGGTGTAGCAGGCGTCGCAGCCCATGGGAACACCAGTCAGCTTGCCCATGAAGTGGTCCTCCAGGCCGGCGCGGGTGACCTGCTTGGAATCGTACAGGTACTCGGGGCCGATGAAGCCAACGACGGTGTTGACCAGGAAGGGCTGATAGCGCTTGGCAAAGCCGTAGCAGCGGGCCTCCATGGTGACCTGGTCCCAGCCGTTGTGGGCGTCAGAGGAGAGCTCGGAGCCCTGGCCGGTCTCGAAGTACATCACGTTGGGGCCGGTGCAGGTGCCGCGGCTGAGCATGGTGGCGCGGCCCTCGTCCAGCATCTCGGCGGTCAGACCGAAGGCCTCGTTGCCCTTCTGGCTGCCGGCGATGGACTGGAACATCAGGTCCAGAGGAGCGCCCAGCTTGTCGGCGGCAGCGGTCTGGGTGGTCACGTGGGCCAGCACGCAGATCTGGGTGGGGATCTCCCACTTCCGCTTGAACTCGTCGAACATCTTCAGGATGCGGGCCACAGACTCCAGGGAGTCGTCCACGGGGTTCAGGCCGATGACGGCGTCGCCGCAGCCCAGGGACAGACCTTCCATAACGGAAGCGATGATGCCCTTGGGGTCATCGGTGGTGTGGTTGGGCTGCAGGCGGGAAGAGAAAGTGCCGGGCAGACCGATGGTGGTGTTGCAGTGGGCGGACACACGCATCTTCTTAGCGGCATAGATGAGGTCCAGGTTGCTCATCAGCTTACAGACGCCGGCCACGATCTCGGAGGTCAGGCCGCGGGAAGCGTGCCGGATCATCTCGGTGGTGGTGCTCTCGCTGAGGAGCCACTCACGGAACTCGGCCACCGTCATGTTCTTGAACTCGTTGAAGATGGTCTCGTTGACGGCGTCCTGGATAATACGGGTAACCTCGTCCTCTTCGTAGGGGACGGCGGGGGAATTGCGCAGATCATTTAAAGTAAGGTGAGAAAGGACCACCTTGGCGGCGACTCTTTCCTCGGCAGTCTCGGCGGCGATGCCTGCCAGCTTGTCGCCGGACTTTTCCTCATTGGCCTTGGCCATAACCTCGCGCACGCTCTTGAACTCGTACACATGGCCAAACAGCTTCGTTTTGAGAATCACGCTACTTCACCTCTCGTACTTTTTAAGAATTGAAGATCAGGGTCTTGATCACCACGGGCACCACATGCCCGTCCGCGACGGGTTCGCCGATGTCCACGTAGTCTCCGCTGAGGGTCTTGATGCCGTCGATGCAGATGACGTCTTTCTTGTAGTCCAGCATCACGTTCACCGCGTTCCCCAGCACTTTGCCGATATCGGCTTCCACCACAAGGATCAAGGGATAACTGCTGTCGATCACCTCCTTCGCTGCTTCGATGATGGCCGCTGCGAGGTCCTGGACCTCCGCAAAGCTGGTGCGCGTTTCCCCGTTGAAGGCAATGGCGATCTGTTCCACCTTGCCCTCTGGCTTGTACAGCGGCATTTGCCTGGTGATGGAAGAGCGAAACGTCTCCAGCGACGCCTCGTCCTCCTCGGACACCTTGAGGATGGGGATGTTCTTGATCGGGAGCCGGTCTGCTTCGACATGGATCGTACTCCCGCTCACCTCGGTGGTATGCGTCCCCGCGCCCACCACCGTGGCCCGTATTGTCTCGGCGGCCCGGAAGAGCTGCACGGTCTGGAGGTCCGGGTTGGACCGGATCGCCTGACCCAGCAGCACGCCGATGTCGCCGTAACGGAAAAGGTCACCCTCCATCTGCTGATAGACGCAGTCGGCAACGCCGCCGGAGAAGGTGATGGCCTTGATCTCCGGTTCGGCGGGGAGGGGCTTGCCGTCGTTGGTATAGAGTCCCATATGGTCCCCATCCATCTTCTTGAGGTGGAGGGACTGAGCCAGCTGGTCGGCCATCAGGGCGCAGATCTGGCGGAGCTTTTGCTCTTCCGCCGGGTCGCCCACCTGGAGGTCGATGCCGTGGGACTTGGCCAATGCCTGTATCTTTGGGAAGAGATAGGTTACCCTGCCCTTGTCCACCTTGATGAGGCGGCCGCCAATGTCCAAGCAGCTCACCCCACGGAGGGTACCCTTCTCATAGACTGCAATGTTGGTGGTGCCGCCGCCTACGTCCAGATTGGCCACGGCGGTCCGGTGCTCTTCCGAGAGCTTGTCGGCACCGGCGCCCCGGGCCGAGAGGACCGACTCCAGGTCGGGTCCTGCGGTGGCCACCACAAAGTCTCCGGCCAGGTCGGAGAGGGCTTCCAGCACCTCGTTGGCGTTTTCCTTACGGGCGGTCTCACCGGTGATGATCACCGCGCCGGTCCGAACATCCTCCGGCGTCATGCCGGCGGCCTGATACTCGTCCCGGACAATTTTCTTTACTGCATCGGCGTCGATCTCCGTATTGGACTTCAGAGGCGTAAAATAGATGAGGCTGCGGTAGATGACCTCTTTGTCCACGATCTGGATCCGCGGCACGGTATAGCTGCTGGCCCGGTTCTCAATGGTCAGCCTGCTGAAAATGAGCTGTGTCGTGGAGGTGCCGATGTCGATGCCCACGCTGAGGATCACTTCATGCAAGGCGTTCACCTGCTTTCCATTTTTGGTGGTTGGTCCTGTAAAAACAGGCAGCCCGAACACACAGGGGCTTTTTCTCTCCCCCGCGCATCCGAGCTGCGTCGCTCCGTTTTCCGGCCTGTGTTACGTCACACTGGCCGCGTCTACGATTTGATTTTTGAAGTCAAAGGTTACATGGGTTCCGCCCGGTCCCGACTCCACACCCAGGTTCCCCCGGAGCTTATCCTTCACCATGGTCTGGACAATGGACAGGCCCAGCCGGTCGGTGCGGACATTCTCCACATCATAACCGCTGCCGTCATCGATGACCTCGATGCGGGAATACAGCTCCCCGCGGGTCACCACGATGCGGATCAGTCCGCTCTCCCGGTCCTGGAAGGCGTACTGGAGGGAATTTTGCAGCAGCTCGTTGATGATGAGGGCCACTGAGGTGGCAATATCGGAATCTACTTCGAAATCGTCCCCCTCCAGGGTGATATTTACGTCGAAGTGGGGGCGCGCGAAGTAGCGGACGGTATTGTTTTTGATATTGAGGATGACCTCACCGATCTTCACCTGATCCACACCGCTCTGGGCCAGCAGCTCATGGGTGGTGGCAATGGAGAGGATGCGGTTCATACTCTCGCCCAGAACCTTCCGGGTCTCCTCGTTGTCCGAACGCCGGACCTGAAGCCGCAGGAGGCTGGCGATGGTCTGGAGATTGTTCTTGACCCGGTGGTGCATCTCCTTGATGGCCACTGATTTCAAGATCAGGGCCTTTTCCTGTTCTTTCTTCCAGGTGTTGTCCTGGATGACCACGGCAAAGGCCATGTCTTCACTCTCCAGCTGGATACGTTTCACGGAAAGGCTGTGCCGACCCACGGTGATTTCGATGACGGAATAGCCCGACTGGTCGGCATCATCCACTGAGTCCACCAGACGTACATTCTCGTAAACCTGCCCCAATGGGTCTTCTATGTAGCCCAACTGACGGTAGAGGTCCCGGGCCAGGGAGTTCCGGAAGGCAACGACGCCTGTCCGGTCCACCATCAGCAACGCCTCGTCGATACACTCGGTAAGCCAGTTGTTGCTGCCCACCATGTGGCTCAGGGCGTTGGCGATCTGCTCGTAGCTCTGCTCGGAAAAGTGGAGCCGCTCACTGATCTGCCGCTGCTCATCCACCCGCTGCTCACGGATGAGCACGCCGATGACCCGATCGCCGGCGGTGTTCTTGATGGGCTCCACCGACTGAATGGTGCGGCCATTTTCCTGGGTCACGGCCTTCATCTGTTTGGTGGCCACCCCCAGCCGGAAGGTCCGCGCCACAGCGGGCTCGTTCTCCTTCCGGGCCAGCAGGCCCACCACGGTCTTTTTATAGGAGGATGGCACATAGGAGGGTTTCGCCTCGGCCACCACGATGGCATCTCCATCCCAGGAGGGGCAGTCGATGAAAATATCGGCGTCCTCCAGGTTAGCCAGGGGTTGGAGCACCGCGCTCATACCCTGTATGGTGGCGATCTCCTCCTCTGTGAGGTCCGTATATTTCTTGCACAGCTCCCAGATGATGTCCATCTCTCACTGACCCCCGGACTTCATCAAGATGATCTCGGCTACCCGGCGCATGGACAGGTTCTTAGTCTGGCTGAGCTTCCGGATGTAATCATAGGCGTCCTGCTCGGTCATGCCCTCCTGGGCCATGACCTGGCCTTTGGCCTTCTCGATGATGCTGCGGTTCTCCAGCCGCTCAGACACCTTCTGCATATCCTTTCGGAGCTTCTTCATGTCCTTGCTGCGGGCCACCGCAAGCTCGATGCTGGGGACCAGGGATTTTTCGTCAATGGGCTTGACCAGATAGCCGGCCACCCCGATGTCTTTGGCCTGATCCACGAATTCCCGCTCACTGTACGCTGTGAGCATCATCACTGTGTCGGCCAGGTTTTCTTCATACACGATCTTGGCGGCGGACAGGCCGTCCAGCAGGGGCATCTTGATGTCCATGAGCACCAGGTCGGGCCGGCACTGCTTGCAGACCTCCACAGCGTCGAAGCCGTCGGCAGCCTCTCCGACCACCTGATAGCCCTCTTCCGACAGCAGCTCTTTCAAGTCCATTCGGGTGATGGGCTCATCGTCGGCGATGACCACCCGGATCCCGTCCTTGTACATTCCACTTCTTCCTCCTTGCTATGCCGGCGTCCGTCCGCCCGCTACAAGTACCCCAGGAACCGCAGCAGCTCATCGACTCCCTCGCCGCTGACGCTGCTGGTCACGAACATCTGGTTCGCTCCCGCCATACGCAGGTACTGCTTGGCGCGTTCCACCTGCTCCGGCGTGGCAATGTCACACTTGGTCACCACACCGAGGGCGGGCTTGGCAAACTGGCTGTTATAGGCCGGAGGGAACATGGTCCCATCCTCGGTGGCGTCCTGGACAAAGACGATCACATCCGCGTCCGCCGCCGTCACCATCAGGGCGCCCCGAAAATAACGGCGCTCCAGATATTCCCCCGGCGTATCGATCATGGTCTGATTGATGACCTGCACTGTCTGGGTCTTGTGATAAGTTAGATCCTCATGGTTGATCCGCTGGCACAGGGTGGTCTTTCCCGCCGCCGAGCGTCCAATGAGGATGATCCTCTTCTTTCGTTCTTCCATTTCCACCGGCCTCAGGTCTTGGTCATAGGCGTGGGGCTATACCCCATCATGTCGCACAGCACCTGCATCACACTGTGGAGGGCGGCCTCCACGGCGGCCACATCACCGGTGATGACCAGCGAACCGTTGAACCGGTCCACAAAGCCGATCTCCACCGCCGCAGCCTTGGTGGACACATCGGCGGCGATCATGGCGGCCTCACTGGGGGTGATGGTCATGATGCCGATGGCACCCCTCGCATCGATCAGACCCAGCTTCGTATAAAGGGAGTCGTCCGGGCTGGCGATCACATGGCACAGTGTCACCTGCTTACCGGGGACGAACTCCTGAATAATTCGTTTTTTCTCATCCAATTCGATCATGGCGCTCACCATCCTTCCATGAGCAGCGGTATCACCTGACAAAAAAGCCCCCACAGGATCAATCTTTTTCAGCATCAATCCCTGGGAGCTCCATCGCTCGGCTCAAACACCTGCGTTTCCTATCGATCCGCGCTGCTTCCGGCACTAACGGCGCGCCTTCCGCCACTTTTATACAAAAGCATCTGAAATCGCACCGATGCTTTTTGTATATTTTATCAGCCAAAAGAAGCATTGTCAATGCTTTTCTCTTCTTTCGGCTGCGGCCGGCAGCGCCGACCGCAGCCGTCGGACTCAGGGCAGCTTCCCGATATAGGCTTTCCGGAATACCTGGAGAATATCCTCCTTGGTGCAGGGCTTGGGGTTGGTAGCGGTGCAGCGGTCGGCCAGGGCGGCCTCCGCCATGGCGTCCAGCTCGGCCTCGAATTCCTCTTTGTTCACGCCGGCGGCCTGGATGCTGGAGGGGATGTGGAACTGCTCCACATACTTCCGGGCGGTGCGGATGAGGTTCAGGGCACTCTGGCGGACGCTGGAGCTCTCCAGGCCCAGCAGACGGGCGATCTTGGCATACCGCTTGGCCACAGGGGTGAGGCTCTCGGCACAGCCTGCGTTGAAGCTCATCACATAGGGAAGCAGGATGCCGTTGGCCCGGCCGTGAGGGATGTGGAACCGGGCGCCCAAGGCGTGGGCCATGCCGTGGTTGAGACCCAGGCCGGAGTTGGAGAAGGCGATACCGGCCAGGCAGGAGGCGTTGTGCATGCCCTGACGGGCCTCCATGTTCTCCGGCTCCCGGTAGGCGGTGAGCAGATGCTTGCGCACCAGCTTGATGGACTTTTCGGCCGCCGCGTCGGAGAAGTCGTTGGCGGCGGTGGACACCAGAGCCTCCACCGCGTGGGTGAAGACGTCGATGCCGGTGTCGGCGGTGACGGAGGGGGGCACACTGGCGGTGAGCACAGCGTCCAGAATGGCCACATCGGGCAGGAGGCTGTCCTCCACCAGGGGGTACTTGACCTCCTTCTCCGGGTCGGTGATGACGGCGAAGCGGCTCACCTCGGAGCCGGTGCCGCTGGTGGTAGGCACCGCGATAAACTGGCAGTCCCGCATGTCGCAGGCCTTGGCGGCGAAGAAGACGATGGCCTTGGCCGCATCGATGGGGGAGCCGCCGCCGAAGGCAATGACAGCGTCGGGCTTGAACTCCAGAATGGTGTCCACGCCCTTGGTGACGGTGGCAATGTCAGGATCGGCCTTCACCTGGTCGAAAATGCGGTACTCCGCCCCGGCCTGATCCAGCACATCGGTGATGTAGCTCACTTTCCCGCTGGAGGACATAAAGCCGTCCGTGACGATGAAGACCCGGTGCAGCTTGGGGGCAAGGGTCTCCAATCCGCCCCCCGTCATGATCTTGGTACGCACGCTGAAGGAGTTCATATGCTCACTTCGCTCCTTTCCCGTTGACCGGCACCCTATCCGGCGCCGCCGAAAAACAAAAAGCGCCCTGAACGCAGGATAAATCACATCGATTCCCCGTTCAGGACGCTGCTTCGCATCCATTACCTTGCTGACTGTCCACTGCCTCGCGGACAAATCCCAGCTATGGCAATTTTACGACGTCAAAGGCTTTTTGTCAAGTTTTTTCTCTTGATCTCCTTCTCCTTTTGTTATATCTGTAAAAAACGGTTTGACAAGCCGGAGAAAGCCTGCGATAATGTAGGCTGTCAAAGCAGGTGCGCGGAGGTCGTCCAGCCGGCCTCCAGCAGAACAAAAGATCAGGCCTTGCCGCCATTTATGGGCAGGGTCTGGTTTTTATCCCATTTTCCCCACGCTGCCAGCAAAGGAGTGTATCAATGGAAATCAGGTTCGTTCTCCCCTCCGAACGAGATCAGCTCGCCCGCAACGTGGTGAGCGCCTTCCCGTCCAAGACGCCGGACGCCCTCCTTCGGAACATGGAAAGCGAGCTGTACCAGCCGGACGAGGGACGCTACCTCGGCTGTTTTGACGACGATGGGACCCTGGTGGGTTCTATTCTGATGATGGATTTCACCCTCAACGTCAGAGGCGTGATGATGCCCATGGGAGCGGCGGCCTATGTGTCCACCAACTTCCTCCGGAAGAAGGAGCACACGGCCATGACCATGCTCCGCGTCCTCATGGGGTATTACCAAAAGCTCGGTACAGCCATCGGCTGTCTGCACCCCTTCATGCCCTCCTTCTACCGGAAGATGGGCTACGGGTACTGCAACGAGAGCATCCTCTATCAGCCCAAACCCAGCATGATCCGTTCCTTCGGGGACAAGTCCGGTCTGTCCTACGCCGGTCCCGACGACAAGGAAGAGATCCTGCGCTTCTACCGCGCCTGGGCCGAAAAGACCAACGGCGCCACGGTCCACCACTACATGGACCCCCACCGCATCTTTGATATGCCCTACGTGGTGGTCTGCCGCAGGGAGGGCCGGATCACCGGCTACCTCACCTTCGAGTTCGTGGAGGTGGATCACTACACCGACATGTACCATGACCTGATGGTCCGGGAGATGATCTGGGAGGACGTGGACACCCTCAAGCAGTTCATGACCTTCTTCGCCTCCCAGGTGGATCAGATCGAGCGGGTGCGCATCTTCTCCCCCGACGAATACCTCCACGTCATGTTCAAGAACCCCGACACCGGTGAGAACCGGGCCCATGACGGCTGCATCCACGAGATCGGCCGCAAGACCATGGGCTATATGGTCCGCATCTTTGACGTGAAGCAGTATTTTGCCGTCCAGACCCACTGTGAGTCGCCGGTCTCCCGGCCCTTCACCCTGGCCCTCCAGGTCCGGGACACCTTCCTCTCCCACAACGATGGCACCTTCCTGCTGAAGGTGGAGGGGGACAGGGTGGCCCTGGTGGACAAGGGCGAGGCTGACGTCACCCTCTCCACCCCCATCGCCGACCTTTCCTCCTTGGTGATGGGCGCCATCCCCCTGAAGGAATTTTTGGCGTACGACCGCATGCAGCTCACCGACCCCAGCTATGCCGATGACATCCAGAAGGCCATTGGCTGGAGCGTCAAACCCAAGAACTATACTTATTTCTGAGTGGGAGGTGCGTCCATGAATGTGCGGATCACCAAGGCGGACGAGAGCCGCCTGAGCGCCTGCCATAAAGTCTTCCTGGACAGCGCCCTCTACGACCACTATTTCTCCCAGGAGGGGCGGCTGGACAAACAGCTCTCCACTGCCATCAGCCGGGGTGAGCTGTGGATCGCCCTCACCTCCCAGGACGAGGTGGCAGGGTGCATGTGGGTGGAGCCCGACGGCTTCTTCGGCACCTTCCCCTACCTGGCCCTGCTGGGCGTGAAGAAGTCCTTCCGGGGCATGGGCATTGGTCACGTGCTGCTGGAGACCTTTATCGGCGTCTCCCGGTCCCTGGGCTACAAGAAGTGCTCCCTGCTGGTGAGCCACTTCAACCCCAGAGCCAAGAACCTCTACCAGTCCCTTGGCTTCAAGAAGGTGGGCTATGTGCCCGACTGCATCCTTCCCGGCATCCACGAAAACATCATGGTCAAGGATCTATAAATGGACAAAAAATCCCGGCTCCTCACGGAGCCGGGATTTTTTTATTCCTTAGGTTTCTCTCCTCTGCTTTTGACAAAGTAGTAGAGCCGAATCAGAAAGGCAAACCAAAACAGGACGGCACAGAGGATGTTCAGCGGCAGCAGGAATTCCGGAGGCGGGTTGTGGCGGGTATACACCGCCAATATCACACAGTTGACAGTCCATACGATGGCCGCTGCTCCCGTCACCAGCAGGCTCAGCAGCCGCAGCAGTTTTTTCCTCATGGTCCCTCTTCCTCCCCGCCGTTATCGGGCCTTCTCTGCGGCAGTGAGCCACACGGCCCGCTGGTATTTAGACTCGGCAGCCGGACGCAGCTCAGGGAGACGCAGGGCGGACACCACACGGGCCAGCTCCTCCTCCGTACCGGACAGAGCCTCGATCTCCACCTGACGCTCCCTATATTCCCGGCCGGTACCCGGATTCTGATAGGTCACATCGTCAAAGGCCAGCTCAAACCGTCCACCCGCCGTCCGGGACACCTCATAGGTACGGCGGCGGTTGACCACCACCACTGTGGGGCGCAGCTGCTCCAGGCTCACCCCCGGCAGACGCTCACGCAGGAAGACCATGGGGTCAGCCTCCTGGCCCAGGATCAGCTCGTCCTCCCGGCGAAGAAAGGTGCCCTCCTGGCTGCGGAGCATGGACTTCACAGAAAGGAGGCGTTTCTCTCCCTTCTCCCGGAGGCGCAGAGAGCCGTCCTCCTTGAGAACGGCCTCCTCAGGGGTGTCGAAATAGGTATCCTGCTGAGGCTTTTCCTCCAGAAAGGCCACCTGATAGCCCGCCCGGCTCAGCTGGGCAAGGAGTTGGGTCTGGACCGCCCAGGGCCGCGTGGAATCCACCACATATTTCTGCTCCAGTTCGGTACCCATGATCTTACCTCGTCAGGAACGCGGCCACCGCCACGTTATACTCCGGCAGGCCCTCCTTGGCCCACAGCAGCTCCAGATCCAGCTGGTCCCGGGCCAGTCCGGTAAGGTCGAAACCGAAGGCGGAGAAAGAATACCGCAGCCGCTCCGGACGCCGACAGATCCGCCCAATGATCCGGCTGCACTTCTCACACTGCTCACAGCGCCCCGCCGCCACGGTATAGGAGCCGGGCACCGCCTGCTCCAGCTGGAGCAGTACCTCCAGCAGGGCCTTCTTCACTACGCCATAGCTGGCGCTCCTGACCGCGTCCGCCGCCTGGGGGGAGAGCAAAGCAACGGCCCGCTGCTCGGCATCGTAGATCACCTTGATCCCAATGAGGTAAACGGTACGGTAGCCCCCCAAAAGCTCTTCCGCCGACGGTAATCCCGGCGGACAAGACCAGTTCATGTTGTGGTCCGGACAGTGGAGGCAGGCATCCCGGAACAGATCCGGAAAACAATAGCTGTCAAGCCACTCCCGCACCGGCAGGGCCTTCACCCTGACCTCTGTGGTAAACATGTCCTCACGCCTTTCTTTTGCCCGCTCCAGGCGGGGACGCTCTTTGTCTCATCATAGCATTTCCCGCACGTCTTGGCAAGAGAAACAAGTTTGGAGTATCCAAACCGGCTTGAATGTGGTAAACTGGTCAAAACAACCACGTTTGGAGGCAAGCGTATGGGCAGATATATCCTGGCCCTGGACCAGGGCACCACCAGCTCCCGGGCCATTTTATTCGATGGGGGCCAGACCATCGCCGGGGTGGCTCAAAAGGAGTTCCCCCAGCTCTACCCCAGAGAGGGCTGGGTGGAGCACGCCCCCATGGAGATCTGGTCCTCTCAGTATGCCGTCATGATGGAGGTACTGGCCAAGACCGGGGTCTCTCCTGCAGAGGTGACCGCCATCGGCATCACCAACCAGCGGGAGACCACCATTCTCTGGGATAAGGCCACGGGCAGGCCCATCCACAACGCCATCGTCTGGCAGTGCCGCCGCACCGCCCCCCTGGTGGACAAGCTCCTCTCCGACGGCCTGGGAGACCACATCCACAGCACCACCGGCCTGGTCCCCGACGCCTACTTCTCCGCCACCAAGATCCGGTGGCTCCTGGACCACGTGGAGGGCGCCCAGGAGAAAGCCGAGCGGGGCGAGATCCTCTTTGGCACCGTGGACACCTGGCTCCTCTGGAAGCTCACCGGCGGGGCGGTCCACGTCACCGACGTGACCAACGCCTCCCGGACCATGCTCTTCGACATCCGCCGTCTGGACTGGGATGACACTCTCTTAAAAGCCCTCAATATTCCCCGGGCCATGCTGCCGGAGGTCCGCTCCTCCAGTGAGATCTACGGCTATGCCCAGCTTGGGAAGGACAAGGTGCCCATCGCCGGCATCGCCGGAGACCAGCAGGCCGCCCTCTTCGGCCAGACCTGCTTCGCCCCCGGAGAGGCCAAAAATACCTACGGCACCGGCTGCTTCCTCCTCATGAACACCGGTGAGACCCCCTGTATCAGCGGTAACGGCCTCATCACCACCATCGCCGTGGGTCTGGGCGGCACGGTCCAGTATGCCCTGGAGGGCTCCGTCTTTGTGGGCGGCGCCGTCATCCAGTGGCTCCGGGACGAGCTGCGCTTCCTCACCGAGAGCCGTGACGCCGAGTACTACGCCCAAAAGGTAGACGACACCGGCGGGGTCTACCTGGTGCCCGCCTTCACCGGTCTGGGGGCCCCCTACTGGGACATGTACGCCCGGGGCTGCCTGGTGGGCATCACCCGGGGCACCCGCCGGGAGCATATCATCCGGGCAGCCCAGGAATCCATCGCCTACCAGGTCCGGGACCTGGCTGCCGCCATGGAGAAGGACACCGGTGTCCCCCTCCAGGCACTCCGGGCCGACGGCGGAGCCAGCCGGGACAGCTTTTTGATGCAGTTCCAGGCCGACATTCTGGGCACTGATGTCGTCCGGCCCGTCATCCGGGAGACCACTGCCCTGGGCGCCGCCTACCTGGCCGGTCTGGCGGTGGGGGTCTGGAAGGATCGTGAGGAGATTCGGGGGCTTTGGCGGAAGGACGTGACCTTCACTCCGAACATGGCCGACGACCGGCGGGAAAAGCTGCTGAAGGGCTGGCACCGTGCAGTGAAGCGCAGCCTGGATTGGGCCAGAGAGGACGAAGAATCATAAAACGCTGCCCCGGAGCCATGGCTCCGGGGCAGCATTTTTCCCCTTACAGGTCCAGGATACGGCCGTCGGTGGAGATGACGGTCACCTGCCAGGGGATGAGCTTGCCGCAGTTCTGGAGGGCACGCTTCACGGCGTTCTCCAGGCCGCCGCAGCAGGGCACCTCCATGCGCACCACGGTGACGCTCTTGATGTCGTTGCGCCGTAGAATCTCGGTGAGCTTGTCGGCATAATCCCCCTCATCCAGCTTGGGGCAGCCCACCAGGGTGATCCGCCCTCGGATGAAGTCCCGGTGGAAGGCGGCATAGGCATAGGCGGTGCAGTCGGCGGCCACCAGCAGCTTAGCGCTGTCAAAGTAGGGGGCGTTCACCGGCACCAGCTTGATCTGCACCGGCCACTGGGAGAGCTGGCTCTCCTCCGGGGCGGCGGGAGCGGCAGGGGCGGCGCAGGGGGTGCGCTGGATGCTCCGGGACTGGCTGCCGGGGCAGCCGCAGGGCAGAGGGGCCGACGTCTGGGCGGCCTTGGCGGCTTTGGCCGCCTCCACGGCGGCGGCGTCATAGGCCGGGGCCTCCCGGACCTCAAAGGTGATGGCCCCGGTGGGGCAGGCGGGCAGGCAGTCCCCCAGCCCGTCGCAGTAGTCCTCCCGCAGCAGCCGGGCCTTGCCCTCCACCATGCCGATGGCACCCTCGTGGCAGGCGGCCGCGCACAGGCCGCAGCCGTTGCACTTCTCCTGGTCGATCTTGATGATCTTGCGCTCCATTCTTTATTCCATCCTTCCGAATTTCATTTCTTTCCCGGCGGCATCGTACTTCTTCCGCTTGCCGGTCAAACTGGTGATCCGCACCCGCCACACGCCGGTGCGGTCCAGGCTCCGGGTAACGGAGGTCTCGAAGTCCGCCATGTTGGAGGGGACGTGCCGCTGGCACAGCAGGCGCAGGGCTTCGGTCTTTTCCGCCGGATCGGTGACCTCCTCGGCCAGGCCGAAGGCCACCGCCGACTCATACTCGGTGGTGAACTTGTCGGGCGGAATGTGGGTGTCCCCCACCGCCGTCACGCACACCCGGCTGTCCCGGCGGAGGCAGTCCACCTTCTGCCCCTCCAAGGCACAGTGAAAGAAGAGCTCCTCCCCCCGGCGGACGATGGTCACCGGCACATTGTAGGGCCAGCCCTCCGGGCCGGTCATACCCAGCACCGCGTATTCGCACTTGTCCAGCACCATCCGGGCAAACTCCACATCCATCTCCCGGTCTTTTCTCCTCATTTCCGGTCCCTCCTCATTTTCTGTATGGATTATCCCATATCAGAACTCAAAAGTCAGTTGGAATTCCAACAATCAAACGCCTGCCACGAAAAAATATTTGGAAATCCTCCTCCGGCTCCCCAGAGAGGGGCGCTGAAACGCCTCTTCCCTTTTTCGCTTCCAGCGTGTAAAATAGCGGTGAGAGACACGGAGCACAAGGAGGATACGAACATGCAGAAACCTGTTTTGGTGGTGATGGCCGCCGGTATGGGCAGCCGGTACGGCGGCCTCAAGCAGCTGGACCCCGTAGGGGAACACGGAGAGCTCATCATTGACTACTCCATCTACGACGCCCGTCGGGCGGGGTTTGAGACGGTGGTCTTCGTCATCAAGCACGCCATTGAGGAGACCTTCAAGGCCGGCATCGGCGACCGGCTGAGCAAGGTGATGGACGTGCGCTACGCCTATCAGGAGCTGGACGACCTGCCTGAGGGCTACACCGTTCCCGAGGGCCGGGTGAAGCCCTGGGGCACCTGCCATGCCATTCTGGCTGCCCGGAAGGTAGTAGACGGTCCCTTCGCCGTCATCAACTCCGACGACTACTACGGCCCTGAGGCTTTTCGGGAGATGTACGACTACCTCTCCACCCATGAAGACCAGCCCGGCTGCTATGAATACGCCATGGTGGGCTACCTGCTGGGGAACACCGTCACCGAGCACGGTCACGTAGCCCGTGGGGTGTGTGTGGAGACGGCCGACCACTTTCTCCAGAGCGTCACCGAGCACACCCACATCGAAAAGGACGGGGACAATGCCCGCTCCACCCGGGACGACGGACAGACCTGGGAACACCTGGCCGGGGACACCATCGTGTCCATGAACCTGTGGGGCTTCACCCGCAGCTTCCTCACCGAGGCCGAAGCCCGCTTCCCCGCTTTCCTGGACCGGACCCTGGAGACAGACCCCGTCAAGGGGGAATATTTCCTGCCCAGCGTGGTGAGCGCTCTCATCGAGGAGGGCAAGGCCCGGGTGAAGGTCCTGCGCAGCCGGGACCGCTGGTACGGCGTCACCTACCACGAGGATAAGCCGGTGGTGGTGGCCGCCATCGCCCGTATGACCAAAGAAGGGCTCTACCCCGCCGATCTGTGGGGCGAATAACACAGAAACGGCGTGTGCCATACTGCACACGCCGTTTTTTGTGCTCTATATTCAGCCGCAGACGCCGTTTTTCACATGGACGATGAAGTCCTGAACATTGGTGACGATGGTCTTGACCGTCAGGCTGCCCCGGTCCCGGAGCTTGTTGACGGCAAACTCCGAGATATCCACCGAGTAGAAGTAGAGGGGACGGACCACCCCATCCACCACCCGGTAGCAGGGGGTCATGTTGCCGGTGGCCACGGTATGTAGGGTGGAGGCCATGCAAATGATGGTGGTGGCCTTCCGGATCAGGTTGCGCATGGCGTCCTGGCCCTCGTACACATTGCCGTACACCTCGGGCAGAGGACCGTCGTCCCTGACGGAGCCCACCAGCACGAAGGGAACGCCCTTCTTCACGCACTCGTAGATGATGCCGTCCTTCACGGCGCCGGAGTCCACGAAGGCCTGGATGGAGCCAAGGCGGCGGACGTCATTGATGGTGTCGATGTGGTTATAGTGGCCGTTGGGCTGGCTGCGCTGGGTATAGATGTCCTGGCCCAGAGCGGTGCCCCGGCAGCCGGCCTCCAGGTCGTGGGTGGCCAGTGCGTTGCCCCCCAGTACCCCGTCCACAAAGCCCTCCCGCACCAGGGCGGCGAAGGCGGCACGGGCGTCGGCGTCAAAGGTGCAGGCGGGACCCATGACCCACAGGATATTGCCGTGCTCCCGCTCGTGGCGGAGGAGCTCATACATGGAGTCGTAGTCCATGGAGTAGGCCGTCTCACGGCTGCGGCCCTGACGGAAGGAGAAGGCCTCCCCCGCCGCCTCCCGGTCCTCCTCAAAACCGGTGGTGTGGACATAGATGCCCTGACTGCCGTCCTCGGTGCGGCCCACCGCCACCGGGTCTCCCGCCTTCACATTGCGGAACTCCACGATAGAGACATTGCCGTCCCGGCAGACGGCCACGCAGTCCATACGGCTCTCCTGGGCCAGAACCCAGCGGCCGCCCAGGCGGAAATACTCCGGGAACATGGTGGTGGCGTGGTATCCTTCGGGCACCACCCCGTCCTTGGGGGCGGGGACCAGAGACACATCGGGGGCCTCGCTGAGGCCCAGGGCTGCAAAGTCGGGGGCGTGGTACGCGGGCAGTACAAAGCTCATGTTCCAAATCTCTCCTTCTTAAAATTCTCTGATCCGCATGTATGGCGGCGGTATCACTTCAAAAGGTCCGATTCCTCCGGATGGTCCCGGAACCAGGCCACGGCGTAGGAGCACACCGGCACCACCTTCAGTTCCCGCTGCCGGAAGCGTTTGGCTGCGGCAGACAGCAGCTTTCCCGCCGCCCCCTGCCCCCGGAGCTCCGGCGAGACGTAGGTGTGGTCGATGGACATGGCCCTGTCGGACCGCTGGTGGAAGGTGACCTGGGCCTCCATGCGGCCGGACGCGTCCTTGACATAGATCCGCTCGGCCTCATAGATGAATTCCATAGGCTTTCCTTTCCGCGCCAAAATTGCCCGTGTGATATACGTATAGTATACCACACGGGCGCTTGGTTGCCCACCCCCTGTTTTCGTCAGCCGGAGGTGGGGAAGGTCACCTCCACGGTGAAGAGGTCGGCATCGGTCTCCACCCGGAGGGTGCCGCCACAGGCGGCGGTGAAGCTGCTGGCGATGGCCAAGCCCAGACCGCTGCCGCCGTCGGTGCGGCTGACGTCCCCGCGGACGAACCGGGCGGTGAAATCCACCCCGGAGGGCAGTTCGTCCCGGGAGGTATTCTTCAATCGGGCCACTGCCCGGCCCTCAACAACCTCCAGAGTGACATAGACCCGGCTCCCCTCCAGGGAGTAGCGGAGGGCATTCTGGATCAGATTCTGAAAGACCCGGTATAGCCGGTCCCCGTCGGCGATGATCCACACCGGATTGCTGGGCAGTGTGGTGCGGAAGGTGAGTCCGCTGCGGCGGATGGTCTCGTCCATGTCGGCCATGGTCTGGTCCAGCAGGCGGGTGAGGTCCAGCTGTTCCATGTGCAGCGGCAGCTCCCCGGAGGCCGCCTTGCTCACCTCAAAGACGTCCTGCACCATGACCTGGAGCCGTCTCGCCTTCTCATTGAGTATACGGATATAATCCTTCACATGGGGAGGCAGGTCCTCCTCCTCCCCCAGCAGGGCGGCGTAGCTCACCACCGAGGTGAGCGGGGTCTTTAAATCATGGGAGACGTTGGCGATGAGCTCCACCTTCATCCGCTCGCTCTTCATCTGCTCGGCCACAGCGGAGCGCAGGCCCTCCTGGACCCGGTTGAGGTCGCCCGCGGCGGCGGACAGGTCAGAACCCTCGGGCAGAGTCAGGGGCTGGGCCGCCCCGCCGGAGCGCAGCGTGGAGAGCTGATCGGTGAGGGGGACCAGGTCACGGAGGAGGACCCAGGTCCGGTCCAGCAGCCAGGCCAGGGGGAGGAGCAGGAGCAGCACCGCCAGAAGGGCTGTCAGGATGCTCGCAAAGAAAGAGAGGCCCGTGTGGTCCCAGCAGTACCCGAACACCGTGACCAGCGACAGGAATGCCAGGATGAGGACTCCCGCTGCCGCAACCACCATCCGGGCCAGGAACCGCCGCCGCAGGGGCTGGGAGAGCTCGGCGCCCCGGAGAATCCGCCACAGGCGCCCCAGTCCACGAAGCAGCGCAGCGACCAGCCCGTGGCGCCACGGCTTTTGGTTGCAGCGCAGGTCACAGACGAGCACATAGAAGGTGGCCAGCCACAGTCCGGCAGTCAGGACAAACAAGGCCAGGAAGAACAGAAAAGACTCCACATAGTTCACAGCCCACCGCAGTTCGGACAGGGTCCACAGGGCGGGGAAGGGCAAAAAGACGAGCAGCAGCAGCTTCCACTCGAACCAGATGTGGGAGGCCAATCGGGCCGCCGCGGCCTGACGGGCGGACAGGGCGCCAGCCGCTGACTTTCCGCCGGAGAGAAGCCTGGCGCACAGGCTGTTTTTCCAAACCTGCTTGTTGTGCCGCAGATCACACCCCGTCAGATAAAGGAGCACGGGGTAGCAGAGCAGAAAGACCAGCCCCGTCACGGCGGCGAAGGCACTGAGCCCCCAGAAAAAGCCCCCAATGAGGAGCTGCCAGAACAGGAAAGCCGGGAAGATCGTCCAGAGGGCCTTGACCTCGAACCACACCCTGGCCGTCCGGGCAGCGATTGCGGCTCTCGCCTCCCGCCTGGCCCTCCGCAGCACCACCGCCAGGGTGAGGCACAGCACTGCACCGGCCCATACCCCGAAGAGGCCCAGATAGCCGTACCGAACGTAGGTGATCACCTGCTTCATATCCCAGATGGGCTCCCACCAGCCGTGGTCCACCGGCTGGGAGGCTACGGCCAGGTAAACCGTGTAGTTTTCCAGGCCGCTGGAGTCCCGGTTGACATAGCCCGGCACGTCCCACTGGCTGTCCTTTGTGTAGTAACCGTTGCCATAGACGTCTACCGTCTCCCCGTCCTTGGTGATGATCACCTTCCCGTTCCGGAAGGCCAGAAGAAAACTATACCCGTCCGGCAGGCCACGACTCAGGTCGTAGTCGGTGTTGGTATAGACGATGTCGTTGTACCCGGACCGGTAGCTCCCGGAGTAGAGGAGGTTGGTGCTTACATCGGCATTCGTCCAGAGATGATAGGTCCGCCCGCTCTGGAGGCAGTTGAGGACATCGTACAGATAGCCGGTCATCTCCCGCCGGAAGTAGGCCGTATCCCGGTAGTCGCTCTGGTAGACCACCTCCGGCCCCAGCCCCCGGGGTACCAGTCCCCAGACGGCGTACCACGTCCCCACACAGCCCGTCAGGGTGAGATAGAACCCCAGAAAGAGGACGATCACACTAACCCATTTTTTCCATCTTGTAACCAATGCCCCACACCACCTTCAAGTATTCCGGCTTTTTGGGATTGAGCTCGATCTTCTCCCGGATGCGGCGGATGTGGACCATCACCGTGTTCTCGGGGGCGAAGCACTCCCCCTCCCACACCCGGCGGTAGATCTCCTCCGCCGGGAAGATTCGGCCCAGGTTCCGCATGAGGAGGTCCACGATCCGGGTCTCGGTGGCGGTGAGCTTCACCGGCTCCCCGTCGGCCTTCAGGCACATGCCCTCCGGGTCGTAGGTGAGGCGGCCGTTGACGATCACATCCAGCCGCCCCTCGGCGTGGACGTCCCCCAGGCTGGTGTACCGCCGCAGCTGGCTGCGGACCCGCGCCACCAGCTCCGGCGGGCTGAAGGGCTTGGTCACGTAGTCGTCCGCCCCCACCGAAAGGCCCAGGATCTTGTCGGTCTCCTCGCTGCGGGCGGAGAGGACAATGATGGGGAGGTTCCGCTTCTCCCGGATGCGCAGCACCGCCGAGAGCCCGTCCAGCCGGGGCATCATCACATCCATAATGATGAGCCGGATGGCCGGGTCCAGCGCCAGGTCCAGGGCCTCCATACCGTTGTAGGCCCGGAGGACCTGATAGCCCTCCCGCTCCAGCAATATGGCGATGGCCCCTACGATCTCCCGGTCGTCATCCACCACTAAAATCCGCTCGTCCATAGATTGAAACTCCTTCCTGATGCCTCCAGCATAGCAGGCGACTCTTACAGCCCCACCGGGCATTTCTTACAAATCTCTAACGACTGCCCCAGGCGGCCTCGAGCCGCCGGAAGGCCTGACGGATGTCCTCGGCCTCCAGCCGGGCATAGCCCATGATGAGCGTGGGGGGCAGCTCCTCTGGCGGCGGCGTCAGCCAGCTGGCCGACAGGGGGTAGACCGCCACCCCTGCCGCCGCCGCCCGCTCCACCAGCTCTCCCTCTCCCATGCCGTTTTCCAGGGTGAGGAGCATGTGGAGTCCGGCGTCCGCGCCGGAGAGTCGGGCGGGGAGGCCCAGTTCTTTCACACAGGTGGTGAGGGCGGCCTTCCGGTCCCGGTATTCCACCCGCATCCGGGCGATGTGCCGCTCGAAGTGGCCGCCCTCCAAAAACCGGGCCAGGGTGTACTGTTCAAAGGAGGGCACGGTGGAGGAGTAGAGCAAAAACTCCCGCCGGTACCGCTCCGCCAGGTGGGGCGGCAGCACCATGTAGCCGATGCGGAGAGAGGGGGCCAGACTCTTGGCGAAGGTGTTGAGGTAGACCACCCGCTCTCCGGCGTCCAGGCTCTGGAGGGCTGGGATGGGCCGGCCGGAGAAGCGGAACTCACTGTCGTAGTCGTCCTCGATGATGTACCGCCCCTCCCCCGCCGCCGCCCAGGCCAGGAGCTCCCGCCGCCGGGTCACCGGCATGACGGTGCCCAGTGGGAAGTGGTGAGAGGGGGTCACATGGACCACCCGTGCCCCCGACCAGGTGAGGGCGTCCACCCGGAGTCCCTGCTCGTCCAGGGGGATGGGACAGATAAGGGCACCCTGCCGGGAGAGGATGCGTCCAAATTTCCGGTAGCCCGGATTTTCCACGGCGTACCCCCCCTCCCGGCCCAGGAGCTGGAAGAGGATGCCGGTGAGATATTCCGACCCGGCCCCCACCACCACCTGGTCGGGCTGTGCGTCGATGCCCCGGAACTCTCGGAGATAGTCCACGATGGCGGAGCGGAGGGCGGGGACTCCCTGAGGATGGATGGCCGACAGCAGGCCGCTGTCCTCCTTGGTGAGGACCTGCCGCATGAGCTTGGCCCAGGTGGCGAAGGGGAAGTGGGCGGCGTCTACGGCGTTGGTGGCAAAGTCGTACCGGGGCGCGGCTGTCGTGGCAGTGGGCGGCTCCTCCCGACGCGTCGTGGATGGAAGCGGTGGCGCCGCCGGCTCCAGAGACGAGACAAAAAAGCCCCGCTTGGGCTCAGAGCGGAGGTAACCCTCGGCCAGGAGCTGGCCATAGGCCCCCTCCACCGTCACCACGCTCACCTTCAAATGGGCGGAGAGGGCCCGTTTGGAGGGCAGTTTCTCCCCGGCGGGGAGGACCCCTGACTCGATGTCTCTACGGATCTGGCGGTAAAGCTGCTCATAGAGTGGGGTGCTCAGGCTGGGGTCCAGTACCGGTGTGATCATATCGTCCCCTCCTCTTCCCCATCATTTTTCTGTTTGGACAGCACCACCGGCCCTGTCCGCCACTCCATGCCCCCGGGCCAGGGCGCGGCAAAGCACAGTCCGTAGAGGTCGGTGCACCGGGCCTCCAGCTCGGCCAGCCTGCCCCCCGCTCCGGGCAGGGACTTGGCGTGGGCCGGCTTGGTGATGACGGGGAGACTGGCCCTCTTCCCCATCTCCCGCAGCACCTCCCGGCCCCGGTCGGTGAAGCCCAGGACCTTGAGGTAGGGGATCTCCGGCGGCCGGTCGGCAGAGGTCAGCCCCAGCATGGCCCAGGCCGCCAGCCGCCGCACCCGGGCGTGGGCATACCGCTTGGTCTTGGCGAGGTCGTAGACCTCTTCCAGGCTCCCCGCCTGCTGTCCCGCCGCCAGCAGCCGGGCGGCCAGTCCCTCCCCGCTGTCGGGGAGGGACTCCGCCTCCGCCAGGCTCATAGTCCTCAGCCGGGCCAGGGCCCACCGCTCACACCACTCCATGGAGGCGATGTCCCCCTGCCAGGCCTCAGTGAGGTAGGCCTCCGCCCGGGCGAGCTTCCCCTGACGGAGCCAGCCCCGAAGGGTGGAGGCCGAGGCAACCCCCTCCTCCGGCACCCCGTCGTGGCGGGCGCCCACCCGTTTCACCGTCAGCGCCTTCATTTCCGGCGGCAGCGCCCGAAGGTACTCCACACCCAGGTTGTCGTTTGGGTTTTCCAGGCAGGCGGCACCCTCCGCCCCCAGCAGCACCTCTGCTGCCCGGTGGCGGCAAACCGCAAAGGGCAGGCCCTGGTCCAAAAAGCCCCGGAGGGCAGTCCGGTAGTCCTCCGAATCCAGACATTCCGCCGCTCTTTTGAGCACTCCCAGGTCCCCCGACTCACTTCCGAAGGACAGCGTGTCCACCACCCCTGTGGCGGACAGCACCCCCACACCTCCCCGGGCAAAGGTCTCCGCCGAGGCACAGGCCCAGGGGGTAGGCAGTTCTAGGATGAGGTCGGCGCCCCCTCGCAGGGCCATGGCCGCCCTGGTCCACTTGTCGGTGACGGCGCACTCCCCCCGCTGGACCCAATGCCCGCTCATGGCACACACCACCGCCGTGTCCGCCCCCAGGGCCCGTCTGGTTTCGTCAATTTGCCAGGCGTGTCCCCGGTGAAAGGGATTGTATTCAGCAATGATGCCCGCAACGTTCATTGGTGCTACCTCCGAAAGGAAATTTTTTGACTTTTTCTGAAAGAATGGGTTGTTCTTTTCTGTGGAATGGGCTACAATTATAATGTCATTTTAGCGGAACGAGCGCAGATACGCAAGGACCGCCAATTATATTTCATCTCAAAGGAGCGGGATCACACAATGAAAGTTCTCGTCATCAACGCCGGCAGTTCTTCTCTGAAATACCAGCTCATGGACCCCCAGACCCAGGAGGTCCTGGCCAAGGGCCTGTGCGAGCGCATCGGCATCGACGGCCGTCTGACCCACAAGGTCCCCGCCACCAACGGCAAGTATGAGTTCGAGATTCCCATGCCCACCCACGCCGAGGCCATCCAGTCTGTGCTGGACGCCCTGACCAACGCTGAGCACGGCGTGATCAAGAGCATGTCCGAGATCGACGCCGTTGGCCACCGTGTGGTGCACGGCGGCGAGAAGTTCGCCTCCTCCGTCCTCATCGACGACGACGTCATGGCCGCCATTGAGGAGTGCATCCCCCTGGCCCCCCTGCACAACCCCGCCAACATCACCGGCATCAAGGCCTGCCAGAAGGTCATGCCCGGTGTGCCCATGGTGGCTGTGTTCGACACCGCCTTCCATCAGACCATGCCCGCCCGCGCCTTCATCTATGCCATCCCCTACGAGTACTATGAGGAGAACCATGTCCGCCGCTACGGCTTCCACGGCACCTCTCACCTGTATGTGTCCCGCCGTGCTGCCGACATTCTGGGCAAGCCCATCGAGGAGCTGAAGATCGTCACCTGCCACCTGGGCAACGGCTCCTCCGTCTGCGCCATTGACGGCGGCAAGTCCATCGAGACCTCCATGGGCTTCACCCCCCTGGACGGCCTGCCCATGGGCACCCGCTGCGGCTCCATCGACGTGTCCATCATCGAGTACCTCATGGAGACCCACCACCTGACCATCGAGGAGGTCATGAACATCCTCAACAAGAAGTCCGGCGTGCTGGGCGTCTCCGGCGTGTCCTCCGACTTCCGCGACATCGAGTCCGCCGCCGCTGAGGGCAACAAGCGCGCTCAGCTGGCCCTGGATATGTTCTGCTACAAGACCACCAAGCGCATCGCCTCTGCCTCCGCCGCCATGGGCGGCATCGATGCCGTGGTCTTTACCGCCGGCGTGGGTGAGAACTCTCCCGAGCTGCGTGAGCAGATCGTGGCTAACCTGGGCTTCATGGGCATCAAGATCGACCCCGAGAAGAACAAGACCCGCGGCGAGGAGAAGGACATCTCCGCTGCCGACGCCCGTGTCCACACCCTCCTCATCCCCACCAACGAGGAGCTGGTCATCGCCCAGGATACTGCCGCTATTGTCGGCAAGTAAGCCTCCCCGTTTCAAGCACTTTAAAGATGGACCTCCGTTTGATTGGAGGTCCATCTTTTTTATTTTGCATCATTGCCCCGCCCACCAGGGCGCCATTTTCGGTATCCTGCCAAAATCACAGCACTCGACATGCAACTTTTCATTTTTTTCTTGCAATCTTTATCTAGGTGAAGTATAATACATTCCAAATTCCGGCGTTCCCCCCGGACGGGCAGGTGTTCTCCGGATGCGCTACAAAATCAGGCGGGGCCACCCGTCAAAACAAAGGGGTTTTGGAAAATGGAATTCAAGAACGAGTACTTGCAGAGCGTATATGACGCGGCAGTGAAGAAGGACCCCAACCAGCCTGAGTTCCTCCAGGCGGTGGGCGAGGTGCTGGAGTCTCTCCAGCCCGTGGTGGAAAAGCGCCCTGACCTCCAGAAAGCTGGCATCCTTCAGCGCATCGTGGAGCCCGAGCGGGTCATCCAGTTCCGGGTGCCCTGGGTGGACGACGCCGGCAACGTGCAGGTCAACCGCGGCTTCCGTGTACAGTTCAACTCTGCCATCGGCCCCTACAAGGGCGGTCTGCGCTTCCACCCCAGCGTAAACCTGTCCATCATCAAGTTCCTGGGCTTTGAGCAAATCTTCAAAAACTCCCTCACCGGCCTGCCCATGGGCGGCGGCAAGGGCGGCTCCGACTTCGACCCCAAGGGTAAGTCCGATGCCGAGGTCATGCGTTTCTGCCAGTCCTTCATGACCGAGCTGCAGCGCCACATCGGCCAGTTCACCGACGTGCCCGCCGGCGACATCGGCGTGGGCGCCCGTGAGATCGGCTTCATGTATGGCCAGTACAAGCGCCTGCGCAATGAATTCACCGGCGTGCTCACCGGCAAGGGCCTGACCTACGGCGGCTCCCTGGCCCGCACCGAGGCCACCGGCTACGGCCTGTGCTACTTCACCGATGAGATGCTCAAGGCCAACGGCAAGAGATTCGCCGGTCAGCGTGTGGTCATCTCCGGCTCCGGCAACGTGGCCACCTACGCCAACCAGAAGGCTACCCAGCTGGGCGGCAAGGTCATCGCCATGAGTGACTCCAACGGCTACATCGTGGATGAAGCCGGCATCGACTACAAGATCATCAAGGAGATCAAGGAGGTCAAGCGGGCCCGGATCAAGACCTATCTGGACTATGTCCCCTCCGCCAAGTACGTGGAGGGCTGCTCCGGTATCTGGACCGTCCCCTGCGACATCGCCCTTCCCTGCGCCACTCAGAATGAGCTGGACGGCGCCTCCGCCCAGGCCCTGGTGAAGAACGGCTGCTTCGCCGTCGCCGAGGGCGCCAACATGCCCTCTACCCCCGAGGCCGTCACCATCTTCCAGGCCAACGGCATCCTCTTTGGGCCTGCCAAGGCCGCCAACGCCGGCGGTGTGGCCACCTCCGGTCTGGAGATGAGCCAGAACTCCCTGCGCCTGAGCTGGACCTTCGAGGAGGTCGACGAGAAGCTCCACGGCATCATGACCAACATCTACCACAACGCCGCCAAGGCCGCCGAGGAGTACGGCATGCCCGGCAACCTGGTGGCCGGCGCCAACATTGCCGGTTTCCTCAAGGTGGCGGACGCCATGCTGTGGCAGGGCATTTCCTACTAAGCGCATCTGTATTGACTTAAGACACATACTTTGTTTACCGTCCGCCACCGGGGCCCCGGCTCCGCCGGGGCGGCGCGATCAGCGCCGTACAAAGGGGGCTGGCCCGCGTGGGCCAGCCTCTTTGCCGCAGGGCGCATTCACTCCGCCCGAGGATGTGAAGTCAAATGGGGCCCCCAAAACGCTCCGCGTTTTGGGGCGGAGGACGCCATGCTGTGGCAGGGTGTGAGCTACTAAGAGGCGCTGGGACACCAAAAATCATATGGCTTACCGGCCGCCACCCGAGGCGGTACGGTAGTAGCCGTGCAAGAGGCCGCCACTCCAAACTGAACCGCCCCAAATTGTGCGGACAGCACAAAAAGGCCTCAATGTAGGGAAATATGAAGTTTTAAGCAGAGTGGCGCAGCGTGAGCGGCGCCACTCCAGTTTTTAGCTGGATGCGCTCGTGGTTGTAAAAATTGATATAGCGGTCAATCATCTCATTGGCCTCACAGAATGAGGCCGGTTTATGGCGGTAGATACACTCTGTCTTGAGGATGGAAAAGAAATTTTCCGCCATAGCGTTGTCGTAACAGTTTCCGCGTCTTGACATGGAAGGCGTAATGCCATAAGATTTTGTCAGGTCGAAGTATGCTTGCGAGGTGTACTGGAACCCCTGGTCGCTGTGGAGCTGCAACTCCGCAGCGGCCCTCTTTTTCTCCTTGCGCATGGCCAGGCGAATGGTGTCCAGCACCAGGTTGACTGTCTGCTTTGTGCCGGTCTTGTAGGCAACAATGCTGTTGTCGTAAAGGTCCCGGATCATGGACAGGTACAATACGCCCTGCTTGGTGTGGATGTAGGAGATGTCCGTCACCCATTTGCTGTTGGGCCTGTTCGCATAAAACTCCCTATTCAGCAGATTCTTGTACTTGTGGACTTGCTGCCCCATCTGCTGCCATTTTCTGCGTCTCCGGATCTCCGCAAGCAAACCATATTTCTCCATGATACGCAGGATGGTCTTGGGATTACGGTGGATGCCTCGCTTCTTCAGCACCAGCCACATTCTGCGGTAGCCATACGTACGAAAGCTGCGCTCTCGCTGTTCCGCGATGATTTCTGCAAGGGCCGCGTCTTTCTCCGGCCTGCCCAAACGATGGACGAAATCATAGTATCCGCTGCGGGATACCTGAAAGAAGCGACACATAACGGTTACCGGATATTCGTTTCTGTGCCGGTAGATTACTGCGTATTTTGCCCTTGGCCTCACTTCCTTCCTGTGGAGCGCAGAAAATCCCGCAACAGCTCGTTTTCCATCTTTAGCCGTTTGTTCTCATACTTGTACTCCGCCAGTGTTTTTGCGGGTTTACGCCCCCGCGCTTTTGGAAGGACAGGCTCCTTTAGCCAGCACTGAATAGCCCACCGGCTGATCCCATACTCCCGACATAAAGCACGCTGGCTTTCTCCTCCACGGATTCGTGACACCACTTCTTCTCGTATCCCTACCGGATACTTTTTCATCCCTTTTTTTCCGGACATAGCAAGACCCCCTAATGTAGCTTTATTTTCCTACATTAGGGGGCCTTTTGTCTATTGTCCGGTTTTACTGGAGCTGTTCAAACAGAGTGGCGGCCTCTTTTGTTGTCTTTCCTCTGAAATATCATAGAAATCTTCGCTGTTTTATGGTAGACTCTATCCCAGGTGATACGAATATGATACGAATTTCCAATCTGTCTTTGCCCATTGGCAAGGACCTTTCTGATCTGCGGAAGAAGGCTGCCAAGCGTCTGGGCATCCGTTCCGACGACATCCGGACCTTTACGCCGGTCCGTCAGTCCATTGACGCCCGAAAAAAGCAGGATGTCCACTATGTCTACACCGTGGATGTGGACGCCGCCGATGAGGCCACCCTGGTCCGGCGGGCCAACGACCGAAACGTGACCCTTCACGTCCCACAGCCCTACCGTTTCCCAACCCCCGTCCACAAGCCTGCGCTTACGCCGGTGGTGGTTGGCATGGGTCCTGCTGGGCTCTTCGCCGCTCTCTTTCTGGCCAGGGCCGGAATTCCCTCTATTGTACTGGAGCGTGGCCGCGACGTAGATACCCGCACTGCCAACGTGGAAGCCTTCTGGTCCACCGGCAGTCTGGACCCCCGCTCCAACGTCCAGTTCGGTGAGGGCGGCGCAGGCACCTTCTCCGATGGCAAGCTGACCACCGGCACGCACGATCCCCGCCTGTCTGCCGTCATGGACGTTTTGATCGAGCACGGCGCGCCGGAGGATGTGCGTTATTCCCACAAGCCCCACGTGGGCACCGATGTACTTCGGCAGGTGGTAAAATCCATTCGGCTGGAGCTCCAGGCGCTGGGCTGTGACATCCGTTTTGAACATCGGCTGGATGCCATCCAAACCCGGGATGGGCGGGTCTGCGGCCTCACGGTGGAAGGGCCTGAGGGTCCTTATACGCTCCCCTGCCATACCCTCGTTCTGGCCCCCGGCCACTCCGCCCGTGACACCTTCACCATGCTCCATGACCTGGGCGTTCCCATGGAGCAGAAGGCCTTCGCCATCGGGGTCCGCATCGAGCATGCTCAGGCCGCCCTTTCCGAAGCCCAATACGGTCCCGCCTGGCAAGCCCTCCCCCGCTCCGACTACAAATTGGCCTGCCATCTGCCTAGCGGCCGCTCTGTCTTCTCCTTCTGTGTCTGTCCCGGCGGTCAGGTGGTGGCCGCCGCCTCCGCCCCCGGCCAGGTGGTCACCAACGGCATGAGCTACCGTGACCGGGCAGGCGTCAACATCAACGGCGGACTGCTGGTGGGCGTAGGGCCTGAGGACTTCCCCGGTACCGACCCGCTGGCCGGTGTTCGCTTCCAGGAGACCTGGGAGCACGCCGCCTGGACACTGGGCACGTCAGGTGGCTCCACCCCTTTCTCCGCCCCTGCACAGCTGGTGGGTGATCTGTTGGCGAGCCGCTCCTCCACCGGCGCCGGCGCCATCTCTCCCACCTATCGGCCCGGCGTCACCTGGACCGCTCTGGACCCCTGTCTGCCCCCTTACGTCATCGGCAGTCTCCGGGCCGCCATCCCCCTTCTGGACCGAAAGGTCCACGGCTTCGCCTGTCCCGATGCCGTGCTCACCGGTGTGGAGACCCGCTCTTCCTCCCCGGTCCGTATCCTGCGCGACGGCAACGGCATGTCTTCTCTTACCGGTCTCTACCCCTGCGGGGAGGGAGCCGGCTATGCGGGCGGCATCATGTCCGCAGCCGCAGATGGGATCAGAATTGCTGAGCACGTAGCCTGTATTTAGACCGGTTTCTTTTTGTTAAATGTTGTAAAAACACCCTGATATAGCATGATCAGTGCTGCATCAGGGTGTTTTTATGCGTTTTTTGATCCATATGCTACTTTTTTGTTTCTCGATATGCTAGACTGGATTCCTCAAATTTTTGGAAAAGAGGGGTCATTATGTCAAGGAAGAGCATTGAGCGTAACATCTCCTACGACAGCGTCCGTCAGCTCTATTATGTCAATATGGACTACGGCCTGGATGAGGATGGACGACGCGTCCGTACCTATCACACCTTTGTCAGTCTGGCCCAGGCCAGAAAAGCACTCCGTCAATTTGAGACAGAGCGGGACCTCTCCCGTCAGGTCCTGCCCCGGGCAATCACTCTGGACCAGTGGCTGGAATACTGGATGGAAGAGGTCATCCGTCCGAACCGCGCCGAGACCACACTATACGGCTACCGCAAGATCATTGACAACCACCTTTCACCCGCTCTGGGTGATATTCTCCTCCAAAAACTCTCGCCGCAGGATATCCAAAAATATTACACCATGCTCATGAAGCAAAAGGGGCTTTCTCCAAATACTGTGCGGCGGCATCACGACCTGCTCTCCGCCTCTCTGCGCATGGCAGTCAAGCAGGATATCCTGGCCCGCTGTCCGACGGAGCGTGTGGAGCCGCCTCGTATGATCCCCTTTGAGGCCAAATTCTACGGCCCGGATGACTTGCGGAGACTCTGTCTGCTCACAGAGGGGACCTGGCTGGAACTGGTGGTCAAGCTGGCCGCCGGCTTGGGACTGCGCCGTGAGGAGATCTGCGGCCTGCGCTGGCTCAACGTAGACTTCGCCAATCGGGTGGTGCGCATCAAAGAGGCGCGGACCTCCGCCGGAGCTTCCATCATACAGAAAACGACCAAGACCCGCTCCTCCACCCGCACCCTCTATCTATCCGATGACCTGTATGCTCTGCTTTTGCGGGAGCAGCAGCGGCAGCAGCAGGCCTGTATCCGGGCCGACCGCGACTGGGACGACACCGGCATGGTGCTGTTGGACCGGCATGGAGAGCCCTACGCCCCCAACGCAGTGAGCCTAGCCTTCACGCGATTCATCCGCCGCAATAACATGCCCAAAATCACCCTGCACGGTCTGCGGCACACCTTTGCCACCGTGGCCTCGGCTCAGGGCGCCCCCCTCTTCGACATCGGCAAAGCTCTTGGCCACTCCACCCCTTCCACCACCGGACGGATCTACACCCACTTACTGGACCAGACCCACGCCCGCATCCTGAACCGGGTGGCGTCGGTGATGAAGTGACTTCACAGAACAGCTCAAATCAGATATAATGGTGCCAACAGAGCAAAGGAGGATGCCACCATGCTGGATCTCAACCATATGGAGCAGTACCGGGAGGGTAACCGCCTGGAGGCCAAGCTGGCCACCGGAGGTCTGCCCCACAGCATCTGGGAGACTTATTCCGCCTTTGCCAACAGCGTCGGCGGCATCATTTTGCTGGGCGTCGAGGAGCTGCCTGATCACAGCCTGCGGGTCCAGGGCCTGCTGGAACCCCACGAGATGGTCCAGGAGTTCTGGGAGAAGGTCAATGACCCCACCGTGGTCAGCGCCAACATCCTGCGGCCGGAGGACATCTGGGTGGCTGGTACCGACGACGGCAGTGTGGTGGTCATCCAGGTCCCCCAGGGAGAGCGTGACCAGCTCCCCATCTATTTAGGCAGCGATCCCTTCCGGGGCTCCTACCGCCGCAGCGGCGACGGCGACTACCGCTGCAACCGGGTCGAGGTATGGTCCATGCTGGAGGCCAAGCAGCACTGAGGAGAGAGCGTCATGTTTTTGCGGGACTATGAGAGCCGGGACTGCCCCACCTTGGCACAGCTTTTCTATGAAACGGTGCATACGGTAAACCGGCGGGACTACACGCAGGCTCAGGTGGATGCCTGGGCAACAGGAACAGTAGATCTGGCCGCCTGGGATGCCTCCTTTATCGCTCACCATACCTTGGTGGCGGAGGAAGATGGTATCATTTTGGGCTTTGCCGACATGGCGTCGGACGGCTATCTGGACCGTCTTTATATCCATAAGGACCACCAAGGCCGGGGAATCGCCACCGCTCTGTGCGATACCTTGGAGACTGCATGTGGTGCTCCTTGCTTCACCACCCACGCCTCTCTCACCGCCCGCCCTTTTTTTGAAAAACGTGGTTACCGGGCCGTAAAGGCACAGCAGGTGGAACGCCATGGCATCCTTCTCCCCAATTTCATCATGGAAAAGGAAAGATAAAAAACCGGAGATCCCGCCGCTGCGGGACCTCCGGTTTTTCGCTTTTTGCTTACAGGTTGGCGTCCAGGGTCTTGGTGTAGACATCAGCGGGCTGGACTCCCACCTTCCGATCGATCTCCTTGCCATCCTTGAAGAAGATGACGGTGGGGATGCTCATCACACCGTACTTGGCGGCCAGGCCGGGGTTGGCGTCCACGTCCACCTTGGCGATGACAGCCTTGTCACCGTACTTGCCGCCAATGCTCTCGATGGCAGGGGCCAGCATCTTGCAGGGGCCGCACCAGGTGGCCCAGAAGTCCACCATGGCCAGGGAGGAAGCAGGGATCTTAGCGTTGAATTCAGACTCATTGAGATGCAGAACAGACATGATTCATTCTCCTTTTTATCAGTAAAATAGTATGTTAGCTGTTGGACAGTTGATCCACATATTCGGCGGCGGCCTGACCGGCTACCAGTCCCTCACCCACCGCTTTGGAGAGCTGAAGGGGCAGCCCGGTACAGTCACCGGCGGCATAGATGCCGGGCAGGTTGGTCCTCATCTGCCGGTCCACCGTGATGTACCCGTCCTCCAACGCCAGGTCGGGGAGCAGGTCCGTGGGTGGCATGGCGCTGCGGAGGAGGAAGACACACTGGGCGGGGAGTTCGGTGTCGTTCACCCGAAGGGCAGTCACCGTCTCCTCCCCTACGATTTCCAGCTTTCCGCTCTTCATATGGGGGATGGCGGGGATCAGGTTTTTGGGAGCGTGGGCTGAGACATAGGTCACCTGGCAGCCGATGCCCTGGAGGAAGTTGGCCTCCTCCGGTGCGTCGGGGGCCATGCCCACCACCACCACCGGCTTGCCCCGGTAGAGCATACCGTCACAGGTCGCGCAGTAGCTCACGCCCTGGCCCAAGTATCGAGCCTCACCGGGCAGCTTCTTCCCCCGGACCACTCCGGTGGCCAGGACCACGGCCTTGGCCATCTCCATCTCACTGCCGATGCTCAGGTAGCATGTGCCTTCCATCTGCATGATATTCAGTACCCGTCCGGCACAGAAATCCACTTCCATGGCCTCGGCATGGCGCCGGTAGGCCTCCATCAGCTCCGCGCCGGTTTGGCCCGGCATACCCAGATAGTTGTCCACACGCTCGGCCCGATAGAGGGGGCTCTCCCGGTAGTCATTGCCCACCACTACCACCGACTTGCCACGGGCACGGGCATTGATAGCGGCGCTGAGTCCAGCAGGACCCCCGCCTACCACGGCAATATCATAAGGCAACGGTCACCCCTCCTCGCTTTGAAGTCCGGCACAGGGGCAGCTGTAATCCCCCGCTTCATCTCCGAACAGGGCCGCCACCACGGCAGCGGCGCCCGGATCGGCCACTTCGTAGTACATTTCATTTCCGGATCGCTGACATTTCACCACTCCGGCCGCCTTCAGGCGCATCAGATGCTGGGAGATGGTGGACTGGCTCTGGCCCGTCCCCTCCTCCATACAGCGCACGTTTCGGCAGCCGCCCACCAGCAGCCCCCGTACAATCTGGAGCCGCAGCGGGTGGGAGAGGGCCTTGAGCAGCTCCGTCTTCTCCTGGTACAGCACCTTGCTGTCCTCCATGGTCCTCACCTCATTCGCTTGTTCTAATATTATTATATTCGAATATTCTAATTTGTCAACTCCTTTTCAAAAAATTTTTCTCCCCCTGCCTCTTTTTTCTTTTACTGGCTTTTTACGTGTTTATTTGGAATTTTACTGCGCCTTCCTCCAGAATTATGATATAATGGAACGGCAATTTAATAGAGAGGAGTATCCACATGCAACACCTGCGCAAGCGTATCCTTCCGATGTCTCTTGCCATGGCCCTGAGCGTCTCCCTGGCCGCGCCCGTCGCTGCCGCTGAACCTGCTGTTCCCTATGCCGAGAGCATCCAAGCCCTGACCGACCGGGGTGTGATCAAGGGTGACGGCACCGGCTCCTACCGGGCGGAGGACCCCCTGACCCGGTCTGCCGCCGCCTCCCTGCTCTACGAGGCCTTCTACCTGGTCCCCGTGTTCTCCATGGAGGCACCCGCTCCCCAGGCCAACGAGGACGGCTCCATACCTGAGCCTCTGACCAAGCAGTTCTACTCCACCTCCACCACCGTGGCCACGCTGGACGCCGTCCTGATGCCCGCCGCCCCCGACGCCGTGGGCACCTGGGCCGAGACCGTGGCCAACACCGTGCTGGAGGCCCAGCTGATGGACCAGATCGACGGCTCCTTCCAGGGCGACAAAACCATGACCCGCAGTGAGTTTGCCCTGGCCGTAATGAAGGCCATCTACGGCGCGGACAAGGACATGGACTTCCTGGCCCAGGGCCAGAGCGACGGTCTGCTGCCCGAGGAACTCACCCTGGACGACACCGTGATGACCCGCGGCGAAGCCGCCCTGCTGCTGGACACCGCCACCCGTGACCTCACCATCATCACCACCATGTCCACCTCCGACATCCACGGCCACATGACCCCCCACACCCCCTCCGGCTCCGCCATCGAGGTGGGCGGCTCCGCCAAGGCGGCCTGGCTCTTCCAGGAGGCCGAGCGCCGCAACCCCAACACCCTGATCCTGGACGGTGGCGACTCCCCCTACAACACCGACCTGGCCAACATCTCCCTGGGCCAGTCCAGCGTGGACGTGATGAACGCCCAGGGCTATGACGCCACTGTGCTGGGCAACCATGATTTCGATTACTCCTTTGAAAACCTTCTCTCCCTGGCCGAGCGTGCGGAGTACGCCATGCTCTCTGCCAACACCTACTGGAAGGACGGCTCCTTTCCTGAGCAGTTCGCCCCCTACATCGTCAAGGAGGTGGGCGGCGTGGACGTGGCCATTGTGGGTCTGACCGACGACGGCAGCAAGGCCACCACCCACTTCTCCAACACCCAGGACATCGAGTTCCACGACCAGTGGGAGGTGGGCCAGGACGTGGTGGCAAAGGCCGACGCTGAGTCCGACGTGGTCATCCTGCTCTCTCACCTCCACGGCGCCAACAACGACGTCCCCACCAAGATCGACGGCATCGACATGGAGATCGGCGGCGGCAACGACATTTTTGGCCGTCCTCTGAACATTGAGGACACCGTGGTGGTCAATCCCGGCGGCGTGGGCACCTGCGTCAACCAGACCAACCTGAACGTGAAGGATGGTCAGGTGCTGGGCTACACCTTCAACCAGATCATTCTCTCCTCCGACGTGCCTGAGGTGGAGGCTGTCAACGAGATCATCGCCGGTTATCAGGCCGATCTGGACGCCCAGATGGAGGAGGTCATCGGCCAGTGTGCCTCCGACATCGCCTGGTCCAGCCCCCTGGTCCGCACCCAGGAGAGCCCCCTGGGCAACCTGGCCGCCGACGCCCTGCGGGACTACTGTGACGCCGACATCGCCATCCAGAACGGCGGCGGCATCCGGGCCGGTCTCACCGCAGGAGACGTGACCGTGGGCGACATCTTTGCCATGCTGCCCTTCGACAACAAGGTCACTCTGGTGGAGGTCACCGGCCAGACCGTGTGGGACGCCCTGGAGAACGGCGTCAGCGGCTATCCCGACACCTACGGCCAGTTCCCCCAGGTCTCCGGCATCCACTACACCTTTGACGGCTCCAAGCCCGCCGGAGAGCGCATCGTCTCCGTCACCCTGCCTGACGGCACTCCCCTGGATATGGACGGCTGGTACACCCTGGCCTGCAACGACTTCATGTGCGGCGGCGGCGACGGCTACACCATGTTCAACGTCCTCAACCCGGAGGACGGCGGCGACGGGAACGGCGAGATGGCCGTTCAGGAGCTGCCCGGCTGCAAGCTGGTCTACCGCACCAACGATTACTACCGCACCGTGGTGAGCGAGTACATCAAGGAGCAGGGCACCATCGCCCCCGCGCTGGAGGGCCGCATCACCATCCTCAATCCCCAGACCAACGAGAGCACCCTGGGCTGAGTCCCTTTCTCTGTGTCTCTCTCAGGCGTGTCCGCTGTACAGAGGGCACGCCTGTTTTTTATGAGAAATCCGTTGCTTTTTTGACGAGGGCAGGGTAAAATATAGAATTGCATGAAAACTAAAGGAGTGACAAAACCATGACCGAGGAACACAAGTCCGCCACCGGAGCCAAGACTCCCGTGATGACCCAAAACTTCATCCATGATTTTATTGACGAGGACCTGGGGCAGGGTGGGCAGTTCCAAGGCATGACCGTCCACACCCGTTTCCCCCCGGAGCCCAACGGCTACCTGCACATCGGCCACGCCAAGGCCATCTTCATTGACTTCGGCACCGCCGAGAAGTACGGCGGCCTGTGCAACCTGCGTATGGACGACACCAACCCCACCAAAGAGGATGTGGAGTACGTGGAGGCCATCCAGGAGGACATCCACTGGCTGGGCTATGACTGGGGCGACCGGTTCTACTATGCCTCCGACTATTTTGAGAAGATGTACGAGTACGCCGTAGAGCTCATCAAGAAGGGTCTGGCCTACGTCTGTGAGCTCACCCCCGAGGAGTTCAAGGAGTACCGGGGCGACGTCAACACCCCCGCCCGTTCTCCCTGGCGGGACCGTCCCATCGAGGAGTCCCTGGACCTCTTTGCCCGGATGCGGGCGGGTGAGTTCCCCAACGGCAAGTACACCCTCCGGGCCAAGATCGACCTCACCAGCGGCAACTTCAACATGCGGGACCCTGTTATCTACCGCATCAATCACATGCACCACCACCGCCAGGGCGACAAGTGGTGCATCTATCCCATGTATGACTTCGCCCACCCCATCGAGGACGCCCTGGAGGGGATCACCCACTCCCTGTGCTCTCTGGAGTTTGAGGACCACCGGCCCCTCTACGACTGGGTCATCGCCAACTGCCCCGTCCCCGCCAAGCCCCGTCAGATCGAATTCGCCCGCCTGGGCATCAACTACACCGTCATGTCCAAGCGTAAGCTCCGCCAGCTGGTGGAGGAGGGCCGGGTCTCCGGCTGGGACGACCCCCGGATGCCCACCCTGTGCGGCCTGCGCCGCCGGGGCTACACCCCCCGCTCCATCCGCAACTTCTCCGAGCGCAACGGCGTGAGCAAGGCCGCCTCCACCGTGGAGTTCGCCTTCCTGGAGCACTGCCTCCGGGAGGACCTCAACGACGTGGCCCAGCGCCGGATGGCGGTCCTCCGCCCCGTGAAGCTGGTCATCACCAACTACCCCGAGGGCCAGAGCGAGACCTTCACCGTGGAGAACAACCCCAACCGGCCCGAGGATGGCACCCGTGAGGTCACCTTCTCCCGGGAGATCTATGTGGAAGCCGAGGACTTTCTCGAAACCCCCGTGCCCAAGTACAAGCGCCTCTACCCCAACGGCCCCGAGTGCCGCCTGAAGGGTGCCTACCTGATCCAGTGCACCGGCTGCAAGAAGGATGAAAGCGGCAATGTGGTGGAGATCTACGCCACCTATGATCCCGACAGCCGCGGCGGCGACCCTGCCGACGGCCGGAAGGTGAAGGGCGCCACCATCCACTGGGTGGACGCCGCCACCGCCGTGGACGCCGAGATCCGGCTCTACGACAACCTCTTCTCCGACGCCGACCCCGACGCCGGCGACAAAAACTTCCTGGACTGCCTGAACCCCAACTCCCTGGAGGTCCTCAGCGGTGCCAAGGTGGAGCGCTGCCTGGCCGATGCCCAGGCCCCCGCCTCCTTCCAGTTCCTGCGCCAGGGCTATTTCTGCGTGGACAACAAGGACTCCAAGCCCGGCCATCTGGTCTTCAACCGCTCTGTGAGCCTGAAGGATTCTTTCAAATTCTAAGCGGCAGCGAACGGCGGACGGCCAGAGGCCGCCCGCCGTTTTTGATTCCGCACTTGGAGGTCATATAAGATGAAGCAGTATCTCTTCCGCAACGACTACTCCTTCGGCGCCCATCCCAAGGTCCTCTCCGCTCTTGCCGAGACCAACCTGGAGGGCAACATCGGCTACGGCGATGACGCCTACTGTGACCGGGCCAAGTCTCTGATCCGGGACCTGTGCCAGTGCCCCCAGGCCGAGGTACAGTTCCTCATCGGCGGCACCCAGACCAACTTCACCGCCATTGCCGCCTTCCTGCGGCCCTGGGAAGGTGTCATCTGCGCCGACTCCGCCCACATCAACGGCCATGAGGTGGGTGCCGTGGAGGCCACCGGCCACAAGCTCCTCCAGATACAGACCGGTCCAGATGGCAAGATCACCCCGGAGCAGATTGCCCCCATTCTGGAGCGGCACAAGGACGTACATCTGGTCAAGCCCCGGCTGGTGGAGATCGCCGACGCCACCGAGAGCGGCATGGTCTACACCAAGGCCGAACTCACCGCCCTCTCCGAGTACTGCCGGGCCAATGACCTGCTCCTCTTCCTGGACGGCGCCCGGCTTGGCTGCGCCCTGACCTCTTCCAAAAATGACCTGACCCTCCCCGACCTGGCCCGGCTCACCGATGCCTTCTACATCGGCGGTACCAAGAACGGCGCCCTTATGGGCGAGGCCCTGGTCATTACCAACCCCGCCCTCCAGCCTGACTTCTTCCGCATCAAAAAGCAGCTGGGCGCAGTGCTGGCCAAGGGCTGGCTGCTGGGGGTCCAGTTTGAGGCCCTGCTGAAGGACGGCCTCTATTTTGAGATGGCCCGCCACGCCAACGCCATGGCCACCCGTCTCCAGGCCGGTCTGAAGTCCCTGGGCTGGAAGCTGTGGGTGGACTCCCCCACCAACCAGGTCTTTGCTGTGGTGGACAACGCCACCAAGGCCAAGCTGGACACCCTGTGTGCCTATGAGGACTGGTGCCCCGCCCAGGAGCCCGGCCATACTGTGATCCGCTTTGTTGCCTGCTTCGCCACCGCCCCCGAGGACGTGGACGGCTTCCTGGCCGCCCTGCGCTGACAGACAGGAGGGACTCAACTGTGGACATCATGTACTATCTGAAGATCAAGATCCCAAACACCATCTACCGCATCGCTCAGCTGCTGGAAATTCTGGTCAGCGTTCTGGTGATCCTTGCGATCCTGTTTTCCTTTGTCACCATCTTTCATCAGTTGGGCCTTATGGCTACAAACCCCAGTGATGTGGACGGCCTTCAGTCGTTCCTGTCCACCGCCTTTACTGTCGTCATCGGTATCGAGTTTCTAAAGATGCTCAGCCGACACAACCTGAGTTCCGTAGTGGAGGTCCTCCTCTTCGCCATCTCCCGCCAGATGGTCATTGAGCACACCTCCCCTGCGGAAAATCTGCTGATGGTGGCCGCCATTGCCGCCCTCTTCCTTGTCCGCAAATTTCTCTTCATTCCTGGATTGGATGATAAGCAGACCCTCACCGTCCCACGTTCCGATGACCCCACAGAAGAACACATCGGAGCTGGCCATCATTGAGAAAAAGAGCACGACCCATCATTCAGATGGGTCGTGCTCTTTTTCTGCTTCCTCCGGCGGCGTTTCCGGAGGGACAAACTTTCTTTTCTCCTCGCTGGAGAACCGAACACACTGGAGAAGCACCCATAGGGCGCACAACACCGCCGCCGCCACCGGCATGGCCCAGGAGGCCTGACCCATGGGCTCATAGATGCTCCCCAGAGTGGTGGAATAGGGGATGATCCGCTGGGTGACCGGCGACCAGGCAATTTTATATACCCGGAGACCGATCATTCCCCAGCACAGGGCCGTCATACACCACACGCCCGGAATCCACCGGCGATGTCCCCGGCCCAGCAGGGGCAGAGAGCCCAGCACCGCTAGGATGACCAGACAGAGGCAGAAGGCCGATTCCTGCTCCTCATAGAGAGCCACAGGCAGGTCAGTCCGCTCGTAGAAGAGCCAGAAGGCCGCTGCCAGCCAGGGTACCAGCCCCGGTAGCAGCCGCCGGAGGGGTGGACGCACCAGCACCAGCCGTGGGAGCCGCCGGAGATCGTCACCGCTCCAGTGATAGATCATGGTCTGAATCACGGCGGTCAGGAGCAGGGTACACACCAGGTCCACCAGCGCCGCCAGCAGGATCCACTCGTCCCTTCCGTTCAGCAGGAGCGACTGGGCAGAACCCGCCATCATGACCTGAGAGGAACCGAACAGCACCAAAGCCGCTGCGGTGATAACTGTCTTGGTCACAAAGGTGAAATTCACCGCCAGGCACATCAGGGCGTTGGCGATCCGGAACCATCGGCTGTGGTAGGTGTAATACTTTTGCAGGTAGACGCCATAGGCCATACAGCCCAGGTAGGCACAGTAGCACAGCACCATGGGCATAAAGAGGTCCAACAGATAGAAGAGAACGCCGCCGCCCAGAGCGAAGGCGAAGGACAGCAAGCTCTGCCAGTCGGCCCGGCTCAGGGACCGGATGGGCTTCTCCCCATCCAGCAGGTCGTCCACCGTCACCCCCAGTGCACGAGCCAGAGGCACCAACAGAGGGATGTCTGGGTATCCCCCACCGCTCTCCCAACGTGAGACCGTCTTATTGCTTACGCCCAGCATATCGGCCAGCTCCTGCTGGGTCAGGTTTTTATCCCGCCGGTACTGCTTCAATCGATCTGAAAAGCTCTGTTCCATTTGGGTCTCGCCCCCTTTCTTTGGCGCCATTGTACCATGGAATCGGCTCCCGACGCCACCCCACCGTCCGAGAATTCTGTCTCGCGTATCGGGAACAGGCCAAAAAACACAGGACCCCGGGCCAAAAACATGGCCCGGGGTCGCTGGTTTAAAACAGGTCCTTCTTCTTCAGGATGACGGCAATGACACCAATGATAATACCGGTGATGATCAGCGGCACCCACCAGAACTGATCCAGGGGCAGCCCGCTGCCATTGATGTTCATACCATAGAAGCCAAAGACGATATTGGGGATGGTGAGCAGGATAGTGATGGAGGTCAATACCTTCATGATGACGTTCAGGTTGTTGGAAATCACGCTGGCAAAGGCGTCCATCATGCCCGAGATGATGGAGGAGTAAATGTTGGCCATCTCGATGGCCTGACGCACCTCAATGAGCACGTCCTCCAGCAGGTCGTGGTCCTCCTCGTAGAGGGTGATGATGCGGCCGCGGAGGATCTTCTCCAGCGTCACCTCATTGGCCTTTAGGGATGTGTTGAAGTAGACCAGGGATTTCTCCAGGTCCAAGAGCTGGATGAGCTCCTTATTCCGCTGGGACTTGTAGAGCTGCCGCTCCATATAGTTATAGATCTTGTCGATCTGCTTCAGATACTGGAGAAAGCGCTTGGCCACCTGAAGCAGCAGATAGAGAATAAAGCTGGTCTTCTTTTGGGTCTCAGCGTTCTTCACCAGGCCGTCCTGGAAATCCCGAATGATCGGCGTCTCCTTCAAACAGACGGTGATGATGCACTTTTCCGCCACAATAATGCCCAGAGGCAGGGTGGAATAGACCACCGCGTCCCCCTTCTCCACAGCCGGGAGGTCAATGATGATGAGGGTCTGGCCGTCCTCGGTATCGATTCGGGAGGTCTCCTCCTCATCCAGTGCAGCTCTCAGAAAGCCAGGATCAATGCCCAGCAGCGCAGTGACGGTGGACATCTCATCCTCCGTAGGGTAGGTGAGGTTCACCCAGCAGCCGTCCTCCGCCTTGTCAAGCTTGGTCATTTGGCCGTTGATGGTCTTGTGAATGGTCAGCATTGGTATCACGCCTTTCCCGGTACGGGAAAATGGGTATAAAAATCCCGCACCGCCTCATTTTGCCGCCCCTGCGGGTCTCCCCGCCCGGGCTTGAACGGCGAATCAGGCGTGCGGTCCTCACCGGCCAAATCGGTCAGACGCAGAGCCCATACGCCGTGCTACGTACATGATGTCTTCGACTCAAAGGGTCACCGCTCACGGCGCATATCACTCCTTCGGTTTACGAATCGTCTTTCCCACTGTGGAAAAGCACTTTTATTCCAAATTGTGGGATGTATGCCCACGAATCAACCACTTTATGGTTCATTCAGCAGGTATTATTATAAGCCCCTTTCCCTCGGATTGCAAGCCTTTTTGGAGCTGATGCCATCCTTTTCCCGCCAAAATACCGCCGCAGACAGCAGCAGCGCAGTTTCGACGGAAAAGGCCCGGAACCTTACGGCTCCGGGCCTGCTGATCCACTTTTTACTTGTCCCGGTTGAAGATCTTGAAGATATCCACGAAGGGGTCCTCCTCCGGCTCCTCGGAAAGAGGCTCCAGCGCGGGACGATCGTTAGCTCCGCTCGGTGTCTTGGAGCCGCCTCCAGCCCGCTCCTTGCTGGCCGCATCACGGCCGCTGGAGAACACATTGTTGGAGAGCCCGCCAGCGCCCTCCTCAAAGCCGGTAGAGATGACGGTGACCCGAATCTCATCCTCCAGTTCCTCGTCGAAGGCAGCGCCGAAGATGATGAGGGCGTCGGGGTGGGCAGCCTGCTGCACCAGGTTGGCGGCAGTCTCCACCTCCTCCAGGCCGATGTCCATGGAGCCGGTGACGTTGACCAGCACGCCGTGGGCGCCGTTGATGGAGGTCTCCAGCAGGGGGCTGGAAATGGCCATCTTGGCGGCCTCCTCGGCCTTGTTCTTGCCGGCGGCACGGCCCACACCCATGTGAGCCATACCGGCGTCCTTCATGACGGCGGTGACGTCGGCGAAGTCCAGGTTGATGAAGCCGGTGTTCTTGATGAGGTCGGAGATGGACTGCACCGCCTGGCGCAGCACATCGTCGGCAATTTCAAAGGCGTTCTGGAAGGTGATCTTCTGATCGGTGGCAAACTTCAGACGCTCGTTGGGGATGATGACCAGGGAGTCCACCTTGCCCCGGAGCTCCTCGATGCCGGCCTCAGCCTGAAGCATGCGGCGGCGGCCCTCAAATGCGAAGGGCTTGGTAACCACGCCCACGGTGAGCAGACCGGCCTCCTTGGCGATGTCGGCCACGATGGGCGCCGCACCGGTACCGGTTCCGCCGCCCATACCGGCGGTGATGAAGACCATGTCCGCATCCTCCAGCGCCTTGGCAATCTGGCCGCGGCTCTCCTCGGCGGACTTGCGGCCCACCTCCGGATTGGAGCCGGCGCCCTGGCCACCGGTGAGCTTCTCACCGATCTGGATCTTGTAAGTGGCGCTGGAAGTGGTCAGCGCCTGCTTGTCCGTATTGACCGCGATAAAATCTACGCCCTGTACGCCGGAGCGCACCATGCGATTGACAACGTTGCTGCCGCCGCCGCCCACACCAATGACCTTAATGGTGACGACACTCTCAGGCCCTGTATCCAATCCAAAAGCCATGCCCGTTCCTCCTATGTAAACAACTAGTGATAGTAAATCTATGCAGACTGATTCCAATATACTGTATTGTATCTCTCTTTCCCAGTTAGGTCAATAGCCTGCGTAAGATTTCGTTCCACTTTCCCCGTCAGCTTCCGTCCGTTTTCGGGATAAATCGGGGTTGATCCAGGGTGAGATCCACCACTCCTGTCTCATTTGACTGAATGATGCCCTGGGCCAGGGATTCGGTGAGCACCCGGGTCTGCCACATGAAATCGTCGCTCATGCGCATCTTCACCGTAAGCCGCCCATCGTAGACCATGGAGATCTCAGCGGCGGAGGTGAGGTCGATGGAGGATACCTCGCCCAGAATGTCCCGCTGTTCCAGAGCATAGAGCAGGTCCATCAGGCTCTCCAGCTTGAGGCTCTCGGCATCCTCCACCGCCAGAGTGGTCCCCACAGCGGGGAGCAGGGCGGTGAGTCCGGAGACCTCCGCCACACCCGCCTGCTCCGGCTTGGAGACCTGCTCCAGAATCTTACCCTTGGCGTCTATGATCCACCAGCCCTCATCCCCTTGAATGACGGCGGCCGGGGTACGCTCTGTGACGTTGATGACCAGTCCGTCGGGCAGGGCGTGGCGGATGTTCACCTCATCCACATAGGGGAGGGTGGAATAGATCTTCTGGGCCGTCCGCGACCCACCCACCAGGAAAAGGTTATCCCCCGTCTCCACCCCGGAGGCGTCGATGATCTCCTGTGCTGTGTACCGGCTCACGCCGGTGACGGTGATCTCCTCCACACGGAAAAAGACCACGCAGCCAGCAGCAATCACCACCAGGATGATGATGAGAGAGAGCAATTTATAGAGGAAACCGAAGCGTCCCCGGTTTCGCTGTTTTCTTTTATTGGAACGCCGTGATGCCATGGGTACGCCTCCGGATTCGTTCTCTTTCTTCCTTGTTGGGTCAGTATACCATACAAAGGTAAGGAAATCGTTAAGAAATCCTTACAAGTTGGGCAAGCCTCCCCCGCCGTCCTCCAGACGGCGGATCTGGGCGCCCATACCCCGCAGCGTCTCCTCCAGGCCGTGGTAACCCCGGTCGATGTGACTCAGGCCCTCGATGCGGCTCACACCCTCCGCCCCCAAAGCGGCCACCACCAGCGCGGCACCACCCCGCAGGTCGGCGGCCCGCAGCGGCGCTCCGTGGAGTCTCTCCACACCGCACACCACAGCCACCCGGCCCTCCACCCGAATCCGGGCACCCATGCGGCAGAGCTCATCCACATGGCGGTAGCGGCTTTCAAACATGTTTTCCACAAAGACGGTGGTCCCTCGGCTCCTGCACAGAGCCGCCATCACCGGCGGCTGGGCATCGGTGGGAAAGCCCGGATAGGGGGCCGTGCGGATGGGCCGCACCCCCTGGAGGGGACCGTCCCGGCGGATGGTAATCCGCTGTTCCCCGCTGCGGACCCGGCAGCCCGCCTCCGTCAGGATAGCCGTGACAGTGGAGAGCTGGCGGTAGTCGGTGCCCAGGATCTCCGCCTCTCCCCCGGCGGCCGCCACCGCTGAGAGCAGGGTGGCCGCCACAATCCTGTCGGGCATGACGGTATGCTCACCGCCGTGAAGTGTCTTTCTGCCGGTGACAGTGACCGTGGAGGTCCCCGCCCCCCGGACGTCGGCCCCCAGAGCGCGCAGAAAGCCCTGGAGATCCACAATCTCCGGCTCCCGGGCGGCGTTGTTGATGACGGTGGTCCCCGCCGCTCCGCAGGCGCAGAGCATGGCGTTTTCCGTGGCCCCCACACTGGGGATGGAGAGATCGATCTGACAGCCCCGGAGCCCGCACTTCGGCAGGGCGCAGTGGAGTGCGCCCCCCTCCTCCCGGATCTCCGCCCCCAGGGCCCGGATAGCCGCCAGGTGCAGGTCGATGGGCCGGGGGCCCAGCTCACAGCCTCCAGGCATACTCAGCTCTGCCGCTCCGGTGCGGGCCAGGATGGCTCCCAGAAAGATCACCGAGGAGCGCATCTCCCGCATAAGGGCATCGGGCACATCGTTTCGGGTAAGCCCCGAGGCGTCCACCGTTACCGTGTCGCCGGAGCGCTCCACCCGGCAGCCCAAATGCTCCAAAATCGCTATGGATGCCCGCACGTCCGAGAGATCCGGGCAATTATGTACCACACTGACGCCGGGGCACAACACCGCCGCCGCCAGAATGGGCAGGACGCTGTTTTTGGCCCCGTGGACTATGGCCGTCCCTTCCAGCGTTCTGCCGCCTTCCACTTGATAAATGCTCATGACCGTCCACCCTCCGCATGTTGATGGTTTCAGGCCATACTATGCGTCTGGGCGGACAGGTGACAGCAGAGGACGTTACTCCCCCCGCTTCATGAGGGACATCAGGGTCTGATAGATCTCCTCGGCGGCGTCGGTGACCGAAAGCTCGGTCAGCGCCTTGGACATGTTGGAGCGTTTCTCTGGGTCGGCCAGCAGCTCCTTGACCTCCCGGTAGAGGGCGGCGCCGTCGATCTCCGGCTCCAGCAGCACCACCGCCGCTCCGTGGTGCTCCAGCACCCTGGCGTTCTTCTCCTGATGGTTATTGGTCACGTTGGGGGAGGGCACCAGCACACAGGGCTTGGCGATGGCGGTGAGCTCCGAGACGGTGGAGGCACCTGCACGGCACACCACCAGGTCGGCGGCGGCCATGACCAGGGGCATATCGTAGATGTACTCCCGTACCTCCGCTCCGCCGGTCAGGTCCACCCCCCGCTCTTTGAGGGCGGCGGTGAGACTCTTATAGTTCCGCCCGGCGCCGTGGACGTGGTGAAAGGGAAAACTCTCCGCCGCCTCCGCCTGGAAGAAGTCGACCATATACCGGTTCATGACGTCGGCCCCCAGGCTCCCCCAGTAGGAGAGCACCAGAGGACGGTCATCGTCCAGCCCCAGGGCCTGCCGCGCCTCCTTCCGGGTGTGGTCGAAGAAATCCCGGCGCACCGGCGTGCCGGTGACCACCACACGCTCCGGGTGGGGATAGTGTTTTCTAGAGTCCTCAAAACCCACCATGACCCGGTCCACCACCTTGGACAGCAGTTTGGTGGTGAGGCCGGGCACAGCGTTGGACTCATGGACAGCGGTAGGGATGCCCCGTCGGGCGGCCTCCTTCACCACGGGGTAGGAGGCGTAGCCGCCGGTGCCCACCACCAGGTCGGGCTTAAATTCATCCAGGATGGCCCTGGCCTGCCGCCGGGCCTGAGGCAGGGTGACCACCGTCATGATATTGTGCTTGATGTCCTTCCACTTCCATGCCCGGTGGATGGTATTCACATGGACGGTGCGCAGCTCATAGCCCTCGTGGGGCACCAAGGTCCGCTCCATGCCGTTGTCTGCCCCGGCGAAGAGGACCTGGCAGTCCTGATGCCGGGCCTGAAAGAGCCGGGCCAGGGCGATAGCCGGATTGATGTGGCCGGCGGTTCCGCCGCAGGTAAAAAGGATCTTCACTTCAACACCTTCTCATCCGGCTTTGGGAGCCGGGATCTGTCTGGATACGCTGAGGACGATGCCCATCTCCACCAGCTGGATCACCAGGGCGGTGCCGCCGTAGCTGAAGAACGGCAGGGAGATGCCAGTGGGGGGAATGAGATTGGTAACCACGCCGATGTTCAAAAAGACCTGAACGGCCACCTGTGTGGTGATGCCCACAATGAGGAGGGCACCGAACCGATCCCGGGCGTGGAGGGCCAGCCAATAACCCCGGATAATGAGCAGGGCGAAGAGGAGGAGGATCATAGCCGCACCGATAAAGCCCAGCTCCTCACACACGATGGGGAACACATAGTCGTTTTGCAGCTCGGGCAGATAGAGGAATTTTTGTCTTGAGTTCCCAAGTCCAAGGCCCAGCAACCCTCCGGAGCCGATGGCGTAGAGGGACTGGACGATCTGGTAGCCGTCTCCCTGGGTATCAGTCCAGGGGTTCTGCCAGATGGCGATACGGTCGGCCATATAGTCGGTGGTGTTGATGACCAGCCACAAAGCAGCTGTCATAAAGGCACCGCCTGCCACGAACCAGCCCAGTTTGATGCCAGCGGCAAAAAGGATGGAGGCTCCGATGGCCAGAATGAGGATGGTAGCCGACAGATGGGGCTGGAGGAGCAGCAATCCGGCGATGATGAGCAGTACCACGCCGTAGGGCACCAGCTCCAGAAAACCGATGCGGTCCAGCAGCTCCAAAAAGTGACCGGAATAAGTCCGCTTGTCGAAATGGCGCTTCTTCTCCGTATTTCGCTTGGAGAGCCGTGCGGAGAAGTAGAGGATGACACCCAGCTTGGCGGCCTCGGAGGGCTGCCACCGGGGCAGAGGACCGATGGCACGGATCCAGCGGTTGGCGCCGCCGCCGCTGGCGCCGATACCGGGGATCTTCACCATGATGAGCAGGATGATGGACCCAACCAGGGCGAAGACGGAGAGCCACCGCAGGGTCTGGTAGTTGATCTTGCTTATGACATACATGATGACCACGCCGCCGATGGCAAAGAGACCCTGACGCATAAAATAATAGGTGGGGTCATCCATGTTGTAGAGAGCGTCGGCATAGGAGGCCGAGAACATCATGATGACGCCGATGGCGGTGAGCAGCAGCACCAGCATGAGAAAGGGCAGGTCCAGTGGTCCCCGTGCCAGCTGCTCCTCCACGGTGAGGTCACGTTTGAGTTTTCGGGCCATGGGATCTCCTGCCTTTCAGGGAAAATTGAGGATTTTAGAAAAGATTTGCATCCAGGAAAGCGGCGTACCGGTCCATCACACCCACAAAGGCCAGGGCGCAGAAGATCAGGGACACCAGGGCAAAGACGGCCACCACCTTCTTCTCGCTCCACCCGCACATCTCAAAATGGTGGTGGAGGGGAGCCATCTTAAAGATGCGCTTGCCGTGGGTGACCTTGAAGTAGACCACCTGGATGATATCGGAGAGGGTCTCGGCGATGTAGACGATGCCCACCAGGATGAGGACCAGGGGCATGTCGAAGGCAAAGGCCAGGCCGCACACGGCGCCGCCCAGGAAGAGGGAGCCGGTGTCGCCCATAAAGACCTTGGCGGGATAGTGGTTGTAGATGAGGAAGGCGCACAGACCGCCAAAGAGGGCGCCGCCGAAGACGCCCAGGTCGGCCACACCCCAATACCAGGCCACAGCGGAGAAGAAGGCTGCCACGGGCAGGGTGACGCTGGAGCTCAGGCCGTCCACACCGTCGGTGATGTTGACGGCGTTGACGGTGCCCACCATGACGAAGGCGGCAAAGACCATATAGACCACCCAGGGCAGCTCAATGGTGATCTGGAGGAAAGGGATATAGAGGTGGGGGGCCAGGTAGCCGAAATACCGCAGCAGGGCGGTGAAGGCGATGGCGGCAGCCAGTTGGAGCAAGAATTTGGGACCGGCAGTGAGACCGGTGTTCTCCCGCTTCTTTACCTTTTCATAGTCGTCCAGGTAGCCGATGACACCGAAGACCAGGGCGAAGCAGAAGACAAAGAGGGCCCGAAAATCCCCCCGGAGCAGGTCGGGCCAGCCGATGAGGATAATGGTGACCAGGATTCCAAAGATGAACATCAGTCCGCCCATGGTGGGGGTCCCCTGTTTGGACATGTGCCAGGTGGGGCCGTCCTCCTTGATGGACTGGCCTGCCTTCATCCGGCGCAGTACGGGGATGAGGAACTTGCCGGCCACAGCCGACAACACAAAGGAACAAAGCGCGGCAATTAAAATTCTCATATTTTCAACCTCCTGGGGAAAGTCCCGAAAGGGGATTATATCACGGCCCACTGGAAACCACAATCGGAGAAATCCACAGATTGTGGACATCAGGCCTCTTTTTTTCCAAATGTCGTCCGCCGGGCGAAGTGCTGAGCCACCACTTCCCGTTCATCCAGGTGGCGGCGCTCTTCCCCTACCTCCTGGTAGGTCTCGTGCCCCTTCCCCGCCAGCACCACCACGTCGCCGGTACCAGCCAGGGTGAGGACTTTATGGATGGCCTCCACCCGGTCGGGCTCCACCACCACCGGGGTGGCCGTTCCATCCATACCCCGGAGAATGTCGCCGATGATGGCCTCCGGCTCCTCGGTGCGCGGGTTGTCAGAGGTCACCACCACCAGGTCGGCCAGATCCGCCGCGATGGCCCCCATCACCGGCCGCTTGGTCCGGTCCCGGTCGCCGCCGCAGCCGAAGAGGCACAGCACCCGCCGGTCGGTGAGGTCCCGGACGGTGGTGAGGATGTTCTCCAAGGCATCCGGAGTGTGGGCGTAGTCGATGATAACGGTGTAGGCCGCCGGTACCGGCACCACCTCCACCCGGCCCTTGACACCCGGGGCCGACCGGAGGGCGGTGACGATCCGCTCCATGCCGATGCCCAGATTCAGGGCGCAGGCGATAACGCCCAGGGCGTTATAGATGGAAAATCCGCCGGGGATGGGCAGGAAGACCCGGCCGATGGTATTCCGGGCCACCGCGTCGAACTCCACATGGCTGGGATAGAGCCGCAGGTTCTTGGCCACCAGGTCGGCCAGGTCCCTCCGCTCGGAGTAGGTGAAAACGGGACAGGAAACGTGTTCGGCGTACCATCTCCCCGCCTCGTCGTCCAGGTTGAGGACGGCCAGATCGGTCTGGTTGAAGAGCAGGCCCTTTGCGTCCCGGTAGGCCTCCATGGTACTGTGGTAGTCCAAATGGTCCTCAGTGAGGTTGGTGAAGATCCCGGCGGCGAAGCGGATACCGAAGGTCCGCCGCTGGTCCAGAGCGATGGAGGAGGCCTCCATCACCACATGGGTACAGCCGGCTCCCACCATGGCCCGGAGCAGGGCCTGGAGCTCATAGGACTCCGGGGTGGTGCGGCTGGCGGGGAGCACACGGTCCCCGATCAGGTTCTGGTTGGTGCCGATGAGGCCCACCTTGGCTCCCAGCGCACTCTCCAGCACCGCCTTCAGGAGATAGGTGGTGGTGGTCTTGCCGTTGGTGCCGGTGACAGCCACACAGGTGAGCTTTTCCGCCGGATGGCCGAACCAGTTGGCGGAGATCAGGGCCAGGGTGGCCCTAGGGTCCTCCGTCACCAGCCAAGGACCGGGAACACTCGGGGCACAGCGGCAGAGGACCGCCGATGCTCCCTTTTCCAACGCCTCGGTGATGAAGTCCTGACCGTCGGCCTTGTAGCCCGGTAGGGCCGCGAAGAGATTCCCCGGCGCTATGGTGCGGGTGTCGTAGCTGATGCCGGTGATCTCCGTGTCATCTTTCCACGTCCCGCCCGTCAGGGGCACTCCCTTCAGCAGCTCCTCCAGTCGCATGACGCGCCTCCCTCACTCAATGGATGTTGGAGATGTTTCCGTTGGCAGCGTAATCCTGCACCGCGGTATCCATGAAGTGGACCTCCACCACGGTGCCCGGGTCTACCATGGTACCCGCCGCGATGGATTGTTCAGTAGCGATGGTGGTATCGGAATAGTCAGTGACGCCGATGGGCCGCATATACAGGCCCAGCTTTTCCAGTGCCTGCTCCGCCGCCGACGCCGTCATGCGGGTGAGGTCGGGGACGGAGACCTGATCCGTGGGCTTTTCGGCACCCAGGTACAGGACCACTTCGCTCTTGCCCGGGATGGAGACGCCCTGGGCGGGGAGCTGATCGGTGACGGCGGCGCCGTCGCCCACCACCCGGTAGCCCAGGCCCTTGGACTGCAGGAGCTTGATGGCGTCGGCCTCGCTCAGGTCCACGGTGTTGGGCACTACCACATCGGCATAAGAGCTGTCACTGTATACCTTTTCCACACCCAGATAGTCCAGGATGTCGGCGATGAGGGAACCGGCGGACAGGGCGCCCATATTTCCGCCGCTGATGTAGAAGCCATGGGAAGTGTAGTCACTGCCCGGCACCACGGGGGTGGGGCTGTCGAAGGCGATGAGGACCACGATCTGAGGATCGTCGGCGGGGGCCACGCCCAGGAAGGAGACGATGAGGTCGCCGGTGTCCTCGTCTCGCTTTTCGGAGGTACCCGTTTTGCCGCCAATGCGGTAGCCCTCTACGTTGGCGTTTTTACCGGTGCCGCCGTTGACCACACCGTAGAGCATCTCCCGGACCATGGCGGAGGTGGATTCACTGACCACCTGACGGACCTCGGTGGGCTCGCTCTGCTCCACCACGTTGCCGTCCTGGTCGGTGAGGGCCTGCACCACATAGGGCTGCATCAGGTGGCCGCCGTTGACGGCGGCGCTGGCAGCGGTAACCAGCTGGATGGGGGTGAGACGGAAGGTCTGACCGAAGGAGGCTGTGGCCAGGGAGGTCTCGCCGTAGATGCCAGTGAAGTAATCACGGGTCCACACCAGGTTGGTGTTGTCGGCCTCACCCTGGATATCGATGCCCGTCTTACCGATCACACCGAAGTCCAATAGATACTGGTAGAATTTCTCCGCCCCCAAGGCCTGCCCGATTTCGATGAAGGCGGGGTTACAGGAGTTGGCCACCGCCTGGGCCAAGGTCTGGTCTCCGTGGCCCTCGTGCTTGGAGCAGCTGATGCGCCAGTCCGCTACGACCTTATAGCCGGGGCAGTAGAAGTGAGAGTTTTCATTGACCACGCCCTCCTCCAGGGCTGCGGCCAGGACCATGATTTTAAAGGTGGAGCCGGGCTCATAGGTATCGGTGACTGCCCGGTTGGTCCACTGGGTGTACTGTGCCTCCTGAAGGGCCTCGGCATAGGCGTCCTCGCTGGCGGAGGGGTCGTTCTGGACCTTCTCCAGATAGGATGCCAGGACAGGATCGGTGACACTCCGGGGCTGGTTGAGGTCGTAGTTGGGAGAAGAGGCCATGGCCAGGATGGCCCCCGTCTTGGGATTCATGACAATACAGAAGCCGCCATTGCGGACCTCATAGGAGGTGATGCCGTCGGCCAGTGCCTTTTCGCAATAGCTCTGGATGGTGGCGTCAATGGTGAGCTGGACGTTGAGACCGGGCTGGGCATCCACGTAGCTCTCATAGCTGGAGAGCATCTCTGTGCCGTCGTTTTTCTTGGCGGTGACCACCCGGCCCGGCTCTCCGGCCAACTGGTCCTCATATTTGGCCTCGATGCCGTAAGCGCCCCGGTTGCCGTCATTGACATTGACCCAGCCGATGACCTGGGCGGCCAGGGAGCTGTAAGGGTAGACCCGCTTGGTATCGGGCAGGAGGTAGACGCCGGGATAGAGGCCGTTTTCCTCCTGGAAGGTGCGCACGGCGGTGGAGACGTCGTCATCCACCCGCCACTGGAGCACCTCATACTGGGAGGAGGTGTTCTCCATGCGCTTGAGGATGGTGTCGGTCTCCATTCCCAGGATCTCCGCCAGGCCCTCGGCCACGTACTCCTGGTACCGGCCGGCCATGGCAGCACTCTCAGCGTCGGTGAGCTCGTCGCCCTTGGCGGCCTTCTTCTCCCCCGATTCGGCCTTGGTCTCCTCCGCGGCCAGAATGTCCTTGGGGGAGATGACCACATTGTAGACGTCGGTGGAGACCGCCAGAATATTTCCCTGGGAGTCATAGATGGTCCCTCTGGGGGCGGTGACCAGCATGTCTCTGGTCTGCTGACTGATGGCCTTCTCCTGGTAGAAGCGGTAGTCCACGATCTGGATCTGCCACAGCTTCCACAGCAGGGGGACAAAGGCCAGCACCCCGAACACCACCATGAGGAAGATGGTGCGCCCCAGGATGGTGCGGTTCTGGCGGCGGTCGGTACCGCCTGTATTGTTTTTGCGCTCTTTCTGTGCCATTCTGGTCTCCTTATGCTCTGGATGATGAACAAGGGCGTAAGAAAAGCTCTGTTTTCTTACGCCCTTTCGTTCTCTCTATGGCCCGCTTCTCTCCCACTGTATGCGTGGGTTCAGCGGAAATATGACAGTGCGCTGTCGATCATCCCCTGCACCGTAGCCAGGAAACCCGTGCCCGTGCTTTCCTGGTCGTAGTGGACCACACTGTCGGCTTCGGAGAGATCCAGGGTATAGATCTGTCCCGCCGCGGGCTTAACCATGCTCCCGTCAGCGGTCACCTTTTCTTCGATGGTGCTGGGGTCAAAGGCCAGCTCGTACTGGGCCATGAGCTTGGCCTCTTCACTCTGAAGGTCGGAGAGCTCGCTCCGCAGGGAGACCACCTCGTCACTGACCATGGTGAGCTGCACGGTGCTCAGCATGAGCAGCACGGCAAAGACACCTACCGCCAGGAAGCCCACCACCGCGAAGACGGAGATCTGCCCCGCCTCCCGGACCCGTACCTTGGGCCGGGTGAGGGCCCGCTCTCTGGGACGGACCTTGGGCTGGGGACGAAGGACCTCAGACCCGCCTCGCTCCAGAGGACGGGTGGCGGGCTGGGCATAGGCCAGGTTTCCATAGGTACCACGCGGGTGGTCGTATCTGCTTTTTCTCCTGGCCGCAGCGCTCGCCATGCAGGTCACTCCAATCTCTTTCGTGTTGGGAGCGCAGCGCTCCCTCCCGCCCCCTCGGGGGCGCCTCTCTATCGCTTCTCCGCCACCCGCAGCTTGGCACTGCGGGCACGGGGATTTTCCTCAATCTCTTCCGCTGTGGGCAATATGGGCTTCCGGGGCGTCAGCGTGATCTGCGGCTTCTTGCCGCACACGCACACCGGGAAGTCCGGCGGACAGGTACAGCCCTTGGCGAATTCCGCCAGGGCGTTTTTCACAATGCGGTCCTCCAGGGAATGGAAGGAGATAACACACAGACGCCCGCCCGGCGAGAGCCGGGGCACCGCTGCCCGGAGCATCCGGTCCACGGCGGCAAGCTCGTCGTTGACGGCGATGCGGATGGCCTGAAAGCTCCGCTTGGCCGGGTGCTGCTTCTCACGCAGGGCCTGTGCAGGCATGGTGCTGCGGATCACATCCACCAGCTCCAGCGTGGTGCCGATGGGCGCCTCTGCCCGCCGACGCACGATAGCAGCAGAAATTTGAGGGGCATACCGCTCCTCACCATACTGCCACAGGATCCGTCTTAGCTCCTCCTGGGACCACTCATTCACCACCGTGTGGGCAGTGAGGGCCTCGGAGCGGTCCATCCGCATGTCCAGCGGCGCGTCGTGCATATAGGAAAAGCCGCGCTCCGGGTCATCCAGCTGAGGGGAGGACACCCCCAGGTCAAAGAGCATGCCGTCCACTCCGGAAATCCCCCGCTCGTCCAGCAATTCGGCCAGATCGCCGAAGTTGCCGTGGATGAGCTTCACCTTGTCCATGTGGCCGGCCAGCCTGTCCTCCGCCGCATCCAGAGCAGCCTGGTCCCGGTCGATGCAGATGAGCCGGCCGGTGGTGAGACGGGAGACGATCTCCCGGGAGTGGCCCGCCCGGCCCAGGGTACCGTCCACATAGGTTCCATCTGGGCGGATCTTCAGGCCCTCCAGGCACTCCTGCAGGAGTACAGGCTTGTGGATATAGGTCACGGCGGCACGCCTCCCTCTGTCTTACAGCTCCAGGGAATCCATGAGCGCCGCCATCTTCTCGGGCGTCATTTCCTCCTCCTCGGCGTTCCAGCGCTCCGCGCTCCAGATCTCCGCCCGGTCGTGGACGCCGATGATCACCACGTCCTTCCCCAGGTCAGCGTACGTCCGCAGCCGCTGGGGGATGACAATGCGCCCCTGGCTGTCCGGAACGCATTTCACCGCGTTGGCAAACAGAGAGCGCATGGCTTTTGATTTGCTAATGGGCAGGGAGGAGAATTTCTCCGTAAAGCGGTCCCAGCTCTCCTGGGGGTAGATGGCCAGGCAGGTATCCACGCCCATGGCCAGATAGAAGGTCTCGCCCAACTCCTCCCGGAGCTTGGCTGGGATAAACAGCCGGCCCTTGGCGTCGACACTGTGTTCATAGGTGCCGGTCACGCTGCCCAAGCTGTGCCCCTCCCTCCATTTCGCTCTACTTTACTCCATTTCGCTCCACCAGTAGTTCCAGTATAATGGTTCCGCCCCAAAATTGCAAGGGTTTATTCCCTCTTTTTTCTCTGAATATCCTAGATATTTCGGGAAAAATCGGCCATTTTTTAATAAAACATTTGTTCTATTGTAATTTTGAAGCTGATTTTCTCTGCCCTTTTTTGGCATTATTTTAGAAAAGGGTCCGTTCTTTTCCGGAGGGGTCACTTCTCGGTACATTTTTGCACCGTTTGTGGAAAACTTTTTCGCATCACAGAAGAAATCAAAAAAGCGGGACAGGTCCCTGGACCTGTCCCGCTCAGGTTGTCGAAAAAGGGCATATACGTCAGATTTTGTGCAAGAGCCTCGCAGAGTTCCGTCGTCCGCAGACGACGGAATCAAGTACAGTCTGTTTTTTCCGGGGACATGTGCCTCGGAAAAAACACTGCTCAGGCCGCAAACGTGCGAGCGAAGCGAGTGCGATGCAGCGGCCTGCATCTTTTCGAAAAAATGCCTGCATTTTTGAGAGAGCCTGTCGACTTTGTCGACAGGCTCAGCGGGACAGGTCCCTGGACCTGTCCCGCTGCAAATGGTCTCTTCTTTTACTCGTCAGCCGCGGCGTCATAAACGGTACGGCTGCCCTGAGCGGGGGCGCCACCGCCGGCGGCGGGCTGCTGCACACCGGCCGCCGCCGCCCGGAACCGGGCACGGGAACGCTTAATCTCATCATAGGCCTCGCTGACAGCCTCTTCGGTACGGCGGAGGGCATCCTCACAGTACTCGTTGGCGGCCCGGCGCAGCTCCCGGCTGCGGTCCTCGGCCACCTTGATCATCTCGTTGGCCTTCTGCTTGGCCTGAGCGGTGAGCTCGTCCTCAGCCAGCATCTGCCGGGCCTTCTCCTCGGCCTGCTTGCGGATGAGCTCTCCCTCACGCTTGGCAGAGGCGATGTAATCCGCACGGGCAGCCAGGAGCTTCTTGGCCTCACCCAGCTCCACGGGGAACTGGGCCTTGATCTCATCCAGCAGATCCAGGGCCTTGTCCCGCTCAATGATGCACTTATCGCTGCTCAGGGGCACACCCTTCGCCTCGTCGATCATGGAAAAGAGCATATCCACCAATTCTTCTACGCCGGTCGCCATCAGACGTCCCTCCTGCTGTCGTTCATTTTCTTTTTCACGTCCTCGATGATCTCCCGCGGGATAAAGTCGGACAGCTCCACACCGTAACGCACCATCTCTTTCACCACGGTGGAGCTGAGGTAGGTATACTTCTCGTTGGAGGGAAGGAACATGGTGTCCACATTGGGGTTGAGCTTCCGGTTGACCACCGCCATCTGGACCTCGCTCTCGAAGTCGGACACGGCCCGGAGTCCCTTGACGATGACCCTGGCCCGGCGCTGCCTGGCGTACTCGGCCAGGAGTACGGAGGAGGCGTCCACCTCCACGTTGGGCAGCTGGGAGACCACCCGCCGGATGAGCTCCACCCGCTCATCCGGGGTGAACAGCCCATTCTTCTGGGAATTGACCATTACGCAGACGATGAGCTTGTCAAAGCATAGCGCCGCACGCTTGATGATATTCAAATGCCCCAGGGTGATGGGGTCGAAGCTGCCGGGGTAAATGGCGGTCTTCATGTCGTTTGCCCCCTAATGCGGGAATGGGCTCACGCGTCCCTGCGGTAGACGGTGAGCTTGATCTTGCCGTAGCGGTAGTCCTTCCCCTTCCGATAGGGCTCGGAAAGCGTGGGCAGGACAGTTTCCGCGGCACTTTCGCAGACCATTATACCATTTTCCGACAAGATGTCAATTCCCGCCGCTGTCTCCAGGGCTTTTTCTAGCAATCCACTGGCGTAGGGCGGGTCCAGCAGAATGAGATCGAATTTTTCCCGGCAGCTGGTGAGGAAAGAGAGGTAGTCCCCCTGGATCACCTTGGCCCGGTCAGTGAAGCCGCACAGGGCCACGTTGTCCCGAATGAGGGCGGCGGCCTCCTTCCGCAGATCTACAAAGGTGCAGTGGGCCGCCCCACGGCTCAGGCACTCGATGCCCAGTTGGCCAGTGCCGCCGAAGAGGTCCAGCACCTTCCGGCCCTCAATGTCGAACTGGATGATGTTGAAGAGAGACTCCTTCACCTTGTCGGTGGTGGGTCTGGTCTCCATACCTTGGAGCTCCTTGAGCTTCCGGCCCCGGGCCGTTCCTGTGATGACGCGCATGGCGGTCACCCTCCTTTTGCTTTATTGCGGCAGCGCCCCCGCCCCATCCCAGAAGTAATGGGTGGCGGTGGCCTCCGGTACGTACAGATAGTCCCACTGGTGGTCGGTGTCCCGCATCCGGTCGCTGGTCACGTTGAAGTAGCGGTGGCGGATCACAGAATTGGTGTTGCCGTTCCCCATGGTGGGGTCGTCCCAGGTCACGTCCACGCAGTACCACTCCCCGTCCAGCTTCACCATGTTCCAGGCGTGGTCCTCCATGGAGTCGAAGGCGGCACCCACCACGGTGATGCACTCTACATCGCACAGATCCATGAGGAGCTGGAAGGTGGTGGAGTAGCCCAGGCAGTTTCCATAGCCCCCCACCAGGATGCCATAGGGGTCCCGGTAGCCGGTACGGCCGCTGTGGCCGGGATTGCTGTGCACCGTCTGGTCATAGCTGCCGTGCTCCACGATCCAGTCGTGGACGGCCAGCTCCTTCTGGAAGTCGGTCATGTCATCGGTGATGATTTCCCCCAGCACCTCCCGGCATTTTTCCAGAATGGCGGCATCCTTGTCGGATAGTCCGTCCTCGTTGCCGGTCTCCCACGCCGTCTGGATAGCGGAGGTCTCGTAGAGCTCCATGTTGGCGTCGTTGGGCGCCGTGAACGGGACAAAACCGCTGGTGTCCAAATCCGGGTTCAGGATGGGCCGTTGCGACTCTTCCGGCAGCTCTGAAGGCTCCGGCGTAAGACTAGGCGTGGGTGTGGTCGTGGGCTCCGGAAGCTCGGTCTCCGGCGCCATCACCTGGGTGGCCTCCGGCTCCTCAGGGGGTACGGAGAGGACCGGCTCCCCCTCTTCTTCCACCGGTGATGCAAGTTCTCCTGCCAGGCAGGCGTCAAAGGCCTCCCTGGCCGACTCCGGGTCGTCGCAGACCAGCAGGGCGGCGTAGCAGCCCCGCTGGAGGACCGCCGCCCGGTCCAGCCGGTCGGCCTCCTCCGGGGCGTAGCCGAAGAAGTCCCCCTGCCGCTCCAGCCGGTAGTTCTCCAAAATGTCCGCCGCCGTCTCCGCCGCCTCTTCGTCAGAGAGCAGCACCACAGTGACCTCCCGGGCGTCCATGCCGCCGGCGGCGTACACCGCTCCGTCTTCCCATGTTTCCAGGCCGCAGAAGGCAGAGAGGTGGTCGGTGAGGTCCTGCCCCTCCAGAGTGGGCAGACCGGACAGATCATCCTGGCTTTCCACCACCGTCCGTGCCAGCTCCGCCGCCGTTACGTCGGCGGGGGCTGGAGTGGCCGCCTCCTGCCCGCCGCAGGCGGCGAGAACAAGGGAGAACAGCATCGTCAGAAGCAAAATCGGCGTTTTCCGTTTCATGGCTCTCCCTCCTCCGCTGTCCGCGGATGGAAATGGTCGTAAACCGCCCGGGCGGTATTCTTTGGCACGGCCTCCTCCAGCGCCGTCAGAGAGGCCGCCTTGATGTTTTTGATGCTCTTGAAGTGCCGCAGCAGCTCGTTTCGCCGCTTCTCCCCCACCCCGGGGATCTGGTCCAGGGCGGAGCCCTTCACCCCCTTGGACTGTTGGAGGCGCTGGAACTCGATGGCGAAGCGGTGGGTCTCCTCCTGGATGCGGCCCACCAGGGCAAAGACCGCCGGGATCTGCTGGATGCCAATCTCGCTGCCTGCCGGGTCCACCAGGGCCCGGGTGCGGTGGCGGTCGTCCTTCACCATGCCGAAGACGGGGATGGAGAGTCCCACCTCCTCCAGCACCCGAACGGCCACCTTGGCGTGGTTCTCGCCGCCGTCGATGAGGAGAAGGTCAGGCAGGTCTCCGAACTTCTCGTCTCCATCCAGGTACCGGCGGAACCGGCGGGTGAGGACCTGCTCCATGGAGCCGTAGTCGTCAGCGTGGACCATGTCCTTGAGCTTGAAGTGTCGGTAATCCCGTTTCAATGGCCGTCCATCGATAAAGACGGTCATAGAGGCCACAATGTTGGTGTCTCCGGTGTTGGAAATATCGTAGGCCTCGATCCGCCTGGGCGGCTCCGAAAGGCCCAGCATCTTCCCCAAGGCCTCCATGAGCTTGGACTGCCGCTCCTCCCGGGAGGTGGCCCGTTCCACCTCCTCCACGGCGTTCTTGTTGGCCAGGCGGATGAGGTCCATCTTGGCCCCACGCTGGGGGGTCATGAGGGCCACCCGGTGACCGCAGGCCTCAGAGAGCATTCTCGTCACCGGCACCTCGTCCTCGATATCGCAGGGCAGTAGAATCTGCTTGGGCAGAGCGCCCCGTCCGCCGTAATACTGCTTCACCAGGGCGGAGACGGTATCCTCTTTGGCCTCCTCCACCGGGGTCTCGATGAGGTCCATGTCCTTGGCGGCCAGGTCGCCGTCCACAAAGTGGAGGACCACAAAGCAGCTCTTGGCCTCCCCACGGTGAAAGCCCACTACGTCGGTGTCGGACAGGCTCCCCGCCACCACCTTCTGCCGCTTGCCCAGCAGTTCCATGGCGGCGATACGGTCCCGGAGCTCGGCGGCCCGCTCGAAGCGCAGCTCCTCGGCGGCCTGCTCCATCTCGGCCCGGAGGTCGTCACAGACCTCCTCGTACTTTCCCTCCAAAAGGCGAATGGCCTGGTCGATGTTCTCCTGATAGCGGCTCTGGTCCATCTCCGGGCGGCAGTAGCCGTCGCACTGGCCCATGCGGTAGTAGAGGCAGGGCCGCTCCTTGCCGATATCCCGTGGAAACTTCTTCCGGCACTTGGGCAGGCGCAGGGCGGACTGGATGGCTTCAACGATGTCCTGGGTAGCACCCCGGCTGCCGTAGGGACCGAAGTACCGGGCGCCGTCCTCCGCCGGCCGGTTTGCCAGAGAGAACTTGGGGTACGCCTCCTGGACGGTGAGGCGGATATATGGGTAGCCCTTGTCGTCCTTCAGAAGGATGTTGTAACGGGGCTGGTGGCGTTTGATGAGGGAGCACTCCAGTACCAGTGCCTCAAACTCGCTGTCGGCGATGATGACGTCGAAGTGGTCGATCTGGCTCACCATGGCCCGGGTCTTTTCCGTGTGGGAGGCCAGGTCGGCAAAGTACTGGCTCACCCGGTTCTTGAGCGCCTTGGCCTTGCCCACGTAGATGACCTCGTTTTTGGCATCCTGCATGATGTAGACGCCGGGCTTCAGCGGCAGGGCATGGGCTTTTTCCTTTAATTCGTCAAAAGTCATCCGAGGTCATCTCCTTTCTTCCTATCATCCGGTCAGGCTTTGGTCAGTTTGCGGCGCTTTTTTTCCAAGAATCGCCGCTGGTACTTCAGATTGGCCATCTCAGTCACCCGGCGGCTGGTGGAAAAGTTGCTGGCGCCGCCCACCACGCCGATGATGGTCATGCCCTGGAGGAACTTGGCCACCAGCATGGCGCCGGCCAGAGCCTTGGCCGCCTCCCGCATCTGGGCCTCCAGATCCACCCAAGGGACCTGCTCCTGATCCAGCAGCCGCCCCAGCTCATCCGCCCTGTCACTATAAGTTTTCCGGTCGGGACCGGTGGTCAGGGCGGCACACAGGAGCAGGAGGATATAGGAGCGCTCCCCTTTGGTATCGTAGGCAAAGCCATACCGCACCGCCGTGTGGTAGACCGCCCGGAGCAGGATGGACATGAGGATGGGGATATCAGGCAGCCCCATGCCCAGCAGACCAAGCACGCACCCCTCCGCCGTGGCCGCCGCCGTGGTCAGCGCGCCGCTGAGCGCGGCGCTCCGGTGAAAGGCACCCATGCTCCTGGCACCCGGCGCCTTTTTGATGGCATACTCCTTGAGATACCGCTCTCCCAACAGCTTTCTGGTCGGAATGGTTCGTCCCAGCAGGCCGGTCCCCCGCTGGAACAGCACTTGGAAAGCAGTATAAAAGGCGGCGTCCATAGTGGCCATCAGCTTGTCCGGTACCCGCTTTTCCGCCCAGGACATCACGCGCCCCTTTCGCCGGGCAGCATCCCGCCGAAACAGCTGCTCCTCCCGGCGCCGGAGCCACTCCAGCTGCCGGTCGTATTCCCGTACCAGCTCACCCAATGGTATCACTTCCATAAGATCAAAAAAAGCGCCGCATTGCGGCGCTTTTTCTGCAGAGATCGGATTACTCCGAGAAGTTACTGGAGATCAGCTCGATGAGCGCCTCGACGGCCTCCTTCTCGTCGGGACCGTCCGCGATCAGGTTGATAGCGGTGCCCTTTACGATGCCCAGAGAGAGGACACCCAGCAGGCTCTTGGCATTCACCCTGCGCTCGTCCTTCTCCACCCAGATGGAACTCTTGAACTCATTGGCCTTCTGGATGAAAAACGTAGCCGGCCTAGCGTGGAGACCCACCTGATTGTTCACAACAGCCTCTTTGATATACAATTGTGTTCCCCCCTCAAACAATGCAATGTTTGCGTATCTAGCATACCAAATTTCGGTGAAACCGTCAATGACATTTTGCACAAATTCACGGAGATTCCCAAGAAAAATTCGCTCTTGTGCTCAGTGCTTCGTCAAAATAGACTCATTTTACCCATTCTTTAGAGAAATCATGGCACTTTTATCCAGCTTTAACTCTTTTCTCTCCGCAAGTCCTTTTGGAGAAAAACATTCAGCGCAGCTCCACCACGGTGACGCCGTCCTCGCCCTCGCCAAACCGACCGGGTCGGAAGGATCTGACGTACTTGCTCCGCTTCAGATGATCCCGTACCGCCTTGCGGACGGCGCCGGTACCTTTGCCATGGATGACCGTCACCGTATCCAGCCGGCCCATGACGGCACTGTCCAAAAAGCGGTCCAGCACCAGCAGAGCCTCGTCGGTCATCATGCCCCGCAGGTCCACCTCGGGGGAGGCGCCCAGAGAACGCAGCTTGTGCTCGGCCCGCTGGGCGATCTGAACGGCCTGCTTCTTGCCGCCGTCGGCATCCTCCACCACACGGACCTCCTCCTGCTTGGCGGTGATCTTCAAAATGCCCGCCTGGAGCTGGAGGGAACCGTCCTTGTTGACGGAGATGACGCTGGCCCGGGTACCCATCTTTACCAGCTCCACCGTGTCCCCCGCCTTGGCGGGCCGGGTGGGCGGCGGTACGGGCAGGTCCTCGTGGGACCCCAAAGCGTCCTCGGCCTCATTGAGCTGCCGACGCAGGTCGGACCGGCGCTGGTTCTGCTCCAGCCAGTCGGCCTCTTTCTCCTGGCGGCGGCGCATCTCGTTGAGCTCGGCAAAGACCTTGTCGGCAGTATCCCGGGCCTCCTGGATGATGGCCCTGGCCTCGGCCTGAGCCTTCTCCACCGCCTTGGCCTTCTCCTTCTCCAGCCTCTCCCGGTACTCCCGGGCAGTCTTAGCCGACTCCTCCATCTCCCGGCGGAGCTTTCGGGCCTCATCCTTCTCCTTTTCCATCTGCTGACGCTGCCGGTCCAGCTGGGTGAGGACGTCCTCGAAGCGGACATTCTCGGCGTCGATGCGGGCAGCGGCCTTGTCGATGATGGCCTGGGGCAGCCCCAGGCGGCGGGAGATGGCGAAGGCGTTGGACTTGCCCGGCACCCCGATGAGGAGCTTATAGGTGGGGGCCAGGGTCTCTACATTGAACTCGCAGGAGGCGTTCTCCACCCCCTTGGTGGTCATGGCGTACACCTTCAGCTCGGCGTAGTGAGTGGTGGCACACACCAGAGCGCCCCGCTCCCGGGCCGACTCAATGATGGCGGCGGCCAGGGCGGCGCCCTCCACCGGGTCGGTGCCCGCCCCCAGCTCGTCGAAGAGGATGAGGGAGCCGGGACCGCACTCCTCCAGAATGCCCACGATGTTCACCATGTGGGAGGAGAAGGTGGACAGGCTCTGGGCGATGGACTGCTCGTCGCCGATGTCGGAGAGGACATGGTCAAAGACCACCACGGTGCTGTCGTCATCGGCGGGGATGTGGAGGCCGCACTGGGCCATGAGGGTCAGCAGGCCGATGGTCTTGAGGGTCACCGTCTTGCCGCCGGTGTTGGGGCCGGTGATGACCAGGGTGTCAAACTGGTCCCCCAGGTGGAGGTCGTTGGCCACCGCCTTCTTGGGGTCCAGCAGTGGGTGGCGGGCCTTCCGCAGGGTGATCCCCTTCTTGGCCAGCCTGGGCTCGGTACAGCGAAGCTTGTCCGAGAGCCGGGCCCGGGCGAAGATGCAGTCGATGAGGACGAGGAGGTCGTAGTCCTGGGCGATGTCCTCCTTGTGGGCGGCGCACTCGGCGGAGAGCTCCCGGAGGATGCGCTCGATCTCCTTCTCCTCCCGGGACTGGAGCTCCCGGAGCTCGTTGTTGGTCTTGACCACCGCCATGGGCTCGATGAAGAAGGTGCCGCCGGAGCCGGACACGTCGTGGACCAGGCCGGGGATCTCGTTCTTGCACTCCGACTTCACCGGCACCACGTACCGGCCGGAGCGCATGGTGATGATGGACTCCTGGAGGTACTTGGACTGAGAGGAGGAGATGAGCTTCTGGAGGATGTCCCGGACCTTGGAGGAGGAGGCCCGGATGTGCCGCCGGATGTCGGCCAGCTCGGGGCTGGCGGCGTCGGCGATCTCCTCCTCGGAGAGGATGGACCCGCTGATCCGGTCCTCCAGATACCGGTTGGCCTGGAGGGAGGAAAAGAGGTGGTCGATGCAGGTCTTGGCGTTCCCCTCCCCCGTGGCGTACTCCTTGGCGGAGCGGGCGCAGCGCAGGAGGGCGGCGATGTCCAGCAGCTCCCGGGTGTTGAGGGCGCCCCCCATATCGGCCCGCTGGAGGGAGGCCGCAACCGGCCGGACGCCGGAGAGGGGCGGGGTGCCCCGGAGGACGATCATGGAGCAGGCGGCGGAGGTCTCCTTTTGAAGACGCTGGACGTCATCGGGGTCGGTAAATGGCCGCAGGGCCCGGCACCGGTCCTTGCCCTCCTCGGTGGCCGCCTGGGCCGCCAATAACTCCAGCACTCTGGGCAGCTCCAGGGTCTGGATGGATTTTTCAAACAGATCGGTCATGGATGGTTCTCCTTGCAGGTTTTACGATGTATCAGAGCAGTTGAGCCTGGATGGCCAGCACCGCCCGTCCCCCCACCTGGACCTTGACCCCGTCCGCCCCTTCGGTGAGGCGGCTGAGGATCTCGGAGGGCTTGCCCATTTTCTCCCCCTGGACAAAGCGGTTCTCCGCCCCGGCGGCGATCTTTCCCCGGCGGTAAAGGTAGTAGGTCAGGGCACCGTTGGAGGTGCCGGTGGCGGCCTCCTCGGGGATGGCATAGAGGGGAGCGAAGTTCCGGCAGTGGGCAGTAGCCTCTTCATTGAGACAGGGCCAGAACATGTGAACGCCCACCACGCCGTAGTGTTTAGACAGCTCGGTGACGGTCCGCTCGTCCTGCTGGGCCTTTTTCAGGGCCGCCATGCTGCTTACAGGCAGCAGGATGTCCTGGAGGCCGGTGCTCACCACCATGGGGGCATAGCCCTCCGGGCAGTCTGCCGCGCTCAGGCCGTAAGCGGCGTAGAGCTCCGCCGTCTCCTCAGGGGAGAAGCCCCGTCCCTCTACCGGCGGCGCCATATCCATCCACACCGCCTGGTCGGAGACCTGGATGCTCAGCTCCCCCGCCAGGGTGGAGGCCCGGTAGGTACCCGGCGCCAGGCCCTCGGCCTCCCGCAGGGTGGTGAAGGCGGCGATGGTGGCGTGGCCGCACAGGTCCACCTCCCCCTCTGGGGTGAAATAGCGCAGGCGGAAGGAGGCCGGTCCGGTGGGCCGGACAAAGGCGGTCTCGGAATGCTTGAGCTCAGCGGCCAGGGCCTGACAGAAGGCATCAGTGAGCTCCGGCTCCTCTGAAGTCAGCAGGGCCACCCCCGCCTGGTTGCCAGAAAAACGCTGAGTGGTAAAGGCGTCCACGATATAGAGCTTCACGGCGCAGCACCTCCTTGTTGTGGTTGAGACGCCGCTGGAGCGGCGTCGGTGAGCTGATGATAAAAGTCCAGGGTGCGGAAGCCCCGGTCCAGCTGGGTGCGAAGGAAATCTTCACAGGCGGTGGACATTTTGGCCATGCCGGGGGCGTCCATGGGGAAGGAGAAGAGCCGCTTTGGGTCGCCATACACCACATGGCGCATGGCGGCCAGACTGGTGCAGTCCAGAGTGCGGCTGGCGCCGTCCCCAAGGCCGCAGGCGGCGCAGTGGAGGACGCCCTCTTCGATGTCCAGCCGGGGATCTGCCGGTTCCTCCTCGCCGCAGACGGCGCAGGCGTCCAGAAGGGGCTCATAGCCCGCCACGCAGAGGAGCTTGAGCTCGAAGGCCGCCTTTACCAGGGGGAGGGGCTTTTTCAGTTTGTCCAAGGCGTAAAGGGAGTTGAGCACCAGGGACAAAAGGGCCTGGTCGGGCCGTCCCTCCTCGGCCACCGCCTCGGCCACTTCAGCAAAGTAGGAGCCCAGGGCCAGCTTGTCCACGTCGGAGCGCACGCCCCAGAAGAGTTCCAGGGGCTCAGCCTCATTGAGGGTGAGCCTGTCCCGATAATCAAAGAGAGTCATGTCCGACCACACCAACAGCTGGGCGGAGGCGGCCAGGGGGCTGTTCTTTCGGCGGCAGCCCCGGGCTTTCACCGTCCGCCTGCCTCCCTCCCGGGTGAGCACGGTGAGGATCTTGTCCGCCTCTTTGTAGTTGGTCTCTCGGAGGATGAGTCCCTGGGTCTTGATGTGCATAGCATCACCTGTATGTAAGGGGCGCTGAGCGCGCCCCTATGCGGTCTTTTCCGCCTCCTCCGCTTCCAGCAGGAGGCGGTAGAGGGCGTAGGCCTCCGGCAGTCCGGTGGCCAGAAAGAGTTCCCAAAGCATCTGACTGTTCACAATCCATCAGGCCCCCTTTGTGCTTAGGTTGCCTGATGCCATAACGGGTCATACACGGTAAATTTTGCGGTCAGTCCTCCCGGTAACCCACGTCGTGGATAAAATTCAAATTATCTCTCCAATTTTCTTTCACTTTTACCCAGGTCTCCAGGTAGACCTTGGCGCCCATGAAGGTCTCGATGTCCTTCCGGGCCAGAGAGGAGATCTTTTTCAGCATGGCACCGTTCTTACCGATGATGATGCCCTTGTGGCTGGCCTTCTCACAGAAGATGGTGGCGTCGATGTCGATGATGCCGCTGTCGATGCGCTCGGAGAACTTGGTGAGCTCCACCGCCGTGCCGTGAGGGATCTCCTTGTCCAAGCACAGGAGGAGTTTTTCCCGGATGATCTCGGCGCACACCTGCCGCTCGGGCTGGTCGGTGACCATGTCCTCGGGGAAGAGCTGGGGACCCTCGGGCAGATAGGCCGCCAGGAGGTCCAGCAGCTCCTCCACCCCCTCGCCGGTCTTGGCGGAGATGGGGACGATGGCCTGGAAGTCGTGGGCGGCCTGGTAGGTCTGCATGACGGCCAGAAGCTTCTCCTTCTCCACCGTGTCGATCTTGTTGATGACCAGCACGGCAGGGACACCCAGGGCCTTGATGCGCTCCATGAGCTCAGCCTCAGGGGCGCCCACGTTGGGGATGGGCTCCACCAGCAGGAGCACGGCGTCCACGTCGGCCACGCTCTCCTTCACCACCCCCACCATATACTCGCCCAGCCGGGTCCGGGCTCTGTGGAGGCCGGGGGTATCCATGAACACATACTGGCACTCCCCCCGGTTGACGATGGCGCAGATGCGGTTCCGGGTGGTCTGGGGCTTGTTGGTGACGATGGCGATTTTCTCCCCCACCAGGGCGTTGGTCAGGGTGGACTTGCCCACGTTGGGCCGGCCCACAATAGAGATCATGCCGGATTTTTTGATTTTCATAGGTGATCCTCAACTTTCTTGAGCATTTAGTTTATCTGCTTGTCATACTGGTTCAGTCCCGGGAGATCCCCAGGCTGTTCAAAATGGCTTCCTCCCGGGCCCGCATCTGGGCTTTCATATGGCCCTCGTCCATATGGTCGTAGCCCAGCAGGTGGAGCACCGAGTGGACGGCCAGATAGGCCACCTCCCGCTCAGTGCCGTGGCCGTACTCCTCCCCCTGGGCCCTGGCCCGCTCCAGGGAGATCACCATGTCTCCCAGGGGCACCAGGCCGGTCTCCGGGTCAGCGTCGGCGTCGTCGGTGGGCGGCTCACCGGGGGCAAACTCAAACATGGGGAAGCTGAGCACGTCGGTGGGGCGATCCACCTCACGCTGCTCCAAATTGATCTGGTGGATGCCCTCGTCGTCGGTGAGGAGCACGTCCACCTCACAGGGAACGGTCACCCCCTCGGCCTCCAGGGCCGCCGGGATGACCCTGCTGAGCAGCGTCTCCCAGGTACCGGTATCCTCCTCCAGCTCTGATTCGATGATGATACTATGCTCCGTGCTCACGGGTCCTCTCTCCCCTCTCTGGCGGTCACTTCCGCTTGCCCTCCTCGGACTTGCGGCTGTGCTCATCCTCCTCGTAGGCCTTGATGATGCGCTGGACGATGACATGGCGGACCACGTCGGCGCCGCTGAGCTTGCAGATAGCGATGTCCTCCACGCCGTTGAGCACCCGCATGGCCTCCTTCAGGCCGGAGACGGTGTCCTTGGGCAGGTCGATCTGGGTGACGTCGCCGGTGATGACGATCTTGGAGCCGAAGCCCATACGGGTGAGGAACATCTTCATCTGCTCCCGGGAGGTATTCTGGGCCTCGTCCAGAATAATAAAGGAGTCGTCCAGGGTGCGGCCGCGCATATAGGCCAGGGGCGCCACCTCGATGTTGCCCCGCTCCAGGTATTTGTTATAGGTCTCCGCCCCCAGCATGTCGAAGAGGGCGTCGTAGAGAGGCCGCAGGTAGGGGTCCACCTTGCTCTGGAGGTCGCCGGGCAAAAATCCCAATCGCTCCCCCGCCTCCACGGCGGGCCGGGTGAGGATGATGCGGTTGACCTGCCCCACCCGGAAGGCGGCCACGGCGGCGGCCACCGCCAGGTAGGTCTTGCCGGTACCGGCCGGGCCGATGCCCAGGGTGATGGTGTTCTCCTTGATGGCGTCCACATACCGCTTCTGGCCCAGGGTCTTGGGCTTGATGGGCTTGCCCTTGGCGGTGACGCACAGCACGTCCCGGGCCATCTGGCCGATCTTGTCCTCCTGGCCGGCCTTCACCAGCTGGAGGATATAGCGTACGTTCTGCTCATTGATGGGTTCTCCCCGGCCTGAGAGCTCCAGCAGGCCCTGGATGGCCTTGACGGCGTACATCACCGCCTCGGCCTCGCCGGACACCTTCAGGCTGCCGTCCCGGTTCACCACCGACACGTCCAGCTCCCGCTCGATGATACGGATATTTTCGTCAAAGGAGCCGAAGAGGGCCGCGGCCTCCTCCAGACGCTCCACATTGATGCTCTGTTCGATCAAATTCCTTCGCTCCTTGCACGTTCCCGGGCCTTACCCTGTCTGGGTCCCCGGGATGATCTCCCCCACCTGGCCGGCAAAGGTCACCTCACGGCCGATCTGCTCCCGGCATCGGGCCTTCAGGGTCACGGTGAGCAGGCCGTCCCCCTCCCGCACAGAGAAGGTGGTGGACAGGACGCTGCCGTCGTCCCCGATGAGCCCCTCCAGCCGCTCCAGCAGCCGGTCCTCCAGCAGGGCCTGGGCGGCGTCCGTCTGAATGGCAGCGGACTGGGTCTCATAGGCCCGGTATTCCGTCTTCACCAGGGCCAGAGGCATCTCCCGGCCGCCGGGAAGGGTGAGGATGTGGGTCGTAGTCATTTTATCATAACCGGCTGTGGAAATACTACCCTTTCCAAAAAAATTCACCGTGTGACCCAAAACGCTGAGGCTCCACGCCGTCTCCTCCTCCCCGGTATAGACCTTGGTGTCGGCTTCCAGGGGGATGCAGGCCTCCAGGGTGCGGTAGGTGGCCGCCCAGACGTTCCCCCGGGCGTGGACCAGCCGCTGTCCGGCGTCTACGGTGGCATACTGGGGTTCCTTCAGGTCCACCACTCCGCTGATGACCACCTCCCCCGCCAGCACCGCCTGGCCCTCCTGGAAGAGGGCCTGCCCCTCCAGCACCTCCACGTCCTCCAAAACGCCGTCGGCGGCGGCCACGATGTGGGCGGGGGTGGTCTCATCCCGGAGCTCCGGCGCCGGACTGCGCTCCCGGACCAGCACCTCCGCCCGGGTGCCGTGGAGGTTCACCGACATCCAGGAGAGGCCCTCAATGCGGCTGAGGGTCTCCTGGCTGATCCGCCGCAGGTCCAGCCCCGGACCGTAGGCGCCGGGGCGAACCCCCTGCCGGGAGAGCTCTGCCAGGATGACGGCGGAGGGGACGTTCTCGTTGCCCGAGACCTCCACGGTGAGGATGAACCGGGAGAGGACCCCCACCGCCGCCAGGGAGAGGGCCAGGCCGATGAGCAGGGCATACCGGTGCCGGAAGCCCCCCAGGAAGAAGGGCATTCCCTTCCGCCCCTTGGCCCTGGCCTCACACTGGACCTTCTCCGCCAGCCCCCGCACCCGCCGGGCGTCCCGCCGGGCCACCTTCAGCTCCAGGGTCTGGGCGTCCAGCCAGACCAGGCCCCAGAAGCCCACTCCGTTCTGGGCACAGAGGTTCAGAAATCGCTCGGGGAAGGGTCCGCAGACGGTGAAGCACACGCTCCCCCGGAGAAAATTGACGATAAACTGCATGCTCGCTCCCCCGTTTTCAGGTCAGATCCACCCCGGCGATCTCCCCGGTGATGAGGAGCTCCGAGGCGTTCATGGCCCGCAGGGTCAGGCCGCTCCCCCGGACCTTTATGATGAGCTTTCCGCCGCTGATGTGGATCTCGTCGGTGCCGTAGGCCAGGATACCCCGGTGGTTCTCCATCCGCAGCTGGTGGTCCCCCAGCAGCTCCACCCGGGGCAGCCCCGCCACCACGTCCCCCGGCAGGTCAAAGACCTCCGCCGTCTTTTCCAGCAGGCTCTCCCTGCGCTTCTTCTCCATGGCGCCTCCCCCTTTGGGGCTATGTGTATGAAAAAAGGCCGCCCACCTTGCCTGTCCCAGGCAAAGTGGTCAGTCTCCTTCTCTAGGATGCCGGACGTTCCAGGGTATAGCGCCGCAGGGCCCTCCGCCGGGTCTGCCAGTCGGGCATGAGGGCGTCCATGACGGCGTAGAACCCCGGACCGTGGTTGGGGTGGAGGAAGTGGACCAGCTCATGGAGGGCCACATAGTCCTGGAGCTCACCCTCCACCACCGCCAGGGCGGTGTTGAGGGTGACGATCCCCTTGGTCCAGTGGCAGCTCCCCCACCGGCTGGTCATAAACCGGACCTTCAGCACCGGCTTTTTCACCCCCAAAGGCACGGTCAGCGGATACACCCGCTCCAGGGCGGCGGCCAGCACCGGCAGGGCTTCCCTCTTTTCCGGCGGCGCCAGAGGTATCCCCAGCTCTGAGCGCCGACGCTGGTGCTCCATCACCCAGGCCGCCCGGCTGCGGACGAAGTCATCGGCCCTGGCCTTCGACACCCGCCGGGGCACTGACACCGCCGCCGTGCCGTCGGACCGGATGCGGAGATTGATGTTTTTGACGCTCTTCACCGTCAGGAAGTATTCAATGGGCCCCAGTGGGGTGTCCACCCGGCGCAGTTCCTCGGCCATGGGTCTTTGTCCTCCTTTTTCTCGCATGGGACAGCCCCAGTCCCGCATAGGCTTTTCTCTGCGGAGGTGATGTCCCATGTCCAAGCTGCTCTCCCGGCAGGGGGTGCGGGATCTGTGTCTGGGGCTGGGGCTGCTGTGCGCCACCCTGGCCCTCATGTTCTGGCCCCAGGAGGCCATGGAGGCGGCCCGGGAGGGGTTGAGGCTGTGCTACAACGTGATCCTCCCCTCCCTCTTCCCCTTCTTCGTCCTCTCCACACTGGTGGTGGATCTGGGGCTGGCGGGCTACATCGGTCGGGCCCTGGAGGGGCTCATGCGCCCCCTCTTCAACGTGCCGGGTGCCTGTGCCTCCGCCTTTGCCCTGGGCTTCGTGGGGGGCTACCCTGTGGGCGCCCGCACCGCCCTCTCCCTCTATCAGAAGGGCATGTGCACCAAGACAGAGGCGGAGCGGCTGCTTGCCTTCTGCAACAACTCCGGGCCCGCCTTCATCCTGGGCGTGGTGGGAGCCGGTGTCTTTGCCAGCAGCAGGGTGGGTCTCCTCCTCTACCTGGCCCACGCCGCCGCCTCGGTGTGCGTAGGGCTCCTCTTCCGCTTCTACAAGCGGGATGGGAAACGCCGGGAGCGGCGGGTCTCCCCCACCTTCGAGGCGGAGCGGATCACCACCGCCTTCACCGGCGCCATCAAAAATTCCTTCCTCTCCACCCTGAACATCTGCGCCTTTGTGGTCTTTTTCACGGTGGTCATCAAGCTGCTGTTCCTCTCCGGGCTGCTGCCCGGCCTGGCCGGTCTGCTGGGCGCCCTGCTCTCCCCTCTGGGCTTTTCCACCCGGTGGGCGGAGCGGCTCCTCACCGGCCTCATCGAGCTCACCAGCGGGGTGTGGACCCTCACCGGCGACGGTTCCACCTCGGGAAAGCTGTCCATGGCCGCCTTCCTCCTGGGCTGGGCCGGCCTCTCCGTCCACTGCCAGGTCCTCTCCTTCATCGGCGGCAGCGGCCTGTCCGTCAAGACCTACATCGGCGGCAAGCTCCTCCACGGCGGCCTCTCCGCCCTCTTCATCGGCCTGTTGCTGCGGGTCTTCCCCCTAGAGGAGCCGGTGGCGGCCTACCTTGCAGAGCAGGTGGAGGGCATCGCCGGGGTGGACTTCTCCAGCGCCCTCACCATCTCCCTGGCCGCCGCCTGGATCATGTGGCTCCTCTTTTTCCTGGCCGCCGCGGCAGCCGTGGGAAAAACCAGTAGAAAAAGGCGCAAAGGTGTAGTATAATGTCCTCTGGCCAGGTCCCCTTTCGGGTCCGGCCCATTGGATCAGAGGGGAGCCTTTTGTGATGCTGTTTGAAAAGAAGATCGAACCCCGGTGCGCCTATTGTACCCGCTGCGCTCCCCTGGATGAGGAGACCGTCATGTGCCTGAAAAAGGGCGTCATGCCGGCCGCCTCCCACTGCCGCGCCTTTCGGTACGACCCCCTGAAGCGGGTGCCTCCCCGGCCCAACGCCCCCGATTTCTCCCGGCTGCGGGACGAGGATTTCGTGCTGTAACCATTTTTGCATCAAAACAGGGGGATCTTCAAGATCCCTCTGTTTTTTGTTATAGAAGCCGGGCTGCGAACGCCTTGGCCGCCTCCTCCTGGCCTGGAAGCAGGGGCAGCGCCACCGGCTCGCCGCAGGTGGTCTTCAGGACCAGGGCAGGACGCCGCCGGGGACCTGGTCCCCGAAAGGCCGCCTCCTCCACCGCCACTTCTCTGATGCGGTCCCAGGTGAGGTAGACCGTCCGGCGGGCGTAGAAATCTGTGTGGATGGCCACCACACCTCGGTCCATTCTCCCCACAAAATACTCCGGCTTCTGCTTGCGGAAGGTCTGAAGGCCGTAATTCCGGCCAGGCACCCATAGGCTGTCCCGTATCGTATCTCCGAAGCGGTAGCAGAGCTTGGAGTTGTTATACATGGCATAGCTGTCTGTCAGGAGCCGCTCCAAAGGGGGATCGGCAGGGTGCGTCAAACCAGGCCGATGGTCCGGAGCGTTGCCCAGCAGCAGGTTCAAAACAGGAAAAAGCTGGTCCTCCTTGGTCCGATTATAGGAAAAGCCCACCGTTACGGTCTCCCCACCCCGGTCCAGCAACACCTCCTCGAAACATTTCAGGAGCTGGATGGTATAGGTCATCCGGGCCACATCCCCGGGCCGGACCAAAATGGACTCCACCTTCTGGTCGTCGCCTGCCAGCAGGAGGACTTCCTCCCCCAGCCAGGCCGTCACATACTCCACGCCCTTCTTGTACTGGTGGACCTTTGGGATGTAGGTCACGTTCCCCGGCGGCAGGCCCTGTGCCCGCCACACCTCCAGAGCCGGGCGGAACCGCTCCGGCAGCTCCTCCCAGTCGTAAATGCGCTTGGGCCAGGACGCCAGCGTGGGCCGCCGGTCCTCTCTGATGGCCATATGCCTTCCCCCTCTCCTCCCCATCATACCACAAAGACGGCGGACACGCGACCTTTTACAGGTCGGCGTCCGCCGTCTTTTATGTGTGGAACTCAGTCCACCAGCTTGTCCAGCTCCTTAATGTGTTCGGTCTGGCTGGCGATCTTATGACCGGCCTGCTTGGCATAGATGCCCACCATGGCCTGGGACTTCTTGATGGGCTGCATGGTGCCGGCACCGGCCACGCAGCCGCCGGGACAGGCCATGCCCTCCAGCAGGTAGCCGGGATACTTGCCGGCCACGGCGTCCTGAAGCATCTTGCGGCACTCCCGGAGGCCTTCCGCACCGGTGACCTTGACTTCCTTGTCTGGATAGCGGTCCTTGATAACATTGACCACCGCCTGGGCTACACCACCGGAGACGGCAAAGTTCCGGCCATCCGTCGAGGCGTCGTTGACGCCATTGGGGTCCTCTGCAATGTTTTCCAGATCCACATGCTTGGCGTCAAAAATGCCGTCCATCTCCTCAAAGGTGAGGACAAAGTCCACCTCACTGCGGACACTCTTGCGCATGGCCTCCAGTTTTTTGGCGGCGCAGGGCCCGATGAAGACCACCTTGGCATTGGGATGCTCATGCTTGATGAGTCGGGCGGTGAGGGTCATGGGGGTGAGCGCCATGGAGATGCAGTTGGCGTGGTCGGGGAAGAGCTTCTTGGCCATCACCGACCAGGCGGGGCAGCAGGAGGTGCCCATGAAGGGCAGCTCCTCCGGCACTTCCCGGAGGAAGTCGTCGGCCTCCTGGGCGGCACACAGGTCGGCGCCGATGGCCACCTCGAAGACATCGGCAAAACCCAGCTGCTTCATGGCGGCACGGAGCTTGCCCGGGGTGACCTTGGGGCCGAACTGGCCCACGAAAGCGGGAGCCACGGCGGCGTAGACCCGCTCACCGGACTGGATGGCCCGGATGACTTGGAAGATCTGGGACTTGTCGGCGATGGCGCCGAAGGGGCAGTTCACCAGGCACATGCCGCAGGAGACGCACTTGTCATAGTCGATCTCGGCCTTGCCGTTGGCGTCGCTGTGGATGGCGTCCATGCCGCAGGCAGCGGCGCAGGGCCGGGTCTGGGTGATGATGGCGTGGTAGGCGCACACATCGGCACAGCGGCCGCACTTGATGCACTTCTCCTGGTCGATAACCGACCGGCCATTGTAGCGGTCCAGCTTGATGGCGTCCTTGGGGCACACCTCCACGCAGGGGTGGGCCAGGCAGCCCTGGCAGCCCTCGGTCACCAGCACCCGCTTCTCGGTACAACCGTTGCAGGCAAACTTGATGACGTTGATGAGGGGCGGAGTATAGTAGGTCTCCGGCCGGTCTGCCGCCTCAATATTGTCGGAGAGGGGAGCATGCTCCGCCGCGCTCCGGCAGGGCAGGCCCATGGCCAGCCGCAGGCGCTCGCCCACGATGGCACGCTCCAGAAATACGTCGTTGCGGAAGTTACCTACCTCGCCGGGAATGATCTTATAGGGCAGGGCCTCGATCCGCTTGTCTACCGGCCACTCCGTGTGGTAGGCCATCCGGGCCACCTCCCGGAAGATCCGATGCCGGATCTCCTGGATCCGGGTCTCTACTCCTCTCATGAAACCTTCGTCCCTTTCATTTCAAAATTGGTACCACCAGAATACCGCAAATCCCCTTCCCTGTAAAGCACCTGGGCATGAAAATTTTTCCCACACAGCTCTCCTGATATGTAAAAAGTGCCCCGGCAGACAGGATGTCTGCCGGGGCACGGGGGGATACATTCATTATATATAAGGTGGGAAGGGCTTATTCCCGGCCCATACGGCGGGCGATCTCCTTGGCGGCGAAGGTGATGACGTCGTCGGCATAGGTGCCGGCGCCGAAGCCGGCATCGAAGCCCAGCTCCTTGGCCAGAGCGTGGGTGATGCGGGCGCCGCCGCAGCAGAGGACCATCTTGTCGCGGACACCCTCGGCCTCGGCCAGCTCGATGAACTCGGTGAGGTTCTTGATGTGGACGTCCTTCTGGGTGACGGTCTGGGAGATGAGGAGGATATCGGCGTTGAGCTCCTCAGCCTTGTGGAGGAACTCGTCGTTGGGCACCTGGGAGCCCAGGTTGTAGGCCTCCACCATCTCGTAGCGCTCCAGGCCATAGTGGCCGGCGAAGCCCTTCCGGTTCATGATGGCGTCAATGCCCACGGTGTGGGCGTCGGTGCCGGTGGAGGCGCCCACCACCACCAGCTTGCGGCCGATGTGCTCCTTGATGTACTCGTTGGTCTCCTCCATGCTCATGGCCTCGTCAGCCACGGTGAGGACCTCGATCTCATTGTAGTTGACGCTGTGGGTGGTGGCGCCGTAGACCACATAGAAGGTGAAGTTCTCGTCCAGCTTCTGGCGCAGAGCCACGTTGGGATCGGCAATGCCCATCTTCTGGGCCAGCTGCACAGCGGCGGCGGCGCCCTTGTCGTCGTCCTTCACAGGAAGGGTGAAGGACATCTGGACCTTGGCGTCGTTCATGGTGTCGCCGTAGGGGCGCAGCTTGGTGAGGTCCAGGGTGGTGTCCAGGTCCTTATCTCTGATTTGATACAGTCCGGAACTCATTAGCGAGCGCCTCCTTTCATCATGGGCTCTATGAAGGGATTGCGGTAGCCGGGTGCCTTCTGGAACACGCCGTCCAGGCCCTTGCCGCCGTCACGGGGACGCTTGATGTCGGCAAAGATGCCCTTCTCCAGGGTCTCGAAGATGCCCACCCGCTCGATCTCAGCCAGCAGGTCGTTGGCCTTGGTGAGGACGTCGTTGGCACGGTTCTGCATGATGCCGCCCTCCTTGAAGACCAGCTCGGAGCCCAGGTCCTGCATGGTGCGGAAGATGTACTGGGCGTTCTGGATGGCCAGGAAGCGGTCGGAGAGGAAGGGAGTGTGGATGGCCTCGGTCATCATGCCCAGCAGGTGGATTTTCTGACCGGTGAGGATAGTGACGATGTTGAAGAGGGCATCCTGCACGTGGCCACGGAAGATGTTGCCAGTCATGAACTTGGTGGGGGGCATGTACTTCAGGGGGGCGTTGGGGAAGATCTCCCGGGCCATCTCGGCCTGGGCCAGCTCGTAAAGGAAGCCGTTCTCCACGTCCGGGTCGATCTCAAAGGCATGTCCCAGGCCCATCTGCTCCTCGGGGAGGCCGGCGCGGAGAGCGAACTGCTCGTTGAGGAACTGGGAGGCCAGCACGGTGTGGGCCTCCTCCACGGCGTCAGCGGTGGTGAGGTAGTTGTCCTCGCCGGTGTTGATGACCACGCCGGCATAGGCGTTGATGGCGCGGGAGAAGGACTGGTCCACCAGGGTGCGCTGCATGTTGATGTCGCGGAAGAGGATGCCGTAAAGGGCGTCGTTGAGCATCACGTCCAGGCCCTCGAAGGCGCCCATGGCGGCGATCTCGGGCATGCACAGGCCGGAGCAATAGTTGCACAGACGGATGTAGTGGCCCAGCTCCTCGCCCACCTTGTCCAGGGCCTCACGCATGAGGTGGAAGTTCTCCTGGGTTGCATAGGTGCCGCCGAAGCCCTCGGTGGTGGCGCCGTAGGGCACGTAGTCCAGCAGGGACTGGCCGGTGGTACGGATGACGGCGATGACGTCGGCGCCCTGACGGGCGGCGGCGGTAGCCTGGACGATGTCCTCATAGATGTTGCCGGTGGCCACGATGAGGTAGATCCAGGGACCCTGCTTGTCGCCGTACTTGGCCAAAAGCTCCTCGCGGCGGTTGCGGCGGGCGGCGATCTTCTTCAGGGCGTCCTGGACCACAGGGTCAAGGGCCTTGTCGATGTCGGCGTCGGCGTGGGCGGGGAGGGAGGTGAGATCCAGGGAACCGTCGGCCACGGCCTCAGCAATGGCCTGGGGGTCCTTACCGGTCTCCACCATGGCGTTGCCGATCCAGAAGGCGGCGCCCTGCGCCAGAGCGCCCTTGGCGGTCAGGTGCTCCACCACCACGTTGGGCAGAGGCACGTCAAAGCTGTTGACGCCGTCGATACCCAGCAGACGGCACACAGTGCGCTCCACGGCCACCGTGGTGTGCCGGTCAATGAAGCGCTGGGTGTCGTCAGCCACCTTGGAAGCATGGTTACGGGCCTGCTCCACCAGGTCAAAGTTCAGATTGAGCTTGGATTCCAACACATATCACTTCCATTCCATATATTTGGGAAAAGGGAACGAGACGAGAGAGGGGACGCCCCGGACCCGGCTTGGGGTCCGGGGTCGGACCGGCGGTCTCACCGTCTGAGGTCCACGTCCGGTCTCTCGTCCCGTTAGGGGGACAAAGGATCAGTGCATTTCTCTCTTGTGGCGCTCCAGGTTGGCGGGCTCCATGGACAGCGCCTGGCCGCGCTCCAGACCGGCCACACCCATGAGCTCCACCTTGCGCTTGCCCTCGCGCTCAGCCTTGCAGTACTCGCACTGGCAGGTCTCCTCGTAGTGCTCGGGCTCGGTGTAGGTGGTGATAACGCCCTCGTAGTTGCGGAGGATGACCTTGTGAGGCGTCTGGGAGATGACGTACTGAGGCATAACGGGGGTCTTGCCGCCGCCGCCGGGGGCATCCACCACGAAGGTGGGCACGCAGTAACCGGAGGTGTGGCCGCGGAGGGCCTCGATGATCTCGATGCCCTTGCTGACAGGAGTACGGAAGTGCTCCAGGCCCATGGACAGGTCGCACTGATAGATGTAGTAGGGGCGGACCCGGATCTGGACCAGCATCTGAACCAGCTTCTTCATGGTGTGGACACAGTCGTTCACGCCGGCCAGCAGCACGGACTGGTTGCCCAGAGGCACACCGGCATCGGCCAGACGGGCGCAGGCTTCGGCGGCCTCCTTGGTGATCTCCTTGGGATGGTTGAAGTGGGTGTTGAGCCAGATGGGATGATACTTCTTGAGCATGTTGCACAGCTCGGGAGTGATGCGCTGGGGGCACACCACGGGGGTGCGGGAACCCAGACGGACGATCTCCACGTGGGGGATCTCACGCAGACGGGAGATGATGTACTCCAGCATCTCGTCGGAGATCATCAGCACATCGCCGCCGGACAGGAGAACGTCGCGGACGGTGGGGGTGTTGCGGATGTACTCGATGCACTTGTCGATCTGCTCCACGGGCACGCTGGTGTCGTGCTGGCCGGCGAAGCGGCGGCGGGTGCAGTGACGGCAGTACATGGAGCACTGGTCGGTGGTCAGCAGCAGCACACGGTCAGGATAGCGGTGGGTCAGGCCGGGCACGGGGGAGTCGGAGTCCTCGTGGAGGGGATCCAGCAGATCAGCGCAGGACTGGTGGAGCTCCTTGGCGGTGGGAATGGCCTGTCTCCGGATGGGATCGTAAGGATCATTGGGGTCGATGAGGGAGAGATAGTAGGGGGTGATGGCCATGCGCAGAGTGCCCAGGCAGGCCTTGACGCCCTCTTCCTCCTCGGGGGTCAGGGTGATGTATTTCTTCAGATCCTCCAGAGTCTCGGCCCGGTTGGCGACCTGCCAGTGCCAGTCGTTCCAGTCGGCATCAGAGACATCGGGGAAAAGCTGTTTACGGCGAGATTCGTTCTGATAGATCATAATTGGTTACCGCCTTTCGTCGTATTGGGCCCGCAGGCCCGGCCTGCGCCCGGTGTGGGCGTTCTGAAGATCCGGCCCCGTCCCGTCAGGCCGGGACCGGAACAGAAACATTCGTTTTTTTGACCCCGGTGGGGCGTGCCCCTCCGGTTCCGCTTACAGGTACTTCTTCTCGAAGTAGGCCTTGAGCTGGGGGTTCTCCCGGAGCGCCCCACGCAATTTCATTGCGCGGGGACCCCAGAGATTTGACATCCTCGGGGCAAGTGAATTGCCCCTGCGGCAAGGTTTTGCTGCGCAAAACCCTTGGGCGCGCCGGAAGGCGCGGCCGGCAGATGCCGGCGGCCGAGCTCTATTGGCCTGTCGATCGCTTTACAGATACTTCTTCTCGAAGTAGGCCTTGAGCTGGGGGTTCTCCCGGAGCTCGGCCAGGGTGATCTCGGCGTGGTCCTTGGTGTATCCGTTGCCGATGACCATGGTGACATCCTTGCCGCAGCCCTCGGCGCCCAGGGCGGCCTTGGCGAAATCGGTGGCCATGGAGAAGCAGTAGACGGTGCCGTTGTCCCGGACGGGGAGAATGGCGCTCATCTCACAGGCGGGCACGTTGACGATGAGGATGGAGATGTCGTACTCCTTGCCGCCGTTGACAGCCAGGGACTTCTCCAGCACCTCCACGGGGTTGGTGGCGGAGCCCACGATGGCGTGGTGGCAGAGGTTCATGCTCTTGAGCAGGTCGGCGTCCTCCTGGCAAATGACCAGGGCCACCACATTGCCGGTGGGGCCGACGCGCTTCATGGCCTCGTAGCAGCACATCATGCCGCCCTTGCCAGCGCCGCCCAGGATGAGGACGGAATCGCCGGGCTTCACCAGCTTGGCGGTCTGGGCGGGAGCGCCGGCCACGTCCAGGGCAGCCAGAGCCAGCTCCTCGCTCATGTCCTCAGGCAGCTTGGCATACAGGCCGGACTCAAAGAGGATGGCCTGGGCATCCACGTCCACACGGTCGATCTCGGGGTGGATGGCCTTGATCTTGTTGATCTTCAGGGGGGTCAGAGACAGAGAGACCAGGGAGGCGATCTTATCGCCCACCTTCAGGTCGATTTTGCCCACCAGATCCTCGCCGATCTCGCGGACGGTACCGATGAACATGCCGCCGGAACCAGTGACGGGGTTCTGCATTTTGCCGCGCTCAGCCACGATATCCAGGATCATCTGCTCAGTCTTATCCAGGTCCTTGCCGCAGGCCTCATAGATCTGAGTAAAGGAAGCGGAGTCGATGTTCAGGGCGGACACGTCGCACAGGATCTCGTTGGACCAGCACTCCATGGTGTTGTCGATCTTCTTGGCAGCCTGGGTCAGAAGGCCCTTGGGCTCGATCACGCGATGGACACCGTACTTGTTGCCTTTTTTCTGCATGTTTTGACCTCCATACATTCTGCTTTGGGGACACCTCCGTCTGTCCGGACGGCGCGGGTTGCTGTGGGATCTTCTGTTTGGGTTTGGGAATTTGGGAATGGGAATGGTTTTGTGGTTTGGTTTTTTGTTTGGGAAATGGGAAATGGAATTGGGAATTTGGGATCGGTTTGGGTATTGGTTTGGAAATTGGGAATGGGAAATGGTATATTGGGTTTGGTTTGGGATATGGATACCGGCTCTGGAGCGCGGGTCCCCCTTCGCGTCCTCGCCGGCTGGGACTACAAATTAATGTACTTAATGTACTCCGGGTCTCACCCGGCAGGGGATCGTTCAGATCAGGCCCAGGATCTTACGGGCCTCGTCGGGGGTGGCGATCTCACGGCCCAGCTCCTTGGCCAGGCGGACCACCTTTTCCACCAGCTCGCCGTTGGAGGCAGCCTTGCGGCCTTTCTCCAGGTAGATGTTGTCCTCAAAGCCTACCCGGACGTTGCCGCCCATGATGATGCCGGCGGCGGCCATGGGCCAGGCACCCCGGCCTACACCGGTAACCGTCCAGGTAGAGCCGGCGGGGATCTGCTTGACCAGATAGTCCAGGTTGCCCACAGTAGCGGGAGTGCAGCCGCTGACGCCCAGCACGAAGTTGAACTGCATGGGAGCGCCGGGCACCAGGCCCTTCTCCGCCATGCTGACAACAGTGTCCAGATGGCCGATCTCAAAGCACTCGTACTCGGGCTTGATGTGGTTTTCCAGCATCCGCTTGCCAAAGGCCCGCATGGTGGGCATATCGTTGACGAAGATGTCATCGCCGAAGTTACAGGTACCGCAGTCCAGAGTGGCCATCTCAGGGCACAGCTCAGTGGGCTGGAGACGCTCCTCCGGGGTCATGCCGGTGGCGCCGCCGGTGGAGGGGATGAGGATGACACCGGGGCAGGCCTCCTTGATGGCATCCAGCACCACCCGGAACCGCTCCCGGTCCTGGGTGGGCGTTCCGTCGTCCTCACGGACGTGGACGTGGATGACGGCGGCGCCGGCTTCAAAGGCGCTCTTGGCCTCCCGGACCATCTCCTCCACGGTGTAGGGAACTGCGGGGTTATGGGCTTTGGTGACCTCTGCGCCGCAGATGGCGGCAGTGATGATCAGCTTCTCCAATGGGACCGCTCCTTTCTGTCACGTTGGCGTTCGGCCCCCCTGGGGAGCCGCCCTTCTTCTGTTTCGGATCCGTCGTCCGGAAGATGTCTTACCGGGTCTTGCGCTGCTTATCCTTGGGCACCACACAGGTACCGGAGGCACGGCACACCACCACGGGCTCAGGCAGCACGTCGGCGGCGGAGTCGTTGATGTCGGGGCGGGAGACGATGACCTTGCGGGCCTCGAACTCCATCTTGCGGGAGGTATTGCCGATCTTGGTGATCTTGCCCTCGGCTTCGATGTAGTCGCCGGCATACACGGGAGCCAGGAACTCCACGTTGTCGTAGGCGCAGAACAGGCCCTCATCGCCGTCGCAGATGATGAGCAGCTCAGTGGCCACATCGCCGAAGAGATGGACCATGTGGGCGCCGTCCACCAGATTTCCGCCGTAGTGGGCATCCTTCGCACTCATGCGGAGCCGGAGCAGGGATTTGATCTCTTCCATGGTAATGTCCTCCTGTCGATTTTTTAGAATTTGTTCACCGAGCAAAAAAACAAAGCGCTGCGGGCACTGCCCAAAAGGCAGCACTCGAACAGCGCTTCACGACGATAAAAAAGGCGCGCTATTCACGTCAGGGCAATGCCCTGACGTGAATAGCGCACCATGTAGTCATGACACTCCGTACGCACTGAGCGCACGGCGCAGAAACGGTTCCATGCAGCGTCCCCGTTTCTTCGGCGGTGGTCCCATTCACGCCGTACATCGGGTCTGCCAACCCTTTGCATCACGGCGGTACCTGGCGCACCGCTCCTCTATCCACCATATTATTAAATTGTTTTAGGTACTTTTAACAAAACCTATTATACCACACCCGGCTCTTTTGTCAACTATTTTTCGAAAAAATTTCCATGAGCTCCGGGTCAAGGTCCAGAAGCCTGCAAACTCTAAGGGCATCCCGGGGGCAGGGCTCCCCGGGTTCCGCCTCGATGAGGTGGTAATCCATAAGCCGGGAGAGCCGGTCCAGCGGCGCCTCATCCTTGCGGATGGCGGCGGTATCCAGAGCGCCCAGGCCGGCCACCCGGTAGTGCCGCCGGGCGGCGTCGGACACCCCGTCGTAGTGGGTGGTCATGAGGGCCACGCAGTTGAGCCGGCCCAGATACTCCACCAAGGCCTTGGCCAGAGCGGCGCCCTCCCGGGGGTTGGTTCCACGGGCAAACTCGTCCAGGGCGATGTAGAAGAACTTCCCCTTCTCCTCCCGCAGGACATCGCCCAGGGCGGCTACCTCGGCGCCGAAAGAGCTTAGGCCCTGCTCCACTGACTGCCGGTCGGTGCAGATGAGGGAGACGCTGTCAAAGAGCGGCGCGGAAAAACTGCCGGCAAAGGCAAAGAAGCCAGTCTGGGTCAGCAGCAGATTGAGGGTCAGGCTCTTCATGGACACGCTCTTGCCGCCCATGTTGGCGCCGGTGATGACGGTGGCCCCCCGCTCCAGGGTGATGGACACGGAGGTGAAGGAACCGCCCCGCTCCTGCAGGTGATCGGCCACCTCGGGATGGACCATGTCCACAGCCACCACCTTGGGCTTGTCCACGATCTCCGGACGGCAGCAGTAGAACCGCCGGGCCAGCCGGGCCTTGGCCAGCAGCAGGTCAAGGCGTCCGATGGCCTCCATGGACGCCAGGAAGGTGTCCCGCTCCCGCAGGAGGGCCATGGTCAGCCGCTTCCGGGCCTCCAGCTCCAGCCGGTCCTCCTTCCGGACCAGCTCGGACCTGCGGGCCATCAGGTCGTCTCTGCCCTTCTTCTCCGTCTGCCGGAGGAGACCCTCCACCAGGGCCTTTTCCTCCCGGACCCGCTCCAATGCCGGCTCAAAGGCGTTCTCCACCGAGAAGGCGGGCAGCCGCCGTCCACTGGGGTCCAGCAGGTTCAGGCTTTCGGTCATGGGCCGGATCTCCAGCCCCTCCAGAGCGGGGATGCAGGCGTATGCCTGGGCCAGCCGTTCCAGGTGGATGAGAAAATGCTTGACCTCGAAGAGCTCCACCTCGTCCATGGGGGCGTTGGTGGGCCGCTTGAGGGAATTGCGGATGTCGTGGAACTCTGAGAGGATGTGGGTGATGCTGTCCAGAGCCAGCTCCCCGCCGTCCAGCAGGGTGCGGAGGGCCTCCACTCGGGAGAGCTCCTCCTCCAGCTGCGCCTCCTCCCCCGGACCGTACCAGCGGGGAGTGCGCACCAGAGCGTGGCCAAAGGGCGAGGCGGGCTCCATCCTGGCCATGACCCAGCTGTAACCCGTGTCCTCCTTGAGCTGCGCGTTGAGTTTCATTCTTTTCACCTCGTCGTTATGGTGCTCCGGCTGTCCGGAGCCAGAAAACCGTCCGATGGGGTCTTATGCTTCCTGCCGCACGTCCACCACGGGTACGTCCACGACCTCCCGGAGGGCTGCCAGCAGGGCGGGCCCGTCCAGGTGCTTGCCGTAGGCCGACCAGGGATTGGCGGTAACGGCGGCGATACGCAGACGCCGGGCCACCATCAGCGACCCACCGCAGCGGCGGAAGGTCTCGGCAGAGCCCCGGTCGCAGAGGAAGTGGGTGGCGTCGGGGGCGGCCACGGTGAGGGGCGCCCCCCGACGTGCCAGGGTACGCAGCAGCGGCCCGGTGATACCGCCGCCGATCCACAGCACGCAGTGCTCCCGGGGCAGCGTATGCCATGCCGGCTGTCCGCTTTGCTCCAGCTCCAGCGGCAGCCGTTCCCCCTGGAGACTGAAGAGGGCATAGCGCGCCTCCTCCGTATCGAGGACGGCGTGGAGGCCGGGGTCCTCCGCCTCCGGCGCGGCGAAGAGCTGGCAAATATGGGCGGTCTCGGCGGCAATGAAGGGGATGCCGCCGTCCACGGAGGCGCCCACACACAAAACAGCGGTGGCCCCTGCCTCGGCACCGGCCAGGGACTTGCGCCCCGCCGCCCCGTCGATGAGGACCCGCTGGGCACCCAAGGCCCGGAAGGTCTGGGACAGAGGTCCCAGCTGATTCACCGCCGAGGGTCCGGCCAGCTGGATAAAGCCGTCGCTGAGGGCGCGAAAGACTCCCACCGCCCCCAGCGGGGTCATCACGTCGGTGACCCCCTCCACCCGCAGGGTGGTGTCGCACAGGGGGAGCATTCCCCGGGCGGTGGCGAACAGGGTCCCGGAACGGACCCAGATCTCCGGCTTTTCTGTGCCGGTGACCACATCGGTTCGTTCGCCATCCCGGCCCACCGAGGTCATGGCCAGGGTCTCCCCAGACAGCTCCTCGATGAGGCGGCACATAGCAGTGGTTTTGCCGGCATTCTTACACAGTCCGATAAACGTGACGGTAGGCGCGTCCCCCACCAGGGGGGCGAGCATCGGCGTCATGGCGTTCCCTCCTTGTCGTCTCACTGCCGATCTTTGCTTCCCGCTTTTCCCATTCTGTTTTCATTATGGGGGGCGCGGAGGGAAATGTCAATGCCCATGAAAACGCAGCCCGGCGGCTCTGAATCGGGCCGCCAGGCGTGAGCATGCTCAGTTATTTTATTCCTGCCGATCCGCTGTGCTCGCCTCTCCAAGAGGGTGCTCAGGCTCATTTCCCAACAGTTCCCGGACGGCCCACTCCGCTGTGGTCCGTACCCGGCTAAAGTCCACATAGGGATTGTAGATGCGCTCCAGGTCGTCGTGCATGGCCTTAGCCTGCGCCAGAGAGGACACCGCCTCCTCCACCAGCGCTGCCGACACCTTCCGTGAGAAGGAGAGCCGGGCCTTATTCCGCCGCAGCAGTTCCCGGTCCACCATAGCGTCCATCCGCAGCCGGCGGTAGGGATGCCTGGGGTAGGCCGTACCGTTCCCGGTGGTGACGAAGGCCAGGGAGAGCTGGGGCAGGATGAGGTGCTCCAGCCGGTCAGGGGCCAGGGGTGAGGGGCAGGCGATCACATCCCAGCCCGCCGCCACTGCGCCGGAGAGGAGGTGGGTGAGGAGCAGATGGCTGATGCCATAGGTATCCACCAGCTCATAGACCCTCCGGCACTGGCACTCCACGGTGCCGAACTCCACCAGGAAGCCCTGGTGGGTGACGGCAGAGAGGAAGTGCTGGCGCACCTTTCCCTCCCCCTCGCCGCCCCGGCGGCACTCCCGGGACAGGATGCCCTTTGCCCGCTTGGCGATCTTCTCCTCCAGCTCCGGCGTCTGAATGAGGGCGGTGCGGTCTGCAGTGATCTCGGCCGCCGCCCGCAGGCAGCGGTAGGCCCGGGCGTAGCAGCCCTTGTAGCCCTTCATGGCCTGCTCCAGCTCCCCGCGGACCTTCTTCAAACCCTCGTGGTCGTAACAGTCACCCAGATTCACGTACCGCTCCACCGCTCCCGGCAGTTTTGGCTCCACCACATGGGGCGCCGTGCCATCCACGATGGCGGCGTGGCGGTCGGGCAGGATGATGGCGTCCAGGGAATCCGGGTCCCCGGAACAGCGTATGTACTCCACGGGAATGCCCCGGGCCTCAGCCTGGGCAGCCACCTGCCCCATAAGGGTGGACTTGCCGCAGCCGGCGCCTCCCTTCAGAATCAGCAGTTCCCCCGCCTCCCCCGGGTCCAAAAGCTGGTCATAGAGGGAATAGAAGCCGCTGGGGGAATTGGCTCCAAGGTAATATCGGACCTTTGGTTCCGTTGTCATGGTCTTACCTCCCAATACCGTTTCTAACTCAGGGTATGCCGTGCTGCCGCCGCCGGTGCGGCATACCCTTGCCATTTGAGCTGTTCTCGGGTAAAATAGAGGCAATCATTTTCTGTTGGCCGGTCCTCCCCGTCCGGCTCCACCCCCTTTGCCGAAAGAAGGTGCCCCCTTTTTATGAGCTTTCTCTCCCCCGGCTTCTTCCTTTTCTTCCCCGTGGTCACCCTGGTCTGGTTCCTCCTGCCCGGGACGGCCCGTCGGCTCTGGCTACTGTGTGCCAGCTGGTGGTTCCTCCTGTGCGGCGGACCGGAGCATCTGATCTCCCTGCTGGCTGCCACCGTCGTCACCTATCTGGGCGCCCGGGTCCTGGACCGGTATAAAGGTGGAAGGCGGAAAGCCGTCCTGGCCGTCCTTCTGGTGCTTCTCTTCGGGACGCTGTTCCTCCTCAAATATCTGAGTTTTTCCCTTGGGCTGCTGGAACGGGTCCTGACCGCATCCGGGTTGGCCTTCTCCTCCCCCGCCCTGGGCCTGATCCTCCCCGCCGGCCTCTCCTTCTACCTCTTCATGGCCGCCGGCTATCTCATCGACGTCTACCGCCGGGACCGTCCGGCGGAGAAGTCCTATCTGAATCTGGCCCTCTTTCTCTCCTGCTTCCCCTACCTGCTCTCCGGCCCCATCGGCCGGGCCGGCAGTCTGCTGCCTCAGTTCCGCAAGCCCGTCCCCTTCTGCTGGGAAAATTTTCGACGTGGCCTGCTGCGTTTCCTGTGGGGCGCCTTCAAAAAGCTGGTCATCGCCGACCGGCTGGGCCTGATGGTCTCCACCGTATATGCCGCCCCGGACAGCTTTGGCCGGCTCCAGGTTGTGGCCGCCGCCATCGCCTTCTCCATCCAGATCTATTGTGACTTCTCCGCCTACTCCGATATGGCTCTGGGCTGTGCTGAAATCATGGGCTTCCACCTCATGGAGAATTTCCGTACCCCCTACTTCTCCCGCTCCATCGGCGAGTTCTGGCGGCGCTGGCACATCTCCCTGTCCTCCTGGTTCCGGGACTACCTCTACATTCCTCTGGGAGGCAGCCGGAAGGGCAGGCGGCGGAAGTATCTCAACATCCTCATCGTCTTTGCCGTCAGCGGCCTGTGGCACGGCGCCGCCCTTTCCTTCGTGGTGTGGGGGCTTCTCAATGGCATCTATCAGGTCATCGGCGGCATGACCCAGAAGGTACGGGACCGTATCCGCCGCAGGCTGGGTCTGGCCGACGATGCCCCCTTCACCATTGTGCTCCAGGTGGTCATCACCTTTCTGCTGAGCACCGTGGCCTGGGTCTTTTTCAAGGGCGGCTCCTTTACCCACTCCCTGTCCATCTTCCGGGCCATGCTCACCGGGCCCTGGCTCACCCGTCCCTTCTCCGCCTGGGGCCTGGACCTGCCCGAGCTGGTGGTGGTGGCCCTGGCGGTGCTTCTCCTGCTGGCAGTGGACCTCTTCTCGGTCCTGCGCGGGAGCCCCCGTCAGACCTTCTTCTCCCTCCCCCGGCCCGTTCGCTGGGTCCTCGCCCTGGCGCTCCTGCTGGCGGTGCTGATCTTCGGCGTCTACGGCACCGGCTATGACCCCCAGGACTTCATCTACTTCAAATTCTGACATGGCACACGAAACGGAGTGGTCCCTTTTGCGAACTTCCAAATGGCGGGAGCCCATCTTCGCCCTGCTCTTTCTGATCCTGGCAGCCCTTCTCATTGGTATCCTCTCCCTGGCTTTCCGTCCCGTCCGTGTGGACTACGGCGCCGTCTGGGGCCCCTATCTGGCCGAACCCAGGGACAGCCTGGACTACCTCTATCTGGGCAGCTCCTACGCCTACTGTGACGTGGACCCGGTGGAAATCTACGATAAGACCGGACTCACCGGGTATGTGCTGGCCGGGCCGGAGCAGACCCTCTCCCAGACCTACTGGTACCTCAAAGAGGCCTTGAAGACCCAAAAGCCCTCCCTTGTGATATTGGAGGGCTCCGCCCTGGCCTTTCAGCAATATCAAAATTACACCCAGGTCAACGTGGGCTACATGCCTGCCGGGCTCAACCAGCTGGGTGCTATCTTTACCGCCTCGGAGCCAGAGCTGCGCACCGGCCTCCTCTTCCCCCTCTACTTTTACCACAACCGGTGGAAAGAGCTGACGGTGGACGAGGCTGCGGATGCCCTTCTCCCCTCAGAGACCGACACCCTGAAGGGCTTTACCCCGGTGAGCGGTGTCTTTGAGCAGATCGCCGACGGCCCCTTCACCCGGGAGCCCCAGCTGGAGGAGGTCTATGAGGAGAACCTCACCTGGCTCTCCAAAATCGCTGACCTGTGCGAAAAGCGGGGCATTACCCTGGCCCTGGTCTTCCACCCCACCTACAGTCAGCTCCCCGCCGACACCCGGATACGTATTGCCGAAGACGCATCGGAGCTGGACATCTCCTTCTTCGACTGGACAGAGGAGAGTCAGTCCATTGGCATCACGCCCACCCTCCACTACTATGACCCCGGCCACCTCAACCAAGAAGGGGCGGCCATCTTCTCCGCCTGGCTGGGAGACTTTCTCACCGGCGAGCTGGGCGTCTCACCCAGGCCCCAGGATTCAGAAAACACCGCCGCCTGGCAGAGTGCCGTACAAGTCAGAAAGAAATAAAAAAAGCCCGTGGAAAACGCCGCTGCGTTTCCCACGGGCTTTGCTTTTGCTTAAAACAGATCCACCATGGCGTTGTCCACCACCTGGAAATGCTCCCGCATCATGCGGACGGCCTCGGTACCGTTGCGGTCCTGAAGGGCCAGGACGATCCCCTGGTGACTGTCCTGCAGCTTCTTGCGGTAGACCTCGTCCTTCATCATCTTCTCCCGCATATGGCTGATGAAGCTGTCGATGGTCTCGCTCATGGCACGGAGGATGACCATAATGAGGGGATTGCCAGCCGCCTCACCGATGAGGTAGTGGAGGCGCTTGTCCAGCATGGTACTCCGATCCAGGTCGTTTTCGTCCCGGAGCTGCCACACGATGTCCTCCAACTCGCTGAGCTGGGCGGGGGTGATCCGCTCCGAGGCCAACAGCACCGCCTGGCTCTCCAGACCCTGACGCAGCTCACTGACCTGCCTGTAGTCGGTGGCCCCCAGGAGCATCATCATCTGGGTAGATTCAGCCAGATTCTTTTCGATGTCGCAGGAGACAAAATTCCCCGCCCCCTGCGTACTGGAGATAAAGCCCATCAGGCTCAGGGTCCGCAGGGCCTCCCGGACCGCGTTCCGGCCCACACCCAGCTTCTCCGCCAGCTCCCGCTCCGGCGGCAGCTTTTCTCCCTGCTTGAGATCCCCCTTCAGGATCTCGCTTTTGATATATGTGATTACACGCTCATAGGCTTTGCCCTGCTGCAAACTTTCTTCCTTCATTGCTTGTTCCCAGCTCTTTCCTATTTTTTCTCCATACCGGCCAGAGTTGCGCCGAATTGCTCTGCCAGCAGAACCGGCAGACTGTCCCGGTTGACCGTATTCACTGTCACCACGGTGCCGTCAGGCGCCTGCGCCAGCGACTCCAGCCAGGTACCGGCCCGCTGCTGCTCCGGCTTGATCACACCCAGTACCGGGAGCTCTCCCGCCACGCTGTCTTGAACGGCCTGACGGAAAGCTGCCGCATCCCGCTCCAGCCAGCCCAGCTCGTCCAGCACTAAAAGACTTGCCCAAGTCCGGCTCTCCGCCAGAATCCGGGGACCCAGCCGGTCAAAGGCCTCCGGGTCGCCGGTCAGGCGCCCCTGTACCATCCGAGCTACCGTATGTTCCTCCGACCAGTCCGGCATCTCCCAAGCCGGCCACAGACACAGCCGTGTCCGGTCCGGTGCAAAGCCGGTGCGGAATCCTCCTGGCCTGACCCCCAAAAGGGCCAGAGTACGGTCCAGCGCGGTGGACTTTCCCACCCCGCTCGGCCCAGTTAAAAATACATACATTGCCGTTCACCTCGGCGCACACCGGCTGTTCTTCCAGCATTTTGCATGCTAAGCGGATTCCTTCCTGTGAATTCTGCCGCGAATTGCACAAAACCAACAATATACAGTCATCAGGCAAAAAGAGGACCAAATGAAAAAAAGGTAGACCATCCGCTACCTTTTCAAGGATTACAGGTGTACGCCGCACAAATAAACCGTCTCGCAATTGATTTAGCAGTCATCATTATAGCACATTTCACTAAAAAAGGTAGGGCCTCTTTGAAAATCGTTGATATGACCAATACCCTTAAGTTGTCCTACCAATTATTCTACTTTTTCCAGCCGATCGCGGTCTTCCTGACGGTTAATCTATCTTTTTCAGTACTTGCCGCTCCCCTTTTCCCGTCCCACATCCGGCTTTCCAACACATAGAAGCCGCCCCGCCGGTTGCCCGGCGGGGCGGCTTGAATCGCTCTTATTTCTGTTCGGTGACCAGCTCCACCAGGACCTGGACCATCTTTTCCATGGACTGGACGGGGATATACTCCATGACGCCGTGGAAGTTGGCACCGCCGGTGGACAGGTTGGGACAGGGCAGGCCCATATAGGACAGGCGGGCACCGTCGGTGCCGCCCCGGATGGGCACCTCCTGGGCCTCCACACCCACCTTGGCAAAGGCGGCACGGGCACGGTGGATGAGATACATGTGCGGCTCGATCTGGGCCTTCATATTGTAGTAGGAGTCCTTCAGCTCTACCTGGACGGTGGTGGGGCCATACTTTCCATTGAGGTAGGCGGCAATGAGGTTCATCCGCTCCTTCCGCTCCTCAAAACGGGCCCGATCGTGGTCACGGATGATGAATTCCAGCCGCGCCTCCGTCTCGTCGCCCTCCATATGACCCAGGTGATAGAAGCCCTCATAGCCCTCGGTGTGGGCGGGTGTCTCCGCCGGAGGCAGCATGTTGACAAACTCCAGGGCCATGAGGCAGGCGTTGCGCATCTTGTCCTTGGCAGAGCCGGGGTGGATATTGAAGCCCCGGACGGTCACCTTGGCGGAGGCGGCGTTGAAGTTCTCATACTCCAGCTCACCCAGCTCACCGCCGTCCACGGTATAGGCCGCGGCAGCGCCGAAGCCCTCCACATCGAAGTGATCGGCGCCGCTGCCCACCTCCTCGTCAGGGGTGATGGCCACAGCGATGCGGCCGTGGGGGATCTCGGGATGGGCCGCCAGATACTCCACTGCGGTGAAGATCTCAGCCACACCGGCCTTGTCGTCGGCGCCCAGCAGGGTGGTGCCGTCGGTAACGATGAGGTCCTGCCCCACATACTTGGACAGGCTGGCAAATTCCGAAGCCCGCATGACAACACGGTCAGAGAGAGGAATGTCTCCGCCCTCATAATGGACTACCTTGGGGTGAATATCGGCGCCGGGGGCAGAGGGAGAGGTGTCCATGTGGGCGATGAGGCCCAGGCAGGGAACCCCCTCGCAACCCACGGTAGCGGGCAGCCAGCCATAGACATAGCCGTACTCATCCATCTTGGCCCCGTGGAGCCCGAGCTCGGAGAGCTCCTGGGCCAGAGCGGCCCCTAAAACCTTCTGTTTCTCCGTGGTGGGCACGGTGCTGGATTCCTCGCTGGACTGGGTATCATAAGAGACATACCGTAAAAAACGTTCAACGACATGCATAGGTGATCAGATCCTTTCCCCCAGGCGGCGCATCCAACGATTGACGGCGTGCGCCACTTGGGCTAAACTTTGGATAGCGGCAGGACAGACAGGTGCTGTCCCGCCAGATCATGACAGGTCTATTTTAACATAAAAGGAGCGTGATCGCTATGGCCTTACGGGAGGAATTTCAATTTCCCTCCAGCGACGGCGTCCACCAGATCCACGGTCTCCGGTGGCTCCCTCAGGACCAGACGCCACGGGCCACGGTACAGCTGGTCCACGGCATCTCAGAATATATCGGCCGGTATGATACCTTTGCCCGTTTCCTCACCAATCACGGCTTTGCTGTGGCCGGCCACGACCATCTGGGTCACGGCGGCACCGCTCTGGACAAGAGCGAATACGGCTTTTTCAGTGATAAGGACGGGTGGGATTATCTGGTACGGGACGTAAAGGCCCTCCGTGACGACCTGGCCAGCCGCTTCCCTGGTGTCCCCCACTTCCTGCTGGGACACTCTATGGGCTCCTTTGTGGCCCGGACCTACCTCATCGAGTACCCGGGAACGGTGGACGGCTGCCTGCTCCTGGGCACCGGCCAGGAGGCTCCCGCCCTGGTGGCCTTCGGCAAGGCGGTTTCCGGCGCCCTGTGCCGCCTGCGGGGAAACCGCCACCACAGCACCCTGGTCACCGCCCTGTCCCTGGGGGCGTACAACGCCCAATTCCGCCCCGCCCGCACCGGCGCCGACTGGATCAGCCGGGATACCGCCGTGGTGGACGCCTACGTCTCCGACCCCCTGTGCCGCTTTGTCCCCACAGTGGGGATGTTCCGGGACATGATGGGCGGACTCCAGCGGATCTCCGATCCAAAGGGTCTGGCCCGAATGGACCCGGAGACCCCGGTGGGCATCTTTTCCGGAGACGCCGACCCTGTGGGCGGCCGGGGCAAAGGTGTCCGAACAGTGGAGGGCTTTTTCCGCCGGGCCGGCTGCCGGGACCTGACCGTGAAGCTCTACCCCGGTGCCCGACACGAGCTTCTCAACGAGACCAACCGGGAGGAGGTCTTTGCCGACCTCCTCGCCTGGCTGGAAAAACATTTGGAGGTGTGATGGCTCAGCCCAGAGCGGCAGTCCAGTCGGCCTCCTTAAAGCCCACCAGCACGGTGTCCCCGTCCACCAGGATGGGCCGCTTTACCAGCATGCCGTCCTCCGCCAGGAGGGCGAGCTGCTCGGCCCGGTCCATGGTGTCCAGCCGGTCCTTCAGCCCCAGGGCGCGGTAGGACTGTCCGCTGGTGTTAAAAAACTTTTTAAGTGGCAGGCCGCTCTTCTCCTGCCAGGCCGACAGCTCCTCCGCCGTGGGGGGCTGAGACTTGATGTCCCGGGTCTCTGCCGCCTTGCCGTGGGCGTCCAGCCACTTTTTTGCCCTCTGGCAGGTGCTGCACTTGGGATACCATACAAATAACATTGTCGTTTTGCTCCTTCCTCCGCCCATTAGTGGCCGTTACTGCTGTTATACCACATCCCGCCCCGAACCGCAATCCTGTACCAAACACATAGACCGCCGGCGCCACGCAGAGCATGGCACCGGCGGTCTCTTTTTTCTTATTTCAGCAGGTCGGCCAGGGTGCGCTTGTAGATCTCGGCGCAGTTTTTCACCTGCCAGGGGTGGCCGTACTCATTGGCGGCGTGCATGCCGCCGCCGGAGGGGCCAAAGGTGACGGTGGGGATGCCCAGGGACACGGCCAGGATATTGGAGTCGCAGACGGAGGGGTCGTAGGCCACGGGAAGCTCCCCGCCGGTGACCTCTTTGTACTTGGCCTGAAGGGTGGTGACCAGGAGGTCGTCGGGCTCCAGGGCAAAGGACTGCATGTAGGGCGAGGACCGGGGCTTGAGCCGGATATCCACCTTACCCTCCAGCCCCAGCTCCCGGGCGGCATCCATCATCTGGGCGATGCAGGTCTCCTCGGTCTCACCGGGGACCACATACCGGTCTACAAAGAGATAGCAGCTCTCCGGAACCACCAGGGTGCCGGCGTTGCCGCCCTCCATGTAGCGCACGCACCAGGTGCCGTGCTTCAGGTTGGGATGGGTGAGTGTGGGCAGAGCCTCGATGGCCGCAGCCAGCTTGCCGCCGGTGATGAGGGCGTTCTCTCCCACGGCAGGGTAGTAGCTGGCATGGGCGGCCACGCCGTGGACGGTGACCTCAAAGCTGTAGCGACCGCGGAAGCCGATGGCCACGTTGTCGTAGCGGCACTCGGCCATAATGGCGTAGTCGGCACCGATGCCCTCCTCCACCAGCTGATAGGTGCCCTTGGAGAGTCCCTCCTCATCAGAGACGAAGCAGGCCTCAATGCGGCCGTTGAAGGCCTCCTTGTGCTGGGAATAATACTCCAGGGTCTCCAGAATGGCAGCCAGGCCGCCCTTCATATCCATGGCACCCAGGCCATGGACCTTGTCCCCGTCCTCAGTGGGGGTGAAGGGATCGGTGTTCCAGCCATTGGCCACGGCCACTGTATCGATATGACCGATGAGCATCACGGTCTTGCCCGGCTTGCCGCTGTCCAGAATGGTCCAGACGGAGGGCCGGACCTTGGTCTCCCGATCCTCAGGGAAATAGCTGTACCGGGGCTCCAGCCCCATGGCCCGCAGCTCTTTGGCCACATAGTCGGCCAGATCCACCTCGTGGCCGTTGACCGAGTTGATGCGGATCATATCGTACCAGCGCTGGATGATCTTTTCCATATCGAGCTCCTCCCTCTCTCAGTGAACAGCCTTCTGGTCCTTCAGCTTGACCATGCCGATGCCGGTCAGACCCATGACCACAGAGATCACGATGGACAGCCAGAGCATGGGGGCAAAGGGGGCCAGGGACATGTTGTCCACCCCCAGAGTGCTGGCCACATAGGCGCCGGTGGTGGCCCAGGGCACCAGGGGGGCAAGACCAGTACCGGTATCCAGCATGATGCGCATGAGGTTTTTCTTGTCCAGGCCATACTCGGGGAACATGTCCTTCACCATGGAGCCCACAACGGGATAGGAGACGTAGTAGGCGCCGGTGATGGTGAAGAAGACGCCGTGGAGGATAAGGACGCCGGTGGCCATGACCTTGCTGTTATGGGCGATCTTGCGGACATAGTCCAGCAGGATGTCCACCACGCCGGCGGTACGCAGGGGCGCGCCGAAGACGCCGGCGGAGATCAGCAGACCGATGGTGTTGAGCATGCTGGTGAGGCCGCCGCGCTGGATCATACTGTTGACGATATCGTTGCCGGTATCGCCGGTATAGCCCTCATACATAGCCATGAAAATGCTCTGAGCGCCATCCGTGGTCTGGATCAGAGGCGCTCCCTGGAAGATCACTGCCAGGACAGCACCTACCACGATGCCGGCGGTGAAGGTGGGCAGGGTGGGCTTTTTCATCACGATGAGAACGACAACCACCACGGGGGGCAGCAGCAGAATGGGGTTGAGGTTGAAGCTAGTGGTAACGGTGCTCATGATGGCGTCATAGACCTCGCCGCCCACGGTGCCGCTGTGGAACTGCATCCCATAAACAGCCAGGAACACCACAGAGATCAGCCAGGCGGGGCCGGTGGAGACCAGGGAGTGCTTGATACCGTCCATCAGGGGCACATCGGTGACGCTGGACACCAGAACAGGGGAATCGGACAGGGGGGAGACCTTGTCACCGAAGAAGGCGCCCACGCAGATGGCGCCGGCGGTGACAGGCAGGGGGACACCCAGGCCCTGGGCCACGCCCATGAAGGCCACACCCACGGTGGCCAGGGTGCCCCAGGAGGTACCTGCCATGGTGGACATGAGGGTACAGACGATGCAGGTGATGGGCAGGAACAGGCCGGGGGTCAGAACCTTCATACCATAATAGATCATGATGGGCACGGTACCGGAAATCATCCAGGTACCCACCAGGACACCCACGGCGATGAGGATCAGGATGGCCACCAGCATGGAGTTGATGGTGGCTTTGATATCAGCCTGCAGGTCGTCATATTTGATGCCGAAGCAGCAGGCCATGACGCACATTACGACGCCATCGGTCAGCAGGATCACGTGGTTTTTGGCCTTGAACACCATAAGTCCCAGGAAGATGATGGCGATGCCGACGACGATCATCAGCAAGGCCTGCCAGGGTTTGACAATCTTACGCTGTGTGGTCTCGCTCATGTATGTTCCTCCTCTTTCTCCGGCCCCAGGCAGAGGATGGCCCTTACCATGGGACCTTTTCACACGTATCTTGCGTTTGTATTGCCGCATTCCGCGGCTATGTCTGGCTGGCGTTTGGGCGGCAGCAGTCTCTCTCCCTCTGCTCCCGCCGGCTCACCTCCTCTCTCATCTGACCCCTCAGATGCCTGCCATTGGGAAAACCCAGCCGTACAGGACAGCGCCCAACACGCCGCAGGTAATGAGGGTGATGATGGGGTTGATCTTACACTTCCAAACCATGAACAGGGCCACGGCAAAGAAGATCACGCTGTGCCAGGTCTCAAAGGAGATCTTGCCCACAGAGAGGCAGGAGGCAGCGATGAGGCCGATCACAGCGGGCCGGATTCCGGACAGGGCGTTTTTCAGGTAGACATTGTCCTTGAATTTTGAGAAGTAGATGGCCACGATGAGAGCCAGGATAAAGGGAATGGCCAGGGTGGACGCCGAGCACAGGATACCGCCCAGCACGCCGAAGATCTTATATCCCACGAAGGTGGAGGAGTTGACGGCAATGGGGCCGGGGGTCATCTCGGCGATGGCCACGATGTTGACGAAGTCCTCCGGGGAGATCCAGCCGTGGCCTTCCACCACTTCCCGCTGGATGAACGCCACCACGGCGTAGCCGCCGCCGAAGGAAAAGGCTCCGATCTTCAGAAAGGAGATACAGGCCTGAATCAAAAGCTCGATCATTTCTTCTCTTCCTCCTTCTTACCGCGGCTGGCATCCACGGCCTTCACCACACTGTTGCGGACAAAAATGCCATAGAGAGCGGCACACACCACCACCACGATGGGATGCAGGCCGAACACGGCGATGGCGGCAAAGCCCGCCAGGGCCACCAGCCAGTTGAAATACTCGCCAATTTTGGCAGAACGGGCCAGCTTGACCACCGCATAGAAGATCAGGGCCACCACGGCGGGACGCACGCCGTTGAAGACGTTCTGCACCACCGGGTACTCGATGATATTGGTAAAGACCATGGCAATCAGCAGGATGATAATGACGCTGGGGGTCGCCGCGCCCAGCACCGCCGCAAACGAACCGGGCACCCCCGCCACACGGTAGCCCACAAAGGTGGCCGAGTTGGTAGCCAGAGGGCCAGGCAGACTGTTGGTCAGGGAGATGGCGTCCAGAAACTCCTCATCCGTCATCCACCCTTTGCTCTCCACCACTTCTTTCTGGATGATGGGCAGCATGGCATAACCGCCGCCGATGGTGAAGAGCCCGATTTTGAAGAAGATGCCAAAGATCTCAAAGAGCCGCTTCAATTCCGTTTCCTCCTACTCATAGTTTTCAGGGGAGCTTCCCTCCCCCGGTCATCGTGCCTATCTTACTCCTGCAATTAGCAAAATGCAATATATTTTTTTCATTTTGTCATATAATTTTTTATCTGAATATTCAAAAGAAATATTCACAGATTGCATTTTGAATAATATCATTCAAATGGTACTTGCGCTGACGGACATAATCTTTTACAATAGAGCATAGATGTAACGCTCCATTGGAAAAGATTTCATAGGGCTTGTTTGGGGGTACGGCTATGAAGAGCAAGGAATTGGACAGCGTGGATCAGCAGATCCTGAATTTACTGATTGAAAATGCCAGGACCTCGATCATTGAGATAGCTGAGCAGGTGGGCCTGAGCCGCGTCGCGGTGAAAAACCGCATCGACGCGCTGGAAAAAAGCGGCGTCATCGAGCAGTACACAGTGGTGCTGGACCCGGAGAAGATCGGCCGGAATGTCTCTGTCTTCTTTGATATTCGGGTTTCCCCCTCCTGCCTCCACCAGGTGGCCGACGCCCTGGCCGCCGAGGAGGCCGTCACCGACATGTACCTTATGACCGGCGCAAGCAAGCTCCATGTCCACGCCGTGCTGGAAATGAACCAGGACCTGGAACATTTCGTCATGGAGAAGCTCTACCCCCTGCCCGGCATCGAGCACATCAGCAGTGAGCTCATCATCTCCCGGATCAAAACCAGAAAGGGTATCCGGATCTGACAAAAAAGCCTCCGTTCCCGTGGGAACGGAGGCTTTTTGTCTGATATAGTCTTTTACTCAGTCGCATAGCGGGGAATGGAGTCCACGATCTGGCGGCACTCCTCCTCGGTCAGGTTCCCGCCGACGGAGCCAGCCAACCCACCATCCATCCAGGCCACACTGCGCCATGGGCCGTTGCTGATGATGTAGAAGGTGATACCGCCCTGCTCAAAGGTGACAATGGGAACGTCATCCTTGGGGTAGACCGTGGTTCCCACACCGTCGGGGTTGGTGTGAAGGTCGAAAGAGAGGGACAGGTTCCGCTCGCCCTCCACATCGGTGGCAGAGAGATAGGCAGAATACCAGCCTGCCTCCTGGTGAATGTACGTGTCGGACTCCACCGTCACAAAGCCCTCCGGCAGCCAGGTGGGAGCGTAATCGGTGTCGATGCCCACAGCCTCCATGGCTTCCTGGATGGTCTCATACTTCGGCGGTACGCTCATATCGGGCGCCTCGTACACCCATTCGTCCGGCTTTGTAATAGAGCACACGAAGTGCTTTGCCTGCTCCAGATCCATGTCACCGTAAATCTCGCCGGAATACCGGCCGCAGGCCCAGGTGATCCGGTACTGCCCCTCCTCCAGAGGGACAATGTAATAGCACCTGCCGTCAAATTCATAGACAATGGTGTCCAGATCGCCTTTTCCCTGAATGTCGGCCTCTGCCTGCCGTTTGTCCTTTCGCTGCCGGACCACGAAGGTATAGCCATCTCCTGCCTGAGTACGGTGATCCTCAGTAAAAACGATGGTGCCGTCCGTCTCCTCGGTGACCGTTACGTCCAGCCCTGGGATTTCATCCCCTTCCCAGGCGGGGTTCCAGGTGGGCAGCATGGGCACCCGGACGTCATAGGCATCCAGCGCCGCCTGCCCGTCAGAATAGAATACCCCTTCCGGCAGATCTCCCGTCCCGGTGGTGAAGGTAAACTCCCCCCTGGTCCAGCTGGCCACATGCTGGAAGAGATCCAATCCCAGGCCCTGGGCCGCCAGAGCCACCACCAGCACCGCCGCCGCGGCAACACCGGCCAGCCGGGGCAGGAGCCGTCTGGGATGGAGATTTCGTCTCACCGTAGTGCTGGACACTGGCCTGGAAAAGAGGTCCGCGTACCGTTCCCGGAACGCCGCCTCGGCGGCCCCGGCGTCGAAGGAATCCTCCGCGCCGTCCAGCTCCTCCGCCGCAGCCAGCCATTGATCCACTGCCGCCGGATCAAAGTCCTCCTCCGACACCTCATCCAGGTAATCAGAGAGGTCCTCCGTGAGCCGCTCCGCCTCCGCGGCCTTCCGCTCTTCCTTGTCCATGTCCATCACCTCCTGTTCTCTCATCCCATATATCGATTTAGCCGCTGGATTTGTGACACATCTGGAAATTTTTTTCCAAAAGTTTTTTGCAGTGGTTTTTGGCCCGGAACAGCCGTGTCCGGGAGTTCATCTCCGAGATCCCCAGCCGCCGGGCGATCTCCTGATGGGAACACTCCTCCTCGTAAAAGAGGAGCAGCACCTCCCGCTCGCTTTTGCCAAGCCCGTCAGGCAGCGCCTCGGCCAGCTCCGAGCGTTCCTCCTCCTGGGCGGCCCAGGTGTTGGCATCCTCCAGGGGTACCTCCCGGTGGTACTTGGCCAGCCTCACCTCAGTGAGGATCAGATGCTGGAGGGTCTTCCACAGCCAGCCCTCCAGACTGGGGTGGTCCCCCAGCCCCTCCTTCTGCTGGAGCAGCCGTACAAAGGCCTCCTCCACCAGCTCCTCCGCCAGAGAGCGGTTGCGGAGCTGCCTCAGGGCATAGGCAAACATCTTGGTGGCATTTCCCTGATACAGGGCGGTAAAACGGCTGTCCCAATCCATCTGCATCCGGAAAACACCTCCTCACTTCTTTTGCGTCCGCAGTTATAGTGTTTATTATATCATATTGCATGCGTTTTGGAAATGCCGCTGAAACACCCCATCAGCCGGTCAGATCGCGCAGGAGGTCCCCCTCCCCCGCCGGACCACAGGCGGTGAGCAGCAGCGTCACCGAGAGGACACCGGCAGCGATTTTCCTAAATTTCACAGTCCAATTCCCCCTTTTTTGCCCATTCTAACATTTTTCCTTTCCCCTGTCACCCAAAGAGTGGAAGGGCGGCGGGAAGTGTGGTATAAAAATAGAGAAGAAATCTGCACGGAAAGAAGGGTGCTTATGGCGGAATACCGCATAGAGCGGGACAGCATGGGCGAGATGAAGGTACCGGCGGACCGGTACTGGGGCGCCCAGACCCAGCGCAGCTTTGAGAATTTTAAAATTGGTGTGGAGAAGATGCCCGTGGAGATCATCCGGGCCTTCGCCCTGCTCAAGAAGGGTGCCGCCCTGGCCAACCGGCGGCTTGGCAAGCTGGACGAGACCCGGTGCGGCTCCATCTGCGCCGTCTGCGACGAGATCCTGGCCGGCAGGCTGGAGGGCCACTTCCCCCTGGCGGTGTGGCAGACCGGCTCCGGGACTCAGTCCAACATGAACGTCAACGAGGTCATCGCCAACCGGGGCAACGAGCTACTGGGGGAAAGGCTCCTCCACCCCAACGACCACGTGAACATGTCCCAGTCCTCCAATGACACCTTCCCCACCGCCATGCACATCGCGGCGGTGGTCAGCCTGGAGGACCATCTCCTCCCCGCCCTGGAGGGCCTGTCCGCCACTCTGAAGCGGCTGGAGGCGGAGAACGCCGATGTGGTGAAGTCGGGCCGCACCCACCTCCAGGACGCGGTGCCCATCACCCTGGGCCAGGAGATCAGCGGCTGGCGGACCTCCCTGGAGCGGGACGCGGCCCTCATCCGCGCCGCTCTGCCCCCTCTCCACGAGCTGGCCCTGGGCGGCACCGCCGTGGGCACCGGCCTCAACGCCCCCGCCGGCTTTGACACGGCGGTGGCCGAGGAGGTGGCCGCCCTCACCGGCAAGGCCTTCGTCACCGCCCCCAACAAGTTCCACGCTCTCACCAGCAAGGACGAGCTGGTCTTTACCCACGGCGCCCTCAAGGCCCTGGCCGCCGACCTCATGAAGATCGCCAACGACGTGCGGTGGCTGGCCTCGGGCCCCCGCTGTGGCCTGGGGGAGATCCGCATCCCAGAGAATGAACCCGGCTCGTCCATCATGCCCGGCAAGGTCAACCCCACCCAGTGTGAAGCGTTGACCATGGTAGCCGTTCAGGTCATGGCCAATGACGTGGCGGTTGGCATGGCGGCCAGCCAGGGCAATTTCGAGCTCAACGTCTTCATGCCGGTGTGCATCTACAATTTTCTCCAGTCAGCCCGGCTCCTCACCGACGCCATGGTCTCCTTTGACCGCAACTGCGCCGCCGGCATCACCGCCGACCGAGACAAGTGCCGCCATAACCTCCACAACTCCCTCATGCTGATCACCGCCCTCAACCCCTACATCGGCTACGACAACGCCGCCAAGACCGCCAAGCTGGCCTACGCCGAGGGCATCTCCCTCAGGGAGGCCTGCGTAAAGCTGGGCTTTCTGACCCCGGAGAAGTTCGACGAAGTCTTCCACCCCGAAGAGATGGTATAAACGGCTCTGTGTAAGAGCCTCGCAGAGTTCCGTCATCCGCAGATGACGGAATCAAATCAAATCTGTTTTTTTCGGCGACATGTGCGTCGGAAAAAACTCTGCTCAGCCTGCAAGTGTGCGAGCGTAGCGAGTGCGACGCAGCAGGCTGCATCTCTTCGAAAAAATGCTTGCATTTTTGAGAGAGGCTGTCGACTTTGTCGACAGCCTCAAAGAAAGGAAGTTATCCCCATGGATGAGATCAGTCAAAAGTCCCTGGACCTCCACTACGCCCTCCACGGCAAGATCGAGGTCATCGCCCGCAAGCACGTGGAGACCCGGGAGGACCTGTCCCTCCTCTACACCCCCGGCGTGGCCCAGCCCTGCCAGGAGATCCAGGCCGACTATGAAAAGTCCTTCGCCCTCACCCGCCGGAGCAAACTGGTGGCCGTCATCACCGACGGCTCCGCCGTGCTGGGCCTGGGTGACATCGGTCCCGCCGCCGGCATGCCCGTCATGGAGGGCAAGTGCGCCCTCTTCAAGGAGTTCGGCGATGTGGACGCCATCCCCCTGTGCGTGGACACCAAGGATGTGGACAAGCTGGTAGAGACCATTTCTCTCATCTCCAAGAGCTTCGGCGGCATTAACCTGGAGGACATCGCCGCCCCCCGGTGCTTCGAGGTGGAGCGCCGGCTGAAGGAGGTCTGCGACATCCCCGTCTTCCACGACGACCAGCACGGCACCGCCATCGTGGTGGCCGCCGCCCTGCTCAACGCCGTGAAGGTCACCGGCAAGGAGATGGGCAGGGTGAAGATCGTCATCAACGGCGCCGGCGCCGCCGGCATCGCCATCGCCAAGCTCCTCCTCTCCATGGGCTTCGGCACCGTCACCCTCTGCGACATCCACGGCATCATCTGTGAGGGCGACGAGGGCCTCACCTCCGGGCAGGAGGAGATGAGCCACGTCACCAACCCCGACCACCTCCACGGCACCCTGGCCGACGCCCTCAAGGGGGCCGACGCCTTCATCGGCGTCTCCCGGCCCGGCCTGGTCACCGCCGAGATGGTGTCCACCATGAACCAGGGTATCGTTTTCCCCATGGCCAACCCCATCCCCGAGATCATGCCAGATGAGGCCAAAAAGGGCGGCGCCGCCGTCATCGGCACCGGTCGCAGCGACTTCCCCAACCAGATCAACAACGTGCTGGTCTTCCCCGGCGTCTTCAAGGGCGCCCTCATGGTCCGGGCACGGGACATCACCGAGGGTATGAAGATCCGGGCCGCCAAGGCCATCGCCGCCCTCATCCCCGACGACCAGCTCACCCCCGACTATATCATCCCCTCGGTGCTGGACAAGTCGGTGGCCGAGGCCGTGGCCAAGGCCGTGGCCGACGAGGCCCGGGAGCAGGGCATCGCCCGCATCTGAAAGGAGAACATGACATGGACACTGTGACTCTGGGCAAGACCGGCATCACCGTCAACAAAAACGGCTTCGGTGCCCTCCCCATCCAGCGGGTGAGCCGGGAGGAGGCCGCCAAACTCCTCACCATGGCCCTGGACGGCGGCATGACCTTCTTCGACACCGCCCGGTTCTACACCGACAGCGAGGAGAAGATCGGCTATGCCCTTTCTCACCGCCGGAGCGAATTCTTTCTGGCAACCAAGACGGCCGCCGTCACGGCAGAGGGCTTCTGGGCCGACCTGGAGACCAGCCTCCGCAACCTGAAAACTGATTATGTGGACCTCTATCAGTTCCACAACCCCACCTTCTGCCCCAAGCCCGGTGACGGCACCGGTCTCTACGAGGCCATGCTGAAGGCCAGAGACCAGGGTAAGATCCGCTTCATCGGCATCACCAACCACCGCTTGGCGGTGGCACAGGAGGCCATCGACTCCGGCCTGTACGCCACCCTCCAGTTCCCCTTCTGTTACCTGGCCACCGACAAGGATCAGGCCATCCGCACTGCCACCCGGGACGCCGGCATGGGCTTCATCGCCATGAAAGCCCTCTCCGGCGGTCTTATCCGGGACTCCTCCGCTGCCTACGCCTGGCTGGCCCAGTACCCGGAGGTCCTCCCCATCTGGGGCGTCCAGCGGGAGAGCGAGCTGAAGGAGTTTCTTTCCTATGTGAAGGATCCCCCCGCTCTGGACGAGGCCCGGCAAGCCCTCATCCAGGCCGACCGTGAGCAGCTCCAGGGCAGCTTCTGCCGTGGCTGCGGCTACTGCATGCCCTGCCCCGTGGGCATCCAGATCAACGACTGCGCCCGCATGTCCCTCATGATCCGCCGGGCGCCCCAGGCTGCCCAGCTCACCCCAGAGATGCAGGCTAAGATGGCCAAAATAGAGGACTGCCTCCACTGCGGCCAGTGCGCCGCCAAGTGCCCCTACGGCCTGGACACCCCCAAGCTGTTGGAGGAAAACTACAAGGATTACAAAGAGATCCTTGCGGGCAAGCAGATTTGAGAAATACAAAAAAGGACCGTGGAACATACTGAACTGCCCCAGATTGTGCGGACAGTACAAAAAAGAGCCCTTAGTAGGAAAGATTAAGTTTTAAGCGGAGAGGCGTCGCGCCAGCGGCGCCTCTCCAGTTTTTAACTGGATGCGCTCATGGTTATAGAAGTAAATATAGCGGTCAATCATCTCATTGGCTTCGGAAAAGGTCGCCGGTTTGTGGCGGTAAATACATTCTGTTTTGAGGATAGAGAAGAAATTTTCCGCCATGGCGTTGTCGTACGGGTTTCCTTTCCTTGACATGGATGGTGTGATTCCGTATGCTTGAGTCAGATTGAAGTATGCTGCAGAGGTGTACTGAAATCCTTGGTCGCTGTGGAGCTGCAACTCCGCAGCGACCCTCTTTTTCTCCTGTTTCATTGCCAGATGAACGGTATCCAGAACCAAATTCACTGTCTGCTGGGTTCCAGTCTTGTAGGCGATGATGCTGTTGTCATAGAGGTCCCGGATTATGGAAAGGTACAGCACACCCTGCCTGGTGTGGATGTAGGAGATGTCTGTTACCCATTTGCTGTTAGGTTTGTCCGCATGGAACTCCCTGTTCAGCAGATTCCTGTATTTGTGTGCCTGCCGCCCCATCTGCTGCCATTTCCTGCGGCGGCGGATCTCCGAGAGCAGATCATATTTCTTCATGATTCGCAGCACAGTTTTGGGATTGCAGAAGATATTCCGGCTTTTCAGCCACAGCCACATCCGCCGGTAGCCGTAGGTGCGGAAGCTGCGTTCCCGCTGCTGTGCGATGAGCCCCGCAAGAGCCGCATCCTTTTCTGGCTTGCCTAGGCGATGGACAAAAGCATAGTAGCCGCTTCTGGACACTCCAAAGAATTTGCACATGACTGCCACTGGATACTCTGTCCTGTGACGATAGATGATATGATACTTTACCTTTGCTCTCACTTCCTTTCTGTGAAGCGCAGAAAATCCCGCAGTAGTTTATTTTCCATGCGAAGCCGTTGGATCTCACAGGCCTGCTCTGCCACAACGTCTCCTGGCGCAGCATCTTTTCTCGGCCGTCCTTTCGGTCGTGGGCGGATTCCGGCTTCCAGTTTTCGTTCTTTACGGCGCTCACGCTCAAGTAGTCTTTTTACCACCTGCTTATTCCGGAAGCCATAGTATTCTGCGACTTCCCGCTGTGTTTTCCCCTCTGCCAACATGGCCTTGATCTCTGGTAAAAGCATTTGAACGTGTGTGTAATTTCGTTTCTTCATGACAAAACCCCCTGATGTAGTCTATTTTCCTACATCAGGGGGGCTTTTGTCACTGTCCGTTTTTACTGGATCTGTTCACATACTGTTCCACGGTCCTTTTTTGTCGTTATTCCACCACCAGCAGGTCCTTGGGGTAGGCATTGAGGACCTCGCAGCCGGTCTCCGTGACCAACACCAGATCCTCGATGCGCACCCCCAACTTTCCCGGCAGGTAGATGCCCGGCTCCACCGAGAAGACCATGCCCGGCCGGGTGAGCACCTCACAGGCGGAGGAATTGTCCGGGGGCTCATGGCACTCCAGGCCGCAGCCGTGGCCCAGCCGGTGAGTGAAGTAAGGGCCATAGCCAGCGTCGGTAATGACCTTTCGGGCGGCAGCGTCAATGTCCCGCATGGGGATACCGGGGCGGATCATGGCCTCGGCGGCCTCATTGGCCGCCCGGACGGTCTCGTATACCTTCCGGCCTTCCTCGCTCACCTCGCCGAAGAAGACAGTTCGGGTCATATCACACCAGTACCGCCCGATGGGGATGAAGATGTCCATGACCACCGAGTCCCCACGCTTGATCACGGTGTCGTTGGGACCGTGGTGAGGATCGGCGCCATTTGGTCCAAAGCAGACCAGCTGGCCCTCGCTGGATCGGTCGGCGCCGTTGTCCTTAAAGAGCTTCTCCACCAGGCCGGCCAGCTCGTTCTCCGTGGCACCGGCGTGGATGGCCTCAATGGTGGCCGCCATCACCTGGTCATTGATCTTGGAGGCCCGGCGCATGGCGTCGATCTCGGCGGCGTCCTTGCACATCCGGGCGTCGTCCACCGGGGCGGACCCCAACACCGGCACAATGTCGCTGCGGCGGCTCAGGATGCCGATGAGGAACTTGCTGGGCCACCACTTATCCACCCCCAGCTTTCCCGGCTTCAGATCAGCAGCCAGGATGGCGGCAGGATCGTCACTGTCGGTGTGCAGCTTCATAGGCAGATCGGGCTGGGGCTGGAGGGCGAAGAGCTCATTGGCGTACAGCGTGCAGCTGCCGTCGTCCCGGATGAGCAGGGCCAGCATCCGCTCCATGGGCTCCACATGGATGCCGGTGAGATAATACACTGAGGCCGTCGCCGTTACCACGATCTGCTCCAGGCCCTGGGCGGCCATGTTCGCCACCACCCGGTTCAGGCGTGTCTGATTCATAGCCTTTCACTCCTTTCTATCAGTGAAAAAGAACGCGGGCCCGCCTGCACGGCGGGACCGCGTTCAAAGCTCCATATGGAGATCTTACTTCTTGGTGTAGTCGAAGAAGCCCACACCGGTCTTGCGGCCCAGCTGGCCGGCACGGACCATCTTGCGGATGAGCAGAGAGCAGCGGTACTTGGGATCGCCGGTCTCGTTGTAGATGGTGTCCATGATGGCCTGGCAGACATCCAGACCGATCAGATCGCCCAGAGCCAGGGGGCCCATGGGGTGGTTGGCGCCCAGCTTCATAGCGGTGTCGATGCCCTCAGCGGTGGCAACACCGGTGTAGAGCAGGTCGGCGGCCTCGTTGATCATGGGGATCAGGATCTTGTTGACCACAAAGCCGGGGGCCTCGTGAACCTCAACGGGCTCCTTGCCGATCTCCACGGACAGATCGTGGATGGTCTTGTAGGTCTCGTCGGAGGTCTTGGCGCCGCGGATAACCTCAACCAGCTTCATGACGGTAGCGGGGTTGAAGAAGTGCATGCCGATGAACTTGTCGGGGCGCTGAGTGGCGGCGGCAATGGCGGTGATGGAGATGGAGGAGGTGTTGGTGGCCAGGATGGTCTCGGGCTTGCAGATCTTGTCCAAGTCGGCGAAGATGGACTTCTTGATCTCCAGCTTCTCCACGGCGGCCTCGACCACCAGATCAGCATCGGCAGCAACATTGAGATCGGTGGTGAAGGTCATCTTGTCGGTGATAGCCTTCTTGCCGGCCTCGTCCAGCTTGCCCTTGGACACCAGCTTGTCCAAGCCCTTGTTCAGGCGGGCCTCGGAAGCCTTGATGATGTCATCGTTGATGTCGCGGACCACAACGTCAAAGCCCTTCTTGGCAAAGACCTGAGCAATGTCCAGGCCCATGGTGCCGCCGCCGATGACAACGATCTTTTTCATAATTGCATACCCCTTTTCCCAATTTTTATTAAAATCATGTCTGATCATGTTCCAGACCTGATCGTCCGGACGTGCGATAACGGGTGCCATATGTATAAACCGGAACCGTATTACTTGTTCTAGAAGTGCTTCTCAGCACGCTTCCTTCCCCGCAAAAGCGGCGCTTTTGCAGGGGCCCCGTGATCTCACTCAAATCGCCGGAAATGAATTCCGTCGATTTCAAGGTTTTGTCCTGCGGCCAAAACGCTTGGCGGCGTGACCGCCGGGGACTCCGGTAAGTGCGGCCCTTTCCCTGTTTTCTTACTTGTTCTGGAAATGCTTCTCAGCACGCTTCTCCAGGAATGCGCTCATACCCTCGGTCTGATCCTCAGTACCGAAGCAAACGCCAAAGGCCTCAGCCTCAAAGGCGGAACCGGTGGCGATGTCGGTCTGCATGCCCATACGGATGCAGCGCTTGGACTCCTGCACGGCGATCTGAGCATTGGCACAGATGGCGTTGGCCAGCTCCATAGCCTTGGGCATCAGCTCCTCGGAAGGATAGACCTCGCTCACGAGGCCGATGGCCTTGGCCTCGGCAGCGCCGATGACCTTGGCGGTGAGGATCAGCTCCATAGCCTTGGAGATACCCACGATGCGGGGCAGACGCTGGGTGCCGGCGAAACCGGGGGTGATGCCCAGGCCAACCTCGGGCTGACCAAACTTGGCCTTCTCGCTGGCCAGACGGATGTCACAGGCCATGCACAGCTCGTTGCCGCCGCCCAGAGCAAAACCGTTCACCGCGGCGATGACGGGCTTGGCCATATTCTCCAGCTTCAGGAAGACGCTGCCGCCGTGGACACCGAACTTCTTGCCGCTGATGGAGGTGAGGTCCCGCATCTCACCGATATCGGCACCAGCGACGAAGGAACGGCCGGCGCCGGTGAGGATCACTACATAGATATCATCATTGGCGGCCACTTCATCGATAGCCGCATCCAGGTCGCTGAGCACCTGGCTGTTGAGGGCGTTCAGGGCTTCCTGACGGTCAATGGTCAAAATACCAACGTGACCCTGCTGTTCAACTTTGACAAATCCCATAGTTTGCTACCTCCTTTGTAATGCGATGCAGCCCTTCCCACCAGGCCTTTCGCAAGTATCAGTATAGACCGTTTCTGCCTACTGCGCAAGAGGGCAAAAGGGAAAATTTTTGTTTCAAAAGCACAAGTATTTACAAAATAAAAGGCTTTTTTTCGCATCATTTTTATGTGGTAGCACCAATTTTCCCGTTTTTTGGGAACATCTTGGCCGCCAAATTCCCGTTATGGTGGATTTGTCACCCTGCCAACCCGGAGATCCACTGGGACACCGGCAGATAGAGCAGCGGCAGGAAGATGGCCGGCAGCATATTTCCCACCCGGATCTTGGCCTTGCCCAGCCCAAGCATATTGATGGCGATGCCCACAATGATGGTGCCGCCTACGGCGCTCATTTCCGTGATGGCGGCGCTGTCCAGGAAGGGGCCTACCTGGGCGAACAGGAGGGTGAGTCCCCCCTGATAGATCATCAGCGGCAGGACGGAAAAGGCCACGCCCACACCCATGGCAGAGGCCAGCGTAATGGAGGTCACACCGTCAATGACGCCCTTGGAGATCAGAATATCGTATTTCCCCTGGATACCGGCCTCCATAGAGCCCATGATGGCCATGGAGCCCACACAGAACAGCACGGCAGCAGTCACAAAGCCTTCGGTAAACCGGCTGCTGCCGCCACTCTCTCCGCCGGCCAGCTTCCGACGGAGCAGCTCCCCTGCCGCGTCCAGCCGGTCCTCGATGCGGATGGCCTCGCCAAGGATGGTCCCCAAGACCATGCAGACAATGACGCACAGCGTATTCTCCGTGGCGATGGCGGAGGTAACACCAATGCCCAGGACGCACAGACCCAGCGCATGGGTAAGGATGGTATTGAACCGGGCGCCGATCCGATTTTTAAAGAGCACGCCCAGGATGCTTCCGATCAGGACGAGCACGGCATTGATGACGGTGGCAAGCATGAAAACGGGACCTTCTTTCTCTTGAGCACGCATTGGAATTATCATACCACAAATCAGCTTCCTATGTAAAGCGTTAAAGTGATAAAACAAAAAGTGACCCGCCGGACAGAGGTCCGCCGGGTCACTCATTCCAGTCACTGGGGCTTTGCCATAGGCCGGATGATGGTTCGGAACATATAGGCCATGAAGACCATGCTCAGAAGGAAGGAGAAGATCTCCGCAAAGGGGAAAGCCAGCCACACAGCACTCAGGCCGAACACATGGCCCAGGACCCAGGCGGCGGGCAGGATGAGCACCAGCTGCCGGAGCACCGACACCATCAGGCTCAGCACGCCCTTGCCCAGGGCCTGACACACCGAGGAGGTGACGATACCGAAGGCGGCGAAGAGGAAGCTCAGACTGATGACCCGCAGGGCGGGCACACCGATCTCCAGCATGTAGTCGGAGGCGTTGAAGATGCCCAGCAGCTGCCGGGGAACGAGCCAGAAGAGGGCTACACCCACCGCCATGATGGCCAGCGCGTACAGCACCCCCAGCTTGACGGTGCGGCTGATACGCTCCGGCTTGCGGGCGCCGTAGTTGTAGGCAATGATGGGGACGATGCCGTTGTTGAGTCCGAATACGGGCATGAAGATGAAGGACTCCAGCTTGAAGTAGGCGGAGAAGACCGCCACCGCGGTGGAGTTGAAGGCGCCCAGGATCTTGTTCATGCCAAAGATCATCACCGAGCCGATGGAGGACATGATGATGGAGGGCACGCCTACGGAATAAATCTTTCCGATGATGGCGCCGTTGGGCCGGAAACCGCGGAAGGAGATGGAGATCTCCGGATTCATCCGCAGGTTGCAGTAGAGACCTAGCAGAGCACCCACGATCTGGCCCAGGACAGTGGCCCAGGCGGCACCAGCGATGCCCATTTGGGGAAACGGCCCCACACCGAAGATGAGCAGGGGGTCCATGATGATATTGATGATGGCGCCGGTGGCCTGGGAGATCATGGTGAAAATGGTCTTGCCGGTGGATTGGAGGAGCCGCTCGAAACAGATCTGGAACATCATGCCCACCGACGCCACCGCAACGATGGAGAGATAGGTGGTGCCGTAGTCGGCGATGCTCGCCACCGGGGTCTGAAGTTCCATGAAGGTCCGGGCGAAGAAGCCGCCCAGAACGGCGAAGACCACCCAGGAGCAGAAGGCCAGGAAAATTCCGTTGACCGCCGTGCGGTTGGCGGTCTCATAGTTCTTTTCACCCAGACTCTTGGAGAGGAGGGCGTTGATACCGACGCCGGTACCCACCGCCACCGAGATCATCAGGTTCTGGGCCGGAAAGGCCAGACCTACGGCGGCAAGGGCATCCTCGCTGATGTAGGAGACGAAAACGCTGTCCACAACGTTATAGAGCGCCTGCACCAGCATGGAGATCATCATGGGCAGGGACATGGAAATAAGGAGACGGTTGACGGGCATAACGCCCATCTTGTTCTCCTGGGGCTGCTGATTCACTTATGGAGCCCCCGTTCCTCGGCCAGTGCCAATATAAGATCCACCGTGGTGTTCAGGCCGATGGTGCTGTTGATGGCCAAATGGTAGTTTTCCGCCTTGCCCCAGGCTCTGTCGGAGAAGTGCTCATAGAAGGCGGCACGGTTTTTGTCCTGCTTGAGCACGTAGGCCTTCACATCGGGGGCATCCACCTTGTACTCCTCCTTGGCACGGAAGATCCGCTCGTCCAGAGGAGCGTGGATGAAGAGGTTGAGAACCCCCTCCTGGTTGCGCAGGACATAGTCGGCACAGCGGCCAACGATGACACAGGGCCCGACGGCGGCCACCTTGCGGATAACCTCGCTCTCGGCGATGAATACCTGATCGGTAACGGGGAGATTTTGTGTACTCATGTAGAGGTTGTAGAGGAAGCTGCTGGTCTTTTTCTGCTCGGCCTGACGGATGAATTCCTCGGAGAGGCCGGTCTCCTTGGCAGCCAGGTCAATCACAGCCTTGTCGTAGAAGGGGATATGCAGGGTCTCTGCCACCCGCTGGGCGACGATGCGTCCGCCGGAACCGAACTGACGGCCGATGGTGATCACAGTATGCGCCATAATGGTACCTCCTTTTTCCCTTGTTCTCTGTCAACATTATACCATATTGCCGTTAAAAAAACCACGGTCAGGTTCCACACCAGGCCGTGGGTTTTCTTCCATTCTATTGTATATTGTAGTGCTTATGCCCTGCGCTCAGAGAACCCGGTTGACGGGCGCTCCATCCATCCACGCCTTCAGGTTGTCGAAGACGATGTGGCAGCGCTCCTCCATGGACTCGGCGGTGGCGAAGGCCACATGGGGGGTGACAATGGTGTTCTTGGCGTGCAGCAGGGGGTGGTCCTGAGGTACCGGCGGCTCCATCTCAAAGACATCGATGCCGGCGCCTCCCAGATGGCCGCTGTTGAGGGCATCGGCCAGGGCCTGACTGTCCACCACGGGACCACGGGCGGCGTTGATAAGGAGGGCCCCCTCCTTCATTTTGGCAATGGTCTCCCAGTTGATCATGCCCCGGGACTCGTTGTTCAGGGGACAGTGGAGGGAGACGATGTCGGACTGCGCCAGCAGCTCATCCAGGGAGACGAAGGTCATGAAGTCGGGCTCGTCCCCCTTGACGTGGCGCTTGTAGGCCAACACCTTGCAGCCGAAAGCGGCGCACAGATGCGCAGTGCGGGTACCGATGGCGCCGGCGCCCACGATGCCCACTGTCTTGCCCCGGAGCTCCGAACCCACCAGGCCGTCCTTGGTGCCGCCGTTCCGGCAGCGCTCCCCCACCTGGGGCACGTTCCGCAGCAGGGAGAGCATCATGCACAGGCTCAGCTCAGCCACCGCCTGGGTGGAGTAGCCCGCCGCGTTTGACACTGTCACCCCTTTGGCCTTGGCCGCGGCCAGATCTACGTGGTCTACGCCGGTGAAGGCCACATCGATGAACTTCAGATTGGAGCAGCCGGAAATGACCTCCCCGCTGAGGGGCATGTTGGCCAGCATGATGACGTCGGCGTCAGCCGCCCGCTGGAGCTGGACCTTGGGATCGGTATCCTTGGGATAGGCCTCAAAGGTGTGGCCAGCCTCCACAAAGGGCCGGGCGCACTCGTTTAGAAGGGCGTCCGGCACGCCCAGGGACTCCAAAAGTACGATTTTCATCTGTGATCCTCCCATTCTCTGCGGTCCCGGCGGTTGAATACCGCCCCGCGGTTTATGTCGGTAGTCATCATTATACCATCCGTGCCGTCAAAAGCAAGGGTACTACCATTTGTAGAATCGTCCGACGTCTCTCACCTTCCACCATGCTTTTTCGCCAACATTCCCCGTCCCCTCCCCGGCTTTTGGGACGGCTTCGGAGGTTTTCTGTCAGAACAGGCGACTCGTTTCCCTTGAAATTGGAATAATATTACATATAATGGTAATTACAACAAATGAGGAGGGATCGGCATGCGTGAACTGTTCGTCGGCAGCCGCACGGCAGCTGGAGAAGATGGACAGCCCCACCGCTTTGAATACTACGTGCTCATCGGGCAGATGGAGGTAGGAGGACACTTCGCCTGTGAGAGCTATGGCGTCAAGGTCCGGGAAGCCGGCGGCGAGACGGCCGCCATCCCCGACCTCACCGTGAACACCGAACGGATCGACAGCCTCATGGAGCTACTTACCCGAAACACGGTAGGCCCCGCCGGAGTCCGGGATGTGGTGGACGACTGGCTGTGACCGCAGAGAAATGCTGCGGTTTGAAAAAAGTTGTTGACAAATCCAGCCACAGCAGATATAATAATCCTTGCGATTCAAACGTGGGTCGCATTTTGCGGCTGTGCTGGAACTGGTAGACTGGCAAGCTTGAGGTGCTTGTGTCCGTATGGGCGTGCGGGTTCGACTCCCGCCAGCCGCACCATGGCGAGTGTTCTTACAGCATTTGAAAGGCTGTTAAGAACACCCGCCTTTTTTATACAGCGAGTTGACCTGGGGCGTAGTTGACAACTACGCCTTTTCTTGTATTTACCGACACCTGGGGCGCTGGGAGTGGGAATACATCGGGGATGAAGATGGCCCCCACACAGTTGTAATGGATCACCAGGTGCTGCTCCCATATCCCGTCGATCTTCTCCGCTTGGTGGACTTCGATGTGATCGATCAGTTCATTGAGCATCCTGGGGGTCAGGGCCTTGGCTCTGGTATATTTGCGGACGGTGGAGATAAACATGTCCGCCGTTACCCGCCGTCCTCACGGGGACGGACGATAGCGGGCTGGGTTACGCCCTTATCCCGGACGCTGGACACCATAGCCTTCATTTCCTCGTCATTACGGACTTGGAAGGGATGATTTTTGAAGGCGTGGAGCTCGGACAGCTTGATATAAACAATCTGTTCCTCCTTGCCCGGGCGGGGAGCCTCGGCAGGAGCCGCAGGCGTTTCAGCCTGAACGGGAGCCTTTACCTCGGGCGTAGCCTTGGCGGGCTTGGGAGCCTTGGGGGATTTCTCCGGTTTCTTGGCGGGAGCGGGTTTCTGCGCCGCCTTGCCCTTCTTGCTGGAAGCCTCTTTCTGTCCGGGAGAAGCAGTTTTTTCCTTGTCTGCCTTGGGTGGACGGCCCCGGCGTTTCGAGGACTGGGACTGTTCCTCCTGCTTGGCCCCGGCCTCCTTGGACGGAGCGGGAGAAGCCGCCTTTTCCGGGACTTTTGCCTCCTGCTGGGCGGCGGCTCGCTCCGTGGCCTTCTTCTCGGCCATGATTTCAGAGAAGTTAAAGACCGACACGCTGGCGGCCTTTTGCTCCTTGAGAGCGTCTGCGGCCTTGTCCTGTGAAACTGGAGCCTCCTGTGCGGGAGCTTCGGCCTTATCCGGGGCGGGAACCTTGGGAGCGGGCTGTTCCTGTTTGGGAACCTGTGCGGCTGCTTCGGGCTGGGCGGGGCAGGGCCAGAGCCCGGCCCGGTTGCGTCAGTTACGATTTTTGCTTTTTCATCGGCCATTCGCATTTCCTCCTTCTTATTTGATGGCATGAAAAAAGAGCCTGACTTTTGCAGTCAAGCCCCGCTTGTAGGAATACCTCCTTCCTCTGCCTATGAAAAAACCGCCCTGTGTCTCATTAGGGCGGTAATTTCAGTAGGTTGGCAGTCCATATTTGGTTGTTTTATTGTGTATCCCTTTGTCCACCGACGCAAATGAGTGTACAAAAGAGAAAGCTGAGTTATTGGGGTATCGAGTTTGTTTCTGGGGATAATCATTTCTTTGATGCTCCACTGTTTTGTCGCTTTTTGAGTTATGTGCAGGGACTACCTGCTGATGAAAAATTATTCAGAGATGAAAAAAACAACAAGGCAGTAGCGCTATCAAGTATAAGAGATGAAACCAAGCAAGGCTTACATTATTTTTCTTTTTACAACTCCAAAAATGAAAAGAAAATGTAGCAAAGTCAGCCGAACCAGTCAACAATCAAGTTGAACAGCGCATTTTTTGAGCCGCTGTTGACAGCCCCGCCTGTCTTTGCTGATGGGCACCCAAGGCGGGCAAGCCCCAAGGGTGCTTGCCCGCCCTTTTGGGCTTTGGGGAATGGCGTTCCGTAGCTTTGGGACACTTTGTCTCAGCACTGCGGGAGACGAAAGACGAGGGACGGGGGCTTGTATACCTGCCGCCGCTCTCTGAAAACAGACGGGCTTTTTGTTCCCTCCCAGTCACAAAAAATCCGCCTGTTTTCCTGACGATGGAAGCGGGGTGCATATCGCACCGCCCCCCGCTTCCCCCGCCAGCCGCGCCAGCAGGTATAACACACTACACCTTGCAAGCAAGGTCGTGTGCCAAAGGGGAGGAAGATTCCCCTTTGGAAACCCCTGGTTTTGTCGGAGTGTGGCCAAAGACCGCATTTCTGCGCCCACGTCCCCACCCCTCCGAAACCCAAAGAAGCGGCGCAGACCAGCCCACCCCACGGGCTGATCTACGCCGCTTCTTTACTCGGCCTGCGGGCCGGGACGGGAGAAAACGTATTGGGAAAAATCGTGTTTTCGGGTAACCGTCAAAGGAGCAGGCGGATAGACATGTATGAGATAATAGTGCTGGAACGTAGCGGAACGTTCCAGCACTATTTTGTACGGGGGGTCTTGCAGTGACATCTATCGAGTTGAAACACCAGGCACAGTTACAGGAATGGGCTTCAGCAATCAAGGAATGCCGGAGCAGCGGGCGATCGGTTCGGGAATGGTGCAGGCAACAGGGGATCACACCAACTACATATTATCGCTGGGAGCGAGAAGCACTGTCTGTTGCTGGCAGCATGGCACAGCAGGAAGGACAGGACAGGGTTGCCTTTGCAAAAGTGCCGATTCCAAGGCGGGAATGCCGCAACGAAGCAGAACATTCCGCTACGCTGTATGTCGGGAATGTGAGAATGGATATCTATCCGTCGTGTGGGATGGAGCAGCTGAAAATATTGGTTGAGATGCTGCACATATGCTGAACGATTTTAGTTGCAGCTGTCCGGTGTACATCGCCTGCGGATACACAGACCTGCGGCGGGGCATTGATGGACTGGCCACTCTGGTAAAGAGCCAGTTCCAGATGGACCCGTTTCAGCGGGTGCTGTTTCTCTTCTGCGGGCGGCGGCGGGACCGGCTCAAGGCGCTTTACTGGGAAGGAGACGGCTTTCTGCTGCTGTATAAGCGTCTGGAGAGCGGCAGTTTCCAATGGCCCCGGAGTACGAAGGAAGTGCAGGCCCTGACGCCTCAACAGTACCGCTGGCTGATGGAGGGACTGAAGACAGAGCAGCCCAAGGCAAACAAAGCAGTGAGCGGCCTGAGCGTGATCTGATACCGGAAAGCATTGAAAATGCTGGCTTTTTAACCTGTTTTATGGTATCATTTTCTCATGGAAAACAAGAAGAACACTGCCGCAAGCACCCCGGAAATGGTGACCATCTCACGGGCGGAATATGAAGAATTGAAGCTCCAGAACCAATGGCTTCTGGAGCAGCTTGGTCTTGCAAAAAAACGGCAGTTTGGCACATCCTCAGAGCGGCTCCAGGAGGGCCTAATGGACCAACTGTCTCTCATGGCAAATGAGGCGGAGGCCTACGCCTATGGGACGAAAAATGCCACAGCGGAACAGGTGGCGGTGAAGGCCCATGCCCGCAAGCGGCACAGCGGCAATGTACTGGATATCGTGCCGGAGGGAACCCCTACGGAAGTGGTGGAGCACCGCCTTTGCGAAGAAGAGCGCACCTGTGATACCTGCGGTGCCGTGATGGAGGAGATTGGGAAAGAGGTGCACCGGAGCCTGAAGATGGAGCCGGCCCGGTTCTGGATCCGGGAGGATGTGTACTACACCTACGCCTGCAAGCAGTGCGAGGCGGAAACAGGCGAAGGCAATCTCCGGAAAACACCCAAACAGCCGACGCTCTGCCCAGGCAGCTTCGCCTCACCAGAGGCGGTAGCCCATATCATGACGCAGAAATTCGTCATGTACGCGCCGCTGTACCGTCTGGAGCAGGAGTTCCAGCGGCAGGGGCTGAAGCTGTCCCGGCAGACGATGGCCAACTGGATCCTGCAGGCCTCGGACACCTGGCTGCGGCCGGTGTATGACGCCCTGCACCGGAAGCTGTGCCGGGAAACCGTGCTGCACGGGGATGAGACCACGCTGCAGGTGCTGAAGGAACCGGGCAGGACTTCTACAAGCAAGTCCTATATGTGGGTCTACCGGACCAGCGGCTGCGCCGAGTATCCCATTGTCCTGTATGAGTACCAGCCCAGCCGGAAGGCGGAGCACGCGGCGGCCTTCCTCAAGAACTTCTCCGGCTGGCTGCACGCAGACGGCTACCAGGGCTACCACAAGCTGCCCGAGAATATCCGGGTGGTGGGCTGCTGGGCTCATGCCAGGCGAAAATTTGACGAGGCGCTGCAAACGCTGCCCAAAGAGAAACGGCAGGAATCTCTGGCGGCCACTNAAACACCCAAACAGCCGACGCTCTGCCCAGGCAGCTTCGCCTCACCAGAGGCGGTAGCCCATATCATGACGCAGAAGTTTGTCATGTACGCGCCACTGTACCGTCTGGAGCAGGAGTTCCAGCGGCAGGGGCTGAAGCTGTCCCGGCAGACGATGGCCAACTGGATCCTGCAGGCCTCGGACACATGGCTGCGGCCGGTGTATGACGCCCTGCACCGGCNAGTTTGGCACATCCTCAGAGCGGCTCCAGGAGGGCCTAATGGACCAACTGTCTCTCATGGCAAATGAGGCGGAGGCCTACGCCTATGGGACGAAAAATGCCACAGCGGAACAGGTGGCGGTGAAGGCCCATGCCCGCAAGCGGCACAGCGGCAATGTACTGGATATCGTGCCGGAGGGGACCCCCACGGAAGTGGTGGAGCACCGCCTTTGCGAGGAGGAGCGCACCTGTGATGCCTGCGGCTCAGTTATGGAGGAGATTGGGAAAGAGGTGCACCGGAGCCTGAAGATGGAGCCGGCCCGGTTCTGGATCCGGGAGGATGTGTACTACACCTACGCCTGCAAGCAGTGCGAGGCGGAAACAGGCGAAGGCAATCTCCGGAAAACACCCAAACAGCCGACGCTCTGCCCAGGCAGCTTCGCCTCACCAGAGGCGGTAGCCCATATCATGACGCAGAAATTCGTCATGTACGCGCCGCTGTACCGTCTGGAGCAGGAGTTCCAGCGGCAGGGGCTGAAGCTGTCCCGGCAGACGATGGCCAACTGGATCCTGCAGGCCTCGGACACCTGGCTGCGGCCGGTGTATGACGCCCTGCACCGGAAGCTGTGCCGGGAAACCGTGCTGCACGGGGATGAGACCACGCTGCAGGTGCTGAAGGAACCGGGCAGGACTTCTACAAGCAAGTCCTATATGTGGGTCTACCGGACCAGCGGCTGCGCCGAGTATCCCATTGTCCTGTATGAGTACCAGCCCAGCCGGAAGGCGGAGCACGCGGCGGCCTTCCTCAAGGACTTTTCCGGCTGGCTGCACGCAGACGGCTACCAGGGCTACCACAAGCTGCCGGAGAACATCCGGGTGGTGGGCTGCTGGGCTCATGCCAGGCGAAAATTTGACGAGGCGCTGCAAACGCTGCTCAAAGAGAAACGGCAGGAATCTCTGGCGGCCACCGGCGAGTGTTACTGCACCAGGCTGTTTCAGTTGGAGCAGGCTCTCGTGGAACTGACGCCGGAAGAGCGCTATACCAAGCGGCTGGAACTGGAGAAACCGGTTCTGGACGCTCTGTTGGCATGGGCAAATGAGACCAGCGCCAAGACGGCGCCCAAGTCCGCCTTGGGCAAGGCACTGCACTATCTGCGGGAGCAGTGGCCCTATCTGGTACGCTATCTGGAGGACGGCAGGCTGGAACTCTCCAACAACCGTGCCGAGCGCAGCATTAAGCCATTCGTCATGGGCCGGAAGAACTGGCTCTTTTCCAACACCCCGGCCGGCGCCCAGTCCAGCGCTGTGATCTACAGCCTGATTGAGACCGCAAAGGAGAACGACCTGGATCCCTACCGCTACCTGGTTTGGCTCCTGCACAACGCGCCTGACATGAGCCAGACGGATGAAGCCTGGGCCGAATCTTTCCTCCCGGTGAACGCACCCCAGGAATGCAGAAGTCCTAAATCATAATAGAACTGCAGGCCGCCATCTCAATGCACAGGCACTGAGATGGCGGCCTTTTTATGCGCAGGGAGATTTGACGGTTACGAGATACCCGTGAGTGGAATGACATGATTCAGTTCATTCTTAATCGCAAAGCTGACTTTGATAGTGCATTGACCTTCTTAAAGCAAGCTTCTGCAACCACAATGGGTGCGGTCCATTTTGCAGTTGATCCCACAAACGATTGAGACGGGTGTAGGCATAGGAGATCATAATGACAGCTTCGGCGGAGGGGAGCAGCGCCATTACCGCAAGAGGAACAATCATGCAGGGTCCCCCGAAATTCGATATGTGTGCCGCGAATTTATGACATTTGACATTATTTATTTTTTACGATTGTGTAAAATATAATTATTATAGAGATGCCATATAGGAACATCCATTAAGCGGATCGCCTAAATGATTTAGATGCGCGGTAGGAGTGAGAGCCAGACAAAACAGCGGCCAGAGCAATAGCCAGAGCGGAGATGTGGGCCAGCGTATTGAGGTTTGCCGCACTGTTTCCATTACGCACCCATAATCGTTCCTGCCCAGACGCCTTAAAGCGGGAGTTGTATCTTTCGCACTCTGTACACAAAGCGTATGTCCTCTTGAAAGAGAGGCAGCTGCGGTCAATGGAAAGCCTGTAGTCCGAGGGAATGATCCTGTATTTAACGCAGCCCCTGTTTTTCTTCCCGTTATTCCAATTCTTGTGGTTACAGGGGCAAACACCGCGCTTGGACTGGCGGAATGGGAAGCAGAATTTTTGACGGATACGACCGTTGCCGGTGGTTTTGCCATCTTTGTGCATAGCCAGTCCAGCATCACAGATCAGGTTGCCCGCAGGAAGGGCTTTGCTCTTGGAATTGCGTTTTTTGAGGGGTATAAAGGCTTCACCGGCATAGACCGATTTCACGGTGTTGTAGATGCTTTTAACATCGTAATCGTAGCCCTTATCCGCAAGAAAGGAACACCCCTGCAAAGGGATTATCTGGTTGGCTGCGGCGAGGATGTCAAGGGCAACCGTGGAATCCATGATGTTGGCTGGTGTGGTTAGCTCGTATAGGGGCAACCCGGAGATACAGTCTACCAGCACATGGCTTTTGTATCCCCAGTAGAACTCATACCGGCGTTCATTGTGCTGGTTAGAAGCTGAATGGACTCCCAACGCACAGTCTGGATCGCATTTCGGATGAACCTCTTTGGAGAATTTGGTCTTTACAAAGGACTTGGGATTGTTCTGCTTTGTGTTCGCCATGATGGGGGTAGAGTCCAGACCAACGAAGGAGGCGTCCGCTAGACCCAACTCGTACAGTTGCCGCAGGAAGCGGTCATAGGTCCAGTAGGACGGCAGAGGCTCCATGATATTGAAGCCACAGTAGTGGGCGATGAGCCGGTTGTTGTTCAGATAATCGGCCAGGTCGGTGACTTGAGAGAACCCCCTCGCATTTCATGACAATGAGGGAGCAGAGCATAGCTTCTTTGGGGAAGCCACGCCGTCCAGTTGCCGCTCTGGGCAGCGTGAAGTCCAGACTGCTAAAAAGCTTGCCGTAGAACACAGCGGCGCTTTGGGATGTAAACAACGTCACATCCTGGATGATTTCCTGTCGGTAGATAGCGGCCAGCCCCTTTCTGGTTGGTTTTTCTGCAAGTTAATTTTACCAAAAAGGGGCTTCGCTTTCTATATCAATGGAGTGATTTCCGGTTTCAGCCATGGCCGGAATCCCTTGCAATGACTACTTTTTTTGAATTTTGCTCATGGCTGTAATTATTACAAACAGGAAGGTGATGCAGATGAAAAAAATATTGGTTATCGGAAGCCTGAATATGGATACGGTAATTGAAACGCCGTACATGCCTCAGTCTGGCGAAACCCTCGCCGGCAAAAGCATCACACTGGTCCCCGGCGGTAAAGGTGCCAATCAGGCCTATACCGTCGGCAAGCTCGGCGGTGATGTCAGCATGATCGGCGCTGTCGCAGACGACAGCATCGGCACAGTGCTGAAAGCAAATTTGGAATCCGTAGGCGTGAATACTTCCGGCATTTCCACTCTGCCCGGCGCCACCACCGGCCAAGCATTTATCACCGTGGACGATAATGGCGCCAACTCGATTATTCTGATCGCTGGTACCAACGGCTTGGTCTCCAGGGAGATAATCGATCAACACCAAAACCTGATCCAAGCCTGCGACATCGTTATGATGCAGCTGGAGATTGACTGGAACGTCGTGGCTTACGCAAAGGATCTGGCGGTATCCATGGGGAAAACGGTCATCATCGACCCTGCGCCCGCACTGCCCGGTCTGCCGGACTCATTCTGGCAGGGCGTGGACTACATCAAGCCCAATGAAACGGAACTGGAGATTCTGGCAGGCAGGCCCCTCAGCTGCCAAGCGGATCTGGCGGCAGCCGCCGGTGAAATGTTCTCCAAAGGTGTTCGAAATGTCATGGTCTCCCTGGGTGGCGACGGATGTCTGCTGATGAACCGGGAGGGAACGCATTTTTATCCTGCCAAAAAGGCGCATGCCGTGGATACCACTGCAGCGGGCGACTGCTTCATGGGGGCATTTGCTCTGGCGCTGAGCAAGGGTGCGGACGTTGCGGAGGCCATCACCTATGGTCAGAAAGCCTCCGCCATCGCAGTTACCCGCAAAGGCGCCCAGTCCTCCATTCCCAATCCAGAAGAAATTCAATAATGAGACTAGGCCTTGTTTGAAAAATAAAAGTTGCACAAGAAACCAAGTTATGCGAAACTATGAGCATGAAACGATATGAATTAACAAAAGAACAATGGGAACGAATCAAGCCGCTGCTGCCACCGGAAGAAACGGGAAAGCGGGGTCATCCCCGGAAGGATAACCGGATCATGCTCAACGGAATGCTCTGGATCGTCCGGAGCGGTGCGCAGTGGCGTGAGCTGCCGGAGACCTATGGTCCTTGGCAGTCTATATACGCAAGATTCGCCAAATGGCGGAATGAGGGCACTCTGGAAGCGGTATTCCACACACTGTCTGCGGACGCGGATATGAGAACCTGAGCATGGACTCCACTTGCGTAAAGGTGCATGAAAGCGCAAATGGCGGGGAAAAAAACGGCGGATAAGGCGGTTGGCCGTACCAAAGGCGGGTGGAACACAAAGCTCCACGCTGTCGTAGACGGTCTAGGAAACCCGGTGGAGTTCCTTCTCTCCGCTGGAAATGACCACGATTCGGTTCACGCTGTTGAACTGCTGAAAAAGGTCAGAATCGGCGGGAGTGCCGTGCTGGCAGACCGGGCCTATGGTGCCCGGACGATTCGGGAATATATCTCAGCGCACGGGGCCAGCTATGTAATCCCGCCGCAAAGCAACGTTTCCGATCCCTGGCCGGTTGACTGGCATCTGTATAAAGAACGCCATCTGGTGGAGTGTTTTTTCCAGAAAATCAAGTGGTTTCGCAGAATCGCCACCAGATATGACAAGTCGGATGCTTCCTTCCTAGCCTTTGTGTATCTTGCCTCCATCGCTATTTTGTTGCTTTAGCACAATCTCCGCCTTTTTTCAAACAAGCCCTAATCGCAAAGCTGAAAGACTGGCAGACCTTGAGTCTGCCAGTCTTTTTGTTCATCCTGATATTCTATAAAACGAAACCGTTGTATTCAAAACAGTACTACTTATCCAAATCCATCAATTCCGCTTCAATTTTTAAATACTGTTTCCTTGAAATCCATATTTTTCCCTTTTGTGAGGACAATATTCCCTCTTCATAGAACTTGTCCAGGTGTCGGTAAAGGGTCCTGAGATTCATATTCAGATCCTGCGCCAGCTCTTTCTTCTGAATTTGGACCGTCACTGGGAAAGGCCGCTCCGCGCAGTAGTGATACAATTTCAACAGGATACTCCGGCGGGGTACATCCAGCATCAGCTGATCTGTAGTCTGCACATGCTCTCTAAAGAAAATGCATAAGAACTGCATGGACATCATCAGCAGCTCAGGGTCGGACTGGACGATCTTCATATAACTGGCCACAGGGATTTTTGCATAGGTACAGTCTGTGATGCATTTCATGGACACAGTATGGCAGCGTTCATCCGTCGAAGCCTCGATCAGGCCGAAGATCTGCATGGCATCCCGAGTTGAGTCCGTAAACAGTTTCCCACCCTGATTGTACTTTTCGACACAGCACGTCCCCTCCAGCAGAATATAGATATATTGCAGCGGCTGAAATATATGGAATAAATAGGTGTTGGCCTCTTTTCGGTGCACCAGATGCGGCGCACAGGCGGAGAGATCCTGAATGGTCTGCGGCGAGTGGGGAAATTGATATGCCTCCTGGATAGAACCATTAAATCCCCGGATGCAGCTGTTAATTTGGTGTAAAAACACCGACGCGTCTTTGTGCATACTAACCAACCTTTTTCAAAAATGACACCTGTCATTTTATTATATTTATTCATATGGTATCATAATTTCACAAGGTCCACAATATCAAAAAACGCGAAAGGAGCAGTCTCTTATGATGAACATTACTGACATGAAAAAAGATGTAAAAGCCGTCATCGACAACTGTGCCCTTACCCATGAGCAAGCGATGATGAACCTGTCTTCGATTCCCTTGAACTATGTAGAATTTTTCGATACCACCCCGCGGTTCCGGGAGCTGCAGGAAGCCGGCGTCCTGTGCACCATGAGCGAAGGCAACGGCACCTACGCCCCCCGCTACGTTCTGCCCGACTATGAAAAGCTGATGCGGGAAGGCTGCAAGTTTCTGAGGCTGGACCCCCCTACCAACCTGTGGGAGGCCGTCACTGTCCTGGAAATCTTCTACCAGCATATTCCCTCTGTCACCCACTTCCCTGTATATCTGGGGCCGGTGGACAAAATGCTGGAACCCTTCATTGAGGATGAGGAAGAAGCCAGAAAGCTGATCCGTCACTTCCTGATCTTCCTGGACCGCACCATCTCCGACTCCTACTGCCATATGAATCTGGGGCCCGAAGAGACCCGCGCCGGCCGCATGATCGTGGAGATCCAGAAGGAGCTGTGGGAAAACGCCATTCCCTCCATGACACTGCTGTACGATCCCGACATTACCCCAGACGATTTTGCAAAGCTCTGCGTGGAATGCGCTTTGGCCTGCGCCAAGCCCAGCTTCGCCAATCACAAGGAGTACAGCAAGTTCTACACTACCCCCTATGGTATTGCCAGCTGCTACAACGCTCTGCCCATCGGCGGCGGCGCTTTCACGCTGTCCCGCATCGTGCTGAGCAGATTGGCCGAACGGGCCAAGGACAGCGAGCATCTGATCAACGATCTGCTGCCGATTGCCGCCAAGGAGCTGTGCGACTACATTGAGAAAAAAATTACTTTCTTGGTGGAGGAGACGCACTTCTTCAAGTCTAACTTCCTGGTCCAGGAGGGTTTTGTCAGCTTGGACAGATTCACCGGCATGTTCGGTCTGGTAGGTATGAACGAATGTGTCAATATTCTGATGGAAAAGGAAGGTAAGAGCGGCACCTACGGCCACAGCGAGGAAGCCGACGCCATGGCAAAACGCATCCTCGATAAACTGACCACGTGCGTGGAAAGCTACGAGAGCCGCTTCTGCGACTGCACCGGTCATCACTTCTCCCTCCATGCCCAGGTCGGCATCGCCGATGACTATTCCATCAGCCCCGGCGTACGCATCGCAATCGGTGACGAGCTGCCCCTGCATGAGCACCTGCTCCACTGCAGTCAGTTCCACCCCTATTTCAAATCCGGTGTGGGCGATATTTTCCCCTTCGACGAGACTGCCAAGCGCAACCCCGACGCCATCGTCGACCTGATCAAGGGCGGCTTTGCCCAGGGCATGCGCTACTTCTCTACTTATGGTTCTGACGCTGACGTCATCCGCATCACCGGCTATCTGGTTAAGAAGTCTGACATCGCCAAGCTCGATGCCGGCATTGCTGTTCAGCAGGCCAACGCCACCTGGGGGCTTGGCGAGGTCCGCAACAGCCGCATTCTGGAAAGAAAGGTGCGGAGTCTGGAATGAAAGCGCTTGTCAACAGAATCATCCACACCAGCGTCGTGGATGGGCCCGGAAACAGAGCCGCGATCTTCCTCCAGGGCTGCAATTACACCTGCAGCTACTGCCATAATCCCGAAACCATCAATCGCTGCGTCCATTGTGGTGTCTGCGTCTCTGCCTGCCCCACCGGGGCCCTGACCATGGAGCAGGGCAAGGTAGTCTGGCGGGAGGAGAAGTGCTGCAAATGTGACCAGTGTCTGGCCGCCTGTCCCAATATGGCCTCTGCCAAGGTCCGAGAATATTCCGCATCTGAGGTGATGGCGCTGCTGAAGAATGACCTGCCCTTCATCCGGGGCATCACCGTCTCCGGCGGCGAATGCTCCCTACAGCGGGATTTCCTGCTGGAGCTGTTTACCTTGGCCAAAGAAAAGAAGCTCACCTGCCTGATGGACAGCAACGGCAGCTACGACTACACGGCTGATGCTGAACTGATGGCTGTATGCGACGGCGTCATGCTGGATGTGAAGGCCTGGAATGACGGCCTGCACCGCAAGCTCACCGGCATGGGCAGCCGGATGGTCATCGACAATGCCGTCAAGCTCGCCAAAGCTGGCAAGCTGGAGGAGATTCGCACCGTAGTGGTACCGGGTTATCTGGACAGCGAGCAGACGGTGACTGAAATCACCCGGCTTCTGGCCCCCTTCTTGGAAACGGGTTCCATCCGCTACAAGATCATCGCCTACCGCCCCTTCGGCGTCCGGCAACCCTTTCGCAGCCAGTTGCGGGTCCCCACCGCCGATGAACTTCAGCATCTGGCGGATATTGCCAGACGCAACGGCTTTACCGACATTGTGCTGATCTGATATCAGCAGCGCCGCATGAGGAAACACAAGGCAATAAAACCGCAGGTTTTTTGTAACTGGATCTCCAAAATACATATAAAGATAGGAAAAACGTGAAGATATTTATTGATTGCGATCCCGGTGTGGATGATTCCATTGCAATCTTGTTCGCCCTGTTCCGAAAGGATGTGGAAATTGTTGGTATTTCCACTAGTGTTGGCAACGTATCCGCTTCCAAGGGCGCTGAAAACGCAATGCGTATTCTGAAGCTGGCTGGTTATGAAGGCAAGATCCCCGTATGTGCCGGTGCTGAGAAGCCCCTGCGGGGTGAATGTGAGGACTTCCCCACCTTCATCCACGGCGTCAACGGCACCGGAAATGTGGAGCTTCCCGCAACGTCCCAGCGCCCGATGGACATGGATGTTTCTGACTTCATGTATCAGAAGGCCTGTGATCACGCAGGCGAACTGGTTTTAATTTCCCTGGGAAGAATGACAAACCTGGCCAACACCCTGGCAAGATATCCTGATTATGCCGGAAAGATCAAGCGCGTCGTGGCCATGGGTGGTACGGTGTATGCGTCTGGCAACGTCAGTCCTGTGGTAGAAGCTAACATCGGCGGTGACCCCGAGGCGGCCGACATCGCCATGCAGGCCGATTGGGACATGACGTTGGTGGGGCTTGACGTGACCACCGTGACCCATCTCACCCGTGCCGATGTAGACAAGCTGCTGCGCTGCTGCAATCCTGCAAAGAAGGATGCCGTATCCTTCATCTCCAAGGCGTTACAGCACTATATGAACGGCAGCCGCATCCAAAACTACACCATGGAGTACAGTCCCCTCCACGACCCCCTTGCCATGGTGGTCGCTGTGGATCCCAGCGTGGTAACCACCCGCAAAATGGTGACCCGTGTAGAATGCGGCGGCACCTACTGCCGCGGCAAAATCGTGGTGGACCTACGTGAGCAGCCCATTAAGGGCAGATTCGTCGAGCACTGCCTGGAGGTCAACTCCAGAAAGGCGCTGAATGAACTGTTCGCAGCATTCCAGAACTGATTATTTTGGGCCCAACATACATGCGGCAAACATTGCCGTAATACAGGAGGATATGATGAAAAAGACGATTGCAATTGTGATGGCCGTCATGCTGGCCTGCGCTCTGTTCGCAGGCTGCGGCAAAAGCGAAGATATCGCTCTTCCCGCCAGCAGCAGCGCGCAGTCTGAGCTGAAGGCTGCATGCATCCTGGGCGTCGGTGGTCTGGGTGACCAAGGCTACAATGACCTGATCTACGCAGGTATGGAGCGCGCCAAGAACGAGCTGGGCATCGATTTCGATTACGCCGAACCCAAGCAGGTTTCTGATTTCGAGCAGATCATGCGCGACATGAGTGACTCCGGCGAGTACATTGTAATCGTCTGTGTTGGTTTCGATCAGATGGATGCTCTGTCGACCGTCGCCCCTGACTACCCCGATCAGAACTATGCATTCATTGATGGCGTCATTGACGCGGACAACATCGTCTCTTACTCCTGCTGTGAGCAGGAAGGCTCCTTCCTGGTAGGCGCTATGGCTGCCCTGATGAAGCAGGACGCCGCCACCTACGGCCTGAACGACAACAACCAGATTGCCTTTGTCGGCGCGATGGAGAACGACACCATCCTGCGCTTCGCGGCCGGCTACGACGCAGGCGCTAAGTACATCAACCCCGACATCGAAGTCGACATCAAGTATGTTGGCGGTGACAATCCCTTCGGCGACACCACTACCGCCAAGGAAATCGCTCTGAGTCAGTTCAACACCGGCAGTGATATCATCTATCAGGCAGCGGGCGGCTCCGGCTTGGGCGTCTTCACAGCCGCACAGGAAGCCGATTTTATAGCCATCGGCTGCAACTCCAACCAGAACATCATCGACCCCGACCACATCGTCGCAAGTATGCTCAAGCGCGTTGACACCGCCGCATTTGAGATCGTCAAGGCAGCTTCCGAGGGTACGCTGCAGCCGGGCGAGCAAGTCGTCCTTGGTCTGGCCCAGGGCGGTATCGGCTACACTTTGGAGGGCAGCAACATCCAGATTTCCGATGAAATCGTCGAGCAGTTGAAAGGTCTGGAGCAGAAGATTATCAATGGCGAGATTGAGGTCCCCGCAAAGTTCTGATCTGCCGGCATGAATAACGAAGGGCACCGCAATTTATATGGGCAGTATTGCGGTGCCCTTTCCGTTTCCTGATTATCTACACAAGAGGTGTCAATTGATGTATGCAGTAGAGATGATTGGAATTACCAAGCGCTTCGGAGATTTCACCGCCAATAACAAGGTGAATCTTCTTGTTGAAAAGGGCGAGATCCACTGTCTCTTGGGGGAAAACGGAGCTGGCAAGACCACATTGATGAACGTGCTCTTCGGTCTGTATAAGCCCGAGGAAGGCACCGTGAGAATCAACGGTAAAACCGTGGAAAACCACTCCTCCCGCAACGCTTTCCATCTGGGGCTGGGCATGGTTCATCAGCACTTTATGCTGGTGGATGCGCTGACGATCTGGGAAAATGTTATCATCGGCAACGAGCTTGGCAAGTTTACCATCAATGAAAAGGAAAGCATCCATGCTGTACAGGCACTGGCTGATCAGTATAATTTCGACCTGGACGTCACCCAGAAGGTTTCCGAGCTGTCCGTCGGCAAGAAGCAGCGCGTTGAGATCCTAAAGACCTTGTACCGCGGCGCCAATATCATCATTCTTGATGAACCCACCGCCGTTCTCTCGCCTCCTGAAGTCCTGCAGCTGCTGGATATCCTGCGGGATATGAAGAGCGAGGGCAAAACCATCGTCTTCATCACCCACAAGCTCAACGAAATCAAGGTTGTGGCAGACCATGTCACTGTCCTGCGCGCCGGTGAGTCTGTGGAGACCTGCGCCGTGGCCGACAAGAGCGTCACGGACTTGGCTAATATGATGGTCGGCCACGAAGTCTCCTTCGATCAGAAGCGCGAGGACCAGGTCCCCGGTGAAGTAGTCCTGTCCCTTCGGAATGTCCGTTTGCTGCCCAATGCACAGAACACAGTGTCCTTCGATATCCGCGCAGGTGAGATCGTGGGCATTGCCGGCGTCGAAGACAATGGCCAGCAGCAGCTTGAAGAGATGATCATGGGTTTCACAAAATGCAAAGAGGGCAGCATCGTCCTGCTGGGCGACGATATCACCAAATGGAACACCAAAAAGCGCTGCGCCAAGGGTATCGGCTATATTCCCTCCGACCGGTTGAAGCGGGCAATTCTGTCCGGCTTTTCCATCGTGGATAACTATCTGCTGGGTTCTCAGTTCTCTGCCGAATATGTCAGCCACGGTTTGATCAAGAAGAAACATCTGCTGGAACGGACCAAGGCGTTGATGAAGAGCTTCGACGTCCGTGCTGTTGATGAGAATCAGTCCATCGGCTCCCTCTCCGGCGGCAACCAGCAGAAGATGGTCCTCAGCCGCGCAGTCGCCAAGGGCGCCGACTTTGTCATCGCCTGCCAGCCCGTCCGCGGTCTGGACATCGGCGCCATTCAGTATATCCACGAGATCCTCCTGGACCTCCGCCGTCAGGGAAAGGCCATACTCCTGATCTCTGCAGAACTGACGGATATCCGCAAGCTCAGCGATCGGATTGCCGTCCTGTACAAGGGCGAGGTGCTGGCGCTGAAGAAAAACGAAGACTACACCACCGAAGCAATCGGATTGCTGATGGCCGGACAGAAGGAGTGAGCAGAAGACATGGGAAATAAAGGGAGATTAAAACCCACACTGGGAGATCTGGCCATTTCTATGGCCGCAATTTTATTCTCGTTTGTGATCTCCGCACTAATCATGCTGGCGGCAGGCTACAACCCCCTCCAGGCATTTTCCGCCATGCTCAACGGCTCCTTCGGCTCCATGAACTCCATCGCCAACACCCTGGCCAAAGCCACGCCCTTGATTTTTGTCGGCCTTGCCTGTGCTTTCTCCAACAAGGGCGGTATCTTCAACATCGGTGCGGAAGGCCAATTGTATATGGGCGCTTTCGTGGCCACTGTTGTGGCGCTGTCCATGCAGGGGATGCCCCGACTGGTGGTGATCATCGTCTGTATGCTGGCGGGTGCGCTGGCTGGCGGTGCTGTAGGCGGCATGACCGGCATGCTCAAGGCAAAGCTACAGATCAACGAAGTCATCGTCGCCATCATGTTCAACTATATCTGCAAGTTCCTCACCAGCCATTTCGTCAACGGTCCCTTGAAGGAGGCGGGCAGCCAGACTGCCAAGACCATCCACATCGGCGAGGGGTACATGCTAACCAAGCTGGTTCCAAAGACTCAACTGACCACTGCCATCATCCTTGCCCTGATGCTGATGGTCGCACAGTACTTCTTCTTCGCAAAGACCCGTGCAGGCTACAATATCCGTGCCATGGGCGAGAATCCCTTGGCCGCGCAGGCCTCTGGTATCCCCATGTCCGCCACAATCATCCTGACCATGGGCATCAGCGGTGCGTTGGCCGGCCTGGCAGGCGCCACCGAAGTCTTCGGCAAAATGGGCCGCTTCATTGACCTGTTCTCCCCCGGCTATGGCTTTACCGGCATCGCCGTTGCCGTTCTGGGTAGAAATAATCCCTTTGCGGTTCTGCTCAGCGCTCTGCTGTTCGGAATTATCGACGCCGGCTCCTTAAAGATGAGCTATGTGGCTGGCGTTTCCACCAGTATGATCGGTGTGATGCAGGGCCTGGTGATTTTGTTTGTCGCCACGCCCAATCTGGTCAGATTCATCAAAATCAAGAAGGGAAGTAAGTAACTATGGAAGTTTTACAGAGTATTCTTTCAATGAGCATGCTTCTTGCGACCCTTCGTCTGGCGATCCCCCTGACACTGGCGTCCATCGGCGGTGTGCTGTGTGAGCGCAGCGGTATCATTAACCTAGGTATCGAAGGCATGATGCTGATGGGCTCCTTCGGCGCAGTTATCGGCTCCCACATCAGTGGAAATCCCTGGGTTGGTGTACTGTTCGGCGTTTTGGTCGGCGGCCTGTTCGGGCTGTTGCATGCAGTCCTGTGCATTAAATTCCGCACCAACCAGTCTGTCAGCGGCGTCGGTATCAACATCTTTGCCTCCGGCCTGACGGTGGTCCTGTGCCGGGCCATTTGGGATTCTGACGGCAGTAGCGGAACCGTCGCACAGGTTCCCACCATCACCATTCCCGGCCTGAGCAAGATTCCCTTCATTGGCGCCTTCTTCGAAAAACAATCCCCATTTCTGTACATTACCGTCCTGATCGTTTCCATATCCTGGTACATGATGTACAAGACCAACATCGGCCTGCGCCTGCGGACCATCGGCGACCATCCCAAGGCCGCATCCACCGCCGGCGTCGATGTGACACGCTATCGCTATATCTGTGTAACCCTGTGCGGCATGCTGTGCGGTCTGGGCGGCGCATACCTGTCCATCGTGCAGAGCAATCTTTTCGTCAAGGAAATGGTCGCAGGACGCGGCTTCATGGCCATGGCTGCCACGATCTTCGGCGGCTGGAACCCCGTGGGTTCCCTGCTGGCCAGTCTGCTGTTCGCTTTCGCCCAGGCACTGCGCATCAATGTGGCATTCAATCTGCCTGAACGCATCCTGCAGATGCTTCCCTATCTGCTGACGCTGGCCGTGCTCATCGGCTTCGGCCGCCGTGTCCAGGGACCCCAGGCTGCGGGCGATATTAAAGATTAAGAGAGGTAACTATGAGTACTACACTGAATAAAATGTCTGTTACCTTGGGCCAGAAGCAGTATCACATTGCCCTGACGCCCGAGGATATCGGCGAATATGTGCTTCTGCCCGGGGACCCCGCCAGAAGTGATATTGCCGCCAAGTATTTAGACAATGCCGAGTTAAAGGCCAATAACCGGGAGCACCGGACTTTCACCGGCCATTACAAGGGCATCAGGGTTAGCGTCACCTCCACCGGCATGGGTTGCCCCTCCGCCACCATCGCCGCTGAGGAGTTGATAAACATCGGTGCCAAGACCCTGATCCGCATCGGCAGCAGCGCCGCCTTGGACCCCAGAGTCAAGATTGGCGACCTGATGATCTCCATCGGCGCCATGAAAAACGAAGGCACCTCCCGGTTCTATGTCCCCCAAAGCTTTCCCGCTGTACCCGACCTGGAACTGACCAGCGAACTGATCTACACTGCCAAGGAAATGACCCAAGGCACGGATTTCTCTGTTTACACTGGCATTACCTCCTCTGACGATGCCTTCTATGGTGAGACACCGGAGTTCCTGGACAAGCTGCGCTCCTACAAGGTAATGAATCTGGACATGGAATCCTCCGCCCTGTACACCGTAGCCCACCTGCGGGGTGTCAGGGCTGCCACCATCAACGGCACCTCCGGCAACCTGACCAACGCAGAGGTCATCTATACCAAAAAGAATGAGCGGCTCCACGATGCGTGGGAAAAGGAGATTCAGATCGTCCTGGAAACCATCTACCGCATGGAGCAGCGGAAAGCCGCAGAAAGCCAGAGGTGAATGAGATGAGCAAGGATTTACTGGTTAAGAATATCCGCTGGCTGGTAACCTGCAACGACGCGGGCGAGGTACTGGAGCATGCGTCTATGCTGGTGCGCAACGGCGTGATTGTCTCCATCGACCAACCGGGTGATGTGAAGGCTGACGAGGTCATCGACGCCTCTGGTATGATCCTCTACCCTGGCATGATCAATGCCCACCACCATCTATATCAGATTTTCAGCAGAAATCTGCCCCAGGTCCAGCGGATGGAGCTGTTCCCCTGGCTGAAAACTCTGTACGAGATTTGGAAGAATCTCGAAGAGGAAAGTATCTACTATAGTTCTATGTCCGGAATGGGTGAGCTGCTGAAAACCGGCTGTACCACCATCCTGGACCACCACTATGTCTTCCCTCAGGGTAAGAGTGACCGGTTCCTGGATGTGCAGTTTGCCGCGGCTGATGAACTGGGTGTCCGCTTCCACGCCACCCGAGGCAGCATGGACTTGAGCGTCAAGGACGGAGGTCTTCCCCCTGACAGCGTAGTCCAAACCATTGACAAGATCATGTACGATTCCGAGGCTGCAGTCAAGAAATTCCACGACCCCAGCCGCTATTCCATGCACCAGGTGGCTCTGGCTCCTTGCTCCCCCTTCAGTGTCAGTGAAGAACTGCTGCGCCAGACTGCCATTTTGGCCCGTCAGCTGGGCGTGCGGATGCACACCCACCTGGCTGAGACAAAGGACGAGGAAGCCTATTTGTTGGAGCGGCTGGGTATGCGGCCCCTGGAATACATGGAAAACCTCGGCTGGATTGGATCTGATGTGTGGTACGCCCACGGCATCCACTTCACTGACGAGGAGCTGCAGCGCATGGCCAAGACCAAGACCGGCGTGGCTCACTGCCCCATCAGCAACATGAAGCTCTCCTCAGGCATTGCGCAGATCCCCAGAATGCTGGAACTTGGCGTCCCCGTTGGGTTGGCTGTGGACGGCTCTGCCAGCAACGACGGCTCCAACCTGCTGGAGGAGTTGCGGGTGGGCTATCTGCTGCATCGGCTTAATAACTCCGCCACTGCCCCCACCGGTGCCGACATGCTGCGCATCGCCACCCGCGGCAGCGCCAGCCTCCTTGGCCGCAGCGACCTTGGTTATATTGCCCCTGGCATGGCGGCCGACTTCTTCCTGATCGACAGCAACCGCCTGGAACTAACCGGCACTCTGCAAGATGTTGCTGCAATTCCCGCTACCGTCGGATTCAAAGGCAGTGTGGATTACACTGTAGTCAATGGCCGGATCGTTGTCAAGGAAGGCCATCTGGTCAACGTGGACGAGGACAAACTCGTGGAACAGGCCAACCTTTCCGTCGTTCGGTATCTGAATCAAAACTGACTCACCTTCTCTAGGGCGTCGGCCGGTTTTATCCGGTCGGCGCTCTTAGCGGAGTGGGCACAGGATTGGTAACGAAAGCTGTGTATCTCCCCTTTCCTTTTCAGTAATATGGTTTCTCTTACAGGCTGTGTCCTGATGATGGACATTGGCCTCATTCAAAAGAAAGAGCACATTCTGGCCGTCCAGTGTATCCAGTTCGGCATTCAGACTGCCACCATATTGTTCTGGGCACTTTCACCCGCGTGATATCCAGCGGCATTGCAGGCATCGTGCGAATCCCGGCATTCATTTGCCTCAATAGAAAAACTAAATTCCGGTTGGATGGGCAGTCGAGCTGAAGTTAATCTTGCATAAAAGTAGCCGGAAGTAACTCTTACAAGCATTGCAGCAACTCTTGACTCGCATCCAACGGTAACTTACAATAATAATGCTTTACCTATGCGCAGGATAGGGCAACGCTGAGGAGCGACCTGAGTGGCGCATAGGGTTTGCGGGAAGGCAGCATCTTCAACAGATGCTGCTTTTTTGCTGCCTTCCTGGAAACAAAAGCGATAAACCTCGGGGTTTACTGACTTTTTCGGGGTATCGTTATCCCACTTCAACATTCGACCGCCCTGGCGTACAGGAAGGCTTTGCACTGGTTAAGCAGGGTCTTGTCGGTTGCTGGCTGGTCAAGGATCTCAGTAGGTTTGGCCGAGATTACCTGACCGTTGGGCAGTACACGGACATCATTTTCCCCAGCTATGATGTGCGCTTTATCGCCGTCAACGATGGTGTGGACAGTGAACGGGGCGACAGCGACGGCTTTGCCGCAATTCGTAATTTATTTAAGAACATAAGCTGTTTGGGAAGGGTGTTCTGCTGAATCACTCTTTTTCGACAAAGCGATGCGGTTCAATTGCAAACCGTTTTCATAGAATGTTGTCAGGTGTATGCCCGGACTGCGGATTGAACAGATCCAGTAAAAACGGACAGTGACAAAAGCCCCCCTGATGTAGGAAAATAGACTACATCAGGGGGTTTTGTCATGAAGAAACGAAATTACACACACGTTCAAATGCTTTTACCAGAGATCAAGGCCATGTTGGCAGAGGGGAAAACACAGCGGGAAGTCGCAGAATACTATGGCTTCCGGAATAAGCAGGTGGTAAAAAGACTACTTGAGCGTGAGCGCCGTAAAGAACGAAAACTGGAAGCCGGAATCCGCCCACGACCGAAAGGACGGCCGAGAAAAGATGCTGCGCCAGGAGACGTTGTGGCAGAGCAGGCCTGTGAGATCCAACGGCTTCGCATGGAAAATAAACTACTGCGGGATTTTCTGCGCTTCACAGAAAGGAAGTGAGAGCAAAGGTAAAGTATCATATCATCTATCGTCACAGGACAGAGTATCCAGTGGCAGTCATGTGCAAATTCTTTGGAGTGTCCAGAAGCGGCTACTATGCTTTTGTCCATCGCCTAGGCAAGCCAGAAAAGGATGCGGCTCTTGCGGGGCTCATCGCACAGCAGCGGGAACGCAGCTTCCGCACCTACGGCTACCGGCGGATGTGGCTGTGGCTGAAAAGCCGGAATATCTTCTGCAATCCCAAAACTGTGCTGCGAATCATGAAGAAATATGATCTGCTCTCGGAGATCCGCCGCCGCAGGAAATGGCAGCAGATGGGGCGGCAGGCACACAAATACAGGAATCTGCTGAACAGGGAGTTCCATGCGGACAAACCTAACAGCAAATGGGTAACAGACATCTCCTACATCCACACCAGGCAGGGTGTGCTGTACCTTTCCATAATCCGGGACCTCTATGACAACAGCATCATCGCCTACAAGACTGGAACCCAGCAGACAGTGAATTTGGTTCTGGATACCGTTCATCTGGCAATGAAACAGGAGAAAAAGAGGGTCGCTGCGGAGTTGCAGCTCCACAGCGACCAAGGATTTCAGTACACCTCTGCAGCATACTTCAATCTGACTCAAGCATACGGAATCACACCATCCATGTCAAGGAAAGGAAACCCGTACGACAACGCCATGGCGGAAAATTTCTTCTCTATCCTCAAAACAGAATGTATTTACCGCCACAAACCGGCGACCTTTTCCGAAGCCAATGAGATGATTGACCGCTATATTTACTTCTATAACCATGAGCGCATCCAGTTAAAAACTGGAGAGGCGCCGCTGGCGCGACGCCTCTCCGCTTAAAACTTAATCTTTCCTACTAAGGGCTCTTTTTTGTACTGTCCGCACAATCTGGGGCAGTTCACATCCGCAGTCCGGGCATACACCTGACAACATTCTATGAAAACGGTTTGCGATTGAACCGCATCGCTTTGTCGAAAAAGAGTGATTCAGCAGAACCCCCTTCCCAAACAGCTTATGTTCTTCATGATGTTGCGGAACGGGGTAAAATCGTCGTCGCCTTTCAGACTGTCCACACCGTCATTTATGGCGATTACCCACTACATCCGGCTGGACTTCTTGGAGCAGGTTGTGCTCTACGAGGTACACCGGCTGGCCTGCTTCGCTAACGAATACGAAAACGACTTCATCAAGGCGATGGTGGGCCGTTCTGCCAAGGTAGCGGAAAATGACCGGGTACGCAAGAAGCGGGAGTTGGACGGGCTGCTGGCCCGGGACGGGGAGCTGGATATGCTCTTTGAGCGGCTCTATGAGGACAATGTTTCCGGCAAGATCGACGATGCCCGGTTCACCAAAATGTCCAAGCGATACGAACAGGAGCAAGGCGAAAACGCCAAGAAAATCAAGGCGCTGCGGCTGGAACTGAAAAAGCTGGAAGATAAGCGGATGGATGTAGATACCTTCTTGGAAACGGTGCGCCGCTACACCGACGCCACCGCCATCACCAAGCGCATGGTTGCCGAACTCATTGAGTATATCGAGGTCTATTCTGCGGTCAAGGAGGACGGCGTTACCAATCAGCGGGTGACGATCCACTACAACTGCATCGGGGCCTTTGATGTGCCGGATTGCCGGAAAATCCCCGAGCGGGATATTCTGCTGGAAACGAGAAAAGGCGTAGCATTAAGCTACGCCCCGGCGGTGTAAAGGTGGTGTGGGATATGAGAGCATTTCTCTATTGCCGTGTCGCCCATGACGATTCTTTCGCATTGGAACACCAGCGGTTTCTGCTCCAGCTCTACGCAAAGCAGGCGGGATATACCATCATCGGCGCTGCGGACGAATACGGCAGCGGGCTCACATTAGAGCGCCCGGCGCTCCAGAAAGTGACCGATGCCGTTGTCGCTGGCAAGGTGGATGTGGTGTTAGTCCATAGCCTGACCCGGATAGGCCGGGAGTGGGGCATGACCCAAAGCTACATTGACCTGCTCGCCCGACACAAGGTAAAGCTCCTGTGCATCCGGGATCGGCTGCTGTTCGATGAAAACGGCGCTGCCCCAATTTTGACAACAAAAAATGCAGAGTGTCCATTACAGGATACTCAGATCCTATAAGGACACTCTGCATGGTCCGAGTGACTGGATTCGAACCAGCGGCCTCTTGAACCCCATTCAAGCGCGATACCAAACTTCGCCACACCCGGTTGTCAGCCCTGAACCCGGGCGACTCGTATATATTAGCATGCTTTTCCCAAGAATGCAAGCCCTTTTTTCAAATTTCTCAAAAAATTTTTCCAGGCCCCGAAACACCGGGAAAAATGCCCCGGGGCCTGATCCGTTTTCTCCTGTGTTTTCAGGCGTTACGTCGTGCCGTAGGCCGCCAGCCGCCCGATCAGATGCTCCACAAACTGCGCCCGATCCACCCGGTTGACGAGGACAGCGTTGCTGCCAGAGGGCGACTTGGCGTCGCTGAAGGCATCCGTCACCGTCTTGCCGCGGGTGTGCTTTCCCTGGCACTCCACTCCCATCCAGCAGGACACCCCGCCAAACAGCTCCGGCTCCAGAGCGTACATCATGGCACAGGGGTCGTGCATAGGGGCACCGGGCACCAGAAACTTCTGGTGCCACTCCACGCCGAAGCCCATGGTCTTGGCCGCAAAGACGGCCTGGGGTGTTCCCAGCGCTTCCAGGCGGTCAATCTCCGCCTGGGTGAAATAGGCCTTGTGGGTCACGTCCAGGGCGCACACCACCAGCGGGATACCAGAGCGGAAGACCATGTCCGCCGCCTCCGGATCGGCATAAATATTATACTCTGCTGCCGGGGTGGTGTTTCCAAAGTCGGTGGCACCCCCCATGAGGACAATTCGCTTGATATATGCCGGGAGCTGCGGGTACTTGGTAAGGGCGATCCCCAGGTTGGTCAGAGGGCCGGTGGCTACGATCTCCAGCTCTCCCCCATAGCTCAGGGCCTTTTGCCAAATCACATCCCAGGCAGCCTCCTCACCCAGGGAGAAGGCGGGCTCCGGTGCCGGAATGCCCAGCAATCCATCGGCCCCATGGACCTCGTCCGCTGTCACCTGCTCCCCAAACATGGGACCGGCGGCACCCGCATAGACAGGCACCTCCACCCCGGCCAGGGTGAGGACGCGTCTGGCATTGAGGCTGGTCTTGTCCAGCCCCACGTTGCCAGCCACCGCTGTCACCGCCACCAGTTCCAGCTCCGGCGCCCTGGCGGCAAGCAGCAGCGCCACAGCGTCGTCAATACCGGGATCACAGTCCACGATCACCGGCTGTCTCTTTTTATCCATCCTTGTTCCCCCCATCAGCTGTAAGAGGAGGCGGCCTTGGTCAACAGGCCCACGAACCCCTCCCGGTCCAGGTCCAGAATGACCCGGGCGTTGGGGGCATGGTCAGAAAGGTGATACCGGTCGCCGATGGTGGCACCCCGGCAGTAGGTACCCTGGGTCTCCACCGCCACATACATCTCCTCCATATGGAAGAGCTCCGGCGCAATGAGGGCAGCCACTGCCACCGCGTCGTGGACGGGCGCTCCGGCATAGCCCAGCTTTCTATGGAAGCCGTAGAAAAATTCCAGCCAGTCAGCCACCACTGAGGCCACCGGATTGCCAAGGGCCCGAATGGTCTCAAAATCCTCCGGGAAGACCAGGGCCTTTTCGGTCACATCCAGACCGGCCATGGTAATCGGTATGCCGGAGCGGAACACCAGGTCGGCGGCCTCCGGGTCCACCAGGATGTTGAACTCCGCCGCCGGAGTCCAGTTCCCACGGGTGACACCGCCGCCCATCATAGAGATGCCGGCGATCTTCCCCTTCAGGTCGGGACGGGTGAGGAGAAGGCTGGCTACGTTGGTGAGCGGGCCGGTGGGCACCAGGGTCACCGGCTCCGTGCTCTCCTCCAGTGCCTTGGCCATGAGGGCACAGGCGGGCAGGTCCACCGGAAAGACCGCCGGCTCCGGCAGGACAGGGCCGTCGAGACCGGACTCACCGTGGACACTGGGGGCAGCCATGTGCTCGGCAATCAGAGGGCCGGTGCGGCCCTTGGCAAGGGGAGCGTCGATCCCCAGCAGAGTCATGACCCGCTGGGCGTTATAGGTGGTTTTCTCAATGGTCTGGTTGCCGCAGACCGAGGTGACGCCCCGGATCTCCAGCAGGTGCGAGGACTGGGCCAGCATCCAGGCCATGGCGTCGTCATGGCCTGGGTCGCCGTCCAGCAGGATGGGGATGGGCTTGGTCAAGACGGGTCCTCCTTTTTCTCCAACAGGCTCACAGCTGACCGCTGAGGGCCTGGTCAAAGTGCTCGTTGATCTGCTGGGTAAATGCCTGGGCGGCATTGTAGCCCATCTTCTTGTGGCGGTTGTTCATGGCCGCCACCTCTACGATGATGGCCAGGTTCCGGCCCGGCTTCACCGGTACGGTGAGGGCGGGGACCTTTACATCCAGGATCACTGTGTAGAGCTGCTCCAGGCCCAGACGGTCGTACATGGTCTCGTCGTTCCACTGCTCCAGGTTGACCACCAGATCGATGTCCTGGTCCTCACGGACGGCCGACATACCAAAGAGCTGCTGCACGTCCACAACGCCGATGCCCCGCAGCTCGATATAGTGGCGGATGAGCTCAGGGGCGGAGCCCACCAGGCGCTTTACACCCACCCGCTTGATCTCCACGGCGTCATCGGCCACCAGCCGATGGCCGCGCTTCACCAGCTCGATGGCGGTCTCGCTCTTGCCCACGCCGGACTCGCCCAGCAGCAGCACGCCCTCGCCGTATACCTCCACCAGCACGCCGTGGCGGGTGATCCGAGGCGCCAGGTAGTTGCGCAAGGCCAGAATCAGCGCGCCCATGAAGGCTGTTGTAGTCTCCTGGGTGCGAAGGATGGTGCGGTCATACTTCTCCGCCATCTCCATGAGCTCCGGGAAGGGCTCCATGCCCCGGGTGATGACCAAGGCCGGGATGTCGTGGGCCAGGAAGGCGTCAAAGCACTTGCGGCGCTCCTCCGAGCTGATCTGCTCCAGATAGGTGCTCTCCACCCGGCCCAACAGTTGCATCCGCTTGGCGTCAAAATAATCGAAAAAACCCACCAGCTGCAGACCCGGACGATTCACATCCTCCCGCTGGATGAGCACGTCCTGATAATTTTCCACGCCACGGAGGACTTCCAGATCAAATTCCTCGATGAGTTTCCCCAGCTTGACGGAATACCGGTTCTCCACATCCATCACTCCTTTTCCACTGCCGTATACGCCCCGCTTCAGGGGTTTTTTCCACCTTAGTATAACCGACTTCCCCCCATTTCGCAACGGCTATTCCACCCCCACGGAAAATTGCGGAGAAAATCGAAATTAGCACTTGCATTTTTCGAAAAAATCTGCTATCATATCATTCGATGCTTTGTTATGAGCGAAACTTTGACCAGCGAGGAGGTTGAAGGAATCATGGCCAAATGCGAGTTTTGCGATAAGGGCGTTGTGTTCGGCATCCAGGTGTCCCACTCTCACCGCCGTTCCAATCGTCCTTGGAAGCCCAATGTGAAGCGCGTCAAGGCGATCGTCAACGGCAGCCCTAAGCACGTGTACGTTTGCACCCGCTGCCTCCGTTCGGGTAAGGTCACCCGCGCTGTGTGACAATTGGATAAAAAATTCCGCACGATGTAATCGTGCGGAATTTTTTTATTCCCGCTCCACCTGTACATCAAAAGGCCCTCCGGCATTGAACAGCTCCAGTAAAACCGGACAATAGACAAAAGGCCCCCTAATGTAGGAAAATAAAGCTACATTAGGGGGTCTTGCTATGTCCGGAAAAAAAGGGATGAAAAAGTATCCGGTAGGGATACGAGAAGAAGTGGTGTCACGAATCCGTGGAGGAGAAAGCCAGCGTGCTTTATGTCGGGAGTATGGGATCAGCCGGTGGGCTATTCAGTGCTGGCTAAAGGAGCCTGTCCTTCCAAAAGCGCGGGGGCGTAAACCCGCAAAAACACTGGCGGAGTACAAGTATGAGAACAAACGGCTAAAGATGGAAAACGAGCTGTTGCGGGATTTTCTGCGCTCCACAGGAAGGAAGTGAGGCCAAGGGCAAAATACGCAGTAATCTACCGGCACAGAAACGAATATCCGGTAACCGTTATGTGTCGCTTCTTTCAGGTATCCCGCAGCGGATACTATGATTTCGTCCATCGTTTGGGCAGGCCGGAGAAAGACGCGGCCCTTGCAGAAATCATCGCGGAACAGCGAGAGCGCAGCTTTCGTACGTATGGCTACCGCAGAATGTGGCTGGTGCTGAAGAAGCGAGGCATCCACCGTAATCCCAAGACCATCCTGCGTATCATGGAGAAATATGGTTTGCTTGCGGAGATCCGGAGACGCAGAAAATGGCAGCAGATGGGGCAGCAAGTCCACAAGTACAAGAATCTGCTGAATAGGGAGTTTTATGCGAACAGGCCCAACAGCAAATGGGTGACGGACATCTCCTACATCCACACCAAGCAGGGCGTATTGTACCTGTCCATGATCCGGGACCTTTACGACAACAGCATTGTTGCCTACAAGACCGGCACAAAGCAGACAGTCAACCTGGTGCTGGACACCATTCGCCTGGCCATGCGCAAGGAGAAAAAGAGGGCCGCTGCGGAGTTGCAGCTCCACAGCGACCAGGGGTTCCAGTACACCTCGCAAGCATACTTCGACCTGACAAAATCTTATGGCATTACGCCTTCCATGTCAAGACGCGAAAACTGTTACGACAACGCTATGGCGGAAAATTTCTTTTCCATCCTCAAGACAGAGTGTATCTACCGCCATAAACCGGCCTCATTCTGTGAGGCCAATGAGATGATTGACCGCTATATCAATTTTTACAACCACGAGCGCATCCAGCTAAAAACTGGAGTGGCGCCGCTCACGCTGCGCCACTCCGCTTAAAACTTCATATTTCCCTACATTGAGGCCTTTTTGTGCTGTCCGCACAATTTGGGGCGGTTCAAACCGCAACGGGGGCCTTTCTTCATCTTATGCCCATTATACCCAACTGTCTTCGATCTCGTGCTTTTTAGCCCGGGTCATGAGCTCCACCAGCACCTCTCTGGGGTCCTTGCCCTCGTAGAGGACGGAGTAAGCCGCCTCAGTGATGGGCATTTCCACTCCCAGCTTCTCGGCCAGTTCCTTGCCGGTGGCGGTGGCGTAATAGCCCTCCACCACAGCGCCGATCTGCTTGAGAGCCTCCTCCACCGGCACACCCTGGCCGATGAGGATGCCGCAGCGGCGGTTCCGGGAGTGCATAGAGGTACAGGTGACAATAAGGTCGCCTACGCCGGTGAGACCGGCAAAGGTCTCCTTCTTGCCTCCCATGGCCATGCCCAGCCGGGCGATCTCGGTGAGGCCACGGGTCATAAGAGCAGCCTTGGTGTTGTCTCCAAAGCCCATGCCGTCACAGCAGCCGGCGCACAGGGCGATGATGTTCTTCAGGGCGGCCCCCAGCTCCACGCCCACGATGTCGGGAGAGGTGTAGACCCGGAAGCGGCCATTCATGAAGCAGTCCTGGACCAGCTCGGCGGCCTTCTGGTCCTTGGAGGCGGAAACCACCGCCGTGGGCACCTTCCGGCCCACCTCCTCGGCGTGGGAGGGTCCACACAGGGCCACCACAGGATAGCCGGGACCCAGCTCAGCCTCGATGACGTCGGTGAGGGTCATAGAGGTGTCCTTCTCGATACCCTTGGACACCGACACCACCACGGTGCCCGGGTCCAGCAGCCCCTTCAAGTTGCGGGCGGTGGTGCGCACTGCAAAGGAGGGGGTGGCCAGCACCACCATAGGGCAGCCCTTCACGCAGGCGAGGTCGCTGGTGAGGTGGAGGGCCTCCGGCAGGGGCACTCCCTTGAGCATGCGGTTCTCATGCTGCTCCTGGAGGACCTTGGACTCCTCTTCGAAGTAAGACCACAGGGTCACATCGTTACCGTTTTCCAGCAGCACCAGAGCTAGGGCCGTACCCCAGCCGCCGCTGCCCAGGACCGCTGTTTTCATTGCGTTCCCTCCTTCTTCTTATGCAGGCTGAACTTGGATTCTGTTCCACTGAGGATGCGCTTCAGGTTGCCCCGGTGCTTCCACACGATGAGGCCGCCGATGATGATGGACAGGACCAGCAGGAAGAGGTCCTGATAGACGAACCAGGTGGCGAAGGGGAAGGACGCCCCTGCCCAGATGGAGCCCAGGGACACCCACTTGGTGAGCACGGCCAGAATGAGGAAGCCGCCCCACACCACCAGGGCCACCCGCCAGTCCAGCATAAGGGCGATGGTGCCGCCGGAGAGGATGCCCTTGCCGCCCTTGAAGTGGAACATGCAGGGGAACATGTGGCCCAGCAGGCAGAAGAGGCCGGCCCAGTACTTACCCAGAACTGGCCCCATCCAGCCGCCCGTCACCATACCGATGACCAGTGTCCCGATCAGAACGGCGAGGATTGCCTTAATGACGTCACAGAGGATGACCACAAGGGTCAGCCCGCCGCCAAAGACCCGGTAGAAATTGGTGAGGCCCGCGTTGCCGCTGCCATGGTTTCGAATGTCGTTTCGGAGGATATATTTGGATACGATGACCGCACCGTTGAAGCACCCAAGAAAATAGGCAACCGCAGCCACCCCCAGAAATACTCCGGCCAGTAGGAGAAAGCTCTGAGATACCTCTGAGTTCATTGGTGCCATCCGTCATTCCTCCTTGTCGCCCTTCTGCCGGACGGTCAGCCGCACCGGCGTCCCCTCCAAGCCAAAGGTAGCTCTAATCTGGTTTTCAATATAGCGCTGATAGGAGAAGTGGAAGAGCTGGGCGTCGTTGCAGAAGCAGACGAAGTGAGGGGGCTTCACGCCCACCTGGGTCATATAGAAGATCTTCAGCCGGCGGCCCTTGTCCGTGGGAGGCTGCACCCGCTGGGTAGCGTCGGCCAGGAGGGTGTTGAGCATGCCGGTGGTAATCCGCATGGCCGACTGGTCGTTGACATAGTTGATGAGCTCAAAGAGGCGGTTCACCCGCTGGCCGGTGAGGGCGGAGATGAAGACAATGGGGGCATAGGTCATGTAGGAGAGGTCCCGGCGGACCTCCTCACGCATGCGGTCCATGGTCTTGTCGTCCTTCTCGATGGCGTCCCACTTGTTGACCACGATGATGCAGGCCTTCCCCGCTTCGTGGGCCAGACCGGCCACCTTGGTGTCCTGCTCTGTTACCCCCTCGTTGGCGTCAATGAGGATGAGACAGACGTCGCTGCGCTCGATGGCCATGGTGGCACGGAGGACAGAGAACTTCTCAATCCGGTCATCCACCTTGGATTTCTTCCGCATGCCGGCGGTGTCGATGAAGAGGTACTTGCCCTGCTTGTTTTCAAAATAGCTGTCCACGGCGTCCCGGGTGGTGCCCGCCATGTTGCTGACAATGACCCGCTCCTCCCCCAGGATGCGGTTGATGAGGGAGGACTTGCCCACGTTGGGTTTGCCGATGACGGCCACCTTGATGACGTCGTCGGGGGTGTCGTCTTCCTCCTCCTCGGGGAAGTACTGCACGCAGGCGTCCAGCAGGTCGCCGGTGCCGTGGCCGTGGACGGCGGAGACGGCGATGGGATCACCCAGACCCAGGTTGTAGAACTCGTAGATATCCGGGTTGGTGGTGCCCACCTGGTCCATCTTGTTCACAGCCAGCACCACCGGCTTCCGGGAGCGCAGGAGCATATTGGCCACCTCCTGGTCGGAGGCGGTGAGGCCGGTCTTGATATCGCAGAGGAAAATGATGACCGTGGCGTTCTGGATGGCGATCTCCGCCTGCTTGCGCATAAAGGTCAGGATCTCGCTGTCGGTACCAGGCTCGATGCCGCCGGTGTCCACGATGTCAAAGGTACGTCCGCACCACTCCGCCTCGGCGTAGAGCCGGTCACGGGTGACGCCGGGGGTGTCCTCAACGATGGACAGGCGTTTGCCCACCAGCTTATTGAACAGCATGGACTTTCCCACATTCGGGCGTCCAACGATGGCGACCAAAGGTTTCATTGGCGGCACATCCTTTCTATGATACTCCTTACGGGTTATAGCGGTAGTACTCCTCCTCCGGTGGAAGGACGGAGCCAGTGTGCTCCACCGGCAGGCCGAAGATGGCATCCACCAGATCGAAGCCGCTCTCCTCGTCCAGGGGGATGATGGGGACGCCCAGGGCATCCTGTGCCTCCTCCACGGTCATGTCGTCCAGGAAGACCCGCTCCCCGGACCGGAGCATGTTTGCGGGGATATACAGCCGCTCCCCCAGCTCCGCCCCCTTGAGCTGCTCCACCAGGTCGGTGCCGGTGATGAGGCCGGACACCGTGATGGTCTCGCCGAAAAAACGATTGCGGATCGGATAGACCTTTCCTCTTATTTTATCGCATTTTTCCCCGCACATGTCAACGATTTCCTGCACAAAAGGCGCCGCTGACACACCAGTCGCCACCGAAAAGGCAGGGGGTACGGCCTCAGGGTCCTGGTCCTCCAGGGCCATGGCCGCCTGGCTCAGCAGCAGCCGCAGCATTCCAACACCGTTTTCCAGCTGGGCCATATCCTCATAATAGGACTTTTCCGGCAGCTTCCGGCCGGCAATGAGGTAGAACTCATCGGAGCACCAGGCCAAGGCAGTGCCATGTTCTGCCTGGAAAGCCCGTCCGAAGGCCTCCACCTGGTCAATGAGGGCGGCGGCCTGCGTCGGAGTATAGGGCTCGATATGGCACAGTCCCTCCCGGAATTTGGTCACTCCAACCGGCACCACCGCCACGCTGTTCACCTGGGGATAGAGCTCTCCCAGCTCCCGGAGGGTGCGGTCCAGGGCGGGGCCATCGTTGACGCCGGGGCAGGCCACCACCTGGCAGTTCATCTCGATCCCCGCCGCCGCCAGACGCTTCATGACGTCCAGGCACTCCCCCGCCCGGGGATTTTTCAGCATGGCGGTGCGCAGCTCCGGATCGGTGGCGTGGACGGAGATGTTTACCGGGCTCACCCGCAGATCGCAGATCCGCTGGATTTCCCGCTGAGAGAGGTTGGTGAGGGTGATATAGTTGCCCAGCAGGAAGGAAAGCCGGGCGTCATCATCTTTAAAATAGAGGGTCTTCCGCATTCCAAGCGGCATCTGGTCTACAAAACAGAAGATGCACTGGTTGGCGCAGGAGCGGGCTCGGTCCATGAGGTAGGTCTCAAAATTGAGGCCCAGGTCCTCCCCCTCCTCCTTCCGGAGCTTCAACGTCCGCCGCTGGCCGTCCTCCCCCTGGAGCGTCAGGGTGAGCCTAGCGTCATAGCCGTAAAACTTATAGTCCAGCACGTCCACCACCCGGTGGCCGCTGATCTCCAGCAGGGTCTCCCCCGGGCGGACACCTGCCCGCTCCGCCGGGCTGCCGCTGTCCACCGAACGTATTTTCGTGCTCACAGGCTCACATCCTTATCCGTTGCTCGTCTTATTGTACTCGAATTGCGGGCAAAATGGAAGGGGAAAGCATCTCTTCTTGCAGAAGGGCAAAAAGAAAGAGGGGTTGCCCCCTCATTTCTTTTTGCCTGTTTAGTTGGCCTTGGACTCGGTGGCCTCGACCTTGCCGAACTCACGGCCATTGTAAGTCATGCAGGACTTGCACAGCCGGTGGGGCAGGCGGTAAGCGCCGCACTTGGGGCACTTGTTGAGACCGGGGGTCTCCAGCTTCCACACGGAGCTCCGGCGCTTGTTCCGACGCTGCTTGGATACTTTAGACTTAGGGACTGCCATCTGTGACACCTCCTTGAATACCCTGCGCGGGTACTGCTAGTTTACTCGCTCTCTTTGTCCTCCAAAAGCTTGGCAAGCACTGCCAGCCGGGGGTCTACCTCGGGCTTGCACCGGCATGCTTCCACGTTGAGGTCAACGCCGCACCCGGGACAGATGCCCTTGCAGTCCTCTGAGCAGAGGTTCTTGCTATCCATTGCGAGGACGAACGCCGTGGTAGCCACGTCGTCCAGATCCACCTCATCTCCATCCAGCAGGACAATCTCGTCGTCGCTCCGCTCGTCGGCCAGCTCCTGGGCCAGCAGCGTTTCCAAGCGGACCGTCTTCTCCCGGGCGAACGGTTTGGCGCACCGGTCACAGAGAAGATGGAGCGTGGTGGCAACTGTTCCCTCCAGCACCAGCGCGCCCGCCATGTTGCGGACCTGTCCGGTCACCCGGACCGGCTGGTCGATGGGGTGGGCGCCGCCGAACTCCAGGTCGGAGAGATCCAACTCGTAGGAGAAGGGGCACACGCCTCCGGGCACGTTGATGATGTTTTTCAGGTTCAGTCGCATGGCACACCTCGCATAATGGCACGACAAATATTATAGTCAAGAGTTCTGTCAATGTCAAATACTTTCTTCACTTTTTTTCTAAAATATGATAGAGTGTATGCAACTACCACAACCGGGAGGTCCCAATGAGAGAGTTTACCGTGACAAAAAACGACGCCGGGCAGCGTTTGGACCGCTGGCTGGGCAAGACCCTGCCCCTCCTCCCCGCTCCCCTGGCCCAGAAATACATCCGCCTCAAGCGCGTGAAGCTCAACGGAAAGGGTGCCAAGCGGGACACCCGTCTGGCGGTGGGCGATGTGCTTCAGCTCTATATCAACGACGAGTTCTTTGACGCCCCCGCCCCTGAAAACGCCTTCCTCTCCGTCTTCAAGCCCCAGCTGGACATCGTCTATGAGGACGAGCACATCCTCCTGGTGAACAAGCGCCCCGGCCTGTTGGTCCACCCCGACCAGGGGGAGTACGTCAACACCCTCATCACCCACATCCAGGCCTACCTTTATCAAAAAAAGGAGTGGGACCCCCGTCAGGAGCACTCCTTTACCCCCGCCCTGTGCAACCGCATCGACCGGAACACCGGCGGCATCGTCATCGCCGCCAAGACCGCCGAGGCGCTGCGCATCATGAATCAGAAGATCAAGGACCGGGAGATCGAAAAGTATTATCTGTGCGCCATTCACGGCCGCATGAACCCGCCCGAAGGCAGGCTGGAGGGCTTTCTCTCCAAGGACGAGAGCAAGAACCAGGTCACCGTCCACAAGACGCCGGTGCCCGGCGGTCGGACCGCCGTCACCCTTTATAAGACACTGAAGGTGCAGAATGGGCTCTCCCTGGTGGAGTGCGAGCTCATCACCGGTCGCACCCATCAGATCCGGGCCCAGTTCGCCGCTGCCGGCCACCCCCTCCTGGGCGACGGCAAGTACGGCCGCAGCCGTGACAACAAACGCTATGACCGGAAGTTCCAGGCCCTCTGGTCCTATAAACTGGTCTTTTCCTTCACCACCGACGCCGGCGTTCTGGAGCCCTTAAACGGGAAAATCTGGCAGGTGGAGCAGGTGGATTTTGTAGAGGAATATTTCCCCCGTCAGCCCCGGAAAAATACCCTGTAAAATTGCGGGAAATCCATTGACATTTCAGGGGATACATTATATATTGTACCTTGCCATTTTCCGTCGGAATCTGGTCATCATTTGGAGAGGAGGGTGATAAATGTCCAAGGAGCTCATCCGTTTGACGGACTGCGTCATGTCTTACGACGATGACATTGTACTGGATCATTTAAACCTCTATATCAATGACAAGGAATTCCTCACGCTGCTGGGTCCCAGCGGGTGCGGCAAGACGACCACCCTGCGTATCATTGGTGGTTTTCTCACCCCCACCTCTGGCGACGTTTTTTTTGACGGCGTGAGGATTAATGATGTTCCCCCCCACAAGCGGGCAGTGAACACCGTATTCCAGAAATACGCCCTTTTCCCCCATCTGAATGTTTTTGAGAATGTGGCCTTCGGCCTTCGTCTGGGCAGTACCGAGACCAGTCAGGTCAATGGCAAGCCGGTCACCCGCAAGGTGAAGATCCCTGAAGCTGAGATTCGCCGCCGGGTTATGGAGATGCTGGAGGTAGTCAACCTCAAGGGCTTTGAAAAGCGCTCCATCTCCGCCCTGTCCGGCGGCCAGCAGCAGCGCGTGGCCATCGCCCGCGCTCTGGTGAACCGGCCCAAGGTGCTCCTTCTGGACGAGCCTCTGGGCGCTCTGGACATGCGCCTGCGCAAAGACATGCAGAATGAACTCAAACGCATCCAGCAGGAAATGGGCATCACCTTTATCTACGTGACCCACGACCAGGAGGAAGCCCTGGCCATGAGTGACACTGTGGTGGTCATGGATGGAGGCCGTATCCAACAGATCGGTACCCCTGAGGACATTTATAACGAACCCAAAAACGCCTTTGTGGCCGACTTCATCGGCGAGTCCAACATCATCGACGGTATCATGCGGGCCGACGGGGTGGTTGAGATCTTCAACCGGAAGTTCCAGTGCCTGGACAAGGGCTTTGCCAAGGACGAGCCGGTGGATGTGGTCATCCGGCCCGAGGATGTGGACATTGTGGACGAGGCCAGCGGACAGCTCAAAGGCACCGTCACCTCGGTCACCTTCAAAGGCGTCCACTACGACACCATCGTGGACTTCTACGGCTTCAAATGGCTCATTCAGACCACCGACTTCTGCCCCGTGGACAGCCACATCGGCATCAAGATCGATCCCGACGGCATCCACGTCATGAAGAAAAGTGCCTATTCCGGCATGTTCGGCGACTACTCCTCCTATTCCGAGGAATACGATGAGATCGGCGATGTGGACTACGATCCTGAACAGGAGGAGAGCTTCCGGGAGGACGGCCATGAAGAAGAGTAAGCGCCCCCTCCTGGCCATCCCCTATGTGGTCTGGATGGCCCTCTTTGTGGTAGCCCCCATCATCATGGTGGTCATCTACGCCTTCAGCACCGCCAGCGGCGGCTTCACCCTGGACAATTTTGCCCGGATGGAGACCTATACCGTCATCTTTACCCGCTCCTTCAAGCTGGCCATCATTGCTACCTTTGTCTGTCTCCTCATCGGCTACCCCCTGTCCTATATCATGGCCAAGGAGGGTCCCCGGTTCCAACGGGTGGGCATGATGCTCATCATGCTCCCCATGTGGGTCAACTTCCTGCTGCGGACCTACTCCTGGATGTCCATTCTGGAGAAAAACGGCCTCATCAACCAGTTCTTCTCTGCCATCGGTCTCTTTGATCTCATCAACTCCATCTTCGGCACAAATATCCAATACTTTCATATGATCGGAACCCAGGGCGCCGTGGTGCTGGGCATGGTCTACAACTACCTGCCCTTCATGATCCTGCCCATCTACTCGGTCATTGTCAAGCTGGACAATTCCCTGCTGGAGGCTGCCCGGGACCTGGGTGCTAACTCCACCGCCGTCTTTCGGAAGGTGATCTTCCCCCTGTCCCTCCCCGGCATCCTCTCCGGCGTAACCATGGTGTTCGTCCCCTCGGTGTCCACCTTCGCCATCTCCCGCCTGCTGGGCGGCGGCACCCAGATGCTGCTGGGCGACCTCATCGAGCAGCAGTTCTTGGGGGGAGCCTATAACCCCCACCTGGGCAGCGCCATCGCCCTGGTGATGATGCTCATCGTCATCGTCTGCATGTGGGTCATGAACCACTTCGGCGAGGGCGAGGAACAGGCGGTGATGCTATGAGTCTGCAAAAGAAAAACGGCTTCATGAACCGTCTGTTCATGGGCCTGGTCTTTCTCTTTCTGTATGCCCCCATCTTCCTGCTCATCGTCTTCTCTTTTAACTCCGGCAACAGCAGCGTGGTCTGGAAGGGCTTTTCCCTCCACTGGTATGTAGAACTCTTCCAGGACCGGCTCATCATGCAGAGCATTTACACCACCCTGCTGGTCTCCCTGCTGGCCACCGCCATCGCCACCGTGGCCGGCACCTTCGCCGCCATCGGCTTCTACGCCATGCGCCGCCGGTGGCGTGACCCCCTGATGACGGTGAACTCCATCCCCATGATGAACGCCGACATCGTCACCGGCGTCAGCCTGTGCCTGCTCTTTGTGGCGGTCTTCGGCCTCTGGAACGAGTTTGCCGAAAACTACCGCATCACCTTCAGCCTGTTCGGTGAGGTCTACCGTGTCACCTTCCCCAGGCTCACTCTGGGCTTCGGCACCCTGCTCATCGCCCACATCACCTTCAACATCCCCTATGTCATCCTGTCGGTGGGCCCCAAGCTGCGGCAGATGGACAAGAATCTGGTGGATGCCGCCCAGGATCTGGGCTGCACCTGGTTCCAGGCCTTCTGGAAGGTCATCCTGCCCGAGATCATGCCCGGCATTGTCTCCGGTGCCCTCATCGCCTTCACCATGAGCGTGGACGACTTCGTCATCTCCTACTTCACCGCCGGCTCCGCCACCTCTACCCTGGCCATGGCCATCTACGGCATGACCAAGAAGCGTGTGAGCCCGGAGATCAACGCTGTGTCCACACTGCTCTTCGTTACTGTACTGGCCCTGCTGGTCATCGTCAATGTCCGGGAGGCCAGAGCGGAAAAGGCCGCCGCCGCGCAGCGGTTCGACTGAGGTCTTTTGGCCCAAGGGGCCTGAAGATAATATCACCTATTCAACTGGAGGAATGATCAATTGAAGAGAATCGTAGCCTTGACCCTCGCCGGCTCCCTGGCGATGGGCCTGTTCCTGACTGGCTGCTCCGTGGAGCAAGTGAGCACCGACACCAGTACGCCAGTCAGCAGCGGCAGTGAAGGCAGCGCCAATACAGGCGACCGCGTGCTCAATGTGTGCAACTGGGGCGAATACATCGACGAGGACCTGATCACTCAATTCGAGGAGGAGACGGGAATCAAGGTCAACTATCAGACCGCTGAGAGCAACGAAGCCCTGTACTCCCTGCTCAAGAGCGGCGGCGCCAACTATGATGTCATCTGCCCCTCTGACTATATGATCTCCCAGCTCATCGAGGAGGATATGCTCCAGCCTCTGGATTACAGCAAGATCCCCAACTTTGAAAAGATCGACGACCGCTTCAAGAACCTGTCCTACGACCCCGAGAACCTCTACACCGTCCCCTACACCTGGGGCACCCTGGGCATCATCTACAACACCACCATGGTGGATGAGCCCATCACCAGCTGGAGCGCCATGTTCGATGAGAAGTACGCTGGTGACGTGCTCCTCATCAACAATTCCCGGGACGCCCTGGGTATGGCCCTCTACTACCTGGGCTACTCCGTGAACACCACCGATGAGGCTCAGATCCGTGAGGCCTTCCAGCTCCTCTCCGACGCCGTGTCCAAGGGCGTCTATCAGAGCAAGGTCATGGACGAGGCGTTCCAGAAGATGGAGCAGGGCAACGCCGCCATCGCCACCTACTACGCCGGCGATTACCTGACCATGCTGGAGAACAACCCCGACCTGGCCTACGTGGTCCCCGAGGAGGGCTCCAACTGGTTCGTGGACGCCATGTGCATCCTCAAGGACGCCCAGAACGTGGACGAGGCCCACGAGTGGATCAACTTCCTGGCCTCCACCGAGGCCAACCTGGCCAACATGGACTACATCTGGTACGCCTCCCCCAACGCCGAGGCGCTGGAGCAGTACCCCGCCTACTATGAGGAGACCTACGGCGAGCCCCTGGACATGGAGCTCTATGAGATCATGGCCGCTCCTCAGGAGGTGCTGGACCGCTGCGAGTCCTACCTGGTCCTCCCCGAGGCCACCCGCACCCTCTACAACGATCTGTGGATCGAGCTGGGCCTCTGAGCCGACCTCTCACACGCAAAGGAGACATCCCGAGGGATGTCTCCTTTTTTACTTGCCAAATGCCATGCAATGAGGTACACTGTTTTTATATTTCCGATACAAAGGAGGAATCTCCCATGTCTATTGAAGTTGGCGCCAAGGGCCGCGCCGAGACCATCGTCACTGAGCAGAATACCGCCGCCGCTGTGGGCTCCGGCCTGGTGCCCGTTTTTGCCACCCCCTATATGGTGGCTCTCATGGAAAACGCCGCCGTCAACGCCCTCACCCCCTACATGGAGGAGGGCCAGGGCTCCGTTGGTACCCATCTGGATGTCTCCCACGACTCCGCTACCCCCGTCGGTATGAAGGTGTGGGCGGAGGCTGAGGTCACCGCTGTGGACGGCAAGGCCCTCACCTTCTCCGTCACCGCCTACGACGAGGCCGGCGTCATCGGCAAGGGCACCCACAACCGCTTCATCATCACCGTGGACCGCTTCCTGGCCAAGACCGAGAAGAAGAAAGAGGGCCGCTGAGATGGCCATTGAGAAGGTCCGGGCTTTCTTCCGCGCCAGAGGCATGGAGGATCGCATCCGGGAATTCGACGTGTCCAGCGCCACTGTCGAGTTGGCCGCCCAGGCCGTGGGCTGTGAGGGCGCCCGCATCGGCAAGACCCTCTCCTTCGTCCATGAGGACGGCGCCGTGCTCATCGTCTGTGCTGGCGACGCCAAGATCGACAACAGCAAGTTCAAGGCCCAGTTCCACCACAAGGCCACCATGCTCAGCCCTGAGCAGGTGCTGGAGTTCACTGGGGACATCATCGGCGGCGTGTGCCCCTTCGCCATTGAGCACCCCAACGTCACTACCTATTTAGACATCTCCCTCAAGCGTTTCGACATTGTCTATCCCGCCGCCGGCAGTGCCAACTCCGCCGTGGAGCTCTCTCTCCCCGAGCTGGAGGAGTGTTCCGGCAGCGCCGGCTGGATCGACGTGTGCAAGGGCTGGCAGCCCGAGGGCTGAGCCATCGCCAAATACAAGAAAAGCACCGGACGGTTTTACCGTCCGGTGCTTCTTTTCATTCATTATGTATTGTGATCGCTCTGGTGGAACTGCTTCAGGTTGCCGATCTTGTGGCTGCGCTGCTCCAGCTCCTCCATCACGGCCTCCAGGGGGATTCCCTGCTGGACCATCATGACGGTCAGGTGGTAGATGAGGTCAGAGATCTCCCCCACCGTGTCGCTCTCCACGCCGTTCTTGGCGGCAATGATGGTCTCGCTGCACTCCTCCCCCACCTTCTTGAGAATCTTGTCCAGGCCCTTGTCGAAGAGGTAGCAGGTATAGGAGCCCTCCTGGGGGTTGGCCTTCCGGTCCAGCACCACCTGGTAGAGCTTGGCTAAGGTGTCGTTCATGGCACATCGTCCTTTCCGTTCATGGGGATCTCGTTGAAAAAGCAGCTCCGGGCCCCGGTGTGGCAGGTGGGACCGTCGGGCCGGCACAGGTAAAGGAGGGTGTCGGTGTCACAGTCGGTCATGACACGCTCCACATGGAGAAAGTTCCCCGAGGTCTCCCCCTTGTTCCACAGCTGCTGCCGGCTCCGGGACCAGAACCATGCCGTCCCGGTCTTTAAGGTCAGCTCCACCGCCTCCTTGTTGGTGAAGCCCAGCATGAGCACCTCCCTGGTCTCCACTTCCTGGATGATGACGGGGATCAGGTCGCTCTTCTGAAACAGTTGATCCAGATCAAACATTGGCCGCTCAGCCCTCCCAGGGGGGCCGTTCCTCCTTCCAGTCCCAGGGGTCCTCTCCCCGTTTCTCCCGTTTGGCGGTGGTCTTACCCACCGTACGGTTCTGGTGGGAAGGCTTTGAGGCCGCCTTCCGGGCCGGCTGGGCGGGGCGGCCCCGCTCCCGGCTCACATACTTGGCAGCGGCATTTCCCCGCCGCTTTCTGGTGCTGTCGCTCAGAAATTCCGCCGCCGTATCCCCCACCAGGTCCGCGGCCAGGTCCAGCAGATCGTCCAGCATGGTCTTCCCTCCTCAGCGCACCGGGATGCTCCACTCCCGGAGATAATCCTTCACCTGGGGCACGGTCAGCTCCCCGAAGTGGAACAGGGAGGCCGCCAGGGCTGCGTCACAGTTGGTCTCTTCAAATACCTCCGCGAAGTGGGCCAGGGAGCCGCAGCCCCCGGAGGCGATGACGGGGATGGAGACAGCGTCGGTAACGGCCTTGGTCATGGCCAGGTCGAAACCGGCCTTGGTGCCGTCGGCGTCCATGGAGGTGAGCAGGATCTCCCCCGCCCCCAGGGCCTCCCCTTTCTTCACCCACTCGATGAGGTCGATGCCGGTGGGCTTACGCCCGCCGGCCACCACCACCTCCCAGGTACCGTCGCCCCGTGCCTTACCATCCACCGCGAGGACCACACACTGGGAGCCGAACCGCTCCGCCGCCTCGGCAATAAGTTCCGGCCGGGCCACAGCAGCAGAGTTCACCGAGATCTTGTCCGCCCCCGCCCGCAGCAGGCGCTGAAAGTCCTCCAGGGTACGGATGCCGCCCCCCACTGTAAGGGGGACGAAGACCTGGGAGGCGGTGCGCTCCACCACGTCGGCCACGGTACCCCGGGCGTCGCTGGTGGCGGTGATGTCCAGAAAGACGATCTCATCAGCGCCCTGATCGGAATAGTATTTAGCCAGCTCCACCGGGTCGCCGGCGTCCCGGATGTTGACGAAATTGACCCCTTTCACCACCCGGCCGTCCCGGACGTCCAGGCAGGGGATGATCCGTTTGGCTAGCATTGGGGGCCCGCCTCCTTTACCGCCTCCGCCAGATCCAGGGTACCGGCGTAATAGGCCTTGCCAATGATGGCGGCGTAGAGCCCCATGTCCCGCAGGCGCTTGATGTCATCCAGGGTGGTGACTCCGCCGGAGGTCACGATGCGGCAGCTCACCGCCTTCTGAAGGGCGATAAGCTGGTCATAGGAGGGCCCGGAGAGCATGCCGTCGGTGGCGATGTCGGTATAGACGATGGTCTGCACCCCAAGCGCCTCCATCTGTTTGGCAAAAGCCACGGCGTCCAGCCCGGCGTCCTCTTCCCAGCCGGCGGTGCGGACCTTGCCGTTCAGGCAGTCGATACCCACCGCCACCCGGTCAGGCCCCCACTGGTTCAGGGCATAGGTGACCACCTCCGGGTGGGTGACGGCGGCGGAGCCGATGACAGCCCGGGCCACGCCGGACTCCACCACGGTGATGAGGTCGGGGACGGTCTTGATACCGCCACCCAGCTCCACCTTCAGGCCGGACTGCTGGATGACCTCGTAGATGAAGGGGAAATTCTTCCGGGTGCCGTCCCGGGCCCCGTCCAGGTCCACCATGTGGACCCAGGCGGCACCGGCGTCGGCAAAGCGGTGAGCGGTCTCCAGGGCGCTGTTGGCCACCTGGTGGACCGTGTCAAAATCCCCTTTTTTCAGACGGACGCAGCGGCCGTCCTTCATATCGATGGCAGGCAGCAGGATCATCGGTTCAGCCCTCCAAAATTCTTCAGGATCTGCAACCCCACCTCGCCGCTCTTCTCCGGGTGGAACTGGCAGCCGTACACGTTCCCCTTCCCCACGGCGGCGGTCACGGGCACGCCGTAGTCGGTCCGGGCGATGACATCGTCAGGGCTGCTTGCCACAGCGCAGAAGGAGTGGACAAAGTAAACGTAGCTCCCCGGCTCCACCCCGGCAAAGAGGGGAGACGGATTGGGGAAGGTCAGGCTGTTCCAGCCGATGTGGGGCAGCTTACAGTGGGTCTCGATCTTTTTCACGCTGCCGCCCACCAGGCCCAGGCCGGCGCAGGGCCGCACCTCTTCCCCCAGTTCAAAGAGAAGCTGCATCCCCAGACAGATGCCCAGAATGGGCTTCTTGGCCGCCTGGGCCAGGATGGTCTGGTCCAGCCCCGTCTCCCGCAGCTTTTCCGCCGCGTCGGGGAAGGCCCCCACACCGGGCAGGATGATGGCGTCGGCCCTTTCCATCTCCCCGGTGTCGCCGGTGACCTTGCTCTCCAGGCCCAGATAGGCCATGGCGTTGGTGACGCTCTTCAGGTTGCCCACGCCGTAGTCCACGATGGCTGTGTAGCCCATCAGAGCACCCCCTTTGTGGAGGTGACACCGGTGCCGGTGACAGCCACAGCCTCCTTCACCGCCACCCCAAGGGACTTGAAGAGGGCCTCGATGATGTGGTGGGCGTTTTTCCCATAGAGGCACTTCATATGCAGGGTCAGGCCGCTGTTCACCGCGAAGGCCCGCATAAACTCTTCGGTAAGGCAGGCGTCATAGGCCCCGATCATGGGCTGGGGCATATCGGCGTCAAAGACCAGGAAGGGGCGGTTGGAGAAATCCAGGGCGGTGAAGCACAAGGCCTCATCCATGGGGATATAGGCGGAGGCAAACCGGCGGATGCCCTTCCGGTCCCCAAGCGCCCGGCTCATGGCCTGGCCCAGGACGATGCCCACGTCCTCCACGGTGTGGTGGCCGTCCACCTCCAGGTCGCCGTCTACTTCCAGCTTCAGGCCCAGGCCGCCGTAGAAGGCGAAGGCGGTGAGCATGTGGTCAAAAAAGCCGATGCCGGTGGACACCGCCACCTCTCCGCCCTCCAGAGACAGGGAGAGCTGGATGTCGGTCTCCTTGGTCTTACGCTGGATGCTATAGGCCTGGAGGGGCCTCTCCCCTTCCCGGTACACAGGCACTTCCATCAGATTCCCTCCTCCTCAAACCGCACCCGGATGGAATTGGCGTGGGCGGTGAGCTTTTCCGCCTCGGCCAGGGTCATAATCTGGTCCTTGATGGGGGCCAAACTCCCCCGGTCGTACTGAATGACGCTCATGGTCTTGAGGAAGCTGTCCACGCTCAGGGGGGAGAAGAACCGGGCGGTGCCGCTGGTGGGCAGCACGTGGTCGGGTCCGGCCAGGTAGTCCCCCAGAGGCTCCGGAGACCAGCTCCCCATGAAGACGGCGCCGGCGTTTTTGATTTTGGGCAACAGGGACCGGGGATCGGCGGTGACGATCTCCAGGTGCTCCGGGGCGATCTCATTGGCTAGGGCGGCGCAGTCGTCCAGGTTCTCACAGACGATGGCGCAGCCAAAGTCCCTGAGGGACTGCTCCATGATCTCGGAGCGGCTCAGATAGCCGGTCTGGCGGATGATCTCGGCGTCCACCGCCTTCGCCAGCTCCATGGAATCGGTGAGCAGCACGGCGGAGGCCAGCTTGTCGTGCTCGGCCTGGCTCAGGAGGTCGGCGGCCACGAATTTGGGCTGGGCGCTTCCGTCGGCGATGACCAGCACCTCAGAGGGGCCGGCCACCATGTCGATGTCCAGCTCGCCGTAGGCCATGCGCTTGGCGGTGGCCACAAAGGCGTTGCCCGGCCCCACCAGCTTATCCACCTTGGGGATAAAGCCCGCCCCATAGGTGAGGGCGGCCACCGCCTGGGCGCCGCCCACGGCGATGCAGCGGTCCACCCCGGCGATCTTGGCGGCGGCCAGGACGGCGTCGCTCAGGTTCTCGGTGGGGGGCGTCACCATGACGATCTCCCCCACCCCCGCCACCTTGGCGGGGACGGCGTTCATGAGGACGCTGCTGGGGTAGGCCGCCGTGCCGCCGGGCACATAGATGCCCACCCGGCTCAGGCCCCGGACCACCCGACCCACGATGCCCCCGTCGGGGGAGGTCCACTCCTGGCTCTTCACCAGCAGCCTTTCGTTATAATCCCGGATGTTGGCCGCCGCCCGCTCCAGAGCGGCGATGAGCTCCTTGGGGCAGCGGTCGTAGGCCGCCGCCAGCTCCGCCTGGGTGAGCTCATAGGGCGCTTTGCGGTCGAATTTGAGGGAGTATTCCTCTACGGCCTCATAGCCCCGGGCCTTTACGTCCGCCATGACGGCGGACACCGCCCTCTGGATGTCGGCCCCCACCTGGGCGGCTCTCGCCCGCATGGCGGCGATCCGGGCCTGCTCCGCCTGCCCGTCGGCTTTGATGATCTCGATCATGCCCGTCTCTCCAATTCCCGCTCGCAGCGGCTGATAAAGTCGTCGATGGCCTCCTTGTGGAGCTTCATGCTGGCGGTGTTGACGATGAGCCGGGCGCTCACCTGAGCCACATCCTCGATGGGCACCAGGCCGTTAGCCTTCAGGGTGGACCCCGTCTCCACAATGTCCACGATGGCGTCGGCCAGGTCCAGGATGGGCGCCAGCTCCACAGAGCCCTCGATCTTGATGATGTCCACGTCCATGCCCTTCTTGGCAAAGAAGGCACGGGCCACATTGGGATATTTACTGGCGATGCGCCGGGTCTTGTAGGTGCCGTAGAAGTCGGTGCCCTCCTTCACCGCCAGGGCGAAGCGGCACTTGCCGAACCCCAGGTCCAGCACCTCATAAAAAGACTTTCCCTGCTCCAGGATGGTGTCTTTGCCCACGATGCCCAGGTCGCACACCCCATGCTCCACGTAGGTAATGACGTCGGGCGCCTTGGCCAGCACCGCCTCCAGGGGGTAGTTGGGGATGGTGTGGACCAACCGACGGCCCGGGTCCTTGATGGGGGAGCAGTCCAGGCCCATGGCCTCGAAGAGCTCCACACTTTTATCCTGAAGCCGCCCCTTGGTGAGGGCGATCCGCAGCGGCTCGCTCATAGCTCCACCCTCCTCTCGGTCCCGTTCTCCAATACCAGCACAGCCTTTGCGCCCTTCTCCTTGGCCAGGGCCATGGTCTCCTCCACCTCGCCTTGGGGGGAGAGCTCCACGGTCCCCGGCGCAGCGGCGTCCACTGCCGCCAGGGCCCGGCCCAGGTCGTCGGTGCCGTAGTGAATCAGGGTCTCCAGCCGCGCCGCCGTCGCCTCAGGGAGGCACCCGGCCACCGCGTCCACGTCCACGGCAAAGCCGGTGGCGGGCGCCGCCCGGCCGAAGGCCTCCACCAGGTTGTCGTACCGTCCGCCGGAGAGGACGGCGTCCCCCGCCCCCTCCACGTAGCCCCGGAATACCACGCCGGTATAGTAGTCGATCTGATGGACCATGCCCAGATCGAAGCGGATGTGATCGCCGTAGCCCGCCTTGCAGAGGGCGTTGTAGAGCTGCCGCAGGTAGACCAGCACAGCGCTGCCTCCGGCCAGCTCCTCGGCCTCGTCCAGCACCTCCGCCCCGCCGAAGAGGCGGGAGAGCCGCCGCAGGGCCTTACAGGCTCCCTGACCGGCGTAGGGCTCCAGCAGGTCGTTGAGGGCGGCGAAGTTCTTGCCCTCGATGAGCAGGCGCATCTGCTCGATGACGGCGGCGGGCATATCTACCCGGCTGGCCAGGTCCCGGAAAAAGCCCACATGACCCAGCTCCACATGGTAGTCCTGCACGCCGCAGGCACCCAGGGCATCCACCGCCAGGGCCACCATCTCCAGGTCGGCCCTCCAGCCGGCGGCTCCGATGAGCTCCACACCGCACTGGGCGATCTCGCTGCTGCCGCCCTTGTGCTCCTGGCCGGAGCGAAAGACGGTCTGATCGTAAAAGAGCCGCTGCGGGAGGGGCAGCGTCTTCAGCTTCGTGGCCGCCACCCGGGCGATGGGGGTGGTGCAGTCGGGCCGCATCACCATGATCTTGCCGGAGCGGTCGATGATCTTGAGCATGCTCTCCTGGGGCATGGGGTTGCCCGACTGGAGGAAGAGGTCGTAGAACTCCACCTCCGGCGTGCTCACCTCGGCGTAGCCCCGCCGCTGAAAAAGTGCCGTCAGCTCCCGCTGGACCTGCCGCCGCTCCCGGCACTCGGCAAAGAGCCGGTCCCGGGTCCCCTCGGGGGTGTTGATGGTATACAAGGGGAATCCCCCTTTCCTGTAAAGTTACTTTCGTATAGTATCACGTTACCACGCTAAAGTCAATAACTTTTCCCTGCCCGCTTGGGGCAGGGAAAGGGTCTTTCACAGGCAGACTAAATTCCGTCAAACAGGGTCATCTGGCTGGTATCCGGCATGCCGGCCAGGGCGCCGCAGGACTTGAGCAGCTCGATATGGGCCTTGGTCACCTTGGGACAGTCAAAGGAGAACTCCTCCACGGAGAGGTACTCCTTCCCCTTGCGCTGCTCCACAATGGATACGGCCGCCGTCTCACCCAGGCCGGGAATGGCCATAAAGGGCGGGATTAGGGCCTTTTTCTCCTCGTCCACCTGGAAGCGCACCGCGTCCGACCGGTAGAGGCTCATGGGCTCAAAGGTAAAGCCACGGATATAGAACTCGTAGACCACCTCCAGGGTGGTGAGCATGTCCTGCTCCACGGCGGAGGCATCCTTGTCTTTGGCCCGGATCTCGTCCATCTTGGCCTTGGCCCGCTCCAGACCCTGGCACATGACGGTGGCGTCAAAGGCCTTGGCACGGATGGAGAAGTAGGCGGCGTAGAAGGCCAGGGGCCTGTGGACCTTGAACCAGGCGATACGGAAGGCCATCATGACGTAGGCCACGGCGTGGGCCTTGGGGAACAGATAGGCGATCTTCTTGCAGGAGCCGATGTACCAATCGGGAACGCCGTGCTCCCGCATCTCGTCCTCGGCGCCCTCCGGGAGGCCGCGGCCCTTTCGGACGGCCTCCATGATCTTGAAGGCCCGCTTCTCGTTCATGCCGCAGGAGATGAGGTAGATCATGATATCGTCACGGCAGCCGATGGCCTGGCCGACGGTGGCGGTGCCGGAGAGGATCAGGTCCCGGGCGTTGCCCAGCCACACGTCGGTGCCGTGGGAGAAGCCGGAGAGCCGCACCAGGATATCGAACTCCGCCGGCTTGGTCTCCTCCAGCATGCCCCGGACGAAGGAGGTTCCGAACTCCGGGATGGCGGTGGCGCCGGTGGGCCCCAGGATCTTGTCGTCCTCGTAGCCCAGGACCTTGGAGGTGATGAAGATGCTCCGGGTGTCCGGGTCATCCAGGGGGATGGTCTTGGCGTCCATCCCGGTGAGGTCCTCCATCATGCGGATCATGGAGGGATCATCGTGTCCCAGCATGTCTAGCTTCAGGAGGTTGGACTCCATGGAGTGATATTCGAAATGGGTGGTGATGATGTCGGTATCGGTGTCGTCGGCGGGATGCTGGACCGGACAGAAGTCGTAGATCTCCTTGTCCTGGGGGATGACCACCATGCCGCCGGGGTGCTGGCCGGTGGTCCGCTTGACCCCGGTACAGCCCTTGGCCAGCCGGAGCATCTCGGCCTTGGTGGCCGTCTTGCCCCGCTCCTCCATGTACTTCTTCACGTAGCCAAAGGCGGTCTTCTCCGCCACGGTGCCGATGGTGCCCGCACGGAACACGTGGGACTCGCCGAAGAGCTCAAAGGTGTGCTTGTGGGCATTGGACTGGTACTCACCAGAGAAGTTGAGGTCGATATCGGGGACCTTGTCGCCGCCGAAACCCAGGAAGGTCTCGAAGGGGATGTTGAAGCCGTCCTTCTCGTACTTGGTACCGCACACCGGGCAGACGGCGTCGGGCATGTCGGCGCCGCAGCCCGCCCCCAGGGTCTTGGCCGTCTCGAAGTCGGCGTGCTTGCAGTTGGGGCAGCGGTAGTGGGGCGGCAGGGCGTTGACCTCGGTGATGCCCGACATGAAGGCCACGATAGAGGAGCCCACCGAGCCACGGGAGCCCACCAGGTAGCCGTGGTCCAGGGAGTCCTGGACCAGCTTCTGGGCCGACATGTAGATGACGTCGTAGTGACGCATGAGGATGTCGTGGAGCTCGGTCTCGATGCGGTCCACCACGATCTGGGGCGGCTCTTCGCCGTAGAGGCGCTTGGCCTTGCCCCACACCAAGCGCTTGAGCTCCCCTTCCGAGTCCTCCAGCTTGGGGGCAAAGAGGCCGTTGGGCAGGGGGTTCAGGTCCCCGCACCAGGCGGCGATGAGGTGGGTATTGTCGACGACCACCTCACGGGCGGTCTCCTCCCCCAGGTAGGAAAATTCCTTCAGCATCTCGTCGGTGGTGCGGAAGTAGAGGGGGTTGGGGGCGTCGGCGTCCTCGAAGCCCTTAGTGTTGAGGAGGATGTGGCGGTAGATCTCGTCCTCCGGGTCCAGGAAGTGGACGTCGCCGGTGGCCACCACCGGCTTGCCCATCTCACGCCCCAGCTCCACGATGGTACGGTTGAAGTCCCGCAGCTCCTCCTCGTCCCGGGCCAGGGTGCGGCCGGTCTTATCTGGCCGGAGCATGAAGGCGTTGTTGCTGATGGGCTGGATCTCCAGATAGTCATACCAGGAGGCGATGCGCTTGAGCTCGGCCCAGGAGGACCGCCGGGCCACCGCCTGGAAGAGCTCTCCCGCCTCGCAGGCGGAGCCCATCAGCAGGCCCTCCCGGTTGGCGTCGATGAGGCTCTTGGGCATCACCGGATACTGCTTGCGCTGGAAATGCTCCAGGTGGGCCTTGGACACCAGCTTATAGAGGTTCCTGAGCCCCGTCTGGTTCCGGGCCAGGACAATGAGGTGGCGGGCACGCCGCTTTCCCTTGCGCTTCTGGTTCTGACCGGCCACCCAGCAGTTGATGGGACCCAGGGAGTGGATGTCGTGGTCCTCCTCCAGCCGCTTGAAGAAGGGCACCAGCATATAGGCCACGGTGGAGGCGTCGTCGGTGGCCCGGTGGTGATTGAAAGCGGGGAGCCCCAGGTGGCCGGCCACCACATCCAGCTTGTGCTTGGAGAGCTGGGGCAGCAGGGCCTGGGCCAGGGGCAGGGTATCCACCGCCGTCACATCCAGGGGGATGCCCATGCGGCGGCAGCCCTCGGCGATGAAGCCCACGTCGAAGCCGGCATTGTGGGCGGCCAGGGGCCGGCCCTTCACGAAGTCCAGAAACTGCCGGATGGCCTCGGCCTGGCTGGGAGCGCCCTTCACCATGTCGTCGGTGATGCCGGTGAGCTGGCTCACCTCATAGGGAATGGGTCGCTCCGGGTCCACGAAGGTGGAAAAGATCTCGTCGGTGACCTTGCCGTCCTTGTAGACCACGGCACCGATCTCGGTGATGACGTCGTGGCGTGCGTCCAGGCCGGTGGTCTCCAGGTCAAAGCAGACGTACTCCCCGTGAAAATCGGCGTCCAGGTTTCCCCGGACGGCGGGCATGTCGTCCACGTCGTTGATGAAGTAGGCCTCCACACCGAAGAGCATCTTGATGCCCGCCTTCTTGGCGGTGGAGTAAGCCGTGGGGAAGTCATGGCAGACGCCGTGGTCGGTGATAGCGATGGCGGGATGGCCCCAGGCCGCCGCCCGCTGGATCACCTTCTTGATGTCGGTGGTGGCGTCCATGGAGGACATTTTCGTATGTAAATGGAGCTCCACACGCTTTTTCCCTGGGGCGGTGTCGGTTCGCTCCGGGGGGCGTTCCCCCTCGGCGATGCCGGTGGGCTCGATCTGGAGCTCACCCTGGTAGGGGCTCACCCGACCCTGGACGATGAGGTGCTGGCCCTCCTTCAGAGCCCCAGCCAAAGCCTTGCCCTCCTCCCCCACCAGGAACTTGGCCACTCGGATGGAGTTGGTCCGGTCGGTGATGTCAAAGCGGACGATCCACGCCCCCCGCTTCTTCATCTCCACGTGGTCGGTGGCAAAGACATCGCCCTCGATGGTCACCATCTCGGTGTCCAGGGTGATGTCGCTCATGGGGATGTGGCCGAACTTTTTGGTGATCTTCCCGAAGAGGAGCTTGCTACCCCCCTTCTCCTTCTTCTTTTCATTGGGCACCGCCGGCTTGATGTGCTTCAGGGCCTCCTGGCGGATGCGCTCGGTACGGCGAAAGACCTCCATGGGGTCCTCCTCCGCCGGGGCGGCGGGGGCGGGAGCCACGGAAGCCGGAACCTCCGGGACGGGGGGCTCCTCCACCGGGGCGGGTGCATCCACTTCCGGCGGCATGTCGGCCTCTGTGGGCATCGGCGCCTCTTCCGGAGGCATGTCGGCCTCGGTGGGCATGGGTGCCTCCTCCCAGGGTGGCAGGTCGTCCGCCGGTCCCTCCGTTGGAGCGGAGGACTCCACGGTGAGGTTCAGCCGGGCGCCGCTCAGGCCATAGACCGCCGCCAGCTCCGCCGACACCCGGTCCATCACCCCGCTGGAGATGGGCCGGGGGGCGGTCAGTTCCGCCTGGAGGCTGCGGTTGGCCTTGTCGATGACAGCGGAGGTCACCGCTGCCTCCCCCAGGAGGCTTCGGAACTCCGCCGAGGGACTCCAGGCGGAAAAGAGGGTGAAAAATGGGATCTTGTCAGACATGGCCGCTTCGGCTCCTTCTCCAGGGGTTTGTCAGATTCACAGGGTATCAATGAGGCGGAAGAGCTCGTCCACCAGCTCCGCCTGGGGCACCTTTTTCACGATCTCCCCCTTTCGGAAGAGGAGACCCACGCCGTCACCACCGGCGATGCCCACATCGGCCTCCCGGGCCTCCCCGGGGCCGTTGACCACGCAGCCCATGACGGCCACGGTGATGGGCTTGCGGACGGCACGCAGCCGCTCCTCAACCTCGTTGGCCAGGCCGATGAGGTCGATCTTGGTCCGACCGCAGGTGGGGCAGGAGATGAGCTCAGGGGCGTCCTTCCGGAGGCCCACCACCCGCAGAATATCCTGGGCGGCGTAGACCTCCTCTACCGGGTCGGCGGAGAGGGACACCCGGATGGTGTCGCCGATGCCCAGTGCCAGCAGGCCGCCGATGCCCACGGCGGACTTCAGCACCCCCATCCGGGGGGTGCCCGCCTCGGTGAGTCCCACGTGGAGGGGGTAGTCGCTCTCGGCGGCCATCTTCCGGTAGGCGGCGATGGTGCCGGGGACGCTGGAGGTCTTGAGGGAGACGCAGATGTCGTCAAAGTCCCAGCGGTTGAGGAGCTTGATGTGGCCGAAGGCAGACTCCACCAGGGCCTCGGGGGTGGGGCCGCCGTACTTGGCCAATAACTCCTTTTCCAGGGAGCCGCCGTTGACGCCGATACGGATGGGGATGTTTTTCCCGGCGCAAGCCTGGGCCACCGTCTTCACCCGGTCGGCGTCGCCGATGTTGCCCGGGTTGATGCGCACAGCGTCGGCGCCGGCAGCCACCGACTCCAGGGCCAGTTTGTAGTCGAAGTGGATGTCCACCACCAGGGGGATGTGGATGCGCTCCTTGATGGCGCCCACCGCCTTTGTCGCCGCCATATCGGGCACCGCTACCCGGATGATCTCGCACCCCGCCTCCTCCAGCCGGAGGATCTGTTCCACGGTGGCGTCCACGTCATCGGTGCGGGTGTTGCACATAGACTGGATGGTCACCGGGGCGCCGCCGCCCACCGGTACGCCCCCCACCAGAATCTGCTTGCTCATGTACGCTGCCTCCTAAAAACAGGTATGGCCGGCGGAGCTGGAAGGCCAACTCCGCCGGCTGAAGTCAATGTTTAGGTTATAATGCGGACCACGTCGTTAAAGGCCACCACCACCATCAGCAGCAGCAGCAAAACAAAGCCGGCCATATGGACATAGCCCTCGTACTTGGGGTCCAGCTTCCGGCGGGTCACCAGAGTAAAGAGCCAGTTCACCACTAGGAAGAAGATGCGGCCACCATCCAGGGCGGGGATGGGCAGCAGGTTCATCACCGCCAGGTTGATGGCGATGAAGGCGGACAGGTTGAGGATGTTCATGAGCGCCCCCAGGAAGGGGGAGCCGCCGCTCTCCGCAGCCGCCTGAGCGCCTTCCTCTCCAGCCTGGCCCATCACGTCCATGATGCCGATGACACCGGACATGTCCTTCACCCCGGCCTTACCGGTAAAGAGGTCCACCAGACTCAGGCGGACCATGCGCACCATGTCCAGGGAGGTGTACCAGCTCTGCTGGATGCGCACCAGCGGGGTGGCCTCCTCCACAGCAAAGGTGAGGCCGTACATCATCCGGGTCTGGCCCTCATAATCGTACTCCCGGGGGATCAGGGGAAAGTCGTCCAGGACGATCTTCTCCCCATCCCGCAGGATCACCAGGTCCATGGCCTCGCCACCGGCCCGTTCAAAAAAGAGATCGATATCCGTTTTGGTGTAGATTCGCTCTCCGTTCACCGAAAGGATGCGGTCTCCCACCATGAGGCCGTCGGCCCCTTCATTGGGAAAGCCGTCCATAAACCCGGCGATGACCGGCGTAACAAAGCCCACCGCCTGGCTGTATACCACCAACAGCAGCACCAGACCGGTGAGGAAATTCATAAAAGAGCCGGCTACCAGGACGATGAACTTCTTCCAGCCCGGCTTGTTGGAAAAGCTGCCCGGGTCGTCGGTGGCCTCGTCCTCCCCCTCCATGGCGCAGAAGCCGCCGATGGGGATGGCCCGGAGGGAGTACTGGGTCTCCCCCTTGGTGGTAGACCAGAGGAGGGGACCCATACCGATGGCGAACTCGTTGACCCGCACCCCCAATAGCTTGGCGGTGATGAAGTGGCCGAACTCATGGAGGGCAATGAGGATGCCGAAGATGACGATGGCGATGAGGATATAAAGCATATGATCCGGTTCTCCTTACTGCCCCGCCGATGGATTGGCACGGGCCACGGCCTCTCGGGCCGCCTGGTCTGCCTGAAAGATCTGTTCCAAGTTGGGATTCTGGACTGCCGGGACCTCAGCCATGGCCTGAGCCACCTGACGGGCGATCTCCATGAAGCCGATGCGCCGGTCCAAAAAGAGTCCCACTGCCGCCTCATTGGCCCCGTTAAGGATGGCTGTGGCAGTACCGCCGGTACGGGCGGCCTCCAGGGCCAGGGCCAGACAGGGGAAGGCCTCGGGGTCGGGGGCCTGGAAGGTGAGGCTGGGACACGTCAGCAGGTCCAGGGGCTCCGCCGGGCCGGGAGCCCGCTCCGGCCAGGTGAGGGCGTACTGGATGGGCAGGCGCATATCCGCCGCCCCCAGCTGGGCCAGCACCGCATTATCACAGTATTCCACCAGGGAGTGGACTATACTCTCCCGGTGGACCACGATGGAAATTTTTTCGGGGGGCAGCTCGTAGAGCCGCATGGCCTCGATGAACTCCAGACCCTTGTTCATGAGGGTGGCCGAGTCCACCGTGATCTTGGCTCCCATGGCCCAGTTTGGGTGCTTGAGGGCCTGCTCCAGGGTGACCCCCTCCAGCTCTTCCCGGCTCCAACCGAAGAAGGGCCCGCCGGAGGCGGTGAGGATGAGGCGCTTGACCTCTCCCCGGTCCTTACAGCCCTGGAGGCACTGGAAGATGGCCGAGTGCTCCGAATCTACGGGGACGATCTCGGCGCCCCAGCGCCGTGCCTCCGCCATGACCAGCTCACCGGCGCACACCATGGTCTCCTTGTTGGCCAGAGCGATGCGTTTGCCCTCCCGGATGGCTGCCATGGTGGGGCGAAGTCCGGCGATGCCCACCACGGCGGTGACCACGGTATCTGCGGAAGGCAGAGCAGCGGCCTCCAGGAGCCCCTCCTCCCCGGAGAGGACCCGGACAGAGGTATCTGCCAGCCGGGTCTTCAGCTCGGCGGCAGCCGTCTCATCCACGCACACCGCCAGTTCAGGCCGGAATTGCCGGGCCTGCTCCTCCAGCAGCTGGACGCTGCGGTGGGCGGTGATGGCACGGACCGGCAGGTCCAGAGCGGCGGCTACATCCAGGGTCTGTCGGCCGATGGAGCCGGTGGAGCCCAGAAGAGAGATGCTTCTCTTTTTCACGGCTCAGCCCCCCTGAATGGCGGGCAGGAAGTGGACCAGGATTTCGATGAGAGGGGCGCAGAAGATCACGCTGTCAAACCGGTCCAGCACACCGCCGTGGCCGGGGAAAATGTTGCCGAAATCCTTCAGGCCATACTGCCGCTTGATATAGGAGAAGGACAGGTCACCGATCTGGGAGACCAGGCTGCCCAAAGCGCCATAGATGGCAAAGACCACATAGTTCACCTTGAGCTGGAAGCCGAACTGCATCACTGCCCCATAGATGAGGCAGCACACGATAGCGCCCACGAAGCCGCCCACAGCCCCCTCCACCGTCTTTTTGGGAGAGAGCTCAGGGGCCAGCTTGTGCTTGCCGAAGGCCATGCCCGCAAAGAGAGCAAAGGCATCGCTGGTGAAGGCCGCCACCAGGGGGATGAGGATAAGGTAGTCCCCCAAAGGCTGATGGTCCAGCCGGACAAAGGAGGAGAGAAAATAGGGGATGAGCATGGCGAAAAAGAAGGACCCGCCCATTTTCTCCAAGGTCACGGTGTAGTGGCTGGAGATAGCCACCACAAAGATGAGCAGGAAGTAGAGAAAAATGCCCACCAGGGCAGAGCGCATACCCTCGCCGATGAAGACCCAAAAGGGGATGACGCCGGACAGGGCAATGGAGAGGGCGGAGATCTTGGGATTCTTGACAAAGCCCGTGGACCAGAGCACCTCGTGAACGGCCACCATGGAGAGGGCCGAGATCATGATGGGCAGGAAGATGGGCGGCAGCAGAAAGAAGATCACAAAGATGAGGGGGATGCACACCACCGCCACCAGAATACGTTTACCCATGGGTCACACGCCTCCAAACCGGCGGGAGCGCCCCTGATAGGCCGCCAGCGCCTTGTTCAGCTCTTCCTTGGTAAAATCAGGCCAGAGCACGTCGGTAAAGTAGAATTCGGCATAGGCCGACTGCCAGAGCAGGAAGTTGGAAATCCGGATCTCCCCACTGGGACGGATGACCAGGTCGGGATCGGGAACACCGTCGGAGAAGAGATAGGAACCAAAGGTCTCCTCGGTCAGATCCCCCGGCTTTTGATCGCCGCGGACGCAGTCCTCCGCGAAGGCCTTGGCCGCCCGCAGCACCTCGTCCCGGCCGCCGTAGTTCAGGCAGATGTTTACCTGGCAGCCCTCATAGTGGGTGGAGATCTCCTCCGTCCGCCGGCACAGGGCCTGGAGCTCGGGGTCCAGAGGGGAGAGATCGCCGAAAAAGCGCATTTTCACCCGGTCCCGCTCCATGCGGCTGATGGCCTCCAGCAAATACTTCTTCAAAAGGCCCATGATGGCGGAGACCTCCTCCGCCGGACGTTTCCAGTTCTCCGTGGAGAAGGCGTACACCGTCAGATACTCCAGTCCGATGTCCTTGCAGTAGGTAGCGATGGTACGAAAATTCTCGGCACCGGCAGCGTGGCCCGCCGTGCGGGGAAGTCCCCGCTTCTTGGCCCAGCGGCCGTTGCCGTCCATGATGATGGCCACGTGGCGGGGCAGATGGTCAAAGTCCACCTGGGCTTCCGCCGCGGGCCTGCGTTTCAAAAAGGCCATGTCAGCCTCCTAAATCCATTACTCGTGCCAACTCCCCGCCCCGCGGACGGGACGGGGAGCCAGTAAAGATGTGCGGGGCGCACAGCGCCCCGCACCTATCATGTCCAAAAGGTTTGGGCGTTACACCGCCATGAGCTCCTTCTCCTTCTTGGCGGAGAGGTCATCCAGCTCCTTGCAGCGCTTGTCGGTCAGGTCCTGGAGCTCCTTCTCGAACTCCTTGCAGTCGTCCTCGGTGATCTCGGACTTCTTCTGCTTGGCCTTGAGCTTATCCATGGCGTCCCGACGGATGTTCCGGATGGCTACCTTGCCGTTCTCGGCGTACTTCTTCACCTGCTTGGTGAGCTCCTTACGGCGCTCCTCGGTGAGCTGTGGGAAGCCCAGACGAATGGAAGTGCCGTCGTTCTGGGGGTTGATGCCCAGATCAGAGGTCTGAATGGCCTTTTCGATGGCCTTCAGAATGGAGGAGTCCCAGGGCTTGATGAGCAGGCTACGGGGATCAGGAGAGGAAATGGCAGCCACCTGGTTGATGGGGGTGGGGCTGCCGTAGTAGTCCACAGTGATCTTATCCAGGACGGCAGCATTGGCACGCCCGGCCCGGACACTGGCGAAGTCGGAGAGCACTACCTCCACGGTCTTCTGCATCTTTACGTCGTATTCCTTCAGGATCTCGTTCATCTCACTTCTCCTCCTTGACGATGGTACCCACCTTCTCGCCCATGACCACCCGGTAGATGTTCTCGGGGTCCTTCAGGGCGAAGAGGATGACGGGAATCTTGTTATCCATGGACAGGGATGTGGCGGTGGAGTCCATCACCTCCAGGTGCTGGGCCAACACATCATCATAGCTGATGCTGTCGTACTTCACTGCCGTGGGGTCCTTTCTGGGGTCGGCGCTGTACACGCCGTCAATGTTCTTGGCCAGCAGGATGGCGTCGGCGTCGATCTCCGCCGCACGCAGCACTGCCGCGGTATCGGTGGAGAAGAACGGGTTGCCGGTGCCGCAGCCGAAGATGACCACCCGGCCCTTTTCCATGTGGCGGATGGCCTTGGAGCGGATGTAGGGCTCGGCCACCGAGCGCATCTCGATGGCGGTCTGCACCCGGACGTCCACGCCCTTCTGCTCCAGCACGTCGGCGATGGCCAGGGCGTTGATGGCGGTGGCCAGCATGCCCATGTGGTCGGCCCGGGTGCGCTCCATCCGGTCGCCGCCGTCCTTCACGCCGCGCCAGAAGTTGCCGCCGCCCACCACAATGCCCACCTGGACACCGGACTCGTTACACTTTTTGATCACGTCGCAGACCCTGCCGATGACGTCAAAATCCAGCCCACGGCTGGCGTCTCCGGCCAGGGCCTCACCGCTGACCTTCAGCAGGATGCGCTTATACTGCGGTTCAGGCATAGAAAATATCCCCTTCCGTATTCTTGTATTCCTGGGCCGCACCCGGGCGGGATGCCCTCCCGGTACGGCACAACAGCCCGCAGCCGGAGCTGCGGCGCAGTTTACTCAGTCGTACCTATTTTAATATAACTTTTCCATTTTGCATAGGGGGGCAGTCAGATTTTTTAAAATTTATACACATCTAAAATCTCTCTTCAGTTTCTCTCTTTCCTGCTGCCAGGACTTATATTATAGCGACCTTGATGAAGCAGTCCACACACAGAAAAAGAGGGGATCTTTCTACGGATTGATATTCCTGCGGCGGACGAGCCGCCAGGAAGGGGATCACATCAACAATTGCACTAGAACGGCCACGGGCATGGGCGTCCAAGTGGCGTAGTGAATGTGTACACCGAGGCCCTCCTGCCTGCGCGGTCTCTCTCCCCTGATACAAAAAGGCCCCCGCCTGCCTGGAGCTGTGAACTGCCCCAGATTGTGCGGACAGTACAAAAAAGAGCCCTTAGTAGGAAAGATTAAGTTTTAAGCGGAGAGGCGTCGCGCCAGCGGCGCCTCTCCAGTTTTTAACTGGATGCGCTCATGGTTATAGAAGTAAATATAGCGGTCAATCATCTCATTGGCTTCGGAAAAGGTCGCCGGTTTGTGGCGGTAAATACATTCTGTTTTGAGGATAGAGAAGAAATTTTCCGCCATGGCGTTGTCGTACGGGTTTCCTTTCCTTGACATGGATGGTGTGATTCCGTATGCTTGAGTCAGATTGAAGTATGCTGCAGAGGTGTACTGAAATCCTTGGTCGCTGTGGAGCTGCAACTCCGCAGCGACCCTCTTTTTCTCCTGTTTCATTGCCAGATGAACGGTATCCAGAACCAAATTCACTGTCTGCTGGGTTCCAGTCTTGTAGGCGATGATGCTGTTGTCATAGAGGTCCCGGATTATGGAAAGGTACAGCACACCCTGCCTGGTGTGGATGTAGGAGATGTCTGTTACCCATTTGCTGTTAGGTTTGTCCGCATGGAACTCCCTGTTCAGCAGATTCCTGTATTTGTGTGCCTGCCGCCCCATCTGCTGCCATTTCCTGCGGCGGCGGATCTCCGAGAGCAGATCATATTTCTTCATGATTCGCAGCACAGTTTTGGGATTGCAGAAGATATTCCGGCTTTTCAGCCACAGCCACATCCGCCGGTAGCCGTAGGTGCGGAAGCTGCGTTCCCGCTGCTGTGCGATGAGCCCCGCAAGAGCCGCATCCTTTTCTGGCTTGCCTAGGCGATGGACAAAAGCATAGTAGCCGCTTCTGGACACTCCAAAGAATTTGCACATGACTGCCACTGGATACTCTGTCCTGTGACGATAGATGATATGATACTTTACCTTTGCTCTCACTTCCTTTCTGTGAAGCGCAGAAAATCCCGCAGTAGTTTATTTTCCATGCGAAGCCGTTGGATCTCACAGGCCTGCTCTGCCACAACGTCTCCTGGCGCAGCATCTTTTCTCGGCCGTCCTTTCGGTCGTGGGCGGATTCCGGCTTCCAGTTTTCGTTCTTTACGGCGCTCACGCTCAAGTAGTCTTTTTACCACCTGCTTATTCCGGAAGCCATAGTATTCTGCGACTTCCCGCTGTGTTTTCCCCTCTGCCAACATGGCCTTGATCTCTGGTAAAAGCATTTGAACGTGTGTGTAATTTCGTTTCTTCATGACAAAACCCCCTGATGTAGTCTATTTTCCTACATCAGGGGGGCTTTTGTCACTGTCCGTTTTTACTGGATCTGTTCAGCTGACGGGGGGCTTCTATATAGCAAAAGGGCTTTGGACACCTTCGCCCAAAGCCAACCCGCTGGTAATCAATTGTCTCTATCAGCAAAAAAGCCACACCTTCCGGTGCGGTTTTCTTGGTACAAGGCTTACCGCTCACTCACGGTCCGCTCCTCATTGCCGCCAAAGATCAGATCATCCACATCCAGGGGCTTTACGCGAACATTTTCCACTGCACATACCTCCTTCCCTATTGTTTGAAATTAGTATAGCAGTCCAATGGTAAAAAAGCAAGAGAAGTCTGTGGATAGTTCATAAATTTTATGTAAATAAATTGTTAACTATGCCGAATTTCATCGATCAACTCTGGAAAATCCCCTCTTGCAAAATATGAGAGCACATGTTATAATATTTAAGTCCTTTTGAGATGCAGGTGTAGTTCAATGGCAGAACGTCAGCTTCCCAAGCACCATAACTATCAGGAAAGAAACCCTGTATTTTCAATGGTTTGCGAGTTTCAGAAATCAAAAAATCCAAAATTGTCACGCTAAATGTCACTCTATGGAATTTGATACGCAGGGTTAGTACATCGGTAGTACGTCGGCTTCCCAAGCCGAATAGGCGGGTTCGACTCCCGTACCCTGCTCCAAAAATAAGTTGCAAAATCAAGCGATTTTGCAACTTATTTCTTTTTCTCGCAGGAAAATGTTTTGTTTCTGCTTTTGAAATTGTCACGCTATGATGAAAAATAGCGTGACAACGGAAAGAGGGTGCCTACTTGGGCAGGCACCCTCTCAAAATATTTTTTTGCTCTTGTTTGACCTGATGATCCCACCATTTCAAAAAATCATCGGTTCTGACACGGTACTGTCCGCCCAGTTTGGCCGCAGGCAGCTCACCATTCTTGAGCATACGGTCTATCACATATCGGGAGACTTTCAGCAGTTCGGCCATGTCCGTCACCGTGAGAAACATTCCACGCTCGGAAATTTCGGTGGAATTGGCGTGAGAGGACTTCATGGATCGAATATCCTTTGCAGCCTATGGAGTTCATTGCTGAATGCTGACACCCCCTGCTCCGCCGAGCGCGTTGGTTTCGTCAAACAAGTAGCCCTGGAACACAGTCCCATCCCCGGTAATGAAGCGGTCCCTCGCGTCCTTGGGTATCTGCTCGGCGGCGCTGCTGTTGTCCAGAATGATTTGAGAAAGCACACTCTCCGCCCTGCCGCATACCCGGAAATCCATGTTGTTCCTGATCTGGCCGGGAATGATGTTCGCGTCCGGGCGCTGGGTGGCGAGGATCAGGTGAATGCCAAAGGCCCGCCCCAGCCGGACCAGGGTCGCAAGCCGGTTCTCAATCTTCCCCAGCCGCTCCCGGTCCTCCTTGCTCCGGCCTGTCTTATCCAGCAGCTCCGCCACCTCGTCACAGGCGAACACCAGACGGGGCGGGTTCTCCCCCGTGGCCTCGTTGTAGGCGTCCAGGTCCTTGCACCCGGTATCTGCCAGCCGCTCTTTGCGGTATTCCAGCACCGCCGCAAGCTGGTCGAGGGTGTAGAGCAGGTCATCCTCAGTAAAGCACATCCGGCACTTTTGCCGCCATTCCCTGGGGTAGTCCACGCCGCCCTTGAAGTCAGCAACGCAGACCTCCGCCCCCTTGCGGAGCGCCTGCATGAGCAGCAGCTTCAGCAGGACGCTCTTGCCGCTCCCCGTGGAGCCGCCCAGCAGGATATGGGGAATGTTGGCCAGATTGACCGTCACCTGCCCCAGCAGGCTTTCACCCAGCACCAGCACAAAACTCTCCGGGGACAGATATTCGTCCTGCCAGGGAAGCACCTCCGGTAAGGACACCTGGGCGGGGACGGCGTAGACCAGCACCCGGCTCTTTCCCTTGCCGTAGGTCATTTTCGCGATGGACACATCCAGGGCCGCCTCGATCGCAGCCCGCTTGTCCTCCCAGGCGGTGAGGGGAATGCTCTGATTTTGGAACTCCCACATTGTCACCCTGGGATTATCCCTGTTCCGCCGCTTGCGGAGCAGGGTGGGAGCCATCCCCGCATGATTGACAAGGCCAATGCTCTGCAGCTGGTCATGGGCCGCTCTCCGTCCGAATGGATAGACCAGCAGGACGGCCAAGGCCACGCCTCCCGCCAGGAGATAGGCGGCAAGAGCGTGGGTCATGGCGGCCTCCAGAATGGGAGAGATCAGCTCCGTACGCTCCGCCTGTACGCTGATGGCGTCCTGATGGCTCCACACAAAGACCGCACCCGCCAGATAGAGCGGAATGAAGAAAACCTTGGGGGACAGGGCGGAAACTCCGCCCCATCGCCGCCAGAGATCGCGCCTGACCGTCCGGCGCTGGATTTGAAATTTCTCATTTCGGGTCATAGGGAAATCCCCCTTTCTTCCGCTGGACGGTGGTGCCGTCCGGCAGATACTCGATTACATTTTGAATACGGCGGAGGAATGCCCGCCAGGTCTCCGGCCTGTCCCACTGCTCGTCCCTGTACTGCTTTTCCAGGGGGAGGTTGGAGGTGATATAGACCTTTGTGTAACAGGCCGTCTTGTCGTTGTACCGGGCCGGGAGCGCCAGAGGGTAAATGTCCAGGTAGTTCAGCATATCTTCAATGGGGATCTGACTGTGAAATTCCTCGAACACCAGGACATCCTGCCCGTGGTAGCCGTCAAAGGAAATGCCCCTTGACGCCCGGTAATTCGTCACCCGGTAAATGCTCCGGGGGTCGTGCCTCTCATAAATGCCCCAGGTCTTGCCAGCCCCGGTGCTGCCGTACAGGTAGGTCACTTCCAGCTTACGGTTTTCCACGGCGTACTTCTCCGCCAGGAGGGTCTGCCGCAACACATCGATCTCCCGAATGCGGAACGCCATGCTGGGGGTCTGCTCGATGATCTCCGTGTTGGTCACGCCCTCTTTCACGCTCTGGAGCAGCTGGTGCATGACCGGGGACTTTTCCTCCGCCTCCGTGGGCAGTTCCCCAAACTCGAAGAAGGTCCCCGGCACAGAGGTCTCCGCCTTTTCGGTTCCGGCCCACTTCTCGCCGGACTTGCGAATATAATAAGATTCATTCCACAAGCCACAAGATGTCCTGCGGGCAACGAACGATGAGATCCGAAAGGAGTGATTAGTATGTCCGATTTGAGTCTGAAGACTTCACTTTCCATGGATGAAATCGAAGAAAATTTTAAAAATGTTGATTTTTTCGCCGGTGTTATGGACAGGTTACAGGATGCGCTTGCGCACAAAAAGCCTTCACAGCTGCAGAACAGTAAAAGCCTAGGAGAGGGAAAAACCACTCCAGCGCCTACCGTAAAAAAAGCTAATGCACCTGATTCTGCATGACCACTCTCTTGTCCAAAAGTTAGAGCATATTTAAGAGACAACAAGCATGCACACAAAGTCTACCCGATTGGGGTAGGCTTTTTGCTTCCTAGCTTCTGAGCCTCGGCCTCCAGCAGCTCGTTGAGGGTTTCCTCTACACTGCCTCGTACCAACTCCTTGAGCTGCCCCTTGATTACTTCTTCATTTAGCTGTACTATCTTTTCAGACATGGTTTGCTGTCTCCTTTCAGGATGGTGTGTCGCGACTTCATTCTACCAGAGATCTGCAAACCATGTCTCTTTTTGTTTTTGCGAAACTTATTCTACCTTATCGGATGTCAGTAACCGTCAAAAGAGCAGGCGGATAGACATGTATGAGATAATAGTGCTGGAACGTAGCGGAACGTTCCAGCACTATTTTGTACGGGGGGTCTTGCAGCGACATCTATCGAGTTGAAACACCAGGCACAGTTACAGGAATGGGCTTCAGCAATCAAGGAATGCCGGAGCAGCGGGCGATCGGTTCGGGAATGGTGCAGGCAACAGGGGATCACACCAACTACATATTATCGCTGGGAGCGAGAAGTACTGTCTGTTGCTGGCAGCATGGCACAGCAGGAAGGACAGGACAGGGTTGCCTTTGCAAAAGTGCCGATTCCAAGGCAGGAATGCCGCAACGAAGCAGAACATTCCGCTACGCTGTATGTCGGGAATGTGAGAATGGATATCTATCCGTCGTGTGGGATGGAGCAGCTGAAAATATTGGTTGAGATGCTGCACATACCCGGATGCTCTATGACGGCAGCGGCCAGCCTCATATCTGCATTGACGAGTATATGAAGCGCCGATTGCAAATCAAGCTGATCCATTCCATCGTTAGTCCCATTGGCGACTGACGGTTAAGGCCCCGGCCATAGACAGGCGGCTTTCCCTTTCCCCGCCTGCCTGTTTTCCCGGCGGCCCCCTTGCTCCTTGACAAATACGCCCGCAGGACAATGGCGGCGCGTCATAGGGCAGACGGATACATTCTGTCTGTGCCGAGCCGGGCGGCAGGTACGCCAAGAGGCTTTCCCTCATTGGGATAAGCGGAGCGATTTTACCGGGCCGTAAAGCAGGTGTGGCAGCCTGCGGGCGACGACGCGCAGACAGGACAATGATACGCCCTTGTCGTCGTAGTCCGAGCGTTTGAAGCGTCGCAGGCAACGAGCAGGGCCGCGTGAGAACCACGCGGGGGTGAGATTCCCGTGGAGCTGTGCCAGCAGCCGTCCGTTATTTTCTGCCCACTTTCACAAAAAACAACCTTTGTTTTGAAAAGAAAGGGGGCCATGTTATGAGTAATACCGATGTGCCTATTTGGGAAAAATACACGCTCACCATTGAGGAAGCGTCCAAATATTTTCGGATCGGGGAAAACAAACTGCGTCGGCTTGCCGAGGAAAACCCCACCGCTGGCTGGGTGATCCTGAACGGCAACCGCATCCAGATCAAGCGGAAGCAGTTTGAAAAAATCATTGATTCCCTTGACACAATATAGTGAAAAAGGGCCTTGCGCGTGTTATAATAGGTTATAAGCGTGTCAAGGCTCTTTCCGTCATGGAAAGGAGCATGACGAAATGCCAAGAAAAGAACGAGATGAAAAAAGACGGGACAACAAAGGCCGCCTTTTGAAGTCTGGAGAGAGCCAGCGATCAGATGGAAGATACGCTTACAAATACATTGACACCTTTGGAGAACCCCAGTTTGTTTACTCATGGAAGTTAGTACCCACCGACAAAGTACCTGCCGGGAAGCGGCCCTGTCTTTCCCTGCGCGAGAAGATCAAGCAGATACAGAAAGACCTTGACGACGGGATCGACACCATCGGCAAGAAAATGACCGTGTGCCAGCTTTATGAAAAGTACACCCGGGAGCGCGGGAATGTGCGGAAAGGAACCCAAAAGAGCCGCCAGCAGTTGATGAAACTTCTGTCCGAAGATAAGCTGGGCGCGGCCAGCATTGACAGCGTGAAGCTGTCCGACGCGAAAGAATGGGCCTTGCGTATGCAGGAAAAGGGCGTTGCCTACAACACCATCTGCAACAGCAAGCGTTCCTTAAAAGCCATCTTTTATATGGCCGTACAGGATGACTGCCTCCGCAAGAATCCCTTTGACTTCCAGATCAATGAGGTTATCAACGACGATACCGTACCAAAGGTGCCGCTTACCCCTACACAGGAAAACGAGCTTTTAGACTTCATGCAGAACGATCCCGTCTATGCCAAGTATTATGACGAGGTGGTGATCCTGCTGGAAACCGGGCTTCGTATTTCCGAACTCTGCGGCCTGACGCCCGCTGACCTGAATTTTGAGAAGCGCTTTGTGAATGTAGACCACCAGCTTTTGAGAAGCACCGAGGACGGCTACTATATCGAAGCGCCAAAAACAGAAAGCGGATTCCGCCAAGTGCCGATGAGCGCAGCCGCCTATGAAGCGTTTGAGCGCGTGTTAAAGAAGCGCAGGGACGGCAGGTGCATTGAGGTTGACGATTATAAGGACTTCCTGTTCCTGAACCGGGACGGCCTGCCCAAAACCGCCGTCAACTATGACGCCATGTTCAAGTGCCTTGCAAAGAAGTACAACAAGTGCCACAAGGAGCCGCTGCCCGATGTGATGACGCCGCACACCATGCGGCATACATTCTGTACCAGAATGGCAAACGCGGGCATGAACCCCAAGGCATTGCAGTACATCATGGGACACGCCAACATTGTAATGACGCTGAACTATTATGCCCACGCTACTTTCCATTCCGCACAGGAGGAAATGGAACGGCTGCAAGCCAAGGCAAAAACCACCGCAGAGGCCAAGCCGGAGCCTGTGGCGGAAAGCGCCGAGGAAACCAAGGCGGCATAAGTAGTACGCAGAATTTACTACTGCTTTTACTACTTTTGAGAGCGAAAACATGAGGGGTAATAAAAAGATTTGTGAGGTTCTTCCGATATGAAAAGTGCCGGAAAAGCCCGGAATAACGGGCTATACCGGCATATAAGAACATCTAAAGAGATAATTAGAAATCTATTAAATGATTCGGAGAAACATTTGAATCGCTGGCCCATTCAGTAATGCGTTACATACCGTCCCTACTCCTACAACCAACCAAATAGCCTTCCCGGCTGCAACGCAGAATATTACGCCAAGGACTATCACGGTAATATCAGATAAGATACGAGCGAGATGGAAAGGTATTTTTTGATTGCTCAGGCTTTCAATGACCACCGCTACACTATCGTAGGGAGCAATACCCATACCTCCCTTCATGTAGAGCGCAACACCGAAGGATGAAAGAAGCAAGGCAATCACCATGAGAATGCCACGAACAGGCAGGTTCAAGCTTACATCTCGGCCCAGCCAGCAGATAAGATCGGCGATATAACCTACACATATCATGTTCACCACCGTCCCTATGCCAATGCAGCTACGTACAGTAAAAAATACTACCACGAGAATCATTGCGTTTATCAAAAGCTGCCAAGAACCAAAAGACCAGCCAAGAAAAGTGCTGATTCCTAGATTCATCCCAGTAAAGGGATCTACACCAAGTGCCGCCATACGGTATAGCGCAACGCTCACTCCGATAAGTGTTATACCACCGGCCATCAATGTGCCACGCATAGGCCAAGACATTCCATGATTCAACATAGCAAGCTCCGCTCGGTGGCTGGATCGAACAGATGAATCATCTGATTACAGAAGGTAAATTCCAGCTTTGCGCCGTAAGGCACACCGGAACGGTATTCCACCGGAAGGTCGGTGGTCTGGATGCGCATGACCACTTCCTGCTGCTCGCTGCTCTCGCCTACCACAGTGTGGAGATAAATCTCACTGCCCATCAGCTCGGATACTTCCACTGTGGAGCTGATCGCATTTCCGGCTCCGGTGTGGATGCTGATATGCTCGGGGCGAACACCAAGCGTCACATCGGCACTGGTTTGCCCCTTTGAGGCCAGCGTCCCGGCCATCTCCGTGCCTACAGGGACGACTGCGCCTAAGCATTCTACCTGATAGCCTGTGTCTGCTTTTTCTAGCCTGGCCTTGAAAAAGTTCATCTGAGGTGTGCCGATAAAGCTGGCCACAAACAGGTTAGCTGGAGTGTTAAAGACCTGTTGGGGAGTGCCAATCTGCTGTACAACACCATCCTTCATAATTGCGATTCGGTCGCCTAGAGTCATGGCTTCGGTCTGATCGTGGGTCACATAAATAAATGTGGTATTAATGCGCTGTCGGAGCTTGATGATTTCCGCCCGCATCTCATTGCGCAGCTTGGCATCCAGGTTACTGAGAGGTTCGTCCATGAGCAGCACTTTGGGCTCCCGCACGATGGCCCGGCCAATGGCCACACGCTGACGCTGGCCGCCAGAGAGAGCCTTGGGCTTGCGATCCAGATACTGAGTAATACTTAGGATTTCGGCGGCCTCCTGCACCCGGCGGGCAATCTCCGCCTTGTCTACTTTCCGAAGCTTCAGAGGAAACCCCATATTCTCCCGAACAGTCATGTGGGGGTAGAGGGCGTAGGACTGAAAGACCATGGAAATATCCCGATCCTTCGGCTCTACATTATTGACCAGCCTGCCGTCTATATACAACTCGCCTTTGGAGATATCTTCCAGTCCAGCTACCATCCGCAGAGTGGTGGATTTACCACAGCCGGAGGGACCGACCAGGACGATGAACTCCTTATCCTCAATGTCCAAGTTGAAGTCATTAACAGCGGGGACATTATTCTCATATATCTTACAGATGTTTTTCAGATTGACAGTTGACATGGGTGTTGGCCAAAGCGCACCCGCCATCGCGGGGGCCTCCCCGGTGCAGAGCGGTACTGCCCCGAGCTTACAGCAGGTCTCCACACTGCTGCACCGCCGGCCGGCGGAAATCTTTCCTCCTTTTGTCGGCTCCAGAGTGCCCAGGCGTATTTCGCCGTGGAGTGACACTCCGGCCTCAAATAGATATCTTGTCTACCTCAAAGGTGTACTCAGGATAAAACTCCCGGATATAGTTCAGCACATCCTGTCGGTTGCCCCGGAAGGGGCCTGGTGTCTCCATTTTCAGAGAGACCAAAGCGGTACAGTAGAGCAGTGCCTGCTCCACGCCCGAATGCTGACGCTCAGCAATGTAACCGGCGAAAGCAGTGTCACCCCGGCCAGTGCGCCCCGAGAGGTTCCGGGCACGGATAGGACAGGTGTGGACGGTCTCTCCAGCATACACCAGCACCTCGGTATTATGGGTAATGATCACCTCCTTAGCACCCCAGAGGTGGAGTAGCCTAGCCGCTTGGGGTCGGTCGGTGAGGCCGGTAAGAATTTCTGCTTCAGCGGCATCAGTCTTCAAATAGTCGATATAAGGCAGGTATTCCCCCTTCTTCGCCCAGTCCCGGAAGGCCATGGTGTGATCAGGCTCCACATGGCGCAACAGGCACTGCACATCCACCGCCACCCGCCCTTTCTGGGCGGCCTGAGCAAAGAGGCTACCGTCGAAGTCGCCGTATGCTAACCCGGCAAAATGATAGATCCCTGTTACCACAGGGGGGAGCTCCTCAAAACGGAAAGGGTCGCACACTCCCAAGGCGGTACAGGCCCGTTTTTCCTTGTTGGGGGTGAAATACTCGTTAAGGATGGAACAGGTGACAGTGGAGGGGGCCCAGTACACATCAGCCCCGGAGTCGGAAAAGCATTGCTCCACGTCGGCATCTGCCGGGTTCAGTTTGGTAAACACGGCGGTGTGGGCACCACTCCGGGCCGCTGCAAAGCCGGAGGCTACCACGGCCCCGCCCACTTCACGGCATTCATTCCCTTGGCAATCGATATTCCGATCCAGGGAGACCGGTCCAATTACTAATATGTCATAACGCTCCATTCAACACGTCACCTTCCAAACCTAAATACTCGATTCGCATCGGCTGTCCCGGTAATAGCTCCAGCTGCAAGGCCCGATGGGGTGGGGGCGTAGTCAGTGGGGCCGGCAAGGGTGGGCAGTCGGAATAGAGTACCCGGATACCCAACCGCTCCGCCAGTTCCATCAACTCCAGCCAAGCGCTTCCATAACGCCGGTCACTGGAGGCGCAGCACACCATGACATCCGGGTGGACGGCCCGGAGCAGGGCCTCGTCTGCCGCGTCCTTCTGGCCGTGATGTCCCACTTTGAAGATGTGGGCCCACAAATCTTCAAGTGGGATGTCCCGGTAGCCAGCCAAGTTGGTGTCCCCAGGTAGGAGAACCCGCTTCCCCTTCCAGTCCAGCCGGAGTACCAGGCTGAAGTTGTTCATAGCAGCATCTAGGGCAGACAATTTCTGAAAAAAGAGTTCCGTATCTAGTGTGTGAAAGACGTCTTCTATTCGCTTCGACAGTTCCTCTACCCGTTGAGTGGTTGGGGCAAGACTTTGGATCTCCATGCCAGCGCAGGGCATCAGAAAGTCTCCGGACTTCAGAGTGCGAATATTGCAGCCTTGTTTTTCCACCAGCAAGAGCAGATTCTGCCAATCACGGAGGGAATCCGCAAATTTTGCGCGATCCGGGTGTGCCGGCCGAAGCGATGGCATAGGCGGCAGATGGCGATGAAGGTCTGTGGGAAGCCCCTGCCAGAGAGTCTTGGGTGGGAATTGCCTTGCCACTGGCAGCAGGCCGCAGACATGGTCCTCGTGGATGTGAGAAAGGATCATCACATCAATATGATCCACGCCGGATTGCTTCAAGTAATCCAGCAAACGGACGCGTCCGGTGGAACAGTCAGCGTACTCAGCATCAAGGTTGCTGCCACCGTCTATTAGTATAGTAAAGGCGTTGTCTTGCCCCGATTGGGGACACTCCACCCAAATAGCCTCCCCGTAGCCCACATTGACAAATGTAATGCGCATTTCGTTTCCCCGATGTATCATACAGTCCTCACACCTACTGTATTGCCCTCTTAATATAGAAGCTGGAGAGGATAAGAGCAAAGATTGTCATAATGATGCCCCCGGCGCTGCCGAACCCAAAGTCCAGCGACTTGATTCCAAAATTATAGAGAAACTGGGTGATGGTAGAGGTCGTGCCAGCAGGTCCGCCGCCGGTAAGCACATTCACCTTCTCGAACAGCCGGAATGTATCAATGGTGCGCAACAGGGCACACAATGCCAGAGAGCTTTTGATGTTTGGAATGGTGATATACCAGAACTTTTGGAAAAAACCGGCCCCGTCGATACCGGCCGCCTCATACTGCCCAGCTGGCACAGACTGAAGGGCAGCATAAAGCAGCAAAAATACAAAGGGAGTATTCTGCCATACGTCAATGAATAAAATGGTGCCAAAGGCAGTCCTGGTATCCATAAACCAGTTAAATACCGGCAGCTTTAGAGATTCTAGGACCTGATTGACGATTCCGTAATTGGACGAAAGCAGCATACGCCAACTGAGGGCCACGGTGACTGCTGGCAGCAGATAGGGTAACAGAAGTAGGGTGCGCATAGCTTTTTGTCCCCGCTTGAGGCTGTTGACAAAGACCGCAATTAGAAGTCCAAACGCCATTTCCAGGACCACGGCCAGAGCGGTGAACAGCACCGTGTTCCAGGTCGCTTGACGAAAATAGCTGTTCTTGAAAAGCGAAACATAGTTGTCAAATAGAACGAACTCGGCGCTATCATTCCCCTTGAGATAGTTGTAATCTGTAAAGCTATACAGAAATGTGGAAATCAACGGGTAAGCCGTCATGACCAAAAGTACAATCAGGGTCGGAAGCACCATGCAGAGCCCGAATCGCCGGGCTGATATTGTGCTGTGATTAAGTCTTAATGTTTTATCATTCATAGGATTCTCCCTCTCTTCGTGGAGAGTCTTTCCAACATCGCGTATTGTTGTAAAATACGGCCGGGACGCCGTTGGGCATCCCGGCCGCTTACAAAATCGGTAAGTCTGGCTGGGAAATGGTGAGATCAGCCCATTAAATCCTCAAGGGCCGACTGCGCATCAGCCAGACCGTCGTCCAGAGACTTAATCCCCTGGATGATATTGTCCATTTCCTGACCCAAAATATTGGTGAACTGGGTCCACTCCTCAATAGCCGGACGGTAGACACCAGTCTCCAAAGCGCCGCATACGGTTTCCAGATGGGGATAGGTCTGTAGGACAGTTTCATCCATCAGGCTGGAATAGCGACAGGGTACACCACCCTTATCAATGGAGGCCAGCTGGACCTGGGGGTCCATCACATACTTCAGAAGTTCCAAGGCCAGTTCTTTGTTGGGGGCATTCTCTGGGATTCCAATACACCAAACTCCTTGTAAGGCCACTGCATCCTCAGCGTCGGAGTCATCCGTCAGCTTAGTGGGAATGGTAGTATAATTGGCGGGGCCGTCTGCGGTGGGCACATACCAACCGGGCCAGATCTGAGCCAGGGCGGTCTCTCCGCTGCTGACAGAGGCAACGATGTCATCCTTGTCCAGAGTGCTGCCTACATTATAGAGAGCCAGATACTCCTCCATGGCGGCCTTGAACTCCGGGGTGTTCACGGTGGGTTGGTTGTTCTCATCCACGACCCAACCGCCATGGACCAGCAAATGGGAGAGGAAATCGGAAACGATGTTGTCAGCACTGCCGCCGCGGATCAGAAAACCGTTCTTACTGGCATCGGCTGCGCGGGTCTTCTGAGCGATATCCATAATATCAGCAAAGCTGTCAATATCCTCGGGTGTATAACCGGCATCGGCAATCAACTGCTTGTTATACATCAGGACGGTGACGTTGCCATAGTAAGGGGCTAGATAGATGTCCTCCCCCACCGTGCAGATAGAGGTGGTGGCAGGGATGATGTCATCGTCGAAGCTATACCCCATATCGCTCAGGTTAGCCAGAACACCGTTGGCGGTGAACTCAGCCATCCAGGAGCCATCCACCATACACAGGTCGTAGGTACCGACAGGATTCGCAGCGTCCAGAGCAATGCCGGTATGTAGATCATCGAAGGAGAGAAGCTGGACCTCAATGTCCACGTTGTGTTCTTCCTCAAAGGCTGGCAACATTGCCTGCAAGGACTCACCGTAAGCGCCGCCGCGCAGGATTAGTGTCATTTTGGTAGGCGCGGAATCGCTGGCCGCAGTGTTGCCGCTGTTCCCAGTGTTCCCGTCACCAGCGCCAGGATCGGATGCAGAGGGCTGTCCGCCGCAGGCAGTCAGGGACAATGCCATGGAACTGCACAGGAGTGCAGCAAGCAATTTCTTTTTCATTAGTTTCGTCCTCCTAAGTTCATATTGGGGATAACACATATAATTTTTGTTATTCTTTGACAGCGCCGCTTGAAAGGCCAGAAATCAAGTAGTTCTGTGCAAAGATTACAAACAAAATAATGGGAACCACAGAAATTACGCCGCCAGCGGCTACCAGGCCGAAGTTGGTCAGATTATCTTCTGTGTTCAGTACAGACAGAGCCAGCGGGACTGTATAGTTGGCAGGGCTACGAGTAAAAATTACGGTGTAGGTGTACTCGTTCCAGGCATACATAAAGGAAAGCATGGCCACCGCCGCGATACCAGGGGCCACCAGGGGGAGTACGATCCGCAGGTAGAGCTGCCACTCCGTTGCGCCGTCTACCTTCGCGCTCTCCTCGATTTCCTCCGGAAGCTCTCGGAAAAAGCTGATCAGGAACCAGATGATAAGGGGAACATTGATCAAGACACAGGCTAAAATGACTGGTATTTTGCCGTTGAGGATACCTGCTCGGCTGAACATGGTGTAGAGCGGAATGGTAAATGCCACCGGCGGTAGAACACGAACAAGTAGCACCCAGTATGTAAGGGGCTTTTTGAGCCCAAAGCTGAAACGCCGGCGGGCGATGATATAGGCGGCGCAGACACCAATTATCAGGGAGAGAACCAGCGATACTCCGGTGGTCTGCAAACTGTTGATGATTGCCTGTCCAAAGCCTTTTTCGGTAAAGAGCCGAATGAAATGCTCCGGCGTGAATGAAGCAGGGATCAGCGATATGTGCCCACTCATTTCATCTGTGGGGCGAATCGCCATGGCCAGCAACCAATAGATTGGGAACAACGCTCCAAACAGCAGAACTGCACAGCCGATCCCCTTGGCGGTCATGGTGATGTTCTGTTTTGCTTTCATGCCGAATTTCCTCCTCGCTATATGGACGGAATCACAATAGTTCATGTAGAATTTTATCAGAGGGCCATCACTGCTTCCACCAGTACTGGTTGAAGAAAAAGTAAAGCTTAAGTAAATTAGCAAGTGGAAACACACAAGATGAAGTGTCTCAAAAATAAATAACTTGCAAAGATATATAGCCTAGGCCTTGTTTGAAAAATAAAAGTTGCACAAGAAACCAAGTTATGCGAAGCTATGAGCATGAAACGATATGAATTAACAAAAGAACAATGGGAACGAATCAAGCCGCTGCTGCCACCGGAAGAAACGGGAAAGCGGGGTCGTCCCCGGAAGGATAACGGGATCATGCTCAACGGAATGCTCTGGATCGTCCGGAGCGGTGCGCAGTGGCGTGAGCTGCCGGCGACCTATGGTCCTTGGCAGTCTATATACGCAAGATTCGCCAAATGGCGGAATGAGGGCACTCTGGAAGCGGTATTCCACACACGGTCTGCGGACGCGGATATGGAGAACCTGAGCATGGACTCCACTTGCGTAAAGGTGCATGAAAGCGCAAATGGCGGGGAAAAAAACGGCGGATAAGGCGGTTGGCCGTACCAAAGGCGGGTGGAACACAAAGCTCCACGCTGTCGTAGACGGTCTGGGAAACCCGGTGGAGTTCCTTCTCTCCGCTGGAAATGACCACGATTCGGTTCACGCTGTTGAACTGCTGAAAAAGGTCAGAATCGGCGGGAGTGCCGTGCTGGCAGACCGGGCCTATGGTGCCCGGACGATTCGGGAATATATCTCAGCGCACGGGGCCAGCTATGTGATCCCGCCGCAAAGCAACGTTTCCGATCCCTGGCCGGTTGACTGGCATCTGTATAAAGAACGCCATCTGGTGGAGTGTTTTTTCCAGAAAATCAAGTGGTTTCGCAGAATCGCCACCAGATATGACAAGTCGGATGCTTCCTTCCTAGCCTTTGTGTATCTTGCCTCCATCGCTATTTTGTTGCTTTAGCACAATCTCCGCCTTTTTTCAAACAAGCCCTAGTCTCGTAAATGGCGACCGTGGAAATTATGTAAATCAGTGGGGAGAGTATCTTCTTCCCGTTGAAACCTATGATTTCTGCAATGATTTTTCTGAAGGACTGGCATATGTTGAGAAAGACGGAAAAGCTGGTTATATAGATACCAGCGGCGCATGGGTGATCCAACTTCCAATTGGGGTGATTGGGCACGAATTTCATGAAGGTGTCGCCCATGTCATCCATGACTATCCCGGTATTTCAGAGGAGGTTCGCATTCCAAATCAGTTTATTGATCAGACAGGGCAAACAGCGCTTCTGTGTCCTAGCGTAAATATTCGCGGCGATTTTTCTTGTGGATTGGTCGAGGCGCAGAGTTTGGAAACAGGGCGCTATGGCTATATTGACAAAACCGGCGCATGGGTAGTCCCACCTGAGTATAGAGGCGGGAATGCATTTTATAAAGACAGGGCCATTGTATGGTCAGAAGAATGGAAAGAAGGCGTGGTAAACGCCGAGGGAGACCTCATTATTCCCTGTATCTATGACCGAATCTACGTATTGGACAACGACGCCGGCGGTTGCGTTTTTGTCGTTGAACTCGAGGATAACAACGGAGTCAAATTTCAAGGGCTTGCAGACTATGACGGGACCATGCTGATAGAGCCCCAGACTGCCCTGGATCTGACATACAGTGACATCGTGACCATGGGCAGGCTTGTTGTGGGATACAATGATCTGACCTGGGAAAAGAGAGGCGCCGAATATCCGCTATGTGGTGTCATTGACCTTTCTGGGCAAGAGCTCCTCCCTCCGGTGTATATGATTACCTCTGGGGGATATCAGGAAGGCCTCATGTCCGTTCTTGAATCAGGAAGCACGGCATGGAAATATATTGATACAAGTGGGCAGGCCGTTCTATCTGTGCCAGAAACTGTTTCCAGAGCGTGGAATTTCGTTGATGGAGTCGCAGAATTAGAAGGAACGGACTACCAGGTCTCTTTTATCGATCATGCCGGCAATGTCGTGATCGGACCGCTCCCCTATTCATGTTCTTATTTTTCTCAAGGTGTCACCTGGGTCTTCCCAGACGGCAGAAATCCAGATGTGATATTCAATCAGCACAGAGAAGGTGTATTTGGATTGCTTGCTGATCCCCGGCTAGAGCAAAAAATCAGCAGCTGGGCAGTTGAGGAATTGTCATATGCAGAGGAATGTGGTCTCGTTACGGAGAGCAACAACGCCTATTTCGGGTTCCGGATCACCCGTCGCCGCTTCGCGGAGCTGGCGGCAAATCTGGTGGAACAGGTAACGGGCCAGGAGATCACGCCCGATAAGGTAGAATAAGTTTCGCAAAAACAAAAAGAGACATGGTTTGCAGATCTCTGGTAGAATGAAGTCGCGACACACCATCCTGAAAGGAGACAGCAAACCATGTCTGAAAAGATAGTACAGCTAAATGAAGAAGTAATCAAGGGGCAGCTCAAGGAGTTGGTACGAGGCAGTGTAGAGGAAACCCTCAACGAGCTGCTGGAGGCCGAGGCTCAGAAGCTAACCCAGGCTGCCCGGTATGAACGCAATGAGCCGCGCCAGGGCTATCGCAGCGGCCACTATAGCCGAAATCTCACCACCACTTCTGGAGATGTCACCCTGAAGGTGCCTAAGCTCAAAGGGATTTCCTTTGAGACCGCTATTATTGAGCGGTACCGCCGCCGGGAGAGCAGCGTGGAAGAGGCTCTCATTGAGATGTACCTGGCAGGTGTGTCCGTCCGGCGCGTGGAGGACATCACGGAGGCCCTATGGGGCAGCAAAAACAGTTGGGCCTGTCTATGGAGAAAGTTGCTTTGGACAGAGGGTATGACACTGGTGCTGTTCACAGGGGCTTGGAACTACTGGGAATTACCGGTTATATTCCGGCCATCCGTTTTCCCAATGACCCAAGTAAATATGGATTTTCATATGATCCGCAACAGGATACATTTATTTGCCCAATGGGACAGCCTCTTGTATATCACCGTCTGAACTGCAATAAGTCCACAGGGAAATATCTTCGTTGTTACCAGGTACAGGGAGATGTCTGCCGGAAATGCACTTCCCGTAAGACTTGTTTTGATACAGCCGGTGTGCGTAGAAGAATTCTGGCCAGCAGCTGCTATCCTGCGTTTTACAGAGGGCATTTAAGGGTCAATACTCCGGAATACCTGTACATGATGAGAAAACGAAAAATATGGGCTGAAGGCAGCTTTGCTGCTATGAAAAGGGAGCATAACCTTTTAAAAATTCGGAAACGAGGCATTCTTGCAGCGACTGAGGAATGTCTCCTGTCTGCCATGGCATTAAACCTAAAAAGGATGGTTAAAGCCATCTTTTCTGCAATGCTAATGGATAAAATATGGGCCGAGAATATAATTTCTCAGCCCATATTTCGTCTTTGTCAACAGGTCCAACTCTTGACACTACCTGACATCCATTATGAGTAGGAGGAATTTCCGTGAAAACAATCAAGAAGCAGACTGACACCGTTTCCCGCAGGAACACCGTTGATGAAGCGGCTGCGATCCGCAAAATGTCTTTTGTCAGTGTTTCCGGCAACGCGGTGCTGTCTGGATTCAAGTTGTTTGCCGGTATCACAGGCAACTCCGGCGCCATGATCTCCGATTCGATCCACTCCTTTTCCGATGTGATTACCACAGTGATCGCCTGGATCGGAGTGAAAGTCTCCAAGAAAGAAGCGGATTCTGACCACCCCTATGGGCATGAGCGCATGGAATGCATCGCGTCTTTGCTATTGGGGATTGTCCTGCTGACAACCGGGCTCGGCGTAGGCAAAGTGGGGCTGGAACACATCATCTCGGGCAGCTATGAAACCCTTGCCATCCCCAGCGCGATTGCTTTGGTGGCAGCCATTGTTTCTATTGTGAGCAAGGAGGCCATGTATTGGTACACCCGTTATTACGCCGAGCTGATCCATTCCTCAGCGTTCTTGGCAGATGCCTGGCACCATCGTTCCGACGCGTTTTCTTCCATCGGCTCCCTTATCGGTATCGGCGGCGCCATGCTGGGCTTTCCTGTGATGGACTCCGTGGCCAGTGTGGTGATTTGCCTGTTCATTGTGAAGGCTTCCTATGATATTTTGAAAGACGGCGTGGTCAAACTGTTGGATACCTCCTGCGGAAAAGGCTATGAGGCGCAAATGGAGCAATACATTGCTGCGCAGGAAGGTGTGGTCCACGTGGATTCGCTCCGTTCCAGAATGTTTGGCAACAAGGTCTATATTGATCTGGAGATCCAGGTGGATGGTGAAAAGTCTTTACGGGATGCCCACGAGGTGGCGGAGCATATCCACGATGAAGTAGAACATACCTTCCCGGATGTGAAGCATATTATGATCCACCTGAATCCGACCGATGTAACCAGCTGATTTCGGGAGCGGGATACGAAACAAATTGGGACACAAATAAAGATTTGTCCAAAGCAGAAATATCGAATTGAGTTGAGAATATGACAGCAATATGATATACTTGCCACTATGTAAGGGAGTAGTCAGCACTTTGGTGTGGTGATACCAACATACTGGAACTTTCCTGGTATTATCTTAAATGACGAGACTTGGGCTTGTTTGAAAAAAGGCGGAGATTGTGCTAAAGCAACAAAATAGCGATGGAGGCAAGATACACAAAGGCTAGGAAGGAAGCATCCGACTTGTCATATCTGGTGGCGATTCTGCGAAACCACTTGATTTTCTGGAAAAAACACTCCACCAGATGGCGTTCTTTATACAGATGCCAGTCAACCGGCCAGGGATCGGAAACGTTGCTTTGCGGCGGGATCACATAGCTGGCCCCGTGCGCTGAGATATATTCCCGAATCGTCCGGGCACCATAGGCCCGGTCTGCCAGCACGGCACTCCCGCCGATTCTGACCTTTTTCAGCAGTTCAACAGCGTGAACCGAATCGTGGTCATTTCCAGCGGAGAGAAGGAACTCCACCGGGTTTCCCAGACCGTCTACGACAGCGTGGAGCTTTGTGTTCCACCCGCCTTTGGTACGGCCAACCGCCTTATCCGCCGTTTTTTTCCCCGCCATTTGCGCTTTCATGCACCTTTACGCAAGTGGAGTCCATGCTCAGGTTCTCCATATCCGCGTCCGCAGACCGTGTGTGGAATACCGCTTCCAGAGTGCCCTCATTCCGCCATTTGGCGAATCTTGCGTATATAGACTGCCAAGGACCATAGGTCGCCGGCAGCTCACGCCACTGCGCACCGCTCCGGACGATCCAGAGCATTCCGTTGAGCATGATCCCGTTATCCTTCCGGGGACGACCCCGCTTTCCCGTTTCTTCCGGTGGCAGCAGCGGCTTGATTCGTTCCCATTGTTCTTTTGTTAATTCATATCGTTTCATGCTCATAGCTTCGCATAACTTGGTTTCTTGTGCAACTTTTATTTTTCAAACAAGGCCTTATCTGTTTGGGCAGGTAAGTCTCTTTTTTTACCTGCCGATTCAATTCCTTTGGGAGGTAAAAATATGGGAATCGGAGCACTCATGGCCATCTCACTCGGTGTTTCCATGGACGCATTTGCCATCGCGATCTGCAAAGGTCTTTCTGTGGAGCAGGTAGAGCCAAAACATCTTCTGTCTGCGGGACTTTGGTTTGGGGGTTCGCAGGCGGTCATGCCGCTGCTGGGTTACGTTTTGGGCAGCGGTTTCCGCGCCGCGATCGAAAGCCTGGATCACTGGATCTCTTTTGTCCTGTTGGCGGCGATCGGAATTCATATGCTCCAGGAAGCTCGGGAGCCCGTCAGGAAAATGGACGCGTCCTTCGCGCCTCGGGTCATGCTCCCTCTGGCCCTAGCCGACAGCATTGACGCATTGGCTGTGGGCGTATCCTTTGCTTTTTTGAAGGTGGACATCCTTCCGGCTGTTTTTCTGATCGGACTGACAACATTTGCCTTTTCTGTGGCCGGTGTGAAAATTGGCAATCACTTTGGGGCCAAATACAAATCAAAGGCCGAAGTAGTTGGGGGAATTGTATTGCTCCTCATGGGGGGCTTGATTTTGGTGGAGCATTTGTGGATGTGATGAAAGGAGACTGTGTATGGCAGATTCCAATATTACAAAACGGGCATTAGCAACTTCTTTGAAAGAGCTGATGGTAGAACAGCCCTTTGACAAGATCAATGTGGCGCAGATCTGCGAACACTGCAACATGAACCGAAAGAGCTTTTACTATCACTTCAAGGATAAATATGACCTTGTAAATTGGTTTTTTGATACGGAATTTATTGAACTTATCAAACATGAAAACTTGAGTGCCGACTATACAGAACATTGGGCTTTTATCGAAAAAACTGCCGGTATTTTTACCAGAATCATTCGTTCTATCGAAAAGCATTGCAGATCAAAGGGCAAAATTCTTTCAGCGATCACTTTCAGGAGTATATTCGGCCGTTTATAGCAGCACGCATTTCCAGCTTGTTTGGAGAGGAGCAAGTAGACGAATTTATTTTGGATTTTTTTTGCGACGCGGGCGGTGATCTGTACCATGGAGCGCTGGCTGCGGACCAAAGAGTGTATGCCGCCCGAGCAGTTTGTGGAAAAACTTAAAACGCTCACAGAAAAGTGTGCGCATTCTATCTGTCGGGAGATATCTCAGGCGGAAAAAGGGGCTTCCTGATGGAAGGGGGCATATGTCTCCAGTCTAAACGGGCGGTGACGTAAAAAGCCCCTTATGTGAGAAAATTGGCGTCGTTCAGACCATCACGGCGCGATTGTAAGAAATCATCATGGGCGGCAGATACTGAAATATACGTATGGAACTGAAGTTCTCAGGGATATCCCTTCACCCCCAATCAGATCATGTGAGTCACCACAAACCTCTCGACGGACATAAAGCGTATCATTGGAGGGAATGAAAATGTGGTTAGTGGCAGCAACCTTATCATCCGTTTTTGCGGGATTCACTGCCATTCTCGCGAAATGTGGGATCAAAAAAACGGACTCTGACATTGCGACCGCTATACGGACAGTTGTCGTGTTGGTGTTTTCCTGGCTGATGGTTTTTGTGGTTGGTTCTGCCAGAACCATCACACAAATCAATTCAAGCTCATTGTTATTTTTGATATTGTCTGGAGCCGCGACGGGTGCTTCGTGGATGTGCTATTTCAAAGCACTGTCCATCGGAGATGTAAACAAGGTCGTTCCCATTGACAAATCCAGCACGATCCTCTCCGTCCTGCTGGCAATCATTTGTTTTGGGGAGACAGAACATCTCCTCATCAAATTGATAAGCACTTTCATGCTCGGTACCGGCATCATTTTAATGGTAGAGAAAAAGAAAGACAGCGGTGAGATCACAGATCATACATATATTTTCTATGCAATCGGCTCAGCAGTGTTCGCCGCGCTGACATCCATTCTGGGAAAGGTTGGCATAACCGGAGTGGAATCTAATCTGGGGACGGCAATCCGAACGGTTGTCGTTTTGATTATGGCATGGATAATTGTCTTTATGAAGGGCAAGCAATCCCAACTACGGCATCTCGATCATAAAGAATTGGTCTTTTTGTTCTTTTCCGGCATTGCAACGGGTGCTTCGTGGCTATGCTATTACTACGCCATTCAAAATGGAGTGGTAAGTATTGTTGTCCCGATTGATAAGATGAGCATTCTTCTCACGATCGCGTTTTCCTATTTCGTGTTTGGGGAGAAGCTGAGCAAGAGAGCCGGAGTTGGTCTCTGCCTCATGACAGTTGGAACACTGACGATGACCTGCTTCGGATAGCCTTCAAAAGAGGCACGAATCGGAAAACAAGCGGTTTTCTCCCTACAAAACGAGAGCGCATCGCATGGAAATTGCGATGCGCTCTCGTTTCTCTTATCGGGAAGATACCGGTACGGATTTGGGATAGGCCGTAAGTGATTAATAATCACCCGCCTATCATCTCACCGTCAGAAATGAGATAATAGTTCAAAACTTGAAAAACTCACGGTGAGTTTTTCAGGACAATTAGCAAGGCGGTGATACAATGGCAGACGTACTGGCGGTGCGTAACGAGTATCGGGTAGAAAATTGGTCAGCGCTGATCCAGGAGTGTAATGCAAGCGGACTCAGCAATCGTGAATTCTGTCGGCAACACGGAATTTCAGAAAAGAGTTTCTACTACTGGCTGCGAAAACTGCGGCACCAGGCGGCGGAAGCGGCAGAGACCCATCTCATAAAGTTGGATCCAACTCCAACGGTCGAAGATATGCTTCATATCCGGTATCATGGAGCAGAACTCCGGCTTCCCTCTGGAGTGGATATGGATGTGGTGGCAGCCTTACTGCGCTCGATTCAATCGCTATGATCGACCTGAGCAAAGTCCAAAACTACTACGTGGCATGCGGATACACGGATCTTCGCCGCGGGATAGACGGACTGGCGGCTATCGTAAGTCAGCAGTACGGCGGTTGTCTGAGTGAAGAAAGCCTGTTTCTGTTCTTCGGGCGCCGGACAGACCGAATCAAAGCACTCTACTGGTCCGGAGATGGATATATTCTGCTATACAAGCGTCTGTCCAATGGACGATTTCAGTGGCCGAGGAGTGAGGCAGAACTCCGGCTCATAGACCACCAGAGTTTTCGTTGGCTCATGGAGGGACTGAAAATCGAGCAGCGGACAGCAATCCGCAAAGGAAAGCCGAAAGACCTGTTTTGAGCAAAAATCTCAACTAAAAATGGCACATGTATGTACTTTATCGTAGGTTTATGGTATCATAAGCCTACGATAAAGTTGTTTTTGGAGGAGGTTCGTCATGGCGGCAGCACAGAAGAAAAATACATATACTGCTGCCGAAGTGGCAGAACTCCAGACAACCATCCGGCAACAGCAGGCCGAGATTGATACCCTGAAAAAGAAGTTGGATCATATGAATGAGATCCTTCTCAACGCTCAGCGTGCCCGTTTCGGACAGTCCAGCGAGAAAAAGGCCTATGTTCTAAGCGAAGACCAGATTTGTCTGTTTAATGAAGCGGAGCAGGTGCAGGACCACAAGGCAGAAGAACCCACCGAGGAGACCTTTACGGTAAAGGCGCATGCCCGAAAGAAAAAGCGCACAATTGCTGAACTGGCAAAAAATCTCCCTGTAGAGGAGATTATACTCCAGCTGCCGGAATCCAAGTTGAACTGCAGCAAGTGTGGTGGTACGTTCCGGCTGATTGGTAAGAAGCTGGTTCGCCGGGAATTGATTATTATTCCGCAGCAAGAAAAAATTTTGGAATACTACAGCTGTACCTACGCCTGTGACAAGTGCGAAAAGGACACCGGCTTTGCCCATATTCTGACCACACAGGCGCCTGCTGCCCTGATGAAGCATTCTCTGGCTTCTCCCTCCACCGTGGCTGACGTCATAATTAAGAAATATGTGGACGGGCTTCCTTTGGTCCGCCAGGAGAAGATCTGGGCCAGACAGGGAGTGGAGTTGAGCCGCGCACACTGGCCAACTGGGTGATCCAGTGTACCCAAACCTGGCTGAAACCTCTGTACCGGCATATGAAGCAGGCCTTGCTGGAAGACACCGTGATCCACGCGGATGAAACCACTGTGCAGGTTTTGAAAGAGGATGGCAAAGCCGCAGCCTCTGAGTCCCGGATGTGGGTATACGCCAGCGGGGAAGGCAGCAAAAAGCCCATCCGAATCTTTGAGTACCAGCCAGACCGTAGTGGAAAACGGCCCGCAAACTTTCTAAAAGGTTTTAACGGCTATCTGGTGACGGATGGTTATGCTGGGTACAACCAGGTTGCAAATGTTACCCATTGCGGCTGTTGGGCCCACGCCAGGAGAAAATGGCGGGAAGCTATGCCGGACGGAGCAACTGTGAAAACGAGCAAAGCGGCAGTGGGATACCGGTATTGTACCAAGCTGTTCACCCTGGATGGCAAAACGAGCTATATATTACCGAAAACACGCAATGAATACCGCCAGAATGTGGTTCGTCCCCTTCTGGAGGAGTATTTTTGCTGGCTAAAAACGGTACACCCCGAAAAAGGCAGCAAGCTGGAGGACGCAGTCCGCTATTCGCTGAACCAGGAGCACCAACTGACGGCGTTTTTAGATTCTCCTGAGGTTCCTATCTCTAACAACTTGGCCGAAAATGCGATCCGTCCATTTGTTGTGGGCCGAAAGAACTGGCTGTTTTGTGACAGCGTGAAGGGTGCAGAATCCAGTGCCATTGTATACTCGATAGTAGAGACGGCAAAGGCNATATGAAGCAGGCCTTGCTGGAAGACACCGTGATCCACGCGGATGAAACCACTGTGCAGGTTTTGAAAGAGGATGGCAAAGCCGCAGCCTCTGAGTCCCGGATGTGGGTATACGCCAGCGGGGAAGGCAGCAAAAAGCCCATCCGAATCTTTGAGTACCAGCCAGACCGTAGTGGAAAACGGCCAGCGAAATTCCTCAAAGATTTTGGNCTCCACGCTGTCGTAGACGGTCTGGGAAACCCGGTGGAGTTCCTTCTCTCCGCTGGAAATGACCACGATTCGGTTCACGCTGTTGAACTGCTGAAAAAGGTCAGAATCGGCGGGAGTGCCGTGCTGGCAGACCGGGCCTATGGTGCCCGGACGATTCGGGAATATATCTCAGCGCACGGGGCCAGCTATGTGATCCCGCCGCAAAGCAACGTTTCCGATCCCTGGCCGGTTGACTGGCATCTGTATAAAGAACGCCATCTGGTGGAGTGTTTTTTCCAGAAAATCAAGTGGTTTCGCAGAATCGCCACCAGATATGACAAGTCGGATGCTTCCTTCCTAGCCTTTGTGTATCTTGCCTCCATCGCTATTTTGTTGCTTTAGCACAATCTCCGCCTTTTTTCAAACAAGCCCTAAGCACTTACCCTCAATCTTCCCTCTTTTGTCCCACAAAAAATATGCAGATGAAAAAATGCTCAGTGTCACATATCAGGATCTCTCAAATAAGGCTTAAAGAGCAGGGCCAGAGCCGGGACCAGGTCAGGCGGGTCGTCATAGCCGATATCGTGATCCCGAGTCTTGTCGCAATCGTACCACTTATCAATAATATAGCGCCACCAGTCTCTCCCGTCATCCACGATAAGTGTTCCACGGATCATGTTTGCCGGCCGCAAAAAGATTGGGTAGTGATTTGAGGCATACTCGATCGCCCTCAGGCCATCGAGTTTAGTAATCCGGTATGCCCGAAAACACTGGCCATACTCGGTCTCTCCGTGCACGATCTCCACAACACAAGACTCAATCGCCACCGACAGATCATCATACGACAGATCGATATTAGAGTACTCCTTGCGTTCAGCCCATGCAATCCGGACATCTGGAGGGTAAGGGTACTCCTCAGGATCTCGCTCGATCTCTGTGTGTACTCTCCCAGGCGGATATATGCGATAGGTGATCTCATGCTCTGTCATGGTGTGTCCTCCTTAATGCACGCAAGGTATCGGTAGACTGTAGGGCGGCTGATGTTAGATAGTCGGGCGAGCTCTGAGGTGTTGATTTGCTGGCTTTGGTACATTGCATAGTAACGCCAAAAACGGTCCGGGATATCTTCCTGTCAAAGTGCTGGTCGTCCGATTTGCTTGCCTTTTGCACGGGCATTATCTACACCGGATCGCACCCTGGACCGGATCATACTCAATTCCAGTTCACTAAAAACAGCGATGAGCTGGAGAAAGGCCACAGTCATCGGATCGGGATCATCCTTGCGGCAGTCAATGGTGATACTACCCAGGATATGGAGTCGGATGCGCTTCGCCTTGATCGTCTCGACGATCTGGCAAAACTGCTGCACCGAGCGGGACAATCTGGAGGGCTCTGTGATTATCACCGTGTCTCCCGGGCGGACTGTATCCCACATCATATCCTGTTGCTCTTTGGTCGGTGAATCCCCGTGCTCATACTCCATCCATATCTTGGTTGCACCTGCTGCCTTGAGTTCTCGCACCTGCCTGTCAATATCTTGTTTGCTCTCATTGGTGCTGCATCGAGCATACCACGATGGATCTGTCCTGTCGGGACACCAGGTAGATATCCGCCTGTGTCGCATCCATCTGGTACGATCCCGGCTGTGGCCGCCATTCGGCAGATGATCCCCACGCCGACCGGTGGTCCCGCTGGTATTTTGTAAGGCCATCCCGGGCAATGATCTTTTGAGGGCGTCGATGAAACCCGTGCCCATAGTAGTAATGCCGGAATTGCGACCATGTGGGAGCATCGCTGTCCAGCTCTCCATCTGGGCCCACATAATCCTCCAGCAGCATCATCTCGTAGGCAGCTCTGAGCGACAGGCGTTTAGATCCGTAATAGTATCTACGGATGGCTTGTTCTATCATATGGTTGTCTGTGTTTGCGCTTTTTGTCCGCTTTTTGGCTGTGACCCGTCCTGTTGCAAGATACCTATAATATAGGTGCAGGATGCGTCGTGTTGTGGTCTGGTGCTGCTGGGCAGCATCTGCTGCCATCCGGTATCTAAGAGACTTGTCAGAGATGCAGTCCTCGCAATTGAGCAGAGGCTGTATCATTTGCAGGCGGGTAGCCTGCGCTGGAGTTGTCGGGCAATCTATCATCCAGCTTTCCGGCGCAGGCACCCGCTCATATCCTTCAAGGGCCACATCGAAAAATGGGGGAGAGGGAGAGTCACAGTTAATGAGCCAGTAGCCGGCTTGAGTCGCTTTCAAAATTCTGAAAACGGCTCCAAGCCTACACACAAAGCGTAATGGATCAGTCATTGACAGACACGATCATCCACTGGGTTCCATCATCATCCAAGGCCCAGTACCGGCGGGACATTTCAAGACGCATAAGGTACGATACATCTGCCATACATTTTTTTGGCACGATTTCCTTGACGATCCGATGTCCGTCGACGTGAGTTATGACAAAGTCGGTGGTCCACTCTGTCGACAAATCTTCATCAGAAACATGCATCGGGATACGGGAGAGGCGGTCAGGGGCAAGGATTACATTGGTCTCGTAGCTTTTAACCCACGGAGCTTCCTCCAGATCTGCGGCATACTCCATGGCACCTCGATTGTGTACATACATATTGCGGTTATTTTTGTGACTAAAAAACTTATAAAGAACCTTGCGATCTTCGGGGCGTTCCATTTAATGTTCCTCCTGTCTAATAATTATTGTGTTTTGTGATCAGAGTTGGTTATTACATGTCCACGATCACCACCATCCACTCTGTGTCCGTCGCCGCCCAATATCGCCTGGATAGCTCCAGACGCTCCACATAAGCTTTTTTCTTTAGCTGCTGCTGTTGAACAAGTTCTCTCACCCCCTTGTGTCCGTCTGCATAGCAAATCAAGAAGTCAGTAGCCCATCCGGCCTGCATGTAGTCCGTGCGTATGCCCGCCCGTGATATGCGGCCCATGATGTCAGCATCTAAAGGACAGCCGGCCTCGTAGCTCTGCACCCATGGCTGGGTCTCGAGCCACTTAGCATAGTCACGGGCCCACTTGCTGTGCAGGCATACGATGTCGCCATTTTTGTTGCTGAAAAATCGGATGTCCCTGGTGCGTTCGCCTGTTCGTTCCAAATACCACCTCCTTAGAATAACAACCGCCCTGTGATATCGTCTGCGTCAATCGGCCCGAACGACCTGGAGTCCCTGGAGTTGCTGCGGTTGTCGCCTACGACATAGTACTGACCATGACCAAGACAGAGAGTGTCTCCCCAATGGTCCACTGTATCACCAGGGCCGGCCACAATGCGCTTGATAAGCAGGGTGCCTCTATGCCAGAAGGTCACAATGTCACCCACATCTGGTTCGTGGTCCGGAACCGTAATATGAACGCTGTGGTCTGCAAGCGTTGGCTGCATGGACGGGCCCACAACGATGGCGATCCGCAGACCGCAAACTATGACAGAAAAAACGAACACCACACAGAGCAGCAGTCCAACCCAGTCCCGCACAGTGTATCGATCATCACCGAGCCGCTTCATCTTTTTTCACCTCCCTAAATAATCTTAGTTTTTCTCATTGATGCTTGCGTTTTCGCAGGATTTCACAAATTCATACAGAGCAGGATACAGGCAGGAACAGCATCAAGTATCGGTTCCGGCGAAAAATGGGTACAGCAAAGCCCGCGTCCAGTGGTTTCTGGATGACAGGCCATACGGTAAACCACATCTTTCGCAGCAGCAAACCTCCCATATCTATCAGGGTCGTTGCCCTACATTCCTTCGTCCTGCTTGCCTGCAAAGTGGTGTCAGTCGTTCTCCTATACCGAGTCTAAGCTCTAATGGTGAAATTCATTGACCAACTACCGGCTCTGTATTTATACCTGTGGAATCAAGTTAAACGGAAGCGGTGTGAGTCTCTTCCGCGACGCAACAGAGAGACGCTTCCTGTAAGCGAACTACGCCGCTTTCAGCGGCTGGTTTCTGTGGATGTCAGCAAGCATTTTTTCTGCACTGTATGCACAGCCTTTTATGGCCACTGCATAGAACACCCGAAGCAGCTTGCAACATATCGCAATCATCGACTGCATTTTCTTCAATGGGTTTTCTGCTCTTGTCGTAAAATACTGATGGAGTTTTTGAAATTCCTCATTTTTCGCCACCAGTGGCATCGCCGCTCGGAACAGGATTGCACGCAGATGTGCTCTCCCTCGCCGGCTAATTTCCGTCTGGCCTTTATGCTTTCCGGAACTGTTTTCCGTGATGGCGAGTCCTGCCAGCTTTTGCAGTTGGCGAGGGGATGAGAAGCGCCGAATGTCTCCAACTTCGGCAAAGATGCCAGCGACAGTGGTGAGACCGATCCCTTTGATTTGAAGCAGCTCTTCTGCCTCTGGGATTTGCCCGCACAGGCTTTCCACAACCTCCATGATGCGTTCATACTGCTGAAGTTTCACGTCATAATCCTCCAGCAGAATTTGCAGCTCCATGCGGGCCGCTTCAATCCCCGTTGTGCATCCTACGCTGTTTTTGGCCGCTTCAAAGGCCCTTTGCGCCCGTTTCAGGCCAACACAGCGCAGTTTCATCTGTCGCCATATCTGGTTGATTCCATCCACACCTAAAGCGATTAAATCGGAAGGAAACGGTGCTGCATGAAGCAGCGCCATACTTCCCATGCCCTCAAATTTTCCGAATACTGTTTTGTGTTCTGGAAAGTAGATCTTCAGCCAACGTTGGATTTGATTCTGCACTGAAGTGAGCTCTTTCTGTACTCTCCAGCGGCAGTTCATGGCAACTCGCAGTTCCGCATACAGCCCCTGTGGGATATATGGGAATGCATAGCGCCCTTCCAGCACCAGCTTTGCGATTGTCTTGGGGTCCTTCTTGTCGCTCTTGCTGGGATGTCCGTCGTCCAGTTCTTTGCTGCGCTTCACATGGTATGGATTGACCAGCACCAGCTTAATACTGCTTCCTTGCAGGTACGCTGCCAGGGTGAACCAGTAGTGTCCTGTGGGCTCAAGCCCTACCATGACGCTGCTTTTCTTCTGTTCGGCTGCCAATTCTGACAGCCAATGCAGGAAGAACCGAAAGCCCTCTGCGCTGTTCTCAAACTTGACTGCCTTACCAAGCTCCAAACCGCGCCAGTCGAACGCTCCGGCCCAATGCATCTCGCTGGCAATATCCACACCAATGACCATTGTTGTTTCTGTGACTTGACGGATTTTCTCGTTCTGTGTTACACTCATTTTGGATACTTCCTTTCAATCTCAACGTACGTTTTTATTAGGGCTTTGACCCTGTTCGTGTACTTTGATTGTAAGGGAGTGTCCTTTTTTGTTCAAACGCCGGATTTTCTCATATTACAGGAATCTCCTATTACAATAATTATTGGTTGGAAGCCCAGCATCCGGCTGGGCTTCTTTCCGTCTCATGCCTAAGCTACAATAAGGGGAGCAACTGGCTGACCATCACCTCCTTGGGCTTAGATGTCCGTTGATAAGACTGTCAGCCATCCCTCTTATTGCAGTGTTCGCTTTGAGCAGGTTGAGCCATAGAGTTCGCGTCACCCAATAGATTGAATCGGCAATGAGAAAAAAGATGGATTCCGGTTGCAAATTCGTATGGGAGGCAGATACATGAACTCTGTAGGTATTGACATCTCCAAAGGCAGGAGCACGATTGCCGTCATGCGTCCCTTTGGAGAGGTTGTCATCTCACCCTTTGAAGTGCGTCACACCGACAGTGAACTGAGCGAGCTGGCAAGGCGGCTCAAAAGCCTGAACGGTGAGACTCGTGTGGTCATGGAGGCCACAGGGAACTACCATGCGCCGGTGGCAAAGCTGCTTCACGACGCAGGGTTATATGTTTCCGTTGTCAATGCAAAGCTGGTGCATGGCTACGGGAACAATGATTTGAGGCGTGTCAAGACCGACCGGAAGGATGCTATAAAGCTGGCGAACTATGGCCTTGATCGCTGGCTTACCTTGCCGAGATATATCCCGGAGGAAAATACTCGGCTGTTGCTGAAGAACTGCTATCGCCAGTACCGACAGTATTCCAAGGTGCAGACTGTGTTGAAGAACAATCTGATTTCCTTGTTGGATATGACCTTTCCAAATGCAAATCGTCTGTTTAACAGCCCTGCCCGTGCAGACGGAAGTGAGAAGTGGGTGGATTTCGTAGCGGAGTTTTGGCATTGTGAATGCGTCTCTGAACGCCCCCTAAAGTCATTCGTGAACAAGTACTGGCGGTGGTGCCGAAAGCATGGGTACAACTTCAGTGAAGAAAAAGCACACGCCATTTACGATGAAGCCAGCGGACATATTGGTGTCATGCCGAAATCTGAAACTACAAAGCTACTTGTGGAGCAGGCTGTATCTCAGCTTAGCGCTACTTCCGCTGCGCTTGCTGCGCTCAAACAGGAGATGCAATCTCTGTCCTCTCAGCTGCCGGAATATCCTGTTGTCATGGACATGTTTGGCGTTGGCCCGACTCTTGGGCCGCAGCTCATAGCTGAAATTGGGGATGTTCGCCGTTTTTACTCCAAGAAAGCACTCGTTGCCTATGCCGGTATTGATGCCCCACCGAATGACTCTGGTGATGTGATCGGTAGGCACAAGAGCATGAGCAAGGTAGGTGCATCGTCGCTACGCCGGACGCTATTCCTTGTCATGAGCGTCTATTTGCAAAACTCGCCGCCGAATGAACCAATTTACCAGTTCATGAACAGAAAACGAGCCGAAGGCAAACCCTACCGCGTCTACATGATGGCATCCGCGAATAAATTCCTGCGGATCTACTACGCCACAGTGAAAGCCTATCTGGAAACATTAGAACAGAGCTGATCTTATTGCGTTGCATAGCGTTGGCTGGCCGCCGTTTCATTTTGAGATGCAAAGCGGCTTGAATAGGTGCACCGATTTTCAACTACTTACAATGTTTGCTTTTTCTTCTTGACAATACTTAGCAGGTCTCATCAGTAATAGATTCCGCCACCGCCATGATCCAGGCAATCCAGCAGGCCACGATAAGCACACTGACCACAGCAAGGCCCTTTACTTGATACTTCATTACGAGGTACAGCACGACAACCATCCAGAGCGTAGCGGCGGCAGGGCGCATGATATATCCGGTCAAGTACAGCATGATTCGGCTGGTCAGTCGGATCCCCTTCACCTCAAACCCGTCGACAAAGAGAACAATAGTAGCAGCTAAGAAAAAGCAGGCCATGCTCATCATTTCAAAGACACCTCCTCGAATTAACTCAAAAATTTGATGGTCACGATGGAATTAACTCAAAAAATTGACGGTCACAGCTGAATTAACTCAAAAAATTGACGATGGCACCCGCAAAATTTTGAATTAAATCAAATTTTTGCTTCAATTTTTCGAAAAAATTGCTAATTATCTTAGATACCATGTGATCGTCCTTCCGAAAACCGTCGCCTGTCCCACGAAAACGGTCTTCTCAAACGAACCTCACGCTTCCCCACAAAAAACTCCAAAAAGTTATTAGAAGTGAAAATTAGAGGCAATATCGAGGCTCCATGTGTGAAAACAATAAAAAAAGAGCCCCGGGGAAACAATTCCTCGGGACTCTCTCTGAGTCGATTTTTATTGGACAATGAGCGTTTTTCAGCGGGACAAGCTCACAATNGAGAGGGGGTATCCTGAAGCTCCAAAGAACCCAAAAAATAAAAAAATGGAGACCAAAAGGGTTTTCTTGGTCCCTTTGTCTCCAAAAAAATAAGGAGCCCAGGGCAATCATTACGATTACCTTGGACTCCTTGCGAGTCATTATTGAGTGGACAATGAGGCTATGATGCGGGGGGATGGCCTCAGGGAGACTCAAGGTAATTCGTTGTTTATTTGAATATAATAGCAGAAAAGCGCAGAAAACGCAATATGGAACTTCGCACAAAATGATGCATAAAACTTTGTAAAATATTTAATTTCACTCGTTTTTACAACTTTATTTTCAAAATCCAGAAAGCGAAACGATGCCCCGCTATCTGATGCCGCTATATACACACAAGGAAAATTGATGTTCCCCCATAATTCCCTGTTATTTTTCGGAAAAACAAGTATAATATGCAGTGAGCAAGGATATTATTCTGCCGGGGGGAAATCCATGAAACGTACGACTGAGAGTGCCGCACAGATTGCACGAGAGCATAATATCAGCCCGCAGTTGCTGCGCAATCGCTTAAAAAAGGGCATGTCCATAGAGGATGCAGTCAAAGAGTGTATCAATGTCAGAGATGCACGGACGGCCTCGGGCAGCGCTCCACACAAAAGCTCACGCCCTGGCCAAGGCGAAATTGAATTTGCCGGAGAAACATATGCCTCGTTTTCAGCGGCGTGTCAAGCCCTTGGACTTAGAGAATCGTCCGCATATGCTAAACGTAAGCGACTAATGGATGATGGTTATAGCCTGGAATCCGCATCCCGTGCAGTACTGGAAGAGGCAGCTACCCGTGGTGTGCAGCGCCGCAAGCGTACCCCTGTTATTATTAATGGTATCTCATACGATTCACAACTGGAAGCAGCTGGTGCACTGGGGTTATCGATGGGCTCCATTAATGCTCGGCGGACTCGGGACAAGCTGTCCTTCGAGGATGCCGTGAGGGCGCTCCTTGAAGCCAGAACAGCCGACTTTGTATATGGAGTTCCTGCCACGACTCACCCCTGGCCAGAATTACGGAATGCAATCAGCGGTAATCAAGATTATCAGCTTACCGAAGATGGCGATCAAATCACAGCAACGCTTTCACTTCCTGGCGGCATTGCAATTAACTATACCATTTCCATGGCTGTGTCGGGTTTCTTGTCATTCTATTTTCAGGATCTTGATTTTTTGGCGAGTTGCGATCTGAATGAGTTGAATTCCCACTATATTGGAGTGAAATTTCTTCGAGAAGCCGACAACACAGTGTCTGCCCGTTACGATATGCCTGTTATTGGGCGCAGCCAGTCCGATTTGGCTCAATTTTTCAAAGTCCGGAATTTCGTTTTTAGCATTATTTCGTCGATTATTAACCAATAAATTTTTACTTTTCGAATTATTTCAAAATGTATAGTGAACTGCGGGTCGCAAAAAGGCCCAGTCAATGAACGATAGAGGCGTCCTAGTTTGTCAGGCCGCCTCTATCGTTATGCTCTTTAGGAATTGCTTATCCATGGGTTTGTGGGCTCCATTTTTGATAACTACCTTTAATTCCGGCTCCCTTAAATCTTCTCATAGAGCCATCGTGCCCGTTCATGAATCACTCGTTCTGTGATCTTCAGCCTATGCTCCGGCCAGTTGTACAGCGGGTGACGCTTAAAGTGAAAATCAATGAGTCTCAGGAGTTCTCTCTTCTGCTGCTTCCCTGCCAAACGACAGATGTCATCAATAGAGGCTTCTGGGTAATATGGCGCATACTGCTCCGCCAACGCTGTAAGACTTTTTTCAGATTCAAGATCCGTACTGAGAGCCTGTGAAAAAAGGCCCAAGCCATAGTCAAACAACGGTGCGGGACCGAGAATCCGGCCTGTGTGGTTGTCCCTCAGAACACCGAAATTGCCAAAATGCCGGTCTTCGTTGCAGATGAGGCAATCAAAGATCATCATACTTCTAATCTGGTTACTGCACTCTGGATTGAAGGCATCCGCATAGTCAAGGCATTTGGTAATATTTACATTTTTAATCAGTTTGCCGGCTGCTACATAAGAGGTATCAATATCTGTAAAGAGCCTGCAGGTAGAAGAGAGGATCCCCTTCCAACGCTCCAGGCCATACGAGATTGCATTGAGTCCCATGGTCTTTGCAATCTGCGCTGCATAGTACTCGCTGTATGGCTCATTTCCAGAGTTTGCACCTCCAAGAGTCTGACTGGTATTGCCCTTGTACAGATAGATACCATCTGGGAGCTTGCGCCATGCTTTTGGCAGCATGCCGTCGGTAGTTAACTCAGGAGAGAGACAAGGGCTATGGAGCATTGATGGGCGTCCTGTATAGGCAACTAGGGCCAGCGCCTCCGAGAAGGAGTTTTCATACAAGTTGCAATCCGAAAACTTTCCATCAAAACCCTCCGGAACGATCCAGTAGCTGTCATTCAAAGAAAGACCTTTACACACCCGAAGGATGCCAAGAAGGTCGTTCGGCTTGAGACCCAAGGATTGCAGGATCTCTTTGACAAAGGACCGATTCTTTGGAATGCTTCGGCTCCCGAGCCATTTTAGAACGCCATCATTAGTCAGCTCCAGATTGACAGGAAATAACTCTTTGTATCTTTCGTTGACGGAGACAATTTCGATTTCAAAGCCGATGGTTCTTGGCATAATGGCAAAGGTCAAGAGGTTTGTGTCATATAGCCGAAGAGTCATCCTTTCGTGGCCCATTAGAACACCCCCTTTTTGCTTGTTACAGTATAGGCCCAGAGGCTACAGAAAGTACATGAATATGATTTATCCAAAGGCTGCCGTTGAGGATATTTTGATATCCAGTTTCCGCCATTCCTACTAGGTGTCATAAAATAAAGTGCAAAAAATTCTTAGCAGGGGCCACTTATAACACCGGAAATGTTTGAATATGATTCTCTTTTACTATCCTTTTTTCAATTTCATTCGATGTTTCATTTTTTAGTTCAAATAACTCATACTGTGATTCTTTGAGCCCCAAAAATTCCGCTGTTTTATCAATAGTTATTTTATCAGAATCAGAATAATATGAAAACTTCCATCTACAATTGGGCCATTTAGCTCTTATAAATTTGATATATGGTACATCTACATCACCAAGTGAGAATCCATATACATAAATAGCTTCAGGCTCTGGAAGTTTAGCCAAAAAGGCCTTCAGCCTTTTTAAGCATGTTTCAACAGGTTTTCTCAAATCTTCTAATATATCAATTTCGAATTGAAACTCCTGAATTCTATTTCTCGAAGGTTGTTCATAGTAATATTGCTCAAGATCCTCTATTGTTTCTTGCATTTTTTTAATTTCACTATCATTTCCATGCCCTATTACCAATTCACAATCTTCTGAATCTAATGTGTTTTCGCCATGAATATGTAACACATTGTGCGCATGATATAATTTTTCAAGTGTATGAGTGTAATTAAAAGAAAGAAAGGCATCAGATGCTGAAATATCCAACTTTTTGGTCCCAATTAACTGGTTGACTACCTCAAAATTGTGGTCTGTATCTACAGTTTCTCTTATCCAATCACTTAGCATTTGTTTTATTTCAGCTACATGGTTGGGACGCTCTATAGGCAAATCTACAGCCTCAGGATTTTCTAAGTCTAGGTCGTCTAGCAAAGAGTTTTCGACCCACTCTGATGATATATACCCTAAGCTCTTTTCAAAATTACTCCAATATCCTTTATCGTCAATCTTCCTTTCAAGGTCTTCAAAAGGCCTATGTATTATACCCCTAGAGAAGCCATACATTTCTGCCCAATCATCATATATATCTTCATTTTTAGCTAAAAGGTAGCAGGCAAAGTAATAGTAACTGGTGGGCATGCCATGATATAGATCAAAACCATTTCCGATGATATTAAAATTAGCCAAACGTAAGCGTAAAAACAGTCGGCGGCTTGTCAGGGTAAAATGCCTCTGCCAAACTATAAGAGTCTGAGGAAGTGCATGGTAGTACCAAGTAGTACCAGAGAGTGTCCCAGACTCCAAGATAGTGAGGTGCAGACATGGAGAAGGCAGCAAGTTTACAGAGAGCCAATCAACAACAGCGGTTGGTGGAATGGAGCCGGCGTGTGGAGGCCTGCCGGAGCAGTGGGCTGTCGGTAGGCCAATGGTGCCAGGAGAATGGAATCGCGGTATCCACCTATTTCTCCTGGCAGAGGAAGGTGTTCCAGGCCCTGAAAGAAGTCCAGGAGGTAACCTTTGCAGAGGCGCCAATCATGGAGCGTTCCCAGCTCTCCGGGCATATCGTAGCCGCTATGGAGGTAAGCGGTGTGCGGATCCAGGTCTATGGGGGAGCGGATGAGGCCACACTGCTGGCGATCCTCCGGGCAGCAAAGTCATGCTGAACGATTTTAGTTGCAGCTGTCCGGTTTACATCGCCTGCGGATACACAGACCTGCGGCGGGGCATTGATGGACTGGCCACTCTGGTAAAGAGCCAGTTCCAGATGGATCCCTTTCAGCGGGCGCTGTTTCTCTTCTGCGGGCGGCGGCGGGACCGGCTCAAGGCGCTGTACTGGGAGGGAGACGGCTTTCTGCTGCTGTATAAGCGCCTGGAGAGCGGCAGTTTTCAATGGCCTCGGAGCACGGAGGAAGTGCAGGCCTTAACACCTCAACAGTACCGCTGGCTGATGGAGGGGCTGAAGACAGAGCAGCCGAAGGCAAACAAAGCAGTGAGCGGCCTGAGCGCAATATAATACCGGAAAGCATTGAAAATGCTGGCTTTTTAACCTGTTTTATGGTATCATTTTCTCATGGAAAACAAGAAGAACACTGCCGCAAGCACCCCGGAAATGGTGACCATCTCACGGGCGGAATATGAAGAATTGAAGCTCCAGAACCAATGGCTTCTGGAGCAGCTTGGTCTTGCAAAAAAACGGCAGTTTGGCACATCCTCAGAGCGGCTCCAGGAGGGCCTAATGGACCAACTGTCTCTCATGGCAAATGAGGCGGAGGCCTACGCCTATGGGACGAAAAATGCCACAGCGGAACAGGTGGCGGTGAAGGCCCATGCCCGCAAGCGGCACAGCGGCAATGTACTGGATATCGTGCCGGAGGGAACCCCTACGGAAGTGGTGGAGCACCGCCTTTGCGAAGAAGAGCGCACCTGTGATACCTGCGGTGCCGTGATGGAGGAGATTGGGAAAGAGGTGCACCGGAGCCTGAAGATGGAGCCGGCCCGGTTCTGGATCCGGGAGGATGTGTACTACACCTACGCCTGCAAGCAGTGCGAGGCGGAAACAGGCGAAGGCAATCTCCGGAAAACACCCAAACAGCCGACGCTCTGCCCAGGCAGCTTCGCCTCACCAGAGGCGGTAGCCCATATCATGACGCAGAAATTCGTCATGTACGCGCCGCTGTACCGTCTGGAGCAGGAGTTCCAGCGGCAGGGGCTGAAGCTGTCCCGGCAGACGATGGCCAACTGGATCCTGCAGGCCTCGGACACCTGGCTGCGGCCGGTGTATGACGCCCTGCACCGGAAGCTGTGCCGGGAAACCGTGCTGCACGGGGATGAGACCACGCTGCAGGTGCTGAAGGAACCGGGCAGGACTTCTACAAGCAAGTCCTATATGTGGGTCTACCGGACCAGCGGCTGCGCCGAGTATCCCATTGTCCTGTATGAGTACCAGCCCAGCCGGAAGGCGGAGCACGCGGCGGCCTTCCTCAAGGACTTTTCCGGCTGGCTGCACGCAGACGGCTACCAGGGCTACCACAAGCTGCCGGAGAACATCCGGGTGGTGGGCTGCTGGGCTCATGCCAGGCGAAAATTTGACGAGGCGCTGCAAACGCTGCTCAAAGAGAAACGGCAGGAATCTCTGGCGGCCACCGGCGAGTGTTACTGCACCAGGCTGTTTCAGTTGGAGCAGGCTCTCGTGGAACTGACGCCGGAAGAGCGCTATACCAAGCGGCTGGAACTGGAGAAACCGGTTCTGGACGCTCTGTTGGCATGGGCAAATGAGACCAGCGCCAAGACGGCGCCCAAGTCCGCCTTGGGCAAGGCACTGCACTATCTGCGGGAGCAGTGGCCCTATCTGGTACGCTATCTGGAGGACGGCAGGCTGGAACTCTCCAACAACCGTGCCGAGCGCAGCATTAAGCCCTTTGTCATAGGCCGGAAGAACTGGCTCTTTTCCAACACCCCGGCCGGCGCCCAGTCCAGCGCTGTGATCTACAGCCTGATTGAGACCGCAAAGGAGAACGACCTGAATCCCTACCGCTACCTGGTTTGGCTCCTGCACAACGCGCCTGACATGAGCCAGACGGATGAAGCCTGGGCCGAATCTTTCCTCCCGGTGAACGCACCCCAGGAATGCAGAAGTCCTAAATCATAATAGAACTGCAGGCCGCCATCTCAATGCACAGGCACTGAGATGGCGGCCTTTTTATGCGCAGGGAGATTTGACGGTTACAGCCAAACCGTTCATCCTTTCTTTTCTTTGAGTAATAATATTCTCGCAGGCCTTTAAGCATAAAAGTGTACAGAATTATGTTCTCCATAACCAAAGGTATAGATGGTCTCCTTTAGCAACGCATCCCCACACAATACAGCGCAAAGGCTTTTCGGATGTTCTTAAAAGAACTGCCCCTTGAACAGCCTCCGCCTCCGTGTATCATCGTAAGATATTCTTCAATATCCTACTTAAAACGGTTTTCTTTTGCATCGGCCTCTGTAATCAAATATTACCCCTCATTTTTATTTTGTGCCCCACCTTAAGTCATACAAATGGCCCAGATCCACCCGGACTATATATTCATCCTCACCTTTATATTTTTCATAGAACTCCTGCCGAAAGTGAGGTGTTGAACTGGAAATATCTTTCAATATAAGGTCATAAATTGAGAAGAAATTTCGCTTGTATATGTGTTCTTTTTCAAGATTCAAATATTTCATGTATTCTTTTGTGTCGCAGACAAGAACATGCCCTTTGTGTCCTTCTGAAAATTTTTCCACCGCTGACATACTACCACTAAATGATTGTATAGGTTTACAAGATACCCTTAGACAAGAGCGAAACAGTATCGGCCTTTTAGTCGGTAAGTAGCGGTCTAAAACTTTACTCCAAATATCAAAGTATGCTTTTGTTTTTTCATCAGGACCAGTCAAAATCCAATTTGAAATAAAGTTTTTTGCTTCTTCAGAAAAATTACAGGTGTCATTCATAAACCCTACGATATTGTCGGCTAGGGATTGTTTTTCTTTTTCAGTGGCCCGAAACAAAAAACGGCACACAGGTTACACCTCTTTCTTTCCCGGTCATAAATTCATAACCGAGAGGAGTTTTTATGGCTGGTTCATCGTTTAATATCCTTTTTCTAATGACACTGGCACTTGCAGCAGGAAAATTCTTGAGAGACTTGTGTTCACGACTGAACTATTTAAGCCGTCACAAAGAATTGTGGGTTATGAAGGCAAGATTAAACGGCAAATACCTTTTATCAAGATTATGCCATTATGATCTCATTTAAGATTTTATATGTCGGTTTTATAATAATCAATATTAACCACGGCAATGACTTTCTGTGTCGGCTTAAATAAGGATAGATTGAGCAGATTGTGCTCAATTTCCAAAACCATTTTGAAATATTAAAGTGAGAAAAACATTACAAGCCTTTAGAAAAATGAGCAGTTTTTTGCTCATTGCAGGTGTAGACATCTCTGGAGGCAACGGCAATGGCCAGAAAAGGCGAAAATCCCTTACAAAGGCAAAGGAGAGAGCCGCAAACGGCACTCTCCTTCTGTTTTAGGTTCCTGTTCTCAACCTCTCATATAGCACCGTGCCCACCGTCTCCATTACCTGCCGCATCATATCCGGATCAGAGAACATTTTTACAAAGAAGTCCTCGTTTTGCTCATAGCGGGCGGCGGCCATGTTGGGGAAGTCCTTTTCAAAGAGCAGCATGAAGGTCTTGCGGTCGTTATTCTGGGCGTAGCTGTGCCACTTGTCCTGAGCGGCATAGTCGTTCTCCATCTGAAGCAGGACCTTATCCATCTCGGTGAAGTTGGTGCCGTACTTCTCGTTGATTTTCTCAATGATGACCGTCAATGGATCACGCTTCTTTTCCCTGCGGCCAGCCTCGCCGGTGATAGGCCGGAAGCCTTCCGGAGCGCTCTCCAACTGGATTCCGCCCTCGAAGTCCTTTTCCAAGCGGTAATACTCCAGCAACACCTTGTCGTCCACATAGACTTTATCCCGCCCACCCTTGGGCAGCATGGTATAGAGAAACTTGGCGTACACGTTGAACTTGTGGATCTCCTTATCAAACAGGCGGCAAACCTGCGTGATGAAGGCATAGATCCGGTTGAACCGGGCCAGAGTGGACTTGAAGAGATCCTGCTTTTCCTCCTCCAGCGCCTCGAAACGATCCAGCGCCGGGCGGATAGCGCCCTGGAGCTTACCCAAATCGCCGCTGGACTGCTCCTTGGAGGAATAGAAAATCTCCGCAAACCGGTCGATCTCTATCTGCTGATACACCCGGAACTCGTCCAGGGTGTTTTTCAGATCGTATACCACATTGGGGTCGGTCTCCTCCTCCAGAACCGTCTCCTCAAAATACGGCTCAAAGGCTTTTCGGATATCCTCGGCGGAGTTGACGAAATCCAACACAAATGTATCCTTCTTGCCCCGCATAGTGCGGTTCAGCCGGGAGAGAGTCTGGACAGCCTTCACGCCAGATAGCTTCTTATCCACAAACATGGTGTGCAGCAGCGGCTCGTCAAAGCCGGTCTGATACTTTTCCGCCACGATTAGCATTCCATATTCGTCTGTATGGAACGCCTCCGGCAGGGCCTTCTCTTTGATGGTCTCGCCGGATTTTGTTTTGTTCAGCTTCTCCTCAGTGTAGGTCTCCCCATTGTCCTCCACTTCGCCGGAGAAGGCCACCAGCACATCCAGGTCAGTGTAGCCCTTCTCCTGGATCTGCCGCTTGAACTCCAGCAGGTAGCGCACCGCATGGAGCCGGGAGGGCGTCACGATCATGGCCTTAGCCTTACCACCGATCTTGTGTCGGGTTACATTGCGGAACTGCTCCAGCATGATAGCCGTTTTTTGAGAGATATTGTGGGGGTGCAGCGTCTCAAACTGGCGAATAGCACGGACACCGGCGGCGGTGTCCAGCTCCGGGTCGTCGGGGATGGCCTTGGCAATCTTATAGTACATGTTATAGGTCATGTAGTTTTGCAGTACATCCAGAATAAAGCCTTCCTCAATGGCCTGCCGCATGGAGTACACGTGGAAGGGATGGTATTTACCATTTTCATCCCGCTGGCCGAACATTTGCAGCGTTTTGTCCTTGGGGGTGGCCGTAAAGGCGAAGAAGGACAGGTTCTCGTGAATACCCTGGGCGGCCAGTTCATCCAGCAGCTTGTCCTCATCGTCCTTGCGTTTGGCTTCCTCCTCATACTCCTCTTTGGCATACTCCTCCAGAATCTTCTCGGTATCGGCCAGCGCCCGTTTCAGCTTGCGGGCGGCGTCGCCGGTCTGGGAGGAATGGGCCTCGTCCACAATGACCGCAAACCGCTTGTTGCCGGAGCGCACTTCTTTGTAGATGACTGGGAACTTCTGGAGGGTGGTGATGATGATGCCCGTCCCGGCCTCGATGGCCTCACGGAGCTGCTGGGCGTTCTTGTCGATCTTCTGCACTACGCCCGCCACATGGTCAAACTGATAGACGGTGTTTTGCAACTGGCTGTCCAGTACCCGGCGGTCAGTGACGATGATGACAGACTGGAAGATCTTCTCGTCGTGGTCATCGTGCAGGCCGGTAAGCCGGTGGGCAAGCCAGGCAATGGAATTGGACTTGCCGGAACCGGCGCTGTGCTGAATGAGATAGTTCTTACCGGAGCCATTGGCCTTCACATCGGCCAGCAGCTTGGTCACCACATCCAGCTGGTGATACCGGGGAAAGATCATCCGCTCGGACTTCACCTCGCCGATCTTTTCGTCCTTCTCCTGCTGCAAATGGAGATATTTATGTAAAATCTCCAGCAGGCGATCCTTGCACAGCACATTTTTCCACAGGTAGGCAGTGTCGTAGCCGTCCGGGTTAATGGGATTTCCTTTGCCGCCCACATTTCCGGCCCCGTTGCTGCCCTGGTTAAAGGGCAGGAAATAGGTTTTCGCCCCCTCCAGCCGGGTGGTCATATACACATTGGTCAGATCCACGGCAAAGTGGACCAGCACACGGTTTTTGAACTCGAAAATGGCATCCTTGCCCGCCCGGTCAAACTTGTACTGTTGGATGGCGTTGGCGGTGTCCTGCCCGGTGAACTGGCATTTCAGCTCCATAGACACCACTGGGATGCCGTTAAGGAACAGGACAATATCAATGCTGTTTTCGTTGCTTAGGGAGTAGTGGAGCTGCCGGGTGCAGTGGAGGATATTGGCGGCGTACTGGGCCTGACTGGTCTCGTTGATGGAGGTCTCCGGTTTCCAGAACACGACCCGGAACTTGATGCCCCGGTCGGTAAAACCCTGGCGCAGCACTTTCAGCAGGCCCACCAGTTTCACTTCCCGGCAAAAACGGTCGATGAGCTGCCGCTCACTGTCGGCACCGTAAATCTTCTCAAACCGCTCCCACTGCTTGGGCTGGCTGGTGCGGATGAAGGAGAGAAATGTGCCGGTGTCCAGCGCCTTTTCCCGGTTAAAGGCGGCAGGGTTGCCCTTCTGATAGCCGCCGTGGGTAAGTAGGTATTCCTCAATATCCTGTTCAAAGCGTTTCTCTTTTACATCAAAATCAGGCACGGTTACACCTCCTTGCATTCTCCAAGAGTAAACTGGTCTCCGTTTAATGGCATTTCATAACTGTATCGGTTTCCATACACATCTTTTATATAAAGATGAAATCCCTTTAAAGTTTCAACATGGTTTTTTAAAAGGATTACCAATTCTACAGCAGAGTTCTTGTCTACTACATTATCTCCAGCGGAGGTATATCGAACTGCTTCCGATTCCACACAATCCAGAATTAAAATTCCGTTATCTGTATTCTTAATAATTCCGGAAATAAACATATCTTGCGAATAGTCTGAATCCGGAACCATAAGCAACGGTTTACAAGGGGCTACAAGCGGTATAAAGAAACAAGTGATTTGACGGAGTGGAAAATAGGTCATATTTTCCACTCTATTTTTACATAGTCGCTGGTTGCGCTGATTGATGAAATCAGGCCGTCAGCGGCTTTTCGTTTGTCCTCAAAGCTGATATGCTCCCAATCGTCCAGATACCCGGATAGCAATTCGATCTGCTGGGAGGACAGCGTTTCAACGGACAGGTCTGCAATCGCCTTGGACAGCGTTTTGCGGCGGTTGTCCAAATCCTCGATTTTCTTGTTGGCGTAGGCCAGCAAGGTGGCGTTGGCCCCGGTCAGCGTATCAAGCAGTTTTTCAATCTCGGCCTCTACCTGTGCAAGCTCCACCTGATAGGCAGTAATCTTCGGGTTGGCCTTTTCCTCGCCGCCCCGAAGCAGCTTGAACTCCCGGAACTTTTCTCCCATAGCGGTGAAAATGAACTGTTCAAACTCATTCTTACGGAGTGTGCCGCACCCCGGACAGCCCTTGTGGTCGGCCCGCTTGGAACAGCGGAGGTATTCATAGCCAGAGGGGTTGTGGGTCGTTTTGAGTGCGTACCCGCATTTCCCGCATTTGATTTTCCCGGCCAGCCAAGTATTGCGGGCCTTGCGCCCATTCTGAAAAGTGATGTTTGTCATCAACTTCTTGCGGCACCTCAGCCAAATGTCGGAGGATATGAAGCCCTCATGGGGAGCGATCACAAGGATCTGATCTTTCAGGCTCTTGTCCTTGTCCTCCTTCACATCCCGACCTTGGTAGAGATAGCAACCGTTTGTCCCGGCGAAGTCGGCGGCGTCATTGACTACCACCGCACCCTGACTTTTGAAGAACTCATACATTTCCAAGTCGGCCTGTGCATAGACCGGGTTGCGTAGGAGCTGGGACAGGAAGGGGCGTGTCAATGACTTCCCATATACCTTGATACCCTGTTCCTCAAAATACCGGGTAATGTCCCCGAAGGAAGTTTCGGGCTCGGCGTACATCTCAAACATCAGGCGCACATGGTTGGCGGCTACGGGGTCGGCCACCATCATTTTTGTGCGGATATTTTCTACCACCGTCGGCTCCAATTCAAAGCCATAGGGAGCTTGGCCGCTCATGTGGAAGCCTTTCAGGCACCGGGAGTAGTAAGCGTCCGTGACACGCTTCTGGATTGTCTCCCGTTCAAGCTGGGCGAATACGATACAGATATTCAGCATGGCCCGGCCCATCGGGGTCGAGGTGTCGAACTTCTCTGTGGAGGAAACAAACTCCACATCGTATTCCTGAAACAGCTCCATCATGTTCGCAAAGTCCAGAATGGAGCGGCTTATTCTGTCCAGCTTATAGACAACTACCCGGCGTACCTTGCCTTTGCGTATCTCCCCAAGGAGCTTTTGAAACTCGGGCCTGTCGGTATTCTTTCCCGAATAGCCCTTGTCCTTGAAAACCCGGCAACTGCCTCCCTTCAACTCGTATTTGCAGAAATCAATCTGGCTCTCAATGCTGATACTGTCCTTGCGGTCTACGGATTGTCTTGCATAAATTACATCTTCTCTGATATTCATGTCGGGCTCCTTTCCTGCGGAATGGAGCTACCAACCTACAAGTATATTATACCATTGATAGCCCCGAGGGGCAATGTTGTCGATGTTCAGGCCGGATTGTCCACGGCCTTCCGGTATTTGCTGAACACCTCATACAGACAGCGCTCAATCTCTTTCTTCCGCTTTTCCTTTTCCTTCGGGGAAAGTACCGGCGTAAGACTTTCCAGCACAATGCTTTTCCCCTGAAAAGGGACGGTCTTGGTTTCGCTCTGATAAGTAACGGATTGTACCATTGAAGCCTCCTTTGCGTAGTTGGTTGACTGCCAGCGTTTTCCCGCATTGTCCCAGTGGGGAAAAGCGAAAGGACAGCACCCGGTAAAAGGTGCTGCCCTTTCGTTCTGCTCCACGCTTCGGGTCAACTTGGCCCGAGGTCAGGACTGCCAGTTTTCGTAATAGTGCGCCGCTTCCTCCACGGCGCAGAAGTCAAAGACCTCGTAGAGCTCGGTAAGCACCTGCCGAATGTCCTTTGACTGGAAGCCGCAGTTTTCCATAGCCTTGATAACATAGCCACGGCAAGCGTTGTTGCTCCATTCCTCATACATGGTCAAAACCTTCTTCCTCATAAAGCTGGGAGTGCTGGCCCTGTGTGTTCGGCTTGTCGCAAGACAACGGTTATTTCAGCCAGCACCCCCGCTGGATCGTGCGGCAAATCAGAGCGGATAAGCTGCCAGCTTATCCCTTGCGGCCCGTTGCAGATCGTGGCCGTGGAGATGGCTCGTCCCCACCTGCGGCATGGGTAGTTGTCGCTCTTTTTCCTCATGGAAAAGTCTCTGCGTACCTGCCGCCCGGCTCCCTGCTGGGTACTCCAAGTTACCCGCTATTCAGTTATGGGAGGAATGTTCTTCCTCTTATTAACCGTGTCGGTTGGAAGATCAAAAACAACAGGCTCACAGAACATTTTTCAAATATTTTTTCATGTTCTCCAAGCCCCGGCGGATAGCGGCGGTAATGGCCTGTTCCGTCACCCCTTCGGCGGCGGCAATCGCCTTGACCGAGTGGCCCAGCAGATAGTGCTCAAAGACCCGTTGGCCCTGTGCGTCTGGCAGACTGTTCAGAGCGTGGCAGAGATATTCAAACCGCTCCATGCGCTCGATCAGCTCTTGCGGGGAGGGGTTAGAGAAGCAGGCGGAATACTCGATACCATCCTCGGCATCCAGAGAATAATGCGCCTTATTACGGTAGACACGGCGGCGGCTGGCCTTAATGAACCGCTGGCCCGCCAGCAGTTCTTCCGCAACTTCTTCTGTGACTTCGATAATGACATTCTCTTTATACCACGGGTAAAAATCCCGCAAATTGATTTCCTTCATTGTGTACCTCCGTTTCGGTGTTGGGTGTTGACGAGTGACCGAAACGAAGGCCGGAGGGGAGCGACACCGGGGCTGGACTTCGGGCCAAGTTGACCCGAGGCGACCCCACCGGAAAAGAAAAACGCCCGGGCGGCACAAAGCCGCTCGGACGCACGAAACTACATTATCTACATTGTACTGATATTTTGTACCTACATGGCCGGACTGTCCCGGAGGGGGAGCTACGCTTTTTTTAGCTGGTAAAGGTCATGGGGACTGTGAAAAATAAATAAGGACACGGCAATACCTCCCGGACACCGCCGTATCCTTAAAAAAGGGTAACTTTAATACACCCCCCAGATTTCAATTTTTGAAAAAGAAAACGGCGGCTTGAAATTTCTCAAAACCGCCGTAAGGCTACTTGTATTTTGTTTAGGCGCACAGATACCCAGCCGCCGAAACAACGGTTTTTTTTATTTCCGTTCCTTCGGTATTGTTTAGCTATACGGGCTTCTGGCAATCACTACACACTTTATCATGTATAGAGATAGTACCTCCACATTTAGGACAACAATATTTTTGGCTATGAATTTTCAGTAGAAATGGAATATCATTTTCTTTAACAATCTGACTATTTTCTACCAGACTTACGCCATACCGCTTTTTATAACTTCTTTCAAGGTTTTTTATTAGTTTGCAAGGAAACTCATTACATTCATAGCAGTATGTTATTCCTTTGGATTGAACGCAGTCCTTAATTTTGCACTTACGGCAATGTTCTGGCTTACCTTTACTTTCAACCATACATCCTCCGCAAGGTTGTTTTGTTTTCTTAGTATAACAGTGCTTATAGCAAACCATGCAGTTCATACCGCACGGAGCAAACATTTCAGTATCAATTTTCATAGGCATTTTCATTAGGCTTTCCCCTCCTTTGTCTATATCATAGTGCAAGGAAGGTGCCATCAGTATGTCACCTTTCATATAACATTTTCATTTTGCATATAGTTGATAAAACTCTCTCGTATAGCTCTGGTGGACTTATTACTTTTACTTTATCTTGTAAGCTAAGTATTAGGTTTGCTGTATATTCGATGTTGGTCGTTTGGAAATCAATAACACCTTTGTTTTCTGTTGTTTTGAAGTTGAGAGCTCCCAAAGTTTGTATTAAAAATTCTTTGTCTTGAAAATCAAACTCAAGTATTACATGGTACTTGTTTTTTGCCGCCTTTTGAAAGATTTGCCTTTCTACCAATCCTTCAAAGGATGGGAGGGTTATCTTTTGCGGAATAAAGTAAGTATTTATCAATTTATACGAAGAAATGCGATTAACTTTGAATAGTCGGAACTCATTTCTCAACCGACAAAATGCGTACAAATACCAATCCCGTTCTTTGAAAATCAATTTGTAAGGCTCAATTTCCCTATGCGTCGATGATGATTTTGTTTGGTAATCAATAGAAAGTAACTGCCTGTTGTTGATGGCACTACGAATATCTACAAATAACTCTTGTGCATCATCATCATACCATTGAGATAAATCAATCATTATATCACTTTGTTCATTTATAGTCTGAATATCTTTAGGTGCAATTCTCCCAATCAAATATTCAATCTTTTCATTATCGCCCATCGTCTTAATTGCATTGAGCCCAATTAAAATTTGCTCCCAATCCTCTGACGATAGTAGATTTTTGTCGAACCTATACCCCTCTACTATACTTATACCTCCACCATATCCCGGAGTTGAGACAATGGGAAAACCAGCCATTGAAATGTCCTCTAAATCACGGTATATGGTGCGTCTGGATACCTCTAATTTTTCTGACAAATACTTTATTGTGGTCTTTTCATTATTTGCAAGGATGTTCATTAAATGTAACAATCTATATAATCTCATAATATCATTCCCTTCAATGGATTTGCTTAGACCTTATGCCTATTATATAGGCAAGTACAGTAGGTTGCAATTACAAAGCCAATAAGATGATGAAACAAAATGCTACTTTGAAATAAAATTATATTTCGTTCTCATAATCTAACCCGAAATGTAGAATAATATAGGAGTGATATGAGAATGTACCAAGACACCAGACGGCTTGACTTCCACGCATTAGGCCGGGAGATCAAGCGCAAAAGAGAGGCGAAAGGCTGGACGCAGGAATATCTTGCACAGCTTGTAGACCGTACCCCTCGTTCCATCATGTATTTTGAGAACCGAGGCCAGCATCCGAGCCTGAACACCTTTTACCAAATCGTCACCCTGTTGGACATTTCCGTAGACCAGTTCTTTTATCCTGACAGGCAGAACGGCGAAAGCGACTGCCGCCAGCATATTGACAGATTGCTCAATACAATGGACGAAAAGGAATTGACGGTCATGGAGGCCACAGCGGAAGGACTACAAAAAGCCAGAGAAACGGAGGTCAAGTAACGAGGGCCTTCGTTTTCTCATTTTTGCGGGCTTTTCCGGGGTGCCGCTAAATGGCAAGCAATGCTTCTGTGGCCACAGAAGCCATTTTCACAAGCCCGGCCTTACGGCCAGCCTGTGAAAATCTGCTTGTTGGGGAGCCTCCCCAAACCCGGCGCTTCGGGCCAACTTGGCCCGAAGTTGTAGCGTCGCTTCGCTCCTTATGCGTCACAGTCCCTAACGCTCCTGTTCCTTCTTTCTGCCCGGCTCCGAGTAGCCCAGCAGATAGTCAATGTTGGCCTTGATGGTCGTGACCTCCTGCATATCCGCCTTGGCCTTACGGTACTCGGCGTAGAGCTTCTTTTTCTGCTCGGCCAGCTTGCGGCCTTCCTCTTTGAGTGCGTCCATCTTGGGGAGCTTGCCACCGTCCAAAATGCGCTTGAAGTCGGCATAGGTCGCCCGGTAAAGCTCAATATCCGCCTCATGTTCCGCAAGAAACTTTTTGCTGTATTTGCTGGCCTTGTACTTCTCCAAGACAGGCCGGGTCTTGGCATACTGCACCGTTGCCGCTTTCAATTCCATGTTGGTATGGAGGGCTGCCTCGGTGCTTTTGATTTGGTCGGACAGCTTGTGAAACCGCTCGGTCGCCGCCGTGGCCTTCTGCTCCAACTGCTCATAGTCCGTCAGGCCGTTGTCCTGCAAGTAGGCAAGGGCGGCGGCCATCTGTTTGAGATTGAACACCTTGGCCCACCGTTCATAGCCGGGGCCTTTCCCTTGGAGCCGGGATTGAATGTCAATGGCAAGACTGACCTTCTGGCGGGACTGGCCGGGGCGCTGACGGGAGCCGGATATGGCGGCCCGTATATCTGTTTCGCCGTAGCCGTCCCCGAGGGTGTCAGAGCGCAGGCGGGTAAACCGCTCCTGACCGGGAGCCCGAAAGCTGATTGTTCCCCGATGCTGCTTGACCTCATAGCCCGCCTGCTCCATCAGGGAGAGAAATTCCGGGAAGTCAGCGGGCCTCTTTGCAAGGGCGGTATCAATGGCGGCCCGCAGTCTGTCCTGATAGGTCAACGGCCTTTTACGTCTGGCCAGCCACTCCCCGTAATTGCGAAACTTGCCCTTGCTCCGGGGCTTGGGATTTTCCACAATGGATAATCCGTTTTCCAGACACAAGCGGTCAGAGAGCCGCCGCAGAGCGAAGGACGAACCCCAGAAATTTCGGAACTTCCTGGTACAGTCAAGGGTCGTGGAATTGTAGTAGATATGCGAGTGAATATGCTCCTTGTCCGTGTGGGTCGTGACAATGAACGCATGGCGGCCCTTCGTCCAGCGCATAGCCAGCTCATAGCTGACCCGGTTTGCTTCTTCCGGGGTGATATCTCCGGGATAGAAGGACTGGCGGATCTGATAGCATAGCACATCCTCGCCCTTCTTTTGTTCCCGGCCCGTCATGGCCTTGTAGCTGGCCTTTGCCAAAAGGAACTCGGCGGCTACTGTGGCCGGGTCGCATTCATAGGAGGATATGTATTTTCCGCTTTCCGTCTTTTCGGGATTTTTCCCGTAGTCCAGACAGTCACGGATGGCTTCGGCTATGCTTTCTCCCTCGTTGGCATGGCGTTGCAGTAAGGTGGTCGTTGCCAGAGAAAATCCCTCCCTTCATAGAGAACGGCGGCCCCACCGAGCCGCCATCAATCCGTGTCACTTCGAGCCAAGTTGGCCCGAAGCTGTCAGCTTGTGATGAACTGGCGCAAAGACAGGTTCAGACTGTCCAGCCCCGTGATAACAGCTCCGGCACCCGCCTGCAAGCCATAGGGGGAAAGCAGGAACGCAATCACCAGATAAATGACGCCGCCCACCGGGTAGCTGATGAAGAACAGCCCCACGCTCAGCAGCGCCATAATGACCGAGGCCGCCGTCAGGAGGAAGGAGGACAGGGAGAACAGGAACAGCAGGACGGCCACAAGGACAGTCAGCAGCACCACAAACGGCGCAGCAATCAGTTTTAATAATAGTCTCATAGGTTCAGCCCATTTCTAAATATCTTTTTACCTATATTTTACCATGCAGGCGTAGGGGCAACAATGTTGTAGATGGTTAGTGAATCTTGTCCCAAATAGAATGGGGAAAGCAATCCAATTGCTTTCCCCATTAACAGAGTTTCAAAGTTACTTGCTTAGTTCTTCTAAGTGAGTTCCTATATAATTTAAGAATGAAATTGTGTTTTCTAAGATATTAGAAAATGTTTCTGCATAATTTTCTTTTTGAACATCAAATACTTTTGATATTTTTTGATAACCTTTTCCTTTCCTATGCCCTGTTCCACTCGAGCGCAATTCCTGCAAATTTCTCAGGAACTTAATATGATCTTGATAGTCTGTAAGCTGTTTTTCTTGAAACCATGCCTCTAATTTTGATATGCTCCCGACCAGCTTTTCGTATGTACCCGTTAGTTGTGCTACAATTTCCTTTTCATTTAAGGAATCCAGCACTACTTTAACCAATGATAGCACCAGCATATCCATTTCGACAATAGAGTTATTGATTGGAATACGCAGTCCTTCAAAATTATATAAATCCTGTTCATCAAGCTCTAAGAACAATGGCCATCCCATTTTTTCAGTAAATTGACGATTGATCTTCAAATAAGTATTTTTGAAGATGAAATCTAATGATTGTGGGTCTGTAGGCAACGACATAAAATCTCTTCTGAATTTTGTGTCACTTAATTTTGCATCAAGTGCTTTGTTAAATCCTCGCCAATAGTGTTGCTCTTGTTCGCTTGGTAAATCTCTGCCCAAGTCACCAAGATACACCGAAACATATCCCGTATTTTGATTATCAATATAAAGCGACCACAATGTACCACATCGTATAATGCAATCTTCGACCTTATATATTTCTGGCTTTGAATAATACTTATTTAGAACAGCCGAATCAAAGAATACAGGAGTCAAATAATGTGGGGCAGTAGGGTTTGCACCAAAATAATTACTCAATTTACTCGGATCACAAGTATGATGTATTTCTCTACCATCATCGTCAACACCAATAACAAAATCAATATAATGCTTTTCTTCGTTATAAGGCCAAATATTACAATCTTTAAGTTCGCATCCAAATAGTACTTTTTTCCCAAATAGAATAGAAAAACTTTCTTGCCGAACTCCTGTATGGCATCTGCCTGTATTCACTGTGTAAAAAATGGTATTGTCTTCATTACGATAAGCGATCCCATCTGTTGGAACATTTTCTCCAGTAATGTCAACACAACGACTATCAATGTGCATGATGAGTGCCATATTCTTTACAGCGAGATAGCTTTTGAGATACCGCTTATGTATGCTAACTAAATTGTCGCCAGATATTTTTATAACAGAAATATCATTCTCCAAGTCGATGTATTCTTTAGATTGTGAATTATAGTAAAGGTTAAAAAGAAATCTAAATTCTTCAACAATTTCTATGTTATCATTTGCCAAGCCATTATAATCTCTTTTGATAACTAAGGGCTCCATGTTAGAATCGTTATTCCATTTATGATATACGGCTTCTCCGGAATCCCATGCGCCATAAACAGTGATTCCGGGCAATAACGAACCATGAATGTCATAGGAATCCGTTTCTAATTGTCCCTCTGCCTCATTTGCTGAAATAAGATAGCTTTGAAAAAATACATCCCACTTGTCATCCTTTTTGCTGCCATATACAGGCACGAATATTCCTTTACCCCAATCGTTTTCAATCCATTCTCTGATTGGGACTTGGTAAATATAGCTCTTATCCATCTTAAGTCCCCCCCTGTTTTAATTGTCAATTATAATTAAATTTTACTGCACAATTCAGAAATCGTCAATTATCCATTCTTCGGGCCAACTTGGCTCGAAGCTAAGGAGAGTCCATAGAAACAATCTACTTATTGTGCTATACTTAAAATAGTTCTTAAACGAAACGAGGTGACACTTATGGCAAACAACAGAGATGATTTTTCCTTGGCTACGAAGGAATTACTTGCAAATCGAGTGGGTAGAAAATGCAGTAATCCGAGCTGTCGGAAACTAACCTGTGGAGCAAATACAGATCCTGATAAAATTACAAATATCGGTGTAGCTTCCCATATTTGTGCTGCGGCCAAGGGTGACCCCAGATATGACGAAAGCATGACAACCGAAGAACGAAAGTCTTTTGATAATGGGATATGGCTATGTCAATCTTGTTCAAAGCTAATAGATACAGATACCGCTCGTTATACAAAAGAGGTTCTTCTCAGGTGGAAAAAAATTGCGGAAGAATTAGCCATCTTAGAGGTAGAAATGGTTTCGCCAACGCAATCTTTTGAAGAAGATAAAGACCTTATCAAGTTTTTTGTTCAATGCTTTGATCGCCCTGCATTTCAGGACGATATTAGTCAGGAAGGCCGAATGGAGGATTTTGATAAGGCGATTGAGGATACTCTTGTTGCGTTAAATACAGGGGTTTTGCGTACAAGGGATGGTGCAATATTAAAGCAAGCGGAAGGAAAATCTGCTGTTCATAATCCTTCCTGGCGTGAAAAGCTTGATACTATTGCCGATATGCTCAATTCTATCCGCAGGCGGTTAAAGATAGCCGAAGCAGAAAAGGCATATACAAAATATGGTTCGGGGCAAGATGTTTTTTATTGTTTTTCGGATAGTGAACTTGGTGAATGGTTTAACCTTACAAGAGAAGAAATATTAAAAGTTTTATCTTCTATTTGCAGAGAGGCCGGGCTTCGTGAATTACATTTTCCTCGTCGAAGATATAGATGGTAAATGAGAAAAAGGAGGGGTGCAGCCACTAAGGCCGCACCCCTCCAAATCATCTTTCCACCAGTTTAGACAGCTCCGTGAGAACATCGGACACCCGCCCCCAGAGCTTTTCATAGTCCCTCTGGAGCCCGGCGATCTCCTCCGGGTACACGCCGAAGCTATTGGCATGGACGGCCACCTGATTGAGATTGTTGGCGCACCTTCGCTGTAAGGACACCAGCTCCCGGACAGGGGCAAGGTCTACATGGAGGATATAGCCATTCAAGGCCATCTTCCGCATATAGGCCCCGGCGTTGGTAATGCCCGCCTCGGCCATGCGCTCCTGTATCTGTGCCAGCTCATCTGCCGTCACCATCACATGAAGGTGCCTGTCACGCTTGCGCCGGGCCGTCAGCGTTCCTCCCGTTCCCGGCTCCGTTTGTGGGCGGGTGGCTCCTTCACCTTGTCCAGTTCCTTTTTCTCCGGCCCCTTGGGGAGCGGCGAGGGCGGCAGATTGTTCAAAATGCCGTCCAGCATATTGTCGTTCTGTTCCTCGGAAAGCTCGGCAGTATGCAGATGATTGTCTCTCTCGTTCATAATTTCCTCCTTTCCAGCCTCGGGCCAAGTTGGCCCGAAGTGCATGAATGTTACGAAATACCCGGTCAAACCGAGCCGGAAGGTATTAAGGTATTCCGGCCCGGAAAACAGGCGGAAAAAGTCCCGGAATACCGGGCTTTTTCTCCGGGCAAATCGTAACAGGTCTATCCGTTTTTCAGCCGCTTTTTTCTCATGCGCTCCCGGCTCCTTCTGCGGTTTCCCTCGGCCTTGCAGGCGTCGGAACAGTAGGCTTGCCGCCCCTCCGGGAGAAAGGGCCTCCCGCAAACGGCGCACAGCCGGGTATCCGGGGCCGGGCCGTCCTCGCAGATGGAGGCCATCAGCGCCGGGTCAAGGGGAAGAACGGCCTCCCGGAAGTAGCGGCAGTAGGCTCCCGTCCAGCATTTCCCCAGCATATAGCACTCACAGTCCAGCGGCAGGCAGCCATACTCCCGGTCATAGTTGGCGCACATCTCCGTGACCAGTTTTCGGATACCTCTTCGCTCGTCACGGGTCAGTTCCCGGCACATCAGGACTTCGGGCCAACTCGGCCCGAGGTACGGAACTGCTTGCGGCATCGGCCCTTCTGGCTTCTGCACTCCTTCAGGTAGCGGCACCCGGCACAGCGGTCAGCGCCGCCACGGCCCGGACGGGGGATCTCTTTCATCATCTTTTCATAAGGGCTGTTGGTGAAATTCATTCCTCGTCCTCCGTTTCTTCCTCAACCGCCATATCGCCGTAGGGGTCGTTCTCGTCATAGTCGTAATCATCCTCGTCCAGCTCCGGGGCCTCATGCTTCGGACGGTAGACCTTGAAATAATAGGCTGCTCCGCCGCCCACCAACAGGACAGCCGCTACCATCAGGAGATTGCCAACAGGAAAGCCTGCATCTTTTTCAGGTTCGGGTTCCGGCTCGGCAACAGGCTCCGGGTCAGTCTCAGGCTGTGTGACAGGCTCCTTGACCTCGGGTTCCGGGTCGGCTTCGGCAAGGGCCAGCAGGTCTTTTTCCGTGACAGCGTTCAGGAAATACACATTTTCCTCGGTGCGTTGACGGTCAATGACCAGATAAAAGACATTCTCGCTGGGGGTGGTGATGGTGAAAAACTCCTTGCCGTCCTCGTCGGTGGCATTGTCTACCACCGTTCCCGTCCCATCCGGGGTGAAGGGCTTGGCAACGGTTTCCGTTACGGCGGGCGGCGTGGTTTCCTCTGCGGGCTCGTCACTCTGGGCGTAGGCCGTGATGCTCATACAGGTAAGAGAAAACAGGGCGGCGGTCAAAACCGCGGCCCTGCGAAACAGCTTATTCTTCATGCTCGGTATCCTCCTTTGCTTCATCGTGCTTCGGGCCAAGTTGGCCCGAGGTGGTGATGGTGGGGTTGCTGAAAAAGGCAGCCAGCTCGGATGGCGTCAGTTTCAGGGAGCGGACAGCCTGAACGATCATGCTGTTTTCTTCCTCCTGACGCTGTTTCTCCAAGTCCCTGACCTTGGCCTGCCATTCGGCGGCCTTCTCCCGGGCCTTGTCCAGCTCCTTGTCGATTTTTTCAAGTTTGGTCATATCGTCGCTCCTTTCGGAAAATCAGTTCAAACGCCCAAAGGCGTAAAAGTGCTCCTGCCAGTAGTTCGTATTGATACTGGCGTATTTGATGGGGTCGCCTGCGTGGATCATCATGCCGTCGCCCACATAGATACCCACATGGGAAACAGGGCCGTCGCAGTCATAGGTTTTCGTAAAGAAAATCAGATCTCCGGGCCTTGCGTCAGCGGGTGATACATAGGCGCATTGATTGAAAATCCCTGTTGCCGTGGTGCGGGGCAGGTTGTGGACGCCGCTGGCCGTATAGACCCAGCAGACAAAGCCGGAACAGTCAAAGGAGGTAGAGGGGCTGGAGCCGCCCCATACATAGGGCCAGCCCAGGTACTTTTCCGCCTCCTTGATAAGGGCCGCAAAGGCAGGGTCAGAAAGAGCTTCGCCCGGTACGGTGTAATCACTTCCGGGGTCATAGCTGCCACCGCCGCCCGTGTAAATGTCATCCCACAGATAGGGCTTGTTGCCTTTGAGCTCCAAGGTAATGTCGTAGATTTCTTTCTGCTCGGCATCCAGCAGGGAGTTCACCACCACAGGCAGGGTCTTGTTCTGGAGCCGCACATGGAGAATGTAATACTCATACGGCACCTCGTAGGTATCTGTATGGGTGGTTCCGTCCTCGTCCGTCCATGTGTCCGTTTCGGTGCGGTAGCGTATCTCCACTTCCTCGGTCAGCGTCAGCTTATACTGCGCCTCAAACAAGGCCCGGAGCTCACCCTGCACATTTTCACGGGTATAGGTGCGGAGCTTGGCAATCAGGTAGGAGGTCAGCTCATAGGGGTTGTGTCCCAGCTCGTCCACCTGATAGCGGTACTCGTCATAGCCGGGGTGGGTGCGCTCAATGTTGGCGATCTTCTGCCGGAGCTCGTTTTCAAGAGCCGTATAGTCCTCGTTGGCCCCTAAAATATCCTCGTCCTCGGCGGTGTAAGAGGTGCCGACCACGGCGTTCATCATGCCAGTACCCAGCGAAGGGAGGGCGGAAAAGACGGAGCTCAAAATCAGAAACAGGCAGAACAACAGCAGAATGATGATTACTCCGCTTTTATGACGGCGCACGAACCGGGAGGCATAGGCCACCGCCTTTTCGGTGGTAGTGGCCGCCGCTCCCGCCGCCTTGGCCCCCTGTCTTGCAGCCTCCCGGGCCTGCTTGGCATACTCCCGCTTGATTTTCCATTTCTGGGCCATGCGGGAAAGGAAGCTGCTTTGAAGCTCCGGGTGCTCCTGCGCCATCTGCTGATAGTGGAGGTTGGCATTGGCCTTCATGGTCTTGTGTTCCCATTTCTCCACCTGTCGGGTCGGGTGCTCCCGGATACGCCGCTTGGTGTAGCGGGTGGCCTTATGCACTCCGGCCTCCGCCAGAAGCTCGGCCTTGTGGGCGCTCTCCACACCCACATTCTCATGCTCGACCTCATGTATTTTGCGGTGGGTGTAGGCCCATACACCTGCCCCCGCCGCCGTTGCCGCCCGCCGGGGGAGGCCGGGCGGCTTCTGGGGTTTCTGCTGGGCCAGCTTTTCCTTGGCGGCTTCCAGCTTGGCAGCGGAGTGTTCGGCCTTGGCCTCGGCCCGTTCCTTCTTTTTCTCCTGTTTGTCCTTCCTGGCCTTTTGGGCGTCCTGTTCCTCATGGGCGGTATCCCTGCGGGCCTCGTCATCCTGACGCAAGCGGGAGGACGGCTTTTTCCGTTCCTCGTCCTGCCGGAATTTCCCGCCGCCCACTGGCTTCGGGCCAACTTGGCCCGAAGCAGCCTTACTCATTCTGCGCCTCCTTTTCCTCCGGGCGAGTAGTCATAATGGAGTAGAGCTTGGTATTCTTCGGGAAACGGTCAACAAACGGAATGGTCACATTTCCGAAGAACAACAGCCCCTCGCCGGGATTGGAGTGGGTCACATAGGAAAGCTGGTGCGGGCTGATACCCAACTGCTTGGCAAGTATCTGCCTGTCTCCCTGCGCCTGCGACAGAAGCACCATGAAGTCGGAGTTTTCAAAGATGTTCTCAACCTGCCGGCTGGCAAGGAGGTCTTTCACATTCTGTGTCAGGGCGCTCGGGACGCAGCCCTTTTTACGGAGCATTTTCCAGATGGTGACAAAGTAGCTGGAAGTCAGCTCGTCCTGCAACAGCACATGGAACTCGTCATAGTAGCACCATGTAGCGATACCACGGGCGAAGTTGTGGGACACCTGACTGTTCATCAGGTCGTTGATGATGTGCATGGCAATCGTTCTGAGGCCCGCCCCCAGCTTCTTCAAGTCGAAGCACACTACACGGGCGTTTCTATAATCCACATTGGTCTTGTGGTTGAAGATGTTGAGGGAGCCGGACACATAGATCTCAAGGGCTGTTGCCAGCCGCTTTGCCTCGGGCTCGGTCTGCTGGCACAGAAGGTCATACAGATTTTGAAGCGTCGGCATAGGGGTATTGTCCGGGTCATTGAGAAAATCCCGGTACACCATGCGGGCGCAGCGGTCAATGATGGTGCGCTCCACGGGCTGTAAGCCGTCTTTGCCGCCCACAATCAGCTCCATAAGGGAAAGGATAAAATCGCATTTCAGACTGATGGGCGAAACCTCGTCATCAATGCTTACATCCAAATCCATCGGATTGATATGGTGCGGGCTGTTGGGGGCGATCTCCACCACAAGGCCGTCCTGTCCGAACTGGCGCACCAGCGGCGAGTATTCGCCCATCGGGTCAAGAATGATAATGCGGTCATTGGTGGCAAGGAACACATTGACAAGCTCCCTCTTTCCGGCGAAACTCTTGCCCGCTCCCGGTACGCCGAGATACAGGCCGTTGGGATTTTTCAGCTTCTTGCGGTTCGCCATGATGACATTGTGGGAAAGGGCGTTCAGGCCGTAATAGATGGCCTCGCCGTCCATGCGGAGCTCCTGCGTCATAAACGGCACGAAGATGGCCGTGGAGCTGGTTGTCATGCCCCGCTGTATCTCAATGCCGTTGTAGCCGAGGGGCAGGCTGGACATAAGGCCCTGTTCCTGCTGAAAGTCCAGCCGCTTCAAAATGCAGTTGTATTTCTGCATGATACCCGACACCGTGAACAGGTCGTTGTCCAGCTCCCGGCGGGTGGCGGCGGTGTTTACCACAAGGAAGGTCAGGAGGAACATTCGCTCGTTGCGGCTCTGCAAGTCGTTCAACAGGTTCTTGGCATCCTGACTGAATGTAACAAGGTCGGGCGGGAGTATGTCCATATCGTAGCCGCTTCGGACGGCCTTTTTCTGTTCCTCCACCTTCATCTTGTCAATGTCACTGACCTTGCCCTTGATGGTTTTGATGGCCTTGGCCTGATCGACAGTCTGAATGTGCATGGTGATGGTCATTTCAGCGTCCACCTCCAACAGCTCCGCAAGGAGCTTGTCGGAAAGCTCGGAGGCCATGATCTGCATATAGGACGCCGCTCCCCATGTGGAGCCCATGCGGAACAGGCGGCTTTGCCGGAAGTCAAAGCTGGTTGGGGCGATAAAGTCCTTTGTCCCCAGCCCGGTTTTCGGTATCATATCCCATGTGAAGCGGAAGGGCTCGGTGCCGCCGGGGTGGAGCTGGCCGTGTAAAATCTCCAGGCGTTCCAGCCCATTGAGGGAGCGGGACTGTACCCCCAGCTTTTTGAAGTTGCCCATTATGTCAGCCTCCACACGCTCCAAGCGGGGCTTTGCAATCGCAAGGCTGTCCGCCGACACACCGAAGGTCAACAGCTTGGTTCTCACAATGCCGTTGTTGCTCTTGGCAATCTGGCCCTCCAGCATTTCCACATACTCGCTCCGCATTTCGCTGTACTCGTCATCCTTCATGGCGATATTGATTTTGTACTTGCTTTCCGGGCGGCTCCTGTGGTTGATAAAGGAGAGCTGGAACGGAAGGGAGCTGTCAAAGGAATTGAGGAACGCACAGTAGCCGTCAAAAATGGCGCTCTGGTCATCGGCCTGCGCCAACTGGTAGTTGATGTCCTCGTATTCAAGGCTCTTGGTGTAGAGCTTATCGTTTACCCGGCAGATACCATCCTTGAAAAGCTCCCGGTAGGGTATGGTCTGCTGGGCGGTCTGCGGCCCGGCCTTTTTCGGCTTGGCCTGTTTTGTGGGCTTGCGGTCAGGACGCTTTCTTTCTGCGCCCGGCCTTGCTGCCCCTTTGGTGGTCTGCAATCGGCTTTTCCTCCTTTCGGCTCAAAAAAGCATAGAAATTTTCGGTCTTATAGGGCCTGACCCGTGGCAATAAAAACTTGGTTCGGATAATGTTGCGGAGCACCTTCTCAAAGGGAAGGCCGTCCTTCTCAAACATGGCGAACAGAAAACACGGCATCATCAGGCCAATCATCAGGAACAGGGCCGTGCTGTTCCCGATATGGGAGCGGGTGAACAGGTAAAACGGGATACCGATACCGCCCGCTATGGAAAAACAAATAAGCTGGCGCTTCGTCAGGTTGAAGGCCAGCTTGGTCTTAATGCGGCTCAAATCGTTGGGTACTGGCACATAGGCCAATGAGATCACCTCCTCACAGCTTCGGGCCAACTTGGCCCGAGGTCATCGTTCTGTCTGGCGGGCCGGGGCCTCCTTCCGGGCAGCCTGCGCCGCTTCAAGGCCGGACTGCCTTGCCCGCCAATACTCGGGGTTGTACCGCCTGATGGAGAGGTTGATATTTTTCTCAAAGGCGGCTTTGTCCTTGATACGCTCGGGTATCTGCCAGAGCTTCTTGTCCAAAAGTTCCCGCAGCACCACATCCTCCTGCGTATCTTCCTCAAAACAGAGGTAGCCGCCCCGCTTGAAGCCACACCGTTTGGCCGCCGGGGAGAGGAACGCCGCCACCTCGTTTGAAACCATTGTCCCGCCGTGGCTGGCGGTACTCACAAGGAATACGCCGGGGCAGAGAAGGTCACAGGTCTGCACCTTGCCCCACGGGGACTTTTCCGGTTCCTGATACATCATCGTTCTACACCTCCTTCCATCCTCGGGCCAACTTGACCCGAAGTGGCTTAATGCGCTCCAAAGATGGATTTAGACAGGCTCCCGGTCTTGAACAGCACGAAGCACAAAAGAACCGTGTACCCCACGCAAGTCCAGATGGCGTTCATCATATCGCCGTCCGTGGCGATACTCTGCACCAGCACGGCGTAGATCGCCACGCACACCATAATGAGCATCCCTTGGAAACCGACAGCGAACAGGGACTTGAAATAGTTGTGGCCCATGTGGCCGACCTCCCGGTTCACGCTGGTGGCAAAGGGAATGGGGGCAAGGCTCGTCATTAGGTAAATCTCAATCATACGCCCGTAGACGATGACGAAAATCACGATGTTTAAGGCCGTCATGGTGAACTGCACGAAGAAGGATTGCAGGAAGATACCAAGGAGCGGCCCCAGCTCCATCGCTTCAAGCTGGGTCTGCATATCGTTCAGAACATCCGGCGTGACGGCGGTGGAACCTTGTATCAGGCCTGCCGACTGCTGAATGACCTGCTGGGACACATCGAACACCGCCATAACGATGTTGAAGGTGTTTGACAGTATCATCACCGCAACAAAGGTCTTAAAAATCCACTTGAAGAAGATCCATGTGTCGAAGTTGTGTAGATTGTTGTGGTCTATCAGCATTTGAATGAGCTCATAGGTCATCACGAAGGTAAGCACCAGCCCGGCGATAGGCAGGATGACCGTTTCGGAGAGCTGCCGTATCATGGAAAAGACCCCGGCGTTCCATGCCGCCGGGGTCGTCCCTACCTGCGCCGCAATCTCTCCGACCTGCTCATTCACATTGGTAAAAAGCCCGCCGAGGTTTCCCATGATACCCTCGACCAACAGCCCTTTGAGCCATTCCGTGATAGCGTCGAAGATACTTTGCATAGCTTACTCCTTTGGGAAGATTAGAACAGGTTTGCCAGCAGAGGGATCAGGTTCATACCCAGCAGGACGATACCGCCGCCAGCCATGAGCTGTTTTATCCCTAATTAAGAGTAAAACCTTGCTCGATGGCGGGCGGCGGCGTGTCAAAAAATATATGGAATTGTTTTAGAACTGCCCCGGCGTGGACAGGTCAGCCCTTGACCTGTTCTACCTCCGGGATGGGTTTGAGATTGAAGTGAATTTCGATAGAAATGTGTCGTGTTTTATCGCTGTCGATGTGTTCATGGACAACGATTTCTTTAATCAGGCAGTTTAAGGTGGCTGCGTCCAGCTCCGTGATGTCGGCATATTCCTGAATGGCGTCCACCCATTGTTTGGCGTCCATCGCCAGCCGCATTTCATCGGCCAGCTTCTTGCGCCCCTGTGCAACCCGTTCTTTCAACTCGGCCTGTTCTTTCTGCGTCTTGTCCAGCATGAGATTGAAGTTGGCTTCGCTGATCCGCCCGGCAACCATGTCCTCATAGAGCCGCAGCACCATCTTTTCCAGCACCTCAATCCGTTCCTCGTCTTTTGTCAGGGAACGCTCCAACGCTTCCCGCTGGCCTTTCTGCTCGGCTTCGCAGGTGTTGCTCAGCTTCCCGGCAATGGCTTCCCCATCGGTCAGGGCGGCCTTGGCACACTCCCGGATTTTGTTCAGGACAAGGTGGTAAAGGGTGTCGTACTCCACCCGGTGCTGGGTGCAATGGTTCTTGCCAAACGCCCCATAGGTCTTACAGGCGTAAATCTGCTGCGGGTGCTTGGCGTGGGTGGTGCGGATGGTCAGCGACTTGCCGCACTCGCCGCACTTGATAAGCCCGGCAAACAGGCTGGTTTCCCCGTCCTGCCGGGGGCGCTGGCGGGATTTCAGCTTGTCCTGCACGATGGCAAAACTTTTGCTGTCAATCAACGGTTCGTGCCGCTGCTCCACCACGATCCAGTCCTGCGGCTTCTTCTCGCCAATGGTGCCGATTTTGAAGCGGTAGTCCTTCTTTTGGGAAGCGATCGCCCCGGTATAAACGAGATTCATCAGGATGTCCTTTATCACGGAGAAATCCCACATATACCGCCCGTTTTCCGGGTCTTTCTTTTCCCATTTGGTGCGGACATTGCGGAAGCCCCGTTCCCGGTTCCACCATGTAGGGCAAGGCACCTTTTGTTCTTCCAGCCTGCGCCGGATGAAGTTGGGGCCGTGTCCTTCCAGCGCCCAAAGGAAGATTTGCCGGACAATAGGGGCGGTTTCCTCGTCCACCAGCAGGTGGTTTTTGTCCTCCGGGTCTTTCCGATACCCAAAGGGAGCCACACAGCCGGTAAACTGGCCTTGCTGGGCTTTCAGCAGATACGAGGAATGTACCTTCTTGGAAATGTCCTTGCTGTACATCTCGTTCAGGATGTTCTTGAACGGCGCAATGTCGTTGTTATCCCGCATGGTGTCGATACCGTCATTCATGGCGATATAGCGGACGCCGTGACGGGGGAAGAAGTCCTCGATCAGTGTGCCGGTCTGCAAGTAATTTCGACCCAACCTCGATAAATCTTTCGTTATCACAAGATTTATCTGCCTGCGCTCGATGGCTTTTAACATCCGTTTCAGGTCGGGGCGCTCCATGTTCAGCCCCGTGTAGCCATCGTCCTGATAGACTGCCACAACCTCCCATCCCTGCTTTTCGCAGTAGCTTTCCAGCATATCCCGCTGGTTGGCAATACTGGCGCTCTCCCCGTCAAGGTCATCGTCTTTGGAAAGCCTGCAATAGATGGCCACCCGGAAGCTGCCCGCCAGAATTGCGTCCATGCCTGTGTATTCATATCCGTTCATCATAACCGTTTACCCGCACAATCCAGACGGAACACGGTTCTTCTGAACCTCGTCTTTATTATATCCTAAATCTTGTGTTTTCGCAAGATTTTCCTTCCCGGTATTCTGCCCATATTTTTGGGCAATCAGGCTCACAAAGACATCCGCTGCGTCCAGCTCACCGTCAAAAACTGTGGTAACATGAATCTCTGTTTTCGTTTTTGCCATAGGCAGTTATCCTCCATAATAGAATAGCCAGACAAGGAGAAGGTCGGCAACGAAGTCCGGCAACGGGCTTCAAAAAACCTCAAAACCATCTCTGTCTGGCGGTTTGGTTACAATTTATATTTTCTTTTATTTTTCTGTTGCTTTGGTTGCTGATAGGGGAAAAAGCCCGCAATTACGGGGCTTTCCCCGGCAACCAGCCCGGCAACGGGAGTGCAACAAAGTCGGCAACGAGGTGGGATTTTCAGAAAGGAAGCTCCATCTGCTCTGTGACCTCCACAAATCCCTCCGGAATTTTTTCGGCTCCGTTGCTGGTATCCGTTGCCGGGGCTTCACGCTCCCAGCCCTTTTGCCTGCCGTATTCCGGGAACATCCGGGGATTGGAAAAGTAGTGCCAGCCTGTGACACAATGGTTCATAATGTCGTTGACCTCCCGGATTTCCCATTGCTTCGGCTCGTCAAAGGGGTGGTTCAGGGCTTCCCGGAAAAGCTGCTTGGAACACACCATGCTGCCGGTGTAGCGGTCAAGGTAGGCATGGATCATCCCGGCCTTGGTGTCCTCCGGCATGAAATCCCGCTGGTGTTCTTTGAGATAGCGCACCATTTCGGGGCTGAAAGACAGCTTAAAATCCCCACTGCGGTAAATGGTCATGGCTTCCGCCCATAGCTGCTCCATGTAGGCTCTGGAAGCGGCTTCATCGTCCAAAATATGAACGTCCGCCTGTTCCGGGTACACCATGACCGGCAGAAAGCGCCGGTTGCCGGAACGGTCAAGGGGCAGGAAGTCCAGGGCATTGGAAGTGCCGCCGAACACGCATTGCCGCAGCCTGTCCTCCGGGTGGGTTTCGTATGGGATTTTATAGACCTCCTTCTGTCGGCTCAAAAAAGACTTGATTTCCTCAATGCTCTTGGCGTTGGCGGTAGCGATCATCTCCGACATCTCAATAATCCAATGGCCTTGCAGTTTGCGGTACACATTGTCATCGTCCAGCTTGCGAAGGTCATCGGAAAACCACTCGTCTTTCACGGCCAGCAGCCGGAAAAAGGTAGATTTCCCGGCACCCTGACCGCCCACCAGACAGAGCATGACCTCAAACTTGCAGCCGGGATGAAATGCCCGGTGGATGGCTCCCAGCAGGAACAGCCGCAGGGCTTCATAGGTGTACTGGTCGCTGTCGGCTCCTAAAAAGTGGTGCAGACAGGTACGGATACGCTCGGTTCCGTCCCATGAAAGGCCGTTCAGATAGTCCCGGATGGGGTGATAACCGTTTTCGTTGGCAACGATCCCGATGGCGGCGGCAATCTTCTTTTCGCTGGTCAGCCCATAGGTTTCTTCCAGATACAGGAGTAGATAGTTCATATCCGTGTCCGTGATGGCGGTGCCGGTACGGTGGTAGCCGATGGGCTTGATGATGTCAGTGCGCTCGGTCAGCAGATTTTTGGCGATTGCCCCGGAAAGCAGCGGGTCATTCTGAAAGACGGTCAGGCAGTTGCGGATACTGTTGCGGACGCCCCCTTTCTCGGTGCTTTCCAGCATGGCTTTGACTTCCTCAACGCTCCGGGGCGGCGGTGCTCCTTGCATGGTCTGTTCTGCGGCCTGCCGTATCTCCGGCGGCAAGCTCTGCCATTCGTCTTTCAAGATTGCTCACTTCCTTTCCACAGTCGATGATAAAGGCTGCCCGTTCCTCCATATCCGGGGAGAACAGCACATCCAGCAGATAGTCCACATAGTCCTGTTTTTGCAGGGCTTCCACAAACAAAGGGTGGAAATCCTCGTCTGGTGTGTTGGGGGCATAGTCCCGTTTCCAGTGGCGCAGCAGGTTTCGATAGTCGCACAGCACCCGGAAGCAGTACCGTTCCATACGGCGGAACCGCTGTTCCGGGGTTTCCTGCCGGGGCTTCCTCTGGCTCCTGCTGTGGGATGGCTCCTTGTCCTCATAGGGGATAGAAAACTCCTGTGCCAGCATGAGGGCGGCTTCCTTTGGGCTGACAGCTTCCAGACGAGAAACAAAGTCGATCACATCCCCGTCTGCCTGACAGCCGAAACAGTGAAAGCGCCGGTCAACCTTCATGCTTGGGTTTTTGTCGGTATGGAAGGGACAGACGCACATTCCGTTTCGTCCCACCCGGATTCCGAAATGCTCGGCAGCCTGCTGGGTGGTAACAGACTGCTTGACAGCTTCAAATACATTCAACTAAATCCTCCCGAAAATAAGAAAAGCGCCTGTCATTCTCGAAAAGAAAATGGCAAGCGTCTGTTAAAGTTCCATATCCTGTTTTTTCTCTGTGTGGGGCTGCTGGCGTTTCTCGGCCTGTTCCTCCCGAATACGCTGCGCCCGACCTTTGACTGCCTGCTGGATGGACGGTTTCTTGCCCGGCTCGGCGGTCTGGCGGTACTGCTCGGACGGAAGCACCTGATTGAGCCAGTGGCGCACATCTCGGAGAATCTTCACATCCTCCTGTACCGTTGACAGGTGTTCCCTGTACTCGGCCACTTCTCCGGCAAGCAGCGTCCGTTCCTCGTTCAGCTTTTTGGTGCTGTACTTGGTTCCCTCCAAATGTACCTTGAAATAGCGGACAGCGGCATTGTAGGCGTCCAGCTCGTCCCGATGGGCGGCGGCAAACTGTTCCTTTGGCTGCTTAAACCGGATGGCGGCATATTCCGCATGAACCGGCTTGTGGGCTTCAAAGTTGGCGATATGGGAAAGCAGGGTGTCGATCTCCTTCATGCGCTTTTCCTTCGGCTTCATCTCTGCCCGGAGGGAAACGGCCTGCTCGCTGACGGTATCCAGATAGGCGTCCAAACTCTCCACGGTGGACAGCTCCTTTTCCCGCAGATAGCGGATAGCGTCCATTACCTTGTTGAAGTCATTTACGGTGCCTTTGAGCTGGCCTTTGCTCGTCCAGCCGGTGCGCTCTTCCCGGCGCAAATCCAGATATTTGCCCAGCAGCTCCGGCAGGGTGGGTTCCTTCGCTTCCTGCAAGGCTTCCAGCAGGGCGGCCTTTTTCTCCTTCAGGTCTGCAATCCAACCTTTCAGGTGGCGCACCATCTGACGGATGGACTGCATGAGCCGGTTGGCGGCGGTAATGTCCCGGTTCAGGTTGCCGATATTGGTCTGTATTCCTCGTTTCTCCATCTGGCTGACCGCTGGCCCCATGTGGACGGTGGGAATTTTGTCAAGTCCCTGCCGCTCATAGGAACGAAGGTCAAGGCGCTCCGGGCAGTCATTGGCTTCCAGATAGCGGTTAGCGGCAGCCGCCCAGCCCTGCCGCCATATCTCGCCGTATTTCTGGTCGTTCCAGTCCACAGTATCCTCCTTGTGGCTTTTCCAGTTCCCGGACGGGAACCGGATACGCTCGCCGTTCTCGTCAAGGTCATAAACCTTCCGGCTCTTGGGAAGCCATTTCCCGGTTTCGTCCATTGCCCGCATGGTCAGCAGGATGTGGGCGTGGGGATTCCCGTCCCCCTTATCGTGAATGGCAAAATCGGCAATCATGCCTTTGGAAACGAAAAACTCCCGGCAATAGTCCCGGATCAGGTCGGCGTGCTGCTCCGAGGGGATTTCCCTCGGTATGGCAAGTACGATCCTGCGGGCAAGCTGGGAGTTCCATTGTTTTTCTACGGCTTCGGCAGCGTTCCACAAGTTGTTGCGGTCTGCGTACTCCGGTGGGGCGTGGGGCGGCAGCATGATTTCTGTGTGGACAATTCCTCGTTTCTCGGCATAGTATTTCTGCTTCTGGTCGTACTCGGAAAACAGCCGTTCGCCGCTCTGGTAAGCTGCGGCGGCTACGGCTGACTGGCGGTTGCTGCGCTGAACGATTTTTATATCATGGTGGGGACAGGGCATAACGGGTTCCTCCTTCTTGTGGTTAATTGGATGGGGTGGCGGTTTGCCACCTTATTTTGGGCAAAAGAAAAGCAGGAAACCGTTTCTGATTTCCTGCTCGGTGGTGCCGTTGGTGGGCGGCTGGTTATTCAGTTTTAAAAGTTCGGGTCAGGTTGGACCGATGACGGAAAGATTGGAAAACTGGGATTTTACAGTGCCTTTTTAGGACAATTCTTTACACATTCCATGCAAAGAATGCATTCTGTTCCATTTTTTCGTTTTCTCGAATTATCTGTTACATCAACATCCATTGGGCACACACTTTTACACTTTCCGCATGATATACATTTTTCCTCATCACATTTGATACGCAATAAAGAAAAATAGCTTGCAGGTTTTAAGAATACAGTGACTGGACAGATATATTTGCAAAACGCTCGGTTATCCTTAAATGCAAAAGCAAGAGCAATTCCGATTGCATAATAAAGGATATTTCCAATCAGGAAACACCAGAACATGATGCGTTCAAGATTACCCACCTGAAATAAAAACAGCAAGGCTACAAAAATCAGAGATACAATAAAAGTAAAATACCGTATTCTCTCCAATTTCTTTTTGCGAGAAGTCTGTGGAATCTTGTATGGAAGAAAATCCAAGACCATTGCAGTCCAACAAGCATATCCACACCATCCTCTTCCAAAGATCAGTGGACCAAATATTTTTGCAACTGCATAATGTATTGTCGCTGCTTCAAATACCCCTGTAAACAGATAATACCAAAAGCCCTCTATCTGCATATTCTCGTTACAGATCAGCCCCAGATAAACAACCATATATAGGCCGATGAATAGTTGAACTATGCGTCTGGCATGTTTATATTCTATCTGGAAGAGCAGCAATCCAATAGCTATTACTGTACCTATATATGAGAAATTAAACAAATAAAATAGATTGTCCTTTGTCAGCCAAAGAATTACTGCTATAGCTTCAAATATCACCCAAAATCCCAGGGAGATATACCATTTCTTATTCTTAATTTTCAATTAGTTTTCCCCCGTAAATTTCCGATTTGTCATTGTTTTCATTATACTTCATCCAGCTGGGTAAGTATAGGATGATTTTGTAAACTTGCTGGACGGGAACAGCTTGCAGCGCAAGATGTTCCCGGGCGGCAAGTCCACAAAGGGGTAGCTGGCGGCAGCCAGCGCAGGGGAAGTGTAGCTTCCCCTGTGATGATTGACAGGAGCCGGAACGCTGGGGTCAATTATCCGCTTTTCGCAGGAAGCCCCCGGCAGGGCGCAACGTACCGGCTTGACCGGTGTATAGTTGCGCCCTTACTTCGTAAGGGGGTTCCCGGTTACCCGACTTTTCACGCTCTCCGCAACGGTTTCCTTTATACCAGTTTGGGAAAATGCCTGTTTCAGAATGTCCATCACATCGTCGTCCGTCAGCACTTCCGGCCTTGTCAGGAAACTTTCCAGTATAGCTCCTCTGGTACAGAGCCGGTGCGTCCGTTCCTTCCGGGTAAGTTGTTTCAGTTGGTGTTCCAGTATTTTTTCTTCGTGCTGCGCCCGCCGCAGTCTGGCTTCGCCTTTGGCAAGCTCCCGGTTGAGCTTTTCCAGCTTTTCATTCATCACGGCAGCCCTCCTTCTTGGGGAGCAGCGTGTAAATACGGTTCGGTTCTCCCACACCCCGGCGCACCCGCAGGATCAGTCCGGCATCCTCCAATTCTTTCAAGGAACGCTTGACGGTCACGGAACTGCGGGACAAGGCCGCTGCCAGCTTCACAATGGGGAAACGGACAAACAGTATCCCGTTGGTATCCTCCGCACCTCCCGCAAGGGTGGCGTCCAGCAGGCGGGCATACATGACCTTTGCGGTACTGCTGACCGGCAGCCTCAGCATGGCGGTGGGAAGTGGCATACAGGGCGGCAGAACGGTGTCTGCGGTCATAAATTCAAAATCCATTTAGTCGGTTTTCTCCTTTCGCTTGGCTCGTTTGGACAGGTAACGGGGGCAGTCAATCACGACAGCCCGGAAGCTCTGTTTGCACTCATGCTGACACTTCCGGCACAGGTCGTTGTAGGTCACACGCCCCCGGTCATTGAGGAAGAAGGACAGCTCCAACTTCCGTTTCTTGCTCATTCTCGGCATGGTGCCTCCTATCATAGAAAATCCGCCCATTTCAGCCGTAACGGTGGAGATGGGCGGATAGCGGTTTTTGGTGTCATGTTTCGGGGCGATTTTCAAGAAAAATACGGCCATAGAGCCGCTTGGAAAAGCCCCATAGTATCACGGATGGGGCAGACTACACCCTGCCGATTTGTCGTGTTTGGGTAGCGTTTTGGTGTCAGTTCTGCCGGGTTTCCCTGATGTCGTTCCTGCCCCTGAATCTCACAGCAGCGTTTCGTTCCCGTTGGTACGCTCGCTGCGGTCAAGGTTCCTCCAACTCCTTGCAGCAGGTCGTTGCGCTACATCGCCGGGGAGCATATCCCATCAGGCCGGTCATTCGATTGGAATAATCCATCGATGAACTGACTTAATCATAGCTCATTTTTGAACCCTTTCCCGTATGTCCAGAAAGTAGGAATACCGCCCCAAAATCGAAAATTTCCACGATTTCGGAACGGTATGGTATAATGGTTATATATTCTCGAAAACCACATGGAAAGGGAGTGACAAACCGATGAAAGACCATGTTTCCTTGCAGGAACGGTTGAAAGATTTACGGGTGGAAAAGGGGCTGAAGCTGGAAGAACTGGCGGAAAAGACCGGCATTTCAAAATCTGCTTTAGCCAGCTATGAAAATGAAGAAAACCGAAATAAGGAAATCAATCACGGCAACCTTATCACACTGGCAGACTTTTATGAGGTGTCCATTGACTATCTGTTCTGCCGGACAGAAAACCGGGAACAGATCAACACCCCGCTGTCTGAACTGCATTTGACCGATGAAGCTGTGGCGCTTCTGAAAAGCAGACGAATCAATACCCGGCTGCTGTGCGAGATGATGTCCCACGAAAAATTTGCGGAGCTGATGGCTGACGCAGAAATCTATGTGGACGGAATGGCTACCATGCGGTTCCATGACATCAATAGTACGCTGGCCGCTGTAAGGGCAATGATACTGGAAGAACATCCCGAAGCTGCCGCAGACCGTTCCCTGAAAATTCTGGAAGCCGGTCAGATAGAGGAAGAAGATTTTTTCTGCCATGTGACACACAAAACATGGGACGCAATCCTTCACGATATACGCAAAGCCCATGAGAACGACATGGAGAGTGCGCCGGATACAACTCCCGCCGATGAACTGATAAAGGAAGTCCGAAAGGCCATGCAATCCCCCGGCGATAGGGTGCAGGAATTTCTGGAAATCTTCTGCAAGGCGTTCCAGCTAAAATATAAGCGGCTCACAGATGAGGAAAGAACGACCCTGAAAAGGCTGTTCAAAAGATCGCCGCTGATAAAACATTCGGGGATCAACTTCCGGCGCAGGTCGTGGAAATAAAAACTGCCGTTGGGGGAATTATGTTCCTTCAACGGATTTGTAGGCCTTTTTGCGCATGGAGTGGATTCCGGCGGCTTTCATTAGCCGGTGGACCCTCCCGCGTGAGCAGGAATTGCTAGCCTTCAACATGTGATATAGGCTGTCCAGACCCAACGCGGGGTATTTCTCATGCAAATATACCAGTTCTCTCGTTAACGCCTGATTGTGCTGTGCCCGCTGGCTTTGACGGCGTGTAAGCCAGGCATAGTACCCGCTTCGGGAGATTTCCAGCAAGCGGCATAATTTCTCCACAGAGACTCCCGAACGGTCGGCCTTGATGTACCGATATTTGTCCTCTATGGTCTGGAAAGTATGCCGACGGATTTTTTAGTACGTCAATAACCTCATCTTTCTCTGCTAGCTGCTTGCGCAGTGCACGCACCTCCGCTTCCAGCTCACGTGTCCGGCGGCTGTCCCGGTTCTGGCGGTCTGCCTGACCTGCCTGTACGCCTGCGGCCTTCAGCCAGCTGCGCAGGGTGTCGATGCAGATACCAAGTTCCTTGGCAACCTCTGTGCTCGGACGGCCCTGTTCTGTCACCATCCGGATCGCTCCGGCCTTGAACGCCTCGTCGTACCGGGGCGGCGCTATCCCTTTTTTGCGTTTGTTTTCCATTTCCTTTGTCCCCTTTCCTTTCCATTATAACGAATGTTTTTTTGTCCATCAATTCGGGAAAGGGGGCAAATGCAAAAATGACTGGTGATCCTAAGTACACTAAGCCCGGTGCAAACGGTGGAATCAAACTTCGCTTTGTATCCGATGAAGCAGTGTATGTTGTTGAGAACTGCAATGTAAACCAGGGCAAGAGTCCATTGACAGCTTATTTAGACAAGAGAATTTGGGCTTACATCATTGTATCCGTAGTACTGTTTATCTTGCTGACTGGCAACATTAATATCTTTACTAATATCGCTCTGAAGATAGTAAGCTACATCATGCAGGTTCTAGCTGCTCTGGGATAAATACTATCATAATGAGATGAAAAACTAGAGGTGAAGTCATTTGATTATAGAATGGCATCACCTCTTTTTATTATTCAGTTACTATGCTTGAGTTGTGCTTGCGTTCAGAAATCATCATTTTGTGAAATATGGGTTACCTTACAATCACTTTCAGCATACCAACATACAATCTTTCAAAGTACTATAAATAGCAAAAAATTGTATGGGTTAATATACTGGTAGAGAAGTAAGAGAGTTGAGCATTACAATTACATTGTTGTATTCAATAGTCCAGAATAATGTACACTTACTGATTTACAATTAAACTAAGGCATAGGATGATTTTAGTTTACTATTTAATTATAATATGCTATGATATAAATTGTGATTTGAAAATTACAATTTTATAAGTGGTTATTAACCCTCACAGGGTTTTAATAAAACTATAATTAGTTTTTTATAAAGGAGATTAACTATGAAATTTAATTTAGAAAGAGCTGATAAGAAAGCAAAAGAAAAAGAAAATCAATTTTTTCCAATAGATTTAAACGAAGGAAATGTACAAGCAATATTTAATCGATGTTTAGCAAAAGAAGGAGAAGCAACTACATATGCACAAGTATTGCAAAAGGCTCTATCAGGTAAGGATTCAGATTTAGTTAGATTTAGTAAAATTAGAATTGCTCAAAATTCTAAAAATATATCTTACCTATTAGGACAATTAGACGGCGCACATAAAAAAGAAGGTCTTATGCTTTTAGAATATGGAATTATGAATTATAATGGAAAAAAATGGACAACTAGTGCAGATAATCTTCTTAAATTATATGAATTGGGAATGGTAAATATTAATTTAACACCATTTTCATTACAAGAAGATGGAGAATCGCTTGTTACTGATATTAGTTCAATCAAACCTACCCTTTCTCCAAAAGACCCAAATTTTCCTGAGTGGTGGGAAAAGCATAAATCAGAATGGGAAGAACCTAAAAAAGAAGGTCAAGAACCTGCAGATGACTAAAATGTAAAAAGCATTTGACTTTAATAAAGTTTAACAATATAATAATTATGGGGATAATCTTACCTTGTGTAAATTATCTTCCAATGTAGTTGAACGACCCTCCAAAAATGGTGTATCGTTCAACCTACCCTCTCACATTGTGAATTGCAAAATTTAACCCCTGCAAGACTAAAAATCTTGCAGGGTGTTTTTATACTCTGATATATATATGTAAGACCGCAAGGCAGGTTGCCCTCTCAACGGCAGTTTTGAATCATATATGAATTTGGAAATCCCGAAACTTAAACAATCCATTTCCCTGTTTGAGTTTTCCGGCTCTCGATAATTGTGCAAATCCGGCTTCAATGTCAGCAATCAAAGAAACAGGAATATCCAACTGATGGTGTCCGGGCAGCACTTTTTTTATTTTGTATTTCCGTATCCGCCTTATAGATTGATAAAATAGTTGCGGATCAGTAGTTGGGTAAAATGCGTCAAGGCTTCCTTTGTATATCAAATCCCCGGAATACAAGTAATTTCTTTCTGGCTCGTAAAAGCAACAATGTCCGGGAGAATGTCCCGGCGTGTGAATAACCTGAATTTCCCGTCCGCCTAAATTCAGAAAATCTCCATCCTGCAAGATTCTTTGTGGCATACCTTGAAATATCTGATAGGCGTTAATATCAAAATCTCTTGGAAAATTACAAGGAAGTCTTGTTAAATTGTTCTTTACAACTTGCAACGGTATCGGAAACCTGACTGATAACCAGTCCTTTTCCGCTTCATATACAGCGATATTATCAAAATACTTATGCCCGCCGATGTGATCCCAATGAACATGAGTAGTAATTGCCATAACAGGCAGTTCTGTTAGACTGTCCACAATTTTTCTGATATTAGAAACGCCTAAGCCTGTATCAATGAGAATAGCGCATTTTTCTCCACATAATAGATAGCAATGTGTTTCTTCCCAGTGTTTGTATTCACTAATAGAGAATGTATCACGGTCTATTTGCGCAATGGTAAACCAATTATCCATTTTCCACTCTCTTTTTTTACTTGCGAATGACCATTTTCATGCCAGAACCGCAAAAGTCATTCGGAATCCGTTTGAAGCCCAGTTTTTCATAAAACGGCTCTTTTCCTTTTTCTGAAATCAACTGGATACTGGTTCGTCCTCCGTCTGGCAGCTCCTTAGTGGTATATTCTATAAGCATACTGACAATTTTGCTTCCAATCCCTTTCCCTTGATAAACAGGATTGACTACAATATCAGCTATTACCAGATACATACCGTCGCCTATCAATCTGCCCATCCCAACAGCCTGACTATTTTCAAAAACTGCAACGGTATATAAGCTATTACTCAATGCAGCCTGTGTCTGCTCTTTAGAAAAGTTAGTCCATCCAACGCTTTCCCTCAGTCGGCAATAATCTTCATAGCATAATACATTTTCCTGATACTCCATATCTTGTGTTTCCTCCTATGAATCTTTTTCGTCCTGTTTCAACTCAATCACATCCAAAATCCCACAATTCAGGGTTTCACAAATCTTCGTCAGCGTTTCCATGCTGATATGCTTGCCCTTGCCCATGTTGGCGATCATGTTGGTGGTCAGACCGGCGGCCAGCCGCAAGTCCTCTTTCCTCATGCTGCGATCCTTTAGGGTATTCCATAGCGGCTGATAGCTGATGTGCATAGGCGTCCCGCCTTTCTCTCCATCGTCAAATGTACTGCACTCATTATAGCAGAAATCTTGTGTTTCCACAATATTTCTTGACCGCACCACCGGTTCCGTCTGGATTGTGCTTTTCCTTTCTTCGCTTTTGTTACATCTAATTAGCCATAAGCTGCTTCATGCCCTGGCTCTTGCTTGCAGGGTTGTCGGCGCCGTAACCTTCCAGCAGGTTGACGATACCCCACGCACCGAGGCCGCAGCCGATAGCCATAACCAGAACCTTCAGAGTGTCAACAGCAGAAGCGAAAAATTCCATATACATTTCCTCCATTTGATAAAAAGATTGAATTGTGGGTAACAAAAAAGCCGCCCTTTCAGGCGGCGGCGAACCTCGGGCCAACTTGGCCCGAAGTCCATCTATCAGTTAAACGAAATCGTCTGCGCTGTCCAGATCGTCATAATTGAGAATGTCAGCGTCCTCGTCAGAGGCGTCCACCTCATACACCGTGTATTCTTCCTCGGGCTTTAGTCTCAATCGCCGGGAAGTCAGGCGTTCCAGATGAAAGGCGTTCCGTTTACTGTCATATTCCGCTGTGTAGCGGTAGTTGGGGTGCTGCTTCAAATCATACTTGGGCGAAAAGAATGGGGGCAGGCCCCGAAGCTGTAACAGGCACTTGTTTCCGGGCATGGTGGTGATCTCGCTGGTGGTCAAAAGCTCCCGGCCCAGTCGCTGGGTGTTGAGCCCGTAGCTTTCCGACTGGCCCCTTGTGCGGCTGTCTGTCTGCATGGAGATGGTGGCCTTGCCCAGCCAGTTTTCCGATATGTCCTTTAGGGTGGACGCTTCACGGCCTCCCAGAAACACAATGCTGTCCATGTTGCCCATGATGGTTTCGGCGTTGTCTTTATACAGGGCCTTGCACTGGCTCATGGCCTGATAAAAGAGGGTCAGACTGACTTCTCTTGACCGAATGACAGCCACGATTTTTTCCAGTCCCGGCACCTGTCCGGTGTTGGCCGCCTCGTCCCACAGCACCCGCACATGATGGGGCAGGCGGCCTCCGTATTTGTTGTCGGCCCGTTCACACAGAAGGTTGAACATCTGCGAAAAGGCAAGGGCCACGATAAAGTTGTAGGTGGTGTCTGTATCGCTTATCAGAAAGAACAGGGCCGTTTTCTCATCCCCGAGCTTGTCAAGCTCCAGCTCGTCATAGCTCATAATCTCCCGAAGCTCCGCTATGTCAAAGGGGGCCAGCCGGGCTCCGCAGCTAATCAAAATCGACTTGGCTGTTTTGCCAGAGACGAAAAGTCAAGGACTTTTTCATCAAATTCAAAAAGAAGTCACATTTTGCGGACTTCCTCACGGAGCAGACGCTTGATTTTGTCCTCCATTGTCTCCTTGGCGGTCTCGCTGAAATGCACACGGACGATATAGGTTGTCTTGCCGATCTGCTTTCTCACAGTCG
>NZ_LR130817.1:64144-80600 GCF_900626145.1 Intestinimonas timonensis | reverse complement strand
AGCGCCTCCAGGCGGTCCCAGGGCGGCCAGGGACAGGCGCCGGCTCCTGGCACCCTGGCCCACGGCGGCGGCCTGTACGGCGGCGCCAGGCCGGCATGGAGCAGGCCGGGACCACGTCGGCGGCGAGTCCTTATCATGGGCGGCCATAGGCCGGCCATGCTCCGCCCGCCCCTGCGGCCACCCTGCCGCTACCTCTCCCTGCATGGCCGGGGCAGATAACGGCCCCGGGACTCCCTGGCCGCTTGTCGGCCATGCCGCATGTGGCAGAAGAAGACCATGAAGGCCACCGCCAAGAAGGCCATCCGGGCCATGGAGGACGCCGCCGAGAACATGACCCAGCATATGGGCATGTAACTCTCTCCCCCCACCGTTCCATACGGTGGGGGGAGCGTCTTTTTCCCGCCCCTGCGGCCACGCCACGAGCCGGCACCACCCGATTGGGCGGGGCGCCGGCCCCGGACCGGAGCGGAGGCGAGTTCGGGCCGTCCGGGCCGGCTGAGGCCCGAGCGGCCCGCTGTCTGAGCCGCAGCCCGGGCCGGGACCGGCCCCCGCCGCCGCAGCAGCACCGCCCACCGAAAGCAGGACGCACCGAAGGCAGAGGAGGGCCACGAGAGGGAGGCCGGCGGCGGCGGCAGCCCAAGGGGCCGACCCCCGCAAGGCCCCGCAGCCTGGCCCGGCACCTGAAGGACGAGGCCAGGCCCAGGACGCCCACCACGAAGCCACGAGAGCCGGGCCAGGGCCGCCAGGGCCGGGAACGCCGGCGCCCCGGCAAGCAACCAGGCCGGCGAGGGCGGGCACCGCTAAAACCCAGTCGTGACGCCCACCGGCTGCCGGCAAGCAGCACACAGCCCGTCACGGCCCCACGGCGCCACTATCTGGACCACGCCGGTGCCTGGCCTCCACCTCCGAGCATGCCCGCTCCAGGGCTGAGCATACGAACCGGTACACCGACTCCCCCTCCAGCTTTGCGCATGCCCGGCACCGGTCCGCCTGGTGCTTGGGCAGCCGTGCTCCCACCAGCCGGCGGCGCCTCCGGTCCGTCTGAGCATCGCTCTTGTGTCTGGCCTCCGCCCTGGCCCTGGCAGCGGCCATCTCCACCAGTTGCTCAATGATGCTCACGCCCTTCCCTTCAGGAATGGCCCTGGCCGTAAGCATAGCCGCCTCCAGCGCCTCCCGCTCGGCGGCGCTCATGGCCGCTATCCCGGCCTTGAAACGGTCCAATCTGGCTTCTTCCCTGGTCACTCCGCCCCTCCTTCCGTCGGTACGTCAGTTTCTTGGAATATGAAAAACTGGCGGTTTTCCACAATATCCTGCACACCCTTCGCTTGTCGAACGCATGTTCTAGTGCCCGCCCTGGAGGGGAGGGGCTTATGGCCCCTCCTTCCCCCAGGGGTTCCAATCCGGAGCGTAGTAGTCCGCCAGGTACTCGGTGATTGCCTGCTCCATGTCGGCCTGGGTCATCTCCACGCCCCGGAGGTCGATGCCGTGGGCCAGGGCGTGGCAGTCTGCGCACAGACAGATGAGGTTTTGCATGCTGTCTGTGCCGCCCTGGGACCGCTTGACGCAATGGTGGACCTGGAGATACTTGGTGGAGTCGCACAGGGCGCAGGCGTAGCCGTCCCGGGCATAGACCGCCCGGCGGGTTTTCTTGCTGATGTTGGCCGAAATCATACGGGATGCCTCCTTTCGATATACCTCACCGTGGGCACGGCTGTCAAGGCCGGGCCTCTGGCCCGCTCGCCTTGGCCTTGACTGCCGTGCTATGCTCCCACCCATCGAAAGGAGGCGGCCCGGATGCAGGCCAACAGCAGCCCCGCCGGCGGACTGCCCGGGAGGGCGGCTCCAGCGCCTCCAGGCGGTCCCAGGGCGGCCAGGGACAGGCGCCGGCTCCTGGCACCCTGGCCCACGGCGGCGGCCTGTACGGCGGCGCCAGGCCGGCATGGAGCAGGCCGGGACCACGTCGGCGGCGAGTCCTTATCATGGGCGGCCATAGGCCGGCCATGCTCCGCCCGCCCCTGTGGCCACCCTGCCGCTACCTCTCCCTGCATGGCCGGGGCAGATAACGGCCCCGGGACTCCCTGGCCGCTTGTCGGCCATGCCGCATGTGGCAGAAGAAGACCATGAAGGCCACCGCCAAGAAGGCCATCCGGGCCATGGAGGACGCCGCCGAGAACATGACCCAGCATATGGGCATGTAAAAAATGGACCCCTCCGGCACGTGCCGGAGGGGTCCATTTCTTATCAAGTGTGTTTGGGCAGCGGGATCTCAGGCATGAGCTCGTCGGAAATGATGTCCAGCATCTCCTCAATCTTGGCCACATCCTCCGCCGGGAAGCGGGCCTTGATCCGGTCCATCACCGTGCTCAGGTAGCCGTAGCTGATGTTGTAGTAGTCGATATACTTCTGGGTCACCACCAGGTGGTATTCCCGCTTGTCCGTCTCGGACTGCTCCTTGCGGACATAGCCCTTCTGGATCAGATTGTTGATCTTGTAGGCGGCATTAGGGGCGGAGATGCCCACAAAACTGGAAAACTCATTGACGGTGGGCTTTCCCAGGGCCATGATGATCTCCATGCAGAAGGTCTCCACGGTGGTAAGGCTGGCCTCCCGCTTCTGGAACCGCCCGAACACCGAGCGGTAGAAATGGAGCTTGAATTTGGTATACACTTCGTTGAACGCCTGTTCCAGCATACTGTTCCCCTCCAAAACGACGGTGTCCGCACGTACAGCCTCTGCTTACGCCGGCCTTTTCTCTATTATCGTACCTGAAATCTGCCGTTTTGGCAATGGGTCAGTCGCCTACGGCGAAGGTGAGCTCACCCTGGGCGGCCACCTTTCCGTCCACCTTGGCCACTGCCTTGCCGAAGCCCACAGGCCCACGGCGCTCGATGAGCTCACAGGAGAGCTCCAGCACATCGCCGGGGCGGACCTGCTTTTTGAATCTGACGTTTTTGATGCCGCCGAAGAAGGCCAGCTTCCCCTTGTTCTCCGGCAAAGAGAGGATGGCCACGGCGCCCACCTGGGCCAGAGCCTCAATGATGAGCACGCCGGGCATCACCTTGTACTGGGGGAAGTGGCCGGTGAAGAAGGGCTCGTTGACAGTAACGGCCTTGATACCCTTGGCCCACTCGCCGGGGACATAGTCGGTGATCTTATCCACCAGCAGGAAGGGTGGGCGGTGGGGGATGATCTCCTGGATCTGCTCAATGTTCAGCTCCATCGGTTCAGCCCTCCCACTTCTTCAGCAGGATGCTGGCGTTGTGGCCGCCAAAGCCCAGGGAGTTGGACATGGCGTATTTGATATCGGCGCTGCGGCCCACATTGGGCACCACATCCAGGTCGCACTCTGGGTCGGGCTCCTGGTAGCCGATGGTGGCGGGCAGGAAGCCGTCCATCAGGGACTGGGCGGTAAACACAGCCTCCACGGCGCCGGCGGCGCCCAGCATGTGGCCGGTCATGGACTTGGTGGAGCTCACTGCCAGGTGGTAGGCATGGTCGCCGAAGGCCGTCTTGATGGCCTGGGTCTCACAGGAGTCGTTCATGGGGGTGGAGGTGCCGTGGGCGTTGATGTAACCCACCTCCTCCGGCGCCACACCGGCGTCTTCCAGGGCCAGAGACATGGCCTTGGCGCCGCCCTCTCCGCCGGGGGCAGGGGCGGTGATGTGGTAGGCGTCGCAGGTGGCGCCGTAGCCGACCACCTCGCCCAGGATCTTGGCGCCCCGGGCCTGGGCGTGTGCCAGCTCCTCCAGGACCAGCACGCCGGCGCCCTCGCCCATGACGAAGCCGCTGCGGCGGGCGTCAAAGGGGATGGAGGCGGCGGCGGGATCGTCTCCGGTGTGGAGGGCGTGCATGGAGGTGAAGCCGCCCATAGCCAGCTCGGTGACCACGGCCTCAGCACCGCCGCACAGGACCACATCGGCGTAGCCGTCCCGGACCTGCCGCAGAGCGTCGCCCACGGCGTTGGTGCCGCCGGCGCAGGCGGTGGTGGGGCAGGTGGCCATGCCCTTCAGGCCGTACTTGATGGCGATGTGGGCAGAGGCCATGTTGCCGATGGCCATGGGGATAAAGAAGGGAGAGATCTTGTCAAATCCCTTCTGAGACCCCTTCACACACTCGTTCTGGAGGGTGATGAGGCCGCCGATGCCGGCAGACATGATGATGGCGCAGCGGTAGGGGTCCTCCTTGGCGAAGTCCAGGCCGCTCTGCTCCACCGCCTCCTGGGCGGCGGCCAGGGCGAACTGGGCAAAGCGGTCCACCTTCCGGGCCTCACGCTTCTCCATGTAGTTGGCCGGGTCGAAGCCCTTGACCTCGCCGGCCAGCTTGGCCTTCATGTTGGAGGCGTCATAGAGGGTGATGGGGCCGATGCCGCACTTGCCGGCCTTCACGGCCTCCCAGCTCTCGGCGGCGGTCAGGCCCACAGGAGTAACGGCTCCCAGGCCGGTGATGACTACCCGTCTTTTTTCCATCTCTGTCTCCTCCTTTAGACCGCCATGCCGCCGTCCACGCACAGGACCTGGCCCGTGACGTAGGCGGAGTCGTCCCCGGCGAAGAAGGCCACGGCCTTGGCCACATCCTCGGCCTGGCCCAGCCGTCCCATGGGAATGGTGGTCAGCATGGCCTCCCGGGCCTTCTCAGGCAGGGCGGCCGTCATATCGGTGTCGATGAAGCCGGGGGCCACCGCGTTGACGGTGACATTCCGGGCGGCCAACTCCTTGGCCATGGACTTGGTGAGGCCGATGAGGCCGGCCTTGCTGGCGGCGTAGTTGGCCTGGCCGGCGTTGCCCCGGAGGCCCACGATGCTGGAGAGGTTGACGATCCGGCCGTACTTCTGCTTCATCATGGGCCGGTAGACCGCCTTCATGCAGTGGAAGGCACCCTTCAGGTTGGTGTCCAGCACGGCGTCCCAGTCGGCCTCCTTCATCATGGGCATGAGGCCGTCCCGGGTGACGCCGGCGTTGTTGACCAGGATGTCCAGCCGGCCGAAGCGGGAGAGGACCTCCTTCACCATGGCCTCGGTAGCGGCGGCGTCGGCCACGTCGGCCTGGATGGCGAAGGCCTCCGCCCCCAGGGCGGCACAGGCTTTCACTGTCTCCTCGGCGGCGGCGGCGTTGCCGGCGTAGTTCACGGCAACCCGGGCGCCCTGACGGGCCAGCTCCAGGCAGACCGCCCGGCCGATGCCTCGGCTGCCGCCGGTGACCAGGGCGCATTTACCCTGTAAGCTCATCTTTTACGCTCCTTTCAGGGCGGCCACCGCCGCCTCCAGGTCCTCCGCCGTCTCCACGGCGTAGGTGGTGATGCTCTTGTCCGTCTTCTTGACAAAGCCGCTCAGGGCCTTGCCCGGGCCGATCTCCAGGATGGTATCCACCCCGTGGGCGGCCATGTTGCGGATGGTGTCCTCCATATGGACGCTGCTCTGGACCTGCTTGACCAGCAGACCGGGGATGGTGTCTCCCTGGCCCATCACGTCGCCCCTGCAGTTGAAGAGGACAGGGAAATTCATGGTGTTGAAGCTCTCGCTCCGGAACCGCTCCTCCAGGGCATCCCCGGCTGGGGCCATCAGAGAGGTGTGGAAGGGTCCGCTCACCTTCAGGGGCATGACCCGCTTGGCACCGGCCTCCTTGGCCAGACGGCCGGCCTCCTCCACGGCGGCGGCGTCGCCGCCGATGACGATCTGTTCGGGGCAGTTGAGATTGGCGATCTCGGCCACCCCCAGGTGGGAGGCGGCGTCACAGCACTTCTGGAGCTCCTCACGGCCCAGCATGAGAACGGCGGCCATGGCACTGGGCCGGTCCTTCACGGCGCCTGCCATAGCCTTGCCCCGGAAAGCCACCAGCTCGATGGCCTGCTCCGGGGTGAGGACCCCGGCGGCACACAGGGCGGAGTACTCGCCCAGGCTCAGGCCGGCGGCCATGGCGGGACGGACGCCCTTTTCATAGAGGACGGCGGTGACGCCTGCGGCGAAGGCCACCATGCAGGGCTGGGTGTACTGGGTCTGGCTCAGGGTCTCCTCGGGACCCTCAAAGCACAGCTTTTTGAGGTCAAAGTCCACCTTGGCGGCGTCCAGCACCGCCCGGAAGGCGGGGTAGGTCTCATAGAGGTCCCTGCCCATGCCCACGTGCTGGGTGCCCTGACCGGCGTAAAGGAAGGCCAGTTTCATCAAAAGCCCTCCTTCTCGATGCGGTCCAGCACGGACTTGCAGCCGCCGCACAGGTCCTCCAGGATGGCCCGGACGGGGCGGATCTCATGGAGCATACCGGCCACCTGACCGGCCATGAGGCTGCCGTTCTTGGTGTCGCCGTCGAAGACGGCCCGGCGGAGGGAGCCCAGGGTGAACTGCTCCAGCTCCATCTTGTCGGCTCCCTCCTTCTCCTTGGCAATGTAGGCCTTGGCCATGGGGTTTTTCAGGATACGGACGGGGGTGCCGCCGATGCGGCCGGTGACCACAGTACCGCTGTCCTTGGCCTTAATGACGGCCTCCTTGTAGTTTTCGTGGATGGGGCACTCCTGGCTGACCAGCAGGCAGGTGCCCACCTGGGCGCCGCAGGCACCCAGGGCAAAGGCGGCCACCAGCTGGCGGCTGTCAGCGATGCCACCGGCGGCCACCACGGGCAGGTCCACCGCGTCGCAGACCTGGGGGACCAGGGCCATGGTGGTGAGCTCACCCACATGGCCGCCGGACTCGGTACCCTCGGCGATGACGCCGTCGGCGCCGGCCCGGGCCACCAGCTTGGCCAGGGCCACCACGGAGACCACGGGGAAGACCTTAGCTCCGGCCTCCTTCCACATGGGGATGAAGGAGGCGGGGTTGCCGGCGCCGGTGGTGATGAAGGGGACCTTCTCCTCGGCGGCGATCTGGGCCATCTCCTTGGCCTGGGGATGCATGAGCATGATGTTCACACCGAAGGGCTTGTCGGTGAGGGTGCGGCACTTGCGGATGTTCTCCCGGAAAGTGTCGGCATTCATGCCGCCCGCGCCGATGAGGCCCATGGCTCCGGCGTTGGAGACGGCGGCGGCAAACTCACCGGTGGCGATGTTGGCCATGCCGCCCTGAATGATGGGGAACTCCGTCCCCAGGATCTCGTTCAGTTTCATGATGATATCCATCCTTATTCTCTTGGTGGCGGCGTTTCCATCGCCGTATGGTGCCGGACGGCTCTTACCACTCCAGCAGAGCGCCACCCCAGGTGAGGCCGGCGCCGAAGCCCACGCACAGAATCTTCTGGCCCTGCTTTAACAGGCCCTGCTCCGCCATCTCGTCCAGGGCGATGGGGATGCTGGCCGCCGAGGTGTTTCCGTAGTGCATCATGTTCTGGTAGAACTTCTCATTGGGCACCTTCAGCTTCTTGGCCACGTGGTCGATGATGCGCTTGTTGGCCTGGTGGGGGACGAACCAGTCGATGTCCTCCAGGGACAAGCCGGTCTCCTCCAGCAGGACGTGGATACAGTGGGGCACTGCCTCCACGGCAAAGCGGAATACCTTCTGACCGTCCATGTGGATGTAGGGCCGCTCGGAGCCGGGTCCTTCGATGAAGATGGCCTCAGCGTCTCCCCGGGCGCCCAGGGTGCAGGCATAGAGGCTGTCCTCCTCCAGCTTCACCACCGCCGCGCCGGCGCCATCCCCGAAGAGGACGCAGGTCCCGCGGTCGGTGAAATCGGTGATGCGGCTGAGGGACTCCGCCCCGATAACTAGGGCGTGGGGCCGTCCGCTCTGGAGCAGGAAGCCCCTGGCCACCTGGAGTGCGTAAATAAAGCCGGTGCAGCCCACGTTCATGTCAAAACAGGGGATGTCCTCGGGGAGGCCCAACCGCTGCTGCAGCAGGCAGGCGCTGGTGGGGGCGGAGTGGTCGGGGGTGACGGTGGCCACGATGCAGGCACACAGGTCTTTGGGGTCTATCTTCCCATGCTCCAGCGCCCTCCGGGCCGCCTGCTCGGCCAGGTCGGACTGCTTCTCACCCTCGCAGAAGTGCCGGGTACGGATACCGGTACGAGTGGCGATCCACTCGTCGCTGGTCTCCACCAGCTTGCTCATATCGTCATTGGTGACCACCTTGGCGGGCAGGGCCCGGCCGGTGGACACGATTTTCAATCCCTTCATAGCCCCTCCTTCCGGGATCGGGGCGTGCCCATCCCTCGGAATTTTTCATAGCGCCGCTGGGCGAAGTCCCCCTCCCGGACCACCCGGTCCAGGGCGTGGGGCAGGGCCCGGTCCACCGCCACAAAGACGGCCTGGGGATTCTCATGGGCCCCTCCCTGCGGCTCCGGGATGACCTCGTCGGCGACGCCCAGCTCCACCAGGTCCCGGGCGGTGAGCTTCATGATCCCGGCCGCCTCACCAGAGCGGCTGGAGTCCTTCCACAGGATGGAGGCGAAGCCCTCCGGAGAGAGGACGGGGTAGACGGCGTTTTCCAACATGAGCACCCGGTTGGCCACAGCCAGAGCCAGGGCCCCGCCGCTGCCGCCCTCACCGGTGACGATGGTGACCACCGGCACGTCCAGGGAGCTCATGAGGGCCAGGGTGGAGGCGATGGCCTCCCCCTGTCCCCGGGCCTCGGCCTCCAGGCCGGGGTAGGCGCCGGGGGTATCCACAAAGGTGATGACCGGCCGGCGGAACTTCTGGGCCTGGCGCATGAGGCGCTGGGCCTTCCGGTAGCCCTCGGGGCCGGGCATACCAAAGTTGCAGGTCATATTCTCCTGAAGGGTCTTGCCCTTCCGGTGTCCGATGACGGTGACCGGGTGGCCCTTATAGAGGGCCACGCCACCCAGGATGGCGGGGTCCTCCCGGCACTGCCGGTCCCCCTTGAACTCAAAAAAGTCGGTAAACAGCGCGGAGATGTAGTCCGCCGTGCCGGGCCGTCCGGCGTGGCGGGCCAGGGCCACACGCTCAGCCGCGGTGATCTCAGCCATGGTCCTCACCCCGTTTCTCATGGAGTCTCAGCAGAAGGGAAAGGGTCTCCTTCATCTGGCTCCGGGGGACGATCTGGTCCACGAAGCCATGCTCCTCCAGGTACTCGGAGCGCTGGAAGCCCTCGGGCAGCTTCTGCCCAATGGTCTGCTCGATGACCCGGGGCCCGGCGAAGCCGATGAGCGCGCCGGGCTCGGCCAGGGTCACATCCCCAAGGGAGGCGAAGGAGGCGGTAACGCCGCCGGTGGTGGGGTGGGTGAGCACGGAGATATAAAGGCCGCCGTGCTCGCTGAACCGCTCCAGGGCAGCGCTGGTCTTGGCCATCTGCATGAGGGACAAAATTCCCTCCTGCATCCGGGCGCCGCCGCTGGCGGAAAAGATGATGAGGGGCAGGTTTGCCCGGTCGGCATACTCCACAGCCCGGGTGATCTTCTCCCCCACCGCCGCGCCCATGCTGCCCATGAGGAAACGGCTGTCCAGCACGGCAAAGACGGCCAGACGGCCGTCGATCTTACCCCGGGCGGTGACCACGCCCTCGGTGAGGCCGGTGTTCTTCCGGGCCGTCTGGAGCTTGTCATCATAGCCGGGGAATTTCAACGCGTTGGGCGCGGTGAGTTTCTCGTCCAGCTCCCGGAAGCTCTTGGAGTCCAGGAGCATGCTCAGCCGCAGATAGGCTCCCACCGGGTGGTGGTAGCCGCACTTGGGGCATACGTACAGAGTGCGGGCCAGTTCGGTCTTGGGCACCATTGCCCCGCAGTCGGGACACTTTCCAAAGACCGCCTTGGTGATGTGCTTGCGGGGGATGTCCGTCTCTTTACCCTCGCGTCGGGTTTTGAGCTGGATCATCCGCTCCCGCCGCTGGCGAAAGGAATCTCTCATTGATTGCCCTCACAGTCCCACTTGAGCAGCTCATCCATGTGCTGCTCCAAGAAGCCGGTATCATATCTGCCCTTCACGAAGTCGGGCTGGTACAGGATCAGGTGGCACAGATCCGCCGTGGTGGGGAAGCCCTCGATGATGAGCTCCTCCAGAGCCCGGCGCATCTTGCGGATGGCCTCCAGGCGGGTGGGGGCGTACACCACCACCTTGGCCGCCAGGGAGTCATACCAGGGGGAGAGCTCACTGCCGTTGAAGAGGGCGGTGTCCACCCGGACGCCGGGTCCGCCGGGCAGGTGCAGGAACTCCACCTTGCCGGGAGAGGGGTGGAAGCCCTGGGTGGGGTCCTCGGCGTTGATGCGGCACTCCATGGCCCAGCCGGTCTGCCGGACGTCCTCCTGCCGGACCGACAGCGAGAGCCCCGCCGCGATGCGGATCTGCTCCCGGATGAGGTCCAGCCCGGTGACGAACTCGGTGACCGGATGCTCCACCTGAATCCTGGTGTTCATCTCAATAAAATAGAAATTTCCGTCGTGGTCCAGCACAAACTCCACGGTGCCGGCGCTCTGATAGCCGGCGGCCTGGGCCGCCCGCACCGCCGCGTCGCCCATGGCCTCACGCAGCTCGGCGCTCAGGGCCTTGGAGGGGGATTCCTCCATCAGCTTCTGGTTGCGGCGCTGAATGGAGCAGTCACGCTCCCCCAGATGGACCACGTTGCCCTGGCCGTCGGTCAGGATCTGGAACTCGATGTGGCGGGGGCTGAGGATCAGCTTTTCCACATAGAGCTCCCCGTCCCCGAAGCAGGCCACAGCCTCCGCCTGGGCGGAGGCGTAGAGGGCCGGCAGGTCCTCAGCGGCGTCCACCCGGCGCATGCCGCGGCCGCCGCCGCCGGCGCTGGCCTTGATGAGGACGGGATAGCCGATGGCCTCGGCGATCTCCAGGGCCTCCTCGGCGCTGGCGACGGGGCCGTCGGAGCCGGGCACCACAGGCACGCCGTTTGCGCGCATCAGGTCCCGGGCGGCGGATTTGTTGCCCATCTTCCGGATCACGTCTCCGGAGGGGCCGATGAACTTCAATCCGCACTGCTGACACAGGTCGGCGAACTCCGCGTTTTCGGAGAGGAAGCCGTACCCGGGGTGGATGGCGTCACAGCCGGTCTCCAGAGCGGCTGTGAGGATGGCGGACATGTTGAGGTAGCTCTCCCCCGCTTTGGCGGGGCCGATGCACACCGCCCGGGTAGCCAGCTTCACATGGAGGGCGTCGGCGTCGGCGGTGGAGTACACCGCCACCGTCTCGATCTCCATTTCACGGCAGGAGCGGATGATGCGCACGGCGATCTCGCCCCGGTTGGCGATCAGGATGCGATGGAACATAGCTTACAACTCCCTGATTTGGAAGAGCGGGGCGTCAAAGCCCACCAGGTCGCCGTCCTTGGCCAGGATCTCCAGGATCACACAGTCACAGGGGGCGGGGACCTCGCTCATCATCTTCATGGCCTCCAGTACACAGAGGGTCTGGCCCTTCTTCACCGTATCTCCTACAGAGACAAAGGGGGCCTCGCCGGGGGCGGAGGCGGCATAGAAGGTGCCCACCAGGGGCGCCTTCACAGTGGTGCCCTCAGCCTGGGCCTTGGGTGCCTCGGCGGTGGGGAAAGGCGCGGCAACAGCCGCAGGGGCAGCGACCACGGGAACCGCCGCGGGAGCCACAGCCGCGGGGGCGGCGTTTTTGTTTAGCTCCAGGCGCAGATCGCCCAGCCGCAGCTTCATAGAGGCGGCAGAGGAGGCGTCAAAGTGGTCCAGCAGGGCCAGGATATCAGAAAGCTCCATGGCTTACTCCTGATGAGCTTCCAGATAGCGGACGATGTCGCCCACCGTCTTCATGTTCTGAAGCTCCTCGTCATCGATGGCGAAGCCCAGGGCCTCCTCCAGAGCCATGTTCAGCTCCACGGCGTCCAGAGAGTCAGCCTCCAGATCCTCCACCAGACGGGCGTCCATGGTGACGGCCTCCAAATCGCAGCTCAGGGTATCCACAATAACATCTCTCACCTGTTCAAACATCGTCGCGTTCTCCTTTCGCCCGCAAGGGGCGGGCTCTCAATTCTATTATTTTAATTAAATTTTTTTAACTAAAATAATTTAAGCGTAATTCTACCAGATTCCCGGAAAATGTCAATCGTGAACTTGCACAATTTTCTTTGATAATCAAATCTTTAATCTCAAAACAACTTTCTCCAAAAAAATCTGAAAAAGCCCTTGACATTCCCGGAAGTCGATGGTAGAATAACATCCGTTCTGTACGGGACATCACGATTCCGGTCAGAACTCATATGGGGGTATAGCTCAGCTGGGAGAGCGCTTGAATGGCATTCAAGAGGTCAGCGGTTCGATCCCGCTTATCTCCACCACTTACAGTTTCATATCGTCACTCTCTTTCATTTGGGGGTATAGCTCAGCTGGGAGCGCGGTACAAGCGTGTAACAGCACCCCTCAACAAAACTAAATAAACGTTCTTTCCCACATCTGGGGGTATAGCTCAGCTGGGAGAGCGCTTGAATGGCATTCAAGAGGTCAGCGGTTCGATCCCGCTTATCTCCACCATCTCAAGGGAAAGAACTTTTCCTCGCTTCCGAAAGGAAGCGAGGTTTTGTTTTCATGCGGCGATTTCTACGATGTCCAGTCCCAGGCTGAATTGCGTAAAATCAATGTTGAAATCAATGTGCAGCTTATAGCCCCGATAGACCTCCACCCGGCGGATCAGGCAGTTGACGATCATTTTCTTTGCCTCCAGGCTGGCCGTGTCGTACATTTCCGCCCATGAGATTATATCGTCATATTGGGCGTTCAGCGAAGCAAGCACCGTTTTCCCTTCGTCATAGGCCGCCTGTGCCTTTTCCATGTTCTCTTGAAGCTCCTGGCATTTGGCCTCGGCCTCGGCAATCAGAGAGCTTAACAGCTCCTTGGAAAAGGTGCTCTCCCCACGGATGGTCTTGATAACCTCGCCTTTCAGCGTTTCAAGGTCAGCAGCGGCCTTGGAGTATTCCGCCCGGACGCTATGGAGCAGGCTTTTCCGTTCCTCCATTTTTTCCCGGTAGCGGATATTGACTATATCGCTTTGGGGGATTGCCTTCATGCGCTCAAAGATCTGGCGCACCAGCTTATCAATGATGCCGTCAAGGATATGGGCCGTGTAGCCCGTCTGACCGTCACAGTCGGTCTGCTTGCGGGTTTTCCCGTAGCAGACATACCGCACACGCTTCACCACCCGATTGGGATCTTCCTTGCAGGGATAAGCCTTGCCGTTGGTGGTGAGGGACAGCCTTGCCCCACAATGACCGCAATACACATTCCCTGCCAAAAGGGAGTTGCCCCGGGTGTTCAGCGGGATATGGCGTTCCTGTTCGGCGCTGTTGGCCCGGGAAGTACGGATATGCTGGGCTGCTTCAAACAGCTCCGGCGAAATGATTTGCAGATGGGGCAGCTCTTGGGAGCGGCTTTCCCCACACCGCAGGACGCCCGTATAGGTGAGATTACAGACAATGCCACGGATACTGGCGTGGTGCCACATCTTACCCGTTCTTGCCCGGTAGGATGCGCTGGGTATTCTTAGATAACTTGTCTTGCTTCAAGGCAAGTTTTTCTTTTGCCTATCTTCTGTTGGAGATAGGCTTTGCTTTTATGCGGCAAAGGTCACGATGTCCAAACCGCCGTTGAACTGGTCAAAGTCAATATTGAAGTCAACGTGCAGTTTATAGTCCCGGTAGACCTCCACCCGTTTGATCAGGCAGTTGACGATCATTTTCTTTGCCTCCAGGCTGGCGCTGTCGTACATATCCGCCCAAGAGATGATGTCATCGTATTGGGCCTCCAGAGAGCGCAGGACGGTTTGCCCTTCCTCATAGGCGGCCTGGGCCGCTTCAAACTGCTTTTGGAGCTCGGTACACTTGGCCTCGGCTTCGGACACCATAGAGCCCAGCAGGTCTTTGGAAAATGCGCTTTCCCCGCGCAGGGCCTTGATGACCTCTGCTTTCAGCATATCTAATTCAGCGGCAGCTTTGGCGTGTTCTGCCCGGACACCTTGAAGTAGCCGTTTCCGCTCCTCCATTTTTTCACGGCAACGAGTGTTGACAATCTCACTTTTAGGGATTGCTTTCATGCGCTCAAAAATCCGGCGTACCAGCTTATCAATGATCCCATCCAGAATATGGGCCGTGTAGCCCGTCTGCCCGTCACAGTCTGTCTGTTTGCGGGTTTTACCATAGCAGATATACCGCACCCGCTTGATGACCCGGTGGGGATCGTCTTTACAGGGGTACGCCTTTCCGCTCGTGGTAAGGGTAAGCCGCGCTCCACAATGGCCGCAAAAGACATTTCCCGATAAGAGGGACTGCCCGCCAATGTTGCGGGGAACGGTGCGTTCCTTTTCGGCGGCGTTGGCCCGGTTGGTGCGGATGCGCTGGGCAGCCTCAAAAAGCTCCGGGTCAATAATCTGCAAATGCGGGAGCACCGGGGAACGGCTCTCACCGCTGCGGAGTATGCCCGTATAGGTCAGGTTGCAGATGATACCCCGGATGGTGGCGTGATGCCACATCTTGCCGCTGCGAGCCCGGTAGCCCTGGTTGTTTAAGTAGGTGGCAATCCGCTGGGCTCCGTAGCCCTCGTGTACATACTTAGAGGGATGGCCCGGCCATGCGGAGCTCCCTGGTCATAAAGGGAATGAAAATCGCCGTGGAGCTGGTGGTCATGCCCCGCTGGATTTCCACCTCGTTATAGACCAGGGCCAGAGAGGACACAAACGCCTGCTCCTGCTGCCAGTCCAGCCGCTTCAAGGCACAGTTATATTTCTGCGCGATACCGCCCACCGTAAACACATCGTTTTCCAACCGCTGCCGGGTGGGGGCGATATTGATGACCGTGAACGTGAGCAGGAACATCCGCTCATTGCGGGACTGGAGATCGGCAAGGAGCTCCGCCGCGTCCTTGCTGAACGTGATCAGGTCAGGGGGCAGAATGTCGGGATCGTACCCGGCCCGCACCGCCTTGCGCTGTTCCTCCACTTTCATTTTGCCAATGTCGGAGAGCTTTCCCTTGATGGTCTTAATGGCTTTGAGCTAATCCACTGTCTGAATGTGCATGGTAACGGTCATTTCCGCATCCAGCTCCAGAATTTCCGCCAGGAGCTTGTCAGAGAGCTCGGACGCTAAAATCTGCAAGTAGGACGCAGCGCCCCAAAGCTCACGGGCCGGGTGCTAGCCCAGGCGTGTCTGGCGGTGGGCCGGAAGATCAAGAAAACGTACCGGGCCCGCCAGACACCCCACGGAAAACAGACGGTGCGCCAGCTTATGGGCCACGGGGCCGCCACGAACAGCATCGAGGTGGAGTCCCCAAAGGACTTTGACCGGGTGGCCCGGCGCTGGAATGTGGACTATGCCTTTTATAGGACCGGGCCGGACAAATACCTGTTGTTTTTTAAGAGCGGGCAGGCCGACGCCATCACCGCTTGCTTTTCGGAATATTCCCGGCGCGTGTTGAAGCGTTCCAAGTCCCACCGTGTTCCCATCCGGGAACAGCTCAAACGGGCTGCCGCTGAACTGGCCCGCCAGCCGTCCCACAAGAAAGAACGTGCAAGGGAGGCGGTGCATGAGGACAGATAACCATTCGCAACATTGTTGTCCGGGGCTGCTGATAGTATAATATAGTTGTAAGGTTGGTAGCTCCATTCCAACAAGGAAAGGAGCCCAATATGGAATTTATCAGAGAAGATTGCATTTATGCAAGACAGTCAGTAGACCGCAAGGACAGTATCAGCATTGAAAGTCAGATTGACTTCTGCAAGTACGAATTGAAAGGTGGGAGCTGCCGGGTATTTAAGGACAAAGGCTATTCCGGCAAGAATACCGACAGACCGGAGTTTCAAAAGTTGCTGGGCGAGATCCGCAAGGGAAAGGTTCGGCGGGTCATCGTGTACAAGCTGGACCGGATAAGCCGCTCTATTCTGGACTTCGCAAATATGATGGAGCTGTTTCAAGAGTACGATGTAGAGTTTGTATCATCCACGGAAAAGTTTGATACCTCGACCCCGATGGGACGGGCCATGCTGAACATCTGCATTGTATTCGCCCAGCTTGAACGTGAGACAATCCAGAAGCGCGTCACGGACGCCTACTATTCCCGATGCCTGAAAGGCTTCCACATGAGCGGGCAGGCTCCATACGGCTATCAGTTGGAGCCCACCGTGGTAGAGGGTATCCGTACAAAAAAGATGGTTGCCGACCCCGTAGCTGCCGACCATGTACGGCTGATGTTTGAGATGTACGCCGAACCGGAAACCTCTTTCGGAGACATTACCCGCTACTTTGAGGAACAGGGTATCAAGATTTACGAAAAGTCAATGGTTCGGAGTTTCCTTTCCCAGCTTTTACGGAACCCTGTTTACGCACAGGCCGACTTGGAACTGTACGAGTTTTTCAAGAGCCAGGGCGCGGCGATTGTCAATAACGCTTCCGATTTTGCCGGAACAAACGGCTGCTATCTCTATCAGGGGCGGGATGTTAAGGAGGACAAGGACAGGTGCCTAAAAGACCAGATACTTGTTATCGCTCCCCATGAAGCATTGATCCCCTCGGACACATGGCTGAAATGCCGGAAAAAGCTCATGGCAAATACCACCTTCCAGCAGGGG
>NZ_LR130817.1:49493-64043 GCF_900626145.1 Intestinimonas timonensis | reverse complement strand
AGGCGTATGGCACCGCCCAGTCCTTGTTCTGCACCTGCCGCTTGAGGGCCCGGGCAATGGTGTCGATGAGAGCGTCGTCCGGCTTGAGCCTGTCCCATTCCCGGACGGCGCTCACCCGGTCCTCATGCCGGGGATAGAACTTCCAAAAAGCCTCGAAGCGCTCCGGCTTCCAGGCGGGCACGCTCTTGGACGCCCGCTTCCGCTTCGGTTCTTTGGGTTCTTTCGGTTTTTCGGGCTGTCCCCCTTGGGGGACTATAGGGGGTATATTATAATCATAACTTGTACCGTTCCCCCCGACATTTTTGTCGGGAGGGGTCCCGTCAGAATTGTCAGGAGGAGTCCTGACAAAATTGTCGGGAGGGGTATAGTCTCCGCCCATGTCTTGCGGCGCAATGTCAGGAGGGGTCCCGACAAAAATGTCGGGAGGGGGTTCTGATATCCCGTGGTCGTAAATGGGATAGATCCGCCGCTCCAGCACCTCCTGGGTGCTCTCGTCCCGGATCACGTCCACCCGCAGATAGCCCCGATCCACCAGCACCGCAAAGAGCCGGGTGATGCTCCGCTCGGACAGGCTGAACAGCTCCGAAAAGTAGCCGTTCTGGGCATAGCAATACCCACGCTTGTCCGAGAGGGCGGTCACCTCCCCGTAGAGCAGCTTTGCATTGGGGGGCAGGTCCTGGTCGTAGCGGACGGAGGCGGGAATGACGGCCCAGTAGGCCGGTCGCTCTGCCATACCACCACGCTCCTCACAAGATATACTCGACCCAGCCGGGCAGACCGATGGCCACCACGATGCAGCCGAGCACCACGGCACTCTCCCGCAGGATGCGCAGGGTACGGCGGCGCTCCGCCCGGGTCATCTTCTGCCAGGACCGTTGAAGCTCGGCGATCATGCGGCACCGCCTGCTTCCGTCACGACTGTGTTTGCCCCCTGGACAGTGATCCAGCCATGCTCCAGCCTCGCCTCAGCCTCTTTCATCTGGATGAGCTCAGGAGTAATGGATGCGGCAATGATGCGATTTGCCTCTGCCTCTGCCTCCGCTTCGATGAGCTTTACGGCGGCCTCAGATTCCGCGATCACACGATCGGTCTCTGCCTGGGCCTGGGCTGTCTGGCGCTCCAGCTCCGCGATTTCTGCATCCTGCTTGGCCTGCTCCTTGGCCTGTACCTTGGCCATGAGGGTATTGTCCAGCTCCACATCGATGACCAAGGCACTGGAGACATTGATCCCATATTCCTCAGTCAGTCTTTCGTTGAGGTAGGTGGTGATGGCATCGTTGACCTCGGACTTCTTATCCGAGTAGATGTCCATCACCGTAAACTTCGGCGTGACTTCTTTGACATAGGCAATGATGCTGTTCTGGACGCGGGATTCCACGATGGTATAACCATCCATACCGTTGAATTTGCGGTAGAGATCGACCACCCTGTCCGGGATAAAATTGTAGTTGACGGTGAGATTGATCTTGACCATACCCCCATTGGCGGGGGCATCGATGGACCAGTCTGGGTGCTTGTTATCGTTGTAGTCCGCTGGGTCATCGGAAAAAACGATCTGCTGCTGGGAGATGGGGAACTGCTTGACATGGCGGAACGGGCTCATGAAATGCCACCCCTGAGAAATGGTCTCCTCCTCCACTCCCTTGGTGGAGTAGACCACGCCCACATTTCCAGTCTCAACGATCTCCAAGGATACAATGGCCCCGATGGCACACGCCAGAGCTACGACGACAGCCGCGATAAATGCAAAGTATTTCATAGTTACCTCCGATTCATCATGTAATATACGATGGAAAAAACAGTGGCGAAGATGATAAGAAACAGGAACAGCACAGCCTTCATATCGCCCCTCCTATCTCAGGCAGACCACTGCTCCGGTGAGCACGGCAACAGCGACCATAGCTGCCATCACTACGACTGCCTTCAGCACGATTCCAAGGCCGTGCCCCGATTCCCTGCGGGGATTTTCCCTCACTGGGGTCCAGTCCGCGTCCATGTAGTCCATGTGAATCCCTCCTTCTGTTTATTCCGTGCCGCTCCTGGCGCGGCGGGTCGCGGTGACGCCAGAGGCGGGCGTCCTACCGGGGGAAAGAGCCGGCTCCGCCTGATCCCCGCCGCCCCAGCGGCGGCACGGTCGTGTTGATGCTCACAGGGGCGCCTTATCGCACACCCAGCCGCTGGACAGGCTGCACACGATCCCGCCGGACAGCTCTACCCAGTGCTCCTCACGGGTGTCATAAGTTTCCTCAAAGTAAAAATGCCTTCGTACTCCGAAACCCAGCTCCCATAGGTAGCGCAGCCGCTCCTCCTCGCTGTCCCGTACAACCAGACACTTGGGGTACCCACCTCCATGGCTGGCCTCAAAGGTGATATGCAGCTTATCCAGTGCCTTGGGCCAGTCTTCTTCCCGCTTGGCTTTCTGGGCCGCCCATTCGGCCAGCACCTTAGCCATAAAGTCCCGCTCGCTCATGATGCCGCTCCCCCCATTCCCATCACGGCTCCGGTGACGGCGGCCGCCATGACCCGCGCTGACTCCAGTTTTGCGTCCACAATGCTGTTGGCAATGTCGGACCAGATCTCTTTCAGCTCCCGCATGCCCATGGCTTGGAACTCCCCATGGCGGTAGCGGATCAGGCCGGCGGGATTGATGTTATAGGCCCATGTCCCGGTATCATCGTTCTGCACCGCAAAACCGAAAGGGACCCGGCCCTGCTGGAGCGCCGATGCCAAAGTGCAGGACGACCAGCCAATCGCAGAAGCCGCCAGCCATACCGGCACATTGGCGTGCTCCATGATCTCCTCATCTGTGGGGGCATTCGATTTCCGTTTCATTCTGTTTCCCTCCTCACTCGCCCTGTCGGGCGCACCGCAGTTCCAGGGCGGCCTCCACGATTCCATCGAGCTCGTCCAGGATTTCGTCGTACTCCGGGCGTTCGCCGGTGTCAATGACGTTATCTTCCGCTATCTCCATGAGCCGCCGGTTTCTGTGGGCGTCGGCAAACTTGTAGATGCGATTGGTCAGCTTGGCGCTGGCCTCCAGTACTGACCGGGGCTGGATCTCCGGCACCACCCGGCTGTACATGGCGTTTTTCTCACGGGCGTGCCATGCGATCAGATGCAGGGCGTTGTACAGGATGGACATGAGGTCCACCACATCATCAGGCGGCGTCCGCTGTCCGGTCTCATAGGCCCGCATGGACTCCACGCTGATGCCCAGCCGCTCCGCTGCCGCCTCCTGGGTAAACCCGGCGGCCTTGCGGCAGATTTTGTAGATATTCCGGCATTCCTCCGGCATGGTGTTTCCCTCCTCAATGGGATATGATGATGGTGTAGGGGAGCAGATAATCTCGTTCCCCAGTACTCTTCTTGTCCCCTTCCGCCACCCGTGGTAAAATTCGGGTGGTAGAAAGGGGGTGAAAGAATTGACAAAGCAGGAACTTGAAGAGCGTCTGAATCAAGCGCTTGAATCCTACAAAACAGACACGCTGGCCTTAAGCGACCCTTACGGGAAGCGCCCTGTTACGGATGGTGAGCTCCATGAATTCGCACGGCAGACTTTCTACGCCCTGCATGAGTTCAAAACAGCAATTCTGGAGTACCTTCCCTGAGCACTAGCTGAGGCCTCCATGGCCTCAGCTTTTATTTTCGGTGGCCTGCTGGAGATCCGAGATAATCCTGTTCGCTTCCGTAGCTACTGCGCTGGCCTGTTCCTTCAGCGTCAGCAATCTTGATATTAAACTCTCACGATCTACGTTTATCTCAAATACCAGTGTGTACCTCTCAAAACCTGTATTCATCCTTATTCACCTCCTCACTCAGCTGGCGTCCTTCTCCTCCACCCCGGGCGGCTCCCGGCCGTAGAGGGCGTCAATGCTACAGTGGAGCAAGTCGGCCAATTCGGGCAATTTTGAAGCACTTGGCATCGCCGCTCCTGTTTCCCACATGGCAATATTGGACTGACTCACATTTAGCTGCTCAGCCAACTTTTTCTGTGTCAAATTGGCCATCTGGCGAAGTCGTCGAAGCCCTTTCATTTTCTCCCTCCTCTTCATATCAAGTTTCTTTATATCTTGTACGCAATCATAATATATCAAGTTTCTTTATATGTCAAGCATTTATTAAAGTTTCTTGATATTTTCTTTTTTGGCTGTATCAATCATGCTAATATAGAATCAAGGTGGTTGATATAATGAACCGAATCCGTGAGCTCCGCACTGCCAGAGGGCTGAAACAAGTTGAACTGGCAAAAAACATTTCTGTCAGTCAAGCAGCTCTCTCCGGCTATGAAACTGGTAAATACGAACCCGATTTTGATACGCTCCAAAAAATTGCCGACTATTTCTCTGTCTCCGTTGATTATGTGATTGGTCGCTCTGATAGCTCAAAGCCTTCCTCTTCGTCTCCATCACATGAAGATGAAGTTACCAAAGGTCAAATGAAGGCCGCCTTCTGGGGCGGAGAAAAGGACCTAAGTCAAGAGGAACTGGACGACATGTGGAATGATGTCGAACGGTTTGCGGCCTTCCTTGCTGAGAAAAAACGTCAGGAGAAAAAGAATGGCTGAACTCCTGGAGCTCTATAACCTCGCGGAGGCCCACAGCATTGACGTCTACTGGTTTGACCTCGGCGCCGCTGAGTCCCTGTCCATTTCCCTGGACGACGGGAGCTACGCCATCGCCATGGACCCCTGGCGGATGCCCACCCTGGCCGACGAAAAGTGTAAGCTGGCCCATGAGTTGGGCCACTGTGAGACCGGCGCCTTCTACAACCGTTGCGCAGCTCATGATCTCCGTCAAAAGCATGAGCTGCATGCCAATCGCTGGGCATATGAAAAGCTCGTCCCAGAGGACGAGCTGATAGAGGCCTACCGCCAGGGCTACCATGAGCCTTGGGAGTTGGCTGAATATTTTGATGTAACCGAGCCTTTTTTACGGGATGCATTGCAGTATTACCAAACAGTTTTTAGGACTTGATATTGCACACGCCTACCATAGAGAAGTATTTGTGGGAGGGATTTATAATGTTTTGCTCTATGTGTGGAGAAGAACTTCAAAATAATGCTTTGTTTTGCCACAAGTGTGGTGCAAAGCAGAACTTCTCTACCGAAACCGGCTCTGGAACGGTGAAACTGATATTAGACCGGGCAAGTCAGATTTACTTACTGAATCCTCCAATTAAGGCGACCATCAATGGGACAATCTTTGCTTCTGTCGAAAATGGTCATACCGAAACAATAGAGGTAGAACCTGGACCTTGTGTCCTAGAACTCTCAGCTAGCATTCGGAAGACTACTCTTGAATTTGACCTGCAAAAAGATACAAGAGTTGAAATTGGGTTCAATCGGATATCGGGGAAAATTACAGCAAAAATAAAATAAAGTTATCCGATTATTTCTGAAAAATCGTGAAAGGCCGGGGCAGCGGCCCCGGCCTTTAAAAGTCCAAGAAATCGAACATTTGTATGATAACGGGGTGAGCATATGAGGCGTGCCAATGGGACAGGAACCGTGGTCAAGCTCTCCGGCAACCGCCGGAGGCCCTATGCGGTGCGGGTATCCGTCCGTGACAAATATGGCCGGCTGGTACAAAAGGCAGTGAGCTACCATGCCAGGCTCAGCGAGGCACAGGCTGCGCTGGATGCTTACAATGATGCTCACCATACCGCCCTGACGGGTTCGGAGTTAGACCGGCTCACGATCACTGTTGGAAAGGTCTATGAACTGTGGTCGGCCCGGAAATATGCCAAGGCAGGCGACGCCTCCGTGACCAGCTATCGCTCCTCCTGGAGCCGTGTGCAGGCCCTGGCCGGGATGAAGATGAAGGACGTCTCCATAGATCACCTTCAGCGGATCATTGACGCCGACGAGGCCGCGGGACTCTCCCAGTCTACCCTGAAAAATGACCGGCTTCTCATGCGCTCTCTGTTCCGCTATGCGATGGAGCGGGATATCGTGGACAAGGATTACTCCGCATTCATCCAGATGCCCTCCGTAGGCGCAAAGCATGAAAAGGGGGTCTTCAACGATTTCCAGATAAAACACTTGGAGGAGATGGCCGCCTCCGGCCGTCCCTGGGCTGATACCGTTCTGATGCTGTGCTATACCGGCTTCCGCATCAATGAGTTTCTGGGCCTCACACCCTTTGCCTATGACCGGGAGGGAGATTATCTGCGCGGCGGCTCCAAGACCCGCGCCGGCCGGGACCGGATCGTCCCCGTTCACCCCAAGATCAAGCCGTATCTGCTCCGCTGGCTCTCCCGTGGAGGCAGCACCATCATCTGCGGGGACACTGGCCGCCGCCTGACTTATGACTGGTACTGCAAGCATGCCTTCAACCCTATTGTAGCAGATCTCGGCCTCCCCCAGGCCACCCCTCATTGGTGCCGTCATACCGCCTTCACCCGCCTCCACGCTGCCGGCGCGCCTGATTTGGAGATCAAGCGCATCTTGGGGCATGCGGACAGCAACGTGACCGAACACTATACCAAGACAGACATTGAGCAGCTTAGGGCCGCCATTTTGCTCTTGGCATAATCACTAAATACCACCCATTCGTAACGGGCAAGTAACGGGTTAATAACAAACTGGGCCGCAATCCCTTGCGGCCCAGTCTTTTCTAAATATCCGAATTTTAATCAATTTACAAGGCAGGGTATAGGAATCATCCCCGCTTTTCGACCCTGGAAAAGATTGTGCCTTGCCCTGGCGGGGAAAATTAGTTACAATTTGGTTACAACTTTTTCAGGAGGACCCACCATGAAACGCCTTTTGATGAGTCTGGCCCTGAGCCTTTCTCTGACCCTTACCCCGGCCCTGGCGGCCAGTACCCTGACCGTTGACGGCCGCACCGTAGACACCGACGCTACCGTGCGAAACAATACCACCTACGTCTCCCTTCGGGCAGTGACGCAGGCTCTTCAACCCGACGCCCTCATCCTCTGGACCGGCGACCGGGCCTCAGCGGAGGGGCAGGACTTCTCCCTCACCGCCCAGCCCGGCGCCCTCTATTTGGAGGTCAACGGCCGGGCCCTCTACATCCCCCAGGGCGTTCTGTTGGAAAACGGCCGTACTCTTGTGCCCGTACGGGTGCTGGCCGAGGCTCTGGGCGCCGACGTGGACTGGAACAGCGCCACCGGTGAGGTGACCGTCACCTCCGGTGACGGCACCATTCTCACCGAGTACGACGTCTACGATCCCGACGCCCTCTACTGGCTCTCCCGCATCATCTCCGCCGAGAGTCAGGGGGAACCCCTGACCGGCAAGGTGGGAGTTGGAAACGTGATCCTCAACCGGGTGGGCCACGCTGAGTTCCCCAACACCATCTACGGCGTCATCTTTGACAGCCGTTGGGGCGGTCAGTTCGAGCCGGTCCAGAACGGCACCGTCTACAGCACCCCCACCCAGGAGAGCGTCATCGCCGCCAAGCTGGTGCTGGAGGGGGCCGACACGGTAGGGGACAGCCTCTACTTTCTGGCCCCCTCCCTGGCCGGCAATCACTGGATCATGGAGAACCGGGACTATGTGGCCACCATCGGCGGCCACTGGTTCTACCGATGACTACTGGTTGGCGATGCGCTCGGCCAGGTCGTTGAGGTAGACCCAGCGGTCCATCTTCTCCTCCAGGGCGGTCTCCAGGGCCTCCTGCTTGGCCTGGAGCTCCTGGAGGGCCACGTAGTCGCTGGCCTTGGCCTCCGCCTCGGCCTTGACGGCGGCGATCTCCCCCTCCAGGGCGGCGATGTCGTCGTCGATGGTCTCGAACTCCCGCTGTTCCTTGTAGCTGAAGCGCAGCTTCTTCTGGCCCGTGGGCCGCTCCTCCTTTTTCTCGGGAGCGGTCTTCCGGGCCTTTTCCTTTTCTTTGTCCCTCTCCTGGCGGGCGGCCAGGTAGTCGGTGTAGTTGCCCACATACTCGGTGACCACGCCCTCAGGCCCAACCTCCAGCAGACGGTTTGCCGTCTTGTCCAGGAAGTAGCGGTCGTGGGAGACGGCAATGACGGCGCCGGGGAAGTTTTCCAGATAGTCCTCCAGAATGGTGAGGGTCTGGATATCCAGATCGTTGGTTGGCTCGTCCAGCAGCAGCACGTTGGGGGCGGCGGCCAGGACGGCGAGGAGGAAGAGCCGCCGCTTCTCTCCGCCAGAGAGCCGGCCGATGGGTGCCCACTGCTCATCCTTGGGGAAGAGGAACTGCTCCAGGAGCTGGGAGGCGGTGACCTTCCCCTCCCGGGTCTGGATGCTGTCCCCGATGTCTTTCACATAGTCGATGACCCGCTGCTCCGGGTCCAGGATGGGGGTCTCCTGACAGAAGTAGCCGATCCGCACCGTCTCTCCCACCTCGATGGTGCCGCTGTCGGGAGTAAGCCGCCCGGCGATGAGGTTGAGGAGGGTGGACTTGCCGCTGCCGTTGGTGCCCACCACGCCGATGCGGTCGTCCCGCAGCAGCTCCAGACTGAAGTCGCGGAGGACGGTCCGCTCCCCAAAGGCCTTGGACACGTGCTGGAGGGAGATGGTCTTCTTGCCCAGCCGGGAGGAGAGGGCGGTGATCTCCATGGAGGCCTTCTCCTCCAGGCCCTTCTGCTCCTTCAGGGCCTCGTACCGTTCCAGCCGCTCCCGGCTCTTGGTGCCCCGGGCGGTGGGGCCCTGCATCACCCACTGGAGCTCCCGGCGGAGGATGGACTGCCGCTTGCGCTCGCTGGCCTGGGCCATCTCCTCCCGCTGGGCCTTCCGCTCCAGGTACTTGTCATAGTTGCCCTCGTAGAAATAGAGCTTGCCCCGCTCCACCTCCACCAGGCGCTGGGTGACCCGCTCCAGGAAGTAGCGGTCGTGGGTGACCATGACCAGGGCTCCCTTGAAGGAGCGCAGATAGTCTTCCAGCCAGGCAACCATGCCGCTGTCCAGATGGTTGGTGGGCTCGTCCAGGATGAGGACGTCGCAGCCGCTGACCAGGGCGGCGCACAGGGCCACCCGCTTGCGCTGGCCGCCGGAGAGCTGCCCCACCGGCTGGTCGAACATGGGCACCCCCAGCCGGGTAAGGATGGTCTTGGCCTCGTACTCGGCCACCGCCCGTGCCTCATCCGAGAGCCCGGCAAAGACCTGCTCCAGCACGGTGTTGGCCGGGTCGAAGTTGGGGAGCTGGGGCAGGTAGTCCAGGCGCACGTTGGGGTCCCGGCTCACCGAACCGCCGTCGGGCTCCTCGGCTCCCGCCAGGATGCGCAGCAGGGTGCTCTTCCCCGTGCCGTTGACGCCGATGACCCCCAGCTTCTCGCCGGGCTCCAGATAGAGGGACACGTCATCCAGCACGGACCGTGTCCCGTAGGTCTTTGTAATGTGTTCCGCCGAAAGCAGCATATGGTTCCCTCACTTTTGTGGATCTGCCCTCCAGTATACACGATTTCCCCAAAAATAGGAACCCCCCGGCCATGAGGCCGGGGGGCGTCATTATGGAAGGGTCTCCAACCAGCAGCCCGGCCCGGCGGTTTCTCCCTCAATGGGGATGTACCACAGGCCGAAGGACACCCCCACCACCTGCTCCGGATCGATGGGGTCCTGCAGATCCCACCGACTATACGTATAGTCCTCCGAACCATCTCCAGATCCCAGGTAGAAGGTGCCGCCCGGTATGAGCTCCTTGCATATGGTGCCGTCCGCCAGGTAGAGAGCGGGAGAATATTGGAGACTCATCCCGTCTGCGGACACACATTCCGCAGACAGACCCAAGGCCGTGATGTCCAGGGCCCGGATGGTGATATCGCCAACGGTCTCCTCCAGCTGGATGCGCCGGTGGGGCACATCCTCCAGGGGGACGGTGAGTGCCCAGTTTCCCTCCACTGCCGGGCTGTCTGCCGCCAGAATAGACACCTGCCCCACAAGGAGATCAGGAAGGTCCTCCTGGGTGATCTGATAGCAACGGTCCATGTACCATACTCCATCCTGTTGGAAGCGGACCTCCGTCCAGTCCTGCGTATACCGGAAATAGCGCTCACGGCTCTCCACCGTCTCTCCCGCGCTCCGGCTGTTCACCACCACAGAGAAGGTGGAGCTTGGGACATGAATGCCCTTTCCGTCGCATCGGAGCTGGATATGGAGCCTGCCGTCCGTTCCGAAACCGATGGAGGACAGCTCCGCCAGCGCCGTCCCCTCCAGCTCCGCCGGGGTCTGCTCCGGCATCAGCACCGTCTCCCCGGTGTCCAGGGTCATGGTCTCCAGGGTGGCCTCGGTGAGGAGGCTTTCATCGAACCGGCCCGACTCATGCCACATCCCGCCGTATACGCCGTCAATGGTGAGCTCCAAGGTGCCGCCCACAGCAGCCACTCCGTCGGCGTTGAAATCAAAGCGCACCAGGGCGGTCTTGGTCTCGGCGTCGTAGCTGACCGCCTTGGCGCCGGTCCAGCTCCAGGTCTCATAGTCTGCCTCCGGCCGCTGGGCCATGGCCACCGTCAGCTCCGTATCCTCTCCCAGCCGGTCCCCGGTCCGGTCCCGGACCTCCAGATACACCCGGGCAGTATTACCGTCCGAGAGGGCGGAGATTGCCCGGATCTCGATGCCCTGGTCGGTGGCGGATACCCCATCCACCTCTTGGGCATAGGGCGCGAAATTTCCCAGAGTGACCAGCAGGGCCTCACGCAGGCCAGGTGAGACCGCCACAGCAGTGACCAGTAGGGCAGCACACACCGCCGCCGCCAGGCGGACCGGCGCAGGTCCTCACACCTGTGGAGGGTCACCCGGACCAGCCACCGCTTCAGATGGTCCTCATCCTGAAAGGTGCGCTCCCTCAGCAGGGCGAGAAAAACCTCCTGGCCCACATCCTCGGCGTCGGCCTGGCTTTTGAGCCGCTGGAAGGCCAGCCGCAGCACCATGGAGCCGTACTGCTCCACCGCCCAGGCCGCCAGGGCCCGGTCCACGGTCAGTTGTTCCACCGCTCCCCCTCCTTTCTACTGATATAACGACGGAGCAGGGGTATTTTCGTGCGCAGGGCAGAAAAAAATGGCCGCGGATCGCGGCCATTTTTTCTGTGTTCAACTCATCATGCCTGGGGCAGGGGGACGGTGCTGCCGCCGTGAGGCATGAGGATGGTCTCCACCCCTGCCAGACTGCCGCCGTTGCATCGGGCGGCCAGTTTCAAAGCTTCATCCAGAGTCCGGGCCACCTGGATCTTGGTTCGTCCAAAGCGCTGGACGTCCAGCTCGGTGACCAAGATCAGGTTGTAGTTCTTCGCCATTTCAGCGAAGAGGAAACCGATAAAGCCACCGATGGAGAAGTCGGCCCGGAGGGCCTTTTCCCGCTCATCCATGGTGTCGTACTCGCAGATCTGAGCCTCGCAGTCGGCGTCGCCGAAGCCCTCCCGGCACTGGGAAAGCAGGATGATGGTGCCGCCGGGGGCAGTGGCGGACATGGCGTTGGTCAGGGTCTTTGAGGACTGGTAGAGGTTGATGTCCTTGGGATAGCCCCCCGCACTGGCGATGACCAGGGGGGTGCGGTGGGGGATGGGCACGCCGTCCATCTGTTCCACCACCTTGGCCGCCGCCCTGTGGGCCTCCCGCCAGTCGCCGGCAAAGGCGCCCACGATCTGATAATCGTCATCCACGATGACATTGAGCAGGTAGGCGGGCTTGGCAAAGGCGGCGCACTCCATGAGATCGGCGTGGAAGGGGTTGTCCTCCCCCATGTTGCCGTTGCACACCCGGGGGTTGGAGCCGCTGCCCAGGCCGGGATTGAGGGCGTTGTTGTGGTTGGTATTGATGGTCTCACGGCCGGCGATGCCGGGGACGATGGACTTCCGGCCGCCGCCGAAGCCGGCCAGGAAGTGATAGACCACGCCGCCGGTGAGGATGAGCTTGTCGCAGGCCATAGCATAGCTGTCCAGCCACACCGGCGTGCCCCGGCTGGTGGTGCCCATATAGGTGAGGTGCTCTTTGTCGTCACACTGGTGGTCGATGAACCGGATGCGGCGGTAGAGGTACTCCCCCACCAGGGAGATATGCTCCTCCTCGGTCTGCCGCCGGTGGGTGCCGGTGGCGCAGAGGATGAGGATGTCCTTGTCGGGGATGCCGGCCCGGTTGAGCCGCTCCACCAGGATGGGCAGGTAGGTGCTGGGCTGCTGCCAGCGCCGAGTCACGTCGGAGATGATGATGCACACCTTGTCCCCGGCCTGCACGGCCTCCTCAATGGGGCCGGAACCGATGGGGTGGTCCAGGGCGTACTCGATGTGCTCACGCACCGTCCGCTTGGGAAGATCCACCGCGTTGGCATGGAGCTCCGCCACAATCTGGCCGGGGTCCAGATGCACTGGGAATGCGGTGTCGCTGTATTTCATGGTTTCCATTGTTTTTCGCCTTCTGTTTCTGGGGTTTGCGTCAAAGGACGCCGGTATCGATTTATGATGGTAGCACTTTACTCCAGGAAAGTCAAGTGGTACTACCTCTCCGGCGGAAGGCAAAAAAGCGCTGTCCGAAATAGTTGAAGACGGTGTAGAGGCCCATGCCCACCAGCTTGGAGAGCCGCTCCCACCAGATTGCGGGGAGGGGGTTGAGAGGGGCGAGCACCCCCATCACCAGCCGGGCCAGGCCGTAGCCCACCACATAGCACACCGCCACGTTGATAGCAAATTTCACCGCCGCCTTCCACATTACCTCGTCGCTGTGGAAGGTGAAGCGCCGGTTGAGGAAAAAGCTCATCACCGCCCCGGCCACATAGGCGATGGCGGTGGAGGGCCAGTAGCCCAGGCCCTCCAGGGCGAACATGAGTACCGTGGAGAGGAGGGTGTTCCCCACCCCCACCAGGAGAAATTTGAGCATGCTCACATCAAAGAGCTTCTTCATCCCGCTCCTCCAATACCTCCCGGATCAGGAACCGGGGCCGGGCCTTGGTCTCCAGGTAGATTTTGCCGATATACTCCCCGATAACCCCCAGGGACAGCAGGATCAGCCCGCCGATGGCCCACACCGAGCAGATGAGGCTGGCCCAGCCCAGAATGGTCTCCCCCATGGCCCAGCGGACGATGGAGTAGATGAGCATGGCGATGCTCACCAGAAAGACCAGGAAGCCCAGCAGGGTGATGTACCGGATGGGCTTGGTGGAGAGGCTGGTGATGCCCTCCAGGGCGAAGGAGAGCATCTTTTTGAGGGGGTACTTGCTCTCTCCGGCGAAGCGCTCCCCACGCTCGTAGGAGACATAGCCGGTGGTGTAGCCGATCATGGGCACAATGCCCCTCAGGAAGAGGTTGACCTCCTTGAACTGGGCCAGGCCCTCCAGGGCACGGCGGGACATGAGGCGGTAGTCGGCGTGGTTGAACACGGTCTCCGCCCCCAGAAAGCTCATAAAGCGGTAAAAGCCCTCGGCGGTGACACGCTTGAAGAAGGTATCCTTCTCCCGGGCGGAGCGCACCCCATAGACGATGTCGCACCCCTCGTGGTACTTGTCTACCATGGCGTCCACGGCGTCGATGTCGTCCTGAAGATCGGCGTCCATGGAGATGACCATATCCGCCCGGTCCTTGCCCGTCATAAGCCCCGCCAGCAGGGCGTTCTGATGGCCCTGGTTCCGGCTCAGGTCCACACCGGAGAACCGTGAATCACTTTGGTGCAGGCCGCTGATGATGGACCAGGTGCCGTCCTTGGAGCCGTCGTTCACAAAGAGGACCCGGCTCTTGTCCGAAATCTTCCCCGCCGCCGTCAGGCTCGTCAGCTTCTCCCCCAGTCGCCTGGCGGTCTCCGGCAGCACGGCCTCCTCGTTATAACAGGGGACGACGATATATAATGTATTATTCATTTTCTTTTGGTACCTCAAACATAGAAATCTCCAATACTTCACATATCTTCATCATCAGTGGAAGGGTGGGGTTTCTCGCTCCAGTCTCGATCTGGTTCATATACGGCTGAGAGATCCCCAGCAGCTTTGAAAGCTGATTTTGGCTTAATCCTTTTTCCTCCCGTTTTTTGCGGATGAGATCCCGATAATCCATAGGGCACCTCCCTCGTGTGATTCATTATATAGCTCTGTGCAATATGTGTAAATTATTGCTTATTGCAATAATAGTGATTGACCTGGTTATTGCAATGTGCTATATTCTTGTCGAGGTAATCAATATGGACAATGCCCTCCGTTTTTTGACCGATGCCGCCCTGGGGTGCATGCGGGAGGAGCTGACCTGCGACGCCGACTACCGCCAGTGTCAAGCGGAGGGGGAGGCCCTCTGGGCCCAGCTGCGGCAGCGCTACCAGGGGGAGATGGGACACGCCCTGCTGGCCGCAGCGGACGCGGAAAACGCCCTGGCCGGCTTTGAGACGGAGCGGGCCTTTCTCATGGGCCTTCAGCTGGGCATCTCCATGGGCCGGCTGGACCTGCTGCCGGAGAAATGAAAAGCCTTCCCCCTGAGGGGGAAGGTCCAGGTTGTCGAAAAAGGGCATATACGTCAGATTTTGTGCAAGAGCCTCGCAGAGTTCCGTCGTCCGCAGACGACGGAATCAAGTACAGTCTGTTTTTTCCGGGGACATGTGCCTCGGAAAAAACACTGCTCAGGCCGCAAACGTGCGAGCGAAGCGAGTGCGATGCAGCGGCCT
>NZ_LR130817.1:30506-49392 GCF_900626145.1 Intestinimonas timonensis | reverse complement strand
TCCGCAGACGACGGAATCAAGTACAGTCTGTTTTTTCCGGGGACATGTGCCTCGGAAAAAACACTGCTCAGGCCGCAAACGTGCGAGCGAAGCGAGTGCGATGCAGCGGCCTGCATCTTTTCGAAAAAATGCCTGCATTTTTGAGAGAGCCTGTCGACTTTGTCGACAGGCTCAGCCTTCCCCCTGAGGGGGAAGGTCATGTTTGTTCAGAAAATGCCATACAACATACGTGAAAGGACGGGGAAGACGGTTCAAAACCCGTTTCGCTTCCCTGCTGGAAAAAGAACGGTTTTTGGAATCCAAAGAAAAAGGGGCTCCCGAGCGGGTTGAGTGGTCCCAAATAGGAATCCGGCGGCCCGTCTTTACGCCCCCGCCCAGCACCAGCACCGTCCACAGGAGACTCCGCCGGTGGAACAGGGACAAGTTGTGGTTCTATCCCCACTTTTATCGCCGCCTGCGCCGGTGGGTGTCGGGACGTGGTGGCGCTGACTGGTATTACCTCTACTGCAACGCTGGAGACTCCATCTCTAACTACTCCAGCTCCTTGCGCAGGTGCTCCATGGCCTTGCGCTCGATGCGGGAGATCTGGACCTGGCTCACCCCCAGGACCTTGGCGGTCTTGTCCTGGGTCAGGTTCTTGTAATACCGCAGAAAAATCACCTGCCGCTCCCGCTCGGGCAGGGCGTCGATGGCCCCACGGAGGGCCAGCCGCTCCACCACCCCCTCCTCCATGCCGTCGGTGCCCAGCATGCTCTCCAGGGTGAAGCCGTCCTCCCCAGCCTCCATCTGTAAAGAGGCCACCGGCAGACTGGCCTCTTCGGCGGCGGCGATGTCCTCCGGTTCCAGCCCCGTCTCCGCCGCAAGCTCCGACAGGGTTGGCTCCCGGCCCAGAGTGTGGCTCAGCCGGTCCCGGGCCTGACGGATGGTCCCCGCCCGTTCCTTCACCCCCCGGCTCACCTTCACCGCCCCGTCGTCCCGGAGATACCGCCGGATCTCCCCGGCGATCTTGGGCACAGCGTAGGTGGAAAACTGGCAGCCGAAGGCGGGGTCGAACCCCCGCACCGCCTTCAGGAAACCCAGGCAGCCCAGCTGATAGAGGTCCTCCGGGTCGGTGCCCCGGCCGTAGTACCGCCGGACCACGCTCCAGATGAGGCCGGCGTTCTCCTCCATCATCCGCTCACAGGCGTCGTTGTCGCCCCCCCGGGCGGCCTCCAGCAGGGCGTCGGCCTCGGGAGCCTTCATCGGCTCCCGATACGCCGGGACAGACGGCGGCTCATGACCACGGTGGTCCCATTCCCCGGCCTGGAGCGGACCTTCAGCGTGTCCATAAAGCTCTCCATGATGGTGAAGCCCATGCCGGAGCGCTCCTCGTTCCCGGTGGTGAAGAGGGGCGTCCGGGCCTGCTCCACGTCGGCGATGCCCACCCCCCAGTCCTGGACGGCGATCTCCAGCCGCCCGTCCTCAAAGAGCTTCAGCCGCATGCGCACCTTCCCCAGCTCCTCCGGATAGGCGTGGACGATGGCGTTGGTCACCGCCTCGCTGACGGCGGTCTTGATGTCGTTGATCTCGTCCAGGGTGGGGTCCAGCTGGGCGGCAAAGCAGGCCGCCGCCGTCCGGGCAAAGCCCTCGTTGGACGAACGGCTCAAAAACTCAATGGTTGCGGTATTGACTGGTTTCATCCTATGTATCCCTCCCCGGCCGGGCGGCATCGCCCGGCCTTTCCTTTATTCAAAACGCAGGAGCCGCTCCAAACCGGCGGTCCGGAGCACCTTCCCAGCCTGTTCCGGCACATTCCGCACCACTACCGTGCCTCCCAGCTCCGCCGTCCGCTTATAGGCCCGCAGCAGCACCGCAATGCCGGAGCTGTCCATGAAGGTCACGCCTCCCAGGTCCAGGACCAGATGCCTTGGCAGGCGAATCCCCACCTCCCGATCGATGCCCTCCATGAGTCCCCGGGCCCGGTGATGGTCCACCTCTCCTGCCAGAGAAATGCATAGCTCCCTGTCCTCCCCCGTGCAGCTCAGTTCCACAGCTTGTCCCTCCTCCCGGCATAAAAAAATCGCAGTATACCAAAATTTGGTATACTGCGATTATAACCCTGTTTCTGTGATGAACCCGTCGAAAGTCAGGGGCTGGGACAAAGATCTCGCGCTTTTTGGTCAATCCACCCGTTCGATGGAGAATCCGTTCTTCTCGTTCCCCTTCACCTGGTAGAGCGCCTTGTCGGCACGGTGATAGGCATTTCGCAGATCCTCCGCACCATACACACGGGCGATGCCGATGGACAGGCCCGGCCATGTGAAGTTGAAATTCATCTCCCGGGCCACCATGGTCAAAATTCTGCGGGCCACCGCGGCGATCTCATCTTCCCCTTGTGGGCCAGAGCATAGAATGGCAAACTCGTCGCCACCTACGCGTCCCACCAGATCCTGTCCACGGACGCTGGAGCGCAGGACCGTCGCCACCCGTCTGAGCACCTCATCGCCCACCAGGTGACCGTGGTTGTCATTCACCTTCTTGAAGTCGTCTAGGTCCAACACAAAGCACCAGAAGGTTCCGCCCTGCTCCACATACCGCGCACCCTCTTCAAAGAAGGCGCGATGGTTGAGGAGTCCGGTGAGCGAGTCTTCCCGGGCCAGACGGCGCATATGCTCCGCCAGCTTCTGGGCCTCCTGGACCTGTTTGGTGAGGGTCTTGGGATAGTACTCCCCATCCTGCTGCTCCAGGTCGGGCATGGACTGGTGGAGGTGTACCACCCGCCAGTCCTCCCCGAATTTCTGATAGACCATGCTGAATCGGGTGTCCATATCAGCACAGGTTTCCCCGGTCTGGGCAACACTCAGGTGCAGCCCGCCGTACACCAGGCAGACCTCAGGACCCAGCTCCCGCTGCGCGTACCACTCGTCCACGATCTTCAGGTGGACCAATTTCCGCTCCGCGATTTCCTTCCCCAGGGCCTCAATGAGCTGCTGGAGGGTGGTGTAGTATTCATGCCGGCCGGTGCCGATCACCACACAGTCCGCATCGATCCACTCCAATACCTGAGACAGGGCTTCCGGCTCTTCCGCCATCAGATAGGCACGCCATAACTGCTGTGTGCGTTTGCGTAGGTCCATCGTGTCTTCCTCCTGTGTGAAAGGGCCGCTGTCCTGACTCACATACCGGCTAGCTGCTCTTCCAGTTTGGCGATGAGGTTGGCCAGCTTCTCCGCCCGCTCCCGCTCGGCCTCCACCACGTTGGCGGGAGCCTTGTTCACAAAGCCGGGGTTCTGGAGCTTGGTATTGAGCTTGTCCAGCTCAGCCTTGTCCTTGCCCAGCTGCTTCTCCAGCCGGGCCTTTTCCTTCTCCATGTCCACCAGCTCGGCCATGGGCATGGAGATCCGGGCAACATGGGTGATGACGGTAACCATCCCCTTGGCGCTCTCCCCGCTTTCGGCGCCGGAATCGGTCATGCCGGTAACGGTGACATCGCTGGCGTAAGCCAGGCGCTTGAGGAAGGGGATGCCCGCCTCAAAGATCTCCCGCTCCAGGGTGGCCACGGTGAGGTGGGCCTTCTTGCTGGGGGGCACATTCATCTCGGACCGGCGGGTACGCACGGCGCCGATGGCGTCCATGATGAGCTCCATGGCCTTCTCCTCCTGGGGGAAGTCCAGCTCCACATGGTGCTCCGGCCACTTCTGGAGCATCAGGTAGTCGCCGTCATGGGGCAGGGCCTGCCAGATCTCCTCGGTGAGGAAGGGCATGAAGGGATGGAGGAGCTTGAGGATGTCGGTGAGGACATAGCAGAGCACCTTCTGGGCGTTCTCCTTGGCCTGCTGGTCCTCGCCCTGGAGCCGGGACTTGGTGAGCTCGATATACCAGTCACAGTAATCGTCCCAGATAAAGTCGTAGACCTTCTGGGCAGCCACGCCCAGCTCGTACTTGTCCATGTTCTCGGTGACCTCGGGGATGACCCGGTTGAGCTTGGAGAGGATCCACTTGTCCTCCATCTCCAGGTGCTCGGGCAGCTCACACTTCTCAATGGTCAGGTTCATCATCAGGAAGCGGCTGGCGTTCCAGATCTTGTTGGCAAAGTTGCGCATGGCCTCGCACCGCTCGGTGTAGAAGCGCATGTCGTTTCCGGGGGAGTTGCCGGTGATCAGGTTGAAGCGCAGGGCGTCGGCGCCGTACTGGTTGGCAATCTCCAGGGGGTCGATGCCGTTGCCCAGGCTCTTAGACATCTTCCGGCCCTTGTCGTCCCGGACCAGGCCGTGTATGAACACGGTGTGGAAGGGCGGCTTCTTGGTGTGCTCACAGGCGGAGAAGATCATCCGGGCCACCCAGAAGAAGATGATGTCGTAGCCGGTGACCAGCACGTCGGTGGGATAGAAATACTTGAAGTCCTCGGTCTCCTCGGGCCAGCCCAGGGTGGAGAAGGGCCACAGGGCGGAGGAGAACCAGGTGTCCAGCACGTCCTCCTCCTGGACGATGTGCTTGGAGTGGCAGTGCTCACACTCGGTGGGGTCCTCCTCGGACACGGTGATGTGGCCGCAGTCCTGGCAGGTCCATGCGGGGATCTGATGGCCCCACCAGAGCTGACGGGAGATACACCAGTCGTGGACATTCTCCATCCAGTTGGTGTAGGTCTTGGAGAACCGGTCGGGGACAAACTTGACCTCGCCGTCGTTGACCACCCGCAGGGCCTCCTTGGCCAAAGGCTCCATCTTCACAAACCACTGGGCGGAGATCAGGGGCTCCACGTCGCTGTGGCAGCGGTAGCAGGTGCCCACGTTGTGCTGGTGGGGCTCCACCTTTACCAGGTAGCCCTGCTCCTCCAGGTCGGCTACGATGGCCTTCCGGGCCTCGTAGCGGTCCATGCCGGAGTATTTGCCATAGCCCTCCACGATCTTGCCGTTATCGTCCAGCACCCGGATGGTCTCCAGGTTCTGGCGCAGGCCCACCTCAAAGTCGTTGGGGTCGTGGGCGGGGGTCATCTTCACGCAGCCGGTACCGAATTCCATGTCCACGTACTCGTCGGCCACGATGGGCATCTCCCGGCCCACCAGGGGCAGGATGCACTTCTTGCCCACGATGTCCTTATACCGCTCGTCGTCGGGGTGGACAGCCACGCCGGTATCGCCCAGCATGGTCTCAGGCCGTGTGGTGGCCACGATAACGTACCGGCCCTCCTCACCCTGGATGGGGTAGCGGATATGCCAGAAGTTTCCAGGTTTGTCCTGATACTCCACCTCGGCGTCGGAGAGAGCGGTGACGCAGTGGGGGCACCAGTTGATGATGCGGCTCCCCTTATAAATGAGGCCCTTCTTGTAGAGGGAGATGAAAACGTGGCGAACGGCCTTGGAGAGGCCCTCGTCCATGGTGAACCGGGACCGGTCCCAGTCGCAGGAGGCACCCAGCTTCTTCTGCTGCTCCACGATGCGGCCGCCGTACTTGTGCTTCCAGTCCCACACCCGCTCCAGGAACTTCTCCCGGCCCAGGTCATAGCGGGTGAGGCCCTCGTTCTTCCGGAGCTCCTCCTCCACCTTGATCTGGGTGGCGATACCGGCGTGGTCGGTGCCGGGCACCCACAGAGCGGCGTATCCCTGCATCCGCTTGAAACGGATCAGGATATCCTGAAGGGTAGAGTCCATGGCGTGACCCATGTGCAGCTGTCCCGTCACGTTCGGAGGCGGCATCACGATGGTGAAGGGCTTCTTATCTGGGTCCCGGTGGCCGGCAAAGCAGCCGTTCTTCTCCCACATCTCGTAGATGCGGCCCTCCACCTCCTGGGGCTCATAAACCTTTGGCAATTCCTTGTTCATTGGTGTTTCACATCCTATATTGTATTCTTCGTTTGATTTCAGCTTTGGATCAGCCATCCTGCATCACCGCAGGAGCGCCTGGAACTTTTCGGACTCGAGCTCATAGCGCGCAGCCTTCCGGTCACACCGCTCCTCCAGAAATGCCACCAGCTCCTTCGGTGTCCCGCCGGTCAGGCCGACCAGCGGAAAGCAGATGCTGGATGCCTTGTCACAAGCGACCAGGCAGTAGGACTCAGAGCGGTAAAGACCGGTCACCTGGTTGTAAGAAAACAGATTCCGTTCCTCCACGTCCTGACCTGGCAGAGTGCTCCCTGGCGCCTGAAGCGTACAGCCCTCCTCGTCGAAGGACACCACCAGCTCCTTTTCCGCCTCCTCCGGCGGTAAGGTCTGGGCCCTGGCCTTTTTGATATAGTTGCGGGTGTCGCTCCCTTGCACCTTGCTCACGGCTCTCCAGATCAGCAGCGCCGCTGCAAAGAGGAAGAAGATCCGGCTTGCCACACCTCCCTGCTGGAACACAGCCAGTATCAGGGCGGCTACGGCCGCGACGGCTTCTACCAACACCACCAGTTTAAAACTGCCACCGGCGATCTCCCGAGCACGCCGAAACAAAATATATTGCTCGGTGCATGCGTTAAAGGTCTCACCTGTCATTTTGACCTCAAATCGGGCCATTCCCTTTCTACCGCCTTTCTGTCCCAGATACGAAAAACGCCCTGAAGCCCCATAGGCTTCAGGGCGGATCGCTCCGCGGTACCACCTGAATTCGGACATCGAAACGTCCGCGCTCTTTCCGTCTGTAACGCAGACAAACGCCGCGGCTTACCAGGACAGTCAAATGTCCGTTAGGCCGCAGAGCTCCGGGACCACCTTCCGTCCATCCCGGAGAGCCTTGCACCGACCGGCTCCTCTCTGTACCCAGGTAACAGACGTACTCTTTCCCATCGTCGCCTTTTCCGGAGACCGCACAGATCTCCGTGGAAGCGGCCCATCAAGCCGCTCTATCAGAGCTATTATATTTAGATTTTCCCCAAAAGTCAAGCCATTGAGCACAAAAGCTGGAAAGATCTGTCCTCTATCTCTGCACTCCCAAGCACCAGACCTTTCCTGGCCTGAGCACGACAAAAGCCCACCAGCACAGCCGGTGGGCTTTTGAATTTGGATGGGTCAGATAAGCGGAGAGAAAAATGTCTGTCTTACTTCGCTGCAGCTCTGGCGTTGACCTTGTCTTTGCCGATGGTGGCACGCAGGATCATGAGCACCGCGAACATGGAAGCGAATGCAATGATCAGGTTGATGACCACGTTCTGGATCAGGCCAGCCAGGATGTAGTTCACGAAGGAGACGGCAGCCACAGTCAACGCATAGGGCAGCTGGGTCTTCACGTGGTTGAGGTGGTAGCACTGAGCACCAGTGGAGGCCAGGATGGTGGTATCGGAGATGGGGGAGCAGTGGTCGCCGCACACGGCGCCGGCCAGGCAGGCGCCCAGACCGATGGTGAGGATGGTACCGGCGTCCACGCCGAAGGTGGCCACCACGATGGGAATCAGGATACCGAAGGTACCCCAGGAGGTGCCGGTAGCGAAGGCCAGGAACACGGACACCACGAAAATCACGGCGGGCAGCAGGTTGGCCAGAGACTTGGCATAGGCCTGCATGAAGTGCTCCACGAAGTACTTAGCGCCGAGCAGATCGTTGGTCACGCCGCTGATGGTCCACGCAAAGGTCAGAATCAGGATGGCGGGCACCATGACCTTGAAGCCCTCGGCGATACAGTCGGTGACCTGGACAAAGCTCATGCTTCTGCGGATCACCAGGAAGTAGATGAAGCAGAAGATGACCACGATGAAGGAGCCGTACATCAGGCCGCTGGCAGCGGAGCAGTTGGCAAAGGCGTCCAGCACGTTCATGTAGGTGCCGCTGTCGGGGGTGAAGAAGCCGCCGGTGAACAGCAGACCGCTGACGCAGGAGATAATGAGGACGACAACGGGGATGACCAGATCGACCACTTTGCCGTTGGTGGAGTTCTTGCTCTCATCGTCGGCACCCTCGAAGGGCCGCTCGGGAGTGGTGTAGATGTCGCCCCGCTTGGCGTTGTCCTCATGGACCTTCATGGGACCGAAGTCCTCATCAAAGACAGCCAGAACGATCAGGGTGAAGATGGTCAGGATAGCGTAGTAGTTCCAGGGGATGGCGCTGATGAACAGCTGCAGACCGGAAACACCCTCCATGGACTCGGCCACGCCGGACACTGCCGCCGCCCAGGAAGAGATGGGCATCATGATACACACAGGGGCGGCCGTAGAGTCGATCATGTAGGCCAGCTTGGCACGGGAGATCTGGTGGCCGTCGGTCACAGGACGCATCACGTTACCGGTGGTCAGGTTGTTGAAGTAGTCGTCAACGCCCAGCACCAGAGCCAGAATCATGGTGGCCAGCAGAGCGCCGCGGCGGGTCTTGATGACCTTCTTGGCCCAGTCGCCGTAGGCCTTGGAGCCGCCGGAGCGGTTCATCAGCACCACGATGAAGCCCAGAGACACCAGGAACACCACGATACCCATGTTGTCCGCTACCTTGGAGGCAATGGTGTCATACACACTGGTGACAGCCAGCACGGGGTTGAAGTTGGCGTACAGGAAGCCGCCCACCAGGCAGCCCAGGAACAGAGATGTGTAAACTTCCTTGGTGATCAGGGCCAGCACAATGGCCAGTACAGGGGGCAGAAGAGACAGGGGCTGTGCAAAGAAATTGCTGACATACTCGGTATCGCCCTCGGCGAAAGCGGTGGTCATCAGGAGCCCTGCCAGAGCTGCCACGACCAAAAGAAGGGGAATCAAATTCCTCTTGGTTCTACTCATGTTGTTCCTCCCTTTATCAACATATGCAGTTTTCAAGGTGTGGATCTAAACGCGTGAGTGTTGCTGTTGCTGAGGTAACCAAACCAATTCCCACAGCTAGGATAACACAAATTTTTGTAAATGACAAGCAATTTTCATAAAAACTTGTTTTTGGAAGATGCTTGTTTTATATTGTATGACTATATTTGTCCGTTTTACTGCAAAAACTTGCATTTCTTTTTCGGTTTAAATTGCAGATTCCAGTTATGCAAAATATAAAAAGAGAGACGGGTTTTCACCCGTCTCTCTTGTATACAAATGGAATAAGTTCTTACTTGCTCGCGACAGGAGCCGACTTCTTGGAAGTCACAGCCCGAATAATCATCAATACCGCGAACATAGAAGCCAGAGCGATGATGAGGTTGATGACCACGTTCTGGATCAGGCCAGCCAGGATGTGGTTGACGAAGGCGACCGCTGCCACCGTCACCGCATAGGGGATCTGGGTCTTCACGTGGTTGAGGTGGTAGCACTGAGCGCCGGTGGAGGCCAGGATGGTGGTATCGGAGATGGGGGAGCAGTGGTCACCCATAACCGCGCCGCCCAGGCAGGCGCCCAGGCCAACGGTGAGGATCGTGCCGGAGTCCACGCCGAAGGTGGCCACCACGATGGGGATCAGGATGCCGAAGGTGCCCCAGGAGGTGCCGGTGGCGAAAGCCAGGCCGCAGGCCACCAGGAAGATGACACCGGGCAGGAAGTTGGCCAGAGACTCAGCGGAGCTCTGCATGGCCGCCTCCACGAAGTACTTGGCGCCCAGCAGATCGTTGGTCACGCCGCTGATGGTCCAGGCAAAGGTCAGGATCAAGATAGCGGGCACCATGACCTTAAAGCCCTCGGCGATACAGTCGGTGACCTGGACAAAGCTCATGCTTCTGCGAATGATCAGGAAGTAGATGAAGCAGAAGATGACCACGATGAAGGAGCCGTACATCAGGCCCGTAGCGGCAGTACAGTTGGCGAAGGCGTCCATCACGTTCATGTAGGTGCCGCTGTCGGGTGTGAAGAAGCCGCCGGTGTACAGCAGGCCGCTGACGCAGGAGATAATGAGCACAATGACGGGGATGACCAGGTCGATCACCTTGCCGTTGGTGGAATTCTTCTTCTCGTCATCGGCGTCGGCATAGGGCCGCTCGGGAGTGGTGTAGATATCGCCGCGCTTGGCGTTGTCCTCGTGGACCTTCATGGGGCCGAAGTCGATGTCGAAGACAGCCAGGATAATCAGAGTGAAGATGGTCAGGATAGCGTAATAGTTCCAGGGGATGGCGCTGATGAACAGCTGCAGACCGGAAACACCCTCCATGGACTCGGCCACGCCGGACACTGCCGCCGCCCAGGAAGAGATGGGCATCATGATACACACAGGGGCAGCCGTAGAGTCGATCATGTAGGCCAGCTTGGCGCGGGAGATCTTGTGGCCGTCGGTCACAGGACGCATCACGTTACCGGTGGTCAGGTTGTTGAAGTAGTCGTCAACGCCCAGCACCAGAGCCAGGATCATGGTGGCCAGCAGAGCGCCGCGGCGGGTCTTGATGACCTTCTTGGCCCAGTCGCCGTAGGCCTTGGAGCCGCCGGAGCGGTTCATCAGTACCACGATGAAGCCCAGGGACACCAGGAACACCACGATGCCCATGTTGTCGCCGACCTTGGCGGCGATCATGTCATACACACTGGTAACGGCCATCACAGGGTTGAAGTTGGCGTACAGGAAGCCGCCCACCAGGCAGCCCAGGAACAGGGACGTATAAACTTCCTTGGTGATCAGGGCCAGCGCGATGGCCAATACAGGGGGCAGGAGCGACAGGGGCTGTGCGAAGAAGCTGCTGACGTATTCCGCTTCGCCCTCAGCGAAAGCGGTGGTCATCAGAAGTCCGGTGATTGCTGCCAGAGCCAGAATAAAGGGGATAATCCTCCTCTTTGTGCCTTGCATGGTTAACCTCCCTTTCAAATGGTGCGATGATTGAGACATGCTCTGCTGTGGACAGGACTTATGCTGTTTCCCAAACCGATCGCCAGTGACAGGTGCCATACGAAGGTATTTGTGCAAAACCAAACCAATTCCCACTTGTTACCCTACCAGTTTTTGTGCTTAATTACAAGTGTTGGCCTGTCAAATTTTAGTATAGTTTTTGTAAAGTTCTTGTAAAATTGTTAAATTAGTTCGGAAAGCTCTATATAAATATCCTCTTTCCTGATTTTCTCTATTTTAAAGTTCTGTTCCACCTCTGTGTTATCAAGCATGCTCAACATCCCCCACAGCAGAGAGTGCAGTTCACGGGGAGAATGTGTCTTTCGGAGTGCACCCATGTCCAGGTCCCGCTCTCGTTTGGATAGGCGACGCCCATCCGGCGCCAGCAGAAGAGGCACATGGGCATAGACCGGCGCAGGATACCCCAGCTGCTTCATGAGCCAGAGCTGCCGGGCCGCGGAGTCCAGCAGGTCCCGGCCCCGGACCACCCGGGTCACCCCCATGAGGGAGTCATCCACCGTCACCGCCAGCTGGTAGCCGTACACCCCGTCGGCCCGGCGGATGACAAAGTCGCCGCAGTCCCGGGCCAGGTCAAAGGCTTGTTCGCCCTGGATGAGGTCTTGGAACCGGATGGTCTCGTGGGGGAGGGCCGTCTTCCAGGCCGGCGCCTTTACCATGGCCCTCGCCTCCCGCTCTGCCCGGGAGAGGTCCCGGCAGGGACAGTGGCCCAGGTCTCGCTCCTCCCCGGGGTGGGGCGCCGAGGCCGCCAGCCTCTGGGCCCGGCTGCACCAACAGGGATAGATCACATCCAGGGACTGGAGCCGCGCAAAGGCCTCGTCATAGAGAGCGGTGCGCTCCCGCTGGCAGTAGGGCCCGTCGGGACCTCCCACACCGTAGCCCTCGTCCCAATCCAGCCCCAGCCACCGCAGGTCCTCCACGATGTGGCTGGTCCAGGGCTCCCCGGTGCGGTCCGGATCCAGGTCCTCCATCCGCAGGACCACTCGCCCCCCCACCGACCTGGCATCCAGCCAGGCTACATAGAAGGAAAACAGATTCCCCAGGTGCATCCGCCCGCTGGAGCTGGGGGCAAACCTTCCCTTTTCCGCCATATACTCCACGCTCCTCCACTTGTTCTCTCGATCCCATTGAGTGTACCACGGTCCCGGCCATTTGCAAATAGTGTAAAAAACTCCTGACACCTATCCTTTGCTCTGCTATGCTCAAAGTGTAAAAAAGATTTGACATCTTAGGTCCACACCACGAAAGGAGGTCCCATCCATGCCCGCTCTCACACATCTGGCTCCCACTCTGTTTCTGCTCCTGCTGCTGGGACTCACCGCCCTGGACATCGCCCTGGTGGTCTCCCTCATCCGTCCGGGGGATGAGCGGCGGCAGCTCATCGTCTGGAAGGCCAGCGCCTCCACACTTGGGGGTGTGGCGGGCTATCTGGTCCTCCGGGTGGCCCTGAATTTCGTCCGAGGCTACGAAGCACTCAACCCCTACACCCTGCTCACCGTCATGGCCGCCATGTACTTCGTCTTTCTCCTCTACCACCGGTCCCGCCATGGAGGGTGAACATGGAAAACCAGATCAAAGAGCGGCGCGAGCAGCTGGGCTTCTCCCAGGGAGCGCTGGCCAAGGCCTGCGGGGTCTCCCGGCAGACCATCAACGCCATCGAGAACAACAAGTATGACCCCACCCTGGCCCTGGCCTTCCGTCTGGCCCGGACCCTGGGCACCACGGTGGACGGTCTCTTCACCCCAGGCTGACAGAAAACTGACAGAAAAAGGACCGTTCGGCGTGCCGAACGGTCCTTTTTGTATGGATTTTTACCGGTTGAGCTGGTGGATGCTCAGGCCCAGACCGGCCTCCGCCGCCTCGCCCACGGCCTCGGCAAAGGTGGGGTGGGCGTGGATCACCCGTGCCATGTCCTCCAGGGTCTCACCCCTGGAGATGGCGGATGCGAATTCCCCCACCAGGTCGGTGGCCCGCTCACACAGGAGATGGGCGCCCAAAATCACACCGTTTTCTCCATGATAGACCACCTTGATAAAGCCCCGGCCGGCGTCGGTGATGACGCTGCGGCTGTTGCTGCCGGTCAGGTATTTAGCCGTTTTGACGGGGATGCCCGCCTCCTTGCACTGGCCCTCGGTACGGCCCACGGAGGCTATCTCCGGCCGGACGTAGACGCAGGAGGGCACCACAGAGAGGTCCATAGGGGGCTCCTGCCCCGCCAGCATGCTCACGGCGTTGATGCCCTGGGCGGCAGCGGCGTGGGCCAGCTGGATGCTGCCCTTCACCGCGTCACCGATGGCGTAGATGCCGGGGACACGGGTCTGGAAGCGGTCGTCCACCGGGATAGCCCCCCGGTCCAGGCCCAGGTCCACCTCCGGGGCGCACAGCCCGTCGGTGTTGGCCCGGCGGCCCGTGGCCACCAGCACAGCGTCGGCGGCGACGGTCTCGGTCTTGTCCTTCACGGTATAGGTGCAGATGAGGCCGTCCGGCCCCTGCTCCACCTTCTCCACCCGGGCGCCGACACACAGCTTCACGCCTTTTTTCTTCGTGAGCATGCTCATGCTCTGGGAGAGCTCCCGGTCCAGGGTGGGCAGGATGCGGTCCATGGCCTCCAGCACGGTGACCTCCGCCCCCAAAGCCCGATAGAGTCCGGCGAACTCCATGCCGATGACGCCGCCGCCGATGATGGCCAGGCGCCGATAGAAGGTATCCCCGGTGAGGAGGTCATCACTGGTGAGGACGCCGGGCAGATCCAGCCCGGGCACCGGCGGCAGAGCTGGGCGGGAGCCGGTGGCGATGAGGATATTCGTCCCCTCCAGCACCTTCTCCCCCACCTGGACCCGTCCGGGACCCAGGATGCAGGCGGTGCCGGTGATGCGGTCCACCTTATTGCCCTTCAGCAGCCGCTCTACCCCGTCCCGGAGCTGCCCCACCACCTGGTCACGACGGGCGCACATGGCGGAATAGTCGAAAGAGACCCCTTCCGCCCGCAGGCCGAAGGTCTCACACTCCTTCATCTCCTCATACCGCTCAGCGGCATGGATGAGGGCTTTGGTGGGGATGCACCCCCGGTTGAGGCAGGTACCGCCCACGGCGTCCCGCTCCACCAGGGCGGTGCGCAGCCCCAGCTGGGCGGCCCGGATGGCGGCGGTGTAGCCGCCGGGACCGCCCCCGATGACAATGAGGTCCCAGCTCATGCCTGACCCTCCGGCGGCGTATACCGCAGCACCGGGTGACGGGCGGCCTTGACCTCGTCGGGCCGGCTGATGGGGGTGGTGTGAGGGGCAGCGTGGATGGCCTCCGGGTCGGCGTCGGCCTGGGCACGGATGGCCTTGAGCACCTCCGCCGCCTCATCCAGGGTCTCCCGGGATTCGGTCTCGGTGGGCTCGAACATGAGGACCTCCTCCACGATGAGGGGGAAGTACATGGTGGGGGGATGGATACCGTGGTCGATGAGGGCCTTGGCCACGTCCATGGCGGAGACGCCGGTCTGCTTCTTGAGGTCGTGGAGGGTGAGCACGAACTCGTGCATGCAGGGGCCGTCGCCGTAGGCGATGTCGTAGGTCCCCCGCAGCTGCTCCCGCAGGTAGTTGGCGTTGAGCACCGCCCCCTTGGCGGCCTCGTGGATGCCCTGGGCGCCAAGGGTGAGGATATAGGCCAGGGCCTTCACCACTACAGTGAAATTGCCGTAAAAGCCCTTGACGCTGCCGATGCTCTTGGCCGGGTCCTTGAACTCCAGGCCGTCCGCCCCCTCCTCCACATGGAACACGGGCAGGAAGTCTTTTAGGAACTTCTTGCAGCCCACGGGTCCGGAGCCCGGTCCGCCGCCGCCGTGGGGGGTGGAGAAGGTCTTGTGGAGATTCAGGTGGACCAGGTCGAAGCCCATATCTCCGGGGCGGACCACGCCCATGACGGCGTTGAGGTTTGCGCCGTCGTAGTAGCACAGGCCGCCGGCGTCGTGGACAATCTGGGTGATCTCCAGAATATTGGGGTCAAAGAGGCCCAGGGTGTTGGGGTTGGTGAGCATAAGGGCGGCGGTATCGGGGCCGACGGCGGCCTTCAGGGCCTCCAGGTCCACACCGCCGGCCGGGTTGGATGGCACGTTGACCACGGTGAAGCCGCACATGGCGGCGGAGGCCGGGTTGGTGCCGTGGGCGGAGTCGGGGACCAGGATCTTGGTCCGGGCGGTGTCCCCCCGGTCCAAGTGGTACTTTTTGACCATCAGCAGTGCGGTAAACTCCCCGTGGGCGCCGGCGGCGGGCTGGAAGGTCATGGCGTCCATGCCGGTGATCTCGCATAAGAGCTCTTCGGCCAGATAGAGGACCTCCAGGCAGCCCTGGGCGGTGTCGGCGCTCTGGGTGGGGTGGACCCCGGTGAAGCCGGGCAGGGCGGCCAGCTCCTCATTGATCCGGGGATTGTACTTCATGGTGCAAGAACCCAGAGGGTAGAAGCCGCTGTTCACCCCGTGGGCCCGCCGCTCCAGGGCGGAGTAATGCCGGGTCAGGTCCACCTCGGAGAGCTCCGGCAGATCCAGAGGGGTCTCCCGCTCCATGCCCGTCATCAGGTGGGCGGGCGGCACGTCCAGGGGCGGCAGCAGGTCGCAGCGGCGGCCCTTCCGGCTCTTTTCAAACAGCAGTTCCACTCATACCACCTCCCGAATGGCCTGTTCCAGGGCGTCGATGTCGTCCCTGGTGTTCATCTCCGTGGCGCACCACAGCAGGTTGCCGTCCTCCAGGGGGAGGGGACCCAGGATGCCCCGTTTGGCCAGGCCGTCGATCAGCTTCTCCGGCTTGCAGGGGCAGGTGGTGACGAACTCGTGGAAGTAGGGGCCGGGGTAGACCATGTCGAAGCCGGGCACGTCGCACACTCTCTGGGCGGCATACCGGGCGTGGGCCATGCAGCTTTCGGCCACCTGGAGCAGGCCGTCGGGACCCACGGCGGCCAGGTAGACGGCGGCGGTCATGGCGCACAGGGCCTGGTTGGAGCACACGTTAGAGGAGGCCTTCTCCCGGCGGATGTGCTGCTCCCGGGCCTGGAGGGTGAGAACGTAGGCCCGGCGGCCTTCGTGGTCGGTGGTCTCTCCTACAATGCGGCCGGGCAGCTTCCGGGTGAGGGCGGCGGTGGCCGCCATGAAGCCCAGGTAGGGTCCGCCGAAGCTCAGGGGCATGCCCAGGGGCTGCCCCTCGCCCACGGCGATGTCGGCGCCGCACTCGCCCGGGGTCTTCAGCACTGCCATGGCGATGGGGTTGACCCCCATGATGAACTTGGCACCGGCGGCGTGGGCGGTCTCCCCCAGCTCCTTGGCCGACTCGATACAGCCATAGTAGTTGGGCTGCTGGAGGTAGAAGCAGGCCACGGTGTCGTCCAGCAGGTCGGCCAGGGCCTGGGCGTCGGTGAAGCCGTTCTTCACCGGGACGGTCTTCACCTCCATGCCGTTTCCGAAGCAGTAGGTCTCCACTGTCCGGCGGACCATGGGGTGGGCGGCGGCGGAAATAAGGACCGTGCTCCGCTTCCGGTCCCGGCACATGGCCACCGCCTCAGCGGCGGCGGAGGCGCCGTCATAGATGGAGGCGTTGGAGGCGTCCATGCCGGTGAGGGCGCAGATCATGGTCTGATACTCAAAAATGGACTGGAGCACCCCCTGGGAGAGCTCGGCCTGGTAGGGGGTGTAGGCGGTGAGGAAGGTCTCTTTACTGGTGACACTCTTCACAATGGCGGGGATATAGTGCTTATAAGCGCCCGCCCCCCGGAACACCGAGGGGAATACCGTATTCTTGGCGGCGATGCCCTCCAGAATGCGCCGGACCTCCAGCTCGCTTTTGCCGTCGGGCAGGTCCAGATGGTCCAGACGCATCTCCGGCGGCACCTGGGCATAGAGGTCGTCCATGCTCTGGCAGCCGATGGACTCCAGCATGGCCTGGCGCTCCGCCTGGGTGGATGGCTGATAGCTTCCCATGTCCTTGGATCACTCCTTTCCCGTTTTCAGGCGCTGTCTCAGCCCTCCTGGGCGCAGTGGGCCTCGTAGGCGGCGGCGTCCATCAGCTCCTCCTGGTCGGTAATGTCCTCCACCTCCACCAGCCAGGCGCCGTAGGGATCGGAGTTGATGGCCTCGGGAGTGTCCAGCAGGTCCTCGTTCACCGCCTTCACGGTGCCGGTGACGGGGCTGTATACGTCGGAGACGGCCTTCACCGACTCCACATCGCCCAGGGCCTCGCCGCAGGTCAGGGCATCCCCCACCTGGGGCAGATTCACAAAGACCAGGTCGCCCAGAGCGTCCTGGGCGTGGTCGGTGAGGCCCACCTTGGCAGTGCCGTCATCGGCGAAAAGGACCCACTCGTGGGACTTGGTATAGCGGAGATGATCGGGGGTATTCATAGCAAATTCCTCCTTATATCACATTATATTTTATTATTTGTTCGATTTAGCGCTTGTAGAAGGGCAGGGGCACCACCTTGCAGGGTACCCGGCGGCCCCGAACGTCCACCTCCACCTGGGTGCCCTCGACGGCGTCGACCGGGGAGAGATAGGCCATGGCAATGGCTTTGCCCAGGAAGGGGGCGTGGGTACCGGAGGTGGTCTGTCCCGCCAGCCGGTCGCCGATATAGACGTCCTGGTGCTCCCGGACAATGCCCCGGCCGGTGACCTCCAGGCCCACCCGGGTCCTGGTCAGGGGCAGCCGCCCCTCCAGGCCCGCCTTGCCAATGAAATCATCCTTGTTCAGCTTGATGGCGAAGTCCAGGCCGGCCTCCATGGGACCGATGTCGTCGGTGAGCTCGTGACCATAGAGGGGCATGGCGGCCTCCAGCCGCAGGGTGTCCCGGGCACCCAGACCGCAGGGGATGAGCCCCTGGTCCTTCCCCGTCTCCAGCAACAGGTCCCACAGGGCGGGCCCCTCCCCGGCGGCGCAGTAGAGCTCATAGCCGAACTCCCCGGTGTAGCCGGTGCGGGAGATGAGGCACTGGATGCCTCCGATGGTGATCTTGGGGATGAAGCTGTAATACTTCTTGGGCAGGTCCTCCTCCCCCACCAGCTTCAAAAGGATCTCCTTGGACTTGGGGCCCTGGAGGGCCACCTGGGCCACGGTATCCGAGATGTCCTCCATTTTGCAGTCGCCAAAAAGGTGCTCCGCCATCCAGGCGGCGTCCTTATCCTTGTTGGCGGCGTTGATCACCACCAGGTAGGCGCCCTCCCGGACCTTGTAGACGATGAGATCGTCTACACAGCCACCGGCGTCGTTACACATGGGGGAGTACCTGACCTGGCCGTCATACATGTTGGTGAAGTCGTTGGTGAGCATATGGTTGAGATTTTTGAGGGCATCCGGGCCGGTAAAAACCAGTTCTCCCATGTGGGAGACGTCAAAGAGCCCTGCGGCGGTACGCACAGCCATGTGCTCGGCGATGACACCGGTTGGGTACTGGACCGGCAGGAGATAGCCCGCAAAGGGGACGATCTTGCCGCCCAGTGCCACGTGGTGCTCATAAAGCGGCGTCTTTTTTTCCATTGGCGATCCCTTCTTTCTCAAAATTGGTAGGACAAAAAACGCAAGACGGAGGCGCGCCAATCAAAGGCACGCCTCCGTCTTCTTACCTGAAAGATTCTTTGCCCCCGGCAGAGCAAATTGCTTCTTCGGTCCGCCGGGGCACGCGCCCCTTTGGTCTTCGGAGTTTCGTCCGGTATCGGTACTTTTGCCTGAGAGTTTTTCTGCCAATCCCCTTCGGCGCCGCCTGGGCGGTCTCTCCCGATGCCATCATCCGAACCTATTCTGTTTATTATCAGTATACCGGATGTCTCCGTCCTTTGCAAGGGGGAATTGCGTCAGACCTGCCGTCGATTTTGGCGATTCGCCCTTATTGGAAGGGCCAATTTATCTATTTTCTTTATTTTTGTTCTATTAGATAGAACTTACTTCAAACTATATACTGCAAATTATTTTTCAATAAAATCATATATTTTTATACTTTTTAAGTAATATAAAAAATGAATATTTTATTTTTTTATATTTTCCTTATTTTATCTATTGACTTATTTGTGCAATAAAATGTACCCTATAAAGTGGACACGCAGAGCAGCAGAGATCCCATGTTGTGGACACACAGAAACGACTGCGGTCCCATGAAAGTAGACAGGGTGAACTTCCAATCAAACCAGTGAAATGGACATGCGTTTCATTTCCCCCGAGAGTTGTGGTAAGATAAAAAAGCAAGGACT
>NZ_LR130817.1:0-30405 GCF_900626145.1 Intestinimonas timonensis | reverse complement strand
CCGCCGTTTTTTTCCCCGCCATTTGCGCTTTCATGCACCTTTACGCAAGTGGAGTCCATGCTCAGGTTCTCCATATCCGCGTCCGCAGACCGTGTGTGGAATACCGCTTCCAGAGTGCCCTCATTCCGCCATTTGGCGAATCTTGCGTATATAGACTGCCAAGGACCATAGGTCTCCGGCAGCTCACGCCACTGCGCACCGCTCCGGACGATCCAGAGCATTCCGTTGAGCATGATCCCGCTATCCTTCCGGGGACGACCCCGCTTTCCCGTTTCTTCCGGTGGCAGCAGCGGCTTGATTCGTTCCCATTGTTCTTTTGTTAATTCATATCGTTTCATGCTCATAACTTCGCATAACTTGGTTTCTTGTGCAACTTTTATTTTTCAAACAAGGCCTAATTACAAGGGAGATATTCTGGCTATTCTCGCCGCTGACACCCATATTTCATGGCGTTATAATGTTCAAAAATTAGATCATGTATGAAAGGACTTAGTATTTAAGCAGTTTTGTATTCCATGGTGAAAGACATATCTAGGGAGGTTTTTACCATGGATCGCATTTATACAGGGGTGCTTTTCAACAAGAAGAAACATGAAGAAATTGGCCAACCTCAGCAGATAGATGTTGGCCGTTTAGTTGAAATACAAACCAAGCAACTCCGCGATACTTATAGGTGCACCGATTTTCAACTACTTACAATGTTTGCTTTTTCTTCTTGACAATACTTAGCAGGTCTTATCACTGTTAAGCCAATGCATTCGGGATTTTTACTTATTCCCGCTTCATTTTTCACCAAACTTAACCGTCTGCCTGTGGTTTGGGAAATGAAAAAGTGATCGCGAGAAAGTATGGTGTGCCGCAATACGGCACGGATTCTAATATAACTGTCTACCGCATCTGCCCCGCCGCGTGGGGTCTCATATCCAATCGACATCTATGCTGTTTCGACAACCCAAAAAGCGAGGCATCTGCCAAAAGCAGATGCCTCGCTTTTTGAGCTTATCCACTACTCCCCCAAACGGCCTGGAAGGCAGAAAAACGCCCCGCTGTCCGCGGGGCGTTTCCCTGTGTTGAGTTGAGAAAGAGAGAGGAGGTTGGAGATGATGAAGTGATGTTTTTATCTGTTATCCTGTCCACGCTTATAGGATACCACTTGCCCAGTGGGAATGGATGGACAAACTTTGAAGGATGCATGAACAATTTGTGAACCCGTAAAAAAAGCCCCCGGACGCTGTCCGGGGGCCGCTGGTATTTCCTGGTTTCAGACGGTAATGACCTCTACGCCGGCCTGATCCAACAGGCCCCGTCCCTCCTTGCTCAGGTCCTTGTCCGTGATGACAGTATGGACAGAGGAGAGCGGGAAGCTGGACGCCACGGCGTTGGCTCCCACCTTGTCGGAGGTAGCCAGCACGATCATTTTCTTAGCCGACTTGGCCATGGCCCGGGCCACCTCAGCCCGGAAGAGGTTGATGGTAGAGATGCCCTTATCCTCGCTGATGGCGTCGGCGCCGATGAAGCACTTGTCCACCGAGAACTGAGCCAGCCCCAGCTTGGTCAGGGGGCCCACATTGGCCTCGGCGTCGTGCTGGAAGGAGCCGCCCAGCAGCACCACGTCCAGCGCCGGGCACCGGCGCACAAAGTTGCACAGAAACACCGAGTTGGTAATGACGGTAACGCCCCGTTTGGAGGCCAGCTCCCTGGCCAGCAGAGAACAGGTGGACCCGGTCTCCACAATGACGGTCTCTCCATCGCTCACCATCTCCGCCGCCCGCTGGGCGATCCGAAGCTTCTGCTCATAATTGTTCCACATCCGGGTGGAGGTATCATAACCGTTGTCCACGGGGATGGCTCCGCCATGAGTCCGCTTGAGAACACCCTGGTCCTCCAGCTTCTTCAGGTCCTGCCGCACCGTTACCAGAGACACCCCAAAGCGCTGGGTGAGCTCACTGACACTGACCTTATCCTCCGTCTGGAGGAGATCAATGATCTCTAACTGCCGTTGATTGAACAATGCGAAAGCCTCCTGTACGCCGTACGAAATACCGGCTGGTTTTCTCTTAAAGAGTATCATAGCGCATTTCCCGCCAAAACGCAAGCAAAAGAAAATCGCCGCCGGGAGGTAACATCCCGGCGGCGAGGTGTTTGGGCCAAGTACGTCTCACTGGAAAGCTACTACCTGGTACATGAGGAAAAAGTGGGCCACACTGCCCAGCAGGATAAAGAGGTGAAAGATCTCGTGGCAGCCGAACCGGGGATTGTTCCGACCGGGCCATTTGACCGCGTACAGCACGCCGCCCACTGTATAGAGGGCGCCGCCCAGCACCAGCCAGAAAAGGCCCAGGGGCGGCATGTTCCGGAGCAGGGAGGGCAGCATAAAGACCGACATCCACCCCATAAAGAGGTAGACACCGGAGGTGATCCACCGCGGGGCATCGATCCATACCAGCGCCATCACGGTACCCAGCAGTGCCACCGCCCATACAATGATCAGCATAGGGATGCCGCCGTCATCAGGCAGGGTCAGCAGGCAGATGGGCGTATAGGAGCCGGCAATGAGGAAGTAAATCGAGATGTGGTCATACTTCCGCAGGGCAATCCGTCCCGCCACGCCGGTGTTCAGGCAGTGGTAAAGGGTGCTGGCGGTATAGAGGCCGATCATGCTCAGACCGTAGATGAGGAAGGCAACGGCACTCACCCAGCCGCTCCCCAGTACCGCCGTCCGCACCAGGAGCAGTACGGTACCCACCACGCCCAGCACGGCGCCCACTCCATGCGTGATCGCCGACCAAGGCCGTAGTCCGTCATAGGGATCTCTCCCCTTCTCCCGCCGGACTCTGGACCGGCGCTGCCGCTCCATACCCGTTATGGGGAGGGTCCGATATTCAATGCGCTCATCCATGCCTATCACCGCGCCCTTTACGATGCTTTCTCCGGACAGACTGGCGTTGTCCGGAGATCTGTTTTTTCTCTGTGCTTATTATAACTCGTCCCATCTTAAAATATCAATACAAAAATCATAAAATCTAATTTTTTAAATTAGATTCAGAGTTAGGCAAAATAGGCAAAGGCAAACGGCGATACCAGCAGAGCACGTCGGTCGAACCGGTTTTTCGCAGAAGAAAGACCGTAAGTCCGCCATCCAACAGCAGGATCACGGCCGCCGCTCGGAGGAGCAGGGTGGGGATCTGGTCTGCCGCCGCCGCAGCTATGGGCTGGATGAGATAGACCGACAGCAACCCCAGCAGGCTCCAGAAGGCGGAAAAGAGCGGGCATATCCTGCCCCGGAGATTTCCGGGCAGCTGAGTATAATCCCAAAAGGACACCCCCAACACCTTTTCGTAAAAGAGGCTCATCACATACTCTGCTCCGGTGGCGGCCAGGGCAGACCACACTGCCACCAGGATGGGATAGGGATACAGCTGCTGCGCCGGCGCCAGGATCAGCAGAGCACCCAGTCCATAGACCGGACATAAGGGAAGAAAATAAAAGCATTTCCTGTCCTGTTTCTCTGCCCGCACCGCCCTTGCAAAGGCAACTTCAACCAGAAATCCCAGGAAACTATAAAGAATAAAATACCAAAGCAGCCGCTCCAACGATCCATCCCTCCTGACGTCTCCATCTTAGGATGGTCGGGCATCCAAAAAACATACCAGCGTTCCTGCCCGTCTGGCACAAGGAATGGCCGGAAAGTCAGGGGAAATTTGTCACCTTGCCCCTTGTCTCTCAGCGCTGGTTGTGGTAGAATGAAAAAAATTCTAAAGGGGATTGTCAAGATATGCGGCATCTCATCGACTTTGGAGACCTCAGCCGAGCGGAGTGGGATTCTCTGTACCAGCGGTGCAGTGAAATCATGGACCACCCCGCTGATTTTTTGGACGCCTGCAAAGGCAGGGTCATGGCAAGCCTTTTTTACGAACCTTCTACCCGCACCAACTTCTCCTTTCAGACCGCCATGCTCCGGGTGGGCGGTACGGTGTTCGGCTTCGCCGATCCCCGTTCCTCTTCCGTGGCAAAGGGCGAGACGTTGAAGGATACCATTAAAATGGTTTCCGGCTACGCCGACGTAGTGGTCATGCGCAATCCCCAGGAGGGCGCCGCCAAGGCCGCCTCTCTCTACTCTGACGTGCCTGTCATCAACGCCGGCGACGGCGGCCACATGCACCCCACCCAGACCACTGCCGACCTCACCACCATTACCCGTCTCCGCGGCAAGGTGGATGGTCTCTCTGTTGGCCTGTGCGGCGACCTGAAGAATGGCCGTACCGTCCACTCCCTCATCAAGGCCATGGCCAAATTCCAGGGCATCAAGTTCTTCCTCATCGCCCCCCGTGAGCTGGCCATCCCCGAGTACATGCGCTCCTTTATGCGGGAGAACAACATGTGGTTCACCGAGGTCACCGGTCTGGAGTCGGTCATCCCCCAGCTGGATGTACTCTACATGACCCGTATCCAGCGGGAGCGCTTTGTGGACCCCCTGGAGTACGAGCGGAACAAGGGTATCTATGTCCTCACCCGCCGGAAGCTGGACCGTGCCAAGAAAGACCTGCTGGTCATGCACCCCCTCCCCCGCGTGGACGAGATCGACATCGACGTGGACGACGATCCCAGAGCGGTTTACTTTAAGCAGGCCCGCTATGGCATGTTCGCCCGGATGGCCCTTCTTACCGACCTGGCCAACCAGCCCCGGATCGATCCCGGTGCCGTGGAGATCGGTCGTGAGCCCGTGTGCCACAACCCCCGCTGCGTAACTCAGACGGAGCATTATCTCCCCCCGCTGGTGAAAAAGAACGGCGGTGTGGACTGCTGCGCTTACTGCGACGCTGCCCTGGATTGATACAAACCGTTTTCTGCCCCGGCAGAGCCGGGGCAGAAAAAATTTTTCATTAAGCGGGAAAAAGCGTTGACAATCCTCCCCCGGTGTGGTAATATATCCTGGCTGACATTCGAGGATGGACAGCGCCCGTGCGGGTGTAGTTCAATGGTAGAATCCCAGCCTTCCAAGCTGGTCGCGTGGGTTCGATTCCCATCACCCGCTCCATACGCGCCAGTAGCTCAGTTGGATAGAGCAACTGCCTTCTAAGCAGTGGGCCGGGGGTTCGAGTCCCTTCTGGCGTGCCATACGATCCAGAAGCGGTCGGGATCGGCTGCACATATTTGAACTGCTTGCGCAAACTCAAACGCGGTCTTTCATATGGTGGGTGTAGTTCAGTTGGTAGAGCATCGGATTGTGGTTCCGAGTGTCGTGGGTTCGAGTCCCATCACCCACCCCATACGACCTCAAGGCGGAAGGGCCGGAGCGTCCGCTCCGGCCCTTCGCTTTTAGGCACCGCTGTATTGGGGTGTAGCCAAGTGGTAAGGCACGGGACTTTGACTCCCGCATCCGCTGGTTCGAGTCCAGCCATCCCAGCCAGATTCTTCCGCCGCTTTGTCGGCTTTTGAAATATTGATGAGACTCAGTAGCTCAGTTGGCAGAGCAATTGCCTTTTAAGCAATGGGTCCGGGGTTCGAATCCCCGCTGGGTCACCATTGAAGAAATCCCGTAGCCGCAATGGCTACGGGATTTTTCTTTTAATTTCAATGGCTTGTGGGTTCTGGTCCTTCTAATTTTCGTCTCCGTTGGAGATGGGTCAAACGCAAAAAAGACGGTCAAATTGCACACGGATTACACATGGAAAGCGCCCCACCGTGTTGGTGGGGCGCATCTTTCCTGTTACTGCGCTGTGCCGTCTCCCTTGTCCTCCGGCACCACTTTGTTCCCTGCCGCGTCCACAGCCGTCTTGGCGGCGGCCAGGCCCTTGAGGAGGATGGGAGGCACGTCCACACCTAAGGCCACCATGTTCTCCAGGATGCTGGTCACCTCGTTGATGATGTAGATGGCCAGGACAAACCAGCCCAGGAGCTGGAGGAAAGCCAGATCCACACCGATGGTAGCACCGACATCAATAAATATGGACGCAAGGCCAAACGCGATGGCGATGATAATCCAATAGGAGACCTTCTTCACGATGCCCATGAAGCCCTTCCCGCTGTTCAGGGTATCGGTGGCCTTGGCCTTCAGGATGCCGTAGATGTAGTCGATGACGTTGAGCAGCAGGAAAAAGGCAAAGAGAGGCCAGTAGGCACCGAAGAGATACGAGCCGCCGGCCAGAATGGCGCCCCAAATCAGGTTGGCCTTATCGGCGAACGCCCCAAAGATGCTCCCGATGAAGGCCGCAAACGTATTTTCCATATCCAGCTCCTTTCAAATGCTGGCCGCCCACTTGATGAGCAGCGCCTTGACGTTGTCGGCGGAGTATTCCCCGCCCTTCCAGTAGTCGGGGGAGTCGATCAGCCCCGCACCGGCCAGCTTGTCCACGGCGGTGTCCAACTCGGACACCTCCTCCCCTGCCAGAGCGGTCTTCACCGCCGCCCGGAAGTCGTCCATGCTCCTGCCGTGCCGGGGGAACCAGTGGCCCACGTCTGCGTGGTTGGAGGCGATGCCCAGGGCGTGACCCTCACTGTGGTCCAGAACGGCGGTCATGGGGTCCAGACCGTAGGTCTCGCACAGGTGGGCCGCCAGAGCCACCGCACGTCTCCAGGCAGCCTCAAAATAGTCCTCAGTCTCCTCCGGGTCGTAAGCCAGGAAGGAGCCCTCCCGGTTCGCCAGGGCGGCCAGGGTGGCGGGTCCGCAGGAGCCGTCCACCTCCAGGCCCAGGTCGGCTTGGCAGGCGCTCAGAGCGGCGTCGCAGCCGGGACCGAAGCTGCCGTCGATGCCCTTGGGGTCGTAGCCCCGGGCGGTGAGCTCCCGCTGGAGCCGCTTCACCGCCCAGCCGGTGTCGCCCCGCTTGAGGGGCTCCCACTCCTCCGGCAGGAGCCGGCACTCCTGGGGCTCGCAGATCTCAAAGGCGATGTGGGTGCCGTTGGCCGTACCCGCCTGGCTGCCGGCGTGTCCGCCCCGGGTGGTCCAGGGCAGAGTCTGGAGGGTGACGGCGTCGTCCACGATGGCATGGACCGCCGCCTTGGCCGTGGGAGTGTCCCAGCTCTTGGCCAGGGCCTGGGCCATGACGCCGGGAGCGGCGGTGGAGTGGACCATGATCCCCTTGGGGATGATGGTCCGGCCGCTGGTGTAGCAGGGGTTCTTGGTCATCATGCGCTGGGTGATGCCGTCCATGGGCGTGTCCTCCCTTTTGTCCGTCAGATAGACACAGATAAGATTGTGGACCTTGCGGCTGGCGGTGATGATCTGGCCGTCCATGTCGCACTGACTGGAACCGCCGCCGTCCAGCATGACGGCGGAGTCCCAGCCCTTCTCCAGGAGCTCGGCCTGGAGCTCCTCCGGGGTGGCGCCGTCGGTGGAGCAGTAGAGACACAGATCTCCGCCTTTGAGGCCCATGGCCGATCTAGGCCGGCGGCCGGCCAGGTCCCTGCCATAGACGAGCCGCTCTGCCCTGCCCCCTCTCAGGAGGCAGACGCAGCAGATATAGTTCGGCTTCCCCGGGGCGGAAACGCCCACCAGGGCCATGTCTGGACCGGTGTCCCAGGCGTAGCCCCAGTAGGTGTAGGAATCGGAGGCCCAGACCCTGCCGCCGGCCTTCAGGTGGCAGACGGCCCGGTCCCCCTCAAAGAGTCCGCCGTTGAGGACGTAGTCCGCGCCAGTGGCCGCTTTGATCTCGGCCAGGGTCTTTTCGCTCTTGTTGATGTAGATCTCCACCCGCTGGATACAGAAGAGAGGAATGCCGCAGATTGCCTTTGCCATACATCCTCCCTTACGGCATGACCCAGGTGGGGACGCCGTCTACGATCTTGAGAATCTTGCCTTCGTCACCAGTTTTATACTCTGGCAGTATTTTACCGGCCTTGATAAATGCAACTTTCATGCCGATCCCATCCGGGTCTGAAACTGGATCGGGATCGGGATAAACCTGCAAATAAAGTTTGGAAACTCCTGTACCATACATAGAAAAGTATTCGAACGATATCACTCCATCTTCCAGCACTTTGTTGCAAGGTATAAATATAGAACCTGATTCTGGATTATCTGTGGATGTGAGTTCAGCAATCACATAGAACCCGGCTTGAATTGCTTTCATAACTTCTATGTACTTTGCTTGTGTGGAAACCGTAAAGTCAGGGCCCATACCAGTCAAGCTATACTTGAATATTTTAATACCTGCTCCACTCGACTCAGCCCACACAGCTTGTCCGCTCCGGGCGGTCATGACCTTGCCCTCATCACCATCACTGATCTCCGGGACGCCAACGCCGGCCGGGCCGGGTTCCCCATCCCGTCCATCTTTTCCGTCCATGCCATCGGCTCCGGGCTGTCCCTGAGGGATGGTGAACTGGAGTACGGCGGCATTGTCGGTCCCCACATTGACCACTTTTGCCTGGGTTCCGGGTTCTCCGGTGGTCACAGCGCCCACCTGGATCGTAGCCGCAGCGCCGGGAACACCGTCTTTACCATCCCGTCCATCCGCGCCGGAAGGGCCGGTCGGGCCAATCTGCCCACGGGGAAGAACAAAGTCCAGAATGGCATCGTTTTCTGTTCCTGAGTTGCTGACAGCCGCTTGGGCGCCGGGGTCTCCGGTGAGCACAGAACCTACACGGATGGACGCCGCCTTGCCTTCCGGCCCCTGGGGCCCCACAGAGACCTCCGGCAGGGGCAGCTGGGACTCCACATAATCTCCGGTCTCCAGGTCCCAGATCATCCAGTAGCCGTTGGACCCGGCATAGGGCGGGTGGGCGTTGAGCGCCCGGATGTTGGCCTCTGCCTGGGAGAACTCGGAGGGGAGCTCCGGCCAGGTAGCGTCCCCCACTAAGCTGGTGGGCACCACCACCTGGATCACGTTGGTGTGGCGCACCTCTTCTCCCCTTCCGCCCCGGAGCTGGAGGGCATACAGGCCGGCCTTGGTGAGCATTTCTGCCGTCAGGGTCACCCCCACGCCCCCCTTTCGGGGAGAGAGGGCAATGACGTTGACGCTGCCGCCGGCCTGGACCAGCAGCTCCCAGGCCCAGCCCTCGGGCAGGGTCCCCATTACCAGCAGCTCCCGGGTCAGGTTGTCGTACTGCCGGGCGATGAGATCGCCGTCAGTTTTGATGGTCCAGTCAGAAAAAAGTAGCATAGATCGATCCTCCTCAGCCGTTCTGCGCCGCCACCTTGTCCAGCAGCGCGTCCATCTCCTCGCCGGAGTATTTGCTGGTGTAGTAGGACGTGGGCGTCTCCGCCCGTGCGTCTTCCAGGGCCTTGATTCTGGCCTCCAGCTCCTCCAATGTCGCCATGACCTCACCTCCTCACACAACGATGCGCCGGCCCAGCCGGTCCAGCACCATGCGGCCCGTCCGGTCCTTCACCGGTCCGGACATGATCTTCTTTGGGACGGAATAATAGAGGATGATGCAGCCCGGCGCGCCGTCGGAGCCCCGGGAGCCCGTCCCTCCCTTGCCTGCGGTTGGCGTGATCCAGCAGCTGGCGTAGCCGGGGGTGCAGCTCCAACTGATGCCGCCGGTGCTTCCGCCGCCGCCACCGCCATGACCACCGTTTCCGCCGGTACCGTAGCCAGTGACCCCGGTTGGGGCCGTGGCGCTGCCACCCGCACCGCCGTTCATGGTCTTTCCGGTGGGAGTGGCCGGAGCGGAGCCGTTTCCGCCCTTAGCCGCGCCACCACCGCCACCACCGCCGCTGGTCTGAGTGGTTTGAGATTCCAGATCCCCACCACCCTGGGAGCCGGTCTCTTTATATCCGCCTGCGCCGCTGCCGCCTGTGTTGGGGGGTACGTCCTCGCCCTTGCCGCCGCTGTTTCCGGCGGAGCCGCCTTTACCGCCCTTGCCGCCTGCGGTGCCGTCCGCACCAGGCCGGGCGTATTGCTCCCCCGTCACCGGGTCGGTATAACCGCTATCGGAGGCACCGCCCTGGGCGGAGGACAGGGACCCAAAGGTGGTGTCCCCGCCCGGACTGCCCACACCGCCGCCCGCAGCTCCGCCGGTGCCGCCCATTCCGCAGGAAAAAGAGATGGGTGCGCCGGGGGTGACGTCGATGGTGGTCTGAAAGATCTTGCCGCCGCTGCCCTTTTGGCCGCCCGCGCCCCCCTCGCCGGGGTCTTTGGGCGGGTCGGACCAGGACCCGCCGTTAGCCGCCTCTGAGACCGATACAATCAGCCGGGTGGTCCCGCCAGCTCCGCCGTTTTCGCCGCCCTGGCCTCCGGGTCCGCCGCCGATGAGCACGGCCCGGACCGAGTCCACCCCCTCCGGGGGCATCCAGCTGCCGGCGCCGGTGAGGACCACCCGTTCCTCCAGGATCTCGGTTTGCTCCATGCTGGGCGGTGCGTAGCCCAGCACCGCCTTCTCGGCGGCGGTGGGGCTGCGGCCCAGGGAGACGGCGGTCTCGTAGACGCAGGCAAAGGTAGCGCCGCCGTAGGGGTGGGCCATGGTGACCACGTCCCCGGTGGACTCCCCGCCGTAGACAACCTCATGGTCCACGCTCTCCACCTGGAGGTAGTAGGCCGCCAGGCGCTGGGCCACGGCGGCGGAGTTGGTGAGGGAGACCAGGGTGGCCTCGGTCACCGTCACCACATTGGGGACCTCGTCCTCAGCCACCGCCACCCGGACGTCCCGGGTGGTGTGGATGTACTTGCGCCCGGTGAGGGTGCCGGAGCCGCCGGAGACCTTGGCGTAGTTGGCCCCCTGCTCCAGGATGGAAAAGCCCTGGGCGGTGAGGCTGTGGGCAGGCTCGGAGAACTGGATCACGTCTCCCTCCACCGTGGCCCCCTCAAAGAGCTTGATCTCCTCGGTGCCCGCGATGTACTGGTGCTCAAGCACAGAGACCTCGGTAACGTCGGAGGCATAGTTCACCTTGTCCCCCCAGAACACCCGGGACTCTGGAATGTTGGAGCATGCTCCGTTCCACAAGGTCTCTATCCTGAGCACGCCGTTCTGGTCTATCTTGGCTATGGCGCCCACGGCAAAGAGCACCTGGGCCAGGTTGCTCCGGCGGGGGGCGATGGGGAGCCAGCCGTAGAGCTTGATGCCGGCGAGCTTGGACTGGATGAAATAGGGGATGTTGCAAATCTCCGCCACCACCTCAGCCACCGTCTGGCCGGTGTAGATGCCGCCCATGTGGTTGGACTGGTCCAGGAGAGAGAGGGCGTCGTTGGCAGAGATCTCGTAGGTGTACATCCCCGTCCGGGCCACGCTCTCCACGTAGTAGGTGCCCCGGAGCCGGTCCCGGTGGTAGTAGAGGAGCTTGGCGTTGCGGCGGAACTCCGCCAGAGCCGCCCCTGCGCCGGGGTCGGTGAGGTAGAGCTCCACAGAAAAGGTGCCGATCTCCAGGGCGTCGCAGGTCAGGGAGAGGGCCCCGAAGGCCTCCCCGTCCACGATCTCGTCGTCGGTAAAGGTGAGGCCGGCGTATTCGATGCGGTCAAAGCTCATGTGGGCCTCCTCTGGGGCTTCTTGGCCTTGAAGGTCACCGTCAGCCCCGTCCAGCGGGTGACCCCCGCCACCTTGTCCCGTTTCTTGTCCTCCCCGGCGGAGACCATAGCCTGGTAGGTGAGGGTCTCCTGGCCGTAGGGCAGGGTGACGGTGTGGGCCTCCACCGGGGCGGAAATAGCCTCGAAGAAGGCGTCATAGTCCTCCGGGGCGGCGGGGTCTGGCTCTACGTCCATGGCGTAGTCGTAGTAGGTGCCGATGATGTCCCGGAACTCCTCGCCGCTCTTGACCATGCCGGAGCGCTCGCTCTCCTCGATGCGGAAGGACCGCCGGAGGGTGCCCAGCTTCACCCGCAGCCGGTAGGGGACGCCGTCCATGGTGATGGTCATCGGAAGCTCCCCCCTGTCAGGCGCACGCCCTGGCGGGTGGACTCACCCTCGATGTAAGGGAAGATGGCCCGGCCCAGCCGGGTGCCGTCCAGCACCAGGGTAGCGGTGGCGGTGCCCTGTCGGCTGCCGCTGCCGCCGCCCCGGGCGTCCAGCTCCTCCCCCACCGCACGCTTGATGGTGGAGTATGGAGAGACCACCTCCACCTCCCGGTTGTTGTCGCCCAGCACCGCCAGGAAGGGGTCCCCCGGCGGCACCAGGCCGCCGCTGGCCAGGCCGGGAGCGCGAAAGTTTGATGCTTCCGATTCTGCCCGTTGCTTTGCAGACAAAATGGCACCACTTACCATAGCAATGCCAGCAACAATGCCAGCGGCGGCAAGCCCCATACTGGCAGCAGAGCTGAAAGCTCCCACAGCAATAGCTGCTGTGAGTGCAGCGGCGCCCACCAAACCAATCACAGCGGCCGCTCTCTCCAGTCCGCTCATATCGTCCCATGCCTGTGTAAGTTCATAAGCGAGCCCGGCCAAAAGTGTAAATGTAAAAGCGATTGCAGCACTCTTCAAATCCACATTTCCCAGTAGGTCTACAAATTTAGGCAGTACCTTAAGCACACCGGATACTGCATCCGCCACCGGGCTGATTCCCGCTGCTAAAAAAGCAAGACTTACCACGGCCTTCTTGGTCCCGTCATCCAGATTATTAAACCATTCTAACAGCCCCTGAGCGATTTCCAGAATGGTAGTCATGAGGGGCTGGATGCTCTCGGCCAGCTCAGCCATTTGCAGTTGGAGGTCCAGGGTGGCCTGCCGGTTGTCGGCCAGGGCCTGGTTGTTCTCCAGCCAGCCGTTGTAGCTTTCCATGAGCCCGCCCTGAGCCATGGCGCTCAGGGCCAGGTTCTGCTTGCTGATCTCATCCCCGCACAGGGCCAGCTGCTCATTGAAGTTCTCCGCCCCGATGCCCAGGCGGTCCAGCAGCTCGGCGAACTGTCCGGTGGCCGAACCGGTGGCCAGGGTCTCCTGGAGGGAGTCGGCCAGGCTCTCGATATTGAGGGTGTCGGGGAACTGAATGACCGCTCCGGCCAGGCCCTCCACCGCCTGCTGGAGGCGGTTCTCGGTGAGGCCGGCCTGGAGCAGGTTGGCGGTGGCCTCGATGGCGCTGTCGGTCTCCCCGGCTATCTGGTAGAACCGCTCGAAGGCCCCCCGGGCCTCCTCCAGCCCGGCCCCGGAGGACCGGGCGGACTGGTCCAGCTTGGAGAGGTCGGAGCGCAGGTCCTCGGTGGCGGGAACGGTGGCGACGGCGGCGGCCCCCAGGGCGGCCACCCCTTTGGTGACGGGAGCAAAGACCTCGGAGATCTTTCCTGCCTTGTCCGAGGCATCCTTGGCGGCGGCCCCCAGCTCGTCCAGGCCGTCGGCGCTCTGCTTGGCGGCCTCTTCCAGGTCCTCGGCCTCCATGGCCGTGTCGGCCAGCTCCAGCTGGAGGGCGTCATACTGGCTCATGTCCAGCCGGGCAGCAAATTCCTTTCCCAGATTCCGTATGGCTTTCTGCAAATCTTCCTGATTTTTACGGGTCTCTTCTAGCTTTCGGTTAAAGTTCTCATAGGCCTGGGTGGAAATTTTGCCTTTGGAAAATTTCTCTTCCATGGAGGCAGCGTTGTTCTCCATCCCCCGGAGGGAGGCCGTCACCTGGTCCAGCTGGGCCTTCAGGGGCTCATACTTGGCGGCGTAATCCTTCCCCCGCTGGAGGGCGGCGTCGGCGCCCGCCGCCGCCTCCTGCAAAATGTTCAGCTTGTCCGCCGAGGCCTGGGCCGCCTCGGCCAGGAGCCGCTGCTTCATGGCCAACAGCTCAGTGTTGCCCGGGTCCAGCTTCAGCAGCCGCTCCACGTCCTTCAGCGTCTTCTGGGTCTGGCTCAGGGTCTTGTTGGAGCTCTCCAGGGCCTTGTCCAGCTTGGTGGTATCGCCGCCGATCTCCACAGTGATGCCCTTGATCCGCTTGCTGCTCATGTCCGCGCCTCCTTTGCGTCAGAATCGGTCGAAGTCCTCCTGAGTGGCCAGCTCACAGTAGGGCTCCTTGTCGTTGCCCGCCTCGATGATGAGGTCGGTGACCATGCCCACCGTCATGCGCTCCAGGTCGGCGTTGGTGAGTCCCAGCTGGAGGGCCCGGAGGTAAAATAGGCCGGTGGTCAGCGTCCTTTCCGTCGGCCTCGTTTTTTTTTGGGCGTGGACGTGGTCTTGAGGTTGGCCTGCCACAGCTGGGCGATGGCCGGGAAGACCTGGTAGACCGAGAAGGTGTCGAAGCCGTCCAGCCACTCCTCGGAGCTGGTTGCCGTCACCTCGTCGGGCCGGGCGTGCTTGGCCATGAGATAGCTCATGTCCTCAAAGATGCTCAGCAGCCGGGGTGGGATGGGCCCCTTGCCGCCCTGGGCGGCGTCGATGGCGGTCTGGAGCTCCAGCATGTCCTGCATGATGTCCCGGCCATACTCCATGCGGTAGAGGCGGGGGACCGCCGCCGTGGCCCGGAAGACCACGGGGCGGCCGTCAATGGTCAGCGTCCGTTCCATGTCACACCCCCGCCGCCGCAGGCTCCCACACCGTCTTATACCAGCCGTTGTACTTCTCCTCGGAGGTGCCGGAAGTGGTCTTGGCCTTCACCCGGCCATCGCTGAGAGGCGAGGCGGTGACGGTGAGGGTGTCGGTGCTGGGGGTCTTGGCGTTGTTGATGGTGGAGCTGGTGATGCTGGGGCGGCTGCACGAACAGTTGTAAAGGACGTGGCGGGTGGCTTTCACGTCGCCGCTGAACTCGAAGAGCAGGGCGAAGCGGGCGGTCTCCACGTTGGAGCGCTCCACCAGCACCTTGTCCGTCTCGTCCTCGGCCTCCTTGAGCACGTCCTTGCGGAAGGCGTCGGGGATGACGGCGATCTCCAGGTCGCCGGAGTAGCCGTCGTTGGCGGTGGTGACGTAGTAGGCCACGTCCTCGGCGTAGAACTTGGTCTCGTCACCCTGGGCCTGGAGGGAGAGATTCACCGCGCCGGGGATGTGCACCGGCGTGCCGTAGGTCACCGCCCCGTCCTCCCCGGGGGTGATGACCGCGTAGTGGACGTTTTTCAGGCCATACTTGACCTTGTTTTCGGTAGTAGTCGGCATAAGCACCTCACATTTCTAACTTGCAGGGAGATTCTTCTTTTTCGGATCACAGGCTCAGCTCCCGCTCCAGGCCCTCCAGCAGGTTGGCTTCCGCCCGCTGCTCGGCGGGGGCGATGTGGGCCTTACCCGCCACCCTTCCGCCGTTCACCGTGGCGTGCCCATCCTCCAGCAGGTGGGTGAGACCTGGGGCGGAAGCGTTGTAGACCGTCTCGGTCACATCTCCGTTGGGGGAAGCCGTTTCCTTGACTCGCCAGCCCTTGGAGTAGCGCCCGGTCCGGTAGGGGCTGGCCGCCCGGATCTCCTGGCGGCAGGTTTTGGCCACCTTCCGCACCGTGTCCCGGGTGACCTCCTTGGCCAGGTCGCCGTACTCCTCCAGGGCCGCCTGGACGGCGTCGGAGAGATCTTCCGGGGAGATGGTCACAGCCATCGGTATGTCCCCTCCTCCTCAATGGCCTGGGTCTCGCACTCCAGGACCTTGCGCTGACCGTTTTCATCTGCCGCGTCCACCACCTCCGGCCGGCTGAAGCCAGCCTCGGCCATGGCCCGGACCGCCCGGTCCAGCAACGCCACGCCGTTTTCCTCCGCCGGGAGGATGAGGTAGACCTGCACCTTGAAGCTATAGAGCAGCGGGGCATCGTCGCAGTAGAAGATGGACGTCTGGTCGGCTGAAAAGACAAAGCACCGCTCCCGGCTCTCGGTGTCTGTGTCGGGCGCTACCGGGAGACCCAGGGGCGTCAGGGCCTGGATGATGCGCTGGTTGATGGTCACTTGGCCGCCTCCTTCCGCTGGACCTTGACCTCCATCCAGGCGTGCCGGTCCCCGATGTCCCGGACGGAGATCACCTCATAGGGCCGGGGATCTCGCCCCCGGTAGATGATACAGGTGGTGGTGATCCTGGGGGTGTAGCGCAGGGTGAGGGTGGCCGGGTCGGTGACTCCGGCCTGACGGGCAGCGTAGACCTGACTGCCCCAGGCGTCCTCCCACTTGCAGGACCTGCCGCCGGGCCCGAAGACGTTCACCGGCTCCTGGGCAGGATAGCCGTCGTCGTCCCGCAGCACCTCCCCCTTTTCATCCCTGGGCAGGTCGTATACGGTGATCCGAGTGCGCAGCTCCCCGGCGTCCACATGCCTAGTCATTGGCTATCCTCCTCAGATGTGTCCAAATTGGACACGGGCTCGGTCAGCTTGAGCTGGTTGATGAGCCGCCGGAAGGAGGGGTTGTCCGCCACAATGGTGCCCGTGATGGTCACGTCCCGCCGGTCAAAGCCGTCCAGCACCATGAAGTTGACGCACAGGTCATACTGGGCCGCTCTGGGGGTGCCGGGGGCGGGCGGGGAGATCCCCGCCCCCTCCATGTACCCCACCGCCGCGTCATAGAGCCCCTCCAGGGTGAGCAGCTCCTCATCGGTGGGCTCCTCGATCCGGCAATAGGCCAGCAGCCTGGCCCGCCGCTCCTCAGTCAGGGCCATGGGCTCAGCCGTTGGCGGGCAGGGTGGCCACCACGAAGCCCTTGTCCACGATGAGGTTGCCGCCCACCATGGCGTCGCCCAGAATGGTGAGCATCCGCTCCACCGCCTTGACAGACTCATCCACCCGGACCGTGTAGGGGCCGAAGAGGCCCAGCTCGTAGTTCATAGGGTCGCCGTACACCATGGTCTGGATGGCGGAGGAACCCTTTTGGGAGGTGGAGAGGGCGGTGAGCTTGGAGGAGATGGAATAGGGCACGATGGTGCCGCCCTCCCGGATGGTGCCGGTGTTGGGGTTGGCGGCGTCGGGCACGATGTCGAAGAGCCGCTGCTTCTCGTTGGTGCCCCGCAGCTTGCCCAGGGCCAGCAGGTCCTTCTTGTTGAGGTAGAGCCGGCAGTTGCCGCCCAGCTCCTCGTCGCCGCCGTAGGCGAACATCAGCTCGGTCAGCAGGTCGGGGCCGACCTTCTCCACGTCCAGGCTGGCGTAGATGGGGCTGCCCGCCATGTTCTTGGCAGTCTTGACGCCGAACATGTCGTTGGTGGACTGCCCGTCGCCGTTGAAGATCATCCCCACCGTGCTCCGGCGCATGGACTTCATAGCCATGGCGAAGATCTTGGCGTAGTAGTTGGCGGGGGTGAGCTTGGAGATGTTCCGGTCCACATAGCTGGTGGTGGTCAGCTCATAGGGGGCGATCTTGGCCACGCCCAACTTGGGATCGTCGGAGGCGGCGCGGGCGGTGCCGGCGGCGGTGGTCACCTTAGCCCCCTTGGCGTCGGGCTCGGAGATCACATAGGGCTCCAGATAGGCGGACATGCCGTTGAGATCCTGCACATACACCTGGTCGATGATGGCGCCCACGCCGTAGCCCAGGGCGTCCCGGATGTCGGTACCGGCGCCGGTGGGCTGGGCCATGGTGCCGGTGGCCAGGGTCACGGACTTCTCGGTATGCTTGGGGACAAAGAGGGCCTTGGCCACCTCCAGAGGAGAGAAGGTCACCTCGTGGCCCTTCATGAGCTCATTGCCACGCTCCTCCGCCTTGTCCTTCTCCTCGGCGGGGTCGGCGGCCTTCCCCAGGAACTTCCGGTCCTGCTCCCGGACCAGGTCCTCCACGTCCTTGATCTCCTCGTTCATCTTGGTCACCTTGGCCATCTCGGCGCGGTACTCCTCCCGCTTGCCCTCCTTCAGCAGGGTTTCGGCCCCCTCCAGTAGGGCGGTGCGCTGGGTCTTCAGATCGATCAGCTTGCGTCTCATTGTGTTCCCTCCATTAAAATCTGTTTTTCTCCAGCTCCAGCAGGGCCTCGTCCCGCCAGTCCTGGCTATCTGCGCCGGGCGCTCCGCCCGGAGGGGGATCTTCCGGGCCATCCGGCCCGCCGTAGCGTTTGACCACACCGGCCGCCGGCTGGGCCGGCACCGGCAGCATGGACACCTCATAGGCGTCGGTAGCACCGTCCAGCTCGATGTAGCAGAGCTTGCCGTCATACTCGCAGCCCTTGACGTGTTCGCACCAGGCGGTAGCCCGGTCTGTGCCGCAGATGGAGCAGACGGCCCGCTCCACCGCTACCCCCACGCTGCACTCCCGCAGGAGGCCCGTCTCGATGGCGGCGATGGTGTCGCCGTTGCCCTGGAGCCGGGGCATATAGCACCGCAGCACCAGCTGCTGTCCGCCCTCCACGCCGGGCATCTCCTCCACCCCGGCGGCGTACACCCGGGCGGTCTGGCTGCCGGCGCTCCACTTGTGGTCCAGCAGCACCGGACGGCCCACGAAGAGCTTGGCCAGGGCCTCCAGCGTGCGCTCGGTGAATCGCTCCAGGTCCCGGTCCACCTGGTTGTTGCAGGCCGCCAGGCGGAAGGTGTAGACCTCCTCCGCCGCCAGCGACCGCAGAGCCTGGACGCTGATGAGGGCCAGGTCCTCCTCGGTGGCCTCGGCCTTCAGGAGCCGGGCCGCTTTCATGATCTGTTCCATTCACGTCTCCTCTCCCGGGGCGGTCTGCGCCCCGGCTCGTTTCCGGCTCAGCTCCGGCCAGTCCTCCAGGGGCACATAGTTGAGGGAGGCCTTCCGGGCGTCCCCGCCGGGCACGTCGGGCCGGTCCTCCAGCTCCTCGATGTCGTTGACCGAGAACACGCCGATCTCGTTCATGGCCTTGTACCAGTCCTTCCGGGCCGAAGTGTCGCCCCGGAGCTCCGCCATCATGTTGATGCGGATCTCCAGTCCGGCGTCCACCTGGCTCTGGGTCAGCAGCTTCCAGGTCCGCTCCTCCTCGTACTGGGTCACATTGGGGTGGAGGGTGCCCACCACGTATTCAATGGCGTTCTGCTCGTTGGAGCCGTAGGCCTGCTTGCCCTCCTGGAGCTTGTAGAGGGGCACTCCGAAGTAGCGGGCGATGTCCCGGACCGAGACTTCCCGGCTCTCGATGAACTGGGCGTCCTGGTTGCTCACCGACAGGGGCTTGTATTCCAGTCCGAAGTCCAGGATGGCCACCCGGTGGCTGTTGCTGGGGCCGGCGTGGATTTTCTCCCACTCACTCCGCAGCTGGTCCTTCAGGGTGATCCAGGTGCCGTCCGGCCGTTTCAGCGGCTTCCCATTCTGGTCCTTGGCGTAGCCGCCCAGGTCGCTCTCGGTGCGGAGGACGCCGGAGGGCTGGCCGCCGTTTTCGTAGTAGGAGCGCTCATACTGCTGGGCCGCCAAGCTGGAGGCGATGACCTCGCTGGCCCGGCGGAGGACCCCCACGCCCTTCAGCCCGTCCCGGGAGGCGGCTTTGTAGTGGCAGATGTCCTCCTGGGGCAGCCGCATTGGCTCTCCCGTCCAGGGATTGGTCACCGTGTACCACACCCGGCCGCTCAGATCCCGCCAGGGTTCCACCAGCTCTCCGGGCACGGGGATCAGCTCCGTGATGCGCCCGGTGCGGGGGTCCCGCAAGATCCACTCGTAGCCGTTGCCGGTAACCAGGCGGCTGGTCTCCACCACCTTTTTGGCCACAAAGGGGCTCATGGCCTCGTTGGACCGAACGTTGAGGAGCCGCAACAGGGGCAGGTCCACCCGCTGCCGGGTCTTACTGTCCATGATGTAGGAGGGCAGCTTGCCAATGGAGTCGCTGAGGATCTCAATGCACCGGTCCACCGCCGAGAGCTTCCGGGCCAGGCTCTCACCTGCCTCGGTGCCGCTCAGGGGATAGCCGGCGGCCACCAGCCCCTCCGCCGTCACCGCCTTGCTGACGGTGGGCGACCGGGCCAGGGCCCGGATGCCCTGGGTCATGCTCACGGCTCTTCCCTCCTTCCCATGGCGCTGAGCACCGCACCGGCCATGGCCAGGGCCCCGCCGGTGATGAGCCCGGCTGGCAGATAGATCAGTCCCGCTCCCACCGCCACCGCTGCGGCGCCAGCCACCAGCACCAGATCGGCGCTCATGCGGCCCAGCGCCTTCTTCCATCGCTTCATCCGACTCCTCCTTCCGTGTCCGACTTGGACACCCTATAAGCTGAAGCCCGGCCGCTCCATGGCCGCCGCCAGATCCGGCTTGGCCGTTCTCTTTACCAGCACCCGGGCCGTGGCATTCATCGCCGCCGCCACGGGGTCGATGCGCTCGGTGTCATCCTTGTGCCGTTTGCTGAGCTTGATATCCCCATAGTTGTCCTGGATCTCGATGGCATTCTGGAGGCACCAGAGCACCAGCGGGTTCTCCTCGATCACAACCCGGTCCTGGAGCAGCAGCTCCCGGAAGGTCTTGACCGCCAGGTTTTGTCCGGCGCAGGTCTGGCTCACCTCCACACAGAAGTCCTCCCGGTTCCGGTCCTCGTTCATGCGGATGGCCAGGTCCGTGGCGTTGTGGCCGTCATAGTCCACCTCGTCCACCTTCCAGCCGTGCTCCCGCTCGCCGGCACAGATCCAGTTGTACACATAGCTGTTGTCGGTGACGGCGCCGGGCGTGAGGGTGCAGTAGCCGCCCTGGGCCCAGAACTTATACGGCACCCGGTCCGTCTTTTCGTGCCGGTCGGCCCCGTTCTCCGGCATGAAGCCGTGCATCTTGATGGCCAGACGGTCGTCCGGCAGGTCAAACACTGCCGCAGCGCCGCTCAGGTCGATGCGCTTGCCCAGATCGAAGCCGCAATGGCAGTGGAACCCATCCGTAAGGGCGGCAAACTCCGCTTTGGGAACCATGGCCGTCCTGGCTTTGGCCATGCAGTACTCGTCCAGATAGTGGTTGACGCTGCCCACCTGCCACAGACACATCCGGCGGGTGAGGAACTTGCGGATCTTGTTGGGGTCGTTGGAGGCATAGGCGGCGTTGTGCTCGTCCCGGATCTGCTTGAGCAGGATCTCGCTGTACCGGCTGGGAAAGCGCAGGCAGGGATTGGGTTTGGCCCATGCCGCCTCATTGTGGGGATCATCCCCCTCATCCAGCTCCCGGATCATGACAAAATAGCTCTCGTCAACGACCGAGGGGTCCTCCAGCACCCGCTTGGCGTACAGCTCCTCCTCGTAGCAGGGCTTGCTGCCGGCGTCATCTCCGGCAGTGGTGATGACGTCCAGCAGGGACTGCGCCCGCTTGCCGAAGGAGTTGGTGCCCAGGTCGTAGATCTCCGAGTTGGGGTGGGCGTGGTACTCATCCACCACGAAGTAGGTGGGGGCACCGCTGTCCTTGTTCTTGGTGTCCTTGGATAGGGCCCGCATGAAACCGCCCCGGGTGCGGTGGACGATAGGATTGGACCTGGGGATCAGCAGCCGCTTGGCGATGTTGGGACTGGCCAGAGCGATCTTCTTGGCGTCCCCTAGCACCCGCATGGCCTGGCCCCGGTCCACGGCGGCACACTCCACCTCCGGCTCCTGCTCAAATTTGGCCAGCTCCGGGTGGTAAGGCGGATAGATGGCGTCGCCGCACATATGGTGCAGGCCCTGACAGGACTTCTCACTGGACTTGTAATTGCCTCTGGCCCGCTTGTTGTAGGTGTGGGTAAACCGCCGGGCACCGGTGTCCTTGTGGACCCAGCCGTAGGTGCAGCCCAGGTCGAAGATCTGCCAGGGCTCCAGCTGGATGGGCTTTCCGGCGTCCACGCCCCGGATCTGGACACACTGACCGAACCACCGTATAATGCGGTCGGCCCGGGTGGTGTCGAACACGTAGGGGAAGTCCTCCGTCCCCTGCCGCTTCAGGTCGTCCAGATGCCGCTGGCAGGCCAGGATCTCATACTTGCAGCACTGGTCCCGCAGGCGGCCCTGTGTCACCTGCTTGGCATAGACGGAAACGGGATGGTGAAGTCCGGACTGCCACCTAGTCGCCAAACAGATCACCATCCGGGTCTGCCCGGGCCTCGGCGGCAGCCTGGGCCCGTTTCTGGGCCAGGCGTACCCGTCCGGACGGAGTAAGGCCCAACTTCTCGGCGTACTGGAGGATGTTCCGCTCCAGGGACTGCATCTTGCCGCTGACGGTGTCCAACTTGGACACCGCATCGGCCGCCGCCTCCGTTTCGTCCTTGGCTTTCTTCAGCTCCTGGATGGCCTGGGAGAGCACCTTGCACTGCGTCTCGTACCGGGCCAGCATCACGCAGTAGACCCCCAGGGCATCGCTGTCCAGGTCGTCCAGGATGGCCAGGCCGTCCATCCGCTCCAGCACCTTCCGCCAGTAGCGGCCGGCGGCAGTGTTTTTGGTCATGATGGCCGGCTTCTCCATCCTGGATTCCCGGCCCCGGTCGGGGATCACCCCCTCCTCCGCCTGCTGCCGGAGCTGCCGCTCCTCCTCGGTCAGATTTTTGCTCATGTGCTCCAGCGCCTTGGGCGGCGTGGGCATACTCCTCACCTCCTGTGTCAGCCCGGCCCAGCAGAGGGCCGGGATCTCCATCGGGGAGATTTTCTCACATTCGAGGGGCCGCGAGGTCTTACGCAAGTGGCCCCAAAACCTTTTTGACCCGGGCTCCCCTCCAAGCCGAAGGCTTCCCCTGGGCGTGTCCGGGCGTGCACGCGCCCACGCGTCCAGGCGCGGACGTAGCTTTCCCTCTCCGAAAAGGCTCACGCTCTCGTCCGCTTTCTCCGTTCTTCCGCCTGCTCCCGAGCCGTCTTCCGGTCGTGGCAGCGCTTGCACAGGCTCTGATGGTTGGCCGGGTCGATGAACATCTGCCAATCTCCCCGGTGGGGTGTGACATGGTCCACCACGGTGGCCCGGGTGCGAACGCCATGCCGGGCACACTCCCGGCACCAGGGCTCCCGCAGGAGCTGGGCCGGCCGCAGGTCGTCGGTCCATACGGGCAGGTTGTACCAGCCGTGGTATTCCGCCGAGGCCCGGCGCTCGGCCCGCTTGGGCTTGTGCTTGGGACAGTAGCCCTCTCGGGTGAGCGCCGGACACCCGGGATGTCGGCAGGGTCGGAGCGGCTTCATGGCCACGGGCTATCACCTCCGGGCAAAACAAAAAGCCAGCGCCCGACCTTTCCCCGTATTGGGGTCATGTCGGGCACTGGCTAAAAAAGCACTGGCCACTTTCGATATCCACGATGTGAGTCGCCTTACAGTGACGGCACCAGATCTGGAGGCATGTCGCCCTCGTATCCGGCCGGACCACCTGGCTCGTCCGCATCTTGCAGGATGGACATATCACATATCCGTCCTTCACGATTAGTTTACCACAATTCCGGTCCATTTTCAACGCTTCCGTTCGCATTCTATTCCTCCCTCCCGGTTGTTACAGACGGTTTCCAGACAGATAAAAGACGCGGGGCTATTCCCTTTTCCGTCTGCGCGGTGGCCTGGTCCCTTTCTTCTCCTCCCTCCTGCTCGGCAGCAGATACTTCAAATAAAGGTAATCGCCGAACTCGTTGTGCTCCTCCCGGCGGTCCAGGATGATAGCGCCGGCCGGCGCGGCGATGGTCACATTGTCCGGCACCGGCTCGCTCACCGTCTTTGGCTTGGCCAGCCCCACGGACGGCGTCCATGATCGGGCGCCCACCTCAGTCCGGCCCACCTCTCTGGGCTCCTTGGTGAGGTACTTGGCCAGAGCCTCATAGCCCTGCCAGAGATCCAGCCGCTCCAGCTCCACCTGGCCGTAGGTCCACAGGGACCGCAGGACCTCGATATCCTCGCCGGTGCCGTTGAGGAGCAGATGGTGGTGGAGCCGTCCCCCCTCCGCCGAGAGCTGCTCCGTGATGTAGATGTACTTGAGGGCCTGCCCCCTGGCCTTTCGGTGCCGGCGCAGGAGCCGCAGCAGCTTCCGGAGGAGCCGGACCGCCGCCTGCCGGTCCGCCGGAAGGTGCTCGTCGTCGTAGGTGAGCACCACATGGAGGTCGCCGGGGCCGAAGTTGGCGGCGATGAGCAGCTCCAGCTTCTGCCACGCCCGCCGGAGGTTGATCCGCTCCTGGGCCTCGGTGGACATCCGGCGCTTGGCCGTGCGCTCCGCCTCGGTGTCCCTGCCGGTGGCCACGGTGTAGCAGACGCCGGACACCAGCCGTCCGGCGGTGATGGTCTTAAGTCGTTTCGCCATCTCAGCCCTCCGGGTCCAGCCGGTCTAAAGCGGAGCCAATGGCCCGCCAGGTCTCCATGGGCAGCTTGCCCCCCAGCAGCGCCTCCCGGAGCACCGTCGCCGTCAGACCCTGGCCAGCCGCCTCGGCCAGCGGCTCCAGGGAGCCCAGGCCGTGGCGGTCCCGGTACCGGCGAAGGGCCTCGTAGATCCGCCGTTTTTCCTTCGCCCCGCAGCCGGTGAAGGCCACCTCTCCCTCCGGCTCATCGGGTGCTTCCGGAGGACCGTCCGGTCCCGTCCCTCCGGGGTCCTGCACCCGGACGCCCCCCAGCTCCGGGAGCTCCAGCAGCTCCCACTGGACCCCCTTGCCCACGATGAGGACGCCCAGTTCCAGGCTTTCTTTGACATAATTCCGCATCTGGTAGAGATCTCCGTCCAGTTCCGAGGGCACCGTCACCACCAATACGCTGCTCATATGTACTCCTTTCCGAAACGGGAACAGGCGGGGCCGCCGCCCCGCCGTCCCTGTTCTTTTTTGTGTCCAATCGATTGACAATCCGCGCATGGGCCGATATGCTAGGGTTGAAGGAGGGATCGACATGACTTTGGAACAGCGCCGGTCGCAGCTCCGGGTGGAACTGATGGATCTGGTCTGCATCGTGATAAAGCTGCATCTGTCCGATCCGGCCAACGCCGATCAAAACCCGTTCCTGGCCGAGATAGAGCGACAGATGGCGGAGAAAACCTCCGAACTGGAGACCATCAACGCCAAGCTCTCCGCCCCTGGTTATCAATTCCGGCGGGAGATCCACTCCTTCCGCTGGCTTTTCTGGCTCATAGGCGGCATGACCCTCCTGAGCACCCCTCTGCTTCTCCCCTTTGACAGCTCCGGCCTTTGCGCTCTGACCGGCCTGGCCGCTGTGCTCAGCCTGAGCCTGGCCGCCTGGGGAAGTACCCTTCCCAAGTGCTGAGCATACACCTTTCCGCTTTCCGACCGCCGCTCTGCAAAGGGCGGCGGTTTGTTTTTTGCGCCCGTGGGCAAGCTACCGCCGGAGGTGATCGTATGGACGATCGGTATGCCAACTTTGCAGAGGACCCGGTCATGCAGGCCTATTTCTCCCAGCTCCCCACCCCCATCCGGGAGCAGATCCGCGCCCGCAAGCCCCAGCCGGCCACGCTGGAGGAGCTCCAGCGCATGGCCGAGGAGGTCAAGCGGCTGTTTTAAGGCCCCGCAGGAAGCGCCGCCCAGTCGTGGGCGGCGCTTTCCGCTATCCCACGTCCAACTTCAACTGCTCGGGCAGCTTCTCTTTGATGGAGACCACCCGGGCGTCACCCAACTGCTCCAGTGCCATGCCCAAAACCTCCTTCACGCACTCCGCCGCCCCCGGCGGCGCGTTGACCTGGATGGTGACGATCAGCATACCGAAACCTCCCCTAAACTTTCTCCATACACTTATCCGCAGCTTTCCACCAACGCCGCTGCTCTTTACTGGCACTGTCCATGGCTTTTTCGAGAGTCGCTGCCCGTTTGATAACATGTTCTGGGATGGCAGATATTCGCTTCCCGTGATACGGTGCGAGCAAAGAGTTATATTCAGACAGCGCCGAGGAAAAACGCTCCCCGGCCAGCTTGGCTTTGCGATTGTACTCATCATACCGGTGGAGCATTATATCCGCTTCAAACCGTTTCAACGAATAAGAGAGGTCAAAGGCATGTTGCTGTATCCACCAAATCAACTCTTCCTTGGTTGCTTCCTCCAGCTTCATTCAGTCAGCCCCTTTTCGTACGCCGGGCCAGCCGTACCGCCAGGCGAATGTGACGCAACGGGTATAGTTCTTGTCCCACTCCCAGCCGCCAGGGCGCTTGCACGCTCCGTGGGCATCGTCATGCCACAGGCAGTTGTGGCAGGTCCGCCGGTAGGCGTCCAGTACGATCAGCTCACCCATCGTCGTTAGTCTCCTCATTCCTATCTTTCTGCTTGACATTTTCACGATACCGTGATACAATAGCATCATGAAAGGGGTGCATACCATGCCGGTCATATCCAGATTTTATGGCCTGACCATCAAGATGTATCTGCTGGGCAGCGAGCACAATCCGCCTCATATCCATGTGATTTACGGCGAATACAACGCCGTGATCGACATCACGGATCTCCGGCTCCTGGAGGGCGACCTTCCGGCCAAGGGGCTGGCCATGGCACTGGAGTGGGCCAGGCTCTACCAGGCCGACCTGCTGGACATCTGGAACACCCAAAACTTCCGGAAGCTGCCCCCGCTACAATGAGCGGGGGCGGTTTCCCCGCCGAAAGGAGGCGCTCCATGTTTCACAAGATCAAGTCCGCCGCCCCTCTGCCGGGGCTGCGCCTGCTGGTCCACTTCGCGGACGGCTGTACGAAGATCTACGACGTGTCCGCTGCCCTCTCCCGCGCGCCGGCTCTGTCGGCCCTGCGGGACGCGCCCGGCCTCTTTGAGCAGGTCTCCGTGGACCCGGGCGGGTACGGGGTATCCTGGAACGACGACCTTGATCTGGACGGGGCGGAGCTCTGGGCCAACGGCATGCCCGCCGCCTCTCCCTTTGACGGCCTGCTCTCCTTTGGGGAAGCCACCGACCTTTGGGGGCTCAGCGAGAGCACCCTGCGCAAGGCCGTGGCCTACCGCCGCCTCACCGACGGGCTGGACGTCCAGAAGTTCGGCAAGCAGTGGCTCATCACCCGCGCCGCCATGGAACGGGAGTACGGCCCACAGCCCAAATAGCGTCCCCCCTCTCCGGAGCCGGCGTCCATATAGGACGCCGGCTCCGTCCCTTTTCTCTCACGCCGTCCTGGCCTGGGCTTCTTTGCCCGCCGCTTTCCGGCGTGGCACCTTCGGAGTGCCGTCCTTGTTGCGCTTGCTGCCGTCCCGGAGCCACCGCAGCCAAGTGTCCAAAAAATCCTTGTGAATGATTCTGGGACTGACCCGCCCCGGGTTCTCCGGGCAGGCGCTCCGCTCGTTGTCATATCCGTGGATCTGCCGCAGCTGATTCCCGTCCATCTCCAGGGTGATGTACGGGGTAGCCGGGGCATTGGTCCGGCGGAGGAACAGGATGGTGGTCACACCGTTCATGTGCCGTTCGGCGTAACCGCCCACACAGTGGCACAGAGCCTTGCCTTCCCGCCGGATGGCCAGGCTCGTGGCCGGGAACACGATCTTCAGCCCGTCCAGCTCAAACTCATACTTGAGCCGCCGCTCCTTCAGCGATGCCGCCCGCCGCTTTTTCTCCTCCCGAGCCTGCTTGTCAGCCAACTCCTCGGTAGCGGAGTCATGGGCGGCGGGGAGATCCTCCGGCCACAGCACCTTGCTGTGCTCCATACATCTCCCCAGCGCATATGCCGCCTCCCAATAATCCCGGTAGAGCTCAAAGAGGGTGGCGTAGCGGTCATCGGTTCGCTCGGAGATCCGGTCCAGGTACCGCAGGAAACGCCCAGGTGTCAAGTGGTGCTTTTTCAGAAACCTCAGCACCTCCATGGCGTTTACCTGGCAGCCCCAAAGGTTCCGGAAGTCCATGCAGAAAGGCAGGTCCCAGCGCTCTCCCCAGTGCTTCAACACATAGTTCCGGATGGCCAGCACCTCCAGGGGCGGCTGCACGCCCAAAAACCAGCTCAACTCCCGTTTGTTCAGCCCGAAGGCCTTTCTGGGGTCGGTCTCCTCCCAGCACATGGCTGCCGCGTTCTTCTTTCTGCTGTAAATGAGATCGCTCAGTGGCTCCCAGGGTCCGGACTTCACCAGCATCTCCACCTGTCTGGGGTAAATGGCGTAGGCGGTCAGGTAGGAGATGAAGTCGTCGAAGTAGGCGGCATACCCTCTGGCCCCGCCGGGGCGGTACTGCCAGTGGTCGAAGAAGCCGCAGTATCGGAAGAAGGGCTGCCCATCCAGCTCCTCCCGGTTGAGGATGGAATAGGGCTCGTAGTGGTACCAGTAGATGGGGCCGTCCTTGAAGGGCTCGCTCACCAGCTTCCGGCGGCCCAGCTTGTCCCGCTCGTAAGTGATGACCGGCTCATGCTCCCGATAGGTGGCCTGGTAGTCGGCCTGCATCACCTCTCCCCTGGCAAAGCGGTAGCCGCTGGAGCACCAGGCAGTGGGCCGGGCGGTGAGCCCCTCCTCGCTGGAATAATCCTTCCTCAGCGCCAGGGCGTCGGCGTAGAGGGCGTCTCCCCTTGCGTGGAGGAGCACCGTTAATTCCACCTGGCGCAGAGACGTCCGTTTTTTCGCCTTGGCCAGGTCGATCACCGTCACGCTGCGCCCGCACCATGGGCAGGTCCACGACTCCCTGTGCCTGAGACGGTCCAACAGTTCCCGGTGCCCCTCCGTCTCCATCCGGGTCAGACAGGGGCGGTACTCCTTGTGGCCGCAGCAGGAGGTGTATAGCCTCACACCGCCCAGACCCATCAGGTCCACCTCTTTTCGGAAGAACAGGTAGTGTGGGAACAGGTCGTTCATCCGCACCAGGTCCTCCTCGGTGACGGTGGGCCAGCTGTTCAGGAGTTCCCGCTCCCGCTCCGTGTACTTCACCCTACCCGCCCCCTCAGAAGAAATCCGAGAGGTCCAACAGGATGCCGGTCTGCTGCGGCTCCGCCGCCGGCTCCAGCTGGACGCTCATGGTGAAGTTGACCCTGGCCCCGTCGAAATAGAAGGACGCCGCCCGGCGGTAGGCCTCCAGATCGGAGAGGGAGCTGCCCACCCCCTTGGCCACGGCGGCCATGCAGTCCGGGAAGGAACCTCCCTGGGCCACAGCCTGGGCGAACTCCTCGTTTTGCTGGCAGAACTCCAGGAGGGCGTCCCGGACGGCGGACTTCATGGCGCCCTCCTTCTGACCCTTGACCTTGTCATACTCATCCTTCAGGCGTTTCTCCGCCTGCTCGTACCAAGTGGTCATTCCACACACCTCCCGATGGCCTCTGCCAGGGCTTTCATGGCCTTCTCCGCCCCCTGTGCGGCAGTCTGGTCGGGGCGGTTCCGCAGCTTGAGGAGGATGCCGCGCATTTTGTTGGCCGTCTCCTGGGACTGCTGGAAGAGGACCTTGAAGGTGGCCATGTCCTCGTCGGAGGAGAGCGCGGCGTTTTTCCGTGCCTGCTCGGCGTCCTTCAGTTGGACCTGAGCCTGCTCCAGAGCGGCCTCGGCCTCCTTCCGCTTTTCCTCAGCCTTGGCTTTGGCCGCCTTGGCCTTGTCCAGCTTGGCCTGCATCTCGGCCACGGCCTCCGCCCTGGCCTGGGTGATGGCCTCCTGGTCAACCACCGTCTCCACCGCCACGTCCACCGGCCGATTCTTCAGCTCGGTGAGCTCCCGCTCCAGGCGGGCGGTCTCCTGATCGGCCCGCTCCTTCTCTTCCCGGGCCGACTCCAGGGTGGCGTTGACCACCTTCATGTCGGCCTCCATCTTCGCCCGGGCGGCTTCCGCTGCTGCGGCGTCGGCCTTGGCTGCCTCGGCAGCCTTCCGGGCCTCATCCCGGTCCTTGATGGCCTGTTCCAGCTGACGAGTGGTCATATCAACCACATTGTTTTCGGATAGGAACTCTTCCCTGTCTTTTTCCGGCAAAGCCAAGAGCGCCAAGGCTTTGGAGGCTCCCAAATTGGCCAGCGCTGGCCGATTTGAAAGCTGCCGGTACATTTGCATGAACCGTCTGGCCGTCCGGTCCGAGTAAGACACTTTTTCGGTCAACCAGGGCAGCCACTCCCCATGAGGGAGCATCTCCTTTGCCTCAATGAGGCATCGCCCAATGGTGAGAATGGCCTCCCCACCCCGGCGCTGGGCGTCCAGAATATCCTCCGTGATCGTTTCAATGGTCCGCTCAGCTGGCTCGGCCGGCAGGCTCATCCTGGCCTCGTACTCCGCCTCCTCTGCCTCCCTCCACTTGGCCCGTCGGCGCTCCTCCTGGTCGTCGATCTCATAGCCCGGCCGGGCGTTGGCGTCATAGTAAGGGCAGTCCAGCTCGTGGCCGACGTGGGCACATTTCTGCTCGCACTCGGCCTGGAGCGGACAGCGGTCATTGGTCTTTCCCATGACAATGCTCCTCTCCGTTAAATTCCGTACTTGGCGACAAATTCGCCGTAGCTCATATGTAAGCTCCTGGCCCTGGCGGCGATCTGCCCCAGGGTGAGCTTCTGATCGGGCGGATCTTTGCGGCGCTTCCGGGCGGCCCTGGCCTTGCTCTCCCGCTGGGTGGACTTCTTGATCTCGCCCCGGCACTCGGGGCAGTAGCGGGAGTTGACATGGCCCACGCATTGGGCTCCGCAGATCTCGCAGGTGTAGGGTACGTTCATTTGGCCTCCGCCTCCCTCAGCTTGTCCAGGGCCCAGAGGATGGCCTCGGCAACCTCCCGGTGCTCCTTCTCCCGGTCGGGGTCTGCCCGCATCAGGGACAGATGGCGGCGGTACTCCGCCTCCAGCAGCTGTATTTTACGTTTCTCCATCGTCAACCTCCGATCCGGAATTGTTCGGGGATCTCTTCCTTCGTTTTCCGCCGGTAGGACATACCGGAGATTTTACTGGTGGCCAGGGAGAACGCCAGCTTGCATCCACCCACAGACCCGTGCCGGT
>NZ_LR130816.1:540364-1194504 GCF_900626145.1 Intestinimonas timonensis | reverse complement strand
CACGCTGTTGGTCATCATCTTTGCCAAAGTCATCACGGCTCAGTCGTTCGTACAGAGCTGTGATTTTCTCGTTTTTTCTCATAACTTGCGCTCCTTTCTTCGGTTTTAGGTTATGTGTTCTAAGAGACTTCCTAACCGCTTGATTAAGAAGTCTTTTAGAGCATACAACACCAGCCGCCAGCTTGTACTTGCGGTATTGCTTGACCGCAAAGTGGTCAGGGTCGCGGGCTTCCAGCTCGTCGAACATGACATCCACAGGGTTCTTGAAGGTCTCATCGTCCTCTCTGGCTTCCGAGGCATTGATCATTTCGAGCAGGGTAGTAAAGTTTTTCTCGTGATCGGGTGCCTCATACCAGATGTAGCCGATGAGAGCTGTGTAGTAGAGCTTTTCCGCCTTCACCCAAAAATCTTCGCCGGACTTATCGCCATCTCCCTTCGTATTGACGATGATCGTATTGACCAGCTTGAGGATGTCCTTCTCGCTGCGGATGTACGCGAATGGGTTGTAGTGCATGGATTTATTGAAATTGATGGTGTTCAGCGACTTGATGACGTAGCCTCCCTTTTCAAGCATTTTGCCGCACTCCACCAGCACCGTACCCTTCGGGTCAGTCACAACGTAGCTGCTGTGCATCTGCATCAGGTTAGGTTTGACGAAAAAGCGCGTCTTGCCTGAGCCGGAACCGCCGATGACGAGGATATTTTTGTTGCGGGCGTATTTTGGCTGCTTCGGGCGGCTGTTCATGGTCAGGAACTCCGTCTGCGTCAGAATGACATTGTTGGAGAACTCTGGGTCCATGTACGGCTTAATGTCCTCCGGTTTGCCCCAGCGGGCAGATCCGTATTCTTCGCCCTGCCGGAACTTCTTGCGGTTTTTGCCCTTGACGTAGACCGCCAGCTTGAGCAACACTCCAGCCGACAGACCGATGAGAAGATCGACGGGATGAAAGCTGGGCAGCGGATTTGCAAAGGCAGAGCCGAACACGGCAAAGCCGTTTGTCAGCTTGTCGATGAACTCTGTGCCGGGGGCGAGACGAAACACGGCGGCGATCTTATCCGCGAAGTAGAAGGCGAAGACATACGGAAGGTTCAGAAGAATGAGTTTCTTCACATCGGGTTTGTTCACAGCTCCACACCCCGATCCTTGGTCTTGACCTTGACCTTCTCTTTGTGTTGTGCCTTGCTCTGGGCTTTCTCATGATCCAGCTTGTGCCGGATGGACGGCTGTTCCTTCTGCTTGACGGTTTTGGCGGAGAACTCCTTGAACGCGGCGGTCATAACATCAACGTCCCGTCCCTTGAAGAAGACAAGATAGCTGGGCGGCTCAACGGAAACGTCCTTCTTGAGCGCAAAGTCCAGACCGTATTTGCTGGCAGTCCGCTCAAAGGACTTGATGTTGCCGTCCGTCACTTCGATGTTGGAGATGGCGGCGTTCTGGCTCATCAGATGCTTGATGGACTGCTTGCCGCGATAGGCTTTGGGCTGCTGCATCTGCTTCTGTGCCTTCTCAATTTCCTGAACGAACTTGTCCAGCGCCTTTTTCAGTACCTCGGCAGAGATTTTGCCGCCCTTGATCATGATTGCAACAACTTTGGTGTTGACTTCATCCTGCATTGCAGTGATACCTCCTTTCCTTGGAATGATTGTGGGAATGCTGCATCAGCTAAGGCGGCACAATCCGGCGATAGATGATTTTCATTTGCAATGTCCTCCTTTCCGAGCAATGCTCACGATGGTATTCAATAAAAAGTATCTTCACAAAGGCTATAATCGTAGGTCTTGGGCTTCTTTGACTCTGCTGATCTGTCCTGCCCGTAGAAATCATGGTTGACAAGCGCAGAGTAATAATTGTCTATCGTCAGAGAGGCGTTATACAGAGCGGTCAACAGGTACGCCCGGATATTGCGGATGTCTGACGGATTCTTGTTCATTGCTTCCAGAACGTACTCAATGTGGCTGCTATTCAGTTTGAGAAAGCGGGACTTGACCACTTGCTGCGGCATATCCTCGCCGTTGATACGGATGGTCGGAGCGGTAGAGCAGACAGCATCCAGCATGATGTCCATGATCTCCCGGAAGCGGTCTTTATCGAACTTCGGATCCTGACAGAGAATGTCGTAATCAAGATTCTCTTTGATAATCTCTTCATACTCGCTTCGCTCATCCATCCTGTCCATCCCATCAAGATTGATGGATTGATAGTTCTTTGAGAGAGTATTTCTTTCTTGGGTAATTACTTGATTAGTATTTATTTGTGCGGACTTATCCCCGCGTGGATTATCCACATCTGGCTTCTCCACACATGGATTTTCCGTGTGTGGCATTTCCTGTTCTGGCGTGGACTCCTGCGGCTCTTCGTATATCTCAAAGATTGTACTGCTCATCCTGCCTTTACCGTCTCTCTGCCGGTGCCTGACGAGGTAGCCGTGTTTTTCAAGCTCACGAAGCGCGGAGAGAATGGCATCCGGACCTTCCTTGCAGATTGCGGAAAGTCCCTTGGTGGAGAACTTCCAGCCGTCATTGAATGAGAGCATCTTTGAGAGAAGCCCGACTGCCTTGAGTGACAGGCTCTTGTCGCGGAGGTGAAAGTTCGCCATGACCGTATAGCCGCGATTCTTGTTTACGCGATAGACTGCCACAGAAATCACCTTGCCATCTTGGGAAGCAGCTCTTCGGCGCACTTTTTCTGGAACTTCACTCGGATGACCTCCTTGCCCTTCGGCGTGAAGTAGGTCTGAGAACCGGTGTAGCAGTACGTCACGAAATCGCGGACGATGAACAGTCCGGCATTGCTGTCCTTGTTGTAGGGAAGAAGCTGCCCGGAGGGAGAGCGGAACAGGTACTTCTCCCTGAGAAGAAACTGGACGAACTTGCGCTCCGGGATTTTCAGTTCCTTCGCCGTCGTTCGGATATTGGTGCAGTCATCCGGATTGATGAAGGCGTCGTAGTAATCAGCTTTAGGCTTCGCTGTGTTCAGCTCACACTCAAGAGCCTTCACACGATTCTTTTCCAGAATCAACGCCTGAGCAAACTCCACAATGACCGCCGGTTCCTTCTGAATACGTTCCAGAAGGGAGTCCGTCATGTAGCCGCCTGTCTTGCGGATGGTGGGGACAACTTCATCGAACAGCCAGTGTTCAAACTTCTCAGCAGCAGGGAGTTTGCTGTGAACAATCAGTCGGTAAACATCGCCCTCCGGTATATAGGAAAGGGACTGCATACCACCGCTTGTAAGGGTGTCCCGTTTTAGGACACCCTTGCAGTGATCAATAATTGCCTTTCCGGGTCGGGCATATCCAAGTGCTTTCGCAATATCTGAACCGCAGAACAGGAGTGTTTCCCCTTCGAGGATCGTTCGCACCTCACCGAACTGTTCATTCTTGAAGACTTCGATTTTGTTATCCATGACTGACTTCCTTTCCGGCAGCAGATGTGCCACTTTGATTTTTGAGGGTTGAAACGGGATTGCAGCAGTAAGGACACTCTGCAAACACGCAGGATTGATATTTCCAGTGAGGACGGTGAAAGCGGCAGCTTCGGCACTCAGGGAGAATGCCATCCGCGCCGCTGTCAAAATGCTCAAAGCCGGGTGTGGTCTGCATCAGCAATTCCAGTGCTTGCAGATCACCGGCTGTCATGCGTTTCATACTTAAAAACTCCTTTCCTTCGCCGCATCGCCAGCAAATATTCCGGCTTTTGGGCAACAAAAAAAGAGGGTTTGCTTCTTACTCCAAATTGGAGAAGAAACAAACCCTCTTCGTTTACGATGTAGTTCAGATTATTTCTCGGATGGTATGAATGACACCGAGCAGCAGCCCGATGAAGAAGGCAAGTCCTCCGATAAGACCGCCTATGATTAAGTTCAATGCGAAGATGCCGACTGAGCCGGAGATACCGTAGCCGCTGGGAACGAGCCAGAGGCACATCCTCCGGATGCCGAACGGTAATCCAACGCAGATCCACATAAGAAAGTAGTCGCATACGCCGTCAGGCATATAGATCGGCTTGAGAAATGACGCGAGGCAGAACGCAAGCGCGATTGGAAGCAGAACCTCCTTCAAGAAGACTTTGATAGCACCCACTATATCCTCCTTCTGCCGGAAGTGTGCAGCAGCACCCTCCGGCTTGCTTGATTATTGTGAAAGTCCTTTGTTTTCGGTCAAAAAAAGAAGGGACTAAGCCAGAATGCCTTGGTTTTCAAGGTCTTTCTGATTTAGTCCTATTATCGCACAATAATCCTTGACAATGACACAGTTGGCTTTGCCTTCCTTGATAAGCTCCATCATTTCCTGAAATGCTGGCCGGTCAAAAAGGACTCCGCTGTAACCGTCGTCAATCTTTTCGTCCACAACCTCGATCTCCGGGTGCTGGGCGATATAGTTGTCAATCAGTTTTCTTTGGTTTACAACACTGTCGCTTTCCGTTGATTTGTCATCCGTATAAGAGAGACGGATATATTTGATCGCTCTGTAAACCTGCATACAAAAACACTCCTTTCGTCGCGGAAAAATCCCGCAATTCAAGGAGTGCAGTTCGTACATTCGTTATTCAATTCCTTTTCCCAAGAATATTATAACGCTCCCCGCGGGAAAAAGCAGCCCCCAATTCAAAAATTTTTTACCGTAAGACGCCCTGCAAACATTCTTCCAGTGTAGCACCGCCCTGAGCGAAGCTGGCTCGGACAGTAAACTTACCGCACTTGAAGCAGTAGGGGTCTTTGATCTGCCGGACAAACTCGGCGATCCGTTCTTCCCTGGATAAGTCTTTATTGACTGACACATGGCGAATATCCGCCAGCGGTTCAGCAGAAATATCCTTCTGTCCTGATAAAGTATATGGTTCCTGCATGGCACACGCTCCTTTCCGTTCTGCAATATAGTGACATCAAAACCACATGAATAAGCCGGCCCCGTCCATAAGGAAGCAGGCCCGGCTCATGGTATCTGATTTCGATTTTGCTATGCCGTATTTGCCACGCGCCCCGGCATGATCCTGACTGTGCAGGAAAAGGGGATGTTATAGGCTGCGGACAGCTTGGCCGCATCATAGCCCCGCCTGTGCCGCTGCTTTGCCAGAGCTGGCGAACACCGCAGGAACTTCCCCCAAGTCCTTAGGGGATCGTGAGAAAGTACCATTATAGCCTGTGTCCGTCATCGCGCCCGGCCTGCCACAGCCGGGTCAATGGGTTGCGTGGATCGCTCGGACAGCTTTGTTCATCACCTCCTAAGCTGCCTGTCATTGCGCCGCCCCATTCGTCGCTCGGAACACAGGGGAAGTACCTATAACACCGTATATTCAGTTGTCAAAGAACAGGAGAGGGCGGGCAGTTATGACAATTCACGTCTGCTGTGTGCCGGGGCGTCTGCCACACGGCCACACCCTCCGGGCTTGTCCTGCCGGAAATATGTCCCTCTATTATTCATTTCATTTTTGGGGCTGTTTTTCGGGGTCTGGATTAAATTTCTTCCAGAATTTTTTTCAGGCGCCGAAGCCCCCGCTGGATTCCTTCATGCACGGAGCTGGGAGCGGAATTCTCACTCTTTGCAATTTCCGATAAGCTCATGCCAAGAAAGAAATGGGCGCTGATCCGGCTGCGCTGCTTCTCTGGCAGCATGGCAACCGCCCGATACAGCCGGGCATTTTCTTCTTCCTGTTCCAGAATTTCCGCCGGTGTCAGCACGATCACCAGAGCATCCCGCTCCACATTCTCGTCATAGTCCAGTGAAAAATAAGCCTTGTGCCGGTATGTACGCAGGAAATGAGCTGCCTCACTCAATTTGTATTCATAGAGCAGATCGGCAACCTCGTCCGGCACTTCCACAATCATATCTGTTGTATAAAAAGGGTAATAGTCCCTCAAATTGATTTCTTTCATTAGGGTGTCCTCCAATTTCGATTTTTGAGTTGATAGCTGGCAAATCGAAACCAGAGGGCGGGGAGCGGCAGTGTGGGGTAATATCGCCGCAAGATACAAAAAAGCGCACCCATATAACAATGGGTACGCACCAAATCAAGGCATGTAAAAAAACCTCAAATCTTGTCGAGTTGAAAAATGCCGCAATCCATAACAGACGGATTACGGCATATAGGGCATTATATAGAATAGAATATTTTGGCTGTCCGGTATCTTTTGGCAGCATCCGCACACCCCTCCCCACGAAAGAGGCACGGAATATCTATTATTGGCCTCTTATGGGAAGAAATTATAACGAGCAGATTACTTGAACCTTTCCAAAAGCATTCCGTTTTTGTCCAAGCCGACCGCAAATTCTGATAAAATTCAACATAGTTGGAATCAAAAAACAAGGTCATTAGGAAAGAGGCTTCTTCCTAACGGCCTTGTCATGGTAATGCAAATTTATATCCGATTCCGGTAACGCTTTTAATGTAATCAGGATCATCAGGTCTGATTTTTAGCTTTTTTCGCAGATTGCTCACATGATTGTTAATGGCCTTTCGAGAATAGTAAGTGTAATCCTCATTCCAGACCAAATCAGTAATAAGTTCATAGGTAAATACACGTTTGGGATTCATTATAAGCAATGCAAGAATGTCAAACTCTTTTACTGTAAGGGCAATTTCCTGTTCGCGGACAGATACATGACGGTGTTCCAAGCAAAGGTATAAATCTCCTTCCCGAATTTCTGTTAAGGGCTGTCCGTCGGCTTTTTGTCCGATAGCAGAGATAATATGCGACATATCAGCGATAAATCCCCCTCGTTGTTTTACTTCAAGAGCAAAATCTATCATTTCCTGCTGTTGGTCCACATTAAGCAAAACAAAGAGCTTTTCGCCAATCTGTCTGCCATTCTCAGATAAGTCAAATACCGCTAATTTCCCATGTCATCACCTCCCGCGTTAGATAGAAAAAACCAGTGGATAAATAAGTCTTACCCACTGGTCTTGCTTATCTGCAATCAACCCCATCTGACAGTATCGTTTTGACAATATATCTATTCGCCAATATTTTGCTTTCGGTATTCAGCCGGCGAGATCATCATAACATCTCGAAACGCAGTCGCAAATTTGCTCTGGTTTTCGTATCCGACCTGATTGGCAATTTCTGCTATTGTCGCCTGTGTCTGCCGAAGCAGTACAGCAGCTTGTCTAATACGGTACTCTTTCATATAGGTTCCAATGGGCTGCCCGTAGATTCCCTTAAATGTATTTTTCAGTGTTGCAGTATTGATAAGGAATTCTTTTGAAAGCTGCTCAATCGTGGGCCTCTCCTGCAAATTGGAAACCAACTTCTGATGAATCTCTTTTACAATCTCTACTTGCGGTGCCGTATATTGCTCCCGCTGTTTTTCCTTTGAGACATCTATCACGCTGAGGAACAAAAGCAATTCCTGAACTTTGAGCTTAAAATAGGATTTCTGCAAAAAGTCCGGTACAGAATATAATTCAGAGAAGATATGCTCAATCTCATTTTTTGCCCGCATGATAAAACAGTTTCCGTCAGCGCAGAATTTTCCCTTAAAATCCAGAATATCAATGCCGCTTTCAGAAAGAATTTCAGGTGGATTTTCCGCTACCGTATTAAGGTTAATCACTACGGATATTCCACGATAATGTTTTAGCGGGAAAGACATTTCAGGTGAGCAGTTGTCCATTGCATGGATAGACATATCGCCCTCTCCAAGATACAGACACGAACCACTCAAAAGGCGGCAGCCTTCCCGCCCTTCCCGGCAATGGTTGATTTCCAGGATGTTTGTATCAAAATTTCCATCCCATTCACAGCTTGTAGCTTCAAAATCATTGTAAATAACCTGGATGCCAGGGTAGACCTGATAAACCGTCATTAAGCCAAGCCCATCCGTACAATCCATTTTATAGACAGTACAGTAACCATCATTATCTTTTGGAATGACCGCAGACAACCCCTTTGAATTTGTAACCGGGTCTGTACTCATAGCAGTCCTTTCTATCATTCCTGTATTGTTGATCTGTTCTGCCAGCTTTTTACTGGCATTTTTTATTATAAAGGTTTTCTTCACTTTGCACCGCTCCAATCAGAAGGATTATCACTCCAATCGGAAATTATAACGCAAAAATGTCCACAGTGCAAATAGGGGGAGCCAGCACTTTCAGAAAAAGCACTGGCTCCTAAGCGATTTATTTACTGCAATATTCTCTGCCGGCACAGCCGGAACAACTGCCGCCGCAGCACGAACCGTTCTTGTGATCCCTTCGAACTTTCCGAACAGCCCAGATTGCGTAAATAGCTATTGCAGCAACGATCACGATTGTCAGAACCATTCCATACTCCTTTCTTGCCTGTTATCAAGAATCCTGCCTACGATTCATCAGGCACCATACAGCAGAAACCAAAACCGTAATAACTGCCAAAGACCAAAACAATTTCTTCATTTACACAACTCCTTTGTTATAGTAGTGATCCAATCTGATAAATAGCAAATGTGACGAGCCATGCAACTGCCAACTGGAATACAGCCGAAAACAGCATCCACTTTGTGCTGCCTGATTCCTTACGGATTGTAGCCAATGCTGCTGCGCATGGAATATACAGCAAGCAAAATACCATAAGGCAGATCGCATTGAGCTGTCCAAAACCAGAAGCGCCCAAAATACCTACCAGTGTATTCATCCCGGCCCCTGAGTTGATATTAGGTACACCAAAGAGAACGGCACAGCTCGACACAACAACTTCTTTTGCAGAAATACCGGCAATCAGAGCTACCGCTATCTGCCAGAATCCAAGACCAATCGGGGCAAAGAACGGAACCAGCCAATGACCTAAGATAGCGCCAAAACTCTCTGCCATTTCCGTTGTATATCCATGCGGTCCAAAATTAAGGATAACCCACATAGCGATAGACGCCACAAAAATAGTAGTACCGGCTTTTGTAAGATAGTCCTTGATCTTTTCCCACACATAAATTGCCACGGTACGGCTGCTGGGGGCTTTATACTCCGGCAATTCAATCAGCAGATAATTCTCTGACTTTTTCCGATCTATCAAATGAATAACTGCTGCTACCAAGATAGCAACCACCAAACCAATCAGATACATGGAATACGCCACCAACATTGCCTTATCCGCAAAGAACATTTCAGCAAATAGTATGTAGATCGGCAGTCGGGCGCTGCAACTCATAAACGGAGTAATCAGCATGACCTTAAACCGATCCCGCCGGTTTTCTAATGCCCTGGACGCCATGATTGCTGGCACAGTACAGCCAAACCCTAAAATCATGGGAATAAATGCCCTGCCAGCCAGTCCCAGCTTGCTCATAATCCCTTCCATAACATAAGCGACACGGGCCATATAGCCGCTGTCCTCCAAAAAGGCCAATGCCAGAAACAGAATAAAAATGTTAGGAAGAAATGTCAGAATACCACCGACACCGGCTATGATTCCGTCCACCAAAAGCGAGCGCAATACTTCATTGACGCCCACGGCAATCAATCCGTTGTTTACCAGCTCTGACAGACCTTCAACGCCCATTTCAAAATATCCTTTTAACCAATCACCGATTGTAAAGGTCAGAAAGAATACCACCGCCATAATACCGAGAAAAATAGGGATTCCCCATATACGGTGTGTCAATACCCGGTCCACTTTTTCAGTCAACGCATCCTGCCGGTCTTTATTCACCAGCACTTCATTGATGATCTCCTGAATAAAATCGTACTTCTCGTTGATAATGTCCGATTCATAGTTCCGGTCAAGCACATCCGGCAAATCAACCGGATAGCGTTTTGTGATTTCCTGATCCTGCTCTAATAACTTGATCGCGTGCCAGCGGTAATTTGTCAAATCAGGATATTTTCTTTTTAGTTCTGCCATGATAAGGTCAATCTTGTCCTCAATGGCATCACTGTAAACCATAGCATACTCCGAATGATGGTCGTGTCTATGCTTCGGTTTATATTTATGATGATGAATTAAGCAATCCGGGTCCTTGCAGTCTTTATGATGTGCCGCCGCATGGAGCAGCACATCCAGCCCCGTCCGCTTTCTGGCCGAAACCGGAATAACGGGAATCCCCAGCATTTCCGGCAGCCTGTGTGTATCAATTTCCATGCCGCGCTTCTCCACAATATCCATCATGTTCAGCGCCAGCACAACCGGTTTGCCCAGCTCCAAAAGCTGCAGCGTCAGATATAAGTTTCGCTCCAGAGCAGAGGCATCCGCAACGTCAATAATTACATCGACTTCATCACTTAGTATAAACTGCCTGGACACCTGTTCCTCCATTGTATAGGAGGTCAGGCTGTATGTGCCCGGAAGATCGACCAGACGAATGTTCATATCATGGTCTTTAATGGCACCTTCCACTTTTTCAACGGTAACACCCGGCCAGTTTGCCACTTTCAGGTTTGCACCTGTATAAGCGTTGAAAAGTGTCGTTTTCCCGCAGTTTGGATTTCCGATGAAACCGATAGTCAAGTTTTCTCCCATCGGAATTTACCTCACGAATATATTTTTTGTAATGTTACGCCCAAAGGCAAACCGGGTCCCTCTTACCTTAACAATCAGAACCCCTTTGCTCTTACTGTTCAAAACGGTAACGGTAGTCCCACGGGTCATCCCCAATGCCTCCAACCGTTTTTCGATATTTGTAGGCAGCTTAATATCCGTTACCTTGTAATCATTTCCAATACTTCCATCACAAAGGTACATATACATACCTCCTATCGCTTTACATTCAAAGTTGCCGGCATCCTGCGAAATTCGTAAAGCATCATGGAAATAGTAATGACAACCAGAATTGCATCCGTCAGAGCAATCGCCAGCCAGACACCACGGATACCCATACCGCCGATCATCGGCAGAACCACACAAAGCGGAATAAACAAAATGATCTGACGGAACAATACCAGCCAGGTTGCCTTCTTTGCTTTACCTAAAGCCTGGAACAAAGTAACAGCGATCAGGAAACTTCCCTGTAAAATGTACGTGCTGAACATGATACGGAAATTCGTAGCTCCCGATGCGGCAATACCCGGCGTTGTCAGGAACATGGACAAAATTTTGTCCGGGAACAGTTCAACCGGAATATAGAATACCAGAGACAATATTGTTGCTGCGATAATGAAAACACGGGTCAGTGTTTTTACACGGTCATAGTCCTTTGCACCATAGTTCGTGCCGGCGGCTGGCTGGAATCCCTGGCTGATACCCCACAGAGGTACAAACGAAAAATTCCAAAAACGAAGTGCCGCGCCCAAAAGAAGCTGTGAAGTCTCACCGCCATAATTAGAGGCTACACGATAAATTACTGTCTGCTGTACCAAAGTCAAAATCTGCATCAGAAGGGCAGACACGCCAACGGAAAGAACCTGGGGAAGCAATTCACCATCAATGCGAATACGCCCAATTTTCACATGAGGGCTTTTCTTTTTGAAATACCACAAAGTAACAGCAGCCTGGATAAATTGGGAAAGGATTGTTGCATAAGCGGCGGCCTCAATACCCATACCGTAGGGATTTAGAATCTTAATAAAAATCGGGTCCAGAATAATATTCAAAATAGCGCCGCTGGCAATGATTGTCATAGCCTTTTTGAGCTGGCCTTCCCCGCGGATTACCATATTAGCACTTTGGAAGAAATTCACGAATAGAGAACCCGCAAAAACAATCCGCAGATATTTTTCAGCATAGTTCAGAATATTGTCACTGGCTCCGGCCAAAGACAGAAGCTGACGGGTAAACACCATACCCACAACCGTATAAATGACGGACAACAGCAGAATCATTGCAACGAGGTTGCCCATGATCTTCTTAATGGTATTTTCGTCTTTCTTACCAATGGCACGGGACAATACCGAAGCAGAGCCCACGCCGATCATTGCCGCCGATCCTGCGTTTATCAAAGTAAATGGATAAGATACCGATATGGCGCCCATCTGTACGTCGCCTACCATCTGGCCTACAAAGATGGAATCCATCATGTTATAAAGTCCAACAACCACCATACCAAGAACCGCAGGTATGCTAAGTTCTATCATAAGCGGCCAGGGACTTTTTGTTAAAAGTTTTGTTCTTGTATCAAGTGCCTGTTTCATCACTTATTCCTCCTGGTCTAAATTCATTAGCCATGTCTAACCACTTAAAGTATATAAGATTTGCTTTGTTTTGTACGCTCCTAATTGGAGAAATGCCAATCCAAACGGAACAAAAATGGAGCGGGAGGAATTTACGCTGCCCGCTCCAAATTGCTACTGCATCATTTTTTCAAGCAATTTCAATGCTTCTTCCAGCTTTGGATTGTCAGTGTCCGTCTGTAATGCCTCGCGGACACAGGTTCGGATATGGGCTTGCAAAATTTGCTGATTGGCGCTTCTGAGTAGGGCCTGGGTCGCTAAAATCTGGTTGGAAATATCTACACAGTAACGATCTTCGTCAACCATTTGTAAAATCCCATCCAACTGCCCCCGTGCAATTTTCAGCTTGTGAGATATATCGCCTTTCTGTGCTTTCATAGGCGCTTACCGCACGCCGATTACTTCGTAACCGGCATCTTCAACGGCAGCCTTCAACACAGCATCAGGCACGTCCTGATTCAACTGCACCTGCGCGGACTTATTTCCCAGGTCCACCTCTACACTCTGGACACCCGGAATTTCCCGCAGTGCCTTATCCACATGCTTTACGCAATTCATGCACACCATACCTTCAATGCTCAATGTCTTTTCCATTTGAATTTCTCCTTTACTTTTTTCTACAATAACTGTCTGATCTTCCATGATATTTTCATCACGGGAAATATGTTTGGGCTTAAACCACCGCAGCCGCAGAGCATTTGTTACCACGAACACAGAGCTAAAGCTCATAGCAAAAGCTCCGATCATCGGATTCAGTTTCAAGGCAAACGGAATGAAGAATACACCCGCAGCAACAGGGATTCCGATGATGTTGTAGATAAACGCCCAAAAAAGATTCTGTTTGATATTGCGGATCACCGCCTTGCTGAGCTGGATTGCCGTAGAAACATCCAGAAGATCGCTTTTCATCAGTACAATATCCGCTGACTCAATAGCAACGTCTGTTCCGGCCCCAATCGCAATACCGACATCTGCTCTGGCAAGTGCCGGAGCATCATTGATTCCGTCACCGACCATTGCCACTTTTTTCCCGGCATCCTGTAAACGGCGGATTTCTTTCTCTTTATCCTGCGGAAAAACTTCTGCCACTACACGGTCAACGCCAACCTGACGCCTAATTGCCTCCGCTGTTTTTGCATTATCGCCGGTCAGCATAACGACTTCCAGCCCCAGCGCGGACAATTCCTGAATGGCCTGCCTGCTGGTCGGTTTTACTACATCCGCTACGGCAATTACGCCAATGAGCCGACCCGCACGGGCAAAGAACAGCGGTGTTTTTCCATCTTCGGCCATAGCCTCTCCAAGCTGCTGTAATGCGCCGCCTTGAATCCCATTTGCTTCTAACAGCCTCCGATTGCCGGCCAGACAAATATCTCCTTCAATCTGGCCGGTAATACCTTGTCCGGGAATCTGGCGAAAATCACTGACCGGAAGGAACGCAAGTCCTTCTTTTTCAGCCTCCGAAACGATAGCATCCGCAAGAGGATGTTCCGATAACTTTTCCAGAGACGCCGCGATTTGAAGTAATTCTTTCTGGCGTGTGTCGTCCCTGCACATCATGTTTGTAACAACAGGAGTACCCTGGGTAATCGTTCCCGTCTTGTCTAAAACAACCGTATTGATACCATGTGCAGTTTCCAGCGCCTCCGCCGATTTGATTAAAATGCCGTTTGTTGCTCCCTTTCCAGTCCCTACCATGATTGCTGTGGGAGTTGCAAGTCCCAGGGCACAAGGGCAGGAAATAACCAATACAGAAATGGCAATAGATAAAGCAAATTCCAAACCATACCCAGCCAATAACCAAACGACCATAGCGGCCAACGCGATAGTGATAACCACCGGCACAAATACGCCGCTGACTTTATCTGCCAGTTTCGCAATCGGCGCTTTTGAGCTGGTCGCATCATCTACCAGCCGGACAATCTGTGCAAGCGTGGTATCGTCGCCTACTTTTGTGGCCTGCATTTTGAAATAGCCGGATTTGTTGATCGTGGCGCCAATTACCTTATCGCCTATATGCTTTTCAACCGGAATACTCTCACCGGTCAGTGCAGATTCATCTACTGATGAAAAACCTTCCAGGAGAATACCATCCACTGGAATGGATTCACCAGCTTTTACAATCAGCGTTTCTCCCAACTGGACTTCGGAGGCGGGAATCTGGATTTCAAGTCCGTCCCGCTCTACCATTGCGGTTTTTGGAGCCAGGTTCATCAATTTGGTAATCGCATCCGAAGTCTTGCCTTTTGCGCGCGCCTCCAATGTCTTACCCAATGTGATAAGGGTCAGGATCATGCCAGCCGATTCAAAATAGAGGTCCATCATAAAGCTGTGAACCGTTGCCATATCCCCATGCCCTAAACCAATTCCAATCTTGTAAATCGCATAAATGCCGTAAACCGCTGCCGCGCTGGAACCTATCGCTATCAGAGAATCCATATTCGGCGATCCATGAAATAGCGTCTTAAAGCCTACCCGATAATACTTGAAATTGATAAATATTACTGGAATCACCAGAAGAAACTGCGTGAAAGCAAAAGTCATGGCATTTTCCATCCCCAGCAAAAAGCCGGGCAGAGGCCAGCCCATCATGTGCCCCATTGAAATATAGAACAATGGGATCGTGAAAAGCGCAGACAACAGCAGCCGTTGCTTCATTTTCTTATATTCTGCCTGGGCCGTACTGACCTCCGGTTTTGTTGTCCGGTTTTCTGTACGGCTCTTATTCTGGATTCCAGAAGAAGTTTTGGGAAGCGCCCCATATCCGGCCTTTTCAACAGCCTGAACGATTCCCGCTGTGTCCAGAACCGATTCATCATAAGAAGCAACCATACTGTTTTTCAACAGATTAACAGAAACTTCTTGTATTCCGGGCAGCTTTGCTACACTCTTTTCGATTCTGGAAGAACATGCCGAGCAGGTCATTCCCGTAATATCAAATTGCTCCTTGTGCAAAATCATCCCTTCTTTCTTGATAAATATTTCATGTGCAAGTCCCCCTCCCCCGTGGGGGACTAAGAAGCGTTATGATAAGGGACGTTTGGTATTTTCGGGGGAAAAATACCTGCCGTCCCATTCATAACGTCTGCACAAGCGGTCATTATTTGACCGTGTATCATTATAAGCTCTCAACTTTTCGTTTGTCCGCTCCATAGGGAAGTCTTTTTTATCCAAAAAGGAATCTGTTTTTTATTGCCAATCCAATCAGTAGCTTTTCAAATCCAAAGGGGAATATCATCCCCGAACCCGTTGACTTTAGACATTTTCGTGAATATACTGTGGCCATGAACGATTAAACACTCTTTTAATTGTTCAGCCATGTCAAACCAACCAAATGAATTAAGAAAGGAGGTCTTTCGACATGAAAAAGACCATTAAACTGATTGATCTGGACTGCGGCCATTGCGCCGACAAAATTCAGAAAGCCGTACAAAAGATTGATGGCGTCACCCATGTAGAGGTCAACTTCCTTAACCAGAAGATGGTTCTGGAAGCACCCGACGAGAAGTTCGACGCTATTCTGGCCGAAGCAAAGGCACTGATTAAAAAAATCGAGCCGGATGTAACCGTTAAGGTGTGATGAAAGCTGGACACCGGCTGCCGCTCTGGTAGCCGGTGTACTTTTTGAAAGGAGAACATCGTTATGACACGAAAACAAAAACGACTGCTAACGCGCATTATCGTGGCGGCGGCTTTATTTCTGGCCGGAAATTTCATTCCTTTGCCAGAATGGGCAGAAATGGGCGTGTTCCTGATCTGCTATGCGGTTGCCGGCTGGGATATTGTGTGGAAAGCAATTACCAACATCCTGCATGGACAGGTATTTGATGAAAACTTTCTTATGACGATTGCCACTGTGGGGGCACTGATCTTAGGCGAACATTCCGAAGGCGTTGCCGTTATGTTGTTCTACCAGGTGGGAGAATGGTTCCAGTCCTATGCAGTATCTAAATCCAGAAAATCCATTACAAGTCTGATGGATATTCGCCCGGATTATGCCAATATAGAAAAGGACGGTAAACTGGTTCAGGTGGACCCTGACGAGGTGCAGATCGGAGATACCATCGTTGTAAAGCCCGGAGAACGTGTGCCTCTGGACGGAAAGATTATCAAAGGAACCTCCGCACTCGACACTTCCGCACTGACAGGAGAATCCATGCCCCGTGAAGTTGAACCGGGAATGGACGTTATCAGCGGTTGTATCAATCAGACGGGTATTCTTACCATACAGACCACGAAGGAATTTGGGGAATCCACAGTTGCCAAAATCCTGGACTTAGTAGAAAATGCAAGCGACAAGAAGGGCAAAACAGAAAACTTTATCAGCCGATTTGCCAGATACTATACGCCGATTGTTGTATTTGCGGCTCTGGCTCTGGCAGTTCTGCCGCCGCTGATTTTACAGCAATCCTTCAGCGTATGGATTTACAGGGCATTGACCTTCCTGGTTATTTCCTGCCCTTGCGCTCTGGTAATCTCCATCCCGCTTAGTTTCTTTGGCGGTATCGGCGGTTCCTCCAAAATTGGCGTTTTGGTTAAAGGAAGTAACTATTTGGAATCCCTGGCCCATGCAGAGACCGTTGTTTTTGATAAAACAGGTACATTGACAAAGGGGTCATTTGCTGTCACTGAAATTCATCCTGTCGATATGAAAGACACGCAGCTTTTGGAGCTGGCTGCATACGCAGAGGACTATTCCAATCATCCTATTTCTCTTTCTATTAAGTCCGCTTATGGAAAAAAGATTGACAGTTCCCGAATCTCCGATGTACAGGAAATTGCCGGTCACGGCGTCCAGGCTGTAATTGACGGGAAAAAGATTCTGGCCGGTAACGCGAAACTCATGCAAAAGGAGCATATCAAGTATTCTCCATCTTCTTCCGTGGGTACCGTAGTTTATCTGGCCTGCAACGGAAAATATGCCGGCTGTATTGTAATCGAGGACGAAATTAAAGCCGACGCAGCGACAGCTATCAAAAATCTGAAATCCTCCGGTATTCGCAAGACAGTCATGTTGACCGGAGATGCAGACGCAGTAGGTAAAAAGGTTGCCGGACGCCTCGGTCTGGATCAGGTATATACAGAACTGCTCCCGGCTGATAAGGTTGACCGCGTGGAAGATTTGCTGAAACAGAAAAGTGAAAAAGGCAAGCTGGTATTTGTCGGTGACGGTATCAACGACGCGCCGGTACTGGCAAGGGCTGATGTCGGTATTGCTATGGGTGCCCTGGGGTCTGACGCTGCCATCGAAGCTGCCGATGTTGTTTTGATGACAGACGAGCCTTCTAAGATTGCAGCCGTAATGAAAATCGCCCGAAAGACAATCAGAATCGCAAACCAGAATATTGTATTTGCTTTGGCTGTTAAGTTCCTGGTACTCATTTTAGGAGCCATTGGTAAAGCCAATATGTGGGCTGCCGTATTTGCCGATGTCGGTGTTTCGATTATTGCCATTCTGAACGCGATCCGCGCTATGCGTGTGAAGAACCTGGACAGCTCGGTACAGCGGTAATGTTCAGCTTTTCCCTAAATAATAAATGCGCCGTTCTCCTAATACAGCGGACGGCGCATTTCGCTTATAAATTTGTTGGACAGGATATTTTGAATAGGGCATCAATGGATTTATGCAACTGTTTTGCCTGAGGCATGTCGGCCAATGTGTAATAAACTTCTTTTCCATCTCTGCGGCTGGTTATAATCCCGCTCTTTTTTAGAATACGCAGATGATGTGATACAGCGGGAGCACTCATATCAACTGCCGCCGCGATATTACATACACATTCTTCACAATGGCACAACAGCCACAAAATCCGCAGGCGGGTCGGATCGCCAAGCTGTTGAAATAAAAATGATATATCCTTGAAGTCCTCCGCCAAAGGCATTTTTTCCAAAACATTTTCTATATTCTGTCCGTGGTTGTGAGGCAGATTGTAATGTTCCATAGCAATCAACTCCTTCCTGATACAATAATAACCATAACCTTTTTAGATGTCAAACAGCTTCATATATAGAGAGGAGGTAAAACATGAGTGACACAGCAAAGACTACTTTTTCTACCCCGACACAGCAAGAATTGGAGCAGCTAAGTGAGCTGCACAAAGCTATGGGCGATTACAGCCGTATGAAAATCCTGTGGCTCTTAATGGACCAGGAACTATGCGTAAGCAGTTTGGCAAAACAAATGAACATTACGGAATCGGCTGTTTCCCATCAGCTTCGGGAGCTTCGTATAGCAAGATTAGTCCAGTCGCGAAAAGTCGGAAAGAATGTATTTTACTCTCTGTTAGACGAGCATATTCAATGGGTATTGGAAGAAACATACGCTCATATTTCAGAAAGATAAAACGCAGCCCCCATTCCGTAAACACAAGAGGGGGGCTGCGCTGATCTGTTCAATTTTGAATTACAGGCTGTCGTAGGAAACCAACTGGCTCAACGGAATACGGGCGCTGTCAAAACGGTCCGTGTCCGCCGCGCCTTCATCGGAATAACCGATTGCCAGGATATTGACCGGCTCCAGATTGGAAGGGAGGCCAAATTCCTTGCTGAGAACATCCGGCTTGAAGTAGCATACCCAAACAGAGCCAAGCCCCAGCTCCGTAGCTTGAAGCATCATGTGATCCGTCAGAATGGAGGCATCGATGTCTCCGGTTTGCTTCTTATCGAAGGGACGAACCCAAGCCTTATTATGATCGGCGCAGACGATAATAGCCAGAGGCGCGCCGTATACATTGGCCGCTTTGCCAATCTTAGCCAGTCCTTCCTCGCTCTGAACGGCAATCAGGTGGATGGGTTGGAGATTTGCGGCAGTAGGAGCCACATGAGCAGCCTCCAAAATCTTTTCCAGTTTTTCGGCTTCGACTTTCTTGTCGGTGTAGCTGCGTACAGAGCAGCGCTGTTTTGCAATGTTAATGAAATCCATTGTTTTCGGTCCTTTCTATATGAAATTTATGTATGTCAAATCAACCACTGACTATATTGTAGCACCAATCACAGAATCCGCAAGAACGCACTTTTTTGGTAGGCACTACCCAAAAAGATAGCCTCTGCGATAAAGGAGAATGTATTATGAAATGTGAAAAAACTCAATTCAACTGTCCGGTTGAAGCAACCTTATCCCTGATCGGTGGAAAATACAAACCGCTGATCCTTTGGCATTTAATCGACCAGCCGCTTCATTACATGGAATTGCAGCGGCTTATTCCAAAGGCGACACCGAAAATGCTTTCGCAGCAGCTTCACGATTTGAATAATTGTGGTATAATTCATCGTGAAGTTATACCGGAAAAGCCGCCCAAGACTCTATATTCCCTCACAGCTTTTGGCAGGAGCCTTATCCCTATTTTGGACGCAATGTGCCAATGGGGAAACAGTTATCTGGACGGGCTGGATGTTCAACCCCCATGTTGCCATAGCCTCATGGCAAACACATATAAGGAGCAACAACATGAATAAAGTTTTGATTATAGATGATGACAAAGAACTTTGTGCCTTGATGAAAAAATGTATAGAACAGGAAAATATGTCTGCATTGATAGCATACGGCGGTGCAGAGGGCCTTGAGTTGGTTTCTGAACATGATTCCGCTTATTCTCTCATTATTTTGGATGTAATGATGCCTGATATAGATGGTTTTCAAGTATTACAAAAAATCAGAGAAACAAGCAATGTCCCTGTGCTTATGCTCACGGCAAAAAGTGATGAAGAAGATAAGGTTGCCGGGCTGCGAATGGGAGCTGACGATTATTTGACTAAGCCATTTAGCCTTAATGAGTTGATGGCTCGTGTCAATTCGCTCATACGCCGGTTTACCACCTTAAATCCCACTTCTACAATAGATATAAACAACCTGACACTAAAAAATATGGTGATTGATAAAGAGAACCGTATTGTTTCTATCAATGCCGTACCTGTTGATCTAACGAGTAAAGAATTTGACCTACTGTATTTTTTGGCTTCAAATAAGGGACGTGTATTCACGAAAAAGCAGATTTACACCCATGTATGGGCAGAGGAATATGCTTTCGATGATAACAACATTATGTCCTTTATCAGCAAGTTGCGGAAAAAGATTGAGCCAGACCCAGAACATCCTTTTTATATTTTGACCGTCCGGGGGGTTGGCTATCGTTTCAACAAGGAGGCGTGACATGGGAGTAAATATTTATCTTCTTGTAGTGTTGGCGATCTCCCTACTTATCATCACCTTCCTGCTTTCTAAATTAGGCCAAGTCCACGGCCAGCTCTCGTTAATAAAAGATGCGCTGGAAGATATTAAACGGGGCAATCTCAACCGACGCATTTTAGCAAGGGAAAGTGATATGACAAAGCAAATTTGCTATGACATCAATCAAATGGCTATCAGCAATCAGGCCCGACTTATTGGACAGCGACAGGCAGATCAGGCATATAAACGACTTATGACAAGTCTTTCCCATGATGTAAAAACACCGTTAGCTTCTTTAGTGGGATATTTAGAGGCGATTGAAAGCGGTATTGTTTCAGGTGAGGAAAAAGAAGAATACCTCCATGTCGCATTTGATAAGTCCCAGCACCTAAAGCATTTTGTAGAAAGCCTATTTGAATGGGTGAAACTGGATGCCGGGGAGCAGCTTTTTCATTTTGAATATTCTGATCTCAATGAGCTGTCCCGCAACATTATGGCTGATTGGGTTCCCGTTTTGGAAAACAGTGGCTTTGAGTATGAGATAGAAATACCTGAAACAGAGTGTTCTATTCGCATAGACCCTAACGCTTATACTCGTATTCTCAATAATCTGCTACAAAACGTGATTGTCCATAGCAAAGGAAACCAGATGATATTGTCTATTTCTGCAAAAGAGAACTATGCCATTATTACAGTCAAGGACAATGGAATTGGTATTTTACCTGTCGATCTCCCACATATTTTTGAAAGAATGTATCAGGCCGACCATTCGCGTTCCGCTATCGGAAATGGTCTGGGCCTGTCCATTGTCAAAGAGCTTGTCAGCGCCCATAAAGGGAAAATCACCGTTACCAGCACTCCCAGCTTTGGAACTGAATTTACAATAACACTTCCAAAAGCCCTGTAAAAATGCAGGGCTTTCTTGTATTAAAAGCAAGCTAAAAACAAGGTTACGGCAAGGTTTTGGCAAGGTTTATAGATTATACTTTAATTGTGGCTGGCTTACAAACGAAACAAATCAACGGAAAGTGAGGAAACCTTATATGGACGATCTTGTAATTGAAGCAAAACGCCTGACAAAAATTTATGGAGAACAAACTGTGGTCAATGCGGTTGATCTTCATGTTAAAAAGGGCCGTATCTATGGCCTGCTTGGACGCAACGGAGCCGGAAAAACTACGATTATGAAAATGATTTTGGGCTTGGCTCCTATTACATCTGGTGAGGCGGATGTGTTCGGTAGGAATATCAAGGGAAATGAAAAGCGGATATATCCCCGTATTGGTGCCATTATCGAAACACCGGGATTTTATCCTAACCTGACCGGGACGGAGAATTTGGAGATTTTTTCAAAGCTGCGTGGCACAGCGGCCCCCGATGCAGTAAAGAGTGCGCTGGAAGTTGTCGGCCTACCCTATAAAGACAAAAAGCTATTCAGTAAATATTCTCTCGGCATGAAACAGCGGCTTGGCATTGCCAACGCCATTTTGCATGATCCGGAGCTGCTGATCTTGGATGAACCGACAAATGGCCTTGACCCTATCGGCATTGCAGAGATGCGGGACTTTATTAAGAATTTGAGTGCCATGCACGGAAAGACAATCCTGATTTCCAGCCATATTCTTTCAGAAATTGCGTTGCTGGCAGACGACATCGGTATTATCGACCACGGCGTTTTGCTGGAAGAAAGCAGTATGGAAGAATTAGCAAAGAAAAACAGTAAATATATCCTGCTGCGTGTATCTGATGTGCCTAAAGCATCGCTGATTTTGGAACGTCAATTCCATGTCAAAGAATATTCTGTGCAGGATGAACAGACGCTTTGGCTTTATGATACTACGCTGGACATGGCGGCTATCAATAAGGCCCTCGTGGTGCAGGATGTGGCCGTTATCAGCTCACAGCTCTGCAATGATACCTTGGAGGACTACTTCAAGAGAATTACAGGAGGTGAGGGCATTGCTTAAACTGATTGAAACAGAGTTCTTAAAGCTACGCCGCAGAAAAATGGTCTGGCTCATGCTTTTGGCTTCTCTTATTATGCCTTTTATGGCTTTTCTGCTATTTAATTACCGCGGAGATACAGATGTTGACCCGATACAATTTTACAAATGGTCTGCGTTTGGATATACGCTTTTTATTATCCTTCCGGTCATTTTAGGAATATTTTGTACCATGCTTATCCATGAAGAAAAACAGAGCGATTTATTGAAACAGCTTTGGATTGTGCCTGTCAGCAAATTGGCGTATCTTTTCAGTAAATTTTTTGTGGTTTTACTTTACTCCGTGGTTTTTATGCTGATTACAGCAGCAGCATCTATTCTGTTCAGTGTACTTCCCGGATATGTGGAGTTTGAATGGGGAAGCATTTTGTACTTGCTGGAAAGATGTATCGAAATTGGAGTGCTTACCGCATTTGCGATGTTGCCGGTTTTAGCGATAACTGCATCAAGAAAAGGCTATGTTCTCCCGGTCTGCGTAACGCTGGTTTATGCTTTTTTTGGATTTATCTTTATGTCGATCAATATGTATCTGATCCCGTTAACCAGCAGTGCGGTGATCGTGATGCGGAATAAGGATATTCCCGGTATTATATTTGCACAGGACATTAACCTTCCGTTGGCGTTCCTTTGCATCTGTGTCTGGGATATTGTTTCTGTGTTACTTGCAAAAATTGCATTGAAAGAAAAGTGAGGTGCGAATGATGTGTACCTTACTTTGGGCGGAATATAGAAAGCTCCGCCGTTCAAATATTGTCTGGATCACCATTTTCGCAACAGTGTTGCTCGCGATTATTGTTTTTGCAGAAGGGCAGGGTATACACGATGGCCCGGACGTACAGTATGGCTTAAAGGTCGTATATGAGGGTTCACGATATATAGACAATGCCGGATGGTATATGGATGAAGCACAACCCCTGGCGACTATGTTTGTTCTTCCAGCGGTCATTTCCCTTTTAGGGAGCTATATGATCTGCCGTGAGGAAGAAGATGACACAATGAAATCCCTACGGCTGATTCCTGTAGACGAAGGAAAATTAGTTGCGGCAAAAATGATGATAGCTTTTGTATTCAGTGTGCTTTTATACTTACTGCTTTTTTCTATAACATTTTTGACCGAAGCCCTGTTACATTTTTCTGATTTATCGGTAGAACTGGTTTTAAGCTGCATGAAGGAATATCTGTTGGATGGTATCGGTGTGTTTCTTGCAATCTCACCCATCATTGCTGTTGTACCGTGTATGAAAAAAAGTTACTGGCTGGCATTGGTATTTACCGAACTTTATTCCATTGCCGGACTGTTTGCGGGTATGTCAAGCAGATTGCTATATTTATACCCTATCGACGCCATATTCAATCTTTCCGGCTATCATATAACAACCATTGGGAAAAAAATAGTGAGCATTCTTGTGTTGCTGCTATGCGGCTGTCTTTCTGTATTACTCTTGAAAGGGCTGAATCGTAGAGATAAAAAGGAATAGGTATTTCAAAATGAAAAAACTGATTGCTCTAATAATAGTGTTGCTGCTTTTCGCTGCGCTACACTGTTATACCGAAGATAAATTCAATGATACTCCCAACAAAGGAATGACGGAACAGATAGAGGAATGGGCTAACCAACTTGGTTTGCATTAACAGACTGTCACTCATTATGTCACTCGTACTACTGGAAATGTGCGCTTTTTCCTACTCGCTTGATTTGCGTGATTGAGAATAAGGGCCAGTACACAATGCTGAAAGGAGGACTTTGTGTGAGGAACAAATTATATCGGGTAAGACAAGGCAAGATCATTGCCGGCGTCTGTGGAGGTATTGCAAAGTATTTTGATATAGACCCTAAAATAGTGCGACTGCTCTGTGTAGCACTTGTCGCTGCATACGGGAGTGGTTTGTTGGTCTATATCTTATTTGCTATATTCGTTCCAAAAGAACCGAAAGGCTACTGATAAGAGAATTTTATGTACTCATGTTATTCACTTTTTTTGTAGTACCAGTCTAATATAATGGATAACTGAAAAGAGTGCATATCTATAAGCGGCGACTTTGAGAAATCAAAGCCGCCGCTCTCTTTTTATCTTATGAAGAAATCAAATCTGAGATTGCCGGATATAGTTGCACAGTGCAGCAAAGTCAACATCTGGACTTTTACTCAAAATCTTTCGCAGACTTTCTTCCGCCTTTTTGTGCAGCTCCGGCTTTTTCAAATCATCCAGCAGAAAGAAAATGTTAAGCCTCCTGCCAATCGTAAAAAGAAGTTTTTCATCCGGGGATAAAGATAAAAACCGATCAATCGCCGATAGCATTTCCTGTTTCTCTGTCTGCAAATTGCCCCGGACTTCCAAAAGAAGATTGATGATATGTTCATTCACATAGTAGCTGTCCATCTCTTGCAACCGCTGTAAAAACAGCTTTTGCTCTATTACAATTTCTTCTTCTGATTGCAAGGTGAAAGAGCCGTCCCGGACGAACTCGCCCAGCTTGGATTCCGGCTTAATACCTGTGGCGTGGACACGGATAAAATCAGGCTGAATAATGTTCAGCGCCTTTGCTGTCTGGACTGCATTTTCTTCAGAAAACTCTTTGCCGCCGATCCCCAACAGAATAAATTCAGATAAAATCATTCCGGCCTCTTTCGCCATACAGCCACTTTTCACAACTGTATCAGCATTAAAGCCTTTGTTAATGAGCTGCAATATTCTATCCGAACAAGTTTCCATACCACAATACAAGTGGTTCAATCCTGCCTGTCGCAGTTCCTTTAGTTCTGCCGGACTTTTTCGTGTAATACTGTCTGCGCGAGCATAGGAAGTAATGTATTCCAGATCGGGAAAGCACTTATTAAGTGCTTCTAATATCCGAAGCAAATAATCCGTTTTCAATACCAGAGCATCCCCATCTTGTAGAAAACAGGACTTGAATTTTTTCCCCTGATACAGCGTTGCTTGCTTCTCTATATCTGCTATCGTTTCCTCAATCGGACGCATGGAAAATTTCATAGATTTATAAAGCCCGCAAAAATAACACTTGTTCCAATGGCATCCTCTGGTTACACGGATAAGCAGACTTTCACTTTCTGACGGTGGACGAATGGGTCCAATTTCTATATCTTTCATTTGATTTTAGCCTCCTTGATGATTCAGAATAAGGGTATCATCTTATAAAGTTCTTATCAAGAAGGCACTTTTTTGATAGGGGCTATCCTTTGGGGAAGGCTCACCTGTAAAAGCTCATAAAACATACTGGCAAGCAATGCAAACTTGTACAAGTTTGCTTATTTTCGCAGATTTGCCGTACCCGGCAAACCTGCGAAAACGCTTGTTGGTGACATGTCCCCAAACCCCTGAGATCGTCACCTGCGGTGACGGCTGCGCGTTCCTTCGGAACGCTGAAAACCCAAAGCAGCAGAGAATTATTGCCGGGATTTTTGCTTGTCTTTCTGCTGCTCCTGGGAAGAAGGAATGTCCAGCAGATAGTCCACATTGGCCTTGATATTATGGAGCTCCTTCATATCAGACCGGGCCTGTTTATAAGCAGCATAGGCTTTCCGTTTCTGTTCCAGCAGACCGGCGTATTCCTCCCGGAGCGATTTGACGGAGGGCAGTTTCGTAATTCCCATGCTGTCAAAATATTTCTTCGCTGCCTGGTGCAATAGAATATCCGCCTCATGCTCCGCCCGGAACTTTTTACTATAACCTGCCTTGCGGTATTCCACATAAACCGCCCGCGTTTTTGCATAGTTGACAATCTGCTTCTGCAATTCTCCGTTGGCGGTCATCCGCGATTCCAGTTCCTTGATCTGCGCCGACAGTGCATTAAAGCTGGCGGTAGCCGCCGCAGCTTTTTCCTGCAAATCTTCATAACTCATATCCCCATGCTCTTTCAGGTAGATCACCGCCTGGGAGAGCTGTTTTAAGTTAAATACCTTCGCCCAGCGTTCATAGCCCGACCCCTTGCCGGCCCGGACCGCCGCCTCAATATCCACCAGCAGTCCAACCTTTGGAACCGGTTTTTGCGAAAAAGTACGGCGGGGCTTTACCGTGCGGGTGCCTTCGATCCGTTCCCGTATGGCTTGCTCGGTATAGTCGCCTTTCAGCGTATTGCATCGGGTATAGTTTTTCTGCCCCGGCACCCGGAGCCGGAGGTTCTTGCGTTCCCGGTTGACTTCGATTCCGGCAGCCTCCAGCTTCTTCAGGAAGTCCTCAAAATCCTTCGGCCTTTCTTCCAGGCCCGCATCGATTGCCCGGCGTAGCTGCTCCTGGAAGGAGAGCTGTTTCGTATTTCCCAGCCATGTGCCATAGTGGTCCCTGCTGGGTTTTGGATTTTCCACGATTGACAGACCGTGCTCCAGACACAGCTTGTCATTCATGCGCCGGATCGCCCAGGTAGAGCCCCAGAAGTTGCGGAATTTCCGGGTACAGTCAAGGGCGGTGGAATTGATAATGATGTGATTATGAACATGGTGTTTATCCACATGGGTACACACCACAAAGGCATGATTGCCCTTTGTCAGCTTCAGCGCAAGCTCCCGCCCGATCTGATTCGCTTCTTCCGGCGTGACTTCGCCGGGCTTGAAGGCTTGCCGGAGGTGGTAGGCGATCACATCATCCGCGCCCCGGTCCCGTCCGGTCAGGTTCAAATACTGCCGCTTGGAAAGAAGGAACTCCGCATCCGCGATCCGGGTATCACACTCATAGCCATAAATGAATTTTCCAAAATCCGTTTTCTGCGGATTCTCCACATAGTCAATAATGTCCGCAATAGCCGTAGACACATCCCGGCCTTTTCCTACATGCAGCGGCATCAGCCGTGTAGTCGCCATACCAACACCTCCTTAATTCAGTTTAGCCGTTTATCGTTCCTGGCTCTTGTGCTGCTTTGGTTTCTCTGCTCTGGTCTGCTGCCCAGCGTTTTTATTCAGACTGTCACGGACAGAAGGCTTTTTCTCCTGGGACAGCGCATACTCCTTCCGTGCCTGGGTGAGAAATAAATCTGTAAGTCCGGGGTGGCTGCGGTCCACCACAAAGTAAACATTCCGGTCTTGGCCGAAGCCGTCCGGGTTCTCATAGACCGGAATGGTTTTCGCCCATGCTTTGTTATCGCGGGAAATGCGCCCGTCCCAATCCTTTTGCCGGACCGTGTTGGCAAGCACATAAAACATCCGGTCATAGCCGAACTGTTCCAAGACCTGATGTACTGCCTCCGTGCCGAGGTGGTTATCCCGGTAGTGATCGGCAATGGCCTGTTCGATTGCCTCCTTACAGGCGATATTTGCCTTATAGGAAGCACGGTATTGTTCCAGCTCTCCATGCTCACGCGCATAGGAAGCCGGATAGATATATAGCTGTGTTGTGTCTTTCATGTGATCCCTCCAAATAGAAAAAGCTGCCTTGTGAGACAGCCACGAATAGTGAAAAAGAGGGCGGGACACCGAAAATGCCCCGCCCGTAAGTTTATCCAAATACAAAATCCTTGAGCGCGTGGTTTGCGCCACCGATCATCCCGACCAGCCAGGCCGCCGCCATTGGCAGACCGTAGGGGCTTATCAGAAACGCGATCACCAGCCATGCAAGCCCGGCCCACACTCCGGCAGTAAAGAACAGCACCAGCGACGCCAGAAATACAATGCTTGATAAAATCCCCAGCACTGCGCCGGACGCGATCACCAGGAACTTGCACACCAGATAAAGAAGCCCCGTAACCAGGACAAAGGGAAACGCCAACAGTTTGAATATCAGACGCATAGGTCAAGCCTCCTTCCACGGGAAAATATCATATCCCTCTACCAAAATTCTACCGTGCCGGTTCCCGGAAAGCAACGGCTATTTTCTCCGTTTACGAAATGTTTGCAAATCCCCGGAGCAGCTTATCCATGCCATTCCACAGGTCATCCAGTCGGGTACGCAGATCTTCCACATCCGCAGCATAAACGCTGCCGGTCTCATTGGCACGCCGGGTGTACTGGTTCAGGTTGTTGGAGCAGATACGAAGGAGGCGTATCATTTCCTGAATGTCGTCCATGTCCAGGTGAATGATGTAACCGTCCACCGCCATCTTGCGAAGATAGGCAGAAAGATTGGCTACACCGGTCTGTGCCATACGTTCTTTTATTAGTTCCGCCTCTGGCTCGGTAACAAAGAAGTGAAGTTGTACGTTGCGGTTTTCTTTTTTCATCGGTCCAGCCCGCCTTTATAGGGCACGCCTTTACCGGGAGCAGCGACGGCGGCCTGGGCCTCTTTGAGCCTGCCGCGCATGGACGCCTTTTTTAATTTTTCCATGTAATCCTGAACATTGCCCGGCTTTGCATGGTAATCCCGTTTCAGTCGTTCCCGGCGCAGGATCACCGCCAGCTCCCGCTCGCTTTCCGGCGCGTACTGTATGGATTTTGGGGTGCCATGCTCCGGCATAAGTTCATTGATCTGCCGTCTCCGTGACTGGTACGGCAAAGTAAACTGTACGCCGTCCTCGAATGTCACCGTTACCCGGTCAATGGGACAGGACAACGATTTCACCCGCTCCACATGGGAAGGGTAATCCAGAGGGTAGATGGTGCCGGTCACTTTTCCATCCTGCAAACCATCCAATGTAAGGGCATAAGCTAAAATCGGGTCATTCGTCTGCTCATGGTAGAACATCCACACTTTATTTTCGTTGCTATCCTGTAAATACACCTCCCGCTCGCTCAAACAATAGGTGCCGCAGGGCCGGGACATCCACAGGAGATTGCACTTCTCCGGCTGCATATTTCTGGCAAGGTTTTGGATCAGTTCTTTATCCATGTCAAAATCTTCTTTATAATGCTGTGTATGCAGTTCTACGACTTGGCCCAGAAAGTCCAGCACGTCAACACCTTCAAATTTTGTCCCCATACTCAAAGTCCCCTTTCCGGGACAGGCGGTGTGATCTGCCTCGCCTCATGCTCCGGGCGCTCGGATTTCAGGCGGTCCAGGACAGAGGGCTTTTCTTCCGGCAAGGTTTCCGGTGCAAGCTCCCGGATTTCCTCATGGGTCTGGCCGTCTGTCAGGTCTGGTTTTACCGGGGGCTCGTTGTTCAGCCTGCCGTCCAGCATATTATAATTGCCGGTCTGTCCTTCCTCGTAAAGTTCCGCGTTCCGTAGATAGCTTTCGGGCGGCTGGAAGGGCTGCCCGGCGAACAGGATTTCCCGCTGCGCTTCAAACTGCCGGAGAACGCCGTTTTGCAGCCGGGCAAACTCCGCATACTGATCCGCTGTAAGCCCGCGCTCCAGCATTTCCGCCTGAGAATGGGTCCAGCCCTCACCGTAGAGGAAATAATACATATCCGCCCGGTCGGTGACAAAGCATAGGGAACCGTCGCCGTTATCGTAATAGGAGGTAAACCCGTCCTGATAGTGATAGCGTTCCCCACGGCCCAGATAGACCCGGTTATCTGCCGCAAGCATGGCGACCATGCCGGCATAATTGCTGTGTACCGCGGAACGGATTTCCACCAAAGGGTCCGGCCCTTTCGGAAGCTGCCTGCCGGGAATCTCATTCAGTTTTTCCACCGCCGCGTTTCGGGGCGTCTGTTCCTCATGGGCGCGGGCATCTCTGTCCGGTTGTGTTCCGTCCCTTCGGACAGCACCCGGTTCCGGTTCCTTTTCCTTTACAAAATAGTGGACGTTGGCAGTCGTGCGGCTGTTACATTCCTTTGCGTAAGCCTCGGCTGCCTCCTGGGAGGCAAATTCAAGGGGCCTGCCGTCCTCCTTACACCAGCTTTCCGCCCGTCCAAAGATTGAAGCGGCGCTGCGCACCGCCCATACACCGTAAGTCTTTTCTTTTTCCATCGGCACCTCCTGTTATCGTTCCTGCTGCTTTTCCGGTTTTAGCCGGGCAGACGGTTCCGCTGTTTTCGTTTCTTTAAGCTGCTGCCGGAGGGAGGGCTTGCGTTCCGGCTCCGTATCTGTGATATTGACGTACTCGCCGATGATACAAAGCGCCTCGCCATAGCTGCCGGAAGCAAATACCCGGTCCTTCATTTCCTTTGCCTGGTCTGTAAGCCCATGCTCCCGCAAAGTGCGGGCAGCGATCCCCACCAGGTTAAAAATATTGCCATCCTGCCCGATCAGCGCACAGTCCGGCTTTTCCGGCTCCGGCGCCGGTTCCCCGATAAACCCGCCCAGGCGGTTGGGAACAAAATCAGAGAGCCATGTGCCGCCGAAAGTATCATGGGTCTGCAAACGCCACACGGCAAGTTTTCCAATCTCCAGGTCCACACCCTCAAAGGGATAGAGCAGACAGGTAAGGCCGTCATACTCAAAAGCGGAAATATCCTGGAACTTCGCACCGTTTTTCAGAATACCGTTCTCGGTAAACATTTCATTGATCCCGTCAAGCCATTCCTGCAGCTCGCCGCCGCAGCCCTGCAAGATCAGGCCGTCTTTTTCCTCCATACGGCGAAGGTCCTCTGTTTCAATATGGTTGATACTCAAAAAATCGCCTCCTATCGTTGTTGTTGGTTTTCTTTCCTGTGCCGAACCGCTTTGCCCTCCGGCGTTTTCCGTAGCTGCTGCCGGAGGGAGGGCTTTTGTTCCTCTTTCTGTAAATCCGTAAGGATCGCAGATAAGGGCTGTTCCCACCGGCTCCCGAAGCCCCGTACCACTGTTCCGGCCAGAGCACCGTTTTCCCTGAACATTTCCAGCGTGTCAAAAGCCCGGTCAAAAAGAGAAATATTTCCGGAATCTACACATGGGGCAAAGTGGATCACCCCTTTGGGATAGTTCCTGCCAGTCCCGATCCAGCCCCGTACAAAGCTATCAAAATCCTTTATGATACCAGCAGCCGCCAGTTCTTCCGCATGGCTGCCTGGAAGTCCCTTCGTTTTTCCAAACTGTTTTCCCAGGATCAGCACATCGGTCTTTGGATTGAACAGAAAGCGCCGGTTGTCGATCTGCTGCATGTCAATGGCCTGCGTCCTGGTATCGATCCGCATGATCTCTGGCACAATCGGTATTTTTTCTATAGGCATCCCTCCAAACTGTCATAAAAATAGAGCGCCCAAAAGCGCCCTTTGTCCGCAACTTAACCCCATTTCAGAGGCCGGGAGTATTCTAATATAGGTGCCCCGTAAACAGGGCCTTAAAACCCTTGAAAACACTGGTCTGATTGGGCTAAGTTGCGGACACATCACCCCCTGTTTTGCCTCCTGCGCCGTTTCCGTTCCCGCTCGGATTTCCGTCTGGCAAAGGACCGGCAATAATCGGAGCAATACGCCTGGCTTGTGACCGGAAGGTAAGCCTTTCCGCAGACCGGGCATATCTTCTGCCTGAGAGAAGTATCTTCACCGGTCAAGGCAGATTCCAGCTTTGGCTCCGTAGGCAGCACCGCCGCCCGGAAATAACGGCAGAACGCGCCGGTCCACCATTTATTCAGCATGAAACAGGGACAGTCCAGAGGGAGGCAGAGCTTATCCTGGCAGTCATAATTGGCGCACAAATTCGTCACCAGCCTTCGGATCGCCGTCCGCTCGGATCGTGTCAGTTCCCTTTCCGGTGGGGCGCTCATTTGCGCCCGCCTTTCTTCGCCGGAAATTCCAGCTTGAAATTCACATACTTGCCGCCCGTATCATCCAGCACCACAACCGCGTCATAGGTCCGGCCTGTTTTTTCACTGTAAAGCCCGGACATGGAAACGCGGCCCTCTTTCAGAAGGGCCGCCGCAACGGTTTTTGTCAGGGTTTTCTTCTTACCTGTAAAGAATTTGTTATCTTTCCAGAGGGCAAAGGAGCAGTCCCGATTTTCACAGAAAAATCCCTTTTTGCCCTCATACACAGTGCCGCCGCAGCGGGGACAGGTGCCGACAGCCTCGCGCTGGGTCCCTTTCGCGTCGGGGAACAGGCCGGCAAACCGTTCCTCCGGTGCAGTATGTTCTTTGACAAGCGCCCGGCTCATATCGGCGATCCCTTCCATAAAAGCCTCCGCGCTGATCTCGCCGCGCTCCACCTGTTTTAGTCTGGATTCCCATTCCGCGGTAAGCAGAGGGGATTTGATATTATCCGGCAGGACCGTAATCAGGTTGGTTCCCTTTTCCGTAGGTATGAGCTGTTTCTTCTTTCTCTGCACAAAGTCGGTTGCTACCAGCTTTTCCAGTGTGGCGGCACGGGTAGCCGGGGTGCCTAAACCTTTGCGCTCTGCATCCTCCGGCGCGTCTGCCGCGCCTGCCGTTTCCATAGCTGCCAATAGGGAATCCTCTGTATAGTGCTTTGGCGAGGAGGTCTTGCCTTCCCGGACGCCTGCTGACACCGGTTCAAAGGTCTGGCCCTGGGCAAGCTCCGGCAAGGCCGCGTCTGCGGGGTCTGCCTTTTCCGGTTCCGCCTGTTTCAGCCCCATGCGGTAGAGCCGTTCAATTTCCTTCCAACCTGCCTGCAAGACGGTCTTTCCTTTCGCTGTGAAGGAATGGCCTGCACAATCCAGTACCGCCGTGACCGCTTCAAAGCGGTGCGTCTGGCCGGTGGCGCAAAGGAGCCTCATAGCGATCAGCGTCAGCACATCCCGCTCCCCGGAAGGAAGCTCCGACAAATCCGTCCGGGCAATCTCCACCGTAGGAATGATAGCGTGATGGTCGGTGACTTTGCTGCCATCGGTCACACGGTCAATATCCGGCTCACCGATACAGCCCTTTCCAAAGGGCATGTTGTCCCGCATCCAGAGGATCAGGGAGACGGCGGTGGCCTGCATATCCTCGGTCAAATACTGGCTGTCCGTCCGGGGATAGGTCGCCAGCTTTTTCTCATAGAGGGATTGCACATAATCAAGGGTCTGCTGGGCCGTATATCCATAAATGCGGTTACATTCCCGCTGTAAGGTCGTCAGGTCATACAAACGGGGAGGCTGCACCGTTTTGACCTGCTTTTCCACAGAAAGCACCGTGGCAGTTTTTCCGTCACAGGCCATGCGAATTTTTTCAGCTTCATTTTTCCCGGACAGCTTTTCGCCGGAGGCGGTAAAGCCGCCGCAGGTAATCTCCGGTACATAAAAGGGCTTGCTTGTAAATGCCTGAATATCCGCCTCCCGCTGTACCAGAAGGGCCAGTGTAGGAGACATGACGCGCCCCACATTGAGCGTGACGCCATACAACACGGAGAAAAGACGGGTAGCGTTAATGCCAATCAGCCAGTCAGCCCCAGCCCGGCAGACCGCGGCATCATAGAGACGGTCATAATCCTTACCGGGGCGCAGGTGTTCAAACCCATCCCGGATCGCCGCGTCCTCCATACTGGAAATCCAGAGGCGTTCCATCGGCTTGCTGCAACCGGCGTACTGATAGACCAGACGGAAAATCAATTCACCCTCGCGCCCGGCGTCGGTAGCGCATACAACCGATTCCACCCGTTTGTCCTTCATCAGCCGGCAAAGAAGGTCAAGCTGCTTTTTCTTATCCTTCGGCACCTCGTATTTCCATTCTTCCGGCAGGATTGGCAGATCACCGTAACGCCATCTGGCATACTGCTCCCCATAGGCTTCAGGCTGCGCCAGTTCCAAAAGATGGCCAACGCACCAGCTCACCAGATACCCGCCGCCCTCCAGATAGCCGTCCTTTTTCTCATTCGCACCCAATACCGCCGCCAACGACATGGCGACGGAGGGCTTTTCTGCAATCACTAATTTCATTCTCGTAACCTCCATTTTTATAAGCTCGGATCAGTTTTACCGGCTTGTTTTGCTTTGGGTTTCACAACATCCTTTTCTTGAATCTGCTCCCGGTGATCCGAAAGCTGGTTCAGGACCCCTTTTTTCTTATTGCCAGACAGCTCTCCGGCAATGGTACTTTCCTTAGCCAAATTTACGCGTTGGAGATTCAGATCAAAACAACTAAGGTAAGCATGATAATCCCCCTGACCGGGAGAGCAGCGCAGACAGTAACGATAATTTTCAGTTTCAATGATGTAGCCGTAATTCTGCCGCCAGCCCCCGTCGATCTTGCCGCCATGCTCATAACAGAAGCGGTCCATAGCACGTAAATCCTTCAATACGCTGTCTCGGAGCTGATCGACTACCTGTGTTAATTCCTCTTTGAACGCGGCGCTGTTCAGGCTTTCATCCCCGCGGGGGTGCCAGGTATGCCAAAACTCTTTACCACTTTGTCCAAAGTCAATGCGGACATGGCCGATAGCCCCCATCATCCGGTCTGTGTCCGGGTCCTGCGCATAAAAAATACCTGCCTCACGATTAGAAGCAGGTTGTATGGCAAGCCGGGGCTTAAAGTCAATCTGATATTCCCGGCAAAACTGTTCCAGGCTGATTTCTTCGTCCAGGAAGTTCAGTCCATCTTTCAGCCTCTTATATCCGCTCTCTGGAATCTTTATCTTTTGCGGCGTCAATACAGTCCCCGCATGATTGACGCCAACATGTAGCTCCAGCGTTACCGGCCTGCCAGGATCATTGTCTGAACCCCGCAGGTTATAACAGTAAAATCCCAGCGGCAGCGTGCTTATATCAACACGGGCATCCGTGAACAGGGCAGGTTTTCCAAACATCTCTATGTGTTCAAACTGTTCCTTCGTTGCGTCCACACTCATTGATTCGATTTCCTCCTTTGCATTTCCTCCATCTGTTCATCCGCCTGCTTTCCGACCTGTAAAAGACACATCAGTACGACGCCGGCTGACATACCGCCTGTAAAAATCAGAAAGTGTGTTATCAGGTTCCACATAAAAATCACCTCCTTCCGGGTATAAAAAAACGCCCACTGTTTAAGTGAGCGTTATGCCAAGCTTTCCTATTCTGTTTACTTTTTCGGGAGATGGATTTCTCCCACAGAAATTTCCCGCAGTTCTTTTTTCATTTGATGAGTGAAGCGGATCGTTCTTACAGTTCCGCCTTTTTCCCGCCCGTCATACACAGCGATTACCCGGTCAGAGTGTTCCACCATATAACGGTTGCGGTGGGAATAGACGCTGGGCTGGTATTCTTCCCGTATCACAACGACATCACGGCAAGCCTCCAGCATTTCATAGGTCCGCCCCTTTGCCCTGAGACTGTCTAACCGTTTTTGATATGGGATTACGGCAATCAGTTCCAGTGAAGGATCATCTTTCTGTTTTTCCATAACCATTTCCACAAAATACTGGTCCACACCTTCAGCAAACCCGCTCATAAAGCAGGTAAAGCCGTCCGCAACCGCCTTTTCGATTTCACGCAGCAGGGCGGCCTTTACATAGTTGACTTGATTCTGCGGCAAATTCCTGTGTCCCGTGACACAGCATACTTTCTTCTCCATCTGGCACCTCCAGTAATAGATTAAAACTACCGTCTTGCTATATTGTAATAGGCTTATTTTAGCAAGTCAATGCAAATACCCTTTTTTATTTAGCGAATATTCGCCTCCTGTAAGGTACAATCTATTATGCAGAAGGAGGTGACTATGATGTATGAAGATTTTGTCCCGGAACGGCTGGCAAAGCTAAGGGCGCTAAAGGGTGTATCGGCCCGTGACATGTCTTTGTCTCTGGGTCAGGCGAACAACTACATCAACAACATTGAGAATAAGAAGTCACTTCCCGCCATGCAGTCCTTTTTCTACATCTGCGAATATCTCGGCGTAACACCCCAGGAATTCTTTGATGAAGAAAATGCCTGCCCGCAGACGCTACAGGAATTCATGGCTGAGGCCAAAAAACTGGACTCAAAATCAATGGAATATATTCTCGGCATTATGAAAGAACTCAATAGCAAACGGTAGAGCGGCCAGCAGTTGGCCGCTTTTCTTATTATTGTACCCGGTAATGTCCTGATAATGTCCAATCCCTATACCGGCGATAATCCATGTTTTGTCCTAAAATGAGCCGCCTTTTGTCTAACGGCGCAGATCCATGCTGCTTTCTTCAAAATGAAATGTAAACTTTTTTCGTACCCCCTTGCATAATCCCTGAAAAGTGGATATACTATAAGTAAGAAAGTAAGAAATTCCTACTTTCAATCTTAAAGCGAAGGAGATGATTATATGCTGGCCGAATTACGTCAGAAATCACAGATCACCATTCCAAAGGAGATCATTGTAAAACTGGGTCTCTCGGAAGGTGATAAACTGGATATTTTCGAGCAGGACGGAACCATCTGCATGATGCCGGTTGTCGTATATCCAAAAAAATACCTCGACGAGCTCCGCGGGGAAATTGACGAGGCAAAGGCTAAGATCGCCTCCGGCGAACAGCCTGTATTTGACAGTGTAGACGCACTGTTCGCAAAATTGGAGGCAGAATGATGGCCTACCAATTTACCTTTACCAAACGATTTCAAAAGCACTTTAAGGATTTGACCGCACAGGAAAAAAAGCAGCTTCAAAACAAATTGCAGCTTTTGGCCGAAAATCCTATGCACCCATCCCTCCGCACGAAACGCATCCAGGGAACCAGGGATTTATTTGAGTGCAGCGTCAACATGGACATCCGCATTATCTGGTATTATGAGGGTGATAAGATCATTATTCTTGTTGATGTTGGACACCATGACATTTTAGACCAGTTTTAAGAACCGGGGCGGCGCTTACATACAGTAGGCGCCGCCTTTTCTCATTCTCCTGTACTGCCAAAGGCGTCCGTTCCCCGGTTATCCGAAAATTCTGTCACAAAATCAGCAATCACCACTGGCATAATGATAAGCTGCCCGATTCTGGAATCTTTATGCAGCGTATGTGTCTCATGGCTTACATTACTGATAATCGCATGGATTTCACCGTGATAGCCGGAATCTACTGGCGGCAGTTCACAGACCAGCCCTTTAACGGCCATACTGCTGCGGGGGAATACATACCCCGCATATCCGTCCGGCACCTCAATTCCAAAGCCAAGCGGAACCTTCGCAATCTCGCCCGGCTGCAAGGTGCAGTCATAGGGCATATACACATCCGCGCCGGCGTCGTTCCCATGAGGACGGAAGGGGCGGTGGTTTTCCGGTACGCCAAAGTCAATCAGCTTGATCTTCATGCGCCGCCTCCTTCCAGAAGTGCCGGATAGTCAGCTTTCAGAATATCCTCCGGCGTCATATCCGGCTTTAGCTTTTGGCCGCAGGTCATTTTCCCTTCCAGGCATTTATCCCTCTGGCAGAACGGACCGGCAAGGGCAGGAGCGAACAGTGCCGGGCTTAATGTGTAAAGCTCCTGCCAGATTTTCAGGAGCACAATTCGGGTTTCGTCCGTATTACGCCGGCACACCCTCTGGCCGATGATATGTTTCCATTGATAAGGCGTGGCGCTGATAACCAGAACATTCCTTAGCCCCTGCGGTGTGCCGTACCCCGCCGCGTCGTGTCCGATTCCTACCGCGCACAGTTCTTCGTAACAGTCCATATCGGATTTACAGCTTTCCAGATACATTTCCTGAATTGCTTTCGGCGCGGTCAGCACTTCGTAGGGTACGGCAAAATCCGCCTGCCCCGTATAATTGCTGTACTGCAAGGACGCGCTCATAAACTTAACTTCGTTCTGGTGTCTTGTGATCTGCGCCAGAAAGCGCCGGCTGGCACCGACAACGGCAACCGTGATTACCGCGAATTTCTGGACCGTGGGGTGCGGAAGGCTGCCGATGGCTGCCACAGTATCATCACTGAACGATTTTTCATAAAGGGCCATCAGATCATCCATTGTGGCGATCCGGTGGCCTCTTTGGGTAAGCCTGGCGGCAAAGACCATATTTTTCTCGGCCTCCTGCACCGCCTGGCAATTCAAAACCTTCACTTCAATTCTGTTGATTGGTATGTCCCTCCTTTACAATGGCTTTCAGTAAAAACAGATAGTTGAGACTGTCTGTAATCTTTTCATCCCATGTGCTCATATCAAAACAGGTATTCTCCGCAAAGCACATGTCATACAGGGAAACGATATGCTTTGCCAGCATCCCGGCAAGAGCCCGCTCCGGCGAACAGTGCTGTAAAGCAGCCGCGGCCTTGAACGCGCCCAGCCGGTCCGTATCGTCCCCTGTGTATTCTTTGGTTTTCTTTTGCAGAATGTCGGCACAGCGCCGCACCTGCTCGTCAAATACAGCATTGACTTCATTTTGTGTAATGTGGCATCCCTCCTTTGAAAAGATGGATTTGTCCCGAATATTGTATAAAATCCGGGACAGTTTTTATTTTACGCACTCGGCAGATAAATCCAGTCGTGCATCAGGCACACACTCGGTTCGTCCTCTCTGGGAACCAGTCGGTAGGTACATTCCCCGTACACCGTCCGTTTGTCCTCAAACTCCATACCATACGCCTTATAAAAGCGGTATTCCAGGTTGGAAATGATACAGCGCAGCGTTTGAAGCGCCTCCCGCTGGGCGGTCACGATCAGGTCACGGTCCACGCTGCGCTGTAGGAACAGCAGCGACTTATAAAGCTGTACCTCCGTGCGGTAGGGCCGGCAGTCCATCGTCTCCAGCCAGTGGCAGAAGGCTACCGGGCCGCTTTCAACCAGTTCCCGCTCCGGGTGGTAATACTCGTAGCAGTCCAGGTTGGCCGTGTTCAGCAGGTACAGCATTTCCCTGATCTCATTTTCCGGCATGTCGTAAAACCTAAGAAGGGAGCGGTACAGATGCACATAGCCGGGTATTGAAACAATGGTATTCACCATAGAAAAATCCTCCTTGTAAATGACTGGTGCGGGAGCACATGCCCCCGCACCGGTTTTCAGTCTGTTCAGTTGTTTACTTCCACCAGCTTTGCCATGACGATGAAGCGGCTCGCGCCTCCGGGCGTACAGGTGGAAAGGGTCAGCACCTTATCGCTGCTTGTCACCGTGACATCCGTTTCCACAACGGAACGCTCCGCCATAGCGCTAAGCCAGGTCGTATAAGCGCCGTCATCCTTCCAGTTAAGACGCCAGGGAGAAGTGTCGCTGCCGGATTCTGCCGGTTTCGCCACAAAGGTTGTGAAAATCTCCATGATATAGCCGCCGTCCGGGGTAACAAGGTACATCTGCGGGTGTTCATCAAAATAGCTCTGTTCGTCATACTGGTTCAGCGTAGCGAACATGGAATCATCCCGCATGTTATGACCGTAGATAATGGTATTGCGGTCTGAAAAGTCTGCCTGATTCTCATAATCCGCAAACAGACAGCCAACCTTGCTGTAAGTGCCGTCATACAGGTGATGCAGGTAATACTCGTTGTTGTCTGTCTGCGTCACCGGATAATTGATCGGCGTATTGGGAAGGGTGAGCCATCCGATGATGTCCGGCCCGGTCTCCCGTAAAGCCTCAAAGTCCACCACAGGGAGGACCACAGAAGGGTCCTCCCCGGCAGGTTCCGTTTCGCCTTCCTCCGGTGCTTCGGTCTGTTCCGGCAGCTCTACATGAGAAGCCAGGTCATCATAGGCGCCGGCGCTTTTGGTATACTGGCTGATGTCACGTACCATCAGAAAGCCGCTGCACAGGGCCAGCGCCGCGCAGAGAGAAACCACCGTAATGCCGACAGCCTTTGTCTTAGGGGTGCTTTTGCTGTATTTCCCCCTTTTGAAGTAGAAAGCTGCGAACAGTCCGCCGCCGATCACAGCCAGCGCCAAAAGGCTCCCATACAGGAAAATGAAATTGTCATCCCCGGTCTGCGGTACGGGTTTGCCCGGAGTGGTCGGAGTAGACGGATTGGAAGGCGTGTTCGGATTATCCGGGGTTGTCGGTTCCTCCGGCTTTTCATTGAAGAACTGGACCGTCGCGGTTTCATCCGCCTTGATTTCCACCGTGGCCGCGTCAGGAATGATATAGTCCTTGCTTGCCCGATTTGCAACCTCTGTTACAGTATAAATACCGACACGCAGCCCCTTGACCTCGATCACACCGGATTTCGGTGTGGTAAAGGTTTCACAGTAGGAGCCGTCCGCGCTCTTGACCTCAATGGCAAAACCATCCTTTCGCCCGTCGCTGGAATCCTTTGTGATTTTCAGATTGCCGCGGTACGCCTCATTGGTAAATCCGCGTCCGGCCTCGCCATTTTCCACAACTGCCGTCTGGCCGTCCTCGGTGATCTCAAAGTAGTAGGCGTTTTTGTCGAGCTGGTAGCCCTCCGGCGCTTTGCTTTCCTTCACGAAATAGCCCTTTGCCAGAAGATTCTCCGCTGTGTGGAATCCGGCATCCGTTTCCGTAAGCGTTCCCAGCAGCTTATCCTCGCTGTCAAATTCCTTGTTGCCGTTCACATCCTCGTAAAGCTCAAATACCGCGCCGGAAAGGAAGCGCATAAAGGTGTTGTTATCTTCGTCCTCCTTCTCCACGGAAGAAGGCTCGCGGGCGGCCTCGGTCTTTCTGACCTGCACGCTGCCACGGATCAGGGTATCGTCCACACGGATTTCAATGCTCTGGCCGTCCACACCGATATAAATATGGTGTTCTTCCGGGCTGATGGTATAAAGCGCAGGCGCGGCGATCTCCTTTACGATCCAGTGGCCGTAAGGGATATTCTCAAAGGCAAAGCTGCCGTCCTCACCAGTAGTAACGGTAAACAGCGCGTTTTCCTCGGTAAATTCCTCGGTATCAGGCTTAAACAGGCCCATGACCGCGCCTTCCAGCTTCACAGACTCGCCGCCGTCCGCGTTCTCGCCATATTTCACACCGTCTACACGCCCGCGGAGCAGGTCATTGGAAATGGCCTCACCCTCGTTTACAAGAATCTGTACCAGCGTCGCCTCCTGACCCGCGTATTCAAATACCACCGGGTACTCGGTATCGGAAAGGACATAGGCGCCGTTTGTGGTGCGCTCCTTCACATAGTAGCTGCCAAAAGGCAGGTCAGAGGCAAAAGAAGCGTCATATCCGCCCGCCTCATTCGCGGAAACGGAAACCACTTCCAGAAGCCCGCCTGCCGGAATCACGCTGCCATCCGCAGCCGTCAGGTCATCGGAAGCATACAGGCCAAAGGAAATATCCTTGTATTCCTCGCCAAAGCCAATGCCAAAGAGCTCGTCTGTTTCCAGAGCTTTGAACAGGGTAACATCGACCTTCTGGCGCTCGTCATAAAGGCCGATAGCAGTCTGTGTGATCTCCACGGTCTCACCCGCATAGGTAAGCTCCGCATATTCCGGCGTAGTGTTTACGACCATGCCAGCCGGCGCCTGGCGTTCCTCCAGGCGGTAGCGACCCAGGTACAAAAGCCCGCTCTGTGCTGTTCCGTCGTCCCCGGTGGTAAGGGTTTCCACAACCGTATCTTTTGACGCACGCAGCGTACCGTCGCCGGTATAAATATCCTCGTCGGCGATCACATCATAGACCGCGCCGGGCAGCCCCATGACTTCATACACCGGCTGATACAGACCTTCGTTCTCCTGGACGGAAGCAAATACCTCACCGGTCTTAGTGATGGTGAGCTGTCCCTTTTGGGGCATGTTGTACTGCGTGACGGTCACAATCGCCTCGCTGCCATCAATGGTGAACGGTACGGGCTCACTGGAAAGGACATAACCGTAAGGCGCCGCCACCTCATAAAGTTCATAATCCCCGGTATGCAGAGGTTCCGGCAGCATGAGCCAGCCTTCGTCCGAAACATAGAAGGTATCAAGGGTCTCCGGGGTCGGGTAGAAGATTTCCTGGGTGACAAATTCCCCGGTGGAAAGGTCTTTGATCTGGAAACCCGTGCCGGTCATCGGAATAATGTTCCCGGTTTCGGCGTCGCATTTCTCCACTTTGAGCCTTGCGGTAATGGTGCGGTTATTCAGGATATAGCTGTAGGTCTGGCCGTTTGCGGAAATAAAGACGGTAAAATCAGGAATGAACGCCTTGCCTTCCTCGCCGGCTGTCTGGTGGACCGTGTAATGGCCGTAAGGGAGCATTTTGGAGGAAGCAAAGCCGTCGCTGTCCGTGGTGAGCAGGTCGCGCTCGCTTTCCTTTGCCGCGTCATAGCTGCCCGCCGCCTTCAGGTAGATTTCAAAGACAGCGCCAGCCTCCGGGCGCTCGATCACACCCTCATTCGGTTCCCCCGTATTTTCATCTTCGGACACATCCGGGTCAGGATCGTCCGTATGCTTCACAAGCTGAATATTGCCATAGATCACGGTTTCGGTGACATTGTTCTCCGCGGTGTTCAGTTCCACTTCGTACAGGGAAGGAGAAGCGCCCACCTCATAGACCGTATCATTCAGAAGGTAGCCGGTACTCGGCTCGATCTCACGGAGGGTCCAGTTATCGCCGCAGACATAGTAGCGGGTCATAAAGCTGCCGTCCGGCCCGGTGGTATAGGTATCTACCAGATCGCCGTTATTGAACAGGCCGTAAGTCGCGCCCGCAAGGGTAGCGTCGCCCTGGGCGGTTCCGGTGTCCGCGTCACTCTTTACCACATGGACGCGGAATTTCTTCAAAATATTGCTGAAATGGACAGAGGCAGTCTGGCCGCTTTCCACCGTTACATACTGCGCGGAAGGGGTCACATAGCGGTCTACCGGAATCTCGGTCACAAGGTAAGTACCGGGAAGGAGCTTCTTTGCGATCTGCCCGTTTTCCCCGGTGGTGACATTCTCGTTGACTTCATTTCCCAATATGTCGGTGCCGGAAATGTGGAAGGAAATCCCGGACACAATGCCGTCCTCGCTGGTCTTTACGATCTTTGCGGTGCCGTAGGTCTCGGTCTTGATCTTTACGAAGAAGGAAACCGGGTCGCTGGCGCCGGTCATCATGGTCTGATAACCAGGGCGGCCCCAGATCAGCATGTCGTTGGCAACCGGAATGTCCTTGCGGAATTCAAAGGTCACAGGGTCCATAATCATGTTCTTGCTGGTAAAAGTGTACTTGTTGCCATTTCGGGTAACAGACACGCCGCTGCCGGAAAGCATTTGCAGGTCGATATTCAGGTTGTTGGTGTCGGTAACAGTCAGGGTATAGACCTTTCTGCTGGTGTCCCATTTCAGCTCCAAAACAGGGGCATCCCCCTTTTTCGCTGCGGTAAAGGAAGGGACGGTGGAGTGGGACGCCACCTGTTCCAGAATCCAGTTGTATGCCTTTTCCGCGGGACGCCCGGCAATCACACTGTAATACTGGTCCGCCGAAGCATGGCCGTTGCCGTGTCTGCTGTAGGGGTCGCTCCGAAGCTGCTGCTGGTATTCCCAGAGAATAATCTGCGTCGCAATTTTATAATCGTCCTCATTGATTCCGGAAACAGGAAGGGAGGCGCCGGGTTTCCAGCCATAGATCGCGGTCAGGGTAATGCCGCGCTTGGCAGCGGAAGGGAGCATATTCAGGTAATTGCTGTTGGTCCCATTCTCCGAAGTATAGGTGTTCTCGGAAGTGTTGTAGGGAATCCCGCTCTCCACACAGTAGACCGAATGGGTCACACCGTCCGAATCCGTCAGCATATAATGCCGGTAGGCGCTGCCGCCGGAGCCGGAACGTTTCTCAGTGGTTCCGTCCGAATTGTAAGCAAGAAAATTGGTAGGCGCCGGGGAATAATAATGCTGCCCGTCAGAGCCCACATACTGATCGCCCAGCCAGGAGCTTGCTTTCTGGCCCACGCCTGCCGCAAACGCCTGGGCGGGGAGCAGACTAAAGACGCATACCGCACAGAGTAAAAATGCCACGATCCTGTGCAGACCGCGGCGGTGTGTGTTTGTTTTCATATTCACGATAGAAAGACCTCACTTTCATAAAATAGGTAAGGACGGCGCATTACTCGCCGTCCTCATGGGTGCTATCCTCAAAGTCATCCTCGGAGAGATATTCCGGCTCCCCGTAAGCCTCGTCCGGGTCAAAGCCCTCCCCGTAGCCGTCGTCCTCGTCAAATTCGTCCTCGTCCGCCGCCTGCTGCTTCGGGCGCACGATCTTCACATAGTAACCGACGCCTCCGACTGCAAGCAGGGCGACGATGATAAAGATGATCGTGCCGACGCTGCCGGTATCTTTCTTCGGCTGTTCCGGTTCAGCCGGTTCCTCCGGCTCTGCCGGCTTTTCTTTCCCGATGCAGCCGTTTAAGTCGTTTTTGCAGACCGGGCAACCAGTATTGACATTTCCGGCCTCGCATTTCTCCTTACAGGTGCAGACATCCGCAGCCGGGATCACGCTCACGCTGCCGTCGCCCTTTTCCGCAAGGGCCATCAGGTCCGCCTCGGTAACGCCGTTCAGGAAATACACGTTGTTGTCGTCACGCTTGCCGTCAATGATAAGATAGAATACATTCCCGGCCTCGGTGGTAATGGTGTAAAACTGTTTATCCCCATCCTCGCCGGTGGCGCTGTCCAGCACGGTCCCGGTCCCCTCCGGGGTAAAAGCGCCATCCGGGACGGAGGAAGTGGTGGGCTCCGGTGTGTCGGAAGGACTACCATTGGAATTTCCTGTATTGCCGGAGCTGCCGCCCTGGGAGCTTGTGCCTCCCGAAACTGTTCCCATGTTGGAACTGCCGGAATTGCCGCTTTGGGTGCCAGTGCCCGTACTGCCGGAAGAAGCCGCCTGGGTCTGCGCTGGTTTCGTTACCGGTGTGCTGCCCTGGCTCTGCTGCGTGGGTGCAGCCGGTTTTTCCGTGGGCGCCGGTTCCTTATAATAGGGATTGTCAAACTTCACGGTATCAGAACGGTTCCCGGCATAATCCACCGCATAAACGCTCACTTTTTTATCCGTGCCGGCATAATCCTTCAGCGAGACAGAGGCTTTTCCGTCCACAAGGGAATTTACACGGGTCTTGTCGATATAGACCGCCTCCACGCCGGAATTGTCGTCGCTGCTCTCGATCTTTACGGTTTCCCCATCCAGCACCGCCGTAAGCGTGGGCGGCGTGGTGTCCTTGCCCCCGGCGGCAAAAGCCGTCATGGGTAAGGTCATGGCGCCTATGAGAAAGACAAGCGCCACAAGGAGAGAGATTCGTTTAGTCCTCATGCACTTCCTCCTGTTCCTGCGGCAAAGGTTCCTGTGCGGACGCCATCTGCCGCGTTTTTAAGAATTCGGCCAATTCCTGGGGCGTCAGGTGGTAGCTGCGGGCCACCGCCACAAAGTCGGTGTTCTCCAGCTCCGTTTTCTGTTTCTCCAAATCCCGGAGCCTGGCCTGCTGCTCCGCGATCTTCGCCTTGGTCTTTTCAATGTCTTTTGCCAGTTTTTCAATTTTAGGGTTCAATTTGTTACCTCCATTCTGTTAAGGCAGACGGCCAAAGGTATAGAAGTGGCTCTGCCAGTAACTTGTATTGATATTTGCGTAAGAGATCGGGTCCCCGCAGTGGATCATCATTCCGTTACCCACATAGATTCCCACATGGCTTGCGCCGCTGGTGTTATAGGTTCCCTGGAAGAAAATCAGGTCGCCGGGCCTTGCGTTCGCGCTCGATACAGGCGTACACACGCCCAGAAGCCCGTCCGCGGTAAGCCGCCCGAAGTTCCAGCCGGTATGGTTGACTACCCAGGAAACGAAGCCCGAACAGTCAAAGGAAGTGGAAGGGTTTGCGCCGCCCCACACATACGGATAGCCTAAGTATTTCTCCGCCTCCGCGATCATGGCTGCGAACTGTTCATCCGCAAGGGCCTCCGGTGGAATATCGTAATCAAAGTAGCTGCCGCCACCGCCCGCGCCAATATTTGGAAGCCCGGTACTGCTGGTGTCGCCGGTATCTGCAAAATACAGCGGGTTCAAATACTGCCCGTCCACCAATACCTCCAGGTGCAGGTGCGGCCCGGTGGAATTGCCGGTGCTGCCGACCTTTGCGATCACATCCCCGGCTTTTACTTCCTGGCCCACAGACACAAGAATCTGTGAACAGTGACCGTATTTGGTGGTAAGGGTATGCCCCTCGTAAGCCTCGCCTTCAATGGCGACACACAGGCCGTAGCCGCCCGCGTTTCCTGCCAGCGTGACCGTTCCGTCATGGCCGGCTAAGATTTCCGTGCCCTGGGCCATGCCGATGTCAACGCCGGTATGGTAGTTCTTTTCTCCGCTGATGGGGTGTACCCGGTAGCCGTAGTAGCTGGTGACATAGGGCAGCCAGTTTGTCCCAAAGACATTTTTCACATACTGCCGATTGCCTTTGGTCTGCAATAGAATCTCACAGATTTCTTTCTGCTCAGCGCTCATGCGCTGCACCACCAGGTTTGCAAGCGGCGTGGCCGTGAGCTTTACATTCAGGATGTGCCACTCATAAGGTACTTCTTCCTCGGTTTCCTCGCCGGTGTCCGGGTCAACATGGGTCTCTGTCCGGTAGCGGATCTCCGTTTCCTCTGTAAAGGTAAGGGAATACTGCTCATTGAAAAGCTGCCGCAGGACGCCTTCGATCTGCTCATAGGTAAAATTCTGATAGGCAGAAGTGAGATAGCCCATCAGGATATAGGGGTCATGCTCGATAGCGCCGATGTTATAGCGGTATTCGTCATAACCGGGCCGGTCTGTTTCCACACGGTCTATTTCCATTTGCAGGTCTGTTTCCCACTCGGTATAGATAAGCTCCGCGTTGTTGATGTCCTGATCCTCCGCCAGATAGGTAGAGGCGGCGATACTTCCCAAGCCCCCGGTCCCGATATTGGAAAACGAGGAAAACAGCGAAGTAATGAGAAAAACCACCAAAAGCAACAGGATAAGAATGCCGCAGATAACCGGGTGGCGCTTGACAGCGTTTACTACCGAGGCAGCAATTTTCTCTGTCGTAACGGCTGCGTCCTTTGCCCGCTTTCCGGTTTTCTGTGCCTCCCTTGCGGCTTTGGCATACTGGCGTTTCAGCTTTTGCTTCTGCCACATCCGGGCAAGGAGGTTTTTCTTTAACTCCGGGTGATCCGAAAGAGTCTGCCGGTAGGCAAACTGTGCGTTAGCCCTCGCTGATTTCTGCTGCAGCTTTGTCACCCGGCGGTAAGGCGCTGTTTTATGGCGGTGATACAGGGTGCGTGCCCCAGCCTCACCCACAAGCTCGGTGCGGTGGGCGGCTTTCACGCCAATATTTTCTTCCTCCGCCTGGTAGATTTTCTTATGCGCGTAACCGGCTGCCGTATTTGCTGCTGCCTTTACCGGGCGCATTGGAAGGGAGCCCTTTACATGGACCCGCTGGGATTTTACTTCCTGCTCAAATTTCAGCCGTTTTTTTGCTTTGCCGGTCTCCGGGTCGGAAGCCGTCTCCATCCGCAGTTTTTTCCGGGAAGGCAGACGCGCCTCGGCATCCTCCAGCTTCTTTTCCACACGCTCGGCCCTGCGCCTCGCCTGGGTCAGCTTTTTATCCGCCGCCTCCGGTGGCAGCTCGTCAGCGGTAAATTCCAGCTTGGAAGGCCGTTTTGGTTCTCCTTCGGCTGCTCCCGGCTGTTTCTCCTGGGGTTCCTCGGCTTTTGCCGCCTCCTGAAAACGCTGCTGGTATTTGTTGCCGTGCTGGTGCATCCGGCGTCTGCCCGATGTTTCCCCGGCATTTGTACTGCCGGCCTCCGAAGCAGTGGAAGTCTCCAAACTGCCGGAACCGGACAACTCCTGGCTGCCATGACGGGAAAAATCTGCATCCTGGCGCCGGAACCTGCCGGAATCCTGCTGCCTGCTTTCGCGGAAGCTGTCACGCCCGGAAAAATCCAGCCCGCTTTGCTGCAGATCGCCGCGGCTGTCCTGAACAGAATCCCCGGACGCCTGCCGGGAAGCAGGATAATCCTCACCTGAATCCGCTGCCGGAATTGTGCTGTCCTCCGAAGCTCCTTGATACAGGTTCCGCCCTTTATGGCGGTTATCTTCCTGCAAAGGAGCGTCACGGGCACGACGCAAATCAAAATCCTGGCTGCGCACCTCGCCGGCCCGGACATCATTTTCTGTTTTCCTCGCCGGTTGCCGTGCCGCATCATCTTTGGGCCGTCTGAATTCTTTATCACGGGACATATCCATCACCTCCAGTCTGAATTATCTTTGTTGGTCTGCCGGCGCTCATGCGCCTGCCACTTCATCCGGCCTTGTGGTAAGGACCGAATACAAAAGGGTGTCCTTCGGGAAGTGATCGACAAAAGGAATAATCACGTTGCCGAAAAACAAAAGGCCCTCGCCGGGGCCGGAATGGGTCACATAGGAAAGCTGGTGGGGCGAAATGCCTAACTGCTTCGCCAAAATCTGCCGGTCTCCCTGAGCCTGGTTGAGCATGTAGATAAAATCTGAGTTCTCAAAAATGTTCTCGATCTCCCTGGAAGCCAGCAGGTCCTTCACATTCTGAGTTAAGCCGCTCGGAATCCCTCCCCATTTTCTAAACCTTTTCCAAATTTCGACGCTAAAACTCCCTGTCTGGCCTTTCAGGAGAAGGTGAAATTCATCTATATAGAACCAGGTCGTCTTATGTTTGGAGCGGTTGGCCGTAACACGATTCCAGACTGCATCCTGCATGATTAAAAGACCGATCTCTTTCAGGGCCTTACCCAAAGACTTCAACTGGAAGCACAGTACCCGGTGTTTATTCATGTCAATGTTAGAACGGTGGTTAAATACATTTAAGGAACCGTTGACGTAGATTTCCAGCGCCGTTGCGATATTCTGTGCCTCCGGCTCGCTCTGTTTGCGAAGGAGGTCGTACAGGTCCCCCAGGATCGGCATATTTTCCGGGCGCGGGTCCTGCAAATAGTCCCGGTACACAAGCCTTGTGCAGCGGTCAATGATCGTCTTTTCAATGGGAGAAAGCCCTTCCTTGCCGCCGATGATAAGGTCACACAAAGACAGAATAAAATCACTTTTCAGGGTGATCGGGTTTTCATCGTCCGAATAGTCCAGGTTAATGTCCATCGGATTGATGTAATTGGTGGAGTTAGGGGAAATGTCTATGACCTGCCCCTGGGCTCCGAACTGCTTTACCAAAGGCCCGTACTCATTTTCCGGGTCTGCTATGATGATGTCGTCCTCCGTCAGAAGGAACACATTGACGATCTCACGCTTGGCAGAGAAAGACTTGCCGCTGCCGGGCGTTCCCAGAAACAGGCCGTTGGGGTTTTTCAGGTTCTTGCGGTTCGCCATGATTAGGTTGTTGCTAAGGGCATTGAGACCGTAATACAAAGCCTCGCCCTCCTGGAACAGTTCGCAGGTGGTAAAAGGCACAAAAATGGCCGTGCTGCTGGTGGTAAGCCCCCGCTCGATCTCGATCTGGTTCTGTCCCAGGCATAAAGAGGACATAAGGCCCTGTTCCTGCTGGAAGTCCAGCCGTTTCAGGGCACAGTTGTATTTCTGCGCCACACCGGAAGCGGCGAAAACATCGTTAAACAGCTTTTGGCGCTTCGGGGCGATATTCTCCACCAGCACCGTCACAAGGAACATCCTTTCATTCCTGCTCTGCAAATCCTGCAAGAGATTTTTCGCTTCTTCGCCATAAGTGGCAAGGTCGGTAGGTATGATGTCCATATCGTAACCAGAGCGGACCGCTTTTTTCTGTTCCTCAATCGTCATTTTCTGCAAATCGGACATCTTGCGTTTGATGTTCTTAATCGCCTGCGCCTGGTCGATAGACTGGATATGAAGGTTCACCGTTACGGCATCATTCAAATCCAGAAGGTCGGCAAGCAGCCGGTCCGTCAGCTCCGGGGCCAAAATCTGCAAGAAGGACACCGCACCGGAATGGTCGCCCACCCGGAAGGTCTTACCGTCCTGAGAGAAGGAGAGGCCGGAAGGGGCGATAAAGTCCTTTGTGGAGAGCCCGGTTTTTGGCAGGTCGCTCCAGGTAAAATGAAATTTCTCCTGGCCGTCCGGGTGGAGCTGGCTGTGCAAAAGCTCCAGGCGTTCCAGCCCGTTCAGGGGCCTTGCCTGCGCACCCAGGGCTTTGAAGTTCCCCAACACATCCGTTTCGATCCGTTCCAGACGCATTTTCGCCGTGCGAAGGTCCTCCGCTTCAATCCCAAACGTGATATATTTCCGCTTGGTAAGGCCGTTGTTGCCCTTTTGGAGCTGGTTCTTCAGCATATCCGCGTACTCCCTGCGGATTCCGTCATATTCGTCCCCGCGGGTAGGAATATCTATGCTCCGAACAAAGTCCTGCATGTTGGCCCGCTGGTTGATGAAGGTGAGCTGCACATGGATCGAGGCGTCAAAGTAATTGAGAAAATCGCAGTAGCCTTCAAAAATCTGCGCTTTGTCATCCGCCTGCGCGAGCTGGTAGTTAATATCAAAGAACTGCACCGTCTTGGTGTAATAATTGCCGCTCACACGGCAGATACCGTCCCGGTACATTTCCTTATAGGGAATACTCTGCTGGACCGTCTGCGGGGCGTCCGCTTTCAGCCCGGAAAAAAAGCCGGGCTTTTTCTTCGGCCCGGCGGGAGAGGCAGTTTTACTTCCTGCCTTTCTTGCTTCGGCGCGGGTCTTTTTTGCCTGCTTTACGTTTCTTTGCAGACGTTTTTTCTGCGCCTCCTGCTGTTTGGTTTTTGGCAATCTGTGATACCTCCTTTTTGGATATAGATTTATAGAGATTTTCCGTCCGGTAAGGGCGGTTCTTGGGCCAGAGCTTATAGCGGAGCCGATTCCTCAGCAATTTCTCGGCGGGCTGCCCGTCCTTCTCATACATGGCAAAGAAGAAAAAGGGCATCATCAGGCCGATCATAAGAAGCACCGCCGCCGAATTGCCAATGGTGCCGCGGGTAAAGAAATATACCGGCAGCCCCACCAACGCGGCCAGACTGAAACAAATAAGCTGGCGCTTTGTCAGGCCAGCGGCAACTTTGGTCTTGACTTTGGTTAAGTCTTTGGGTACGGGTACATAAGGCATTTCATTGTCACCTCCGATCTGCGAGAATCTTTTCTATCCATTCTGCGGCATTGTGATACTGCAATCCACTTCGTTGCCCCACACATCCCAGCCGGGCGTCTGCTGCCTGGCAAAAAGCTCCACCCTGGGCTGATCTCCCATGAGCTTTACGATCTTGTCCCGCACTTCATCGGGCTTCTTGCTGTGCTGCTCGATATGGGAGATCACAAACTGGTGGATTCCTGCACACTGGCGTTTTGGGTGCCCGCGTGTTGCCAGCAGGCACACTTCCGCATTAGAGCGGGTCCAGAAACCCATCCCATAAAACCATGTATCGGCTTTCCGGTTCTGCTTCAGCCACAGAAACGCCAGGGTCTTATAGTGGAAGCCCCATGCCTCGATCACCCGGAACGCCTCATTGAGCTGCGGGAAGGTGGCCCATAGAAAAAGCGCACTGTCTTTGGCCGCAAGGTCTGCAACCGGCAGTGCGCATATTTCTTCAATGCTCATGGTAGGGTAATGGTTTTCTGCCACGCCTTTTCCGCGCTTCATATCATAGCGCCAGGGCGGGTCCGCGTACACAATGCCATATTTTCCGGCCTCCGCCATCAGCGGGCCTGCTCACTCTTGGCAGGTGCGGGCTTTGCCGGCTGCGTCTTGACCTTTCCGGCATTTTCTTTCAAGGCGCCGGTCAGGGAAGGCTTTTCCGCCGCGCCCCTGGTCGCTTCAAGGGTGGCCTGCAAATTTTCAATCGCCTGGCCGTACCCTTCGATCAGAGCATCATTGAGCTGTCTGCGGAAGTCCGCCGTCACCGGCCAGCAGACATCCCTCCATTTGCCCTGCTTATCCTGGGTGGAAGGCATGTTGACATACAGACCGTTTTCGCCGGAGCAGATACGGAAGCCGTCGATCTTGAAGCAGTCGCCAATCGTCACGTTGGCAAAGGCCAAGAGGTTTCCCATCGGGGCAATCGGGCGCACGGTTACATCCAGCTTCAAGCCTTCGGACGCCTGTGTTTCCGGCTGCATGGGTTCAGTGTTGGTTTTACTCATAATGAAAGTTCCTCCTTGATAAATGTAGTTGTTACCCGCTAATGCGAGTTAAAAATACTTTTTGATAACGAGCCCGTCTTAAAGAGGGCGAAGGCCAGCAGAACGGTATATCCTGCCGTGCCCCAGATCGCACCGTGAATATCGCCGGACGAGGGGATCGACTGGACCAGCACCGCGTAGATTGCGACGCATACCAGGATTAAGAACCCCTGAAATCCCAGAGCAAACAGGGAACGAAGGTAGTTCGTCCCCATCTGTCCCCATTCACGGTTTGCCATTGTGGAAAACGGTATGGGTGCCAGACTGACCGTAAGATATATCTCAATCATACGGCCATACACAATGACGAAGATCACGATGGACAGTACCCACATGCACAGGTTGATGATGTTGGTTTCCAGCCACAGACCAATCAGCTCCCACATCCCCATTGCTTCAAGCTGCGTTTCCAGGTCAGCCAAAGCCGCTGTGACATCCAGATTTCCGTTTATTACGCCGGCGCTCTGCGATACCACATGTTGGGCGACATCAAACACCGCCATGACAATCGTAAAGCAGTTGGTGAGCAGGTAGGTGGCTACAAAGGTCTTGAAAATCCACTTGAAGATATTGAACGTATCAAAATCGTGCATGTTGTTCTTTTCCAAAATCATCTGAATCAGCTCATATACCAGCACAAAGGTCAGAATAATGCCCGCAATGGGAATGACGACGGTTTCAGAAAGATTCTGGATCATACTGAACACGCCGCCATTCCAGCCCTGCGGGGTCTGTCCGACCTGCCCGGCCACATCCGCGACCTGGCTGTTTACCGATTCAAAAATACTGGTGTACTGCCCGGTGATCGCTTCGATCAGGCCCTCTTTAATCCAGTCTGTTATCCAGTCAAACAGACTGCCCATCGGCTATTAACCGAACAGGCCGGACAGGAGCGGAATCAGCGTGGCACCCACCAGGGCGATACCGCCGCCCGCCATAAGCTGTTTCATTCCCTGTGATTTGGCCCCAGATAGCGATAGGTAATCCTTTGAAGTTATCTCCGGATTTTCCCCCGCTCCACACCGTGCATGCGACTTTCACCGCACACGGCGCTCCATCGAATTCAGCCGTCCAGGGCTTTTAAACACAACTTACACACTTCGTTACAGCATTAAATTCAAAGAATAATAGGTGGCATTTCTGCCATAGAACGAAGTTTGTTAAGCTTTTCTATTTGTTTATTGTCAAGATTTAAGGATTTCAGATACTTCTCAATCGTAGGTTCTGAAGAAGCATGGATAAGGATATGAACCGCTTTGCTGACAAGAATAAGATTTGCGTATTCATCCGAACCGCCATTGCTAACCGGCACTTTATGGTGGCAGTGAATATCGTGAGAATCCATCGGAATTCCTGTCACTGCACATTTACCATACTGTGCCGCATACAAAGAAATACGGTTATCCGCATATTCAATGGTTCTGCCTTTTACAGGATTTCTCATCAGCCATAACATTGTCGCTGTGTCGATTGCAAGATTCTTATGAATCTGTTCCCGACCTTTGACCGTATATTTATTGATGGATTTCCTTTTATGCTGGGCATTCTTTGACTGGACATATCCCAGTGGAACCACCGGACGTCCATGAAGGAACCTCATCTGTCTGCTTGCTCCATATTTTTCTTTGATGAACCCATTTCTGAGTTGTCCCTTTTTGGATAAGTCACCTTTCAGTCTGTTTCTGAGCTGTTTGTTGATACTGAAGGCAAGTCTGCTGAAGTCATGAGATACTTCTGTAGAAATACAATAGTATTCATGAAGTCCGGCAACTACAGAGTTGTATTTCTGAAGCTGCATGAACTGAGCATTATCATCTGACGAATGAGCCAGTTTCTTTACTTCTTCCGAGACTTTTTCATGAGCCTTTTTGTATGCTTTATCGCTCATATGAGACCGAACTACATATTTCTTACCCTTTTTACGGACTTTCAGTTTGAACCCGAGAAAATCAGAATACTGTCTTTTGAGATTAACTACTTTGGATTTGTCAGGGCTGATTTCCAGCCCCAGCCTGTCCTTTAGCCATAACTCTGTTGCCTTGTATGCTCTTACAGCATCCTCATGTGTTGCGCAGAAAATTTTAAAATCATCTGCGTACCGAACTGCATGCATCTCTTTTAGTCTGCTCCGGCGCAGAGCCCTGTAGGCGTGGCTCTTAATCTCTGTTCCCTGCGCATTGCTCCTTGTTTTGAATTTTGTTTTTGTTGGCATCTGCTCCCACTGGGAAGCAATCCACCAATCCAGTTCATTCAATACGATGTTTGCCAGCAATGGCGACAAAATACCGCCTTGCGGGGTACCCCGTGTGGGATATGTTTTCTCCCCATTTGGCAGAACAACAGGTGCTTTCAGCATCTCTTTTATAATGCATAACAGCTTTTTGTCCCGGATTCCCAATGCCCATATCTGACGAATCAGCTTTGTATGGCTGATATTATCAAAGAAGCCTTTAATATCGAGGTCAACCACATGGTACAGATGCTGTACCTGTATCAGCCTCATGCATTGCGCAATAGCAGTCTCAGCGGAACGGTTCGGGCGGAACCCGTTGGAGTTCTCACTGAATTTTGCTTCACATATCGGCTCCATGACCTGCAAAATACATTGCTGTACGATCCGATCTACGATAGTTGGAATTCCCAGAGGTCTGGTCTTTCCATTGGGCTTTGGTATCTCCACTCGCCTTACGGGTCGTGGATGATAATTACTGAATTGTTTCCGTATGAGACGGACGTATTCTTCCTCGCTTAACTTTGCAAGGTCGGCTATCGTCCTTTTATCCACTCCCGAAGTATCACTTCCTGTATTCTTCTTTATCGTTCTGTATGCAAGCTTGATATTTTCTTCACTCTCGATGATTTCCATCAGATGGTTGAAGGTTTTATCTTTCTTACTTTCTGCATACAGCCTGTCAAAAGTACCTTCCATGTCGTAATACTCTGAGTTGCGGATTTTTCTCTGTTTACTTTTCCTTTCTTGCTGCCCCGAAGTCAACACAGGCATCCTCTCCCTTCGGTTTGGATTTTCTTTGTCATACTCGAAGCTGTGTTTGTTGTGTTTTCATTTTCTTTGCTGAATTCGACTTGTGGCTATCCCTCCACCGCTTACTTATTCACGGCTTCACAGGTACTGTGCCACTACTCTCACTGGAATAAAGAATGGTTATTGCCCTCTCGCGAAGGTATTCCCATCCACCACATCATTGGCTTGCAACCGCCTCCGTATCCCCAGCTTTCCACGTTCCGATATTCCTATCATTGGACATCTTTAGGTTCTTCCTCTAAGCCTGTATCTGGTCATGCATAACCGCACCGCCTGTAACGATGCATGGACTTTCATAACAACCAATTTTACTCGCCCACAGATACCACCATGAAAGGTGTACCGCCTTTCGACAGCATCAACGTTTAGACTCGTACATTCGGAATTTCGTCAGTATTTTCATACATTCTCACCATGGATATCCGACCCCCGGCATATAGGCAACACCATCCACCTCTGGACAGCTTTCGTGTCTGGTCTGAAAACCAGTCTTACGGTTGCTCTCTGCCGACTTCACCGAGCTCTATAAACTTTTGGAGAGAGCCGTTGCATGCTCCCCGCCATTCGGAGTATCAGGGTGGCGCTTCGGGACGTTACCCCCTCATTTCACCCATCGGAATATCAGTTCTCCAAAGTTTCGGGCTACAATTGCCCTTCGACTTTGTGCGCAAGCTTTTCACTTACGAACGTGTCGCACGATTGTCATTTCCATATCCTTCCAGAAGGTTGATGACACCCCATGCGCCGAGACCCGCGCCCAGGGCAATCACGAGAATTTTCAAAGTGTCAATCGCACTTGCGAAAAATGCCATAAAATTAGTCCTCCTTAATATTTATAAAATTTATTGTTATGGCCGCATTGGGCCTGAAACGAAAAAAGCCGCCGCCATGCTTAAATAGAAAACCTACAAAAACATGACAGCGGCATAAGGGGCAGGGTAAGACCTGCGGGGAATATTCAGTTGTCAGGGAGAATCGCGAATCCGCAATAGGCACCTCCTTTCCAAAGGGTATATAAAAGTCCACCATATAATAAGGAAATAATACAGTGGAATTTTACGCGGTTGTCTGTGCTGCCAGTTCTTCCGGCGTGATCTCATAGTTGGGGTACAACTCTCTGGGACGTACAGGCAGCCTTGTAGACAGGTATTTCTCTATGTCAAAGGCGTTCTTTTCATCAAAATCCGAAAGATATTTGTAATTCGGGTGTTTGGTAATATCGTACTTCCGGGACAGGAAGGGACGCACGCCCCTGATCTGCAGGAGGCATTTGCCGCCATCCATCACCGCAAGCTCGTCAACGGACATTAAATCTTTCCCCAGCTTTTGGAAGTTCTGCCCGTGGGATTCCTGGGTACCCTTCGTAACGCTGGTGTTATACATATCAATGGTCTCTTTCCCCAACAGGGCGTTCCAGCTTTTCAAGGTGGTTTCCTCCTTACCGCCCAGGAAAAGAGAAGAATCACAGTTGCCTATGATCGTGTCCATGTTGTCCTTATAAAGCGCTTTGAGCTGGCTCTGGGCCTGCAATACCAGGCAGGCGGATATTTCTCTTGAACGGATCGTTGCCATCAGCTTTTCCAGGTTCGGGATTTGGCCGATATTGGCCGCCTCGTCAATCAGGCACCGCACATGGACCGGGAGCCTGCCGCCGAATTTATCATCCGCCCGCTCACAGAGCAGGTTAAATAGCTGGGTATAAGCCATACTGACAAGAAAGTTAAATGTCGCATCCGTATCACTGATAATAAAGAACAGAGCCGTTTTTCTGTCGCCCACCAGGTCAAGCTCCAGCTCGTCATACATGGTAATCTCCCGGACTTCCTTAATGTCAAACGGGGCAAGTCTGGCACCGCAGCTAATTAAGATCGACTTAGCCGTCTTGCCAGAGACAAATTGTCAAGGACTTTTTCATCAAATTCACAAAAAATCCACAAAAAAAGGTGCCAGAAGCACCGTATGGCTCCTGACACCTCGTTTGATAGATTACATTTTTCCGTTCAGCAGGTCTTTGCAGAGATACGCATAGTCTGGCAGCTGGTTGATATATGGCTCCCAGCGCCGCTTGATTTCGGCCAATTCCAGCGGATCGGCTGCTTCCAGTGCATGATCGTTGCCTGTCATATATAAAACATCCGTAGCAACATCATCCAAACACCTGCCGCAGAGATCGGCGGCTGATTCGATTCTGATACCGGTATCCACATAGACTGGATTGACGCTAATCGCCAGCCAGACATAGCCTACCTTGTCCGACCAGAGCAGTTCAAAATCAGGGCTTTGCCGCAGATGTTCCGCAAAGACCTCCTTTACTCGTTCAATTTCATGCTTCTCTTTTTCTGTGTAAAGCATTTTCGTGTCCTCCTTGACAAAAATTTTGGTGCGTACCATCATCAGTTTAGCACAAGGCAGCTTCGTTTATCAGTCTGTCACATCTGCTGAATTTCATTTTTGAGCATACGCTTGATTTTATCGCTCATGGTTTCTGTGCTGGTATTGCTGAAATGGACATGAACTTTGTAGGTTGTCTTTCCGATTTTCTTTACCATCGCCGGCGTGTTTTCCGGCGCTCTGGACGCAGTAGCGGCGTCTGCCACCTGCATAGTACGGGGTTCTTTGTTCATGGCGCTCCTTTCTCCGAACGGGTCTGTGACACCCGGTAAAAAATCAATCGTGCTTACTGTTTACAATGTCTTTTGCTGTCTGTCGGGTAGCACCGGCATTTTCTTCCCGGAAATTCTTCCCGTCAAAGAGAATCGGCGCACACCGTTCCAAAATACGATCATAGATACGGGCGTGAGCCAGATCAGGTGGGTTTTTCAGCTCGGACAGTTTCAAGTTTGTTGTAATAATCATGGGCCTGCGGCTGCGGTAGCGGCTGTCAATGACGAAAAACATCTGCTCCATCGCATACTCGGTATTGCGCTCCACACCCAAATCGTCAATGATGAGCAGGTCGTACTCGTCAAAGCTGGCGATAAAGTCGGCCCTGTCCTCGGAGAACATCCCTGTCAGGCGATTCAGAATGGTGGGAAAGTTCGTCATCAGCACCGGCACATCCCGGTCAAGCAGGGCGTTGGCAATACAACCGGCGAAAAAAGACTTGCCGGTTCCCACATCCCCGAACAACAGCAGGCCGGTGTTGTTTTTATATGCCTCCTTCCAATTTTCCACATAGGCGCGGGCCTTGTCCATCAATGGGTTTTGCCCGTTATCATTGGAAAATGTGTAGTCGTACAGATAACGGTCTTGCAGGCCCTGTGCCTTTCGGCGTTTGATACGCTCCATGCGGCGCTGCCGTTCCTCGGCGGCCTTGCGCTGCTCCTCAGCCTCCCGCTGGCACTGGCAGATGCAGCGCGGCATAAAGTAGCCGGGTTTCCCAAAGCATGGCACAACGGTCTGCCTCTGGCCGCCGCACTTTTTACAGTGAATGAGGCCGTCTGCCGGGTCTATGTACTCGTCCCCGGCCAGTTCCATACCGGCGGCTGCCTTGTCGATCAGCGCCCGGATTTCTGCGGTAATCTCAATCATACGGTTTCATCCTCCTTTACGCTGTAATCCCGGTTGCGAGAGGGCGGGGCTGCTTTCTTCGCGTCCTCACCGGCCCAGCGCCGGATGGTCGCTGCATGGCTCTGATAACGCTTGCCGGTAGAAGCCATGTACTCGGACAGTTTTTCGATGTACTGACCCCATACGGTGGGAAAGCTGGCCTGCAAGTCTGCCATTTCCTCGTCCGTCAGGAAAACATTTTGGTAACGGCCATAGGCGCGGGCGGAGTGTCCCTTCTCTATCTCTCTCTTTATCTCTATCTCTTTCTCTAACTCTATCTCTATCTCTGGTGGACGAATGTCGGACAAATGTCCGCCGTTTGTCCGGGGCGCAGAAAGAGCCTTATTTTGGAGCCTCGCAGCCCGCTTTCGCTCAGCCTCGGTAGAGGACTGGCCGATTAAAAGTTCGATGTTGCTCATGTAGAATGTGCCGCTGTCCAGCACCTCCACAAGACCCAGCTTCAAAAAGATCTGCAAAGCTCTCTCAACAGTGCCGATCTGCTGGCGGGTAATGGTGGCGATCATCTGCGCCGTGTAAGGAATGTCCTCGTCAAGTTGAAGCCGTCCACCATGTTTCAGCGATTTCAGATACAGCTTGAGCAGAATGTTGGAATACAGCACACCATCCTGCATACTTTCCAGCAGCACGATGGAATCATCGTCAAAATAGTTTTCTTTGAGTTTCAGGTAATAATATTTTCGATTGTCTGACATAGGGTTCCTCCTTGGGGTTCTCTTGGGATTCTGTACGCATTTTAAGGCTATTTTAGTGGGCAGAGGATAAATCTATCAGACTGCCTTTGACACCCCCGAAAAAAACCTTGATTTACAAGGGTTTTTCATCCCCTAAAGCGTGACATTTCTCCCGTTGTTTCCGCTTGCGCTTTGCGGCGTTGATCCGCTTCATGCGTGCGGCACATTCCGGGCAGTATTTGGCTCGGTTGGAACCGGGGGTAAACAGTGCCTTACATACGGAGCATTTCTTAGCATTCAGCCGGTGGAACAGCGCCGTTTCCAGTTCCTTATCCTGCGGCAATACCGCCGCCCGAAACCACCTGCACAACAGGGAGTAGGAAATAGACTGGACACAGACACATTCCTCCCCATCGTCCAGGGCGATACAGTTTCCGTCGATGTAGTTACAGCACTCATGCACCAGCCTCCGCGCTCTGCGATACTGGCGGTAATCCATGACAGGGATAGGTTCAGTCTTGTTGTTCTTCATAAATGATTTCTTTCATAAAGCCGGTAACCTCCTTGAATGAATTTATTGTTAAATATTCGTGCAAAGTATTGTTTTCTTCGTGCAAATGGCATATACTATAATTGCCAGCAGAAAGGGGTTGATCGTATGGCTGGAAATACCACAAACATCAGTATCCGCATGGACGCAGATTTGAAAGCGCAGGCGGACGCACTGTTTACTGAACTTGGCATGAACCTGACTACGGCGTTTAACATCTTTGTGCGCCAGTCGCTTCGTGAAGGCGGCATTCCCTTTGAAGTAAGGCTGGAACAGCCGAACAAAGAAACGGTTGCTGCCATGCTGGAAGCGGAAAGGATTGCAAAAGACCCGTCTGTAAAGGGCTATAATGACCTTGACGAGTTGTTTGCTGACCTGAAAAGATGAAAGAAACCAAATATACCGTCAAGTACACGACCAGTTTCAAAAAGGACTACAAACGAGCCATAAAGCGTGGCTTGAAGATTGAGCTGTTGGAGCAGGTCGTAGCATTGCTGGCGATGGGCGAACCGCTGCCAGATAAGAACCGTGACCATGACCTGTCCGGCGATTGGGCAGGCCATCGGGAATGTCACATTCTCCCGGACTGGCTGCTTGTCTACCGCATAGAAGATGATGTTCTGGTGCTGACGCTGGCCCGCACCGGCACACACAGCGACTTGTTCGGCAAATAAACAGTCTGCCGCCGTATGGGGAAACCTGTACGGCGGTTTTTCTGTATGCAAAGGTATGTCGTGAAACGCGACGCACCTAAAAGGGGTACGCCAAAACGCGGTAGACTTTACCGCTCCGGCCCACGGTCGTGAGACTTGTCCCTTTCCTGTCGGGACAGCTGCTCGGCGGTTTTGCGGAGCCGTTCCACTGCTTTCAAATCCTCCCTCATGGATTTCATGGCAAGCGTGTCCGTCTGCTTTCCAGCGGCCAGCTGGTCAATTTCCAGCTGCCATGCCTTTGGGGTGATTGCCTCGCCGCTGTCTTTCAGTTCTTTCAGATACCGGGCCGCTGCGTCATACAGAATCAGTTCCCGGCTGTGGCGCTGTTCAAACTGTTCCCATTTTTCCGGCTTTACTTTGGCAAGCTGCTTGTGGATGGACTTGTACTGGTTGTACTGTTCCCACATCTCCCCGCGCTCGGTAAGGGTAGTGATCCGGCGCTCGGCCTTGACGATCTTTCCGCGCAGGTCATAGTAACGGCTGTTCATATCAGCGATTTTTTCATGAAGCTGCTGCATAGACTGGATGCCGTTTGCCTGCAAAAAGCTGAATAGTGCAGCGCTTTCCTGCAAAGCCCGGATTTTGCCGGTGCGGGTGCGGGGAGCGTCCAACTGCTGCTGGGCCTCCCACAAAGCTGTCAAGCTGCTTTGCTGTGTTTGTGGTTTTTCCGTTTCGGCTTTCGACCAGCGATAAAGACGGGTAATGCGGGCTTTGATTTCTTTCAGCAGCTTATTGTCGGCGGCGATCTGCCGGTTTACTTCGCCCTTGTCGGTGCGGATGCCGCGCTTTTCCATTTGGCTGGCAGCTGGCCCCAGATGGACAGAGGGAATCTTATCAATGCCCTGCCGCTTGTAGCTGCGGTGATCTACCAGGGCGGGCTGACCGGCAGCCTCCAATGCCCGGTTGGTATAAGCCGCCCACGCTGCCCGCCAAATCTCCACATTTTCTTTATCGTTCCAGTCGGTCGTATCCTCTCTGTGATTTTTCCAGCCGCCTTTCCCATCCGGGATACGCTGTCCATTCTCGTCCAGATCGTATGCCTTGCGGCACTTTGCACCCCACTGTCCATTTTCTTTCAGAGGCCGGAGCGTCAGCATGATATGGACATGAGGGTTGCCGGTTCCCTTGTCATGGATAGCAAAGTCAGCACACATTCCTTTGTCTACAAAGTTGTCCTTCACATAGGCACGCACAAGGGCAAGCTGCTGTTCGCCGGACAGTTCACGGGGCAGGGCTGCTTCAATCTCGCGGGCAAGCTGGCTGTCCCTTGCTTTCTCGATTTGCTCCACGCTGTTCCAGAGGATAGATCGGTCTGCAAATTCCGGCGGCGCGTGGGCAGGCAGCATGATCTCCGCATGGACAATGCCGCCTTTCCGGGTGTAGTCGTGGGTCATTCCGTCCCATTCATTTGTCAGCTTGGTTCCGCTGCGGTAAGCAGCTGCGGCAACGGCAGAACGGCCTGCGCTGCGCTTTATGATACTGACGGGGATATGACAGAAATCTATGGGGAACACCTCCTTTCAGTGAGGGGATAACAGGCTCTGTGGAGCCGGACAAACGCAAAGCGGGTGTTTGGCTGCGCAGAGCGCACAAGGGGTTTGGGGAGTGTAGCGCCCCATCGCGGACGAAGTACGCAACGCCCCCGGCAGGGCGCACAGCACCGGCAACGGTGTATAAGTGCGCCCTTGTAAACAAGGGACTTACGGCTTGTCCCCGGATTTCGGCAGTTTTGCGGCCAGTTCTGCCGCCCCCGGAAGATGGGACAGGGCAATCAGGAACGCTTTGACCTCTACGCCGGGAAGGTCGGGGGCCAGAGGGAAAATGCCCTCCAAAACGGCCCCACGCTCAATCAGGCGGCGGGTGCGGGCCTTGCGTTCCTCGTTGCGCTGCTTGTTCTCCAAAATCTTCTTTCGGCTTTCAAGCTGCCGAATCTCCTTCAGGACTTTCTCCCGTTCTTCTTTTTGGGGGCGGGCTGTAATTTTTTCGTTCATGTCAGGCACCTCTTTTCTTTGAAAATACTCATAGATTGACCGTCCATTTCTGTCGAGCAAAGTACCGGCGTAGCCTCCGCAGTGCGGCATGGATGGATTTTCCCGCCTGTGATGGCGTGATACCCTCCATTGCGGCAATATCTTTCACTTTCATACCCAGCATATAGCGGGCGTGAACACGGCGAGCCTGCATAGGCGGCAGGGAGGAAATGGCTTCGTACAATCGCCGTATCAATTCTTCGTATTCGGCTAATTCTTCTTTTTCTATCAGGTAGTCCTCCGGCGATGGCTGCGCCCAGCCGATGGCGGCATTTTCGATTCCATCGTTACAATCGAGGGAATAAAACGCCTTATACCGGAACATCTTGCGATCTCTGGCGGCCTCGGCTCTCTTGTCCAGAAGAAACGCTTCGACGATCTCATCGGACACCTCCACAAAAATGTCCTCTTTGCAAAATGGATAATATTGTTTGAGATTGATGGTCTGCATAGGCACGCCCTCACTCTGTTTGAAAAAGGCCATCATAAAAGCGGCGCATATTCCGCAGCCCCCGGCGGATGGCAACGCTGACCTTGCTGCTGTGGACACCCTCTATCCGAGAGATTTCCGGCTGCTTGATACCGGCAATGTAGTAGGCGTGAACACGGCGGGCCTGTGTCGGAGTGGCATGAGCCAGAGCCACCGGCAGAGCTGCAATCAGGTATAGGCGGGTGGTCTTTTCTTCTCGTTCCAGCAAAATATCTTCCGGCGATCTGCTGTGTTCCAGTGCGTAATTTTCCAGCCAGCTGTATGCGTCCAGAGAGTAGTAGGCGCGGTGGTAGACTTTCCGGCGCTCATAATTCTCCATCTCCCGCTGGGCCTGATACATCGCTGCCCATACCTTGTCTGTAACATCCACAAACTCGTCATGCCGGTAGTGGGGATACATCCACCGCAGATTGATTGTTTTCATAGGCTTACCTCCTGAAAATCGGAGAGGCGGGCAGCTTGTCCGCTGTCCGCCCCTCGCTGAGATAAGGGAAATAATCCCTTTCACTTGGTAGCCCGAAAACAGGTCATTCGTTAAGCCTGTTCTCAGAGAAATTTATAAATTTTTTTCTGACCGCCTCCACACTTTGATAAACAGCCACTTTGGAGCAGCCGCACAGCACACCGATCTCTGCAAGGCTCAGCCCGTCAAGCGCATAGAGCAGGAACCGGCGGCGCTGGGCCTCGGTACAGGTGTCCAGAACAGCCATCAGCTCATGCAGCGTTTCCATGCGGCAAAGGTGTTCCTCCGGCGTTTCGCCGTAGACCCCTACACCCTCGGTGGTAATGATGTACTCGTCAAACTCCCGGCCATCCCAATGCCGCCGCTGTTCATGGAAGAGGTTCTCCGTTTTATGATCGGCCCGGTCAAGAAATTCATAGACTTCCAGCGTAACCTCCACGGCCACAGCTTGTCCGTTATAATTGATGGTAACTTCCATCTGCCTTTCCTCCATTCAGATTTTTTTAGTAAATCTGAATGGGGCGGCGGGGAGCGGCACCGGGGCCAGGGTTCGGGCCATGCTGGCCCGATGTTCCGGCTCCATAGGGACAAAAAAGCGCCCGGACAGCAAAAAGCTATTCGAGCGCAAAAACTCCAATATTCACTTACAGAATGACAATTTTCGCACCGGCTACCAGACGGGGCCTGTTCGTTGACTGGGCTTTTTTTGACGGTAGTGAAATATCGTCTGAATTTGTCGGCGGTCAATGTGCTTCATGGCGGTTCCCTCCTAAAGCCGCCGTGTCAGCGTGTAGTCGTCACTCCTTTGTTGAGGGCATAAGGAACGGCGGCCTTGATGTTACTCAAAACCGCCGCAGTACCCGGAAAATCCATTATGGGCGCACGAAGCTGCCTGCCCTGCAACGGTTTTTTTCTTTCCCCGTCTTGCGGGGCAGGATCGCTTGTCTTATTTGGTTTAGGTTTGTTCCTGTTCGGCTGCCTCTTTCAGCCGTGAAAAGCTCTCATCGCTGATGATGTGTTCAATCCGGCAGGCGTCAGCCTCCGCAGTCCTGGGGTCAACGCCTGCGGCGATAAGCTGCTCGGTAAAGAAGCAGTGACGCTCGTAGATTTTTTCGGCTACCTCGCGGCCCACATCGGTCAGATGGAGAAAGTGATCTTCGTCCATAGTGAGAAAGCCGCCGTCCCGCAAGATAGCCACTGCATGGCACACGCTGGGCTTTGACACCTCCATGTGCCGGGCCACATCTACGGAGCGTACCATACCGCGTTTCTTTTGGAGAACAAGGATGGTTTCCAGGTAGTCCTCCCCGGACGCATGAAGTTTGTTCTTGCTGCTCATTATGCCAGCTTCCAGTTTTTAATAGATTTCTCTTTTTCCCACATAGTTTGATAAAGCGGCACGGTCTGCAACAGTTCTTCATGTTTCCCACAGCCTTGCAATATGCCGTCAGATAGGACAAGTATCTGATCTGAATTTTGGATATAGGACAAAGTGTGTGATACAAGGAACACCGTCTTGCCCTTAATCATTTCTTCTATGCCCTTCTGTATTGCTACGGCATTTTCGGCATCCAGACTGGACAGCGCCTCATCTAAAAGAATGATCGGGGAATCTTTCAAAATTGCCCTCGCAATAGCGACGCGCTGACGCTCTCCACCGGAAAGGCTTGCGCCGCCCTCGCTGATAACCGTTTGATAGCCCTGTGGGAGCTTTTCTATAAATTCGTGACAGTGAGCCTTTTTTGCCGCCTCTACCACCTGCTCGTCCGTTGCGCTCTGGTTTCCCATTCGGATATTATTCATCATGGTATCCTGAAAAAGATATACTTCCTGAAAAACGACACTCACATGACGCACCAGATCACTATGCTTTAATGTTGCCGCATCTTTCCAATTCAACAGAATCCGCCCGTTTTTCGGCGTCACGAATCCCGGAATTAAATTAAGGAGAGTGGATTTGCCGCTTCCAGAAGGACCCACCAATGCAGTGATCGTTCCGGGTTTAGCTGAAAAACTTACATGACTAACTGCGTCACGCTTTCCATCATAGCTAAACGATACATTTTCAAACCGTACATCGGCTTGTGTATCTGCAAACTGTGTAGTTCCCTGTTTTTCATTTTCGGTCGGCAGGTTGTTGATTTCTGCTATATTATCCAACGATGCGTTTGCAAGATTCATCATGGCAAAGGAACCCATCAGAGCTTCCAGCGGACGGTAAAAAATAATACCCATGATTGCAAAAAACAAATAGGTTGCCGGGGCTAATGAACCAGAACGAACCATTGCAATGCCAACACCCAAACTCAAAAACAGGCCCAGATTCAGGCAGATTTTATAACCCATGCTCCAATTCGTCAGCGTCGCTTCATAACGGTCAGAAGCCGTGCAATATCCGTTCACCTGCTTCTCCACGAGCTTACCGGATTGCTCCAGCCGGTATGCCTTGATCGTTTCCATGCCCTGTACATATTCCAGCGTGGAATCAATCATTGCCACCTGCGTATTTTTCTTCTGCTCTCCCAGTTGAACCATGCTCTTTTGAAACTGCTGGTAGAGGATATAGCCGGGGATGATCCCCGCAAACAGAAGAAGCGCCATACGCCAGTCCACACTAAGCAGCATCAGAGCAAATACAACCGTCATGATCATGCTGGAAACGAAACCGGCAATAATCTCCATGATATTCATTTCCACGAAACTTAAATCAGTTGTAAACAAAGATGTAAGCTGGCTGATCTTGTCTTTTGTAAAGTAGTAGAGCGGAAACTGTTTGATTTTCGCCGCAATCGAAAGACGTTCATCCCGCATCATGGCATAAGATACCGGGCGCTGTTTTGCAATCGTAAAGTAATAAAAAACAAAATGCAGGACAGTATAGACCAGAAACATAAGGCTATACTGCATCAGTTTTTCCTTTGTAAACGAGCCGCCCAAAATATCTTTTATCGCAAGGAACAGCATGAAATATATCGCGCCCTCACAAATTGAGGTCAACGCCTGAAACAGCCACGCAAGATAAAGCTGCTTTTTGCGCTCGCCTGCAAGGTCTAAGAATTTCCTTATCATAGCAATCATGCGTTTACACCTCCCATTTTCCATTGATCGGATTGTTCAAAGGCCGCCCACATATCCTGATACGGGGAGCAACGGTTTATCAATTCATCATGTGTGCCGCAGTCAATCACTTTGCCCTGTTCCAGAACCACAATCGAATCAGCTTCCTTGATACTGGAAAGACGGTGCGCTATTACAAGTACGGTTTTTCCCTCTGATAATTTAGCTAGCGCCTTTTGCAGTAAATCTTCATTGTCGGCATCAATGTAAGCCGTTGCCTCGTCAAGAATCACGACCGGCGCATTTTTCAGAATCGCCCTTGCCAATGTGATTCTCTGTTTTTCACCGCCGCTCAACTTGGTTTCCTTGTCTATCACTGTGTCATAGCCCTTTGGAAGCCGCATAATAAAGTCGTGACATACGGCATCCTTGGCTGCCTGCATCATTTCTTCCTCCGTGGCCTCTGGGTTTCCCATCATAATGTTATCCCGGATGCTCTTTTTGAACAGGAACGTATTCTGGGTCACAAAGGAAATCTGGGACATCAGATCGGATAGCGGAATCTGGTTCAGCGGTACGCCGCCCATACAAATCTGTCCCTCGGTTATATCCCAAAACCGGCAGATCAGGCTGGCCGCTGTACTTTTGCCGCTGCCGGAAACACCGGCGAGCGCCGTTACTTTTCCGTCAGGAACAGTAAATGAGACATCTTTTAATACCGGCTGTTCTTCCCCATAGGAAAATGTAACGTGTTCAAACGCAATCGTGTGGTCGGCAAGTTCTGCCTTTGAGGTCGTATCCGCCATTTCATCCAGCTTCAGAATTTCGTCTATCTTTTTTGCAACAGAGGCGTTCATGCCGATATAATCAAAGTTATTAGAAACAGTTTCCAACGGAATCAGCATGGCAAGCCCCATAAACAGATACATAATATAGCTGGCCGCTGTCACGCTGCCGGAGAGGTACATCAAACCGGCAAGCGGAAACAGGAACACAAGGTTGCTGTTTAAGTCGGTATGATTGAAAGCAACATATTTCAAGCAGCTTTGGAACCACTCTGTTACAACGGTGCTGTAAGTGCGGATGCTTTCTGACAGGCGGCCATAAGTGGATTCGTCGGCAGCAAATATCTTCAGTTCTTTCATACCGTTGACATATTCCACCGTCTTAACGCTGACATCGGCAAACGCCTGATTAAATTCGTCCATTTTTTTCATCTGAACGATAATCATAAGAATACCGACAAGAATAAACAGAACGACCGGAATCAGCATGATACCGGCTACCCTGATGTCCAATATCACCAGCAGGATTTCCATACACAGCGGTACAGCGAGGCCGGAAATAATCTCTGGAATGTTATGGGCGTAAAATGTCTCCAACTGTTCCATATTGTCCATAATGATCGTTTTGACCTGCCCGGATGCCGTTGTTTTCACATAGCCCATTGGTAAGCGGGCAATTTTACGGAACAGCTTTTTACGGGTTTCCCCCAATGTCTGGTAGGCTACCTTGTGAGAGATTTTTGTGCCGGTTCCAAACAGCAGATGTTTCAAAATGATTGCTGCGGCAATCAGGCACACATATTGAAAAAGGTTCTCTGTCCGTTCATCCAGGAAACAGGTCACAATACCCCAAACGCCTAAATAGGGCAGGATGCCGCACAAAACAGACAGGACGCAACAGATCACCGCACCAATCAGGCGGCGCTTATTTCTCTTATCAATTAGTCCAAACAGGGCTTTTACATCACTCATTACAATTCATCTCCTCCTTGCGGAATAGTGAAATTCCAAAATCTGTCCGATACTCCATTTTGCCAACCAGGTATAGCAATAGTTCCATGACTTTAATACGCATAAGGTAATTGCGGTACTGTTCCGGCAGCAAGAGCAGTTCGGTAAAAATATGCTCCACACTTTTTGTTGCGGGTGCTATAAAGCATCCGCCCGCTGTAAAAAGTCCTTGAAAATCCATGTCCTCGTCAAACGCGATTGTCCCCAGCATGATATTCAGGCTGTTTATGATCTGCGGCAGATAAGCCACCACTGAAACACCAACAAAAGGTTCTTCTCCAAAATCACAGCTTTTCAGGTGGCTTGCACCATTGAAAACAGAAATATAATGGTCGCTCATAATCATCTCCGGCTGGTCGCTGAACAGCATATTCACTCGCCCATGAAAGCAATAGGTGACTTCAATAAAACGATCTATACATTGGATATTTTTTTGAATTGGAGTTGTGATATGAACATTGCTATAAACAATTTCAGCACCAGGCATCACTTCAAAGCTCTGCATGGTGCCTTTCCCAAATTTGGGAGAAATTGTATATATCTTTGAATCCTTTTCAACGGAACAGTTACCAATCAGCTCATGGAAGAACAGGAGGTCATTTTCCATTCTCCTCAAGGTTCTGCCTCCTTTCTGACCGCAAGAAAAAATCATGTAGTCGATGCAGATTGTCGGGGGAAAGTGGGTAATCTTCCTGCTGTTTTCCGTTATCTAAATGAATCACTCTTGTACAGGCTGCCGCTAAAAATTCGTAATCATGGGTTACAACAAAAATTACCTTTCCCATTTTGGAAAGCGTTTGAAATAACCCCGCAACCTGAATCATGCTGTCATAATCAAGTCCGCTAGTTGGTTCATCAAAAATTAAAACATCCTTACGGCATACCATACTGACCGCCACGGCTGCACGCTGCTTCTGCCCCCCGGAAAGTGTATTGGGATGATGAGTACGGTACTCATAAATACCCAGCCGTTCCATTGCCTGTTTTGCTGCATCCAGATCAGGATGTTTAATTCCAAATACACATTCCTTTTCCAATGTATCGGCAAATAACTGATAGCTTACGTCCTGCATCACCATATAGGAGCGTTTTAACCGGCTCTTTGCGTTCAGTTCTTTACCATCCCAAAGAATTTGTCCCGTACAGTTTGTGTGCAGGCCGCATAGTGTTCTGGAAAATGTAGATTTCCCGGCTCCGTTATGGCCGATAATTCCTATGATTTCTCCCGGTGCCGCACTCAAATTCAAATCGTCCAGAACCAGTTTTTTCTTATAGAACAAGGATAAGTTCCTGACTTCCAAAATCGGCTTTTGAGAATTTTCAGCAAAGGCCCTTGGCTGTACCTTTGACAAATCTAAAGCGCGAAGTCCCATACTATGCCGCTGTTCTTCAGGAATAGAAAGAAACTGGCTTGGAGAAAACACAGCAGATATAGCCCCGTTTTCCATATACGCAATGCGGTCAACTAATTCCCTCAGATAATAAATCCTATGTTCTGCAATTAGAATGGTCTTGCCTTGTTTCTTTAGGAGTTCAAGTGTACGCCGCAAATCCTCAATAGCATCCATATCCAGATTGGACGATGGTTCATCTAACAAGTAAATACTCGGAGACATAGCATAGATGGACGCAAACGCCACCTTTTGTTTTTCACCGCCAGACAATTCAAATATGCTTCTCCCCGTCAGATGTGCTATATCTAAATCCGCAACTGTCTTTGAAATGCGTTCTTTCATTTTTTCCCTTGGATAAGTCAGATTTTCCATTCCAAAGGAGATTTCACTGTCTGTATCTACATTAAAAAATTGAGAGCGTGGATTTTGGAATACAGACCCCACATACTCGGACACTTCATATATGGGATAATCCTGTATATTTTTACCGTCAACATAGGTTGTTCCGGTGACTTCTCCCGGATAAAAGTATGGAATCAGGCCATTCACAAGACGGGTCAATGTGGTTTTCCCACAGCCGCTTCGCCCACACAACAGCACACACTCGCCTTTGTTGATTGTCAAATCAACATCGCGCAGTCCGCCATTTTGTAATGATTCCTGATAGGTAAAAGAAACCTTGTCAAAACGGATCATTAGCCTGCACCCCCTTTCAATTTCAGCCAGATTGACACTGACATAAACAAAGTGAACAGGATAAAGCATACGGCATCCGCAACACTAAAGTGGATTTCCTGCAAGCAGGTTCGGGGCTTCGGATTTTCCAGCCCCCTTGTAACAGCCGCCGCCGACAATTCATCCGCCACTTTCAGTGCTGACATCATCATCGGAACATAGATACATTCCACTGTTCGGGCCGGATGGGTCAGCAGACTTTTGACGGTTGGAGCTACATCGCGCATCCGCATGGCGTCGCTGATATAGCCCCAATCCTCATGCACCATAGGAAAATAGCGGAGCATGACCGTCAGAGGAATAACCATTGCTTTTGGCATATGAATACGGTTCATGGCCGCCATAAATTCATTTACCCTTGTCGTGCTGACTAAAATACCTCCGAGCATGGCACAAGGAAAGATTTTACGGATAAATACGGTAAATGTTACAATCGCAATCTGCAAAGTCCCTGTCAAATAATTTGTTCCAATGATATGCAGAACAACCATTCCCGCATAGACAGCAGCCATTCTTACCGTAAACCGCTTTGCTCCTACAAGGATGCCGAGAATCACAACGCATACAACCAGCGCAATCTCATAGAGTAAAGAGGGCGCAAGGAACAACGCAACATTTCCGACGATCAACAGATATAGTTTTGTGCGAGGGTCTAAATGTAATGTGGCAAGTGTGTCTTTTGTTTGCAGTTGCATCTCCATTACACTACTCCGGCCTTTTCAAAATGCTTTTTCAATAGTTTCTGGCCTACAAGACCGCTGATAGCAGCACAGATCAACACGCCGATAATCATTGCCGGGAGCATCCAGTTTTGCGCGGTTGAAACCATTGTGTCCATATAGGTCTGTTCTGTTCCCTTTTCTACCAAATATTGCACATAGGCGTCGCGGTCAAACCAAAGCATACCGTAGGAGAAAACTGGGCTGAGAACAAAAATCATGTAGGACAACAGGTTACGCCCTTTGTTTCTAAAGTTCCCGGAACCGGCCAGCAGATCGGCCACAACGCCGAGAATACAATATGCCAAACACATAGACCAGTACATACCGAGTACGAACAGTACACCTCCTACCAAAATACCGGTGACAATGATTGGGCCATGCTTCGGCACCTTCGCCAGTATCAGCATATAAACCGGGCCGCACAGCAGCGCAATAGACAGCGGGCAAAGGAAAGTCAGTACAGGGAAGAACCCAAAGATAGCCTCGCCAATCATGGCGCATACCATGTACAAAGCAGCAAGGATGCCGGTGGTAATCAAATCACGCACAGACAGCCCTTTTTTCATTTGTTGTGAATTAGACATTTTCAACGTCCTCCTATTTATTATTTGCTGGCAGAAGCCTCATTGACCTACGCACAAAATCGTGATAGAATTGCTGTGATTAGAGTCAGCTAACCAGCCAGTAATGTCATTCTACTCAGTGATTTTTTGGGTGTCAAATCCGGCAAAAAAGGTCAAAACAGGAGTTAAAAGTGGAAAAACAACCGGATATATCAGTGCTTTTTGTGGTTTTGCTGACAGCCTTTGCGACATTTTGGAGCATAAAAAAAGATACTGCGGATTATTCCGACTACATAAGAAACGGGGGTGAGCAGGATGCAGACCGATTCTACACAGGCCGCGCACGAATTAGGGGATGCTTCTTTTTATCTGCATGATTATCATTTTCGACAGGATAATCATAATGGAATCTGCACCTTGCAGCCGCAAAACAGACAAGGCTATGGAAATATCTATCAGGTTCAACCGACAGATGGATTATTCCTGTCAACCGGAAGCTGGATACCATACGCCTCAATGGAACGCAAATATGAGATCAATCAAAAGCTGGTGAAAATTTATTATTTGGAATCCGGCGGTGTTACCCTGATCCAGAATGGGCGGAAAGCCCAACCTATCACAGAGGGAATCCACCTTTATCTAAATAAGCCGTCACAGGGGCGAGTATTATATCAACCCAATATACCAATCAGCTATGCGTCAGTTTTGCTGTTTGAAGATTACATAGAGAAAAATCTGCAAGACCGTTTTACCCCGGACGATTTTGACTATGCAGAGGTTTATGATTGGAAAGCTTTTGATTATAATACCCCGGAAATTGGAACCCTGTTTTTGCAGATACGGGATAAACTGATTGCTGGCGAAACCTCCCGTCTTTACTACGAAAGCAAAGTAGGTGAACTGCTTTCTATTGTGGCAGGCAACTTTCATAAACAGCGACAGGAGATAGCATCTAAACACCAGTCTCTTTCCAAACAAGAGAAAAAGGCGCTGGAATCTGTACGTCTGGCTATTGAACAGAATATTTTAAACCCACCAGAACTCTCGCAGCTTTGCAAAATAGCAGCAATGGGGCAGACCAAACTTCGAGAATCATTCAAAGCCATGTATGGTGTTCCTATTGGGGCTTATATCCGACAGGCAAAAATGCGGTATGCGCTTTTATTGATGTCAAAACCGAATTTGACAATCGGCAATATTGCAGAGCATTTGGGCTATGCCAATGCAAGTAAATTTGCGGCCACTTTCCGTAAAGTTTATGGAAAATCCCCAGAAGAATATAGGAATCAAAAAAGATGAAGTCAGTCTATTTACACTAACTTCGTCTTTTTGATTATATTGTAATTTATTGTTAGGGAATCAGTCGTTAATCAATTCTGCTAATATGATTTCTTCTGCCTGCGCTTTCAGCGTGTTCATCAGCCCCATCCAGCGCATAGGGTCACAGGCTTTCAGTTCCTCCGTGACACCCGCAACTTCCATCATGTGAGGCAACATGGTTTCCACACGCCCCTGTGCTGTCCGCTCAATCTCTAACAGGTGTGGATACAGCTTCTCGCTCATCAGCAGATGGTTGTAGAGAATGGGGCGATGTTCCTTTAGGTAGGATTTTCGCATTCTGCCGTACTTGCCGATAGAAGTTTCCGGCTGTTCAGAAAGTTTTAGGTTGGGTATATCATAATCTCCACAACGAATGTAAGTCAACTTACTCATATTCATTCTCCTTTGCTTCGTGATGATTAGACTGCTGCGCTGGCTGCTATGCTGCCTTTGCGTGGTTCTTCTTTCGGCAGCTGTCCGACAGTAGAAAAAACGCCTTTTTTCATATCCTCAGCCCGGATCAGGGCTTTCTTAGCGTCCATTTCCGCTTTTTTCTTCGCCTTGATTTTGTCCTCATACTGTTTCTGTGCGCCGCTGGCTTTCCGCTTCAAATAATTCTGATGAAGCCTGTCCTTGCGTTCTTCTTTTTTCTGCAGTTCTTCCTGTTCCTCCGGGGTTAAAGGAACCGGCTGTAAGGATGGTGGGATATAGCGTCCTAAAAAATTGAAGTAGATTTCAATTTCCTGCGTGGTGTCCTGGCTGCCTTTTCGGGCGCGTTCGTGGACAAGGATTTTCTCTACAAACTCGTTGAGCATGGTGTTTGTCAGCGTGTCAAAATTCTCATACTTATCAATCAGGGCTATAAATTTCTCTGCGGATTTCTGGCTCTGCTCATAGCCGGTAACAGCCTTTTCCAGCTCCGCAATTTCAATCTCAAGTGCGTCCTGCTCTTTGGCATACTGTGCATCAAGCGCCCTATATCGTGCATCCGACAGCTTGCCGAGGGCATTGTCCTCATAGATTTTGCAAATCAGTTTTTCCAGTTCTCCGGTTCTCTTTTGAGCAGCAGCCAGACGCCTGCGCTTTTTCGATATATCGGCACTCTGTTGAGCAACCTGCGTTTCCTGAACGGTGTGAATAAATTCCGTCCGGTCATTTCTGGAATATTCAGCGATAGCCCGGAGCGTGTCAGAAACCAATGTCAGAACAGCACTCTCATTGATACGGTGTTGTGTAGGGCATAGTGTCCCACACGGAACTTTGGTATAATTGGAACAGGTATATTGAGAAATCCGCCTGCCATTGTTGATGCGGTGGACATACATCTTGCCGCCACAATCGGCACAATAGAGCAAACCTGTGAGGGGAGCCGCTTCGCCCCAGCCGTTTGGATAACGCCGTACATTGCTGCGGATTTTCTGCGCCAAATCAAAGGTCTGCTGGTCGATAATGGCTTCATGGGTATTCTCAAAGATCGTCCATTCATCCTCAGAAACATAGTGGCTTTTCTTGTCCTTAAAGTGCTTGCGGGTCTTGAAATTGATGGTATGCCCTAAATACTCTCGTTTTTTCAAAATGTTCACGATGGTAGATGATCCCCATCCATAGGGGTCTTTGACCGGCTTTGAACGGTTCACACCTTCGTTGAATCGGGCAAGGTGTACGACAGGAATTTCAATCCGGTCTGCGGACAACTTGCAAGCGATCTGATAAGGCCCATATCCCTCCAGCGTGAGGGAAAAGATACGGCGTACCACTTCGGTGGCTTCCTCATCTACCAGCCAATGTTCCCGCTTTTCATCCCACAAGTAGCCGTAAATCACGGTGCCTGTCAGGTGCTTACCGCTCATGCCTTTTGACTTAAACACAGATCGGATTTTCCGGCTGGTGTCGCGGGCGTAAAACTCATTCATGATATTGCGGAAGGGCGTAAAATCATCGTCGCCTTTCAGACTGTCCACGCCATCGTTGATGGCAATTAACCGTACGCCGCGCTGCCGCAAAATCTCCATGACCTGGCCGACTTTCAGATAGTCACGCCCTAACCGGCTCATGTCCTTGATGACGATTGCCTCTACACGCCCTGCCTCCACTTCCTCCATCATCGCCAAAAATCCGGGGCGGTCAAAACGGGTGCCTGAGATACCATCATCGGTAAAGTGCGTAGGGTTGGGCAGCCCATTCCGGCGGGCAAAATCCTCTAACATCTGCTTTTGGTTGGATATGGAATTGCTCTCGCCCTGTAACTCATCGTCCCGGCTCAGGCGCTCGTACAGTGGGGTAATTTTTTCATTTCTCATGGCTGTACCTCCTGATACAAAAATGCTCTAAGTAATTGCTTCACTAACCATGACAAAATCATGATTAAGAAGTCACTTAGAGCATATATCACCGGCGGCCAGCTTGTATTTTTTATACTGCCGGAGGGCAAAGTGATCCGGGTCTTTCTGCTCCAGTGCGTCAAACAGCAAATCTACTGCGTTTTTGAAAGTCTCGTCATCCTCCCGGACTTCCATAGCGTTTATCATTTCCACCAGCGTAGAAAAGTTCTGCTCATTGGAGGGCGCTTCATAATAGATGTAGCCGATCAGCGCCGTATAGAGCAGCGTTTCGGCCTTGACCCAGAAGTCGTCTCCCGATTTTCCTTCGCCTTTCGTGTTGGCGATCAGCACCGTTACCAGTTTGAGAATGTCCTTCTCATTGTGGATATACGCAAAAGGGTTATAGTGCATACTCTTTGAAAAATTGATGGTGTTGAATACCTTGATTTTATACGGCTCATACACGATCTTCCCATTCTTGCCCCGGACCGGCTTTCCGTCTTTATCCAGCTTCGGTGTGCCCCGGCTTAACAGCTTTCCAACCTCAATTAAGACTGTGCCCTTCGGATCGGTAACGACATAGGAGCTGTGCATCTGCATGAGATTGGGCTTGATAAAAAATCTTGTTTTGCCGGAACCGGAACCGCCCACCACCAGCACATTTTTATTCCGGGCATTGGCCGGGTTCTTCGGCCTGCCGGACATCATAAGCCCCTCGCTCTGCGTCAGAATGATGTTATTTTCCGGCTTCGGGTCCATAAACGGTGCAATATCCGTTTTGCTGCCCCAGCGGGCAGAACCGTATTCCACATTTTTGCGGTACTTTTTGGCGTCCTTTCCTTTGAGATAGACCGCCAGTCGCACAATGACCGCACCGCAAAGACCCACCAGCCAGTCCAGTGCCGCACCGGGCCACATGCTCTGAAAGGCATAAGTGAAGCCTTCACTTAACCCCAGCAGCTTTTGGGAAGCATCCGCTCCGGGAGCCAGCCGCACCGCCTGGCCCAGCTTCGCGAATACCAAAAGGAACAGAAGGTAAGGCAGGTGGAGGATCACCTGTTTTTTCAGGGTGTCGGTATCTATCTTCAACGCTCTGGTCCTCCATGCTCCTTATTCTTTACCTTGTCACGGCTAAGCGCCTGTGCCAGCTCTTTGAATTTGGCAAGCTGGGAAAGCAGCGACGGCCTGGTGCTGCGGGCAAGGTCTTTTCTTGTATATTCCTTAAATGCCGCAGTCAGGGCATCCGCCTGGTTTGCCTTGAAATACACCGTCCATTTGGGCGGGTCCGTACCGGGGTCCTTTTCAATGTGATAACGGACCTCATGCTTTTTGGCGATCCGTTCAAAAGAGCGAATCCGCCCGGTCACTTCAATGGTACTGGCGCCGGGGTCCCTGGCGGTCAGCCGCTTCATGCTGTTACGGCCCACCTTTGGGGTATTGCGGTTCTGCTCCATCTTTTGAAGCGCGGCGGCAATGGCCGCTTTCAGCACCCGCCCGGACAGCTTTGTTGCCTGGACCGTGACCGACATGGTTCTTTGTTCAATATCTTCCTGCACCTGCATCCTCCTTCCTGAAAAAATGTAGTCTGTTCATTACCGTGCCTCACTTAGCACCTGCTGGCGCGGGGCGTGTTCATGGGCTTTTGCCGCCTGTTCGATCTGAATACGGGCGTGCCGAAGGAGCGTCTTAATCATGGAAGCCGGCTCTTTCACTTCCGCAAGATGCTCCGTCATGCCTTTGCACTCGTCCGGCAGATAATCCGCCATTGCTTTACAGGCATCTTCCAGACTGCCGATGAATCCCCAGCAGCTATCCGAAAGCTCACCGTTTTTATACAGCTCAAAGCCATAGCACTCACCCCGGAGATAGGCGTCATACTCGGCAACCTCGCCCCGCAGCAAATCCTCAGCCTTTTTTCGGAGGGCGCCGGTCATTTTCTCCCCGCCGAATTCTTTCAGCGCATCCTCCTTGGAAACATACACCCAACCTACCTGCCCGCTGTCCCAGGGATCGTGAAAGCTGGTCGTCTGCATGGCAAGGCCGCTGTGATCCAGAAGATACAGGGGCATCACAATGTATTTTTCAGAGATCACCCGGAGCATGGTATCATCCACGGCGCGGGGATCGGGGTGGTCGCCGGTCATTTTCCGGCTCCAGACCATATTTACCATGCGCTCATAGCGTTCCATGCCGCGCTCATTGTTGCCAACGGTGTTTAAGTACATTTCCCGCAGAAAATCATCCTTGTCAACATAGTTATGGTGATCGCCCAGGGCATAGCGGGGGTGAAAGCATACCATTGTCCCGAAGTTGTCACCCACCTCACGGGGACTAATCAGCATATCGTCCGGCTGCACCATTAAGGCATAGGGTTCCTGTTCTGCCATCAGCATAAGTCATCAGCTCCTTTCCGGTTCTTTCTTTTTCTCCGGCGTCTTAGGTTCCGCTTTTGCCGCCTGTTTCTTTGCGTCGTCAAGCTGCTCCCGTAGCGACACATCCCGCTTTGCCTCCGGCTGCCGGGTGCCGCCAAAGAAATCTGGCAGCTCCTTAAATCCAATGCTGTCTACATAGTAGGCGGTGTCGCTGCCCTTTTCGTGGAGCACTACCACATCAGAAACAGAAAGGGAATGGCCCTTAAAATCCTCCGGGTGATCGATGTTAAAGCGGGTATAAATATCTTCCAGTGTTTCGCCGGGCGAAAGTTCTGTCGCATAGACCATTTGGTAATTGTCCCTGTCTACCGGGAGTCCTTTCTTTTCCAGCCAGTCAAGAGACATAAAGCGCAGGTCGTCGGTGCTGTCCGATAAGTCAAGCTGGTAAATGGAGTAGGCGCTGATCCCGTATTCCTTTTCATAGGCGGCAATGCGATTCAGCAGCGGCCCGGCCTCAACATCCAGATGTTCCTCCTGAATGACAGTTGCCATCCTCATGCGTATCTTTCCGGTCTGCCCGGAAAGGAGTTCGTCCGCTATGCGCTCTTTTTCCTCATGGAAATCGGGGTGCATATCCGCATAAGCGTCACTGTGCTGCCGCAGGAACACATCCAGGTCAAAGGCAAGGTCTGTGGAATCGTCCAGCCGCATTTCTTCCCGCTGCGCCTCTTGTGCGGCCATTTGCGCCCGCTGTGCCTCCTGTTCTTCGGAAGGGACCGGCTGCTTGACCGCCAGGATTTTCCCGGCAATGCGGACAAACTGCTCCGGGTGCTCAAACTGCTGCCGGTATTTCTCCATAAGGTCTGCGGGAAGGTCTGTAAAATCTTCCTCGCCAAGCCCGCAGAGAAAGAAATTCCCTGCAACAATATCATAGATATTGCCCTCATCATCACGGAGAGCACGGTTTAGGGGAAGCCCCATATATTTGCCTTCTTCGTTACAGATCAGGGCAACCGGGTCATCGTAAGGGTAAACAGCCTGAATGTCCCCGCCGACAGCGGCCTGCAATGCCTCCAGACCTTCGCCAATATCCACCGCATAGGGGACTTTTCCAGGCTCCACCATTAACACGTTCATAGCTGCATATCCTCCTTCTTTTTTGTTGCCGCAGGAGCAGCGGGTGCTTTCTCCTGGGATTTTGCTGCCGCCAGTTTCCCCAGCACGGAAGGCTTTCCCGTCTTTTCGGGCAAAGAAATACCGCCCTCCGAAACCTCGGCGGCGGTGTGTTCTGCCTTGACCGGCTCCTGACCCTCCACGGTATAACCGGGAAGGAGGGCACCATTGACGGTAAAGTGGCGTTCATATTCTTTCGGAATCTGCGGGGAGATTTCTGTAAACAGGTGGGAATAGGCTTTCTTGCGCCCCTCCAGATATTTCATAGCAGCGGCTTTGTCGGTATAGCGTTTCTGGTTCTGTCCGGCAAGATGTATATTGTGACCGTCCTTCGGTGAATTCAAGTACAAATCCCAGGTCACATACCATGCAGTCGGAACCATAACCTTTTTGATACGGTCATAGCTGGTGTCCTCCCTGATCCGGCAGCTCATTTTATAGACTTTGTTGCTGATTTCTTCCCAATCACTGTTATTTCGATTGGGCTGCCACTGGTTTGTGGTATGCACAACCTCCGGGGTCCGCAGATATTCCAGCGCACGGTTCAATTTCTGTGTGACCGCCGCCTGCTGTTCCCATTGCTTTGCCGCTGCCTGCACGATTTCAAAGGCTTTCTGCTCGCCGTCCATGCTGTCCTGACGCAATGCCTCCAGTGCATCCGCACCCTGCGTAATCAGGGAAGAAATATCCACGTCCTCGCAATATACGCTGTGCTCAAATTTGAGCTGGCTGCCTTCCGTCAGATAATCAAAGCGATAAACTTTGTAGTCCTTGTTTTCTTCCAATGTTTCACCTCCTTAAATTTCCGGCGCGTGGGACTTTTTGGGAGCCGCCTGCGCCGGCGTACTTCTTTCTTCCGGTCTTGCCGCCGCAAGCTGCCCGATCACCGAAGGGCGTTCCATCGTAAAAATCGAAATTTGCTCATTTTCAGCCAACGGTACAGCCTGCACCGCAAGAGGCAGCGTTGTTTCCGCATGGGTAAGGGTGTGCTGTAATTTCAAATCTGCCACGATCTCGTCAAACACCGCATTGATCGCCCTGCGTTCCTCACCCTGGGGATAGGCTTTCAAAACCTCTGTTTCCCCGGATTTATCCATAACGAGGGCTACAGCGCAATCCGCATGGCCTGCCAGATAATCAGAAGCATAGGGCAGCTTATCCTTGATATAACAGGCAAAAGCCCTGGCCGTCATTTCTGTGTTGCTGTCCCAATAGCCGCCGTCTTTTTCGCATTCCTTTCCCATCCTCACAGAATTGCGGTAGTAGTCGGTCTCTGTCCGCCCGATCTGCGGGGTTTCCTGTCCCTGCATCCCGTGAAGCATCCGCTCGAACATTTCCAAACGGTCACGTTCACTTTTGGGGATCACATGGCCGCTGACGGATTTCTTTAAGGCGCTGATCTTATCCACAGAACCGACTTCCCCGGAAAGGAAAGCGTCTTTTAATGCTGCGTACTGTGCCAGCGTCCTTTCATCACCATGCCGTTTCAAGGAGCCAAGCACCGCCGAATCCAGCCAGCTTGCCGCGTTTTTCTTTGTCCGGCTGTTCTGTGCCTCGGTACGTTTGGCCGCCTGTTCCGGCGTCTCCGGTTTGTACTTCATGGTATCAATGAGCTTTTGAAACAATGGGTAAAGGCGGGGTTGTTCTGAGAGCATCCCTTTTGCGCCCATCTTTGCCCCCAGGTAGTCGTCAAAGCCGTGCCACCATTCATGCGCCAGGGAACCGGCGCCGTGCATCTTCGTAAGGTTGATGACCTTGCGGAGCGGTTCATAATGGGCCGCGGCGTTGCCGCTGCCTCTGGCACCGAAAGCAATAGCAAGCGTGCCCCCAAAGGCAATATCCTGATCGCTGATCTGTAAAGCAGCCGCCAGGTCTTTCAGTGCTTCAAACCCCATGTTCAGGGACGCCTGCCGGTCATTCTGGTTCATCCAGTTTCCGAACTCACCGCCGCGGAAGCCGAAAGTATCAAGATAATGCTGCCCGGTGATCTCCTGACCGCTCCGGTAGTCCGGTCCTGTCCTTCTCACATGCGCAAGCTGCGGAGGGGTAAACCGGACCTTTCCGCCTTTGCTTCGCTGCCGGGCAAAATCCTGCACCCATTTCAGGGCTGTCTCACGGGATTCAAAGTTCGTCTGCAAAATGGAATATCCCTTCGTCACATAATAAGTGCCGGGTTTCCAGTCGTTATTTCTGGAATAGGTGTTTTTCCCGTCATTGAAGTGAATCGCGTAGCCCCTTGGCACCTTCTGGTCTTTGGAAACGCCAAACTGTTCCTGCTGTGCCTTCTGCGTAAAGTTCCGGTCAAAGTGAGAAGCAGAGCGGATATATAGAGTCTGTGCCAGCTTATTGGTAATGACCGGGTTATCCTGCCCTTTCTTTGTGGCACGGTAATGGATTCCGCTGGCCCAGCCCTGCACCTGCTCCACATATCCATTCTGTATCAGAAAGCGGTCATAGGCTTGCATGGCGTCATCCAGTGTACGCACATCCTCGATCACGGCCTGTAGCTGCCGGATGGTCTCAATATATTCCTCCTGTCTGGCACGCTTAAGCTCAGGGGTCGTGTCGCTGTACCGGTACTGGGGAGAAGCCCCCAGGCTGTCCCGCGCTTTTTTGATGAAGTAGACAACACCGAGGGGGACACCATCGTCAAGCATGGCCTGATAGTCCGGTTTCTTCCAGACATTATCCTTCTTGACAAATTTCTCTGCCTCCCGCTCATTCATGCCGCCCAGGTCATCCACATATAGGCCGCGGTCTTTCCAGAGGTCTTTTTTCGCGCCTCCGATCTTTTCCCCAAAATCTTCATGCTGTAAATTTTCTGCCAATCGGTATCACCTCCAGTCTGTGCAAAAATTTACCGTTCCGGCGTGGAACGGCTTTTCTCTGATTGATGAAGTTTCGGGCGGTTCCCTGCGAGCCGGTCCGTTTCCCTGCGTACCAGGGCATCTACCGCGCCCAAATCCTCCGGGGCAACGGCAAATTCCCGGTAGTTCTCATACCATAAGCCTGCCCGGACCGCCGCAATAGGGGGTATCTTTTCCGGACCGGAAGGGAGAAGCCGGTAAACCGGCGCTTCATCATAAAGAAGCATCTGCCGGGCCGTACCCAACGGTATGCGGTACATGTCTGTATCGGGATTCTGTGCCGCCTCCATATAGCCGACGTTCAGAAGTTCCTCCAAATCCTGAGCCATGTAGGAAAACGCCTGCTCCTTCCACTGGCTGAACATACCGGAATAGTGGTGCTGCCATTCTGTGACCTGCTCCGGCCTGTAGCAGAACCCCCAGCTTTTCAAGGCGTCTTTTTCGCAGAGCTCCATAGAGTGCCATTTTTTCAAGGCTGACTGTTTCCATGCGTCCATTTGGGCGATATATGTCAACACCATAAGGGGAGAGAGTATTTCTTTTCACGTCCTGGCGCAGCGTATCTAAGTCCAGCATCATAACGTCACCGTACAGGCGGCCATCCTCTTTCCGGTCCGTGTGAAACAGGAAAGCCCTTGCCCCGATATATTCCGTTGTAAAAATCATCTGGTGGAGGTCTGCCGTGGAACAGTAGGCGTGCAGGGCATCCGACAGCCACATGTGGTTTTTCCCCATAATGGCAACCGAATCCGTTCCGGTATTCGTCACCAGGGAATGTATATTAAATTCTGATTCCCGCAGGAAGTCGCCCGCGAAGATATGGAGCTCATAAGCAAATGTAATAAGGTCCGTGTCGCGGATCAAATGAATCTGCGGAAGCGGTTCATTGTTCAATCAAATTCCTCCTTTCACTCTGAACCTGATAATTTACCGGCTGTCCTTGTCGCGGGAAGGAGCCGGCTGCTTTTTCGCCGGTTCCACTTTTGCCGCCTGCTCCCGCATGGCTTTCAAAACAGAGGGACGGCGCTCTGCGGACTGTTCCAATCTCTCCAACATGTCCAGTGCTTTTTCCGCACTCTTTTTCACTGTCCCCATGCACGCACGGCTGGCGCGGTAAGGAGCCTTGACATACTGGGCAATCTCACCACCGGTCTTTGCCTCCTGAACCGGCTCTTTTCCCATCAGCGCCAGGCGCATATTTTTCAGGTGTTTCCCAGCCTCGTGGTACTCGGACACAAAGGCGTCAATCTTTGCCATTGCCCGGTTACTGGCCTGCTGATGATTTTCCGCCCCCTGGTAAATCGTTTCTAATGCCGGTTTCAGGTGAAGAAAATGGGTGATCCCATTCAGGGCAGCAACACCGCGTTCCTTAAAATCCGCCAGGATATGCTTGCATCCCTCAACGATCCGGCCTTTCAGTTCCGATAATTTCTGCTGCATGGAAGTGACATTCGCCTCCAATGCCTTGCAGGTCTTTTGAAGGGAGGCTTTCAGGGAATGATCCTGCATTTTCAGCAAATCCTCCCGCATAGCCTCCAGTTCTCCAAGTGCAGCGGAGAGACGGCTTTCCATCGTTGTGACAGATTCAATGAGTTGCGCAAAGTCCTCATAACCCGCAGCGTTGTGTTCCTTTAGGAGCGCAAGCAGCGCTTTCACCTGTTCATTTTCAGCAATGGGCTGTTCCATCGCATCGACAGGCTGTGTGATTTCCTCTGCCATTTATGAATCCCTCCCATTCTCCGGGTGCTGCCCGCCGGCAATCTTACTTACGATTTCCGGCCCGGTCTCATAAATCTGCATCAGGCGTTTCGCCGTACCGCTGGGCTGAACGGCGCCGCTGGTCCAGAACCGGACGGTAGAGGGCGTAACATTCATCAGAAGTGCAAAGCCCTTTTCATTCATATCCAATTTTTTCATCAGAGCCTTAACCATATCGGGGCCATATTCCGGGCACCGGGCGGCCTCGGCGATCATCTGCAAAGCGGTATTTTCTGTTTTCGTCATAGTGAAAACCTCCTGTTATTCTGGCCCCGCTGTTAAGCCGGGGCAAAACTGATTTTGTTGTGTTCCATCCTCCGGGAAAATTCCCGAAGGGAATATTTCACGCCGTCAATCTCCGCATGGGTCTGATCCAGACGCCGGCAAAGAGAAAAATGCCGGTCTCCATTCCCATAGTGCAGACAGAGAAGGCCATTATCAGGAATCGAAAACAGCGCCTTTCCCGCGCTGTCCGTAAAGCAAATCTGCTGTGCTTCATTCATACCAAAATCCCCCTTAAATTGAAACTGCCGCCTGTTTCTGGCGGCATTGTAGTTGGCGGTCCCTGATCTGTTCCCTGGTATATAGCAGCTTTTCGTTATAGTCCTTTCCGATGCGGGGTGGGTTGACGCCTACCCGGATATGCTTAAAACGCTGATCCTCATGGAGCATGGCTTTGATTTTCCGGGCATTGGTAAGGCCGCCAAAATCATTGTCCATGTAAAGCGTGACCCGCTTTATTTCCGGGTGGCGTTCCAGAAATGCGGTCAGCGCCACATGGGAAGTGCCTCCCAGGGATAAGCGGTAGCCATCCCATTTCCAGCCTTCAAGATCCTGCAGCGTGGCATGGGAAAGGGCATCAATGGGGGCTTCAAAAACAGCCACATGGCGGCTGCCCGGATTCCGTGGCGGGTAGCAGAAGCTAAATTCCTTGTCACTGCCGTAAACATCCTTTCTGAGATTGCCGGTGATACTGCGCATACAGGCAAACTTCGCTTTCCCCGCGTCGTCCTTCCCGACAAACACACAGACCGGTTCGCCATGATACCGGGCCTCATAGAAAAGTCCGTTCCGAAAGCACCGGCGGATCACATCCGAGCTGATCCCGCGCCGCTGTAAATACGAAACAGCAGAGGTAGCACATCTTCTGGCCCAGGGAAGATAAAAAGGCTTTTTTTCCGGTTCCTTTTTCGGAGGACTTGTAGCTGCCGATTTCCGGTAAGACGATTCCCTTTGAATATCCCCGCCAATCAGCCGGTTCACCGCATCTACCAGACCATACCCCCGAATCTCAATCAAATAGTCCAGGGCGTTGATCCTGCGTCCCCGGCTATTCCAATACCAGTAATCTTTTCCGGTAACATAGACCAGGCTGTCATGCTCCTTATGCCGGTAGTTTGCTCCATCCCGTTTGAGTACTCCTGGTTCATGGGACTGTATATACGCAAACAGGTCAGACTCACGTGCCTGTTCAATCTGTTCCTGGGTTACGCCCGGCATGGTGCCGGCACGGATTTCTGATTCATCGTGCTTCGCCTCCTTCCTGCGATGATATGAAAAAGACGCCCGAAAGCGCCTAACAGCCGTACAGGTCATGGTTGACCTCCGCACGGTAATAGCTATCCATCGTTGCCGGGGCATTATACAGCGCCGCCAGCAGATAAGCCTTGATATTGTTGACTTTCGTAACATTCTTGTCGATACAGTCAAAGACATACTCCAAGTGGCCGGAATTGATCTTTAAGAACCGGCTCCTGACAACCTCCCGTGGGAAGTCATCTCCGGCAATGCGGATATATGACCGTCTTGACAGCACCGTTTCCAGCATGAGCTCCACAGTCTCGTCCATGCGTTCCCTCCCATATCGGGGAACCAAGAAATCATACTCAACATTCTCTTTGATAATTTCTCGATATGCCTCTGCCATATCCATCCTATCAATCCCATCCTGGCGGCCTGCCGTTTCCGGCTCTGCCGGATAGATTGACTGATGTGTTCTTGATATATCCGTTTTTGATTTTTTAGTCCTTTGTGGATCAGTATTTAATTGTGCGGGATTTTCCTGTTCAGGTTCCGCCTGTTCAGGTTTTGCCTGTCTTGGATTTACCTGTCTTGGATTTTCCCGTTTAGGTGGAACACCTTGTTTTACGCCAGTTGCGGGCTTTTCATGGATCGTATACTCAATATCTCCCAACTGTCCGTTTTCATAGCGGAGGCGCTGCCTGGTGAGATACCCGTGCCGCTCCAGCTCCTTCAGGGCGGTAGTAATGGAATCCACGCCATCCCTGCAAATGTGGGCCAGCCCCTTTGTGGTATAATCCCAATCTTCCGGCAGCGACAGCATAAGGGAAAGAAGCCCCTTCGCCTTTAAGGACAGTTCCGTATTGCGCAGGTGGTGATTGCTCATAACCGTAAAGTCCTTCGTTTTCTCTACACGGAATACAGCCATTTCACAGCCTCCTTTCTTCGGTTATTCCGTTACAAAACGCGGTCCCTGCGGTCATAATGGAGATGGCCGCCTGAGACCTTCGCATGGTTTTTCAGTTTGACTTCACCCCGTTCCTGGCTCTCTAAGAATTTCTGATAGCCGGCCTCCGTAAGAAACAGGCGCATCTTATCGCCCTTGTCCCCAACAGGGGAAGCATAGGACAGCACATCAAAGACGATCATGTGCTTTACCTCAGGGTCAAACCGTTCCAGCCCCATAATGTCATGTCCTTTTAATTTCTCTGCGCCGGACTGCTGCCTGGCCTCGGCGATCCTTTCCCCGATGGTCCGGGGCGGGTAGGGCAGCCGGTAATTTTTCTGAATGTCCCGCACCAAATCCATGCACTCGCGATCCGATAGGACACGCACCTTTGCCATAAGGCTTTCCGCTGTCTCCCGCAGCTCGGAATTGTTTGAGTAGCGCACGGTCATGTAAAGCTCATTCAGGACCTTTGCCTGACAGTCTCCTTCGGCCTGAAAGAGCATCTTTTTTTCCATTTCGTTCAGTTCCACGTGTGGCTCCTTTCTTCTAAAAATCTGCATGAAAAAAGGGCGTCCACCTAATAAGATGAAACGCCCACGGCAATCAGCGGTCAGGCAAAATGCCGGACCGCTGGCACTATTCAGTTTTGTCGTTAATGTAACAGCCTCCTTTTTTCGTCAATTTTCTCGCCATATTTCAACTTGGGAAAAGGAATTGAATAGACGGCGACAAACGCTGAAACCCCTTGAAAATCAAGGCTTTTTCCGTTTGTCGTTATTATACCGTAATGGCACATCAATGCCTCCGTCATGCTGGCCCTGGGCGTCCCCAATAAGTACGCCCAGGAGCGCATGGGGCACAGTACGGATAACATGCTCAAGACCATCTACCAGCACACCATGCAGGCTGAGGCCCAGCAGGCAGCGGAAAAGGTCAATAACTACTTCGAAGGCATTTTGCACACGATTTTACACACGGAACAAGGAAGTTCTTAGAGCCGCAGTCGATATATCGAATTTTTATCCCGGGTTCGAATCCCCGCTGGGTCACCACGTCGGAGCAAAGTCCGCTTTGCTCCGGCGCTTTTTTATGCTCATGCACAAAAAAGCGCCATCCGCCCGCTCCCTTGCTCCTCCTTTCCAAATCGCAACCGCTTGCGCTGGGTTGCGATTTGGTTCTAGGTGCAGACTTAAAGGCTTATCCTCGAAACCATTCACCCGTTTCACGTGGTCGCAAAGTCCGCTTTGCGACCACGCTTTTTTATGCTTACGCACAAAAATTGTCATCCGTCAGCTCTCTCCCATTCTCTCCAAAGTGAATCCACTGTGCTAGACTTCGATTTGGTTTCTGTCATCCCCTGCTCCGCTCCCCAGGAGCTTGACTAAGTTTTTACACAGACACGGTAGTGCGGCGTAAAAGAGAAGCATATACTGTACCCAGGAACGGACGAAAGCCGCGTCCGGATTGGAGTGGTCTGAATATGCTTCCCTGTCAAAACACCTGTGCGATGTATTGCGTTGGATGCCACAAGAGCTGCGGCCACTGGCGGGCGTTTCAGGAAGAGCAGCAGGTACAGCGCGCCGCCAAAAAGCGGTACTTGGAATACCACACGCAGCGCTGTATGCAGACCACCCGTCAACTTCTACGCCTGCAAGCCAGGCGCCCGATCTGGTAAAGGCAAAAAGTGGAGAGGGGACCGCCGTAGGGCGGTCCCCTCTCCACTTTTTTGTTTTCGGTCAGAGCACGATGGCGTTGACTGCCTCGATAAGGTCCACCACAGAGGACCTGGGTACCAGGGAGACCGGCTCCCCACCCACCACAGCCAGACACTGCTCGCCGTCGTAACGGTAGAGCTGGATCTGGATCTCCTGGACGTTCTCGTTGTCCAGGGTGACGGTGAGGCTGATCTCCTCCTTCTGGTCGGGGGATTCCTCCGTAAAGCTGGCGGCGGTGAGGCTCTCCAGAGCGCTCTGCAGATCGCCGATCTCCAGCTCCTCCTCCCCATAGGAGAAGGTCTTATTGTCCCCTGTCCCTTCCGAGGTGATCTGGTAGGTGCTCCCCTCCAGGGTGATCTCCAGGCCGGTAACATCGTCGAAGTCAGCTGCGAACACCTCCCGGTGACGCAGGTCGTCATATCCGGCCGCCATCAGCTTCTCATAGCTGGTGCCGGCGATCTGGTAGACGATCTTGGAGTCGCCGATGCGGACATAGGCGGTGATGTCCTCCTCGGTCTCCTCCGTATCGGCCTCTTCCGTCTCTGCCGCGGCAGCCTCACGCTCCGCCGGGTCCCGGCTGACGCTGATGGTGAAGGTCTCCTCAGTCTGGTTCCCATCCTCATCCTCATCCTCGGCGGTATACTGCACGGTGACCGTCAGTTCGGGGTCGTCCAGACCGAAGGCGTCCAGAGCCTCCTCCCCGGCGGTATAGGTCACATAGTCGTCGGGGGCCAGGCTGCTGATGGTGCTCAGATAGCTCTCCACCCGGCTGGTATCCAAAGGCAGCCAGGCATCGCCCTCCTGAGCGAAATGGTGGTCGTCGGCACAGGCAGTATAGGTGTTCTCCTCCTGACAGACCACCTCGTAGCTGTCCTCGCCGGAGAACTGGATGGAGGACACCTGGTCGAAGTCCGGGGTCTCGTCATTGTCGATCAGGTCGCGGATGGTGATTTCAAAGGAGTCCATGGGGTCGTTCTGGACCAGGTAGACATTCCCGTCCCCGATGGAGACATAGCGCTGGGAATCCATAGTACTGAAATCGCCCAATTGGATCTCATAGCTTGTATCGGCCGTGGCGATGTCTATGGTACATGCCGGGTCATCCAACCCATACTGGCCATAATCAGTGACGTCCTCGATGATAAAGGAGGCCCCAAAGGCCTGGAACTGCTCCAGCAGGGCGTTGATTTTCTCCTCATCCACGGGGAATGCCTCGTCATCGTCGTAGATCCAGTGCTCGTCCTTGTGGAAGGCCAGGGACTGGTCGTCGTAGCTCCAGGAGAGGGACTCCACAGCATCGGTATCCAGCTCCAGGATGACCTCGTCCGTATTGGCGATGCGCTCCTGCTCCTCCTGGTAGTGGACCACGGCGAAAGCCGCCACGCAGACCACCGCCAGCACACCCAGCAGGACATAGATCCGTTTAGCCCGCTTCATTCTGCTTCCTCCTTCTCTTCAGGATGACACCGATGCCGATGCACAGGTAGCCCAGGGGGAAGACGCCGATCATGAGCACCTTCAGCAGGGAGGCGGTGGAGTCACTGATGCTCAGGTAATTGTAGTTCAGGGACTTGCTGCGGATGGCCATGGCCTCGCGCTCGCCGATGAGGGAGGAGAGGGCATTCATGGCCAGGTCGGAATTGGAACCGGCGGACCAGGCGTTGTACATATCCTCCAGGAAGGTAGAGGAGGAGAACCAGACGATCTGCCCATCGTTGTCACAGGCGATGGAGACCGCCACAGCGAAGGGCCCGTCGATGTCGCCCTCCTCCTTCTCATAGGTATCCAAATCATAGCCGGCGATCTTGCTGAAGGCAGACTCCGAGGTGGTCATCAGCTCGGTGACGGCGTCGGTGGCGTTGTCCAGGATCAGGCCCTGGGAGATGGGCATGTTGACATACGGCACCACCCTGGGATACACCATCACCAACGGTGAGGTGGATTACTCTACGCCCGGATCTATCCCTCCCGCATCGCCGGTGTCACCCTGGACAAGGAGGATGTGCGCTATTACTCCCTGGATAAGAACGGCGACATCGACCGTCTCATTCTCAACGAGGTCACCGGCGATACGCTGGACTATGTCTATGTCACCTCCGCCGCCAGCAGCTCTATGGACATGAACACCTCCGGCACCTACCGCTACCTGCTGGATGGCCAGAGCCAGACCCTCAGCGGCAGCACCATCTATAATATCTCTATCGGCGGTGCCGCCCTTCTCTATGAGGACGGCGCAGTTAAGAACTTCCAGCAGCTCGAGGATGTGACACTCACCGAGCTCAGTGATCTCTATGCCATGGCAGGAAACCGGAAATATGCCCTGGCGGAGGATGTCCAGGTCCTCCTGAAGGACAGCTCCGGCAACTTCTACGCCACCACCCTCTCTGAAATCAACGCCGGCGATTACACCCTCACCGGTTGGTACGACGACCTCGGCTTTGCCGCCGGAGGCCGGATCCGCATCATCATCGCCGCCGCTGATTGACCTCTTTTCCTCTCCGAAAGGCCGGGTACCGGATAAAACGGTGCCCGGCCTTTCAGCCGCCTCAGAAAAAGTTCGACTTTCTGTCAAAAATGTGGTAGACTGTCACCCGGATCATGAGAATTTTAGGAGGAGTGCTCCCCATGCGTATGCGGAAGAAACCCAACCTCATCCCCCGGATGGAGCGTTGTGCGGACTATCAGATCAAGGACCCCCAGAATTGGCAGGGACACTGGCGGGACCTGCTCGCCCCGGAGTGCCAGCTGCGGCTGGAGTTGGGCTGCGGCAAGGGTCGGTTCACCTGTGAGACCGCCGCCGCCGAGCCGGAGGTCCTCTTCATCGCCATCGAGCGGGTCCCCGACGCCATGGTCATCGCCATGGAGCGGGCCAAGGCTATGGGCCTGATCAACGTCCGCTTCATCGACGCCGACGTGGCCAACCTCCAGTCCTATTTCGCCCCCGATGAGGTGGAGCGCATCTATATCAACTTCTGCGACCCCTGGCCCACCAACCGCCATGCCAAGCGCCGCCTCACCCACCCGGATTTTCTGGAGCGCTATCGGGGCGTCCTGCGGGACGGCGGTGATATCCACTTTAAGACTGACAACCGCGGTCTTTTTGAGTGGTCCCTCTTCCAGTTCCCCAAGGCGGGCTATGAGCTGCGGGAGGTCACCCGCGATCTCCACGCCAACGGGATCTGCGGCGTCATGACCGACTACGAGGAGAAGTTCCACAACCTGGGCACCCCCATCAATCGCTGCGTGGGCGTCAAACTCCACCGGGAGAAGTCACCCATTGAGGAAAATGTCCCGGAAACCGAATCCGCTCCCCAAGAGGACGAAACGGCCCCCCTTGCGGACTGATGCCGCCTGTTTCTCGCATCACAGCATCACAATCCGGAAGAGAAGCGCCTGTTTCCACCCGGCGCATATATCCGATGGGCAGGAGGATGTGACCACAGTGGATATCGATTACCAGGACCTCGTCCTGCTCAACACACGGCTGCGTGAGGAGGACATCCGCTACCGTGTGACCTATAAAAACCCCACCACCGCCTGTCTGGAACCTCCGGGCGCGTGCTGCTGCACTCCGGAGCGGCAGGAGGGGGCGTACCGGGTCATCCGTGACTACTACCAGAGCAAGGGCATCCAGGCCACCTTCTCCCAAGACGGTCTTTATTTCATCCTCTCTGAAATACCCTGAGGAGGGCGGCATTATATGCCGCCCTCCTCTCCTTTTTCACGCATCAAGAGTGGATTTCACCCCTTGGCTATGGTAAAATATCATAGAAATTACAGGAAAGCCTGTACCGGCTTGGGAAGGAAATTCCATGATCAAAATACTGTTCGTATGTCACGGCATTATTTGCAGAAATCTCTAAAATTCCCTGTAATATCAAGGTTTTTCAGGCTTGAAGGTAGTGCTACTACACCACTACTACACCAGTGAGTCTCGATGTGACAAAAATTTTGAAATCGAGGTCAAGCATATGAATGTTTCATATTAGGAAAACACACTGCCAGAAATGATGTGGCGGGCATCAGCCCGCCGCGGCGGGAATTTCAGAAATGTTAATTTCAATGTATTCGGCAATTCTGCGGAACTCGTCAGCAAACTTGAATTTCACGCTGATATTGCCGTTTTCGTAAACCTTGATGTAGTTTACAAGATCAATGAGGATTTCCCGGTTGAGCGTTTCAATGTTCTGGTGTTTCTTAAAGGCCACCAGCGCCGGATGCTCGCTGTCAACGCCGTTTGCCAATTCCGCCCGTTCAGCGGTCAGCCGTTCCAGCACATCGGAGAGAGAGCTTATTTGCCGTTCATAGTCAGCCTTCATCGTCCGGTAGTCCTGCTGGGTAATTTCCCCGTCTTTCCAGTCTTGATAAAGAGACTGCTTGTAGCGGGTAATTTTCGCCAGTTCCTTTTCCTTTGCGGCAATCAGATCGTCCAGTCGGAAAGACTGGCTTTTTTTGACTGGAGCCGAGTTGATACGGGCAAGTATCTCCGAAAAGGAAACGGCCAGATGTACCTGTTGACGGACGGCAAACAGGACGGCGGCCTCCAGCCGCTCATGCTTGATTGAGTGCATGGAGCAGGCGGCCCGGGAGCGGTATTTGTAGGTAGAGCAGGCGTAATACACATTTTTCCCGCTCTGGCTCCGTGTAATGGATTTTCCGCAATCCGCACAGCGGAGAAAACCGCTGAACAGATGGAGCTCCTTTTTCCGTGGGGCCGTCCGGGTGTCCCGTTTCAACAGGGCCTGCACCTTTTCAAAGGTTTCCCGGTCTATAATCGCCTCGTGGGTATCAGCCACCCGCACCCATTCATCCTCCGGCACCGCCTCAATTTCATGTACCTTATAGCTTTTCACACGGCGGCGGCCCTGTACCAAATCCCCGGTATAGATCGGGTTGGTAAGAATGTTTGTAAGCACCCGCTCTCCCCACATGGGATTGTCTGATACCGAACAGGAATAGGGCAGGCCCTTATTTTTTCGGTAAGTTGTCGGGCTGGGGATGCCGTGATCGTTTAGGTGGTAGACGATAGCCCGCCTTGTTTCCCCTTGCAAAGTCTTGTTATAAATGAGCTTTACAATCTCGGCGGCCTCGGGATCGACAATCAACTGGTGTTTGTCTTTCGGATCTTTTATGTAGCCGTAGGGAGCAAAGGAGCCGATGTACTGGCCGTTGCGTCGCTTATAGTCAAACACCTGGCGGATCTTCTTTGAAGTCTGATAGCAGTATTGATCGTTCATCACATTTGTAATCGGAACAATAATGCTGGAAACGCTGTCCGGGTTGAGGTAGCTGTCCACATTTTCAGCAAGACTGATAAAACGAACACCCATCTGCACAAACAGGTTATCAATCAGACTCCCCGCATCGCTGTAATTCCGGGCAAAACGGGAAAGGTCTTTTACCACAACACAGTTGATTTTCCCGCTCATTACATCAGCCAGAAGCCGCTGGAAATTTTCACGGTTGGCATCCGTCCCCGTGTGTCCATCGTCTCCTAATGTCAAGAGAAAACAAAAAAATTTATGAGATTTTTTGCCGGATTTTACGCTGATTCAGTAATTAAAGCCCTCGGAGAGTCAAGTCCGTGACGGAAAACACGCCTACACCCGAAGTATTCAAGTCTGCGATCCATGAGGCAGTCTGCATGACATCTCGCCCCAGGCGTGTCAAATCTTTTGTCAAAAGAGCGTCGGCCTGTCCTCGCCGGACAGCTTCCAGAAAATCATTCAGCCCAGGCCGGTCAAAGGTCAGGCCGCTGGCCTCGTCCTGGGATTCTCCCACAACATTGAGCTGATACTTTTCCGCAAAGCTGCGAAGATAAAGTAAATCGTTTTCCTGCTCTTTGAGGTTTTCACATATCCGATCCATGCCGGGCCATCGTCGGAATACCCTGTTTTCAGTTCTATATACATCAAATCATGTATCATGTTTATCTCACTATCCCAATTCAATTTCCCAGTAGCGATTACTCTTTGCAATCCATTTCCTTTGCCCAAGTCCTGGGGGAAAATAAGGCACAACTGTTGATGGAAGTATAGTACCCAATTCTTGCAACGGTGTACAAAGGGAACATAATAAAAAACTTAATAATGGACTGCCAATCTTACACAAAGTACCGCCCAAACGAGACTACGGGCGGTATTTTTGTATCTTGGCGGAGAAAGGAGGAACTTCCCACGGGGGCTTGACTGAAAAGTTGAGCCCCTTTTTTTACGCCCAAAAACAGGAGGTAAATGCTTATGGCAGATGATAAAACCACGAAAATGCCGGAGCAGCCGGTAACGGATACCGGGCCGGGCAAGGAAACTCCGCCCGAGCCGGAGAAAACGCCTACTCCCCCGGAGACCGAAAAAAAGACGGAACAGCAGGCAAAGAGCCCGCAGGTGTCCGTCTATGACTTCGCTGAAATTATGAAAGGAAAGAAAGCCGAGGAACGGGCGGCAGCTTCCGGCGGGGAAAAGCCTGCCCCGGCAAAAACGGAGAAACCGAAAAAACAGCCGGAGGCTCCGAAAAAGGCCGATGGAAAACAGGAAAAGCTCAAAGAGCCCGAGCAGCCGAAGCGCCGGGGCCGTCCTCCGAAAGAGGATAAGGACAAGGCCGCCGCTCCGAAGCCCAAGGCCGCCGCACAGAAAAAGCCGGAAAAGGCCCCAAAAGAGAAACCGGAGAAAAAAACGGCTCCCACGGTGCAGGCCGCTCCCGCTCCGAAAGAACCCGAGGGGCCGAAGGAGGCTCCCCGCCGTGGCGAGGAACAGATCGTATATATCAAGCTGAACGAGCTCCACGCCTTCAAAAACCATCCCTTTGAGGTCCGGGACGATGAAGAAATGCGGGCTATGGTGTCCAGCGTCAAGGACAAGGGCGTTACTACAAGGAGTGCAAAGGCAGGAAAAAACAGTGCCGGAAGAAATTCCGGGCGCTGATCGTGGAGCCCCGCCCTTCGGGCCATCGTAGCCCGAAGTCCTGAATGGACGCCCGGGAGCTGACCCGTGACGAGAAGAAGAAAATCCGTTCCCTTGTCACGGGGATGTGCGCCAACTATGACCGGGAAACGGGCCTGTGCCTGCCGCTGGACTGTGGCTGCTATATGCTGCACAAATGCTGGACGGGCGCTTACTGCCGGTATTTCCGGGAGGCCGTCTTGCCCCTCGACCCGGAGCTTCTTGCGGCGCTGACCGTGGAAGGCGGCTCCCCGGAGCTTCGGGCCTGTACGGTCTGCGGGCGGGCATTTTTACCCGAAGGCCGTCAAGCCTACTGTTCCGACGCCTGCAAGGCCGAAGGAAACCGCCGGAAAAGCCGGGAACGCATGAGGAAAATGCGGGAGAAAAGGCCGGGCGGCGGTTACGATTTGCCGCCCCGAAAGGCTTGATATTCCGGGCTTTTTTGAGGGCGTTTCCGGGGCGGGAATACTGCAACCCATCCCGCCCCGGTTTGCTCCCTCATTTCGTAACATACCTCACTTCGGACCATGTTGGCCCGAGGTTCAGAATAGAAGGAGGATCGCCATGCACGAAAAAGACAACTATCTGAAAACCGCCGAGCTCTCCACGGAGCAGAACTGCAACATGATCGACGGCGTACCCAATAACACGCCCATCCCGCCTGCGCCCCCGGAGCTGGACGCAAAGCCGCTGGACAAAGTGAAGGAGCCCAAAGAGCGCAGAAAGGGCCGGGATCTGGAACGCTGATGGAGAACCGAAAGCGGAATGTCCATCTGCACGTCATGGTGACGCCTGACGAGCTGGCGGCCATCCATGAGCGGATGGCCGAAGCGGGCATTTCCAATGCCGGCGCTTATGTGCGGAAGATGGCTCTGAACGGGTATATCCTGCACGTTGACCTTGCGCCCATAAAAGAATTGATCTCTCTGCAAAGGCGCTGTTCCAACAATCTCAATCAGGTCGCCGTACACGCGCACACCTACGGCGTGTACCCGGAGGAAATCGACGGATTGAAGCGGGACTATGAAAAGCTGTGGGGCGAGGTGTCAAAGGTGCTGCGGGAGCTCTCCGAGCTGGTAGCAAAGTAAGACGAGGGCGGCAGGTTTTTCCTGTCGCCCTTCCTTTTTTATTTTGATGATAACTTTTGCCTGCCATGACATTGATAACTTTTCTATATAGTCGTATAATTGTATTAATTGTAGATTCTGACAACATTTTTAAAGGAGGTAACTCGATGGCTTCCAGCAGTATTTTTATATATGAATTGCGTTCACCAGCAGAAATCAATGTAGAATCAATATATTCACGCTTGAAAGGTTATCCAGAAGATGAAAATACCTATTTTAATTTGGAAATGATTAGCGCCAATGAACTACTGGGCGAATATGTCATTGTCCAAAATGCTCAAGAATCTTATTATAACCCTGAGCAGAGAGTTTTTGAATATCGTATTGTTCCTAAAGCAAATGTTATTTCTTTCAGCATTACGGATGGTTTTTTGGAAATTTGGGGGAACAAAACTTCGGCAAACAAATTAGTATTTGAGCTATCGAATTTGTTAGCGCCTATTTCCATTAATAGTATCGAAGTTACGATTGACACTTTATTAGAAAAATTGAAAGGTTATAAGTTAAAAGTCTCTAAAGTGTGCTTTCAAGATTTTCTCTTTACGGAGGATATTGTTGGCAACTTTACTGTGGACCTCTCATCGTATGGAGATGCTTTTTCTATCCTTCAGAAATATAATGATAAAATTTCAAGCATGACTATTATTCTTTACTGTGATAATAGCTCAATTAAACTCCGAATTACTGCAAAGGGGCGAGTTACCGTTTATAAGTCTCGTTCCTCGATGGACGATGAAGAAATATTGTTTCTCCATCAAATTTTGCTGAATGGAGGTGAACATTGATGGGCGAACTTAGTCAAAGAATTGGGAAAAAATTAGAGCACTATGGAAATTCTATTTTTGAGCATTTGGAATGGAAGATTTTAGCTCAAGATGTTCAAATTGACTGCATAAGAGCTGCACATAAAAACGCAAAATCTTCTGACAAAAAAACGCATGGTGTAGATATATTAGCAGGGTATTATAATCCTTTCACTAAACGCCAAGAGGCCTTTATTATAGAATGCAAACATCGCGAATGGTCTAACTTTATTCCGAGTAATTTGTCATTATGGGTTGAGGAATTGTGTAATACTATTGAGTGTGCTTCAACATCTCCTGCCTTAACTACATATTTAGAAGAATATACTTTAATCGGTGGGATTTTACTATATAATTCAAGTGATAACATATACGAGATGGAACGTGCGTTAAAAAGCATTTCCCAAATTAAGGTTCCAAGACGTCGCCATCCTCTAATGATTTATCTTGCAGATAATAGTAGGCTTGAAAAATGGTATTCTTTTAATGCTGAAATCGCGAAAATTAAGCAAAACAGTATTGAAAATAGCTTTGGCATTATATATCCATCCATTGGTGGTTCTACCTGGGATCGTTCACCTGTAGTCACACCAACATATTTATTTTCCGACTACATCTTGGCATCCTATATTAAAAGTGCAACCAACCAAGGCGTTACAACAAAGGTTGATATAAAGGCCCTGTTTTGTTTTGAGCACGTTACAGATGATTCTTTAAAGTATTTGCAGGATATGATTAATGAATTACAATTAGAATCGAGAAGTGATCGTTATCAAGAAGTTCATTTCTATTTTTATCCTGAAACAGAAAAAGACATAGATCACATCAAAGAATCTTTTTCAAAAATGTTCGCAGAAAAAGATACTTTTAAATATTATCTGATGGACAATCGTCGTTTATCAAGAATCTATTATGAGTCATAAGGGAGGCGAGAATAATGGCAGTTCAATCCTTTGTTAAGGGGGATGACCTTAAAAAATTAATAGACGATAAACTAATTAACGCTCAAAGTGTCAAATATGTTTTACGGCAAAAAGGTATCCTTCCCATATGTACTAATTCAGAGGCTCTTTCTGACTTGATACACCATCATTTTTTTGGCTCTGCAACTATGACTCAGATGCAAGAGGTTATGAATTTTGAGCAAAACAACTTGAAGTCTACTGTTGTCATAATCTCTCCTAAAAGCGAACAGTCCAAAGAAGATTTTCTGACGAGTATAGCAGATGAATTTGTCAATAAAGGTCGTAGTTCGAATACTAAGTATACATTAAAAAACATTGCAAGAAATCAAACCAGCGTAACATTGCAGTACATATATAAAAAACCCCAAAGAGGCCGTATTAAAATTGCTGAAACGCGAACAGTGACTTTAGATGTTACCATTTCCCCGTTAGAAGATGATTCGCAGAAGTTTAAAGTTAGCATACGGCACGAAGGAATGTCGGAATCAAAACAGTTTGTCACACTTCTGGATGAAATGATTCAAGAAGATAGTGAACAGGCTGTATTTGGTCTTAAAAGAATAACGTTAGCAAGTCTTTTAAAGGCACACAAGGTAGATTTCTTTGATAATTTTGGCGCGTACACTCACAAAGAATGGAAACTAACAGACATTATTAATGTTACTGTAAACAAAGATGAAAAAAGCATTGATGATGAAAATGACGAGACTACATCAGGCGAAATTGATGCTTCTGAACCCACCGGACGCCTTTCGGGAATTAGTAGTGCGATTTTAAAAGGTGACGGGTTAAGAAATAATGATTTTGTAAAGGAATGTATGTCTCAAGGTTTTATTTTTTCAAGTATGAGTTACAAGTTCTCGCACAAGACACTCCCGATAACAATAGTAATCGATGTGAATTTTAAGCAAACCGACTTGAAAATCAATATTGTAAAAACATACCAGCTTGAAGATGACGGTATAGAACGTTTGGCCCCCTTGCCTGCAAGTGACCAGAGTTTGTATATCGATTATTTTCAAAATGTTGCTTATGCAGTCTACTCAAATCTCATTGAGAAACAAAAAGCCGAACTGGTTAAGCAAACTATCAAGCCAGACAAATAGAATATGTTTAAAAACGGATGGTTTCATTAGACCATCCGTTTTTATTTGAAAATAGATTTAGGACAGGATTCTCTAATCTTTCGTAAGCGTAAAAACAGTCGGCGGCTTGTCAGGGTAAAATGCCTCTGCCAAACTATAAGAGTCTGAGGAAGTGCATGGTAGTACCAAGTAGTACCAGAGAGTGTCCCAGACTCCAAGATAGTGAGGTGCAGACATGGAGAAGGCAGCAAGTTTACAGAGAGCCAATCAACAACAGCGAGGGGGCCAACGCGGCCCGGCCTGTGGACGTGCCCACCACCGACCCGTCAGGGCGGAAGATCCGCAAGACGGCCTCCACCGCCATGGGGGCCAGGGCCATCCCCGACGAGGTGGTGGGCGAAATCCAGCGCATGGTCCTATCTGGTCAGCTCTCCTATGACCGCGTGACCGATCAGGATTCCATCCGCCGGGCCGTTGCACAGATCGAGCGGGACGGTTTCCAGCGGGCTTTGGGCGACTTTTCCAACGCGGTCCAGAAGGGCGTGGTGTCAAAAGACCTTGCCACCCTGGGACAGCAGCTTTTGGTGAACGCCGCCAACGCCGGGGACGGCAAGGCAACGGCGGAGCTCCTATCCCTCTACGCACAGATGGAGACCACCGCCGGACAGTCCGTGCAGGCCGCCTCCATCCTGCGCAAGCTGGAGCCCACTTATCAGCTCTACGCCGCTCAGAAGGCGGTGGATAACCTCCAGAAAACGCTTTCCAAAACGCTGAAGGGGCAGGAAATCACCATCGACCCGGACCTCATCACCAAGTTTGAGCAGCAGACGGACCAGGCCGGCCGGGACGCGGTGCTGGAGGAGATCTATCAGAACGTGGCCGACCAGGTGCCGTCCACCTGGAAGGACAAGTGGAACGCCTGGCGGTATCTGTCCATGCTGGGCAATCCCAGGACCCATGTTCGGAACGTCTTCGGCAACGTGGGATTTCAGCCGGTCCATTTTATCAAGGACCGAATCGCGGCTCTCATCGAATCCGGCGTGAGCGCCGCTTCCGGCGGCAAGCTTCAGCGCACCAAGTCCTTTGCCACCAGCCCGGAGCTGTACGCCGCCGCCTGGAGGGACTATAACAACGTGGCGGACGTGCTGAGCGGCAGCAAGTACGACGACGTGCAAAGCATCATCAATGACAAGAGGACGATCTTCAAGACAAAGCCGCTGGAAGCAGCGAGACGCGGAAACAGCGCCGCGCTGAGCGCCGAGGACACGCTTTTCAAGCGTCTTACCTACGCCGGGGCGCTGTCCGGCTATCTCAACGCGAACGGCGTCACGGCTGAACAGCTCCGGTCCGGCCAGGTGGACCAAACACTGCTCAACGCTGCCCGGGACTACGCCGGACAGGAGGCGCAGAGGGCCACCTTCAACGATAAAAACCAGTTCTCCGACGCGGTGGTGCGGACCGCCCGGTCTCTGGGCACTCTGGGCGAGGCCGTCCTGCCCTTCAAGCGGACGCCGGCCAACATCCTGGTCCGAGGCGTGGAGTACAGCCCCCTTGGATTTCTAAATTCTATAAACCCATTCGAGATTGGCTTGATCGAAGGCGACTTGCACAAGGTACGAACAGGAAAAATATCTGCTGCGGAGGCCATCGACAATATTGCCGCCGGTCTCACCGGCTCCGCCCTGATGGCCCTGGGGGCCCTTCTGGCCTCCAAAGGCATCGTCACCGGCGGCGACGACCCCGACGAGAAGCAGCAGGCCATGAACGACCTGACGGGAGCGCAGTCCTACGCCCTCAACCTCCCCGGCGGCGGGTCGGTCACCCTGGACTGGCTGGCCCCGGAGGCCCTGCCCTTCTTCATGGGCGTGCAGCTCATGAACTCCCTGGGCGAAAACGGACTGACGGCGGAGAGCATCAAGAACGTTTTTTCCTCCATCTCCGAGCCGATGTTGGAAATGTCCATGCTCCAGTCCCTCAACGACCTCATTGACAACGTGTCCTACGCAGCCAGCAACGAGAAGCTGAGCGGCCTTTTGTGGTCCTCCATCGTCTCCTACCTCACCCAGGCCATCCCCGCACTGGGCGGCCAGCTGGAGCGCAGCGGCGAGGACGTGCGCATGACCACCTACACCGACAAGAACCTCCCCCTCCCCACGGATGCCCAGTACGCCCTTGGCAAGGCGTCAGCCCGGCTCCCCGGCTGGGACTACCAGCAGATCCCCTATGTGGACGCCTGGGGGCGGCAGGAGGAGACGGGAGACCCCATCATCCGGTCCATCCAAAACCTTTTCAACCCCGCCTACACCGACCAGCGGAATGTGACGGCGGTGGATGAGGAGGTGCAGCGGCTCTACGACCAGACCGGAGAGAGCGGGGTGGTACCCAGCCGGGCAAACCGGTACATCATCGTGGACGGAAATCATATCGACCTAAGCGCAGAACAGTATGTAAAATACGCGACCATGCGTGGACAAACGGCCTATGATCTGTCCGACAAACTCATCCAAAGCGGGGTCTATCAGGGATTCACGGACGAAGAGAAGGCCAGGGCGCTGGACATGGTATACACCTATGCCGACGCCGTGTCCAAGGCGGATCTCCACAGCGGCTATCAGCCAGAGGAGTGGGTCGGTGAGGTAAAGCGGGCAGGCACAGACTTGGGCCTGAGCGAGGCCGAATACCTGGCCTACCGCTCTAAGTACGGAGCCGCCATGAGTCGGGACAAGCTCCGGGAGGCTTACCAGAGCGGCCTTTCCGTGGACGCCTGGCTGACCTATGCGGATGCGGATAGGGACCGGAACGGAGACGACTCCGTCAATCAGGCGGAGATCATCGCTGCCATCGAGTCGAGCGGACTCTCTGCGGCGGACAAGAACCGGCTCTATCAACTGGAGCTCTCGGACGCCGGACGTGCCCGGTGGGAAAGGATACGGCAGTGGGGCATGAGCATTGATGACTACCTGACCTATTACCCCATCTATGCTGCCACGGGGAAGGGAATCACCAAAGAGGTCAAACTGCAGCAGCTCCAGAATGCAGGAATGAGCGCGGCACAGGCGGATGACTTCTGGGATCTTATGAGCAAGGGTCAGAATTAAGCGGGCATTTGCCCTTTGCAGTACGTTTCTGATAGACTGTGGATGGAACGATATGCAGGAGTTCGATAAGGAGGCGCATATGAAAAACAGCATCAGCGCGGGCACTATCGCCCGCACCATCATTCTCTTTCTGGCCCTGCTCAACCAGTGTCTGAGCATGGCCGGCATCCAGGTCATTCCCATCGATGACGAGACCATCAACGCCCTGGTGACCACAACGTGGACCGTTGCGGCGGCCCTGGCGGCCTGGTGGAAGAACAATAGCTTTACCCAGAAGGCCATTGAGGCAGACAAGGTGATGAGAGGGGGCTGACGCCATGCCCAACGATTGTTCCGCCTGCCAGCTGGACGAGCGGGTCAAGCGGCTGGAGGGCGACTTTGAACTGGAGTCCCAGAAGAACAGCCAGCGGCACGAGGAGTTCTTCCGGCGCATCCGAGAGCTGGAACAGCACCAGGCAGTGAACGGGACCCGGCTGGACACCATCGTGGAGAAGCTGGACGACATCGCCGGAGACGTGGCTTCCCTGAAAGGGCGGCCCTCCCGGCTCTGGGACCTGGTCGTGACGGGCTTCATCACGGGGACCGTGGGCTTCCTGGTGGCCCAGCTTTTGTGAGGAGGGGCCCATGGACGACGAGCTGAATGAGATCCTGAGCGAGGAGGGCGCGGGCCTGACCACCTACCGGGCCATCATCCGTGTTCTGGTAAAGATGTGGCAGACCGTCCGGGAGGAGATCCGCGCCGCCACACGCGCTGCTGACCGGCTCCGACCGGTGGCGGCTGCAGCGGCGGTGCTGGCCGCCCTGAGTCTGGCGGGCTGCCTCTACCTGGGGTCGGTGGTCCACCGCCAGCAGGGGGANACCGCTGCTCCGGCGGTGGAGTACGCCACGAAAGCCGAACTGGACGCCCTGGCGGCCCGTGTGGACGCCCTGGGCAGGAGTGAAAAGGAGGATGCGGAATGAACCCGTTTTTTAACGCCATGGGCGGCGGTATGGGCGGCAGCCCCATGCTGGGCCAGTTCCAGCAGTTCATGCAGCAGATGCGGGGCAAGGACCCCAACGCCATGATCCAGGAGATGGTCCAGAGCGGGCGCATCTCCCAGCAGCAGCTCGATCAGGTCCAGCAGCAGGCCCAGCAGATGCAGGGCATGTTCGAGGGCCTGCGGGGGATGTTTGGGAAATAAGCAAAGTGTACTTTCAATATTTGCTGACAAAGATGAAAGTTTGATGCAACTCAGTCTCAAAATCCGTGGCCACGGTTTTGAAATACAACAAAAGGAGAATGACCATGTCTCTTNCGCCGCCGGCCACCGACAGGGGACCTACATCCTCACCCTGTCCGGCCATGTGGTGTGCGTCCAGGACGGTGCCCTCTATGACACCTGGGACAGCTCCCATGAGATCGTGCTTTATTACTGGACCAAGGAGGAGGAGTGACCTGTGGGCTACCCATATGTACCCCAATACTACCCGGCGCAGCCGCCCATGATGGACAATCTGGCCCAGCTTCGGCAGCAGCAGTACACGCCCCAGCCCACGCCCCAGATGCCCGCCCCCCAGCAGTCCATGGTCTGGGTGAGCGGTCAGCAGGAGGCCATGGGCTATCTGATGGCCCCCAACTCCGCCGTTGCCCTGTGGGACTCCAACGCGCCGGTGATCTACCTCAAACAGGCCGACGCCTCCGGGCGGCCCACCATGCAGGTCTTTGACCTGGTGGAGCGGGGCACGGCCAAGGCTGCCCCCGCTGCTCCGGCGGTGGAGTACGCCACGAAAGCCGAACTGGACGCCCTGGCGGCCCGTGTGGACGCCCTGGGCAGGAGTGAAAAGGAGGATGCGGAATGAACCCGTTTTTTAACGCCATGGGCGGCGGTATGGGCGGCAGCCCCATGCTGGGCCAGTTCCAGCAGTTCATGCAGCAGATGCGGGGCAAGGACCCCAACGCCATGATCCAGGAGATGGTCCAGAGCGGGCGCATCTCCCAGCAGCAGCTCTATCAGGTCCAGCAGCAGGCCCAGCAGATGCAGGGCATGTTCGAGGGCCTGCGGGGGATGTTTGGGAAATAAGCAAAGTGTACTTTCAATATTTGCTGACAAAGATGAAAGTTTGATGCAACTCAGTCTCAAAATCCGTGGCCACGGTTTTGAAATACAACAAAAGGAGAATGACCATGTCTCTTACCAATGACGGCGGCGCTGTGCTGACCATGCCCGTACAGCCCGCCAACACCAACGGCGGCTCCGGCTTCGGCTGGGGCGGCGACTGGATGTCCTTTATCGTGCTGTTCCTTATCTTCGGTCTGTTCGGCGGCTGGGGCGGCTATGGCGGCTTCGGCGGCAACGCTGGCGGTTCCGGTTTCCAGGGCTTCGCCACCCGAGCCGACATCAACGACGGTTTCGCACTCAATAACCTCCAGGGCGGCCAGCGGGACATCCTGGGGGCCGTGCAGAGCGGCTTCCACGGTGTGGACAATGCCGTGTGCAATCTGGGCTATCAGACCCAGATGGGCTTCAACGGCCTTGGCGCTCAGCTAGCTCAGTGTTGCTGCGACACCCGCGAGGCCATCGGCCAAGTGCGCTATGACATGGCCGCCCAGGCCTGTGACACCCGCAACACCATCCAGAACACCACTCGGGACATTCTGGAGAACAACAACTCCAACACCAGAGCTATCCTGGACTTCCTGACCCAGGACAAGATCTCCACCCTGACTGCCGAGAACCAGAGTCTGAAGCTGGCCGCCAGCCAGTCCAACCAGAACGCCGTCCTCATGGCGGCCATGGACGCCAACAAGGCGGAGATCCTGCGCCGGACCGGCGCGGAGTGCCCCACGCCTGCCTATGTGGTCCAGCCTCCCCAGCCCGTGACCTTCCCAAACTTCTGCAACGGCGGCTGTGGTTGCGGCAACGGCTGCGGCTGCTGACAACTGCATGATCCAGCTTCCGAGGATCTCTCGGATGTTCGGCCCCGAGCCGATACACAACAACAACGGCGGGGGCAATCGCTCCCGCCGTACATTTTTTGAAAGGAAGGATCTTATGGCCGAGTATACCAACGCCGGGATCGCCACTGTGGCACCCGGCCAGAATGCGCCCCTCAGCGAGACGGCGGCCTCCGGCAACGCCAGCATCGTACACCGGGCCGGCGCTGGGCTGGTGACTCTTCGGGGGCTCACCAACCAGTGTCGGGCAAAGTTCCGCGTGGCATTCGGCGGCAACATCGCTATCCCTGCCGGCGGCACCGTGGAGGCCATCACGGCGGCCCTCACCATCAATGGGGAGCCCCTGCCCACCTCTGTGGCCACGGTGACCCCTGCCGCCGTGGAGAACTATTTCAACATCTACGTCTCCGCCTCGGTGGACGTGCCCCGTGGCTGCTGTGTCACGGTGGCCATGCGCAACACCAGCGCCCAGGCCATCAACTTCGCAAACAGCAACATGGAAGTCGTCCGGACGGCGTGAAAGGAGTGGAAGCATGAGAGCACTTTACGAGCTGAAAGAAAAGCTCTGCATGGAGCTGGAGGAGATCAACCAGAAGCCCGATATGGGCGCCGGTGATCTGGAGATCGTCCACAAGCTCACCGACACCATCAAGAACATCGACAAGATCTGCATGCTGGAGGAGGAGGGCGGGCAGTCCCGTTCCGGTGGGTCTTATGACGGCGGCTCCAGCTACCGCCGCCGCCACTATGTCCGTGGTCATTACAGTCGGGACGGGTACAGCGGCAATCACGGCGGTTACAGCCGTGACGGCGGCTACTCCCGCCACGACGCCAAGGAGCAGATGATGGAACAGCTCCAGGAGATGATGGAGTCCGCCTCCACCGAGAAGGAGCGTCAGGCCATTCAGCGGTGCATGGACCAGATGGGACGGGAGTAATTCCGTGTGCAATCCCGTGTGCAATTTTGCAGTTTCGTGTGCAATCATCGTGTTACGCAAAGTAACATTGTGTAACAGTTAAAAACACCGCAAACCATTGCAGGAGTAAGAAAATCCCCGTAACCGTTGAGGCTACGGGGATTTCTTTTTGGTGGAGGCGGGGGGTGATGATCCCCCAGGCCAGCGCCCCGATGACCAAAGCCGCGAACCCATATTGAAGTCCCTCCACCAGCAGGGGCGGCAGGTAGGGCGACGCATAGCTCTCGATGGCGGCATGCCCGTCGGACAGCACAGAAAATCCCGTCAGCAGAGAGAGCACAAAGAGCATGCGGTTGATCCGCGCGTCCTGCCTCTGCTGCTTTTTGGCGTCCTGCTCCAGCTACAGGTTCCGCAGCGCGGCCAGAGGCTCCCGCACATCGTCAAAAAGCTCCTCCAGGGCAAAGACATGCTGCAGGCGGTCGTACAGATTCTGATACTGGGGTACCTCGCTGATCCGTGAGAATACAAAGTCCGTCATGAAGTCATAGAGCCGCTCCCGGTAGGACTCCAGCAGCGCCAGATCGTCCCGGATGCCGGTGCCCACCTCGGTGAGGAAGAGGTAGAGCACATACTTCTGGTGGAGCAGCAGCACGTACATCAGCAGATACTGACTTTTGAAGTTGCGGTAAAAGGCTCCCCGAAGAAACTGCTCCTTCCCCCGCTCCGGGCAGACCAGGCACACCGCCGCCTCGGCGGACATGCCCCACACCGTATCCTGTGCCGGGCGGTAGATCTCCCTGGCGTCCAGCTCCGGGTCGGGCTGGTAGAGATAGCCCTCGCTGTAACAGCGGCGCAGGTAGAACAGCTCCCGGTCATAGTCCTCCTGGGGCGGCACCTCCAGGCGGCTGAAGACATTGGCCCGCTCGCTGCCCGGATTGGCGAAAAAGAAGGGAACGGGCGGGACTTTCTCTCCCAGGGTGTCCATCAGCCTGCGGGCCAGCTCCAGAAGGGTGAAGCTGTCCGCCCCATTCTGGGGATAGACCTTCTCCTTGGCCACCTTTTTCAGATAGAACTGCCCGCTGGAGATGTGAATGGGGTCGTTTTTCAGAAAACTGACCTGAATGGCCAGGATGCACACCGACGTGCGGAAACAAAACAGCTCCACATCCCCCAGGTAAAAGGGATAGGTCTCCTGCTCCGTCACATGCCGCAGCGGCTCGATGTGGTACACGCTGTCCGGCTCTGAGAGACCGAACCGCCCCCTCGCCTCCGGGTTGAGGCAGAACCGGAAACACTGGCAGTGCTCCGGATCGCCGGTATCCAGCTTGTCGGACACATATTTCATAAAATAGAGGATACGCTCACCCACCGGCGTCCAGCAGTCGGACCGGTCAAGCCGCCGGACCGTCTCCGGAAAGTCCAGTGGCTCCTGAAGCTGAAAGGGAACAAAAAAATAGGAAGCATTCGACTGAACAGACATAGGCTCTCCGTTCTCCTCCAAATATTTCTATCCATGAAGTATACACCCTGGATAGGCGCTTCGCAATAGAATCCGGAGCGCACCGTGAGCCTTCCCCCGCCGGGACTGTATTTTTCCCCCTATCCGAGGGCCGCTTTCATCTTCCGCACATACGCGCCGATCTGTTGGGGCGCGTCCTTGCCGTACTGCTCCAGCAGCTTGACGATGGCCGAGCCCACGATGGCCCCGTCGGAAACCTCCGCCATCCGTCTGGCCTGTTCCGGGGTGGAGATGCCGAAGCCCACGGCGCAGGGAATGGCGGTGTTCTGCCGCACCACCTCCACCATGGCGGAAAGGTCCGTGGTGATCTCACTCCGGGTCCCCGTCACCCCCAGAGAGGAGACGATATAGAGGAAGCCCTCCGCCTCCCGGGCGATTTTGGCGATGCGGTGGGCCGAGGTGGGGGCGATGAGGGAGATGAGGTCCACCCCGTACCGTTTGCAGAAGGGCAGGAATTCCTCCCGCTCCTCAAAGGGCACGTCGGGCAGGATGAGCCCGTCCACCCCCACCTCCCGGCAGGTGGAGAGAAAACGCTCCGTGCCGTAGGAAAAGACCACGTTGGCGTAGGTCATGAAGACCAGAGGTACCGTCACGTCCCGGCGCAGGTCCCGCACCAGCCCAAAGATCCGGTCGGTGGTGACCCCGCCCTTCAGGGCCCGCAGATTGGCCCCCTGGATCACCGGCCCCTCGGCGGTGGGGTCGGAAAAGGGAATGCCCAGCTCGATGAGGTCGGCGCCGTTTTCCACGGCGGCCCGGACGGCGGCGGCGGTGGTCTCCAGGTCCGGGTCCCCGCAGGTAATGAATGGGATAAAGGCCTTTCCGCCCGCGAAGGCGTCTGCAATCTTACTCATGGAGATCCTCCCCTCTGTAACGGGCAATGGCGGCGCAGTCCTTGTCGCCCCGCCCCGAGATGGTGATGACGATGATCTGCTCCCTCCCCATGGTGGGGGCCAGCTTCATGGCGTGGGCCACGGCGTGGGCCGACTCGATGGCGGGGATGATGCCCTCGGTGCGGGCCAGGTACTCGAAGGCGTCCACCGCCTCCTCGTCGGTGACGGGGACATACTCCGCCCGGCCGATATCGTGGAGGTGAGCATGTTCAGGCCCGATACCCGGATAGTCCAGCCCGGCGGAGATGGAGTACACCGGGGCGATCTGCCCATATTCGTCCTGGCAGAAGTAGGACTTCATGCCGTGGAAGATGCCCAGCCTTCCGGTGGCGATGGTGGCCGCCGTCTCCGGGGTATCCGCCCCTCGGCCCGCCGCCTCGCAGCCGATGAGCCGCACCTGGGGGTCCTCAATGAAGTGGTAGAAGCTGCCGATGGCGTTGGAGCCGCCCCCCACGCAGGCCAGCACCGCGTCGGGCAGCCGCCCCTCCTTTTCCAGGAGCTGGGTCCTGATCTCCCGGGAGATCACCGCCTGGAAATCCCGGACGATGGTGGGGAACGGGTGGGGCCCCATCACCGAGCCCAGACAGTAGTGGGTGTCGGCAATGCGGGAGGTCCACTCCCGCATTGCCTCGGACACCGCGTCCTTCAATGTGGCGGTGCCGGTAGTGACGGGCACCACGGTGGCCCCCAGCAGGCGCATGCGGTAGACATTGAGGGCCTGACGGACGGTGTCCTCCTCTCCCATAAAAACCACGCACTCCATGCCCATGAGGGCGGCAGCGGTGGCGGTGGCCACCCCGTGCTGGCCCGCCCCCGTCTCAGCGATGAGCCGCTTCTTGCCCATCCGCCGGGCCAGGAGGGCCTGACCCAGCACGTTGTTGATCTTGTGGGCGCCGGTGTGGTTTAAGTCCTCCCGCTTGAGGTAGATCTTCGCCCCGCCCAGGTCCTCCGTCATCTTTTTGGCGAAATACAGCCGGGAGGGCCTGCCCGCGTACTCATTGAGCAGCTCGGTGAGCTCCCGGCTAAACTCCGGGTCATTTTTATAGTGGTCATAGGCCTCTTCCAGCTCGATGACCGCGTTCATCAGCGTCTCGGGGATATACTGCCCGCCGTGGACCCCGAAGCGGCCCTTGGGATTGGTCATGGTCTTCCTTCCTTTCTGACCGCGGCCACAAAGGCCGCCATTTTCTCCGGGTCCTTGACCCCGTCGGTCTCAATGCCGGAGCTCACATCCACCGCATAGGGGTGCAGCTCCTCCACCGCCTTTTCCACATTGTGCAGGCCCAGCCCACCGGCCAGGAAATAGGGCCGCCGGATCTGCCGGAGCAGCCCCCAGTCGAAGACCGTGCCCGTGCCGGCGCCGGCGTCCAGCAAAATGTGGTCGGCGCCGCTGTCCGCCGCCCGCCGGACGTCCTCCTCCGACCGGACACGGAAGGCCTGGATGACCGGCTGATCGGTGAGGGCCCGCAGCCGCCGGATGTACCCGTTGTCCTCGGCACCGTGGAGCTGGGCCAGGTCGATGATGCCGCTGCCCAGCAGCTCAGCCACCCGCTCGGCCTCCTCGTCCACAAAGACCCCCACCGCTTGGATCTCCGGTGAGAGCAGGCTCTTAAGTGTCTTTGCCTGTTGGGGTGAGACATATCGCCGGCTGCGCGGCGCGAACACAAAGCCCACAAACTCGGGCTTCAACGCGTTGGCCGCCCGGATGTCCCGGGGACGGGACAGTCCGCAGAGCTTGATTTTTGTTCCGGTCATGGTCATACGCCACCTCGCAATTCCGCCAGAGCCGCCTTTTTGTCCGCCGCCCGCATCAGGGTCTCCCCCACCAGCACACCGTCGGCTCCCAGCGCCCGGAGCCGGGCCACGTCGCCGCTGTTCCGCACGCCGCTTTCGGAGATGAAGCGCACGTCGTGTGGGATCATGGCCCGGAGGCGGCGGCTGTTGTCCGTGTCCACGGAAAAATCCTTCAGGTTACGGTTGTTGACCCCCACCAGCCGGGCACCCGCCCGGAGGGCGGTCTCCCCCTCTGCCTCGTCGTGGATCTCCACCAGGGCAGAGAGGCCCAATTCGTCGCAGAGGTGCAGATAGTCCGTGAGCTGCCCCTGGGTCAGGATGGAACAGATGAGCAGCACCGCCGACGCCCCCAGCACCTTGGCCTGGTAGATCATATATGCGTCCACCGTGAAATCCTTCCGCAGACAGGGGACGGAAACGGCCCGGACGATCTCCTCCAAATAGCGGTCGCTGCCCAAAAACCACTTGGGCTCGGTGAGCACGGAGATGCCGTCCGCCCCCGCCGCCTCGTACTCCCTGGCAATTTGCAGGTAGGGGAACTCCGGGGCGATGAGTCCCTTGGAGGGAGAGGCCCGTTTGCACTCGCAGATGAAAGATAGTCCCTCCTTGCCCATGGCCCGCTCAAAGGCGAAGTCCCCTTTGGGGAGAGAACAGGCCTGCCGCCGCAGATCCTCCAGAGGGACGGCCCGTTGGGCCGCCGCCACCCGCTCCCGGGCGTGGTCGGCCAGCTGGTCCAGAATGGTCATGCGCTCACCTCCGGGCCGTTGCTGACAGCCACCAGCCGCTCCAGGACGGCGGCGGCCTTTCCGGAGTCGATGAGCTCCCCCGCCAGGGCCACGCCGTCCTGCATGGTGTCCGCCTTGCCGCCGATATACAGGGCCGCCCCGGCGTTGAGGAGCACAGCGTTGCGCTTATGCCCCCGCTCCCCGCTCAAAATGGCCCGGGTAATGGCGGCGTTCTCCTGGGGGGTGCCGCCTTTCAAATCCTCCTTGGCACAGCGGGCAAACCCAAAGTTCTCCGGCGTGATGACCGAGGATTTGAACCAGCCGTCCCGGATCTCGCAGACGGTGGTGGGGGCGCTCAGGGAGATCTCGTCCAGCTTGTCCTGGCCGTACACCACCATGCCCCGCTTGATACCCAGGTTGATGAGCACCTGGGCCAGGGGCTCCACCAGATACTCGTCATAGACCCCCAGGAGCTGCAGTGAGGGCGTGCCGGGATTGGTGAGGGGGCCCAGGATGTTGAATACGGTGCGGAAGCCCAGCTCTTTGCGGATGGCCCCCACATATTTCATGGAGGTGTGGTAGTCCTGGGCGAAGAAGAAGCACATGCCCACCTCCCTGAGGAGCTCCACGCACTTGGCCGGGCTCTGGTGGATGTTGACCCCCAGGGCCTCCAGGCAGTCGGCGGTGCCGCATTGGGAGGAGGCGGCCCGGTTGCCGTGTTTGGCCACCTTCATACCCCCCGCTGCCGCCACCAGGGCGGCGGTGGTGGAGATGTTGAAGCTGCCGGCGTTGTCGCCCCCGGTGCCCACGATCTCAAAGAGCTCCATGCTGGTCTCCACCCTTGTGGCGTGGGAGCGCATGGCGGCGGCACAGCCGGCGATCTCGTCGGTGGTCTCCGCCCGGGCGCTCTTGGTAGAGAGGGCCGCCAGGAAGGCGGCGTTCTGGGTGGGGGTGGTCTGGCCGCTCATGATCTCGTTCATGACGGTGTAGGCCTCCTCATAGGTGAGGTCCCCTTTATTGACGATCTTGACGATGGCTTCTTTGATCATGGCTTACATCCCCTTTATGAAGTTTCGCAGCATGGTTTTCCCGTCGGGCGTCAAAATGGACTCCGGGTGGAACTGCACGCCGTAAATGGGATGGACGGTGTGCTGCACCGCCATCACCTCGCCGTCGGCGGTGCGCCCGGTCACCTTCAGGCACGCCGGGATGGTGTCCGCTTCGGCGGCCAGGGAGTGATACCGGGCCACGGGGGCGGTCTCCGGGCAGCCCTGGAAGAGGGGGCAGTCCCGGTCGAACCGGACCTCCGACTGCTTGCCGTGCATCAGCGCTTTGGCGTAGGTTATCGTCGCGCCGAAGGCGGCGCAGATGGCCTGGTGCCCCAGACAGACACCCAGGATGGGGATGTCCCGCCCCAGGGCGGTGACCGTCTCCATGGTAATCCCCGCGTCCTCCGGCCTGCCCGGCCCGGGGGAGAGGATGATGCGGTCGGGGCGCATGGCCCCGATCTCCTCCACCGTACACTGGTCGTTGCGGATGACCCGGATATCCGGGTTCAGCTCCCCCACCATCTGGAAGAGGTTGTAGGAAAAGCTGTCGTAGTTATCAATGAGCAGGATCATAGGTCTACCTCCCCGGCCAGCTTCAGGGCGCTGACCACCGCCTGGGCCTTGTTGATGCACTCCTGGTACTCCTTTTCCGGCTCCGAGTCGGCCACGATGCCCGCCCCGCTGCGGACGAACACCCTGCCGTTCTTCTGGTAGGCAATGCGGATGGCGATGCAGGTATCCATATTTCCGGTGAAGTCGATGTAGCCGATGGCCCCGCCGTAGATGCCCCGCTTGTTGTTCTCCAGCTCTGCGATGAGCTGGCAGGCCCGGAGCTTGGGCGCGCCGGAGAGGGTCCCGGCGGGCAGCACCGCCTCGATGGCGTCCAGGGCGTCCTTGTCCGCCCGCAGCTCCCCCCGTACCGTGGAGCCGATGTGCATAACGTGGGAGAACCGCTCAACGGTGTGGAACTGCTCCACCCGGACGGTGCCGAATTGGCTGACCTTGCCCAGGTCGTTGCGCCCCAGGTCCACCAGCATGTTGTGCTCGGCCAGCTCCTTCTCGTCGGAGAGCAGCTCCACCTCCAGCGCCCCGTCCTCCTCCGAGTTCTTGCCTCTGGGTCGGGTGCCCGCCAGGGGGAAGGTGTGGAGCACCCCGTCCTCCAGCTTCACCAGGGTCTCAGGGGAGGCCCCCGCCACCTCCACGTCGGTGCCGGAGAAGTAGAACATGTAGGGGGAGGGATTGAGGGTCCGCAGCACCCGGTAGGTGTCGAGAAGGCTGCCCTCGAAGGGGGCGGACAAGCGGTTGGAGAGGACGATCTGGAAGATGTCCCCCTCCCGGATGTGGCCCTTGGCCCGCTCCACCATGCCGCAGAACTGCGCCCGGTCAAAGAGGGGCGTCACCTCCCCCAGCAGACGCCCGGCGGGCTCCCGCTTCTTCTCCCCCTTCCGCAGCAGCTCGGCCAGTTGCTCCAGCTCCAGCACCGCCTTGTGGTAGCCGGTCTCCGGCTCGTCCAGGGACATGTTGACCATGAGGACGATTTTTTGCCGCAGGTGGTCGAAGGCGATGACCTTGTCGAAGAGCATCAGGTCCAGGTCCCGGAAGGCCTCGGTGTCCTCCACCTCCGTGCGGACCGACGGCTCGCTGTACCCCAGGTAGTCGTAGGAGAAGTACCCCACCAGGCCGCCGGTGAAGGGCGGGAGGTGGTCCAGCCGGGGGCTTTTGTGGTCGGCCAGGATCTGACGCAGACAGTCGGCGGGGCGCTCCGTGGGGAAACGGAGGCTCCCGACCCTCATCTCACCGCCCATGCAGGTGATCTCCAGCTTGGGGTCAAAGCCCAGGAAGGTATAGCGTCCCCAGCTCTCGTGGCCGGCCGCCGATTCCAGCAGGTAACAGTGGGTGGATACGCGCTTCAGGGTCCGCAGGACCTCGATGGGCGTGGTGAAATCGGACAGGAGCTCGCAGCTCACCGGCAGCACGCGATATGCGCCGCCGGCAGCCATCTCCCTGACCTGGTCCAGTGTGGGGCGAATCTGCATGGTGTGCACCTCCAAATAAAAAATACGCCTCCGGCCTTTCTGCCGGAGGCGCAAAAAAATCGCCCCTGACAGAAAGATACGATCTGTCAAGGACGAATAAACACATTATCCGCGGTGCCACCTTGATTCACGGCATGACCCGTGCACTTAGCAGGATACCAACATATCCCCGGCAAATGACGTCTGCCTGCAACGTCGCAGAATACTCTGTGGAGCCCCACATTTCCCCGCGCCCTCAGCGGTCCATTTGACAACGTGTTTCTTGCCTGACTCTCAGCATCACAGGCTCTCTGTAAAGGCATCGTTGCCGTTATCTCCGCTTCAACGGTTTAGGTTATTAAGTTTTGTCCTACTATACCACCCCGCCCCCCTGTTGTCAAGAAAAAAATCAACAGGGCGTGTGGGGGTTCACCCCAAGCCGAAGCGTCCCGTCAGCAGGACCTCCATGCGCCGGCGAATCGTTCTTGGGGCAAGGGCTCTTCTTCCGGTACAGCAGCGGCATTTTGGCGTCAGACCGGCTGGCACCCGTTTTTCCCCGGACTCATGTCCCGGTAGCGTGAGTAGCGGTTTTTGCCCCTGCGCTTTGCGTCGTACAGTGCAATATCCGCACAGTGGTAAAGCTCGGAAAAAGAGGCTCCGTCCCTGGGGTAATGCGCGATGCCGATGGACGCGGTCACCTCAAAATCGTCTTCAGGGTTGCTGTACTTTTTCCTCAGCTGCTCAATGATCCGTGAGACCAGCGGGTCAATGTCCTTCTCTTTCACCGAGCGCAGGAAGATAATGAACTCATCGCCGCCCAGCCTGCCCACCTTATCCGTGCTGCGGCAGAAATGCTCCAGCTTTTCCGCCGTTTCGATGAGGAGGTTATCCCCCTCTATGTGGCCGAACATATCGTTGACCGCCTTGAAATTGTCCAGGTCAAGCAGCAGGACCAGACTGGTCTCGTCCGTGTTCTCCGAAATATGCGCATTTATCTTCTGCTCAATGGCAGTGCGGTTGAACACCTTTGTCAGGCCGTCGATCTCTGATGTGTGTCTCAGGGTACTGACGGCGTGCTTGTTGTTTTCCACCTCGGAAATATCGCGGAACGCGATGATCATGTCGTCTTTGCTGACATTGGGGTCCAAACTGATGAGGACGTTATACCAGCGGTCTTTCTCTATGGCGCTGCCCTTGAAATTCCACGAACATCTGGTCACGAAATTCCCATTCTTGTCCAGCGCCCTGCGCTGCGCAACGCACTTCTCGATGGCTTCGCAGTCCTTGGGCGGGACAAAGCTGGGCAAAAGCCCGAGATAACGCGCAATGTCCAGTCCGGACTCCTTCCAGAAGAGCGGCATGACAGCGCGGACCGGCATGACGCAGCCTTTGTCAAACTGGATCACATGCACGGCCTCAAAGGTATCCGCCAGGATCTGGAGCAGAAAGTCAGACTTCAGATAGGCGTGCCGGCTGATCTGTTCGCTGAAAACCACACTGGTGGCATCCTGAAAGGTCCCCACCAGCCGGACCCCTTTCTGGTAACTCATATCCCGTACTCCGATGCTGCGCAGATACATGGTGCTGCCGGTGGGGCTTTTCCAGGGATATGTGATGTCTCCCTGTTCTCCCGCCATAATTGCACAGATATGCCGCTGCATCTCCGCAACGTGAGAGGAAAAAATATTCTCCTGCCACATGGTGTAGCATTTCTCGGGAGATGTACCCGGAGCGACCCCCAGGGCGATCAGCGCGGTGTCGTCGCAGTACATACGGGCCGGTTGGCCCTCCTCCATCTCAATGATCCAGTGACCGGACACAATCCATTTGTCTGTTTGATCCCAGTAGTGGCAATCACAATCGCGCTGTCCCAACTGCAAGTGTCTGTTGGCGTTCACATGCACACCCCCTCAGATAAGCAGCACGCGGCGCGTACCTCAGCAGTGGCTCTACCGCTTAACCGGTCCTGGTCCGGGATACGTTCCGCCACAGTCCCAATGCCTTTTTCCCGTCCTCCCTCTTGCCGTCGGGATCGCTCCACGGCTGGGCGTGCGGGGCGCAGGGCTTCAAAAATGCCTTTGTAAATTCCGCCGCTGGGATCGGCCTACTATAATAGTAGCCCTGCCCGTAGCTGAGGGCCAGCATCACATGGCTCACCAGTTCCTCGCTTCGGCCTTTATCAGAGCAGTCCACCGTGGAGGCACAGCCGCAGTAGAAAGCGATGGGGTAGTTGGGCGGGACGCTCTTGCAGCTTTGGTTGATCTCCAGGAATATACGCTCCAGCCGGGCGCGCACGTCCTCCTGGTCCAGCGTTCTCAGGGCCAGCACAAAAGTATCCGCCGTATCCCGGCAGAAAAACTCTCCCTGCTCCATCTGTCCATTCAGGACCGCGCAGATATCCCTGAGCACCTGGTCGGACCGGGCTGGGCTAAGCAGCTCGTTTATGTACTTAAATTTTCGTATATTGGCGGATATTACGGTGTATTCCTGGTTTTTCCTCCAATTCTGCTCCAGAATTCGGAGGAATTTGTCCCGGTTGTACGCTCCGGTCAGCCGGTCATGGTACACCACCTGGAGCAGCTGGCGATGGTAGCAGCGGTTGATGTAGAGCACCGCGGCCGCAAACAGCAGTGACACCACGCCAAACATAACTCCAATGACATGCGCGTAATCCACCACGCCCGAAACAGCATCGCTGACGCCCTTGTCGGTGTCTACGATCACGATTTTATCCGAGCACACATCCATGGGCATGACACAGGCATACAGAGGCAGACCGTCCAGCTCAAACGGAAAAAACTGAGTCTCGTTTTGGGACAGCGCCTGCATAAATTTGTCGCTCAATTCTTCCCCCAGATAGGCCGACCCATCCACATCGTAAAAGCCCTGGGTCTGGTGGTTCCTGGTGGAGGCCACGACCCGCCCGTCGCTGCTGAGCACCGCCGCCGCTCCAACGTCGCTGACGGCGTCGATGGAGGAGAGAATATCCGCATACCGGAAGCCGTGAAAAAACGCTGTATTTTACTGGAGGAGTACCGGTTCGGTGCTGTGATCCTGTGGTATGAGTCCGTGGAGCCCGGCAAGCCGGAGGATGCCCAGACTTATGTGCGGATTTTCCGCAGCGAGGCAGACAACCATTGCGTCGCCATGGTTCATATACATATGGTCATTCCCATTCCATACGAGGTTAAACCCGAACGGAGATGGGGCGTATGGTATCCCGAGCAGTCTTGGCTCAACTCCGTCCTCCCTCTATGGCGAGAGCCATACCAGCAGCGCAGACATTTCAGCTGACAGTTCCCTGTGGCTATACCGGCCCTGAGTCAGCCAAAAACCCGGTTCGTCAAACACGAACCGGGTTTTTGATATAAAGAAGCCAAGCAATGGCGTGCTTCCCCTAGTACAGGCAGCATAGGGTAATCCGTATCTCCACCAGATTACCCAGATTCCTCAATGGGCTGATACTTGCTGATGGTTCCCCCTTAAGCTCCCTATTCCACCAGGCCATACTTTACTTTGATTCGATCCAGTTTCTCCAGCATAGGCTCGGCGCCGAAGAAAAGGAACAGCCAGGTGGCAGCGGCCTGGATACAGTCGAAGGGGAAGCCCGAAATATAGTATGTCAGAAGGATCTTACCATTGAGTTCTCCCAACCAGGTAAGGGCAGATGCCGGATTCATGATCCCGCCATAGATCAGGATGGCGCACAACGCACCGAACACGCTCAGGGACCCGCGGCTCCGCCGCAGCCACCCCTTGCGGAAGAGCACTCCGGCCAGGAAGCCGATGATGCCCATGGCGAACATCTGCCAGGGCGTCATCGGCCCCTGCCCAAAGAGCACATTGGACACAAGCATGCTCATGGCCCCCGCCAGAAAACCTGTCTCGCCGCCGAAGGCCACACCGGCGATAATGGTCATGGCCATCACCGGCTTGAACTGGGGCAGCATAAAGAGCGCCGCCCGCCCAGCAATCCCAATGGCGCACAGCACCGCGATGATAACTAACTCCCTGGCCTGGGGCTTCCGGCCCTCGAAGATCAGGAAAAAGGGGAGCATACACTCCAACAGCACCATCAGAGAGATAAAGTAGTATTTTTTGTTATCCAAGTAGAACACGCCCACATACAGGGTCAGCGGGATCAGCAGCAGGATCAGCACCGTGGCTGCCAGGGTGCGTTTTGTCAGCTTCCGCTTCTCCTTTGGCGTCTGCACCAGATACTCTGGCCGATGAGCGCGCCGGGTAATGGAGAGGGCAAAAACGAACATTGCGGCGATCATCAGGCCATAGAGCCGCAGTTGATCCTCCGCCAGGGCGGTGGCGCCCTCCTGGGTTACTAAGGCAGTCAGATCCGTAACGCCCAGCACCTTCAAAAACAGCACCGACACCGTAAGTCCGGATGCCGCAGCCAGCAGTTTCCGCCACCAGGGGAGCTTCCGGGGCCTGGCCGCCGGGCTGTTTTCCTCCGGCTCCGGCAGGGGTGGAATGTCCTCCGGCAGCGCTGGTTCCAGAGACAGGGCCCCGCCGCAGGCGACCATTACGTCCTCCGGCGTCACCGCCCGGGGCAGAAGGCCCCGGGCCATCCGGTTGGCAGAGGTCGTGTAGAAGCTGTTACCGGAGAAGAAGTCCCGGGGCCGGCCCTCCGTGACCACACTTCCGTCAAAGAAGAGGGCGCAGCGGTGGGCATATCTGGCGCAGAACTCGATGTCGTGGCTGACCATGAGGACGGTCACACCCCGCCGGAACAACACCCGCAGGATCTCCGCAAAAGCCTGTTTGAACTCCGCGTCCAGTCCCTTGGTGGGCTCATCCATCAGCAGGATATCCGGATCCAGCAGCAGCACCTTGGCCAGGGCCGCCCTCTGCTGCTCGCCGCCGGACAAGTCGTAGGGGTGGCGATCCAGCAGCGGGCCCAGGCGGCACAGGGCGGTCACATGGGCCACCCGTCCTTCTTGGATCTGCCGGGGGATCTGTTTCCCCTGAAAGATCTCAAAAAGATCCTCCCGCACCGTCTTTTTTACGAAGAGAGCCTGGGGGTTCTGGGGCAGGATGCCAAGGCTGCCATGGATCTGCACCTGTCCCCGGTAGGGCGTCAGCAGGCCGGAGAGCAGCTTCAGGCTGGTGGTCTTGCCAGTGCCGTTGCCTCCCAGGAGCGCCAGGAACTCCCCCTTTCGGACGGAGAGCTCCAGCCCTCGCACTACGTCCGGCCCATCCTTCTCATACTTGAACCACAGCTCCTCGGCGGTCAGCGCCGCCTCACCCGATCCTGATGGCACCGCCATCTCCGGCAGTGGCTTCAGGGAATGCCTCCCCGCATAGTCCGTCAGCCACCTGCGGCCCTCCCGCACGGTAACGGGGCAGGGCGCATCGTTTTCCACCGACGCCCAGACCCGCATAGCCGTCGGCATGGCCAGGAACATGGCGTGTCCGCTCTGTTTCAGGGCCACGCCCACTTCCTGGGGAGAACCGGCGCAGAGGAGTTTCCCCGCATCCATCACCACCACCTTGCTGGCTAAGGGGAATGCTTCCTCCAGCCGGTGCTCCGTCAGCAGGATGGTCGTGCCCAGCTCCCGGTTGATCTTTCCCAGGGTGGCGATAAAGTCCCCGGCAGCGATGGGATCCAGCTGGCTGGTGGGCTCATCCAGAATGAGGATATCCGGCTGCATGGCCATAATGGAGGCCAGGTTCAACAGCTGCTTCTGGCCGCCGGAGAGCTCAGTGACATTTTTGTAAAACCACCCCTCGATCCCGAAGAAGGAGGCCATCTCCGCCACCCGCCGCCGGATGGTTGGGGTATCGTACCCCAGGCTCTCCAGTCCAAAGGCCAGCTCATGCCAGACCTTGTCCGTGACAATCTGATTCTCCGGGGACTGCTGCACAAAGCCAATTGCAGAACTTTGGAGCCGCTGATCCAACGTGTCCAAAGGCTGACCCCGGAACCATATAAGGCCCGTCCGCTGGCCATGAGGCGTCAAGACCGTCTTGAGTTGCCGCAGCAGGGTGGATTTCCCACAGCCAGAGGGCCCGCACAAAACTAAGAACTCTCCTTGCTTGATGGTCAGATTTAAGTCATCCAAGGCCAAACGCTCCTGCTCCGGATATGAGAAGGACAGGTGCTCTATTTTTATGCTTTCTTCCATCACTTCAGCCACAAGCCAATCCTCCTCCCCTCAATAATGTCGTCTGCGCCATCACTGCCGCAGCACGGGCCCTCCGATTCCGGGAAGAGAGCTCATGAGTCAGCCAATGCGGCTCAATGCGTTCCAGTACCGGGAGGATCGCCGGATCCGTCCATGGCAGGTGCTGGTCAATCCGAAGGATGTGGCTGTAGTTTACAGCAAATCGCTCCAGGTAGTCTCTCGGCAAGTCTGTTGGAAGTTTGCCAGTGCATGCTGTCACATAGGGCCCGCTTAATGATTGGTGGAGGTGTACCCCCTGAATATATCTGCACAGGGAACCGTGGGTATCCAGCATTTTCCGCAGGTAGGCCGCTCCTTCTCTTTGCGTGCGCAGGGAGGTGTTTGTGTTCATGAGATGGCCGGTGTCCAGCATGATCCCCTTCTTGGGATAACGAATCCCTCCTATCAGTCGGGCAGTCTCCTCCGGGTTGGTAAAGGTGAAGCCCGGCCACCACTGATTCTCTACCAGGAATACGAAGGGCCAATCTCGTTCCCCTAAAATTAAATTGATGATCTCTGTTGCTGTGTCGATGACCTCTTGGTTACTGTGAAGCCAGCGGTAGGTATAGCCTTCTTCAATAGAGACATCAGAGACATGAAACACCACATATTCTGCATTCAAGGAAGCTGCCCGTTCCAAATCCTGTTGATACTGTTTCAGTAAAATTTCCGGGTCCAACCCTCCATAAAAACACTCAACAGTATTTAAGGCACCAAATTTTCGTACGAGCATCGCTTTGTTGTCCCGGTAAAAATCCAGCCAGTCCGGATAGAACAGCAAGTGGTAGCCAATTATCAGTTCGGAGGGTAAATCTGGAGGAAAAGCCTCGCCGCTCCATACGCCCTCCAGTCCGTCACATCCCAACCGAGCCAGTTCCCTACGCATGTCATCCCAGCCATGATATTCAATAAAACTCCCGGAATAGAGAGGGAGGCTCATCGTCTGTTTCAAGATATCCCCTTCTTCTCTCCATACAGCCTTCGCCATTTTCTTTCTTCCCACACATCTAAAATAAGCGGCGTTAGGCACGCAGCTAAATAAATCAGATGGAGGCAGACCGTCAGCGGCGTCCAGGGTGCGCCTTTTGCTGTAGGGTAATATCGCCAGGTAAAGGCGCCCGTTGCCGCACCGCAGCAAAGAAAGACTCCGCAATACACAAGCCACCCCAGCACAGCTCTGTCCCGGCTGTCAAACCGATAAATGGAGAACGCTGTTCGGCCAGGCAGGCCGTATCCGCGGCTCTTCATACTGTCTGCTGTTTCAATGGCGTTTTCAAGGCTCCAGGTAAGCATAATAGAAAATGTTGTGACCGCATTCCGCAACCGCTGGATCACCCCGCCATTATGAATATCCCGCCCTATGCACTGCTGTGCCTCAGACACCACTTTGAACTGAGTTTGGAATTTGGGCACGAAGCGCAGGGCCATGCTCAACACCAGGCTGAGGGCCGGAATGACCCGTCCGAAGAGGTAGACAAACTTATCCGAGGTCATCACCGCCGTATAACAGGAGAACCAAGTGATCACCGCTGCCAGCATGGTCGCTGCAGCCAACCCATACAGGATACTCTCCAGAGTCAGCGGATTCCCCGAGGGGAGGTAGAGCAACAGGGTCGCCCCCTCATGGTTGAAGGCGGGATTAACCAATGCGGCTACCGCCATCATGGGGAGCATCACCAGCACAGAAAAACGGACAGTCTTTCGGCCATTCAGATAGATTGCGTAAGCCAATGAAGCAGCCAGGGAAACGGCCAGGCAAACCGGGTGCATTAAAAACATGGAGAAGCCAATGACCAGCGCAAAATAGAGAAAATTGATGGCTGGATGGCAGCTGGAAAATGTATCTCTGTTTTGAATAGAACATCCCCCCTTATGGGACGCAGCAGACCGCCGTACCCATGAGCATGAAGTTTACTGCCCGGACTGCGTCTCCTCCCGCTCTCACCGGGCCATCTCACTGGAAATTTTCTGGAAGCAGCCGGCAATATAGCCATAGCTGTCCTTAATGCCGTTTTCCAAGCAAGTGAATCTTCCGCTGCTTTCGCCCCAGCATATATATCGGTTTGCCCGTGTTCATAGCGTCTCTTTTTCTGGAGCCTGACGTGTCCGACAGGCAACTCACTTCAGCAGAAGCCCGCCAACGAGGGTAAGGTAGCTTGGAACCTCCCCATTTTTTACCCAGACGATGGGGCGGTGAAAATACAGCTCCATCGTCTTCTCAACATCGCCGCCAAGAGCCTCAATGGATTGGCGCATTTTCTCTGGATGTCGGCACCGTGCCCCGTGCGGACGCGTGCAGTCGTCACCGCACAGGGCACAACTGCCAGCAGACAAAGCCAGATCACCGGGCTTTCTGCGCTCCAGAACCAAGAGCTCGGTCATCAGCTTTTCCTTTTCCGCTCGCATCCCTTTCAGCAATCCGGTGAGTGTCTCGTCCGATGAAGGACAGAGTATGCGGGCAAATAGGTGCAGACGTTTATATTGTTTCCAAAGTTGCCGCGGCTGGAAAGCATATGGCGGGCAGGGCCATCGCTTTCCGTAGTTTTCACAAGCCTGGCAGTATCCCAGAAACTGTTCCACATCCACACACTCCTTGAGATACCTGCTTACAGACACTTCCTGTTCCAATGCCTCGACAGAATATGGCATAGAGCGTCTTCCTCTCTGAACATCTTTATCCACTGGCAGCGTAATAGCCTCCCACGTCAATTCCCAAATCGCAGGTGTACACCCACTCCACTACATCACCAGGCTGGAGCTGATAGCGGGAGCAACCGTAGTTAGGGAACCAGTCATTGACCTTGTACATCCAACCGGACAACTCGCCGCAGTCAAACTCGTAAAGGTTGTTGATTCCCTCGATATAGGCAGAATTGTACATAGGTGTATCCACAAACTCCATGTGGATACCAGCCTTCCGCATCTCCCGTTGAAGTACGTTGAAGACACTCTCCCCTTCGTAAAAGGTGACCTCTGTGGCAGGGAAGATGACACCGTCCTCCGGTACCAATTCCACTTTTTCTGGATTCAGCCAGTTTATGTTTTCCAGTATGGTATCGCACCTCACCGAGAGGGTACAGGTGTGGGTCACATCGGAGAATTCCACATCCTGGGGCTCCACCGGCAGGGGTTTCCCCTCCGGCACAGGGTCGGTAAGATAGCGATCCTTCCCCGTCTCCGGATCGATGACCATGCCGTTGGCTTCCGAGTACTCCTTGTCTCCCTGCTCCACGCCGGCGGAGGAACCTCCCGCCAGCTCAGCGGCGGCCTCCACTTTTTCCTGGGCAGTCATCCCTCCCTCTGTGCCGCCTGGGCGGGTATCCAGCCCGCCGGGCGTGGGGGATGGCTCGGGGGTGTTAGCCGGTTCACTCGCCCGTGGTGGCTCAGAACATATTGGGTTGCTGCTCTCTGCCTGCGGGGACTTTTCCGCCTCCCCGCCAGGTTTCTCTTCAAACACTTCGGCCTCATCTGCTCCAGAAGCGGACGGTGAGGCCTCCAGGACTGCGCCGCTCTCCTGCCCTCGTACCGTCCAGCCCTGGAGCCCCGGCGCATTGCCGCCATACCAGAAGGCCGCCGCAAGGACGGCTACAATGATCAGCGCGGCAATGAGCTTCCCTTTTGTCAGCTTCATTTGGCCGCCTCACCATTTTTCCACGGCGTATACAGGCAATAAGCCGGGCACAGATCACCCATGTAAATCCATACGTTCTCTCCCATGTCGATGGGTTCGGAAAACACCAGATTGGGGATCATCAGCTTGAGAGTGGTGCGCTTGCACCCTCTGATGTTCTCCCCCTCCGGGGCAGGGTGCTCACGGAAAGCCGCCACCCGCTGCCCCAGATCGCTGATTCCCAGTTCCCTGGAAAGACGAGGAATAATCTCTGCCTCGTTACAGTACGCCACATGGTCTCTGTTCTGAAACCAGTTCCGATTCATCACGGTCGTGTACGCCCCCTTCTCAGTTTACAATAGATCGGCACTACTTAAAAGGTTGAAAAGCATCTGGGCCACCTCCGCCCGGGTCACGGCATCCTGAGGTCGGATGTTCAACTCTGTTTGGCTTAAAATTCCCTCTTGGTAGCAGAAGGCAAGTTGGGCTCTGGCCCATTCGGCGGAGGTCATGTAGTCTGGGAACTGGGCCAGCATATTCCGCACTGCAGCCGTATCCATTTCCGTTTCCAATCCACACAGTTGTGCCGCGCGGGACACCATGACGGCGGCCTCCTGCCGGGTGATGGTTCCATCCGGGTTGAACCGCCCCTCACCCACGCCGTTGATGAGGGCGTATGTGCTGGCGGCCCCCACATAGGAGGCGTACCAGGCAGTGGAATCCACATCCACAAAGGCGCCGGTATCCACCGGCGTTAGTCCAAGAGCCCGCACCACGATGGTTGCAAACTCCGCCCGTGTCATGCTTCCTGTAGGATCAAAATTGCCATCTGACTTGCCATCAATGATACCCCGAGCGGCCAGGGCCTCGATGGCTGTGATCTGGTCGCTGAACACGATATCCGGGAAGGTCTTGCCCGGCGATGTGATGGGCTGGGCGGTCACGGCAGGATCCTTGCCTTCCAGGCCCTGCCCTTTGGCCGTCTCCGTCTCCACGGCATCGGGGATCGAAAGCGCATCAGACATGCGGTAGAGACTGCTGTTCCCCTCTGCCGCCCGCTGGGCGGCCACCAGACCGTAGAAGCCCTGTTCTGTAGCCATCTGGTTGGAGCCGGAGCCCGACTGGGTGTGCAGGAAGCCCTCCCCCTTGCGGTAGAAGGTCATCAGATTGTCCAGCATGGTGTTTCCATTCTTTACAAACCGGGGGTCATCCAGGTCAATTCCCAGCTCACACAGGGCAATGATCATTTGAACGCAGCTTTCCGCATTGGCGGTTCCCCAAGAGGAAAAACCTCCGTCATCGCTCTGCTGCTCGGACATACAGGCCAGCGCCTCCTGGGTGGCCTGGGCCACCGCGGGCTGATCCTGATACTTGGCCAGGGCCTGGAGCGCCATGCCTGTGATGTCCGGATCCGCTGTGCCGTCGCTGGCCGTTTCAGATTCTGTCCCGCCGAACAGGCTCCACCCGCCATCTGGAAGCTGGCACTCCAATATGCGGTCAATATACATCTGTCGGGTGGCCTGGGTCTCCGCCTCAAGGTTCTTCGGCATGGGGTAGCTCGCGCTGTCCAGGGCGATGAGGGCCCAGATAGGGCCGTTAAGCCCCTGCCAGATGGTCTTTTCATAATCCCCCAGCGGCTTTGTCAGGTCATAGCCTGCCACATCCCGGGCATCCTTTCCAATGGCGCTCAGCGCCACAATGACTCTGGAGTACTCCGTGTACTTTTTGTCGTGGAGTACACCGTCACACGCCTCCACATACTCCTCTACTGTGGCGTAATAGTCCTGATAATAGCTGTCCGGCACCTCATAGCCGCTCCGTGCCAGACCTAGAACTGCCCACTCGCCGCCGATGGATCCCACCTGGGGATCCTGAACCATAGTATAAACATATTTTGCCGTGTCTTGGACAGCCGCAGCTACCTCACTATTCGTCACGGCGGCATGGGCCGGCACACTCATCCCTATTGCCATTGACAGTGTCATAAGTGCGGCGGCGCATCTTTTCCAGATTCGTTTCATCCCGCTCCTCCTTCCATGCTGATTGTGGCAGCAATATCTCCCGCCAATGTATTTGTCTCCTGTGTTCCTTTTCCATGCGGCCATTCCTCACACCGCATCAAGGACTGTTTCCATTTTGTGTTTCGCTTCATTGCCTCAATCTCCCGGCGCCGGTTGGCCTCTCGCCGCTCCTTACGTGGTTTCTTCAGGCCTGCAGCCACCAACGCCTTCGGCCAGTTACCGAACCGCTCGATCAAAAATACACGGTAGACGCAAAACACCTCTTTTTTGCTGGGATTATGTCCCAGACGCTCTGCTGTCTCCCGAAGAATAGATAACAGTTCTTCATTGGAGAAGGCCGCATACAGCTCCCCTCGAGCCTGTTTGCCCATGAACATGATCCACTGCGATGGTTCCATCCATCCTGCATCCTCTGTTTTCCCGCTCTCCTCCGCCGCTGTCTGTGACAGGGCCTGTTTCAGCCGGATAATCTCTCTGGATCTCATCTTCTGCTCACCCTCCATCAAGGACAAGCGGGAGCCCATCCGTCGGATGGGCTCCCGCGCTTGCTTTTTCCTGGCCGTACCCATCCCGCACAGCCAGATCCTGTGATTCCCCGGCTGTTACGGGAGGGGTAAGCCTGCGGCGAATTTCACGCACTTTTTTGTCATGATTTCCGCTTTTGCGCCCCTGGATTCGTCAGGAACGACTTTCCAGAAAGCGCATCAGGATCGTTGCCACTTCAGCGCGGCTTGCCTGGCCCTGAGGATCCAAACGGCCGCCATCCTTGCCGGTGATCAGTCCTTCCGCATAAGTCCACTCAATAGCCCGGGCCGCCCAATCGGAGACTTGCTCACTGTCCGGGAAACCGCCCAGCCCGGATGCACTGCTGACATCCCAGCCCTTGGTTTTGGCATAGCGGTACAGGATCGCAGCGATCTGCTCACGGGTCACGCTGCCGTCTGGATCAAAGGTCGTGGCGCTGGTGCCGTTGACAATCCCGGAGCCACTGGCCCATACCACTGCGTTGGTATACCAGTTTCCCGCTACCACATCGTTAAAGGGCTTGGTGCTGTTCATCGTGGGTCCACCCTCCATTCGCCAAAGCACCGTCACCAGCATGGCGCGGGTCATGGTATCATTGGGCGAGAAGGTGGTGGCGCTGGTACCGTTGAAAAGCTCATTGATATAGGCATAGACCACCGCGTCATAGAACCAGTCACTTTCTTTCACATCAGTGAATGGCAGCCGGATGGGCGGGACAGCTACAAAGGTGCTCAGGTATGTTGTTGTGACCTCTACCCAAAGTTGGTTGTTCTGTCTCCTGCACAGTCCTGTCTGCTCATCCACCGCGCCGCTTTCACTGATCTGGTACACGACACAGCGTTCACCGGTCTGGAACAGGCTTTCACTCACAGGCAGGAGCAGGGTAATAGCGCGTCCGCCGAAGCTGGTGATGGATTTACTGCCGGAAGTGATGGTCACTTCAGTGACACTGGCATCCTCCAGGCGGTCTGCTGGGATATCCGCTTTGTTCGCCAGAAGGGTTCTGGCTTCGGAAGATGGATGCTCCTCCATACGGACAGTCAAATCCTGCCCGTTCGCCTCTTCCAGGATCTTTGCTAGAGTACTGTTGGGAATATTCGTTTCACCAAGGTGTGTGCGAACGGCCAGTCCGGCATCCGTCTCGTCGATCACGCCGCTGAGCGCCCTTCGGGGCAGCTCCACGGAGATGTCGGTCGCCCGCTCCGCACCGGTGGGTGCGATAACGATTAGAGTAGCGCCGGCCTCCACAGCCTCCTCCAGAAGGGTATTGAACTCCGCAGATGTCACGGTGGCAACGGCCTTCCCATTGCTGTCCACGGTCGCCTTGGGTTCCAAAAGAATCTCAATCCCGTCCAGCTCAGGCATGACAAAATTGCCATCAATGACCGGCAGTTCGTCGGGCTTTACTGCTCCGGTTTCAATCAGCCAAAGCCGCAGGGCTTCGTACCGCTCGGCATCTTCCGCAGTGATATACGTTTTCTGTTCCTCGTTCAGATTTTTATAAGCTGCCGCCGCCTCCTTTACCTGCTGAATCAGACGCGTACTGGGCGTGCTGCCCCGATCCACCTTGGGCAAAGCCCTCAGCAGCTCTTTCACGTCGTCGATCTGTTCATAGAATTTTACTTTTGCCTCTGCTTCCTCCAGTTTGTCCAGAAGCGTCCGGCTCACCTTTGCCTTGGAATCACTGCTCAGCGCATGATAGGCGGCTCGTGCAGCCGCTACCTTTGCAGCCTGCGTTTTGTAGTTGGCATAGGTGATTTCCGGCAAAGACTCGATCATCTTAATGACCGCTTCCGCACTGTTGTTGCTGACCACTGTTATGGTGTAGCGGGTCGCCGTGTAGTTGACCGCATCCGAGCCCTGATTGTTCATGGAGGGCCAGGAGGGCTCGCCCACGCCGATGTAGAGGACGTCACCAGGCTTCACAGTGATGCTCTGCGTCCGCTTGTAATAGGCGGAGTCGCGGTTGTAGTGGTTCAGGAATGTCTTGACCAGATAGTTCTTGTTGATGGCGGTGGGGGTCACCGTGACCCGTGCGCTCTTGCCGGAGATGCTCAGGGTATATTCCAGGGTGTCGCCGTCAAAGCGCGGTGTAAGTGTCCCTCCGCTGATGCGTAGGTCATCCAGGCTTGTATCTGTGTTGCCCCAGAGGCTTCCTACATCCGCGCCCAAGTTGCAGGTGTAGACGATGTTCAGGTAATCGCCGTCACCCAGCTCATAGTTGCCGCTGCCATTGGCCCGGAAGGACTGTAAGCCCTCGTTGACGAACCAGTCGTTGAGGGTGCCCATCCAGCCGGCTCCCCTAGCGCCATCGAACTCAGCCAAGCTGGGCTCGCTGCTGTCCTTGCGGCCATTCCTGTTCTCGTCCACATAGATGCCGGAGAGATAGGTGATGTCATAGCCGCCGGTGTCGCTGGCGCCGGTTCCCCACCAGGAGTAGCCGTCCAGAGCCAGGGCCTTGAGCACGCCGGTCATCATGGTGTCCCGTGCGCACAGATCATACCAGCCGGACACCAGGGTGCCGCGGAAGTCTCCACCGCTGTAGGTGTTGTTCTCAACGCTGATATAAACCGAACCGATGACCGGGCCGAAGTCCGGGATCTCCGTTCCCCGCCGGAAGGTCGCACGGATCTCATGATCCGCATCCACCTTGCGGAAGGTGTAAGAATCCACCGCACCCACAGATCTCCAGTCCACCAGAACGTCATCTACCACATAGCCCTCATCAGGCGTGATATAGTACGTCTGGCTGCCGCCGGCCGTTACCTCGGTCTTACCCGCGGGCTCGATCCTGCCGCCAGCACCGGCCGTAGCCGTGATGGTGTAGATCTCTTCCATGGCATCCGCCAAGACAACGAAGGTGCTCAGATGATCTACGCTAACTGTCACATAGCGCTGGCCATCTGAGATGACGCACCGGCCAGTCAAGGTCTCCACCGTACCATTGTCGCTGATGACCAGGACGTCATACTGCTGGCCAAGCGTGAAGTTGCTGCCCACTGGGATCATAACGGTCAGACCATGCCCACCGAAGGTGGTCAGCTCCTGGCCACCCACTGTAATGGTGACTTCCACCGCGGTGCTGTTGGTCAGGTCTGTGCCGGTGGGAAGCTGCTCTGCCACCGTAAGAATGGATGTCTCCTCCACACGGATGATCAGCTCTCCAGGGTCCTGGATACTGCTCAGGACTTCCTCAGACAGTGTGACATTGCCCTTGGGCGTCTGGACGGCAAGGCCCGCAGCTGCCTCGGCGATGGACTTTGCCGAACCGGCGGGGAGCACCACGCTCACCGCGCGGGTGCTGGGGCTGACCTCTGCCGGGATGACGGTGATGGTGTCGGCGCTTGTCTCCTTCACCGCCTTGACCGCCTCGCTGATCGCGTTCTCTGTGATCGTTGCCGTCTGTGTGTCCCCTTCAGTAGTGACCTCCTGCTCGATCACAGGGGTGAGGGCCTCAAAGGTGACAAAGACGGTATGATCGCCTGTGACGTTTTCCAGCGTGTATGTCTGACTTTTGCCCGCAGCATTGGAGAGCTGCTGGCTCTCTTCCGTGGGGACAGCCTCTGCAGAAGTCTCCGTACGCTCCGCACCGCAGTCCGGGCACACATAGACGGCGATCGTCTCCGTGGAGGCTGCCGCATCTAGCTCCCAGCTATGGGGGGCCAAAGTAGACACACCCTCCAGGCCGCAGTCTGCACACACAGCCCAGTGCATCCCGCCGCTGTGGGCCATCTGGGTGAAGCTGTGCTCCGCATAGCCGCCATAGGACAGCCCGCAGTCCTGGCAGACCGCCAGGGCCGTGCAGGTGGCCGTGCCGCCGTGATGGTCACAGGGGGCGGTGCCGCCCACTGTCTCGTTGTAGCCGCACACCTGGCAGACCGCATCCTCCGTAGCGGGGGCTGCTGCATCCACCGGGGTCAGCCCGCTGCCCATGTTCATGAGCAGCATTGGGTGGATACCGGCAAGGCTGAGCAGGCTGTCCTCCGGGTTTGTAGATTCTGCAGGGCATTCCTCGGTTTCATCATTGGTTTCTGTCGGGGCGGTCTCGTCCTCTGTTTCCTCGGCGTTGCTGCCCTCAGCGGGCTTGGTCTGCGCGTCGCCGCTTATCTCGGAATCCGTTTCTTCTCCACCTGTCTGGTCATCAGCCTCCTTCTGTCCGTCTGTTTCTTCAGGTGTAGATCCTTCGTCCTGAGAACTGGTTTCTGTGCCGCTGTTCTCGGACTCTGGAGCCGTGTTGTCACCGGCCTTGGGGATCGTCACCCCGTCTCCGGTGCCCGGGGTAGTCTCTTCTTCGCCACCGGTCTCCGGCACGGTCTCCCCGCCGTCAGACTCAGGATCTGTGGTCTCGCCGGTCTCCGGGACTACAGGCCCTCCCTCGGGCCCTGTCTCCGAAAGGGCAGAGCTCTCCCCGTTTTCAAATACGTGGGGCTCCACAGCGCTCTTTTCTCCGCAGACCAGGCAGATGTGCCAATGGCCTGTGGCGTCCGACTGCCAGCCGCTCGTGTACTGGTGGGCTGCCAAGCTGGTCTCCACACCGCTCTCCAGCACTTCGCCGCAGCTTCCGCAGATGGTATCTCCGGTGTAGCCCGGCTCTGTACAGGTGGCCGTCCTCCGGCCGATGACGACTGTTTCACCGATATGCGTCCCATCCGCGCAGGTCTCCGCGGCCTCGGTCTCCTTGATGAGATCGCTGTCGGAGATAATATCCATCCCGTTCTGGGCAGTGCTGCCTCCGGCCCACACCGAGTTCCCGTCCACCTGGATGTCCGCGATCTGATGGCCTGCATCCGGGGTGATAGTAAAGGTCACATCCTCGCCGTTTTCGACGGTAACTGCGCCGGACGGGTCGATACTTCCGCCTGCCCCTGCCTCGGCATGGATCGTGTGCGTGTCGCCGGGCTGGCTGGGGAACACATCGGTCATGTCGTACAGGGAATTCTTGTTGTTTTTGTAGCGGTCATAAGCCACCAGGGCATAGGCCGCCTGCTCAGAGGCCATCTGGTTGGTGCCGCCAGTCGCATGGCTGAAGCCGCCATCCTCCTGCTGGTAGCTCAGCAGATCCGCCAGGACGCTGATGCTGTTCTTGGTAAAGGCGCTGTCGGTGGCAGCGTCTCTGCCCAGAGCGGCCAGGGCCACGATGACCTGGGCGCTGGATTCGGCGCTTCCGTAGCCTCCGGTGCTGTTCTGAGAGGTGGAGAGGAAGGCCACCGCATCGTCCACGGTTTTCTTGAGATCATTATAGGTATGCACCGTGTCCAGTGCCGCAAACCGGCTCTCGTTGAGGTAGTAGGGAGCAAGGGCCTGCACCGCCATGGCGCAGACATCCACGCCACCCAGCTCGCTTCCGCTCCCAGTGTCCACCTGGTCCGGGTTGTAAATGGGCCAGTTGCCGTCGGATTGCTGCTTCTCGATGAGCAGGTCGATCCATGCCGCCCGGGCTTCGTTGCCCTCGGGGTCATCCCGGTAGTTGTCGGAATCCAAGGCAATGAGGGCCCAGATGGTACCGTTGTTGCCCTGCTCCGAGACCTGATAGGCATAGCTGCCGCCCGTGTTTTTGGACGCCTCGAGCAGGGGTACCACCAGATCGTAGGTGACGTCGCCCACCTGGAAGTGCTCCGCGTCCTCCCCCAGAGAGGTCAGGGCCAGGACGACCCGGGAGTACTCGGTGTGCAGGGTCTGGTCAGCTGACTGATCCAGCTTTCCACCCCACTGCTGCACATACGTCCGCAGATTGGCCAGGTAATTGGTCTGGGTAGTGCTATCCAGCGCACCGGCTCTGGCCTGGGCCAACACGGCCCACTCGCCGTTGGTCGACCCGACGATTGGACTGGAGACGGTCTCCGCCAGATAGCTCAGAACTTTGTCCAGGGCCTCCCGATAACCGGAGGTGTCCTGTCCGCCGCCCTGAAGGGCCTCCAGCGCAGCTTCGGCAGCCTCCAGCTCGCTCAGGTTGGAGACCATGTCCTTCTCGGGGAACTGTCCGGTATAAGCTGTATAGGCGGAGCGCGCCTCGGTGATGGCCGTTTCGCTCTCCAGGGTGACCTCACCGATGGCTGCGATCTGCTTTACCACCGCCAATGCGGCTTCCGCATTGCAGAGGGTGTTGTATCGCTCTGCCACTAGGGTCTTTTGCGTCTCCGTCAGCGATCCATAGGCCGCTTTGGCCGCGTTGATGACGTTCTCGCTCTCCACCGTGACCAAGGTACCAATGGCGTCCACCTTGTCGTTGAAAGTCCGCACGGCTTCCAGATCTTCACCGCCCTGCTCACCGCCCACGGCCTCCACGGCCTGGTTCAGCTTGTTCACATCGGCGCTGACCAGGTATGCCTGCTGTGCAACAGACAATTTTTTATAAGCGTCATTGGCTTGGTTCACTGTTTCGCGCCAGTCACCCGGAGCAGCCTGAATGGTTTCCAGGGCCGGAAGGGTGCTGATCAGGCGCTCTACCTCGGCGATCTCTTCAAAGAAGGTCACCCGTGCCCGCAGCATTTTCAGCTTTGTGGTGTCACCCTGATACCCGCTGGTGGAGACCGCGGCTTCCAGGATGGTAGCCGTCTGGCCGTACGCTTTGTAATTGCTCTGGGTCACCTGACTGTCCTGAGGCAGGGAGCTGATCGCATCTGCAAGGGTAGCCACCTGAATAGTATACTTGGTGCCCCGGTTGCCGGTGTTCATGGTGGGCCAGCCGCGCTCGCCCACGCCCACATAGAGCGCATCGCCGGAGGTGACCGAGATGGTCTCGCCACTCTTGTAGCGGGCGCTGTCCTTGTCATAGCTGTTCAGGAAAATACGGGTCTGGAAGTTTTTATTGACCGCCTCCGGCTCTACCCGAAGCGTCGTATATCCATCGGGGACGACCAGCAGGTAGTCAGTGACGTCGCGGGAGAAGGCGGGCGCCAGTGTGCCACTCGTGATCTCCAGTGCCGCCAGGCGGGTATCATTGTTGTTCCAGGTACCGCCCAGATCCTCGCCGGCGTTCAGAGAGAATACGATGTGGATCTCGTCGCCGTCTTCCAGCCCGCCGTTTGCATAGGTAAAGGCATGGAATCCCAGGTTGGTAAACCAATCATTGAGGGTCCCCATCCAGCCGGCGGCAGTACCGCCCTGCTTTTCCGCCAGGGTCTGGCCGTCTTTGGACACACTGGACAGATAGGTGATGTCGTAGCCGCTTGCAGTTGTGCCGCCGGTACCAGTCCAGGTATAGCCCTGGCTCTCCAGGACCTTGAGCACCACGGTCATCATGGAGTCGTTCTTACCCAGTGTGTACCAGCCATCCGCGATGGAACCCGGGCCATAAAAAGCACCCTGGGCATAGGTCGTGTTCTCCATGATCACATGGACTCGTCCCACTGTCTCGCCGGAGTCGTAGCTGACCTCGCCCACATCCTCAGTATTCCCTGCGGCCAAAGCCATGGCGCTGAGGGCGGCCTTCCGGGCCTCCGCGACCTCAGTGTTGGTCTGAGCCGCCTTGACTGCCTCGATCCCCGCCGTCATTGCCTCTTCGATCTTTACTAATGTGGCAGCAGGAAGTGAACTGTCTGCGCGGTATTGCTGATACTCGGCCTTCAGAGCGGCAATGGCTGTCTCCTTGCTTTGCTCCAGTCCCTCGGTGTCCCCGGTGCGTAGGAATTCCTCGTACTCCGTCCGGGAGACCATTTTCAGGCTGATGTGGTAGCTGCTGCCCTCGGCGGCGTCCTCGGGAACCTGCCAGGTGGCCAGGTAGTAGCCGCTCACGCCGCCGTAGACCGCCGGCTCAAACAGTTCCCAGGTCGTCCCGTTATCCACCGACCACATGGGCCAGTACTGTTGCTCCGTCGTATTCAGATAGAGCCGGACGTAGACATAGTCCCCAGCCTTGGCTGCCATGCTTTCTGCGTATGGCCGGGCATCGCCCCAGTTGGGATCCGGAATGGTGCCATTGGGCTTTTGGTGGGAGGTCCAGTTCCAGTTGGGCCAGTTATATAGGGCCGCTCCGCCGTTGCCGCTGAAGGTCCCCTGGATCGTGGCGAAGGGATATTCGGTTTCCCCTGGCTTATAGAAGGTCACCGTCACGTTGGCCAGCTTGGTCAGGCTGTCCGTGTCCAGGGCCGCGATCTGCTCCAGCTTGCTGGTCTCGTTGGGTGTCAGCAGGGACTTCTGGTAGTCGTTCAGGGCGGCATAGGCCGTCTGGATACCGGCAACCAGGGTCTTGTAGGTCTCGTCCATGCCGGACAGGCCGCTGGGGATCAAAGCCAGATCCGCCCGCAGAGCGGCGAGGATTGCGGTGTGGTTCACGGCGGCGGACGCCGCGGCCCGCAGGGCTGCATAGTCCACATCGTACTGATCCATCAGTCCGGCAAAGTCTGTAGCCGCCGCCAGGTTGGTTTTCAGGGTGTTGTACAGCGGCACAAAGGTCTCCTCATAGTACCCGGCCGCGAAGTCGTAGTCGTGGTACTGGCTGAAGAAGGCCTCCGCCTCCGCCGCCTTTTCCGTCCGGTACTGCTCCACCAGATCCGCCCCGACCTCCGCCTCCGCCACATAGAGCGTCATAAAGCCGCCGACGTAGAGGGAGGGATAGGTTCCGATGGTGGTCTCCTGGAAGATGTCGGTGGAGGTGAGCACATCCTCGTTTAAGTCAAAGAGGGCCACGGTGTACCAGCCGGGCTTGGTGAAGACGTACTCCAGGGAACCGTCCGCCCCGGTGACCGCCGTGCTCTGCTTGGCGGGGACGGAGAGCGTCTCTGTTTCACTGGGCTCGCTGACGAAAAGGGTCAGCCCTTCTCCGCCGAAATCCTCACCCAGATGGCTGTAAGACGCACCGGTGACCGTTCCAGTGAAGGCCGCCTTGTCGCCCACAGCCACTTGCCCCGCCGGCCCCTTGATTTTGATCAGGGCAAAGCTGTCCGAATAGTCGGTGGTGCTGTTCGACGGATAGGTGCTCCACTCCGAGGTGGTCTCGCCGGTGGATGCCTCCATCTGCTCAGCTGGGAGCGCGTAGCGCACCACCAGCACCTTGGCGCCGTTCGGGATCTGGATATCCGTTTTTTCCAGATCCTTTGCATAGGAGGACGCCACCCACTCGCCGTTGAGGTAAATGGCCAGCAGGGCGTCGGTGTCGCTGTCGTTGGTGGCACCGGCCGGTAGGGTGTTGTCGTGGGCCTCTCGGTAGGTGATCCCGGCCTGTTCCAGCGCCGCCGATACGGTGGTGCTCCCCGCCGCCAGGGTCATGGACAGCTCCTCATAGAGCGCCGTCCCCCCCTCCCGGAAGTCCGGGTAGCGGGCGATCAGGTTGTTCACATAGGTGAAGGAGCAGGTGACGTCCCCGCTGCTGGCCAGCTGGAGCCGGGCGTCGATCAGGGCATCGAGATGCGGCTCAAAGAGGGCCAGCATACCGTAGTCCGCCCGGGTCCCGCCGGCAAATTTGTGCTCCATGTCCTCCGCTAGGGTGCCGTAGGCCGCCGTGTACGCGCTCCAGGACTCCGGGGTATAGTCGCTTTCCGTCAGCCGCGCCGGGTCATAGGCGTTCAGCAGGTTCTGTGCCTCCTGCCTGCGCGCCTCATAGACGGTGTAGTACTCATCGTAGAGCCCCTGCTCGACCAGGACTTTTGTCCAGCGGTACGAGTTCGACGCGTAAACCTGATCCACCAGGGCGTCCGCTTCGTCCTGCCTGTATGCCGTATTGGCCTCAGTGGCGTTGCCCTCCTCATCAAACAGGCTGTCCAGCAGCGTCACCATTTTGCCGTACAGGCGTTCCCCCTCCGCCCATGAGGCGGCGGTGTAGTCCGACTCCTTCAGCTTCTGGTAGGCCTGCACTGCCTCGTAGAGCCTGGTGGCGTTGACCTGGGTGGTGGGAATCAGCTTATCAGTTGCAGCCTGCAAAGTCGCTTTTGTTTCCTCAGAAGTCAAGTAAGCGACAGCATTATCTATATCACCTTGAGTTGCATTTTCACTATCAAAAACATCTCGAGCGGGTTGAATAATTGCATACATATCCGCCCAAAATCCGTTTATACTCGTTTCCACCCCGTTCCATCGGTCATCTTCTGTGTAATAGTTTTCCTGTGCTGGAAGGGCCTCTGACAGCGCCTGCTCCAAAAGCTCTTTGTCCACACCGTATTTTGCAAATGTAAGGATAGGATATCCATCATTTATATTCTCTGTGTCTTTTGCAAAATACTTGCTGCCCAACGCAACGATTGCATCATCACTTTTAAACCATTCATCGGTTTTCGCAGTAGCTTTATTATCTGACTTACCCTCAACAGAATAGTAACAATTTATTACGGTTGCAGATGTTGAGGCTCCACAAATAGATTGCACTGCGTTTTTAGAGGTCGTAGTAAGAGGAGTATTTACAACGTAACAGTTTTCGATAGTTCCCTTGCTATAGCCACAAATGCCGCCAATTTGATATTTGTTATTCAGTTCAGTTATGATATTATTTATGCTGTAGCAGTTTATGATTTTCCCACCATTATCATTGCCACAGATGGCTCCTGATTTTGCCATTAGATTTGCGTTCGTTTCTACTAAACTGTCCTCGACATGGCAGTTGATGATTTGACCATTGTCGTTATAGCCTACTAAAATAGCTGCATAGGGATTATTAACCTTTTTTTTCGAGGTCATTGATACCGAAGAGTAACTCATGCCAACATTCTGAATGACACCAGTCGCACTCAACTCAGCAAACAGGCCCTGTTTTGCAACCGTTGCTCCCGAAATATATAAATTGGAAATTTTGTGGCCTTGTCCATCGAACGTTCCGCCGTAAGCAGGTATTGCAGTCCAGGAACCTGCTGTTTTGCCGCAAACAGTGGACAGGTCAATATCTGCCGTCAGCACAGCGTTAGCAGTCGTATTTCCGTTTGATACCTGCTGCTGAAACCACAGCAAGTCTTCCGCGGTTCCGATCTGATACACTCCATCGCTATCTGCCTGCGGTTCCGTCGCATCAACTGCAAAAACAATAGCCGGCGGAAGCATTCCCAAGAGCGTAACAAATGCAAGAAATGCGGAAATCAACTTATTTACATTTTTCTTCATACTTTTTCATATAGCATACAAGGGCAGCCGCAAAACGCGGCTGCCCTTGTATAACCTCTACGCGGCAAGCTGGAGCAGCACGATATACGGGGAAGCTGTACCGCTCTGCACGATGATTTGGACATTATGAACTGCGCCATCGGACAAATCTATGGTAGCAGTAGAAGTGGCGACACCATTAATGAAGATGTAGGTGCCGCCAGATACGCTGATCGTAACAGAATCCATCTCAAGACCCTGCAAATTAACAGTAGTCCCGGCATCACCCGCGGTCAATCCAATATCGCCGGCTTCGCTCAATTCAACAGTAGGAACCGCGCCGACACCAGAGCCGCTCCCCGTCACCGCGTAAATACCGCACACCTCAGTGGAGGTCTCGCCGAAGATGGAGGGGACGGTGAAGATCGGGGCATCCCCGGAGGAGACATTCAGCGCCGCAGAGGTGTACACCCGGATCTTGGAGATGGTGGTCAGACGGACGGGCTCTCCGTTCTCGTCCACCGCCCAGGAGATGTCATAGGCATTGCCGCCGGTGGTGTTGTAGGTATAGGGGTTGACCGGCGTGCCGTAGTTGGTGCCGTTGGGGGTGATGTCGGCATAGCCGAAGGCGTAGTCGGCCGTGGCGTCAGTGTCCCGCACCAGGGTCACGTTCTGGTAGGTGATCTGGGTCTGGTCGGCACTGATGACCACGTCGTTCACGCCGCCCCACACGCCGTTGGCGCCTAGGTAGCCCTCACTCTCCTCCGGCCACCAGGCCACGTTGGTGTTGGTGTTGAACTTGGTCCAGCTGCGCAGGGTCACGCCATTCCGCTCGATCTTGTACCAGATGCCGGCAGAGGTAAATTCCCCGCTGGCCGATGTGACCTTCTTATAGGTCACGTCCACGTTGCGCAGGGTCTCGTCGGCGTAGTAGAGGGAGCCGGCCAGCTCGTACCACCCGGCGGTGCCGTTCACAGGGGTGCCGTAGACCTTGACGGAGGCCGCCTCGGGGTTGCCCACAAAGGCATTGCCGTAGACGATGAAGTCCACGCCGTAGGGGGTGGTGTCGCTGTTGGTCACGTTCATGTCGTATTCCACATAGCCGCCGGCGGCGCCCAAGGACACGCCGGTGCCGGAGTAGCCGCCCACCACCTTGGGGGTATTGCCGGCGGAGGCGGTGCCGTCAGAATAGGGGCTGCCCCACATATTGCCGTTGGCATACTGGCCGATGGGCAGGTAGCCGTTCAGGCCGGTGGGGGTGCCATCGCTTTCCGGGTAGTCCGACTTGGGGGCGCTGAACTGGATGGTGACGGTGCTGGAGCCACCAGTAATGGTGACCGTACCGGCACTCTGGATCTTCAGCGTGAAGAGGTCGGCGCCATTCTCCTCAGTGGTGATCGAGTTGTGCAGCATCTCCTCAGCGTCCACATAGGTAGCAAACTTCACGCCATCGCCCGTCAGGGTCAGAGACGTGTCGCCGCAGTCGGCGTACAGGCTCAGGGTGTCGGGGTAATAATACGCCGCGTCAGAGCCCTCGTAAACTGCCGTGTATGTGCCATTGGAGCCCTCCAGGCCCATGGCATTTTCCGGCCAGGTCGACTCATGCGCGGGGTCACCAAACCCAAGGGTGACGCCGCCGTAGGTAACAGAAGTGTCTGCTGCCAATACACTGACGCTGCAAAGGCTCAGCACCATGGCCAGAGCCAGCAGCATGGCTGTGAATTTTCTCGTTTTCATACCCAAAACCTCCTTAAAAATATCCCGCTGGTTTAGGATCCCGCATGTTCTCTCGTGTTTCCCTGTCTGCCCTTCGCCTCCTCCCTTCGCCGGTCGATAGAGAAACCTCAATGGTTCAAATCCATGTCCGGCCGCCAATGCGGCCGCCGCCGCGCTCCTGTCACAAAGCGCAGAGGCCGCCGTATCGGTGGCCCTTCATACGCGCCTGTCTCCGCCAGACACCAATACCGTTCCTGTGCAGTTGCCGGTTCCGCATTGCTCCACGTCTCTCCGCCGTTGGTGGCTCGGCCGGTCTCCCGGCGTCCTGGCCTACTCCGCTCACGGAATATCGCTTTCGGTGCTGGGTATTCAGTTGTCGGCCGCGAACCGGCCATATGAGACGGGCGAAGGCCCGCTGGTTACAGAAAGGACATCGGCATAGGGTTCCCTATGCCGGAAGGAGGGATTCCCTCCTTCTCTTTATGGTTTTCCTGCCTTCTCCGGATGCTCCCCTGCCTCCTGTTCACGGAGCTCCCGGGCGTAGAGCCGCGTTTGCCGCTCAAACTCGTCTTGAAAGATCTTCCGGCTGGTGATGGGCCTCTGCCGCTTTGGAGAAGGCAGCCCCGCCGCCGCGATCACATGTTTCCAGCCGCCAAAACGGGAGGAGATGTAGGCTCCGCCGATGATCTCGCCGGCGTTGGGCGTAAAGCCAAAGCGGACCGCCTCCTGTCGGACGTATTCCAGCAGCATATCGTCACTGCCCTCGGCATGTTCCTGTGCAAACTGTACGTTCAGAGCCCGCAAGGCCTCTTTGGTCCGTCCTATGACCTTTCGGTTAAATGACCGGCCTTCTTGGAATGTTTTATTCTCCACGGGCAGTCCCTCCAGATACAGGTACAGAGCGGTTCGTTCCCTCCGGCACCAAACAAAAAAGACAGGCGCATAAAATGCGTCCGTCTTTATCCCCAATGGTATGGAAGAAAAAAGCGGACGTATCATCATACGTCCGCTTTTGCTCCTTTTCAGGGCGTGAAAGGGTACACTGATCCCGTGTACGCCTCTCATCTGGCGTTTTTTGTCAGAGCAGTCCCGAAACCCGGGATTGAGCTCTTAGTAGGTCTTCTGACTGATGTGTCCCGACGGCCATATTGACCGCCCTTGCATACCCGCCGCCTTCCCAGCTAAGCCATTACGACCGCCAGTGACCTGCTTTCGCAGAAAACGGATATACTCCACAATCACAGCTATTGAATTGCGCGTCCCCGCAGCTTTCGCCGCGGTTCCTGCCGCAAAACATGTCCAGGAATTACACCTGATTCCCTTGTTCAGCCGAACAAGGATGCGTGTCCGCTCCGGTGTTCCAGAGCCGGGTCGCGCATTTGCCACAAAAGCCGGATGCAGTATTCAGTTTTGGGCATTTCCTGCCGGATCGAGAGATCACTGATACACATGGGAGCAATCGTTCTCATCTGTACCAAATTATAGCACCGCAGAGCTCTTAAGTCAATGAAAAGTTATCAAAAATCGTTTTTTCGTCAAAAAACGTACGAAAACAAAGCCCCCCGGTATTTTCTTTTTAAAAAATCCGGCGGACCACTTTCCGCCGGATTACCCATGCAAAAGGTGGACGCAGTGCCGATATCTCCGCTTTGAAGGGTAAACCAACCAAAGCCTTTTCTGAACCTTCAAAAAAGACGAGATACCGACAAAGCATTCCACCTTGATGCTCTTGTCCGCCACAAGGTCGACATTCCTGGCTCACGGCTCCAAGCCGCACACAGTAGAGATAAGACTGCGCCGGAATTTCACCGGCTTGCCGTTTCAGACGCCCTGCGGCGCCACCTTATGACATTCCTATATTTACTTATTGTAACCAGCATAGCAGTTTCCTGTTGTGCTGTCAAGTGGGGGATTCTTTATTGCTGCCTGATTTTCTTAATTTGATGCGGAGCCTCTGTGCTTCCGAGCCTGTGAGCGGCGCCCTGCCCAGTTGAAAGAGCGCATTCCGCAGTGAGCCGAAGTTTTCCGACAGCTCATTTCGCAGCGACGGAGAGAGCTCGTCCCGGAGCGGAGAGCGGCCCAGTCTACGGCAGATCTCCTCCAGGCGCGCCAGCAATTTGCTCTGTTTGGCGGTAGGCGCCTGTATCAAGGTAAGTACACAGCTCCCAGCACATATTCGCTGCTGGTACTCCCACTTTGCCCGCGCTTCTTCGTCCCCTGACAATGGTGTTAGGCCAGCAGCCTCCAGAATACTTCCCCAGCTTCGACAGCCTGTGCGGAGTGTCAGCCGCAATGGTTCCGGAACCTCTTCCCGTAGCGGGGTACGTCCCAGGTGTCCAGCGAGTCTCTCCATCTCTCTTATCTGTTCGGGTTCTGGAGGCTCTACGTGGAGCGGGTGGTCTTCCAGCCACTGGTCGAAGGTTTTCGCAGCCATCAGGACCTGATTCCAGGCACCAAAATGGGTGCGGAGCAGCTCCGCCTCTGGTATTTCACGCCGCAGCGGCGGTACCCCGCAAGTTACCCATCGCTCTGACAACACCAGAAGTGCCCAGCCTACCTCCGGCTGTTGTGTGAGCATAGCCATCCAGTCTGCTGTTACTGCCTGTTTCTCCACGCCGTGCCGCAATCCCGCCGCCCGGAGCGCGGCGGGCCAGGTTCTAAATCGGCGCTTCAGATACGCCCGGTAGAGCGGAAAAATATCCTGCTGTGTGGGAGTCCGGCCCAATTCTTTTGCTCTTTCAGTTAGAATTGCCACCAAATCCTGGATGGGATAGCTTTCGCAAATTGTCCGCCCCAACGGCTTATCCGGCGCATAATCCCGATATTCCTGCCGGAGATATGCTTCCGAAACTCCCTCTTTTGCCAGGCCCTCCACCACCTGTTGGTAATAACATACTTCTTGCGGTGTGAGATACGGGGGATGCTTGATCTTTTCTCTGGCCATCATTTTCTCCTCTTAGAGCCGGCACTGTTCCGGCACATCTGCTCCCTCTTCTGCCGGCCACAGCTTCCTTCCTGACAGGTGAAGGATCTTTGTACAAAAATGCTTGCAGAGAGCCATGTCATGGGATATAAACAGGTACCCAAGCCCCTTTTCCCGCTGGATTTCCTGCAGTAAATGGATGATCTGGGCCTGTGAGATGACATCAAGCATAGAGGTCGGCTCGTCCAGCACCAGGAAAGAGGGTTTCAGAAGCATGGCACGGGCCAATGCCAAACGTTGAAGCTCACCGCCGCTGAGCTCCGCTGGTCGGCGCTCCAAATGCTCATCATAGATGCCATACCGCTCCAGATAGCCGCACAAAGTTTTCCGAGAGTAGGGCATCTTTAAGAATAGGTACGGCTCCTTCATGCTGTCCGCCAGTTTCATCTTGGGGTCAAAAGCCACCTCCGGGTGCTGAAAAAGGATTTGGATCCTTTTGCGGGGTTTGCCTCGGTAGGGGTAGGTCAGCTTTTCTCCATCCAACCGCACTTCTCCCGTGGTAACAGGGAAGAGTCCTGCCAGGATCTGACCAATGGTAGATTTTCCACTGCCGCTGTCTCCAAAAATAGCCAGTGTCTCTCCTCGGTCAACCGTAAAAGAAATGTCCTCCACGATCATGGGCCCTCGTGCGGAATAGCGTTTGGATACCTTTATCGCCTCAATGAGCATACTTCCAACACCTCACAGCCCGCTCACCCACTTCAATCAGCGGCGGTGCCTTTCTACACTGCCCCGTTCTCCATGCGCAACGGTCATAAAAATGGCATGCACTCTGGGCAATGGTATCCTTCCTGGGCGGTGCAAACCCCATATTTGCCTGTAGACCATTCTCTGGAAGAGCGTCCAGCATAGCTCTAGAATACGGGTGTAGAGGTTCGCCAAAGAAAGAAGTACTGTCACCGCTCTCAATCTGTTGGGAGGCATACATGACTACCACACGGGACGAAATAGTCTGTGCGAAGTGGAGATCATGAGTGACACAGAGCAGCGTGCGCTCTCCCAATCTCTGAAAGGCATCCTCTACCAGAGCGATGCGGTGGCGATCCAGGCCTTTGGTAGGCTCATCTGCCAAAACAAGTCCCGCCCCAGCAGCTATGCCCATGGCGATCAGCACCCGCTGGCGCATACCGCCAGAGAGTTGGAAGGGATAGCTGCGGCACAGGGCCTCACTTTGTTCCAGTCCAAAAGATTCCAGCAACATGGCAGCCTGAACCAGCGCCTCCCTCCGGGTACAGCGCTGGTGCTTGCGGATAGTTTCGCAAAGCTGATGCCCCACAGTAAAAAGGGGGTTGAGCCCATTTCCGCTGCCTTGGGGGATATAGGCGATCTCCTTCCCGCGGATTCGGTTGAGTTCCTGCTCCCGACAGCCCAGCAGTTCCCGACCGTTGAGTCGGATAGAACCGGTGATCCGCGCTGAGGAGGGCAGCAACCCCAGTGCGGCAAGCAGCAGGACGCTCTTTCCGCTCCCCGTTTCCCCCACCACCGCCAGACGATCGCCGTCATATACCGTAAATGTCGTATCACTCACTGCCTCAGGGTTGTCGCCGAAGCGGATGGAGACTCCCTCAATTTCCAGCATTGACTTTCTCCTTTCTGTCTCTTATACGTACGGGACCCTCGCCGTAATAGCTTAACAGCATAAACCCAAGCACGGAGACGGAGATGCAGAGAATGGGGGGCACGTACCACCAGTAGGCCCCGTTGATAATCCCATTGCGGAAAAAGGCATAGTGCAGGATGCCGCCCCAACTCTTCTGCCCGATCACACCCAAGCCCAGAAAACTGAGACTGGCCTCTGTCAGCATGGCGCTACCCACAGATAAAACAGCCCGAATAAAGACGATTTCTCCAAGATTGGGCAGAAGATGCCTCGCCATAATATAGAACCCACCGGCTCCCATGGTGCGCTCGATCTGAATAAAAGGCAGGATCTTGAGTTGCTGTACCCGGCTGCGGATAATGCGCGCCGTAGAGGTCCAAGCGGTGATACAGATTGCAAGAATGATGTTCCATACACTGGCATCCAGGAAAGCCACAAGGATAATTGTCAGGGGCAGCGAGGGCAGCGCCATCGCCACATTTGTGGCTTGCATGATGACCCGATCTACCCATCCACCCAGATACCCTGAAAGGATACCCAAGGCCGTGCCCACAATTGTTACCGCTAAAGCGGAGACTACACCAATCAGCAGGGAAATGCGGGTACCGTAAATAAGCTCGCTGAGAATATCCTGACCGATATCATTGGTGCCCAGGGGATGCTCTGCCGAGGGCCGAAGGTAGGGGATCCCCAGCTCGTAGGGGTCGTGGGGTGCCAAAACAGGGGCCAGTATGGCCACCAGCAGCACCATGCCCAGGATGACCACTCCCGCGATCACCCGGCCGTTGCACTTTTTAAGCATGGTGTCCCTCCTCCCGGATCCTGGGGTCGATGCACATATTGAGGATATCAGCCAGCAGATTGAAGAGTACAACACAAACGCCGATGAACAGGAAGCACGTCTGGAGCATAGGGAAGTCCTTGGTATTGACCGAGTCGTAGATCAATGTCCCCATACCCTTCCAGGAGAAAACGACCTCTACCAGCATAGAGCCTCCCAGGATATGGCCGAACTGCATACAGACGGAGGTAAGATAAGGACAGAGGGCATTTTTCAGCACATGCCGCCGGAGGACCTGGCCCTGGGTTAAACCCTTGCTCCTGGCCATCGTGATATATTCATCGTCCCGGATGCTCTGTACCGTACTCTTCATGAGCATATAGTAGGAGGAAGTCCGGAGAACCACCAAGATCATCAGGGGCAGGGTCATATGCCACAGGATATCTATGGCCTTCGCCAGTCCGGAGAGCCCGCCGGAAGTGATACCGCTGATAGGAAAAAGGCCCAGTTGGAAGGCAAAGGTCATAAGGACGAGGATCGCCATACAGTTGGTCGGGATCGTGTTGAGGAAGAGCATGATGGGAGAGATGATGGTGTCCAGATGCCCCCCCTTTTTCCAGCCGGCCCGCAGTCCGAGCGTGCCGCCCGCCAGCGCGGAGAGCACGATGGCCGGAATCGTGAGCAGCAGTGTCCAGCGCATCCGAAAGGCCACGGTCTCCAGCACAGGCAGTTTGGTGCGGTAGGAATTGCCGAAGTCCAGGCGGAGAGTCTTATTGAGGTAGGTCACATATTGGACCGGGATGGGCTTGTCCAGCCCGTACTCCCGCCGGACCTCCTCAATGACCTCCGGCGCCTCGGCTTCCAGGCGCAGATACTCGTCCTCCCCGATGATATGGACCACCGGATCCCCCGGCATAAAGCGGACCAGAACAAAATTGATCGTGATGATACAAAAGACGATGAACACGGCCTCCAGCAGCCGTTTGCCAAGGAAAGAAAATCGCAAGGGATCGCCCCTCCTTTTCAGTTATAGACACGCGGGGGCACATTTGGTGCCCCCGCGCTGAGAAGGCCGTCAGGAAATGGGCCTGAGATTGTACCAGGTCTCGCAGTTGATCACACCCCAGCCGGGGTAATTGATCCAGCCCTCGTACTTATCGGTGCGGTAGGGATAGTAGGCGGTGTCCCAGCACAGGGCAATGCCGATGACTTCCTCCGAGGCGATGTGCTGGAGTTCCTTGACATACTCAGCGTAGTCCTCCGGCCCCTGGGCGTTGAGCATGTTGTTGTAGGCGGTGTCAAAGTTCTCCAGGTCGCAGGTACCCCACATGCTTAGATCGTCGTCAAACATATACAGGAAGGGTGTCTTGTAGAAGGACACGCCCTGGGTAGCATAGCAGATGTAGATCTCATACGCTCCATCGTTTCGGATCTGCTGCTCATGGTCGGAATTTCGTATACTCTCCTCATCCAGCGTACACTTGACACCCACCTCCCCCAGGTTGGTCACGATGATCTCCGCGATGCGCTGGTAGAGCGCGGCCTTGGTGGCATTGTACTGCGGGGTAACCAGCACATCCATGGGGCTTCCGTCCGGCATCTCCCGCCAGCCGTCGCCGTCTACGTCCACATAACCGGCGACCTCCAGGATGGCCTTGGCCTGTTCCTGATCCTGGGCCAGCTGGGGCAGGCTGTCGTCGTAGGCAATGCCCGCCGGGGAAATGATACCTTCGCTGGGGATCTGACCGTCCTCTCCGCCGATGGTGGTGGCCAGCAGCTCATAGTTCAGCGCATAGCGCACGGCCCGGCGGAACTCCAGATCGTCGGTGGGCTGCTTGTTGAAGCCGAACAGGATCTGAAAGAGCCCCATGTTCATTCCCTTGCCGGGATCGACCCCCTCCACGCCAGTGATAGACGGCAGCATGGTGGGTGGAATAGGATTGGAGTAGTCATACATGGCGTCGATTTCCCCGTTGCGCAGGGCCATCACCAGCGCATCCTGCGTGTCGTAGCTGCGGACTGTCACGCTGCGGACCGTGAGTTCCCGGCCCATGTAGGTCTCTCCCACCGCCTCATAGTGCATGGTCTGAGCATCCTCGTCTACTCTTACCAGCTTGTAGGGGCCGCAACCGATGGCGGTATCCTCGCCCGTGTAGCTGGCAGGATCTTCAATGTTCTCCCAGATATGTTTGGGATACATGCGCACGAAGACAGCGGAATTGCCCAAGGTGAAGTACGCCGCCCCGTCTGCCACATGGAACTCCACAGTGGTCTCGTCGATCTTCTCCACGGAAGTAATTTTGGAGAGATAGCCCGAGTTGAGCCCGTCGTTCATCAACTCCACCGAAAAGATGACATCGTCGATGGTGAACGGTTCGCCGTCGTGCCAGGTGATGCCCTGGTCAGTGGCAAAGGTGGCGCGGATGATGTTTCCGCCGTCCAGGATCTCCCAGGAGGTCATTAGGTTTGGCTGCATCTCGTTGTTTTCATCCCGGGTCAGCCAGGTCCCGGCGCAGAAGGCATTGTAGTTCATCCGGCCGAACGAACCGCTCTCCGACGCTAGGCTTCTGGGCGTGACCTCCTTGCAGATGCCGATTTTCAACTCCTCCACCACATCGGAGGCCGCCTGGGTCTGGGCGGGAGTGGTCTCAGAGGCCGGGTTTTCTTCGGTGGAGGCTCCGCAGCCGGCGGCACTCAGAGCCATGACGCCCGCCAAGAGCAGCGCCAAAAGCCGCTTCTTCATTACTATCTACCGTCCTTTCTTCGTCAGTCAATGGGCCGCAAGGTGTACCAGGTGCTGTTATTGATGGCGCCCCAGCCCGGATAGTTAACCCAGCCCTCAAACCGGTCGGTGCGATAGGGGAAATAGCACTTGTCCCACGCTAGCGGCATTCCAATGACATTCTCCGCCGCCATTTCTTGCAGTGCCTTCACCCGTTCGTTGTAGGTCTCATAATCAGGCGAGTTCATCATGTCTAGATAGGTCTGCACAAACTCCGGTTCGCTGTAGGTGCCCCAGGCGTTTCCGTACCCTTTGTCCACATAGTAGTAAAATACGGTTTCATAGGCCGCTACACCGGACGAAGTGCTGCCTAGTGTAATTTCATACTCGCCGCTGTAGATAAAGGAACGGTAGGTATCCGTATCAGACTGGTGCTGGTCATCAATAGTGCACTTCACCCCCACATCCGCCAGATTGGAGGCAATAATCTCCGAAAGCCGGTCGAAGAGCGCTTTCTGCGTGGCGCTGTAAGGCGCGGTGAGGAGGACATCCATTGTGCCGCCGTCGGGCATCTCTCTCCAGCCGTCACCGTCCGTGTCCACATAGCCGGCCTCATCCAAGGTGGCCAGAGCAGTCTCCACATTCTGGCTGAGGCGCGGCAGTTCGGAATCATATCCTTTGTTCGGGGGGGCCATCAGCCCCACTCCGCCGATCTCAGCATTTTCTCCGCCGATCGTGGCGGCCAACAGTTCATAATCCAGCGCGTCGCGCACGGCCTTTCGGAATGCCAGGTCTCCGGTCGGCTGCTTATTAAAGCCAAATACCAACTGGTATTGTCCGGGGTTGTCGCTCATACCAGGATCCACGTCCTCAATTCCGGTAATGGAGGGAGCCATTGTGGAGCTCAGGGAGTTGGAGTAGTCGTATATCGCGTCGATCTCGCCGTTTCGCAGGGCCATCACCAGGGCATCCTGGCTGTCATAGGTGCGCACCACCACACGTTGGATGGCCAACTCCCCTTTGAAATAATCCTCGACCGCATCGAAGTACATGGTCTGGGCATCCTCATCCCAGGATACGAAGCGGTAGGGCCCGCAGCCAACCGCAGCGTCTGCCTCGTGGTACTCATTGGGGTCCTCTATGCCTTTCCAAATGTGCTCCGGGTAGACGAACACCGCCATACAGGCATAGTTGATAAAATTAAAAGCGGAAGGGCCGTCAAAGTTGAGTTTAAGCTGCGTATCACTGATACGCTCCACACTCTCCAGCATGTGGATATAGCTGGACTTCTTTACATTCATCAGATAGTTAAAGGTAAACTCAATATCGTCCATGGTCAGGGGCTCTCCGTCGTGCCAGGTAATCCCCTGATCCGTGGCAAAGGTGGCCACCAGACTGGTCAGATCGTCGCTGAAAACCCAGTCTGTCATGATATTGGGTTGGACAACACCGTTCTCATCCCGCTCGAGAAACGGCGCGGCACAGAAGGAGTTGTAGTTCATCCGGCCAAAAGCGTCCCGCTCGTACATAGTACTCATTACTTCCGGTGCCTTGGTCGTCCCGATGTAGAGAGTGACTGGCTCCTCCTCGGTCTGCGCCGTAGGAGAAGGAGAGGCATCTCCCACCGTACCCGGCACGCTGGAACATCCGAACAGGCTCAGCGCCAGCGCGCCAGACAAGAGCAAAGATAAAACACGTTTTTTCAAGAAAAACCGCTCCTTTCATACCGCGTCTATTAGACTGCGGGCTGGGTGGAGAACCAGGTCTTGTAGTTGATTACGCCCCAGCCGGGGAAATTGGTCCAGCCCTCATACTGATCCGTACGGTAGGGGAAGTACGCCTTGTCCCAACACAGGGCCAGGCCGACAACCTGCTCGTCTGCGATGGCCTGGAGCTCTTTCATCGCCGCGTTATATTCCTCGTAGCTGCCCGCCGTCTTTTTTGCCTCATAAGCAGCCACAAATTCAGGGATCAGGCAGGTGCCCCAGGGGTTGTTGCCATTGTCGCCGATGATGTACATGAAAGCCGTGTCGTACATGGCTACGCCGGGAGAGGTATAGCCGATGTAGAGCTCATAGGTGCCCTGTTTGCGCACCTCAGTCGCGTGGTCGGAGTTGCGCACGCTCTCCTCGTCCAGGGTGGTCTGCACACCCACTGCCTCCAGGTTGGTCTTGAGCACCTCTGCAATGCGCAGGTAGAGGGCCTGCCGGGTCTTGTTGTACTGGGGAGTGATCAGTACGTTCAACTCGCTGCCGTCCGGCATATCCCGCCAGCCGTCGCCGTCGGCATCCGCATAACCTCCCTCGTCCAGCAGTGCGTTGGCCTCGTCCACGTCCTGAGTCAGTTCGGGCAGAGAGCTGTCAAAGCCTTTGTTGGGGGGGGCAACAATTCCGGTATGAGGGATCTGTCCGTCCTCGCCGCCGATGGTAACCCGGAGAAGCTCGTAGTCCAGCGCGGAGCGTACGGCCTTGCGGAAGGTCAGATCGTCGGTGGGCTGCTCATTGAAGCCGAAGACCAGCTGATAGTTGCCGGGGTTGTCGCTCATGCCGGGATTCAAATTGTCCACGCCGGTGATGGAGTCAGCCATTGTGGCATTCAGAGAGTTGGAGTAGTCATACATCGCGTCCACTTCGCCGTTGCGCAGGGCCATGACCAGGGCATCGTGGCTGTCATAGGTTTTTACGGTCAGCTTGCGTACGGTCAGCTCCTCTCCGAGATAGGTATCCCCCACGGCCTCCAGAGTGAGCACCTGGGCCTCCTCGTCCACCCCGGTGAGCTTGTAGGGGCCGCAGCCGATGGCGGCGTCCGCGCCGGTATACTCGGCATACTCTCCCTCCACTTTGGACCAGACATGTTCCGGACGGAGGGTGACGAAGTTTGCCATGCTGTTGAGCATGGTGAACGCCTTGCCGTCAGTCAGGGTGAGGACGGCCGTAGTTTCGTCCATTGCCTCCACCGCCGTCAGCCCACTGCAATAGCCTGACTTGCGGTCGATCAGGTATTGGAAGGTAAAAACCACGTCATCCATGGTCACCGGTTCTCCATCGTGCCAAGCTAAGCCCTGATCTGTGGCAAACGTGGCTGTAATCTGGTTGAGGTCATCACTTAACTCCCAGCTTGTCATGAAAAAAGGCTGGACTTCGCCGTTCTCATCCGTGACCACAAATGGGGCGGTAACCACCGCATTGTAGTTGAGCTTACCAAAAATTCCGTTTTCCGTCATGACATTGGTGCCGTCAATGGCGGCAGTGGTGCCAACACGCAGTTCCTCCACATAGGGGGCGGAAGGCTGACTGCTCTCTGCCAAACTCGAAGACTCGCCAGGACTGGGAGCTGCCTCCGGATTCTGCCCTGTACAGCCAGCTGCGGTCAGCATCAGTGCGCCGGCCACCAGAAGAGATACCCATCGTTTCATACATGTTCCCTCTTTCCATTTTCTAAACTTTATCCAAAACAGAGTACATCCCTGTTTTGCCCATGTAAAAAGGCATTCCTGTTCTCTGGCAGAAAAACAGGAATGCCTTTATCCGGGGCACGCAAAAAGGGCGTCGCTACCCACAGCGATGCCCAGTCATAATCCAATGGCCGCAGCATATCACGTCCTGCTGCGGCAGCATCCGATTCTCCCTCGCCGAAAGAATAGAATTCAAAAGATATGGCAGGTCTTCTGACTTCAGATCATCCGGTTGCGCTCACCTTCCCAGTTTCCCAGTGGTCTTGAGCAATCCGTCCCTGTTACAGCAGCGGGAGCTGTCGCAGATTTGCACTGCGTTCCCTTTTCAATACAAACGTATCACCATATCTTGTCTTATTCAATTATGAATTTAATATACATCCGCGATAGTTCCTTGTCAACAGATACAAATCCATAATAATCGTCTTTGGATGCCTGACAAGGGAAGCATTGGCTGGGCTTCAGCGATAATAGGCTCCTTCTGGCTCACCAGGAACCCCTGCCGCATCCGCCCTGCATTGCCTGCAGTGGGTGAACTGAGAAACATAAACCCCGGCTCTGCTTCTCAGGTCACACAACAACGATTGGTTAGGAGGGGAAACGCCCTGAAACGCCGCCTGGGGGATAAGAGGCATCAGATTCATAACAGACACTCCCACCCGACCTGCCCACCGTGCAATTTCCTCAATCTCGTCTGTATTGACCCCTGGAATAACAACTGTATTGATCTTCACCGCGACTCCCGCTGTTACAGCTTTTGCAGCGCCCTCTTGCTGGGCAGTGAGAAAAGCCGATATCGCATCGGTATCTGTGCTGCCAGCCACCGCGTGATATATATGCTTCGCCGAATGAACAGACAGACTGTTGACCGTTATTGTCAGGGAAGAGATTCCGCAGTCCAGCAACTCCGGCAGATGGTCGGCCAAGGTCAGTCCGTTTGTGCTCAGGCACAGGAGAAGATTGGGGAAATGCTGGTGAACCAGGCGAAGGGTTTCCCATGTAGCGGAATTGGCCAAGGGTTCACCCGGCCCTGCAATGCCCACTACCCGCAATCGGTTATCCTGGCACAGGGCACGCTCCACACGAACCAAAGCCTCCTCGGGTGAGACAACAGCGGAGGTAACACCGGGCCTGGACTCATTGGCACAGTCAAAGCGGCGGTCACAGTAACCACACCGGATATTACACTTCGGGGCTACCGGCAGATGAATCCGGCCATAACGGAAGTGGGCATGGGCCGAGAAACAGGGGTGTTCCGTTAGCATCATAGCAGAACCGCCTTCTGACACAGTATTTCCAGTTGGTCATCTGTCATTGGCATTGGGATACAGCCCCCACTGTGCTCCAACAGAATGGAAGCCAGTGTGAAAAACGCTTGGGCGGGTTCGCTCTCTGGTGCGTATTCTGTGACGGTCCGGCGTTCCAGCTCTGCCTGCCCAATCAATGAACTCATAGGAATCTTCCCTACCACCTTGGTTCCCAGCTCTGCGGCGAACGCCCAAAGGAGATTGTCATTATCTACGATGCTACGGCCATTTTGGATCACTCCGGCCAGTCGGACCCCGCTGCTCTGGGCATACTTGCGGATACCTCGGCATATATTATTGGCGGCGTAAAGCGACATAAAATCACTTGTGGTAACAAGGTATACTTCCTCAGCGACCTGTTCTCTCAATGGCATACTGAATCCACCGCAGACCACGTCGCCCAACACATCATAGAGAACCACGTCCCGATCCTCTAAAAGATTACGGGTGCGAATTTCCTCCATAGCCACAATAATACCTCGCCCGGCGCAGCCAGTGCCGGGCTCCGGCCCCCCCGCCTCAATACAGCGGATACCCCGACTGTCCGTAAAAGCGATTTCTCCAGGAACCCCGGTCTTAAGCTGATCCAGAACGGTTGGAATCCGCCGTCCCATCAGGCACCGGGTAGAGTCCGCCTTGGGATCACAGCCTACGACAGCCACCCGTTTTCCCGCCCGGGCCATTGCTGCGGCCAAGTTACATACAGTGGTAGACTTCCCGATGCCTCCTTTTCCATAGACGCAGATGCGTTTCACTGATAGAGCGCCCCCTTCAGGGTGCGGCATTTCATGATGCCACGAAAGATATCCTCCAGAAGATGGAGGGTTCCAGACCCGCCAAGGTGGGGTCGGGTGGTCAGACAAATTTCATCGAACACCGGATAATCTATATGGATCAGCGGAATCTCCAGCTCATCGGCGCCGTCCTGCTCAAAGGATGAGCCGAACAAAAGCGCGGCCTCGGAATTGCGGAGCTGCTGATAGAAGTCCTCTTGATCGCAGAGTTCTTCCCGGCGGGCAAAACAAACCACCTCCATTCCCAGTTCCTGCTCCAGAAAGCGCCGCATGCCATCGGCCCGCGATCCTGCGGCGAGAAGTGCAGTTGGCATGCCGTAGAGAGCCTGTACATACCGGTAGGCCCGCCCGGCTCCCTCCACAATCTGTTGTTCCAAGTCCTTCCGTGCCTGACGGTAATCCAGACCAAAACGGCGCTCAAGCCGTCCCCACAGGTCGTCCGCACCAGTGACACCATAGGGGTAGTCGATTTCCTCCCACGGTATGCCGAACCGTTCCTCCATGGCCTGAGCCAATTTCCGACCGCGACCTCGGAGCACAAAGTTCACATCGGCACAGGACGCACAACGCACCTCCTCCAACGTGCAGCGGGAAAACACAGTCCCTAGCACAGCCTGAGGGGCAATCATGGCCCGAATGGCCTCCACATCATCCGCAGCGTGGGGATCGTCCATGCCAAATCCGATCAGGTTGACTGCAGGTCGGGTGTCCTGGCGGGACACCTGGGATTCCATCAGTGGGAGCAACGCCAGCCATCCGTCTTCTAGACCGCTGACTATATCTCCGCAAAATCCGGCTGCTTTTACATGAACCACCGGGGTATCCCCGTAGATTCGTGCCAGAACACCTGAGATATCGTCTCCGATCATCTCACTGACACAGCCACTGACCACAAACAGGCCAGCCGGCCTGAAGAGCTCCAATGCGGAGCGGACGGCCCGCTCCAGAGAAGCCTCACCGCTGAATACCACATCACTGTCACTAATCACAGTACAAGTCTGTCTAATGTCACGCATATCCTGGGCAAGGTGGAGAGACATGGAGCCGAAATTGCAGCCCACTACAGAGTGAAGCAAGACGACGCCATCCTGAATTCCGCCAAGAGCCTGATAAGCACCAAATAGTCTGCATCCACTGGCGGGTTTCATTCAGAAGCCTCCTTTCGATTGAGCCACATCCTAGACCACATCTCTTTGGCAGCCAGATTGGAGTTATCACAGTATAGTGGGTAATAGCGGCTTTGGAAAGACATCTTTCCCAGCAGCAAACTGCTACGTTCCGTGGCATGCTCCATACGGCGGCACATCCTTTTTACTGTGCGGACGTAGGAGGCAAAGGAGAGCGAAGTAGTCTCATTGATCGCTGGGATCAGGGGTGCCCCCATTCCCTCCAGGGTAAAGTCACTAGTTCCTACTACTGCGTCAGCCTCTGAAAAAATTGCCCGCAGTACCGCCTCATCCGGGTTTATAATAGTCTCCGTCTGTGGACTATAAAGGACAACTGCCTCCTTGATCCGAGCCAACAGGCTACTCTCTAATTCGGGAGTGAGATTCAAGTTTTTTCGGCTTTCCGGCGTGAGGATGACACAGAGTTGAGAAACTGTAAGGCCATAGTCTTGGACATAGGATTTGAGTTCAAAGGGGGCCTGCTGAATACTGCGGCTGACAAGAACTGTACGGGCCTGTCCCAGGCGGCGGCGGGCCTCCGCCGTCTCCTCCATAGCCTGGGCTCTTGCCCCCAAAACAACGGGTTCCACCGCTGTTTCCATGTGAAGGGCCTGCCCAATATCTCGATAAAAAGTGCAGATTCCATTCAAGCCGGTGTAACGGCCTGCATCTCCAAGATGCAGGTATCCAGTTCCAAATTTCTCCTGCATGCGCCTGGCCCAGCGAATCCGCTTGACCAGATTTAACTCCGCAGCCGGAGCATGCACCAAGGAAGAGAGCGCAGCGCTGGGAATCCACGTGTTTACTTGAATGCCGCAGCGGCCCAAAAGAGTCTCAATTTCCCGCAGGGCCACTTTCCCCTCGCTTCCCCAACCCACCGTCTCTATGTTGACACTGTGGGGGATTATCGCAGATGGTTCCATCACCTGTTCCACCAATGCGTAGAGCGCCTCAGTGAAGCCGCAGCCCTTCAACTCCATCTCTAAGCGATTATCACCAGTGATGGTCTGGCGAGCCAGCGCTCTGATCCGATTCCGGGTATAGTTTTTGTCCCGATGCGAGAAAAGCTCAGACTGGACTCCAACCACCGGAATTCCCTCCAGCCGCAGTTCATCACAAACGGAACGTATCTCTTCGTTGAGGATATCGCTGATTGGAGATGGGATTACCATAATCAGACTAGGCCGGTAGCGGCGCCAGGCATCCCGGATCGCTTGGCGCAGTTTGTTCTCTCCGCCGCAGATAATATCCTGCTCCTCCAGATTGGAGGTCAGCACATTGTAAAAAGGCTGGTGCCGCCGCCGGGCAGAGTAACGGTAGTGGAATCCACAGCCGCGTGGGCTGTGGATGATCGGGAGCACATCCTGCATCTCTCCTACTGCGCCCACACTACCAGAAATCTTTCCATTAACACCAAACGTGTGCAGCAGACCGGAAGGATACATTGCGGTCATCAGATCTTCAAAAAAGGGCTGGTGCATTCGCATTCATCCTCTCTACCCGGAAAAACAAAACAGCCGGCACCGCATCTTTTGACGCAGAGCCGACCGAAAACAGGCGCACCGGCAGGGCCGGAAACCTGTGGATCGGCTCTGACCGGAAGCGTCCCCACAAATTCAGCAAGCAGGTTTCCTGGCTTGTGGCTCGTCACGCACTGCGCCTTCTCACATATGAACTATGCAATGGCAATCTGCAGCGCACTCCCCACTTACAGTGACCGGATCGCTCGGGATTTACACCCGATTCCCTCTTACCAGACAGTGTCTGGCCACTTGCTGAAAGTACATGTGGTTATATCATACCATATTCTAATCAGAAAAGAAAGAGGTCTTTTTGAAAAGTCCAGGTTTTACAGAGTCTGGATACCAGTGCTACAATTACACCAAGCTATGTTTTAATGATCGTAAGTGATTAGGGCTTGTTTGAAAAAAGGCGGAGATTGTGCTAAAGCAACAAAATAGCGATGGAGGCAAGATACACAAAGGCTAGGAAGGAAGCATCCGACTTGTCATATCTGGTGGCGATTCTGCGAAACCACTTGATTTTCTGGAAAAAACACTCCACCAGATGGCGTTCTTTATACAGATGCCAGTCAACCGGCCAGGGATCGGAAACGTTGCTTTGCGGCGGGATCACATAGCTGGCCCCGTGCGCTGAGATATATTTCCGAATCGTCCGGGCACCATAGGCCCTGTCTGCCAGCACGGCACTCCCGCCGATTCTGACCTTTTTCAGCAGTTCAACAGCGTGAACCGAATCGTGGTCATTTCCAGCGGAGAGAAGGAACTCCACCGGGTTTCCCAGACCGTCTACGACAGCGTGGAGCTTTGTGTTCCACCCGCCTTTGGTACGGCCAACCGCCTTATCCGCCGTTTTTTTCCCCGCCATTTGCGCTTTCATGCACCTTTACGCAAGTGGAGTCCATGCTCAGGTTCTCCATATCCGCGTCCGCAGACAGTGTGTGGAATACCGCTTCCAGAGTGCCCTCATTCCGCCATTTGGCGAATCTTGCGTATATAGACTGCCAAGGACCATAGGTCGCCGGCAGCTCACGCCACTGCGCACCGCTCCGGACGATCCAGAGCATTCCGTTGAGCATGATCCGGTTATCCTTCCGGGGACGACCCCGCTTTCCCGTTTCTTCCGGTGGCAGCAGCGGCTTGATTCGTTCCCATTGTTCTTTTGTTAATTCATATCGTTTCATGCTCATAACTTCGCATAACTTGGTTTCTTGTGTAACTTTTATTTTTCAAACAAGGCCTAATGTACCTTGAAAATTCCACAGCCTGTTCTGGAGGTCATACAGGAGCCGGCGACAGTGTGGTGTTCTGCACGCCGCCGACGGAAGTGCCGCACAGCGGCAGCCTGAAAATACGCGGTCTGAACGCAGAGCGCAGGAAGTGAGCCAGAGTCAGGTGCAAAAATACAATACTCCGCTTGGCAACTCATTTGATTCAGGCTATAATGTACTTACCTGCTAATCTATACGAAGGGAGGTACATTTCTATCTGAATGGTTGCCAGGCTGCAAGGAGGAATCTCATGATATGAATTCCAATCAATGCAGTGCTACTGCACAGCGAACCTACACCGTTGAGCAAGTAGCTGAGATCCTTGGTGTGAGCATTCGCAAGGCCTATTACCTCTGCGAAGGCACGAAAGAATTTAAAGTCATTCGTCTCGGCAGGCGTTGTCTCCGTATCCATAAGGAGTCCTTTGATAATTGGTTGGATGGGGTAGACGGCGCTTCCTGAGCACATCATGGAAAGGAACACTACTATGGCAACATACAAGGTAAGAGGCGCATCCCACAACGTAATCTATTCATACCGGACATCGACCGGGCAAACGAAGCAGCAGTGGGAGTCCTACGACACAGAATTGGAGGCCGTACAGCGTAAAGCCTACATTGAGCTTTTGCAGTCCCAGAAACGCACGGACGAGCTCCGCCAGGCGGCGTTGGACTATGGACCTGTTGACAAAAGTCCCAAACACCCCATTCCCATGGTATAATTAAAATAAGGGAGGGATGGAGCATGATGGGACGGCAAAGCGGTCAGAAGAGTATGGTGATTCTGGATATAGCAGAATTAATTCCACGCGATCACTTACTTCGGAAAATCAATCAGATGGTTTCATTTGACTTTATCTACGATCTTGTAGCGCCATATTACCCTGCAAATGGCTGCCCATCTGTTGACCCTGTTAGTATGTTTAAAATGCTGCTGGTGGGATACCTTTATGGCATCAAGTCAGAACGCCGGCTTGTCCAGGAAATTCAGCTAAACATTGCTTATCGTTGGTTTTGTGGCTTTGAGCTTGGAGAAAAGATACCGGATCATTCTACCTTCAGCAAAACAAGAGTCCGCAAGTGGAATGAGAGCAGCTTGTTCCAACAGATCTTTCTGGAAATTGTCCGATGCTGCATGGAACAGAAATTGATAGACGGCAAAGAGATGGCCTCCGATGGCAGCTACATCCCAGCCGAAGTTTCAAGGAACAGCTGGATGGATATAGAAGTTGAAGTCGAGCAGAGCATGTTGAGCTATCTTGATAATCTGGACCAGGAGCTTGCATCACAGCCGGGATTTAAGAAGCCAGCGAGCCATACAGTCACCAAAAAGATTACAACAAGCACAACAGATCCTGAGTGTGGCTATATCCACCACGGGAGCAAACGAGGTGTGGGATACCTCATGGAAGCGACCGTAGATTGTAAATATGGGATTATTACAGGAGTAGATGTATTACCGGCAAATGAAAAAGAAAGCCTCTTGGTTTTGCGGCATTTGGAACGGCAGCAAAAACAGTTGGGCCTGTCTATGGAGAAAGTTGCTTTGGACAGAGGGTATGACACTGGTGCTGTTCACAGGGGCTTGGAACTACTGGGAATTACCGGTTATATTCCGGCCATCCGTTTTCCCAATGACCCAAGTAAATATGGATTTTCATATGATCCGCAACAGGATACATTTATTTGCCCAATGGGACAGCCTCTTGTATATCACCGTCTGAACTGCAATAAGTCCACAGGGAAATATCTTCGTTGTTACCAGGTACAGGGAGATGTCTGCCGGAAATGCACTTCCCGTAAGACTTGTTTTGATACAGCCGGTGTGCGTAGAAGAATTCTGGCCAGCAGCTGCTATCCTGCGTTTTACAGAGGGCATTTAAGGGTCAATACTCCGGAATACCTGTACATGATGAGAAAACGAAAAATATGGGCTGAAGGCAGCTTTGCTGCTATGAAAAGGGAGCATAACCTTTTAAAAATTCGGAAACGAGGCATTCTTGCAGCGACTGAGGAATGTCTCCTGTCTGCCATGGCATTAAACCTAAAAAGGATGGTTAAAGCCATCTTTTCTGCAATGCTAATGGATAAAATATGGGCCGAGAATATAATTTCTCAGCCCATATTTCGTCTTTGTCAACAGGTCCGACTATAAACGCTCCCGCGCCATTGAGAAGGCAGCCATCAAGATCGCTCGTGACCGGCAAGATGATGGTGAGCCTGCCATCGCAGGCGCACCCGAGGAAAATCTGACTCGGACATATCGGGAATTCATGGAGCGATTTTTGCCAGCCTACGCCAGGAAGCGAAACTTTTCGCCCAAAACCTATGACAGCTACGAAACAAATCTGAGAGCCCATATTCTCCCGTACTTCGGCGATTGGGTAATGAGTACCATCACAGCTCAGGCCATCGACAATTTCCTGGATCACTTGCGGAAAAAGCCGTGCAGCGGCTATAAAAGCTATGGCAAGAAGGCCGGTGAAATCCCGACCCTCAGCTCACCAACCATCAAAAATGCTATAATATTTTGATGGTTGGTTTCCCCACGGCAAAGCGTTGGGGGTATGTGAGCGAAATCCCAAATGCAACTGCTCCATCCGAGAAGTACAAGAAGCGGAAGTCATGGGCTGCGTCTGCCATTATAGAGGTTTTGGATCAGATGGTCGATAACCCCCTGCTGCATTTGGCAGTCCACCTCGGTTTTGTCTGCTCCCTGCGGGCTGGTGAAGTCGTGGGCATCGACGCCAACTCGGTTGACCCCAATGATCAGAGTTTATGGATTACCCAGATCGTCGAACGTGTTTCGGACAAGTCCCTGAAGGAACTCCCCAAGGAACGTATCATTCAAATCTTTCCGAAGCAAACCTCCATGTCATCTTCCTGTATGATTTTGAAAGCGCCCAAGACCGATGAGAGTTTTCGCAAGCAATACTTAACCACACCGCTCCTGAAAGAAGTGCTTTGTCGCCTGCGTGAGATCAAAGAAAACAAGGAACTGCTGGGCCGGGATTACCACGACTATGGCCTGCTGATTTGCCAGCCTGATGGCCGCCCTATTGACCCAAATAACCTCTGCAAATCATTTCGCAAGTGGCAGACAGCCCATCACATAGAAGACCAAATTGATTTTCAAGGGCTCAGGAAGTCAGGCCAAATGCACAAAGTACGAATTACCCAAAATAACTACCAGTTGGTAGCGGAGAGCAGCGGACAGTCCCCGGAAGTTCTTATGAGCAACTACAATGAGGCCTTGGACTCCGAAAAGAGAAACCTTTCTCAGCTTGTGGAAGCGGATCTCTACTCAGGGCAGGCAACCGCAGCTGCACCAACTTCGATCAGCAGCGCCGTCTTGCTAAACCGGGTTAAGTCCGATCCCGCATTTGCGCAGCAGCTCTTGCAGTTACTGCTCCGTGATGCAGAAACGGCGGTTTGAGGCAAAAAGAAATTGCATTAGCTCGAAAATTAGCATATAGTGAGTGTGCATTTTTCTCAAGCAACAATTTAAAACAAAAAACGCCTGAAATCCGAAGATTTCAAGCGTTTTCTGGAGCTGCTATCCGGATTTGAACCGGAGACCTCATCCTTACCAAGGATGCGCTCTACCTACTGAGCTACAGCAGCATATGAGGCGCGATTGCACCCCATGATGGCGACGCGGAAGGGACTTGAACCCTCGACCTCCGGCGTGACAGGCCGGCGTTCTAACCAACTGAACTACCGCGCCATCAATGCTTTATTATGAACAGAATCCTCTGTCATTATTCTGGCAGGGGCAGAAGGAATCGAACCCTCGGCACGCGGTTTTGGAGACCGCTGCTCTACCAGCTGAGCTATACCCCTATGTGGTGGGCCTTCACGGGCTCGAACCGTGGACCGACCGGTTATGAGCCGGTTGCTCTAACCAACTGAGCTAAAGGCCCATGACGCCGGTTTTCGGTTCCTTATAGTAATGGTTTGCCGCCACGTCACCGTGACGGCAGACCTTACATTCTGGCTCCCCAAGTTGGACTCGAACCAACGACCCTGCGGTTAACAGCCGCATGCTCTACCAACTGAGCTATTGAGGAATATGAAAGCGGCCTGGCCTGGCCGACCAGACCGCTCTGTTTGTGTTGGCACTACCTATCTTCCCGGTCCGTCTCCAGACAAGTATTTTCGGCGCAGATGAGCTTAACTGCCGTGTTCGGAATGGAAACGGGTGGACCCTCACCGCAATCAGCACCAACTTACTTTCTTTTGAAAAAGAAAGTAAGCAAAGAAAACTTCAGGGAACTTTTCTCTCCTTACCGTCTTTCTCAACAATAAGTTATTATATCAGGTTTTCAAGGAGAAGTCAAGCACTTTTTGCTTGATTTTGCTCAGGGGGCTCCACCGGGCGCGCAGGCACCCGATGGAGTTTGGTGCGCCTTCACGGATTCGAACCGGGGACCCACTGATTAAGAGTCAGTTGCTCTACCAACTGAGCTAAAGGCGCATAGAAGAAATGGTGACCCGTGCGGGAATCGAACCCACGTTTGCGGCGTGAGAGGCCGCCGTCTTAGCCGCTTGACCAACGGGCCACGTATGCGTCGCAGAGGATCTGTCTGCACCCTCAAAACTGAACAATGCGAGGTAAAGTAGAGGACAAGCGCCTGCACAATCATGTTAAGGTCAAGCCCTCGGCAGATTAGTATCGGTCAGCTGCACACGTTACCGTGCTTCCACCTCCGACCTATCAACGTCATAGTCTACGACGTGCCTTACCTCATAAAGAGTGAGAGATCTAATCTTAGGGGGAGTTTCACGCTTAGATGCCTTCAGCGTTTATCTCGTCCGAACGTAGCTACCCAGCTATGCCCTTGGCAGGACAACTGGTGCACCAGAGGTTCGTCCATCCCGGTCCTCTCGTACTAAGGACAGCTCCCTTCAAATCTCTTACGCCCGCAACAGATAGGGACCGAACTGTCTCACGACGTTCTGAACCCAGCTCGCGTGCCGCTTTAATTGGCGAACAGCCAAACCCTTGGGACCGAATTCAGCCCCAGGATGCGACGAGCCGACATCGAGGTGCCAAACCTCCCCGTCGCTGTGGACGCTTGGGGGAGATCAGCCTGTTATCCCCAGGGTAGCTTTTATCCGTTGAGCGACGGCATTTCCACGCACATACCGCCGGATCACTAACTCCAACTTTCGTTACTGCTCGACCCGTCAGTCTCGCAGTTAGGCTCGTTTATGCGTTTACACTCAATGCACGGTTTCCGTCCGTGCTGAACGAACCTTTGAGCGCCTCCGTTACCTTTTTGGAGGCGACCGCCCCAGTCAAACTGCCCACCTAACAGTGTCCCCCGACCGGATTCACGGCCGCAGGTTAGAAAACCAGCAAATCAAGGGTGGTATCCCAAGGACGACTCCATACGAGCTGACGCCCGTACTTCCAAGTCTCCCACCTATCCTGTACATGATTTACCGATTTCCAGTATTAAGCTACAGTAAAGCTCCATGGGGTCTTTCCGTCTAGTTGCGGGTAACTGGCTTCTTCACCAGTACAACAATTTCGCCGGGTGGGCTGTTGAGACAGCGCCCAAATCGTTACGCCATTCGTGCGGGTCAGAACTTACCTGACAAGGAATTTCGCTACCTTAGGACCGTTATAGTTACGGCCGCCGTTTACTGGGGCTTCAATTCAGACCTTCGCTTGCGCTAAGCCCTCCTCTTAACCTTCCAGCACCGGGCAGGCGTCAGCCCATATACGTCATCTTTCGATTTAGCATAGACCTGTGTTTTTGGTAAACAGTCGCTTGGGCCTATTCTCTGCGGCCTGCTCGCGCAGGCTCCCCTTATCCCGAAGTTACGGGGTCATTTTGCCGAGTTCCTTAACAACCCTTCTCCCGTTGGCCTTAGGATTCTCTCCTCATCTACCTGTGTCGGTTTGCGGTACGGGCACCTTAGTATACCACATGCCTTTTCTCGCCTCTGGACATCGAAGACTTCCCTACTAAATTTCGGTCCCTTACGCCCGGGTCAACCAACGCCCGGGATCCTCTATTCCAAAGTGTCAGCATGCTTAAAGTTCGGTGGCTACGGAATTTCTACCGTATGTGCATCGACTACGCCTTGCGGCCTCGCCTTAGCTCCCGGCTTACCTTGGGCGGACGAACCTTCCCCAAGAAACCTTAGATTTTCGGCCATCATGATTCCCACATGATTCTCGCTACTCATTCCGGCATTCTCACTCGAATACAGTCCACCGCTCCTTCCGATGCGACTTCACCCCGTATTCGACGCTCCCCTACCCCGCACATTGCTGTGCAGCCCAAGCTTCGGTTGTATGCTTAGCCCCGTTATATTTTCCGCGCAGAGTCACTCGACCAGTGAGCTATTACGCACTCTTTTAATGAGTGGCTGCTTCTAAGCCAACATCCTGGTTGTTTTCGCAACTCCACATCGTTTTCCACTTAGCATACATTAGGGACCTTAGCTGTGGGTCTGGGCTGTTTCCCTTTTGACCACGAAACTTATCTCACGTAGTCTGACTGCTGGTCATCAATTATCCGGCATTCAGAGTTTGATAGGGTTCAGTAACCTTATCGGCCCCTAGCCCATTCAGTGCTTTACCTCCGGTAATCTAAACCAACGCTAGCCCTAAAGCTATTTCGGGGAGAACCAGCTATCTCCGGGTTCGATTGGAATTTCACCGCTATCCACAAGTCATCGCCGGTCATTGCAACGAACGTGCGTTCGGTCCTCCATGGAGTTTTACCTCCACTTCAACCTGCTCATGGATAGGTCACCCGGTTTCGGGTCTATTGCAACAAACTAAAGCGGGCTATTAACCCTCGGTTTCCCTTCGCCTCCGGTACTGAATACCTTAAGCTTGCTTGTTACAATAACTCGCCGGACCATTCTACAAAAGGTACCTCATCACCCGTTAACGGGCTTTGAGTGCTTGTAAGCACAAGGTTTCAGGTTCTATTTCACTCCCCTCCCGGGGTCCTTTTCACCTTTCCCTCACGGTACTGCTCCTCTATCGGTCATCAGGTAGTATTTAGGGTTGGAGGGTGGTCCCCCCAGCTTCCCACCGGGTTTCACGTGTCCGGCGGTACTCTGGATACTGACTAACAGAAATCGTTTTTCGCTTACGGGACTATCACCCGCTGTGGTCGGCCTTCCCATACCGTTCAGCTAAACTATCCTGCCGTTGTGTCAGTCCACAACCCCAGAGGATAAATCCTCTGGTTTGCCCTCTTCCGCGTTCGCTCGCCACTACTTGCGGAATCTCGGTTGATTTCTCTTCCTCGCCCTACTTAGATGTTTCAGTTCAGGCGGTTCCCCGCGTACGCCTATTTTATTCAACGCACGCTGACAGAGTATTGCTCTGCCGGGTTGCCCCATTCGGAAATCCACGGATCAAAGCGTATGTGCCGCTCCCCGTAGCTTATCGCAGCTTGTCACGTCCTTCGTCGGCTCCTGATGCCAAGGCATTCCCCTTGCGCTCTTTCTAGCTTGACCTTTCGCAGAACCTTTCTGGTTCCACGTTTTAGATCATGAATCATGCAGGCATCACAGAAGTTCAATTGGCTTCATTGTCGTTTTACCCTTCACTAGAACAGCTTTCGCCATTCTATCTTAAAGTTCCACAACATTTGCTTATTGCCCTCTGTTGCTTGCTCTCAATACTTTCTTCGCATTGTTCAGTTTTCAAGGTGCAGACCTCTGACCATCAAGGTCAGATCTCAATGCTCAACACTCGTTTAAGCATTGAGATCTGATTTTGTTGGTGGAGGTAATCGGACTCGAACCGGTGACCCCCTGCTTGCAAAGCAGGTGCTCTACCAACTGAGCTATACCCCCGTAAGGGTTTTAGTGGTGGGCCCAAGTGGACTCGAACCACCGACCTCACGATTATCAGTCGTGCGCTCTAGCCAGCTGAGCTATGGGCCCGCGCTAGGTACTCACCGTTTCAGCGGTGTGCGCCCTCTAAATTAAACAACGCGAAGTCCTCGCACGCTCCAGAAAAGCCCTGACCTTAGGACGTTACCAGCGACTCTTGGTCACCGGAAGTCTCCTTAGAAAGGAGGTGATCCAGCCGCACCTTCCGATACGGCTACCTTGTTACGACTTCACCCCAATTATCGAACCCACCTTCGGCCGCGCCCTCCTTGCGGTTAGGCTACGGACTTCGGGTGTTCCCGACTCTCATGGTGTGACGGGCGGTGTGTACAAGGCCCGGGAACGTATTCACCGCGGCATGCTGATCCGCGATTACTAGCGATTCCGACTTCATACAGGCGAGTTTCAGCCTGCAATCCGAACTGGGACGGCTTTTAGGGATTTGCTCCACCTCGCGGTATTGCTTCCCTCTGTTGACCGCCATTGTAGTACGTGTGTGGCCCAGGACATAAGGGGCATGATGATTTGACGTCGTCCCCACCTTCCTCCGTTTTGTCAACGGCAGTCTCGCTAGAGTGCTCTTGCGTAGCAACTAACAATAAGGGTTGCGCTCGTTGCGGGACTTAACCCAACATCTCACGACACGAGCTGACGACAACCATGCACCACCTGTCTCTACTTTCCCCGAAGGGCACCTAATGCATCTCTGCTTCGTTAGTAGGATGTCAAGTCCTGGTAAGGTTCTTCGCGTTGCTTCGAATTAAACCACATACTCCACCGCTTGTGCGGGCCCCCGTCAATTCCTTTGAGTTTCAACCTTGCGATCGTACTCCCCAGGTGGGATACTTATTGTGTTAACTGCGGCACGGAGGGGGTCAGACCCCCCACACCTAGTATCCATCGTTTACGGCGTGGACTACCAGGGTATCTAATCCTGTTTGCTCCCCACGCTTTCGCGCCTCAGCGTCAGTTAATGTCCAGCAGGCCGCCTTCGCCACTGGTGTTCCTCCGTATATCTACGCATTTCACCGCTACACACGGAATTCCGCCTGCCTCTCCATCACTCAAGAAAAACAGTTTCAAATGCAGGCTATGGGTTGAGCCCATAGTTTTCACATCTGACTTGCCTTCCCGCCTACACGCCCTTTACACCCAGTAAATCCGGATAACGCTTGCCACCTACGTATTACCGCGGCTGCTGGCACGTAGTTAGCCGTGGCTTATTCAAGAGGTACCGTCATTGTGTTCGTCCCTCTTAAAAGAAGTTTACAACCCGAGAGCCTTCTTCCTTCACGCGGCGTTGCTGGGTCAGGCTTGCGCCCATTGCCCAATATTCCCCACTGCTGCCTCCCGTAGGAGTCTGGGCCGTGTCTCAGTCCCAATGTGGCCGGCCAACCTCTCAGTCCGGCTACTGATCGTCGCCTTGGTGAGCCGTTACCTCACCAACTAGCTAATCAGACGCGAGTCCATCTCAGAGCGATAAATCTTTGGCATTCAGAGCCATGCAGCCCAAATGCATCATGCGGTATTAGCAGTCGTTTCCGACTGTTATTCCCCACTCCAAGGCAGGTTACTCACGCGTTACTCACCCGTCCGCCACTAAGTAACCCAATCAGTTGTCCGAAAACTCCGTCATGGGCACTCCGTTCGACTTGCATGTGTTAAGCACGCCGCCAGCGTTCATCCTGAGCCAGGATCAAACTCTCAATAAAATGGTATCTAAAGAACCGAGGTTCTTCAAATCATCTTATTGAAGCTATCCATAAGCTTCAAAGAAATCTTGTCAAGAGCCTTTCAAGTCACTCGACTAGAAAGGACATCTGTCCTTTTCTGGTGCTTCGTGTTTCGTTCTTCACGTTGTTTAATTTACAAGGTACACGCCGCTTTCACAGCAGGTCTTTATTTTACCACATCCCGTGGTGCTTGTCAAGCACTTTTTTCAGCTTCTTTCGAAGTTTTCAGAGCGCTTAACTCGTTTGCGTCTTACGCGAACTCATTTAGTTTACCAGATCATCGAGTTCTTGTCAAGAACTTTTTTCGAGGTTTTCCGAACTTTTCGTCACTCTCGAACTCGTTCTCTCTGACGCGAACTTGTTTATTTTAGCAAACTCAAGAGCTTTTGTCAAGCACTTTTTTCAGATCTCAGAGATTTTCTTCTCGTCATCGTCCTGTTTTTGTGCCTCTCGCAAAGCGCTCAGTTAATATACCAAATCGTTCCCGCTTTGTCAACACCTTTTTTCAAATTTATTGACTTTTCCTGCCTTTCTTTTTACAGCGGCAAAACACAACTATATCTGTCCCTTTTCTCACGCTTTACACCCCAAGATATGGATGCATTCCAAAGGGCTTAGGACCCCGGCGGGGCCCTCCCCCGCTTTCTCTCTCTGATATAGCTGCACAGCAGGGCCAAAAAAGGCAGCACAAAGGCCAGCACCAGCTGTCCCGCTGGGACCAGCCAGACGTCCAAATCCCGGGCGGCGAAGTCGTCCGGAAAGAGAAAGAGGGCACCCAGGAAGGCAAGAAGGGCGGCAAGGACCGGGATACGCCTCACCCATTTTGGGCCCGCCAGGACAGATACCATGGCCTTGACGGCAAAGAGGAGGGTACCCATCCATACAAAGTCGCTCAGGATCCAGAAGGCCATAACCACAGACTCCACCCTTTGAAAGGCGCCGTCCATGCCAACGCCACGGGCCATCTCAAAGAAGGGCACCTCCACCCGGGCGCATAGCTGCGCCCCAAGTTGGGCTACGGCGCCCAGCTGGAGCAGGGTAATGACGATGCAGGTACCCAGCAGCCACCGGCGGCCACGCCGGGCGTCCCCCTCTCTGGGGTCCACCTGTCCGGCCAGAAAGCCGCCCAGCACGCCGCCGGACAGGACGCCCACGGGCACCAGGGTGGCAGCCGCCGCTGCGGGGAGATCCTGGGTCCACACAGGCAGCACGCGGCGGGGCCGGGCGTCCAGGAGGGAGAAGCCCACCACCAGCGCCAGGATCAGAGCCAGGACCAGAAAGCAGATCTCGGCCGCCCGCGCGAAGGCAGAGAACTTCCGCCGGGCCATCCACACCACCACCGCCAGCAGCACCAGCAGAAAGACGGCGGGAGAGGCCCCACGGTAGCCGGCGGTGACCATCCGTCCAGCATAGAGCCGTCCCTCCAGGCACAGGAGGAAGATGGCCCACAACATATATATAATTGTAACTGCCTTGCCCGCCGCCGTGCCAAAGGCCCTCCGGAAACCGCCGGAGAGCCCATCCTGTCCCCTGGACAGGGTGTAGACGGCCCAGCCCGCCCCCAGCAGGGGCGGAAAGGCCAGCAGGCCGGTGAGCCAGGCGCTCTTGTCGGCCACAGCGGCGGTGAGCACGGGAAGCGCCCGCACCGCCGGGGTCAAAAGCCCGGTGAACAGCATCCCGTAGAGCTGCCGGGCGGAGATCCGGTCCCCCTCCATAGGGCACCTCCTTTCCTCAGCTTCTGGCCACAGTGGCATCCACCTTCACCTCCAGGGTGAGGTTGGGGAAAACCTCCCGCCACTGCTCCTCCAGGACGGCCTGCTTCCAGGGCACGGCCAGGGCCACCCGGTCCAGCAGGTGGATGGCGTCGGCGCGGAAGGCCTGGAACTGCTCCATGGCGTCCTCGATGGCCTCCCCGGCCAGCCGGGAGAGCTCTCCCTCCAGAGCCAGCCGGTCCTCCTCCCCCAGCCGTGCGGCGGCGCCGGAGAGTTCCGCCGCCTGGGTCTCCAAGGCGCAGGCCACCCGCAGTCCTGTGAGGGTATCCCCCTCAAATACGGTGCGGAAGGTGGTCTTGACCCCCGTGATTTTTAAGGCGGTATAGCCCCGGTCGGGACCGGAGAGCTCCAGGATCTGCCCCTTGCCCACGCTCCGCAGCAGGTCGGCCCCGAAGGCGGCGGTTTCATCGGTGAAGCCCTGGAGGACTCCGTCCCGGATGACGGCATAGCCCGCCGTCACCAGCACATACTCTCCCTGAGCCCCCTGGCCGTCCTCGGCCTCCCGGCGCTCCAGGGCGGGGAGCAGGGTGGCGCCGTTTTCCAGCAGGTCGGTGAGGGCCCCACGGGCCATCTGGGGCCGGGGTCCACCCAGCAGCTCGGCGTTTCGGGACATGGCGGAGAGCCGGTCGGGCAGACTCTCCCCCTCCCCTGCCTCCAGCAGCAGGTCGGCAGCCTCCGCCCCCCTCACCACCCACAGCTCGGCCTCCAGCCGCAGCTCCGGGTCATGGGCCATGTGGCCCAGCAGAGACTCCAGGCCCCGCTGGGCCTCCTCCTCCCCTACCAGCACCTGCTCCACGTCGCCGAAAAAGACAAAGTCCTCTCCCCGCTCGCCCATGTCGGCGCAGGCCACCGAGATGGTCCCCGCCTGGGCGGAGAGCACCAGGGGCTCCTGGTCACCGGGCCGGGCGCCGCTGGCGGCGGTGACCGTCACCGTCTCCCCCACGCCGGCGTCCACCCCCAGCACCTCCATCAGCACGGTCTTGTCGATCTGGTGGGCGTAGGGCAGGGCTGAGCCCCCCGTGAGCAGGAGGCTGAGCATGATAAATGGGGTAATGATGCGTCTCATGGGGACCTCCTTTCTGTTGAGTTGGGTGTGGCAACCCCGGGACGCCTTGTAAAACCTTCCCCCTTCCAGGGGGAAGGTGCAGGTTGTCGAAAAAGGGCATATACGTCAGATTTTGTGCAAGAGCCTCGCAGAGTTCCGTCGTCCGCAGACGACGGAATCAAGTACAGTCTGTTTTTTCCGGGGACATGTGCCTCGGAAAAAACACTGCTCAGGCCGCAAACGTGCGAGCGAAGCGAGTGCGATGCAGCGGCCTGCATCTTTTCGAAAAAATGCCTGCATTTTTGAGAGAGCCTGTCGACTTTGTCGACAGGCTCAACCTTCCCCCTTCCAGGGGGAAGGTGGCATTTGCGAAGCAAATGACGGATGAGGGTGGGTTGGTAAAATGGATTTCCCTTTTTCTTCTATTCAGCGCCCCCTCATCCGCCCCTGCGGGGCACCTTCCCCCCATTAGGGGGAAGGTTATGTTTATTTCAGCAAATACCAATCAACATACGTTTTTGGAGAAAAGAGACGCTTTCAAAACCCGTTTCTTTTTCCCTGCTGGAAAAAGAACGGTTTTTGGAATCCAAAGAAAAAGGGGCTCCCGGGCGGGTTAGGTGGCTCCAGATAGGAATCCGGCGGCCCGGCTTTACGCCCCCATCGAGGTCCAGCCCCGTCTACGGTAGACTACCTCGGTGGAACAGGGGTAAGCTGTGGTCCTATCTCCACTTTTTTCGCCGCCTGCGTGGGTGGGGATTGCCGCGTGGTCCTTCTTCCTTCCGTCACCGGGCGCATGCTTCAGATTCCTCACCCACGTCCAGAGCGAACCCAAAGTTCTTTTTGGGCACTTTTTCTTCTAAGAAAAAGTGCCTTGGTTGCGGCGGTTGCGGGTGCGGAGGGCGGCCTCCCGGAGCTTGACGAAGGGCAGAGGTCGCCGGAGGACGGCGTATGCCGCGTGCCGCTCCCCGTCGCTGGCCACGAAGGGCGAGAGGTAGGCCACACCGAAGGACTCCAGGGAGGCCAGGTGGCAGATGAGGAGGAGTCCCCCCATGGCCACGCCGAACATACCGGCCAGGGCGGCCAGGGCGGCAAAGCCGAAGCGCCACAGCCGCAGGGCGGCGGCGAAGTCCTGGGAGGGCATGGTGTACCCGGCGATGCCGGCGGCGGCCACCACGATGAGGACCACCGGGGAGACGATGCGGGCCTCCACGGCGGCGGAGCCCACCACCAGACCGCCCAGGATGGAGACGGTCTGGCCGATGGAACTGGGGAGCCGCAGCCCGGCCTCCTGGATGATCTCGAAGGCCAGGAGCATCATGAGCACCTCAAAGATGGTGGTGAAGGGCACGTCCTGCTTGGCGGCCACGATGGCCAGGGCCAGCCGGGTGGGCAGCAGCTCCAGGTGGAAGGTGACGGCGGCGATATAGAGGGCGGGGAGAAAGAGGGTGGTGAGCATGCACAGGTACCGGAGCACCAGCAGGGCCGAGGCCGCCATCCAGCTCAGGGCCTTGTCCTGCGGGGTGCGGAAGAACTGGCTGAGCCCGGCGGGCAGCAGCCAGCCCATGGGCAGGCCGTCCACCAGCACTCCCACCCGGCCCTCCACGATGCCGGCGGAGAAGCGGTCGGGCCGCTCGGTAGAGAGGATGGTGGGAAAGGCGGTGCGCAGGTCGCCGGCCAGATACTCCTCCAGGCTGGCCGGGGAGATGAGGCCGTCGATGTCCATGGCGGCCAGCCGCCCCTCCACCGCCGCCACCGTCTCCGGGTGGGCGATGCCCTCGATCCACACCAGGTCCACCGGGGTCACCGTCTGCCGGCCCACCAGCTGCTCCTGGATGCGCAGGGCCGGGGTCCGCACCCGGCGGCGGAGGATGGAGGTGTTGGTGCGCACCGACTCCACAAAGGCGTCCCGGGGTCCCTTCAAGGGCGGCTCGTTCTCCGAGGGGGAGATGGACCGCTTCTCCTCGGTCTGGACCAGGAAGGAGAGCACCTTCCCCGTTTTGGGGAAAAAGAGGAGGCACCACCCGTTGATGAGGTCGAAGACCCCCTGGTCGGCGGTGGTCCGCTCCTCCAGGATGAGGTTGTAGAGGGCTCCCTTCTGGATGCGCTCCACCGCCTGGGCCTCGTCGCACTGTGCCAGAGCCTCGTCCTGGGCCAGGGGCCGCAGGATATAGTCGCTGACCCGCTCCATCTTCACCATGCCGGAGAGATAGCACAATGTGGCCGTCCTGGCCGGATCGCCCCCCAGGGCCACCGTCCGTTTGGCAAAGTCCACGCAGTCGGTAAAGACCCGCTCCATATTCTCCGCCGTCAGGGGTCCGTCGATCCGGGGCTCCTGTCGGGGATGGGGCGGCACCGGCTCCCGCTCGCCCTTTTTTCGTCCAAACACCGTCCTCCCTCCTTTCTGGCCTAGTCTGTCCCGGCTTTTCCCCGTTTATTCCCCCATTTTGGGGAAAAATGGACCGGGAGGGTTGATTTTTCCCGGGAAACGGCTATACTTTTACCGTGCCGCCGGGCTTGCCCGGCTTTCGAGTCAAATACGGAGGTCCCGCCTCCGAAGGATAGATGGAAAAGGAGCGGCTATGGAAGCAAGAGATTTCTACGTCAACGCAACGAAAAAGCTCATCATCGAGGTGGACGGCAAGACCTACGCCCGTCACGCCATCCAGATCCCCTTCGTCAACGTGGGCGACGACTACGACGCCCTGGTGCGACAGTACGTGGTGCCGGTGTGGCGGCCCGGCGACATCATCTCGGTGAGCGAGAAGATCGTTGCCCTGTGCCAGAAGCGGGTGGTCTACGCCGCGGACGTGAAGCCCGGCCTGCTGGCCAACATCCTGTGCCGCTGCGTGGCCCAGACCGCCGCCGGCCCCGGCGCCGGCGTCCCCTACAAGATGCAGTTCGCCATCAACCAGTGCGGCGCCCCCAAGATCCTGTGGGCCGCCTTCCGGGCCGCCATCGACAAGCTCCGGGGCATCCACGGCACCTTCTACAAGATTGCCGGCGACGAGGTCTACGGTCTGGACGGCTTCTTCGGCCACGACATCGAGGAGTACGCCGAAATGGGCATCCGCATCCCCGCCGACCCCGACGGTGTGTGCGAGAAGGTGCTGAAGGACACCGGCGTGGTGTCCATGATCGTGGACGCCAACGCCCTGGCCCAGGAGATTCTGGGCAAGTGCTCCGCCCTGAAGGACTGGAGCGACGAGAAGCTGGCAAAGCTCATCGGGGACAACCCCGCCGGCCAGGTGCGGCAGCTCACCCCCTTCATCCTCATCCGTGAGGTCCCCAAGGAGGAGGCCGCCGAGCTGGAGGCCAAGGCCCAGGCCGACATCGCCGCCCGGGAGGCCGCCCAGCAGGGCTGAGCATCCCCGCAATACAGAACCCGAGGGCTGTCGAAAAAGCACATATGCGCTTGATTTTTGGCAAGAGCCTCGCAGAGTTCCGTCGTCCGCAGACGACGGAATGAAATTCAGTCTGTTTTTTCCGGGGACATGTGCCTCGGAAAAAACTCTCTTCAGCCTGCAAGCGTGCGAGCGCAGCGAGTGCGACGCAGCAGGCTGCATCCCTTCGAAAAAATGCTTGCATTTTTGAGAGAGCCTGTCGACAAAGTCGACAGGCTCAGCGGCGGGCGCATCTGTGATGCGCCCGCCCTTTTGTCCTCTGGCCGCGGACATGGGCGCCGGGCCGCGTCCGGCACGCCCCCATCCCCCACCCGTCCCGCTTTCGTTTGCGGCCTGAAAATTTCCTTTTTCCCCAATTTCTCTTGTCATCGCCGGGGAAATAGGCTATACTGAGACAAGACACGGCTGCGCGGCAGCCACATGGTAAAGTGGATCGGAGATGACAATATGGAACTGAAAAATTTCGACGCGATCCTGGAGCGCGTACCCAAGATGTCCCGTCCCATGCGGGTGATCCTGGCCGGTTCCGACGGTGAGAACATGCTCAAGGGTATCTTCGCCGCTCAGGAAAAGGGTCTGGTACAGCCCGTGCTGGTGGGCGACCGCGCCCGGACCATTACGGTCCTGGAGCAGTTCGGTCTGGAGAAGGAGCCCTACACCATGGTGGACACCCCTCCCGGACACAACATCACCCAGATGGCCATCGACATCATCAACTCCGGCGACGGCGACGTGCTCATGCGCGGCAACATCCCCACCCGTGACTTCCTGATGCCGGTGCTGGACGGCAAGAACGGCCTGCGCACCGACCGGCTCATGAGCCACGTGTCTCTGGCCTCCCTGCCCGAGTACCCCAAGCTGCTGGCCCTGAGCGATATGACCGTGGTCATTAAGCCCAACATGACCCAGAAGAAGGCCATCATCAAGAACACCGCCGACGCCCTGAAGGCCTTCGGCTATGAGAATCCCAAGCTGGCCCTGCTGAGCCTGGTGGAGCAGGTGACCTTCCACATGCAGGACACCGTGGAGGCCCAGCGCCTGGTGGCCGAGCAGAAGCAGAAGCCCTTTGCCGACTGCGAGCTGTGGGGCCCCATCGCCTACGACCTGATTCTCAGCAAGGAGGCCGCCCGCCTGAAGCACTACAACTGCCCCTGGAGCGGCGGCGGCTTCGACGGCATCATCGCCCCCGACCTCTCCACCGCCAACACCCTGGTGAAGAGCTGGCTCATCCACGCCCACGCCGTCACCTGCGGCGCCGTGGTGGGTGCCAAGGTGCCCATCGCCCTCACCAGCCGCAGCGCCAACGAGGAGGAGACCTACCTCTCCCTGGTGTTCTGCGCCGTGCTGGACGCCTGGCGGAAGAAGAACAAGGCCACTGAGGACTAATTGCCGAAAACGATACACAGAAAGACCGGAATCCGTCTGGATTCCGGTCTTTTTTTATCGTGAAAACACTATGCAGTCAGGAGATTGTTTTCCCCCTCCGGGAGGGCTAAACTGGGCAGGAGCGTGGAGTCGGCGCCAGCTTCCGCCGGCTCCCGCCATCAAAAAAGGAGGAACATGAACATGAACCTGAAACGCATCTCTGCCGGCGTCCTGTCCGCCGCGCTGTGCCTGAGCCTGTGCGCCTGCGGCGGCAGCGGCAGCACCCCCGCCGAGACCAACAGCGGCGAGGAGACCACCCCCGCGACCACCGCTCCTGTGGCCACCACCCCCGTCCCCGAGGAGACGGAGCCCGCCGCGCCCAGCGCCACCCCCGTGGAGGTGGGCGGCAGCATCACCACCGACAACTTCGTCATGAGCTTTGACTCCCTAGAGCTGCTCCCTGAGTACTCCTACTCCACCAGTGAGTACTCCTCCACCTCCCTCTATGTGGAGGAGGGCTACCAGCTGCTGGTGGTGAAGGGCACCTTCGAGAACGTGGGCACCACCGTCATCAGCGACTCCTGCTTCGGCTTCACCGCCACCGTCAACGACGAGTATGTGGTAGACGGCTACGACGTGCGCCTCAACTTTGAGCGGGACAAGAACTTCGAGATCGACCCCTACACCGAGCAGCCCTACGTCCTCTACATCAACATCCCCGATAAGCTGGCCGAGATGTTTGAGACGGCCTCCTTCACCATCGGCTTCAAGGACGACATGTCTATTCCCTCCACCTCCTACGGCAGCGACGGCTCCGTCACCGTGGACATCGATCAGCAGTACGTCTTTACCAGCGGTCTCACCAACGCCGGCTAACCTCACACAGATCCAAAAAGACTCCGGGGACAGCATTGAACTGCCCCAGATTGTGCGGACAGTACAAAAAAGAGCCCTTAGTAGGAAAGATTAAGTTTTAAGCGGAGAGGCGTCGCGCCAGCGGCGCCTCTCCAGTTTTTAACTGGATGCGCTCATGGTTATAGAAGTAAATATAGCGGTCAATCATCTCATTGGCTTCGGAAAAGGTCGCCGGTTNCGTCCCCGGAGTCTTTTTTATTGTGTTGTGAGGAGCGGCGGCATTGGTTGTGCGGGCACGCTCACACCCGCACGGCCTTCCGGTCCTTCCGGCCGCTCTGGTGGAGGACCTTTTCCAGCTCACTGACCGCCGCAGGGGCGAGGGACAGCAGGAGCACCCACCCCCAGGCCCGCAGGGGCATGGCCACGGTGCCGAACACCAGCCGCAGGGGCGGGCACACCAGGGCGGCCATCAGCAGGGCAAGGCCCACCAGGAAGGCCTTGACCATGGCCCGGTTGGAGGTGAGGCCCAGCTGGACCACGGTTTTGTGGTCGCTGCGCACGTCAAAGGCGTGGAAGAGCTGGCAGAGGGTGAGGGTAGCGAAGGCCATGGTGCCGGCCAGGGCGCCACCGTCGCGGGCCATGGACCAGCCCAGGCCCCAGGCACACAGGGTGACCGCCCCCACCAGCAGGCCCTGCCAGGCCAGGCGCAGGGAAAAGGCCTTTGTAAAGAGGCTGGCGTGGGCGGGCCTGGGTCCCTCCTCCATGACGCCCTCCTCCACCGGCTCCACCCCCAGGGCCAGGGCGGGGAGGGAGTCGGTGACCAGGTTGAGCCACAGGAGCTGCACCGGCGTCAGGGGCGTCTGGGGCAGGTCCAGGGCGGTGGCCAGGGCCACGGCGGCGATCTCCCCGATGTTGCAGGAGAGGAGGTAGTGGATGGCCTTGCGGATGTTGGCAAAGATGCCCCGCCCCTCCTCCACTGCTCGGACGATGGTGGTGAAGTTGTCGTCGGTGAGCACCATGTCGGAGGCACCCTTGGCCACGTCGGTGCCGGAGCGGCCCATGGCGCAGCCGATGTCGGCGGCCTTCAGTGCCGGGGCATCGTTGACCCCGTCCCCCGTCATGGCCACCACCTGGCCCCGCTTCTGCCAGGCCTGGACGATGCGCATTTTATGCTCCGGGGTCACCCGGGCGTAGACGGAGAACTTCTCCACCTCCCGCTCCAGCATGTCCTGGGGCATGAAGTCCAGCTCCTCCCCGGTGACGGCCACATCCCCCGGCCGCAGCAGGTCCAGCTCCCGGGCCACCGCCAGGGCGGTGAGCTTGTGGTCACCGGTGATCATGACGGGCCGGATGCCAGCGGTGAAGCACCGCGCCACCGCCCCCCGCACCTCTGGCCGGGGCGGGTCCATCATGCCCACCAGCCCCACCAGGGTGAGGCCCTTCTCCAGGCTGCCGGTGTCGGTGCCCGCCGGGAGGGTGGGCAGGTCCCGCCGGGCCACCGCCAGCACCCGGAGGGCACGCTGGGCCATGGCCTCGTTGGCCGCCGCCGCCCGGCGCTGGAGGGCGGGGGTGAACTCCATCTCCCCGTTTGGCCCCAAAGCCTTGGCGCACAAGGGAAAGAGCACATCAGGTGCCCCCTTTACCAGCAGGCGGCAGCCGCCGCTTTCCAAGGGGTGGAGGGTGCTCATCCGCTTCCGGTCGGAGTCAAAGGGGCACTCCCCTCTCCGGGGGTATTTCTGCTCCAGCTCGGACTTGTCCAGCCCGGCGCTCCGGGCCGCCTCCACAATGGCGCACTCGGTGGGGTCCCCCACCGCCTTTGTGCCGCCGCCGTCCCGCACCAGCTCGGCGTCGGAGCACAGCGCCCCGCCGGAGAGGACGGCGTTCCGGTCCCCGCCGGTGGTCCACACCTCCTGGACCGTCATCCGGTTCTGGGTCAGGGTCCCCGTCTTATCCGAACAGATGACCCCGGCGCAGCCCAGGGTCTCCACCGCCGGCAGACGCCGGACGATGGCCCCCCGCTTCGCCATCCGCTGCACCCCCAAGGCCAGCACAATGGTGACCACCGCGGGCAGGCCCTCCGGGATGGCGGCCACCGCCAATGAGACGGCGGTGAGGAACATGTCCAGAATGCCCTTTCCCCGCAGCAGGCCCACCCCAAACATGACGGCGCAGACGCACAGGCAGAGAAAGGATAATGTACCTGAAATTTCCGCCATCTTCTTCTGTAAAGGAGTTTCCCCTTCACCTTGTTCCAGCAAGAGACCGGCGATGTGGCCCATCTCCGTCTCCATGCCGGTGGCGGTAATGACGCAGGTCCCCCGGCCGGCGGTGATGACGGTGCCGGAGAGGACCATGTTCCTCCGGTCGCCCAGAGGTGTCTCGGGAGGCAGGGCGCCGCAGGCCTCCTTGGTGACGGGGAGGGACTCCCCGGTCATGGCCGACTCATCGGTGGTGAGTCCGGCGGCGGAGAGGACCCGGGCGTCGGCGGGGACCAGGTCCCCGGCTTCCAGGCGGATGAGGTCGCCGGGCACCAGCTGCCCGGCCTCCACCCGGCAGGGCTGTCCGTCCCGGACGGCGTTTGCCATGGGTGCGGAGAGGTCCCGGAGGGCCTCCAGAGCCCGCTGGGCGCTGTCCTCCTGGGAGATGGAGATGACGGCGTTTAAGAGGACGATGCCCAGGATGATGACGGCCTCCACCCAGTCCTCTCCGCCCCCGGCCCACAATGAGAGCCCCGCCGCCCCCAAGAGCACCAGCACCATGGGGTCCTTGAGCTGGCCCAGCAGCCGCTTCAGCAGCCCCGGACCCTCCCTGGCCTTCAGCTCGTTGCGCCCGTACCGCTCCAGCCGCTTCCGGGCCTCCCCGGCGGAAAGGCCCTTCGTGCCGCTGGTCTTCAGCTCCTCCAGCACCGCTTTGGTGCCCATGGCATACCATGCTCTCATTCCGCGTCCCCTCTTTTCCAGATTCTGTATGGACAAGTATACCACCGGCCTGTCCGACTTTCCCCGTGAAGAAGGGCGGACGATTGGGGACATATATTGTTTTTTGGCCGCATAGGACGGGGACGGCAGTCTGGGTCATCTCATAAAACCTTCCCCCTGGCAGGGGGAAGATGGCGGCGCAGCCGCCAGATGAGGGTGGGCTGCGTGGTTCCTTAAGGAACGTTCAAAACCCGTTTCTTTTTCCTTGCTGGAAAAAGAACGGTTTTTGGAATCCAAAGAAAAAGGGGCTCCCGTATGGGTTGAGTGGCTCCAAATAGGAATCCGGCGGCCCGTCTTTACGCCCCCGTTGTGGACCGGCACCGTCCACAGGTGACTCCGCCGGTGGAACAGGGAAAACTTGTGGTCCTATCCCACATTTTTTCGCCGCCTGCGTAGGTGGGTGTCGGGACGTGGCACCGCTGCCTGTTGTTTCCTCTATTGCGGGGTGGGCTTCCGTCTCTTTTACCTCTTCACGCTTCACTTTTCCCTCTTACTTTTCTTTGTGGGGCGCGGCTTCCCAGACGCACCCCATGAAAAACGGCCCCGCCCTGTTTTCACAGGGCGGGGCCGTTTGGCTTACTGGATTGTTTACGCCGCGGGGGTCTCGCTGGGGGCCGCCGTCTCGGTGGGAGCGGTGGTCTCAGCGGGGGCCTGGCTCTCGGCGGGGGTGCTCTCCACAGGGGCGGTGGTCTCGGGAGCGGTAGTCTCGGCGGGGGCGCTGTCGGCCTGGCTGGCGGCGGAGATGTCGCTCCGGAGGGTGGTGAGGCCGTCATAGAAGGCCTGAAGGTCCAGGCTCTCCAGGGTCTCGGAGCGCTCCACCTGAGCCTCGTCCATCCACTGGTCGATCTGGTCCTGCATCTTCACCTGGGCGTACTTATCATATCCGGCCTCGTTGTCGGCGGAGAGGCGGAGGATGATGTGGTAGCCATACTGGCTCTGGATGGGCTGGCTGATCTCGCCCTCGGCCAGAGCCTTGGTGCCCTCGTAGAACTCGTCCACCATCTCACCGGGGCCGAAGGTGTAGCCCTCGGTGCCGCCGTTGACGTTACCGGAGGAGTCCACATCGTCGGTGTTCTCGGTCATGAGCTGGTCGAAGAGGGTCATGGGGTCCTCGGCGGCCAGGAGCTGGTCGTAGATCGCCTGGGCCTGGGCCTGGGCGGCGGCCATGCCGTCGTCGGTGACGTTGCCGTCGGCGTCGGTGACAGGCTCGGCCTTGATGAGGATGTGCTTGGCGTGGAAGACGCCGGCCTCGTTCAGCTTGTCGGCGTCGGGGGCGTCGGTGCCCTCGGTGCCGTAGAGACCCTCCATCAGGTTGTTATAGAGGAAGCTGGCCTGGTTGATGTGGAAGAAGCCCTCCTGAGAGAGGCCCATGTAGGAGATGAGGCGGACCAGCTCGGTGTCCACTCTGTCGCTCTGGGTCTCGGGGTCCAGACCGGCCTGCTGGGCCAGGGACGTCTTCATGGTCTGGAGCTGCTCGTCATAGGAGTCCTGGTTCCCCTTGGTCCAGCCCATCTTCAGCTCCTCAGCCTTGTTCTCCATGAGCTGGTAGAGGGTGGCGGTCTCCACGGCGCTGTCCAGGTAATACTGCCCCAGGGTCTGGCCGTCTCCCATGTCCATGGTGAGGTCGGTCATGCCCCAGGCAGCGTACTGGTCGGCGTAGCTGCTCAGCCAGTAGAGGAGCTCCTCGGCAGGCACCTCGGCGCCGTCCACGGTGAGGAGGGGGGTGTCCCGGGCGATACCGGCGGTCTGCATGATGATGTCCTCCGGCACCTCACTGGGCAGGGGGAGCTCGGTAAAGGTGGCAGCGGTGGAGCCGCAGCCGGCCAAGGCGCTGCCCAGCACGGCGGCGGACAGGGCCACGCCTAACATTCTGGTGGTCAATTTCATGTCGTTCTCTCCTTAATGGTCTTGAATAGACGGGGATAACTATACCACTTCCGGCGGAAAAAAACAATGGGAAAGGGGGCGCGCGGCGCCGGAGATTCGGATTTCTCGCCTGCGGCGCGGCATGGCGGGGACGGGGCGGCCGGCTGAACCTTCCCCCTGGAAGGGGGAAGGTGGATGGCCGAAGGCCAGACGGATGAGGGTGCGTCCGTGGACAGCACAGGCTGTTTTTCGAGCCAACGCCCCCTCATCCGGCCCTCCGGGCCACCTTCCCCCCTCAGGGGGGAAGGTTTTTTCATTCTCCGGATGCAAAGGGGCCCGCCGCATCTGCGGCGGGCCCGGGCGCTTTTTGCTTAGTCGTAGTAGTAGGCGGTGTCGCCTATGTTGCGCTGGAGCTGGGTCTCCAGGATGTGGGTGTCGTCCAGGATGCCCGCCTCCCGCAGGGTGTCCAGGGTCTCCACTGAGGTGGTCTGGAGGGTGATGCGGGTGGAGGTGCCCCCCATCTCCGGATCGCTCCACTCATAGTTGATCCGCAGATCGGTATAGTAGCAGTTCTCCAGCCGCTCCAGATCCTCCAGCAGGTAGCGGCGGCCCAGGTCGCCGTGGGCGATGTCATCCTGAAGGGCCTGGAGGACCTCCTCCCGCCAGCCCACGGGCACGGGATAGGTCTCATACTCCTCCTTCTCGGTGTTCCACACCTCCAGCTCAATGCCGGTGAGACGCAGGGAACCGTCGGCGAGGGCCTTCTCCCGGTTGGAGGAGAAATACTGCTCCTGGATGACCTCGGGCCGGTTGAGGAAGGCGCTCAGCTTTCCGGCGGCGGAGTTGGGATCGGCCAGGGTATCGGCGTCAAAGGCGATGCGGTACTCCCGCTGCATCACGTCGCCGCCGATGAGGGTATAGCTGATACTCACCAGGCTGCTGCCGGCGGTCTGGATGTCCGCCTGGCCGCCGGAAACGGCCACCCGCTGATAGTCACTGCCCATCTGGGCGTTTTCCTGGATGGCCTGTTCGTCCACGATCGTCCGGTGGAGGTCCACCACCGCCTCGATGAGCTCCGGGTCGGTGACGATAACGGTACCGTCACCGTTGTCGTAGGGGGCGGTATTGGTGGCATAGAGGGCAGCGGACACCACCCGGTCGGGGCTGGGCGTGCGCCGCTCATAGCCGGTGAGGTCCAGCTCCATGACGGCGATAAAGGCGGCGAGGACCAGACACAGGGCCACACAGCCCTTCCAGCCGCCCCGGAAGACCCAAAAGGTCTTCTGGAGGAGCATCTCGGCCACGAAGTAGCCCACGGCCCCCCACACCAGCAGGAAGCACAGCAGGTACCAGCCCCCCTCGGGGAGGACATAGGCGAAGAACTGGTAGAAGATCTGACCCATGGAGAGGGCGGCGCAGACGCCCACGCCGTACTTGAAGATGGGCTTGCTCCAGGACACAGTGACCACGTCCCCCGCACCCTCCAGCTGGCGTCGGCGGTAGAGCCACAGGGCGGCGGCGGTGAGGACGACGCCCACCAGGGCGTAGATGAAAACGGTGCCCATGCCGTGGAACTGGATCATGGTGATCCGGTCGGCCCCTGCCCCCTCGGCGCTCCAGACGGTCTCCACATTCAGGGCGTTGCCCAGGCGGAAGAAGGGGCTCAGCCAGTCGCACAGCTCGGTGAGCCGTCCCACGTCCACATAGCCATAGACGAAGGAGGCCAGCACCTGGTTGACCAGGTACAGAAGGCCCACCGCCAGGACGTTGAGGATGCCGTAAAAGGCGGGCAGGGCCAGGATGTGGCCGGTGAACATGGCGCAGAACACGGCAAAGGAGAAGAAAAAGAAGCTCAGCAGCACCTGTACCAGCAGCCACACCAGCAGTCCCCGCAGATCCAGCACGCCCAGGGCCAGCTCCGCCAGGAGGGTGAGGAGAAAGACGCCGGCGGCGGGCAGCACCAGGAAGGAGAGGCCGGAGAGGTAGTTGGTGAGGAAGAGGTCCTCCCGGCGCAGGGGCATGGCGTGGAAGAAGGCCACGCTGCGGCTGCTGTAAAGGTAGGAGAAGACAGCCATGGCCGCCAGGATGGCAAAGCACGCCGTGGTGGCCACCGTGGGGAAGGTGGCCATCTGACGGACGGTGTCCACGGCGAAATACCGGGCGTAGGACATGCCGTTCATGGCGGAGGTGCTCTGGGCGCTGAGGAGCAGGTTCAGGGGCAGAGCCACCAGCCAGCCCAGGGCGTACACCGCCCAGATGGGCCAGAACCGGGCCATATTCTTCTTCCACAGGGCGGGGTAAAACCGCCGGCTGTTCTCAGAGGATGATGTCGCGGACCGCATAGTCCTCACCTCCCAGCTCATAGATGAAAATTTCCTCCAGCGTGAGGGGCAGGGCCTCCATCAGGATGGGGGCGTACACCGCCAGGCGGTTGGTGACGTCGGTGGCGTTGCCCCGGACGATGAGGGTGTGGATGCGTCCCACCTGGGAGACGTGGAGGACCTCCAGGTCCTCGGGCAGCTTGGGCAGCTCCCGCTCCTGGAAGACCACCTGCATCTTCACCAGGTTCTCCTGGAGGTCGGTGAGGCTGCGCTCGATGAGGACCTTGCCGTGGGAGAGGATGCCCACCCGGTCGCACACGTCCTCCAGCTCCCGGAGGTTGTGGGAGGAGACCAGCACGGTGGTGCCCTCCTGGGCCACGTCGGCCATGATGAGGCTCCACACCTGCCGGCGCATCACCGGATCCAGGCCGTCCACCGGCTCGTCCAGCACCAGCACCTCCGGCCGGCAGCACAGGGAGAGCCAGAAGACGGCCTGCTTCTGCATACCCTTGGAGAGGCGGCGCATGGGCCGCTTCTCATCCACCTGGGAAAAGAGGTCCCGCAGGGTCTTGTAGCGGTTCTGGTCGAACTTTGGATAAAAGCCCTTCAAAAACCGGGCCATGTCCCGGGTGGAGGCCGACAGGAAATAGTAGAGCTCGTCGGGGATGGAGGAGATCCGGGCCTTGGCTGCCGGATTCTCATAGATGGGCTCCCCCTCCAGCAGCACCTCCCCGGAATCCTGCCGGTAGATGCCGGTAACGTGGCGGAGAAGGGTGGATTTGCCCGCTCCGTTGGGGCCCACCAGGCCGTACACCGACCCCTTGGGCACCGTCATGGTCAGTCCGTCCAGCGCCCGGAAGCCGTCAAAGGCCTTGACCACATTCCTTGCCTCGATCATATCGCACTCTCTCCCTTCGTCCCCGCTTCGCTCACCCGCTGGGCCAGCTCCTTGGGGGTCATCCCCAGAAACAGCAGTTCGGTGACCGCCTCGTCCAGCTGTTTGAGCAGGGCCTCCCGCCGTCCGTCGGCGCGGTCGGCGCCTCTGGAGGCAAAAACGCCCCGGCCCGCCTCCGCCCGGAGGTAGCCCTCCTGCTCCAGGGCCTCATAGGCCCGCTGGATGGTGTTGGGGTTGATGGCCAGGGAGGCCGCCAGCGCCCGCACTGAGGGGAACTGCTCCCCCTCCCGGATGGCGCCGGTGACCACCAGGTGCCGCAGGCCGTCCTTCACCTGTAAATAGATGGGCCGGGCGTCCCGATAGTTGAGTTGGATCACAACCCGTCCTCCTTTCCTCCCCGTGGGGAAGTGTATGAACTATCTTGGTACAGTTAGTATACACGCCGCCGCCGGAGGATGTTTTAAAAATTTATAACGATTTTCCGACTTCCTGCCACTTTCTTCACCTGGACTTTGGCCGCGCATGCGCTATAATATAGGTATGGGGGACCGCCGCCGTGTCCCCCGCCATCTGTTGTCAAAGGAGGGCAAGGTGATTCCCATGCACAATCCAAACTATGAATCCTTTCTCCGCTGCGTCCAGGACCTGCTGGACACCCCGGAGGTTCGTTCCATGCGGCAGTACCCCCACCACCCCCGCACCACCTGCTACGAGCACTCAGTGTGCGTGGCTTACGTCTCCTACCGCCTGGCCCGCCGTTGGGGTCTGGATTACCGCGCCGCCGCCCGGGCGGGGCTGCTCCACGACCTCTACCTTTATAATTCCAGAAAGAAGCCGTCCTACTACGGCAACCAGTGCTTCACCCACCCCGTGGTGGCCTTGAAGAACGCCTGGGCCCTGTGCGGCAGTCTCACCCCCATGGAGGAGAACATCATCGTCTCCCACATGTGGCCTCTGGCCCGGAAAATGCCCCGGTACCGGGAGGCCCTGGTGGTCAACCTGGCTGACAAGCTGTGCGCCACCGCAGAGGTGGTGGGTCTCCGGCGGTTCTCCCGCCGGGTGGCCGCCCACGCCTGGACCGTCCGGGATACCCCGGCCGCAGCCTGAACACAAACGGCACCTGTCCCCTCTCCGCAGGCGGACAGGTGCCGTTTCGCGCCTCTGGTGATACGCCTCTTCACTCTTCACGTCTCTCTCTTTCCTTGATTTGTGGGCGCGGCCTCCATCGGGCGGCCCTTGTCCCCCTTCTCCCCCCTGTTTTTCCGGCGAATTGACGGAAAAACCACCCGTTCTGTTTGATTTGGTACTACCAATCGCCCTTCCTTGAAAAAATTTGCGCTTGGGAGTGCAAAACCCATACCAATCTGATATAATGGTCACGCGTGGGCGGACGGCGTGCCGGACCGCCCTGATCCGAACTCTTTTTTGGAGGCTTTTCTTATGGGATCTATGGGAGCCATCGTGTTCCTGCCCCGGGAGGACGACACCCCCTCCCTCATGCTGCAAGACATTCTCTTTGACCCCGCCTGCACCTGGCTGTCGGCTGCGCTGGAGCGCGCCGGTGTGGGCCGGTTCCTGGTGGTCTGCCACGGCGACGACCAGGCCGCCGCTGAGGGGTGCTTCCCCGCCGGGACCCAATTCGTCACCGAGGGCGCCGGCGACGCCGCCGGACGCCTGTCCGCCTTCCTCTCCGACCTGGAGGGCTCCGTGCTGGTCTTTACCCGCCCCGTCTTCCTGGACGACCAGGGCGCCGGCCGGCTCACGGGCCGTCTTGACGGCGGTCTGCCCCGTGGAGAGGACGCCGGCGTCTACGCTGTGGACGCCCAGGCCCTCTGCTCCGCCATGGAGGCCGGCGGCGACTTCCTCACTGCCGTCCGGACCCAGGGAGGCGTCTTCGGCGTCACCCCCGGGACCTATGAGGGACTGCTCCCCCTGGACCGCTGCGCCCCCACCTGGGACAGCGCCCAGTACTTCGCCCGCCACGCCTCGGTGGCCCGGCTCTCCGAAGCCGCTGTCCGCTTCATCGACAAGGAGCAGGCCTACATCGGCCCCCGGGTGCAGGTGGGCGGCGGCACCGTCATTCTCCCCGGCACCATCCTGCGGGGGAATACCGTCATCGGCCGGCGCTGTGAGATCGGCCCCAACACCATGATCCGGGACTGCACCATCGGCGACGAGGTGACGGTGAACGCCTCTCAGCTCAACGAGTCCACCGTGGACGACGGCACCAACGTGGGGCCCTTCGCCTACGTCCGGCCCAACTGCCACGTGGGCAAGAACGTGAAGGTGGGCGACTTCGTGGAGCTCAAGAACTCCACCATCGGCGACGGCACCAAGATCTCCCACCTCACCTACGTGGGGGACACCGACGCCGGCGCCCACATCAACTTCGGCTGCGGCACGGTGACGGTGAACTACGACGGCACCGCCAAGTTCCGCACCACCATCGGCGACAACGCCTTCATCGGCTGCAACACCAACCTGGTGGCCCCGGTGAAGATCGGCGACGGGGCCTACACGGCGGCGGGCAGCACCGTCACCGAGGATGTGCCGGCGGACAGTTTGTGCATCGCCCGCTCTCCCCAGACCATCAAGGTCCAGTGGGCGGCCAAGCGCCGCCGGGCCAAGGGCAAAAAGTGAGTGACATGCAGGCAGAGGCCTGTGGCATAAAAAAGGAAAGAAAAAAATAACATTTTGTGAGGGATGCTGAAATGATCGCACACGGCAAGGACATCAAGATCTTCGCAGGCAACTCCAACCCCAAGCTGGCGCTGGACATCTGCAAGAAGCTGGGTACCCAGCTGGGCAACGCCGAGGTGGGCACCTTCTCCGACGGTGAGAAGTCCGTGTCCATCTACGAGACCGTCCGCGGCTCCGACGTCTTCGTGGTCCAGTCCACCTGCTCCCCTGTCAACGACAATCTGATGGAGCTCCTCATCATGATCGACGCCATGAAGCGGGCCTCCGCCGGCCGGATCACCGCCGTGGTCCCCTACTTCGGCTACGCCCGTCAGGACCGCAAGACCAAGCCCCGCGACCCCATCTCCGCCAAGCTGGTGGCCAACCTCATCACCCGCGCCGGTGCTGACCGGGTGCTGACCATGGATCTCCACGCCAACCAGATCCAGGGCTTCTTTGATATCCCCGTGGACAATCTGCTGGGCTCCCCCATCTTCGTCCACCACTTCATGGAGAAGTACAAGGACTGCCACGAGGAGGTCATGGTGGTCTCCCCCGACGTGGGCTCCGTGGCCCGCGCCCGCGCCTTTGCACAGAAGCTGGATATGCCTCTGGCCATCGTGGATAAGCGCCGCCAGAAGGCCAACTCCTCCGAGGTCATGAACATCATCGGCGACGTCCGCGACAAGCGCGTCATCCTCCTGGACGACATGGTGGACACCGGCGGGTCCCTCTGCGGCGCGGCCAAGGCCCTGGTGGAGATCGGCGGCGCCAAGTCCGTCACCGCCTGCGCCTCCCACGGCGTCCTCTCCGGCCCCGCCATCCAGCGCATCCAGGACAGCGTGCTGGACGAGGTCATCTTCCTCGACACCATTCCCGCCCGTCCGGAAGTGAATTGTGCTAAGATTAAGTATCTCTCTGTGGCTGAGATGTTCGCCGAGGCCATCGAGCGCATCTACGAGGAGATCTCCGTCTCCAAGCTCTTCAACTGACGCATCACTCCAATCTAAGACCATAAAAAGGGGCAGAGCCAAGGCTCTGCCCCCTTTGGCCGTTTGCCGTCTTTTTCCGGCCGGCGGCCCTGCGAGGTGTACTATGCTTTTCAACAAAAAGAGCGGCGGCGTGGACTGGCTGCTGGTGTGCCTGGGCAACCCCGGCGACCAGTATGAAAACACCCGCCACAACGTAGGCTTTATGGTGGCCGATGAGCTGGGCGAGCGCCACAACATCCCCATCCAGCGTCTGAAGTTCCGGGCCCTCACCAACACCATCACCGTGGGGGACGAGAAGGTCCTCCTCATGAAGCCGGTGACCTATATGAACCTGTCCGGCGAGGCCGTCCACGAGGCCGCCGCCTTCTACAAGATCCCGCCGGAGCACGTCCTGGTGATCTCCGATGAGGTGTCCCTGGCCCCGGGCAAGATCCGGGTGCGCCGGTCCGGCTCCGCCGGCGGCCACAATGGCCTTAAAAACATCATCGCCCACCTGGGCACCGACCAGTTCCCCCGCATCCGGCTGGGCGTGGGCCAGAAGCCCCACCCCGACTACGACATGGCCGACTGGGTCCTGGGCAAGTTCCAGGGCGAGGACAAAAAGGCGGTGGAGGAGGCGGTCAAGCGTGCCGCCGACGCCGCCGAATGTCTCATCCGCGAGGGTGTGGACAAGGCCATGAACCGGTACAACGGATGAGCCGCCGGAAAAAGAAGGCATCCAAAGTCCCCCAGCGGCTTGACTGGGCGGATGTGGCCAAGGGGATCGGCATCCTCCTGATGGCGGTGGGCCACTCCGCCATTCCCCCGGATCGCTGGGGAATCTGGATCTACTCCTTCCACATGCCCCTCTTTTTCTTTCTCAGCGGCTACTTTTTCTCCCTGCGTCCCGGCGGAGTGGCAGACACCATCCGCCACAAGGCCTTCCCCATCCTCATGCCCTACCTCTCTTACAGCCTGGGCATGTGGCTCTGGAACACCCTCCGGGCCCTCTCCTCCGGCGCGGCCGTGGATCTCCAGCCGCTGCTGGGCATCCCGCTTCAGTGGCCGGGTACACCCTGGAGCGGCACCGCCTGGTTTTTCATGGGCCTTTTTGTGGCCGAGTGTGTCTTTGCTCTGGCCGTGCGCCTCACCCGGGAGCGCCCCCTCCCCCTGCTGGCCGTGACCTTCGGCCTGGCCGCTGTGGCCTGGATATACGCTTGTCTGGGCGGCCCCAGGCTCCCCTGGCGGGCCGACGCCGCCGCCCTCCTTCTGCCCTACCTGGCTCTGGGCCTGCTCTTCCGCCGGCACCAGGAGGAACTGGCACGCCCCTTCCGCCGGAGCGGCCCCTACTGGGCGCTCACCCTTGGCCTGCTGGCCGCCAATCTCCTCCTCACCTCCGCCAACGCCCGGTTCGGCTCCACCCACATCGACTACAACCTGAGGCTCCTCAACGAGCCCTTCACCGCTTACGGCGCCGGTATCTGCGGCCTGGCCTTCTGCCTGCTGCTGTGCCGGAAGCTGCCCCCCATCCGTCCCCTCCTCACCATCGGCCGGGAGAGCGCCGCCTATTACGCCGTGGGCTGGCTGGGCTCCAACGTGGTCCATTACGCCGTGCGGGCGGTGTGCCCCGTCTCCGGCATGCCCCTGCTGCTGGTCCACCTGCTGGCCCTGTGGCTGGTACCGCTCCCCTTCCTCTATCTCCTGGAGCGCCGCTGCCCCGCCCTGCTGGGCAAACGCGCCCCCACACCCGCCCCCGTCCGCTGATCCCCCTCTATCTTCCAGAAGGAGCGCCGCCATGAAAGAGCTTCTCCACATCCTAGACCGGGTGCCAGAATTCGGCTCCCTGCTCACCGCCCTGGATTCCGGCGCCTGCCCGGCGGCCGTGTCCGGCCTGGCGGCGGTCCACCGCGCCCATTTTGCCGCCGGGCTCCGGGCCAAGGCCGGCCGGCCGGTGGTGGTGGTGTGCCCCGACGAGGGGGAGGCCCAGCGCCTGGCCGAGGACCTGCACGCCTTCACCAGCGAGGCCGTTCTCACCCTGCCCAGCCGGGAGTTCACCTTCCACGACGCCGCCGTGGTCTCCCGCCAGTGGGAGCACCGTCGCCTGGCCGCCCTGCGCACCCTGGCCCAGGACGAGCCGCCCCTGGTGGTCACCACCCCGGAGGCCCTCCTCCAGCGGACTCTGCCCAAGCACCTCCTGCTCCAGACCGTCCACACCCTGCGGGTGGGAGAGGTCCACGACCTCAATGAACTGGCCGAGACCCTCACCGCCGCCGGCTACGTCCGCTGCGACCAGGTGGAGGGCGTGGGCCAGTTCGCCCTCCGTGGCGGCATCCTGGACCTCTTTTCCCCCGCCTGCGCCGAGCCCATCCGCTGCGAGTTCTTCGGGGACGAGATCGACGCCATGGGCACCTTCGACCCCGCCACCCAGCGCCGGGTGGAAAACCGCCAGGTCTGCGACATCCTGCCGGTGGCCGAGGTGCTGCCCCAGCTTGCTCCCGGCGGCTATGCGGGCCTCACCGAGGCCATGGACGGTCTCATTTCCCAGGCAAAGGGCTCCAAGGGGGACCATTCCTCCCTCCTCACCACCCTCTCTCAGGACCGGGAGCGGCTCTCCCAGGGCCTCTCCTTCCCCGCCATGGACCGCTATCTGGCCATCATCTACCCCGAGCTGGCCACGGCGGCGGACTACCTGCCCGCCGACGCGGTGGTCTGCCTGGCCGAGAGCCCCCGGGTGGCGGAGCGGGCCCGGAACTACCTCTGGCGCATGGAGGAGGACGTGAAGACCCTGCTGGAATCCGGACTGGTGGCGGGGCAGATCGCCCGGTTCGTCCGCACCTTTGAGGAGCTGATGGCCCGGCTCTCCGGCTACCCCGTGGTCTTCCTTGACACCTTCACCTCCAACACCTACCCCCTGCGGCCCAAGTCCCTGCTGGACGTGCTCACCAAGCAGCTCCCCTCCTACGGCGCCAGCCTGGAGACCGCCGCCGCCGACCTGGAGCACTACCAGAAGGCGGGCTTTGCCACTGTAGTCCTGGCCTCCGCCGAGCGCCGGTGCCTGGACCTCCAGGCCATGCTCCGGGAGAAGAAGGTCCGCACCGCCGTGGACTTTCAGCTCCATGAGCTCCCCGGCCCCGGCAAGGTCGTCATCTGTCTGGGCGGCCTCTCCGCCGGCTTCGAGTACCCCGGCGCTGCCTCCGCCGTGCTCACGGAGGGCCGGGCCGTCCCCACCCGGAAGGTCCGCACAAAAAAGGACTCCAGCCGGCAGAAGCTGGCCTCCTACGCCGACCTCTCCCCCGGCGACCTGGTGGTCCACGAGCACCACGGCATCGGCCGCTACGTGGGCATGGTAAAGATGAGCACCGACGGGGTGCAGAAGGACTACGTCAAAATCGCCTACGCCGGCTCCGACGTGCTCTACGTCCCCGCCACCCAGCTGGACCTGGTGAGCAAATATATTGGCTCCGGCGACGACACCGAGCACAAAAAGCTCAACAAGCTGGGGGGCAGCGACTGGGAAAAGACCAAGACCCGGGCCAAGAAGGCGGTCCAGGACCTGGCCAAGGGCCTCATCCAGCTCTACGCCCAGCGGGAGCGGCTGCCCGGCTATGCTTTCGCCCCCGACTCCCCCTGGATGCGGGAGTTCGAGGACCAGTTCGAGTACACCGAGACCGACGACCAGCTCCGGTGCATCCAGGACATCAAGCGGGACATGGAGACGCCCAAGCCCATGGACCGGCTCCTCTGCGGCGACGTGGGCTACGGCAAAACCGAGGTGGCCTTCCGGGCCATCATGAAGTGCGTCCTGGACGGCAAGCAGGCCGCCATCCTGGCCCCCACCACCGTCCTGGCCCGGCAGCACTACCTCTCCGCCCGGCGGCGGTTCGCCAAGTTCCCCGTGGAGATCGACGTGGTCTCCCGGTTCCGCACCCCGGCCCAGATGCGCCAGACCCTCATGGACCTGCGGGCGGGCAAGGTGGACCTCCTCATCGGCACCCACCGCCTCTTTAATAAGGACGTCCAGTTCAAGGACCTGGGTCTGCTGGTGGTGGACGAGGAGCAGCGCTTCGGCGTGGCCCACAAGGAGAAGCTCAAGGAGCTCTCCAAGCAGGTGGACGTGCTCACCCTGTCGGCCACCCCCATCCCCCGCACCCTCAACATGGCCCTCTCCGGCATCCGGGACATGTCCACCCTGGAGGAGCCCCCCCAGGACCGGCAGCCGGTGCAGACTTACGTGCTGGAGCACGACTGGTCGGTGCTCCGGGACGCCATGAGCCGGGAGCTGGAGCGGGGCGGCCAGGTCTACTACCTCCACAACCGTGTGGAGACCATCGACCGCACCGCCGGACGCATCCAGGCCATGCTGCCCGAGGCCCGGGTGGCGGTGGCCCACGGCAAGATGACCCAGGAGGCCATCAACGATGTCATGAGCCAGATGACCGACGGCGAGGTGGACATTCTGGTGTGCACCACCATCATCGAGACGGGCATCGACATCCCCAACGCCAACACCCTCATCATCGAGGACGCCGACAAGATGGGCCTGGCCCAGCTCCACCAGCTCCGTGGGCGGGTGGGCCGGTCGGCCCGGCGTGCCTTCGCCTATATGACCTACCGGAAGGGCAAGGTGCTCACCGAGGTCCAGACCAAGCGCCTGGCCGCCATCCGGGAGTTCGCCGAGTTCGGCTCTGGCTTCAAGATCGCCATGCGGGACCTGGAGATCCGGGGCGCCGGCAACGTGCTGGGCCCTGAGCAGTCCGGCTTCCTGGTGAGCGTGGGCTACGACATGTACCTCAAGCTGCTGGAGGAGGCCGTGCTGGAGGAGAAGGGCGAGACCGCCCAGCTCCCCGCCGAGTGCGCCGCCGACCTCACCGTGGCCGCCTCCATCCCCGACAAGTACGTCCCCTCCCCCGAGCAGCGCATGGACCTCTACCGCCGCATCGCCCGCATCCGCAGCGAAGCCGACGCCGACGACCTGGTGGATGAACTCATCGACCGCTACGGCGACCCGCCCCGCACCGTCAACAACCTCATCTCGGTGGCCCTCCTCCGCGCCGCGGCGGCGGCCTGCGGCATCTCCGAGATCGCCCAGAAGGGGGAGCGGCTCCTCTTCGTCCTCTCCCAGGTGGATTTCCAGAAGGTCTCCGCCCTGTGCGGCGGCCAGGCCTACCGGGGCCGTCTCCTCTTCTCCGCCGGGGAAAAGCCCCACCTGGCCCTCAAGCTCAAAAAGGGGGAGGACCCCCTGAAGCTGGCCACCAAGCTGGTGGAGGACTACGCCGCCCCGGCCAGTCCACCGCCCGACGCCCCCCCCGCCCCCTGAGCACGGGACGTATACCATTCCCATTCGGACCCCGGCCTATGTGCCGGGGTCCGAGCCTGTCGATCAAGTCGACAGGCTCTCTCGCACGTGCAAGCACGTGCTCGAAAGGTTACAGCCTGCTGCGTCGCACTCGCTATGCTCGCACGCTTGCAGGCTGAGAAGTGTTTTTTCCGAGGCACATGTCCCCGGAAAAAACAGATTTGACTTACTTCCGTCGTCCGCGGACGACGGAACTCTGCGAGGCTTCTGCACAAATTCTAAAGTATTTCTGCTTTTTCAAGGAGTTGTGGACACCGGCCAATCTGGCCGGTGTCCTTTTTTAAATTGGTAGGACCACTCATTCTGTTCAGAAGACAATCGCCGCACCTCAATAAACGCTCGTTCCGCACAGCGGAACAAAATCGTCTCCAAATCTTTAAAATGGGAGAAAATACAGCGATCGCGCACTTATTTGTGAGGTTCCCCTCACCTCGCGGTTGCTTTTTTGGGAACAATCATATATAATACTCCCCAGAAGCAAGTGGATGGGAAAGCACAAGCTCTAAAAAATTTTACTTAACTGGAGGTCAGATACCCATGAGAGATGTCTACATTGTTAATTGCTGCCGTACCGCTGTTGGCTCTTTCGGCGGAAGCCTGAAGGACACCCCCGCCGTGGATATGGGCGCCGTTGTCGTCAAGGAAGCCCTCAAGCGCGCCAATGTGGCCCCTGAGAACGTGGACGAAGTCATCTTCGGCGGCGTGCTCACCGCCGGTCTGGGCCAGAACGTGGCCCGTCAGGTCATGGTCAAGGCTGGCATTCCTTACAGCGTGCCCGCCTTCACCGTGAACATGGTGTGCGGCTCCGGCATGAAGAGCGTCATGGAGGCTGCCCGCGCCATCATCTGCGGCGACGCCGACGTCATCGTGGCCGGCGGCACCGAGAGCATGTCTCAGGCTCCCTTCGCCCTCCCCGACGAGCGCTGGGGCGCCCGCATGGGCGACAAGAAGGTCGTCGACACCATGATCAAGGACGGCCTGTGGGACGCCTACAACAACTATCACATGGGCACCACCGCTGAGAACATCTGCGACATCTGGGGCATCACCCGTCAGGAGCTGGACGAGTTCGCCGCCGCCTCCCAGCAGAAGGCCTGCGCCGCCATCGAGTCCGGCCGCTTCAACGACGAGATCGTCCCCGTGATGGTCAAGAAGAAGAAGGAAATGGTCGAGTTCAAGGTGGACGAGTACCCCAAGGCCGGCACCACCACCGAGTCCGTTTCCAAGCTGAAGGGCGCCTTCCCCGTGGGTCCCGAGGGCGTTGAGGACGCCGTTGTCCACACCTTCCAGCCCACCCAGATCCACGAGGCCGATGCCCGCAAGCACGTCCAGCGCGTCACCGCCGCCAACGCCTCCGGCCTGAACGACGGCGCTGCCGCCATCATCGTCGCCTCCGGCGAGGCCGTGGAGAAGTACGGCCTGAAGCCCATGGCCAAGCTCATCGGCTGGGGCCAGGGCGGCGTCGATCCCAAGATCATGGGCGTTGGCCCCGTGCCCGCCTCCCGGAACGCCATGGCCAAGGCCGGCGTGACCATCGACGACATCGACCTCATCGAGGCCAACGAGGCCTTTGCCGCTCAGTCCGTGGCCGTGGGCCGTGAGCTGGGCTTCGACCTGAGCAAGCTCAACGTCAACGGCGGCGCCATCGCCATCGGCCACCCCATCGGCTGCTCCGGCGCCCGCATCATCGTCACCCTGCTCCACGAGATGCAGAAGCGCCCCGATGCCAAGAAGGGCCTGGCTACCCTGTGCATCGGCGGCGGCATGGGTGTCGCCACCATCTTCGAGAAGTGCTGATTGTCCTGGGCCGACCTGAGCAGAGGTGACCCATGGATGTTCAGAAGCTGTATGAAGAGAAGCTGACCACCGCCGCCGAGGCGGTCAAGGTGGTCAAGTCCGGGGACTGGGTGGACTACGGGTGGTGTACCAACCATCCCGTGGCTCTGGACAAGGCCCTGGCAGAACGCAAGGACGAGCTTACGGATGTGAAGGTCCGGGGCGGCGCCACCATGTGGATGCCGGAGATCGCAAAGGCCGGAAGATGCTGCTGAGCACTTCGTCTGGAATTCCTGGCATATGAGCGGCATCGACCGCAAGATCGTGGCCAAGGGCATGGGCTACTTCAGCCCCATGCGCTACTCCGAGCTGCCCCGCTTCTACCGGGATGACCTCCAGGTGGACGTGGCCATGCTCCAGGTCACACCCATGGACGCCCACGGCAACTTCAACTTCGGGCTGGTGACCTCCCATATCGCTGACATGCTGGCCAAGGCCAAGGTGGTCATCGTGGAGGTCAACAAGAACCTGCCTTGGGGCATTGGTCTCACGGGCAGCGAGATCAACATCAAGGACGTGGACATGGTTGTGGAGGGTGACAACCCGCCGGTGGCCCAGCTGGGCATCGGCGGCATGCCCAACACCATCGCCACCGATCCCCGGTCCACCATCCACTACCTGGTCACAGAGTACGGCATGGTGAACCTGAAGGGGACCACCACCTGGGAGCGGGCGGAGAAGATCATCTCCATCGCCCACCCGGACTTCCGGGAGCAGCTCATCCAGGACGCCGAGAAAATGGGCATCTGGCGCAGGAGCAATCGGGTCTGAGTCCGTCACCGGCGGACTATATGCCGCCCCAACGGGACGAGGACGCGTATTTCCCCATCACCATTCCGGGCGGGATCTTTCCAAAAGATCCCGCCCTTTTTTACGGGTGTTTTTTTGCAAAATCACCCCGGTATTTTGAGTTTTGGCGGGGGCATAGGTGTTGCCACCGCCTGGAAAAAGTGCTAGAATACGAGTGAGCATCATAGTACCGACAGGAACGTGGGTCCCCTGCCGGGACTACCTGCCATTATTATTAGGAGGGAACGAACAGTGGCTAAAATTATTTCCGTGGAGGAAGCCGTAGCCATGATCCCCGACGGGGCAACCATCATGTTTGGCGGCTTCCTGGGCTGCGGCAGCGCCCATCACATCATCGAAGCCCTGGCCAACAGCGGCAAGAAGGACTTCACCATCATCGGCAACGACTGCGGCATGGCGACCGGCCCCAATGGCGAGGAATTTTACGGCATGGCCAAGCTGGTCCACAATCATCAGGTTAAGCACGTCATCGCGACCCACGTGGGTATGACCCCCGACGTGGCCACCCAGAGCATGGTGGACAAGACCCTCACCGTCGACCTCATTCCCCAGGGCTCCCTGGCTGAGATGATCCGGGCCGCCGGCGCCGGTCTGGGCGGCGTGCTCACCCCCACCGGTGTGGGCACCATCGTGGAGGACTCCCCCTTCTGCCTGGGCAAGCAGACCATCGACGGCAAGGATTACCTGCTTATGAAGCCCATCCACGCCGACGTGGCCGTGGTCAACGCCCACATGATCGACAAGTTCGGCAACATGTGGTACAAGGGCACCACCCGTAACTTCAACACCGTCATGGCCACCGCCGCCGACCTGGTCATCGCCGAGGCCGACAACCTGGTGGAGATCGGTGACATCGCCCCCGAAAACGTCGTCACCTCCGGCGCTTTCGTCAACTACATCGTGGATGGAGGGAAGCTGTAATGGAAAAGTCTGAGATCAAAGGCTTCATTGCCAAGCGCGTGGCCAAGGAGCTCAAGGACGGCGACGTGGTGAACCTGGGCATCGGCCTGCCCACCATGGTCCCCGCTTATCTGCCCGAGGGCGTGCATGTGGTCCTCCAGTCCGAGAACGGCATCATCGGCACCGGCAGCAAGCCCACCGCCGACGAGGCTGAGCCCTCCTACAAGACCGACGCCGGCGGCGCTCCCGCTCAGGCTGCCAAGTTCGGCTGCTACATCGACTCCGCCACCTCCTTCGGCTTCATTCGCGGCGGTCACGTCAACGCCACCATCCTGGGCGGCCTGGAAGTGGACCAGGAGGGCTCTCTGTCCAACTGGATCATCCCCGGCAAGAAGATGCCCGGCATGGGCGGCGCCATGGACCTGCTGGTGGGCGCCAAGACCGTCATCGTGGCCATGGAGCACACCGCTAAGGGCAAGCCCAAGATCCTGAAGAAGTGCACCCTGCCCTACACCGCCGTGCACTGCATCACCAAGATCATCACCGAGATGTGCGTGATGGAGGTCACTGAGAACGGCCTCGTCATGACCGAGATCAACCCCGAGTTCACTGTGGACGACGTCAAGGCCGCTACCGAGGCCGACTTCACCGTGGCCGAGGACCTGAAGGACATGACCGCCTGATTCAGGCCCCTTTATCATCGAACAAGCCCGCCCCGGACCGCTGGTCCGGGGCGGTTTTTTCTGTTTTCCGGGCGGCAGATCGGCCCTGTGATGTGAGTAGGGGCGGATATCATCCGCCCGTAAGCCTTCCCCTGGGGGTCTGACTGTCCGGTGGACAGTCAGAAGAAATGACCTTCTTCCTTAACCCGTGGTGGCGGCGCAAGCCGTCAGATGAGGGGGGACTTTGAGCGTGGTTTACGCTTTGTTTTCTTTCTGCTACGTTTAAGGACGGGAGAGACGGCTCAAAACCCATTTCTTTTTCCCTGCTGGAAAAAGAAATGGGTTTTGGAATCCAAAGAAAAAGGGGCTCCCGTGCGGGTTGAGTGGCTCCAAATAGGAATCCGGCGGCCCGTCTTTACGCCCCCATTGAGCACCAGCACCGTCCACAGGAGACTCCGCCGGTGGAACAGGGAAAACCGGTGGTTCTATCCCCACTTTTTTCGCCGCCTGCGTGGGTGGGGGGCGGGGCGTGGTGGCGCTGTCTGGTATTGCCGTTTCTGCGACGCGGGAGGGTTGTGCTGGCCGCCGCAGACCTTCCCCTCGTGGAATTACAAAAAACACGGGCGCTGCCGGTCGTCAGCGCCCGTGTTTTTTAGTATGGTGCTCAATGCTCTATTTACTGCTTATTTCCCGTGACCGGGCGTAGACGCCGGATACGTTGAACGTCCGGAGCGGTACCAAAGTTCTTTTTGCCTACTTTTTCTTTCAAGAAAAAGTAGGGCAAGAAAAAGTAGGTTACTTACCCACAATCTTGTGGCACTCGTTGACGGCCCGCTCCACGGCGTTGAGGATGTTCTGGTAGCCGGTGCAGCGGCACAGGTGCCCCGAAATGAGCTTGCGCAGCTCCTCCCGGGTGTACTGCTTGCCCGAGCCCACGATCTCCACCGCCGACATGATGATGCCAGGGGTGCAGAAGCCGCACTGGACGGCGGCCTCCTCAATAAAGGCCTTCTGAATGGGATTGAGCTCGCCGTTCTCACCCTGGAGGCCCTCCACGGTAAGGATATGCTTGCCCTCGCACCAGGCGGTGAGGTAAATGCAGGAGTCGATGGCCACCCCGTCCACCAGGACGGTGCAGGCGCCGCACTCCCCCACCTCGCAGCCCCGCTTCACGCTGGTGAGGCCCAGCCGGTCCCGGAGGGTGTCCAGCAGGGACTCCCGCAGGTCGTAGCCCACCTCCACCGGCTTGCCGTTGACGGTGCAGTGCAGAATCTCCATCATACCTGAGCACCTCCCTTCCGGGCCGCCTCCAGGAGGGCGCGGCCGGAGAGCTCCTTCACCAGCTGGACCCGGAACTCCCGTGAAGCCCGCCAGCTGGTCCGGGGATTGATGTCCTGAAGGGCCAGGTCCCCGATCTGCTCCGCCGCCTGGGCCACGGTGAGGCCCCGGACCCCGTCCTCGGCGGTGCGGGCGCGGATGGGGGTGGGCGCCGCCACGCCGAAGGCCAGGCGCACGTCCTCACAGACGGTCCTGTCCGCCGACAGCTTCACCAGGCAGCTCACCCCCAGGGTGGCGATGTCCATGGCGTTGCGTTGGGCGTATTTGATGTAGTGGCCGGTCCACCCCTCGAAGTTGGCCTTGGGGATGACGATGCGGCACAGGAGTTCGGCGGGCCGGAGGTCCACCTTGCCTACCCCCTTGTACCAGTCGTCGATGGGCACCACCCGCCAGCCGTCGGGACCCTGGACGTGCATCTGTGCGCCGAAGACCATGAGGGTGGAGGCGGTGTCGGCGGAGGTGACGCCGTTACACACGTTGCCGCCGATGGTACCCACCGCCCGGAGCTGAGGCCCGCCGGCCATATCGGCGGCCTCCCCCAGCACGGGGACGTGGGCTCGGATGAGGGGATCAAAGGTCACGTTGTGGAAGGTGGTGAGGGGCCCGATGGCCAGGTCGCCGTTCTCCTGGACCTTGACGCCAGCCAATTCGGCGTCCAGGCCGTGGATGGACACCAGCCGGCAGCCCGCCAGCTTGCCCTCCCTGATTTTAATGAGTACGTCGGAGCCTCCGGCGATGACCACCGCCTGGGGGTCCTTTTCCAGGGCGGCGATGGCGTCGGCCACCGACGCCGCCCGGTAGATGGATGTCAGGTCATACATGGCTCATTCCCCCTTTTCGATGAGTCCGGCTTCGGTGAAGGCCTCCACCATGCGCTGGGGATTCATGGGCAGCCGGTGGATGGCCACGCCGGTGGCCTGGAGGACGGCGTTCCGCACGGCGCCCGCCACCGGGATGGCGGGGGGCTCCCCCAGTGCCTTGTTGCCGAAGGGTCCGGAGGGGTCGTCGGTCTCCACGAAGAGGGCGTGGAGCTCCGGGTGGTCCATGGCGGTGGGCAGCTTGTAGTCCAAGAGGTTGCCGTTGAGGAGACGGCCCTTGTCGTCGTACTTCATCTCCTCGCTGAGGGCATAGCCCAGGCCCATGCTCATGCCGCCGTGGACCTGCGCCTCGGCCAGCTTGGGGTTGATGAGCTTGCCCGAGTCGTGGACGTTGACGATGCGCAGCACCTTCACCTTGCCCACGGGGATATCCACCTCCACCTCGGCGAAGCAAGCGCCGAAGGCGAAGGTGTTGTTCTTGCACTGGACGGTCTCCTCGGCGGTGATGTGCTCACAGTGCTTTAGAGAGTAGAAGGCCTCCATGGCCAGGTCGGCCAGACTGAGCACCGCCTCGCCGCTGACCGTGCTCACCACGTCCCGGCTCCGGATGTCCAGGTTGCCCCGGTCCAGGTTGGTGAGCCCGGCGGCGAAGTCCAGCACCTTGGCCCGGAAGGACTCCCCCGCCTTCTTGATGGCCTTGCCGGTGACGTAGGTCTGCCGGGAGGCGTAGGCGCCGGTGTCAAAGGGGGCGGTGTCGGTGTCCTGGAAGGAGACGATGTGTACGTCCTCGGTGGGGATGCCGATGGCCTGGGCGCACATCTGAGAAAAGACGGTGTCACCGCCCTGGCCGATCTCGGTGGCGCCCAGCTGGAGCTGGACGGTGCCGTCCTGGTTGAGGATCACCCGTGCGGAGGCGGTCTCCAGGGAGATGGGCCACACGCCGGTCTTGTAGGAGAAGACCGCCATGCCGATGCCCCGGCGGACCGGCCCCGTCTGGGGCTTGGCGTACTCCGCCCGGAGTTTCTCCCAGTCCATGAACTCTGCGCCCTTGCGGATGCACTCGGCCAGACCAGTGGAATGGCAGGTGATGCCGTTGGTGGGGTCCACGTAGCCCTGGGGCATGATGTTTTTGAGCCGGAAGGCGATGGGGTCCCAGCCCATTTCCCGGGCAATGTCGTCCATGAAGCACTCCCCGGCGAAGTTGCACTGGGGGATGCCGTAGCCCCGCATGGCGCCGGTGGAGCCCAGGTTGGTGTAGACGGTGTAGGCGTCGGACCGGTGGGCGAAGGCGTCGGGGTAGGTCTGGCGGAAGCCGGTGACGGCGTTGGCCACGATGGAGTGGCCGTGGGAGGCGTAGCCGCCCTGGTTGCTCACCGCCCGGCAGGTACGGGCCATGAGGCGCATGCTCTCCGGGTCCACAGCCGCCTTCACGTCGAAGTGGATGGCGTGGCGGGAGCGGGTGTTCTGGAAGGTCTCCTCCCGGGTGAGCTCCAGCTTCACCTTCCGCCCGCCGATCTGGGTGGTGATCCAGGCGTTGAGGGGCTCGTAGAGGACCTCCTGCTTGTTGCCGAAGCCGCCGCCGATGTAGGGCTTGATGACCCGCACCTTGCCCCAGCCGATGCCCAGAGCCTGGCCGATGACCCGGCGCACAATGTGGGGGATCTGTGTGGAGGACACCACCACGATCCGGTCCCCCTCCATCCAGGCGTAGGACACCGGGTTCTCGATGTGGCAGTGCTGGACGGCCTGGGTGTCGATGTGGGCCTCGAAGTGGCGGTAGGCCGGGTCGGCAAAGACCTCGTCCACCCCCCGCCCGCCGGCGCCCGGGGTCAGAACGTCAAAGCAGGTGTGCCGGAGGATGTTGTCCGGGTGCTCGTCGTGGATGGCCACCGCCCCCGGGGCCATGGCCGCCTCCGGGTCGGTGTAGACGGGGTACTCCTCATAGGTCACCTGGATGGCCTTCAGGGCGTGCTCGGCGGCAATCTCGTCCTCCGCCACCACCACAGCGATATCCTCCCCGTAGATGCGCACCCGCCGGGCCAGGAGCTTCCGGTCGGCCACGTCCTGGTGGGCGGCCTCCACGCTCCAGGGATGGCCGGGGGTGGGATACTGGATGTCCGGTACGTCAAAGCAGGTGAGGATCTTCACCACGCCGGGCACCTTTTGGGCCTCGGTGAGGTCCATCTCCTTCACCACGCCGTTGGCGATGGTGCTGTGGAGGATCCTGGCCACCAGGACCCCCTGGCCCCGGAGATCGTCGGTATATTTCGCCCGGCCGGTCACCTTGTCCAAGGCATCCACCCGGTGGATACTTCTTCCAATTTCCACAAAAGTACACCTCCTGTCATGGGCATTATATCTCAATTCCAACAAAAAAGAAAGAGGAAAGGCGGAATCGCCCTCCCTCTTTGGAAGCAAATGATTTGGGTGCGCCGGAGCAGTACCACCCGCGCCGCAGCAGCGACAACACCAGTCAGCGCCACCACGTCCCGGTACCCACCCACGCAGGCGGCGAAAAAATTGAGGATAGGACCACAGCTTCTCCCTGTTCCGCCGACGGAGTCACCTGTGGACGGTGCTGGACCTCTATGGGGGCGTAAAGACGGGCCGCTGGATTCCTATTTGGGACCACTCAACCCGCACGGGAGCCCCTTTTTCTTTGGATTCCAAAAACCATTCTTTTCCAGCAGGGAAAAAAATGGTCTTTGACCGTCTCCCCCGTCCTTTCACGTCACAGAAAAGCAAGGAAACGAGACGGAATACCACGCCGCAAGGCTCCCCCTCATCCGCCCCAGTGTGCGCACTGGGGCACCTTCCCCCAGGGGAAGGCTTTTTATGTTATCCGATGGTGGTCCCCGCCTGGCCCCGGAGGGCGTCGGCGGCGTGGGAGAGGTCGGTAATGACACAGCGCCGGCCCGGCCCCGACTGGGCGAACTCCGCCCCGGCGGCCACCTTGGGGCCCATGGACCCGGCGGCAAACTCCCCCCGGGCCAGGTACTCCCGGGCCACCGGCACCGTCATGTGGGTGAGCTGGCGCTGGTTGGGCTTTCCGTAGTGGACGGACACCCCGGCCACACCGGTGAGGATGAGGAGGACCTGGGCGTCCAGCTCCCGGGCCAGCAGGGCGGCGGTGAAGTCCTTGTCCACCACGGCCCCCACCCCTTTGAGGGCGTTGCCCTGGGCCGCCACGGGGATACCGCCCCCGCCGCCGGCCACCACCACGGTGCCGTGGTCCAGCAGGGTGCGGATGCTCTCCAGCTCCACCACCCGTTTGGGCCGGGGGGAGGCCACCGCCCGCCGCCAGCCCCGGCCGGCGTCCTCCATCACCGGGTTCCCCCGGCGGGCCATCTCTTTGGCCTCGGCCTCGGTGAGGAAGGTGCCGACGGGCTTGTCGGGATGGTCGAAGGCGGGGTCGGCGGGGTCCACCTCCACCTGGGTCAGGAGGGTGACCACCGGCCGGTTCAGACCCCGGCGGAGGAGCTCCTCCCCCAGGGCGTTCTGGAGGTCGTAGCCGATGTAGCCCTGGGCCATGGCGGTACACACCGACAGGGGGGCCATGGGATGGTCGGGGTCGGTGCGGGAGAGGCCGGTCATGGCGGCGCTGATGAGGCCGATCTGGGGTCCGCTGCCGTGGACCAGCACCACCTGGTCGCCCCCCTGGATGAGTCCGGCCAGCACCCTAGCGGTCTCCTCCGCCGCCCGGCGCTGCTCCGGCAGGGTCGCCCCCAGAGCGTTGCCCCCGATGGCGGCCACGATCCGTCTGCCCATGGCTGTCTCCCCCTCTCCACTGTCGTTCTTACTCCCATCATACCACGCCCCGCCGCCTTGTCAATGTTTTTCCGCCGCCGTCCAAAGTTTGACCTTTCCCCTTGATTTCTCCCCTTGGTATGTTATGATGGAGTCACCAACATCACCCGGGACGGCCGGCAGCCGCCCACGACGAAGGAGGCTTTTTGTCATGATCAATCTCACCCTCCACCCCGACGCCCTGGCCCGGAACATCCAGAAAGCCCGGGAGAACGGGGTGGTCATCCCCACCTACCAGCAGATGAAGCACCCGGAGACCGTGCCCGGCAAGATCCAGGACCGGCTGCGCCACGTGGGCCTGTGGGATGTGGACCCCCTCAACCTCTTCCGCATCACCTGGAAGAACGAGGCCAAGGCCACCGGCGGCCTCTACCAGGCCGTGCCCAACTACATCGAGCTGCCCTCCGCCCTCACCGGCGTTCCCGCCCGCATCGTCTGCCTGGTGGGCAAGTGGTTCCCCACCGGCTGCCACAAGGTGGGCGCCTCCTACGGCTGCCTGGTGCCCCGGCTGGTCACCGGCCAGTTCGACGCCACCGCCGACCACGCCGTCTGGCCCTCCACCGGCAACTACTGCCGGGGCGGCGCCTTCAACTCCAAGCTGCTGGCGGTGGACTCGGTGGCCATCCTCCCCGAGGGCATGAGCCGGGAGCGCTTTGACTGGCTCAAGTCCATCGCCGGCGAGGTCATCGCCACCCCCGGCTGCGAGTCCAACGTGAAGGAGATCTTCGACAAGGCCAACGAGCTCAAGCAGCAGCCCCACATGATGGTCTTCAACCAGTTCGAGGAGATGGGCAACCACCTCTGGCACTACCAGGTCACCGGCGACGCCATCGCCACCGTCTTTGAGCACCTGAAAGGCCCCGGCGACCACATGGCGGGCGCCTGCTTCACCTCCGGCTCCGCCGGCACCATCGGCTGCGGCGACTACCTCAAAGAGGTCTACCCCACCATGAAGCTGGCCGTGGGCGAGGCCCTCCAGTGCCCCACCCTCCTCAACAACGGCTTCGGCGGCCACCGCATCGAGGGCATCGGCGACAAGCATGTGCCCTGGATCCACGACGTGAAGAACACCGACATGGTCATCGCCATCGACGACGAGGACTCCCAGCGGCTGCTGCGGCTCTTCAACGACCCCGCCGGTCTCCGCTACCTGAAGGAAGAGGCCGGGGTGAACGACGAGACCATTTCCAAGCTGTCCTGGCTGGGCATCAGCGGCATCGCCAATGTGCTCTGCTGCATCAAGATGGCCAAGTACTACGAGTTTACCGGCAAGGACCTGGTGTTCACCGTCCTCACCGACTCCGCCGATATGTACGGCTCCCGCATCCAGGAGCTGGCCGAGGAGTACGGCCCCTACGATGCCAAGGCGGCGGCGGTGGACCACAACCTCCACATGCTGGGCCTGCGGACCGACTCCATGGAGGAGCTTACCTACCCCGCCCGGAAGCGGGTCCACAACCTCAAGTACTACACCTGGGTGGAGCAGCAGGGCCGCACCGTGGAGGAGCTGGACGCCCTCTGGTACGACACCGAGCACACCTGGGACGCCGTCCACCACCAGGCCGACGCCCTGGACGAACTCATCAACGCCTTCAACGAGGAGAGCGGCGTCCTGAAGAGCCTGTAAGGGATCGGCGCTGCAAAGGGAATACCAGGCAGCGGCGCCACGTCCCGACACCCACCCACGCAGGCGGCGAAAAAAGTGGGGATAAAACCACGGCCTTTCCCTGTTCCACCGGCGGAGTCTCCTGTGGACGGTGCCGGTGCTGGGCGGGGGCGTAAAGCCGGGCCGCCGGATTCCTATTTGGAGCCACCTAACCCGCTTGGAAGCCCCTTTTTCTTTGGATTCCAAAAACCGTTCTTTTTCCAGCAGGGAAAAAGAAATGGTCTTTGAAACCGTCTCTCCCGTCCTTTTCCGTAACAGAAAGCAATGGTCCGGGACGTGGTTTGGCGCGTCTGGGAAGCCGCGCCCCACGGAGAAGAATGACCCCACCACCAAGGAGGTGTCCCATGAAATACGTCCTGGGCGCCAAGTGCACCCGCTGCGGCGCGGAGTACGAGGCCCTTCCAACGATCACAACCTGTAAATGCGGCGGTATATTAGACATTCAGTATTCATATTCCGCCATCCGTGACCACTTTTCCCCCGCCGATCTGGAGCAAACCCGGGATTGGTCCATGTGGCGGTACCGGCCCTTCCTGCCGGTGGAGGAGGACTCCCCCGCCCCGCCCCTGCGGGTGGGCTGGTCCCCTCTCTATAAGGCCGACCGGCTGGCCGGGGTCCTGGGCTTAAAGACCCTCTACATCAAGGACGACGGTCAGAACCCCACCGCCTCTTTGAAGGACCGTGCCTCCGCCATGGCGGTGGTCAAGGCCCGGGAGGCCGGGGCCGACACCATCGCCTGCTCCTCCACCGGCAACGCCGCCTCCTCCCTGGCGGGCAACGCCGCGGCGGCGGGGCTTTCCACCTACATCTTCGTCCCCAGCCGCGCCCCCAAGGGCAAGGTGGCCCAGCTCATGATCTTCGGCGCCACCGTCATCAGCGTGGACGGCTCCTATGAGGACACCTTTGCCCTCTCCAAGGCCGCCATCGACCGCTGGGGCTGGTACAACCGCAACGCCGCCATCAACCCCTACCTCTCCGAGGGCAAAAAGACCGTGAGCTTCGAGCTCATGGAGCAGCTCCACTGGCAGGTCCCCGACTATGTGGCCCTCTCCGTGGGGGACGGCTGCACCATCGCCGGGGTGTGGAAGGGTCTCAAGGACCTCTACGAGACCGGCTTCATCGACCGCCTGCCCAAACTTCTCTCCGTCCAGGCGGAGGGCTGCTGCCCCTTAAACCGCGCCCTCCAGACCGGGGAGCCCTGGTCGCCCATGGAGGAGAATACCCTGGCCGACTCCATCGCCGTGGGCGTGCCCCGGAACGCCGACAAGGCTTTGAACGCCGTCCGGGAGTCGGGTGGCATTGCCGTCAACGTGTCCGACGAGGAGATTCTGGAGGCCATGCGCCTTCTGGGCCGGACCCAGGGGGTCTTTGGTGAGCCCGCCGGGGTCACTGGCACCGCCGGGGTGAAAAAGACCCTGGAGCTGGGACTCATCGATCCTGATTCCACCGTGGTGAGCATCGTCACAGGCAACGGCCTTAAGGACGTGGCCAACGGCATCAGGGCCGCCGGGGAGCCCATGCTGGTCCGCCCCGACCTGGACGCCCTCCTCTCCGCCTTCGACGCCCGGAATATCCGTCCCTGACCCACAAACTGAGAAAAGAGAGGTCCTTCCCATGTCCACGTCTCCCGTCTCCGGCGCGGCCAAAACCGCCGCCCGTCTCTACCCCGTGGTCACCATCCTGGCCCTGGTCCTCAGCTTCGTCCTCTTCATCGCCGGCGACGGCGGCTCCCTTACCCGGACCGTGGTCTTCATGGTGTGGCTGGCCCTGCTGGTCTACTCCCTCATCCGGGTCCTCAGCGACGTCCTCTCCGGTCAGCACAAGAAGGAGCAGAGCTTTCAGAACACTCTGGACGCCTTCGTCCAGAACACCGGCAGCGCCCAGAAGGCCATGGCCTACTTCACCGTCATGGAGGTGGTCTCCTCCGTGCTGAAGCTGGCCGTCCCTGTGGTGCTGTGGGCCATTTTCCGCTGAATTTTCCCGAGAAGCTGTAACGAAGTGCCGCGCGCACGGGCTTCCATTTTGACGGCACAGTCAGGATGGGAGCCCGTTTGTTTTGCTATGCAAAAGCATAGCAAAATTAGCCATGTGCCGCTTTTAGCGGCACGGCCATTCAATCACAGCGCGTGGGCCGGGACGGCCCACATGCGCAAAAACTTCATGCGCCCCGGCGTTTGCCTGTTTTCGTGGCGCATCCTGGGCGCATGAAGTTTCACACTGAAAAGGAGGTCATTCCTATGTCTATCCTCATCCGGAACGGCACCCTGGTGCTGCCCGAGGGTCCCGTCCAGGCCGACCTGCGCATGGACGGCGGCAAGATCACCCAGATCGGTCCCCACCTGCCCGCCGGAGACTCCCAGGTGGTGGACGCCGCCGGGAAGCTGGTCTTCCCCGGCTTCATTGACACCCACACCCACTTCGAGATGAACAAGGGCCTGCCCAACGAGACGGCCGACGACTGGCGGACCGGCTCCATGGCCGCCCTGGCCGGGGGCACCACCACGGTGCTGGACTTCGCCGAGAGCCAGCGGGGCTGCTCCCTGGCCTCCGCCCTGGAGACCTGGCATGGTCGGGCCGACGGGGTGGCCAGCTGCCACTACGGCTTCCACATGACCATCAAGGACTGGGACCCCCGCATCAAAGCCGAGCTGAAGGACATGACCGCCGCCGGGGTCACCTCCTACAAGGTCTACATGGCCTATGACAACCTGCGCCTCTCCGACGGGGTCATCTACGAGGTCCTGAAGGCCACGGCGGCGGAGGGGGCCGTGGTGGGCTGCCACTGTGAAAACGGCGATCTGGTGACCAAGGGCATCGCCGCACAGAAGGCGGCGGGCAATCTGGGCACCGAGGCCCACCCCCTGTCCCGTCCCCCCCTGGTGGAGGCCGAGGCGGTGAGCCGCTATCTCTCCATCGCCGAGCTGGCGGGGGTGCCGGTGAACATCGTCCACCTCTCCACCCGCCGGGGCCTGGAGGCCGTCCGGGCAGCCCGTGCCCGGGGTCAGAAGCTCTACGTGGAGAGCTGCCCCCAGTACCTCCTCCTGGACGACAGCCTGTACAGCCTCCCCGACTTTGAGGGTGCCAAGTACGTCTTCTCCCCCCCCGCCCGGAGCAAGGACGACCAGGCGGCCCTGTGGGAGGGCATCGCCGCCGGGGACATCGACACCATGGGCACCGACCACTGCTCCTTCGACTTCCACGGGGTGAAGGAGCTGGGCCGGGAGGACTTCTCAAAAATCCCCAACGGCCTGCCCGGCGTGGAGCACCGCCCCGCCCTCATGTACCACTTCGGGGTGGGCCAGGGCCGGATGACGGTCAGCGACCTGGTGCGGCTCCTGGCGGAGCAGCCCGCCAAGCTCTTCGGCATGTGGCCGCAAAAGGGCTGCCTGGCCGTAGGCAGCGACGCCGACGTGGTCATCTTTGACCCCGCCCGCACCTGGACCATCACCGCCAAGGAGCAGGTCCAGGCGGTGGACTACACCCCCTACGAGGGCATGACCCTCACCGGCAAGCCCGAGGCCGTCTTCCTCAGCGGAGCCCTGGCCGCCCGGGACGGCAAGGTAGTCCTGGAGGGGCAGGGCCAGTTCGTCCGCCGGGGTCCCAGCCAGTTCTGGCGGTAAGGTCCAAATGAAGATCGCCTGCATCCTGCTGGCCTCCGGCTTTGGCCGGCGGTACGGCGGCAACAAGCTCCTTGCCCTGTGGGAGGGCGTCCCCCTCTACCGCCGGGCCTTTGCCGCCCTGCCCCCCGCCCTCTTCTCCTCGGCGGTGGTCACCAGCCAGTACGGCCAGATCCTGGTGGACGCCGCCAGGGAAGGCTATCTGCCCATACAAAACTGCCACCCCTGGGAAGGGGTGGCAGCGGGCATCCGTCTGGGGCTTCAGGCGGCGTGGCACAGTGACGGGGCCCTGTTTGCCGTCTGTGACCAGCCAAATCTGACTACGGATAGTATCATCAAGCTATTAAATGCCTTTCAGGAGTCGCCGGACCGCATCCACGCCCTGGCCTTCCAGGGGAAAAAGGGCAACCCGGTGGTCTTTCCCAAGGCCCTCTACCCCGAGCTCATGGCCCTCAGCGGGGACACCGGCGGCAGCGCCGTCATCCGGGCCCACCGGGACCTCCTCACCCTCACCGAGGTTTCCGACCCCGCCGAACTGGTGGATGTGGACACCCCCGGTTAGCCCTCCGCCGCCAGACGGAAGACCTGCTCCACGTCGCACTTCTCGGCGTGGCCCTCGTGGACCTTTTGGCCGCCCACGTAGTAGGTGGGCACATAATAGTAGTCGTAGGTGTCGGCCAGAGCAGCCTCCCTGGACTCGTCCACCATTTGGAAGGGGATGTCCTTCCACGCCGGGTGCTCCGCCAGCAGCTCCTCCTGGAACCGGAGGGCCAGCTTGCAGTGTGGGCAGCCGGGCAAATAAAAGAGCAGAATGTCCTTCATGTTTTTTCTCCTTTGCGCGGGGGCTTTCCGCCCCTCTCCTCTCATCATACCCGGTTCGGGCGCCCAATACAAGCCCAGCCGCAGAAAGGGGGCGTCCCATGACGCCGGAACAGTATATGACCCGGGCCCTGGAGCTGGCCCAGCGTGCCCTGGAGACGGGGGACGTGCCGGTGGGCTGCGTGGTGGCCGACCGGGACGGGACCGTCATCGGGGAGGGCTGGAACCGCCGGGAGGCCAACAGCGACGCCCTGGCCCACGCCGAGGTGGAGGCCATCCGCGCGGCCTGCGCCCACCGGGGAGGCTGGAACCTCCACGGCTGCTCCCTCTACGTCACTCTGGAGCCCTGCCCCATGTGCGCCGGGGCCATCGTCAACGCCCGCATCGACCGGGTGTATTACGGCGCCAAGGACGACAAGGCGGGCTGCTGCGGCTCCGTGCTCAACCTCTTCATGGAGGACTTCAACCACCACCCCCGGGTCTACGGCGGCATCCTGAAGGAGCCCTGCGCCGCCCTCCTGCGGCGGTTCTTTGAGCGTCTTCGGTAGGTTTCACAAATTTGTAACATCTGTGGCCTTCTTTTGTAACAATCTACTGGTATCATCACAATCAGCAAGAGACGATTCTTCTTTTCATTCTATCCTCCGATCCGGGAAGAGAGCGGCGGTCACCCCGCCGCTCTTTTTCTATGTCCACCAGATTACACGAACTTTACAGCAAACCGGAAAGATTTAATCTTCTTGTAACAATTGAGGATTTGATTGTTAACAACTCTACGGTACTATAATACTCGCAAGAGACAGTTTCTTTTCATTTCATTGTATCCTCTTTCCTTTTGGCAGGGGCCGGACGTCAGGAGCAGGCGTCCGGTTTTTGCTGTCTATGGGCAAAACGAAGGCGGCCTCCGGAGCGGACGCCTGTCGACAAAGTCGACAGGCTCTCTCAAAAATGCAAGCATTTTTTCGAAGAGATGCAGCCCGCTGCGTCGCACTCGCTACGCTCGCACGCTTGCGGGCTGAGCAGAGTTTTTTCCGAGGCACATGTCCCCGGAAAAACAGATTGAACTTGATTCCGTCATCTGCGGATGACGGAACTCTGCGAGGCTCTTGTACAAAATCCGGCGTATAGACACTTTTTTGACAAGCTGAGGCGGCCTCCGGAGCAGACGCTCCGGAGGCCGCCTTTTTGCTCAGTCGGGCTGGACGCCCGTCCACCAGATCCAGGGGGAGGTGCGGTCGGTGTCCTGCTCCAGAGTCAGGGACAGGGTGAGGGTGACGTACCCCTCCAGCTCCCCCGTGCCCAGGGCGCAGGCATCGGCGCCGTACTGGCCCGTACAGAAGGCCATGGCCCCCTCCGTCCCCCAGATGGGCCGGAAGGCCAGCTCCACCCGGAATGAGAGGGTGTCCGCCGTCTGGCTGAGGAGGGTGACGTTCCCCACCCGGACGTCGTCGGCCTTGAGGGGGTGGCCGTTGTTGGGAGCGGTGAGGAAGTGCTCGCCGTACCACGCCGCCCACGTCTCCCCCGCCTCCTGGCAGGAGGCCGCCGTGTCATCCTCCACGTTGACGTTCATGTCCCAGGGCAGGTTATTGGCCCACAGCGCCAGCTGCTCCGCCGTCCAGGTTTCCGGTTCTCCCGGCGGCAGGGTGTTCCAGCTGGGGCTGCTGCCCCGGTCGTGCCACCGGCCGTCCCCGTTGGCCTCACAGATGACACTCACATGGTACTGAAGGAGCACATAGCCGGCGAAGTCCCCGGTGCCCTGTGGGACGCCGCCCCGAAAGAGGGGCTCCACCGCCTGGATGCCCCCCACGGGCTGGATGGCCAGGGTCACCCAGGTGTCGGCGTAGCGGTTTTTCCCGGTGGAGTCTACCACGCTGGCATAGAATCCGTCGTCCTCCCCGGCGCCGCCCAGGATGCCGTTGCCCTTGCCGTAAAAGACATTGGGCACCACCCACACGTCGCTGGCCTTCCAGGGGTTGCCCTCCGGCAGAGCGTAGAACTGCTGGCCGTAGGCCGACATCCAGCGGATGAGGACTTCGGCTTCATAGGAGCGCTGGCTACCGGTCCAGTCGAAGTCGGGGATGGTGACGGCGGTGGGGTCCAGGGCGGCCACGGTGAGGGTAGGGTCGGGCTGGACCTGCCGGGGCAGGTAGTCGTTGCCGCTCTGGGCGGCGGTGGTGAAGGCCGCCGTCCCCACCAGCAGGGACAGGGCCAGAGTCAGGGACACCGCCAGCTTTGAAATCTTTTTGGGGCTTGTCATGGAGGTCACCCTTTCCATCAGTTCTTGTTTCCCCGCCCCCATGGAGGTGGCGGAGAGGAGAAGTCCGCCGGGGCGGGCGGCATGGGCGGCCAGAGTCACCAGGGTGCGGCCGTAGGGGATGCGCTCACCCTCTCCCAGGCGTTTGACCGCCGCCGCGTCACAGGCCAATTCGCAGTCCCGGCGGGAGAGGACGGCGGACACCCACACCAGGGGGTGGAACCACCACAGGGTGAGGCAGAGCCCCCGGAGGAGGGCCCAGAAATTGTCCCCGTGGGCGCGGTGGCACAGCTCGTGAGTGAGGGCGTGGCGGCAGGCCGCGGGGTCGTCGGCCACGCCGGGCGGTAAATAGATGGCGGGGCGGAAGAGCCCCGCCAGGCAGGGGCCCGGCAGGTCTGCCACCACATATACCGGCGCGGGACAGTCCGGCCGGGCACAGGGGACCCGGTCCCGCCGCAGGCGGCGGTAGAGCCGCACGTTCCCCACCAGGAACCAGCCTCCCACGGCGGCGGCGCCGGTGAGCCACAGGGCAAAGCACACCTGCCCCACAGTGAGGGCGGGGGCGGTCTCCGCCGCCTCCGGCGGCGCGGTGGTCTGGGCCGGGGCGGTCTCCCCCTCCTGCTGCTCCTCCGGCAGGGTCTGGACGGTCTGGGTCACCGGCGTGGGGGCCACCTCCTCCGCCAACCGGGCGGGCCACACCGCCAGCCGCCCCGGCACTAGCAGGCGCAGGGCAACCAGCAGCCACAGGGCATACCGGCCCAGGGCGGGGATGCGCCGCCCCAGGGTATGGCGCAGGAGGAGCACGGTCAGGATCACCGCCGTGGCCCACAGGATGTGTTCAGGGACGGTCACGGCCGCTCCCCCCTTCCGCCCGGTCCAGGATGTCCATGAGGGTGCGGACGTCCTCCTCGGAGAGCCCTTTGGTGTCCACCATGGTGCTCACCAGGCCGCCCAGGCTCCCGGCAAAGACCCGGTCCAAAAACCGCTGGGCCTCCTGCCGCCGGGCCTCCTGCCGGGGACAGGCGGGCTCGTACACCCTGGCCCGGCCGGCCTCGTGGTAGGTCACCGCCCCCTTCTTCTCCATGCGGTTGAGGAAGGAGATCACCGTGTGCTTGCCCCACCCGGTCTCCCCCTCCAGCGCCGCCGTCAGCTGGGCGATGGTCTGGCCGCCGTGGTCCCACAGGGCCTCCATCACCCGCCACTCCGACGCCGTCAGACTGATGGGCTCCTCCATGCGCCGCACCTCCTTGGTAAGCATTTGTCTACCTTGAGCATAGCACAGAGGTAGACAGTTGTCAACCTGTTTGGGAGACGGCCCCTATCCCCCAGCTTTGCGGCGTGGTGCCATAGGCGCGTCTTGGAAGCCGCACCCCACATGTACGGATTTACAGGACATGAAAAAGCGGTCCGCCGATTGGCGGACCGCTTCTTTGTACCATATTTGCCCTTACCGGTCCTCCCGGAAGTAGGCGTTGCCCAACGAAGCCGGAGGCTGGTTTTCCCGCTTCTTGCGCATGCTGACGGCCACCAGGACGATGACGGTGACCACATAGGGCAGGATCTTGTAGAGCTGGCTGGGGATGAAGGGGAGCTGAAGGCGCATGTAGAGGATCATGAGGGCGCCGAAGAGGATGGAGCCCCAGATGGCGTTGAGGGGCCGCCATAGGCAGAAGATGACCAGCGCCACGGCCAGCCAGCCCTCGCCGGAGAGGCCCTCGTGGTTCCACACGCAGCCGGCGATGGTCATGATGTAGACCATGCCGCCGATGGCCGAGATACCGCCGCCGATGATGGTGGCCAGGTACTTGTAGCGGGTGATGTTGATGCCAGCGGCGTCGGCGGTGGCGGGGGACTCGCCCACGGAGCGCAGGTGTAGACCGGCGCGGCTGCGGGTGAGGAACCAGGCCATGGCCACGGCGATGGCCACCCCCACGTAGACGAAGATGTTATAGCCAAAAATGAGGGGACCCACCACGGGCAGCTGACGCAGGGCCGCCGGGAAGGGGGAATTGGCAAAGACGTCTTTGAGGGAGTTGCTGATGGCCACGTAGCCGCCGGCGCTCACCCGCATGTACTCGCCGATGAACTGTCCGGCGCCGGTGCCGAAGATGGCCAGGGCCAGGCCGGTGACGTTCTGGTTGGCCCGGAGGGAGATGGTGAGGAAGGCGTAGATGAGGGCGCCGAAGGCACCGGCCAGGAAGGCGAAGAGGATGGCCAGCACCACGGCCACGATGCCGTTGGCGCTTCCGCCGGCGGCCTGCTCGTAGTAGAAGGCCGCCCCCAGGCCCAGGGCGCCGCCCATGTACATCATGCCCTCCACGCCCAGGTTCAGGTTGCCCGCCTTTTCCGACAGGATCTCGCCCACGGTGCCGAAGAGGAGGGGCGTGCCGTTGAGGACGGCGGCACTGATGAGAAGGACCAGGAAGCTCTGATTGATGCTCATGCGCCGGTCACCTCCTTGTGGTGACCCCGGAGGATCACCCGGTAATTGATGAAGAACTCACAGCCCAGCATGCAGAAGAGGATGATGCCGGTGATGATGTCGGAGATGGAGGCGGGCACCTGCATCTGGGTCTGGAGGGTGGCGGCGCCCTTCTCCAGCACGGCCAGGAGGGCGGAGATGCCCACCATGGCGAAGGGGTTGAGCTGGGCCAGCCAGGCCACGGTGATGGCGGTGAAGCCCACCCCGGCGGCCACCCCGGAGTGGAGGGTGTTGTCGGCGCCGGAGGAGACGATGAAGCCCACCAGGCCGGAGATGGCGCCCGAGAGGAACATGGTCCGCATGACGATGCGCCCCACGTTCATGCCGGCGTAGCGGGCGGTGTTCTCGCTCTCGCCCACCACGGCGATCTCATAGCCCTGCTTGGTGTACTTCATGTAGAAGTACATGAGGACGGTGAGGGCCAGCACGATGATCCAGCCGCAGTGGACCCCCAGCACCTTGGGGAGGACGGCGGCGTCATCGTACTGGGGGATGATCTGGGAGCCGGGACGGCCCTCCCAGGGGCCGCCCTGGAGCCAGTTGACGATGCCGATGGCGATGTAGTTCATCATGAGGGTGAAGAGGGTCTCGTTGGTGCCCCACCGGGTCTTGAAGAAGGCGGGGATGAGGGCCCAGATGCCGCCGAAGAGGGCGCCGGCGATGGCCATGACCACCAGCAGCACCGGCCCGGGCAGCCTGTCGGCCCAGAAGAGGGCGAAGTAGGCGGCGCCCACGGCGCCGGCGGTGATCTGGCCCTCGGCGCCGATGTTCCAGAACTTCATCTTGAAGCAGGGGGCGATGGCCAGGGCGGTACCCAGCAGGGGGATGGCGATGCGCACCGTCTGGCGGATGGCCGTCTTTTTGCCCAGGGAGCCGGTGAGGATGGTGCCGTAGGCCGAGATGGGGTTATTGCCGATGAGGAGAAAGACGACGGCGCCGATGAGGATGGCCACCACGAAGGCGGCCGCCCGGATGGCCCACATCTTTCCCCGGGACATGCCGTCCCGCTTGGCCAGCCGGATGAGGGGGGTATTGGCTTCATGCATGGTCTTCCGCCTCCTTTCCGCCGCCCACGTGGGTCATGAGGAGACCCACTTCCTCCTTGGTGGCGGTGCGGCCGTCCACCACGCCGGAGACCCGGCCTCCGCAGAGGACCAGGATGCGGTCACACAGCTCCAGCAGCACGTCCAGGTCCTCGCCCACCATGAGGACGGCCACTCCCTTCATCTTCTGCTCGTTGAGGAGGCGGTAGATGGTGTAGGAGGAGTTGATATCCAGGCCCCGGACGGGATAGGCTGTCATGAGCACCGTGGGGCTGGAGGCGATCTCCCGGCCCACCAGCACCTTTTGCACGTTGCCGCCGGAGAGCCGCCGCACCGGAGTACCCACACCGGGGGTGACGATCTCCAGCTCCTGGATGAGCTTCTCGGCCAGGGCCTTGGGGGGCTTCCGGTCCACGAAGGGGCCGGGGTGCTCCTTGTAGGTCTTGAGCATCATGTTGTCCACCAGGCCCATGCCGCCCACCAGGCCCATGCCCAGCCGGTCCTCGGGCACGAAGGCCAGGGAGACGCCGATCTTCTGGATCTGAGTGGGGGTCTTCCCCACCAGCTCCTCCCCCGCCTTGTCCACCGGCACATGCTTGCCGGCGATGTCGCTCTTGGGGTGGGGCGGATAGTAGAAGATGTGGCCCGACTCCGCCTTCTGGAGCCCGGCGATGGCCTCCAGCAGCTCCTTCTGGCCCGAGCCGGCGATGCCGGCGATGCCCAGTATCTCGCCGCCCATGGCCTGGAAGCTCACGTCGGTGAGGGCGGGCACCCCGTCGCTGCCCAGGCAGTTGAGGCCCTTCACCTCCAGCCGCAGGTCGTGGTACTTGGCCTCCGGCCGGTCGATGTTCAGGCTCACCGCATGGCCCACCATCATCTCGGTGAGCTTCTGGGGGTCGGTATCGGCGGTGTTCACCGTGCCGATGTACTTGCCCTTGCGCAGCACCGCCACCTTGTCGGAGATGGCCATGACCTCGTGGAGCTTGTGGGTGATGATGACGATGGCCTTGCCGTCGGCCTTCATGGCCCGCAGGATGTCAAAGAGGCGGTCGGTCTCCTGGGGGGTGAGCACCGCCGTGGGCTCGTCCAGGATGAGGATGTCGGCACCGCGGTAAAGCACCTTGACGATCTCCACCGTCTGCTTCTCCGACACCGACATGTCGTAGATCTTCTTGTCCGGGTCGATGCCGAAGCCGTACTTGTCGCTGATCTCCCGCACCTTGCGGGCAATCTCCTTCCGGTCCAGCTTCTTTCCGTCGTGGAGGCCCAGGACGATGTTCTCCGCGGCGGTGAACACGTCCACCAGCTTGTAGTGCTGGTGGATCATGCCGATGCCGTGGTCGTAGGCGTCCTTGGGGGAGCGGATGGCGATGGGCTTCCCCTCCATGAGGATCTCGCCCTCGTCGGGCAGGTAGATCCCCGAGAGCATGTTCATGAGCGTGGTCTTGCCGCTGCCGTTCTCCCCCAGCAGGGAGAGGATCTCCCCCCGGTCCAGGGCCAGGTCGATGTGGTCGTTGGCCACCACCTTGGCGCCGAAGCGCTTGGTGATGCCCCGCAGCTCAATGGCGTGGACAGTTTCCAAGGCTGTCATCCTTTCTCCCGTCTCCGTGACGGCCGTTTCTCAATTCCATTATACCGGAGGCCCCTCCCCGGAACAAGTCCCGGGGGCGGAAAACTTCGCCCTCCAGGTCCTTCCCCCTGGAAGGGGGAAGGTGGCATTTGCGGAGCAAATGACGGATGAGGGTGCGCCGGCATGGCGGATTTCCTCTTGTCTCCTACACCTACCCCCCTCATCCGCCCCAGTGTGCTCATTGGGGCACCTTCCCCCCTGAGGGGGGAAGGTTTTGCGGGGTTCGGTGAAAAAAGGAGAGGACCGCCGGGACAGCGGTCCTCCCCTTTTCATACGTTATGCCGCTTAATAAGCCTCGTTGACCCACTCAATGCCGTCGATCTTGGCGGTGAAGTAGGGGGCGGACTGGAAGTAGGACTCGTGGAAGGCACCGTCGAACACGGCCTCCTCGGAGTCGGCCACGAAGTCGCCGTCGGTGTCGATGGCCATGCAGGTGGTCATCTCAGCGCCGTCCACGGTGAAGGTGGAGGTGTCGAAGACGTTGAGGGTGCCGTCGTGGATCTGCTGCTCCACCTCGGCCAGCTTCTCAGCGGTGCCGGCGGCGGCGATCTCCTCGTTGAGGGGAGTCATGACCACGGCGCCCATATCCATGCCGTGGCACCAATCCTGGTCGAACTCCTCGCCGTTGGTCACGGCCTCGATGGCGTACTCAAAGTACACGGACCAGTCGATGCGGGTGCCGATGAGGGAGGCCTCGGGGGCGATGGAGATCATGTCGTTGTTGTAGCCGGTGTGGAAGGCGCCGGCGGCCTGGGCAGCGGTGGCGGGGGTGGTGTTGTCGGAGTGCTGGGAGATCATAATGCAGCCCTCATCGCACAGAGCCTGGGCGGCGTTGCCCTCGGCGGTGGCGTCGGACCAGGAGCCCACGAAGTTGACCTTCATGGTGACGGAGGGGCACACGCTCTTGGCGCCCAGGTAGTAGGCGGTAAAGCCGGAGATCACCTCGGCGAAGGAATAGGCGCCCACGTAGCCGATGACGGCCTGGTCGGCGGTGATCTCGCCGTTGTCGATCATCTCCTGCATCTTCATGCCGGCCACCACACCGGCCAGGTAACGGCCCTCATAGATGTTGGCGAAGGCGTTGTGGGTGTTGGGCAGGTCGTCCACGGCGGAGGCCTGGTTGGTGCAGGCGATGAACTGGATGTCGGGGTAGTCGGGGGCCACCTTCAGCATGTACTCCTCGAAGCCGAAGGAGTTGTTGATGATGAGCTGGCAGCCCTCTTCGGCCAGCTCGATGTTGGCCTCCTCACAGGAGGAGTCCTCTCCGATGTTCCACTTCACGCTCCACTCCACGTTGATGCCCTTCTCGGCCAGAGCCTCGGTGGCGGCCTCCTGGCCACGGATGAAGTTGTAGGTGTAGCCCTGGTCGTTCTCGTCGCCGATGCAGATGAGGCCCACCTTCACGGTCTTGGCGCCGTCGGTCTCCGCGGGGGTGGTCTCGGCGGAACCGGTCTCGGCGGGGGTGGTCTCGGTGCTGCCGCCGCCGGAGCAGGCGGCCAGGCCGAAGATCATGGACCCGGCCAGGAGCATGGCAAGGATGCGCTTCTTCATGATTCATTGTCCTCCTCAAAAATGATGTTTGACACCCAAAAACGCAAAACGGCTGTCACAGCCGGGGTATCCGATCAAAATATGTACCGCGGCGGGACAGCCGAAAGGCGATCCGCTCATCCCGGCAGGAGGTCTCTGAACCCTCCCGCTCGGCTGCGGCAGCATGCTGGGAACCTATGTAAGAAAAAAGGGAGTGACGAACATGGGGCACAGCTTTCCAGACGCATCCCCATTGGGCGGCTTTAGTCGCAGAACTCGATGCTGCCGTCCTCGCCCATGGACTTCACACGGGCCAGGGATTCCACCCGAACGCCCATGCTGCGGATGAGGTTGCCGCCGGGCTGGAAGGCCTTCTCCACACAGATGCCGGCGCCCACCAGCTCCGCGCCCGCGTCCCGGACCAGGTTGATGAGGCCCTGGAGGGCGGAGCCGTTGGCCAGGAAGTCGTCGATGAGGACCACCCGGTCGGTGGGAAGCAGGAACTCCTTGGCCACGATGATGTCATAGACCTTGCCGTGGGTAAAGGACTCCACCTTGGAGGTGTAGACGTCGCCGGCGATGTTCTTGGTCTTGTTCTTCTTGGCAAAGATCACAGGGCAACCAAAAAACTGCGCAGTCACGCACGCGATCCCGATCCCCGATGCCTCGATGGTCAAAATCTTGGTGACTCCGCAGTCGCCGTACAGCCGGTAAAATTCCTTGCCGATCTCCTGGAAGAGGGCCACATCCATCTGGTGGTTCAGAAAGCTGTCCACCTTGAGCACGTCTCCACCCTTGATCTTTCCGTCTTTACGGATGCGTTCTTCCAGAAGTTTCATGGGGCCACTCCTCCATCTTTATGAATTTGATTTCGATTCTATTCTACATGAAAATATCACGCCATTCAATCACGCAAAATGTCACAAAAAACCCCAACTCTTCCACAACTTTTTGACAAAAACCACAGCATTCCTGTTTCCGTTTTGTGGAATTTCCACAGACCCCCACCGGGAAAAACCGACCTTTTCCAGGGCTATCCATTGTTTTTCCAGTCTTACCCTGATAAAATAAAGGCGTCTTTCCCCTGCCCCTTCCACCCGCGTTGAATGGAGGTACTTACCCATGATCCTTCGGCGTTTGGCCGCACTTTCCCTGTGTCTGGTCTTTCTCTCTTCCCTGTCCGCCTCGGCCCTGGCGGTGGAGTTCCCCGACGTCTCCCCTGAGCACTGGGCCTACAACGACATTCAGCAGGCCTCCGACTACGGCCTCATCCAGGGCCTGGATGACGGCACCTTCCGCCCCGAGGAGCGGCTCAACCGGGCCAGCTTCGTCACCATCCTCCAGCGGATGTTCGGCTGGGAGAGCGTGACCCCGGAGACCCCCTCCTTTACCGACGTCGCCCCCGACGACTGGTACTATGCCGCCGCCGAGACCGCCCTGGCCCACGGGGTGGTGGACGCCGGTGAGCTCTTCCAGCCCCTGGCCTACATCACCCGGGAGGACATGGCCGTCATGCTGGTCCGGGCCCTGGGCTACGAGACCCTGGCCAATGACATCGCTCCCACCGCCATCTCTTTCCCCGACGTCACCGACCACGCCGGCCACATCGCCCTGGCCGCCGCCTTCGGTCTCACCACCGGTGTGGAGGTGGACGGCCAGCTCCTCTTCCAGCCCGACGCCTTCGCCACCCGGGGGCAGGCCGCCGCCATGCTCAACCGGGTCTACCAGCGGATGCAGTCCAAGGTGGACTTCCTCACCGGCTTCTATGCCTTCTCCTCCTACTCCCAGATCGACCTCACCGACGACATGGACACCGTCTGCCTGGGCTGGGCCAGGATGGAGTGGAGCGACGCCGGACCGGTCCTCAACTCCTCCAAGACCAACGGCAACGACTGGGTGAAGCCCGCCGACGCCTCTACTGCCACCGACTATTTCCGGGGCAATGACACCCCCTACAATCTGAACGTCTACGCCGACACCACCCAGAACGTCACCCTTGCCGACGGCTCCACCACCAGCGTGCTGGAGAAGGTCCTCCCCGACCCCACCGCCCGGAGCCAGGCCGTCTCCGCCATCGCTGCGGCCAGCGCCGACTACGCCGGCATCGTCATCGACTTCGAGGGCCTGCGCACCGACCTTCTGAAGGCCGACTTCGTCACCTTCCTCACCGAGCTGCGCGCCGCCCTGCCGGCAGGCAAATCCCTCTACGTCTGCGTCCCCCCCGACGACTGGTACAAGGGCTACGACTACCGGGCCATCGGCGAGGTGTGCGACAAGGTCATCCTCATGGCCCACGACTACCAGTGGACCAGCGTGCCGGAGGGCTACGTGGGCACCAAGGCCCCCGACTCCCCGGTGACCCCCTTCCCCGACATCTACCGGGCCCTCTCCGCCATCACCGACCCGGAGACCGGCGTCCAGGACAAGAGCAAGATCGTCCTCCAGGTCTCCTTCGCCGCCGTGGGCTTTGAGGTGGACGAAAACGGCCTGCTGGCCGACACCACCATCTACCGCCCCGCCCCCGACACCGTGGCAAAGCGCCTGGCCCAGGCGGACACCGTGGTGACCTACGACGAGAGCGACCGCAACCCCTCCGCCCTCTACACCACAGAGGAGGGTATGACCGTCCGGCTGTGGTATGAGGACGCGCGCAGCGTGGCGGACAAGCTCACCCTGGCCCGGATGATGGGCATTACCGGCGTCTCCGTGTGGCGGCTGGGCAACGTGCCCACCTACAGCGACATCTCCGACTACGACGCCTGGTCCGCCATCCTGGCCCAGCGCTGACCCCATCACCATCCACATCCACGACAGGAGCTGAATGAACATGCCGCAGCAGAGTTGGCTGACCAAGAAAAGCATCCAGGAGTTCCTCTTTATGACCTTCGGCATCACCTTGGTGTCGGTGGGCGTCTATTTCTTCAAGTTTCCCAACCACTTCTCCATGGGCGGCGTCTCCGGTCTGGCCATCGTTCTGGCCCAGCTTATCCCCTTGCCCTGGCTCACGGCCTCGGTCTACAACGGTGTCATCAACATCCTCTTCCTCTTCCTGGGCTTTCTCCTGCTGGACAAGGGCTTCGGATTCCGCACCGTCTACTGCTCCATCCTCTACGCCGTGGAGGTCCAGGTCTTTGAGTGGGTCTTCCCCATTTCCGCCCCCCTCACCGATGAGCTCGTCCTGGAGCTCTTCTTCGCCGTGTTCCTCCCCGCCCTGGGCGCCGGCATCCTCTTCAACCTGGACGCCTCCAGCGGCGGCACCGACATCGCCGCCATGATCCTTAAAAAGTACACCGGCCTGGATGTGGGCCGCGCCCTCCTCTGCTCCGACGTGCTCATCGCCGCCTCCGCTCTGGTGGTCTTTGACATCACCGCCGGATTGTGCTCCCTGCTGGGCCTGGTTCTCAAGTCCGTGCTGGTGGACACCGTCATCGAGTCCCTCAACCGCCGCAAGGCCTTCATGGTCATCACCTACCGGCCCGAGATTGTTACCAAGTACATCATCGAGACCCTGGGCCGGGGCGCCACCGTCTGGTCCGGCCAGGGCGCCTACACCCATGAGGAGCACCAGGTGGTGCTCACCGTCCTGGCCCGCCACCAGGCCGTCCTGCTGCGGCGCTACCTCAAGCAGAACGACCCCCACGCCTTTATGATCGTCACCAACTCCAGCGAGATCTTCGGCAAGGGCTTTCTGCGGGCTTGAGCCGCTTTGGAAACGAAAAAAGACCTTCCCCGCTGAACAGATCCAGTAAAAACGGACAGTGACAAAAGCCCCCCTGATGTAGGAAAATAGACTACATCAGGGGGTTTTGTCATGAAGAAACGAAATTACACACACGTTCAAATGCTTTTACCAGAGATCAAGGCCATGTTGGCAGAGGGGAAAACACAGCGGGAAGTCGCAGAATACTATGGCTTCCGGAATAAGCAGGTGGTAAAAAGACTACTTGAGCGTGAGCGCCGTAAAGAACGAAAACTGGAAGCCGGAATCCGCCCACGACCGAAAGGACGGCCGAGAAAAGATGCTGCGCCAGGAGACGTTGTGGCAGAGCAGGCCTGTGAGATCCAACGGCTTCGCATGGAAAATAAACTACTGCGGGATTTTCTGCGCTTCACAGAAAGGAAGTGAGAGCAAAGGTAAAGTATCATATCATCTATCGTCACAGGACAGAGTATCCAGTGGCAGTCATGTGCAAATTCTTTGGAGTGTCCAGAAGCGGCTACTATGCTTTTGTCCATCGCCTAGGCAAGCCAGAAAAGGATGCGGCTCTTGCGGGGCTCATCGCACAGCAGCGGGAACGCAGCTTCCGCACCTACGGCTACCGGCGGATGTGGCTGTGGCTGAAAAGCCGGAATATCTTCTGCAATCCCAAAACTGTGCTGCGAATCATGAAGAAATATGATCTGCTCTCGGAGATCCGCCGCCGCAGGAAATGGCAGCAGATGGGGCGGCAGGCACACAAATACAGGAATCTGCTGAACAGGGAGTTCCATGCGGACAAACCTAACAGCAAATGGGTAACAGACATCTCCTACATCCACACCAGGCAGGGTGTGCTGTACCTTTCCATAATCCGGGACCTCTATGACAACAGCATCATCGCCTACAAGACTGGAACCCAGCAGACAGTGAATTTGGTTCTGGATACCGTTCATCTGGCAATGAAACAGGAGAAAAAGAGGGTCGCTGCGGAGTTGCAGCTCCACAGCGACCAAGGATTTCAGTACACCTCTGCAGCATACTTCAATCTGACTCAAGCATACGGAATCACACCATCCATGTCAAGGAAAGGAAACCCGTACGACAACGCCATGGCGGAAAATTTCTTCTCTATCCTCAAAACAGAATGTATTTACCGCCACAAACCGGCGACCTTTTCCGAAGCCAATGAGATGATTGACCGCTATATTTACTTCTATAACCATGAGCGCATCCAGTTAAAAACTGGAGAGGCGCCGCTGGCGCGACGCCTCTCCGCTTAAAACTTAATCTTTCCTACTAAGGGCTCTTTTTTGTACTGTCCGCACAATCTGGGGCAGTTCACGCCGGGGAAGGTCTTTTTTTGTTTTCGGGCGCCGGGGGCGGATGGGATCCGCGCTCCCCCTCACCGCCCCCGGCGGGACTGGATGCCGTGGAGGATGAGGGCGCCCGCCAGAGCGGCCATGTCCTCCGGGGGCTCCTTCCGGCCGTCGGTGAGCCAGCTCTGCACCATGCCGATGGCCCCCGACCCCACAAAGGCCAGCTGCCGCTCGCCGTCGGGGGCGGCGGCAAAGCCGTAGAGCTCCCCCCACTCCTCCATGGCCCGGCGGTGGATCTCCCGCCGCAGCCGCTGGAAAAAGACGTTCTCCTGGTCTCCCGCCATCAGCCGCAGGCACAGCATGGCGTGCCGGTCCACAAAGGAAAACACATCCCGCAGGATGGGCTCCAGCCCCCGCTCCAGGTCGGCCTGGGTGTAGGCGTCCAGCAGGGCGGTGAACTCCTCAAACAGCTCCTCCTCCATCCGCTCCAGCATGTCGTAAATGTCCCGATAGTGGGCGTAAAAGGTCCCCCGGTTCACGTCCGCCCGGTCGGTGAGCTCCTTCACCGTCACCGCCCGGAGGTCCTTCTCCCCCAGCAGCGCCAGCAGACTCTCCCGCAGCCGCTCCCGGGTCCGGCGCACCCGCCTGTCCTCCATCTTTTTTCCCCCTTTTTCGACACATCCGCCCCAACCTGTCGGTTATCCCACGGCGGGGCTCGTTTTGTCCATTGCCTCCCCTTCTTTTCCCATATTATAATAAAATCACTCATCAATCAACACCTGTTGGATAACAGACACGGAGGTGGACAGCATGGCCTTCATCACCCTGGAGCACGTGGTCAAGCGGTATCAGATGGGCGAGGTCACCATCACGGCGGTGGAGGACGTGAGCTTCACCATCGAGCGGGGGGAGTTTGCCGTCATCGTGGGGCCCTCCGGCGCGGGCAAGACCACCGTACTCAACATCCTGGGGGGCATGGACACCGCCACCGAGGGACGGGTGACGGTGGACGGCCGGGAGATCAGCGGGGCCTCCCCCAGGGCCCTTACCGAGTACCGCCGCTACGACATCGGCTTCGTTTTTCAGTTCTACAACCTGGTCCAGAACCTGACCGCCCTGGAAAACGTGGAGCTCTCCGCCCAGATCTGCCGCCACCCCCTCTCCGCCGCCGACGTCCTCCGCCACGTGGGCCTGGGGGACCGGCTGGACAACTTCCCCGCCCAGCTCTCCGGCGGCGAGCAGCAGCGGGTGGCCATCGCCCGGGCCCTGGCCAAGGACCCCAAGCTCCTCCTCTGCGACGAGCCCACCGGCGCCCTGGACTATGTGACGGGCAAGTCCATCCTCAAGCTCCTCCAGGACACCTGCCGTCAGGAGGGCATGACCGTGGTCCTCATCACCCACAACACCGCCACTACCCCCATGGCCGACCACGTCATCCACATCAAAAACGGCCGGGTGGACGCCGAGGAGTTCTCCCAGAACCCCACCCCTGTGGAGGAGATCGAGTGGTAGAGTTGCCCTAGTACCTATTCACGATTCACTGATCCCTTCCGTGGGGCGCACCAAATCACGTCTCGGCCCATTGCTTTTTGCTGCGTGCAAGGGCGGGAGAGACGGTCTCAAAGACCATTTCTTTTTCCCTGCCGGAAAAAGAAACGGTTACGGTTTTTGAAAACCAAAGAAAAAGGGGCTCCCAAAGGGGTTAGGTGGCTCCAAATAGGAATCCGGCGGCCCGGCTTTACGCCCACGTTGAGGTCCAGCACCGTCCACAGGAGACTCCGCCGGTGGAACAGGGACAAGCCGTGGTTCTATCCAACATTTTTTCGCCGCCTGGGCAGGCGGGTATCGGGACGTGGTGCCGCTGCCTGGTATACCTCTATTGTGGGATGTGGTTCCGTCTCTTTTACCTATTCACTCTTCACTGTTACCTCTTACTTTTCTTTGCGGGGCGCGACGACTCGGCGCGCCACGGCACCACCTTTCAAGCATGTCATTCCGAGGCGAAGCCGAAGAATCCGTTCCCCCGTCCTTTACGCAGCACGAGCCCAACGAAGTGGGTCGTGCTGCGAGAGGACGAGCAAGGGAGCGAAGTGCGTTTTCGCCGTCAGGCGGAAACAAAACAGAGCGGACTTTGCGAGGACGACAAGGGGGGCTAGGCCATGAAAAACCGCATCCTGACCGACGCCCTCCGGGAGGTCCGACGGACCCGGGGGCGGTTTTTGTCCCTGTTTCTCCTCTCCGCCTTGGCGGTGGCCTTTCTGGCGGGGCTCCGCTCCACCGCCCCCGACATGGAGTCCGCCGCCGACCGCTACTTCGACGCCTGCCAGCTCATGGACCTGCGGGTCCTCTCCACCCTGGGCCTCACCGACGAGGACCTAGCCTGGCTCTCCCACGTGGACGGCGTGTCCTATGTGGAGGGGGCGTACAGCGTGGACGCCATCATCCACGGCGCAGAGCGGGAGCTGGTGGTGAAGGTCCACTCCCTCACCGAGGGGATCAACCGGCCCCGGCTCCGGTCCGGGCGGCTTCCCGCCGGGCCCGGCGAGTGCGCCGTGGAGCCCGCCCTCCTGGACGCCCTGGGCCTGGAGCTGGGGGATGCCATCGTCCTGGACACCGGCGACGGCGACTACGCCGACGCCCTGGACTCTGCCCCCAGGACCATCGTGGGGGTGGTGGACTCCCCCCTCTACATCTCCCAGGAGCGGGGCACCTCCACCCTGGGCACCGGCAAGGCGGAGGCCTTCCTCCTCCTGCCCCCCTCCGCCTTCGACCTGGACACCTATACCGAGGCCTGGCTCCTGGCCGACGGCGCCGCCGGGCTCCTCTGCTACGGCGACGGCTACGAGGCCCTGTTGGACGGCCTCACCGAACGGGTTGAGGCCCTGGGAGAGGCCCGGGCGGGGCTGCGGAAGGACCAGGTCCTCCGTGAGGCCATGGGGGAGCTGACCCTGGCCCAGGAGACCCTGGACCGAGAGACCGCCGACGCCCAGCAGGAGCTGGACGACGCCTGGGACACCCTCTCCGACGCCCGGACACAGCTGGACGAGGGCTGGGCGGAGTACGAGGACGGGGTGGCCGACTACGACGCCCTCATGGACGAGCAGCGGGCCACGCTGGACGAGAGCCAGGCCGCTCTGGACGACGCCCTGGCGGAGCTCCGGGCGGGGCAGGCGGAATACGACGCCGGCATGCTCCAGGTGCAGGAGGGCCAAACTGCTCTGGATGACGCCCAGGCGGAGCTGGACGACGCCCGGCGGGTCCTGGAGGCGGGTCAGGTCACCCTGGACGCCACCAAGAAGCAGCTGGAGGAGGGCCGGGCAGAGCTGGTGGCGCGGGAGGCGGAGTACGCCGCCGGAGCCGCCGCCCTGGCGGAGGGCTGGGCGGAGCTGGAGGCGGCCCGGGTCCTGGCCCAGCAGGGCCAGGCGGAGCTGGACGACGCCGCCCTCACCCTCTCCCAGGGAGAGGCCCAGTACGCCGCCGGACTGAAGGAGCTCCAGGCCCAGGAGGCCCAGCTGAGCGCCGCCGAGGCAGAGGCGGAGGCCCTCCGGGGCTGGCTGGACAAGGTCCTCGCCCCGGCGGCGAAGGACCCCGCCGCCGTCCTGGCCGGGATCACCACCCCTCAGCTGGCGGACCGGTCCTACGCCGCCCTCTTCGGCCCCCTGAACCAGGCTCTGGAGCAGGTCCGGCCCGACCTGCCCCCCGCCCAGCAGAGCCAGGCGGACCGGCTCCGGTCCGCCCTCCCCGCCGACGGCGACGCCCTGTGGGCGGGGCTCACCGGGGAGCAGTCCGCCGCCTACGCCGCTGGGCTCTCCCAGGCCCTCACGGGGGGCTATGCCCTTCTGGACCCGGTGGCGGACGAGACCCTGGACGCCCTGGCCGACGCCCGGACCCAGCTGGAGACCGGCAAGGCCCAGCTGGCGGCCACCCGTGCCCAGCTGGACGCGGGGCAGGCGGAGCTGGCCGCGGGACGGGCGGAGCTGGCGGAGGCTCAGGCCCTGGTAAGCAGCGGCACCGCCGAGCTGGAGGCCCGTCAGGCCCAGCTGGAGGCCGGACGGGCGGAGCTGGACGCCGGCTGGAAGGAATATAACGACGGCGCCGCTGCCTTTGCCGACGCCCAGGCCCAGGCAGACAGCGCCCTGGAGGAGCTGGAGGCGGGGCAGGTCCGGCTGGACGGAGAGCGGGACGCCCTCTCCGCCGCCGGGGAGACCCTGGCCCGCTTCAAAGAGGCCCTGGAGGCGGGCTGGGCGGACTACTACGCCGGTGTGGCTCAGCTCCAGCAGGGGCGCTACGCCCTGGAGGAGGCCGACCACCAGGCCCAGGAGACCTTCCGCGCGGCCCGGGAAGAGCTGGAGGAGGGGGAGGCCGACTATCAGGACGGCCTTCAGGACTACTGGGACGGGGAGGCCGAGGCCAATGACGCCCTAACCGACGCCCGACGGGAGCTGAATGACGCCCGACGGGAGGTGCTGGAGATCGAGGACGCCCAGTGGTACGTACTGGACCGGGAGAGCGGCCAGGGCTACCTCTCCTTCCAGATGGACGCCCAGCGGATGGGCAGCATCGCCGACCTCTTCCCCCTCATCTTCTTCCTTGTGGCCGCCCTGGTGTGCCTCACCACCATGACCCGCATGGTGGAGGAGCACCGGGTGGAGATCGGCGGCATGAAGGCCCTGGGCTACGGCACGGCGGCCATCTCGGTGAAATACGTGGGCTACGGCCTGTCGGCCAGCCTGCTGGGCGGCCTCACCGGCCTGGCGGTGGGGGTGCCCCTCTTCCCCACCATCATCTTCACCGCCTGGCAGAGCATGTACACCATCGGCCCCTTGGCCCTGGGCTTCTACCCCGCCCTCTCCCTGCTCTCCGTGGGAGCCGCCGCCGCCACCGTCACCCTGGCCGCCGCCCTCACCTGCCGCTCCACCCTCGCCGCCGTCCCCGCCCAGCTCATGCGCCCCCGTGCCCCCAAGGCGGGCAAGCGGGTGCTGCTGGAGCGAATCGGCCCCCTGTGGCGGCGGCTCTCCTTCCTCCAGAAGGTCACCCTCCGCAACCTCTTCCGCTACAAGCGCCGCTTCTGCATGACGGTGGTCGGCATCGGCGGCTGCACCGCCCTCATCGTCACCGGCTTCGGCCTCCGGGACTCCCTGCTGGCCGTCTCCGACATCCAGTACGGGGTGCTCTCCCGGTACACCCTCCAGGTGGTGCTCTCCGACAACGTCACCCAGGCCGAGGCCCAGGAGGTGGACGCCGCCCTCTCCGCCGCCGGAGCGGAGGCCCTCCCCGCCCGGCTCACCGCCGTCACCGCCTCCGCAGGTGGGCGGGAGGTGGAGGTCTACCAGATGGCCGCCGCCGGAGATCAGGACTTCGGGGACCTGCTGGTCCTCCGGGACCGCACCTCCCACGACCCCGTCCCCCTCACCGACGACGGGGTGGTCATCACCGAAAAGCTCTCCCAGCTCCTCTCCCTCTCGGTGGGCGACCCCATCACCCTCTCCGGGGACGGGACCGTCACCGCCACCGTCACCGGCATTACGGAGAACTACGTCTACCACTACGTCTACCTCACCGCCGACGGCTATGCCGCCCTCTACGGCTCCGCCCCGGAGGGGAACGCCCGGCTGGTCCGCTGCGCAGACGACGCCGCCGACGCCGTTTCGGCGGCGGTGGTCCCCCTGGCCGGGGTGACGGCTGTGACCTACATCGCCGACAGCCAGCAGGTCTACCAGCAGAGCATGGCGGTGGTGGACGCCGCCGTGCTGCTGGTCATCGTCTCGGCGGGCGCCCTTGCCTTCGTGGTCCTCCTCAACCTGTCCAGCATCAACCTCACCGAGCGGCTCCGGGAGCTGGCCACCCTCAAGGTGCTGGGCTTCTACGACCGGGAGCTCTCCGCCTACGTCTTTCGGGAGAACATCCTCCTCACCGTCTTCGGGGTGCTGGCCGGGCTGGTCATGGGCAAGTACCTCCACCGCTGGCTCATCAGCACCGTGGAGATCGACCTCATGATGTTCGGCCGCTCCGCCCACCCCCTGAGCTACCTGTGGGCCGCCCTCCTCACCGTCCTTTTCTCCTTCCTCACCGGCCTCCTCTCCCGCCGCCGCCTCCGGGACATCGACATGGTGGAGTCCCTCAAAACCGTGGAATAATGACAAAAGGCCGCGCGTCCCAATGAACCGCCCCAAATTGTGCGGACAGCACAAAAAGGCCTCAATGTAGGGAAATATGAAGTTTTAAGCGGAGTGGCGCAGCGTGAGCGGCGCCACTCCAGTTTTTAGCTGGATGCGCTCGTGGTTGTAAAAATTGATATAGCGGTCAATCATCTCATTGGCCTCACAGAATGAGGCCGGTTTATGGCGGTAGATACACTCTGTCTTGAGGATGGAAAAGAAATTTTCCGCCATAGCGTTGTCGTAACAGTTTCCGCGTCTTGACATGGAAGGCGTAATGCCATAAGATTTTGTCAGGTCGAAGTATGCTTGCGAGGTGTACTGGAACCCCTGGTCGCTGTGGAGCTGCAACTCCGCAGCGGCCCTCTTTTTCTCCTTGCGCATGGCCAGGCGAATGGTGTCCAGCACCAGGTTGACTGTCTGCTTTGTGCCGGTCTTGTAGGCAACAATGCTGTTGTCGTAAAGGTCCCGGATCATGGACAGGTACAATACGCCCTGCTTGGTGTGGATGTAGGAGATGTCCGTCACCCATTTGCTGTTGGGCCTGTTCGCATAAAACTCCCTATTCAGCAGATTCTTGTACTTGTGGACTTGCTGCCCCATCTGCTGCCATTTTCTGCGTCTCCGGATCTCCGCAAGCAAACCATATTTCTCCATGATACGCAGGATGGTCTTGGGATTACGGTGGATGCCTCGCTTCTTCAGCACCAGCCACATTCTGCGGTAGCCATACGTACGAAAGCTGCGCTCTCGCTGTTCCGCGATGATTTCTGCAAGGGCCGCGTCTTTCTCCGGCCTGCCCAAACGATGGACGAAATCATAGTATCCGCTGCGGGATACCTGAAAGAAGCGACACATAACGGTTACCGGATATTCGTTTCTGTGCCGGTAGATTACTGCGTATTTTGCCCTTGGCCTCACTTCCTTCCTGTGGAGCGCAGAAAATCCCGCAACAGCTCGTTTTCCATCTTTAGGGCTTGTTTGAAAAAAGGCGGAGATTGTGCTAAAGCAACAAAATAGCGATGGAGGCAAGATACACAAAGGCTAGGAAGGAAGCATCCGACTTGTCATATCTGGTGGCGATTCTGCGAAACCACTTGATTTTCTGGAAAAAACACTCCACCAGATGGCGTTCTTTATACAGATGCCAGTCAACCGGCCAGGGATCGGAAACGTTGCTTTGCGGCGGGATCACATAGCTGGCCCCGTGCGCTGAGATATATTCCCGAATCGTCCGGGCACCATAGGCCCGGTCTGCCAGCACGGCACTCCCGCCGATTCTGACCTTTTTCAGCAGTTCAACAGCGTGAACCGAATCGTGGTCATTTCCAGCGGAGAGAAGGAACTCCACCGGGTTTCCCAGACCGTCTACGACAGCGTGGAGCTTTGTGTTCCACCCGCCTTTGGTACGGCCAACCGCCTTATCCGCCGTTTTTTCCCCGCCATTTGCGCTTTCATGCACCTTTACGCAAGTGGAGTCCATGCTCAGGTTCTCCATATCCGCGTCCGCAGACAGTGTGTGGAATACCGCTTCCAGAGTGCCCTCATTCCGCCATTTGGCGAATCTTGCGTATATAGACTGCCAAGGACCATAGGTCGCCGGCAGCTCACGCCACTGCGCACCGCTCCGGACGATCCAGAGCATTCCGTTGAGCATGATCCCGTTATCCTTCCGGGGACGACCCCGCTTTCCCGTTTCTTCCGGTGGCAGCAGCGGCTTGATTCGTTCCCATTGTTCTTTTGTTAATTCATATCGTTTCATGCTCATAGCTTCGCATAACTTGGTTTCTTGTGCAACTTTTATTTTTCAAACAAGGCCTAGCCGTTTGTTCTCATACTTGTACTCCGCCAGTGTTTTTGCGGGTTTACGCCCCCGCGCTTTTGGAAGGACAGGCTCCTTTAGCCAGCACTGAATAGCCCACCGGCTGATCCCATACTCCCGACATAAAGCACGCTGGCTTTCTCCTCCGCGGATTCGTGACGCCACTTCTTCTCGTATCCCTACCGGATACTTTTTCATCCCTTTTTTTCCGGACATAGCAAGACCCCCTAATGTAGCTTTATTTTCCTACATTAGGGGGCCTTTTGTCTATTGTCCGGTTTTACTGGAGCTGTTCACAACGGACGCGCGGCCTTTCTCTCTCTTGTTTTCCGTTCGGGCTCAGGCCCCCACGCTCAGGTCGAAGGACTCGGCCTGGGCGGTGATGTCGGTCTCGGTGGCCACGAAGAACTTTCCCTTACTGCTGTCAAAGAGCAGGGAGAGCTTTGGGATGTGCCTGTTGTAGCGCTCCTGGAGCTGGGCCTGGGTGAGGAAGTGGTTCTCCACAAAGACCATCTCGGCGTCCCCCTCCACAAAGCGGCTGCCCACCGTGCGCCAGAAGTTGGCACTGAAGATCTCCATGGTGGACATGATGAGGGCTTCCATACCCTGGAGCTGGGAGCCGTACACCGCCTCCGCCGCCGCCGTGAGAAAGCTGTTCTCCAGCCCCGCCAGCACCGTCACCTTCCGGTCTCCACGCCGGTAGGTGAGCTCCTGGCAGATGGCCGGTCCAAAGGGCGCTCCGGCGTAGTTGGGATCGATGAGCCGGGTCTGCACGTCCATGTTGAGGGTGGATGCAAAGATGGTGTTGAACTCCCGCTCCACCACCTGGGCGTTGATCTTGGTCAGCCGGGGCTTGCCCAGCGTCCCCCGGCCCACGATGGCCAGGTCCGCCGTGGATATGTGCTCCACCAGCCAGCCGATGCCACGGCCCACGAAGTCCAGCACCTCCTCCCGGCTGCACGTCCCCCGCTCCACCATCTTCTCATACCCCTGGAGCGTATTGGCCATGAATTCATCGTGGAGCTGCTTGTGGAGGGCGTAGTCGGCATAGCCCATCCTCCGCATGTAGGCCTCCTCCCGGATGGCGTGCTCGTCAAAATAGCCCCGCAGATACTGCACGCCCTCCCGCAGGATGAACAGCCGCACCCGTACATCGGCAATGCTCTTGGGGTCCCGCACCTTGTCCACCAGCCGCCCCGCGATGACGAACAGCTGCTTGTGGTCATGGTCAAACTCCTCGATCCCCATCTCGTGTTCCTCGTTCCACCTGATCTCCATTGATCACGTGTCCCCCTTTCCTATGGGCTCGGTCTGCCCTCCCCCAGCGCTTTTTCTTTTTTTTGTTTTAACGTCCCCGCCCGCCGTTTTATCGCGGCGGAGACCCAATTTTTTCACGCTCGCTCTTTTTAATAATAGTTTTTATTATCATATCATACCGATCGGTTTTTTGCAATTTTCTTTTTCCCCCAAACCCATTCTTCCGCAAAATTTTTCCCCTTCGACGGCCTTCCCCTTCCTTCTCTCCAGAACATGGTAAAATATGGGTGGTACGAAGGAGGTGGAGCGGCGATGGCGCTCTTTCGCAGGCGAGAGGGTCTTTTTGAGTCGGGACGGGTGCTGTGGCTGCCAGTGGAATCCCTGCAGCCCAATCCAGACCAGCCCCGGCAGTATTTTGCCCCCGAGGGCCTGGAGGAGCTGGCCGAGAGCATCAAGGTCCACGGCATTCTCCAGCCCCTGTCCGTCCGCCGCGCCGCCGGCGGCTTTGTACTGGTGTCGGGGGAGCGGCGGCTCCGGGCCGCCAAGCTGGCCGGGCTCCGTGAGGTGCCCTGCATTGTGGTGGAGGTGGATGACACCGCCTCCTCCCTGCTGGCTCTGGTGGAAAACCTCCAGCGCCGGGACCTGGACTTCTGGGAGGAGGCCCAGGCGTTGGACAAGCTCATCCGCACCTACCACCTGTCCCAGGAGGAGGCCGCCCGCCGCATCGGCAAGTCCCAGTCGGCGGTGGCCAACAAGCTGCGGCTCTTAAAGCTCTCTCCGGCGCTATTGGAGAAGCTTCGGGCCGCCGGGCTCACCGAGCGCCACGCCCGTGCCCTGCTGCGGCTGGAGGGCGACGACGAGCGCGCCGCCGCCCTGGACCACATCATCGCAGGCGGACTGACGGTGGCCCAGACCGAGGCCTACATCGAGTCCCTCCTCCACCCGGCGCCCCCCAAGCGGAAGCCCACCTACCTCATCCGGGACGTGCGGCTCTTCCTCAATACGGTGAGCCGGGCCATGAAGGTGATGCAGGGGGCGGGCATTCCGGCCCAGTACGACCGCCAGGACACCGACGACGCGGTCCTTCTCACCATCCGCATTCCCAAGTGACTTGTTTCACGTGAAACACATCCTCCGGCGCTTCGCCGCTGTTTCACGTGAAACGGTCCCCCGTTGGACCCTCTCCTTCCCATTTTTCCCAGGCGCCTTCTTTTCAACAGGATGTTTCACGTGAAACATCCTGGTTTTTTTGCCCTTTTTTCCGCCGTCTGCGGTCATTTGTTTCACGTGAAACACGGATTCCCTGTTGAATTACCGCTCAGAGGGCATTATAATAAGGGATGCTGACACGAGAATCATGCAAGTATGTGTTCCTGTTTGCCGCCATGATGCCATGATTGGGCTGTGGGCAGACAATCCCAGAAGGAACAAGAAACCGAGGTGTCCCATGGGAAAAACCATTGCCATTGTCAACCAAAAGGGCGGTGTGGGTAAGACCACCACCTGTGTCAACCTGGCCGCCGCCCTGAAGGAGCTGGGCCAGCGGGTCCTCATCTGCGACTTCGACCCCCAGGCCAACACCACCTCCGGCTTTGGAGTGGACAAGACCACCGCGTCCCCCTCCATCTACGACGTTCTCATCGACGGCGCCGACTGCCGGAAGGCCATCGTCCCCACCCAGTGGGCCGACGTGATCCCCGCCAACAAGGCTCTGGCCGGCGCCACCGTGGAGATGATCGGCATTGACCACCGGGAGTACCTGCTGAAAAACGCTCTGGAGCCCTTCCGGGAGGAGTACGATTATATCTTCATCGACTGCCCCCCCTCTCTGGAGCTGCTTACCCTCAACGCCCTGTGCGCCGCCGACACCGTCATGGTCCCTGTCCAGTGCGAGTATTACGCCCTGGAGGGCCTGAGCGACCTCCTCTCCACCATCCGCATCGTCAAGCGGTCCCTCAACCAGGGCATTGATCTGGAGGGCGTGGTCCTCACCATGTACGATGGACGCACCAACCTGTCCATGCAGGTGGCCGAGGAGGTCAAGCGCCACTTCCCGGGCAAGGTGTACGCCACCGTCATCCCCCGGAACGTGCGGCTCTCCGAGGCCCCCAGCCACGGCAAGCCGGTGACCGCCTACGACAACCTGTCCCGGGGCTCCGAGGCCTACCGCGCCCTGGCCGGCGAGCTGCTGGAAAAGAGCGCCGCCCCGGTGGGCTGAGCCTGTCCCCTTCGTAATATCAGCATAAAGGAGTGATCCTATGGCATCAGAACGCGGCCTGGGCAAGGGTCTGGGCAAGGGCCTGGGCGCCCTGCTGGGGGATGCCGCCCTTCAGAACCAGGAAGGCGGCTCCGTCTCCCTCCCCATCGCCCAGGTGGAACCGGGTCTGAAGCAGCCCCGGAAACGCTTTGACCCGGAGACGCTGGCCGACCTGGCCGAGTCCATCCGCACCCACGGCATCATCCAGCCCCTCACCGTCCGGCGGCTGGGCTCCGGCTACTACCAGATCATCGCCGGAGAGCGCCGCTGGCGGGCGGCCAAGCTGGCGGGCCTCTCAGAGGTGCCCGCCGTCATCATCGAGGCCGACGACCGGAAGGTCATGGAGCTGGGCCTGATTGAAAACCTCCAGCGGGAGGACCTGAACCCCATGGAAGAGGCCCTGGGCTACCAGGCCCTGGTCCAGGAGTACGGCCTCACCCAGGAGGAGGCCGCCCAGCAGGTGGGCAAGTCCCGTCCCGCCGTGGCCAACGCCCTGCGGCTGCTGGCCCTGCCCGACGCCATCCGGGCCCTGCTGGAGGAGGGCAAGCTCTCCGCCGGTCACGGCCGGGCCCTGCTGACGGTACCCGACAGCACCTTGCAGAAGAAGCTGGCCCAGAAGGTGGTCCAGGAGGGGCTGTCCGTCCGGCAGACCGAGGCCATGGCCAAGCGCCTGGCCCAGGCCGGCTCCGACGCCGAGGAGACCGCCGCCAAGGCCGCCGACCCCATGAAGCTCTACCGGGACGCCGCCGCCAAGGAGCTGTCCCAGCGCTGGGGCCGGAAGGTCTCCATCACCAAGGGCCCCAAAAAGGGCAAGGTGGAGTTTGAATTCTACAACGACGAGGACCTGACCGAGCTGCTGGACAAGCTGGAACAGTCCGTGAAAGGAGGTTCCGGCCTGTGAGCCAAACCCCGGAGCAAAACCATTCTCAGGAGGAGGATAACATTCCCCTCCAACACGACGCGGAGCACGAAAAGCCGCCCCGCAACAAGCAGCAGTCGGTGCTCATCTACCTGGTGATCCTCTTTGCCGCCGCCTTCCTCCTCATGGCCCTGAGCTATTTCATGCAGCGCCGCACCAGCGACGCCACCATTGAGGGCCTGCGGGGACAGTCGGTGTCCGCCATGCAGTCGGTGGAGGACATCCAGGAGGAAAACGAGACCCTCAAGCAGCAGGTGGCCGACCTGGAGGAGCAGCTGGAGGAGACTCAGCGGGAGCTGGAAGGGATGCAGGACACCCTGGATGACCTGACCGTCCGGGAAGAAAAGCTCATCCAGGCCATGGACCTCTTCTGGCAGATCGACGAGGCCTATGTCCGTGGCCGGTACTCTCTGTGCCGGACCCTCATCGCCCAGATGGAGGACACCACCCAGGGCAGCGCTCTGAAGGAATACCTCCCCACCGAGACCACCACCGACACCGACCGCTTCTCCCCTGCCGACCGCTATCAGGAGATCTATGACGCGGTGATGTGAGGAAAGGCCAGTACCGCGCACCCAACGCAGCGGACTCCGCTCAATATGGGGCCCCCGCGCGAGCCCAGCAAAGCGGGTCGCGTGGGGAGAGGAGGGGCAGCGGAGTGAGCGAGCTTTCGTGTACACACGGAAGCGAGGGATACGCAGCTTGCCCCGACGAAGTTTCACGTGAAACATCGTCGGAAGAAAGTACACTTCATTCCGTCCGGCACGACCTGCCGGACATCCATTCCGTTTCCTTCTTCCTCCTCCCCCCACAGGGACCGCTTCGCTTATGTCCCTGCGGGGACCCCGAAATCCACTGCAAAAAAACGATACGATACCACCAATATAAAAGAAAGGTTGAACAGCCATGCTGGACATTAAGTTTATCCGGGAGAACCCCGAGGCCGTAAAGGAAAACATCAAGAAGAAGTTCCAGGACGCCAAGCTGCCCCTGGTGGACCAGGTGCTGGAGCTGGACGCCGAGAACCGTCAGACCATCCAGGAGGCCCAGGACCTGCGCACCGCCCGCAACGCCAAGAGCAAGCAGGTGGGCGTGCTCATGGGTCAGTCCAAGAAGGACCCCTCCAAGCTGGCCGAGGCCGAGCAGCTCAAGGCTGAGGTCAAGGCCGACGCCGACCGTCTGGCCTACCTGGAGGGCCGCGAGACCGAGCTGGCCGAGCAGATCCGCCACATCATGCTCCAGATCCCCAACATCATCGACCCCTCCGTGCCCATCGGCCCCGACGACTCCTGCAACGTGGAGGTCCAGCGCTTCGGTGAGCCCGTGGTGCCCGACTTCGAGATCCCCTACCACACCCAGATCATGGAGTCCTTCAACGGCATCGACATGGACGCCGCCGGCCGCGTGTCCGGCAACGGCTTCTACTATCTGATGGGCGACATCGCCCGGCTCCACGAGGCCGTGCTGGCCTACGCCCGTGACTTTATGATCAACAAGGGCTTCACCTTCTGCGTGCCCCCCTTCATGATCCACGGCAACGTGGTGGAGGGCGTTATGAGCCAGACCGAGATGGACGCCATGATGTACAAGATTGAGGGCGAGGACCTCTACCTCATCGGCACCTCCGAGCACTCCATGATCGGCAAGTTCATCGACCAGATCATCCCCGAGGAGTCCCTGCCCCAGACCCTCACCTCCTACTCCCCCTGCTTCCGCAAGGAGAAGGGCGCCCACGGCATCGAGGAGCGCGGCGTCTACCGCATCCACCAGTTCGAAAAGCAGGAGATGGTGGTGGTCTGCAAGCCCGAGGACTCCATGAAGTGGTACGAGCAGATGTGGCGCTACTCCGTGGAGCTCTTCCGCTCCATGGACATCCCCGTCCGCCAGTTGGAATGCTGCTCCGGCGACCTGGCCGACCTGAAGGTCAAGTCCTGTGACATCGAGGCCTGGTCTCCCCGCCAGCAGAAGTACTTTGAGGTGTGCTCCTGCTCCAACCTGGGCGACGCCCAGGCCCGCCGCCTGAAGATGCGCGTCAAGGGCGAGAAGGGCACCTACCTGCCCCACACCCTCAACAACACCGTGGTGGCGCCCCCCCGTATGCTCATCGCCTTCCTGGAGAACAACCTCCAGGCCGACGGCACCGTGAAGATCCCCGCCGTGCTTCAGCCCTACATGGGCGGCAAGGAAGTCCTGGTGCCCAAGAAATGAGACGGCCCGTCGCCGCCCTGCTGGCTCTGGCGCTCACCGCGGCGGTGAGCACAGCCATGCTCTCCGCCGCCCCCTGGCTCACCTCCACATCGGAGGAGCGGACCATCCGGGCCCTCAATCAGCGCTACGGCCTGGATGACCCGGCGGACACAGAGCTTCAGCAGTACCTGCAAAACCTGTTTCATGGGGATGTGGGCTGGTCCATTCAGCCATGACCACCTCCCCCGCCCGCACATGAAAAGAGAGGAAACACCATGAAAACCCGTCTCTTGCCCCTGTCCCTGGCCCTCACCGCCCTGCTGGCCCTCCCTGCCGGCGCCTTCTCCGACGTGCCGGAGAACGCCTGGTATGCCGACGCCGCCCAGCTCTGCGTGGACCGCGGCCTGCTCAAGGGCACCGGGGAGGACACCTTCTCCCCCGACAACGCCGTGACCCTGGCCGAGGTAATGACGGTGGCCGTCCGGCTCCACTACCAGGCCCACGGCGGCACCGGGGACCCGCCCGCCGCCCCCGACAACTGGGGCACCGGCGCCCTGTCCACCCCATCCGGGGCCACTCTGCTTACCTTCAACACCTGCGATCTGGACCGCGGCCTCACCTACCGCTACGACCAGGAGAGTCCCCGGCGGCTCCACCTGCATCTCACCGTCACCGCCGAGGAGCGGGCCGCCCTCACCCCCGCCGGCGGACCGGCGGACGCCGTGCTTACCCTCAACGGTGTGAGCGTGCTCACCGGCGGCCTGGCTCCGGCGGAGGACAGCCCCACCCGCATGGAGTTCGTGGCCGACCCCGGCAGCGACTACGCCGCCTTCAACCGGGAGCTCTCCGCCTTCCTCCCCGCCCCCGCCTCAGGGCTGTGGTACCGGGACGCCCTGTGGTACGCCCGGGAGCACGGCATGGTGGACGGCCAGCCTATGGAGGCCTCCTTTGAGGAGCCCGCCGCCCGCCAGGATCTGGCCGAATGGCTGTGCTCCGCCCTGCCCCAGTCGGCCCTCACCCCCCTCAACACGGTGGACATCCTGCCCGACTCCAGCGACCCGGAGGTGCTGGCCCTCTATCGGGCGGGTATCCTCACCGGCGTGGACAGCACCGGCGCCTTCGCCCCCGAGCGCACCCTGAGCCGGGCGGAGCTGGCCACCGTACTGGCCCGGGTGGCCGATCCCAGCCTGCGGGTGACCATCCCCACCGCAAAAACCACCTGATTTTCCCATAATCATCACCTGGAGGACCCATTTTGAAGCACATCAAAGAAAAAACCGGCGGCTTTCTGGCCGAGTTCCGGAAATTCATTGCCCGGGGCAACGTGATGGACCTGGCCGTAGGCGTCATCATCGGCGGCGCCTTCAAAGGCATCACCGACTCCCTGGTAAACGACATCCTCAACCCCATCCTGGGGATCTTCGCCGGTGGAAATGACGCCCTCACCGGCCTGAGCATCTCCGTCCCCGGCGGCGGAGAGATCCTGCTGGGCAGCTTCATCAACGCCGTGCTCAACTTCCTCATCATGGCCTTCGTGATCTTCTGCCTGGTCAAGGCCATGAACCGCCTCTACCGGAAGAAGGAGGAGTCTCCGGCGGCGCCCCCCGCACCCTCCAACGAGGAAAAGCTGCTCACTGAGATCCGTGATCTGCTCAAGGCACAGAAGGAGGAGAACTGAGCATGGACGACCGCAAGGACCTGCCCCCGGAGGAGCCGCAGGAGCCCTACGTCCCCGCCTCCCCCATCAAGCGGACCTGGGCCTGGGTGGCCATCGTGTACGTGGTCATCTGCACGGTGCTCTTTACCTACTACCTGGCCACCGCCCGGGTGCTCATCGGCCTGGGGCCCCTGATGCTCTGCCCCGCCCTGGCGGGTCTGGCCGTCACCACGGTGCTCCGCTACCGCAGCGGCAGGGCACGGGGCGGACTGGCGGCCTGCGTTGCCCTCACCGCCGCCTGTGTGGCTCTGCTGCTCATCAATCTGTACGTGGGGATCCCCTCCCTGCTGCGGAACTTTGGAGGTTAACATGAAGGAACGGTTGGAACAGGGCCTGGCCGCCCTGGGACTGGAGCCCCCCGCCGGGGCGGTGGACCGGCTGGTGCGGTACGCCCAGCTGCTGCTGGAGCAGAACAAGGTGATGAACCTCACCGCCATCACCGACCCCGACCAAGTGGCCGACCTCCACTTTCTCGACTCCGCCGGGGTGGCTCTGTGCGCCGACCTGGCGGGCAAGCGCCTCATCGACGTGGGCACCGGCGCCGGGTTCCCCGGCATGGTGCTCAAGATCCTGGTGCCCGACCTGGAGCTCACCCTGGTGGACAGCCTGGGCAAGCGGCTGGACTGGCTGAGCTCGGTGTGCGCCGACCTGGGGCTCACCGGCGTGACCATCTGTCACGCCCGTGGTGAGGAGCTCTCCCTGGACGCCGGGTTCCGGGATCAGTTTGACTTCGCCACCGCCCGGGCGGTGGCCGACCTGCGGGTGCTGTGCGAGCTGTGTCTGCCCTACGTAAAGCCCGGCGGCCGGTTCCTGGCCATGAAGGCCCTGGACTGCGAGGAGGAGGTCTCCCAAGCCGGACGGGCGGTGTCGGTGCTGGGCGGGCGGCTCCTGCCCGCCTTCCGCTACCACATCCCCGGCACCGACGTGGACCGCCGGGTGGTGCTGGTGGAGAAGGTCTCCCCCACCCCCAAGGGCTATCCCCGCCGCTGGGCCAAGATGCAGAAGGCCCCCCTCTGAGCACTCCCCGTCCCTTCCCATCAAAATATTTTATGGGTTTGTGCCAAATAGGCTTTGCACTCTGGCAGAAGCGATGATATAATGAGATGCGTGGGTCCAGGTTTTTGGCCCAACGTCGTTTCCCCCGGCTGGGGGTAGGAGGTCTGCTATGGGAACCGTCATCGTGGTCACGTCCGGAAAGGGCGGCACCGGGAAGACCTCCCTCACCAGCGGCGTGGCCTCCTGCCTGGCCGCCCTGGGGCAGAAGGTGCTGTGCATCGATCTGGACATCGGCCTGCGCAACCTGGACATCTCCCTGGGCATGACCGACCGGGCGCTGATGGACTTCACCGACGTGGTGGAGGGCCGCTGCTCCCTGGAGCGGGCCGCCGTGGAGCACCCGGTGATCCGGGGCCTCTACTTGCTCACGGCGCCGGTACGTCCCACCCCCTCCTCCATGGACGAGGAGAAAATGAAGGCCATGCTGGAGACGGCACGGGCACAATTCGACTACATTCTCATCGACTCCCCCGCCGGACTGGGCAGCGGCTTTCGTCTGGCGGTGTGCGGCGCCGACCGTGCGGTGGTGGTCTCCACCAACGACTCCTCCGCCCTCCGGGACGCCCAGCGCACTGTGGTGGAGCTGGGACGGCGGCTGGACATCATCCATCTGGTGATGAACCGCATCCAGCCCAAGCTGCTCCGGCGTCTCCGCACCACCATCGACGACGCCATGGACGCCGCCGGTCTTCCCCTGTTGGGGGTGGTGCCCGAGGACAGCCAGGTCATCCTGGCCGCCAACACCGGGGAGCCGCTCATTCTGTTCAGCCGCAAGGGGGCCGCCCTGGCCTACCTGAACATTGCCAAACGTCTGATGGGGCAGCGGGTCCCCCTCATGAAGATCCGCTGAAGCGCGCTGCCGCTTTCAAAAACCGTTTTTGAGGAAAGAGAGGACTGAGTAAGGAATGAACATTGCACTGATGAGTCACGACAGGAGAAAGGAATTGATGGTGCAGTTCTGCATTGCTTACTGCGGCATCCTCTCCAAGCACACCGTCTGCGCCACCAACACCACGGGCAAGATGGTGGCTGAGGCCACCGGTCTGCCGGTGAACCTCTTCCTGTCCCACGAGCACGGCGGCAGCCAGCAGATCGGCGCCCGCATCGCCTACAACGAGATCGACATGGTCCTCTTCTTCAACGACCCCCAGACCCACGATCTGGACGCCGATATGGACTACATCACCCGCCTGTGCGATCAGTACAACATCCCCTACGCCACCAATGTGGGCACCGCCGAGATGCTCATCCACGGCCTGGAGCGGGGCGACCTGGACTGGCGCGACATCGTCAGCCCCAAGACCGCTCCCTTCACCGTCTGATTTTCCTACTACCAGTGCGCCCGCCTTTCCCGTCCACGGAAAAGGCGGGCGTTTTCCACATCAGGAGGTGTTTTTGTGGATAAAAAGACCGGACACATCCTCTCCGCCGTTGTCGCCGTCGCCGTGGTGGGCGGGCTTTTCTGGCAGAACGCCGCCATTCAGGACAAGGTGGACCAGCTCTCTCAGCAGGTGAGCAGTCTGAGCAATCAGCTGGTGGACACCAGGTACGACCTCTCCGACGAGATCGGCATCCTCCGGCGGGATCTGGAGGACGAGGCCAGCCTCTTTTCCACCGTGGAGACTGAACTTGGGTACGAAAACGGCGCCTTAACTCTGGCGGTGACAGTGGTGCCCAAGGAACTGAGGGCCGGGGAGACGGCTCAGGTGTCTCTGAGCACGGGCGAGACCGCCGTCCTCACCGATGACAGCACCGGACGGCTCAGCGGCGTGCTCACCTGCTCCCTGCGGGACTCTTTGGAGCCGGTGGTGAGCCTCACCGCCGGGGACCAGACCCGCCGGGAAATTCTCCCCACCCTGTGGACAAATGAGCTCTTCACCCTGAAGGGGGACAGCCGGTGGGAGGACGGCACGCCGTCCGACGTGCTTAGCCTGACCTTTAACGCCCCGGAAAACAGCGCTCTGGAGGTGGAGACCGTCACCGTGGAGGTCCGCGCCGCCATCCTGGAGGTGGTGGAGGGCTCCCTGGTGGGCACCCTGGAGGCCGTCCCGCAGGCCGACGGCAGCTGGCGGGCCGACCTGAGCCAATACCTGAATACAGAAGAAGAATATGACTACGACTTCTGGGTCTCCGTCACCACCGGGGAGGGCGTCCCCCTGCGCAGCGACCAGCCGGTGGCTGACTGTCAGCAGAACGGCGACGGGTCCAGCAGCAGCTGGGGCGAGGGTGACTTCGCCCTCTACGCCGACTTCGGCGAGGCGTGAAGACACCTCCCTTCCCTATCTCCGGCCCCTTTCGGGACCGGAGATTTTTATATAATTTAGATAATATTACAATTATTTGCATCAAAGAAAATGGATTGAAAAAATGCTTGCGCTTTTTCCCATAGGTTACTAAAATAGACCAATGGCGGATGGCAATAGTCTATCTGTTACTTTTTGGCACATCCCAAGTGAAAACACATTTTTTTACAAAAAGGAGTGACACCTGTATGGTGCGTGCCCGCGTAGACCAAAAGACATTCATGGCCTTTTTGATCCCCTTTCTCCTCACCATCGCCACCGCCGGGCTGCTGCTGCTGGCCGTCTACAGTTCCCCCGACCCCGACAACAGCGTCCTGGTGGACATCCTGCTGAACCTCTGGATGATCAGCCTCTATGCCTGGCTGCCCATTTTCATCGTGCTGGGCATTGCCTTTGTGTACATGGGCTGGTACCCCCCCCCACCTTTTTCAAAAAGAAGGACCCCTTCCTCTGCCGCAGCGACCGGGAGAAGTGGGCCGCGGCGGCGGGGTATCTGCCCCTGCTGGAGCTCCACGCCAGCCTGCCCGACACAGTGGAGGACACCGGCCTGGTGGGCGGCGGACGTCCCGCGCCTCATCGCCGGAAGCGTTACCGGGCTTTCCTGTCCACGAACTTCCATATCACCGACCGGGAGAGCGGCCTGGCCGCGCTGGAGCATCTGGTGGCCTCCCGTCAGGCCAGGGACCTGTGCTGGGGCGTCCTCATCGCCGGGATGCTCTTCGTGTGCCGCTGGCTCAAGCGGGAGGAACTCAACGACTGGTACGGCAGATTCATGACGCCCATCCAGGATCAGTTCCACTCCTGGACGGAGCTCAACCTGCGCTTCCAGGAGGAGGAGGCCGCCGCCGGCATGGATGACGAGAGCGTGCAGGTCCTCCGGAAGGCGGTGGAGCGGGAGCGGAACGGGCTCTACCAGGTCCGTTTCCTTTAAAATCCCCTTTCTGGCCGTAAAAACCGGGGAAAATGGTTGACTTTTTCCCCACTGTGGGATACTATTGTTACGCTCACCGCCACGACGGGTCATGAGTAACCCCCAGCACCGCCGGACAGAGAGGGACGCCACAGGCTGCAAGCGTCCCACGGCAAGGAGAGGGCGAAGACAGTCCCACCAGCGGGCCCGGAGACGGGCGCGGTCCCCTTCCCGCAACAGAAGGCAAAAGGACGGCCTTTTCGCAGGCCGTTGAAAATGGGTGGCACCACGAAAGCAGGCGCTTTCGTCCCATTGAGGGACGAGAGCGCCTTTTTTGTTTTTGGCACCAAAACCGTCCTTCCGACCCAAAGAGAAAAGGAGTGTTATGATGGACCGTATCAAACCCCGCACCCTCTCCGGTTTTATGGAGCTGCTGCCCCGGGACCAGGTGGTCTTTGACCGGATGGTGGCCATCCTCCGGGAGAGTTACAGCCTGTACGGCTTCACCCCCCTGGACACCCCCGCCATCGAGGCCAGTGAGGTCCTCCTGGCCAAGGGCGGCGGCGAGACCGAAAAGCAGATCTACCGCTTCACCAAGGGGGACACCGACCTGTCCCTGCGCTTTGACCTCACCGTGCCCCTGGCCAAGTACGTGGCCCTCCACTACAACGAGCTCTCCTTCCCCTTCCGCCGGTTCCAGATCGGCAAGGTCTACCGGGGTGAGCGTGCCCAGCGGGGCCGGTTCCGGGAGTTCTACCAGGCCGACATCGACGTCATCGGCGACGGCAAGCTGGACATCGCCAACGAGGCCGAGGTGCCCGCCATCATCTATAAGACCTTCACCGCCCTGGGCCTGAAGCGCTTCAAGATCCGGGTCAACAACCGGAAGGTCCTCAACGGCCTCTTCGACCTGCTGGGCCTCAAGGAGCAGGCCGGCGACGTCATGCGCACCATCGACAAGCTGGAGAAGATCGGCCCCGAGAAGGTGAAGGCCATCCTGGTGGACGACTTCGCCGTCCCCGCCGCCACTGCCGATCAGCTTCTCGCACTCCTCTCCACCGACGACCCCATGGCCGCCCTGGAGGGCTTTAAGGGGAAGAACGAGCTGCTGGACCTGGGCATCGATGAGCTCTCCACCGTGGTCAAGTATATGGCCGCCTTCGGCGTCCCCGCCGACCACTTCATGGTGGACCTCACCATCGCCCGCGGCCTGGACTACTACACCGGCACCGTCTACGAGACCGTCATGCTGGACCATCCTGAGATCGGTTCCATCTGCTCCGGCGGCCGATATGATAACCTGGCGGAATATTACACCGAAAAACAACTCCCCGGAGTGGGTATTTCCATCGGTCTCACCCGTCTGTTCTTCGTTTTGCAGGACCAGGGCTACCTGAACCCGGAGGTCCTCACCGCCCCCGCCGACCTGCTGGTGCTGCCCATGACGGGCGACCTCACCGCCGCCATCTCCTTCGCCACCGCCTGCCGCGCCGCCGGCATCCGCACCCAGCTCTACACCGAGGCCAAGAAATTCAAGGCCAAGATGAACTACGCCGACAAGACCGGCATCCCCTTCGCCGCCTTCCTGGGCGAGGACGAGATCAATGCCGGCACCGTCACCGTGAAGGACCTGCTGCTACCCGACCCCGCCACCCCCGAGGAGGCGGAGGAGCAGAAGGCTGCCGGTCTCTTCAAGCAGGTGACCCTCCCCACCAACCAGGCCGTGAACTATGTGAAGGCTCACCTGGACGCTCGGCCCAACAGCCAGCCCATCCTGGACGCTCCCGCCCTGGCGGAGAAATACCACCTGGAGCAGCCCTGAAAAAATATCGGGCGGATGGTATCCGCCTCTACCCAACTTTGCAATGCCTCTGGCGACCGCCCGCGTTATTTATCTCACTCTTTGATTGAGTGACGGCCTCCGGCGGCCTACTTTCGGATGGCCGAAAGTAGGCAAAGGCCAGTCGGGAAGGGGGGATTTCGATTTCCCCCCTTCCCGACACCCATCCCCCTTAAAACGACCAAGCACAGGGGGGCCGCGGCCCCCCTATTGGATGTACCCCCCGGGGCTCTTCTATTGCTATGCTATCTGCACCGTCGGCTTACTTTGTAACGCCGCCGTTGCCCGAACGTAGCGGCGGCCTTCGGCCGCCCACAGCCCAAATCACCCGCCCATACCCCTACTTTAATTCCCTTTAGGATAAACCAATGTCAATATTACAAATTGGAGTTGATTTTTCATGATGCAGTCCCGCACCCACACCTGTGGGGAGCTCCGCATGGAGCATGTGGGCCAGACCGTCACCCTGGCCGGTTTTTTGGAGAACGTCCGTGAGGTGGGCCAGAACCTGGCCTTCGCCGTTCTCCGTGACTTCTACGGCACCACCCAGGTGGTCATCGAGAACGAGGCCATGATGGCCATAATAAAACCCCTGAACAAGGAGTCCACCCTCCAGGTCACCGGCGTGGTCCGGGAGCGTGACTCCAAGAACCCCAAGCTGCCCACCGGCGACATCGAGGTGGTTCCCGAGAAGATCGAGGTGCTGGGCCGCTGCCGCCACAACGAGCTCCCCTTCCCCATCAACCGCAGCCGGGAGGCCGACGAGTCCGCCCGCCTGAAGTACCGCTACCTGGACCTGCGGAACCCGGCGGTGAAGAACAACATCGTCCTGCGCTGCAACGTGGTGTCCGCCCTGCGGCAGGCCATGACCGCCCACAACTTCCTGGAGATCACCACCCCCATCCTCACCGCTTCTTCGCCGGAAGGTGCGAGAGACTATCTGGTGCCGAGTAGAAAACATCCCGGCAAGTTCTACGCCCTGCCCCAGGCCCCCCAGCAGTTCAAGCAGCTGCTGATGGCCTCCGGCTTCGACCGCTACTTCCAGATCGCCCCCTGCTTCCGTGACGAGGACGCCCGCGGCGACCGCTCCCCCGGCGAGTTCTACCAGCTGGACATGGAGATGGCCTTCGCCGACCAGGAGGACGTGTTCGCCGTGCTGGAGGACGTGCTGCCCCCCATCTTTGCCAAGTACGGCACCTATAACATCGCCTCCACCGCCCCCTTCGCCCGCATCCCCTACCTGGATGCCATGGACAAGTACGGCTCCGACAAGCCCGACCTGCGCATCGACCTCACCGTGCAGGACGCCACCGAGGTGCTGGGCTCCTGCGGCTTCGGTCCCTTCGAGGGCAACACCGTGAAGGCCGTCCCCGTCACCGGCTTCACCGCCACCCGCAAGCAGATCGACAAGCTGTGCGCCGACGTGGAGGTCCAGGCCGGCGAGAAGGTCTACTGGTTCCGCTACGACGAGAACGGTGAGATCGTGGGCGGCATCGCCAAGTTCGTCCAGCCCATCAAGGACCAGGTGGTCGCCGCCCTGGGTCTGGAGAAGGGCTCCTTCGTGGGCCTCACCGCCGGGAAGAAGCTGGCCGCCCAGAAGACCGCCGGCGTCCTCATCAAGATGCTCCCCGCCCTGGCTCCCCAGCACATGGACAAGGAGCGCTACGAGTTCTGCTGGATCGTGGACTTCCCCATGTACGAGATCGGTGAGGAGTCCGGCGAGCTGGAGTTCTGCCACAACCCCTTCTCCATGCCCAACGGCGGCCTGGAGATCCTCAAAAAGGCGGCCGCCGGCGAGGTGGACCCCCTCACCATCACCGCCTACCAGTATGACCTGGTGTGCAACGGCGTGGAGCTCTCCTCCGGCGCCGTCCGGAACCACGACCCCGAGATCATGATCGAGGCCTTCCAGCTGGTGCGGCTGGGCGAGGAGGACGTAAAGGCCAAGTTCCCCGCCATGTACAACGCCTTCACCTACGGAGCTCCCCCGCACGCCGGTATCGCCCCCGGCGTGGACCGCATGGTCATGCTGCTGGCCGGCGAGGACTCCATCCGCGAGATCATCCCCTTCCCCATGAACAAGAACGCCCAGGACCTGATGATGGGCGCTCCCTCCTTCGTGGAGCCCAAGCAGCTGGAAGAACTCAATATTGTGTGCACAAAGAAAGAGGAGGACACCGATCTGTGAGAACCCCCTTTCCCAGATCCGCTGCCCGTGCCGCCGCCGGCCTGCTGCTCCTGAGCATGCTCGCCGGCTGCGGCGGTAAGCCGGAGACCACCCCTTCCCCCTCCGCCACCACGGCGGCCACCGACCCGGCGGCCCAGGCCGAGCTGGACACCCAGCTGGGCCGGCTCACCGGCTACATCACCGAGGAAGAGCGCCAGGCCGCCCTGGACCTGTGGCTCCAGATCCGCCCCCTGCGGGAGGCCCGTCTGGAGACCGGACAGTGGGCCTGGCGGCCCAGGGAGGCCTCCCTGCTCACGGAGCTCTCCGGCCTCTACGACCAATACACCATCAAGTACCTGGAGGGAGACGAGGCCGGGTTCGGCTACACCCACCCGGAGGAGAAGACCCTCATCTCCTACTCCATCGGCGACGACGGCTCCCTCACCGCCGACCCGTCCACGGCGGGCCAGCTCACGGACTGGACGGAGGAGGAGCTGCTCACCCTCTGGAAGGACATGACTGGCCTGCTGCCAGAGGGGTCCTTCGCCGGCTTCAAGCGGCTCACCTTCTTCACCGACGGCCCCGGGGAGACCTCCGCCTGGGTCCGGGCCATAGACGACCCCGGCGACACCTGGGAGATCGCGGTGGACCCCGCCGACTCCGGCGACCGGCGCTACTTTGTGGAGACCATCCTCCACGAGTACTGCCACTACCTCACCCTCAACAGCGGCCAGGTGACCTACACCACCAGCCAGACCGTGGATACCTACAACGAGTACGGCATGGTGGCCCACGCCGGCTCCTACATCGACGACTTCTACCAGGCCTACTGGACGAGCTACATTGACGACTGCCTCTCCTGCGGAGACACCTATAACTTCTTCCTGCGTCACTACGACGACTTCGTCACCGCCTACGCCTCCACCAACCCCTCCGAGGACATCGCCGAGGCCTTTGCCTACTTCGTCCTCTGGCCGGAGAGCGGGCAGCCCGCCGACGCCGTGTGGCGGCAGAAGATCGACTTCTTCTACGCCTACCCGGAGCTGGTGGCCTTCCGGGACCAGGTACGTGGGGACCTGGGTCTGAACCCCGACCAGGCCTATGAGGACCTCTTCCCCGCTACCGACAACAGCGCCGAGGCGGCGTGAAAAAACCGTTTCAGGACGCAAAAAGACCTTCCGCCAAAATGAACAGATCCAGTAAAAACGGACAGTGACAAAAGCCCCCCTGATGTAGGAAAATAGACTACATCAGGGGGTTTTGTCATGAAGAAACGAAATTACACACACGTTCAAATGCTTTTACCAGAGATCAAGGCCATGTTGGCAGAGGGGAAAACACAGCGGGAAGTCGCAGAATACTATGGCTTCCGGAATAAGCAGGTGGTAAAAAGACTACTTGAGCGTGAGCGCCGTAAAGAACGAAAACTGGAAGCCGGAATCCGCCCACGACCGAAAGGACGGCCGAGAAAAGATGCTGCGCCAGGAGACGTTGTGGCAGAGCAGGCCTGTGAGATCCAACGGCTTCGCATGGAAAATAAACTACTGCGGGATTTTCTGCGCTTCACAGAAAGGAAGTGAGAGCAAAGGTAAAGTATCATATCATCTATCGTCACAGGACAGAGTATCCAGTGGCAGTCATGTGCAAATTCTTTGGAGTGTCCAGAAGCGGCTACTATGCTTTTGTCCATCGCCTAGGCAAGCCAGAAAAGGATGCGGCTCTTGCGGGGCTCATCGCACAGCAGCGGGAACGCAGCTTCCGCACCTACGGCTACCGGCGGATGTGGCTGTGGCTGAAAAGCCGGAATATCTTCTGCAATCCCAAAACTGTGCTGCGAATCATGAAGAAATATGATCTGCTCTCGGAGATCCGCCGCCGCAGGAAATGGCAGCAGATGGGGCGGCAGGCACACAAATACAGGAATCTGCTGAACAGGGAGTTCCATGCGGACAAACCTAACAGCAAATGGGTAACAGACATCTCCTACATCCACACCAGGCAGGGTGTGCTGTACCTTTCCATAATCCGGGACCTCTATGACAACAGCATCATCGCCTACAAGACTGGAACCCAGCAGACAGTGAATTTGGTTCTGGATACCGTTCATCTGGCAATGAAACAGGAGAAAAAGAGGGTCGCTGCGGAGTTGCAGCTCCACAGCGACCAAGGATTTCAGTACACCTCTGCAGCATACTTCAATCTGACTCAAGCATACGGAATCACACCATCCATGTCAAGGAAAGGAAACCCGTACGACAACGCCATGGCGGAAAATTTCTTCTCTATCCTCAAAACAGAATGTATTTACCGCCACAAACCGGCGACCTTTTCCGAAGCCAATGAGATGATTGACCGCTATATTTACTTCTATAACCATGAGCGCATCCAGTTAAAAACTGGAGAGGCGCCGCTGGCGCGACGCCTCTCCGCTTAAAACTTAATCTTTCCTACTAAGGGCTCTTTTTTGTACTGTCCGCACAATCTGGGGCAGTTCACGCCGGGGAAGGTCTTTTTTTGCTTCAGTATCGCTCCACCCAGCCGGAGATGAGGAGGGTGGGGACGGTCCAGGCCAGCAGGAAAAGGGCCATCTGGGCGCCGGTGAGGGAGGACCAGGCGCCGATGAAGGTGAGGTAGAAGGCCAGCAGCAGACCGATCACCGAGCCCAGCACGGTGAGGGCAGTGGTCATGAGGACAGCCAGCCGCAGCCGCTTGGCACCCACCACCGCCTCGGAGAAGGGGGCCAGGCCCTCCCGGCAGAGGACGGCGGTGAGCCGGGCGCTGTGGAGGGCGGCGGGGTCGGAGAGCTCGGTGCGGCGCTCCACAGCGGGGAAATCCATCTTCTCCACGGGGAGCTTGAACTTCTGCCGCAGCATGGCGGGGATGAGGTTGAAGTCCCGGGTGCACAGCACCGGGGAGACCCGGTTGGCCACCAGGGCGGAGATGGCGGGCGGGATGGTGGGGTGCATCATGTAGTTGAGGGCGAAGATGCCGGCCAGCTCCCCGTCGATGGCGCAGAACACGGCGCTGCGGACGTTGAGGCCCTGGGGCAGGGGCACCTCCATGAGGGTCATGAAGGAGGCGGAGCCCACCAGGATGCGCTCCCCCCGGATGTCGGCGGAGAGGCCGCCGCCCTCGTGGCGTGTGAAGCCGGAGCACCGGCGGTAGACCGCGCCCTGGGTGCGGAGGAGGTCGTGAAAGACCTTGTCCAGGCCAGAGCCGCTCTCCTTGATGAGGGTAGCGCAGACGGCCACCACCTTCTCCACAGAGTAGTCCCCAAAGATCTTGATGCCGTTGAGGGCCACCTCACCGGGGGGAAAGAGGTCGGTGTCGGTGAGGAGGATGGCCTTCCCCACCCGCTCCACGCCGGACCAGCCGGGGAGGGCGGCGCCGCTGGAGGCCAGCCGCCGGGCCAGGGCCCGGTAGGGCCGGGAGAAGCACAGCAGGGCGGAGAAGCCCGAAGAGGCGGTGGCACAGGCGGAGAGACACCAGGGCAGGCGCTCGGGCGCGCCGTGGCCCACCGAGGCCACCAGGGCGCACAGGATGCTCCCCAGCAGCAGCAGGGGCACCGAAATGCGCAGCACCCGCTCGGTCCCGTCGCTCTCCTGGATCTGGCTGCCGAAGCCGTAGGCCGGCCCCGACCACTTGGCGTAGGCGTCCTTGCCGTTCCAGCTCTTGTGGTCTAGGGTCACCAGGTAGGGCTCCGAGGCGGCAGCGGCGGTGCGGCAGGAGAGCCGCAGGCCCTGGCGCTTGGAATAGGTGCCCCACATGGCGCAGAAGAGCCCGGCACAGCAGGCGGCGCAGTAGGGCAGCGTGGTCCGCTCAGGCATGGCGTTGAGCTGGGTGAAGGCGTCCCACAGGGTGAAGGCGCAGGCGAAGCAGCTGGCGGTGGCGCCGCCGGGGCGGAGCCGGAAGAGGTCGATGAGACCGCCCAGCAGCACGTCCAGGCCCAGGAGCATGGCCACACACAGCAGTCCGGCGGAGCACCACACCCGCAGCTGGAAGGAATCGATCAGGGCCCCGGGCAGGGGCAGGCCGAAGAACCCGGCGAAGGCCAGGTACAAAAGGGGCAGGCACAGCAGGGCCACCAGCACCGCGCGCAGCCGGAGCAGACCCAGACCCCGGCCGTACCGGCTGGCCAGGTCGGAAGGGGGCAGATCGGGGGGCGGCTCCGGCGGTTTTCGGGGCTTGCGCTCCCGGCGGGGCGGCTCGTCCTCCTCCTCCGGCTCCTCCTCGTCCACGCCGGGGATGAGCTTTTGGAACCGGATGGTCTCCTCCGAGACCTCGGTGCCCTCCTCGGCGAACATCTGCTCGGAAAAGGCGTCCGCCTTCTCCTTCAGGTGGCGCAGCCCCGCCTGGATGGGCGGCGTGTCGTCCTCGGGGAACTCCAGCACCTTGTCGGTCACAGGCGCCTTTTTGGGCTTCTCCTTGGGCGGCGGCGTATGCTCCTCCGGCTCCTCGTCCTCGTCGCCGGTGTCCTCATCGCCGTCGTCCGGTTCCTCCTCATCCTCGTCCTCGTCGTCGGGCGGGGCCGTCATGCCCGGAAAGAGCACCACGTTCTGAGGGGGCGGGGTGTGCTTGGCCTCCGGCCAGGGCAGGTCGGGACCGGCGTCCACCGGGGGCGTCCGGGCCGGAGGCTCCTTGGCCTTCCCGTCCTCCTCCCACCGGCTCACGTCCACGCCGTACTCGGCCAGGATCTCCTCCAGAGTGAAGCCGCTATCCTGTTTTTCGTCGTCCTTTGCCATACCGGCCTTCCTTTGTCTGAAGTTATCCCAGCCGCTGGCGGACGGCCTCATAGAGCAGGATGGCCGCCGCCGCGGAGGCGTTGAGGGAGTTGAGCTTGCCCTTCATGGGGATGCTGACCTTGAAATCGCACTGCTCGGCCACCAGGCGGCCCATGCCGTTGCCCTCGGAGCCAATGACGATGGCGGCGGGGCCTTTGAGGTCGGCGTCGTAGAGGGTGGTGCTGCCGTCGGCGGCGGTGCCGAAGATCCAGATGCCCGCCTCCTTCAGTTCCTTGAGGAGGGCGGTGAGGTTGGGCACCCGGGCCACCGGCACGTGGGAGACGGCTCCCGCCGAGGTCTTGGCCACGATGGCGGTGAGGCCGGCGGAGCGCCGCTTGGGGATGATGACGCCGTGGGCGCCGGCGCACTCGGCGGTGCGGATGACGGCACCCAGGTTGTGGGGGTCGGAGAGCTCGTCGCACACCACGATGAGGGGGGGCTCCCCTTTCTCCCGGGCGGCGCTCAGAATATCGTCCACGGTGGCGTACTCCCGGACGGCGGCCTGGGCGATGACCCCCTGGTGGGCGTGGGTGCGGCTCATGGCGTCCAGCTTCCGCCGGTCGGCCTCCACCACCACGATGCCCTTGCCTCGGGCCGTGGAGGCGATGTGGCCCAGGGCGGCGTCGGTCTCCCCCTTGGCGATGAAAATTTTATCGATGGGCGTCCCCGCCCGCAAAGCCTCGATGACCGCGTTGCGGCCCTCAATGATGCCGTCGGCCTCGGCCATGGGCTCGGGCCGGGGGGTCCGTTTCTCTTTCATGGGGCTTGTCCCGCCTTTCTGTTCAATCAGGTTTCAGTATACCATACTTCCCCCGGGAGAAAAAGAAGAATTTGTACGCCCTTTCGGACGGAAAAAGCGGACGGCCCCGGATGGGACCGCCCGCCGTAGGCTGGAATATTGGGATGGAGAAATCCGTTCTATTTTCTGGAAACTTTCCCGGAACATGTATCTGGGATAGGTTCCTTTTATTCTCTTGCGCTTTCTCCAACTGGCTGCGCATTTTTTGATAATTGGAAGAGTTCCTCGATCAGAATATCTGCCTCTTCTCCCTGTATTTGATATTTTTTGCCACCTTCTGCAAAGACCTCTCCTTCCGGGTTGAGTGCCAGATCTCCATGTTCGGTTATCTCTCCCCCACTGTTGGAAAAAAGATACACTCGATAAAGCACCGACGGAATAGAAATTGACTGATACCGCCCTGCTTCATTTATTTGAATGGTATCCATCCGGTCGATCAAGGCAGCCATCTGCCGCGCATCCGTGACATCCGCTTGTCGGACCTCTCCTCCTGCCGTTGAGATCAAAATCATCGCCGTTTGCTCTACATTATGCTCAGGTATGTTGTGATAGAGGGAAAGAAGACTTTTCGGGGAAATCCAAGTGAATAGAACCCACAGGATCATAAGAAAAGCAACACACAAAAGAAGCCATAACATCCCTCTAAACACGCTTTTTTCTTTGATAAATATCCCTTCTCTCCTGTTTATAAGGCTCATTCATTTTCCCACACAATCTTAGGAGAAGTATATTTTAAAGAATCAACCCATACAGAACTATTATTCTTATCCATATACCGATTCCATGCATAAGAAAGCGTTGTGGTTTTATCGTTAAAATGATTTGTTTCTACCGAAATTTTTCCCCATTTTTGGGACATGTAGGCATCTTTAGCGAACTATCAAGAGAGTGAAAAATTGAATAGGGTAGCATCAAAGACTTTCCAGTATGAGGGTCTTCAAAACTCAGCATTTTTCCACCCGCTCCATGGGTTCCATCTCCTTTCACATCCACACCTGGGACCTCTGTTCAATCCAACCATATCATATTTCTAAATATGTGTCAATAACAATCATATTTACAAACATGATATTATCTGATAAGCTAATTTTATCCTAGGAGAAAGGCGCATCATGATGCCAAAGAACCCTGAGAAAACCACAAAGAGCGGCACCACCGCCAGTATCAACGACTCTCTTAAGAAGGCGACAACGGAGATGCTGGTCCTGTTCGTGCTGCGCCAAAAGTCCATGTATACCTATGAGATGATGAGCGCCATCGAGTCCCTCAGCGAGGGGCGACTTAGCTTCAACACCCTCTACCAAGCCATTTACCGCCTGCGGGACCACGGCTACATCCAGGAGTCGGAAAAGGTACTGTCCCAAGACAACCGAGTGCGGATCTACTTTTCCATCACCGAGGAGGGGCAAGTCTACCTGGAGGCCCTGCGTCGGGAGTATCAGAGCTTTATTGACGCCGTGGCTCTGATTTTCTCCAAGGACGGCAGTCTGAAGGGAGGGCACACCGATGACCAGTGAGTGGAAAACCTATGCCAGAGCCCTGTCCCGGCAGCTCCAGTGCCCCAGAGCCAAGAAACAGTCCCTGCTGGAAGACACCCGGAGACTGGCTGAAGACTATCTGGCCGAAAACCCCGGAGGGGGCTACGACGGCCTCACCGCATTTCTGGGCTCACCCGAAGAATTGGCCCGGTCCTATCAGGACGCCATGGGACCTGAGACGGCAAAACAGTACCGGAGACAGAGACAAGGATTGATTGGACTGGTTTTGGGGCTTATCATCCTATTTTTAATAGCAACCATATGGTATAACATTGAACTAAGAAGCCGCCAGCATGACGTACACATTACAGGTGAAAAGGCCATTATTGTTTATGAGACAGAGGAAGGAGAGAATTAGATTGAAAAGAATCGTTTCTTTACTGACTGTTCTTGTTTTGACATGCACTATGTTTTCTACGCCAGCTTTCGCATATAGGCACACAGAGACCACTCTTATCGACCTGGGAAATGGACTTACCGCAGAGCAGACCATTACAGTTTACGATCAGGATTTTCGAGCCTCTACCAAAAGAGCCTCCGCCACGATGGAATACAAAAATAATGGGGAAAAAATTGGTACCGTGACCCTCACCGCCACCTTTGGATACGATGGCTCCGATGCTTGGGTGGTCAGCGCCTCTGGCTCTCACACTCTAGAGTCCGGCTGGTCCTACAGCGGGGAACGGATCTCCGACTCCGGCGGCACCGCCACGCTGACCGCTACCATTAAGAGTACCAAGGGATTGGGACAATTTCCCGTCGACATCAGCCTTACCTGTTCCAAGAACGGCGACATCTCCTGACCCCTGTTTCTCTTTACAGCACCGGTTGCCGTGCTCCTTCCCACGCGGTGCCGTGCTCCATTACCCAAACGGCCCATGGTTCCAAACGACCATGGGCCGTTTTCTTTTGATTGGCAAGGACCCCATTCACAGAAAGTTTACCGCCCGATTTCTTGTATTCCAATGTATAGTGTGCTATATTTAGGGTAACTTGTTATCTGGCGAATAGCAGGCGAACTGTTCCAAAAAAGGAGGACACGCCTTGGATCAAAACAACCGAAAGGGCTCCGGAGGTTCCAACAAGAACATGATGGGGATCATCTCCATCATCATCTGGGCCCTCATCATCACCCTCATGATCAACTACTTCACCTCCTCCATGTCCACCTCCCGCTCGACCCAGATCGAATACTCCCAGTTTGTGGAGATGGTGGAGAACGACGAGGTGGCCTGGGTGGTCATGGAGTCCAACAAGTACACCATCTACCCCCGGCCCACCGCCGACGACAGCGCCGCGGATACCCAGACCGGCGCCCAGAGTGACGCCGACACCGCCGTCACTCCCATCCCCGGCCTGGAGGGCCTGGAGGGCCTCACCGGCGGCACCACCTCCGGCCTTACCGCCCCCTCCGCCAACGGCGGAACCACTTCCTCCGCCCAGATCCTGGAGCCCGGCTCCAGCGAGTGGAAGCAGATGCTCAAGGAGGGTCCCTCCTACTACTGCGCCCCCATCACCAGCGACACCGAGATGTCCCGCCTCATCTCCCTCATGGAGGAAAACGGCGTCGTCTACGGCCCGCCCTACATTGAGCAGCTCTCCCCCATCATCACCCTCCTCATCTCCTACGTCCTCCCCGTGGTCATCATGGTGGTCCTCTTCTCCTTCCTGTTCCGGGGCATGTCCAGCAAGATGGGCGGCGGCCTGGGCGGCCTGGGCAAGTCCAACGCCAAGGTCTACGTGGAGAAGTCCACCGGCGTCACCTTTATGGACGTGGCCGGTCAGGACGAGGCCAAGGAGTCCATGCAGGAGATCATAGACATCCTGCACAACCCGCAAAAATATACCGACATCGGCGCCAAGCTCCCCAAGGGCGCCCTGCTGGTGGGCCCGCCGGGCACCGGCAAGACCCTCCTGGCCAAGGCCGTGGCCGGCGAGGCCAACGTGCCCTTCTTCTCCATCTCCGGCTCCGACTTCGTGGAGATGTTCGTGGGCATGGGCGCCGCCCGGGTCCGCGACCTCTTCAAGGAGGCCAGCAAGATGGCCCCCTGCATCATCTTCATCGACGAGATCGACACCATCGGCAAATCCCGTGACAACCGCCTGGGCGGCAACGACGAGCGGGAGCAGACCCTGAACCAGCTTCTGGCCGAGCTGGACGGCTTCGACCCCAGCAAGGGCGTCATCGTCCTGGGCGCCACCAACCGCCCCGAGGTGCTGGACAAGGCCCTCCTCCGCCCCGGCCGCTTCGACCGCCGCATCACCATCGACCGGCCCAACCTGGCCGGCCGTCTGGCCACCCTCCACGTCCACACCCGCAAGATCAAGCTGGCCGAGGACGTGGACCTCAAGAAGATCGCCCTGGCCACCGCCGGCACCGTGGGCGCCGACCTTGCCAACCTGGTCAACGAGGCCGCCCTCCGGGCCGTCCGCCACGGCCGCAAGGCCGTCAACCAGGATGACCTGCTGGCCTCCTTCGAGTTCGTCATCGCCGGCAGCGAAAAGAAAAACTCCGTCCTCACCGAGTTCGAGAAGAAACTGGTTGCCTACCACGAGGTGGGCCACGCCATGGTGGCCTACAAGCAGAAGAACGCCGAGCCGGTGCAAAAGATCACCATCGTCCCCCACACCGAGGGCTCCCTGGGCTACACCCTCCTCATGCCCGAGGAGGACAAGACCAACCTGCGCACCAAGGACGAGCTGCTGGCCAAGATCACCGTCTCCATGGGCGGCCGGGCCGCCGAGGAGGTGGTCCTCCACACCATGACCAACGGCGCCTCCCAGGACATCCAGGAGGCCACCAACATCGCCCGCAACATGGTGGCCATGTACGGCATGAGCGACGCCTTCGGCATGATGGCCCTGGGCTCCGTCCGCAACCAGTACCTGGACGGCGGCTATGGCCTGGACTGCGCCCAGGACACCGCCGCCGCCATGGACCGGGAGGTCCAGGCCATCCTGACCAAGTGCTACCAGCAGGCGGTGGAGGTCCTCAAGGAGAACCTGGATGACATGCACAAGGTAGTGAAGTACCTCCTGGAGAAGGAGACCATCACCGGCGGCGAGATGGTGGCCATCATCGAGGGCCGGGACCCCGCCCTGGTGGAGGACGCCTATGCCTCCACCAACACCGCCAAGACCGCTTCCCCCGCCCTGGACGGCGACGTGGAGCGCCCCGCCAAGAAGATCACCCTCTTCGACGGCAGCAAGCCCCAGGAGGGCCAGGACCAGGGCGGCCAGGAGGACACCTCCGACGGCCAGCCCCAGACCGATCCCCCGGCGGATCAGCCCCAGGCCCCCACAGACCAGAACGATCAATAACCAAGACCACCCCGGCGACCAATTCGCCGGGGTGGTTTTTTGTTTCCTCTCCCCTATTGCGGGGCTCCGCTGGTGGGCCGCTCCTCCACCCTATGCACCGAGTTATCCACATTTTCCACAACTTATCCACACATGTGGATAAGTTGCACTTTGTTCTTGACATATGCCGAAAACGAAGTATACTCTAGTTACTGGCATATACCAAAAACCTGAGAGGAGGTGTGGGGATGCCCAGACCCTGTAAACGGCGGCGGGTGTGCGCCCTGCCGGAGCGGCAGTGCTTCCGCTCGGCAGAGGGCGGACCGGGCCAAAGTCCCATCCGCCTGACGGTGGACGAGTTCGAGACCATCCGGCTCATGGACCTGGAGGGGCTCAGCCAGGCGGAGTGCGCCCGGCAGATGGAGGTCTCCCGGGCCACGGTCCAGGCCATCTACGGCGCCGCCCGGGCCAAGGTGGCCCAATTCCTGGTCCGGGGCGGGGAGCTGACCATTGGCGGCGGGGCCTTTTCCCTTTGCCCCGGCGGAAAGCAGGGCTGCCCACGCTGCCACAGGCATTGTCATGAAGGAGGAAACAGCCATGAAAAAGATCGCGGTGACCTATGAGAACGGCCAGGTGTTCCAGCACTTCGGCCACACGGAGAAGTTCAAGGTATATACGGTGGAGGACGGGGCCGTGCAGTCGGCGGCCATCCTCAGCGCCAACGGCAGCGGCCACGGCGCCCTAGCGGGGCTGCTGGCAAGCAGCGGCGTGGACACCCTCATCTGCGGCGGCATCGGCGGCGGCGCCCGGATGGCCCTGGCCCAGGCGGGCATCCAGCTCTACGGCGGCGTGTCCGGCGACGCCGACCAGGCGGTGGCCGACCTGCTGGCCGGGAAGCTGGCCTATGACCCGGCGGCGGAGTGCCACCACCACGACGAGCACCACGACCACGACTGCGGCGGTCACCACGACCACCACTGCGGCGGCCACGGTCACTCTTGCGGGGAGCACTAAAATGGAACAAAACCCCCGTCCTCACGGACGGGGGTTTTCCCGTTTTGCGGGCGGACACTACACCACCCCACGTCGCAACATAGGTAATACCAGGCAGCGCCACCACGCCGCGACGCCCACCCGCGCAGACAGCGAAAAAAGTGGGGATAGGACCACAGCTTACCCCTGTTCCACCGGCGGAGTCTCCTGTGGACGGTGCTGGTCCTCAACGGGGGCGTAAAGCCGGACCGCCGGATTCCTATTTGGGACCACCTAACCCGCACGGGAGCCCCTTTTTCTTTGGATTCCAAAAACCGTTCTTTTTCCAGCAGGGAAAAAGAAACGGTCTTTGAACGTTCCTTGAGGGAAACTTAGCGCACCCTCATCCGGCGGCTACGCCGCCACCTTCCCCCTGCAAGGGGGAAGGTTTTGAAAGATGCACTCCACAACCGCGATACAGACCACAAAAAACGCCCGTCCGGCGATGCCGGACGGGCGCTCTGTCATACCTTTTATTCTACCGCAGGGGGCTTGGGCTGCTGCCCGCCGCCGGAGGGACGACGGCGCCGACGGTTCCGATTGCGGCTGCCGGAGGCCTTCTTCTCGCCGCCCTCACCGCCCTCCTTGGGGGGCTGGTTCTGGGGCTGCTGCTGGGGAGCGGTCTGCTGAGGCTTGTCTCCCCTGCCCTTGCCTGGCCGATTGGAGCGGCCCTCACCCTGGGGCTTGTCCCCACGGGGCGCCTGCTCCTTCTTCTTCTCGGGCGCGGCCTCCTGGGCAGGCTTGCCCTCGCCGCCGCTCCGATGCCGACGGGACCCACCCCGGCTGCGGCTCCCACGCTCTGTGGGGGCCATTTTCTTCTCCCGGGTGGGCTGGGCGCTCTCCTCCGCCGCCTGGAATACCCGCTCCAGGGCCTCGGTGAGGGCGGTGCGCTCGGGGGCGGGACGCTCCCACACGCCCTCCTCACGGGGGGCCACATAGCGCAGCTTAGCCAGCTCCTCCGGGGGCGGCGCCACATAGTCCTCGGGCCGCTTGCCCTTGCCGTTGCGGACCACGCAGATCTCGCAGTTTCGGTAGCACTTGGGGGTCTCCGGGGAATCGTCCAGCCGTACCTTCACCTGCTCCTTCAGCAGGTTCACCTGGCACACGGTGCCCACCCCATCGGGGGTCTCCACGAAGGACTCCTGCTTGGGCATCCGCTTTACCGCGTCCTCATAGGCCTCCTGCTCGTACTTCAGGCAGCACATGAGCCGCCCGCAGGTGCCGGAGATCTTGGTGGGGTTGAGGGACAGGTTCTGGGTCTTGGCCATCTTGATGGACACGGGCTGGAACTCGTCCAGGAAGCCGGAGCAGCAGAAGGGCCGGCCGCAGATGCCTAGGCCGCCCAGCATCTTGGCCTCGTCCCGGACACCGATCTGCCGCAGCTCGATGCGGGTGTGGAATACACCGGCCAGGTCCTTGACCAGGGCACGGAAGTCCACCCGGCCCTCGGCAGTGAAGAAGAAAAGGATCTTGTTCCCCTCGAAGTTGTACTCCACCTCCACCAGCTTCATCTCCAGGCCGTGCTGGGCGATCTTCTCCTGGCAGATGCGGAAGGCCTTGGCCTCCTTCTCCCGGTTCTTGGCCACGATCTTCTCGTCCTCGGCCGTGGCCACCCGGATCATGGGGCGCAGGGGGGGCACCACGGACTCGTCGGGCACCATGGTGTTGCCCTGGACGCACTCGCCGTACTCCACCCCCCGGGCGGTCTCGATGATGACCCCCTGTCCGGGCTCCACCTGGACGCCCTGGGGGTCGAAATAGTATTGTTTTCCGCCGCTTTTAAAGCGGACGCCGATGATCTCAGTCATGGGGATACCTCGTATCTCTGATTTAAAAAGAGCCGGCGCACAGCCAGCCGGCCACGTGGCCGGCACCCACATGGAAGTCCAGGCTCCGGCGGATCTCCTCCAGGCGGCCGACCAGGGCCATGGCACGCCGGGTGTCCCGGTACCGGCCCATGCCGGCCCGCAGCACCTCCACACCCTCCTCCAGAAGGGCGCACAGGTCGTCCCGCTCCCACTTTTCCAGGCCCACGCAGAACTCCAGGGCGGCCCGCTCCGGGCCGTCCAGCAGCAGCTTTACCAACTGCCCGGCTGCCTCCTGGACCTCACGGGTGCGGCCGCCGGAGCCCTCCAGCAGGGTGATGCCCCGGCCAATAAGACCCTCACACCGGCGGGCGGCGTCGGCGATCTCCTCGGCGGGGCGGTCGGGAAAGCGGGCAGAGAGCACCGCCCGGGCCTCGGCCTCGGTGACGGGGGCCAGGGTCAGGGTCTCGCACCGGGAGCGCACCGTGGGCAGGATGGCCCCGGCGTTCTCGGCCAGCAGCAGGAAGACGGCATAGGGCGGGCCCTCCTCCAGCAGCTTGAGGAGGGCATTCTGGGCGCTCTGGTTCATGGTGTGGGCATTGGGGAGCAGATACACCTTCCGCGGGGCCTCATTGGGCCGGATGTAGGCATCCGACCGCAGGGCGCGGACCATGGCCACATTGATGTCCTTCCCATCCTCCCCGATGGTGATGACGTCGGGGTGGATGCCCGCGGCGGCCTTCCGGCAGTCGGGGCAGGCGCCGCAGGGGGCCTCCCCCTTCCCGGAGCACACCAGGGCACGGGCCAGGAGCCCGGCCAGGGTGTGTTTGCCGCTGCCGGCGGGGCCGGAGAGGATGTAGGCGTGGGAGAGCCCCCGTCCGGCAGAGAGCCGGTGTTTTGCCTGGGGGTTGCCCGCCAGGACCTCCAGTCCCCGCATCAGGCCCGCTCGAAGCGCTCGATGTCCACCACGAAGATGGTGGCGCCGCCCACGGTGACCTCCACGGGCATGGAGGGATAGTAGCCGTAGCTCATCTCAGTGGTGGTGGGGATCATCTGCTTGCGGGAGTGGGAGTGCTCCTTGATGATGTCGATGACGGTCTGGACCTTCTCCTCGTCCACGCCCACCAGGATGGTGACGTTGCCGGCCATGAGGAAGCCGCCGGTGGTGGCCAGCTTGGTGGAGGAGAAGCCCTTCTTGGTCAGGGCATGGGTGACGGCGTTGGCGTCGTCAAAGTTGATGATGGCAAGGATCAGTTTCATGACAATCCCTCCTTGATGCAGACAGAGCCCCTTCCGGGGCAGATAAAAATCACTTCAGGCTATTCTATTTCATTATACCCCATTTGCTTCAAATAGGAAAGAAGTTTTTTCTTCGCTCGAAAGGGGATGGGGGGCCCGGAGGGGGATTGCGCTGTCTGTGGGGCGTTGTTTGTGGGGCGCGACGACCTCGGCGCGCCAAACCACGTCTTAGCCCATTGCTTTCTGTTACGTGCAAGGACGGGAGAGACGGTTCAAAACCCATTTCTTTTTCCCTGCCGGAAAAAGAAACGGTTTTTTGAATCCAAAGAAAAAGGGGCTCCCGTGCGGGTTGAGTGGCTCCAAATAGGAATCCGGCGGCCCGTCTTTACGCCCCCATTGTGGACCAGCCCCGTCCACAGGAGACTCCGCCGGTGGAACAGGGAAAGCTGGTGGTTCTATCCCTAATTTTTTCGCCGCCTGCGTAGGTGGGTATCGTAGCGCATGCCGTTACGCTCCGGGCACCGGCGGCGTTACGAAGTAAGCCGACGGTGCAAGTGACATAACATTAGAAGAGCCCCGGGGGGTACATCCAATAGGGGGGCCACGGCCCCCCTGTGCTTGGTCGTTTCAAGGGGTGGATTGTCAAGGAGGGGGAAATCGAAATCCCCCTCCTTGACTGACTCTTTTGCCCCTTTCTGGTCATTCAGAAAGGGGCCCGCCGGAGGCCGTTCCTCCATCACAGAGGGAACCAGATGGTATGGTTTCTATAGTACGCCGTCAAACGACTATCTCCAAAACGAAAACCCCCGTCCTGACGGACGGGGGTTTTGGTAGGTAAATCTCAGTTCCGGTGCTCGCCCTTGGAGTAGGCCACGATGGTGCGGCGGTTGGGCTCGGTACCGGTGGAGTAGGTGGTCACGTCGGGGTAGTCCTGAAGGGCGGTGTGGATCACATGGCGCTCGTAGGCATTCATGGGCTCCAGGGTCACGTTCCGGCGGTACTTGACCACCTTTCCGGCCACCTTCCGGGCCAGGCGCTCCAGGGACTCCTCCCGCTTGGCACGGTAGCCCTCGGCGTCCACATGGATGCGGACCCGCTTGGACTGGCCCCGGTTGACGGAGTAGCTGGTGAGCTGCTGGATGGCGTCCAGGGTCTCGCCCCGGCGGCCGATGAGGGCGCCCAGGTTCTCACCCTCCAGGGTCACCTTGTAGCTGCCGTCCTCCCCCATGGCAATGCGGGGGGCGGCGGACACGCCCATGTGGGCCATGAGTCCGGTGAGGAAGGTGGTGATGGCCTCGGCCCGGTCCCCGGCGGGGGCGGACTCGGCGGCCTGGGTGTCAGGCTCGGTCTTGGGCTGGGAAACAGGGGCGGCGGGGGCCTCCTCCTTCACCGGCTGGGCCTTTGGGGCCTCAGCCTGGATGGTCTCGGCCTTGGGCTCCTCCACCTTGGGCTCGGTGGCCTTGGGGGCGGGCTCGTCAGGGACCTCGTAGGTCACCTTCACCTTGGCGGGGCTGCCGCCGATGCCCAGAAAGCCGCTCTTGGCCCGCTCCAACACCTCCACGGAGACCTCGTCCCGGTCCAGGCCCAGCTTCCGGAGGGCGGCGTTGATGGCCTCCTCCTCGTTTTTACCCGTGGTCTCGATATACTGCAACATAGGTCTGATCGTCTCCTTATGTTGTGCGATTATTCCTTGTCCTTGTCTTCGGTCTCGGCGTTGATGGCCTCCACCTCGGCGTCGATGCCGGCCCAGGGGTCCTGGACGTCGGCGGCATCGGCAGCGGCGCTCTCCACGGTCTCCGTGGTCTCTTCAGCGGTCTCGGCGGGGGCGTTATCCTCCAGGATCTCATTCACGATGAGCTCGTCGGCCACACCCTCGGCGGCCACGGCCTGGAGATGGTCGGACTTCTTCTCCAGAGCCTTCTCCACGGCGGTCTCATCCACCGGGGTGCCGGGGTCCTTGTAGGGGGTGGGGCCGTCGTGGCTGTACCGGTAGGGGTCGTAGGCACGGCCCCGGGCGTAGGAGCGGATGCCCACGCGGCTCACATCGATGACGGAGGCGTCGCTCTTCTTCTTCTCCTCGGCGGGCTTGGCCTTCTTCTTGCCCTTGTTGGCCTTGGCCTCGGCAATGGCCTGAGCCTTACGCTCGGCGGCCTCACGGCGGCGCTGCTTCTCCTCTTCCTTCTCCAGCCGCTCCTGCTCGGCGCGGGCGGCGGCGGCGGCCTCGTAGTCCTTCTTCAGGATCTTACCGGCCAGCAGCTCCTGGCCCAGGGAGAGGACGTTGTTGGACACCCAGTAGATACTCATGGCGGCGGGCATGGAGTAGCCTACCCACAGAGAGATCACCGGGGACATGATCATCATGGTCCGGCTGGTGCTCTTGGCCTGCTCGCTCTCGGGCTGGTTCTTGTTGAGCTGGTTGGTCCGCATGGAGATGATGGAGAACAGCAGACCGGTGCAGGCGGAGACGATGGGGATGAGGAAGGTGCCGATGGTGTTCCAGTTGAAGGGACCCGCCCAGATCTTCCAGGTGGGGACGGTGGACAGGGCCAGTCCCAGGAAGGAGAAGTCCAGCTGCTTGAGGTTGTCGGCAAAGGCGGCAACGGCGGGGTTGGCCACCACGGCGTCAAAGTTCTCAAAGAGCACGTTGGAGGCAATGAGCTGGTAGTAGACGTTCTTGGAGGGGTCGATGGCGGTGGTGGCGTACTGGTTGAGTACGTCGATGAGGGTGGTGATCTGGGTCTCGTCCAGGCCCATCATATACTTCATGGGCTGGCGGATGATGGCGTACAGGGGCAGCAGGATGAAGATGGGGAGCAGGGACCACAGGCAGCCGCCCATGGGGTTGACCTTCTCCTTCTCGTAGAGCTTTTGGATCTCCAGATTCTGTCTCTGCTTGTCGTTGGCGTACTTTCTCTGGATCTGCTGCATCTTGCCCTGGAGCATGTTCATCTGGATCATGCTCTTTTTGCCCTTCAGGGAGAAGGGGAAGAGGATGAGCTTCACCACCACGGCGAAGAGGATGAGGGCGAAGCCGTAGCTGCCGGTCAGGTCATAGAAGAGCTGGAGCAGCCAGGAAAACGGCGTAAGAATATAGTATGCAAAATCCATTTGCTTGCCTCCACAGAAGATTCAGGCCCTAAGGCACCGGGTCGTATTCGATGCTCTTTTGCCTGTGGAACGGCTGACACTTGAGGATGCGGCGCAGGGCCAGCCAGCCGCCCTTCCAGGCGCCGTATTTCTCCACCGCCTCCAGGGCGTAGGCCGAGCAGGTGGGGATGAAGCGGCAGCAGGGAGGTCGGGCGGGCGAGATGTGGACGCGGTAGAACCGGATGAGCGCCAGGAGCAGGGCTTTCACCCCTCCGCCTTCTTTCTCAGGCCCAGCTTGTCCGCCAATGAGAGGAAGGACTTGTCCAGCTGGGCGTATTTGGCATAGACGGCCTTGACCCGGGCCACCACAACGATGTCATAGCCCGTGGTGAGCTCGTGTTCGTGGAGACGGTAGATCTCCCGCAGGCGGCGGCGGACCCGGTTGCGCTTCACAGCGCAGCCCACCTTCTTCCCCACCGTGAAGCCCAGCCGGTTCTGACCCCGCCGGCTCTTCCGGCAGTAGAGGGCCAGGTAGGGGCTGGCGGCGCTTTTCCCCTTGTGGTAAAGGCGCTGGAACTCATGATTTCGTTTCATGGTGACGGTGAACTTCAAGGCGCGGCCCTCCTGTGTGACGGCTCCGGAAAAACCTCCGTATGCACTGCAGGGGCGGTGGGAATTTGCTCCCCCGCCCCTTCATGACGCTCTATTCGGTAAATGCCGCATTCCTTAGTAGGACAGGCGGGCGCGGCCCTTCGCGCGGCGGCGGGAGAGGACCTTCCGGCCATTCCGGTCGGCCATCCGCTTCCGGAAGCCGTGGACCTTGGAACGCTGGAGCTTCTTGGGCTGATAGGTACGCTTCATGTCTGAACACCTCCTGTAACGGTTCCTTGAGACGGGCAAGCCCGTCCACCACAACGGCCGGCGGAACCGGCCGAGGTTGTCATTTGGGTAGACGCCCCCCTTGTTTTCGGGACGCGGTAATTATTATAGCCTAAGCTTTCCTCCACTGTCAACTATATTTTTGCTGGAATTTCCACATATGTCAAGGACTTTTCCTTACACACAATATGTTGTGGTAAACCCGCCCCTCCCCCACTTTTTTCCCTGTGGAAAAGTGGATACCCCTGTGGAAAACTTATTGCTTACTACACTTATTTTTGTTATAATGTGTACGCGAACGTACAACTTTCCGCCCTTGCGCGCCATAGATAGAGAAGCTCCCTTTCGCGGGGCACCGACGTCATCCTTGAAGGTCCGCCTTTAAGGGTGATGCTTTGCTGTCTTGGAACGGGAGAGAGAAAGGATTTTTGGAACAAAGGGAGGTCTCAGCCATGGCCATGAACTCCGCCGCCGACATCTGGTCCCGCGTCCTCGCCCTCATGGAGGCGGACATGACCGCCACCACCATCCACACCTGGTTCGACGACACGGTGGCCGTGTCCATGGAGGGCGACAAGTTCATCCTCCACACCCCGTCCGACTTCAAGCGGGACATCATCGTCTCCCGCTATCTGCCCCCCATTCAGAAGGCCCTCCATGAGCTCTTCTCCGCCGACTTTCAGGTGGAGGTGCTGGGAGACGGCGATCTGGAGCGCCGGCAGCGCAGCGCCAGCCCCAAGGACGACAGCTTCCTCCCCGGCACGGAGGAGTATACCTTTGAGCGGTTCGTGGTGGGCTCGTCCAACAAATTTGCCCACGCCGCCGCCCGGGCGGTGGCCGACCACCCCGCCATGAACTACAATCCCCTCTTCATCTACGGCGAGTCCGGACTGGGCAAGACCCACCTCCTCTACGCCATCGCCCACAAGATCCACGACGACCACCCCGACTACCGCATCGTCTACATCAAGGGCGACGCCTTCACCAATGAGCTCATCCAGGCCATCCGGGAGGGCCGCAACCAGGAGTTCCGGGAAAAGTTCCGCTCCGCCGACGTCTTCCTCATGGACGACGTCCAGTTCATCGCCGGCAAGGACTCCACCATGGAGGAGATGTTCCACACCTTCAATACCCTCTATGAGACCCGGAAACAAATCGTCTTCACCGCCGACCGTCCCCCCAAGGAGATGCTCAAGCTGGAGGACCGTCTGAAAACCCGGTTCGAGTGGGGCCTTATCGCCGACATCCAGCCCCCTGACTACGAGACCCGCATGGCCATCATCAAGAACAAGGCCATCCGCATGGGGGTGGAGCTGCCCGAGGCCGTGCTGCAGTACGTGGCCGAGAACATCACCGCCAACGTGCGGCAGATCGAGGGCACCGTCAACAAGATCATGGCCCTCCGGGACCTGGAGGGGAGCAGCATCGACGCCGCCACCGTCACCCGGGCCGTCCGGGACATGTTCAAGGACCCCTCCGACATCATGCCCACCTCCGACGTCATCATCGAGGAGGTTTGCAACTTCTATAACATCGAAAACAGCGCCCTCCGTGGGCAGGGCCGCACCAAGGACACCGCCCTGGCCCGTCAGGTGGCCATGTACCTCATCCGTGAGATGACCAACATGTCCCTGAAGGAGATCGGCCGGGAATTCGAGAACCGGGACCACACCACCGTCCTCCACTCCATCGAGCGCATCGAAAAGCTCAAAAAGACCACCCCCGAGATCTCCGAGGTCATCAAGGACATCCGGGCCAATATCAATGCCAGATACGAATGAGGTCCTTGTCCGGTACGAGTAAAAACCTCTCCCCCTTTTCGGGCGGATGCTATCCGCCCCTACCCCAACCCCGGGGTGTGGTTTGGCGCGCCGAGGTCGTCGCGCCCCACAGCAGAGGTAATCCCAGGCAGCGGCACCACGCCGCAGTCCCCACCCGCGCAGGCGGCGAAAAAAGTTTGGATAGGACCACAGCTTGCCTCTGTTCCACCGAGGTAGTCTACCGTAGACGGGGCTGGTCCTCTATGGGGGCGTAAAGCCGGGCCGCCGGATTCCTATTTGGGACCACTCAACCCCTTTGGAAGCCCCTTTTTCTTTGGATTCCAAAAACCGTTCTTTTTCCAGCAGGGAAAAAGAAACGGGTTTTGACCGTCTCTCCCGTCCTTGCACGTAACAGAACAGTTCCTGGTTCGGAGCGTGGTTTGGCGCGCCGAGTCGTCGCGCCCCACAAATTGAAGTGGTCCCGTGTCGATGCGGCAGGCGGATGATATCCGCCCCTACGACAAGGCAAACGACCTTTCAGGGAAGGCGAAAAACGGTCCTCCTGCAAATGACAGAAATCCTGCATCCCCCTGCATATTCGATATGCAACTCTATGCATTTCCTGTATAAATACCCATTCACCGCTGGAAAACCCCCAGGGTCGAAATCCACCGGTTTTTGTGGAAATGTGGACAATCCCCTGTGGACAATTTTTCTCCCTTTTTCCCTCCTGTGGAAACCCTCGAAATTTGTCCACCACCCCTGTGGATGCCCCGCGTCCTCTCTCCCAAGGCTTTCCGACGCTTTTCCACAATATTTTATACTACGAGTACTATTTCTATCTTTTATCCTCTCCTCTCCTCAAAAACGAGCGGAGCACGAAAGGAAGGGAACCCACCCCCATGAAGTTTTCCTGTGAAAAAGCACTCCTTCAGTCGGCCATTGCCACCACGGCCCGGGCCGTCTCCCCGAAGAGCTCCATCCCAGCCCTGGAGGGCATCCTGGTGGAGGCCGGAGACCAGCTCCGCCTCACCGGCTACAACCTGGAGACCGGCATCCGCACCGTGGTCCCCGCCCAGATCGACCGGGAGGGCAGCCTGGTCCTCTCCGCCCGGCTCTTCGGCGAGATCATCCGCAAGCTGCCCGACGACGTGGTCTCCTTCTCCGCCGACGGCTATATGGTGAACATCACCTGCGGCATGAGCAAGTTCAACATCCTGGCCACCGACCCCGAGGACTTCCCCGACCTGCCCGCCGTGGAGGACCAGAACAGCTTCTCCATTTCCCGGGACAAGCTGGGCTCCATGATCCGGCAGACCATCTTCGCCGTCAGTGACAACGAGTCCCGGCCCATCCACACCGGCTCCCTCTTCGAGGTGAGCGCCGACGGCCTCACCATGGTCAGCGTGGACGGCTACCGGCTGGCCCTCCGCCACGAGCCCATCCTGGAAAAGGACGGCGCCCTCTCCTTCTCCTTCGTGGTGCCCGGTGCCGCCCTCAGCGAGGTGGAAAAGATCTGCGGCGACAGCCAGGACGAGGCGTTGGTCATCGAGGGCGACCGCCACGTCATGTTCCGCGTAGGGGACACCATGCTGGTGTCCCGCCGGCTGGAGGGTGAGTTTTTGGCCTACCGCCAGGCCATCCCCCGCAACAACGCCATCAAGGTGGAGGGCGACACCCGCACCCTCCTCACCTCCATCGACCGCGTCTCCCTCATCATCTCCGACAAGCTCAAGTCCCCCCTGCGCTGCGTGTTCGGGGACAACGTGCTGAGCATCACCACCAAGACCGGCATCGGCGACGCCGCCGACCAGTGCCCCATCTCCGGCGACGGCCAGAATCTGGAGATCGGCTTCAACAACCGCTACCTCATGGACGCCCTGAAGGCCGCTCCCACCGACCGGGTGCGGCTGGAGCTCAGCTCCGGTGTGGCCCCCTGCGTCATCCTCCCCGCCGAGGGGGAGGAGAACTTCCTCTATATGGTGCTGCCCGTGCGGCTGAAGGCAGGCGAGTGACATGGAGCTGCGTCCCTACCTGAGAAAGGCCCAGTTTTACGAGACAGACGGCATGGGCGTGGTCTATCATGGGAATTATATCCATTGGATGGAGGAGGCCCGCACCGACTTCATGGACCAGATCGGCTGGGGCTACGAGAAGGCGGTGGAGGCGGGCATCGACTTTGCCCTCACCGACATCTCCTGCAAATACCGGTCCATGACCCGGTTCGGGGAGACGGTGGCCATCCATATGACAGTAACAAAACTCTCCCCCGCCAAGATGGAGGTGGCCTACCGGATGGTGGACGCCCAGACCGGGGTCCTCCGGGCGGAGGGCACCTCCGGCCACTTCTTCTATGACCGGAAGAAAAACAAACCGGTGGCCCTGAAGCGGGTGCTGCCGGAGGTATACGAACTCTTTACGCGGCTCCTGCAGGAGCACGCCGAGTCGTGACGGGAGGAAGCCATGCAGAAAGAGACTGTGAAGATCCAGACGGAATTCATCAAGCTGGACGCCCTTTTGAAGTTTGCCGGGGTCACCGAAACCGGCGGCGAGGCCAAGGAGGCCATCCAGGCCGGTGAGGTGAAGGTGAACGGCGAGGTGTGCACCATGCGGGGCAAGAAGCTGCGGCCCGGTGACGTGGTGGCGCTGGAGGGCGTGGAGCTCACCGTCCAATGAGGGTGGACGCCCTTACTCTGGAGGACTTTCGCAACTACCGCCGCCTGGAGGCGGCCTTCTCACCCGGGGTCAACGTGATCTACGGCGAGAACGCCCAGGGCAAGACCAATCTGCTGGAGGCTGTGGCCTATCTGTCCACCGCCTCCTCCCACCGGGCCCGGTACGACCGGGAGCTCATCCGATTGGAGGCGCCCGCCGCCATGGTGAAGGCCACGGTGGAGGCCCGGGAGCGGGCCTTCAAGCTGGAGGCCCGGCTCCGCCGGGGCCAGCGGCGGCAGCTCTTCTCCAACGGGGTACGCCTCAAGACCGCCGGGGAGCTCTCCGGGGTGCTGCAAACCGTCCTTTTCTGCCCCGAGGACCTCTCCCTCATCCGGGCGGGGGCCGCCGAGCGGCGGCGGTTCCTGGACGAGTGCATCTGCCAGCTCCGGCCCCGGTACGCCGCCGCCTTATCCCAATATAAGCGGCTCTATGAGCACAAGACCCGCATCCTCCGGGACTGGGAGGAAAAGCCCGCCCTGCTGGACACCCTGGACGACTTCAGCTTCCAGATGGCCCAGGCGGGGGCGGTGCTCATCCACTACCGGGCCCACTTTTTAAAGCGGCTCCGGGAGACGGCAGCCGCCGTCCACGCCGACTTCTCCGGCGGGCGTGAGCATCTGGACCTGGGCTATGCCACGGTGAGCACCGTGGCCGACCCCATGGCCCCCACCCGTGACCTCTTTGAGGCGGTGCTTGAGCACCAGCGCGCCCACCGCCAGGCCGAGCTGGAGGTCCGGCAGTGCCTCACCGGTCCCCACAAGGACGATCTGGTGGTCCGCATCAATGACCTGGAGGCCAAAACCTACGCCTCCCAGGGACAGACCCGGACGGCGGCCCTCTCCTTGAAGCTGGGCTGCCGGGAGATCTTCTACCACGACACCGGGGAGTGGCCGGTGCTGCTGCTGGACGACGTGCTCAGCGAGCTGGACCGGCGGCGGCAGGAGTTCGTCCTCCACCGCATCACTGGCGGACAGGTCTTTATCACCTGCTGCGAGGACGACGGGCTGGAGGGACTGGACCACGGCGCCGTCTTCCATATCAACGGCGGGGAATTGGTCTGAAAACCTTCCCCCCACAGGGGGGAAGGTGGCCCGAAGGGCCGGATGAGGGGGCGCCGGATAGAACAAAAAGCCAAATGGAACGTACCAGCCCACCCTCATCCGCTCCAGTGTGCGCACTGGAGCACCTTCCCCCTGGAAGGGGGAAGGTTTTATAGGCGCGCCGAGTCGTCGCGCCCCACAAAATCAGGTGGTGCCACAGGCGCGTCTGGGAAGCCGCGCCCCACGGATGGAACGGCCCTGCAACAGAGCTCTCCCCACCCCAACGAAAGGAGGTCCGCCATGTATTTGCATCTGGGACAGTCGGTGGTGGTCCCCTTTCGGGACGTCATCGGCATCTTTGACCTGGACACCACCACCGACTCCCGAATCACCCGGGAATTTTTGAAGAGGGCCGAGCGGGAGGGCGAGCTGGTGGACGTGTCCATGGACCTGCCCAAATCCCTGGTGCTCTGCCGGTCGGAGCTGGGCACCCTCACCTACCTCTCCCAGCTCTCCGCCGCCACCCTCCGCGGCCGGGTGGAGAGCGGGACTTTTGAATGGAACGAACCACGGCGGAACGTATAAATACGTCCCTTACCCGCCCCGTGGGGTAGGGAGCGGATTTATCCGCTCCGCCAACACACCCAGGAGGTTTTAGAATGTCTGAAGAACTGGAAGTAAACGATCTGGAACGGCCCGAGCAGGTCGAGCACGAGTACGGCGGCTCCGAGATCCAGGTCCTGGAGGGCCTGGAGGCGGTGCGCAAGCGCCCCGGTATGTACATCGGCTCCACCTCCTCCTCCGGACTCCACCATCTGGTCTATGAGATCGTGGACAACTCCATCGATGAGGCCCTGGCCGGCTACTGCGACGAGATCAACGTCATCATCAAGGAGGGCGACGTCATCACCGTCACCGACAACGGCCGCGGCATCCCCGTGGACGTCCAGCCCCAGACGGGGCTGCCCGCCCTGGAGGTGGTCTTTACCATCCTCCACGCCGGCGGCAAGTTCGGCGGCGGCGGCTACAAGGTGTCCGGCGGCCTCCACGGCGTGGGCGCGTCTGTCGTCAACGCCCTCTCCGAGTGGCTGGAGGTCCAGGTCCACAAGGACGGCAAGATCTACGAGATGAAGTTCGCCCGGGGCAAGGTGACCCAGTCCATGACCGTGGTGGGCGAAACCGACAAGCACGGCACCGTGGTCACCTTCAAGCCCGACCCGGAGATGTTCACCGAAACCACCGTCTATGACTATGAGATCCTCCACACCCGCATGCGGGAGGAGGCCTTCCTCAATGCCGGACTGCGCATCCATACCATCGACCAGCGCCCCGGCAAGGAGCAGCACGACGACATGTGCTATGAGGGCGGTATCCGGGAATTCGTCACCTGGCTCAACCGGTCCAAGACCCCCATCCACAACGGGGTCATCTACATGGCCGGCCAGAAGGGGGACTCCATCGCCGAGCTGGCCTTCCAGTATACCGACAGCTACTCCGAGACCATCCTGTCCTTCGCCAACAACGTCCACACCCCCGAGGGCGGCATGCACGAGACCGGCTTCAAGCAGGCCCTTACCACCACCCTCAACGCCTACGGCCGGAAGATGAACCTTCTCAAGGACGGCGACGAGATCAAGGGCGAGGACTACCGGGAGGGCCTTACCTGCGTCATCTCGGTGAAGCTCACCGACGCCCAGTTCGAGGGCCAGACCAAGGCCAAGCTGGGCAACAGCGAGATCCGCACCCTGGTGAGCGCCATCGTGTCGGAAAAGCTGGCCGAATTCCTGGAGGAAAACCCGGCGGTGGGCAAGGCCATCCTGGATAAGGCCCTCACCGCCTCCCGTGCCCGTGAGGCAGCCCGGAAGGCCCGGGAGTCCATCCGGCGCAAGACCGCCCTGGGCGGCGCCGCCATGCCGGATAAGCTCCGGGACTGCAATGAGAATAACCCCGAGCTCACTGAGCTCTACATCGTCGAGGGCGATTCCGCCGGCGGCTCGGCCACCCAGGGCCGGGACTCCCGCTTCCAGGCCATCCTCCCCCTGTGGGGCAAGATGCTCAACGTGGAGAAGGCCCGGGCCGACAAGGTCTACGGCAACGACAAGCTCCAGCCCGTCATCACCGCCCTGGGCGCCGGCATCGGCGACGAGTTCGACCCCGCCAAGCTGCGCTATCACAAGGTCATCATCATGGCCGATGCCGATGTGGACGGCGCCCACATCCGGACGCTCCTGCTTACCTTCTTCTTCCGCTTCATGCGCCCCCTCATTGAGCAGGGCTATGTGTACGCCGCCGTTCCCCCCCTCTACAAGCTGACTCGGGGCAAGACCACCCGTGTGGCCTTCTCCGACGAGGAGCGGGACATGGTCTCCGCCGAGCTCCGAGGCGACAACCCCAACGCCAAGGTGGACATCAGCCGCTATAAGGGCCTGGGCGAGATGGACCCCCACGAGCTGTGGGAGACCACCATGGACCCGGAGAAGCGCACCCTCAAGCGCATCGAGCTGGACGACGCCGTCCTGGCCGACCAGACCTTCACCGTCCTCATGGGCGAAAAGGTGGAGCCCCGAAAGGAATTCATCGAGAAAAACGCCAAATACGCGGTGAATCTGGACTATTAAGAGATTTTTTTCGACCTTCCCCCCACAGGGGGGAAGGTGGCCCGGAGGGCCGGATGAGGGGGAGCCGGTAAGATGAATCTTATTTTTTCTATCCGGCGAAACCCGTCCAGCATAGCTGGCCGGGCCTACGCTAAAAATGTGCCACCGGCACATTTTCTTCACGCTGCGGCCCTCATCCGTCATTTGCTCTGCAAATGCCACCTTCCCCCTTCCAGGGGGAAGGTCAGCGGGCGTCATTCCAACCAACCCAACCTCTACCCAAGGAGGAAAACAATAGATGAGCAAGAAACCCCAATACGACCCGGAGGAGATCCGATACCCCAATCAGACCATCGTCACCTCTCCCCTGGTGCCGGAGATGGAGAAATCCTACATCGAGTACGCCATGAGCGTCATCGTGGGCCGGGCTCTGCCCGACGTGCGGGACGGCCTGAAGCCGGTCCACCGCCGCATCCTCTACGCCATGTACGAGGACAACCTGACCCATGACAAGCCCTTCAAGAAGTCGGCCACCTGCGTGGGCGACGTGCTGGGCCGGTACCATCCCCACGGCGACCAGTCGGTCTACGACGCCCTGGTCCGTCTGGCCCAGGACTTCTCCATGCGGTACATGCTGGTGGAGGGCCACGGCAACTTCGGCTCCGTGGACGGCGATCCCCCGGCCGCCTACCGTTACACCGAGGCCCGTCTGAGCAAGATCTCTGAGGAGATGCTCCGGGACATCGAGAAGGACACCGTGGACTGGGACCCCAACTTCGACGAGTCCCGCAAAGAGCCCCGGGTGCTGCCCAGCCGCTTCCCCAACCTGCTGGTGAATGGGTCGGCGGGCATCGCCGTGGGCATGGCCACCAATATTCCGCCCCACAACCTGCGGGAGGTCATCGACGCCACCATCTGCGTGCTGGAGGACCCCAACGCCACCCTGGCCGATTTGATGGAGTACGTCAAAGGCCCTGACTTCCCCACCAAGGGCATCATCATGGGCCGCAGCGGCATCCGGGCGGCCTACGCCACCGGCCGCGGCCGGATCATGGTCCGGGCCCGCACCGAGTTCGAGGAGTTCGGCAAGGACCGCACCCGCATCATCGTCACCGAGATCCCCTACCAGGTCAACAAGCGCATGCTCATCAAGAACATGGCCGACCAGGTGGAGGACAAGCGGCTGGAGGGCATCTCCGACATCCGGGATGAGACCGACCGCAACGGCATGCGCATCGTCATCGAGCTGAAGAAGGACGCCAATCCCCAGGTGGTGCTCAACCGGCTCTTTGCCCAGACCCAGCTCCAGACCACCTTCGCCATCAACATGCTGGCCCTGGTGAACAACCAGTCCCAGCCCAAGATCCTCTCCCTGCGCCACATCCTGGACGAGTACATCGCCTTCCAGGAGGAGATCATCATCCGGCGCACCAAGTACGACCTGAAAAAGGCCCAGGAGCGTGCTCACCTGCTGGAAGGTCTGCTCATCGCCCAGGATAATATCGACGAAGTCATCAAAATCATCCGGGAGAGCTACGACGACGCCAAGGAGCGCCTGTGCGCCCGCTTCAGCCTGGACGACGTCCAGGCCCAGGCCATTTTGGATATGCGTCTGAAGGCCCTCCAGGGTCTGGACCGGGAGAAGCTGGAGAACGAGTACAAGGAGCTGGAGGAGCGCATCGCCTACTTCCAGAAGCTCCTCTCCGACGAGGCCATGCTCCGGGGCGTGCTCAAGGACGAGCTCATCGCCATCCGGGACAAGTACGGCGACGACCGCAAGACCGAGATCCAGGACGTGGAGGACGAGCTGGACATCGAGGACCTCATCGAGGAGGAGGAGTGCGTCTTCACCCTCACCGCCGGCGGCTACATCAAGCGGACCCCGGTGTCCACCTACCGCACCCAGCGCCGGGGCGGCAAGGGCATCACTGCCATGGCCACCAAGGAGGAGGACTACGTGGACACGGTGTTCACCGCCTCCACCCACGACTTCATCCTCTTCTTCACCGATAAGGGCCGGGTCCACCGGAAGAAGGGCTACCAGATCCCCGAGTCGGGCCGCACCGCCAAGGGCACCAACCTGGTGAACGTGCTGCCCATCGAGTCGGACGAGAAGGTCACCGCCATGATCCACCTGCGGGAGTTCCCGGAGGACCGTTATCTGACCATGGTGACCCGGAACGGCACGGTGAAGCGCATTCAGCTCTCCTCCATCCATACCGCCCGGAAGGCGGGCATCCGCTGCATCACCCTGGACGAGGGGGACGAGCTCATCTGCGTCCGGGAGACCGACGGCGACCAGGCCATTTTGATCGTCACCCACGACGGCATGGCCATCTGCTTCAAGGAGACGGACGTGCGGTGCATGGGCCGTGACGCCGCCGGTGTCCGGGGCATCAATCTCCGGGAGGGCGACTACGTGGTGGGCGCCGCCCGGGCCAAGCGGGACCACCAGGTGCTGATGATCACCGAGAACGGCTACGGCAAGCGCACCGATATGGACGAGTATATCCGGGCCGACGGTCCCCAGAAGCGGGGCGGCTACGGCCTGAAGGGCTACAATGTCACCGAAAAGACCGGACCCGTGGTGGGGGTCAAGGTGGTCAGCGACGCCGACGACGTGCTGGTCATCAACGACGCTGGCGTCATCATCCGCATGGCGGTGTCCGGCATTTCCACCTACGGCCGCACCGCCCAGGGCGTGAAGATCATGAATCTGGAGGAGGGCGTGAAGGTCATCTCCTTCGCCCGCACCGACCACGAGGAGGAGGAAGCCGAGGAGGGCGGTGAGGAGCTGTGAGCACCCGGAAGGAGCGCATCTCCCCCCTTCGTCTTCTGATGTACGGATTTGGCGTGGCCCTTGTGGTGCTGGCGGTGGCCGACCGGTGGGAGCTGGCCGGCGCCCTGGCCCTGTTGTGGTTTGTACTGGCCACCGGGCTCTCCCTCTTCTATGTCCTGCGGGGCCTGAAGGCCCGGCGTGAAAAGGGGATCGCCGAGGACGGAAAGGAGCAGTGACAGAATGAGAAAACGTGTGACTTACCGCCCCAGTAAGAGTGGCTCCGTCATGGGGGGCGTGGTGGGCGTCATCTTTGTGCTCATCGGCCTCTTTGTGGTCATCCCCTCATTTTCCATGACCGGCGGCTTTGGCGCCATCTTTGGCGTCCTTTGGACCATCATCGCCGGCGTCATTGCCGGGACCAACTTCTACCAGGCCTTCGGCAAGGGCTATATCGGCCCTGAGATCCACATCGAGGAGGAGGGCGGCACTGAGCATGCTCAGGATGCCGCCGCCCCCGGCGATACCCAGGCCCGCCTCACCGAGCTGCGCGCCCTCTACGACCAGCGCCTCATCACCCAGGAGGAGTACGAGCAAAAGCGCAAGGAGATCCTGGAGGAGCTGTAAGATTCAGCGGAGGAGAAAAGAAAAACCTTCCCCCCACAGGGGGGAAGGTGGCCCGAAGGGCCGGATGAGGGGGTGTTGGAATATGCGCCCACGGATGCGGGAAAATGCCCGACAGCTCCGAAAAAATGCCACAAAAGAGGAGCAGAAGCTGTGGTATCAGTTTCTCCGTACCTTCCCCCTCCCCTTCCGCCGCCAGGTGGTGTTCGGGCCCTATATTGTGGATTTTTACTGTGCCGCCGCCAGACTGGCCATCGAGTTGGATGGCTCTCAGCACTATGAGGACCAGGGGCAGGCCGCGGACCGACGGCGGGACCTGTATTTGGAGCAGGTCCATCATCTGCAGCTGCTCCGGTTCAGTAATCTGGACATTACACAACGATTTGAGGGGGTGTGCGCTCTGATTCGGCAGGAGGCAGAGCGCAGCGCCCCCTCATCCGGCCCCTGCGGGGACACCTTCCCCCCTCAGGGGGGAAGGTCTGGAAGGAGAAGCATGAAGACAGTCACCATCTATACCGACGGCGCCTGTTCCGGGAACCCGGGGCCTGGGGGCTGGGGCGCCATCCTGATGTACGGCAAGTTCAAAAAGGAGCTCTCCGGCGGCGAGGGGCACACCACCAACAACCGCATGGAGCTCACCGGGGTCATCACCGCCCTGGAGGCGCTGAAGGAACCCTGTATCGTGGAGCTCTACTCCGACTCCAAGTATGTCATCGACGCTCTGGAGAAGGGCTGGGCCAGAGGCTGGAAGGCCCGGGGCTGGGTGAAGGGGGACAAGAAGCCCGCCCTAAACCCGGATCTGTGGGAGAAGCTCCTCACCCTGTGCGATTACCACACCGTCAACCTCCACTGGGTCAAAGGCCATGCCGAAAACCCGTACAACAACCGCTGTGATGAGCTGGCGGTGCTGGAGAGCAAGAAGTTTAAGGGATGAGGGCCTTTGACCCAAAATACGGGTACCCAAACAAAGCCCAGCGAAGCGGGTTTGTTTGGGAAAGGAGGAGCAAGGGAGCGGAGCGAGAAATGCCCGTCAGGGCATTTTGAGCGGTGCGGACTTTGCGACGACGCAGGCCATGCCGAAAACCCGTACAACAACCGCTGTGATGAGCTGGCGGTGCTGGAGAGCAAGAAGTTTAAGGGATGAGGGCCTTTGACCCAAAATACGGGTACCCAAACAAAGCCCAGCGAAGCGGGTTTGTTTGGGAAAGGAGGAGCAAGGGAGCGGAGCGAGAAATGCCCGTCAGGGCATTTTGAGCGGTGCGGACTTTGCGACGACGCAGGCCATGCCGAAAATCCCTACAACAACCGCTGCGACGAACTGGCGGTGCTGGAGAGCAAAAAGTTTAAGTAAAAAACCTTCCCCCCTCAGGGGGGAAGGTGCTCCAGTACGCACACTGGAGCGGATGAGGGGGCGTGGGATAGAAAATCTGCCTTTTCTTTTTTCCGACGCACCCTCATCCGTCTGGCCTTCGGCCATCCACCTTCCCCCTTACAGGGGGAAGGTTTTATAGGGCGCGCCGGGTCGTCGCGCCCCACGAAAAAGGGTCGTGTCGCCTCAAATCAGACACAAAAAGACCGCCGACGGGTTTAATACACCCGTCGGCGGTCCTTTTGTATGTACTTAAATGAGTCCCATGGACCGGAGGATGTAGAGCCAGCCGGTGAGGGTAAAGGCGCTCAAAAAGGTGGTGAGCAGGATGGTGTTAGCGGTGAGGGCGCCGTCGTAGCCCTGACCTCTGGCCATGACGTAGGAGCTGGAGGTGGTGGAGGAGGCCAGCATGATGAGGACGGTGACCAGCTTGTCGGTGCGGTAACCCAGCCACACCGCCAGGGGCAGAAAGACGGCGGCGAAGAGGAAGAGCTTGCAGAAGACAGCCAGGAGGGAGGGCTTGAGCTTGGCCAGGGCCTGCTCCGGGTCCACCGAGGCGCCCAGGCCGATGAGACCCATGGGGGTGGCTACACCAGCGAAGCTGTCCACCGACTTCTGAAGAATGACGGGCTGTGGGATACGCAGCAGGGACCAGACCATACCCACCACAATGCCGATGAGGATGGGGTTGGTGACCACCTTTTTAAAGGTGCGCAGGAGCCGGTCCCGGCTCAGGCCGCCCTGGTCGGGGTGCATGAGGGCCAGGATGAGGACGGCGGCGATGTTGTAGAGGGGCACGGCGCCGATGATCATGAGAGGGGCGGCGCCGGCGGTGCCGTAGATGTTCTGGATGAAAGCCACCCCCAGCAGGGCCACGCTGCTGCGGTAGGAGGCCTGGACGAACTCGCCCCGGAGCTCCCGGCTGAGCACGTGGGAGAGGAGGATCATGGCTAGGATGCTCACCGCCGTCACGCCGAAGCACAGACCCACGAAGCCGCCGTCCCACTGGGCGAAGAAGTCGGCCCCGGACATGTCCTGAAAGAGGAGGACGGGCAGGGCGGCCTTAAAGACAAAGCCGTTGATCTTGTCGGCAAAGGCCTTGTCTACAAAGCCCACCCGCCGAAAGATGAAGCCCAGCAGCATCATGAGAAAGACGGGTACCGTGGCGTTGAGACAGAAAACGAGATTATCCATGGGGAATCTCCTCCGGTTCTTTGATAATGAGGCCCAGGCGGCGGGCCAGCCCTGCCGCCTGCCACAGATCCACCACTGCCCCGCGGAGCTCAGCGCAGCTCTCTGAGAGGGTGATGGTGTCAATACCGCAGGTGGTGAGGTCGATATCCTTCAACATGGTGTGGACAAAATTTGCCCCCGTGAGGTCACAGTGGTCAAGGGTGACCCGGGAAAACTGACTTTGTGGAAAACGGACATGCTCCAGCTTACAGCGGGAAAAGTCGGTGTTTTGGAGCTTGCAGCCGGTAAAATCGGCCTCGGAAAGGCGGCAATCGTTCAGTTTGACCTGGCGCATGCGACAACGCTGGAGCCGAATACCGGAGGCGCGACAGTCGGTGAGAGCGGCGCGGAGAAAAAAGGCGGCGTCAAAACATCCACCGGATAGGTCGCATGTGTGGAAAACCACATCGGTGAAGGAGACGCCTGTCCAGCTGCAGCCGGGAAACCGGCAGTGATGGAGGATCACGTCCCGGAGCTCCAGGCCGGAGAGGTCCACCCCGGTGAGGACAAGCCCCTCCAGAGTGAGGCCGGACAGAGTTTCCTCCTCCTCCGCCGCCCGGCGCAGCAGGGCGATCCCTTCCTCCGGCGGAAGAGCGGGGGCAGATGGAGACATAGGCAGGACCTCCTTGGGAGCAGACAAGACACTGCGCGGAAAAAAGCCCACGCCCCGCCGGGACCAGCGGGGCGTGGCACTCTCCTGCCATCAGTGCAGGTCGTCGTAGATGAAGTTCTTGCGGTAGTAGTACTGGAGCATGTCGAAGTCGGTCACTAGGGCCTGGCCCTCGGGGGTGAGGGTGCCGGTGACGGCGCCGTCCTCCATGTAGAGGCCGGTGGGGGTGTTCATGACGGGCACCTGCTCCATGACGGACTGGGTGGCCTGCATGTAGGCCGAACCGGTCCAGCCGCAGGCGTCAAAGACCACATTCATGAGGAAGGTGGGGCTCACCGTGGGGCCCTCCCCCACAAAGTCGTTGCCCAAAGCCTCCTTGGCGGCGTCGTTGGCCCAGATGAGGTAGCGGGTGGAGTAGTAGTTGTAAAAACCCTCGGGGGTGGAGAAGTCCAGGTCCAGGCCGATGGCCTCATACACCGAGTTGCCGTCGCCCAGCCAGGGGTTGTGGTCGCCGAAGACCACGATGACCACCGGCTCCTCCTCTTCCCGGAAGTAGTCGAAGAACTCCACCAGGTTCTGGTTGGTGTCGTAGACGGAGCCGAAGTAGTTGTTGAGGATGTTGAGCTCGGCCTGGGTGTAGTCCTTGTCGTTGACCACGTAGTCGTCGCCCCACCAGGTCACGTCGTCGTTGTAGGGGCCGTGGCCCTGGTAGGTGAGATTGTACTGGAACACGGGCTGGCCCAGGGCCTTGTCCTGCTCCCAGAGCTTGATGAGCTCCGGGAAGAAGAGGTCATCGTAGCCCACGCCGCCGTCGGTCATGAGAGAGAAGTAGTTCTCCACGAAGCGGTAGTCCTCAAAGCCCAGGTTCACGTTGATGTTCTCCCGGTTGTAGAACCAGGCGTAGCAGGGGTGGGCGCCGGTGACGGTGTAGCCCTGGCTGCGGAAGTACCAGGGGTAGGAGTTGGTGGCGGACCGGAAGGAGCCCAGATCGGCAAAGCCGGTGAGGAAGCACCGCTCCGAGTCCACGGTGCCGCCGGCGAAGATGTTGGTGATGAGGTCGCCGGTGATGCTCTCCTCCTCCAGGGCGTGGTAGTCGGCGTACACCTTGGGGTCCAGGGTGGGGGTGCCGTACTTGGAGAAGTCGTCGTAGGACTCCAGCATGATGGAGATGACCGACACCTTCTTGTCCTCGGGGATGTCGGCATCGGTGTAGGCGGACAGGATGGTCTCGGCCCGGTCGGCGTCATAGCCCTCCGGCGGGGCGTCGGAGGCCGACTTCACGCTGTGGAGGAAGGGGTAGACGAAGCCCTTGGAGACGTAGACCTGGGTGGCCGACCACTGGTTGATGAGGCTGTTGTTGGCGGTGCGGTTGTTGTAGATGTCGTCGCTCTGGGTCATGTTCCACACGGGGAGGGCGCAGAGGACGGCCAGGGCAAAGCCCAGCAGCCGCAGCCGGGCGCCGGGGCGGCCCCGGACGCAGAAGTGGAGGAAGAGCCAGCCCAGGATGAGGACCACCAGGGCCAAAATCATGGTTTTGGTGAGGAAGAGCTGGTACTTCCCCGCCATGTTGCCGGCCTCCTTCAGAAGGAGCAGGTCCTCGAACATGAGGGGGTCGTTGCGGAACTGGAGCTTGAACCAGCTGCCCATGGTGAAGCCCAGGGTAATGGCGGCGGTGAGGCCGTAGGCCAGAGCGGTCCGACCCAGGATAAAGTAGAGCAGGAAGTAGAGAAGCACCACCGGGGCCAGGTTCAGAAAGGCGATGAGGGGGTTTTGGAAGTAGCTCAAAAGCATGGCCTTCTGGTCGATGACGGCAGCGAAGACCAGGCTCACAAGGCCGATGCCCAGAGCGGCACACAGGCCCCAGAAGAGGTTCCAGACCCAAAAGAGGGCCGTTTTCCATACCGGCCAGGACTGGACGGTATGGCGCTGGAAGAGGGGGATTTTTTTCATGATAGATTCCTTTTTCATCTGTGGGAGGGGGAACAAACAGAGCCTTCCCCCGGGGGGAAGGTGGCCCGAAGGAGCGGATGAGGGTGGGCTGCGTGGTCGCTCAAGGAACGTTCAAAACCCGTTTCTTTTTCCCTGCTGGAAAAAGAACGGTTTTTGGAATCCAAAGAAAAAGGGGCTCCCGAGCGGGTTAGGTGATTCCAAATAGTTATCCGGCGGCCTGTCTTTACGCCCCGTTGAGGACCAGCACCGTCCACAGGAGACTCCGCCGGTGGAACGGGGAAAACTTGTGGTCCTATCCGACATTTTTTCGCCGCCTGCGTGGGTGGGCGTCGGGGCGTGGTGGCGCTGCCTGATGTTACTTCTATTGTAGGGCGCAGCAATCGAAGGCCCCGGGGGGTACATCCAATAGGGGGACCATCGTCGGGGCAAAGTCCGCACCGCTCACCCCGGCCTGACGGCCAGGTCTCGCTCCGCTCCCTTGCCCCTCCTCTCCCAAATGGACCCGCTTCGCTGGGCTCCATTTGGGACCCTATTTTCCCTATGCTTGGTCGTTTCAAGGGGAAGATTGTCAAGGAGAAGGGTACCCAACACGAGCCCAACGAAGTGGGTCGTGTTGGGAGGAGGAGACACAAGGGAGCGGACCGACTTTTCGCCCTTAGGCGGAAAGAGAGGGGAGCGGACTTTGGGTCGACGATAATCCCCCTCCTTGACTGACTCTTTCGCCCCTTTCTGGTCATTCAGAAAGGGGCCCGCCGGAGGCATTTACTTAAAATGCCACCTTCTCAGCAATATAATCCTTCAGCTGATCAATAGGAATACGCACCTGCTCCATGGTGTCGCGGTCACGGACGGTGACGCAGTTGTCGGCGGGGGTCTTGTCGTCGCCCACGGTCTGGAAGTCCACGGTGATGCAGTAGGGGGTGCCGATCTCGTCCTCGCGGCGGTAGCGCTTGCCGATGGAGCCGGCGTCGTCGTAATCCACCATGAAGTACTTGGAGAGCTCGGCCTGGATCTCCCGGGCCTTGTCGCCCAGCTTCTTGGAGAGGGGCAGCACGGCGCACTTGAAGGGGGCCAGAGCGGGGTGCAGGCGCAGGACGGTGCGGACGTCGTTCTTCTCGGCGTCCACCACCTCCTCGTCGTAGGCGTCCACCAGGAAGGCCAGGGTGACGCGGTCGGCGCCCAGGGAGGGCTCGATGACGTAGGGGATATAGTGCTCGTTCTTCTCCTGGTCGAAGTAGGTCATGTCCTTGCCGGAGGTGGTCTGGTGGGCGTTCAGGTCGAAGTTGGTGCGGGAGGCCACGCCCCACAGCTCGCCCCAGCCGAAGGGGAAGACGAACTCGAAGTCGGTGGTGGCGTTGGAGTAGTGGGAGAGCTCCTCGGGATCGTGGTCACGGAGCCGCAGGTTCTCGTCCTTCATGCCCAGGGAGAGCAGCCACTGGTGGCAGAAGTCCTTCCAGTACTTGAACCAATCTAGCTCGGTGCCGGGCTGGCAGAAGAACTCCAGCTCCATCTGCTCGAACTCACGGGTGCGGAAGGTGAAGTTGCCGGGGGTGATCTCGTTGCGGAAGCTCTTGCCCACCTGGCACACGCCGAAGGGCAGCTTTCTGCGGGTGGTCCGCTGCACGTTCTGGAAGTTGACGAAGATGCCCTGGGCGGTCTCGGGGCGGAGGTAGACGGTGTTCTTGGCGTCCTCGGTGACGCCCTGGAAGGTCTTGAACATCAGGTTGAACTGGCGGATGTCGGTCCAGTTGTGCTTGCCGCAGGTGGGGCAGGCGATCTGGTGCTCCTCGATGAACTCCTTCATCTGGGTCTGGCTCATGGCGTCCACGCTGTGGCCCAGGTCGAAGTTGTTCTCCTGGCACCAGTCCTCAATGACCTTGTCGGCGCGGAAGCGCTCCTTGCACTCCTTGCAGTCCATGAGGGGGTCGGAGAAGCCGCCCACGTGGCCGGAGGCCACCCACACCTGGGGGTTCATGAGGATGGCGGCGTCCAGACCCACGTTGTAGGGGTTCTCCTGGACGAATTTCTTCCACCAGGCCTTTTTGACGTTGTTCTTGAGCTCCACGCCCAGAGGGCCGTAGTCCCAGGTGTTGGCCAGGCCGCCGTAGATCTCGCTGCCGGCGAAGATGAAGCCACGGCCTTTGCACAGGGCCACGATCTGTTCCATGGTCTTTTCGGTGTTTTTCATGGGGAGACACTCCTTATGATAAAAATAAAGGTAAGCAAAAGAAAACGCCCTGAGCCAAAGGCTCAGGGCGAACGCTGACGGTCCGTGGTACCACCTGAATTTGCGCCCCTTGGGGCGCACACTCTTGGGTCCTTAACGGGGACGAGACGGCAGAGCATTTCCGCTCCGCGGCTCACGGGCGCCTTCCGCGGGACCGTCGGGAGCCTTGCACCGAAGCGGCTCCTCTCTGCGGTCCGGGTCCTCGCGTACTCCTCCCGGTCACTGCCTTTTCCAATGTGGAGCCATTTTATCACCCTTTCTCCCCGCCGTCAAGGGCTGGAGCGGAAAGAAAGCACGGTTTTGGGCACTGTTTGGCCGGCGCAAGGGCGGCCTTTGGCCGAGCGCAAAACCTTCCCCCCACAGGGGGGGAAGGTGGCCCGGAGGGCCGGATGAGGGGGTGTTGGATAGAAAAACAGTCTGTGGGGTCCACGGACGCACCCTCATCCGTCTGGCCTTCGGCCATCCACCTTCCCCCTGGAAGGGGGAAGGTTTTGCCGGCGGATAGCATCCGCCCGCTCCCCCATCAGGACAAAAACAGCTCCACGTCCTCCACGGAGAGACGGGGGTGGAGGGCCAGGTCGATGCCGAAGCCGATGACCTTGGCCATGTCCTTGACCCGCTGGTCAATGTCCCTGGGAGTGACCATGAGGCTCCCCCCCACCCCACGGAGGGCGGCGGGGTCCAGGTCGTCCCGGCCAACCTCCTCTAAAATGTCGAGAGCCAGGGTGGCGCCGTCCACCACCGTGGGCACCCCCACGGCGATGACGGGCACTCCCAGCGTCTCCGCGTTGAGGGCGAAGCGGTGGTTGCCCACCCCGGAGCCGGGGACGATACCCGTGTCGGAGAGCTGCACTGTGGCGCAGATTCGATCCAGGCTCCGGGCGGCCAGGGCGTCCACGGCGATGACGCAGCCCGGCTTCACCTTCCCCGCCACCGCCTGGGCCAGCTCCCCGCTCTCCACGCCGGTGGTGCCCAGCACCCCCGCCGCCAGGGCGGCCACCGGCCGAAAGTCCCCAAAGTGCTCCGGGGCCTGGTCGATGAGGTGACGGGTCACCAGGGTGTGGTCGGCGGCGCCGGGTCCCACGGCGTCGGGGGTGATGGAGCGGTTGCCCAGGCCCACCACCAGCACGGGCGCCTTTTCCGGCACCCGGCAGCGCCGGAGCAGGAGGGAGAGCTCCCCAGCCAGGGCCCGGCAGGACCGGGGGAAGGCCTCCTCCTCCCGTCTCACCAGCCCGGTGAGGTCCACCGTCACATAGGTGCCAACGGGCTTGCCCAGGGCCTCCTCTCCCCTGCCGTCCAGGATCTCCACCCGGGTCACCGGGCAGCCCTCACGGCTCTCCTCTTGCACCCGCACGCCCTCCGGCGCGGGGGCGTCCCGCCCCGTTTTGGCCAGGGCCTCCGCCTCCACCGCCAGATCCGTCCGCCGCGTCAGCATGGATCACCACGCTCCCTTCCGCAAGATATAGTGTCTGCAGCGCCATTTGACCCCTATTTTTTGCGAAATACAATTTTTTTATCCAAAGCACAAAAAAATGCAAAAAAAAGGTTGCATTTTTCCAAGGGTTCTGTTAAAATGGATACCTGCACGGGCAGGTCCCGTGGATAGAACTATACCATCGGAGGAGGTGTTTGGTTTGCCGAATATCAAGTCTGCCAAGAAGCGCGTGCTGGTCAACGAGACCAAGGCGGCCCGGAACAAGGCGGCCAAGTCTGCGCTGAAGACCCAGATCAAGAAGTTTGACGCCGTGGTGGCCGAAGGCAACCGCAGCGAGGCCGATGTTGTCTACAAGGCCACGGTGAAGGCCATCGACAAGGCCGCCGCTAAGGGTCTGCTGCACAAGAACAACGCGGCCAACAAGAAGAGCGCCATGACCATCAAGCTGAACAAGCTGGCCTGAAGCGCAATGCACATTGCCTGAAAACCGCCTGCATCCGCAGGCGGTTTTTTGCTGCCCTTTTGGTCCAATTTTTGGGAAAAATGGAGAAAACCAAAATTTTATTTGAAATTCAAACTAAAATGCTTGACAAGGGGCGCGGGAGCGGATACAATGCCAATGTTTTGAACTTCAAAGAAAAGGAGGCGGCGGCATGGAGGTGCGGGGCGCCAAGATCAATCAGTTTCTGGTGGAGGTCTTTGACCAGATCCTGCGCCGGGAGGAGGAGGTCCTGACGGCGCGGTATCCCAAGCTGTCCCTGCGGGAGATCCACCTGATCGACGCGGTGTGCCGGGCGGCGGACCACGGCGGGGACAACCGTGCCACAGCCATCGCGGCGGCCCAGGGGGTGACGGCGGGGACGCTGACCACGGCGGTGAACCTGCTGGAGCGGAAGGGCTACGTGGAGCGTCAGCGGGACGAGAAGGACCGGCGTGCGGTGCGCATCCTGCCCACGCCGCTGGCCCGGGAGGCGGAGGCGGCCCACCGGGAATTCCACCGGCAGATGGTGGAGCAGGTCCTGGAGGGGCTGACGCCGGAGGAGTGCGACGCCCTGGTGAACGCCCTGGGGAAGCTGGCCCAGTTTTTCGCGCCGGAGACCGGCGCCAACGAAGCATAAAGTGAGGTAAGAAGTATGGTACGCATCGTCACTGACAGCACCTGTGATCTCTCCCCGGAGCGGCAGAAGGCTCTGGGCGTGGAGGTGGTCCCTCTTTCCGTCCACTTTGGGGAGGAGTCCTTCCTGGACGGCATCGACCTGAGCAACGAGGAATTTTACGCCCGGCTGCGGACGGCGGAGACCCTGCCCACCACGGCCCAGGTGAATCCGGAGGAGTTTGCCCGGCGGTTCCGGGCCCATGTGGACGCCGGGGACCAGGTGGTGGGACTGTTCATCGCCTCCCAGCTCTCGGGCACCTGCCAGTCGGCCATGATTGCCCGGGACATGGTGGACGAGGACAACATCTTTGTGTTGGATTCCACTACGGTGACCTTTGGTCTGGGTCTGCTGGTGGAGATGGCGGCCCGGCTGCGGGACCAGGGCCTGGACGCCCGTACCATTGCCCAAAAGTTGGAGGCGCTGGCCAAGCGTCTGCGGTTCTACGCGCTGGTGAGCACCCTGAAGTACCTGAAGATGGGCGGCCGCATCTCCGGCACCGCCGCCGTGGTAGGCGGCATGCTGGGCATCACCCCCATCCTGAACATCCGGGACGGCGTGGTGGAGGCGGCGGCCAAGTCCCGGGGCCGGAAGGGCGCTTTCCAGTGGATGGAGAAGAAGCTCCAGGAGGAGCCGGTGGACCTTTCCCTGCCCGTCTCCTTCGGCAACGCCGACAGCCCCGATATTATGGCTGAGTGTGAGGCCGCTCTGGCGGCCAGCGTCCCCGGCGCTGAGGTTTTGGAGAGCTCCATCGGTTCCGTAGTTGGTACCCATGCCGGGCCGGGGTGTACCGGCATCGCCTATTTCGTGAAGGAATAAAATAAGGTATGGGGCCGCACCCGGTTTTTTTCCGGGCGCGGCCTTTTTGTGTCACGACGCTGTGTGATATGGGTAGGGGCGGATGAGGGGGAGCCTTACGGCGTGGTTTTGCGTCCCGTTTCTTTGTCTTTCTGTTACGTGAAAGGACAGAGGAGACGCGCTCAAAACCCGTTTCTTTTTCCCTGCTGGAAAAAGAACGGTTTTTGGAATCCAAAGAAAAAGGGGCTATTAAGCGGGTTAGGTGGTCCCAAATAGGAATCCGGTGGCCCGGCTTTACGCCCCCATTGTGGACCAGCCCCGTCTACGGTAGACTACCTGGTTGGAACAGGGGTAAGCGGTGGTCCTATCCCCACTTTTTTCGCCGTCTGCGCGGGTGGGTATCGCGGCGTGGTGGCGCTGCCTGGTGTTACCTATGATGCAACGTGGGGTGGTTTAGCAGGTAGCCTCCTCTACGTATTGGGCACCGGCGGCGTTACGAAGTAAGCCGACGGTGCAAGTTATGTAACAGTAGGAGAGCCTGGGGGGTACATCCAATAGGGGGGCCGCGGTCCCCCTATGTTTGGTCGTTTCAAGGGGAAGATTGTCAAGGAGGGGGAAATCGAAATCCCCCTCCTTGACTGACTCTTTCGCCCCTTTCTGGTCATTCAGAAAGGGGCCCGCCGGAGGCAAAATTCCTTACATAAGGATGCTACCACGGTTTGTCCCACAAACAACGGCCTCATCCCTCTTTCCACATTGTGCACATCCAGATATTACCTGTGGAAAACCCTGTGGAAATTGTGCAAACTTTTGTTCGAAGTACATCGAGCAAAAAAAATGTAACCGGAAAGATTTACAAATTCGTGATAAGTTGCGGCGGAGACCTGTTATAATGTCCCTTCGATAGAGCGCCGCCGTGAGGTGCGGAAAACAGAGAAAGGATGAGCCGGTGTGGAACGGGGAGAATTGACCTGGCGGGAGCGGGGCAGACTGTGGGTGCGTCTGGGGGTCCGCCTGCTGCTGGCGGTGGGGATCGTGTTGGTGCTGCGTTATCTGGTCCCTCCCCTGCTGAGCCTGCTGATGCCCTTCGTGCTGGCCCTGATCACGGCCTGGCTGCTCAACCCCATGGTAAAAGCCCTCCAGCGGAGATTGGGACTGTCCCGGGGGCTGCTGTCCCTCTTTTTGATCTTACTGGCCTTTGCCGCCGCCGGGGGCATCCTCTTTGGCCTGGGATACAGCCTGTTCAGCGAGGTGAGTACCCTCATCGACAACTGGGAGGGCTCCTGGAACGCCCTCCAGACCGGGGTGGACGCCGTGGGCGCATGGCTGGACAAGCTGCTGGCCTATCTGCCCGGAGAGGTGGAGACCTTCGTCAACGCCAACCTGGACCAGCTGTGGTCCGCTTTCAGCGGCTGGGTCAGCTCGGTGGTGCCCCTGGTGGGCACCTGGGCGGGCAATTTCGCCATGGGTGTGCCCTCCTTCGTGGTGGCCCTCATCGTCTTTATCATGGCGGCCTACTTCATCACCGCCGACTACCCCCACTACCGCTTCCTCATGACCGACCGCCTGCCTCCGGAGGTCAGGACCTTTGTCTCCCATGTCAAGCACACAGCGCTGGGCGCCTTCGCCGGGTATGTCCGGGCGGAGATCATCATCTCGGCGGGAGTCTTTGCCATTCTGCTGGTGGGCTTCCTGCTCATCGGCCAGCCCTACGCGGTGCTGCTGGCCCTGCTGCTGGCGGTTCTGGACTTCATCCCCATCATCGGCTCCGGCACCGTCATGGTACCCTGGGCCTTCATCGACCTCCTCACCGGCAACTGGGTCCACGCTGTGGGACTTATGGTGGTGTGGGGCATCATCTGTGTCTTTCGCCGGGTGGCCGAGCCCAAGGCGGTGGGCAGCCAGACCGGCCTCTCCCCCATCCTCTCCCTCATCAGCATGTATGTGGGTATGCGCGTGGGGGGCGTGCTGGGGATGATCCTGGGGCCGGTGCTGTGCCTGGTGGCCATCAATGTGGCCCGTACCGGTATCTTCGACGGCCTGACCGCCGATCTGGCCCTGGCCGCCCGGGACACCGCCGCCCTACTCCGGCGGGAGTGAACCTTCGTTCAAAAATGTTTCGCGGACCGTTCAAAAATCATTTCGGGAATCTTCATGAAATGGTCACAATTTCCCGATAGAATAAAACGCGAACAGAGAGAAAAGCGGAATGCTTTTAAAGGAGCGACGTTTTATGTACGAGTATAACAACGAAAACCGGCCCCAGGACCCCTGGAGCGATCCCATTGAGACCACGGGCCGTCCCGTGCATGAGGAGCCCGAGCAGCCCAAGCCCAGGAAGAAGAAGGGCGGCAAGCTGGTAGCCCTGTGCCTGGTGTGCGCCATCATCGGCGGCATCGCCGGCGGGGCCGGCGTGGGAGCGGCCACCGGAGCCTTCGCCCAGGACAAGACCACCATCTACGAGGGCACCCGTACCCCCACGGTGGTCAACGTCTCCAACGTGACGGGCAAGGACCTCCTCACCGCCCCGGAGATCTACGCCACCTATGTGGGTTCCACCGTCGGTATCACCACTGAGATCACCACCACAAACGTGTGGGGCCAGCCGGTGTCCCAGGCTGCGGCCGGTTCCGGCTTCGTCATCACCAGCGACGGCTACATTCTGACCAACTACCACGTCATTGAGGACGCCGACAGCATCCAGGTGGCCTTTGTGGACGGCACCACCTATGACGCCACCCTGGTGGGCGGCGAGTCGGAGAACGACATCGCCGTGCTGAAGATCGACGCCACCGGCCTCACCCCCGTCATCATCGGCGACTCCGACAACGTGAAGGTGGGCGAGCAGGTAGTGGCCATCGGCAACCCCCTGGGCGAGCTGACCTTCTCCATGACCTCCGGCATCGTGTCCGCCAAGGACCGCAGCATCACCATGGAGAACGGCAACGTCATGAACATGATTCAGACCGATACCGCCATCAACAACGGTAACTCCGGCGGTCCCCTCTTTGACATGTACGGTCAGGTCATCGGCATCACCTCGGCCAAGCTGTCCGGCTCCAGCAGCAGCAAGGCCACCATTGAGGGACTGGGCTTCGCCATCCCCATCAACGACATCAAGGACATGGTCACCGACATCATGGAGAACGGCTATGTGACCGGCAAGCCCTATATGGGCATCACCGTGAGTACGGTGCCCGAGAGCATCTCCGAGCGGTACGGCATGAGCCAGGGCGCCCTGGTGGAGAGCGTAGATGAGAGCTCCTGCGCCGCCAAGGCCGGCCTGGAAAAGGGCGACATCATCACCGCCATGGACGGCAAGACGGTGATCTCCTCCGCCGAGCTGGTGGAGGCCAAGAAGAACTACAAGGCCGGGGACACCGTGACCCTGGAGGTGGAGCGCAACGGCGAGAAGCTGGAGCTCACCCTCACCTTCGACGAGGACAACCCCGAGCGCCGGGCCGCCCAGGAGGAGGCCCAGGAGCAGCAGGAGCAGCAGAGTGAGCAGAGCTCCAACTCCAACTCCGGCAGCTACTTCTGGCCCTTCGGCGATCTGAGCCCCTGGTTCTATTGATGATCTTTTGACAGAAACGACGGCGCGGCCGCCGGGAGAGATCCCGGCGGCCGCGCTGTTTTCTGCGGAACGGTTTTGAAATTGTTTTTGTGTGGGGCGCCACCACTTTTGCGCGGGGCGCGGCTTCCCAGACGCGCCAAACCACGCCCCGAACCATGAACCATTCTGTTATGTGAAAGGACGGGAGAGACGGTTCAAAGACCGTTTCTTTTTCCCTGCTGGAAAAAGAACGGTTTTTGGAATCCAAAGAAAAAGGGGCTTCTAGGCGGGTTGAGTGGCTCCAAATAGGAATCCGGCGGCCCGTCTTTACGCCCCCGTTGTGGACCGGCACCGTCCACAGGTGACTCCGCCGGTGGAACAGGGAAAAGCTGTGGTCCTATCCCACATTTTTTCGCCGCCTGCGTGGGTGGGTGTCGGGACGTGGCGCCGCCGCCTGGTATTCCCTCTATCGTGGGGCGCGACGACCTCGGCGCGCCAAACCACGCTCCGGGGATTGGGTAGGGGTGGATCTCATCCGCCCGGAAACAAAAAAAGACCTTCCCAATGGGGAAGGTCTTTCAGGTTGTCGAAAAAGGGCATATACGTCAGATTTTGTGCAAGAGCCTCGCAGAGTTCCGTCGTCCGCAGACGACGGAATCAAGTACAGTCTGTTTTTTCCGGGGACATGTGCCTCGGAAAAAACACTGCTCAGGCCGCAAACGTGCGAGCGAAGCGAGTGCGATGCAGCGGCCTGCATCTTTTCGAAAAAATGCCTGCATTTTTGAGAGAGCCTGTCGACTTTGTCGACAGGCTCAAAGACCTTCCCAATGGGGTAGGTCTTTTTTGTGTGTTCAGTCCTCCGCCCGGTCGGTGCGGAAGAGGGCGCCCAGAAATTTCACCATGAGGGGGAAGTAGGTGCCGATAAAGATCAGGGTGGAGAAGAGGGCAAAGGCGGGCTTCTTCTTCCGGGGGACGGCCAGGCCCAGCAGGGTCCCCAGGGACAGGAGACACAGCTTCAATGCGGCCACATCCTCCAGGTCCAGCTCCCGGACCATGAGTCGGCCGGCGGCGATCCACTTTTTCACCATCAGAGACACTCCTTTCCCGATTCCAGCGCCAGCAGGGCGCGTTTGAGGTCCAGCCCTCCGGCGTAGCCGGTGAGGGCGCCGCCCTTCCCTACCACCCGGTGGCAGGGAATGAAGATGGGCAGAGGGTTCACATGGTTGGCCTGCCCCACGGCCCGAACGGCCTTGGGCCGGCCTACGGCGGCGGCGATCTCCCCGTAGGTCCGGGTCCCGCCGTAGGGGATGGCCCTCAGGGCCTCCCAAACCGCGCGCTGAAAGTCCGTCCCTGCCGGGTCCAGCGGCAGGTCAAAGTCCCGCCGTTCTCCGGCGAAATAGGCCATCAGTGCTTCCCGGGCCGCCCGGAGCAAGGGGGTCTCCTCCCCTTTCCCGCACAGGTCGGGCAGGGTCCCCGGCAGCCAGAGCCGGGTGAGGGCGGTCTCCCCCTCCAGGGCCATGGGGCCGAAGGGGGTCTCAAAGCGGAGCCAAGCCATCAGTCGTACCGCCGCACCACGGCCACCACCTTGCCCAGCAGCTGGGCGCCGTCGCCGTCGATGGGCTCGTACTCCGGGTTTTCGGGCATGAGCCAGACGTGGCCGTCCTTCCGGCGGAGGGTCTTGACGGTGGCCTCGTCCTCGAAGAGGGCAACAACAATGTCGCCGTTGCGGAAGGACTCCTGCTGGTGGACCACCACATAGTCCCCGGGCAGGATGCCGGCGTAGAGCATGGACTCGCCCCGGACCCGGAGGGCGAAGTGCTCCCCGGAGAGGCGGCCGGTGTCGAAGGTGAGGTAGTCCTCGATGTTCTCCTGGGCCAGGATGGGGGCGCCGGCGGCCACATCGCCCACCACGGGGACCTGGTTCTTGGGGGGCTCGGGCTTGCGGCGGCGCTCCGGGGCGGGAAAGCCCCCCGCCACGGTGATGGCGCGGGTCTTGCCCTCGGCCTTGGTGATGATGCCGGCCTCCTCCAGACCCTTGAGGTGGAAGTGGACGGTGGAGGGGGATTTTAAGCCCACATACTCCCCGATCTCACGCACAGAGGGGGGATAGCCGTGGTCCTGCTGAAAGGAGACGATGAACTGATAGATCTGTCGCTGCTTCTCCGTCAGACCCTTCATAGGCGGCCCCTCCTTGTAGACATAAATGCAAAATTATCTTATCACAGGGTCCACAAAAAGTCAAACAAGCGTTCTAAAATATTTGGTAGGCAGCGTTCACAGAAAATTCATTGACAATGCAACTGTAAGGGTCTATGCTATCTAAGCATGCTAATGATAAACCAGCTAACTAATTTGGAGGTGGGGATGTGTGCCAGAGTAGAGCGGACAGCGATCTGCCGGGCATCACCTTCCAGGCGGTGGCCCGGGCCCGGAAGCAGCTCATGCTGACGGAGCTGGCGGGGCGTGGCCTGGGGGATCTGGGCAACCCGGTGCTGCTGTTTCTGCTGAAGGAACGGGAGGGGCAGGTATCCTCCCAGAAGGAGCTCTCCGACGCCATGCGGATCTCACCGGCGTCGGTGGCGGTGTCCCTCAAATCGCTGGAGCGGGGCGGCTATGTGGAAAAGCTGTCCGATGAGAAGGACCAGCGGCGGAAGGCGGTGCGGCTCACCGACAAGGGCCGGGCCGCTCTGGAGACCTGCTTTTCCATCTTTCAGGGCGTGGACCGGCGGATGCTGGACGGCTTCACCCCGGAGGAGATGGAGCAGGTCCGGGCCTTCCAGCTGCGGATGCTCCGCAACCTACGAAATTCTCTGCCTGCGGAAAGGATGGACTGTTCATGCTGAAAAAACTCTTTCCCTATATGGGGGGGTATAAGCGTCTGGCGCTCATCACCCCCCTGCTCATGGTCCTGGAGGTGGCCTGCGAGCTGGCCCTGCCCCGGTTTATGGCGGGCATCGTGGATGTGGGCATCGTCCAGGGCGACCTCAATTATATTCTGAAGATGGGCGGCATCATGCTGGTGCTGGCCCTGTGCAGTATGACCTGCGGTATGCTGGGCGCCAAGTTCGCCGCCATCGTGGGTCAGGGCTTCGGCGCCAACCTGCGCCGGGGCATCTACAACAAGGTGCAGGACTTCTCCTTCGCCGACATCGACCGGTTCTCCTCGGCCTCCCTCATCACCCGTATCACCAACGACGTCAACGCCATTCAGATGATGGTGACCATGGCCCTGCGGATGCTGGTCCGCGCCCCGGTGATGCTGGTGGCGGCTCTGGCGGTGGCCATCAGCATCAACGCCGAGCTGGCGGTGGTCATGCTGGTGACCATCCCCCTGCTGGTCATCGCCATCGGCGTCCTGATGTGCATGTGCAACCGGCTCTTCCAGGTCCTCCAGAAGCGCATCGACGCCCTCAACGGCACCATTCAGGAGAACCTGGTGGCCATCCGTGTGGTGAAGGCCTTCGTCCGGGAGGGCTATGAGAAGACCAAGTTCAAAGCCTCCAACGACGCCCTCACCAAGGCCACCATCAACGTGGATATGCGGGTCATCGCCATGATCCCCATCATGATGATGGCCATGAACGGCGCCACCGCCGCGGTGCTCTACCTGGGCGGCGGCCAGGTCATCGGCGGGGAGATGCTCATCGGCGACCTCTCCTCCTTCATCACCTATATCTTCCAGATCCTCATGAGCGTCATGATGCTGGGCATGAGCTTCCTCCAGCTCTCCCGGTCCATCGCCTGCGCCCGCCGGATCAACGAGGTGCTGGAGACGGAGCCCTCCATCGAGGACGGTCCCCTCACCCCCGCTGAGCTCCCCGAGGCCAAGGGCCAGGTGGAGTTCCAGAACGTGGACTTCAAGTACGACGCCGGCGGCACCGGTGAGAACGTGCTCAGCGGCATCGACCTCACCATCAAGCCCGGCGAGTTCATCGCCGTGGTGGGCGGCACCGGCACCGGCAAGTCCTCCCTGGTGAACCTGATCCCCCGTTTCTACGACGTGTCCGGCGGCGCGGTGCTGCTGGACGGGGTGGACGTGCGGGACTACCCCCTGGAGGAGCTGCGCAAGCGCATCGGCATGGTGCTCCAGAACAACGTCCTTTTCACCGGCACCATCCGGGAGAACCTCCTGTGGGGCCGGGCCGACGCCACCGAGGAGGAGATGATCCAGGCGGCCAAGAACGCCCAGGCCTACGACTTCGTCATGGCCTTCCCCGACGGCTTCGATACCCAGATGACCCAGGGCGGCACCAACGTCTCCGGCGGCCAGAAGCAGCGGCTGTGTATCGCCCGGGCCATGCTCCGCCACCCGGCGGTCCTCATCCTGGACGACTCCACCTCCGCCGTGGACACCGCCACCGACGCCAAGATCCGTCAGTCCTTCAAGGAGAACCTGGCGGGCACCACCGTCATCATCATCGCCCAGCGGATCTCCTCCGTCATGTCCGCCGACCGTATCCTGGTGCTGGACGACGGAAAGATCGCCGACATCGGCACCCATGACGAGCTCATGGCCCGGTGCGGCATCTATCAGGAGATCTACCAGTCTCAGCAGGAAGGGGTGCAGGAATAATGGCCCAGCAGAATCAGCACAACATGCCTGGACCGGGCGGCCCCGGCGGTCCCGGCGGCCGGGGCGCCCGGGGCGGCTTCCAGAAGCCCAAGAACCTGGGCAAGACCATCGTCCGGCTCATGGGCTACCTGGCCCAGAAGAAGTGGCCCCTCCTCATCGTCCTGGTCTGTCTCCTGGGATCGGTCTTTACCAACATCGCCGGTTCCAGCTTCATCAACCTGGTCATCATCAACAACATCGCCGGGGGCGTCTACACCTCCCCCGCCGACCTCCTCTCCGACGTCCTCAAGCTCCTGGGCATCTACGCCGTGGGCTGGGTGTGCACCTACGGCCAGTCGGGCATCATGGTCCAGCTGGCCCAGCGGGGCACCAACCGCCTGCGCAAGGAGCTTTTCGACCACATGCAGACCCTGCCCCTCTCCTATTTCGACAAGCACCCCCACGGCGAGCTCATGAGCCGCTTCACCAACGACGCCGATAACGTCCAGCTGGCTCTGGAGCAGAGCGTGGTCTCCCTCTTCTCCAGCGTGCTCATGTTCGTGGGCATCGTGGTGGTCATGCTTACGGTGAGCCCCCTCCTCTTCCTGGTGTCGGTGTTCACCCTGGGCGCCACCTTCCTGGTGTTCAAGGTCTTCGGCGGCCGGTCCCGGCGCTACTACCAGAAGCAGCAGGCCGACCTGGGCGCGGTGAACGGCAACATCCAGGAGACCATCGAGGGTCTGAAGGTGGTCAAGGCCTTCACCCATGAGGAGGCGGCCAAGGACCTCTTTGCCGGCCTCAACGAGAGCTACCGCGCCTCCGCCACGGCGGCCAACTTCTACTCCACCGCCATCATGCCCATCGCCATGAACATCATGAACGTGGGCTACGCCCTCACCGCCGCCTTCGGCGGTGTGCTGTCCATCGTCATGGGGCTGCCCTTGGGCTCCTTCACCCTCTACCTCAACTACTGCCGCCAGGTGGGCCAGCCCATGAACCAGATCTCCCAGCAGATCACCACCATCCTCTCCGCCCTGGCCGGTGCCGAGCGCATCTTCGAGTGCATGGACGAGAAGAGCGAGGTGGACGAGGGCTTTGTCACCCTGGTGCCCGTGGTCCGGGATGAGCAGGGCCGCATGGTCCCCGCCGCCCAGGGCGCCCACGTCCACGACTGGGCCTGGAAGGTGCCCGACAACAACCGCTTTGTCCTCACCCGTGCGGTGAAGGACGAGAACGACGAGCTGGTGGAGTGCCCCGAGGGCACCGAGGGCGCCCTGTGGGCGTGGAAGTACCCCAACGAGGGCGACCCGGCCTACGGTCTCCACCGCATCCGGGGCGACGTCCAGCGGGAGGAGGGCTACACCCTCACCCAGCTTACCGGCGCGGTGCGGCTGAGCCATGTGGACTTCTCCTATGTCCCCGACAAGCAGATCCTCCACGATGTGACGGTGTTCGCCAACCCCGGCCAGAAGATCGCCTTTGTGGGCTCCACCGGCGCAGGCAAGACCACCATCACCAACCTGGTCAACCGGTTCTACGAGATCCAGGACGGCGTCATCACCTACGGCGGCATCGACGTGAAGGCCATCAAGAAGGACGACCTGCGCCGCTCTCTGGGCGCGGTGCTCCAGGACACCCACCTCTTCACCGGCACCGTCATGGACAACATCCGCTACGGCCGCCTGGAGGCCAGCGACGACGACTGCATCGAGGCTGCCAGAATCGCCGGCGCCGACTCCTTCATCCGGCGGCTGCCCCAGGGCTACCAGACCATGGTCACCGGGGACGGCGCCAACCTGTCCCAGGGCCAGCGGCAGCTGCTGGGCATCGCCCGGGCGGCGGTGGCCGACCCGCCGGTGATGATCCTGGACGAGGCCACCTCCTCCATCGACACCCGCACCGAGCGCATCATCCAGAAGGGCATGGACGCCCTCATGGAGGGCCGGACGGTGTTCGTCATCGCCCACCGGCTGAGCACGGTGCGCAACTCCAACGCCATCATGGTGCTGGAGGGTGGGCACATCATCGAGCGGGGCGACCACGATGACCTCATCGCCCAGAAGGGCCGGTATTACCAGCTCTATACCGGCGGCGCCGAGCTGGAGTAAAGCACCTCTAAGCTTTCCCCTGGGGGTCTGACTGTCCGGTGGACAGTCAGAAGAAATCACTTCTTCCTCAGCCCGTGGTGGCTGGCCGAAGGCCAGACGGATGAGGGGGAGCCTTACAGCGTGGTTTTACGTCTCGTTTCTTTGCCTTTCTGTTACGTGCAAGGATGGGAGAGACGCTTTCAAAACCCATTTCTTTTTCCCTGCTGGAAAAAGAAATGGGTTTTGGAATCCAAAGAAAAAGGGGGTCCCAAGCGGGTTGAGTGGCTCCAAATAGGAATCCGGCGGCCCGTCTTTACGCCCCCCGCCCAGCACCAGCACCGTCCACAGGAGACTCCGCCGGCGAACAGGGAAAAGCCGTGGTTCTATCCCACATTTTTTCGCCGCCTGCGCGGGTGGGCGTCGGAACGTGGCGGCGCTGCCTGGTGTTCCTCCTGTTGTGAAGTGTTCCGTCCGCCGGAAAGCTCGCGATCAAAAAACGTAAAAAGGAGCCGCCCCTGCCATGCAGGGGCGGCTCCTTTCAGTTTGTAGAAAAAGTGTCGATCACCGGATTTTGTGTGTTCAGTCCTCCCAGAGGGTGACCACGGTGCCGGTGGCGAGATAGTGGAGGCGGTCCCCCAGTATGGGGACCAGGAGGTCGAAGGCGGGACGGCCGGTGCAGTGGCCGGTCCAGATCTCCCGGACGCCCAGGGCCAGCAGCCGCTCCCCCAGGGCCTGGGCCTTTTCGGGCCGCACGCCCAGGGTGGTGGCGCCGCCGACCCCCATAAGGTGGAAGCCTCCGAAGAAGGCCCGGACCGATTTCCCGGGGAAGGCGGCCTTCACCTCCTCCACCACGGTGTCCGCCCCGGCGTGGGAGCAGCTGCTGAACACGGCCAGCTCCTCCCCGTGGACCACCACCATAGTCTGTTCATGGGCGAAATCGTCGGGGGCAAGGCCATCGGGGCCCTGGCGGTACATGGCCACCTTCTCCCCCCGCTTTTCCAGGCCGGGGGTGGTGTGGGGCAGGAGCCATACCCCGGGGTGGATCTCCCCGGGCCCGGTGACGGAGCGCAGCCGGGTTTTCCACCGCAGCAGCTCCGGGGGCACCCCCAGGTACTTCCGCTCCCCGTCCTTGCGGATCTGCCAGCTCTCCTCAGCGGCCTGGGGCCGCAGGTAGAGGGGGGCGGTGGTATTCTGAACGAAAAAGGCGGGGAAGCCGCCGGAGTGGTCGTAGTGGCCATGGGAGAGGACGGCGGCGTCGACCCTAGACAGGTCCACCCCCAGATCGGGGGCGTTTTCCAGCCCAGCGGCGGAGGCCCCGGCGTCCAGCAGGCAGCGCCAGCCGTCGTATTCGATGAAAAGGGCGAGACCGTGCTCACAGCGCAGGGCGTCGTCGGGGGTGGTATTCTCGATCAGCGCGGTGACTTTCATCCCAAAGCACTCCTTTCACGTGAGAGAGCAGACCATAGTCCGGCATTCCCCCACAGCGCCCAAAGGATTAAAGATTAAAGTTCTTTTTGGTTCTTTTTCTTTCAAGAAAAAGAACTTAGGACTTCTTCTTCAGCTTGGTCTTGTTGCCCTTCTCGTCCATGATATAGGTGTTGTCTAGGTGGGCGGTAAGGCTCTCCCGGATGGCGGCCCGGAACTCGGCCCGCAGGCCCTCCCGCTCGGCCTCCTCCTCCAGAGTGAGTCCGTCGGCCTTGGCCTTCCGGGCCAGCTCGTTGATGCGGTCGATCTTGTGCTGCTCCATGGGGCAGTCCTCCTTTTATAAATAGCGTTCCATGACGATCATAATGCGGCCCTTTTTGGAGGTGCCGGACACCTCCGTGAGCACACACTTGCCCAGGCCACGGCAGGTGAGCACGTCCCCCTCCTCCACCAGCCGGTCGGGCTTGTCGCACTCCCGGCCGTTGAGGGTGAGCTTTTTGGAGGAGATGAGGCTGGCCATCTTGCTCCGGGAGAGGGAGAAGCCGGTGGAGGCCACGGCGTCCAGCCGCAGAGCGGCCACCGTGTCCCGGATGATTTTGGTCTTCTGCTCCGGGGGCTGAAGCTCCGAGAGGGGGCAGGCCGTCACCTTCACCCTGGCCCGTCCCACCTGGTCTAATTGGGTGAGGAGCACGTGCTCCACCTCCCGCAGGAGGAGGACCTGACAGACCCCCTCCCCCACCAGCAGGTCGCCGATCTTCTCCCGGGTGAGGCCCAGGCCCAGAATGGCCCCCAGGTAGTCCCGATGGGTCAGTTTTTCCTCCCCGGAGGGGGTGAGGGTGAGGGCGGTGATGGGTGCGTCCTCGGAATCCGTGAAGTCCTCCGGCTCCATCCAGTCGGGCAGGAAGGCCACCAGCTTCCGCTCGGCCTTCTCCCAGCCGCCCCAGAAGAGGTGGGCCGGGTGGCCGCAGGCGGCGATGAGCCGCTCCGCCGCCTCCTGCTGGGCCAGGGTGAGGAAGAAGGTGTGGGCGGGGACGGAGCGGTTTTGGGTGAACTCCAGCTTGTCCATCACCCGGGCCAGCACCAGCCGTTCGTCGGCGTCGGCGGCGAGCTTGGTGAGGAGCTCCGTCTTATTCATCGGCCTTCACCACGTCGGCATAGCGGCCGCCGATGAGCCCCACCAGGGCGTCGGGAGAGAGTTCCACCTGATAGCCGATTTTGCCGGCGCTCACCAGAATGGCGGCGTGGTCCTGGGCGGAGGCGTCGATGACGGTTTTGAGCCGCTTCTTCATGCCGATGGGGGAACAGCCGCCCCGGACATAGCCGGTAAGGGGGGTGAGCTCCTTGACGTGGATCATCTCGATGGACTTCTCCCCCACGGTCTTGGCCGCTTTCTTGAGGTCCAGCTCGGAGAGGACGGGCACCACAAAGACGTAGTTGGCCTTGGAGGCGCCCCGGGTCACCAGGGTCTTGTAGACCTCACCGGGGTCCCGGCCCAGGATGGAGGCCACTGTGGCCCCGTCCACCGCCTCCCCCTCGTTGTGGGGGTAGCTGTGGGTGGTGTAGGGGATCTTCTTCTGATCCAAAACGCGCATGACGTTGGTCTTTTCTTCTGCCATGAGGATGCTCCTTTGCTGTCAAAAAGGTAATATTTTGATTGGAAATAACATTGAGTATAGAACTGGGGGCGTCTGGAGACGGGGGAGACAGATTCGACCGCTTCGCCTCAGAATGATGAACTTGAAAGGCGGTACTGGGGCGCGCCGAGTCGTCGCGCCCCACGCAAAAGCGGTGCACCCCAAAACCTTCCCCCCTCAGGGGGGAAGGTGGATGGCCGAAGGCCAGACGGATGAGGGGACGTTAGATAGAACGAAGGGGAAATCCGTTTTACCGGCCCACCCTCATCCGCCCCAGTGTGCGCACTGGAGCACCTTCCCCCTGCAAGGGGGAAGGTTTGACGTTACGACGAAACCGACTGCTGTGCCCGCCAGAGGGAGGCGTACTCGCCGTTTTTGTCCATGAGCTCCTGGTGGGTGCCCTCCTCGGCAATGTGGTTGTCGTCGATGACGATGATGCGCCCGGCGGAGCGGATGGTGGAGAGCCGGTGGGCGATGATGAGGGTGGTGCGGCCCTTGGCCAGCTCGTCGAAGGCGGACTGGATCTTGTGCTCGGTGACGGAGTCCAGGGCGGAGGTGGCCTCGTCCAGAATGAGGATGGCCGGGTCCTTGAGGAAGATGCGGGCGATGCTCACCCGCTGTTTCTGGCCACCGGAGAGCATGACGCCCCGCTCCCCCACGTAGGTCTGGAAGCCGTCGGGCATCTCCATGATGTCGTCGTAGATCTCCGCCTTTTTGGCGGCCTCCGCCACCTCCTCGGCGGTGGCGCCGGGGCGGCCGTAGGCGATGTTGTCGTAGATGGTGCCGGCGAAGAGGAAGACGTCCTGCTGCACGATGCCGATGTGAGAGCGCAGGTCGTGCTGCTTCAGGTCCCGGACGTCCTGGCCGTCGATGGTGATGCGCCCCTCCGTCACGTCGTAGAACCGGGGGATGAGCTGGCAGAGGGTGGACTTGCCGCCGCCGGAGGGGCCCACCACCGCCACCGTCTCCCCGGGTTTGACGTGGAGGGAGACGTGGGAGAGGACGTCCTCGCCATCGCTCTCGTAGCGGAAGGTGACGTCGTCCACCTGGATGTCGCCGTCGACGTGCTCCACGCTCTGGGCGTCGGGGGCGTCGGTGATCTCCGGCTCCAGGCGCATGAGCTCCACGAAGCGCTTGAAGCCGGCCATGCCCTGCATGAACTGCTCCACGAAGGCGGAGAGCTTGCGGATGGGGGTAATGAAGGTGGTGACGTAGAGAGAGAAGGTGAGGATGTCGATGTAATCCATGCTCCCCTTCATGAGGAAGTAGCCGCCGGCGGCGATGACCAGCACGGGCATGATGCCCATGGCCAGCTCCATGCCGGAGTGGTAGGTGGCCATGGCCTGGTAGTAGCCCCGCTTGGCGCTGCGGAACTGGTCGTTGGAGCTTTCAAACTTGGTGATCTCGGCGTTTTCGTTGGCGAAGGCCTTGGCGGTGCGCATGCCGGAGAGGGATGACTCCAGCTCGCCGTTGATGCCGGCCAGCTTCTTCTTCACCTCCAGGGAGGCCTGGCTCATGCGCCGGCGCTGGAAGATGGTGAAGATGAGGAAGAGGGGCACCACGGCAAAGACGATGAGGGCCAGCTCCCAGCGGATGGTGAGCATGATGCAGAAGGCGCCCAGCAGGGTGACGGTGGAGATGAAGAGGTCCTCGGGGCCGTGGTGGGCCAGCTCCGTGATCTCGAAGAGGTCGCCGGTGACCCGGCTCATGAGCTGGCCGGTGCGGTTCTTGTCGTAGAAGGAGAAGGACAGGTCCTGCATGTGGGAAAAGAGGTCGGAGCGGATGTCGGCCTCGATGCGCACACCCAGCAGGTGTCCCCAGTAGGTGACGATATAGGTGAAGAGGGCCTTGAGGAGGTAGGCCGCCACCAGGGCGGCCATCACCAGGAAGAAGGTGCGGTAGAGGCCCTGGGGGAGGGTGGTCTCCAGCACCTGGCGGGTGACGGTGGGGAACATCAGGTCCACCAGGCAGATGCCCAGGGCGCAGGCCATGTCCAGGAGGAAGATGGCCAGGTGTGGCCTGTAGTAGGAGGTGAAGATGCGCAGGTAGCCGCTGCGCCGCATCTGTTCAGGGGTCATATATGCCGTCCTCTCTCGTGTGGTTTCCATTAAAGGTAAGAATCAGTATATGCCCGTTTTTGGGATTTTGTCAACCTCACCGCCCTTTACAGGGGGGAATGGGTCGGTTATAATAAACTCTGTATGAAAACGAGGGCGGGGGACCGGAAGAAATGGAGTTTATTGGGAATTTTTTCGTGGTGGCCAGTCAGGTGGTCACCCTGTTTTTACTTATGGGCGTGGGCTTCGTCATGGCCCAGCTGGGCAAGCTCCACACCGACGGCGTCTCCCAGATGTCCACCCTGGTGCTCTACGTGGTCACCCCCTGCCTGATGATCAACGCCTTTGAGGTGGACCGTGTGCCCGGCATGGTGGAGACCCTGGGGGTCTTTTTTGTGGTGTACGCCGCCTCCACCCTTCTGGGGATGGCGGTGGCCCAGATGTGCTTCCGAAACGAGGGGCCCGACCGGAAGGCCCCCCTCCGCTTCGGCATGACCTATGGTAACAACGGCTTCATGGGCATCCCCCTAGTCCACGCCATCCTGGGCCAGGACGCCATGCTCTTCGGGGTGGTCTCCGCCGTGTCCTTCAACTTCCTGCTGTGGACCCAGGGGGCCAAGACCATGGGGGGCAAGGTGGGTCCCCGGGCCATCCTGGTGAATCCCGCCACCGTGGGCGCCGTCATCGGCGGCTTCCTCTTCTTCTCCGGGCTGCGGCTCCCCTCCATGGTGAACAACGCCGTGAGCTTCATGGCCGACCTGAACACCCCCCTGGCCATGGTGGTCATCGGCGCCCAGATGGCGGGCGCCGACCTGAAGGTGAGCTTCACCAGCCGGAAGCTCTACAGCGCGGCAGCGGTGCGGCTGCTCATCGCCCCCCTCATCCCCCTGGTGCTGCTCATGCCCCTCCACCTGCCCGCCATGTCCTACTGCGCCTGCGTCATTTTGTGCGCGGTGCCCACCGCCGGAGCCACCGGCATGTTCGCCCAGCGCTTCGGCCGGGACACCGCCACCGCCGCCCAGCTGGTCACCCTCACCACCCTGCTCTCGGTCATCACCCTGCCCCTCTTTGCCGTGGCTGCCCAGACGATTTCAGGCCTGGTTTAAGGCTTTCAGGAGGTATTTTATGTCCGCCAAGGAAGAATTTATTGAGATCTATACCGCCAACATCCACCGGGAGGGGGCCGACGCCCTGCTGGACTATCTGGAAAACAAGTCGGACTTCTTCACCTCCCCCGCCTCGGCCCGGTACCACGGGGCCTATGAGGGGGGACTGTGCGACCACAGCGTCAACGTCTACCACTGTCTCACGGAGTACCTGGCCCGGGAGCGGGTGCAGGAGCTCTACGGGGTGGAGGTGCCCGCCGAGAGCGTGGCGGTGGCGGCGCTGCTCCACGACCTGTGCAAGATCGGCTGTTACCGCCAGGGCACCCGGAACGTGAAGGGGCCCGACGGCAAGTGGCAGTCGGTGCCCACCTTTTATTATGAGGATAAGCTGCCCTACGGCCACGGGGAGAAGTCGGTGTACATCATCTCCGGCTTCATGAAGCTCAGGCGGGAGGAGGCCATGGCCATCCGGTGGCACATGGGCTTTTCCGGGGAGGAGGACAAGCGCCTGGTGGGCCAGGCGTTTCAGCAGTACCCTCTGGCCTTCGCCCTGAGCGTGGCCGACATGGAGGCCACCTACTTTTTGGAGAACGAGGAACCCAACTGACCCGGCGGGGCCGGGAGACACGGAAAGGAGCTGCTGCGCGGTGCGCAAGGAAAAACGGGAAAATGATCTGGGCCGGGACCCGGTAGGGAAGCTGCTGCTGCGGCTGGCAGTGCCCACGGTGACGGCCCAGCTGGTCAACGCCCTCTACAACATTGTGGACCGGATGTACATCGGCCACATCGAGGGGGTAGGCGACCTGGCCCTCACCGGCCTGGGCGTCTGCTTCCCGGTCATCATGTTCGTCTCCGCCCTCTCGGCCCTGGTGGGTATGGGAGGCGGCTCCCGGGCGGTGGTGCGGATGGGTTCCGGCGACCCGGAGGGGGCAAACCGCATCCTGGGCAGCTGCGCCACATTGCTGGTCATCCTGTCGGTGGTCTTCACCGTGGTGCTCCAGATGGTGAAGGAGCCCATGCTCCTCCTCTTCGGCGCCACGGAGAACACCATCGGCTACGCCCTGGACTACCTCACCATCTACCTCTGGGGCACCATCTTCGTGGAGCTCTCTCTGGGCCTCAACTTCTTCATCACCGCCCAGGGCTTCTCCACCGTGGGCATGGCCACGGTGCTTATCGGCGCCGTCATCAACATCGTGCTGGACCCGGTGTTCATATTCGGCTTCGGCATGGGGGTGAGCGGCGCTGCCCTGGCCACCATCACCGCCCAGGCAGTGTCCGCGGTGTGGGTGGTGTGCTTCCTGCTGGGCAAGCGCACCAAGCTGCGGCTCCAGCGCCGCTTCGCCCGGCTGGACTGGAAGGTCTTGACCCCGGTGCTGGCCCTGGGCGTCTCCCCCTTCATCATGCAGTCCACCGAGAGCCTGGTGAACATCGCCTTCAACTCCTCCCTGAAGGCCTACGGCGGCGACCCGGCGGTGGGAGCCATGACCATCTGCTCCTCCATCATGCAGGTGTTCTACCTCCTCTTCCAGGGCCTCTCCCAGGGCGCCCAGCCCATCGTGGGCTATAACTACGGCGCCGGCAACCTGGACCGGGTGAAGAAGGCATTCCGCCTCCTCTTCATCTGCGCCCTCACCTTCAGTACCCTCTCCTGTCTGGCCATCGAACTCTTCCCCGGCATGTTCGTGGCCATGTTCAACGACAAGCCGGAGCTGGTGGAGATCGCCGTGTGGACCCTGCGGGTGTACGCCGCCGGCATGTTCATGCTGGGCATCCAGAATTCCTGCCAGCAGACCTTCGTGGCCCTGGGTCAGGCCAAGATCTCCCTCTTCCTGGCCCTGCTGCGGAAGATCATCCTGCTCATCCCCCTCATCTTCATCCTGCCCCACTTCCTGGAGAACAAGGTGCTGGCCGTTTTCCTGGCCGAGCCCTCCGCCGACATCCTGGCGGCCATCGTCACCGGCAGTCTCTTCTTCTGGCGGTTCCCCCGGCTCCTCAGCGCCCGGGCCGCCGAGCTCAGCCAGAACCCTTACAAAAAGCAATAAACAGCAGACCGCCCCGCGCCCTGCCGTCAGGCAGCACGCGGGGCGGTTTTTGTCCTTTTATTGTGGGGCGCACCAAACTACGCCGCTGGGATTAGGGTAGGGGCGGATAGCATCCGCCCGAAAGCCTTCCCCTGGGGGAAGGTGGCGGCGTTAGCCGCCGGATGAGGGGGGACTTAAAGTGTGGTTTGCGCCTCCGTCAGGATGTTCATTGTTGTGGGGCGCGCCGGGGTCGTCGCGCCCCACAAAATCAAGTGATACTGGGGCGCTGGTTACGCCCTACTCGTGTCCGTAGCCGTGGCCATGGCCCTGGCCGTGGTGGCCGCCCTCGCCCTGACCGGCGGAGGTGGTCTCCCCGGCGGTCTGGGTCTGGCCGCTGCCCTGTCCATTGCCCTGACCGCTCCCCTGCTGGCCCTGGCCGGAGCCGTGGCCCTCACAGGCGTCGATGCACTGCTGGATCTCCCCCATGGTCATCTCCCCGGCCTCATCCTGGGTGACGGTGGGGTCCAGGGCGGAGAGGGCCAGGTAAGCCCGGTACTTGCCCAGGGAGAGCCCGGCATCCCGGGCGGCCTGGGCGGTCTCCGGGTCCAGGGCGTAGCAGGTGAGCCCGGCCGCCCCGCCGTCGGAGAGGAGCCGCTCACAGTGGCCGCTGTCGGCGGAGACGGTGACGGTGGCCCCGTCGGTGCCGGAGAGGGCATCGGAGAGGGCGGCGGCGGCCTGGGTCCAGGCGTGGTGGAGGACGGGGGTGGCGTCCACCACGGCCTGGGCGTCGTCGTCATAGCACCGCACCCCCACCACCCGACCGAAGGCGTTGACGGCCAGCTCCACCGAGGCGTCGGCGTCCACGCTGACGGCGGCGGCGGGGGTGGTATAGGCCAGTCCCCCGGCAGTGGTGAGCACCACCAGGGCCAGGGCGGCAAAGGCCACGGCCAGAGGCCGCCGCCGGGGGGTGGACCGGGTCTGCCGCCGCTCCAGGGCGTCCAGGGTCTTTTGCTTCAGGTCCTCGTCGGCCCGGACGGCGTCAAAGGCCCGCCGGATGCGCTCATCCATCCTCCTCACCTCCCAGCTTCTCCCGCAGCAGGGCACGGGCCCTGGTGAGGAGGGTGTAGACGGTATTGGTGTTCTTGCCCAGCAGATCCCCGATCTCGGGGGCGGAGTAGCCCTCGTAGTAGTGGAGGTACACCGCGTCCCGGTACTTCTCCGGCAGGGAGAGCACCGCCTCCAGCACCGACCGGTCCTCCGGCTCCGGCGCGGCCTGGGCGGCGAGCGCCTCCAGGGGGACGGTAGGCCGTCTGGCCCAGAACCGCAGCAGGTCCCGGCAGGCGTTCAGGGTGACCTGGATGAACCAGGCCTTCTCGTGCTCGGCATTTGCGAAGGGCTTGGTATGCTGAAGGTATTTGAGAAAGACGGTCTGGAAGATGTCCTCGGTGTCCTCCCGGCTCTTCAGCCGGACCAGGCACAGCCGCCGCACCAGGTCGGCGTAGGTGTCCATGGCCCGGACCACCTCCTCCTCGCTTCGCATCTCCTCACCCCATTGCCCTCAATGTCAGCCGTGGTGCCGGGCCCAGCCGGTGCCGTCGCAGACGCCGCCGTTGACGCACCAGCCGTCACAGTCGCCGCCCCAGGGGCAGTCCTCCCCTGACCAGGGGCAGACGGCGGTCTGGGTGGCCGTCCACGTCCGGTGACAGCCGCCGTGGCCGCCGCCGTGATGGCCCGCCGCCGCGGCGGGCACCACCATCGCTGCACCTACCATACCAAAAATCAACAGTCCTGCCAATGCCTTTTTCATATCAAAGACCTCCTTTTCCGGGTGGGCGCTTTGCCCTTCTGACTCTAATACGACGGGGACAGGCCCATCCATTCAGGTTCCTCCAAAAAATTTTCCAACCCTGGAAAGTACCAGGAGACGCAAGAAGAACGTAAGAATTCGGCTACTTTTTTCTTAAAAAAGTTGTGGTATCGTTTCCTTCACACGGGAGAGCCCCCCTCTCCCGTTCCAACCAACGGACCGATCTAATGAGGAAACAAAATTATGAAACGTACTGCTGCTGTTCTGTTGGTGGGTGTCATGGCGCTGAGCCTGGCCGCCTGAGGTAAGACCGCCAAGGAGAGCCCCGCCCCCGCCACCACCGCTCCGGTGGAGACCACCACCCCTGTGACCGACACCACCCCCATGGATGAGACTGCCCCCGTGGACGAGACCGCTCCCGCCGAGACCGCCGCCACCAACGAGGAGGAGCACGTGATCTCCGGTGTGGTCAACAAGATCGGGGACTTCCTCACCCTGCTGGTGGACGACGAGTACCACATATTCGACTTCGCCAAGGATCTGAATGTGGACGGCATCGCCGAGGGCGACAATGTGACCGTGGTGTACACCGGCACCCTAGACAACGAAAAGACCCCTCCCGTGGCCATTGAGATCGCCAAGAACTGAACATAAAACGGAAAAAGACCCCCTGCCGCCGTGGACGATGGTTGCCACGGCGGCATTTTTTTGCTATAATAGCCTGATATGGTTTTGACTTTTCTGAGAGACTAGAGAGGTAGGACATGAACAATATCATACTCATCGGCATGCCCGGGGCGGGCAAGAGCACCGTGGGCGTGCTCCTGGCCAAGACCCTGGGCTACGCGTTTTTGGATACGGACCTGGTCATCCAGGAGCGGGAGGGGCGTCTCCTCCAGGACCTGGTGGACGAGCTGGGGGTGGAGGCCTTCCTGGACCGGGAGGCCGCCGCCATCGGCTCGGTGGACTGTGACCGTACGGTGATCGCCACGGGGGGGAGCGTGGTGTGCCGGGACGGGGCCATGGAGCACCTGAAGGACCTGGGCCGTATCGTCTATTTGCAGCTGCCGCTTGAGGAGCTGGAGCGCAGGCTCCACAACATCAGCACCCGGGGCATCGCCATGGCGCCGGGTGAGACCCTGGCCCACATCTATGACTACCGCTCTCCTCTTTACCAGAAGTACGCCGACCTCACCGTGGCGGTGGACCGGCAGACCCTGGAGGAGACGGTGGAGCAGGTGCTGCACGCCCTCAAATAAGGGCGCCTTTCCCCGCATTTTGGAACAAAAATCGAAGAGAAGGAACGACAACCATATGGATTTTAAGGAATTAGGGCTCATCTCCCCCATTCTGAAGGCCCTTGCCGCCCAGGGCTACGACCAGCCCACCCCCATCCAGCGCCAGGCCATCCCCCCCGCCCTGAAGGGCCGGGACGTGCTGGGCTGCGCCCAGACCGGCACGGGCAAGACCTGCGCCTTCGCCACCCCCATCCTCCAGCGGCTCAACGCCGACGTGGTGGTGGGGCCCCGGTATATCCGCTCTCTCATCCTCACCCCCACCCGGGAGCTGGCCCTCCAGATCCAGGAGTCCTTTGCCGCCTATGGCCGCAACCTGCCCCTGCGCTCCGCCGTCATCTTCGGCGGCGTGGGGCAGAAGCCCCAGGTGGAGAAGCTGAAAAAGGGCGTGGATATCCTGGTGGCCACCCCCGGCCGCCTGCTGGACCTCCAGGGCCAGGGCCTGCTGGACCTGAGCCGGGTGGAGATCTTCGTCCTGGACGAGGCCGACCGCATGCTGGACATGGGCTTCATCCACGACGTGCGCCGGGTCCTGAAGCTGCTCCCTGAGAAGAAACAGACCCTCTTCTTCTCGGCCACCATGCCCCCCGAGGTCATGGAGTTGGTGGACGCCCTCCTCCACGACCCCGCCAAGGTGGAGGTGGACCCGGCGTCCTCCCCGGTGGAGGTCATCGACCAGAAGGTGTGCTTCGTGGACAAGGGCAACAAGTCCAAGCTCCTGGCCTACCTGGTGGAGGAGCTGGGAGTGAAAAACGCCCTGGTCTTTACCCGCACCAAGCACGGCGCCAACAAGGTGGCCGCCGACCTCAACAAGGCGGGCATCTCCGCCGCCGCCATCCACGGCAACAAGTCCCAGACCGCCCGGCAGCAGGCCCTCTCCGACTTCAAGGCCGGGCGGGTGAAGTGCCTGGTGGCCACCGACATCGCCGCCCGGGGCATCGACATCGAGGAGCTCTCCCATGTCTTTAACTACAACCTGCCGGAGGTGCCCGAGACCTACGTCCACCGCATTGGCCGTACCGGCCGGGCGGGCCACGGCGGCACCGCCGTCTCCTTCTGCGATTTCGCCGAGAAGGAGTATTTAAAGGGCATTGAAAAGCTCATTGGCCGCTCCATCCCGGTGCTGGGGGGCCACCCCTGGCCCATGCAGGTCTTTGAGGTGGCCAAGGACGCCAAGGGCCGCACGGTGAACGCCGAAGACGCCGAGGCCCGTGCCGCCGCCAAGGAGCGCCGCCGTGCCCGGGACGCCGCCAACAAGGCGGCGGCCGAGGAGAAGAAGCGGCAGAAGGCGGCCGCTCAGGCGGCCAAGACCGCCGCGCCCGCCCCTGCGCCTACCCCCGCCCCCAAGAAGAAGCGGGAGCCCCGCTGGAAGAAGGCGGAGGGCCCCGGCGTGCTGGACACGGTGCTGCCCGAGCGGAGCGCCGGTCCCGAGCGGGAGGAGTACCACGACTTCTACCGGCCCGACCCCCTGTCCTCCGACCACATCATGGACGCCACCGCCCGGCTGCTGGCCCCCTGCAAGGCTCCGGTGAAGCCGGAGCCGGTGAAGGCGGAGGAGGGCCAGAGCCGCTCCCGCCGCCGGAAGAAGAAAAAGAAGGGTGGGGAGCACGCCGCTCCCCAGAGCCAGGCGGAGCGGAAGGTCCGGGAGGCCCAGCCGCCCAAGGCGGCCCCCGCGCCGAAAGCCCAGTCCAAGCGCCGCCATGACCGGGGCCACGGACCCCGGGGCGGACGGCCCATGATGCCCATGAAGAGCGGGGCGGTGAAGGACTCCACCGAGCAGCCCAGCCTCATGAAGCCCTACTATATCGAGCACGACTGAGGACGCTGCGTCCCTTTTGCGCCGTTTTCCGTAGGGGCGGTCTGTGGCCGCCCGCCGTAGTGGAACCAGGCAGAGCGGGCGACCAAAGGCCGCCCCTACACACCGCTACCCCAGAGGGGTATCCATTAGAAGAGACCGACCGGGTCCACCCCCCAATCCCCACAAAAAGGAGCTCCGACCCATCCATGGACTATTTCGCGGGAGAATATGACATTGCGGTCATCGGCGCCGGCCACGCGGGCATCGAGGCGGCTCTGGCCGCCGCCCGGCTGGGGCTGAGGACCCTGTGCTTCACGGTGAACCTGGACGCGGTGGGCAACATGCCCTGCAATCCGGCCATCGGCGGCACCGGCAAGGGCCACCTGGTCCGGGAGCTGGACGCCCTGGGCGGCGAGATGGCCCGGGCGGCCGACAAGGCCTGCATCCAGTACCGGGTCCTCAACAAGGGAAAGGGTCCCGCCGTGTGGTCCCTCCGGGCCCAGGCCGACCGCCGGGAGTACCAGAAGATCATGAAGCACACCCTGGAGCTTCAGGAGAACCTGTGGGTGAAGCAGGCCGAGGTGGTGGAGGTCATCACCGATGAAAAAGGCGCTGTCTCCGGCGTCAAAACGGCCACCGGCGCCGTCTATACTGTGCGGGCAGCCGTGGTGTGTACCGGCACCTACCTGGGAGGCCGTACCATCGTGGGGGAGGTCACCCGGGACTCCGGCCCCGACGGCCTCTCCGCCGCCCTCCCCCTCACCCAGAGCCTCCAAAGCCTGGGGGTGAGCCTGCGCCGGTTCAAGACGGGGACGCCCCCCCGGGTGAACCGCCGCAGCGTGGACTTTTCCAAAATGGAGCTCCAGCCCGGCGACGAGACGGTGGTCCCCTTCTCCTTTGAGACCCAGACCCCGCCGGAAAACCGGGCAGTGTGCTACCTCACCTATACCAATGAGGCCACCCACGACGTCATCCGCCGGAATCTGGACCGCTCCCCCCTCTTCTCCGGGGTCATCGAGGGGGTGGGACCCCGGTACTGCCCCTCCATCGAGGACAAGGTGGTCCGGTTCGCCGACAAGCCCCGGCACCAGCTCTTCATCGAGCCCATGGGGCTGGACACGGAGGAGCTTTACATCCAGGGCTTCTCCTCCTCCCTCCCCGAGGAGGTCCAGGTGGAGATGCTCCACACCATCCCCGGCCTGGAGGAGGCCGAGATGACCCGGTGCGCCTACGCCATCGAGTACGACTGCTGCGACCCCACCGAGCTCTACCCCACCCTGGAGCACATCAAGGTGCCGGGGCTCTACGGGGCGGGGCAGTTCAATGGCTCCTCGGGGTATGAGGAGGCCGCCGTCCAGGGCTTCGTGGCGGGGGTGAACGCCGCATTGAAGCTGCTGGGCCGCCCCCCCATGGTGCTCACCCGGGACCAGGGCTATATCGGCGTGCTCATCGACGACCTGGTGACCAAGGGCACCAACGAGCCCTACCGTATGATGACCTCCCGGACGGAGTACCGGCTCCTCTGCCGCCAGGACAACGCCGACCGGCGGCTGTGCCCGGTGGGTCACGAGATCGGCCTGGTCTCCGACGAGCGCTACCGGCGGGTGCTGGAGAAGTACGCCGCCGTGGACAAGGAGGTCAAGCGGCTCATGAGCACGGGGGTGGCCCCCTCCCCCATGCTCAACGATATACTCACCCAGCGGGGGGAGTCCCCCGCCCGGGACGGGGCAAGGCTGGCCGACCTCCTCCGGCGGCCCAGGGTGGGCTATGCCGACCTCGCCCCCTTCGACCCCGACCGGCCCCACCTGCGGTCGGAGGTCACCGAGCAGGTGGAGATCGCCCTCAAGTACGAGGGGTACATCGCCCGGCAGCAGCGGCAGGTGGAGGAGATGCGCAAGCTGGAGACCCGTCCCCTGCCCCCGGACCTGGACTACATGGAGATTTCGGTGCTGCGTCTGGAGGCCCGCCAGAAGCTCCAGCAGATCCGTCCCCTGAGCCTGGGGCAGGCCAGCCGCATCTCCGGCGTCAGCCCTGCCGACGTGGCGGCATTGATGATCTGGCTGGAGCACCGGAACGGGTAAAAGAAAGGCAAATGGTCCGCCACAAAACCTTCCCCCCTGTGGGGGGAAGGTGCCCCAGTGCGTACACTGGGGCGGATGAGGGGGGCGCCGGACAGAAGAAAAGGGAGATTTTCTATCCCACGCACCCTCATCCGTCATGGCCTCCGGCCATGCCACCTTCCCCCTTCCAGGGGGAAGGTCTCACAGGCGAGCCGGGGTCGTCGCGCCCCGCGCAAAAGAGGTATAAATTCCCCGCATGATGGAGCAAAGAAAGGTGGTCAGATGCCATGAGCCTTGGCATGAGACGCACGGATGTGCGCCTGTCGGAATACGACTCGGAATGGGAGCAGATCTTCCAGGCGGAACGTGCACGCCTGGCCGTGGTACTGGGCGAAAGGGCGGCGGCCATCGAGCACATCGGCAGCACGTCGGTCCCCGGCCTGAAGGCCAAGCCCATTCTGGACATCGCGGTGGGCCTGTGGACCATGGAGGATGCCGCCTCTCTGGTCCGACCCCTGGAGGAGCTGGGTTATGTCTACCGACCCAAGAGCGGGACCCCGGAGCGCCTGTTCTTTGCCAAGGGTCCGGAGGAGTGCCGGACCCATTATCTCCACTGTGAGGTGTACGGCTCGGCCTCCTGGCGGGGCCAGATCCTGTTCCGGGACCGGCTGATCCAAAATCCCCAGCTGCGGCAGGCCTATCAGGCGCTGAAGGAGCAGCTTGCCGCCCAATATCCCGATGACCGCCAGCGGTATACCCAGGGCAAGGAGTCCTTTGTCCAACAGGTCCTGTCCGCCCCCTGAACCCCATCCTCACCCCATTTTATGGAGGTATCTATGAAGCCAAAACTGATCCTGGGCCTGTCCGGCGGGGTGGACTCCGCCGTATCTGCCGCCCTGCTTCGGGAGAACTATGACGTCAGCTGCGTCTTTCTGGACATCGGTCTGGGGGGCGGTGAGGCCGCCGCCGCCCTGGCGGACAGCCTGTCCCTCCCCTTCCGGACCGTGGACATCCGGGATCTGCTGGAGCACTTTGTCTGCGCCGACTTCCACCGGGAGTACCTGGCGGGGCGGACCCCCCTCCCCTGCGCCCGGTGCAACCCCCTGGTGAAATTCCCCTCCCTCATCGACGTGGCCGAGGCGGAGGGCGCCCAGTACGTGGCCACCGGCCACTACGCCCGGGTCACCCCCGGCCCCGACGGCCGGGTGCTGCTGCGCAAGGGTATGCCCGCCAACGACCAGTCCTACATGCTCTCCCGGCTGACCCAGACCATTCTCCGCCGGGTGGTCTTCCCCCTGGGGCCCTATGAGAAGGTCCAGGTCCGGGCCATGGCGGCGGAGCTGGGTCTGTCTGTGGCCCAGAAGCCCGACTCCATGGAGATCTGCTTCATCCCCGACGGGGACTACGCCGCCTGGCTGGACCGCCGGGGCGGCACCCCGCCGCCGGGGGACTTTATCGATCAGGACGGCAACGTGCTGGGCCGCCACAAGGGCTATCACCACTACACCATCGGCCAGGGCCGCGGCCTGGGGGTGTCGGGTCCCCACCGGTACTTCGTCACCGCCATCGACCCCGTCCATAACACCGTTACCCTCTCCGACGGCAGCGACCTCATGGCCCGGCAGGTGATCTGTGTGCGGCCCAACTGGATCGCCGCCGACGGCCTGGACGGCCCCATGGAGGTGACGGTACGGCTGCGCCACTCCCGGACCGAGACCCCCGCCGTGCTCTTCCCCGGGGCCGGGGAGCGGGTGGAGGTGCAGCTCACGGAGCCCGCCCGGGCGCCCACGCCGGGCCAGCTGGCCGTCTTCTATGAGGGGGACGTGGTGCTGGGCAGCGCCTGGATCGAAAGGAGCGAGGCGGCTTGGAGCTGAAGCAGATCAAGGGAGATACCTGGTGCCTGGAGGGGGCGGAGCTCATCCCCCTGGTGCGCCTGCCCGGGGACAAGTGCGTGCTGCTGGACAGCGGCCACGCCTTCGAGGGAGAGGCCCTCACCGCCGCTCTGGAGGGGGCGGGACTGACCCCGGTGGGGGTGTTCTGCTCCCACGCCCATGTGGACCACGCCGGCAACAACCACTACCTGCGCAAGCGGTACGGGGCCAGGATCTGCCTGCCCCTGGGTGAGGCCGCCCTCAGCGCCAGCCTCACCATGTACAAGGCGGTGTACAACGCCTTTACCCCCCGGAGCCTGGAGCACCGGAACGGCCACCTGCTGGGTCCGGTGGACGAGGCGGTGGGGGTGCGGGACGGGATCATGGAGTTCTGCTCGGTGCCCCTCCAGGTGGTCCACACCCCCGGCCACACCCCCGACCACATCTGCACCATCACCCCCGACGGGGTCCTCTACACCGCCGACGCCCTCATGGCGGGGCATGTGCTGGAGAGCGCCAAGCTTCCCTATCACGGTCTCCACGAGGAGGCCCGGCAGAGCATGGAGAAGCTGCGGCGCACGCCCTGTGCGGTGTGCGTGGTGGCCCACCAGGGGGTGACGGAGGACCTGCCCGGCCTGGTGGACGCCAACCTGGCCGCCCTGGACCGGCTGTGCGAGGACCTGCTGGAGCTCTCGCCGGAGCCGGTGAGCATGGACCAGCTGTGCCTGGCCTACTACCGGAAGAAGCAGCTGCTCACCACCCACGTGGAGAAGGCGGCCCTCTACGCCCGCAACATCGACGCCATGGCGGAGTATCTGGTGGACGTGGGCCGTATGGACATCGTGATCCGGGAGGGCGTACGGTACTTCGTGCGCACCTGAGCCGAAGCATATACAAAAAGACCTTCCGTCGGGAGACGGAAGGTCTCAGGTTGTCGAAAAAGGGCATATACGTCAGATTTTGTGCAAGAGCCTCGCAGAGTTCCGTCGTCCGCAGACGACGGAATCAAGTACAGTCTGTTTTTTCCGGGGACATGTGCCTCGGAAAAAACACTGCTCAGGCCGCAAACGTGCGAGCGAAGCGAGTGCGATGCAGCGGCCTGCATCTTTTCGAAAAAATGCCTGCATTTTTGAGAGAGCCTGTCGACTTTGTCGACAGGCTCAGACCTTCCGTCTGGAGACGGAAGGTCTTTTTGTATATCGGGTGTTTTACTTGTTGCCCTTGAGGACCTTCATGCGGTCGGCGTGGCTGAGGATGCGCTTGCGGAGGCGGAGGGACTCGGGGGTGACCTCTAGCAGCTCGTCGTCGGCCAGGAACTCCAGGCACTGCTCCAGGGACATCTGCCGGGGGGTGGTGAGGCGGAGGGCCTCGTCGCTTCCGGCGGCGCGCATGTTGGTCAGCTGCTTCTTCTTGCAGATGTTGACGGTGATATCCTCGCTCTTGGGGGTCTCGCCCACCACCATGCCGGCGTAGACGGGCACGCCCGCGCCGATGAAGAGGACGCCGCGCTCCTGGGCGTTGAAGAGGCCGTAGGTGACGCTCTCGCCGGTCTCGAAGGAGACCAGGGAGCCGCTGGAGCGGCGGGCGATGTCGCCCTTGTAGGGGGCGTAGCACTCAAAGACGGAGGCCATGATGCCCTCGCCCTTGGTGTCGGTGAGGAATTCGTTGCGGTAGCCGAAGAGGCCCCGGGCGGGGACCAGGAACTCCAGCTTCATGCGGCTGCCCACGGGGGTCATCTCCAGCATCTCGCCCTTGCGGGAGCCGATCTTCTCGATGACGGAGCCCACGGCGTCGCTGGGCACGTCGCAGACCAGGCGCTCGATGGGTTCGCACTTCTTGCCGTCGATCTCCTGGTACAGGACGCGGGGCGGGGAGACCTGGAACTCGTAGCCCTCGCGGCGCATGGTCTCCATGAGGATGGAGAGGGACATCTCGCCGCGGCCGGCCACGTTGAAGGAGTCGGTGGAGTCGGTCTCGGCGACCCGGAGGGACACGTCCTTGAGGGTCTCCCGGAAAAGGCGCTCCCGGAGCTGGCGGGAGGTGACAAACTTGCCCTCACGGCCGGCGAAGGGGGAGTCGTTGACGGAGAAGGTCATCTCGATGGTGGGGGCGGAGATCTTGACGAACTCGATGGGCTCCACGCAGTCGGGGGCGCAGATGGTGTCGCCGATGGTGATGTCGCCGATGCCGCTCATGGCGATGATGTTGCCGGCGTCGGCCTCGGTGACGGGCACCTTGCTCAGGCCCTGGAACTGGTAGAGGGCAGTGGCCTTGGCCTTCTGGGGGGCGGCGTCGGGATCGTGGTAGTTGCACACGGCGATCTCCTGGTTCTGCTTCACGGTGCCCCGCTCGATGCGGCCGATGGCGATGCGGCCCACGAACTCGTTGTAGTCGATGGAGGAGACCAGCATCTGGAAGGGGGCGTCCACGTCGGCCTCGGGGCCGGGGATATAGTCGATGATGGTGTCAAAGAGGGGTTTTAAGTCGGTGCCGGGCACGTCGGGGGAGTAGGAGGCGGTGCCGTTGCGGCCGGAGCAGAAGAGGGTGGGAGAGTCGAACTGCTCCTCGGTGGCGTTGAGGTCCATCAGCAGCTCCAGGACCTCGTCGCAGACCTCGTGGATGCGCTGGTCGGGGCGGTCGATCTTGTTGACCACCACAATGACCCGGTGGCCCAGCTCCAGGGCCTTGGAGAGGACGAAACGGGTCTGGGGCATGGGGCCCTCAGCGGCGTCCACCAGCAGGATGACGCCGTTGACCATCTTGAGGATACGCTCCACCTCGCCGCCGAAGTCGGCGTGGCCGGGGGTGTCCACGATGTTGATCTTCACGTCGCCGTACTGCACGGCAGTGTTCTTGGCCAGAATGGTGATGCCGCGCTCGCGCTCCAGGTCGTTGGAGTCCATGACGCGCTCGGCCACGGCCTGGTTCTCGCGGAACGCGCCGCCCTGCTTGAGCATCTCGTCCACCAGGGTGGTCTTGCCATGGTCGACGTGGGCGATGATGGCGACGTTGCGCAATTTCTGATTCTGCATGCTTTTTACCTTCCTCCTCATATGGCAAGACCGCCCGGCAGTGTGCTGTCGGGTGGCCGCGGGATTCATAACGACGTATTATACCTCTAAATAAGGAAAAACGCAACTTTTTTTCACAGGAGGGGAAAAAGAAGGGGCAAAGCCGCCGTTGACAGCCCGGCGGCTTTGGGTTAAAATGAAGTTCGTCCCACGCCAGGGACCATATGCCCCCGTACCTCACCGGGATAGAGGGTCCGCCTCCTAAGCGGAATGTAGTGCGTTCGAGTCGCGCCGGGGGTGCCACTTCGGAGCAAGCGTCTGATCGCTTGCTCCGACTTTTTTTCATATGCGTTGCGGCCCGTTTCGGGCCTCAGGAGAGGGGGAGCATCTATGGGCGGAGAGACTCGGGTGTGTATCTGCACCGACTGCGGCGGGCAGTTTCTGTTCCGGAGCTGTGAGCAGGACCGGTACCGGGATCTGGGCTGGGCCGCCCCCAAGCGCTGTCCGGACTGCCGGGTGGCGGTGAAGGAGCGCCGCCGGAAGGCGGCGGAGGAGCGGGAAAACGCGGCCTGGCAGAAAAAGAAGGCGGAGGAGCAGACCCGGTTTGAGGAGAAGCTGACGGCCTGGCGGACGGTGCCCGTGGAGGACGTCCGGCCAAAGAGCGACCGGACCCTCTATATTCTGGGCAACGGCTTTGATCTCATGCATGGGGTGCGGTCCAGCTACTACGCCTTCCGGGATTCCATGGGGAAACGCAGTGATCTTCGCTGGCACCTGGAGACCTTCCTCACCCCGGAGGACATCTGGGCGGACTTTGAGGAGGCCCTGGGCCATTTTAACGGACGGGCCATGGGGAGCGGCTTTCTGGTGGACCAGTGGCTGGACGACTGCGGGGCCTATGACAAGGATGCCACTGCCGCCGACTTTTTCATGGCGGTGGAGGCGGCGGGCGGCCCGCTGCGGACCATCGCCGAGGAGCTGCCCGGGCGGTTCCGGCGGTGGGTGGAGGGCCTGGCCCCCGGCACCGCGGACCGGCCCCTGCGGGCCATGTTCCGGGGCGGGAAGGTGCTGTGCTTCAACTACACCGAGTTCGTGGAGACCCTCTACGGGGTGCCCCGGGAGGCGGTGTGCTACCTCCACGGCTGCCGCCGGAGGGAGCGGGGCAGGTCCCCGGAGCCCCTCGTCCTGGGCCACAGGCCGGGGGCCAGCGACGACGCCTACCCCATGCCCGAATGGTCCACCCGGAAGAGCCGGCGGCGGCGGGAGCTCTTCGAGGCGGCCCAGAACCAGGTGCTCTGGCACCTGGCCGAGAGCGACCGGGCCCTCACCAAGGACTCCGCCGGGGTTCTGGAGGCCCACCGGGACTTCTTCCGGAGTCTGGGAGACATGGAGACCGTCGTCACCGTGGGCCACTCCCTCTCCCCGGTGGACTGGGACTACTTCCGGGCGGTGGAGGAGGTCCTGCCCCGTGGGGCGGCCTGGTACTTCGGCTGCCACGGCCTGGGGGACCTGGAGCGGCTGGAGGCCCTCCTGCCCGTCCTGGGGCTGACACAGGAAGAGGTGACCGTCTTCCGCACCGACACCATCCGGGTGACCATGGACCGGCCTGCTGCCCGGACCTGGCCCACCGGCGGCTGGCCGGTGGAGCGGACCCGGTGCCGCTCCGCCGATGGGCGGTGGTCGGTACGCACCGAGGACAACCGCCTGCGGATCGTGGATGAGGCCGCCGGCAGGACGGCCCAGGAGCTCCAGGCAACGCCCAATCCCGCCCGGGCCTTCTTCACCCCCGACGAGGCCCATCTGGTGGTTCTCCTCCGGGGGGTGGACGCCGGGGTCCTCCTCTTTCGACGGGAGGGGGAGCACTGGGCCTTTGCCGGAGAGCTGGAGGGCATCCCTAACCAGGGGGTGGTCACCCCCCGGCTGCGCCGGGTGCTCTGGACGCCGGAGGCCCTCACCTTCGTCTACCAGAGCCGGGTGCGGACCTATGCCCTCTCCGACGGCCATCTGACGGAGAACCGGGCGGTCCGGCGGGCGCCGGAAGCCAGCTACCCGGGGGTGGAGCTGGGCGAAAAGTTTTTGCCCTGGTAAACAGCAAACCAAAAGGGGAGACCGGTTTTGGCCGGTCTCCCTTCTATATTTAATATGGTGTGATGAACGGATTATGCCTCGATCTCCCGGATGAGGTTGACCATCTCGATGGCGCTCAGGGCGCAGTCGTAGCCCTTGTTGCCGGCCTTGGTGCCGGCGCGCTCGATGGCCTGCTCGATGTTCTCGGTGGTGAGGACGCCGAAGAGGACGGGGATACCGCTGTCCAGTCCCACGGCGGCGATGCCCTTGGAGACCTCGTTGCACACGTAGTCGTAGTGGCTGGTGGAGCCCCGGATGACGGCGCCCAGGCAGATGACGGCGTCGTACTTGCCGCTCTTGGCCATCTTGGAGGCGATGAGGGGGATCTCGAAGGCGCCGGGCACCCAGGCCACGTGGATGTCCTCCTCCTGCACGTCGTGGCGGACCAGGCCGTCCATGGCGCCGCTGAGGAGCTTGGAGGTGATGAACTCATTGAACCGGGCGGCCACGATGCCCACCCGAATGCCTTTGGCGACAAGTTTTCCTTCCAGTGTCTTCATGTCAATGTCCTCCTTTTAATAGTGCAGGATGTGGCCCATGCGCTCCTGCTTGGTCTTGAGATAGAAAAGATCATAGTCGGTGGCCTCGATCTGGATGGGCACCCGCTCGGTAATCTCCATGCCGAACTCGGAGAGCTGATAGACCTTGTCCGGGTTGTTGGTCAAAAGGCGCATGCTCTTCACGCCCAGGGTGCGGAGGATCTGGGCGCCGATGTAGTACTCCCGCTGGTCCCCCGCAAAGCCCAGGGCCAGGTTGGCGTCCAGGGTGTCCATGCCCTGCTCCTGGAGCTCGTAGGCCCGGAGCTTGTTGATGAGGCCGATGCCCCGGCCCTCCTGGCGCATGTAGAGGAGCACGCCCCTCCCCTCCCGCTCGATCTGCCGCATGGCGGCGGCAAGCTGCTCGCCGCAGTCGCAGCGCAGGGAGCCGAAGGTGTCGCCGGTGAGGCACTCGGAGTGGACCCGGCAGAGCACGTTCTCCCCGTCCCCAATGTCCCCCTTCACCAGGGCCACGTGGTGCTCGCCGTTGAGGCGGTTCACAAAGCCGTGGGCCACGAAATTGCCGTACTTGGTGGGCATCTTGGTCACCGCCACCTCATCCACCAGCTGGTCGTGGCACTTGCGGTAGTTCTGCAGGTCCTTGATGGTGATGAAGGTGAGACCGTAGCGCTCCGAGAGCTCCATGAGCTCGGGGGTGCGCATCATGGTGCCGTCCTCCCGCATGACCTCACAGCACAGGCCGCAGGCCTTCAGCCCCGCCAGGCGGCACAGGTCCACGGTGGCCTCGGTGTGGCCCTCCCGCTCCAGTACGCCGTTCTTCTTGGCCAGCAGGGGGAACATGTGCCCCGGCCGCCGGAAGTCCTCCGGCTCGGCCCTTTCCTCCACGCACTTGAGGGCGGTCACCGACCGCTCCGCCGCCGAGATGCCGGTGGTGGTGCTCACATGGTCGATGGAGACGGTGAAGGCCGTCTCGTGGTTGTCGGTGTTGTACTGGACCATCTGGGGGAAGCGGAGCTTCCGCACGTACTCCTCCGACATGGGCATGCAGATGAGGCCCTTGCCGTGGGTGGCCATGAAGTTGACGTTCTCGGTGGTGGCGAACTCCGCCGCGCAGATGAGGTCGCCCTCGTTTTCCCGGTCGGGGTCGTCGGTGACCAGAATGAGCTTGCCCTGCCGCAGGTCCTCCAGGGCCTGCTCGATGGTGTGGAACTGAGCCATGACTGTTTCCTCCTCCTAAAAGCCGTACTGGGCCAGAAATTCCTTGGTGATGCCCCCCTCCGCCCTGGTTTCCGGGGCGGGGGTCAGGAGCTTTTCCACATACTTGCCGATGATGTCGTTTTCCAGGTTGACCAGGTCCCCCGGCCTTCGGTTCCGAAGGACGGTCTGGGCCACCGTGTGGGGGATGGCCGAGATGGCGAAGCTGTTTCCGTCCACCCGGGCCACCGTCAGGCTGATGCCGTCCACGGTGATGGAGCCCTTCTCCACGATGTAGCGCAGCAGGTGGGGCGGCGCCGAGACGGTGTACCACACGGCGTTGTCGTCCCGGCGGACCGACTGCACCCGGCCCACCCCGTCCACGTGGCCGGAGACGATGTGGCCGCCGAAGCGCCCGCCCGCCGCCATGGCCCGCTCCAGGTTGACCTCAGTGCCCGGCTTGAGCCCGGTCAGGGAGGAGCGGTCCAAGGTCTCGTGCATCACGTCGGCGGTGAAGCTGCCCGCCGTCCGGCCGGTGACGGTGAGGCAGATGCCGTTGACGGCGATGCTGTCCCCCACCTTGGCGTCCTCCAGCACCCTTTCGGCCCGGATGGTGAGGACGGCGGAGTGCCGCCCCCGGTCCACTGCCGTCACGGTGCCCACCTCCTCAACAATCCCCGTGAACACGGTCATCCACCTCGCTCTCCAGCAAAAAGTCCTCGCCTAAGGTCTGTATCCTGGTGTTCTTGAGAAAAAAGGCCGCCTGGGGGCTGGGGACCCCTGTCCCCTCCACCGGGGACTTGGCCGTGGCGCCCCCCAGCAGCTTGGGGGCGATGTAGGCGTATACGCTCTGGACCAGCCTCTGCTCCAGGAAGGACCAGTTCAGGGTGCCGCCCCCCTCCAGCAGGAGGCTGTCCATCTCCAGCTTCCCCAGGGCGTCCAGCAGGGCGGCCAGGTCTACCTTTCCCGCCTGCTCCGGCAGGGCGAGCACCCGGCAGCCCGCGGCCTGGTAGGGGGCGTGCCTGGCCGGGTCTGTCTCGCAGGTGGCCAGGAGGGTGGGGACCTCCCCCGCCGTGGTCACCACCTGGGCGGTGAGGGGGGTGCGCAGGTGGCTGTCGCAGATGATCCGCACCGGGTCCCGGCCGCCGGGCAGGCGGCAGTTGAGCATGGGATCGTCGGCCAGCACGGTGCCCACTCCCACCAGAATGCCCCGGCACCGGTGGCGCAGCCGGTGGACGTGCTCACGGGCCGCCTCCCCGGTGATCCACTTGGCGTCCCCGGTGTAGGCGGCGATCTTTCCGTCCATGGTCATGGCGTATTTCATCACCACGTAAGGCCGCCTGGTGCGGATGTAGTGGAAGAAAAACCGGTTGAGGGCGCGGCATTCCTCCTCCAGCACCCCCACGGTCACCTCCACCCCATGCTCCTGCAGCCGGGCGATGCCCTTCCCTCCCACCAGGGGGTTGGGGTCGGTGGTGCCCACCACCACCCGGCGGATGCCGGCCTCCAGCACGGCATCCACGCAGGGGGGCTGCCGCCCCTGGTGGCAGCAGGGCTCCAGGGTCACGTACAGGGTGGACCCGGCGGGGTCCTCCGTGCAGGCGGCCAGGGCCTCCCGTTCGGCGTGGAGCTCCCCGCAGCGGTGGTGGTAGCCCTGGCCGATGATCCGGCCGGCCTTCACGATCACCGCCCCCACCATGGGGTTGGGGCAGGTCCACCCCGCCCCCTGCTCCGCCAGCTCCAGCGCCAGGGCCATATAGTCGCGGTCTTCCATCTCGCATCCCTCCGTCGGGCAAAACAAAAGCTGCCCCGGACAAATGATCCAGGGCAGCGAAAAAATGGCGAGAAACCGGCGCCCCATGGGGGCGCGGGCAACAAAAAACTCTGGAATGTCAAAACATACCAGAGCAGCCGTATGACGTGGGGGGACCTGCGGACAGGTCCTGCGTCCTGCGATCTTCTTCCATCCCGACTGTACGGTCGGCTTCGGAGTTTCACCGAATCATGCCTTGCGGCTCGTGGGCTATACCACCGGTAGGGAATCTCACCCTGCCCTGAAGATCTATCCAGTTTTTACGAGGCACAGTATACGCTCCATGGGGGGCCTTGTCAAGCATAAAAATTCAGGAGACGTGCATGGGGAGCCATAACAAAAAAGTCTTCCCCACGTAGGGGGGAAGCGGGTCCAAAGGACGACATCAGGGGTGGGATTACGGCGCGGTTTGGCGGGCCGCCGGGGCGGGACGAGGGATCGGAAATTTGCGAGGACATCTGAGCATGCTCAGGTGTCGGCCTCCCCCTCCACGGCGGTGCGGATATAGTCGGGGACGGATTCTAGGGGGATGCCGAGCACGGCGGCGATCTCCCCGTGGAGAAGCTCCTGGGCGCTCTTGAGGTAGCGCTGGTCCACCGCGCCGGGGCGCTTGCCGCGTCGGGCGGCCCGCCGGACCTTTTCATAGGCCCCCTTGATGAGACCCACCAGGGCCTGGCAGTTGTGGCTCTTGAGCACAGACACATAGTGGTCCTTGAGGGCGGTGAGACTGCGCTCGGCCAGGGGCTCGGCAGGGATCTGGGGAAACTGTGCCAGCAGATCCCGGACCTCCTCCGGCGTCATGAGGGGGCGGGAAAAGACGGGGCCGTCCACGGGGGCGTAGACGATTCCGGAGCCGTAGAGGGGCTCCAGGGTGTAGTAGAGCCGGTCTTCCCTGCTCCCCTCCAGGGGCCCCACCGCCTTCACCTGGCAGACGCCGCTGCCGCCGTAAATGATCCGATCTCCCGCCTGGTACATGGCGGTGCCTCCTTTCACACACAAAAACCGGCTGAATCAACGGTAAAAGCTCTCTTTTTCTATTTTACCACAATTTTTCAAAGGATGTAAGTAAATTTTCCAGTTCATGGGGAAAGTCGGAGACGGGAAGGTTCTTGAATCCGCTGCCCGGGTGATGTAGAATGAAAAACAAAGCGCCCGCGCATGGGCGGAAAGGACGGGTGACGGCAGAGCATGCTGGAGGAAAAGGAGAAGGGGACGCCGGAGGGGCAGGAGAACGTGGTATTCGTGAATACGGCCCTCATCTGGCGCGCCATGGAGCAGGTCCAGCGGTCTCAGGCCGATTTCCGGGCCCTGCTGGAGCAGGCCCACGAGGACCCGGCTGTGGCCTACGACGTGGGGCTGCGGTACGCCCAGGGGGACGGTGTGGACGCCGACCTGAAGGAGGCCGCCCACTGGTTCGCCGTGGGGGCGGAGACGGGAGACCTGCGGGCGGTGGAGGCCCTGGGCCGCTGCTGCCAGGCGGGCGACGGCGTGGACTTCGACCCGGTCCGGGGGGCGGAGCTCTTCCACCAGGCGGCGGAGGAGGGCTACCTCCCCGCCGTGTGCGACCTGGGTCTTTGCTATGAGGCAGGTGACGGCGTGGAGGTGGACCCGGTCCGGGCCGCCGAGCTCTACCGCCAGGCCGCCGAGGAGGGCTACGCCCCCGCCCAGTGCAACCTGGGCGTGTGCTATCTCAACGGCATCGGCGTGGAGGCCGACCCTGCCCGGGGTACGGAGTGGCTGAGCCGGGCCGCTGAGCAGGGCTTCCCCCGTGCTCAGAGCATCCTGGGCGTGTGCCGGGAGAACGGCACCGGCGTGGAGACCGACCTGGTGGAGGCCGCCCGGCTCTACCGTCAGGCGGCGGAGCAGGGCTACGCCCCTGCCCAGTGCAACCTGGGCGTGTGCTACCTCAACGGCATCGGCGTGGAGGAGGACGAGGGCACGGCCATCGACTGGCTGGAGCGCTCGGCGGCCCAGGAGTTTCCCCGTGCCCAGAGCATTTTGGCCGACTGCCTCCAGGCGGGCCGCGGGACGGCGGAGGACCTGAAGCGGGCGGTGTCCCTCTATGAGCAGGCGGCGGAACAGGACTACCTGCCCGCCGTGTGCGACCTGGGCCTGTGCTACGAGAGCGGCACCGGCGTGGCCGCCGACCCGGTCCGGGCGGTGGAGCTCTACCGCCGGGCGGCGGAGGGTGGCTATGCCCCCGCCCAGTGCAATCTGGCGGTGTGCTGTCTCAGCGCCATCGGGATGGACCGGGACGAAAAGGAGGCCGTGGTGTGGCTGGAGCGGGCGGCGGAGCAGGAGTTCCCCCGTGCTCAGAGCATTTTGGCCGACTGTCTCCAGGCGGGCCGCGGCACGGAGCGGAACCTGGAGCGGGCAGCGGAGCTCTATGGGAAGGCGGCGGAGCAGGGGTACCTGCCCGCCATCTGCGACCTGGGCCTGTGCTACGAGGTGGGCGAGGGCGTGCCCGAGGACAAGGCCAAGGGTGCGGCGCTCTACCTCCAGGCCGCCGAGGGGGGCTATCCCCGGGCCCAGTGCAACCTGGGCTTCTGCTGCCTCCACGGCATCGGCGTGGAGAAGGACGGCGCGCAGGCGGTCCACTGGCTGGAGCGGGCGGCGGAGCATAACTTCCCCCGGGCCTTCGACCTGCTGGGAGGCTGCGCCGCCGACGGCGTCGGCATGGAGCAGGACCCGGCCAAAGCGGCGGAATACTACCGCCGGGGGGCGGAGCTGGACTATCCGCCGGCCATGGTGAGCCTGGGCCTGTGCTATGAGAACGGCCGGGGGGTGGAGGCCGATCCGGCCCGTGCCCTGGAGCTCTACTGCCGGGCGGGCGAGCGTGGGGAGCCGGCGGGGGCCTGCAACGCGGGCTACTGCTATCTCACCGGCATCGGTACCGATCCCGACCCGGCCAAGGCCATCCCCTGGCTGGAGAAGTCGGCGGAGCTGGACTATCCCCGCGCCCTGGACCTCCTGGGGGACTGCTGCTGGAACGGCGACGGCGTGGCGCAGAGCGACCAGCAGGCGGCGGCATACTACCGCCGCGGGGCCGATCAGAACTACGCCCCCTCCCTGGCCAGTCTGGGCCTGTGCTACGAGCTGGGCCGGGGAGTGGCCGAGGACGAGGCCAAGGCGGCGGAGCTCTACCGGCGCTCGGCGGAGCGGGGCTACGCCTACGCCCAGTGCCAGCTGGGCCGCTGCCTCCTCTACGGCACCGGTCTGCCCCAGGACCCGGATGAGGGGGAGTCCTGGCTGAGAAAGGCCGCCGACCAGGGCCACAACGAGGCCCGGTATCACCTGGGCCGGTGCCTGCTGCTGGGGGAGCGGCTCAGAAAGGACCCGAAGGAGGGGGAGACCCTTCTGCGGGCGGCGGCGGAGAACGGCCATACCCAGGCCCAGTTCCTCTTGGGCAGCGAGTATCTGGAGGGAGACCGGCTGCGCCGGGATGAGCGGCTGGCGGCGGAGTTTTTGAGCCGGGCCGCCGAGCGGGACCACGCCGGCGGGCTCTATCTGCTGGGCAGGTGCTATGCCGAGGGCCGGGGGGTGGCCAAGGACCTCCAGCGGGCGGAGGAGCTCTACTGCCGCTCCGCCGAGCTGGGCGACCGGGACGCCGCCCAGGCCCTGAAGGAGCTCCGGGCCGCCACCGCCCGGAAGCCCGAGGAGCCGCCCCAAAAGGGCGGTTTCCTGGGCCTGCTGAAGAAATTCAAGGGAAAATAAACCCACGAGGAGGGGGACGCCGTCAGGCGTCCCCCTCCCTCCGTTCTAACCATCGGGCGGCCACAGGCCGCCCACCAACCCACGCCGCGTCATAGGGAATCCCAGGCAGCGGCGCCACGTCCCGACGCCCACCCACGCAGGCGGCGAAAAAAGTTGGGATAGGACCACGGCTTGTCCCTGTTCCGCCCAGGTAGTCTACTGTAGACGGGGCTGGACCTCGATGGGGGCGTAAAGACGGGCCGCCGGATTCCTATTTGGAGCCACCTAACCCCTTTGGGAGCCCCTTTTTCTTTGGATTCCAAAAACCGTTCTTTTTCCTGCGGGAAAAAGAAACGGGTTTTGAACCGTCTCTCCCGTCCTTTCACGTAACAGAAAGCAATGGGCCGATACGTGGTTTGGCGCACCGCCCTGCCCTTCAAAAAAATTTTTTTCACCTGTCACAAAAGGGCCCTCCCGGTCGATATACCCTACAGAAGGACCTCCGCCGGGGCGGAGGAGAAGGGAGGGCACGCCATGACGGGAAGAAAAAAGAGGTCGCTCCTGCCGGTGGTGGGACTGGTGGCCGTAGCGGCGGCGGCGCTGCTGTTTCTGGGGGTTTGGACCCAGGCGAGCCGGGCGGAGAACTGGGCCCAGGAGCCCTCCCAGGTCCCGTTTGTGCTGGCCTGCCCGGATTTTGCTTGACAGGGGAAAAAGTTCATGTTACCATACTTTTCAAGCATAAGGGAGTAGTCGGCGCGGCCACCGCGTAACGGAGCCAACATGCTGGAGCGGTGCGCTCCTGGCTTTGTTTTCAATGACGAGACTTATCTGCTTTGGGCAGATGGGTCTCTTTTTTTGTGCCCCGACGCATACCCTGTCCCAGGACCCCTCTGCCGGATCTGCATCAGGGAGGAATGTCATCATGAGCTTGTGGGAACTGTTTATCATCGCTGTGGGCCTGAGCATGGACGCCTTTGCCGTGTCCATCTGTAAGGGGCTGTCGGTGGGCCGGGTATCCCCCCGCCACGCCCTCACCTGTGGGGTGTGGTTCGGGGGCTTCCAGGCCCTCATGCCCGCCATCGGCTGGCTCCTGGGTACCCGGTTCCAGACCCTCATCACCACCGTGGACCACTGGATCGCCTTCGTGCTCCTCTGCATCATCGGCGGCAACATGGTCCGGGAGTCCTTCGGGGACGAGGAGGAGGAGGTCTCCGCCTCCTTCTCCCCCGCCGCCATGCTCCCCCTGGCGGTGGCCACCAGCATCGACGCCCTGGCCATCGGCGTCACCTTCGCCTTCCTCAGCGTGGACATCGGACCCGCCGTGGGCTTCATCGGCTGCACCACCCTGGTCCTCTCCGCCATCGGCGTGTGGGTGGGCGGCTTCTTCGGCGACCGGTGGAAGGCCCCCGCCGAGCGCTTCGGCGGTATCGTGCTCATCCTCATGGGCTGCAAGATCCTGCTGGAACACCTGGGCATCCTAGTGTTATAATAGCGGTACATCAGAGATAAGGAGGTCCCCTATGGACGAGAGACGGCTTTTGACGGTGGAGGAGGAGACCACCCTCCTCCCCTTCCTGCTCCTCCGGGTGAAGGACAAGTCCCGGAACACGGTGAAGGGTCTGCTGTCCCGGCGGCAGGTGATGGTGGACGGCAAGGTGGTCACCCGGTTCGACACCCCCCTGACCCCCGGCCAGACGGTAGAGCTGCTGCCCAAGAGCGCCGCCGGCGCCGCCGAGCTCCCCTTCCCCATCCTCTATGAGGACGCCGGGCTCATCGCCGTGGACAAGCCCGCCGGGCTCCTCTCCATGGGCAACGAGCGGGAGCGCCGCCGCACCGCCTACCGGGCGGTCTCCGAGTATGTGAAGGCCCGGGAGCCGGGCAAGCGCATCTTTATCGTTCACCGGCTGGACCGGGACACCTCCGGTGTGCTGGTCTTTGCCAAGGACGAGAAGCTCAAGCAGGCCCTCCAGGACAACTGGGAAAAGTTAGTAAAAAAGCGGGGCTATGTGGCGGCGGTGGAGGGCCACCTCCCCCAGGCGGAGGGGACGGTGCGCTCCTGGCTCCGCGAGACGGCCACCCACCTGGTCTACTCCGGCCCCAAGGGCCGGGAGGCCAAGGAGGCGGTGACACGCTACCAGGCGGTGGCGGAAAACCGGGGCTACACCCTGGCGGCGGTGGAGATTGACACCGGCCGGAAAAACCAGATCCGGGTCCACATGCAGGACCTGGGCTGCCCCATCGCCGGCGACCGGCAGTACGGCGCCCAGACCGACCCCATGGGGCGGCTGGCCCTCCACGCCGACGTGCTGGTCCTCACCGACCCCCGGAGCAAAAAGGACCTTGTTCTGAAGGCCCCTCTGCCCGTCCCCTTCCGCAAGCTCTTCCCCGGCGTGGAGCTGTGAGGGCGCGGCCCCAAAAAGTTTAGATTTTCTTTGTAAAATCGCCATAGAAAATGTTAGATCTGCGGTGTAGACTGGGTCCATCTCAAAGGGAAAACAGAGGTGAACTGCCATGGTGATCGGAGACATGGGGAGCGGCGGCAGCCGGCAGAGCGGCCAGGACGAGGCCACCATAGAGCTGCGGCTCCGGCATCTGGAGGTCCAGCTCCAGCAGGTGGAGACCGACCGGACCCTGTCCGAGGAGGAGCGGGAGACCCAGGAAAAGACGCTGGAGGGGCGCATCGACCAGCTGGAGCGGCAGGTGGACGCCGCCTCTTCCACCCAGAGCGTCTCCGGGGCGCAGCCGGAGGCCACGGCGGTGGTATCGAACCGGGCCAGGACGCCCCGGTTCGACACCTTCTCCACCCGGACCGCCGAGCCGTCCATGGGGCTCAATAAGCTCACCCGGGACGAGCGGGGTGAGGTGTCGGTGGAGCTGGAGTGACCTTTCCGCCATACGTTCTATCAAACAGACCGACCGTGGGACCTTCCCACGGCCGGTTTTTCGTTGCCTTTTCCCGGGAAAGCGGGTATGATAGGGGGATGAAAACACAAACGGGAAGGAAGGAACCATATGGACTTTAACGGCTGCAAGGATTTTCTCATGGAGACGGCAAAGACCCTCCTGACCACCGACTCCCCCAGCGGCTTCACCCGCCGGGCGGTGGAGGCGGCGGAGGGCATCGCCCAGGGCCTAGGCTACGCCACCCGCCGCACCAACAAGGGCGGACTGGTCATCGAGGTACCCGGCCGGGAGCACACCAAGAAGGTGGGCCTGTGCGCCCACATCGACACCCTGGGCCTCATGTGCCGGTCCATCAGCCCCAAGGGCGAGCTGATGGTGACCAAGATCGGCGGTCCCCTCATGCCCACCCTGGACGGCGAGTACTGCAAAATCTACACCCGGGAGGGCAAGGTGTACACCGGCACCGTCCTCTCCCTCTCCCCCGCCACCCACGTCTTTGACGACGCCGCCACCCGTCCCCGGGACGAGCAGAACATGTATGTCCGCCTGGACGAGGTGGTCAAGACCGCCGAGGATGTCCGGGCCCTGGGCATCGAGGTGGGCGACTACGTCTGCTACGACCCCAAGACCACCGTCACCGAGAGCGGCTTTTTGAAGTCCCGCTTCATCGACGACAAGGGGAGCGCCTCCTGCCTGCTGACCCTTCTGAAGCTGATGGCCGACGCCGGGACAAAGCCCCGGTATGACGCCGAGATCCACCTCACCGTCTATGAGGAGGTGGGCCACGGCGGCGCCACCATCCCCTGGGACCTGGACGAGCTGCTGGCGGTGGACATGGGCTGCGTGGGCCTGGACCTCACCTGCACCGAGGAGCAGGTGTCCATCTGCGCCAAGGACTCCGCCGGGCCCTACGACTACGACATGGTGAGCCGCCTGGTGGCCCTGGCCAAGGAAGGCGGTGTGGACTACGCCGTGGACGTCTACCCCCACTACTCCTCCGATGTAGCGGTGGCCTGGAAGGCGGGCAGCGACGCCAAGGCCGCCCTCATCGGCCCCGGCGTCCAGGCCTCCCACGGCATGGAGCGCACCCACTTCCACGGCATGCGGGAGACCATCAAGCTCATCGCCCTCTATCTGGAGTGTGCGTAAGGGTCTGACCGGGACCCCCATTTGCGCCTGTGTTTGGCTTTTGGCCGCCCTTGGGCCTTCCCCTGGGGGAAGGTGGCTGGCCGAAGGCCAGACGGATGAGGGGGAGCCTTGCAGTGTAGTGCTACGTCTCGTTTCCTTGTCTTTCTGCTACGTAAAAGGACGGGAGAGACGGTCAAAACCCATTTCTTTTTCCCTGCTGGAAAAAGAATGGTTTTTGGAATCCAAAGAAAAAGGGGCTCCGTGTGGGTTGAGTGGTCCCAAATAGGAATCCGGCGGCCCGGCTTTACGCCCCCATCGAGGTCCAGCCCCGTCTACGGTAGACTACCCCGGCGGAACAGGGACAAGCGGTGGTCCTATCCCACATTTTTTCGCCCCTGCGTGGGTGGGTGTCGAAACGTGGTGCCGCTGCCCGGTATTCCTTCTGTCGCGGGTGTGGGTCCGTTTTTCTTACCTATTCACTTTTCACTGTTACCTCTTCCCTTGATTTGTGTGGTGCGCCGGACAGACACCACGCCGCCCTTTCTGTCCTTTTTGTCCTTATTCGGGACCCGTCCCTCCTCCACCGGAGGGACGGGTCCTTTTCCCTTTGCCATACCCCGGACTTTCCCTTGTAAGTGCCGGGGGGATTTGGTATAATAAAAGTTGATTTTTTGAAATTTGAGGCCAAACGGATGAAGTACAAGAAATGGAATCTGGCAGCCCCGGAAAGGAGCGCCGTGGAAGGGCTGCGGAGGGCCGGGCTGCCGGCTCTGGCAGCCCTGGTGCTGTGCGCCCGCGGGCTGGATGACCCGGCGGCGGCCCAGGATTTCCTGTCCGCCGGGGAGGCGCCCCTCCATGATCCCTTCCTCCTCAGGGACATGGACAAGGCGGCGGCCAGGCTGACGCTGGCCCTGGAGCGGGGGGAATCCATCGCCGTCTACGGCGACTACGATGTGGACGGCATCACGTCCACCTGTCTTTTGACCCAGTTCCTCCGGAGCCGGGGGGGTCAGGTCATCCCCTATATCCCCGACCGGCTGGAGGAGGGCTACGGCCTCAACCGTGAGGCGGTGGACCACCTGCACCAGGCGGGGGTGAGCCTCATCGTGACGGTGGACTGCGGCATCACCGCCGCCGCCGAGACCGAGTACGCAAACAGCCTGGGCATGGAGGTAATCATCACCGACCACCATGAGTGCAAGGAGGTCCTCCCCGCCGCCGCGGCGGTGGTGGACCCCCACCGGAGCGACTGCGGCTATCCCTTCCCCTGCCTGGCCGGGGTGGGTGTGGCCCTGAAGCTGGCCCTGGCCCTCACCCCGCCGGAGGAGCGGCAGGCAGTCTTCGAGAGCTGCTCCGACCTGGCCGCCGTGGGCACGGTGGCCGACGTTATGAGCCTTACCGGGGAGAACCGGACCATCGTCCGGCAGGGGCTGCGTACCCTGGCCCACACCAAGCGGCCCGGCTTCAAGGCCCTCATCCGGGAGGCGGGGGCGGAGAGCCGGTGTCTCACCGCCACAGGCATCGGCTTCACCCTGGCGCCCCGGATCAACGCCGCCGGACGCATGGGGAAGGCCTGGGTGGCCGCCGAGCTGCTCCTCACCGACGACCCCGCCCGGGCCGAGCTGCTGGCCAGGGAGCTGTGTGAGCTCAACCGGGAGCGGCAGGCCATCGAGGCCGACATCTACCAGGAGTGCCTGGCCCGCCTGGAGCGGGAATCGGCCGCCCCCCGCCGTGCTCTGGTCCTCTCCGGGGAACACTGGCACCAGGGGGTGGTGGGCATCGTGGCCTCCCGCCTGGCCGATCGGTATTCCTGCCCCACCTTCATGATCTGCCTCCAGGACGGCAAGGGAAAGGGCTCCTGCCGGAGCTTCGGGGGCTTCAACCTCTTTAAGGCACTGGAGTCCTGTGCCGATTTGCTGGAGGGCTTCGGGGGCCACGCCCTGGCCGCCGGCTTTACCATTCTGGAGGAACACGTCGACGCCTTCCGGAAGCGGATGGAGGAATGTGTGGAGGCCTGGAGCGGCGGGGCCGAGCTGGTGTCGGTGCTGGACGTGGACGCTGAGCTCCCCGCCCCCAATCTGCTGACGGTGGAGGAGGTCCACGGCCTTGGCGTGCTGGAGCCCTACGGGGCGGGCAACCCCAAGCCGGTGTTTTCCCTGACGGGCTGCACCGTGTCCACCCTCAGCGAGGTGGGCGGCGGCCGGCACCTGAAGCTGCGCCTGAGCCGCTGCGGCCACAGTCTGGACGCCATCTTCTTCTCGATGACGGCCCAGATGGCGGGTCTTGCCCCCGGGGACCGGGTGGACGTGGCCTTCACCCCTCAGATCAACGAATTCCGGGGCACCCGGTCGGTGCAGCTCCAGCTGTGCGACCTGCGCCCCGCTCCCACCCGTATGGAGGCCGAGCAGGCCCTCTACGACCGCCTGCGGCAGGGGGAGAGCCTGACCGCCCGGGAGGCGGCCACCCTCATCCCCAGCCGGGCGGAATTTGCCGCCGTGTGGCGGTATCTCAGCGGCCACGCCCGGCAGGGCCGGGTGGAGGATACCGCCCGCCGTCTGGCCCGGGGGGTCTCCCGGACCTACGGCATCAAGGAGACCGTCATGCGGACCATGGTCTGCCTGGAGGTCCTGGATGAGCACGGACTCATCCGGGTGGAGCAGTCCACCGACCACCTGCGCATCGACCTGTGTGAGGTAGAGGGCAAGGTGGACCTGGAGGACTCCACCCTCATGAAGCGGCTGCGCCGCCTCTCCCAGAGCTGAAGGCCGGGACGGGGCGCATTTTAAAAGAGGTGATCGTATGGACCCCGTCTTAGAGAGCTATCACGCCCTGGAAGAAAAGATCAAGCAGTATAACCACAACCTGGACACCAAGCGGCTCTACGCCGCCTTCCAGTACGCCGACCAGGCCCACTCGGGACAGCTGCGCAAGGATGGCTCCCCCTATATCACCCACCCCCTGGCGGTGGCGGAGATCGTGGCCGAGCTGGAGCTGGACACCGACTCCATCATCGCCGCCCTCCTCCACGACTGCATCGAGGACACCGGCGCCACCCATGAGGAGATCGCCAAGCTCTTCGGACCCACGGTGGCCGACCTGGTGGAGGGCGTCACCAAGCTGACCCGGGTGCAGTACACCTCCAAGGAAGAGGAGCAGATGGAGAACCTGCGAAAAATGCTCATGGCCATGGCCAAGGACATCCGGGTCATCCTCATCAAGATCTGCGACCGGCTCCACAACATGCGTACCATGGAGTACCAGACCCCCCGCAAGCAGCGGGAGAAGGCCCTGGAGACCATGGAGATCTACGCCCCCATCGCGCACCGGCTGGGCATGCAGAAGATCAAGTGGGAGCTGGAGGACATCTCCCTGCGGTACCTGGACCCGGTGGGCTACCAGGAGATCGGGGACGAGCTCATCCGCCGCTCCTCCGCCCACGAGGAGTTCATGGCCAGCATCCAGCAAAAGATCCAGGAGCGGCTGGCGGAGGAGGGCATCCAGGCCACGGTGTACGGCCGGGTGAAGCACATCTACTCCATCTACCGAAAGATGTTCGCCCAGAACAAGACCCTGGACGAGATCTTCGACCTCTATGCCTTCCGGGTCATCGTGGACGACACCAACGAGTGCTACAACGTCCTGGGCTGTATCCACGACCTCTTCAAGCCGGTGCTGGGCCGGTTCAAGGACTATATCGGCACCCCCAAGCCCAACGGCTATCAGTCCCTCCACACCACGGTCATCGGCCGGGAGGGCATCCCCTTCGAGGTGCAGATCCGCACCTGGGACATGCACCACACGGCGGAGTACGGCATCGCCGCCCACTGGAAGTACAAGCAGGGCCTGGCCAACGACAAGCTGGGCACCGAGGAGGCCTTCGAGTGGGTCCGCAAGCTGCTGGAGAGCCAGCAGGACACCGAGGCCGAGGAGTACGTCCGCACCCTGAAGGTGGACCTCTTCGCCGACGAGGTCTTTGTCTTTACTCCCCGGGGCGACGTGGTCAACCTGCCCGCCGGGGCCACCCCCATCGACTTCGCCTACAACATCCACTCCGCCGTGGGCAACGCCATGACGGGGTGCAAGGTCAACGGGCGCATCGTCACCTTTGACTACCAGCTCCAGTCCGGCGACATCGTGGAGGTCATCACCTCCAAGTCGGCCCACGGCCCCAGCCGGGACTGGATGAAGATCTGCAAGTCCAACGAGGCCCGCAACAAGATCAAGCAGTGGTTCAAGAAGGAGCGCCGGGAGGAGAACATCGTCACCGGCCGGTCCATGTTCGAGTCAGAGCTCAAGCGGGCCGGCATCCAGCTGGCCGCCATTACCGGCGAGGAGGTTTTCCCCCACCTCCTCAAGAAGGTGGGATCCGGCAGCCTGGACGACCTCTACGCCGCCATCGGCTACGGCGGCATGACCGCCCAGAAGGCGGTCAACCGCATCCGGGACGAGCTGCTGCGGCTCACCCGGGACAAGAACGAGAAGGCGGCCGCCGAGCAGCTGGCCGCCCAGACCACCTCGCCCCAGCTCTCCGCCCCCGCCAAGCTCATCCCCGGCGCCAAGCGCAGCGAGTCGGGCATCATCGTGGAGGGCCTGGACAACTGCCTGGTGAAGTTTGCCAAGTGCTGCACCCCGGTGCCCGGGGACCCGGTGGTGGGCTTCATCACCCGTGGCTTCGGCGTGTCGGTCCACCGGCAGGACTGCCCCAACGCCGACCCCGCCAAGCGCAAGCCCGAGGAGGCCGGCCGCTGGGTGAAGGTCTCCTGGGGCGAGAGCGAGCAGAGCACCTACCAGACCTCTCTGGAGATCTCCGCCAAGGACCGGGACGGCCTGGCCCTGGATGTGACCATGGCCCTCACCGCCGCCAAGGTGAAGGTGAGCAACTTCTCCGCCCGTGGTCTCCCCGACGGCTACGCCCTGGTGTCCATCGTCCTGGAGGTCAAGGACAAGAACGAGCTCACCGGCCTCATCAACAAGCTGGGCCAGATCTCCGGCGTCTATCAGGTCAAGCGGGCCACCGGCTGATGGCCCGCCGAGGAGCCAAGCCATGACAGAGAGAGAAGCGCAACTGGACAAGAAGCTGTCCGAGGCCTTTGCCGGGGGCGGCATCCGCCGCCGGGAGCTGCGGCTCACCGACGAGGAGGCCGCCTGGGCGGCGGCCCGGTATCCCGTCCGGGTGGTCCCCATGGGCCCCGGCGGAGACAAGCACTGGTATGAGATCATCTTTCAGGGAGCTGAACAATGATGGAGACAACCTTCCTCCCCCTCCTCTTCGGCGGGGACATCAACGTGTACAGCATGGCCCGGGCCTTCCACGAGGCCTACGGCATCCGCTCCACCGCTTACGGCAAGTTCGCCACCGGCGTGTGCTATGAGAGCGCCATCCTGGACTACCGGGTGTGCGCCAAGAACGAGGACGGGCCCACCTTCTACGACAACGTGTGCAAGTTCGCCCGGGCCAACCCGGACAAGACGGTGCTGGTCATCGGCTGCGGCGACAGCTACGTGAAGCTGGCGGCCCAGTACAAGGACCGGTTCCCGGCCAACGTCATCGCCCCCTATATCGACCTGGCGCTCATGGACGAGCTCACCGACAAGGAGCGGTTTTATGAGCTGTGCGACCAGTACGGCATTGACCACCCGGCCACCTTCGTCTACCACAAGGAGATGGGCCACGACTTCCAGCTGCCCTTCGAGCCGCCCTATATCTGCAAGCCGGCCAACGGCGTCCACTACTGGGAGCACGACTTCCCAGGGAGCGAAAAGGTCTTTACCCTCCCCGACCGGGAGAGCCTGGAGGCCACCCTGGACAAGGTCTACGCCGCCGGCTACCCCGACGCCATGATCATCCAGGAGTTCATCCCCGGGGACGACAGCTTCATGCGGGTCCTCACCTGCTACTCCGATGAGCATGCTCAGGTGAAGCTGATGTGCCTGGGCCATGTGCTCCTGGAGGAGCACACCCCCCACGGCATCGGCAACCACGCCGTCATCATCACCGAGCCCGCCGACGGTATGGCGGAAAAATTCAAGGCCTTCCTGGAGGACGTGGGCTTTACCGGCTTTTCCAACTTCGACATCAAGTACGACCAGCGGGACGGGAACTTCAAGGCCTTTGAGATCAACACCCGCCAGGGCCGCAGCAACTACTATGTGACCGGGGCGGGCTACAATCTGGCCAAGCTCCTGGTGGAGGACCGGGTGGAGCATAAGGACCTGGAGCTCACCGTCACACGGAACCGCTCCCTATGGATGGTGGTCCCCCACAAGGTGGCCTTCGACTATACCCCCAAGCGCTACCACCAGGAGATGAAGGCCCTCATCCGGGCGGGAGCGGTGACCAACCCCCTCCTCTACGGACCCGACGCCGCTTTCAAGCGTAAACTGAGACTGGAGAAAAACCAGCTGGGCCACTTCGTGAAGTTCAGAAAGTACTACCACCGGCCGGACTGAGGTGCCCGCTGCCCATTCTGCGCGATCGTGAGTGATGTAGTTTGACTGACACGCCTATTTTTGACTCCCGGGACCCCCGGTGCAAGACCCCCTACGGGGCGGTGGCATCGGGCGTTCCGGTGCGCCTCACCCTCCGCCCCTGGAGAGGGGACGGCTGGTCCCGGGCCTTTGTGAAGGCACGGTTTGAGTTTCGGAACGACGAGACGGTGACCCTCCCCATGCCCTGGACGGGGCTGGACGGGGACCGGGACCTCTTTTCCTGTGAACTGGACACCGCCGGCTATCTGGGCCTGGTGTGGTACTCCTTCCGGCTGGAGCGGCTGGACGGCAAGTGTTTGGAGCTGCCGGAGCGGCAGCTCACCGTCTACGACGGTACCGCGGAGGTGCCTGCCTGGTTCGGGGAGGGTGTAACCTACCAGATCTTCCCCGACCGATTCCGCCGCACCAGCGTCCCCGACCCCACCGGCATGGTGGGGGGCCGCAGCGTCCACACCGGCTGGTTTGAGGAGCCGGTGTGGCGGCCCGATGAGCGGGGGGAGGTCCGCAACCGGGACTTCTTCGGCGGCTCCCTGGCGGGAGTGGTGGAGAAGCTGGACTACCTCCAGAGCCTGGGGGTGGAGACCCTTTACTTCTGCCCCATCTTCGAGGCCCCGGAGAACCACCGCTACGGCACCGGCGACTATGAAAAAATTGACCCCATGCTGGGCACCAACGAGGACTTCTCCCTGCTGTGCGCCGCCGCCCGGGCCAGGGGCATGCGGGTGATGCTGGACGGGGTCTTCAACCACCAGGGCTTCGTGAGCAAGTATTTCAACGGGGACGGCTCCTACCCCGATCTGGGGGCCCACCAGTCCAAGGAGTCCCCCTACTATAACTGGTACCACTTCTCCCACTGGCCGGACCGGTATGAGTCCTGGTGGGGCATCTACTCCCTGCCGGCGGTGAACGAGAGCGAGCCCAGCTATGTGGACTATATCATCGAGAATGAAAACAGCATCGTCCGCCGGTGGCTGGAGGCGGGGGCCGACGGCTGGCGGCTGGACGTGGCCGACGAGCTCCCCGACGAGTTCGTGGGGAAGCTCCACGCCGCCGCCCGGGCGGTGAAGCCGGAGGCCGTCATCATCGGCGAGGTGTGGGAGGACGGCTCCAACAAGGTGGCCTACGGCGTCCGCCGCAAGCACCTGCTGGGGGGCTATCTGGACGGCCTCATGAACTACCCATTCCGCAGCGCCCTCCTCACCTGGCTCCTCTCCCACAACGCCGGGGCTTTTCGGGAGACCATGGAGACTTTGCGGGAGAACTACCCCCCCGCCGCCTTCTACTCCGCCATGAACTCCCTGGGCACCCACGACACCCCCCGCATCCTCACCCTGCTGGGGGTGGGGGGCGACTGCGGCGGGGAGAGCAAGGAGTGGCGGTCCACCTACCGGCTCACCCCGGAGCAGCGGGCCCTGGGGGTGCAGCGGCTGCGGCTGGCCTCCCTGGTGCAGTACGCCTTCCCGGGCAGCCCCACCACCTACTACGGCGACGAGGCGGGCATGGAGGGCTTCGAGGACCCCTTCAACCGCCGCACCTTCCCCTGGGGGAGCGAGGACCAGGACCTCACCGCCTGGTATACCGCCCTGGGCAGGGCCCGGAAGGAGCTCACCCCCCTGCGGAAGGGGGACATCGCCTATGTGAGGGCGGAGGGAGCGGTGCTGGCCTTCACCCGGACCTGGGAGGGGGACAGCGTCCTCTGCGCCGCCAACGCCGGCGACCGGCCCACCGTTCTCACCGTGGCGGGCAGCTGGGCCCAGGTGGACGGGTCCATGGTGTGGCCCGCCAACGCCGAGACCGGCCAGGCCGCCATCCGACTCTCCCCCATGAGCGGCCTGCTGCTGCGGCGGCTGTAATTTCTGTATCTTTGAAAGGAGCGCGTGTGTTGATGTTTGGTCCCATCTGATGCCCCTCTGTTTCGTTGGGTCCGCCTGCGGCGGGCCTTCCGGCGCTGCCCATTTGGCCGCGCCAGAACGAAAACAGGAGGAAATACAGATGGATACCAGGCGCAATACCGCGCTCTTTTTTGCTGCCTATTTTTTGGAGGGGCTGTGCTTTTACGCCCCTGTGGCCACCCTCTACCGCCAGTCCGCCGGTCTCACTCTGGCTCAGATGGGGTTCATCGAGTCGGTGTCGGTGGCCCTCATGCTCCTGCTGGAGATCCCTTGGGGCCGTGTGGCCGACCGGCTGGGCCACCGGCGGGTCATCGTCCTCTCCACCGCCCTCTACGCCCTCTCCAAGGTGGTCTTTTGGCGGGCGGACGGCTTTGGGGACTTCCTGCTGGAGCGGGTCATCCTGGCCGTGGCCCTGGCCGGGCTCTCCGGCTGTGACTCCGCCTACCTCTACGCCTGCGGCGCCCCAGAGGAGGGACAGCGGCGCTTCGGCATGTGGGGAGCCGTCCAGACCGCCGGACTGGTGACGGCGGGGGTGTGCTCTACCCTCTTTTTTGGGGAGAACTACCGCTCCGCCGCCGGGTGGACGGTGGTGACCTACGGCCTGGCCGCCCTCCTCACCCTCTTCCTCACCGAGCCCCAGGGGGCGGCGCCCCCGGCGGAGGAGCGCCCGCCCCTCCGCGCCGCCCTGGGGTGGAGCCTTGCCCACGCCCCCCTGCTGGTGGGGGCCGCCCTCTTCACCGAGACGGTGCAGTTCGTCACCGTTTTCCTCTCCCAGCTCCAGTACCAGCGCTCCGGCATCCCCCTCCGGTGGTTCGGCCTCCTCTATCTCCTGGTCACCCTGGCCGCTCTGGCGGGGGTCCGGTCCCACCGGCTCACCGGCAGGCTGGGAAGGCGGGGCGGTGTCCTTTTGCTGCTGGGGGGCAGCGCCGCCCTGTGCCTCATGATGGCCCTCCTTCCCCTGCCTGGGGCGTCGGTGCTGGGGATCATGGGGCTTCGGGCGGCGGGAGCCCTCTTTGAGCCGGTCTCCCTGGACCTCCAGAACGCCGCCGCCCCTCCGGGATGCGCCGCCGCCCAGCTCTCCTGCAACGCCATGGTCATGGAGCTGACGGAGGCAGCTTTAAACCCCGCCTTTGGGGCTGCCGCCGACCTGGGCACCGGCTGGGCCCTCCTGCTGGGAGCGGCTGCCTGCGGCGTGGGCTTGGTCCTCTTTCTGCACGGCATGGGGCGTCTGAACTAACAAAAATCGCCGGCTTTGGACTCTCGTCCAAAGCCGGCGCTCTTTTATTTCTCTTCTTTCAGCTTCAGGTTCCGCTCCAGCACGCCGGGGCCACGCCAGGTAAAGGCCCGGTCCGGGAAGGCGGCCTGGAACTGTTTCCGGGTGGAGTTTTCCACATCTTTGGTGGTCAGTGTGGAAAGAAGCTTGTCCCGGAACTCCGGCAGGGGCGTGGTGGGGACATCACGGTTGTAGGGGCAGACGGTCTGGCAGGCGTCGCAGCCCCAGATGAGGTCGTGGCGGCGGAGAAGGTCAGTCTGCTCCGCCGTCAGCTCCCCCTTGCGCTGGGTGAGCTCGGAGAGACAGATGGAAATGTCAAACCCATTGGGGCCCAGGGCTTTCCCGGGACAGGCGGCCAGGCAGGCGCCGCAGCCCATGCAGTCGGGGGAGGGCGCGGGGGCGGAGGGCAGGGGCAGGTCGGTGAGGACCGTGGCCAGAAAGAGCCAGCTCCCCCAGGGGGGCAGGATGACGAGGCCGTTCTTTCCCCGCAGGCCCAGCCCGGCCAGATGGGCGGCCTCCCGCTCCGGCAGGGGGGAGTTGTCCACAAGTGGGATAAATTTGTGGAAAGGATGGGCCTCCTCCAGGGCGGCGCAGACAGGAGCGAGCCGCCGGGCCAGGGCGGTGTGGTAGTCCTCTCCCCGGGCGTAGCGGGACAGGTTGCCGGGGACCTCCCCGGCGTAGTAGGGAAAGGCGGCCACATACACCCCGGCGGGGGCGGGACAGAGCCCCTCCGCCTTGGCCTGAGCATGCTCATCCATGTGGGGCAGCAGGTCGGCGTAGGCGCAGGTCCCCCACCCGGCGGCTCCGGCCTGGCTCCAAAGCGTATCCAGTTCCATGGCGGGCACCCCTTTCGTGAGCTTCGCGGGGAGCGGCGGGCGCTCCAGGTTGACAGAGTGTGAAAAATCGGATATGATGGGGCTGAAAAGGCCCGGACAAAAACAGATGGAAGGGAGCGGGACATATGAAAGGGTATACCGGCCGCCGGAGCAGGTGGAAGTGGGGTCTGCTGGTTCTGGCCGCGGCGCTTATTCTGGCGGGTGTCCTGGGGGTCCGGTGGTGGAACGGGCAGAGCCGCACCGTGTCCATGTCCGACCAGGAGCGGGAGGCCTACGGCCTCTACCGGGTGACCCCGCCCGACGGGGAAAAGACCGCCCTCACCGCGGAAGGGCTGCTGACACACTGCGTCCCTGAGACCACGGAGGTGCTGGACAACGACGGCGAGCCTCTGGAGACGGGCACCTACACCTCCGATGTGCTGGAGGACTGGCTGCCGGACTGCCAGGGGCTGCGGGGGATCTCCAGCCTGGACGAGCTCCTGTATATCGTCTATGATACGGAAGGGGGCTGGCAGGTGTGGCTCACCTATGGGGCGGAGGGCCTCACGAGTCAGCTGGTCTACGAGCCGGATACAGACACCCTCTACCAGCCGATCACAGGAGAGAAGACCTTCCACTTCCGGTATGGAAAATAGCAAAACAGCGCCGGATCACAGCCGGGGCGGCAAAGGCTGCCCCGGCTGTTTGCGCACCATAGAAAAAACCGGGCGGGCGGATGTGGTTCCGCCCGCCCGGTCACTTGGGCGTTCTTACTTCTTCAGGCCGGGGTTGTTCTCCAGCTCGCGGAGGGCGTCCTTGTAGGACAGGTTCACGCGGCCCTTCTCGTCGATCTCGATGACCTTGACCCAGATCATGTCGCCGATGTTGACCACGTCCTCGCACTTCTCCACGCGGCGGTTGGAGAGCTTGGAGATGTGGACCATGCCGTCCTTGCCGGGAGCCAACTCCACGAAGGCGCCGAAGGGCAGGATGCGGACCACCTTGCCGTAGTACAGCTGACCCACCTCAGGCACGAAGACGATGGTCTCGATGGTCTTCTTGGCGGCGTCGCAGGAGGCCTTGTCCACACCGGCGATGTAGATGGTGCCGTCGTCCTCGATGTCGATCTTGGCGCCGGTGTCGGCGCAGATCTTCTGGATGACCTTGCCGCCGGAGCCGATGACCTCGCGGATCTTGTCGGGGTCGATCTTCATCTTGACCATCTTGGGGGCGGTGTCGGCCACGTCCTCCCGGGGCTTGGAGATGCAGGGGAGCATGATCTCGTCCAGGATGGCGTAGCGGGCGTCCTTGGTGATCTCCAGGGCCTCCTTGATGATGGCGTGGGAGAGGCCGTCGTTCTTGATGTCCATCTGGATGGCGGTGATACCGGCCTTGGTGCCGGCCACCTTGAAGTCCATCTCGCCGTGGAAGTCCTCCACGCCCTGGATGTCAATGAAGGTGGTGAAGCCGCCGTCATCGTCCTGGATGAGGCCGCAGGAGATGCCGGCCACGGGGGCCTTGATGGGCACGCCGGCGTCCATGAGGGCCAGGGTGGAGCCGCAGATGGAGCCCTGGGAGGTGGAGCCGTTGGAGCTCAGGACCTCGGAAACCACGCGAATGGCGTAGGGGAACTCCTCCACAGGGGGGATGACGGGGTCCAGAGCGCGCTCGGCCAGGGCGCCGTGGCCCTTCTCGCGGCGGTTGGTGGACCGGGCGGCACGGGCCTCACCGGTGGAGTAGGCGGGGAAGTTGTAGTGGTGCATGTACCGCTTCTCCTCCTCCTCCCAGATGGTGTCCAGCTTCTGGGCGGCGGAGAGGGTGTTCAGGGTGCAGATGGAGAGGACCTGGGTCTGGCCGCGGGTGAAGAGGCCGGAGCCGTGGACCTTGGGCAGCACGCCCACCTCGGCAGCCAGGGGACGGATCTCGTTCTTGGCGCGGCCGTCCACGCGGTGGCCCTCCAGGAGCCAGGCCTTGACGATCTTCTTCTGGAACTTGTAGGTGATCTCCTCCAGGTACTGGTCCATGTCGGGGTGGCTCTCCAGGTACTTCTCGTGCCACTTCTCGATCATGGCGTTCCAGCGGGACTCCCGGATGTTCTTGTCGTCGGTGTCCATGGCGGCCTTGGCCTCGTCCATGAAGTTGGCGACGATGTCGTCGAAGAGCTCCTGGTCGAAGGCGGCATGGTCGTAGGTCATCTTCTCACGGCCGATCTCGGCGACGATCTCGTTGATGAAGGCCACCTGCTTGCGGCACTCCTCGTGGGCCTGCAGGATGGCGTCATACATGATGTCGTCGGGGATCTGGTCGGCGCCGGCCTCGATCATGATGACCTTGCCGTCGGTGGCGGCCACAGTGAGGTCCAGCTTGGAGGCGTGCTTCTGCTCCTGGGTGGGGTTCTTGACAATCTGGCCGTCCACGTAGCCCATCTCCATGCAGCCGATGGGGCCGGCCCAGGGAATCTCGGAGTAGGCAAGGCAGGCGGACACACCGATCATGGCGGTCATCTCGGGAGAGCAGTCCCGGTCCACGCTCATGACGGTGCAGGTGACCACCACATCGTTGCGGAAGTCGTAGGGGAAGAGGGGACGGATGGAGCGGTCGATGACGCGGGCGGCCAGCACGGCGGGCAGGGAGGGCTGACCCTCACGGCGCATGAAAGAGCCGGGGATGCGGCCAACGGCGTAGAGCTTCTCCTCAAAGTCCACGCTCAGGGGGAAGAAGTCCACGCCGTCCCGGGGACGGGGGGCGGCGGTGACAGCCACCAGCACGGTGGTCTCGCCGTAGGAGACTATGGCGGAGGCGGTGGCCAGCTCGGCCACCTTGCCCACGTCGATGGTGAGGGGATGGCCGCACAGGTCCATCTTGTAGGTCTTGTGGTTGGGGAACTGCTTGTGAGTGATGACGGTTGACATGTTGTTCCTCCTTTGTAATCTGGATGCACGTCAGAGCCGTCTGGCCGTTTTTAGCATTTGAACGTGGGTCCGGGCGCTCCGGGCACAGGTTCAACTGCTAAAAAAGCCGTTTGGGCTCTGAACGCGGGTGAAAAATGGGGCGGATTGGAAGAAAGGGTGGTGCGGAAGCCCACACCACCCTCATTCACTTCTTACTTTCTGATGCCCAGCTTGGCGATGATGGCGCGGTAACGCTCCACGTCCTTCTTGGCCAGGTAGTCCAGCATCTTACGGCGCTTACCGACCATCTTCAGCAGGCCGCGGCGGCTGTGGTTGTCGTGGATGTGGATCTTCAGGTGCTCGGTGAGCTCCTGGATGCGGGCGGTCAGAATGGCGATCTGCACCTCGGGGGAACCGGTATCAGTAGCGTGGGTGCGGTTGGCCTCAATGACGGCCGTCTTTTCGTCCTTACGGATCATGGGAAATTCCACCTTTCATTTGATTTGCCCGAGGGCTGCGTAACGGGCGGGTGAAAACCCCCGCGTGAGAGCGGGCTGTGTCCCGAAACGAGGCATCTGGGCGGTATTGGCACTTTTCATACCTTAGTAGATTATCATATCCTTGCCGTAAAGTAAAGGAAAAATTCCTGTTTTGCCAAAAAAAATTCCGCGCAGCGGGCCTTCCCGAAGGGGAAAGGTCCGCTGCGCGGATGCTGTGATACTGAAACCGCCCCGGCGTAGGGTGAGCCTTCCCCTGAGGGTCTGACTGTCCGGTGGACAGTCAGAAGAAATGACTTCTTCCTTAACCCGTGGTGGCTGGCCAGAGGCCAGACGGATGAGGCCGCAGCGTAAAGAAAATGTGCCGGCGGCACATTTTTAGCGTAGGCCCGGCCAGCTATGCTGGACGGGTTTCGCCGGAAAGGACGGGAGAGACGGCTCAAAACCCGTTTCTTTTTCCCTGCTGGAAAAAGAACGGTTTTTGGAATCCAAAGAAAAAGGGGCTTCCAGGCGGGTTGAGTGGTGCCAAATAGGAATCCGGCGGCCCGTCTTTACGCCCCCGCCCAGCACCAGCACCGTCCACAGGAGACTCCGCCGGTGGAACAGGGACAAGCTGTGGTTCTATCCAAACTTTTTTCGCCGCCTGCGTGGGTGGGCGTTGTGACGTGGTGGCGCTGACAGATATGACCTCTACCCCAGCAGGCTCAGGAAGGCGGCCAGGGCCCCGGCGGTGAGGGCCACCACGGCGACGCTGGCGCACAGGTCCAGCACCACCGCCGCGCGGCGGAGCCGCCGCTGCCGCCGCGCGGAGCGCCGGCGGGGGCTCATGGGGGCGGGCTTGGGCAGCAGATAGAGCTCGGGCCCCTGGTCCCTGGGCTCCGGGTCGGGCACCGGCTCTTCCAGCACGGGGGCCAGATCTCCGCCGGAGACCGCGGAGAGCTTTTGGCGGTAGGCCGCCAGATCCACCAGGTTCCCCTGGTGGCGAATGAAGTGTTCCGTCCTGTAATAAATGGTCTGCATACCGCGATCCCTCCTATGCTGCGGGCCTGCCGCCGTTTGATTGGGTGCCTTTTACTTTCTTAGACGGTACCAGTGCCCAAAAGGTTTCCAGAACTTTTGTTCGAGTCGATCATACAACAAATGTTCGATTGCTGTCAAGGGGGAAAATCACATTGCCGGTCCCAAAAAGAGGACGGGGCAGAAAGGTGATTGTAAACCGGTCGGATTTTGATATAATGAAAAGGTATGATACCGGCCCTCTGAAGGGCCAGGCCGGCCTGGGGCCGGAGACAAGGAGTTTTTACCGCTATGCTGTATGCCCTGCTCGCGGCGGTCCTGGTGGCCGCCGACCAGGTGGTCAAGTACCTGGTCCGCGCAAACATCCCCCTGGGGACCTCCGTCCCCTTCCTCCCCGGCCTGGTGGAGCTCACCTACGTGAAGAACACCGGCGCCGCATTTTCCATCTTCTCCGACCACACCTGGGTCCTGACCCTCATCTCGGCGGTGGTGGCGGTGGCCATCGCCGTGGCCCTGCTGCGCCGGGTGATCCGCCACCCCTTCGGAGTCACCTCCCTGACGGTGGTCTTTGCCGGGGCGGTGGGCAACCTCATCGACCGGGCCCTCTTCGGCTTCGTCACCGACATGTTCAACCTCCAGTTCATGCGCTTTGCCGTCTTTAACGTGGCCGACATCTGCGTGGTCTGCGGCGGCATCGCCTTCTGCTTCTACTTCCTCTTCTACTACGACAAGCTGGAGAAAAAGGAGGGGGCTCACGACCATGACGGATCTGCGGCTGACGGCTGACCAGGACGGAGAGCGGCTGGACCAGTTCCTGGCCCGGAGCGTGGAGGGCCTCACCCGTTCGGCGGCCCAGCGGCTCATTGAGGAGGGGGCGGTCACCTGCAACGGCAAGGCCGTGAAGAAGAACGCCCGCACCGCCGTGGGGGACGCGGTGGACCTCACCCTCCCCGACCCGGAGCCGGTGGACGTCCTGCCCCAGGACATCCCTCTGGACGTGGTCTACGAGGACGCCGACGTCATCGTGGTCAACAAGCCGGTGGGCATGGTGGTCCACCCCGCCCCCGGCCATCCCAACGGCACTTTGGTCAACGCTCTGTTATATCACTGTAAAAATAGTCTCTCCGGAATCAACGGAGAACTGCGGCCGGGCATCGTCCACCGCATCGACCGGGACACCTCGGGGCTGATCATCGCCGCCAAGAACGACGCCGCCCACCTGGCTCTGGCGGCCCAGCTTCAGGACCACTCCCTGTACCGCTACTATGAGGCGGTGTGCGTGGGGGGTCTGAAGGAGGACAGCGGCACCGTGGACGCCCCCATCGGCCGCCACCCGGTGGACCGGAAGAAGATGGCGGTGGACCGGAAAAACGGCCGTGAGGCGGTGACCCACTGGGAGGTGCTGGGGCGTTATTCTGGCTATACCCACATCGGCTGCCGGCTGGAGACGGGCCGCACCCACCAGATCCGGGTCCATATGGCCTCCATCGGCCATCCCCTGCTGGGGGATGCGGTGTACGGCGCCAAAAAGCCGGTGCCGGGGCTGGCGGGCCAGTGCCTCCACGCCCGGAAGCTCTCCTTTGTCCACCCCCGCACCGGGGAGCGCATGACGGTGGAGTGCCCCCTGCCCCACTGGTTCACGGCGGTGCTGGACAAGCTGGAGCACGGGCGGCTGTGAGGAGCCGCCGCCAACTGCAACGCTTTTCACTCCCGTCATTCTGAGGCGAAGCCGAAGAATCCGCATCTCCCATCCCTAAACGCCCCCTCATCCGGCGGCTGCGCCGCCACCTTCCCCCCTGAGGGGGGAAGGTTTTGTGGGAGGTGGTTTCTTATACCTTCCCCCTCCAAGGGGGAAGGTGCCCCAGTGAGCACACTGGGGCGGATGAGGGTGCGCTTCATTTGTGGGGCGCGCCGGGGTCGTCGCGCCCCACAAATAAAAGGAAGAGGGAAAAGTGAATCGTGAAGAATAAAGAGGGGCGGAGGGGCACCCCCCTGCCCCCCTTTCTTGACAATCCCCGTGCGGTGAGATAAAATGAGGTCCGACCGCAGGACAAATCGAATACAGGGGCGCTGGACGCAAGGCCGGCTGAGATGCAGGGGAATAGTGCTTCCCCCGGTCCCTTGAACCTGATCCGGGTAATGCCGGCGTAGGAAGAGGATTCGACCTTTTGTCGTTTCTCCCGTACCGCATTGCGCAGAGTATCCAGGTTTGCGCTGCGGTACATTTTTGCAAAGGGAGAAATTGATATGGACAACACCGCGTATGTCAAGCCCAGAGCCCGCCGCAAAAACACCACCCGCATGCTCTGCGAGGGTGCCATCATGGTGGCTCTGGCCCAGATCCTCAGCTATATCAAGCTCATGGAGCTGCCCAACGGCGGTTCCCTCACCCCCGCCATGTTCCCCATCCTCCTCTTCGCCCTGCGCTGGGGCCTGAAGGACGGATTGCTGGCGGGCTTCGTCTTTGGCCTTTTGCAGCTGATCTTTGACGGCGCCTACGCCTTGGGCTGGCAGTCCATGCTGCTGGACTACCTGCTGGCCTTCACCCCCCTCGGCCTGGCCGGCCTCTTCAAGGGCAAGGCCTGGGGCATCTTCCCCGGCACCGTGCTGGGCTGCGCCGCCCGCTTCGTCATCCACTACATCAGCGGCGTCACCATCTACCGTATCGCCGCCCCCACCGAGGTGCTGGGGACGGTCTTTGATAACCCCGAGCTCTATTCCGTGGTCTACAACGGCTCCTACATGCTCCCCAACACCGTGCTGGCCCTGGTCATCGCGGCGCTGCTGTACGTGCCCATGAAGAAATACTACGCGGGGAGCGATCTCATTGGATAAGGTGTGATTTGATTGGGCAAATTTACGGGCGTGCTGCTGGCCAGCGACTTTGACGACACCCTGGTGGGGGACAGCTGTGTCCTCTCCCCTGCCAACCGGGCCGCATTGGAACACTTCACCGCCGAGGGCGGCGTGTTTACCGTCTCCACCGGCCGGGCCAAGCGGACCTTCGCCCCCTATGCCCACACCGTACCCATCAACGCCCCGGTGGTGCTCTCCAACGGGGCCATGCTCTACGACTTTTCCGCCGACCGGGTGGTGGTGGACCTGCCCCTCCCCGCTACGGCGGCGGCCGACCTCACCGCGCTGAGCGAGGAGATGCCCGAGCTGGGCATCGAGTGCTACCACGGGGACGACGTCTACATCCACCGCCCCAACGCCCACACCCAGCGCCATGTGGAGCGGGTCAAGACCACGTGGACCGAGCGGGCCCTGCTGGACATGCCCACACCCTGGAGCAAGGCGGTGATCCAGGCCGACCACGAGGCCCTGCTGAAGGCCCAGAAGATCATCCGGGACCGCTGGGGGGACCGGTACGAGGCCATCTTCTCCAACGCCGTGCTGCTGGAGTGTACCGCCAAGACGGCCAGCAAGGGCGGCATGGTCCTGAAGCTGGCGGAGCTCTTGGGCATCGACCGGGCCAACATCTACTGCGCCGGTGACAACCAGAACGACATCCCCATGCTGGCGGCGTCGGCCATCCCCTTCGCCCCGGGCAACTGCGCCCAGGCGGTGAAGGACTGGGGAGCCACCGTGCTGCGGCCCTGCGAGGAGGACTTTATCGCCCAGGTGGTGGGGATTCTGGACCTGCGCTACGGCGGCTGAGGCCCTCCGGGGCTTGACAAACGGCCCGGAAACGGATAAGATACTGTTCGCATATATGGAAAACGCGCGGAAAAGGACAGGTACCGCCCCCATCGCCGCACAGAGAGCCGCCGTACTGGTGCAAGGCGGAGGACGAGGGGACGGGAGGATCACCTTGGAGCGGCCCGCTGAAAATCGCAGTAAGCGGGGACGGCAGGCACCGTTATCGGCCGTAAAGTGGTCCGGGCATGTCCCGGGCAATGAGAGTGGTACCGCAGAGGTTTACGCGCCTTTGTCTCTTGAAGAGACAAAGGCGCGTTTTTTCTTTCCCTGACGCATAGTTCACTCCCTTTTTCCCCAAAGGATTCAAAATAAATTCATATAAAGGAGACCACACCCATGGATTACAACCAGACCGTCCATCTGCCCCAGACCGACTTCCCCATGCGGGCGGGGCTGCCCAAGCGGGAGCCCGACATGCTCCAGGAGATGTACGACCACGATCTCTACAAGAAGATGGTTGCCCGCAACGACGGCAAGCCCACCTTTGTGCTGCACGACGGCCCTCCGTACGCCAACGGCAACATCCACATCGGCACCGCCCTCAACAAGATCCTCAAGGATATCATCGTCAAAGAGAAGAACATGACGGGCTTCTGCGCCCCCTACGTCCCCGGCTGGGACACCCACGGCCTGCCCATCGAGTCCGCCGTGCTGAAGGACAAGAGCGTGAAGCGGGAGGAGATGACCACCGCCCAGTTCCGCACCAAGTGCCGGGAGTACGCCGAGAGCTACATCGCCAAGATGACCGAGCAGTTCAAGCGTCTGGGCGTCCTGGGCGAGTGGGACAACCCCTATATCACTCTGCTCCCTGAGTTCGAGGCCAAGCAGATCGAGGTCTTTGGCAAGATGGCCGAGAAGGGCCTCATCTACAAGGGTATGAAGCCGGTGTACTGGTGCCCCCACGACCAGACCGCTCTGGCCGAGGCCGAGATCGAGTACGCCGACGACCCCTGTACCACCATCTTTGTCAAGTTCCCCGTGCTGGACGACAAGGGCAAGCTGGCCCAGTACACTGACCTCTCCAAGACCTACTTCGTGATCTGGACCACCACCCCCTGGACCATCCCCGGCAACTTCGCCATCTGCCTCAACGCCGACTTCGACTATGTCCTCCTCCAGGTGCCCTCCGGCGACGTGTATGTCCTGGCCAAGGACCTGGCCGAGTCCGTCTGCAAGGCCGCCCACATCGACTATGACGCCTGCAAGGTCCTGGCCGAGCTGAAGGGCAGCGAGTTCGAGCTGATGACCGCCAAGCACCCCCTCTTCGACCGGGAGTCCGTCATCCTCAACGGCGAGCACGTCACTCTGGACGCCGGCTCCGGCTGCGTCCACACCGCCCCCGGCTTCGGCGCCGAGGACTTCCAGATCTGCCAGCAGTACGACAAGGCCGGCCTCACCAACATCGGTGTGCCCGTGCCCGTCAACGCCAAGGGCGTCATGACCGACGAGCGCTACAACGGCCAGTTCTACGCCAAGGGCAATGACATGGTGGTGGAGGACCTGGAGAAGGAGGGCTTCCTGGTGGCCAAGGAGCAGATCACCCACTCCTACCCCCACTGCTGGCGCTGCAAGCACCCCATCATCTACCGCGCCACCGAGCAGTGGTTCTGCTCCGTGGAGGCCATCAAGGACGCCGCCGTCAAGTCCTGCGACGAGATCCAGTGGCACCCCGGCTGGGGCAAGGAGCGCATGATCTCCATGATCTCCGAGCGCAACGACTGGTGCATCTCCCGTCAGCGCGTGTGGGGCGTACCCATTCCCATCTTCTACTGCGACGACTGCGGCGCCGATATCGTGACCCCCGAGACCATTGCCCACGTGGCCGAGCTCTTCCGGGAGCACGGCTCCAACGTGTGGTTCGACCGTGAGGCCAAGAATCTGCTGCCCGAGGGCTTTGTGTGCCCCAAGTGCGGCAAGGCCCACTTCTCCAAAGAGACCGACATCATGGACGTGTGGTTCGACTCCGGCTCCACCTGGGCCGCCGTGGCCGACGTGCGCCCCTACCTGAAGTATCCTGCCGACCTCTATCTGGAGGGCGGCGACCAGTACCGCGGCTGGTTCCAGTCGAGCATGCTCACCTCCATCGCCGTGAACGGCGTGGCTCCCTACCACCAGATCGCCACCCACGGCTGGACCGTAGACGGCGAGGGTAAGGCCATGCACAAGTCCCTGGGCAACGCCGTCTCCCCCGATGAGGTTATCAAGGAGTACGGCGCCGACATGCTGCGGCTGTGGGTGGCCTCCGCCGACTACACCCAGGACATGCGCATCTCCAAGGAGATCATGAAGCAGCTCTCCCAGGCCTACCTGAAGATCCGCAACACCGCCCGGTACATGCTGGGCAACCTGTGTGACTTCGACCCCGACACCGACGCCGTGGCCCTGGACAAGCTGATGGACCTGGACCGCTACGCCCTCCACGCCCTCAACGAGCTGGTGAAGAACGTCCGGGCCGCCTACGACCGCTATGAGTTCCACGGGGTCTACCGCGCCGTCTACAACTTCTGCGTGGTGGACATGTCCAACTTCTATCTGGACATCATCAAAGACCGGCTCTACTGCGGCAACGAGGCCGAGCGCCGCTCCGCCCAGACAGCCCTCTACTATATCCTGGACGGCATGACCCGCCTCATCGCCCCCATCCTGGCCTTCACCTCCGACGAGATCTGGCACGCCATGAAGCATGCTCAGAGCGTCAACGCCGAGAGCGTGCTGCTCAATGACATGCCCTCTGACAACGCCGCCTTCACCCTGAGCACCGCCGACCAGGAGCGCTGGGGCAAGCTCATCTCCCTGCGCGACGCCGTCAACAAGGCTCTGGAGAATGCCCGCAACGCCGGTGTGTTCAAGAAGGCACAGGACACCGAGGTCACCATCTCCGTGAACGCCGCCGACGCGGAGTTCCTGAAGGACGTGGCTCTGGCCAGCCTGTGCATCGTGTCCAAGGTCACCGTCACCACCGATGCGGTGGAGGGCGAGAAGAACGAGGAGTCCCTCATCCCCTGCACCATCGCCGTCAAGCTGTCCGAGGCCCCCAAGTGCCCCCGCTGCTGGAACCACTGCGACACCATCGGCACCGCCGGCCATCACGCCGAGCTGTGCGACCGCTGCGCCGCTGTGGTGGGCGAGTAATCATAACACCATAAACCAAAAGAGACGTTCACCGACCGGTGAACTGCCCCAGATTGTGCGGACAGTACAAAAAAGAGCCCTTAGTAGGAAAGATTAAGTTTTAAGCGGAGAGGCGTCGCGCCAGCGGCGCCTCTCCAGTTTTTAACTGGATGCGCTCATGGTTATAGAAGTAAATATAGCGGTCAATCATCTCATTGGCTTCGGAAAAGGTCGCCGGTTTGTGGCGGTAAATACATTCTGTTTTGAGGATAGAGAAGAAATTTTCCGCCATGGCGTTGTCGTACGGGTTTCCTTTCCTTGACATGGATGGTGTGATTCCGTATGCTTGAGTCAGATTGAAGTATGCTGCAGAGGTGTACTGAAATCCTTGGTCGCTGTGGAGCTGCAACTCCGCAGCGACCCTCTTTTTCTCCTGTTTCATTGCCAGATGAACGGTATCCAGAACCAAATTCACTGTCTGCTGGGTTCCAGTCTTGTAGGCGATGATGCTGTTGTCATAGAGGTCCCGGATTATGGAAAGGTACAGCACACCCTGCCTGGTGTGGATGTAGGAGATGTCTGTTACCCATTTGCTGTTAGGTTTGTCCGCATGGAACTCCCTGTTCAGCAGATTCCTGTATTTGTGTGCCTGCCGCCCCATCTGCTGCCATTTCCTGCGGCGGCGGATCTCCGAGAGCAGATCATATTTCTTCATGATTCGCAGCACAGTTTTGGGATTGCAGAAGATATTCCGGCTTTTCAGCCACAGCCACATCCGCCGGTAGCCGTAGGTGCGGAAGCTGCGTTCCCGCTGCTGTGCGATGAGCCCCGCAAGAGCCGCATCCTTTTCTGGCTTGCCTAGGCGATGGACAAAAGCATAGTAGCCGCTTCTGGACACTCCAAAGAATTTGCACATGACTGCCACTGGATACTCTGTCCTGTGACGATAGATGATATGATACTTTACCTTTGCTCTCACTTCCTTTCTGTGAAGCGCAGAAAATCCCGCAGTAGTTTATTTTCCATGCGAAGCCGTTGGATCTCACAGGCCTGCTCTGCCACAACGTCTCCTGGCGCAGCATCTTTTCTCGGCCGTCCTTTCGGTCGTGGGCGGATTCCGGCTTCCAGTTTTCGTTCTTTACGGCGCTCACGCTCAAGTAGTCTTTTTACCACCTGCTTATTCCGGAAGCCATAGTATTCTGCGACTTCCCGCTGTGTTTTCCCCTCTGCCAACATGGCCTTGATCTCTGGTAAAAGCATTTGAACGTGTGTGTAATTTCGTTTCTTCATGACAAAACCCCCTGATGTAGTCTATTTTCCTACATCAGGGGGGCTTTTGTCACTGTCCGTTTTTACTGGATCTGTTCACCGGTGAACGTCTCTTTTTCTATGCGGATGGGGCCGTAGATGAACTCATATTCCCTAATGTGAAAGCGGAGGAGCTGGCGGACGTGGCTGGATAGGCTGCGGTTGGCCTGGGCGGCCAGATAGGTGGCCTTTGCTTTGGTATCCCGGTCTACCTGAATGGAGATGGTCTGGTCTTTTTTGGGATAAGACATATTCCTCACTCATTTTGTATCTATATAATATCATATAGATACACAATGTCAATATCTTTTTGTATCTTTTAGAACTATTGAGACAATACCAAAAGGCAGATATGATGGTAGCATCTATTAGAGTCATAAGGAGTGACCGTGATGTCTGTACAGGCCAATCCCTATCCCCTGCGGCTGGAAAAAGAGCATATGGACAAGATTCGTGTACTGGCCAAGGAAGGCCGCCGCTCCATCAATATGCAGCTGTGTATTGCTGTGGAGAGCTATTTGAAGGCATACGAACAGGAGCACGGGGAGATCGTGACCGAGGAGTAGGGTTGAAATAAGAGGGTGTCAGTCCCCCTGTCCTTTTTGTGGAGAGCGGCCTCCGGCGGGCCCCTTTCTGAGTGACCAGAAAGGGGCGAAAGAGTCAGTCAAGGAGGGGGATTTCGATTTCCCCCTCCTTGACAATTCTCCCCTTGAAACGACCAAGCACAGGGGGGCCTCGGCCCCCCTATTGGATGTACCCCCCGGGGCTGTTCTACTGCTACGTCACTTGCATCGTCGGCTTACTCCGTAACGCCGCCGGTGCCCGGAACATAGATGCGGCCTTTGGGTGCCTTGACCTGCCCGAAACGCAAAAAAACGCGGGACCGTTTCAAGCGGTCCCGCGTTTTATGTAGGCTCACTTGATTTCGTAGTCCTTCCCGAACTGAAGGTGTTCAAGATCGATGCTCAGACGCTTGGTGGGCTCGTCGTCCACGGGCTCCTTGGCCTCGGCCATCTCAGCGGCCCGGCGCTCCGGGTTCACCTTGATCTTCCGCTCGGTCTCACCATCCCGGTCTACAAAGGTGGCGGTGAGGTCGCTGTAAAGCCCGCCGGGGCGCTCATCCTCCTGAGGGATGTCATCATCCTCCTCCTCGGCCTGGGCCGGAGCGGGGACCTCCTCCTGGGCGATTCGGTCCATGGTGGCCTGGATCTCCTCGGCGGCGGCGTCCACCGGGTCGGCGGGAGCGGCAGACTCCGGGGTGAGCTTGCTCAGGCTGCCCAGATAGTCCAGCTCGTGCTGATAGAGCTCCTTGAGCTTGGCCACGTAGGCGGCGGTGGCGTTCTGGGCGGCGGTGAGCCGCAGCTGTTCGGCCTCCACCTCCCGGCGCAGGCCCTGGACACGGGCCCTGGCCTCCTCCTCCGCCTGATGTACCAAGGTGTCCTTGCTCGCCTGGGCCTCTTTCACGATCTCATCGGCCATCCGCTGGGCGGTGAGCAGAGTCTTGCGCATGGCCTCCTCGGTGGAGCGGTACTCCTCCACCTTGTCCACCAGTACCTTCATCTTGCTCTTGAGGACGGCATTTTCCTTGTAGAGCGTGGTGTAGTCCTCGGTGAGCTGGTCCAGAAACTCGTCCACCATGGCCATATTGTAGCCGCCAAAGCCCGCCTTGGCAAAGGCGTGCTCGGAGACCTCCTGCGGCGTCAGCATAAAGGGTCACTCCCCGCTTTTATAATCTCTTTTTGGTCGTCGTCGGCGCCCCGGGGGCGCAAAACGATATGTTAGAAGTAGAGACCGTTGTTCTCCAGTTCGTCGATGAGATCGCCCAAGATATCCACATTATAGGGGGTGATGATGTAGGTGGAGATGGCCACCTTCTTGATCTTACCCTCGTTGGCGTAGGCCACGCCGGAGAGGAAGTCCAGCAGGCGCCGGGCGATGTCCTTGTTGGTCTGCTCCAGGTTGAGGACCACGGTGCGCTTCTCCCGCAGGTGGTCGGCGATCTCGGCGGCGTTCTCGAAACGGTCGGGCTTCACCAGCACCACCTGGAGCTGGGTGGTGGTGTGGATGTTGACCACCTTGTTGCTCCGGCGGGGCTCCGGCTCGGCGGCGTAGATGGCGCCGGTGCTCTCACGGATGTCCCGGACCTTGTCCTTGCGCTCGGTGCGGGGGGCAGGGGCGTCGTAGTCGTCGAACTCCTCATCGTCTTCCTCGTCCTCATAGGGACGGGCCAGACGCTTGATCTCATCAATGAATCCCATAGCGGTAACTTCCTTTCCTTCTTCCTCACGCTGCCGGTCCCGGCAGGCTCAGGGGTGCATGGGGGGCCGGGGACCAAAGAGGGCGGTCCCCACCCGCACCAGGGTGGCGCCTTCCCGGATGGCGTCCTCATAATCGCCGCTCATACCCATGGACAGACAGTCTATATCAGTGTCATTATCCCCTATTTGACGTCTTATGTCAACATAAAGCTGCCGGGTAGCGGCAAAAAATCTCCGGTTTGCGCCGGGTTCGGCGGCCACAGGGGGAATGGCCATAAGGCCGCGGAGACGCACGTGGGGCAGGTCCATGGCCTGGCGGGCCAGGGCGGGCAGATCCTCGGGGAGACAGCCCCCCTTGCTCTCCTCCCGGCCGATGTTGACCTCCAGCAGGACGTCCTGGACCAGATTGAGCTTTTCGGCCTGGCGCTCGATGGCCTCCAGGAGCCGGGGGGAGTCCACCGACTCGATGAGGTCCACCCGGCCCACCACAAACCGGACCTTGTTGGTCTGCAAATGGCCGATAAAGTGGATCTTGGCGCCGTCGTAGGCGTAGTCGTCCAGGTGAGCGGTGAGCTCCTGGACCCGGTTCTCGCCGCAGATGGTGATGCCGGCGGCGATGGCCGCCCGGATGGTGTCCGAGGTCTGGACCTTGGTGGCGGCCACCAGGGTGATCTCCGCCGGGTCCCGGCCGGCCTCCAGGGCGGCCCGGGCCATATTGGCCTTTACCCGGGCAATATTTTCTTCCAGTGACATGGTGGATTCCCTCCTGTCTTTCTCTGGGATCATTTGGTCATAACCTTGCCGTCGTAGAGCTCGTCCGAGGAGACGATGACCTGGTCTCCGGCGCGGAAGGCGGTCTTGAGCTGGTTGTCGGTGGGCACGTCGGGGAGCACGGCCTGGACCAGGTAGTAGTCGCCGTCGTCGGCCAGGATCTCCACCGCCTTGAACTCGGCCTGGGCGGCGGTGAGGACGTAGACGCCGATGACCTGCTTGGTGGTGGTCTCCCCGGTCTCCGGATCGGTGACCTCACGGTTCTCGGTGCGCACCGCCTTCTTGGGCACCCGGATGCCGTCCAGGCTGTTGAAGACGATGTCCACCGTCTGCTTGCGCAGCATGCTGGTGTCGGCCAGGTTCCGGGTGGAGGAGAGGATCACCAGACAAGCGCCGTCGGCGGCCTTGTCCACCCGCTCGATCTTCATGGAGACCTCGCCCGACCAGTCCCGGGAGAAGCGCACGGTTACAGACCGGCCAACCACCAGCCGCTCGGCCACCTCCGGGGAGACGGTGGTGGCCAGGTACCACTTGGAGTCGGTGATGAGCTTGCCCACGGCGCCGGCGGGGGCGGTGGGGTCCGGGGCCATGAGCTGCTTGAAGCTGGCGGCGGTGAGGGTCTCCAGCATGTCGGGGTAGAGGGTAGACTCGTAGCCGTCGGCCATGGCGGAGAAGGTGCCGGCGCAGGGGGCGTATACGGTGGTGGTGTCCAGGGCGGAGGCGCTCTGGAGGGCCTGGATCTGGGCGTCCAGGGCGGTGATGGCGGCGGAGAGCTCGTCCACCCCGGCGTCGCTGGCGTAGCCGTGGCGGATGACCAGGCTCTTGAAGGACAGGGACTGCTCCTCCAGGCTGGTGAGGTCGCCGTAGGCGGCGGAGGTCCGCAGGCCCACCATGGCGTCCACGATGCTCTGGTCCAGGCGGCTGGCGTCGGTGCCGTCCTGGCCCTGGAGGGCGTATTTGAGCTGCTCCTGCTCCAGGGTCAGGGTGCGCAGCTCCCGGCGGCGGTCCAGGGCGCTCTCGTCCTGGTAGAGGTAGGCCACGGCCGCCCCGGCGCGGACCTTCTCCCCCTGGTCGGGGAGCACGTCCACGATGGCGGCGGTCTGGCCGGTGACCACCGTCTCCGCCCGGATGAGCAGTCCGGTGGCCTCCACGGCGTCGTCCACCGTGTGGGCATAGGTGGTCACGGTGTAGGTCCGGTCATCCAGGCTGCGGAGAACGGAGAAGAGAAGATAGGCACACACCATGAAGAACATGAGAACGATCATGATGCGGGTGATGACGGTACCCTGTTTCATAGGTCAAGATCCTCGATTTCTGCCCATTCCCTCCCCCGCCGGACGGTCAGCCCTCCTGGGCCGTCTCCCCCTCCAGGGGCACCGCCCGCTCCGGGACGATGGTGGAAATGGCGTGCTTGTAAATGATCTGCTGCTTGCTGTCGGTCATGAGGACCACCACGAAGGAGTCAAAGCCGGTGATGACGCCCCGGAGCTGGTAGCCGTTCATGAGGAAGAGCGTCACCCCCATCCGGCTGCGGCGGGCCCGGGTGAGAAAGGTGTCCTGAAGGTTGAATCTGGTCTGCATGGTATGTACACTCCTCTTTCTGTTGGAATGTACCCATCATATACCAAATTCTTCCATATATGCTGTCACTTTCTGTCGGCCCAGGGCCAGGTCTGGGGTATTTTCCCAGGTGAGCCACCGGATGTCCGGGGTGCGGCGGAACCAGGTGAGCTGCCGCTTGGCGTACTGCCGGGAGCGGAGCTTGACCTCGGCCACCGCCTGGGCGATGGGCTCCTCGCCCCGGATGGCGGCGGCGAACTCCTTGTAGCCGATGGCCTGCATGGAAGTGGCGGTGGGGGGCACGCCGGAGGTGAGGAGGCTGCGGACCTCCTCCTCCAGACCCGCCTCCATCATCAGATCCACCCGGCGGTCGATGCGGTCCCACATGTCCTCCCGCTGGGAGAACTGAAGGCACACCCGCAGGGCGTCGTATTTGGGGGGGAGGCTCCGGGTCCGCTCATCGTGGGCGGTGATGGTCTCCCCCGTCTCGTACCACACCTCCAGGGCACGGAGGATGCGTTTTTCGTCGTTTGGATGGAGCCGCTCCGCCCGGTCCGGGTCGATACGCCGGAGCTCTTCGTGGAGGGCGGGCAGGCCCTCCTCCCTGGCCCGGGCCTGGAGCTTTTCCCGCCAGGCGCCGGTGAAGGGGGCGAAGTCCCGGCCGGCGATGAGGTTGTCGATGTAGAGGCCGGTGCCCCCCACCACGATGGGGAGCTTTCCCCGGGCGAGGATGTCCCGGACGCAGGCGTCGGCGTCGTGGACGTACCGTGCCACGGAGTAGTCCTCCGCCGGGTCGGCCACGTCCAGCATGTGGTGGGGGATGCCCCCCATCTCCTCTCTGGTGGGCTTGGCGGTGCCAATGTCCATGCCCCGGTAGATCTGCATGGAGTCGGCGGAGACCACCTCGCCGCCCAGGGTCTGGGCCAGAGCCACACCCAGGGCGGTTTTGCCCGAGGCCGTGGGGCCGCAGATGACCAGCAGCTTGGGTTGATGTTCCATGGAGACCTCCTTTCGGGGTGATGGGGTGGGGTGTCACGCGTCCGCTCTTGTTGTGGGGTGCGACGTCGTCGGAGCAAAGTCCGCACCGCTCACCCCGGCCTGACGGCCGCGTCTCGCTTCGCTCCCTTGCCCCTCCTCTCCCCAGAAAAGCGCTGCGCGCTTTCCCGGGGCCCCTGATTTGCGCCAAACTACTTCCGAGACGCACCCTCATCCGGCCCTGCGGGCCACCTTCCCCCTTGAAGGGGGAAGGTAAGAGAAAGTGCTGCCTGTAAAACCTTCCCCCTGAGGGGGGAAGGTGGCATTTGCGGAGCAAATGACGGATGAGGGGGCGTTTCGTAAACCCTCACGCCCGCTTGAAGAGCTTTTCCAGCTGATTTCGGGTGAGCTCGATGGCCACGGGGCGGCCGTGGGGACAGTATTTGACCTTCCCCGACATGACGGCTTCGGCCACCCGCTCCAGCTCGGCGGGGCCGTTCTTCTGGCCGCCCTTGATGGCGGCCTTGCAGGCCATGGTGGCCAGCAGGTGGTCCCGCACCCCGTCGGGGTCGGTCCGCCGGGCGGACAGCAGGTTCCCGGCCAGCTCCAGGAGGGTGGCCTCCACCTCCCCGGCGTCCACGTAGTCGGGGCACTGGCGGACCACCACCGCCCCGCCGCCGAAGTCCTCGCAGGAGAAGCCGAACCGCTCCAGCTCGTCGGTGTGCTCCAGCAGGGCGGCATACTCCTCCGGGGCGGGGGTGAACACCACCGGCGTCAGGAGCAGCTGCACCATGGGGGTATACCCCGCCGCCTTCAGCTTGTCGAAATTCATCCGCTCGTGGGCGGCGTGCTTGTCGATGAAAAAGGCCTTCTCCCCCTGCTCCACCAGAACGTAGGTCTGGAAGAGCTCGCCCCGGACGGTCCAGGGCTCCGGTTCCGGCTGGGGTTCCGGTTCGGGCTCCGGCTGAGGGGCGGGTTCCGGCTGGGTGATTTGGGGCTTTGTTTTCACCGTGGCCGGGACGGGCTCGGCCACCGGCTCCGGTTCGGCAACGGCCACGGATGTGGGGACCGTCTCCGGCTCCGGTGTAGGCACTGCCGTGGGCACGTCCTTCTCTTTCACCGGTTCCGGTTCCTGCCTGGACTTTACCGGGGCGGGTGTTGGAAAGGTGGGCCGGGCAAAGTCGTGGAGGGGCACCCCTCCCGCCTGCCGCACCGGCCGGACCGTCTCCTGCCGGGGAACCTCTGTTTTGGGCCGGGCTGGCGCCCAGGTCTTGGGCTGGCTCCGGGTCTGGACGGCGCGGCGGTACTCCTCCGACGACAGGTTGAGGAAGGTCTGATTGGGGGTGACAGTGTCGTGCCCGGCGGGCTTTTTGGGGGCGTCCAGGTGGGCCTGTGGAGGCTTGGCATTGGCCTCCAGCGCCCCCAGCACGGCGTGGTAGACGGCGTCGAAAATTTTCTTTTCGCTGACGAACTTGACCTCAGTCTTGGCGGGGTGAACGTTAACGTCCACGCCGTTGAGCCGGGTGGTGAGGTGGAGGACGCAGGCGGGGAACTTGCCCACCATGCGCTGGTTCTGGTAGGACTGCTCCAGAGCCGCCATGAGGAGGCGGGACTTGATGAAGCGGCCATTCACAAAGAAAAACTGGTAGTTCCGGGAGCCCCGGCAGCAGGCGGGCAGGGAGGCAAAGCCCTCCACGGTGACGGCGTCCTCGCCGGAGCCCTTCACGGGGAGCATGCCCAGGGCCAGTTCCCGACCCAGTACGGCGTAGAGGGCGGACTGGAGCTTGCCGCCCCCGGGGGTGAGGAGCTCCTGCTTGCCGTCCCGGAGGAATTTGAAGGAGATCTCCGGCCGGGCCAGGGCCTCCCGCTGGACGGCGGCAAAGACGGCGGCCCCCTCGGCGGTGTCTTTTTTCATGAACTTGAGCCGGGCGGGGGTGTTGTAGAAGAGGTCCCGGACCACCATGGTGGTACCCTGGGGACAGCCGGCGTCCTCCCTGCCGGTGACCACGCCGCCCTCCAGGGTGAGGGCCACACCCAGGTCGTTGCCGTCGGCCCTGGTGAGGATCTCCACCCGGGACACGGCGGCGATGGCGGCCAGAGCCTCGCCCCGGAAGCCCAGGGTGCCGATGGCGGCCAGGTCGTGCTCGGTGCGCACCTTGCTGGTGGCGTGGCGGAGGAAGGCGGTCTCCACGTCGGCGGGCGGGATGCCGCAGCCGTTGTCGGTCACCCGGATGTAGGACATGCCGCCGTGCTGGATCTCCACGGTGACGGCACGGGCACCGGCGTCGATGGCGTTTTCCAGCAGCTCCTTCACCACCGAGGCGGGGCGCTCCACCACCTCACCGGCGGCGATGAGGTCGGCAACGTGGCTGTCCAGAACTTGAATGTGGGGCATAGGTTCACCAGCTTTCTGCGGGGAGGATCAGAGGAGGGCCATGGCCAGGCTCAGGCCGTTGAGGGCCATGTGGAGGGCGATGGCCGACCAGATGGAGCCGCCCTTGTCGTAGCACCAGGTGAGGGCGGCGCTCATGGGGAGGTAGCGGACCAGCAGGAGCAGACAGGCGGGGTCAATTCCTAGGGGTGTCCATGCCAGGGGAAAGACGCAGAAAAGGTCGTAGCCCAGGATGGACACGGCGAAGGCCAGCCCCCGGCTGTACCGCCGCAGGCTGCCGAAGAGGAGCCCCCGAAAGAGGACCTCCTCCATGATGGGCATGAGGAGGACCAGCACAGCCACGGTGGCGGCGGGGGCGAGAAAGAAGGATTCGGCGTAGGAGGCGGGGTTGGGGTCCTCCGCCGGCAGGGGGAGGAGGGAAAAAAGGACCTGGAGGACGCCGCCCACCACCAGACCGGCCAGGAAGGCGGTGAGGTTTTCGGGCAGGTCGTCCAGGAGGATGTCAAAGCCCTGGCGCAGGAAGTTCCAGAAGAGGAGCAGGGTGGCGCACAGGAGGAGGAAGTAGTAGATGAGGCTGAACTCGGGGGCCTGGAGGAAGAATTGGAAGCGCTGGCTCAGCAGCATCTGGAGCCACCCCATGAGCAGGGGGAAGACCAGCAGGTAGAGGGAAAAAAACACCCAGCCCCGGCAGAACTCCGACGGGGTGAAGCGGGCTTTCCACTGTCGTTTGGGGTACATGGGAAGGGCCTCCTTCGGGTGTATGGTGGGGGCGGCGGGCCCCACATCCATCATATCAACTGTCCTTACAGCAGCTTCTTGAGCTCATAGACCAGATTGAGGGCCTCGATGGGGGTGAGGGTGTCCAGGTTGGTCTGCCGCAGGCGCTGGGCCACCTGGTTTGCCCCCATGTCCAGGAAGGACACCTGGTCGTCGGCGGGGGCCTGAACGGGGGCGGGGGCGGGACAGCCCTGGCTCTCCAGCTCAGACAAAATGTCCCGGGACCGGCGGATGACCCGGTCGGGCACCCCGGCCAGGGAGGCCACCTCGATGCCGTAGCTCTGGTCGGCGGGGCCGGGGACGATCTTGCGCAGGAAGATGACGTCGTCCTTCCGCTTCTTGGCGGCCACGTTGTAGTTCTTCACCCCGGGGATCTCCCCCTCCAGGCAGGTGAGCTCGTGGTAGTGGGTGGCGAAGAGGGTCTTGCACCCCAGGCGGCGCTTGTCGGCGCAGTACTCCAGCACCGCCCGGGCGATGGCCATGCCGTCGTAGGTGGAGGTGCCCCGGCCGATCTCGTCCAGGATGAGGAGGCTCTTGGGGGTGGCGTTCTTCAGAAGCTCGGCCACCTCGGTCATCTCCACCATAAAGGTGGACTGTCCGGCGGAGAGGTCGTCGCTGGCGCCGATGCGGGTAAAGACCCGGTCCACCACGCCGATGCGGGCGCTTTTGGCGGGGACGAAGGACCCCATCTGGGCCATGAGCACCGTGAGGGCGGTCTGGCGCATGTAGGTGGACTTGCCCGCCATGTTGGGGCCGGTAATGATGGCCACCAGGTTGTCCTTTCCGTCCAGGTGGACGTCGTTGGGGACGAAGAGGGCGTCCTTGAGTACCTTTTCCACCACCGGGTGGCGGCCCTCCACGATGTCCAGACGGTCGGAGAGGTCCACCTCCGGCTTGCAGTAGCGGCCCTCGGCGGCCACGGCGGCGAAGGAGAGGAGCACGTCCACCTGGGCCACGGCGGCGGCGGTGCGCTGGACGGCGTCCACCTGGGCGGCGGCGGCCTCCCGGAGCTGGCAGAAGAGCTCGTACTCCAGGGCGGTGAGCTTGTCCTGGGCGGAGAGGATGGTGTGCTCCATCTCCTTGAGCTCCTGGGTGATGAAGCGCTCACAGTTGACCAAAGTCTGCTTGCGGATGTAGTCCTCGGGGACCTGGTCGTAGTAGGACTTGGAGACCTCGATGTAGTAGCCGAAAACCTTGTTGTAGCCCACCTTCAGGCTCTTGATGCCGGTGCGCTCCTTTTCCCGGGCCTCCACCTGGGCCACCATGCCCTTGCCGTTGGTCTGGATGTCCCGGAGGTAGTCCACGTCGGCGTTCCAGCCCCCCCGGATGAAGCCACCCTCCCGGACGGAGAAGGGGGGCTCCTCCACCAGGGCCCGGTCCAGGCTGTCCCGGAGGGCGGGCAGGTCGTCCATGGCCTCCCGGAGGACGGTGAGGAGGGACGAGGAGAAGGGGGAGAGCAGCTCCCGGAGCCGGGGCAGCTTCCCCAGGCCGGAGGAGAGGGCGGTGAGGTCCCGGGCGCCGGCGGTACCGTAGACGATGCGGCCGATGAGCCGCTCCAGGTCGGTGACCTCCCGGAGGCAGGCGGAGAGCTCCTGGCGGGCGATGGCGTCCCCCACCAGCTCCTCCACGGCGTCCAGCCGCTTGTTGATCTGGGCGGGAGACAGGAGGGGCCGCTCCATCCAGGAGCGGATGAGCCGCCCGCCCATGGCGGTGCGGGTCTTGTCCAGCACCCACAGGAGGGAGCCCTTCTTCTCCTTGCCCCGGAGGGTCTCGGTGAGCTCCAGGTTCCGCCGGGCGGTGAGGTCCAGCTCCATGAACTCGCCGCCGGCGGTGTAGTGGAAGGCGGTGAGGTGGGAGAGGTCGGTCTTTTGGGTGTCGTAGAGGTAGGTGAGCATGCCGCCGCAGGCCCGGACGGCGTACTCCCCCTCCGGGGGCAGGCTGTCCAGCCCCGAGCGGAACTGCTTTTGGCACAGCTCCATGGCCCGGTCGGGGGCAAAGTCGGCCTCATTCCCCTTCTCACACCGGCACTCCAGCCGGGCCTTCAGGAAGTCCCGCAGGCTCTGGCAGTCCCAGGCGGCGGCGTCCAGCACGGCCTCCCGGGGGGAGAACCGGCCCAGCTCGTTGGTGAGGTGCTCCTCCCAGCCCGGCCCGGTGAAGGCGGCGGCGGACACTTCGCCGGTGGAGATGTCGCAGAAGCAGACCCCGGCGGCCTCCCCGTCCAGGCAGACGGCGGCGATGAAGTTGTTCTTCCCCTCCTCCAGCATGGAGGACTCGATGAGGGTGCCGGGGGTAACGATGCGGATGATGTCCCGGTCTACCAGGCCCTTGGCGGTGGCGGGGTCCTCCATCTGCTCGCAGATGGCCACCTTGTAGCCCTTGGCGATGAGCCGGGAGAGGTAGGCCTCCACCGAGTGGTAGGGCACGCCGCACATGGGGGTGCGCTGCTCGGGGGGCTTGTTCCGGTCCCGGGTGGTGAGGGTCAGGTCCAGCTCCTGGGACACCAGCTTGGCGTCCTCGTTGAACATCTCGTAAAAATCCCCCAGCCGGAACATGAGGATGCAGTCCGGGTGCTCCGCCTTCATCTGGAGGTATTGTTTCATCATGGGGGTGATTTCGGCGGGCATTGGGATTCCTCCTCTGGAAATAAGGTAAAAATCATGAAGACGGTCTGTGCCGCTGTCTGGAGGACCATCTCTCTTGTTGTGGGGTGCGCCTGATAAAACCTTCCCCCTCCCAGGGGGAAGGTGGCGGCGTAGCCGCCGGATGAGGGTGCGTGAGATAAAAAATCTGCCGTTTTCCTTCTTCCTGCGTCCCCTCATCCGCCCCTGCGGGGCACCTTCCCCCCTGAAGGGGGAAGGTCATTGCCGGACCACGTCAGGCCAGCTCGCCGAAAAGGGCCCAGGTGGAGGAGTCGGTGATCTTCAGGTCCACGTACTGCCCCAGCAGGGACTCGTCCCCGGAGAAGTGGACCAGCCGCCCGCCGGCGGTGCGGGCGTTGAGGTTGTGCCGTGGGTCGTCGCTGAGCACGTCCACCAGGCAGCGCATGGTCTTGCCCACGTAGGCCGCCTGCTTCTCGGCGGAGATGGCGTTCTGGAGGTCCACCAGCCGCTGGAAGTTGGCCGCCTTCTCCTCCTTGGACATGGGGTCGGGCATTTTGGCCGCCGGGGTGCCCTCCCGGGGGGAGTAGATGAAGGTGAAGAGGGCGTCGAAGCGGACGGCCTCCAGCACCTTCAGGGTATCCTCAAATTCCTCGGTGGTCTCACCGGGGAAGCCCACGATGATGTCGCTGGTGAGGACGATGTCGGGGATGCGCTGCCGCAGGGCGGCGATGAGCCCCAGGTAGTGCTCCCGGGTGTAGCCCCGGTTCATGGCCTTCAGGACCCGGTCGTTGCCCGCCTGGAAGGGCAGGTGCAGGTGGGGGGCCACCTTCTCGCACTTGGCCATCACGTCGAAGAGCCGCTCGGAGGCGTCCTTGGGGTGGCTGGTCATGAAGCGGATGAGGAAGTCCCCGGGGACGGCGTTCACCTGCTCCAGGAGCCAGGCGAAGTCCACCCCCTCCCGGCCCAGGTCCTTGCCGTAGGAGTTCACGTTCTGGCCCAGGAGGGTGATGTCCTTGTAGCCCTCGGCGGCAAGCGCCCGCACCTCGGAGAGAATGTCCTCCGGCTGGCGGGAGCGCTCCCGGCCCCGGACGTAAGGGACGATACAGTAGGAGCAGAAGTTGTTGCAGCCGTACATGATGGACACCCAGGCCTTCACCTTTCCCTCCCGGCGGACGGGGATGCCCTCGGCAATGGAGCCGGCCTCGTCGGGGGTGTCGAAGATGCGGCCTCTCCGGGTGTGGATGCGCCACAAAAGCTCGGGGAACCGCCACAGGGCGTGGGGTCCGAAGACCAGGTCCACGTGGCGGAAGGACTGCTTGATGCGCTCGGAGACGTGCTTTTCCTGGGCCATGCAGCCGCAGACGCAGATGATCTGCCCCGGGTGGTTCCGCTTGGCGTGGACCAGGGCCCCCAGGTTGCCGAAGACCCGCTGTTCGGCGTGCTCCCGGATGGCGCAGGTGTTGAGGATGATGACGTCGGCGGCGTTCTCGTCGCCGGTGAAGCCGTAGCCCATCTCGCTCAGGTAGCCCCGTAGCCGCTCCGAGTCGGCCTCGTTCTGTTGGCAGCCGTAGGTGTCCACGTAGGCCAGGGGCTGGGCGGGCAGGGCGGCGTTCATGGCGTGGATCTGGGCGCAGAAGTCCTTCTGCCGGGCGATCTCCTCGGGGGAGATGCGGGTGGTTTTCTGGTTCACGGCGGTTCCTCCATCGGTTCACGGTTTTCCCTTCATTTTATCAGCTTTTCCCCGGAAATACAAGCGCAGCGCCGGAGTTTTCCCCTGGAAAGGCAAGGGCTTTTCGTTGACGCCTCTGCCGGGGACTGATATAATGTTGTCTACGATACACCATAGACGAGAGAAAGGCGGCGACGCCGTGAAAACACTGGTGATCGAAAAGGAAGCCATCCGCCGCAATGCGGCGGTCATCAAGGAAAAGGCGGGGAGTGCCGCCATCTATGCCGTCCTCACCGGGGACGCCTGCGGCGCCGGGCTGGTGGACCTGGCCAAGCTCCTGCGGGAGGAGGGCATCGGCCGCTTCGCCGTGTCCGAGCCGGAGGAGGCCCGGCAGCTCCGGAAGGCGGGCTTTGTGGACGAGGAGATTCTCATGCTCCGCTCCACCACCGACCGGGAGGAGCTGGAGGAGCTCATCGACCTCAATGTGGTGTGCACCATCGGTTCCCACGACACGGGGGTGGCCCTCAACGGCCTGGCCGAGGCCCGCTCCACCGTGGTGGAGGCCCACATCCAGGTGGACACCGGCATGGGCTACGGCGGCTTTTTGGCCACCGAGCCGGAGAAGGTCCTGTCCATGTACCGGTACCTCCCCAACGTGGCCCTCTCGGGCATCTATACCCAGATCCACGCCGCTGGGAAAAAGGGCCGGGAGGCGGCGGAGCAGCTGGCGATCTTCCAGCAGGTGGTGGAGGCCGTCCACGCCGCCGGGTTTGAGACGGGCACCGTCCACGCCGCCGGGTCCAGCGCCCTCATGAATTACGAGTTTGCCCGGCTGGACGCGGTGCGGGTGGGGTCAGCCTTCCTGGGCCGGTGCCGCCGCAGCCGAGGGGACCGGCTCACCACCGTGGGCACCGGCGAGGCCGCCATCGAGGAGATCCGCTGGCTCCCCAAGGGCCACACCGTGGGAAACAGCACCCTGGTCAAGCTGAAAAAGCCCACCCGGGTGGCGGTGGTGCCGGTGGGCTACCAGAACGGCCTGGGGGTGGAGCGCCCCCGGGAGACGGGGCTCTTCTCCTTCCTGAGCGCCTGGCGGCGGAGCCGCCGCCGGTACCTCCGCATCGGGGAGCAGAAGGCCTGGGTCATCGGCCAGATCGGCGCCATCGAGACCCTGGTGGACGTGACCAACATCAAGTGTGCCCCGGGAGACATCGCCGTCTTCCAGGTGGACCCGCTCTACGCCAAGGGCCTGAAGCGGGTATACAGATAAAAAGGAGTTTTTTACGCCATGAGAGCAGTCGTGACAAGAGTGACCTCCGCCTCGGTGACCATCGACGGCAAGGTCAACGGCGCCATCGGCCGGGGCTTCCTGGTGCTGCTGGGCATCGGTCCCAACGACACCCCCGCCCAGGCCGCCAAGCTGGCCGACAAGGTAGTGGGCCTGCGGGTCTTTGAGGACGAGAATGAGAAGATGAACCTGAACCTGGCCACCGTGGGGGGCGAGCTGCTGGTGGTGAGCCAGTTCACCCTCTACGCCGACACCAAGTCCCGCCGCCCCAGCTTCACCGGGGCCGCCAAGCCGGACCTGGCCATCCCCCTCTACGAGGAGTTTTTGAAACAGTGTGAAGCCCTGGGCTTCCCGCCCCAGCACGGGGAGTTCGGCGCCGATATGGCGGTGGCCTCGGTGAACGACGGCCCCGTCACCATCCTGCTGGATACCGATACAATGTGAGGTGTTGAATATGCTGGTCAAGACCATGCAGGTGCCCCCCATCGGCACCAACTGCTACGTGCTGGCGGACGAAAAAGAAAAGGTCTGCGCCGTCATCGATCCCGGCGGGGACGCCGCCGGCATCCTGGAGCTGCTGAAGGCCGACGGCCTCACCCTGAGCGCCATCCTCCTGACCCACGGCCATTTCGACCACACCGGCGGCGTGGCCGACCTGGAAAAGGCCTGCCCCAACACCCCCGTCTATATCCACAAGGGGGATGTGGAGGGGGCCAGCCCCTCCGTTTTCCCGCCCCTCACCGGCATTGCCCTCACCTACTACGACGAGGGGGACCGGGTCATGGTGGGCTCCATCCCCGTGGACGTGCTCCACACCCCCGGCCACTCCAAGGGCTCGGTGGTGCTGAAGGCCGGGGACATCCTCTTCACCGGGGATACCCTCTTCCGTGGTTCCATGGGCCGCACCGACTTCCCCGGCGGCAGCTACGAGGAGATCATGGCCTCCCTGAAGCGGCTGGCCGCCCTGCCCGGGGACTACCGGGTCTGCCCCGGCCATGAGGGCCTCTCCACCCTGGAGACCGAGCGGCGGCAGAACTACTATATGCGCGCGGCGGTGGAGGGCTGAGCCCGCCCCCGTCATTCTGTAAGAGATTGGATCATATGCTATGAAGCTCTACCTCAAGGGACACGACTATAAATACGCCACCGAGCAGATGCTCCTGATGCTGTTCCCAGGTCAGCGGCCGGAGTATCCGGCCGAGCCAACCGCGGAGGGTGAGGACAGCCTGGTGCTCACCCTGTCCCGGACGGCGGGACGGGCCACCGGCCACGCCGTGCTCACCTGGGAGGGGCGGCGTTACAGCCGCTTTGCCTGGGCGGCTGACCCCGGGGAGGACGACCGCCTGGAGCGGGACCGGGTGCTCCAGCGGGTGCTCAAGAACGCCTTCTACCGGGCGGGGACCGACGCCCTGGGCCGGGAGTCGGCCTGGGGTGCCCTCACCGGGGTGCGTCCGGTGAAGGTCCCCACCAAGGCCATCACCAAGGGCCTCACACCCGCCCAGGCCGAGCGGCAGCTCCGGGACCTCTACCGGGTCTCCCCCGACCGGCGGCGGCTGGCCATGGACTGCGCCCGGGCCACCCTGGCCGTCCGGGACAGCCTGAAGCCGGAGGAGCTCTCCCTCTACGTGGGGGTCCCCTTCTGCCCCACCCGGTGCGCCTACTGCTCCTTCGTCTCCGCCGACGTGGGCAAGACCCTGAGCATGCTTGAGCCCTATGCCCAGGCCCTGTGCCGGGAGATCGCCGCCGCCGGGGCCATGCTGAAGCGGGCCGGGCGGAAGGTGCGCTCGGTCTACTTTGGGGGCGGCACCCCCACCACCCTGTCCGCCCAGCAGCTGGACCTGGTCATGTCCGCCCTGGAGCAGCATGTGGACCTCTCCGGCTGCACCGAGTACACCGTGGAGGCGGGGCGGCCCGACACCATCACGGCGGAAAAGCTCTCCGTCCTCAGACAGCACGGCTGTGACCGAATCTCGGTGAATCCCCAGTCCATGTCGGAGGCGGTGCTGCGGGCCATCGGCCGTTCCCACACCCCGGAGGACATCCTCAAAGCCTGGGACCTGGTGGCCCAGGCGGGTTTCCCGGTGCGGAACATGGACCTCATCGCCGGGCTCCCCGCTGACAGCGAGGCGGGGTTCCGGGACTCCCTGGACCGGGTCATCGCCCTGGACCCCGAGAACATCACCGTCCACACCCTGGCCCTCAAAAAGGGCTCCCGGCTCATGCTGGAGGGGAGCGGCCTCCCCACGCCGGAGGCGGTGGCCGCCATGCTTGACTACGCCTGGCAGACCCTGCGCGCTGCCGGGTACGTCCCTTACTACCTCTACCGCCAGAAGTACATGTCCGGCGGCTTTGAGAACGTGGGCTGGTGCCGTCCGGGCACCGAGAGCCTTTACAACATCTGCATGATGGAGGAGCTCCACACCATTGTATCCCTAGGCTCCGGCGGGGTGACCAAGCTCATCGACCCCGCCGCCGGGAGCCTGAAGCGGCTCAGCAACCCCAAATTCCCCAAGGAGTATATCGAGCACATCGACGACATCATCGCCCAGAAGGAGGAGATCGCGTGGCCTATCAGCTAGAGGAGATCAACCGCCGACTGAAAGAGGACCCGGCGGGATTCGTGGCGGAGTGCGACGGGGTGTACCAGAAGCGGCTGGAGTCGGCCGCCGACCGCATCCTGGAGCGGATGAAGGAGAGCCCCATCGTCCTGCTGTCGGGGCCTTCCGGCTCGGGCAAGACCACCACCGCCCTGAAGCTGGAGCAGGAGCTGGAGCGGCGGGGGGTGCAGACCCACACCATCTCCATGGACAATTACTTCAAGACCCTCAACCGAAAGACGGCCCCCCGGAACGCCGAGGGGGATATCGACTACGAGTCCCCCAAGCTGCTGGACATGGACCTGCTGGACGAGACCTTCACCAAGCTCTCCCGTGGGGAGTGGGTGGTGGTGCCCAAGTTCGAGTTCGCCCGGCAGATGAGAAACGACAGCCGGGGCACCCTGCTGAAGCTGGACAAGAACGAGATCGCCATTTTTGAGGGCATCCACGCCCTCAACGACGACATCGCCGGCCGCCACCCCGAGGCCACCACCCTCTACATCTCCGCCCGCTCCAACATTCTGGAGGGGGAGGAACTGCGGTTCAAGGGCACCTGGATGCGTATTTCCCGCCGGGCGGTCCGGGACTATAATTTCCGGGGCACCGACCTGGTGGAGACGCTTTCCATGTGGTATAATGTGCGCCGGGGCGAGAAACTCCACATCTCCCCCTTCAAGGGCCGGGCCAACGTCATCATCGACTCCTCCCTGCGCTACGAGGTCCCCGTCTTTGCCAACTACGCCGCTCCCCTGCGGGAGGCGGTGAAGGAGGTGCCGGCGGACAATGAGCGCCGGGCCGAGCTGGAGGCCATGGTGGACGCCTTTGGCTATTTCCAGCCCCTGGACCCCGCCCTGGTCCCCGCCGACTCCCTCATCCGTGAGTTCATCGGCGGCGGCAGCTATCACTATTGATCCTCCCCCGACCCGGGGGTACAACAAAGGAAAGAAGGAAAACACACCATGTCAGAATGTACCCATGACTGTTCCACCTGCGGCGAGAGCTGCGGAGAGCGCACCGCCCCCATGGACCTGAGAGAGCCGGTCAACGGCCTGTCCAGCGTGGGCAAGGTCATCGCCGTGGTCAGCGGCAAGGGTGGCGTGGGCAAGTCCACCGTCACCTGCTCCCTGGCCACCGCCATGGCCAAGCTGGGCAAGAAGGTGGCGGTGCTGGACGCCGACATCACCGGTCCCAGCGTCCCCACCGCCTTCGGCATCCATGAGCACGCCGTCGGCAGTGAGCTGGGCATCTATCCCGCCGTCAGCAAGGGCGGCGTGGAGCTCATGAGCCTCAACCTCCTCACCGAGCACGAGACCGACCCCGTGGTGTGGAGAGGCCCCATCATCGCCGGCACCGTGAAGCAGTTCTGGACCGACGTCATCTGGGGCGACGTGGACTATATGTTCGTGGATATGCCTCCCGGGACCGGTGACGTGCCCCTCACCGTGTTCCAGTCCCTGCCCGTGGACGGGGTCATCGTGGTGACCTCTCCCCAGGACCTGGTGAGCATGATCGTCACCAAGGCGGTGAAGATGGCCGAGATGATGAATATCCCCATCCTTGGCCTGGTGGAGAATTACAGCTACTTCAAGTGCCCCGACTGCGGCAAGGAGCACGCTATCTTCGGCGAGAGCCACATAGAGCAGGTGGCCGCCGATCTGGGCCTGAAGGTCCTGGCCAAGCTGCCCATCGACCCGGCTCTGGCCGCCGCCTGCGACAACGGCGGCGTGGAGGACTACCAGCCCAACCCCTTGTCCGACCTGGCCAAGGCCCTGGACGAGGGCACCGTATAAGAACCCCAAAACAAAAAAGATCCCGTGGACGGCAGTGAACTGCCCCAGATTGTGCGGACAGTACAAAAAAGAGCCCTTAGTAGGAAAGATTAAGTTTTAAGCGGAGAGGCGTCGCGCCAGCGGCGCCTCTCCAGTTTTTAACTGGATGCGCTCATGGTTATAGAAGTAAATATAGCGGTCAATCATCTCATTGGCTTCGGAAAAGGTCGCCGGTTTGTGGCGGTAAATACATTCTGTTTTGAGGATAGAGAAGAAATTTTCCGCCATGGCGTTGTCGTACGGGTTTCCTTTCCTTGACATGGATGGTGTGATTCCGTATGCTTGAGTCAGATTGAAGTATGCTGCAGAGGTGTACTGAAATCCTTGGTCGCTGTGGAGCTGCAACTCCGCAGCGACCCTCTTTTTCTCCTGTTTCATTGCCAGATGAACGGTATCCAGAACCAAATTCACTGTCTGCTGGGTTCCAGTCTTGTAGGCGATGATGCTGTTGTCATAGAGGTCCCGGATTATGGAAAGGTACAGCACACCCTGCCTGGTGTGGATGTAGGAGATGTCTGTTACCCATTTGCTGTTAGGTTTGTCCGCATGGAACTCCCTGTTCAGCAGATTCCTGTATTTGTGTGCCTGCCGCCCCATCTGCTGCCATTTCCTGCGGCGGCGGATCTCCGAGAGCAGATCATATTTCTTCATGATTCGCAGCACAGTTTTGGGATTGCAGAAGATATTCCGGCTTTTCAGCCACAGCCACATCCGCCGGTAGCCGTAGGTGCGGAAGCTGCGTTCCCGCTGCTGTGCGATGAGCCCCGCAAGAGCCGCATCCTTTTCTGGCTTGCCTAGGCGATGGACAAAAGCATAGTAGCCGCTTCTGGACACTCCAAAGAATTTGCACATGACTGCCACTGGATACTCTGTCCTGTGACGATAGATGATATGATACTTTACCTTTGCTCTCACTTCCTTTCTGTGAAGCGCAGAAAATCCCGCAGTAGTTTATTTTCCATGCGAAGCCGTTGGATCTCACAGGCCTGCTCTGCCACAACGTCTCCTGGCGCAGCATCTTTTCTCGGCCGTCCTTTCGGTCGTGGGCGGATTCCGGCTTCCAGTTTTCGTTCTTTACGGCGCTCACGCTCAAGTAGTCTTTTTACCACCTGCTTATTCCGGAAGCCATAGTATTCTGCGACTTCCCGCTGTGTTTTCCCCTCTGCCAACATGGCCTTGATCTCTGGTAAAAGCATTTGAACGTGTGTGTAATTTCGTTTCTTCATGACAAAACCCCCTGATGTAGTCTATTTTCCTACATCAGGGGGGCTTTTGTCACTGTCCGTTTTTACTGGATCTGTTCACAGTCCACGGGATCTTTTTTTGTCTGTCAGCGCTTATACGGAGGTGGCGGCGCCCCAGAGGCTGGCGTCCATGCTCTGGTGGTCCAGGGAGGCGAAATGGTCGCAGATGTGGCTGAAGAGCTGGTTGGCGGCAAAGGAGCGGTAGCCCTCCCGGCGGCGGATGATGGCGATCTCCCAGGGAATCACCGGCACCAGGGGGACGGTGACCAGCTCCTCGCACAGGTCGGGCTGGAGGATGGGCAGGGGCAGCACGGCGATGCACTGCTGCATGCCCACCATCTTCAGGCAGAACCGGGTCATCAGGCTCTTGTAGGCGATGCGTGGGGCAAAGCCGCACTCGCCGCACATGCGGATGAAGCTGTCGTGAAGGGTGGCCGTCTCGCTGTAGGTGAGGATGGTCTCATCCTTCAGGTCCTTGATGTGTACGCTGCTCATCTGGGCAAAGGGGTGGTGGCGGCTCACCACCAGGGAGCAGACGTTGCTGATGAGGGTCTTGCTCTCAAAGCGGTAGGGCTCATCCACCGGCAGCATGACCAGGCCCAGGTCGGCCCGACCGGAGCCCACGGAGGCGGCGGTGAGCTTGGAGCCCTCCTCCACCACGGAGATGTCAATGCCGGGGAAGTGGCGGTGGAACCGGGTGAGCAGCGGTGGAAAATAGACGTCCAGCAGCACGCCGGGGATGCTCAGGTGGACCTCCCCCACCCGCACGGAGCGCACGTCGTCCATGGTCTGGAAGAGATCGTCGTACTGGAGCAGAAAGTCCAGGGCACGGTCATAGAGGATGCGTCCGGCGTCGGTAAGGTAGAAGCTCTTGCTGGTGCGCTCAATGAGCCGGACGTTGAGCTCCTCCTCCAGATGCTTGATGGAGCGGGTGAGCATAGGCTGGGTGACGAAGAGCTGAGCTGCCGCCTTGGTAAAGCTCTGCTGACGAACCACCTCTACAAAATACTTCAGCTGTTGGATCTCCATACCTATCCCTCCATATTCTCTCAAAAATGCCGGAACAGTAACATTGCCTCCCCATAATTTCATAACTGTGCCCATTATAATACCGGAAAACGGCCCGTTTTTCCAATAAAATTTATCTAAATAATTTTCACGTTTTTTGAGGGAAATCCACAAATCCATTCCTTGAATGCATGGACCGATAACCTGAGGGTATAGTTCTGGAGAACTTCCACAAAAAAGCGGAAATATTTTCTTTGGAAAGGTGTAAAGTATTATTTTTTTGCATGCTTGCCGCCGGAAACGGCATTTTACACCTTCGGCTTTCTGCGACTATACTTTGGCTACGCCGAGTGGCTTGCAGGCGTCCAACAGCCATTTTTCCCAAAACTGTTTTCGTCTGCCCCCGAACGGCGCGGGACAAAAAACACAATCGCAAGTCAGGAAAGGAAGTGGTGTTCCATGCCCAAGGTCATGTCAGCACAGGAGGCCGTCCAGGCCTACATCCATGACGGAGCCACCGTCGCCTTCGGCGGCTTTGTGGGCGCTATGGTGCCGGAAGAGGTCAATAAGACCATCCAGGAGCTCTATCTGAGCACCGGTTCTCCCAAGGGACTCACCGCCATCTATGCCGCCGGCCAGGGCGACTCCGACCAGCGTGGCCTCAACCACCTGGGCGAGGAGGGCCTGCTCAGCCGGGTCATCGGCGGGCACTGGGGCCTGGTTCCCCGGCTGCAGAAGCTGGCACTGGAGAACAAACTTGCGGCCTACAACTATCCCCAGGGCGTGATCTCCCAGCTCTTCCGCGACATTGCCGCCGGTAAGCCGGGCCTTATCACCCACGTGGGCATGAAGACCTTTGTGGACCCGGAGCTGGAGGGCGGTATGCTCAACGACAAGGCCCGGGAGGCCGGACCTCTGGTGGAGCGCATCGATATCGGCGGCGAGACCCGTCTGCTGTATAAGGCCCTGCCCATCGACGTGGCCGTGATCCGGGCCACCTACGCCGACACCAACGGCAACTGCACCTTCCAGCGTGAGGGCGTCAGCGCCGAGACCCTGGCCATCGCTCAGGCCGCCAAGAACTCCGGCGGCAAGGTCATTGTTCAGGTGGAGGACGTGGTGGAGTACGGCGCGCTGGACACCCGGCTGGTACGGCTCCCCGGCATCTATGTGGACGCCATCGTGGTGGCCGCGCCGGAGAACCACATGCAGACCTTCGGCACCGGCTACAACCCCTCCTACTGCGGCGAGATCCGTGTGCCCATGAGCTCGGTGAGGCCACTGAAGCTGGACCAGCGGAAGATCGTGGCCCGCCGGGCGGCCATGGAGCTGGTGCCCAACGCCGTGACCAACCTGGGCATCGGCATGCCCGAGGGCGTGGCGGCGGTGGCGGCCGAGGAGGGCCTGGAGGGCATGGTGCTCACCACCGAGGCCGGCACCATCGGCGGCATCCCCGCCGGCGGCAAGGACTTCGGTGTCACCATCAACCCTGACTGTATCCTGGACCAGCCCTATCAGTTTGACTTCTATGACGGCGGCGGTCTGGATGTGGCCTTCCTGGGCCTGGCGCAGGCCGATGAGAAGGGTAACATCAACGTCTCCAAGTTTGGGCCCAAGATCGCCGGCTGCGGCGGCTTCATCAACATCACCCAGAACGCCAAAAAGGTGGTCTACTGCGGCACCTTTACCGCCGGCGGTCTGAAGATCGGTGTGGCCGACGGTAAGCTGCAGATCCTGCAGGAGGGCCGTGACAAAAAGTTCCTCAAGCAGGTGGAGCAGGTCACCTTCTCCGGCGAGTACGCCGTGGAGAAGGGCCAGCCGGTGCTCTACATCACCGAGCGCGCGGTCTTCGAGCTCACCCCCGAGGGTGTGGAGCTCAAGGAGATCGCCCCCGGCGTCGATCTGCAGAAGGACGTGCTGGAGCTGATGGACTTCGCCCCCATCGTCAGGGACGTGAAGACCATGGACAGCCGTATTTTCCAGGAAGGACCCATGGGCCTTTCCAAGTGAGAGATGATAAGAGAGAGATCCCCGCTCCTCCGGGAGAGAAAATGTGTTGAGGAGGTATATTTATGAGTTTGTTGGGCATCGTATTGGGCCTGGTGCTCCTGATGTTCCTGGCCTATAAGGGCTATTCCATCATCTGGGTCGCCCCGGTGTGCGCCGTGGTGGTGGCCGTCCTGGGTGGCTACAGCATCCTGGGCGCCTACATCGGTGACTACATGAAGGGCATGGCCGACTATGTGTTCCAGTGGTTCCCCGCCTTCTTCCTGGGCGCCGTCTACGGTAAGATCATGGACCTCACCGGTTCCGCCCGCAGCCTGGCCAACGCCCTGGTGAAGCTGATCGGTTCCCGCTTCGCCGTCCTGGCCGTGGTTATCCCCTGTCTGCTGATGACCTATGGCGGCATTTCCCTCTTTGTGGTGGTCTTCGTGATCTACCCCATGGGCTATGCTGTCTACCGCGCCGCTGATCTGCCCCGCACCCTGCTGCCCGGCGCCATCGCCACCGGCGCTTTCGGCATCACCATGACCGCCATCCCCGGCACCCCCCAGATCCAGAACATGATCCCCACCCAGTACTACGGCACCACCGCTATGGCCGCTCCCGCGCTGTCCGTGGTGGCCTGCATCGTGATGTTTGTCCCCGCCTATCTCTATCTGGAGTGGCGTGCGGCTCAGTGCCGCAAGAAGGGCCTCCACTTTGTGCCCGATCCCAAGCACAAGGAGACCGACTTCAGTGACCGCAACCTGCCCTCCTGGCACTGGGTCACCGGCCTCATCCCCCTCATCGTTGTGGTCCTGATGCTCAACCTCTTCCCCAAGCTGCTGCTGAACGCCACTGGTGTGGAGCTGGCCTCCAACTACGCCATCGTTATCGCTCTGGTCTGCGGCATCCTGGTGGCCTGCCTGCTCAACCTGAACCAGGCCAAGGTGCTGCTGCCCGCCATCAATGACGGTGCCAACGGCTCCATGGGCGCCATCATGAATACCGCCTGCGCCGTGGGCTTCGGCTCTGTGGTCAAGGCTGTTCCCGGCTTCGCCGTCCTCACCAATCTGGCCCTGAACATGCCCGGCTCCATCCTCTTCTCCGAGGCCGTGGCCGTCAACCTGCTGGCCGGCGCCACCGGCTCCGCCTCCGGCGGCATGTCCATCGCCCTGTCCGCCCTCGGCCCCAAGTACGCTGAGCTGGCCGCCGGCAACACCGCCATCCTGGAGGCCCTCCACCGCATCGCCTCCATCTCCTCCGGCGGTCTGGACACCCTGCCCCACAACGGCGCCGTCCTCACCCTGCTGGCGGTGTCCAACTGCACCCACAAGGAGTCCTACATGGACATCTGCATCACCACCTGCATCATCCCCCTGGTGGGTTCCCTGCTGCTGGCCCTGATCTGGGGCTTCATCGGGATGTAAATTCCGCGGCTTGCTGTGCCCAGCCCCATCCACGGCTTCGGCGCAGGTCAAATAGGAAGGAGCATACACCATGACCATTCAGGAAATGAAGATCGGTGATTCCGCCAGCACCGTGAAGACCATCGGCGAGTCCGACGTCTATCTCTTTGCCGGCATCACCGGTGACCTCAACCCCGCCCATACCGACGAGGTGTCGGCCAGCCAGACCCCCTTCGGCGGCCGAATCGCCCACGGTATCCTCTCTGCCGGCCTCATCTCGGCCGTGCTGGGCATGCGGCTCCCCGGCCCCGGTACCATCTATCTGGGCCAGGAGCTCAAGTTCACCAAGCCCGTCCACATCGGCGACACCGTCACTGCCACTGCCACCGTCAGTGAGATCGTGGCCGAGAAGAACATCGTCAAGCTGGAGACCATCTGCACCAACCAGAACGGCGATGTGGTCGTCAAGGGCATGGCCACCGTCATGCCGCCCAAACACTGAGTTCCCCCCTTTTTTCTGGGATCGTTCCCCTCCATACCAACAGCCACCGTGCCCCGGACGCTCTGCCGCGCGTCCGGGGCACGATGGCGTTTTTTGAGGTTCTCCGAAGGACAGAAAAAAGCCCGCCGTAAGGCGGGCTTTTTCACATACTTGTGGATGTCACTGTCCCAACAAAGTGCGGTATTCCTCCTCGGCGGCGGGACGTCCCACCACGGAGAGGGAAGCCTGGGAGAGATGGAAAAGGCGCTGGGCCAGCGCCCGAACGTCCTCGGCGGTGACGGCGTTGTAGGCGTCGATGACCTCCCGGGTGGTGAGGGTGCGGTCCTGGAGGAGAAGTCCCCGGCCCAGGGCGCTCATCCGGGACTGGGTGGACTCCAGACCCATGAGGACGTTGGCCTTGGAGAGCTCCCGGGCCCGTTCCAGCTCCTCGGGGGCGGGACCGTGCTCGGCGAAGTCGGCCACCACCCGGAGGATGGTCTCCAGGGCCTCCCGCTCGGTGTCCTTGCTGAGAGCGGTGTAGATGGCAAACACGCCCGTCTCGGCGTGGCCGGCGCCGTAGGTGTAGATGGAGTAGCAGAGGCCCCGCTTCTCCCGCACCTCCTGCCACAGCCGGGAGGACATGCCGGAGCCCAGCATGGTGGACAAAAGCTGGAGGACGAACCGGTCCTCGTCCCCGTAGGGCAGGCCGGGGAAGGCCAGGGTCAGGTGGTTCTGCTCGGTGGCCTTCTTCTTCAGGGTGATGGCGGGGGTGTAGACGGCGGGGACGGCGGTGGGTGTCTCCCCCGCCTCCAGAGGCAGGAGCCGGGCCTTCAGAGCGTCCACCATGAGGGGGGTGAAGCTCCCCGCCATGGCGCACACGATGGACCCGGGGCGGTAGTGGGTGCGCTGGTAGTGCTTCAGCCACTCCCCCGTCATCTTGTCCAATGTGGCCTTCCGGCCCAGGATGGGCCGGGCCAGGGGGCTCCCCTTGTAGACGGCGGCCATGAGCCGCTCGGAGCACAGGTCCTCCGGGTTATCCTGGTACATGCCGATCTCCTCCAGGATGACCCCCCGCTCGGTGTCCACGTCGGCCTGGTCGAATTTGGAGTCAAAGACCATGTCGCAGAGGAGGTCCAGGGCCCGGGGCAGGTGCTCGTCCAGGCACCGGGCGTAAAAGCAGGTGCACTCCTTGGTGGTGTAGGCGTTGACCTGGCCGCCGATGGCGTCCATCTCCTGGGCCAGCTCCCGGGCGGAGCGGCGCTGCGTGCCCTTAAAGACCATGTGCTCGATGAAGTGGGCGGCGCCGCTCTCCCCCGCCTTCTCGTGGCGGGAGCCGGTGGCCACCCACAGCCCCAGGGAGACCGACCGGACGGCGGGCACGGCCTCCGTGACGATGCGGGCCCCGTTGGGCAGGGTTTCGATGTCGTAGTGTTCTTCTTCCATGCTGACCTCTCCCGAGTGGATTTGAGCCAACTCAGCCATCCCGGCGGATGGTGGTGCCCATGGTCTGGCCGGAGACGGCGTCCAGGAGCATGACGTGGTCGATGCGCCCGTCCAGGACCACTACCTCCGTCACCCCGTTCTCCAGGGCGCGGATGCAGCTTCTCAGCTTGGGCACCATACCGCCCTGGATGAGGCCGCTGTCCAGCAGCTCACGGGCCTCGGAGGCGGTGAGGGAGGGGATGGCGGTCTTGGCGTTGCGGCTGTCCATGAGGATGCCGTCCACGTCGGTGAGGAAGACCAGCTTGTCCGCCTTCAGGGCCTCGGCCACGGCGCAGGCGGCGTCGTCGGCGTTGCAATTATAGCTTTCCCCATTTTCTCCCGCGCAAACCGGGGAGATGACGGGAACATAGCCTCCGGAGAGGAGAAGGCGGATGAGCTCGCCGTCGGCGGCGGTGATGTCGCCCACGTGGCCCAGCTCGGGGTCCTTCTGCCGGGCGGTGAGGATGGCGCCGTCCTTGCCGGAGACGCCGGCGGCCTTCACGCCCAGGCCCCGGAGGGCCATGACCACCTGCTTGTTCATCTGGGCGGAGAGGACCATCTCGGCCACGGCCATGGCGGTGTCGTCGGTGACCCGGTAGCCGTCCCGGAACCGGGGGGTCTCCCCCAGGCGCTCCAGCCAGCCGGAGATGGTCTTGCCGCCGCCGTGGACCAGCACCACCCGGACTCCGGCCATCTGGAGGGCGGCCACGTCCCGGAGGATGGAGTCCACCGCCCCGTTCTCCCCCAGGGCGGAGCCGCCGTACTTGAGGACCACCGTCTTTCCGGCGCTCCGGGCCAAGCGGGGCAGGGTGTCCAGCAGGCCCAGCACCTTCTCCATGCCGTCCAGGTGGTGGGCTACGTCGTACTCGTGGAGCCACTGCTTGGTGTAGTCCACGTCGGAGATGCAGTCGATATAGGCGGTGCCCCGCTTCTGGCGGGTCTCGGCTCCCTTGCCGGTGATGAGGATGACGGTGGGGGTCTGGGCCTCCATCACCGCCATGCGGATGGCCTCGCCCCGGTCGGGCTCGATGGAGTAGTCGCACTTGCCCTCGATGTGCCCCGCCATTTCCCGGGAGATGTCCAGCACGTCCTCCTCGCCGGGGTCCTCCTCGGTGATGATGATCTTGTCGGCGTATTTGGCGGAGATCTCCGAGAGGTCCTTCCGCCGGTCCAGGGCCTTCTTGCCCGGGCAGCCGAAGACGATGACCACCCGCTGGCCCGGGTACTCCTCCTTCACGGAGAGGAAGAGCTTTTCAAAGCTCAGGCGGTTGTGGGCGTAGTCCACGATGGCGGTGATGTGGCCGTCGGCGTTCTGGTAGACCTCCATGCGGCCGGGCACCCGGGCCTTCATGAGGCCCACGTAGATGTGCTGCTCGGGGATGCCCAGGCCCTCGCACACGGCGATGGCGGCCAGGGCGTTCTGGACGTTGAAGAGGCCGGGCATGGTGAGCCGGAACTCCCGGCTGAACCGGGGGGTCCGCACCCGGAAGAGGATGTCCCGGCCCTGCTTGCGTACGTCGGTGGCGTAGACCGTGGCGGCGGGGTCGTGCTCGGAGAAGGTGATGAGCCGCCCGCCGGCCTCCCCGGCGGCGTTCAGCACGTCCTCCACCCGCTCGGTGTCCAGGTTGACCACGGCCAGGGGGGCGTGGCGGAAGATCTTCAGCTTGGAGACGAAGTAGTCCTCAAAGTCGGGGTGCTCGATGGGGGAAATGTGGTCGTAGCCGATGTTGAGAAAGACGGCGGCGGAGAGGGCCACACAGTCCATGCGGTCGTACTTCAGGGCCTGGGAGGAGACCTCCATGGTGAGGTATTCCACTCCGCTCCCGGCGGCATTGGCGAAGTGGCGCTGGAGGTCCAGCGGCTCCGGGGTGGTGAGGTGGGACTCGAACCGCTCCACGCCGTCGTAGGTGTCAATGGAGGAGATGACGCCGCTCTCCGGCTTCTTCCGGGCGGCCAGGTACTCGTCAAAGATATACTTGAGGTAATATGTGGTGGAGCTTTTACCCTTTGTACCGGTAATGCCCACCACGTGGAGCTTGGAGCTGGGATGGTCGTAGTAGAAGTCGGCCAGGAGGGCCATGGCCCGGCGCACGTCGGTCACCTGGAGGCAGGGGGCGTCCCCGGCCTCGGGCCAGACGTGGTCGGAGAGGTAGACGAAGGCACCCTTCTGGAGGGCGTCGGAGAGGTACTGTCCTTTGAAGTGGGCTCCCTTGACGATGAAGAGGGTACCGGGCCGGACGTTCTGGGAGTCGCAGGAGACCAGCTCCACGGGGGTGGAGAGGAGGGCGGGCGAGAGGGCCTGTCCGCCGGTGAGAAGCCCCTCCTTCTGGAGGAGCTGCCAGTAGTCGCCCAGGGGGCGGATGGGAAGATCCATGTGTGTCACCTCATGAAAGATTATCGCAGGAGGGTATTTTCCGGGGTCACGGTCTCCATGCCGCTGCCGGCGGAGAAGTAGTACTCCAAAATCTCGGCGGCGATGTTGGCCAGAGTGGAGCCGGAGCCGCCCTTTTCTACCACGATGGCCAGGGCGATCTCGGGGTCCTCATAGGGGGCGAAGCAGACGAAGAGGGCGTTGGACTCAGTCTCGCTGCTCACCTGGGCGGAGCCGGTCTTGGCGGCCACCTGTACCCCCAGGTCGGCGAAGTAGGTTTTGGCGGAGCCCTCGGTGGTCACCCGGAGCATGCCCTCGGTGACGGCGGCGAGGTTTTCCGGCTCAATGTCCAGCTGATTGAGGACCTGGGGCTCGTACCGCTCTACCACCTGGGAGTAGTCGTTGGACTTGACCTCCTTGAGGAGGTGGGCGGAATAGTGGGTGCCGCCGTTGGCCAGGGTGGCCACGTAGTTGGCCAGCTGGAGGGGGGTGAAGCGGCTGTTGCCCTGGCCGATGGCGGCGGGGAGGGTGTTGCCCTCGTACCAGGTCTGGCCGTGGCTCTCGGTGTATTCGGGGCCGTCCATCCAGCCGGTGGCCTCGGAGAGCTCGATACCGGTGGACTCCCCCAGGCCGAAGGCGGCGGCGTACTGCTCCAGCAGACTGATGCCCAGCCGACGGCCGGCGTCGAAGAAGAAGACGTTGCAGGAATCCATGATGGCGTCGGAGACGTTCTCCTCTTCGTGGGTGCGCCAGCCCCCGCTGTCGCGGTAGATCCAGCACTGGGGCTGGTAGTCGTCGTAATAGAGGTAGCGGCCGGTGTCCAGGATCTCGGTGTCCGGCTCAATGATGCCCTCCTCCAGGGCGCCGATGGCGGTGACCATCTTAAAGGTGGAGCCGGGGGGATAGACCTGCCGGGTGGCCCGGTTCAGGAGGGGGTTGAGGGGGTCAGTCAGGAGGGCGTTGTAGTTCTGGGTGTAGGTGGTGAGGTCGAAGGTGGGGTAGGAGGCCATGGCCAGCACCCCGCCGTCCCGGACGTCGATGACCACGGCGGCACCGCCCTCGGTGTCCTCCGACTTCAGGCCCTCAATGCCGCTGGCCAGGGCCCGCTCCACCGCCTCCTGGAGCTTGATGTCCAGGGTAAGGATCGCATTGTCGCCGGGGTCGGGGGCCAGCACCTCGCCGGTGGCCTGGTCCACCACCCAGTTGTCGTCCCCGCTGACCACCTTGCCCTGGTCGTTGGTTTCAATGTTCCGTTTGCCGGGGGTGCCGTGGAGATAGGACTCGAAGGCCAGCTCTACGCCCTCCTTGCCCACGATGGCGTTGTAGTCATAGCCCAGCTCCTGATAGACGCTCCACTCATCGGAGTAGATCGGCCCCACCCGGCCCAGCAGGTGGGCGGCGTAGGGGGTCTTGTACTCCCGGACGGTGGTGGTGTCGATGTTGACGCCGGGCAGATCGGCCTCCTTTACCGTGACGATGAAGGGCATGTCCACGTCCTGGGCGAAGACATAGGAGGTGTAGGTGATCTCCCGGGAGCGGAGGGAGAGCTCATACCGCACCCCCACCAGGGCCCGAAGCTCGCTGTCGGGCAGGAGGGGATCGATCTCATAGTATGTCCGCAGCTTGTCCAGGAAGGCGTCGGCGCTGGGGTAGCTGACCCCCTGGCCCTCCTGGGCGGCGGCGCGGATGCTGTCGGCCTCCTCCCGGTCGGGGAGGGTGTCCGTCCACTTCAGGCTCTCGGCCAGGGCGTAGAGGTTGCTGATGGCGCCGGAGGAGGCGGTATCGAAGGTAAAGACAAAGGGGGCCTCCGACGAGATGGGCAGGGTGTCGGCCCAGGTGACCCCCTCGGTCCGGCAGATGTCCAGGAGCTTGGTGAGGGTGGTGTTCACGTCTTTCATGAAGGAGGTGTCCAGGCTCACGTTGTAGCTCTCCCGGTTGGTCACCAGCACCCGGCCGTAGCGGTCCAGGATCTCGCCCCGGGCAGCCTCCACGGTCTCGGTCTTGGCGATCTTCCGCCGGGACTGGGCCAGGTAGTCGGCGCCGTGGACATACTGGAGGTCGTAGAGGACCCAGGCGAAGAGGAGAATGAAGATGAGAAGCACGCCCACAACGCCGTGGACCCGCCAATGAAATTGCTTGCCGTCCATGAAGGCTCCTTTCTTGTGTAGATATGGGGGCGGTCAGAGTCGAAGGGTCTTGATGATGCGCCGGCGGACCCAGTAGAACCAGGGGTACAGCAGGCACACGAAGCACAGGGACCAGAGGAGCTCGGGCACCGCCACCCGCAGCAGGGAGTAGAGGTCGGAGAGGCTGGTGAAGAGGCCGAAGGCCACATGGATGAGCTCCAGCAGGCTCAATCCGGCGGCACAGCAGAGGAGGCAGCCGCCGAAATTCCGGCGCAGGACGTACTGGGAGGCGGCGCCGGCGCCCCAGCCCAGCAGACACAGTCCCAGGGTCATACCGCCCCAGGAGCCGTAGTAGACGGCGTCGCAGAGGACGCCCACAGCCAGGCCGAAGCCGGCGCCCCCCACGGCGCCCTCCAGCACCGCCACGGTGACGGCGGCCACGGGCAGCAGCCGGGGGCTCACCCCCAGGACGGGAAAGCGGTTGAGGACAAAGACGTCCAGCCACCACACCGGCAGCAGGGAGAGGCCGTAGAAAAGCCATTTTAAGATGAAATCCTGTCGGGTCAAAGGGTACAACTCCTTGTCAGACGGGTCACTCCACGATGTCGAAGGACTTGATGATGAAGACCTGGACCAGGCTGTCCAGATCGGCGGAGGGCTGGATGACGGCGTACCGGGAGACGCCGGAGGCGTCGGTGTGGATGGACTCGATGGAGCCCACCACCAGGTCGGAGGGGTAGTTGCCCCCCATGCTGGAGGTGAGCACCAGGTCGCCGGTGATGAGCTCGGTGTTCTCGGGCAGGTAGGTGAGCTTCAGCTTGCCCTCGGCCATGAGGGCGAAGTCGCCCTCCAGAATGGCGATGGACTCGGTGCGGGAGAGGAAGGCGCCCATCTCCAGGTTGGCGTCTATCACCGTGAGCATGGTGGACCAGTTGGTCCCCACCTGGTCGATGATGCCCACCAGGTTGCCGGCGGCGTCCACCACGCAGTTGCCCGCCGCCACCCCCTGGTCGGAACCCTTGCTCAGGGTAAGGGTTGAGGACCAGTTGGTGCTGCTCCGGGCGGTCACCATGGCCGACTCGAACACCAGCTCCCGGCGCTTCTGCCGCAGGCCCAGCAGCTCCCGGAGCCGCTCGTTCTCCTTGCTGTCGGCCTCGCCCTCCCGGGCGGCGGCCTCCAGCTCGGCGATCTCGGCTTTGAGCCGCACGTTCTCCGCCTGAAGCTCGTCATAGCGGAAGGAGTAGTTGTAGACGCCCTCCGCCCAGCCGGCCAGGGAGGAAATGCCGTTGCGGATGGGGGTGGTCACCACGCCCAGCACGTTGCCCAGGGGGTTGGGCACCCCCTGAAAGGCATAAGAGGCCACCGCCGTGATGGCACAGAGCAGCACGGCGATGACCAGAATGAGCCATCCGTTGTTGCGGAAAAAGTCCTTCAAGGCGTTTCCTCCCCGGTCCCGCCGGCCAGGGGGTCCAGGCCGAAGCGGGTGAGCATCCTGCCCAGGCGGCACAGGGGCAGGCCCATGACGTTGAAGTAGTCCCCCTCCAGGCGCTCGGCCAGCAGGGCGCCCAGGCCCTGGATGCCGTAGGCGCCCGCCTTGTCCATGGGCTCGCCGCTCCGGACATAGGCGTCGATCTCGGCGGCGGTGAGGGGACGGAAGGTGACGGCGGTGACCTCATGCTCGGTGAGGATGTCCTCCCCCCGGGCCAGGGTGACGCCGGTGTAGACCTGGTGGGTGCGGCCGGAGAGGGCGGTGAGCATGCTCACGGCCTCCGCCCTGCTGTGGGGCTTGCCCAGGATGGCGCCGTCCAGGGCCACCACCGTGTCGGCGGAGAGGATGAGGTCTCCCTCCCCCGCCTGGGCCCGGGCCGCCTCTCCCTTCCGCCGGGAGAGAAGCTCCACCGCCGCGCCGGGGTCGATGCCGTCGGGCAGGGACTCGTCGGCGTCGGTGGGCCGGACCACAAAGTCGCGGATGCCGATCTGTTCCAGAAGCTGGCGCCGCCGGGGGGACCCGGAGGCCAGAATGAATTCCATAGGGATATGCTCCTTTCGAGCGCGTGCTTGCACGTGCGAGAGATGGCTTATGTGCCCGTTGAGCCGAAGCCGCCGCTTCCCCGCTCCGTCTCGTCCAGATTCTCTACGGGCACCGGATTGACCTGGACCACGGGGACCACCGCCAGTTGGGCGATGCGGTCGGCGGGGGAAATGGTGTAGGGGGTGTGGGAGAGGTTGGTGAGTCCAACCTGGATCTCCCCCCGGTAGTCGCTGTCAATGACCCCCACCCCATTGGAGAGGGCGATGCCGTGCTTGACGCCCAGGCCGGAGCGGGTAAAGACCAGGGCCACATACTCCGGCGAGGGCAGGGCGATGGCGATGCCGGTGGGGATGCGCACCAGCTCGCCGGGGCCGATGGTGACCGGCTCATCCAGACAGGCGTGCAGGTCCATGGCGGCGGCGCCGGCGCTGGCGTAGAAGGGATAGGGGATCTCCCCGCCGATCTTGGGGGAGACCGCCTTGATGGGTAAATCCATAGATACCTCCAGGGAAAAGGGGTCACTCCACATCGCGGTAGTAGAGGCCCCGGGTGATGTCGTCCAGGGCGGGGCGCTCCTGGCCCAGATACTGCCGGGCGATGTGGAGGCACTCCTGGGCGCTCTCGGTGGTGAAGCTCAGGCGGGCGCCCCAGGCCCCCACCCGGCGGTAGTCATTGGCCTTGTCGGCCAGATAGAGCCGCTTGGCGTTGAAGATCTCGTTGCGGCAGCCGGGGGCCCGGAGCACGGGGAAGCGCTCCCCCTTCCGGTCCACCAGCAGGCGGTTTTGGCCCTCGCAGGACCGCTTGCAGCCGCCGTCCCGGTTTTTGAGGATACAGTTTTCAGTGATCATCAGGGGCAGCCGGCCGTAGACCACCACCTCCAGGTCGATGAGCTTGGAGAGGTCCCGGATCTGGGCCAGCTTGAGCTCAAAGGAGGCGGTGCAGGAGGCGAAGCCAACGCGCTTGAGCTCCTTGATGGCCTGGGAGTTGAAGACGGAGAGACCGAAATCCCCCCGGAGGGTGAAGCCGTGGTCCCGGGCGGGGGCGATGAGGTCCAGCGTGCCCACCAGGGCGTCGGTGACCCCCAGGCTCCGGGCGGCCTCCAGCTGCTTGTCCAGCGCCTCCCGCTCCCGGTCCCAGCAGATCCGGGGCAGGGTCACCCCCACCCGGACCCCGGCGGCCAGGGCGGTCTCGGCGGCCTCGGGGTGGGCAGCCAGCTCCTCCGCCGGGAGATAGAGAAGGGCGGGCTTCAAATCGCGCAGCGCCGGGGTGAGCTGCCCGGCGGAGCGGAGGGACAGGGTGAGGACGGGGGACTCTTTGCGGTTTTCGTACCGGACCCCGGCGTGGAAGGGACCCACGTTGGGGGCGGCGGGGGCGGCGCCCCGCTGGCGGGTGAGCTCCTCCAGTACCTGGCGGCGCAGGGCGTTGAGGGCGGCCACCGGCACGGAGAGGTCGGGCTCCACCAGAGCCCGGACCTTGGCGCAGCGGTAGGGCGTGCCGCCGGTGCGGGCGAGCTGCTTTTCCACCGCCTCGGGAGTGAGGGGCTTGGTGCGGGCAGGCTCGGGGACGGGCCCTGCGGCGGTGACCACCCGGCCGTCCACGTCCTGGACCCCCACCTGGATTGGCTCACCGGGGCGGATCATGGCGTAGAGGATCACGTCCACCCGCTGGAGCTCGCCGCTCTGGTACTGGCTCCGGGCCTGGGCGAAGAGCTCCCGGGGCTCCGGGGTCTCCTCCCGGACACCGAACATGGCGGGGCCTTTTTTGTCCTGATAGTAGCCGTCGGTGAAGCCCTGGCGGGAGAAGGCGGCCTCCAGGTCCCGGAGCTCCTGATCGGTGGGCTCCCGGTCCTCCTTGATGGCCCGGGCGTACACGCCGGTGACCACCGAGACGTATTCCGGCCGCTTCATGCGCCCCTCGATCTTCAGGCACTTGACCCCCAGCTTCTTCAGGTCCTGGATGTAGCCGGCCAGGGACATGTCCTTGAGGGAGAGGGGGTTGCCGTCGGCCTTCTTGCCCCAGCCGTATTTGAGGCGGCAGGGCTGGGCGCACAGGCCACGGTTGCCCGACCGGCCGCCGATGACGGAGGAGAAGTAGCACTGGCCGGAGTAGCACATGCACAGAGCACCGTGGACGAAGGTCTCGATCTCGATGGGAGAGTTGAGACAGATGTGCTCGATGGCGTCCCGGGAGAGCTCCCGGGAGAGGACCACCCGGGACATACCCAACTCGGCGCAGCGGCGCACGCCGTCCAGGGAGTGGACGGTGAGCTGGGTGGAGCCGTGGACGGCCAGGCCGGGGGCGGCCTGCCGGAGCATCCGCAGGATGCCCAGGTCCTGGATGAGGACGGCGTCCACCCCCACCTCGGCGGCCTGGGCGGCCACCTGGGCGGCGGCGGGGAGCTCCCGGTCGGTGACCAGGGTGTTGAGGGTCAGGTAGACCTTGGCGCCCCGGACATGGCAGTAAGAAACCGCCGAGGCCAGCTCCTCCAGGGAGAAGTTCTTGGCGTTGCGGCGGGCGTTGAAGTCCCCGTAGCCCAGGTAGACGGCGTCGGCACCTGCCTGGATGGCGGCGGTGACGGCCTCCGGCGACCCGGCGGGGGCAAGCAGTTCCAGCATGGCAGAAGTCCTCCAAGGGAAAAATGAGGTGGATACGTCACCGCCGCGGCCGGCGCAAGCCGGCCCGGCGCAGTGCGCCGCACAAGCGTTTTGGGCTTGGCCCAAAACCTTGCCGCAGGGGCAATTCACTTGCCCCGAGGATGTGAAATTAGAAGGGGTTCCCCGCGGGAGCAGTCAGCTCCTGCGGGGAGGGTGACATTGTGGCATCACCTTGACGTGGGGCGCGACGTCGTCCTCGCAAAGTCCGCTGTGCTCTGTTTCCGCCTGACGGCGAAAACACGCTCCGCTCCCTTGCTTGTCCTCTCCCCACGCGACCCGCTGCGCTGGGCTCGCGCGGAGCCCCTTACTTGCGCGCAAACCACATCTCGGTCCATTGCCGTTCTGCAACGTAGAAGGACGGAGGATACGGCTCAAAACCCGTTTCTTTTTCCCTGCTGGAAAAAGAACGGTTTTTGCAATCCAAAGAAAAAGGGGCCTCTAAATGGGTTGAGTGGCTCCAAATAGGAATCCGGCGGCCTGGCTTTACGCCCCCATAGAGCACCAGCACCGTCTACGGTAGACTACCTCGGCGGAACAGGGACAAGCTGTGCTCCTATCCCCACTTTTTTCGCCGCCTGCGCAGGTGGGCGTCGGGACGTGGCGCCGCTACCTGATATTACCGTTGCTGCGACGTGGGGCGGCGCTCATTGTTGCGTGGGCGGGGACTGAGGCGTGGGGGGTGCGTTGGCCGCCCGCAAACCCCTGCTTATTTCTTGTTCTGGAGCTTGAAGATCTCCCGCTTGGCTTCGGAGAGCTCCATTTTCAGCTTGGTGGCCTCCTCCAGGTACTCCTTGAGCTGGCGGCGCAGGTTCTCGGAGGCCTCCACCTCCTTAAAATACTCGTCTGCGATGTTGAGGGCGCCCAGGATGGCGCCGTCCACCAGGGAGACCTTGGACTCATCCAAAACCTCCTGGACCTTGGCGTCCACATGGGACGCCACTTTTTCCATATAGGCCGCGTCCTCGGCGGCCACCAGAGTATAGCTCTGACCGGCGATATTGACTGTGATCTTATTTTTCACGACGGGCCCTCCCTATCTGTTTTTCAGGCGTGTTCCGGCGGGAAAAGTCCCATAGACCGGAGCAAAGATGCTTGGAGAATATTATACCATAACTCCCCCCGCCGGGACAAGGGGCGGCGGGGCTTTCCCACCTGGGCCGCAGGAGGGAAAGTGGCAGAAATTTGTCTTTTCTTCCGACGGATTTTGAGATAAAATAGTTCCTACGTAAATGAGGAAAGGAGGAGATGGATATGGCCGCAGGGGTGCTGCTCCCGGGTGGCGTGCTCTCCATGACGTCTTCGGCGGCGGAGCGGCTGGTCCGGTCCGGCAGCGGGGACGCCGCCCTGCTGTATCTCCAGCTCCTCCGTCAGGGGGGACAGTTCGACGCGGAGGGGGTGCGGAAGGCCCTGGGCTGGTCGGTGGACCGGATCTCCACCACCTACACCCAGCTGGCCGATTTGGGCCTGGCCCGGAAGGACGCCGACCTCTCCCCCGCCCCGGCCCCGCCGGAGCCGGACAGCCCGCCGGACTATACCTCTGCCGACATCGCCCGGGAGATGGAGGGCCCCGGCGCCTTCCCTCACCTGGTCCGGGAGCTGGAGCGGCGGCTGGGGAAGGTCCTCTCCGCCTCCGACCTGAAGATGCTCTATACCATGTTCGACTACCTGGCTCTGCCGGCGGAGGTCATTCTGCTGCTGGCCACCTGGTGCATCGAGGAGACCGAGCGGAAGTACGGCCCCGGCCGGAAGCCCCGTATGTCCCAGCTCAAGAAGGAGGCCTTCGTGTGGCGGCGGCTGGGGGTGGACACCCCCGAGGCCGCCGACGCCCACGTCCGGGCCCTCTCCGCACTCCGGAGCCGGGAGGGACGGCTCCTCCCCCTGCTGGGCATCTCCGGCCGCGTGCCGGTGGAGGGGGAGCGCAAGTACATCAACGCCTGGGTCGAGATGGGCTTCGACGACGATGCCATCGCCCTGGCCTACGAGAAGACCGTCCTCAAGAAGGGCTCTCTCAACTGGCCGTACATGAACTCCATTTTGCGCAATTGGCACCAGAAGGGCCTCCACACCCGGCAGCAGGTGGAGGCCGGGGATTCGGCCTGGCCCAAGGACCGTCCGGCCCAGGCGCCGGCGCCCCAGGGTCCCGGCGCCCAGCCCACCGGCAAGGCGGTGGAGCGGCTCAAGGAGGACATGGACTGGATGGACCGCTTCCTGGAGCAGACCGGGGGAAAGGAGTAAGCCATGTCATACAGCCCCAATGTACTGCGCCGGGCCCAGGCCCGGCTTTCCCAGCGGCGGGAAGAGCGGCAGGCACGGCAGGATGCCCTGCGGCGGCAGGTGTACGTCCAGCTGCCCCGGGTGGCCGAGATCGACCGGCTGCTGCGCCGCACCATGGCCCAGGTCATCGCCGCCGCCCTCCGGGAGGGGGGCGATCCCACCGCCGAGGTGGCGGATATCCGTCAGAAGAACCAGGCCCTCCAGCAGGAGCGCGCCGAACTGCTCACCGGCCACGGCTTCCCCGCCGACGCCCTGGACGACAAGCCCCTGTGCGCTAAGTGCGGGGACTCGGGCTGGGTTGGCTCCGACATGTGCGACTGCCTGAAGGTGCTCTGCACCCAGGAGCAGATCAAGGAGCTCTCCCAGCTTCTGGACCTGGGGGAGCAGTCTTTCGACACCTTCGATCTGGGCTTTTACTCTCCGGAGGTGTGGCCGGCCTGGGGCCGGTCGCCCCGGGAGAACATGGAGAAGGTGCTGAAGATCTGCCGGGATTATGCCCAGAATTTCGGTCGTTACTACTTCAACAACCTCTTTCTCAGCGGCAGCACCGGCCTGGGCAAGACCTTCCTCTCAGCCTGCATCGCCCGGACGGTGTCGGAGAACGGCTTTTCGGTGGTCTACGACACAGCGGGCGAGGTCTTTGCCCGGTTTGAGACCCAGAAGTTTTCCCGGGACGAGGAGGACGCCCGGGAGGCCCGAGACGACACCCGGCGGTATCTGAGGTGCGACCTGCTGATCCTGGACGACCTGGGCAGCGAGATGACCACCCCCTTTGTCCAGTCGGCCCTCTACCAGCTGGTGAACAGCCGGCTGACGGCGGAGAAGCGGACGGTCATCAGCTCCAACCTGACCATGGACGACGTGCGGGGGCGGTACAGCCCCCAGATCGCCTCCAGGCTGGAGGGCGAGTACCGGGTCCTCCCCTTCTTCGGCGAGGACATCCGCCTCCAGCGGAAGGGACGCATGTAAAAGACGACGGGAGGGGCCGCGGCATCTGCCGCAGCCCCTCCCTTTTTGCCGCCGGGCATAAAAAAGCAGCCCCTGGGCCGTTGGCTCAGGGGCTGCTTTGCATTTTAGTTGAGGTAGGCGGAGGGGTTAACGGCGGTGCCGTTGATGCGGATCTCGAAGTGGCAGTGGCTGCCGGTGGAGCGACCGGTGGAGCCGGCCTTGGCGATGACCTGGCCCTGATAGACCTTGTCGCCGGCGGAGACCAGCAGCTTGGAGTTGTGGCCGTAGTAGGTCTGCTCACCGTTGCCGTGGTCGATGATGACCAGATAGCCGTAGCTGCCCTTGTAGCCGGCGAAGGTGACGGTGCCGCCGTCAGAGGCCTTCACGCTGGTGCCGTAGGGAACGGCGATGTCCAGGCCGGAGTGGTAGCTGTAAGAGCCGAAGATATAGCGGTAGCCGAACCGGGAGGTGATGGAGCCGTAGACCGGCCAGATATAGTTGCCGGTGGGGTACCAGGTGGGACGCTCCTTGGTGCCCACGGAGATGACCTTCTCGGTGGCCTCGCGGACGGTGGTGGTGGAGGTGATGTTGCGCTCCCGCTCCACGCCGTTGACGTAGGTCACGTCGGCGGTGATGAGGGCCTCACCGGGGATGCCCCCGTCCAGGACCTTGGACTCGCCCTGGTACATGCTGTCATCCTCCACCTCGCGGACGGGGCACTCAATGGCCTCGGTGTAGGTGAGGGAGTCCACAGTCTCCACGCCCAGGAAGGGGATCTCCTCCTTGATGTTGAGGATCTGACCGATATAGAGCTTGTTGATGTCCACGTCGGGGTTGAGGGCCTCCATCTCGGCCATGGTCATGTCATTGTCAAAGGCCAGGGCCATGAAGGTGTCGCCCGCCTGGACCTCGTAGGTGGTCTGGCCGTTGGTGTTGGCGGTGAGGGCGGCCATCATGTTGGTGACGTCCTGCTCCACAGTGGAGGGAACGTACTCACGGGTGATGTGGACGCTCTTGGTGTAGTCCACGGAGATGGTGTTCTCGTTGACATAGGGGACGGCCAGGTCCTCCAGCAGCTGGTCCAGAGCGGCCCGGTCTTCGGCGGCGCCCACCACCTGTCCGTCCACGGTGAGGACGTAGCTCTTCATGACCTCGCCGATCTGATCGAAGAGGTAGGTCTCCAGCTCGGCGGCGGGGGTGAGCTCATCCTGCTCCACCAGGGCGGAGGCGTAGGTCACGGTGTGATCCAGGGTGTAGTCATAGCCCAGGATCTCGCTGGCCCGCTCTTCCACCCGGGCCGCGGCCTGCTCAAACACGGCCTGATCCCGGACCACGCCCACGTCGGTACCGTCCACAGTGACCACATAGGCGGGGGTGTACATGGTGCCCACCACGGCCGCCACGCCGATGACGACGCTGATGGCCAGGAAGGGCAGCGGCGCCATCTTGGGCTTGCCGGCGATGGCCGACCAGGCCCGGTGATAGACCCGGGTGCCCTGCCGGCGGAGCACCTCGCTCCTGGCGCCGGCGGCGTCCATGAATTTGGAAAACCGCTCCTTCAGGCGCTCGGCCCTCTCTTCCCCGGCGGGGACGGAGCCTTTGCGCTGCCGACGGCGCGGCAGTTCTCGCTGTGGTGAATGCAGGATTTCATCCATGCAGGTGATGCCTCCCTTGCACGATTTACAGAAATTCCGACTGGAATAGTCGGACAAAAATGACAAACCGAACATAAATGATTACAAAAGGTTACAAAGGAATGATACACGCTTTCCCCCCCACCGTCAAGTCCTTTTTGGTCGAAGCAGGTCGGGCGGCGCAGCACCTTTTAAACGGGAAAAAGTGAATATAACATTGGTTTACAATGTTATTTCGCATGTTTTTACCGATATGGTACTTGAAATGGGGGGCTTGTCCCCCCGGCGCCGATGGAAAATTTCGTGATTTTGCCGTAACAATTCTGTAACATAACGAAAAATATCGCCCACTTTATCTTCCGGAAAATAACAAAAAAGGCACTCTCGCCCGTCGGCTTCCACCGGTGGGCGGGAGTGCGCAGAGAGTCAGGGGACGTTGTTTGACTGAAAATGGCGAAGGGATGACACCGTCAGCCCACGGCGGGCGTCATGAGCCGCTGGAGGATGACGGCCAGCTGGGCACGGGTGGCGGGGCCGGCTGGCTCCAGATTGCCCTCGTCGGTGCCGGTGATGAGGCCGGCGCCTACGGCGTGGGCCATGCCCTCCTTGGCCCAGGTGTGGACGCTGTACACATCGTTATAGAGGTCCAGGACGCCGTTGGCCAGCTCCTGGCCGGCGTACTGGCTGTACCGGTAGAGGAAGACGGACAGCTGCTCCCGGGTGACGATGTTGCCGCCGCCAAAGGTGCCGTCACCCAGGCCGCTGGCGATGCCAACCTGCTGGGCCCAGGCCACGGCGTCGGCGTAGTAGTACCAGTCCTCCACGTCGGGGAAGGTGCTGGGGGCGCTGGGGGCGGGGCTGCCGGCGAGCCGCCAGAGGACAGCCATCACCATGCCCCGGGTCACCTGCTCGTCGGGGGAAAAGGTGGAGGTGGTGGTGCCGTTCATGATGCCGGCGGCGGAGACCTCGTTCACCGCCTGGGCGTACCAGGCATCGGAGGCCACATCGGTAAACGCGGCGGCGGAGGCGGGGACGGCAGTGCCGACGGCCAGTCCCAGGACCAGGAGCCACGCGCAGATTGTTCGTTTCATCCTTGGAGTCACCTGCTTTTCTATGTCCCGCCGGTGAGAGGGGCGGGCATGGTATTTGAGCAGGGTACATTTTATCCTACTTTTGTTTCTAAAATGTGAACAAGGTCGAAAAAAGAAAAAGGACCCCGGTCAGACGGCCAGGGCCCCAGTCTGTCGAAAAAGTAGAAATGCTTCAAAGTTTTTGCAAGAGCCTCGCAGAGTTCCGCCGTCCGCAGACGATGGAATGAAATAAAATTTGTTTTTTCCGGGGACATGTGCCTCGGAAAAAACACTGCTCAGGCCGCAAACGTGCGGCGCAGCCTCTTCGGCTGCGCCGTGCGATGCAGTGGCCTGTATCTCTTCGAAAAAATGCTTGCATTTTTGAGAGAGGCTGTCGACTTTGTCGACAGCCTCAGGCCCCGGTCAGACGGCCAGGGCCCAGTTGAGGAGGAGGAGCAGACCAAAGCCCGGGGCACCCAGCAGGGCCATGACCAGGGCATTGGCCAGGTTGACCCCCAGGGAGCAGCCCAGAAGGGCGCCCAGGGGGCTGAAGGCGGCCAGGGCGCCCAGGGAGACCAGGGTGCGCAGGCACAGGCCGCCCAGGCAGCGGATGGGCTCCCGGAGGAGGAGCAGGGCGCCCACCGCCGTGAGCCCCACCAGCAGCCAGGGCAGGGTGTCACCCAGCATGGCCATCGCCCTTCACCTGCCCTTCCAGGCTCTTGACCCGGCGCAGCAGATAGGCGTACCGGGCCTGGAGGGAATTGATCTCAAAGACGTAGGACTCGATGAGGTCGGGGTCGTCGGTTCCGTTGAAGCCGGCGTAGGCCTGGTTGATGAGGACGCGGGTGCGGTCCAGGCCCTCCTTCAGGGCGCGGAGCTCCCCTTCCCGTACGCTCTCCCCCCGGCGGCGGAAGAAAAAGACTTTTTTGCGCTGGGCCTCCACCATGGCAGCGCCTCCTTTCCGGTCGTACCTGTTTTCAGTAGACTCTATGCCTATTTTGGACAAATATGACAGGTCCTATACCAAAAAATGGTGTGTATGTTCCGCATGGGCCGGGACATACTAGACTCGGACAGGCCGAAAGGCAGTCCGCTGGACCTGGACAAAGACCTCTCCTTTTAAGCCGGTGCCGGGTGACGTCACCCTCTGGCGAAAGGCGAAAGGACGGGGGCGTTTCCTCCGACGAAGGGGGAAACGGACAGCGGAATTGGAACCATATGGTCCCCTGTCCCGAAAATCCGGGCCGGTCCGGGTTGGGGCAATGTCCCCGGCCAGACGGGCCGGGCACGGTAAAAGACCCGCCGTCAGCAAACGCTGGCGGCGGGTCTTCAGCATACATTTATATGATGTAGAGACGGACCTCAATAGGCGGGGGCGGAGGTGGGGATGCTGTGGAACTCCTCCTGGGGCAGGAGCCCCTTAAAATCCCGGTCCAGCCAGGGGTCCAGGGCGGCGCCGGTCTCCACGGCCCGGAAAAGGCGGACGATCTGATTGGCGGCCTCGGGGACGGTATCGGCCAGGCGGCGGGTGAGGAAATCGTTGCTTTTGGCGTACCGGCTGTGGGAGTCGGCGGTGAGGAAGACGCCCCGGAGGGCCCGCAGGGCGGGCAGAGTGCCCACCAGGTGGTTCACCGGACGGCTGAGCTTGTGGCCGGAGAGACGGGCAAAGAGGGCGGTGTCCCGGCGCATGGAGCGGTAGCCCTCCTCCACCTGCTCGGGGGAGGACTTAACGTAGGCCCGGGCGGCGGCAGTAAAGACGGCGGCCTCCGGTGGGGCGGGCAGGTAGGACTTGCCCAGGGAGACAAGCCCCGCCCGCTCCATGAGGAGCCGGTCGAACTCTGCCTCCATGGCCAGGTGGGTCACCGGGCCGGCGGCAGCCTGCTGGTCCACCCACTTGTGGCAGGCGTGATCCAGGGCCAGGTGGCACAGGAAACCGGCGGCGTAGCCGGAGGCCATGGGGAGTCCCTCCTCCAGGGCGCTCCGGAGGCGCTCAAAGGCGGGCATGGCGGACTTAGCGTGCATGGTCATGCCCTCACGGCGGACGGCGTTGGGCCTGCCCACACGGTAGAAAAAGAGAGGGTCCGGGCCCAGACAGCCCAGATCAAAGGCGGGACGCTCCCGCTCCAGGCGCGCGCGCAGCTCCCGGGGCAGGCGGTCCAGACACTGGGCGCCGAAGGTCAGATGGGCAAAGTAGTTGGGCATGACCGCTCTCTCCTTTTTCAATAAAACAGGGATTCGGATGGTATTTTACCACCATTTCCGTCCCGGGGAAAGTGGAAAATTCGCCAAAGAGAAAAAGCGCCCGGCGAAGCTTCGCCCGGCGCCGGGGCTGACGATCTGGCCGGAGGCGTTTTTATGGCCAGAGGGGTTCATAGATGCTGGATGTCCTGTCCAGGAAGGAAAAGTCCGCCAGAGGCTGGAGGTATTCCACGCCGTCCTTGACAAAGCCCACAGAGAGGGTAAAGGGGTCGTTGGACAGCCGCTGCTCCAGATTGATGGTGGCGGTGTATACGCCGGCGTCCTGTGCGGACGAAATCCTGTCAGCCTGCGCCCGATCTGCACCCACGCCAAGCCCGCTGAGCAGGAAGAACACCTCCAGCTCCTCCTCCGGATCATACCGGGCAGCGGTTACCTGAAACTCAACGGTCCGGCCCGCTTCGTTGTCATTGATCACCCCAAAGTCCCAGCCCGCCACCAGCTCTGCGGGGTCCAGCTCCTGTGCCCCGCTCTGGAGGGCGGCCACCTGTTCCTCCAGGGCGGTCACCCGGGCGGCCAGGGAGAGGGTGGTGCCCGTCAGGGCCAGTAGAGCCAGGACCAGCACACCGGCCAGAACGGCCTTTGCCCCGGGGCGGCGGATAGGAGGGCGCTCCCCTGCCGGAGGCGGACCATCTACTTGCAGCAGCTCATTCAGGCTGATGCCAAACAGCTTGGAGAGGGCGATGAGCTTGTTGGTGTCGGGCACCGCTCCGTCGGCCTCCCATTTGCTTACCGCCTGACGGGATACTCCCAGCTTGTCCCCCAGCCCTTCCTGGGAGAGACCCAGCCTGGTCCTGTGGGCCTGGATGCGCTGTCCCAATGTCATAAAGCCGCCTCCCTTTTTGCCTCTATCCTATCCGATTTCTCTTCAAATGGCAAGAAGCGCCCCCTTCCATTGCGTCAACTGGCGGTTGACAGAGGGGCTTCGCAAAACAGGAAAGCATTTCGCTTGTGGAAAAGGTCTTTTCGATAAGCGAAAGCGCCCGACGAATTTTTTCGCCGGGCGCTCCAGATTGAAAAACCAATATGAGCTGGATGTTTGGAAAAAGCCTCGCAGAGTTTCGCCGTCCGCAGACGGCGAAATCAAATGAAGGTGATCAGCCGCCCAGGTAGGCCTTTTTCACGGCCTCGTCGGCCAGCAGCTCCTGGCCGGGGCCGGTGAGGGTGATGCGGCCGGTCTCCAGCACGTAGCCGCGGTCGGCCACGGAGAGGGCCATCTGGGCGTTCTGCTCCACCAGGAGGATGGTGGTGCCCGCCTTGTGGAGACGCTCGATGATCTCAAAGATCTGCTCCACCAGAATGGGGGCCAGGCCCATGGAGGGTTCATCCAGCATGAGGAGCTTGGGGTTGGACATGAGGGCACGGCCCATGGCCAGCATCTGCTGCTCGCCGCCGGAGAGGGTGCCGGCCACCTGCCGCCGCCGCTCCTTGAGCCGGGGGAACTGCTCGTACACCCGCTCCATGTTGGGGGCGATGGTGGAATTGGCCTGGGTGAAGGCGCCCATCTCCAGGTTCTCCTCCACGGTCATCTGCTGAAAGACCCGGCGGCCTTCGGGCACCTGGGCCAGGCCGTGGGCCACCAGCTTGGAGGCCGGGACGTTCTGGATGGGCTTGCCCAGGAACTCGATGGAGCCGGTGCGGGAGCGCAGCAGGCCGGAGATGGTCTGGAGGGTGGTGGACTTGCCGGCGCCGTTGGCGCCGATGAGGGTGACGATCTCCCCCTCGTCCACGTAGAAGGAAATGTCTTTGACGGCGTGGATGGCGCCGTAATAGACGTTGATGTGGTCCACTTGGAGCATGCTCATGGCGTCACTCCCCCTTTCCCGAACCCAGGTAGGCCTTGATGACCTCGGGGTCGTTCTGGATCTCATCGGGCGTACCCTTGGCGATGATCTGGCCGAAGTTGAGCACGGCGATGCCCTCGCAGATGCCCATGACCAGGCTCATGTCGTGCTCGATGAGGAGGACGGCGATCTGGAAGGTGTCCCGGATCTTGACGATGTTCTCCATGAGCTCGGCGGTCTCGGAGGGGTTCATGCCGGCGGCGGGCTCGTCCAGCAGCAGCAGGCTGGGATTGGTGGCCAGGGCCCGGACGATCTCCAGCCGGCGCTGGGCGCCGTAGGGCAGGCTGCCCGCCTTGGCGTTGGCCAGGTCCTGCATGTCGAAGATGGAGAGGAGCTCCAACGCCCGCTCATGGGCGATCTTCTCCTCCTTCCAGTAGTTGGGCAGGCGCAGAAGGCCGCTGAAGAGGCCGTAGCCGATGTGGTTGTGCAGGCCGATCTTCACGTTGTCCTCCACGCTCAGGTTGGAGAAGAGGCGGATGTTCTGGAAGGTACGGGCAATGCCCATCTTGTTCACCTGCACGGTGGTCTTGCCGGCGGTGTCGTGGCCGTCCAGCAGGATGGTGCCCCGGGTGGGCTGGTAGACCTTGGTCAGCAGGTTGAAGACGGTGGTCTTGCCGGCGCCGTTGGGGCCGATGAGACCGGCGATCTCGGTGCGGCCGATGGCCATGTTGAAGTCGTTGACGGCGGTGAGGCCGCCGAAGTCGATGCCCAGGTGGCGGGCCTCCAGGATGGGGGACTTGTCCACGTCACGCTCGGGGATCTTGTTGGTGCTGGGCACCGGCACCAGCTTGGTGGGTTCTTTCTGGAACTTACTCATGGCCTTCGCCTCCTTTCGCCTTGGCATCGGCCTTGGCCATGGCCCGTTCCCGGAGCCACTCCTGGAACCGGCCCTTCAGATCCCGGAAGAAGGGGCTGTTGGTGGCCAGCATGACCAGGATGAGGACGATGGCGTAGATGAGCATGCGGTAGTCATAGAAGTCACGCAGGAGCTCGGGCAGCACGTAGAGGAGGGCTGCGGCGATGATGGAGCCCCGGATGTTGCCCAGGCCGCCCAGCACCACGAAGACCAGGATGAGGATGGAGGTGTTGAAGTCGAACTTCTTGGCGGCCAGGGAGGAGTAGTTCATGGCGTAGAGGGCGCCGGCGGCACCGGCCAGCACGGCGGAGGTGACGAAGGCGGTGAGCTTGAACTTGGTGGCGCCGATGCCCACGCTCTCAGCGGCGATGCGGTTGTCCCGCAGGGCCATGATGGCCCGACCGGAGCGGCTGTTCACCAGGTTGAGGACCACGGTGAGGGCGATGAGCACCAGGATAAAGCCGGCGGTGAAGGTGGAGAGCTTCACGTTGGTGGTGACGCCCATGGGCCCCTTGAGGATGGCCTTGCCGCCCTCGGCCAGATTGAGGGCCATCTCGTTCTGGGTGGAGAAGTGGAGGCCGTTTTCATCCACGCCGATATAGAGGATGTTGATGATGTTCTTGATGATCTCGCCGAAGGCCAGGGTGACGATGGCCAGGTAGTCGCCCCGGAGCCGGAGGACGGGGACGCCCACGATGGTACCGGCGATACCGGCCAGGATGGCGCCGATGACCATGGCCACCAGCAGGCGGACGGGGCCGGAGGGGATGGCGGACTGGAGGGAGAGGTTGGCCACCACACCGGAGAAAGCGCCCACACTCATGAAGCCGGCGTGGCCCAGGCTGAGCTCGCCGGAGATGCCCACCACCAGGTTGAGGGAGATGGCCATGGTGACGTAGGCGCAGATGGGCACCAGCTGGCCCTGGAGGGAGGGAGAGAGCATGCCGCCGGCGTTGAGGATCTGGAGGATCACAAAGGCGGCGATGACCATGCCGTATGTAATGACGTTGTTGACGAGCCGTTTGCGGCCGGGAGCGATCGTTTTCATAGGGACCACCTCACACTTTCTCGCGCACGGCCTTGCCCAGCAGGCCGGTGGGCTTGACCAGCAGCACCACGATGAGCACGGCGAAGACCACCGCGTCGGAGATGTTGGTGTTGAAGGCCTTGGCGAAGATCTCGATGATGCCCAGCAGGATGCCGCCCAGCATGGCGCCGGGGATGGAGCCGATGCCGCCGAAGACGGCGGCGGTGAAGGCCTTGATGCCGGGCAGGGAGCCGGTGGTGGGCATGAGGGAGGGGTAGGTGGAGCACAGCAGCACGCCGGCGATGGCGGCCAGGGCGGAGCCGATGGCGAAGGTCATGGAGATGGTGCGGTCCACATTGATGCCCATGAGCTGGGCAGCGGCCTTGTCCTCGGAGCAGGCCCGCATGGCCTTGCCCATCTTGGTGCGGCCGGTGAACCAGGTGAGGGCCAGCATGATGACCACGCAGGCCAGCACGGTGACGATGGCCACGTGGGTGACGGTGAGCTGGCCGTCAAAGAGCTTCACCGAGCCGGTGCCCACCACAGAGGTGAACACCTTGGGGTCGGACTTCCACAGCAGCAGGGCGGAGTTCTGGAGGAAGTAGCTCACACCGATGGCGGTGATGAGGACGGCCAGGGAGGGCGCCTGCCGCAAAGGCTTGTAGGCCAGACGCTCGATGACCATGCCCAGGATGGTGCACACCACCATGGCCAGCAGCACGCCCACCAGGGGGGGCAGGCCGAACTGGCCGGTGGCGAAGAAGCAGACGTAGGCGCCCACCATGATGACGTCGCCGTGGGCGAAGTTGAGCATCTTGGCGATGCCGTAGACCATGGTGTAGCCCAGGGCGATGATGGCGTAGACGCTGCCCAGGCTGATGCCGTTGATGAGGTTATTGAGGATACTCATGTCGGGTCACCTCTTTCTTTCTCTCTCGGGGAATGGCTGTATGGCAGGCACATCCGCGGCCGGCTCGGGCTGCGGATGTGCCCGCCATACAGGCGGGAAGGGCCGTGAGGCCCGAAACGGTGAAAAAGGGTTGCCGGGCGGAGCCCGGCAACCCTTTTCTCAGGGCTGTTTCCTCTGGGTCTTACTGGGTGACGTAGACGCCGCCCTCGACCTTGACCACGACGGGGGCCTTGGAGACCTCACCGTTGATGGACCAGGTCATGCCGGTGCCGGTCAGGCCGTCCACGCTGAAGTCGGCGGAGGTGAACTGGGCGATCAGGGCCTCGCAGATGTCCTGGGCGCTCATGTCGGCGGTGATGCCGGCGGCCTGGCAGGCCTCATAGATGGCGTACATGCAGTCATAGCCGTCAGCGGCGAACTGGTTGGGGATGCCGCCGTAGGCTTCCTGGTACTCGGTGACGAAGGTGACGGTGCGCTCATCCTCGCCCCAGGCGTTGAAGGGGGTCATGAGCATCAGGCCCTCGGCCAGGGAGGTGTCGAAGCCCTCCAGGTCCAGGATGCCGTCCATGCCGTCGCAGCCGAAGAAGGTGGGCTCATAGCCCATGGTCTTGGCCTGGTTCAGAATCAGAGAGGTGGGGGTGTAGTAGATGGGCAGGAACACCAGGTCGGCGCCGGCCTTCTGGGCCTCGCCCAGCTGCACGGTGAAGTCGGTGTTGGTGTCGTCGGGGAAGGTGGTCACGGAGACGATCTCCAGGCCGATCTCGTCAGCGGTGGCCTGGAAGGCGTTGTAGACGCCGGTGGAGTAGGCGTCGCCGTTATTGTAGATAACGGCCACCTTGGTGCCCAGGTTGTTGTCCTTGATGTAGTTGGCGGCGGTGATGCCCTGGTTGGGGTCGGTGAAGCAGACCTGGAATACGTTGTCACGGCCGGCAGTCACGTCGGTGGAGGAGGCGGAGGGGGTCAGCTGGAAGTAGCGGGCGGCGTTGGTCTCGGCAGCCACGGCCACGCAGGGGGTGGTGGTGGTGCAGCCGTAGATGATCTGAGCGCCGTCGCCGATGAGGGCGTTGTAGGCGTTGACGGCCTTCTCGGCGTCACCCTCGTCGTCCTGGAAGTCCAGCTCGAACTGGAGGCCGCCCAGGGCGTTGATCTCGTTCACGGCAACCTCGGCGCCCTGCTTGGTGGCAAGGCCGTACACGGCGGCGGAGCCGGTCAGGGGGCCGATGCCGCCGATCTTGATGACGCCGGAAGCAGCGGTGGAGCCGGTCTCAGCGGGAGTGGTCTCGGAAGAGCCGGTCTCGGCGGGGGCGGGGGTGCTGGTGCTGCCGCCGCCGCAGCCAGCCAGCAGGCTGAGGCCCAGCGCGCCAGCCAGAGCAAGAGACAAAGCGCGATTCATTTTCATTGCAAAAACCTCCTTTAGGTTGTTGACAATTATAAGCCTGTGCCCTGTAAATTGTCAACCGTTGTTTTGACCAACCGGGGAGGGGAAATATGCCCAAATTACGAACATAAATCACAATGTCCGCCCTCAGAGGAACCCGCCGTCCACTCCGATGACCTGTCCGGTGAGGAAGGACGCCTCCGGGGAGGCCAGAAAGAGGAGGGTGTTTGCCACGTCCTCCGGGGTGCCCAGGCGGCCCAGCGGGGTCTCCTCGGCCAGTTCGGACAGGGCCTCGGGGCCCAGATGGGCGTTCATCCGGGTGTCGATGACCCCCGGCGCCACGCAGTTCACGGTGATGCCGGAGGGGCCAAGCTCCTTGGCCAGAGCCTGGGTAAGGCCGATGACGCCGGCCTTGGCGGCGGAATAGGCGGCCTCGCAGGAGGCCCCGGACCGGCCCCACATGGAGGAGACGGTGAGGATGCGCCCCTGCTTCCGGGACACCATGTGGCGGTACACGGCCCGGCAGCAGTAGAAGACGCCGTCCAGGTCGGCCCCCATCAGTGTCCGCCACTCCCGGTCGCTCATGTCGCACAGAAGACCGGTCCAGGAGCGGCCGGCATTACATATCAGAATGTCAAGTTGACAAAAAATATCCAACACATTGTCAACCATTGCCCGGACCTGTTCCGGGTCGGAGACGTCGGCCCGGACGGCCATGGCGGTGTGTCCGGCGGCGGTGAGCTCCCGGGTGAGGGCCAGGGCTTCGGCTTTGGAGGCGTGGTAGTGGACGGCCACGGCGTAGCCGGCGGCGGCGAAGGCCCGGGCGGCGGCAGCGCCGATGCCCTGGCTGGCGCCGGTGATGAGGACGGTCTTTTGTTCCATAAGAGCCTCCTTAAATCGCGGCGGTCAGCCGCCGCTGGTATGGTCCATTGTACCGGGTGAACGGCAAAAATGCAACGGCCATGCGGCCTCTGGCGTGCACGGGGAAAAAAGAGCGGCCCCGGCGACATGCCGCCGGGGCCGCTCTCTGCGCTGCTTGGATCAGTTCTGCGCCATCTCACAAAAGCGCATGAGGATGGTGGCCACCTGGGCCCGGGTGGCGGAGCCGCCGGTGGCGAGGGTGTCGGCGCTGACGCCGGTGATAAGCCCCCGGTCCACCGCCCAGCCCATGGGCTCGGCGGCGTATGGAGAGCCCTGCCCGGCGTCGGTATAGCCGCTCAGGTCGGCCTGCCCGGCGGTGTTCTGTCCGGCGAAACCGGCGTAGCGGTACAGGATGGCGGCCATCTGCTCACGGGTGATGGGGTCGTTGGGGCCGAAGCGGCCATCGCCGTAGCCGGTGACGATGCCGTTGGCGCTGGCCCAGGCCACACCGCTGGCGTACCAGTCGCCGCTGGCCACGTCGGTAAAGGCGCTGCCGCCGTCAACGGCGGGGCTACCCGCCAGACGGTACAGGATGGTGACCAGCATGGCCCGGTTGGTGGTGAGGTCCGGGGAGAAGTGGTCCTGTGCGGTGCCGCTCATGAGACCCTGCCGGTAGACGTAGGCCACCGCCTGGGCATACCAGGCATCGGACGCCACATCGGCAAAGGGCAGAGGCTCCTCCCCCTCCCCTTCTGTCTGGCTTTTCGGGGTAAAGGCGGCGGAGACGGTGACCTTGGCGGCGGGCATGGTAAAGGTGTAGGTCCCGTCCTTCTGCTTGGTGAGGGAGAGGGACTTGCCGGCGGAGGTGACGGCGGTCACCTCCTGGAGCACGTAGCCCTCGTCGGGCACGGCGGTGAGGGTGACGGTCCTGCCGCTGGATGCCTGGGAGCGGCTGGCGGTGAGGGTGCCGCCCGTGGGCCGGTCCACCTGGATGGACCACAGGTCGTCGTCATCGTCGGCACTGCTGCCGGAGCTGCCGCTGTCGGAAGTACCGGTGTCCAGCTCCCCGCTGTCACTCCCCAGCAGCTTGCTGTCGGAAAAGCCGGTCACGGTAAAGGCGGTGCCGGTGGTGGAGATGGTGCCCAGGGTGAGGCTGCCGTTGTCGGTGAGAGTCCCGGTGCGGAGGGTGACGTAGACCGTGACCCTGTCCCCCTCCTGCTGGAAGGCGGCGTGGACGCCGGGCAGGGCGGCCAGGGAGCCGTCCAGGGCAAAGTCATAGCTGGGGCCGGACTGGGAGAGGATGAAGGTGACCTGGAGGCTCTGGCAGTCCGCGGGCACGCCGGTGAAGCCCACCGTCTGGCTGGTGGCCTCCTGGCTGGAGGTCACCAGGGCCAGGCCGCCGGAGGCAGCCGCCGCCCAGGGGGTGAGGGCGGCGGCCGTCATGGCCAGGACCAGCAGGATGGAGAGGAAGGAAGTTCTGCGGGGCATGTTATGTGTCCTCCTGACTGTTGTCGCTCTTGAGCTCGATGAGGGGCAGGGAGCCCGGGTCCTCAGCGGTGCCTTCCCCGCCGTCGGGGAAGGGCAGCCACAGGGTGCGGCTGGTGAGCCGCTTGCTGCTGGTGTCGCCGGGCACGTCGGTGCGGTAGAAGTTGATGCGGATCTCCAGGGGGTAGTCGTCGGTGACGCCGCTCTGGGCGTTGAGGGACTTTTCGGCCTCCAGGTCGGGCACGAAGAGGAGGAAGCCGTCGCTGGTGTCGCCGACCGCCCCGTCAGTGGGGATCTCGGCCAGGAGCAGGCCGTAGCCGTTCATGGGACGGGTGATGGTGGTGATGCTGCCGGCCTCGGCGGTGGTGTTGTAGACCGCCTCCACCTCCACGTAGTTGTAGCGGGGGTCGCCCCGGTAGGTGCCCAGGATGACCAGGGTACCGGCCTCGATGACCTCGCCGTCGCTGTACTCGTAGTCGTCGGCCAGGATGCCCACGGCGGCGCCGTCGTAGAAGTCCACCCGATCGCCGGGGTAGTCCAGCAGCTCCACGCTGGCCTCCTCCGGGATACCGGTGAGCTCCAGCACGGCGGCGTCATAGGTCCAGATGCGGGTGTCGTCCTCGGAAGCGCCCGGCTTCTGGAAGTAGGCCGCCTGGCCGTCGGACAGGGCGCCCACCTTGACGTCGGTCCAGTCCTCCGCCTCGGCGTCGGCCTTCACCCGCACGGTGTAACCGCCGCTGAGGTCGCCGCCGGTGACCTTGATGCCGGTGACGGGAACGGCCCCCTCCTTCATGGTGATGGTCTCGCCGGACCGCTCCAAATCATAGAGGTCGGGGTCGATGGTCTTGTCGTAGGCCACCCGGACCTTATTGGCCTCCGCCTCGCTGCCCAGGTTGCCCAGCTGGTCCACGGGCACCACAGAGTAGGTGTAGGTCAGGTTGTTGGCGGCGCCCAGGTCATCCACGTAGACGTCCTCGGTGGTGAAGCCGATGGCGGTGCCGTTCCGGCGGATCTCGTAGCCCAGGATGTGGGCGCTGTCGGTGTGGTCGATGGTCAGGGTCACCTCAGACTCCTCCACAGAGGCGGCAACGGAGGCCTCACCGTAGGCGGCAGCGCCGTCCTCCAGCCGGTGGTTCCGGGAGGCGTCGTTCAGGTACCAGATAGCCCGGTCCTCGGCGGGGTATTCGGCCAGGGTGGCCTTCACGGAGGGGCTGAGCTCCATGCCCCAGCGGGTGAAGAACTCGGTGAGATCTCGGTCGGCCACCTGGGCGGCGATAAGGGCGAAGCGCTCGTCATAGCCGTAGCCGCTGTACGCGCCGGACTTCCACAGCCGGAAGAACTGGTTGTAGAAGGCCATGGGCTCCTCTGCCCCGTCGTAGGCCAGGTGGAGCTGCCAGTACATGCCCAGATGGACAAAGACGTTGTTGGCGGTGCCGGGGCGGGCCTGGGCCACCTTATTGAAGATGTCCGCCCAGCGGCTGTCGGCGGTGAGCCGGGTGGAGAGGGTCATGGCCTCCCCGTCCCAGGCCTGAGTGGCCAGGGAATAGAGGTTGTTGGTGCACTCGGCCTTGCCCAGCTTGTCCATGTTGTGGCCGATCTCGTGGGCGATGCCCCAGCCGAAGAGGCCGTTTTCCGGCTCCCCGGCGGTCTGGGCGGCGGGCTTGCCCTGGACCAGGGCGGCGGTGGAGCCGTACTCCATGCCGATGTGCTCCCCGGCAGCGTACATGAAGGCGCCGGCAAACATGCGCATGTAACGGATGTTCTGGCGGGTGGTCATGGGATAGCGGTAGCTCTCCAGGTCGGCGCCGGCGTCGATGATGCCCTGGACCTGGTTGACCACGAAGAGCTCCTCCTCCCAGGCCAGCACGTTCTGGTACATGGTCTCCACCATGGCGTCCTCATCGTGGCTCACTCCCTTCAGGCCCGTGAGGACCTGGTCGGCGGGCAGGGACAGGAGGGCGCTGGGGGTGGCGATCTCGGTGGCGTTGCGGATATCGGTGGTGAGGCTGGTGCCGGTGAGGCCGGAGACATAGGCCTCCAAATCCTGGACATAGGTCCGGATGACGTCCTTGCGGCCGCCCTCGTCCATGTCGTACCAGCCGGACAGCTCCAGTACCGGCATCTGCCAGACGTTGGAGGCGTTGCGGATCTGGATCTCAATGTCCTCAGGCCGGTCCCCGGCGTAGGTCAGGTAGAATACGCCGCCACGGGTGTCCTTCAGAGAGCCGATCTCGGGTACAGTGATGTAGTTGCGGCCGTTTTTCAGCTCAATGGGGCTGCCCTTCCACACGCCGGACTCGCCGTAGAACTGGGTGGGCACCACATAGACGGGCTGGTCGCCGGGCAGGTCTGCGTAGATGGCCACGGTGGCCCCCGCCCTGGCGGTGATCCCAAGGGGCTGGAGGGCGCTGGCGGTCTGACCGGCGGCCCGGTCGCCGGCGGCGGAGGCCGAGCGGCTCTGGAAGTCGTTCTTCACCAGGGCCAGGGCGTTGTCCTTGCGCTCCAGCAGGGCCTGGGCCAGATCCAGCTCGTCCTTCAGCCGGGTGCGGTCCAGATAGAAGCTGCTCAGGGCGGTGAGCCGCTCCCGCAGAGCGGTGATGTGGCTCTGCTCCACGGAGTACTTCAGGGCGGTGAAGGAGCCGTTGGCGAAGAGGGCGGCGATGTCGTCGCTGAGGGTGTTGCTCTTGTAGAAGGCGATCTCGGAGATGCTCACCCGGGGACCGCCCTCCATCTCATTGAGGGCGATGGTGAGGCTATGGACCCCCTTGAGCTCGGGGAAGGCCAGGACCACGTAGCTGTCGGCGGTGATGCTGTCGGCGGAGAGCCCTTCGGCGGTGTAGATCACTTCCCCGGCGGCGTCCCGGGCCGTCACATTGAAGGTCTTGATGCGGCCCTTGTACCGGGCGTCCAGATAGGGCACCACCAGTACATAGTTCATATCATAGGAGCCGTCGAAGGTGTAGGTGATGTCGCTGGAGGGGCGGTAGTCCCGGGCCACCCAGTAGGTGTTGGGGTCGCCGTCGGTGAGGTGGGTGGTCACGTCGAAGTTGGGGCACAGGCTCTTATCCACGTTGGAGGGGTCCTTCATCACAATGGAGGTGATGGAGGAATTGTCGATGCGCCCGTCGGTGGGCAGCTCCGGCATGTCAAAGGCCTCCTTCTTGGGGGTGCCCAGGGCGATGGCGGAGAGAGGACCGGTGCCCCGGAGGTTGCCCGCCTTCACCGCCACCTCGTACTCGGTGCCGTTGGTGAGGCCGGTGATCACGGTGCCGGTGGAGGCGATGTCGCTCCCCCAGCGCTGGAAGTCGCTCTCGCCCTTCTCCCGGTAAAACACCTGGTAGTAGGTGGCGTCCTTGGTGGAGCCCCAGGTCAGGCGCAGGGCGGTGTCGGCGGCCTCCACCAGGATGTTGGAGGGGGCGCCGGGGGCGCTGCTGGGGGTGGGCACGGCGGAGATCACCGCCTAGGGGGTGCCGCTCCAGCCGTCGCTGGCGGCGGACACCTGGAAGTAATAGGTCTTGTTGTTGGTGAGGCCGGAGAGGGTGGCCTTGTTGGTGTTCACCGACAGGCGCTGGTTCAGGTTGTTCCGGTCCTGACCATAGGAGACGGTGTAGCCGGTGACGTTTTTCACGCTGTCCCACACCAGCTTCACCTCCCCGTCGCCGCTGGCGGCGGACAGGCCCTTCACCTGGGTGTCGGCCTGGATGGCGTCGGAGACGATGTCCTTGAGGAACTGGATCTGGGTCACGGCGGCAAACGACGGGGTCTCGCCGGTCTGACCCTCCACCTTGGTGACGGTGATGGTGACCTTGGTCACGGCCACCTTCTTGCCCAGGTTGATGGATATGACGCTCTGGCCGGCGGTGCGGCCGGTGGCGTGGACCCCGTCGGGAGCGGCGATATTGAAGGGAACGGTCATGGTGCCGCCGCCCTCCAGGCCCACCATCTTATTGATATAGGAGAGGTCGGTGACGTCTACCACCCCGTCGCCGTTGAGGTCGTAGGTATCCAGGCGGCTGGTCTTTCCCAGCTGGGCGTCCATGGCGTCCCGGTCGGCGGTGGTGACGGCACCGTCGCCGTCCACGTCGCCCAGGGCAAAGCTGCCGTTGCCGGTGCTCATGAGCACGTGCTGGGAATAGGTCTCCAGCTCCACCGGAGTGGGCAGGTGGTGTAGCCCCGGCCGGAGAGGGCCATGGTGTAGTCCCCGGTGGCCAGGCCGTCCACGGTCACCTGGTAGTAGCCGATCTGTTCCTCAGTGGTGAGGGGGACGCCGTGGATGTTCTGCGCCTCCACCGAGACGGCAAGGCCGTCGGCGCCGTCGGCGGTGCCGTCGGCCAGGGAGACCGTGACGGCCTTGCCGCTGCCGGTCAGGGTCAGACGGAGGTCCTGGTCGGCCACCTCGTCGGCCTGCTGGGGCAGGTCGAAGCGGACGGTGAGGGCGATGGAACCGGTGGGGTCGGCCTCGTGTTCCGCTCCGCTGGCAGCCAGAGCGGCAGGATATCCAATGGTACAGAAAGAGCTGGTCAGGGCCAGGCTCAAAAGCCCGGAAACGGCTCTGCGAAGGTGGTTCAATCTGCTCATTTCTTCTCTTTCTCCTATCACGGTGTTGTCCCGGGCCGGTGAGATCTGGCCCTGGGCAGCCTCGTGATTATAGCGAAGAAAGGACCCAAAATACAACTAAAAACAGTTACAAATTATTTTCATAAAATACGTGAGAATTATTTTGTGTAACTGCCTGGTTCTGGTGAAAAACCTACAAATTTACTATGCCTTTTTACGGCAGGCGGCGATGTCCAGCTCCAGGCGTGGACCAAACATGAGGCCGGACCGGGCGTCATATAGTGGAACTGTGCAAGACACCCCGTTGTGGGGGAACCAATAAGGAGGCGTATGGAATGAAACTGTACCTGATCCGGCGGCGGGTCTTTACGGTGGGGCTGTGTCTGCTGGCGGCGGCGGCCATGCTCTATGTGGTGAACCATCCGGCCATCGTGGGGGCGTCGGCCACCACCCGGCAGCTGCCCATTTACTGCGTGGCCCGGGACCAGAAGGTGGCCTCTCTCACCTTCGACGCCGCCTGGGGCAACGAGGATACCCAGCAGCTCATCGACATCCTGGGAAAGTACGACGTGAAGGCCACCTTTTTTGTGGTGGGCGAGTGGGTGGACAAATACCCTGAGTCGGTGAAGGCCCTCTCCGACGCGGGGCATGAGGTCATGGACCACTCCAACACCCATCCCCACATGTCGCAGCTCAGCCGGGAGGAGATCCAGGCCGACGTCTCCGCCTGCGCCGATAAGATCGAGGCGGTCACCGGGGTCCGGCCCACCCTCTTCCGCCCCCCCTACGGCGAGTACGACGACAAGGTCATCACTGCCGTCCGTGCCCTGGGCATCGAGCCCATCCAGTGGGACGTGGACAGCCTGGACTGGAAGGACCTGTCGGCAGGTGAGATCACCCAGCGGGTCACCTCCAAGGTGCAGCCTGGGTCCATCATCCTCTTCCACAACGCTGCCCTCCACACCCCGGAGGCTCTGCCTGGCATCATCGAGGCCCTGTTGAAGGACGGCTACACCCTGGTGCCGGTGTCGGAGCTCATCCTACCCGGTACCTATAACACCGACTACACCATCGACCACACTGGCCGGCAGATACCCTGTTCTTAAGTGTTAAACCTCTTTTTATAAAATTTTGGTTGATTGTAAAATCAAGTTGGACACTTGAAGAGAAAAGTCCATAGTGATTTTTTCCCGTGGTAGAATGAAGTTGCTACACCAAATTCACTATGGGAGGCAATCACTATGGACTACCAAGATTATATCACAGTAGCAGCAGAACGCAAGAAGGGACAGCATCTCGGTATGGTAGAACGGGGTGCCATTAAGGCCCTCAAACAGCAAGGCCTTGGCATACGGGCCATTGCCAGAGAGGTGGGCTGCGCTCCATCCACCATTACAAACGAGCTGCGGCGTGGTACACCGGTTCGTAAGAGCACCAAGGGGAAAGCCCCCGGCTACTCCCCGAAATTGGGAGAGGCGGTGTACAAGGCAAACAGAGCAACCTGCCACAGGAACCCGAAATCGGACGGTTGCCAGGACTTCTCCAAGTGGGTGATCCGGCAGGTACAGGAACACAAGTGGTCGCTGGATGCCTGCTGCGGCTACGCCAAGCTGCACCACCTGTTTGAGCCGTCTAAGATGGTTTGCTCCCGCACACTCTACAATATGGTGTGGAGAGGATGTCTGCCCATCCATCCCACGGAATTGCCTGAAGCATTGAAGCGAAAGACGAAGAAGCACCGGGTTCGGGAGAACAAAAAGCGTTACGGCGCAAGCATTTCAGACCGTCCGGAGATTGCTTCTCTCCGCATGGAAGAAGGCCACTGGGAGGGCGATACCGTGGTTGGAAGGAGGTCTGGAAAGGAGTCCGTAGTCTTCTCTCTGCTGGAGAAGAAGACCCAGAACTACCTTGCGTTCCGTATCCCCGGCAAAACCAGCGAGGCGGTGATGGCAGCCATGACCGCCCTCCATGCCGAGTACGGCGAGCATTTCGACCAGGTCTTTAAGACGATTACTGTGGACAACGGCAGCGAATTCGCTGACTTCGCTCAGATAGAAAAATGGGGCACCAAGGTCTACTTTGCTCACCCGTACACCTCATGGGAGCGGCCCCAGAACGAGCGCCACAACGGCCTGTTTCGGGCCTTCCTCCCCAAGGGCAAGTCCATTGAGCAATTCACCGACGAGGATATCCTCGCCGCTGCTGACGAGCTGAACGGACGGCCCCGCAGAAAGCTCGGCTACCGCACCTCGGAGGAGTTGTTTGAATCGTTCCTGGACGCTGTATACGCAGCCTGACGGCTGCGGCACCCTCGGTCCCGGACAGAGCCTGCGGCTCCATCCGAGACCGAGGCTGTCTACCACGGCGTGTCCAACTTGTTATTGCAATTTGCGTTTATAAAATTTTTCCAGGAAAATAATATACAATTTGTGAACAGGGCACGGTAGTGACGCAGTCAACGATGGAAGTAATTTCCGCCTGACTAGGGCTTGTTTGAAAAAAGGCGGAGATTGTGCTAAAGCAACAAAATAGCGTATGTACCGGATTTCTTGGTTGGTACAATCTTCTTTGGTGCAGGGTTTTTCCGCATTTCCTCGTCATGGAGCGCCCTTACCTTAGAGAGCAAAAGTTTTCCGACGGAATTCCTTGGGATATTGTCTACAAAAGAAATATACTTCGGTTGCTTTATGGTTGGTAAATACTCGGCCAGGTAATTTATTATAGATTCTGGTGTTTCCTCACAGCCTGACCGCAACTGAACGAATGCTTTTCCAACCTCACCCCAATGGCAGTCCTCCACGCCGATTACACAGCAGTCCTGCACGGAAGGGTGCTGTATGAGAACATCTTCGATCTCAATAGGGAAAATATTTTCTCCCCCGGTAATAAACATATTTTTTTGCGGCCAATAATAAAATAAAATCCATCACTGTCACAGGTGGCAATATCACCTGTGTTGACCCAATTTCCGCAGATGACTTTTTGGGTTTCCTCAGGATTGTTCCAATAGCCGCTAAACACCAGAGGGCCGGAAAACTGTAACTCACCTGGCTGTCCAGGTGGAACTTCATTGCCGCTATCATCCACGATACGGACCCGGTTGTAATACATTGGTTGACCAACAGAACCTACTTTGGCTCGTAGGATGTCCTGTGTAACCAAGTGCATGGCAAATGAGAAATTGCTTGGACCACATTCAGTTAGGCCATAGGCATTACATAGGGGAAGATTGTGGGCATCATAGAGCTGAAACAGCGATCTCGGGAGAGGTGCCGTTCCACATCGGAGGGCTTTCAATGAGGAAAAGTCTGTTGTCTGAAAGCGGGGAGATTGAGCAAGAGCTTGATAGATTGTAGGAACGCCCAATAGGAACGAGGGGCGAATGCTTTCAATGATATCACAGGTGGTGTCTACATCAAACTTCCGCTTCAAAACCAGCCTTCCGCCTGCCAGCAAAATCCCGAGCGAAACACTATTCCAAGCCGCCGTGTGAAACAATGGGAGCATGAGGTACGTGGCATCGTTCGGAGTGAGGTTATGGGTTAAGACAGTACTGATGGAGTTATTTGTGATTGCTCGATAAGAAAGCTTTGCAGCTTTTGGAACACCAGTTGTTCCACCAGTATGGATCAGCATCAAGATATCCTCGGCACTGGGAAGAAAATCAGGCAAATCGATTGGCTCAGCCAACCATTTTTCATAGCCGTTGGGTCCGGACTCATCCAAATTGACCAAAAGCGGTTGATTGGTCAGTTTCTCACAAATATGCTGCCATTTTTCATAATAAATTCCACTGCACAAAAGTACAGATGGGGCTTCATTTTCGGCCAAAAGAAGAAGCTCGCGTTCTGTAAGACTACCATTATAGGTGGTCAAGGACCTCTCTATTGCGGAGGAGGAGAGCCGTGCGGTTCAGACCGACCTCCCGATCACAAACCAGGTGCTAACCATGTATCAGACCCTGGCCGACCGCGGGATGGGAGATCTGGGTACCCAGGCCCTGATACGGTACTTTGAATAAGGTGCAGAGAGAGGCTCCATGCTTTGTGTCGGCGGGAGCGTGACGCTGTTACCGGTAAATGAGAGACACAAAGGGCCGGGGCGACCGCCTTGATATAGGCGGCCGCCCCGGCCCTTTATTCGCTCATCTCTTTCGCACGGTGATTATGTATTGTACTAAAATAGATAAATATATATTCATATATTCCCCTCCGTATTGTGCACTGGAGAATAAATACGATTAACAACTGAGATTTATGCATTTCTATACTTGACGTCTCTGGGGTTTAGTGGTATTATTCATAAACAATATTCAACCTATATGAATATTATTTCATCGAGGATTTGAAGGAAAGAGAATGGTGATGAGCATGAAGAAGCACAAGTTCCTTGGGAACGCCCTGTCGCTGGTAACGACAGGCGCGCTCCTGCTGTCCATGTGTGTCCTCCCGGCCTACGCCGCGGAAGATACCACCGCCGCCACCCCTGTTGCGGCGTTTGAAAACACCACCGGTGACGGTGGGGAAAACTACATCAGCCTGTGTGACGCCCGCACCTTCCAGGCCATGCTCCCCGTGGACATGACTGAGGAGGAGGCCCAGGCCGCCGCCGAGACGGTGGTGTGGTCCCTGGACTACGATGAGGCGTCCGGCTATGTGGACCCGGAGCTCTACCCCAACCACACCCAGGGCGGCACCCTGGACAGCTGGAAGCTGAAGGACGGCGAGGGTAACCTGTTCACCGACGTCCAGACCGAGGCGGTCACCCAGGACGGCCAGGTCTACCTGAAGCTGACCTTTGCCAACGACTACTACTATGACCTCTTTGCCGATATGCCCAACAACCTGCGGGGCTATCAGACCAACGGCGGCACCTATCTGGACCTGTGCGGCTGGTATGACCTGACCGCCACCGCCGCCGACGGCACCGTGCTGGGCGCCGTGGAGGGGATCAAGATCACCCCCTACGACGACTTCAACACCATGAAAGAGCTCTACGAGAGCATGGATGAGCTGGTGGCCTATGCCGAGGAGAACACTGACCTCTATGTGGTAAAGGAGTCCATGGGCATGAGCCAGGGCGACAACGGCATGGAGAGCCTGGACATGCCCTACCTCATCGTGGCCAAGAGCGAGGCCGCGGTGGAGAAGTGGCAGAGCATCAAGGCCGAGGCCGAGAGCGACCCCACCGGGCTCATCGAGAAGATCGAGAACGGCACCCTGGGCGACTACCAGGTCCCCGTCCTCTTCTCCAACGTCCACGCCAATGAGGTGGCCGCCCCTGACGGCGTGATGAAGTTTGCCTGGATGCTGGTGGAGGCCGCCGCCAGCGAGGAGGGCACCATCTCCTACGACAACATGACCGGTTTCACCGCCGAGGGCGAGGCCAAGCTGGCCGAGCAGATGGGCCCTGTGGGCGAGGAGGGCAGCATCGCCATCCCCGACCTGGTGGCCGACACCGCCACCTATCTGGGCTTTATCAAGGCTACCGACGAGGAGGGCACCGTCTCCCCCTGGACCACCTCCTACAAGCTGGACCTGGAGAAGTATTATAATGTAGAGACCGTCACGGTGGACATGGACGACCTGCTGGACGACGTGTTCTTCCTCATCGTGCCCGAGGAGAACGTGGAGGGCCGCACCTATGTGACCCGTACCTCCTCCGGCGGCTTTGACCTGAACCGGGACAACTCTTTCCAGACCCAGGCCGAGACCCAGAACATGACCCAGCTCATCACTGAGTGGAACCCTGTGAGCTTCACCGAGTTCCACGGTCAGCACAAGGAGTTCCAGTGCGAGCCCTGCGATCCCCCCCACGAGCCCAACTTCGAGTATGACCTGCTGGCCGAGCACCTGATGAGCGGCGGTGAGGCGCTGGGCATCGCGGCTGTGGCCAACAACGATACCTTCAACAGCTACTCCACCCCCCAGCGTGACTACCTGTCCTACACCGGCGAGGTGAACGAGGACGGCTCCTATCAGACCCAGTGGCTGGACCCCTGGGACGACATGTCCACCAGCTACACCCCCCAGTACGCCATGCTCCACGGCACCGTTTCCTACACGGTGGAGCTGCCCAGCCACAACGACGACGCGGTGGACCTGGTGGCCTACGGCGCTCTGGGCCAGGGCGTCTATGTGGCCAACAACAAGGAGAGCTACCTGCTGGACCAAACCAAGATCTTCGAGCGGGGCGTGACCAACGCCAATTCCGACGCCTATGAGCTGGTGGGCCAGTGGTTCTGCGACCAGTACGACGTGGAGGGCGCCGAGGCCGAGCTCTTCCGTCCCGAGTATGACGGCGAGGGCCAGAACGGCAACTTCTACCCCGAGTGCTACATCATCCCCATGGACGGCGCCAACCAGTCCAACCTGCAGGACGCCGCCGACATGATGGTGTACCTGACCCGCAACGGCGTGAAGGTCAACCTCACCGAGAAGGCCTTCAACTACAACGGTGTGGAGTATCCCGCCGGCACCCTGATCGTTTCCATGTACCAGGCCAAGCGGAGCGTGGCCAACGGCGTCCTCTATGACGGCACCGTCATCACCGGCTGGCCCGTCCTCTACTCCGAGGGCATCACCGCCTTCGACAAGACCCGCGGCTTTGACATGGTGGTGTGCGCCGAGCCCGCCGCCTACGAGACCATCGCTGCCGCCTGCGGCGACGCCATGGACTACGAGGCCACCCTGGCCTACGTGGATACCCTCACCTCCTCCTTCACCGGTGTGGAGAACGCCCAGGTGGTGCTGATGAACGCCTCCGAGGACTCCACCGCCGCCGTCAACGCCCTGCTGAAGGCGGGCAAGGCCGTCTCCCTCATCACCGAGGGCGAGTACAAGGGCAGCTTCCTGTGCTCCTATGCCGACTGGCAGAGCGTGGCCGGTGATTACCTGATCTCCGGCGTGGGCGTTGAGGAGGCTCCCGCCGCCCAGGCCCTCACCAAGGCCCCCGTCATCTACATCTCCGGCAAGCCCGCCGACAACGACGCCGGCTTCATCAAGACCACCCTGGTCAGCGGCGCCTACGAGTACAACTACGACCGGCAGGCCATGGAGCTGCTGGGCTTCACCGTCACCGACGACGCCTCCAAGGCCGACCTCATCATCGGCGCCGCCGAGCTGGATGAGCAGGCCCTGGCCGCCGTCAAGAGCGGCACCCCCTACATCGGCTACGGCGCCGACGCCGTGGACTCCGCCACCGCTCTCTTCGCCGAAGGCGCTCTGGTCCGGGAGACCGTCAGCGACAACGCCATGGACGCCCTGGCCTATGTGACCTACCCCACCGACAGCCTCATCACCGCCAGCTATGTGGCCGAGGGTGACGATATCCTCTACGGCTACGGCGCCGGCTACTTCGCCGCCATCCCCGAGGGCGCCCAGGTGCTGGTGCAGCTGGACGGCTCCAAGGAGCTGCTGGAAGGCTTCCTCCCCGCCGACGGCGAGCACTACGACGACTTCCTCAACAACTCCATCCAGGCCATCTCCTATCAGGATGCCGGTCTGGACGTGGTCCTCTTCGCCAACACCCTCACCAACAAGGTCAACCAGCGGGATGAGTTCAACTTCATCTCCAACGCCGCCTTTGTGAGCGTGCTGAACGCCGAGACCACTGAGACCACCGGCTTTGTCGATGTCCCCGCCGACGCCTGGTACGCCGACGCCGTGGCCTCCGTCACCGAGCTGGGCCTCATGAACGGCACTAGCGAGACCACCTTCTCCCCCGCCATGGATACCAGCCGCGGCATGCTGGTCACTATCCTGGCCCGCTGCGCCGGCGATGACACCACCGTCAGCGATGTGTGGTACGCCGACGGACAGGCCTGGGCCGTGGAGAACGGCGTGTCCGACGGCACCAACATGGAGGGCGTGCTCACCCGCGAGCAGCTGGTCACCATGCTGTGGCGCTACGCCGGCAGCCCCGCCGCCGAGGGCGACCTGACCGCCTATCCCGACGGCGCTTCCGTGAGCGATTGGGCCGCTGACGCTGTGACCTGGGCTGTGGAGAACGGCCTCCTCACCGGCAGCGACACCGGCGCCCTGAATCCCCAGGGCAACGCCTCCCGCGCCGAGCTGGCCACCCTGATGGTCCGTGCCAGCGCCCTGCTCACCGCCGACGCGGAGTAACACCATTTCATTTCCTGAAAAAAGGCCGCGGACCTGTGAACCGCCCCAAATTGTGCGGACAGCACAAAAAGGCCTCAATGTAGGGAAATATGAAGTTTTAAGCGGAGTGGCGCAGCGTGAGCGGCGCCACTCCAGTTTTTAGCTGGATGCGCTCGTGGTTGTAAAAATTGATATAGCGGTCAATCATCTCATTGGCCTCACAGAANTGTCCCGGGCCTTTCCGCTCCTTTGGGCGGCCTTGACACCCCCTATGGCGTTGATTACAATGAGGACAAGCAAGTGGGCCGTTTGCCCTCCAAAGGCGGGAACGGCCGCAGGACAGGAGGTTTTTGCGTATGGAGATCAGCAGAAAGACCGTCATCTACGCCATGTCTCCCGACAATCCCCCCGCCGCCCGGGCGGAGAGCGGGGCCACGGTGTGCTTTGAGACCATCGACTGCTTCGGCGGGCAGATCACCAGCCCGGAGCAGCGGCTGGGCGGCCTGGACTGGGACAACATCAACCCGGCCACGGGGCCCCTCTACGTGGAGGGGGCACAGCCCGGCGATGTATTAAAGGTGGAGATCCTGGACATCGCCCTGGCCGACCACGGGGTCATGACCGACGCCCCCAACGAGGGGGTCATTGGGGCCGTCCTCACGGAGGAGTCCACCAAGCTCATCCCCATCCGAGCGGGCAGGGCGGTCTTCAACGACAAGCTCTCCTTTCCCATCCGGCCCATGATCGGGGTCATCGGCACCGCCCCGGCGGCGGGGGCCGTCCCCACCGGCACCCCCGGCCCCCACGGCGGGAACATGGACTGCAAGCGCATCGGCCCCGGCGCGACCCTCTATCTGCCGGTGGCGGTGGAAGGGGCCCTCCTGGCCATGGGGGACCTCCACGCCGTCATGGGGGACGGCGAGGTGGTGGTGTGCGGCGTGGAGATCGCCGGGCGGGTCACCGTCCGGGTGACGGTGCTCCACGACTGCCCCCTGCCCACACCCTTCCTCACCACGGAGACGGCCTTCATGACCATCTCCTCCGCCTCCACGCTGGAGGCTGCCGCCTCCGACGCCACCCTGCGCATGCGGGACGTCCTCATCCATCAGGTGGGCATGGAGGCCCACGAGGCCGGTATGCTGCTGAGCGTGGCGGGTGACGTGCGGATCTGCCAGATGGTGGACCCCCAGGTGACCTGCCGCATGGAGGTGCCCCTGGCCGTGGGGGAGGCCTACGGTTATGCCTTCCCCTGAGACAAAAAACGGCCCGATCCCATTTGCGGGATCGGGCCGTTTCATATGGAAGAAAAAAGAAAGACACGACGTAAGTCGTGTCTTTCTTCGTGGTGGAGACAACAGAACTCGAATCTGTGACCTCTCGCGTGTGAGGCGAGCGCTCTACCAGCTGAGCTATGCCTCCATATGGGAGACGTTGGTGACGCGTACGGGAATCGAACCCGTGTTACCGCCGTGAAAGGGCGGTGTCTTAGCCGCTTGACCAACGCGCCATGCGGTGCAGCATACGCTGCATGGTAGCGGCACCTGGATTTGAACCGGGGACAACTCGGGTATGAACCGAGTGCTCTAGCCAACTGAGCTATGCCGCCATATCGGCCCTCATGAACAGGGCAAGAGATAGTATACCCGATGTCCCGCCGGTTGTCAACTAAAATATCAAAATTTCCTGAAGAATTTTCTTTGCTGTTGAGGGGGGGTCAATCCACCTTGTAGCCCACGCCCCAGACGGTCTTGATGAACCGGGGGTCCCGGCTGGGCTCCCCCATCTTTTCACGCAGCCGCCGGATGTGGACCATGACGGTGTTGTTCCGGTCCAGGTACTTCTCTCCCCACACCGTCTCGAAGAGGCGCTCGGCGGAGATGACCTGTCCCCGGTTGGAGCAGAGCATCCACAGGATGTCGAACTCGATGGGGGTGAGGCTGAGCTCCTTATCGTATAGGGTGCACTGGTGGGTGCCCCGGTCGATGACCAGGCCGTTGAAGTCGATGACCTCGCTGCCCGGGGCCTTCTCCTGGCTGCTGTTGTAGCGGGTGTACCGCCGCAGCTGGGCCTTCACCCGGGCCACCAGCTCCAGGGGGTTGAAGGGCTTGGTGATGTAGTCGTCGGCCCCGATGGTGAGGCCGGTGATCTTGTCCATGTCGGAGCTCTTGGCAGTGAGCATGAGCACCGGGAAGCGGTACTCCCGCCGCAGCTCCCCGCACAGGTCGAAGCCCGACTTGTCGGGCAGCATCACGTCCAGAATGGCCAGGTCCACGCTCTGGTGGGCCAGGGTGTCCAGGGCCTCTTGGGCGGTGCCGCAGGTGTGGACGACAAAGCCCTCGCTGCGCAGATAGACCCCCACCAGATCGGCAATCTCCGGCTCGTCATCCACCACCAAAATATGGACCTCCATGACGCTCCCCTCCTCACAGTCCGTTTGGCTATGATTATAGCCGCTGACAGCGGGGAAAGTCAACGACTGGGGGGAAACGTAAGAAAAACATCACAAAGCCGCATCAGAACAGCAGGCCCAGGAGCCAGCTGGCGGCAAAGGCGCCCACGGCGGGGAGCAGGTTCTCCGGCTGGAAGGGGCGGTCCAGCAAGCCCTTCACCAGCAGCACGATGCCGGCCAGCCGCAGCAGCCAGGGCAGCAGGCTGAACAAAATGGCCAGAGGCAGGCCGATGAGGGTGAGGACCAGGGCGACCACCACGCTGATGGCGGCCACGCCGGCCAGGCAGAGCAGCGTCAGGGCGAACAGAGTGAACATGGCGAATCCTCCTTTCCTGTCTGTACTGCAAGGATACCATGTGATTTTAAAAGAAAAGGGCAAGGAAAGATGAAAATTTGGTTAAAAAGGGGTGGAAAAAACTGCCGCCCTCCCGTCTGGAACGGGGCGGCGGCGGGCACAATAGAGGCAGCTGAGACAAAGGAGGAAGCGGATATGGAGCTTGTACAAAAAAGCGTGTGGAAAAACGGCGGACAGCGGTTGCGCCGCTGGGAGGCGGCCCTGATGGCGGGGCTGGCCATCGCCCTGCTGACGGGGGTGTGGCTGGACCGGGAGCAGGCCGACCTGGCAGAGCAGGTGGTGCGGCTCCACGTCATCGCAAACTCCGACTCCGACGCCGACCAGGCGTTGAAGCTCCAGGTCCGGGACCGGGTGCTGGAGGCGGCGGCAGAGGCCTGCGCCGGCGCTCAGACCGCCGAGGAGGCGGTGGATCTGCTCCGCCAGGCCCTGCCGGCGCTGGAGACGGCGGCGGAGGAGGCGGTGACGGCCGCCGGAGCCGACTGCGCGGTCTCCGCCTCCTTGGAGGACGATGTGTGGTTCCCCACCAAGACCTATGACGGCTTCGCCCTCCCCCAGGGACAGTATACCGCCCTGCGGGTGGTGCTGGGAGAGGGCGCCGGGCGGAACTGGTGGTGCGTGGTCTTCCCGCCCCTGTGCCAGAGCTCCGCCACCGAGGCCCAGCCCGTCCTGGCCGCCCTGGGTGAGGAGGAGGCCGCCCTCCTCACCGGGGAGAGCGAGGGCTATGTCATCAAATTCAAGGCCATGGAGCTCTGGGAGGGCTTCTGCCGCTGGGCGGAGGGAGACTGACCTCAGCCTCCCCGGCCCACGTTCCACGAGATGTTGCCGGTGCCCAGGCCGTAATTGCCCGCCGGCACCTCCCCCACACCGGGGACGGTCACCGTGGGCACCGTGGAGGCTCCTGTCTGTCCCGGCCGGCGGCCAGGCAGGTAGAAGGTGATGAATTTGAGCGAGAAGATGTCGCAGACCATGAAGGTCTGGGTGGCCTCCTCGTAGAGGGTAAGGTAGCTCCGGCCCACGGAGTAGAGGATGCCCTCCTTCTTAATCATGGCCTGGAGCCCCACCAGGAACTCGCAGGAGACGTAGGCCCCCAGATTGTCGGATAAGATCTGCTGGAGGGAGCCCCGCATGGTGTCGGTGTTGAAGTTCTCCTCCGGCGGGGTCACCAGCCCGCCGGAGCCCTGGGCCTGGTCCATGGCGATGCTGCGGACGGCGTTGGGATAGAATTGGTTCATAGCGATCCTCCTTGCTAAGTATCGGCGTAGGCGGGGGTGGGGTTGTAGAAGCAGTGGTTGCCGATGCGCACCACGAACTCCCCCACCTTGGAGGGAAAGTTCTGCCGGCAGGTGGGGCTGAAGGGGTTGAAGTACCAGAGGGCAAAGCCCAGATTGGTCAGCCGGTTCCCCGCGATGGCCCACTCGGCGATCTCGTAGTGGATGGGCTCCACCGACATGTTGTAGATGTTCTGGGCGTTGTAGCGGCCCCCGATGGACTCCCGGGCGCAGTCGAACTGCCCCGGCTGGTAGATCACAGCCCGTATGGTGGGCTCCAGCCGGCCATACTCGCCGTAGTCCACCTGGACCCGGTTCATCACCACGCAGGCCACCGCCTTCATGCCCTGCTCCCCCTCGCCCCCGGCCTCGCACTGGATGATACGGGCCAAAAGCTCCAGATCTGTCATGGTATTCCTCCCGATGCGGCGTCAGGCGGCAGTCTGCCCCTTCTGGTCCAGGAACCGCAGCAGGGCCGCCAGCAGCACCAGCACCGAGGCCGTCAGGTTGGTCCGGGCGGAGCCCTCCGCCGCAGGGTCGCCCCTGGCCTGATCCACCGCCCGGAGGGCCAGGCAGAGGAAATACCCCAGGGCGCCGATGAGGACCGCCCCGGAAAGCAGCCGCAGCTGCCGGACCCGCTCCTGGGCGTCCTGCGCCCCGGTGTCGTCCCCGGCCAGGGCCAGGCACACCCCGTCCCGCTGGAGGGCCGTGGCCTTGTAGGAGAGCAGCACCGACCCAATCACCGCCAGTATGTAGCCCAGGGAGTCGTCCAGTGTCCGCGCCTCCCCCGCCAGGATGTCTTCCTCCATCTCCCGGTCACCGTCCTTCTCCCTGTGCTGCCCCCATTCTATACGGAAAGGGGGCAGCTGGTGCATGTTCGCCGCAGAAGAGGGGGCGTTTCAGGGAGACTACTGCGCCCCACATCAAAAAGGGACCTCCCCATCTCCACAAAGGCTGTGAAGCTGGGAAGGTCCCTGCTTTCCGTTTTTACGCCGCGGAGGATTCCAGCTCCCGTTCGGCCTCCCACTCACTGTCCGCCGAAAAGAGGAACCGCCCGGCCCCGTCATAGACTTCGATGTGTCCTCTTACCCAACGCATGCTGTATTCCATCTTTCAGCGCTCCTTTCCGCTCCTTTGTTGTATCTCAAAGATAACAGAAAGAAAGTACAATAAAACGGACTTTTAAAACGGACGAGTCCGAAAAAGAGGACCGCCCATCCCCCGGCCGGAAAGGCTTGGGAGAGGGGCGGTCATTTAGTTTTTCCGGTGCTTGTACCAGACATAGTTGAAGACGTTGCCCAAAATGAAGATGTTGCCGCACAGGTAGAGCCACACCAGCAGGATGATGACGGAGGCCAGGGACCCGTACACCAGGGAGTAGCGGGAGGAGAGGCCGATGAACCAGGAGAAGAGCATGGAGGCGGCCACCAGGGACACCGTGGCCAGGATGCCGCCGGTGAGGACGGGAGGGCGGGGGTGACCCTTGGGGGCGGCCAGGCGGTAGGCCAGAAGAACGAAGAGAAGGACCAGGCAGAAGAGGATGAAAAAGCGCATGGACTGCCAGTCACCCACCAGCCGGGCGATCCAGACGAAACGGCCCTCCACCAGGTGGAGGAACCAGTTTCCGGTGAGGAGGACCACCATGGAGAGGTAGATGGTCACCAAAAACAGAAGGGAAAAGAGGACGCTGGCCACGATCTGGCCGATCCCACGGTAGGTGGGGCGCTCGTAGATGTCGGCCATGATGTTCATGAGGGCCCGGAAGGCCGCCGAGGCCGAGAAGAGGACCATGGTGAGCCCGGCGAAGAACATGGCGTTGGACTGGTTGATGGAGATATAGCGGATGTACTCCCCCAGGATGGGGAGGATCTCCTGGGGGAGAAAGCCGTCCGCCGCCTCCAGCACCAGGTTGACGTCTAGCCGCATCAGACCCACGAAGGCGTTGATGCAGATGAGGACGGGGAAGAAGCTGAGCACCAGGAAATAGGCCAGCTCCGCCGCCGAGCGGGAGACCCGCCGGTCGAAGTACACCGTGACCATTTCCCGTATAAAGCGCACCCCCGAGGAGTCCCACATCGCCCGCATAGCCCTACCTGCCTTTATCTGAAGTGTCCATCCAGTATATCACAGGACGGGGAGAATCTCAAAGGCTTTCCCGTCGTTTTTCGGGGGACATAGGAGCCGGACCCGGCGCATAGACTCTCCAAGAAACGAAAGAAAGGACGGGGAGAGCCATGAAAAAGGGACAAGGCCGGTGGACGAGGATGCTGCGGAGGGGGGTGGCCCTCTTTTTGACCACGGTGACGGTGTGGGTGCTGTCGCTGACGGCGGACATGGGGGCGGCGGCGGAGACCTTCCATACCCTGGCGGAGAGCCCGGCCTTTGTGTCGGCGGCCCTGCGGGCGGAGCTGGGCAACCTGCCGGAGGAGGAGGAGACCGGTCTCACCGGCTGGCAGAAGCTGGTGCTGGGCCAGTCCCCCACCCTCTCCGCCGGTGTGGGCAAGGGGGAGACCGGGGAGGCGGTCCAGGAGTCCCCACAGCCCACGGGCGAGCCCGACGACCCGGAGGACCCGGAGGAGGTGCCCGAGGTCACGGTGGCCCCGGAGGACATCGTGGGCAGGACCCTGCTCCCCACCAGCGGCGAGGGCTATGACAGCGCCCAGGGGGTGTACATCGAGAACCGGCCGGGATTGGCCCTGGACGTGGCGGCGCTAGCTCAGACCCAGCTCACCCTGACCCTTCCCGAGGAGGGCCCCCAGGTCCTCATCGTCCACACCCACGGCAGCGAGGCCTATACCCCCGACGGCACCGATACCTACGTGGCCACCGGGGAGTGCCGCACCACCGATACGGAGAAGAGCGTGGTCCGGGTGGGGGACGAGATCGCCAAGGTGCTCACCGAGATGGGCCTCACCGTGGTCCACGACACCGCCCTCTATGACTACCCCGAGTACAACGGCGCCTATGACCGCTCCCTGGCGGCGGTGGAGAACTGGCTGGCGCAGTACCCCACCATCCAGGTGGTGCTGGACGTCCACCGGGACGCCCTCATCGGCTCCGACGGCACCGTCTACAAGCCCATCACCACCATCAACGGGGAGAAGTGCGCCCAGGTCATGCTGGTCATGGGCTCCAACGCCCTCTACGACCACCCCAACTGGCTGGAAAATCTGGCCCTGGCGGTGCAGGTCCAGAAGGAGATGAACACCCTCTGGCCCACCCTGGCCCGTCCCATCGGCCTGCGGGAGAACCGCTACAACCAGCAGACCGCCCCCGGCGCCATGCTGGTGGAGGTGGGCAGCCACGGCAACACCCTCCAGGAGGCCCTCGCCGCCGCCCGGATGTTCGCTCGGGCCCTGGGGGCTGTGCTGCTGGAGTACAAAGGGTAAAGGGGAGGCCCCTTGTCCGTGAGCCTTCCCCTGGGGGGAAGGTGGCGGCGTTAGCCGCCGGATGAGGGGGAGCATTGAGGTGTGGTTTTGCGTTTCGTTTCTTTGTCTTTCTGTTACGTGAAAGGACGGGAGAGACGGTTCAAAACCCGTTTCTTTTTCCCTGCTGGAAAAAGAACGGTTTTTGGAATCCAAAGAAAAAGGGGCTCCCGTGCGGGTTGAGTGGCTCCAAATAGGAATCCGGCGGCCCGGCTTTACGCCCCCGTAGAGCACCAGCACCGTCCACAGGAGACTCCGCCGGCGGAACAGGGAAAGGCCGTGGTTCTATCCGACATTTTTTCGCCGCCTGCGTGGGTGGGTGTCGGGCGTGGTGACGCTGCCTGGGATTGCCGTTGCTGTGATGTGGGTGGTGTACACCGCTGTGTAGGTGAGGACTGCGGCGTGGGTCAGCGGGGGGGCGTTCCCTTTTCTAAAAATCGAGCGGGCACTGCCGATGGCAGCGCCCGCTTGACGTTTCTATTCTGTTTCTGCTCTCGTTACCGGGCGAAAGCGTTCGTTTCGTACTTGTTCCGAAGCGCTGCCAAAGTTCTTTTTGGTCCTTTTTCTTTCAAGAAAAAGGACTAGAAGACGGCTTGGACCAGCACCATATAGAGGATGGTACCGCCGAAGATGCTCAGGAGGTTGTTGTGCTTCCAGAGGTGGAGGGCCACCACCACGGCGGCGGAGATGAGCTGAGGCGCCCAGCCGGCGAAGGCGGCCAGGTCGGTGCCCCAGCCGAAGCTGATATTGCGCAGGCAGTAGATGATGAGCATGGCGATGACGGCGGGGGGCAGGACCCGGCCCAGGTAGAGGACCACCTTGGGGGGCGTACCGCCCCGGTCAAAGAGGAGGAAGGGCAGGGCCCGGGTGAGAAAGGTGACCACCGACATGACGGCGATGGCGGCGATGGCTTGACCGGTGGTGAGGGGCATGTCAGACTTCCTCCTTTTGAGCGGTCTCCTCCTGGGCGTCCAGCCGGACCCGGAGGAGGAGCAGGATGACCACGATGGCGCACAGGGCGGGGATGAGCATGGCGTCAGCCCCCAGAAGGATGAGGGAGACCACGGTGACCCCAAAGCCCAGCAGGGCGGGCAGGTGTTCGCGGTAGGCGCTCCACTGGTCCACGGCAATGACGATGAAGAGGGCGGTCATGGCGAAGTCGATGCCGGTGGTGTCGAAGCCCAGCAGGGCACCCGCTACGCTGCCGATCACCGATCCGGCGATCCAGTAGCAGTGGTCCAGCACAGCGATGGCAAAGTAGTAGGTGTGGGGGTCCACCCGCTCCGGCACCCGGGCCGAGGAGAGAAGGGCGTAGGTCTCGTCGGTGAGGGAGAAGATCATGTAGAGCTTCCGGATGCCCATGCCCTTGAACTTCTCCAGCAGGCTCAGGCCGTAGACCAGATGGCGGAAGTTGATGATGAAGGTCAGAAGGGCCACGCTGCCCAGGGTGGCGGCGGTGCCCAGCAGCTCCACCCCCAGGTACTGCCCGGAGCCGGCGTAGATGGTGACCGACATGAAGAAGGCCCAGATGAAATTGTATCCGATGGCCTGGAGCATGAGCCCGAAGGCCATGCCGATGGCCAGATAGCCCATGAGCACCGGCACGGTGGCCGGAAAGGCGGCGCGGAAGGCACGGCGGTACATGAAAAACACTCCCTTGTGTCATACACTGTCAGAACAGTAGTTTAGACTTGTGTGCATAAAAATGCAAGAGTATCCGACGGCTTTTGTTCACAAAATTAGACTTGCCTTTTGGGGAGGGCTTGTATCATAATGTCTACAGAATAAACCGCTGCGCGATTTCGCGAAAGCGGCGCGTTTCATCTAAGGAAGATCAAACCCTGCGGAGGAACGAGACATGAAACGACTGCTCTTCATTTACAATCCCCAGGCGGGGAAGGGGATCATCAAGGCCCACCTGGCCAACGTGGTGGACACCTTCACCAAGGCGGACTATCTGGTGACGGTGTGGCCCACCCAGGGCAAGGAGGACGCCACCCGTGTGGCCGCCCGGCAGGGCTGGTGGTATGACCGGGTGGTCTGCTGCGGCGGAGACGGGACCCTCAGCGAGACGGTGTCGGGGCTGCTCACCCTGGACACGCCGCCGGTGCTGGGCTATATTCCCGCCGGTACCACCAACGATTTCTCCAAGAATCTGGGCCTGCCCCGGGGGGTGGAGAAGGCGGCGGCCACGGCCATGGAGGGGACGCCCCGCCCTTGCGACATGGGCCGCTTCAACGACCGGACCTTTGTCTATGTGGCCGCCTTCGGCATCTTTACCGATGTGAGCTACGATACGCCCCAGGAGTTCAAAAACGCCTTCGGCCACCTGGCCTACGTGCTGGAGGGGGCCACCAAGCTGGGGGATCTGGGCCGGGGCTACCACCTGACGGTGGAGCACGACGGCGGCACCCTGGAGGGGGACTTTATCTACGGCATGGTCACCAACACCAACTCGGTGGGAGGCTTCCAGGTCTTTCCGGCCAATCAGGTCTCCCTGGACGACGGGGTCTTTGAGGTGGTGCTGGTCCGGCAGCCCCGGAACGTGGCCGACCTCCAGGACGCCCTGGTGAGCCTGGTGCGCCAGAACCACGAGGAGAGCCGCCAGGTGGTGGCCTTCCACACCAGCAAGCTGAAGGTCACCGCCGCCGAGGCCCTGCCCTGGACTCTGGACGGCGAATACGGCGGCAACCCGGAGGTGGCCAAGATCGAAAACCTCCACAAGGCCATCACCCTGGTCTGGGGGAAGTAAAGTCTCCCAACGTCAGAGAGAAAGGAGCACGCGGATATGGAGTACACCATCCGTCCCACCCGGCTGGAGGATATGGAGGGCTTCAACGCCCTGCGGCGGATGCCCGGCGTCTTTGAAAACACCCTGGGCCTCCCCTCCGAGCGGGTCCAACGGAACATCGACGGCTTCCAGGCCATGGGCCCGGACGACCACAACTTCGTGGCGGTGCTGGCCGACGGCACCGTCATCGGGACCGCCGGTCTCCGTGTGTGCCCCAGCCCCCGGATGCGCCACGTGGGCAGCGTGGGGCTCTTCGTCCATACAGAGTACCAGAACATGGGGGTGGGCACCGCCCTCCTGAAGACCCTTCTGGACCTGGCCGACAACTGGCTCATGCTGGTGCGGGTGGAGCTGGAGGTCTTTGCCGACAACCAGCGGGCCATCCAACTCTATGAGAAGCTGGGCTTTGAGACTGAGGGCCGCAAGCGGATGTCCTGCGTCCGGAACGGTCGGTATGCCGACGAGCTTCTCATGGCACGTATCCGGCCGGGGGTGGGCGGCTGATCGCCGCGCGCCCCCGCATGGGGCAAAACAGCGCGTAGGGACAGACACCATCCGCCCGTTCCAATCTGGACAGGAAAAGGCCGCGGACCTCAGTGAACAGCTCCAGTAAAACCGGACAATAGACAAAAGGCCCCCTAATGTAGGAAAATAAAGCTACATTAGGGGGTCTTGCTATGTCCGGAAAAAAAGGGATGAAAAAGTATCCGGTAGGGATACGAGAAGAAGTGGTGTCACGAATCCGTGGAGGAGAAAGCCAGCGTGCTTTATGTCGGGAGTATGGGATCAGCCGGTGGGCTATTCAGTGCTGGCTAAAGGAGCCTGTCCTTCCAAAAGCGCGGGGGCGTAAACCCGCAAAAACACTGGCGGAGTACAAGTATGAGAACAAACGGCTAAAGATGGAAAACGAGCTGTTGCGGGATTTTCTGCGCTCCACAGGAAGGAAGTGAGGCCAAGGGCAAAATACGCAGTAATCTACCGGCACAGAAACGAATATCCGGTAACCGTTATGTGTCGCTTCTTTCAGGTATCCCGCAGCGGATACTATGATTTCGTCCATCGTTTGGGCAGGCCGGAGAAAGACGCGGCCCTTGCAGAAATCATCGCGGAACAGCGAGAGCGCAGCTTTCGTACGTATGGCTACCGCAGAATGTGGCTGGTGCTGAAGAAGCGAGGCATCCACCGTAATCCCAAGACCATCCTGCGTATCATGGAGAAATATGGTTTGCTTGCGGAGATCCGGAGACGCAGAAAATGGCAGCAGATGGGGCAGCAAGTCCACAAGTACAAGAATCTGCTGAATAGGGAGTTTTATGCGAACAGGCCCAACAGCAAATGGGTGACGGACATCTCCTACATCCACACCAAGCAGGGCGTATTGTACCTGTCCATGATCCGGGACCTTTACGACAACAGCATTGTTGCCTACAAGACCGGCACAAAGCAGACAGTCAACCTGGTGCTGGACACCATTCGCCTGGCCATGCGCAAGGAGAAAAAGAGGGCCGCTGCGGAGTTGCAGCTCCACAGCGACCAGGGGTTCCAGTACACCTCGCAAGCATACTTCGACCTGACAAAATCTTATGGCATTACGCCTTCCATGTCAAGACGCGGAAACTGTTACGACAACGCTATGGCGGAAAATTTCTTTTCCATCCTCAAGACAGAGTGTATCTACCGCCATAAACCGGCCTCATTCTGTGAGGCCAATGAGATGATTGACCGCTATATCAATTTTTACAACCACGAGCGCATCCAGCTAAAAACTGGAGTGGCGCCGCTCACGCTGCGCCACTCCGCTTAAAACTTCATATTTCCCTACATTGAGGCCTTTTTGTGCTGTCCGCACAATTTGGGGCGGTTCACAGGTCCGCGGCCTTTTTGCCATCTCTTAGAGCTTGACCACCCAGCCGTGAGGATCGGGCTGAGTGCCCCACTGGATGCCGGTGAGGGTGTCGTAGAGCTTCTGGGTGACGGGGCCGATCTCACCGCCGTTGACCACCACGTGCTGGTCCTCCCAGCCCATCTCGCCGATGGGGGAGACCACAGCGGCGGTGCCGGTGCCCCAGGCCTCGTCCAGCTTGCCGGCCTGGGCGGCGTCGAAGAGCTCCTGGGCGGTGATGAGCCGCTCCTCTACCTCGTAGCCCCAGCTCTTCAGAAGCTCGATGCAGGAGCGGCGGGTGATGCCGGGCAGCACGGAGCCGGTGAGCATGGGGGTGACAATCTTGCCGTCGATCTTGAACATGACGTTCATGGAGCCGACTTCCTCGATGTACTTGCGGTGGACGCCGTCCAGCCACAGCACCTGGGCGTAGCCCTGATCCTCGGCCCGCTCACCGGCCCGGATGGAGGCGGCGTAGTTACCGCCGCACTTGGTGTAGCCGGTGCCGCCCTTGACGGCGCGGACGTCGTCAGACTCCACGTAGATCTTCACCGGGTTGATGCCGGCGGCGTAGTAGGCGCCCACGGGGCCGGTGATGATGCAGAAGATATAGCTGTGGGAGGCGTGAACTCCAAGGCTGGCGTCGGTGGCGATGATGAAGGGCCGGATATAGAGGCTGGTGCCGGGCAGATCGGGCACCCAGTCCTTGTCCACGGTCACCAGGGCCTTCACGGCCTCCACAAAATCCTCCTCGGGGATGGGGGGGATGCACAGACGCTCACAGGAGTCGTTGAGCCGGCGGGCGTTGTCGATGGGGCGGAAGAGCTGGACGGTGCCGTCGGCGGTGCGGTAGGCCTTCAGGCCCTCAAAAACTTCCTGAGCGTAGTGGAACACCATGGCGGAGGGGTCCAGTGTAAAGGGGCCGTAGGGTACGATCCGGGGGTCGTGCCAGCCCTGACCCTTGTCATAGTTGAGCAGGAACATGTGGTCGGAAAAAACCTTGCCGAAGCCCAGGGTGTGGGCGTCAGGCTTGGCGGCGGGGTGCTCGGTGCGCTGGATCTTGATCTCCTCCATGGTGGATGCCTCCCTAAAAAATGCAGTGGGTCTCGAGGGGAACGGGCGGAGGCCCGCCGGTCTCGCCGGGACCGATATTAGGATGATTATAGCAGTATTACTACTTTAAAGCAATAGAGAATCTGACGGAAATCCCCGGAATTTTACCCCCGGATGCCGTCATCCTTCCACCGCGTGTGGAAAAATATCCGGGGATGCGGGACAAAGCCTGTGCCGCTGTGCTTGTAATCTACCGTGCCATCTGCTATAATGTTGGGCACGGAATGAAACCGGACGCGATGCGGGAAGTGGCTTGCGGGGCCTGCCTGCGCTGTGGGCGTAAGGCCTTTGGGCGGAAGGGCCCAGGAGGTCTTGCGCCTTCTGTACTTTCCACCGTGTCCGTGCAAGGAGGTGTGCCTTTGAAGAACAACAAGCTATCCCGGATGCTGGAGCCCAGTCTGGGCCTCTATCTGGCCTGCCTGGTCCTCTTTGCCCTGGCCTCCGCCTTATTCTCCATCCCTCTGGCGGTCATCGAGCTGGTGGTGGTGGTCATCCTCTACCTCTACCTCCGCCGCAGCAACAGCATTCGCAAGCGGGAGATGCTCCGCTATATCGAGTCGGTCACCGCCAACATGGACGTGGCCACCCGGGACACCATGATCAATTCCCCCCTGCCCATGGTCATCTTCCACCCGGACACCGATGAGATCATCTGGTCCAACGAGCGGTTCCTCCAGCTCACCGACGGGAAAGAGCATCTCTTCGACACCAGTCTCTCCGCCCTGGTCCCCGGCTTCGATACCCGGTGGCTCCTGGAGGGCAAGAGCGTCTGCCCCGGCGAGGTGGTGCTGGATGACCGGCGGTTCTTGGTCTACGGCTCCCTGGTCCGCTCCGAGGAGAAGCGCAGCCGGACGGCCATGCTGGCTACCACCTACTGGGTGGAGATCACCGAGTACGCCCAGGTAAAGGAGGAGTTTTTCGCCTCTCAGCCCGTGGTGGCCATATTGCTGCTGGACAACTACGAGGACGCCATGAAGAACACCGACGAGGCCGCCCGGGCCGCTCTGCGCAGCGAGATCGACAAGCGGCTCTCGGCCTGGGTCCACCCCACCGGCGGCCTCTTCATCCGCTATGACCGGGACCGCTACCTCTTTATTTTTGAGGAGCGCTACCTCAAGCGGTTCCAAGAGACCAAGTTCGACGTGCTGGACGCCATCCACGACATCCCCGCCGCCGGCGCGGTGCCCGCCACATTGTCCATCGGCGTGGGCAAGGACGCCCCCGGCTTCCACGAGCTCTTCGAGTACGCCTCTCTCTCCATCGAGATGGCCCTCTCACGGGGCGGCGACCAGGCGGTGGTGAAGAACAAATTCAACTTCGAGTTCTACGGCGGTCGGAACAAGGAGATGGAAAAGCGCACCAAGGTCAAGAGCCGGGTCATGGCCAATGCCCTGGCCGAGCTCATCGCCGACTCCTCCTACGTCTTCGTCATGGGCCACAAGTTCCCCGACCTGGACTGCATCGGCGCCTGCGCCGGTGTGTGCGCCATCGCCCGGAAGAAGGGGGTCCCCGTCCGCATCATTAAGGAGGGGGGCGCCAACCCCGCCGCCGACATGGCGGAGAAGCTCTCCCAGGTGCCGGAGTACAAGGAAGCCTTCCTCTCCCCCCAGGATGCCATCGTCCTGGCCGACCCCAGGACCCTGCTGGTGGTGGTGGACACCAACCGCCCCGAGCAGGTCATGAGCCAGGATCTGCTGGAATGCTGCACCCGGGTGGCCGTCATCGACCACCACCGCCGGGCGGCCTCCTATATCTCCAACGCCGCCCTCAACTTCCACGAGCCTTACGCCTCCTCGGCCAGCGAGCTGGTCACCGAACTGCTCCAGTATATCCTGGAGCCCACCGACCTCCTCAAGATCGAGGCCGAGGCGGTGCTGGCCGGCATCGTGCTGGACACCAAGAACTTCACCATGCGTACCGGCACCCGCACCTTTGAGGCGGCGGCCTTCCTCCGCCGCTCCGGCGCTGACACCGGCGACGTGAAGAAGCTCTTCCAGAACGACCTGGCGGGGGTCATCTCCCGCTATGACATCATCCGCAACGCCCGGATGTACCACGGGGACATCGCCGTCACGGCGGTGGACCACACGGTGGGCCGGGTGACGGCGGCCCAGGCCGCCGACGAGCTGCTGAACATCAGCGGCATCGACGCCTCCTTCGTCCTCTTCCCCGACGCCGACGGGGAGCGGACCATCATCTCCGCCCGCAGCATGGGCAACACCAACGTCCAGGTGGTGCTGGAAAAGCTGGGAGGCGGCGGCAACGCCGCCACCGCCGGCGCCCAGGTGCCGAACCCGGACGTGAACGCGGTACTCCAGCAACTCCTCCGGGCCATCGACCAGTACTTTGAGGAGGACTGACCGGCGGGCGGCGCTGCCGCCGCAAAATTCGGAGCGCAGCGGAGAATTTCCGCAGGGCGGATTCATTCCGCCCGAGGATGTGCAGTCCCGGGGTCCCCGGGCGGCCTGCCGCCTGGGGGCGCAACGCCGCCACCGCCGGCGCCCAGGTGCCGAACCCGGACGTGAACGCGGTGCTCCAGCAACTCCTCCGGGCCATTGACCAGTATTTTGAGGAGGACTGAGCGCCGCCCCCCAAAAATGATGATATGAAAAATTAACACCCTGAAAGGATGAATGACCATGAAAGTGATTTTGCAGCAGGACGTGAAGGGCCAGGGCAAGAAGGGCCAGCTCATTGACGCCAGCGACGGCTACGCCCGCAACTTCCTCCTCCCCCGGAAGCTGGCCGTGCTGGCCACCGCCGAGAACCTGAACACCATGAAGCAGCAGGAGAAGGCCAAGAAGGCCCAGGAGGCCGCCGAGAAGGCGGAGGCTCAGGCCGTGGCCGAGAAGCTCAAGGCCGTTGTGGTGAAGCTCACCGCCAAGGCTGGCTCCGGCGGCCGTCTCTTCGGCGCCGTCACCAGCAAGGAGATCTCCGACGCCCTGAAGGAGCAGTTCGGCCTGGATATCGCCAAGACCAAGATCGTCCAGGACGAGCCCATCAAGGCCTTCGGCACCTACCAGCTCAAGTGCAAGCTGGGCTATGAGATCACCGGCACCCTCACTGTGACGGTGGCTGAGGAGCAGTAATCCGTTTGAACGCAGAGACCGGAGAGGAGGGACAACATGGATGAGGAGCTGCTGACCCGGCAGATGCCCCACTCTGTGGAGGCCGAGCAGGCGGTGCTGGGCTCCATGCTCATCGACGCCCGGTGCATCCCCGTGGTCATCGAGAAGCTGCGGGCCGAGGACTTCTACCTCAAGCAGAACCGGGACATTTACGAGACCATCTACTCCATGTTCTCTCTCTCCGAGACGGTGGACCCGGTGACGGTGCTGGACAAGATGCGCTTAAACGGCGTCTTTGACGAGAACACCTCCCGGGGCTACATCCTCCAGCTCATGGAGGTCACCCCCACCGCTGCCAACGTGGGGGAGTATATGGACATCGTCAAGGACAAGTCCCTCCTCCGGCGCATCGCCGAGACGGCGGGGGATCTGACCGCCATGGTCCAGGAGGGCACCGCCGCCGGACAGGAGGTGCTGGACGCCGCCGAGCAGCGAATCTATTCCATCCGCCAGGGCCGTGCCGCCCAGGGCCTCACCCCCCTCTCCTCCGTGGTGCTGGATGTGCTGGACCGGCTGGAGGAGCTCTCCAAGTCCGACTCCGCCGTGCCGGGACTGTCCACCGGCCTGCCCGACGTGGACAGCGCCATCTCTGGCCTCAACAACTCCGACCTCATCCTCCTGGCCGCCCGGCCCGGCATGGGCAAGACCTCCTTCGCCCTCAATGTCCTCCTCCAGGTGGGCAAGTTCTCGGGCAAGACGGCCGTCTTTTTCTCCTTGGAAATGAGCCGGGAGCAGTTGGCCATGCGCCTCATCTCCAATGAGGCCTTTGTGGACAACAAAAAGCTGGTCACCGGCCGCCTCACCGACGAGGACTGGGACAAGGTGGCCCTGGCCGCCGCCGCCCTGGGCCGGTCCAAGATCCTCATCGACGACAACCCCTCCCTCTCGGTGGCCGACATGAACGCCAAGTGCCGCCGGGTGGAGGACCTGGGACTGGTGGTCATCGACTACCTCCAGCTCATGCAGTCGGCGGGAGGCAAGCAGAAATACGCCGGCGAGAACCGCCAGCAGGTGGTCTCCGACATCTCACGTGCCCTGAAGATCATGGCCAAGGAGCTCAACGTGCCGGTGGTCTGCCTCTCCCAGCTCTCCCGCGGACCCGAGAGCCGCCAGGACAAGCGGCCCATGCTCTCCGACCTGCGTGAGTCGGGCGCCATCGAGCAGGACGCGGATATCGTCATGTTCCTCTACCGGGACGACTATTATAATGAGGACAGCGAGAGCCGCAACCTGGCCGAGTGCATCATCGCCAAGAACCGACACGGCGAGACCCGGAAGGTGGAGCTCCAGTGGCTGCCCGAGTATACCACCTTCTCCTCCATCGACCGCACCCATCAGGAGTATTGAACATGCTGAACGAGGCTCAGGCCCTCACAAGGGAATACGCCATGCTCGCCCCGGGGAACCATATCCTCTGTGCCGTCTCCGGCGGCGCCGACTCGGTGTGCCTCCTCCACTGGCTAAAGGGCCAGGCGGCGGAGCAGGGCTTTACCCTCACCGCCGCCCATTTCAATCACCGTCTCCGGGGGGCGGAGTCCGACCGGGACGCCGCCTTTGTGGAAAAGCTGTGCAGGGAGTGGAAGGTGCCCTGTGTGGTGGGCACCGGAGATGTCTCCGGAGAGGCCCAGCGCCGTGGGGCCGGTATCGAGGAGACCGCCCGGGCCCTGCGCTATGACTTTCTGGAAGAGACGGCGGAAAAGCTGGGGGCTGGCCTCATCGCCACCGCCCACAACGCCAACGACAACGTGGAGACCATGCTCCTCCACCTCATCCGGGGCAGCGGCCTCCAGGGCCTCACCGGTATCCGCCCCCGGCGGGGGAAGCTGATCCGCCCCTTTCTCACCACCACCCGGGCCGAGATCCTGGCCTACCTGGAGGAGCACCGTCTCCCCCACGTGGAGGACAGCACCAACGCCGACACCGCCTACGCCCGGAACCGGCTCCGCCACCAGGTCATCCCCCTGCTGGAAGAGCTCAATCCGGCGCTTATTTCCCGGCTCTCGGACACAGTGGGCTACCTCCGCGCCGACAACGATTACCTCACCGCCCAGGCCATGGCCGCCGTCCGGGGCGCCGAGCCCACCGTCACCGGCGGCCTGGTCCTCCCCGCCGACGCCATCGCCCGCAGCCCCGACCCCATCGCCGTCCGCGCGGTGAGTACCCTGCTGGGACGTCTGGGGGAGCACCAGTACCGCTCCGCCCACCTGCTGAGCGTGGTAGACCTGGCCCGGAGCGGCCACCCCTCCGGCTCGGTGGACCTGCCCCACGGCATCACCGCCCGGCGGGCCTACGGCCTGCTGGTGCTGGAACCTTCGGCGGCGGAGAGCGGCTGGACACCGGTCCCCCTGAACGTCCCCGGCGAGACCCCCCTGCCCCAACTGGGCTGGAAGCTGGTCTGCCGCCCCGCCCAGGCTCTGGCGGAGCCGCCCACGGACCCCTTTGTGTGCTATCTGGACCCCTCTGTCCTGGACGGACCCCTCACCGTCCGGCCCAGGGAGACGGGAGACGGCATCACCCTGCCGGGCCGTCCCCACAAGAGCGTAAAAAAGCTCCTCATCGACGCCAAGGTGCCGCGGGCGGACCGGGAACGGCTCCCGGTGGTGGCCGACCGAAGAGGTCCGGTATGGCTGGGGGGCTTCGGCCCAGACGCCACCCGCCTGGCCGCCCCCGGCGCACCCGCCCTGGAGCTCCGGGCGGTACCCCTTGCCCCAGCGACCCAGTATGAAACCGCCCCGACCACGGGGACTCATTCAAAAGAAGGAAGGATCTGAGCTTATGCTGGAACAGGATATCGAACGGGTCTTGTTTACCGAACAGGAACTGAAGGACCGGGTGGCCGAGATCGCCGCCCAGATCGACAAGGACTACGCCGGAAAGGAGCCCATGCTCATCAGTGTGCTCCGGGGCTCGTTCATCTTCATGGCCGACCTGGTCCGGTCCATCACCCTCCCCTGCACCGTGGATTTCATGGCCGTCTCCTCCTACGGCAGCGGCACCACCTCCTCCGGCCAGGTGAAGATCACCAAGGACCTCTCTGAGAGCATCGAGGGCCGGGATATCATCGTGGTGGAGGACATCCTGGACAGCGGCAACACCCTCTCCTATCTGTTCCAGCTCCTCCAGGCCCGGCACCCGGCCTCCGTCCGGCTGTGCACCCTGCTGGATAAGCCCTCCCGCCGCACCAAGGCCGTCACCGCCGATTACACCGGCTTCACCGTGGACGATCTCTTTGTGGTGGGCTACGGCCTGGACTACGCGGAGAAGTACCGCAATCTGCCCTACATCGGGATCCTCAAGCCGGCTGTCTACGAAAAGGGCTGAGCACGCCCCACTCCACATAAAGGACGTGGTTTATTCTTGAAAAAATTCACGCTGCGCGACGCGGCCTTTTACGCCCTCATCCTGGTCATTCTGGTGGGTACCCTGTGGACCCTCCAGAACATGAACACCGGGGAGAAGACCACCTATGCCCAGGTCCGCCGGGCCCTGGAGCAGCAGCAGGTGGAGACCGTGCTGGTGGACAAGAACAACAACCTGATCCTGGGCCTCAAGGACGGCTCCACCCTCACCTATGAGCTCTATTCCTTCGAACTCTTCTACCAGGACTTTAATGACACTGTGGTGAAGCAGTGGCGGGCGGGCATCATCACCGACTACGAGTACCCCGATGATCCCACCCCCTCCCCCTGGCTGTCCATGCTGCCCTACGTCGGTATCCTGCTGGCCTTTGGCTTCATGTTCTACCTCATGTTTGTCCGGCAGAACGGGGCCGGCGGCGGCGACAAGACCGCCCGCTTCGGCCGGGCCCGAACCCGCACCCTCTCCGACCAGGGGGAGAAGAAGGTCACCTTCGAGGACGTGGCCGGGGCCGACGAGGAGAAGGAGGAGCTTCAGGAGATCGTGGAGTTCCTCCGGGACCCCAAGAAGTTCGTGGCTCTGGGCGCCCGCATCCCCAAGGGCGTGCTGCTGGTGGGCCCGCCGGGCACCGGCAAGACCCTGCTGGCCAAGGCCGTGGCCGGCGAGGCCGGGGTCAACTTCCTGTCCATCTCCGGCTCCGACTTCGTGGAGCTCTATGTGGGCGTGGGTGCCAGCCGGGTCCGGGACCTCTTTGACCAGGCCAAGAAGGACTGCCCCGCCATCGTCTTCATCGACGAGATCGACGCCGTGGGCCGTCAGCGCGGCGCCGGTCTGGGCGGCGGCCACGACGAGCGGGAGCAGACCCTCAACCAGCTACTGGTGGAGATGGACGGCTTTTCCGCCAACGAGGGGGTCATCGTCCTGGCCGCCACCAACCGGGTGGATATTCTGGACCCTGCCCTCCTGCGCCCCGGTCGGTTCGACCGGCAGGTTTACGTGGGCTACCCCGATATGAAGGGCCGGGAGGCCATTTTGAAGGTCCACTGCCGGAAAAAGCCCCTGGCCGAGGATGTGGACCTCCACGAGGTGGCCAAGTCCACCGGCGGCTTTACCGGCGCCGACCTGGAGAACCTAATGAACGAGGCCGCCCTCCTGGCCGCCCGGAAGGACCAGCCCTTCATCACCCTCTCCGACATTCAGAAGTCGGTCATCAAGGTCATTGCCGGCCCGGAGAAACGGAGCAAGACCGTCATCGAGCGGGAGCGGAAGCTCACCGCCTACCATGAGGCCGGCCACGCCGTGGTGGGCCACGCCCTGGAGACCGCCGACCCGGTCCACCAGATCACCATTGTCCCCCGTGGAGGCGCCGGCGGCATGACCATCTCCCTGCCCCAGGAGGACCGGGGCTACCGGTCCCGGCTGGAGCTCACCGAGCAGCTCTCCAGCCTGCTGGGCGGCCGCATGGCCGAGGAGCTGGTGCTGGGGGATATCTCCACCGGCGCCGGCAGCGACATCCGCCGGGCCACCGACATCGCCCGGAACATGGTCACCCGGTACGGCATGAGCCAGCGCCTGGGCAACGTGGTCTTCGATTCCGGCCACGACGAGGTCTTCATCGGCCGGAGCATGGCCCAGACCAAGAACTACTCCGAGGAAGTAGCCGCCATCATCGACGAGGAGGTCAAGTCCCTCATCGACAACGCCTATGCCCGCTGCCGCCAGATCCTCACCGAGCAGCGCTCTGCCCTGGAGCTGGTGGCCCGGTATCTGCTGGAGTTCGAGACCATGGACGGCGCCACCTTCCAGCAGGTCTTTGACGATCCCGGCGCCGTGGAGGCCCGCCTGGCCCAACCGGAGCAGGCGGAAGAGCCTGAGGAGGCGGAGGACAGTGAGTAAACCTGTCATCCAGGTCACCCTGGGAGACATCACCACCGTGGAGGCCGACGCCATCGCCAACGCCGCCAACACCTCCCTGCTGGGGGGCGGCGGCGTGGACGGCGCCATCCACCGGGCCGCCGGGCCGGAGCTGCTGGCCGAGTGCCGCACCCTCCACGGCTGTGAGACCGGCAAGGCAAAGATCACAAAAGGTTATCATCTGCCCGCAAAATACGTTCTGCATACCCCCGGACCTATCTGGCACGGGGGTGGGCAGGGGGAGCCCGCCCTGCTGGCGGGCTGCTACCGCTCCTGCCTGGAGCTGGCCCTAGCCCACGGCTGCCGGACGGTGGCCTTCCCCTCCATCTCCACCGGAGTCTACCACTTCCCGCTCAATCTGGCCGCTCCCATCGCCGTCAAGACGGTGCGGGCGTTTTTGACCGAACACCCGGAGGACTTTGACTGGGTGCGCTTCGTGTGCTTTGATGAGACCAGCAGAGCCGCCTACGAGCTGGCCCTGGCCGACAACTGAACCGAGAAAAAATGCCGCCGTCTCCCACGTGGGAGACGGCGGCATTTTGCTTTTCAGAGGATAGGGCTTACAGAGCGGCCAGGGCCTGCTCCAGGTCGGCCAGGAGGTCGGCGGCGTCCTCGATGCCCACGGAGAGGCGGATGAGGTCGGGGGAGACCCCGGCGGCGGCCAGCTCGGCGTCGTTCATCTGCCGGTGGGTGGTGGAGGCGGGGTGGAGGACGCAGGTCTTGGCGTCGGCCACATGGGTGGCGATAGAGGCCAGCTTCAGCCCGGCCATGAACTTGGAGGCGGCCTCCCGTCCCCCCTTCACGCCGAAGGAGACCACGCCGCAGGTGCCGTTCGGCATATACTTCTGGGCCAGGGCGTGGTAGGGGCTGCTCTCCAGGCCGGGATAGTTGACCCAGGCCACCTTGTCGTGGCCCTCCAGGTAGCGGGCCACCTCCATGGCGTTGGCGCAGTGCTTGGCCATCCGCAGGGGCAGGGTCTCCAGACCCACGTTGAGGAGGTAGGCGTTCATGGGGGCGGGGGTGGAGCCGAAGTCCCGCATGAGCTGGGCGGTGGCCTTGGTGATGTAGGCGCCGCCCAGGCCGAACTTCTCGGTGTAGGTGATGCCGTGGTAGCTCTCGTCGGGGGTGGTGAGACCGGGGAACTTGTCGGCATGGGCGGTCCAGTCGAACTTGCCCGAGTCCACGATGGCGCCGCCCACGGCGTTGGCGTGGCCGTCCATGTACTTGGTGGTGGAGTGGGTCACGATGTCGGCGCCGTGCTCAAAGGGACGGCAGTTGATGGGGGTGGGGAAGGTGTTGTCCACGATGAGGGGCACCCCGTGGGCATGGGCGGCCTTGGCAAAGCGCTCGATGTCCAGCACGGTGAGGGCGGGGTTGGCGATGGTCTCGCCGAAGACGGCCTTGGTGTTGGGCCGGAAGGCAGCCTCCAGTTCGGCGTCGGAGCAGTTGGGGTCCACGAAGGTGAAGTCCACCCCCATGCGCTTCATGGTGACGGCGAAGAGGTTGAAGGTGCCGCCGTAGATGGCGGAGGAGGCCACCACATGGTCGCCGCAGGAGGCGATGTTGAAGACGGCGAAGAAGTTGGCCGCCTGGCCGGAGGAGGTGAGCATGGCGGCGGTGCCGCCCTCCAGGGCGCAGATCTTGGCGGCTACGGCGTCGCTGGTGGGGTTCTGGAGCCGGGTATAGAAGTAGCCGGCGGACTCCAGGTCGAAGAGAGCGCCCATGGCCTCGCCGGTGGCGTAGCGGAAGGTGGTGGACTGGACGATGGGGATGTTGCGGGGCTCGCCGTTGCCGGGCACGTAGCCGGCGTGGAGGCAGTTGGTGCTGGGACGGTAGTCGGACATGGGACATCTTCCTTTCTGGAGTAGCTAATTGAAGATAATGCTACTCGCTCCCGGCGGATTTGTCAATGAAAAATCAGGAGACCACCAGGTCTGGATTGGGCTCCAGGGGGACGTCGGCGGCCACGCCGCCGTAGTCGGAGATGGACTCGCCCTCCACCAGGAAGGCCACGGCGTCCACGTTGGGGAGCTGACAGAGGGTGTTGACGATGGCGTAGAGGGTGAGCCGGGCGTGGCTGGCCGAGGTGGGCTGATTGCTGAGGAAGGCGGCGTCAAAGTTGACATAGCAGATGCCGCTGTCGTTGACCCACAGGTCGATGACCCGTACCTCACCGGAGAGAGGGGCGCTGAGGCCCTCGGTCTCGGGACCGGCCAGCAGGGCCTGAAGGAGGACGGATTCCGGGGCGGAGCCGCTGGGCACCAGCAGCTCCCGGTGCTCCACCGCCAGGCCTCCCTCCTCCCGGAGGAAGCAGAGGTCGGCGGAGAGGTAGACCGGCTCGTCCTCGGCGCTGGAGAGAACGGCGTCACTCTCCCGGAGGAGCTGGTGGTCCCGGTAGGAGATGGGCTCCCCCTCCACCAGGATGGAGACGGTCTCCACCCCCTCCACCTGGCACAGGGTGAGGGCGATGCAGTAGTCGGCAATGGTCAGATCGACCCCGGACAATCCGCCGTAGCGCTCGGAGAGATCCACCTCGCACACCCCGTCTGTGAGGGTGGGGGCGGAGACCTGGTAGACCCCGTCGGGGAAAGGAGATCGCAGGCCGTCGCTGAGGGGGCCGGAGAGGAGGCACTCCACCAGGGCGCTGAGTACGTCGGCATCCTGGGGGAGCCGCCGGGTCTCCCACTGCACGGCGGGACCCTGGACGGAATCGTCGGCACCGCCGTCGGGCAGGGCGGCGGCGAAGTAGACCTCATAGGCGCCGCTCTCAGCGTCCCCGCCCGGGGTGCAGCCGGTGAGCAGCAGAAGGGCGCAGAGCATGCTCAGAATGCGTTTTCTCACAGCAGGTCGCCCCCTTCCTCGTCCCAGCGGGGGAAGGCCACCTGGAAGCAGGTGCCCCCCTCCTCCCGGCGGCGGACAGTGACGGCGCCGCCGTGCTGACGGGCGGTGTCCCGGACGATGGACAGGCCCAGGCCGGTGCCGCCGGCGGCCCGGGACCGGGCCTTGTCCACCCGGTAAAAGCGGTCAAAGATCTTGGGCAGGTCCTCGTCGGGGATGCCCACCCCGGTGTCCTCCACGGTGAGGAGGACCAGGTCCCCCATAGACCGCAGGCCCACCATGACCCGGCCGCCGCTCACGTTGTACTTCACGGCGTTCTCCATGAGGTTGAAGGCGATCTGATAGAGGTCGTCCTCGGTGGCCTTGACCACGCAGCCGGACTGGAGGTTGGCCTCCACGGTGATGTCCCGCTCCTGGGCCAGGGGAAGGAGCATGTGCTCCACCTTCTCCACCACGGCGGCCACGTCCACCGGCAGCCGCTCCACGGGGACGGCACTGTCCATGCGGGTGAGGGTGAGGAGCTTTTCCGAGATGCGGGTGAGGCGCTCGGCCTCCTCCCCGATGTCGGAGACGAAGTCCTTCACGGTGTCCAGGTCCATGCCGTCGGTCTGGAGGATGGAGTCGGTGAGCAGGCGGATGGAGGCCAGGGGGGTCTTGAGCTCGTGGGAGGCGTCGGAGACGAAGCGGCGGCGGACCTCCTCGGTGGTCTGGAGCCGGTCGGTGAGCTGGTTGAACTCCCCCGCCAGCTGGCTGAGCTCGTCGCTGCCCCGGATGCTCACCCGGTGGCTGTACTCGCCCTCCCGGACGATGCGGATGGCCCGCAGCAGGTCGCCGATGCGCCGGGTGAGGGCCTTGGAAAAGACCACGCTCATGATGAGCACCACCACGCAGATGACCAGGGAGATGGAGCGCAGGTTGTTTTGAATGTCGGTGAGCAGGCCGCCCTGGTCGGCGTCCCGCTCATAGAGGTAGACGCAGCCAATGGTCATATCCCGGTAGATGACGGGGACGGCGGCCCGGCTGTGGAAGGCGCCGTCCTGGTAGGAGCAGGTGGCCACGTCGTAGCCCTTGAGGGCGGTGACCACCTCGCTGAGCATAGCGTAGCGCCCCTCGGTGAAGCGGAGCTCGTCGCTGTCGTAGAGGATGAGACCAAACTCGTCGGTGACCAGCACCCGGAACTGGCCGGTGTAGCCCAGGGGCTCCACGTAGTCCCGGACGGCCTCGCTGGTAAGGGATTCGGTGCGGGCGATGGTGTCGGCGATGACCGAGGCCTGGGATTGCAGGAGGCTGGTCTTGGACCGGAAGACCAGGTCCTGGGAGACCAGCACCGGGTAGGTGTTGAGCAATATGAGCACCGCTGCGATGATGATGATGTAGGTGAGGGCGAACTTGAGCTGGATGGAGCGGCGAAAGGGGATCTTGTCCGCCCCGGGGGTATGGGCCATGGTATCCACCTCCTTGGGGTCAGCTGTTTTTCAGGTAGTAGCCCACGCCCCACTTGGTGAGGATATACTCCGGGTTGGCCGGGTCCAGCTCCAGCTTTTCCCGGAGACGGCGGATGTGGACGTCCACGGTGCGGTACTCTCCGGCATACTCGTAGCCCCACACGATGTTGAGGAGGTTTTCCCGGGAGTAGACCCGGCCGGGGTTGCGCATGAGGAGCTCCATGAGGTCAAACTCCTTGGCAGTGAGGTCCACCGGGGTGCCGTCCCGGAAGGCGGAGCGCTCGTCGGTGTCCAGGACGATGTGGCCCTGGGAGAGCCGGGACGCCTTTTCCTTCTGGCTGGAGGTGCCGGAGCGGCGGAGCATGGCCCGGATACGGGCCTTGAGCTCCAGAATGTTGAAGGGCTTGGTCACATAGTCGTCGGCGCCGCACTCGAAGCCGATGATCTTGTCGGTGTCCTCGCTGCGGGCAGTGAGCATGATGACGGGCACGTTGGAGAACTCCCGGATGCGCATGCAGGCCTGGAGTCCGTCGATCTTGGGCATCATCAGGTCCAGGATGATGAGGTCGAAGCCGCCGTTCCGGGCCAGCTCCACCGCCTGTTCCCCGTCGTAGCCCACCTCCACCTGGTAGCCCTCGTTCTCCAGGTTGAATTTGATGCCCTTCACCAGTACCTTTTCGTCGTCTACCACCAGGATCTTTGCCATATTGTCCTCCTATTGACGGGCGGAGCCTCACTCCACCGTGATGTAGTCGATGAGCCCCTCCAGAATGCCCTCGCCGATGCCGGGTACCCGGGTCAGATCCTCCGGGATGCGGAAGGGGCCGTTGGCCTCCCGGTCGGCAATGATGTCGGCGGCCCGCTGCGCCCCGATGCCGGGCAGCGTGTCCAGTTCCCCGGCGGAGGCGGTGTTGATGTTCACCTTGTCCGGTGTGTCCTCCGCTGTCTCAGGGGCTGCCGTCTCGGAGGGCCGCGGGAGAGCCACGGTCTCCGCCGCGGGGGACAGGGCCTCCACCCGGTAGGGCTCCGCGCCGCTGCGGGCGCCCAGGAAGTAGCCCGCCGCCAGGAGCAGGAAGGCGGCGGTGCCGGCCAACAGGACTTTTTCCAGTGTGGAAATTTTTATGTCTACCCACCTCCAACCGATTGCGCCCGACGGTCGGGTCTGATATAATATGTGCCAAAGACATTGTGGCACAGTAGGTCACAAAAACGATTATAACATATTTGCTAGGAGTTTCCCATGAAAAAATATCGACGCAGCCTGCTTTCGCTCCTTTTGGCTCTGAGTCTGAGCCTTTCCCTGACCACCCCGTGGGCCCTGGCCTCCTCCGCGGCGCCGGAGGACACCGAGGCCCCTGTGGAGACCACGCCGCCGGGACCGGTGGTGGAGGAAAAGACGCCGGTGGAGAGCCAGCTCCTCAGCAACATGCACATTGAGGCCACCGCCGCCATCCTGGTGGACGCCGCCACCGGCACCGTGCTCTACGAGCAGGATGCCCATGAGCAGCGCTACCCCGCCAGTATCACCAAGGTGATGACCACCCTGCTGGCCATCGAGGCCATCGACCGGGGAGAGCTCTCTCTGGACCAGGTCATCACCGTGGGGGATGAGGTGAACCGGGACGTGGGGGACGGCAGCTCCACCCAGGACATCAAGCCCGGGGAGCAGCTCACCCTGCAGGATGTGCTCTACTGTGCCCTGATCGCCTCGGCCAATGAGGCCTGCAACGTGCTGGCCCAGGTGGTGAGCGGCAGTGTGGACAGCTTTGTGGAGCTGATGAACCAGCGGGCCAAGGAGCTGGGCATGGAGGACACCCACTTCGTCAACACCCACGGCTACCACGACCCGGACCACTACACCACCGCCTATGACATCTCCCTCATGTGCATGGAGGCCATGAAGCACGAGACCTTCCGCACCATCGTCACCTCCAAGAGCTATACCGTCCCGGCCACCAACATGCACGAGGCCCGGGAGCTCCACGAGACCAACGCCCTGGTGTCCACCTGGCGGATCACGGGCTACTACTACCAGTACGCCACCGGCATCAAGACCGGCTCCACCCCGGAGGCGGGCTACTGCCTGGCCTCCTCCGCCAGCAAGGACGGAGTGGACCTCATCGCCGTGGTGCTGGGGGCGGAGAACCCCAAGAATGAGGACGGCTCCACCAACCGGCTCCAGTTCTCCGAGTCCAGCCGCCTGCTGGACTGGGGCTTCAACAGCTTCTCCACCAAGACCCTGCTGGACTCCACCTACTTTGCCGGTACCATCCCGGTGAGACTCTCTCGGGAGACCGACCGCATCGGCGTCCAGGCCACCGGCGAGCTGGAGGCCATCCTGCCCAACGACCTGGACCCCGCCGACTTCCAGCTCACCCCCGTCTATGATACCGAGAGCCTGGACGCCCCGGTGACCAAAGGACAGGTGGTGGGCCACGTCACCGCCTCCAACGGCGACACGGTGTATGGCCAGCTGGACCTGGTGGCGGTGGACGACGTGTCCCGCTCCGAGCTCCTCTACCGCCTGGACCAGATCGAGACCTTCTTCAGTCAGCTCTGGGTGCGGGTGGTGCTCATCGTGCTGGCGGTGCTCATTGTGGTGCTGCTGCTGCGCTGGCTCCTCTTCGGACGCCGCCGCCGCTACGGTGGCAGCCACCGCCGGGCCTACCGCGGCAGCCATTACAGCGGCCGCCGCAGAAGAAGATAAAAACACAAAAAACAGCCCCTCCGGCCAATGCCGGAGGGGCTGTTTTGCTTTCATGGATCAGTCGGGCTGGATGTAAATGACCACCTCGTCGCTGTTGTAGCGCTGGGGCAGGTCAAAGGTGTGGTAATTCTCCGGGATGTGGATTACGTCGTAGGAGACCAGATAGCCGTAGCCCACATAGAAGAACTGTCTGCCGCCGTAAGTGTCCCGGTACTCGCCCTTGAAGCCGCACTCCTCCAGCACTGCTTCGTAGTCGGTAAAGAAGAAGGGGTCGATGGAGGGCGGGAAGGCGCCGCCGGTGGCCTCCTGAGCCTCGGGGCCGCTGTAATGGAAGGTAATCATGTCGGCGGTGAGCGCCTCGGCGGCGTCGATGGTCGCCTGCCACTCGCCGGGCAGACGGATGTCGCTGTCATCCTCGGGCAGAGGCTCGATGCCGTAGAGGGCACCGAAGTCGGGAACGGGCAGGCCGTCATAGAGGACGTAGTCGGTGTCGGGCATGTCGGGCTCGGGCTCCTGGACGCCCAGTTCGTTGAAGACCGTCACATAGGCGGGATAGATCGTCTGGGCATCCGCACGGGTGAAGGTGCTGCCGTCGTAGACAAAGCAGTCATAGGGGAAGGTGAGGTTGGCGTTGAAGGTGCGGGTGGCGGTGGTATTGGAATAGACCTCATGGAGATAGAACGGCTCGCCGCTGCTGTCGTTCATGTAGCAGTCGCCGAACTTGAGATTCAGAGTGACTTCGCAGATATTGGAGTCGCCGTTATAGGGCGCAGAGGTCATGGTAAAGGTGCCGGTGAGATAGTAGTAGGTGTCGTTCTTCAGACGGTGGACTGCATAAATAAATTGATCTCCGTTGAAGGTCCACTCCTCCTCGTTGTCGAACTGGAAGCTGGAGACGATGCTGGTGGTGGAGGGGTCCCGGTGGGCGTACCACACGCCCTGGAGGTCGTCGGCGGTGAGCATGCCGTCAAACTTCTTGGTGGAGGCGGAGACGCTGGGGGCGCTGGGCGCGGCGGTGAGAGGGACAGGATGCGTTTTTTCATGGTTTGGACTCCTCCTCTTTGTGGAAATGAACACAGAAGCGCTGCCTAAAGTTTACCACGAATGGACGTTTAAACCAATATGCTGGCTGCATAGTATTTTGCGATATGGGCAAAGAAAAAGACCGCCTTCCGGCGGTCTTTCAGCGAGGTACAAAGCAATGGCATTTTTTAGATGCTCTGCTTGAGGGCCTGGGCCAGCTGGTCGGGGCAGGAGGTGGGCTTAAAGCCGCAGCGGATGCCATCCAGCCGGGAAATGACGTCCTCCACCTTCATGCCGGCCACCAGCTTGGAGAGGCCCTGGAGGTTGCCGTTACAGCCGCCGGTCACCTGGAGGGACTTTACCACGCCGTCCTCCACTTCGATGAGCATGCGGCTGGAGCAGGTGCCCTTGGTCTTATAATCGATGGTCATGAAAACATCTCCTTTGCACAGTGCCTATTATGATATAACAAGGGACGTCCCCTGTCAAATCTCTCCTGCGGCCAGGGTCTCCACCACGTGGGAGAGGAAGCGGGCGGTGGCGGGAGAGGCGGTCTCGCGGTCCCGGACGGCCAGGCCGATGTCCCGGAACTGGGGCGGGTCCAGGGGCTTGACCACCACATGATAGGGGGTGCGCCGGAGGACCAGCTCGGTGAGCACGCTCACCCCAAGGCCGCTCTCCACCATGGAGATGGCGGCGTAGTCGTCGTTGACCAGGTACTGGAGATTGGGCTTTACGCCGCAGTGCTCAAAGATCTGGATGACTTCCCGATCCCGATCATCCTCCAGCTTGATGTAAGGGTCCTGAGCGAACCGGTCAATGGGGTAGCATTCCGCTCCGGCCAGGGGGTGGTCGGCAGGGAGCACCGCCATGTGCCGGTCCCGGCGGAGAAAGACCGTGTCCAGGTCCAGGGCGCAGGGCAGAGAGATGAAGCCGCAGTCCACGTGGCCTGAGGCCACCCAGTCCTCAATCTCCCGGTATTCGATGTGGGTGAGGATCTCAAAGCGGATGGCGGGGTACTTTTCCAGAAAGGACTTCATGAGCCGTGGCAGCCAGTGGACCGAGATGCTGTTGAAGGTGCCCACCCGGATGGTGCCCCGGGTGAGGCCGTGCAGCTCGGCTACCTCCTCCTGAAGCTCCCGCTCTGCGTTGCACACCGCCCGCAGGCCGGGCAGCAGCGCCTCCCCGGCGGCGGTGAGGGCCACGCCCGACCGACCGCGGATGAGGAGCGCCACCCCCCACTCCTGCTCCAGGTCGGAGATGATACGGCTCACCGCACTCTGTGTGTAGCCCAGATCCTCCGCCGCGCGGGTGATGCTGCCCAGCTCCGCCGTCCGCAGCAGCGCCCGGTATTTTCCCGTTTCCATCGGCACCATCCATTCTGTTTTGGAATGTGAGGCATGCAAAAGAGTCGTTTGCGTAATGTCTAATGCCATTGTATAATAAGGTCACAAGGAAGGCAAGAGCCAGTTTCCGGGAAAGGAGTAGAGAACAATGAAAAAAATGATGCGTATGGTCGAGGCACGTGAGGAAAAGCTGCTGCAAAAGGATCTGTACTCCTTGGGTGCGCGGAAGAACTATTGGAAGGGGAGCCCCTGGCGCGCCGTCGGGGAGATGTTCCACAACGAGGGCCGGCATTGAGCCGCACCTGAGCTGCACTTCCCAACCTCCATATATTGTGCCGAGCATGGAAAGGCCCGCCGCTTACGCGGCGGGCCTTTCCATATTTGCATATCATTTCATTGTGATGTGCGGCGGGGGATGCCGTCACAGGTCGGCGGCGCACTGGGCCAGCAGCGTTCGGAGCTCCTGGACCGAGGCGGAGGGTGGGGTCCAGCCCAACAGGTAGCTGACCGCTTCCTGCCACTGCTCAAGGGGGTAGGCGTCTGCGGGAAGGTCCAGTGCCTCCTGAAGGGCCTGCCGCCGGAATTTGTCTGTATGCAGGTCAGATAGATACAGGCAGCCCAGGTGTTTTTGAAGGGTTTCCAATAAAGTAAGCATAGCTGCCTCCGGTTTCGACAGATTTCTCTCTCTCGCTCATAATAACATATTCTTCGCTGACAGTAAATAATAAGTTTCTGATAGTCGGCAACAATCCACAACGATTTACGGTAGGATAATATCGGGGTGGGCATATTGCACGAGGAATACAGAGAGCGCTACCGGCTCCTGGGGCTGCGCATCGCTTACTATTGAAAGTGTAAAGGCTACACGCAGGAGCAGTTTGCCGAGCGGATCGGCAAGAGCTGGTCTTTCATCAGTCGGGTAGAGGCCAACAACGGTGCCATTGTAAAAGGCATCTCTCTGGACACCCTGTTCTGCATCTCGGATGTGTTGGAGGTGCCGGTGAGCAAGTTTCTGGAGGAGCTTTAGTTTGTCTCCGGGCTGAAAAAGGACAGAGGGCGGGGGTGCGGCCACAGGCCGCGCCCCCGCCCTCTGTGAGGTTTTATGGATAAAGATTCAGTTTTCCCGGCGCTGGAGCTGGAGCCGGTCGGCGATCATAGCGATGAACTCCGAGTTGGTGGGCTTGCCCTTGGCATTGCTGACTGTGTATCCGAAGTACTTTTGCAGGGTCTCCAGGTCACCCCGGTCCCAGGCCACCTCAATGGCGTGGCGGATGGCACGCTCCACCCGGGAGGCGGTGGTGTTGAAGTGCTTGGCCACCTCCGGGTAGAGGATCTTGGTCACGGCGTTGATGACCTCCATATTTTCCACCGTCATGATAATGGCGTAGCGCAGGTACTGGTAGCCTTTGATGTGGGCGGGTACGCCGATCTCGTGGATGATGGCGGTGACCGAGCTCTCCAGGTTCTGGCGCATGCGGGCGGAGCGCTCCGCTGGGTCCTCCTCAGTCTTGGCGGCGCCGGAGAGCAGCCGCACCCGGTCCACCACCGAGGAGAGCTTGCAGGGCTTCATCTGGCAGTAGCTGGCTCCCTTGGCCAGAGCCGCCTCCGCCATGTTCCCGCGCACCTGGGCCGAGAGCACCAGAACCGGCGGCTTCTCCGTGCTGTTCAGGGCGTCCAGCACGTCCAGACCGTCCATCTGCGTCAGCATCAGGTCCATGACCAAAAGGTCCGGGGACAGACGGCGGCACAGCTCCACCGCCTCCTCCCCGTCGCCGGTCTCTCCCACGATCTCAAAGTCAGGCTCGTTCAGCAGGGTCTCCCGCAGCAGGTCCCGGAAGACGTCGTCCGCGTCGGCCAAAAGAATGCGCTTTTTGCTGTCCATGTGCAAATTCCCCTTCCACAGAGGCGCGGCGGCCCCTGCCTTTGTTCCGTAACCATAATTTACCACAAATTGACAGCGGACGCAACCCTGTTTTACCAGTAAATGCCAAATTTCTTTCGACTTTTTTTGCCGTCTAACTGAGAGCGGTCTTAAAAAGTGCTGGCCGGGGCGGTCAATGACCGTCCCGGCCAGCACTTTGGGTGCTGAAAGGGGCTTATACGCTGGACTGAGCGGTGTTCAGCATGGTCTCGGCCAGAATACCGTAACCCTGGGTGGGGTCATTGACCAGCACGTGGGTGACGGCACCCACCAGCCGCCCGTCCTGAAGGATGGGAGAGCCGGACATGCCCTGGACGATGCCGCCGGTGGCCTCCAGCAGCTCGGGATCGGTGACCTTCACCATCAGATCCCGGGTGTCGTGGCTGCCCTCGGGGAAGACCCGGACGATCTCCACATCGTAGGATTTGACCTCGTCTCCGTCGATGTTGGAGAGGATGGTGGCGGGGCCCACCTTCACCTGGCTCCGGAGGGCGGTGGGGATGGACTCGCCGGTGGGGACCAGGGAGGTGTCCTCCAGCGTGCCGAAGATACCGCCGGGGGTGTTTGCCCACAGCTCACCCAGGTCCCGGTCGGTCTGGAAGGTGCCGTGGAGCTCGCCGGGGTCGCCGGCGGCCCCCTTCTTCACGTCGGAGACGGAGGCGGACAGAATGGCCCCCGACTCCAGAGGCATGAGGAGAGCGGTGTCCACATCGTTGATGCCGTGCCCCAGGGCGCCGAAGAGCCCGGTGGAGGGCTCATAGAAGGTCATGGTGCCGATACCGGCCATGGAGTCCCGGATCCACGCCCCCAGACGGTAGGTGCCGTCGGTGCAGGCGGTGGCCTGGGCGGTGAACTGCACCTGCTCCTCGTCCCGGATGGCGCGGATGCTCATTTGATCTCCCTCCAGCTTCTGGAGCACCGCCCGGACCTCCTCAATGGTGTCCACCTGGGTGTTGTTGATGTGGGTGATGATGTCGCCCTGGCGGAGCCCGCAGGAGCGGGCCGGGGAGCACTCCCCTGCCTGGCCGGTCACGTCGGAAAGCCCTACCACCAGCACGCCGTCAGAAAAGAGCTTGATACCCACCGCACGTCCCATGGGGATCACCATGTGGGCGCCCTCCGCGGCTGCCATGGCGGGCAGGGCCTCCGCCGCGGCCGGCCGGACGCTCAGCCCCAGCAGCGTCATGGCAATGGCCGCCACCAAAACCAGGCTCCGCAGCAGCAGAAGGGCGCCGGTCCATGGCCGCCCCTGCTCTTCTTCTCTCATAAAACCACCCCTTTTGCAAAAAATAACGCCGACGGCGATCAAAAAACAGCCGTCAGAGCTAATATGGCCGCCATGGACGGGAAAAACGCCGCCCCGGGACTGGCAATGAAACACACCTTTGGCATGGGAAGAGGTGGAAAGCACCGAATGACGGGGGACGGCGGCGGCGGCCACGGCGGTTTTTACCGGTTTTTCAGAAAAAAGGCGGACGGGTTCATAAACGGGCTTTGGGCGCATACCATATCTCAGAAGGCCGTCCCACCCCGGGCGGCTGCGGGAGGGAGAGATGGCATATGCCCAAGCTGTCGAGGGGACTGCTGGTGACCTTTGTGGTGACCACGCTGGCGGGCGCCTGTCTGCATTTTTTGTATACGCTGCTGCCCAATCCGGTGACGGCGGTGCTCTCGCCGGTGAATGAGAGCCTGTGGGAGCACCTGAAGATCCTGATCTGGCCCTATCTGGCCGCCATGTTCCTGCGCACCAGAAACGGCCCGCCGGGGTGCCGTACTCCCTGGCTGCTGACGGCGCTGGTGCTCTCGGCGGCCATGCTGGGCTTCGGCTGTCTCTACCATATGACCATGGGCGGCGAGGCTCTGGCGGTGGACATCGGGCTCTATGTGGTGCTCATGGCGGTGGGCTTCCTGCTGCCGGAGCTCCTCTCCGATGCCTCAGAACACCCATTTTTGGGTACAATGTCGGTCCTGGCCGTGCTGGCCCTGGCCGCGGCCATGATTCTTTTCACCTTTTTGCCCCCGGATCACCCCCTGTTTCTGGACCTCTCCGGCGTTAACACCTGGAGCACCATTCCATACTGACAACGCCCGCCGGAAAAAGACGCTCGCCTTGTTTTTTGCAAAAATACCCCTTTACAAACAAGGAAAAGGTTGTTATAATAACTAGGCACTTAAAAGGGTGCACAGGTACGCGCCTGTAGCGCAATTGGATAGAGCGTCAGATTCCGGTTCTGAAGGCTGGGGGTTCGAGTCCCTTCAGGCGTACCACGTCGGAGCAAGCTTTATATCGCTTGCTCCGACTTTTTTTCAAAAGTCAGAGCGCGCTCATGCCGCTGCTCCTCCTTTCCAAATCGAACCCGCTTCGCTGGGCTTCGATTTGGTTTTGGGTGCAGCCTTGTGAGGCAGTGCGTTTTACATCAGTGCCAATCCGAAATAAGGGGCAGCTGCGAAAGCAGCTGCCTTTTGTTCTGTTCCCAGCCGCCGGAGGCGGACTTTTCTTTTGGTTTTGACCGCGGAAAACGGCCTGCGCACTTGCGGCTTTGCGTCCCAGGAGTTATAATATAAGGTACTGTGTAATACCACTAATGACGCTGAGAGGGGAATCAACCCAATGGAACGCACAAAGATCGCACAGATTTTCGCCGACCAGGAGCGCTTCGGCGGCCAGAAGGTCACCGTCTGTGGCTGGGCCCGGACCATCCGCGATATGAAGACCTTTGGCTTCATCGAGCTCAACGACGGCTCCTGCTTCAAGAACCTTCAGGTGGTCATGGACGCCAACTCCCTGGCCAATTATAAGGAGATCGCCGGACAGAACGTGGGCACCGCCCTGTCGGTCACCGGCACCGTGGTCCTGACCCCGGAGGCCAAGCAGCCCCTGGAGATCAAGGCCGCCGCCATCGCCGTGGAGGGTCCCTCCACCCCCGACTACCCCCTGCAGAAGAAGCGCCACACCGTGGAGTACCTGCGGACCATCCAGCACCTGCGTCCCCGGACCAATCTGCTCTCCGCCACCTTCCGGGTGCGGAGCGTGGCCGCCTACGCCATCCACACCTTCTTCCAGAACCGGGGCTTCGTCTACGTCCACACCCCCATCATCACCGCCTCCGACTGCGAGGGCGCCGGTGAGATGTTCCGGGTGACCACTCTGGACCTGGAGAACGTGCCCAAGAACCCCGACGGCACCGTGGATTACAGCCAGGACTTCTTCGGCAAGAGCGCCAACCTCACCGTGTCCGGCCAGCTCAACGCAGAGAACTTCGCCATGGCCTTCGGTGATGTCTACACCTTCGGTCCCACTTTCCGGGCGGAGAAGTCCAACACCACCCGCCACGCCGCCGAGTTCTGGATGATTGAGCCTGAGATGGCCTTCTGTGACCTGAAGGGCGATATGGACGTGGCCGAGGCCATGATCAAGTTCATCATCACCACCGTGCTGGAGCAGTGCCCCGACGAGATCAACTTCTTCAACTCCTTCGTGGACAAGGGCCTGAAGGAGCGGCTGGAGCACGTGGCCTCCTCCGACTTTGGCCGGGTGAGCTACACCGAGGCGGTGGAAATCCTCAAGAAGAACAACGACAAGTTCGACTACAAGGTGGACTGGGGCAGCGACCTCCAGACCGAGCACGAGCGCTACCTCACCGAGCAGGTCTACAAGAAGCCTGTCTTCGTCACCGACTACCCCAAGGACATCAAGGCCTTCTACATGCGCCTCAACGACGACGGCAAGACCGTGGCCGCCGCCGACTGCCTGGTGCCCGGCATCGGCGAGATCATCGGCGGATCCCAGCGTGAGGAGCGGCTGGATGTGCTGGAGAACCGCATCAAGGAGCTGGGCATGGACCCCAAGGACTACTGGTGGTACCTGGACCTGCGCCGCTACGGCGGGTGCAAGCATGCCGGCTTCGGTCTGGGCTTCGAGCGGATGGTCATGTACCTCACCGGCGTGGGCAACATCCGCGACGTCCTGCCCCATCCCAGAACGGTGGGCAGCGCCGACTTCTAAAGAGAAGAAATACGCGCCGGACCGGCAGAGCCCGCCCCGGGCAGGACGTCGGGGGCCCCATCGGAGATGGGGCGGCGCGTCAGCGCCGTACAAGGACCTGTGCTGTTGGCACGGGACCTTGCCGCAGGCGGGATTCACTCCCGCCGAGGAAGTGAAGTCCAAAGGGGTCCCCGGACGATGGGACATCGTCTGGGGCCTGCCCCATCCCAGAACGGTGGGCAGCGCCGACTTCTAAAGAGAAGAAATACGCGCCGGACCGGCAGAGCCCGCCCCGGGCAGGACGTCGGGGGCCCCATCGGAGATGGGGCGGCGCGTCAGCGCCGTACAAGGACCTGTGCTGTTGGCACGGGACCTTGCCGCAGGCGGGATTCACTCCCGCCGAGGAAGTGAAGTCCAAAGGGGTCCCCGGACGATGGGACATCGTCTGGGGCCTGCCCCATCCCAGAACGGTGGGCAGCGCCGACTTCTAAAATCAAATCAGGAATGTGACCAGAGAGGCTCGCCCGAATGGGCGGGCCTCTTTTTGTTTAGGGGCGACCGGGGGACGCCTCTAAAAATTTTTCAAAAAATTTTTTGTACCCCTGCGATAAAACCGGGACGCCGTCCGTTATAGAGGCAGAAAGGGACGAGAACCGGCGGGCCGGACGGTCCGCGGAGCGTCAATAAAACGTATTTTACTTTACAAGGAGGAAATGACAATGAAGAATCAGAACAGATGGAAAGATATGCTGGCCGGCGCCCTGGTGGTGACCGCTGTGGCCGGTCTGGCCGTGCCCGCTCTGGCCGCCACCGGCAGCCGCAACGTGCGGGTGGACTACTCCGATATCAAGCTGGTCATCAACGGCGAGACCGTCACCCCCAAGGATGGAGACGGCAACGTGGTGGAGCCCTTCACCATCGACGGCACCACCTACCTCCCCGTCCGGGCGGTGGCCAACGCTCTGGGCATGGACGTGAGCTGGAACGGCAATACCAACACCGTTACCCTCACCGGCGGTGTGGACGATGTGAGCGGCGACTACATTGGCAAAGCCAAGGCCAAGGAGGTCGCTCTGGACCACGCCGGCCTCACTTACAGTGACGTGTCCTTCGTCCGGGTGGAGCTGGACTGGGACGACGGCCAGCCCCAGTATGAGGTGGAGTTCTACGCCGGAAACAAGGAGTATGACTACGAGATCAACGCCAAGACCGGCAAGATCACCAGTGTGGATTTTGACATCGAGAACTTTACCGTCCCCTCTGGCGACACCGGAGACTATATTGGTGAGACCAAGGCCAAGGAGATCGCCCTGGACCACGCCGGCGTCTCCAGCAGCGCTGCCACCTTCGTCCAGGTGAAGCTGGACTGGGACGACGGCCGTCCCGAGTATGAGGTGGAGTTCTACACCAACGGCAAGGAGTACGACTACGAGATCGATGCCATCACCGGCGACGTCCGCAGCTATGACTACGACGCCGAGTACTATGCCCCCTCTACCAGCACCGGCACCAGCATCACCGAGTCCCAGGCCAAGGCCATTGTGCAGGACCGGGCCGGTTCCACCTCTGGCACTTTCCGGGAGTTCAAGCTGGACCGGGACGACGGCCGGTCCGTGTACGAGGGCGAGTACCGTGTGGGCTGGACCGAGTACGACTTTGAGATCGACGCCTCTACCGGCACCGTGCTGGAGTGGAGCGTGGACTAAGACCGCACAGGAAAACGGAAATTGTGGAAGAACCGGGAGGGTCCCGACGATCAAACGGCGGGACTCTCCCGGTTTTTTCGCATGCGGGCCGGCTTTTGCACATAGGCTGTGGAAGAATGCCCTATGCGGAAAGGAGAAGCGAACATGTGCACAGCAGATGTGGAAACGGCTGCCATCGGGCTTTTGAGCCGGGTGGTGGTCCGGGGCAGGACCTCTGTGGGGTGCCGTCCGGTGGTATCCCCGGAGGGAAAGGTCATCGAGCGGGGGGAGAGCGGACTCTTTCGGGTCCTCTTCCCGGACGGCAGCCGCCAGTGGTATTGGCCGGAGGAGCTGAAGGCGGCGCAATAAAGGGCGGGCGCTCCCACCTGAGCCTGTCGACAATGTCGACAGGCTCTCTCAAAAATGCAAGCATTTTTTCGAAGAGATACAGACTGCTGCGTCGCACTCGCTGCGCTCGCACGCTTGCAGGCTGAGTAGTGTTTTTTCCGACGCACATGTCGCCGGAAAAAACAGATCGAACTTGATTCCGTCGTCTGCGGACGACGGAACTCTGCGAGGCTCTTGTGCAAAATCTAAGGCATTTCCTATTTTTCTACAACAAAGGGCGGGCACTCCCACCGGGAGCGCCCGCCCTTTTTGTCTATTGTCCCTGCCCCAGAGCGGCCCGGAGCCGCTGCCGGTAGTCCTCCACCGCCCAGTCGGGACTGGTGAGGGTCACCTCTTCCCCCAGGCCGAAGAGCCAGCCGTAAAACTGGGGGGAGACCACCGCGTCCACAGTGAGGGTGAAGTGGTCGGGGCCGTCGGGGACCAGAATGACCTCCTGGCCGAACCGGTCCAGCATGACCCCCACCATGCTGTTGGCGCAGCGCAGGCGCACCTTGCCTTCCCGGCCGCTGAACATGCCGAAGTGCTTGGCGGCATAGGCCGCCATGTCGAAGCTGGAGCGGTCCAGGTCCTCCCCCTCCTCCAGCTTCAAGCAGGTGACGGCCAGCTCCGCCATCTTGTCCACCCGGTAGTGGCGCACCTCCTTCTTGGTGCCGTCCCAGCCCACCAGGTAATAATTTTCGCTGTTCCAGATGAGCCCGTGGGGAAAGACCGTGTACCGCCGGCCGCTCCGGCGAAAGACCTTCTGCTTTGTTACGTCGTAATCAAAGTAGCGGAAGGTCACGGCCTTTCCGGCGGCCAGGGCGGTGTGGAGCTTGTCAATGGAGTAGTAGACGCTCTCGTTCATGGTCTTGACCCGCCGGTCCACATAGACCTGCCGCTGGAGCTGCCGGGCCTGGTGGACGCTGGTGAGGCCCTCCAGCTTGCGGATGAGGTCGTCACTTTTCCGTTTGGTGATGAATTTGCAGGACTGCACCGCATCCACCAGCAGTTTGAGCTCCGGGAGCTGGAAGGCCCTGTCCCCCACGAACCAGCCCGGGTCCTTTCCCTTTCGGCTCTGGACGTCCAGGCCGGTCTGCCGCAGCACCTCCATATCGTTGTAGATGCTCTTGCGCTCCGCCGGGATCCCCTGGGCCGCCAGGGTGTCGATGAGAGACTGGGTGGTCATGGAATGCTCCTCATCCGTCTGTTCCAGCAGCACTTTCTGGAGCACCAGCAGCTTCTGTTTTTGTCCTGCGCCTCTGGCCATCGGACATCGCCTCCTCTCTGTCTCTTCATCTTACCAGAAATAAAGTCCTAAAAAAAGGACTTTTATAAAACTTGGAAGAAAATTGTTTTTGGGGCGTGCTGCCCAACAATGCAGCTTTGCCAAGTAAAAATTGCATGTGCCGGGAGCTGAGAAGGGGCGGGCAGGCGGACTGCGGCCAGTTTGTCTCTTTACAAGCCGGGAAAGACATGGTACAATTCACCTAAGTGAAGTCCTAGAGTGAAACAAATTTTCAGACTATGAAACTTGGAAATTTTGAAATTTCATTTCAGGGGGTATGACCCATGGTGATTCAGGATATTCGAACCGGGCGCATTTCCCTTCCGCTGCGCCACCCCTTCAAGACGGCTCTGCGCACCGTCACCCATCTGGAGGACGTGGTTGTCATGGTGGTGGCTGACGACGGCCAGGTGGGCTACGGCGAGGCGCCTCCCACCGCTGTCATCACCGGCGACACCATGGGCTCCGTGGAGTGCGCCGTCCGGGATTTCATCCGCCCCGCCCTGGTGGGGATGGAGGTGGAGGATTTGGACGGGGTGATGAAAAAGCTCCAGGCCTGCATGGTAAAGAACACCACCGCCAAGGCGGCGGTGGACATGGCAATCTACGATCTCTGGGGTAAGCGGTACGGCATCCCGGTGTGGCGGGCCCTGGGCGGCGCCCAGCGGGAGCTGGAGACCGATCTCACCATCTCGGTGAATCCGGTGGAGGAGATGGTGCGGGATAGCCTGGAGGCGGTGGAGCGCGGTTACCGCATCCTGAAAATTAAGGTGGGCAAGGACCCCAAGGCCGATGTGGAACGGATGGCCGCCATCCGGGAAGCGGTGGGCCCCGACGTGAAGCTCCGTGTGGACGCCAACCAGGGCTGGCGGGCCAAGGAGGCGGTGGCCATCATCTCGGCCATGGAGGACAAGGGACTGGACATCGACCTGGTGGAGCAGCCCGTGCCCGCCCACGATCTGGAGGGCATGGTCTATGTGACCAGCCGGGTGCAGACCCCCATTCTGGCCGACGAGTCGGTCTTCTCCCCCGCCGACGCGGTGGAGATCATCCGCCGGGGGGCCGCCGACCTCATCAACATCAAGCTCATGAAGACCGGCGGTATCTGGCAGGCCCTGAAGATCTGCGATGTGGCCGAGATCTACGGCGTGGAGTGTATGATCGGCTGTATGCTGGAGTCCCGGCTCTCTGTGGCCGCGGCCGCCCACCTGGCGGCGGGCCGGAGCGTCATCACCCGCTGCGACCTGGACGGCCCCTCCCTGTGTGCCGAGGACCCCTTCACCGGCGGGCCGGTCTTCGACGAGGCCGTCATCCGCATGAGCGACGATCCCGGCATCGGCGTGACCAATATCCCCTGTAAAGACTGGCAGTAAGCCAGACCGGCAAGACCCCTTTCTCCCGCATCAGCGCCGCGTGGGCGGCTTTTGATGGACCCCGCGGGCGGACGAACCGCCCAAAAAACAAGAGGAGAGAAGGAGAAAGCATGAAAAGAACCACCCGATGGACGGCCCTCCTGCTGGCCGGTGCCATGACCCTGAGTCTGGCCGCCTGCGGCGGCGGTGAAGGCGGAGACGGACAGGCCTCCACCACCTTCCGTGAGCTGTACGCCTCTGAGGCTACCACGCTCAACTATCTGGTGACCTCTCAGGCTACCGAATTTGAGCTGTGCGCCAACTTCGTGGACACCCTGGTCCAGTACGACGAATTCGGCGTGGCCCATGGAGGTCTTGCCACCGACTGGACCACCAGCGAGGACGGCCTCACCTGGACCTTTACCCTCCGGGAGGGTGTGAAGTGGTACCGCAGCGACGGCTCCGAGTACGCCGACCTCACTGCCCAGGACTTCGTCACCGGTCTCCGGTACGTCTGTGACCCTGCCAACGACTCCAAGACCTTCGACATCGTTTCCAGCGTGGTGAAGAACGCCCAGGAGTACTACTCCGGCGCCATCACCGATCCCAATGAGATCGGCGTCCGCGCGGTGGACGACATGACGGTGGAGTACACCCTCAACGCTCCCACCCCCTATTTCCTGTCCATGCTCAGCTATGTGTGCTTCATGCCCGTGAACGCCGACTTCCTGGCTGAGGTGGGTGATCGCTTCGGCACCAGCGCCGACACCCTGCTCTACAACGGCGCCTATATCTGCCAGGAGTTTAACCCCCAGGAGAGCCAGCTGTGGGTGAAGAACCCCAACTACTGGAACGCCGACAACGTCTACATCGAGCGCATCGAGCGCACCTATAACACCGAGGCCAATAAGCTGGCCCCCGACATGTACAAGCAGGGCTCCGTGGACCAGGCCAAGATCCCCGCCGAGCTGCTGCAGGCCTGGCTGGAGGACGACAGCACCAAGGACATGGTCCGTCCCACCCGCAGCTCCTATTACACCTACTGGTGGCTCTTCAACTTCGATCCCAAGATGGACGAGGCCTTTGAGCCCGACAACTGGAAGATCGCCGTCAACAACGAGGCCTTCCGCCTCTCCATTGCCTACGGCATTGACCGTCAGAAGGCCGAGTACCCCTACGAGCCCTACAACACCGAGGCCAACCTGATCCGCACCATCACCCCCGAGGGCTTTGTGGATTACAACGGTGTGGATTACACCCAGATGGGCGATCTGGCCGAAATCTCCAACACCGATCCCTTCAACGAGGAGCAGGCCCTGCAGTATAAGGAGCAGGCCGTGGAGGAGCTCACCGCCGCCGGCGCCACCTTCCCCATCAAGATCCTCATGCCCTACAACCCCGCTACCCCCTACTGGGGCGAGAGCTGCCAGATCATTGAGCAGCAGCTGGAGAGCCTGCTGGGCACCGACTACATCGACATCACCGTGGAAGCCGGCCCCTCCACCAACTTCCTGGCCGAGGTCCGTAAGAGCGGCGAGTACTCCCTCATGCTGTGCAACTGGGGTCCTGACTACGCCGACCCGGAGACCTACTCCGACCCCTGGAGCCTGGGCTACACCTACAGCTGGCCCGAGCTCACCACGCAGTCTGACCTGCTGACCGGCTACATCTACACCGAGGAAGATATGGCTGCCGGCGTCTTCGACGAGGAGAAGTTCATCGGTACGCCAGAGACCGTCTACATCAAGATGGTCCAGGAGGGCAAGGACGAGAAGCTGGACATCGAGAAGCGCTACACCGCCTTTGCCAACGCCGAGGCCTTCCTCATCAAGCACGCCATCGTCATCCCCTTCCACCGCCAGGCCGACAACGGCTACGTGGTCTCTGACCTGTCCGTCTTCGACCGGCCCTTCTCCCCCTTCGGCGTGTCCAGCTATCGCTATGAGGGTGCCCATCTGCTGGATACCCCCATCAGCATGGACGAGTACTACGCCCAGTATGAGCAGTGGGAGACCGACCGCCAGGCTGCCCTGGAGGCCGCTGCCGCCGAGAGCTGATCCCCCGCGCCGGGCAAGGGGGACGTGTCCGTACCCGGACACGTCCCCGCCGCCCGGGCTTTGTATGTTGAGACGAGAGCGTTTTCAGCGCTCTCGTCTCAACATACAATCTGTATCCCGAAAGGAGCGCCCCCATGCTGAAATACATATTAAAACGCCTGGCCTTCGCTGTGGTGGCACTTTTCATCATCACGGCTGTCATCTTCTCCCTCATGCGCCTCATGCCCATTGAGGGCTACTTCCCCAACTTCGACAAGATGACCCCGGAGATGATTCAGAACGGCCTGGAGAACCTGGGACTCACCGATCCTCTGCCGGTGCAGCTGTTCCGGTTCTATCGGGATCTGTTCCACGGCGACCTGGGCACCTCCTGGATCTACCAGCCCAACGTGCCTGTCACGGAGATCCTGGCCCGGAAGATCCCTGTCTCCCTCACCTTGGGCTGCATGGCCATGGTCCTCTCCCTGGTGGTGGGTATTCCGCTTGGCGTGGTCATGAGCCGCTACAAGGGCCGTCTGCCCGACAAGCTGGGTACCGGCTTCATCGTGCTGCTCAACGCCGTGCCTGTGGTGGTCTACTATCTGGTCATCCAGATGGTGGGCTCCCGCTCTCTGGCACTGCCCATGCTGTACAGCCGCTCTAACCCCACCAGCTGGATCCTGCCCATCCTGTGCCTCTCTCTGGCCAACATTGCCGAGTACGCCATGTGGATGCGCCGGTATATGGTAGACCAGCTCAACTCTGACTATGTGAAGCTGGCCATGGCCAAGGGCGTCTCCCGCCGGGACATCATGTACCACCACGTCCTGCGCAACGCCTTCGTGCCCATCATCCAGCTGCTGCCCACCTCATTCCTCAACACCATCATCGGCTCCATTTATGTGGAGTCCCTGTTCTCGGTGCCGGGTATGGGCGGACTGCTGGTGGACGTCATCAAGCGACAGGACAACGCCATGGTCCAGGCCCTGGTGCTCATCTTTGCCAGTGTGGGCATTCTGGGACTGCTGTTGGGCGATTTCTTTATGACACTGGCCGACCCGCGCATCAAGCTGGGTCAGGAAAGGGGGGGACGCTGAATGCCGCAGATCGGAAAACGCAAGCTGGACAAGCTGGCCGCCTCTCTGGAGGAGGACCTGGCAAAGAAGGCCAAAGGCCTCACCCAGGCCGAGATCGACGCCCTGGACCCCCAGCTCTTTACGCTGGCCGACTATGACGCCGCCGCCGCCGAGCGGACAGGCTACTCCAACTACTCCTACTGGCGCTCCACCCTGCGCATTTTCTGGCGCAACAAGGTTGCCCGCCTGCTCATCATCCTGCTGGGGATCATGCTCCTCTTTACCTTCATCCAGCCCTTCCTCCCCAACCAGAAGGACCCCACGGAGATCTTCTACAACGAGGAGACGGGCATGCCCCTCTCCAATAAGCAGCCCGGTGAGGTGGAAGGCTTCATCCTGGGCACCAACAACCTGGGCCAGGATCTGTGGTCCCGGACCTGGTACGCCACCCGGACCAGTCTCTTCATCGGCTTCGTGGTGGCCCTCTCCGAGTGTATCATCGGCATCACCTTAGGAGTGCTGTGGGGCTATGTGCGCCGGCTGGATCAGTTCCTCACCTCTGCCTACAATATCGTGGACAATGTGCCCCGGACCATCATCCTCATCCTTATCTCCTACATCCTGCGGCCCTCCATGAGCACCATCATCCTGTCCATGTGTCTGGTGGGGTGGCTGAAGATGGCCAGGTATGTCCGCAACCAGGTGGTCATCATCCGGGACCGGGACTATAACCTGGCCTCCCGCTGCCTGGGCAGCAGCACGCCCCGCATCGTCTACCGCAACCTGCTGCCCTATCTGGTGTCCATCATCATGCTCCGGGCCGCCCTGGCAGTGCCCACCGCCATCACCGACGAGGTCTTCCTCACCTACATCGGCCTGGGCCTGCCCGTCTACACGCCCTCCCTGGGCACCCTCATCATCGCCGGCAAGGCCCTGATGACCACGCCCTCCCTGAGCTATCAGCTCATCATCCCCTGTGTGGCCCTGTCCTTCGTCACCGTCTGCTTCTATGTCATCGGCAACGCCTTTGCCGACGCGGCGGACCCGAAAAATCACGTCAGCTGAGGAGGTGGGCAGATGGAACAAAAAGAACATGACGTCATTTTGTCGATCCGGGACCTGAATGTGAAATTCACCCTCCGCGGCCGCACCCTTCACGCCATCCGCGGCGTCTCCCTGGACCTCTATCAGGGGGAGTCCCTGGCCATCGTGGGCGAGTCCGGCTCCGGCAAGAGCGTCTTTACCAAAACCTTCATGGGCCTCACCGACCAGAACGGCGCCATTGAAAGCGGCACCATCCAGTATCAGAACGGCATGGATCTGGCCCAGCTGCGCACCGAAAAGGAGTGGCAGGCCATCCGTGGCAAAGAGATCGCCATGGTCCTCCAGGACCCCATGACCTCTCTCAACCCCCTCAAGACCATCGGCAAGCAGATCGAGGAGGCGGTGGTCCTCCACCAGGGTCTCAAGGGCGAGGCGGCCCGGAAGGTGGTGCTGGAGACTCTGACCCATGTGGGCATCGACGATCCGGAGCGCCGCTACAAGCAGTACCCCCATGAATTCTCCGGCGGCATGCGCCAGCGGGTGGTCATTGCCATCGCCATCGCCTGCCGGCCCAAGATCCTCATCTGTGACGAGCCCACCACGGCTCTGGATGTGACCATCCAGGCCCAGATCCTGGAGCTCATCAAGGCCCTTCAGAAGCAGTACGGCCTCACCACCATCTACATCACCCACGACCTGGGCGTGGTGGCCAACGTGGCCGACCGCATCGCCGTGATGTACGCCGGGGATATTGTGGAGATCGGCACCTGTGAGGAGGTCTTCTACGATCCCCGCCATCCCTATACCTGGGCGCTGCTGTCCTCCCTGCCCCAGCTGGGCATCAAGGGAGAGCCGCTCTACTCCATCGCCGGCACGCCCGCCAACCTCTTTAACGAGGTCAAAGGCGACGCCTTCGCCCCCCGGAATCCCCAGGCCCTGAAGATCGATTTTGTGGAGCGGCCTCCTTACTTTGAGGTCAGCCCCACCCACAAGGTCCGGACCTGGCTCCTGGACCCCAGGGCCCCCAAGGTGGAGCCGCCGGAGCATATCAAACAGCTCAGAGAACAGGGGGTGCGTCTGCGTGGTCAAGCCTGACACCAACGTCCTGCTGGACGTCAAGGACCTGTGCGTGGACTTCGGCTCCCGCCGCAAGCCCTTCCACGCCGTGAAACATGTCTCCTTCCAGATCCATAAGGGAGAGACTTTTGGCCTGGTGGGCGAGTCCGGCTCCGGCAAGACCACCATCGGCCGGGCCATCATCCGCATCCATCCCGCCTCCGGCGGCGAGGTGTGGTTCCAGGGAGAGAAGATCAGCGGAAAAGTGAGCCACGAGGTGGACCGCACCGTCACCCGGAAGATCCAGATGATCTTCCAGGACCCCATGGCCTCCCTCAACGAGCGCGCCAAGGTGGACTACATCATCTCCGAGGGACTCTACGCCCAGAAGCTCCACCTCACCGAGGCTCAGCGGGAGGAGAAGGTGGCCAAGGCCCTCAGCGACGTGGGCCTCCTGCCCGAGTTCGCCAGCCGCTTCCCCCACGAGTTTTCCGGCGGCCAGCGCCAGCGCATCGGCATCGCCCGGGCCCTGATCCTGGACCCCGAGTTCATCATCGCCGACGAGCCCATCTCCGCTCTGGACGTCTCCATCCGGGCCCAGGTCCTAAACCTCATGTCCAAGCTCCAGAAGGAGCGGGGCCTCACCTATCTTTTCATTGCCCATGACCTCTCTGTGATGCGCTTCATCTGCGACCGCATCGCCGTCATCTACAAGGGAGAGCTCCAGGAGCTGGCCGAGACCGAGCAGCTCTTTGCCCACCCCCTCCACCCCTACACCCGGGCCCTCCTCTCCGCCATCCCCCAGCCCGACCCCATCTCCGAGCGGCAGAAGGTGCTTGAGGTCTACGACCCCAGCTGCCACAACTACTCCGACCAGAATCCTCCCCTGTGGGAGGAGGTGGAGCCCGGCCACTTCGTCCGGGGCAGCCGGGCCGAGCTGGACGCCTACCGGGCCAAGCTGTGAGCCGACATCTCATCAGACATTGGATGTGACCAGGAAATGATCGTTCCCAACCCTCTCTACCCCGGCGCCCGGGTGGCCCTGGTGAACGCCAGTTCCGCCGTGGCCGCCGACCGGCTGGGTCCCGCCCTGGATGCCGTGAAGGCCCTGGGCCTGGAGCCGGTGCCCTACCCCTCCTGCTACGCCACCAGCCGCCACGGCTACTTTGCCGCCGACGACGCCCAGCGGGCCGGGGATGTCCAGGCCGCCTTTGCCGATGACTCCATCGCCGGTGTGTTGTGCCTCCGGGGCGGCTACGGCGCCCACCGCATCCTCCCACTGCTGGACCTGGACGCCATCGCCCGGCGGCCCAAGCTGTTTGCCGGGTACAGCGACGTCACCGCCCTCCACACCGCCTTCAATCAGGTGTGCGGCTTCGTCACCTACCACGCCCCCATGCCTGCCTCCGACTACTACCAGCCGGTGGACGAGCTCACCATGTCCCAGCTGCGGCGGTGCCTTTTCGGCCCCCTGGCCGGGCCGGTGGAAAACCCCGCCGGGCGGCCCCTCACCGCCCTCTCCCACGGCAGCGCCATGGGACGGCTGTGCGGCGGCAACCTCTCCCTCCTGGCCGCCTCCCTGGGCACCCCCTGGGAGATCGACACGAAGGGAAAGCTCCTCTTCCTGGAGGACGTGGGGGAGAAGGTCTACCGCATTGACGGCATGCTCACCCAGCTCAGGAACGCCGGGAAATTCCGGGACTGCGCCGGGGTGATCCTGGGGGAGTGGACCGACTGTTCCCCCGAGGACCCGGAGCGCTCCCTCACTTTGGAGGAGGTCTTCCGGGAGCTCATCGTCCCCGCGGGCAAGCCGGTCCTGTCCGGCCTGGCCTGCGGCCACACCCTGCCCACCCTATCCCTGCCCTTAGGCGCCATGGCCGCCATGGACGCCGATACCGGACGACTGGAGGTGCTCCCGTCATGACGGAGCAAGCATTGGATACGTTTTTGAAACAAGAGATCGCCGCCTTCCCCTGCAAGACCGCCGTGCTGGTGGGTGAGGTGGAGAGCGGTAAGGTCCTCTGGGCCCTGGAGCCGGACACCCAGGTGGTGTCGGCCTCCACCATCAAGGTGCCGGTGCTTCTGGCCGCCCTGGAGGAGGTGCGGCAGGGCCGGCTCTCCCTGGACCAGACCCTGGACCTGCCCGCCGAGGTGCTGCTGGAGGACTCCCAGGTCTTTGAGTACGGCCCCACCAGCCGCTCCCTGTGGGAGCTCCTCTACTGGATGATCGTGGAGAGCGACAACACCGCCACCAACCGGGTGATCTCCACTGTGGGCTACGACGCCATCAACGCCTACGCCCGGGACGCGCTGGGCCTCCGGCACACGGTGTGCCAGCGGCAGATGCTGGACTGGGACGCCATCGCCGCCGGACGGAACAACTATACCTCCGCCGCCGACCAGTTTGCCCTCTACCGCAAGCTGTGCCGGGGGGAGATTTTGAACGAGTCCCTCACCGCTGTGGCCCTGGATATGCTCCGCCGCCAGCGGTCCATGGACGACATCCTGCGCTACAATCCCTACCCCGTGGATTTCGCCCACAAGACCGGCGGTCTGGACTACCTGAGTCATGATGCCGGCGTCTTCTTCCAGCCCGGCGGCGACTGGTTCCTGGGTATCTTCACCTGGGACGGCCCCAGCGCCGAGGGCGACAACCGCCAAAAGCAGTTTATCGGCCGGCTGGGCAAGGCCATCTATGACACCTACGGCGCCCCGGCGCCGGCATTCTGCACGGGAGGCTGAACGGATATGAAAGCCATTGTCATCGAACCTGTCTGTCCCCTCATGAGCCGCCCCCAGCTCCAGTGCGAGCGGGCCGATGAGGTCCTCGCCGGTATGGTGGTGGAGCTCCTGGAGGAGGTCAAGCCCGGCTGGTATCTGGCCCGGGCGCCCTACCGCTATGAGGGCTATCTTCAGGCCGAGCACGTCCTCACCGGCGACCACCTGGTCCGCCGCTGGAGCGAGCGGCCCAAGCAGGTGGTCCTGAAGGGCATCTGCGACGTCCTCTCCGGCCCCGCCGTGACCTGCTTCCCCCTGGCCACCCTCACCCGGGGCGCGCTTGTCTCCCCGGTGGGGAACCCCAACGCCGACGGCTGGCTCCGGGTGGAGCTGCCCGACGGCCGGGAGGGCTATACGAAATGTAGTTTTCTCGGGGAATATTACGAAAAGCCCCGGTTTGAGGACCCGGAACAGCTGCGCAAGGCGGTGGTGGAGACCGCCCTCACCTTCCAGGGCACCCACTACCGCTGGGGCGGCAAGACCCCCATGGGTATCGACTGCTCCGGCCTGGTCTCCATGAGCTACCTCCTCAACGGGGTGGTCATCTACCGGGACGCCGGCATTGTGGAGGGCTTCCCCGTCCATGAGATCCCCCGGGCCGACATGCAGCCCGGCGACCTTCTCTTCTTCCCCGGCCACGTGGCCATGTACCTGGGCGAAGGGAAGTATCTCCACTCCACCGCCCACAACGGCAGCGACGGCGTGGTCATCAACAGCCTCAATCCTGCGGACCCGGACTACCGGGCCGACCTGGACCAGGGCATGACCGCCGTGGGCAGCATCTTTTAAGGCTGGAAACACCTGAGCATGCTCAATGCCCCTCCTGTCCAGGAGGGGCATTTTTTTGAGGATGGGGTGGCGTAGACTTGACAAAACATGCTATACTATACTAGAAGTAGTATGCCCCCATGGATATGGGATGGACAGAACAGACAAAGGAGAAGAGCGCATCATGAGCGAGAGATACGACGTTGCCATCATTGGCTGTGGAGAGGCCGGTATCTACGCAGGCTACGAGCTGATGAAACAGAACCCCGGACTGAAGGTGGTGGTCCTGGAGCAGGGCCGGGACATCTACAGCCGGAGCTGCCCCATCGTGGCGGGGAAGGTGAAGGACTGCATCCAGTGCAAGGTCTGCGACACCATGTGCGGCTTCGGCGGCGCCGGCGCCTTCTCCGACGGCAAATTCAACTTTACCACCGCCTTCGGCGGCTGGCTTACCGACTTCATGGACGCCAAGGAGGTCATGGACCTCATCGAGTATGTGGACTCCATCAATGTGGCCCACGGCGCCACCACCGAGATGTTCTCCACCTCCACCCCTGAGGCCAAGGCTCTGGAGAAGAAGGCCCTGGAGTTCGACCTCCATCTGCTCCAGGCCCGGTGCAAGCACCTGGGCACCGAGAAGAACCTGGTGATCCTCCAGAACATCTATGAGGACCTGAAAAGGGGCATCGAGTTCCGGTTCAACACCTCCGTCAAGACCATCGACGCCGCTGACGGCGGCTACCGCCTGGGGCTGGAGAAGGGGGACGAGGTGTGCTGCGACTGGCTCATCGCCGCGCCCGGCCGCTCCGGCGCCGAGTGGTTTGCCAACGAGTGCAAGCGCCTGGGTATCCCCCTCATCAACAACCAGGTGGACATCGGCGTGCGGGTGGAGCTGCCCGCCCGGGTCTTCGAGCACATCACCAATGTGGTCTATGAGTCCAAGCTGGTCTACCGTACCAAGCAGTACGGCGACCAGGTCCGCACCTTCTGCATGAACCCCTACGGCCACGTGGTGGCCGAGAACGTGGAGGGCATTAACACCGTGAACGGCCACTCCTACGCCGACCCCGCCCTCCAGAGCGAGAACACCAACTTCGCCCTGCTGGTGTCCAACCGGTTCACCGAGCCCTTCAACGAGCCCTACCGCTACGGCAAGCACATCGCCTCCCTCAGCAACATGCTGGCCGGCGGCGTGCTGGTCCAGCGCTTCGGCGACCTGGTGAAGGGCATGCGCACCAACGCCCACCGGATGAGCAAGTCCTTCACCCGGCCCACCCTCACCGCCGCCGTCCCCGGCGACCTGAGCCTGGCTCTGCCCAAGCGGCAGCTGGACGATATCATCGAGATGATCTTCCAGCTGGACAAGATCGCCCCCGGTACCGCCAACTACGACACCCTGCTCTACGGCGCTGAGGTCAAGTTCTACTCCTCCCGCCTCACCCTCACCCCTGAGCTGGAGACCAAGCTGCCCGGCATGTTCGCCATCGGCGACGGCGCCGGCATCACCCGCGGCCTGGCCCAGGCCGGCGCCTCCGGCGTGAAGGTGGCTCAGGTGATCTCCCAGCGTCTGCGTGAGAAGGTCTAAGGCGGGCCAGGCCGCCCAAGACCCGCCACCCAAGGCGGGAACCGGAGCAGAGCCCAGCGCAGCGGGTCTGCTCCGGAGAGAAGGAGCAAGCGAGCGGAGTGAGAAATGCCCGGCAGGGCATTTTGAACGGTGCGGACTTTGCGACGACGAAGTGCGACGCAGCAGGCTGCATCTCTTCGAAAAAATGCTTGCATTTTTGAAAGAGCCTGCCGGCATCTGCCTGCAGGCTCAGAGCGCCGCCAAACGGCGGCGCTTTTTTCTACATTGAATATTCGGGTGGTATTCATTCGCAGTCCATATTGCGCCCCAGAGAAAAAGCGGCTTTCCACAAGGGTTTTCCACATTTTCCACAGGGTTATCCACATATGTTTATGTAAACGTGGAAAAGTGGATTATTCACATCGGTAGACATAAAACGACTGTCAAGGGGAAGTTGCGCGGCATTTTCGCCAAATTTACAAAAGACCACAAAGACACGGAAATGTAAGGGAGGTTTGGATCATGTCAGAGCTCATCGCGGCCATCTCCACACCGGCGGTGCCATCCGCCATCGGGGTCCTGCGGCTGTCCGGCCCGGGGGCGGCGGAGTGTGCCGACCGGGTTTTCCGGGCCAGAAGCGGGAAGCCTCTGGCCGGGACGGAGGACCGGCGTCTGGTGTACGGCTCCCTGCTGGACAAGGAGGGAAACGTCATCGACCAGGTGCTGGCCACGGTGTCCCGGGCGCCCCACAGCTACACCGGGGAGGACACGGCGGAGCTCCAGTGCCATGGGGCGCCGGTGGTCCTCTCCCTGGGCCTGGAGGCCCTGTACGCCGCCGGGGCACGTCCTGCAAGACCGGGTGAGTTCACCCAGCGGGCCTTTTTGAACGGCAAGCTGGACCTGACCCAGGCGGAGGCGGTGGCCGACCTGCTGGAGGCGGAGACGCCCCAGGCCGTCCGGACGGCGGCGGGCCAGCTCACCGGCGCCCTGTCCAGGCGGGTGGAGGGCATTTACAGCGGTCTGGTGGACCTGCTGGCCCACTTCCACGCCGTACTGGACTACCCCGACGAGGACATCGACCCCTTCCGCGCCCAGGAGCTGGAGGAGGCTCTGGAGATGGCGGAGCGGGGGCTGGAGGACCTGCTGGCCACCTATGACCGGGGGAAGTTTTTGACCCGAGGGGTGCCCTGCGCCATCGTGGGCCTGCCCAACGCGGGCAAATCCTCCCTTTTAAACGCCCTGCTGGGCTACCAGCGGGCCATCGTCACCGACATTCCGGGCACCACCCGGGACACCGTGGAGGAGCGGTGTGTAGTGGGGGGCGTGCTGCTGCGGCTCATCGACACGGCGGGGCTCCGGGACACCGACGATCCGGTGGAACAGCTGGGGGTGGAGCGGAGCCGGGCGGCCCTGGCCGGGGCCGAGCTGGCTCTGGTGCTCATGGACGGCTCTGACCCAGGGGAGGACCCGGACCGGCTCCTGGCTGAGCTGGCCCTCTGGGAGGAGGCCGCCGCCCACTGTCCCCGGGTGGTGCTTGTGCTCACCAAGGCCGATCTGCCCCATGGCCGGGACAGGGCGTTTTTCGCCCACGGGGAGCAGGCCCCGCCGATGGTCCGGCTCAGCGCCAAGACCGGCGCCGGGCTGGAGGACCTGGGGGCGGCGGTGGCACGGCTCTTCCCCCAGGGGAGCGGCGGAGAGGCCGGGGCCATGCTCACCAATGCCCGGCAGGCCCAGGCGGCCCAGACGGCGCTGGCCGCCCTGCGGGAGGCCGAGACAGGACTCCTGGCCGGGGTCACACCCGACGCCGTCCTCACTGACGTGGAGGGGGCGCTGGAGGCCCTGGCGGAGCTCACTGGCCGGGCTGTCCGGGAGGATGTGGTGGAGCGCATCTTCTCCCGCTTCTGCATCGGAAAGTAGTGTCCTTTTTCTTGGTTCTTTTTCTTGTAAGAAAAAGAACCAAGAAGAACTTTGGTACCGCTCTGTGACTGGGTAGAGGCGGCATCGTCTGCGCCCGGTGACGGTAAGAATAGGATAGAGAAACGAAACAGCGGGTGCTGCCATCGGCAGCGCCCGCTGTTTTTTCAGCTTGAGTAAACGAAGGTATGGGATAAAGGGAACGTCACGGGGCCGGATTGCGCCGTCCCTGGCCCAGCAGCCAGCCGGTCAGCTCCCCTAGCCCGGCGGCACAGAGGGTCACGGCGCAGAAGGGGAGGGCGCTGGCGTTGTAGACCAAGGGGACGGCGGCCAGGAAGCAGAGGGCACACAGGAGGGGGTAGAGGGGGCAGAAGCCCTGACGCCGGGCCAGGGAGAGGCCGGAGCAAAAGCTGCCCACGGGGAGGAGCAGGTAGAGGTAGATGAGGCCGGTGAGCACCGGTACGTCTGGGGCGTCGAAGAAAGAGAGGCCGGCGGGGAGCAGAAGGCAGAGGAGGAGGGCGAAGGGCGCATAGGGCAGGGTCTCTTTCCATTTCAGGGGGGAGGGGCCCGGGGAGAGACCCAGCTTTTCCCGGATAGCGGCCACCTCGGCGTACCAGCCCACCCAGCGCCCCAGCCAGATCAGGGCGTAGAACACCGCCAGCAGGACCAGGGGCAACAGCACCCGCTCCGCACCGGCGTTGAGACCTACCCAGAGGGCCACGGTAGCCGCCATGGTCAGGAAGTGGGCCAGAGTGCGCTTCACCAGCGCCTGTCCGGTTCCGGCAAAGGGCAGGGTGGCGATCCCAAGCTCTGCCCCGAACAGGGCAAAGAGCGCGAAGGACACAAGCACCCCCAACCACTCCGGTTGAAAGTGGAAATTACAGTTCGGGAATACAAAGCCGGTAAAATGGGCGGGCCCGAACAGGGGGATGGAGCCCAGCAGATAGCCCAGCAGCAGATGGGCGGCCACGCCCACCAGCCCTCCCGCGAGGGCACGGCGCAGGGCCTGTGGTCTGTTGTCGAACAGCATGGTTGTTCCTCCCTTCAGAGACCGATGGCCTCTTTGATCTTCTTGACATACCGCCGGGAGACATAGCACACCGTGTCCCCGGACAGAGTCATGCGGATGGTGCCGGTGAGGGAGAGGTCCAGGGCGGTGACCTTTTTGAGGTTGACGATCTCCGAGTGGGAGATGCGGACGAAGACGTGCCGGTCCAGCCTGCCCTCCAGCTCATAGAGCCGCTCCCGCAGGTCATAGATACCCCCAATGGTCTGGACCTTCACCCCCTTGTCCTCCCCGTAGCACCGGAGGATGTCCTCCGCCCGGAGGGGGACGGCGGTCTCCCCGTCCCAGGCCATGAGGAGGGCGTCCCGATTGGAGAGCCGGGCGGCCAGAGCCCGGACCTCGTCGGTCATGGCGGGGGTGGTGATGGTCACCGAGAGACCTGGAGCGGCGGGGTCAATGCGTACCTTTACGTCCATGGAAGCTCCCTCCTTTCGCCCTCAGTATACGAAAAAGAGGACCGCCTGTCCATGAAAATGGGACAGACGGTCCAAAAAGGCAGATAAATGGTCACTCCTGAGAGGAAGCGGCGCTCTGACACTGGGCCAGCTCCCGCTCCAGCAGGGCAAGGCGCTCCTTGAGCCGCTCCTTGACCAGCTGGTTGCCCAGCAGGTTGGCCACCAGTGAGAGGGCGCGGGCCTGCCCATCGGTCCACATCCGGCTGACCCGGCACTCGTCGAAGCCCACAAAGCCGATCATCCTGCCCTCGTCCCGGATGGCGCACTGGAGCATGGACACGATGCCCTGAGGGGCCAGGTCGTTGTAATTCTGCTGGGGCAGCTCACGGATGTCCCGGCAGCAGAAGATGCCGTTTTCATCAAAGTTCTGGGGATAGTCCACCATGTCCGCGTAAACACAGTTCTGGAGGTTGTGGATCTGGGGCTCCACCCCCTCGGCGCACCACTCGAAGGTGTTGCGGCAGGATTGGCCGTCGGGGGCATTTTCAAAGATGTAGGCCCGGCTGACGTCGCAGGCCCGGCCGGCGATCTCCAACATCTTTCGGATGGAGGTGTGGATGTCGGAGGAGGTGTAGAGCATGCGCATGGCATACTGGGAGAGGAGCTGGTCCAGCGCGCCCACTTCGGAGTCGATGGTGCGGTTGACGGCGGAGGCGGCGGGGGTCTGGGGGGCAGGCGTGTGACCGTCGCTCTGGGAGAAGGCAAAGCTCCCCTTCCCCGCCTTCTTCACCTGATAGAGGGCCTGGTCGGCTAGCTGGAAGAGCTGCTCATAGTCAGTGCCGTCGGCGGGGGACATGGCCACGCCCAAGCTGCAGGAGAGCCGGGCGGTGTCGTTGACCAGGATGCCCGAGATGGCGGCCAACAGTTCCTGGGCTTTTCGGGCGGCGGTCTCCCGGCTGCCCACGTCGGGGAGGAAGATCAGGAACTCATCGCCGCCGATACGCCCCAGGATATCCCCCCGGCGGAAGACCCGCCGCAGGGCTGCGGCGGTGTCGGAGAGGACGGCGTCGCCGCACATGTGGCCAAAGCAGTCGTTGATGGACTTGAAGCCGTCCAGGTCCATAATCATGAGGGCGTGGGGGCCGAGGCTCTCCATCAGGTGGGCCTCGACCCGGGCCTGGAGGGTGGAGCGGTTCAGGAGTCCGGTGAGGGCGTCCTTGGAGGCCTGGTCCATGAGCTGCTGCTGATGGCGCTTGTCGGCGTCGATGTCGGCAATGATGCCCACCACCTTGATGGGGGTGCCGGATGTGTCATTTTGTACCGTGGCCCGGATGCGGCACCAGAAATACCGGTCACCCCGGCCCTGCAGCCGCAGCTCCAGCTCGACGTAGGGGGTGCCGGTGGTCAGGGCGCCCACGGCAGCCATGAAACCGTCTCTGTCGTCGGGGTGGATATGGACGGAGGTACCGAGACGCTGGGAAAGGTGGTCGGAAGCCGGTGTGTAGCCGAACTTTTTCTTCCAGTTGGAGGAGAAAAAGAGCTTGTCTGCCGCCAGGTCCCACTCAAAGATCACATCGGTGGACTGGTCCATAATGATGCGGTGGCGCTCCAGGGAGAGACGGAGGTCTTCCTCCATATGCTTGCGGCGGGTGACGTCCAGCACGACGCTGTAAATGCTCTCCTGGCCGTCGGCGCCGGTATGTATCGTACCGCGGGACAGCAGCCATGCCGTCTGGCCGTCCCCCCGCTGGATGCGGTATTCCAGCTCCACGCTCTCGCCGGCCGCCAGGGCGCCGTGGAGCTGTTGGAGGACCTGAGGCCGGTCCTGGGGGCAGATCAGATCTATGAGCCGGTCCTGAAAACGGGTGCGCAGCTCCTCACGGCTGTAACCGCACAGATTCAAAAAACTGGGGCTGACGCTGAGAAGGGTGAGGCCTCCATCGATGCTGCACTGATGCATACCGCCGGAGATGTGTTCCATCAGATCCTCCAATTCCGCGCTGCGCTCCTCCAGCCGTGTGCGGACGTGGTCGATCTGACGGCGGATGGCCTCCTGCTCCCGCAGGGTGCGCTCCCGGACATAGTGCTCGCCCCAAACCTGGTCCCGGTCGGGAGCCGATATGTGCAGATGCATCAGGCGCATGCCGCCCTCGCCCCGGGCGCATACCAGGGTGATGCGGCAGCGCAGGCCGGCCACGGCGGCTCCCTCCACCGGCCGGGCGCACAGCCTGCCCGTGACGATGCAGGCGTCTGATGAGAGAGGGATGGCGTCCATTTTGGACTCTGTGATCAGGAAAGGACTTGGATATTCACGCAGTTCCGCCTCCAGATCGGCGCCGGTCTCCGCCAAGCCATGACGGGGCAGCATGCCGCCGCTGCCCATCCAGGTCACCTCCGGGTCCATAATGGACAACAAACCCTGGATGTCCCGCTGTTCCAGATACATACGCTGGAATGTCCGCATAAAACCCAACGCCTCACGCCGAAGTGCCTCCATGGGAACCTCCTCTCGGCCGCGGGAAATGCGGCCTGCTCTTTCCTTCGTTGGTAGTATTATAAACGATTTCGGCCTTGTATGGAAGGACTAATTTGTTTAAAAGTCCTAAACGGCGGACAGGAAAGAGAAAAAACGGATGAAATTAAATTCCAAATTATGAGCTAATCTGCTAAAAATATTTATTTTATACAGTCTCAAATTGTAGAAAATAGAAACTTTAACAATATGCCACTGTAAAGTGTTGCAAAATTTCGTTGCGCGATTTATCATAATAAGCAATTATTGCCGCACGGTTGACCGCCAGGGACGGACCGTGGGTGCTCATCTCTCGGGAGGCGTCGTCATGCGAAGATACATCATCAAGCGGATCCTGCTGATGTTCCTGCTGCTGCTGGGCATGAGCTTTATCGTATTCGCCAGTCTTTACATTGCTCCGGGCGATCCGGCGGCCATGGTGGCCGGTCCCAGTGCTACGGAAGCCGACATTGAAGTGGTACGGGCCAGCCTGGGACTGGACAAGCCGTTTTTTGTGCAGTATTTCATTTATTTAAGGAACCTGCTCACGCTGAACCTGGGCACCTCGTACACCACCCGGCAGCCCATTCTGGATGAGATCCTGGTTCGTCTGCCCAACACCCTGAACCTGGCCACCGCCAGTATCATCATCGCGGTGCTGGTGGGCATTCCCTGCGGCATCATCACCGCCCTGAAGAAGGACAAACTGGCCGACAACATCCTGACCACCGGCTCTCTGGTGGGCATCTCCATCCCAAACTTCCTGCTGGGCACCCTGCTGATGTACGTCTTTGCTGTGAAGCTGGAGTGGCTGCCCACCGGCGGTATGACCCACTTCTTCTGGACACCCACCGGCTTTAAGCAGGCCATTCTGCCCGCCATCGCACTGAGCACCGCCACCGTGGCCAGCTTCACCCGCATCGGCCGCTCTGCCATGCTGGATGTGCTCCAGTCCGATTACATCCGCACCGCCAAGAGCAAGGGCCTGAAGCGGAACACCATCATCTTCGGCCACGCCCTGCGCAACGCCCTCATCCCTCTGGTGACCCAGTTCGGCACCAGCTTCGGCGGCCTGCTGGGCGGCGCCATCATCACCGAGCAGGTCTTCGTCATCAACGGTGTGGGTACCTACCTCATCACCGCCATCAACAACCGCAACTACCCCGTGGTCCAGAGCACGGTGCTGGTCATCGCCACGATCTTCATCATCATCAACCTGATCGTGGACATCCTCTACTGCGTCATCGACCCGCGGATCAGCTACGAATAAGGAGGGACTCACACGATGGACAACAAGCACGGGAACCCCATCCGCGTGGCCTTCCGGAAGCTCTTCCAGAACAAGCTGGCCACACTTTGCTTTATCATCCTGATCCTGGAGATCATCCTGGTGGCTCTGGCCCCCGTCATTGCCCCTTACGGCTATGACGAGCAGGACCCCTCCATCCGCCTGCGGCCCGGTTTCTGGGCCCAGTGGACGGTGGTCACAGACCCCAACGACCCCGACTATAATCCCAACAAGCAGTATGTCCCCGGCCACATCCTGGGCACCGATGAGTATGGCCGCGATGTGCTGTCCCGTCTCCTCTATGGCGGCCGGGTCTCCCTGATGGTGGGCTTTGTCTCCACCGCCATGGGCCTGGTGGCCGGCGTCATCTGCGGTCTGTTGGCCGGCTACTATAAGCGGCTGGACAACCCCATCATGCGCATCATGGACCTGCTGTTTACATTCCCCGGCATCTTGCTGGCCATGCTCATCATCGCCATGCTGGGTGTCAATACCTTCAACGCCATGCTGGCCATCAGCATCTGGTCCATCCCCTCCTTCGCCCGGATGGTCCGCGGCAAGGTCCTCCAGGTCAAAGAGGAGGACTACATCATGGCCACCCGCAGCCTGGGCGCCAAGGACTCCCGCATCATCTTCATCCACATCCTCAAGAACTGCCTGCCCGTCATCATCGTCATCGCCACCATGCGTATGGCCACCTCCATCATCTCCATCTCTACTCTGAGCTACCTGGGCATGGGCGTGGTCCCGCCCCAGCCTGAGTGGGGCGGCATGATCGCCACCGGCAAGCAGTACCTGTGGGATGCCCCCAGCCTGATCTTCATCCCCGGCATCGCCGTGATGATCACCGTGATCTGCTTCAACATCCTGGGCGACAAGCTGCGCGACATTCTGGACCCCAGTCTGAAGGACTGATTGCCAACCGATATGTCAGCCAAAGGCAGCGTCATATAAAACCAACAAAAGGAGAGAAGAAAAATGAAGTTATGGGAAAAGCTGCTTACCCTCAGCGTGACCTGCGTTCTGTCTGTCTCTCTGCTGGCCGGCTGTAGTGGTACGACGACTTCCAGTACAACTGCGCCCGCCGGTACCGAAAGCGGCAATGAGACCGCTGGGGGAGAGATGTTCAACATCGCTCTCACCGCCGCTTTCACAGGTTTCGATCCCCTGCGGACCAACGACTCTGCCTCTACCTATGTCAATGCCCAGATCTACGAGACCCTCTATCGTATCAATCCTGAGACCGGCGAGTATGACCCTCTGCTGGCCACCGAACTGCCCGAGTACTCCGAGGATGGCCTCACCGTTACCGTGAAGCTGCGTGAGGGCGTTACCTTCCACGACGGCACTCCCTTTAACTCCGAGGCCGTGAAGTACACCTTCGACCTCATCAAGGACCCCGACTTCGGTTCCGCCCGTGCCTCCATTGCCAGCTCCATTGACACCATGGAGTGCCCCGATGACTATACCATTGTGTTCCACCTCCTCTATGAGGACGGCGTGTTCACCGCCAAGCTGGCCCACACCAACTCCGCCATCGTCTCCCCCACCGCCCAGCAGAACCAGGATTTGATGGTGGACCCCTGCGGCACCGGCCCCTATAAGTTCGTGAGCAGCGTCTCCGGCTCCAACGTGGTTCTCACCCGGAACGACGAGTACTGGGGTGAGGCCCCTGCCATCAAGGACGTGACCATGACCTACATCGCCGATGAGTCCACCGCCGTGTCCCGGATGGAGACCGGAGAGGCCGACTTCATGCCCAACATCAGTGTGGAGCAGCTCTCCCGCGTAGAGAGCAACGCTTCCCTCACCGCCGCTACCTCTGAGGCTGCCGCCCTCTATTATGTGGGCATGCGCGCCTCCTCCTCTGCCAATCCCATCATGGCCGAAGAGGACTTCCGCATCGCCATTGCCAAGGGCATTGACAAGGAGGGCTATGTGGAGTACATGATGCAGGGCTACGCGGAGACCGCCTACTCTGTCCTGGGTCCCAAGATCTTCGGCTATACCCCCGAGGCTGAGGAGGCCAACATCGCCTATGATCCCGAGGGTGCCAAGGCCATCCTGGACGCCCATCCCGGCTGGGCCGATGAGAAGCTCGTCTTCCTGGTGCCCTCCACCCCCGGTTACGCCAAGATGGGCGAATACTTCCAGGCCAGCCTGAAGGACGCCGGCTTCAACAACGTGCAGATCGAGACCCTGGACTGGACAGCCTGGCTCACCGAGAGTCAGGTGGACAACCGCTTTGACATCACCGTGTACGGCTGGTCCAATGTGACCCGTGACGGCTCCGAGCTCATGGAGCCCAACTTCCACTCCGTCAACGGTCAGAAGCGCATGCGGGCCACCGAGGAGGATGCCGCCAAGCTGGACGCCTATATCGATGCCAGCAAGACCACCTCCGACACTGCCGTCCGCACCGAGAACCTGCAGGCCTGCAACAACATGCTCATGGAGGAGGGCTATGTCCAGCCTGTCTATAACTCCGTGAACATCTTCTGCTACAACAACAAGTACACCAACATCACCCGTGACCCCGGCGGCGCGTTTTATGTCATGGACTTTGAGTACGCCAGCTGAGTGCCGCTCCGGCGCGTGTAGGTCCCGGCGGGCCGCTCCGCCCGCCGGGGACCGCTCTGCAGCCTAAGACACCCCTTAAAAAGGCGGCGCCTGACATGGGGGAGAAGACCGGTGCCGTTCCGGCAGCCCCGTCTCCCCGCTCTTGCGTTTGATATGCACACCCACTGCGGTGACATATAACAAAATCAAAAGGAGAGAAAAGTAGAAATGAGATCCTGGAAAAAGCTGCTCAGCCTGACCGCAGCCTGCGCCCTGTCTGTCTCTTTGCTGGCTGGCTGCAGCGGCACCACCACCCCCGCCACCGAGCCTGCCGCCTCCGGCAGCGGCGATGCCGCCGCCACCGACGGCAAGATGTTCAACGTGGCCCTGACTGCCGCCTTTACCGGCTTTGATCCTCTGCGGACCAACGATTCCGCCTCCACCTATGTCAACGCCCAGATCTATGAGACGCTGTACCGCATCGATCCTGAGACCGATGAGTACATGCCTCTGCTGGCTGCCGAGATGCCTGAGTACTCCGAGGACGGCCTCACCGTCACCGTGAAGCTGCGTGAGGGCGTCACCTTCCACGACGGCACCCCCTTCAACTCCGAAGCCGTGAAGTACACCTTTGACCTCATCAAGGACCCCGACTTCGGCTCCGCCCGCGCCTCCATCGCCGGTTCTATCGACACCATGGAGTGCCCCGACGACTACACCATCGTGTTCCATCTCCTCTATGAGGACGGTGTGTTCACCGCCAAGCTGGCCCACACCAACTCCGCCATCGTCTCCCCCACTGCCCAGCAGAACCAGGACCTGATGACTCAGCCCTGCGGCACCGGTCCCTACAAGTTCGTCTCCTCCGTGTCCGGCTCCAACGTGGTGCTGACCCGGAATGAGGACTACTGGGGTGAAAAGCCCGCCATCAAGGACGTGACCATGACCATCATCACCGATGAGTCCACCGCCGTGTCCCGGATGGAGACCGGCGAGGCCGACTTCATGCCCAAGATCAGCGTGGAGCAGCTCTCCCGCGTGGAGAACAACTCCGCTCTCACCGTCACCACCTCTGAGGCCGCCCAGATCTACTACATGGCCCTGCGCGGTGACTCCTCCGTCAACCCCATCATGGCCGAGAAGGACTTCCGTATCGCTCTGGCCAAGGGCATCGACAAGGAAGGCTATGTGGAGTACATGATGCAGGGTTACGCCGAGGTGGCCAACTCCGTCATTGGTCCCAAGATCTTCGGCTATGATCCCTCCGCTGAGGAGCACAACATCGCCTACGATCCCGAGGGTGCCAAGGCCATCCTGGACGAGCATCCCGGCTGGGCCGACGAGGAGATCACCTTCCTGGTGCCCTCCACTCCCGTCTACTCCAAGATGGGCGAGTACTTCCAGTCCAGCCTGACCAACGCCGGCTTCAACAACGTGAACATCGAGACCATGGACTGGTCCGCCTGGCTCACCGAGAGCAAGGTGGACGGCCGCTTCGACATCACCCTGGCCGCCTGGTCCAACGTGACCCGTGACGGCACCGAGCTCATGGAGCCCAACTTCCACTCCGTGAACGGCCAGCGCCGCGTGCGCCTGAGCGCCGAGGACTGGGCCCTGGTGGACGGCTACATCGACGCCAGTAAGACCACCTCCGACACCGCCGTGCGTACCGAGAACCTCCTCAACTGCAACGCGGTGCTGATGGATGAGGCCTACATCCAGCCCATCTACAACTCCACCAACCTCTTCTGCTACAGCAATGAGTACACCAACGTCACCCTGGACGCCGGCGGCACCTTCTACATCTGCGACTTCCAGTACGCCGCGTAATTGATTGGTACATTTCCGGTCCCCGGCGGGCGGCTGCCCGCCGGGTCCACCGGACTTAAGACACATGGACATGTGTCTTAAGGTCTGTTCCCCGCCTCCGGGCGGAGACCGGACCTTAGGACACAGCAAGGAGGCAGATCTTCCTATGGGAAAAGTGCTTGAGGTGAAGGATCTGGTCACCACCTTCCGGATCGGTAAAAAGGAATACGAGGTGCTGCGGGGTATCTCCTTCGACATCAACGAGAACGAGACCGTGTGCATGGTGGGTGAGTCGGGCTGCGGCAAGAGCGTCACCACCCTGTCCATCATGGACCTGCTGCCCAACAACGGCCGGGTGGTCTCAGGCAGCATCAAATTGAACGGCCAGGAGCTCACCACCATGTCCCCCAAGGAGCGCAACGCGCTCCGGGGCAAGCGGATGGGCATGATCTTCCAGGAGCCCATGACCGCCCTCAACCCCCTGCTGACCATCGGCCGTCAGCTCACCGAGGGCCTGCGGCTCCACAAGGGCCTCAGCAAGGAGGAGGCCTGGAAGGTGGCCGTCACCTACCTGGAGAAGGTGGGCATCGCCAACCCGGAGGACCGGATGAAGCAGTACCCCTTCCAGCTCTCCGGCGGCCTGCGCCAGCGCATCATGATCGCCATGGTCATGGCGGTGGAGCCCAGCCTGCTCATCGCCGACGAGCCCACCACCGCCCTGGACGTGACCATCCAGAAGCAGGTGCTGGTGCTCCTTAACAAGCTCAAGAAGGACGTGAGCACCGGCGTCCTCTTCATCACCCACGACCTGGGCGTGGTGGCCGAGATCGCCGACCGGGTCATCATCCTGTACTCCGGCCGGAAGGTGGAGGAGGGCAGCATTGAGACCATCTTCGCCAAGCCCCTCCACCCCTACACCGTGGGCCTGATGAAGGCGGTGCCCAACGTGGACGAGGACGACTTCGACATCCAGCCCATCCCCGGCACCTTCCCCAACATCACCGAGGACATCGGCGGCTGCCGGTTCCACCCCCGCTGCCCCTACGCCACCGAGCGGTGCCGGACGGAGGTCCCTGCCGAGCTGGAGATCGAGCCCGGCCATACGGTTTGCTGCCATAAAGTGGAGGAGGAGCGCGGGAAATGAGTGACGAGAGAAAGGTGCTTCTTGAGCTCAAGAAGCTGAAAAAATACTTCCCCGTCCGCCGGGGCGTGAGCATCAAGGCCCTGGAGGACGTGTCCTTCTCCATTTACGAGGGGGAGAAGTTCGGCGTGGTGGGCGAGTCCGGCTGCGGCAAGTCCACCCTGGGCCGCGTCATCCTCCAGCTCTACCCCCAGACCAGCGGTGCGTGTATCTACCACGGCCGCACCCGGGACGAGATGTGCCCCAAATATCTGGCCAAAGAGGTGGCCAAGCTGCCCGAGTACCAGAAGAAGGCTGGGGAGTTTTATCAGAAGTCCCTGGAGGTGGACAAGAAGGCGGAGGTCCTGAAGAAGGAGATCGACGCCCTCTCCGCCTTGGGCTCCAACAAGGAGGTAAAGAAGGAGGCCGCCCTTCAGAAGAAGCTCAGCGCCCTGGAGTTCAAGTCCAAGGAGCTGAAGAAGGACGCCTCCCGGCAGCTGCGTGAGGGCTCCCGGACCGTGGGCTCCCTCATCCTCTGCAAGGATCTGCCCGCCATCCAGGCCCTCTACGACAAGGCCCAGAAGGAGACTGCACAGGCCGCCGAGTCCATCCGGAAGTTCCGGGACCTGGAGAAGCAGTACGAGGAGGGCAGAGTGGCCGGCAAGGCCGACGCCGCCCTCAAGGAGAAGATGGAGGCCGCCCGCAAGGAGGCCCAGAGCCATGTGGAGGCCGCAAAGGGCTTCCGGGTCAAGGCGTGGCAGGACTACCAAGGCAAGGACGTCCTCCCCATCACCGAGCGCACCCTGGACCCCGCCTACCAGGCCAAGCTGGACGGCAACTATGAGACCGGCATCAACCTGGGCAAGCTCACCAAGGAAGAGATGCGGGACATGCGCCGGGAGATGCAGATGATCTTCCAGGACCCCGCCGCCAGTCTGGACCCCCGGCAGTCCATCGGCAAGTCCATCGAAGAGGTCTACGTCATCAATACCGACTACCCCGCCGATGTGCGGAAGGAAAAGGTAATGGAGCTGCTGGAAAAGGTGGGCCTCAAGCGGGAGCACTACTACTCCTACCCCCACGCCCTCTCCGGCGGTCAGAAGCAGCGTGTGGGCATCGCCCGCGCCATCGCCCTGGACACCAAGTTCGTAGTGCTGGACGAGTCTGTCTCCGCTCTGGACGTGTCCGTCCAGGCCCAGATCCTCCAGCTGCTCAACGAGCTCAGTGTGGAAAAGCACCTCACCTACTTCTTCATCACCCATGACCTGGGCGTGGTCAAGCACTTCTGCGACCGCATCGTGGTCATGTACCTGGGCAACGTCTGCGAGCTGGCCGAGAGCAAGGAGCTCTTCCACAACCCCCTCCACCCCTATACCGACTCCCTGCTGGCCGCTGTGCCCCGGCTGAAGATCGGCCAGGAGCACTCCACCGAGTCGGTGCTGGAGGGCGACGTGCCCAGCGCCATGAATCCCCCCAAGGGCTGCCCCTTCCACACCCGCTGCTCCAAGTGCATGGACATCTGCACCAAAGAGAAGCCCCCTATCGTGGAGAAGGAGCCCGGCCATTTTGTGGCCTGCCACCTCTACGACAACAAATAAGGACCTTTTTCATTTCCTGGGGCGCTTTGCGCCCCAGGAAATTGAGTCTGTCGACAAAGTCGACAGACTCTCTCGCACGTGCAAGCACGTGCTCGAAGGGGATGCAGGCCGCTGCATCGCACTCGCTGCGCTCGCACGTTTGCGGCCTGAGCAGTGTTTTTCCCGACGCACATGTCGCCGGGAAAAACAGACTGCACTTCCTTCCGTCGTCTGCGGACGACGGAACTCTGCGAGGCTTTTCTATAAAAAACAACGCTGATTGTTCTTTGATACATTTCATTTCCTGGGGCGCTTTGCGCCCCAGGAAATGGCACGTTATTCAGAAAAAATAAGGAGGCCGACCTATGTATACGCCCTTCGACCCCGTCTACCAGCCCTATTCCTCTCAGCGCTACCCCATTTATGCCCGGGGTGGTATGGTGAACTGCTCCAGTCCTCAGGCCGCCGCCGCCGGTCTGGAGGCCCTCCAAAACGGGGGCAACGCCATGGATGCCGCCGTGGCCGCCGCCGCCGCCCTCACCGTGGTGGAGCCCTCCGCCAACGGCATCGGCTCCGACGCCTTCGCCCTGGTTTGGTCGGCCAAGGACCAGAAGCTCTACGGCCTCAACTCCAGCGGCCCCGCCCCTATGGCTGCTTCCATCGAGAAGCTGCTGGCCGACGGCAGCGATGAAAACGGCAAGATGCCCACCTACGGCTGGACTCCGGTGACGGTGCCCGGCGCCCCCATGGCCTGGGCCGAGCTGACACGCCGTTTCGGCCGGCGGACCCTGGCCCAGAACGTGGCCCCCGCCGTCCGCTACGCCCGGGAGGGCTACCCCTGCTCCCCCAACCTGGCCGTCATGTGGAAGCGGGCCTTTGACAAGTTCCAAAAAACCTGCACCGGCCCCGTCTTTGACGAGTGGTACAAGACCTTCACCCCCGAGGGCAAGCCCTACGAGGCGGGCGATCTGATCCGCCTGCCCAACCACGCCGACACCCTGGAGGCCATCGGTGAGACCGATGCTGCCGCCTTCTACACCGGGGAGATCGCCAAAAAAATCGACGCCGACAGCAAGAAGTTCGGCGGCTACCTGCGGTATGAGGACCTGGCCGCCTACCAGGCCAAGTGGGTGGAGCCCATCAAAGTGGACTACCACGGCTACCAGGTCTGTGAGATCCCCCCCAACGGCCAGGGCATCGTGGCCCTCATGGCCCTCAACATCCTCAAGGAGTTCGACTTCCCCGAGAAGGAGAGCGCCCTCACCTACCACCGCCAGCTGGAGGCCATGAAGATGGCCTTTGCCGACGCCTTCCACTATGTCACCGACCCCGACCACATGGAGCTGGACTACCACCGGCTCTTAGACCCCGCCTACGGCGCCCAGCGCGCTGCCGAGATCGGGGAGACCGCTCAGGTCTATACCCACTCCATCCCCCCCAAGAGCGGCACCGTCTACCTCTGCTGCGCCGACGGGGAGGGCAACATGGTCTCCTTCATCCAGTCCAACTATATGGGCTTCGGCTCCGGCGTGGTGGTCACCGGCACCGGTGTCTCCCTCCAGAACCGTGGCCACGACTTCTCCCTGGATGAGAAGGACGCCAACGCCCTCAAGCCCGGCAAGCGCAGCTACCACACCATCATCCCCGGCTTCCTGATGAAGGACGGCAAGGCCGTGGGTCCTTTCGGCGTCATGGGCGGCTACATGCAGCCCCAGGGCCATGTCCAGGTGGTCATGAACTACGTGGACTTCCATCTGGACCCCCAGCAGGCCCTGGACGCTCCCCGCTGGCAGTGGATGCGGGACAATACCGTCACCGTGGAGACCCGGTTCTGCATGGAGATGGCCCGCAAGCTCCAGCGCCTGGGCCATGACATCCGGGCCGACCTGTCCACCCCCAGCTTCGGCCGGGGCCAGATGATCGTCCGGCTGGACAACGGCGTGCTGGTGGGCGGCACCGAGTCCCGTACCGACAGCAACATCGCCTGCTACTAAAAAGCATAAAAAGGCCTGCACCGAAAGGTGCAGGCCTTTTTTATGTCTTTTCGTCAAAGGATACGCCGCAGTTGCGGCAGGTAATGGAGATCTTGCCTTTACCCCGGGGGACCCGGAGCTGCTGACCGCAGTTGGGACACTTGAAATAGCGGTGCTCCTTATCCCGGTGGATGGTGCGCTGGAGTTTGAACCAGCGGATGACCGGTCCCGCCACGGTGAGAAACTTGGCGTTCTCTGCCCGGCGCCGGGCGTAGTTCCGGGAGAGGACCCGGAAGAGCACCACTAGGATGCACAGGAGATAGAGGAAATAGAGGGGGGAAGCGTCCAGGAACAGGTCCAAAAGATAGAGGACCAGTGCAACTCCGGTGAGGCAGAAGTTGAGCTGATCCCAGCCATACCGGCCATAAAGGAGCCGTTGTATGAAGTTCATGGCCGTTGCCTCCTTCCGTTCAGGTGCTGATACGCCTTGATTTTCATGTATTTATCATAGCCGTAGGATGTGTACTCGTCAAGAAAGCAAACGTAAACAAAGTGTGAATAGTTGGGAGGCAGTAGGATAAAAAACGCCGCAATCGACTGCGGCACGGCGGATAGGAGGATTTTTGACCCGGTGTGCTTTTCGGCCTATTAGGGCTGAAAAGTGGCCATAAAAGAGGGCTTATGCCCTGTGCTGTTGCAACCTGTTGCACACTTTTCAGGCAATAAAAAAGGCCGCTGCGGTGTTTATCCGCAGCGGCCATTCTCATTTCTTCTGGGTCGGGCTGATGCCCTGCCCGTAGAGCCAGTCAGACATCTCGCGCTTTACCTCGGCGTTAACCTCCGACACCAGATCGGATACCTCGTCGGAAAGTTCCGTTCCAGTCAGTCCCTCCAGCCCGTAGTCGGTGTAGGCGGTAACAAACTTCTCACGGAACATGGACTCATACCGCTCCTTCTGCGCGCTGCTCAGGACATACTCATATCCCGGCGTGTACGGGTCTGTGAAGGAACCCTGCGCGCTAAAGTCTGCGGCGATGACGGATGCGGTCGTGGCCGGGTCGAAGCCAGCGCCCAGGGCAGCTTCCCGGAGCGACCCCCCGCTCTGCTTGGAGAGCGCCTTGGCGATAAAGTAGTCGCTGGGGTCGAGGTTCAGCTCATCCTCAGCGGCTCTCAGCCGAAGCACCCGGGAGTCGGCGTCGTAACCGGAATTGGTGTGGTACTTGGCCAGCTCAGATGCGTAGGTGTACGCCGCCTGCACGGCCTGCACCTTTGCAGTATCCGGCAGCCTGGCGTAGTCCGGGGTGCTCGTAAGGTCGGACACCAGCTGGTAGGACATTTGCCCGCGCTCGATGAGGTGGTCCTCGTACTCATCCTGCGTCATAGCGTATTGCTCTCCGCCAACCGTGAAGTATTTCGCGGCCCGCTTCGGGAACACACCGGTGTCCTTCGTTTCCTCTGCCAGCCGGATGAGCTCACGATCCACGCTGGTGGTCTGGATCGTGTTCGCGTACCCGGGGGACAGGAAGTTCTCCAGCGCCCGCAACGCGATGTTGGGCTCCGTGTCGCTCCGCCCCCATGCGTCGATGTAGAGCATACGCTGCTCAGAGGCAACCGGGATCTTACCGAGAACAGAGGTCTGGTAGGTCCGGGATGCCCAGCTTTGCAGGCTGCCCATCCCTGTGGGGGTGAAGCTGGTCCGGCGGCTGTCGTCCATGGTGCGCGCGACCTGCCCGAAGAGCGTGGGAACGCCCTGCGTCAGGTAGCTGCCGCCCACCGTTTTAAGGATGTTCGCGAGAGCCTGGTCCGCACTGTCGTAGCGGACCGATGCCAGAGTCTTATTAAGGCCGTCCAGCATGGAGAGGGACAGAACCGGCTCCAGTAGTGTGGCGATGGCGTCCGGCAGGTCACCGGCGCTGAACTCACTGGCCCTGGCCCGATATGCCTCCACGCCCACGAATAGGGGCAGCGCGACGGGGGCGGTCCAGTCAATGGTGTAGCTCACGTCTCCGATCCGCAGGGAGTACGACTGTTCCCCCTGGAGCTCCTGGAACTCGTCTTCGGGTTCATCTCCGAGGCCGCCGACCAGCCACCCACTGCTGGCCAGGAACCACCCCATAGCGGAAACACCGGTCCCGGTAAGGCCCGCACAGATGTTGTCCACAGCTTCCGTGGCAGTGATCTCACCCTTTCGGACCCGCTTCAGGTCCCGGATAATATTCACGATCAGGCCCACGGGGCTGTACTCAACGCCGCGCTTGATGATGTTGATGGGGGTCTTGGTGAAGGGGACCATGCCGTCCAGGAAGATTTGCGCGGCAGGGCCGCCCGTCCGCTTGAGGTGGTTCAGGTTGGAAGCCAATTTGCTGGCGTCGCGGTAGGTGGCCTTCTGCGCCTCGCGCACAGCGTAGGCCCGAGCCTCGTTCAGGAGGGCCCGGCCCTCTCGGGTGGCGTCAGCGCCGCTGAGGGTACTGACGTCCGCCTTCCGCGCGGCCAGGAATCCGGCCAGCGCGTGCTCGTAGGCACCGCGCAGGAAGAACCAGTCCTCCCGCTCCAGCAGCTCAGAGTTTTTCCGGCTCAGCCACTCGATGGGTGTGTCGCCGAAGATCTTCCGTGCGTCCCGGATCTGGTCGGCGATGTTCTGCTTTCCGCCGCCACGCAGGATTCGTTCCATTTCGACTGCATCCGCCTTGGCGAAGTCCCGGGTCTCCTTCGTGCTGAACGCCTTGGTCCGCTCCTCCTGGGAGATGATACCGGCGCGCTGGAGCTGGCTCTCCGTTATGGTCGCCAGCACGTCCTTGGCCAGCCGGACGGGAACAAAGACAGCGTTTCCCATGAAATTTCGGACGTGCGTTCTGGGGTTGCCCAGCATGGACAGGTACCGCCAGGCGTTCCAGCGGTCGAGCAGCGTCACGGGGAGCTGGTCTGCGATGTTCTGGATGAGCTCACCCATCGCCGCGTCGATCTCCTCCTGGGTCTTGGCCTCCAGCAGCTTTCTCGCCAGTGCGGGGTCAATGGTGATTTCCTTCCCCAGAAGGCGCAGGTCTTTGTGCTCCGTGTTGAAACGATCCACCGTTTTTTGCAGGTAGTAGAGCTGCCCGGACGGTGTCATGTTCTTGAGCATGGTCATGGCCTGCACGATCTGGCCGGATTGGGTACCCGCCATGGCGATCTCGGAGAGGAGCTGCATGGCCGTGGCGGTATCCTTGTTGTTGGCCGCCTCCACGTACAGCTTTTCCGCCATGACGATGTCGGTCTTGTCCAGCCGCACACCAGAGTCGATCTTTGCGCGCCACTCGTGCAGGAGCGTCTCAAAGCCCTTAACCGAATGTGCGCCCAGTTAAGTCCACCAGCCTTGCCACAGGCGACCATTCCTTTCTCGGTAAGTATTTTGTGATCCGTGGTGATCTCCACGCCGTTTACGCGGATGACCTGTTTCCGGCCTCTCCTGATGAGGCCCTCATGCCGGACCCAGGAATCGCCGTCCCACACCATGTCGTTTGTGGTCACCCGCTCGATGGGGACTGGCCCCCGGTCTGTCAGAACGAGCTGCCCTTCCGCGACGCAGGCCAGCACGGCGGTCTTGGCCGCCTGCCGCCGGTGGTGGTTGCACCCGCCCTTGGCGATGGTCTCCTTGGGGACGTGGAACATCATGGCCCCGGTGGCCTCGTAGATCTGGCCCTTCCCCCGGAACTCCTCCAGAGCCCACTCCTCCCCGGCGATCCAGGCCAGTACCCGGGCCTCGATGGCGGAGTAGTCGCAGACGATGAAGGTGTGCCCTGGCTCTGGGATGAGGGCGGTGCGGACCAGCTCCGACAGCGTGGAGGCCACGTCCCCATAGAGGAGCTTCACTCCCTCCAGGTCCCCGGAGCGTACCAGCGCCCGGCAGGCGGTCAGGTCCGGCATTTTGTTCTTGGCCAGGTTTTGCAATTGAACGCGCCTACCGGAATTGCCCGTGATCCACACCTTGCCCCCGCGTCGGACCATGAAGTACCCGGTGGGGGTCTCGGCGCAGTACACAACCCCGGAAAACCCGGTGGTTTCGGTCTGCCGTCCCGTGATTCGGGAAACCCTCCCCGGATTGAGCCAAATGTTGACGGCGTACGCCGTACTCCAGCGTTCGTTATCCCGGGGCTTCTCGACCAAGGTGGCGCTCAGGCCCGATGTGACGGCCAACGCCTGCACCAGGTCGGCGTTTTGCTTGGTCGTGGTCGTGTATCAGACTTCCTCTGTTCGTATTCCAGCCTGGCCTCGTCGCTGACGCGCCAGTGGCGTCCAACTCGGAAGCCCTTCAGCTTTCCGGTGCGGAGCAGGTCATACACCACGTCTGGGCTACAATCCCAGGTTTGCGAGAGGGTGCGCGGGGTGTAATAGCGGGACACGATTGCCACCTCCTTGTCGGTTTGTCGGTTTGTCACTCATCACGGCTCAGTGCAGCTCAGTCCAAGGGCACCGCCTCCTTTCCGTCCGCCTGTCATCTGTCAATAATGCGTCAGGTGGTTTTCGCGGAAGCCCGGAATACAAGTCCTTCCAGGAAGTCCATCAGCCTGGTGAGCTCTGGCTCAGAGAGTTGCTGGATCAGGAGTTTTGCCTTTTCCAGGTCCTGCTCTCGCGTATCGGTGTTGGCGGCGTACATGTGTGTCACCTCCTCGTAGAATCGCTGGCCGGTTTCTTCGAGTCAATTATATGGCTCTTCGAGACTATTGTAAAGCGTTTTTTGATTCTTCGAGACATTTTTCTCTTGACGAGTGCCGCTAGGTAGGATATAATGACGTTGATTAAGAAGGAGGTGGCACATAGTGAGAGATAGAATTCGTGACTTGCGGAAATCCCTAAGTATGACGCAGCAAGAGTTTGCGGCCAGAATTGGGGCGAGCCGGAACAGCATCGCTTCCTACGAGACCGGGGCGCGAGTTCCACTGGATTCGGTTATCACTCTTATCTCCCGCACATTTAATGTGAATGAGACCTGGCTTCGTACAGGTGAGGGTCAGATGTTTAATGAGGTAACGCGCGATGAGCGAATTGCAGAGTTCGTCGGCGAGGCGCTGAACGGTAAGTCAGACGGCATCAAACGGCGTATGATCTCTGTACTCTCCCGCATGAATGACGATGACTGGTCCGCCATGGAGCACTTTGCGGAACTGCTTCTGGAGGAGCGAGGGGATAAAAAAGAGGACTGAGCCTTCCCGACTCAGTCCTCTTCATCCTCATTTGAGGAGTCCCAGTATGAAGCGATATACAATCCTCAGTTCGCGCTCATTCAACCTACTCAGCAGCTTCACAATACACTCGACCATACGCAATCCTTTCCCCGCATGGGGCGAAATTCCTTGGTTGCATAATAGAACATATGTTCGATAATGTCAATGGATAAATTTTTCGGAAAAGGTCCTTTTGTTGGACTGTCAAACTCTTGTGTATGAAGAACTAGAAGAGGCGAGGAATATGAAAAGAGAGCACAGCCTTTATACCCGCTGGGAAGAAACTCCCTTAAAGTGGCACAAATTTTTGCTTGTTATTACCCCAATTCGGATATTACTCGCGCTGACTTCCACAGTGTATACGTTTGCCACTACTTCCGCCGATATCAATGCCGCCATACAAGCCGCCGGAGGAGGTTGGACCTACCTGTGGGATATCATCGCTTGCGCGGTCAACGTATTGATCCCGACTATCTTTTTTGTCGGTTTGCTGAAACGGAAATGGTTCGGCGTGATTATATTGCTGCTGTGGAACGTACTCCAGGTGGTCCTCGGTGCCGCTGGGCTTGCTCTAGTAGGTCATTACGATCAGTTGTTGGCTACGCTGGCCGGGGGTAGTTTGTCCTCGAACAGCATTGTTGGCAAGTTTTTAATGGACAACCTTTTATCTATTTTATGGGGTATTATACACTTCTTCCCGAACAGAATTTATTATAAGAAGCGGCGTCTACTTTTCTCTCCGTTTCCCTCTCGTGTCAACGCACCGGCTGCCATCGGGCAGCCGGGTATGGCGTTAGAGACCAGCAGCGTTGATCTCCTTGCGCAGCTGCGTAATGAATGTGAAGCGGAGCAGACCGCCCAGCAGCAACCGGAGATCCTGGACTCCAAGTCATCCAGCCGTTCCCCTACTGGTCTAAAATTATTGTGTGGTGGGCTCGCCTGCGCATGTGTCGTGCTCCTGCTCTGCTGCGTCCACCAGGCCGGAACCACAGAGCGGCTGGAAGAGGAGCTTACGGAGAAATCCCGCCAAGAGACTTATTTGAGCGGCAGGGTCAGTTTTCTTGAAAATAAAGTTCAAGAACTCGAAGCTGAGAGCCAATTCTGGGCAAATTCTGCTGTAATTTCTGCGGGCCCTACGGGTGTATATCACTCCTACGGTTGCCCTGAACTTGAGGAAGCTGGTGATTATTATTATATTTATGATATTTTAGATGCATATAGTTTGGGTTTAGAACCTTGTCCGATATGCCGCCCGGGGGCTTGAACCTTTTACGCACGTGTACGCGCGCACCCACGTCAAGGTAGAACTCTATATACTCTGTATATAGAGTCTCCACCTTGACGTGGGCAAACCGGGATTTTCCGTATAATAGAAGTAGGCCAAGCGCCGGAATCAGACATCGACAGGGAGGATCAGATATGTACGGAGCGATTGCCGGAGACATTGTGGGCTCCATCTACGAGTGGAACAACATCAAGACCAAGCAGTTTCCCCTGTTCAAAAAGAGCTGCTTCCCCACGGATGACAGTTTTATGACCGTGGCCGTGGCATCCGCCTGCATCTACTGGAAGGACCACCACCGCATGGAGACTCTGGAGCGGGACGCGCAGGATTTCAAGGACGCGCTCATCAGCGAGATGCACCGGATCGGGAACCGTTACCCGGATAAGGGGTACGGCGGCAGGTTCCATAAATGGCTGCTACGCCGGAGCCGTCAGCCCTACCACAGCTGCGGAAATGGCTCGGCCATGCGGGTCTCCCCCTGCGCCTTCGCTGCGGACAGCCTGTGGGAGGCGGAGCTTATGGCCCGTTTCTCCGCAGAGGTGACCCACGACCACCCGGAAGGGGTCAAAGGCGCGCAGGCCACAGCGGCGGCCATCTACCTGGCCCGGACGGGAAAAACCCGGTCTGAGATCCGGGACTACATCCGCCTGCACTACTATCCTCTGGAGAAGAAGCTCTCCGAGATCCGCCCCGTCTACCGGTTTGACGAAACCTGCCAGGGTACGGTCCCGGAGGCCATCGAGGCATTCCTGGAATCCTCCAGCTTTGAGGACGCCATCCGGAACGCCATCTCCCTGGGCGGGGACAGCGACACCCTGGCGGCCATCACCGGCGGCATCGCGGAGGCGTACTACGGTATCCCCAAGGAGATCAAGGACTATGTGAAAGCCTTCCTCCGCCGGGACATGGACGCCAACGAGCTCCGGATCATCCGCACCTTCCGAAACCTGTACGCCCATGCCTTCCACGTCCTGTACGACGATGTGGTGAAGTTCCGGTTCGGCGGATACAAGGAGGAGGGGCCTGCTGTGGGCCCGGTCCGGCGGAAGGCACACCGGAAGGCCCTGGCGGAGAAAATGGCCCGGCAGGAAGAGGCCCGGAAGGCGGAGGAACAGCATATCCGGGAGGAGTGGCAGACGGAACAGGCCATGCTCGACCGGGTGCCCGCCATCGTCCTTCTGCAAGAGCTCCGCCTGGCCACTGAGAGAGGAGAGATGACCCATGAGTGAGCGTAAATTCTGCATCAACGGCTGCCCCTTCGGCGGCCCGGACCGGATGTGCGGTCAGGACCCCTGGCACTGCAAGATCAACGACCTTTTCCAGGAGCTGCAAAAGGCGCGCGCCGGTGAGCAGCATTGCACCTATTGCAGTATGCAGCGCCGGGACAAGGTAGGCAGCTACCCGGCGAACCTCTGCGGGTCCTGCGGGCGGTTCTGCCCCGCCTGCGACGCGCCCAAGGCATAAAAAAAACCGGCCCCTGCGGCAACAGGGACCGGCGGATGCCCAAAGCTGCGATTCAAATACAGTCGTGATGAATGACAAACCGACAAACCGACAACCGGGCACCTACATTTTAGCATGGATGGTGCCCTCTGACAAGGAGGTCACTATGGCAACCCGAAAAACAAAATATCTGACGAAGGCCCTCCGCTGCCCCGACGGAAGCCGAAAGTACATCCGTGGAAAAACCAAGGAGGAGTTGGAGGCAAAGGTCCAGGCCGCCCGGATGCAGCTGGGCATGGGCGTGAACATCAATGACAACACGACCTTTGTGGAGTACGCGCAGACCTGGGTGGATGTATATAAGCGCCCGAAGTTGAACTCCCAGAGCCTCGAAACCCTGCTCATCGCGCTCAACACGCATATCATCCCTCACCTGGGGGCAATGCGGATGCGCGATATAAAACCGGTCCACGTTGCGGCAGTGATGGCCGCCGTCAAAGACCGGTCCCACGGTGTCCAGATGTCTGTACTGAACATCATGCGCGCCATTTTCCGCAGCGCGGAGGAGAACCACGTCATCATGCGCTCCCCTGCGGTGAGCACCATCAAAGCGGGCGGACGCGGCGTCAAGGAGCGTGAACCCCTCACGCCCGAGCAGTGCGCGGAACTGCTGCACGCGGCGAAGAACCACTCGGACGACCTGTATGCCTTCGTGCTCCTGGGGCTGTATACCGGGATGCGGCGGGGGGAGATCCTGGGCCTGTGCTGGGACTGTGTGGATTTCGACGCGCACAAGATCCAGGTCCGGCGTCAACTCGCTCTGCGTGCCAAAAAGGGAGTGGAGCTCACGGAGACCCTCAAGACCAAGGGCTCCTATCGTGTGCTGCCGATGCCGTTCGTTCTGGGAGAGTATCTCAGGCTCCGGAAAGACCGTACCGACGGTGTGAGCGTGTTTCAGATCAAAGACCGAAACTCCGTGGAGCGCATCTGGCACAATCTGGATCATCTCTGCAAATTTACCGCCGGTGGGAAGCCTACCTCGGAAAGCGCGCCCCTGGATTTCCACTGCAATCCCCATCTGCTGCGGCATACCTACGCTACCCGGCTGTTCGAGGGCGGCCTGGACATCAAAGAGGTGCAGTATCTCCTGGGGCACTCCACCCCGGCGATGACACTCCGGATCTACACCCATTACGACCGAAAGAGCCGCCAGCAGAGCACCGCCGAGAAGGTGGAGGCCGCCCTCCCGGGTCTCACAATGGTGCTGTGACAGGCAGTATCCCGACCCGCTTGTTGCACACCTGTTGCACAATCAGGACTTAAACGATCCCCTATCCGCTGCGCCACAGCGGATAGGGGGTTTTTTCTGCACTTCCGTAAACAAAGTGTGAATTGTACCGTGGACACCGCAAAAACGGGGGAAAAGCCGGGTCACGGGCCGGTATAGCGGCCGTATATTTTGATGTGACCACTTTTGGAGACAAGCCTGGTTTCGGGCAGCCCACAAGCGGTGCTGAAAAGCGGAAAAGAATGACTTAAACTAGAAATAACAGGAAAAATGACCAGACGGTAAGGAAAGAAGAAGTACAAACGGGCAGAATGAGCCCGAGAAGCGGCAGAGAAAACGTCTCCGAGCGGAGACGTTTTCTCTGTTTGGAGACAATGAAGGTTAAACGGAAAAAGAGGCAAAAAGGAAAAATGGTGAAAGAAAACGGCAAAATACGCGATAATCCGACAATTTTCACAAAAAAGAAAATTGGCATATGACTTGCAATATTACTGGGCGGGCGGCAGACCGGGCGGCGTTGCCGGCACGGCGCCTGACGGTGCGGCCCATTGAGAAACAAAGGAGGTCTTTCTTTTGAGCGAGGGCTTTGAGAAGGTAATGTACGAAGTGGAAAATATCCGTGTCGAGCGGGATGGCAACCTTGTGGTGATCACCATGAACCGCCCCAAGGCACTCAACGCGCTCAATGACCAGACGCTGGAGGAGCTTGATCGCGTGTTCACCTGCCTGGAGGAGGAGCGCGAGGTCCTGGGCGTCATCATCACCGGAGAGGGCAAGGGCTTTGTGGCCGGCGCCGACATCTCCCAGATGCAGAGTTACGGAAGCGAGGAGGGCCGGAACTACGCCAACCGTGCCCAGACCCTCTTTAATAAGATTGAGGCCCTGGAGAAGCCCGTTATCGCTGCGGTGAACGGCTACGCCCTGGGCGGCGGCTGCGAGCTGTCCATGAGCTGCGACATCCGCATCGCCTCCGAGAAGGCCATCTTCGGCCAGCCCGAGGCCAACCTGGGCGTCATCCCCTGCTTCGGCGGCACTCAGCGCCTGCCCCGTCTGGTGGGCACCGGCATTGCCAAGGAGCTCATTTACACCGGCCGCCAGGTGAAGGCCGACGAGGCCAAGGCCATCGGCCTGGTGAACAAGGTGGTCCCCGCCGAGTCCCTGCTGGACGAGGCCAAGGCCATGCTGGCCGTCATCACCGCCAAGGCTCCCCTGGCCATCCGCTACTCCAAGGTGGCCATCAACCGCGGCATGGACGTGGATCTCCGCGCCGGCCTGGAGCTGGAAAAGGACCTGGCCGCTATCACCTTCGGTACCGAGGACAAGCAGGAGGGTATGGATGCCTTCCTGGCCAAGCGGCCCGCGGAATTCCACAATAAGTAATCATTCCCGCTGCTGTGCGCAAATCTTAATTTGAAAGACTGGAGGATTGCTCGTGACTGCTTTGGGAATCATCGGCCTGATTGTCGCCTTTGCCCTGCTGATGTACATGATCATGAAGGGCTTCAATATCTATCTGACGGTGTTTGCCTGCACCCTGGTGGTGGCCATTACCAGCCAGATGAATATTTATGAGGCGTACAAGGTCCACTTTATGACCGGCTTTACCACCTTCTTCAAGAACAACTACCTCATCTTCCTCACCGGCACCCTGATGGCCAAGGCCATGGACATCACCGGCGCGGCCAAGTCCATCGCCAAGACCATCATCCGTGTCATGGGTACCGAGTGGGCCTTTATCTCCGTTCCTGTGGCCTGCGGTGTGCTTTGCTACGGCGGCGTCTCCGCCTTCGTGTGCTCCTTCGCCGTCTTCCCCATCGCCCTGCAGGTCTTCCGTGCCGCCGACCTGCCCCGCCGCGGCATTCCCGGCGCTCTGTGCTTCGGCTGCTCCACCTTCGCCATGATCGCCCCCGGCGCCGTGCAGATCCACAACAACGTGCCCTCCACTGAGCTGGGCACCTCCTACATGGCCGGCGCTGTCAACGGCTTCATCGCCTGCGGCTTCATGCTGGTGGTTGGTATCATCTATCTCCACTTCTGGCTCAACAAGGCCAAGAAGAACGGCGAGCACTTTATCGCCAAGGAGGGCGACGAGTTCGGTGACGAGGGCGATGAGCACCTGCCCAACTTCGTGATCTCCCTGATCCCCCTGGTGGTCACCATCGTGCTGGTCAATGTGAAGGTGAACGGCGTGGCCATCGCCCCCGTGGAGGCCGGCGTGCTGGCCGGTGCGGTGTCCGCCGTGGTCCTGATGATCAAGTACATCGACCCCAAGGAGCTGCCCAAGCACTTTGCTGACGGTGCCGCCATGGCCCTCATCTCCATCACCAACACCTGCGCCGTCAACGGCTTCGGCGGCGTGGCTTCCAACAGCCCCGTGTTCTCTACCATCACCGACGCCATGGTGAACATCCCTGGTCCCAAGCTGCTGGGCCTGGTCATCGGCACCACCGTCATCGCCGGTATCTGCGGCTCCGCCTCCGGCGGCCTGGGCATCGCCGTGCCCATCCTGGGGCCTGTCTACACCCAGATGGGTATCTCCCCCAGCATCGTCCACCGCGTCATGGCTCTGTCCTCCTCCGCGCTGGACTCCCTGCCCCACAACGGCTACATCGTCACTGTCACCAACGGCCTGTGCCGGGAGACCCACAAGGACTCCTACGGCCTCACCTTCGTGCTCACCGTCATCATCCCCTTCGTGGGCTCCCTGGTGGGCGTGGCCCTGTTTACGATCTTCCCCAACCTGCCCTAACCTTCATCTGTGGATAACTGCCATCATCCATACATGCGGGCTGAGGGACGGCGCGCTTACCTTCCGCGCGCCGTCCCCTCTGACCGCCCTTTGACCGAAAGGAGTGCCTGACCTATGTTCAAACCCTTAGAGGGCGTGAAAGTCATTGATCTCACCTACTTCGTGGCCGGCCCCGGCGCCGCCCGTATCCTGGCCGACTGGGGTGCCGACGTCATCAAGGTGGAGCCCAGCTTCGGCGATCCCGGCCGTGGCACCGGCGCTACCATGTCCTGCCCCATCGTCAAGGACTGCAACCCCTTCTACACCGCCTACAATGCCAACAAGCGTGGCCTCTCCCTCAACCTGAAGAGCGAGGAGGGCAAGGCCATCCTGGATAAGCTCCTGGAGACCGCCGACGTCTTTGTTTCCAGCTACCGCACCGGCGCCCTCAAGCGACTGGGCCTGGACTACGGCACCCTGAGCCAGAAGCACCCCCACCTCATCTGGGCCCAGATCAACGGCTTCGGTGATTTCGGCCCCGCCAAGGACAACGCCGGCTTTGATACCGTGGCCTTCTGGGCCCGCTCCGGCGCCATGATCGACATCACCGAGAAGGAGACCTCCCCCGTGAACCCCCTCATCGGCTTCGGTGACGCCACTACCTCCTGCTCCCTGTCCGGCGGCATCTGCGCCGCCCTCTATCAGAAGGCCAAGACCGGCAAGGGCTGCAAGGTCATGGTCTCCCTCTTCTCCCAGGCCATCTGGAGCGAGAGCGCCGGCATGGTGTCCACCCAGTACGGCGACGAGTACCCCAAGACCCGCAAGAACCCCGGCTCTCCCGTCATGGATACCTTCAAGAGCTCCGATGACAAGTGGTTCTACATGAGCATCCTGGAGCCCGACCGCTACAACAACGCCCTCTTCAAGGAGCTGGGCCGTGAGGACCTGGTGGACCACCCCGACTACTCCACCGCTTCCGCCTCCAAGGCTCACAGCGCCGAGCTGGTGGAGATCCTCAGCGCCGAGTTTGCCAAGCACACCATGGATGACATCGCCGCCATGTTTGCCCGGGCCGACATCGCCTATGACCGTGTGCAGCACATCAAGGAGGTCCTGGACGATCCCCAGGCTCTGGAGAACATGTACATTGTCCCCATGGCCAACCGGGACGGCACCATTACCAAGCAGCCCGCCACCCCCATCCGTTTTGCCACCGCCGAGCCCACCTGCATCGAGGACATCGCTCCCACCATGGACCGTCAGGCTCCCCTGGTGGGCGAGCACTCCGCCGAGATCCTGAAGGAGTACGGCTACTCCGATGAGGAGATCCAGAAGTTCCTGGATGACAAGGTGATCTACATCGACAAGCTGTAAGGCTTCGGAAAGGAGTTTTTTCCATGACTTTTCATCTGACTGAGGACCAGGCCACCATTCAGCAGCTGGCCCGGGACTTTGCCGAGAGTGAGCTGGCGCCCATCGCGGCCCAGATCGACCAGGAGGAGCGGATTCCCAAGGAGATCATCGCCAAGATGGCGGAGATCGGCTTCACCGCCCTGAACGTGCCCGAGGCCTACGGCGGCCCCGAGCTGGACACCATGTGCAAGGTGCTGGTGGTCTCCGAGCTGGCCAAGCAGTGCGCCAGCACCGCCGAGGTCATTTCCGTCCACACCCTGGTCAACGACATCTTCCTCAAGCACGGCACCGAGGCGCAGAAGCAGAAGTATCTGACCGCCGCCGTGGAGGGTAAGATCGGCGCCTTCGCCCTCACCGAGGCGGGTGCCGGCTCCGACGCCGCCTCCGCCAAGACCAAGGCTGTGGTGGACGGGGACGACTACGTCATCAACGGCAGCAAGTGCTTCATCTCCAACATGGGTCCCACCGAGGGCGACTATGTGGTGGTCATCGCCCTCACCGATCCCGAGAAGGGCACCAAGGGCATGTCCGCCATCGTGGTGGACCGTGGCACCCCCGGCTTCACCGTGGGCAAGCGCGAGGAGAAGCTGGGCATCCGCGNATCCGACGCCGCCTCCGCCAAGACCAAGGCTGTGGTGGACGGGGATGACTACGTCATCAACGGCAGCAAGTGCTTCATCTCCAACATGGGTCCCACCGAGGGCGACTATGTGGTGGTCATCGCCCTCACCGATCCCGAGAAGGGCACCAAGGGCATGTCCGCCATCGTGGTGGACCGTGGCACCCCCGGCTTCACCGTGGGCAAGCGCGAGGAGAAGCTGGGCATCCGCGGCGCCGACATCTCCGAGCTGATCTTTGAGGACTGCCGCGTGCCCCGCAGCAACCTGATCGGCCAGGAGGGCGAGGGCTTCAAGATCGCCATGGCCGCCCTGGACGGCGGCCGCATCGGCATGGCCGCCCAGGGCCTGGGCATCGCCGATGCCGCCATCGAGGCCTCCATCAAGTACATGAAGGAGCGCGTGCAGTTCGGCAAGCCCATCGCCAAGCTGCAGGGCCTGCAGTGGTATCTGGCCGACATGGCCACCCGCACCGAGGCCGCCCGCGCCCTGGTGTACGAGGCCGCCTGCGCCGCCGACAGCGGTGAGCCCCTCTCCAAGCTGGCCGCCATGTGCAAGTACTACGCCTCTGAGAACGCGGTGTGGGTGACCAACAAGGCCCTCCAGATCCACGGCGGCTACGGCTACATGCGGGACTACCCCATCGAGCGCATGTACCGCGACGCCCGCATCGTGCCCATCTACGAGGGCACCTCCGAGATCCAGAAGGTGGTCATCGCCAGAGAACTGCTCAAGTAATTTTTACGAGATCCCTCCCTACCCCAACACATACAGTGGAAACCGTCATTTTGGTCTGCGACCGAAATGACGGTTTTCCCGCTTTTCGATTTATGGTATGATGGACTGCACAGGAGGAGTGTGCGAAAGGAGGACGGACATGTCGGAACAGGACATCGCACGCTACAAGCACATTTTTGACGAGATCCTCCGGATGACCGACGACGGCTTCATCGTCGTGGACACCAACGGCATCGTGACGGACATCAACGACCAGTACTGTGATTTTCTGGGCAAGCCCAAGGAGGAGATCGTGGGCTATCCCATCCAGAAGACCATCAGCAACTCTAAGATGGTGGACATCGTGAAGCGGCGGTACAGCGAGGAGCTGGCCCTCCACAAGTTCCTGCCCGGACAGAGCAAGGAGAACGACAACAACTTCCTGCTGGTGAGCCGCTCCTGCGTTTGCGATGAACAGGACCAGGTGGTGGCGGGGGTGGCCCAGGTCAAGTTCCGCCTTCAGACTCTGGACTCGGCCAAGCGGCTTATGAGCGAGTACGCCGAGCTGGAATTTTATAAGGAAGAGTACCACAAGACCGGCGGCTGCCGGGCCAGCTTTGACTCCATCGTGGGCAGTACCGAGGCCTTTCTGGAGAAAAAGCGCCTGGGGCTCAAGGCGGCCCGCACGGATTTTCCCGTCCTCCTCACCGGGGAGACGGGGACCGGCAAGGAGGTCTTTGCCCGCTCCATCCACAACGCCAGCAGCCGGGCGGACAAGCCCATGGTGAGCATCAACTGCGCCGCCATCCCCAACGAGCTGCTGGAGTCGGAGCTGTTCGGCTATGTGGACGGGGCCTTTACCGGCGCCCGGAAGGGGGGCAAGCCGGGCAAGTTCCAGCTGGCCAACGGCGGCACCCTCTTCCTGGACGAGATCGGCGACATGCCCCTCAATATGCAGGCCAAGATCCTCCGCGCCCTCCAGGAGCGGGAGGTGGAGCCGGTAGGCGGATCGGGGCCGGTGTCGGTGGATGTGCGGGTGATCTCGGCCACCCGGCGCAACCTGCCCGCCCTCATCGAGGCGGGGGAGTTCCGGGAGGACCTCTACTACCGGCTCAACGTCATCAACATCGAGATGCCGCCCCTGCGCTGCCGCCGGGCGGACATCCTGGAGCTGGCCAACTTCTTCCTGGCCCGGCTCAACCAGGAGTTCCAGCGTACCACCGTCCTCTCCCAGGAGGTCAAGCAGTGCTTTGCCAGCTACCAGTGGCCGGGCAACATCCGGGAGCTGGACAACGTCATCAAGGGCGCCTACGCCACCTGCGACGGCTTCACCATCGATATGCGTGACCTGCCGGGCAAGATGTCCCTGCCACGGGGACCGGCGGTGCCGGGTGCCGGATCAGGCAAGCAGCTCACCGAGCTCATGAACGACTACGAGCGGGAGATCATTCTGGCTGTCCTCCGGGACAAGGGGGGCAACTGCCAGCGGGCGGCGGAGGAGTTGGGTATTCACCGCAGCGCGCTCTACAAAAAGATGGCCAAGCTGGGCATCGATCCCGCCGCCGACTGCCGGGGCCGAAAGCGCTGAGGGCCGCCATTGCCGATTTTGCTTGCGCCGGGGCGGCAAAGCCTGTATACTGGTGGAAAAAACACAGGAGGCGGCGACATGGCCCGGATCGACAAGGAAAACTACTATTTGGATATTGCGGACACGGTGCTCAAGCGCTCCACCTGTCTGCGCCGGTGCTACGGCGCCATCATCGTGAAGAACGACGAGATCCTCTCCACCGGCTATAACGGCGCTCCCCGGGGCCGGAAGAACTGCACCGACCTGGGCCGGTGCACCCGGGAGGAGCTGCGGGTCCCCTCGGGGGAGCGGTATGAGCTGTGCCGATCCGTCCACGCCGAGGCCAACTGCATCATCTCCGCCCCCCGAAGCGCCACCCTGGGAGCCACGATGTACCTGGCCGGCCGGGACGCCAAAACCGGCGCTCTCCTCCCCGACGCCACCTCCTGCTCCATGTGCCGGCGGCTCATCATCAACGCCGGTATCCAGCGGGTGGTCATCCGCCGTACCCCGGACCAGTACACCGTGGTCCACGTGGAGGACTGGATCCGGGAGGACGACAGCCTGCCCGGCGCCCTGGGAGAGGCCGCCGGTGAGCCGGGCGGCTGCGGCGGCTGCTGCTGCTGAACACCCAAAAGTCTGAAGGACCGCCCCCGATGGGCGGTCCTTTTCACATACCAAAGGGGCGCCGCCCCCTGTGTTTTCGTCATTTCGCCTGCGAATGTTCTTGACAGAAAAGCGAGGGGGACTTACAATATAAAAGGACAAAACTGAAGAACTTCAGGGGATGTTTTTCACGAGATCGTGTGGGTGAGCATCACAGTCCAGGACCGTCTGATGCTCGGGGACCCACACGAGTCATTTTATGTGCCGGAGTCTGTCCGCTGCCTGCGGACAGGCCCCGGGACGTAACCAAAATGATTCAAATGGAGGTGTATCGAGAACCTATGCTATTTATCCTGATCGGAATTGTGATCGGGCTTGTCACCGCCTTCCCACTGGGAGTCCTCTACCGCAAGAAAGTGGCGGAAAAGGAGATCGCCAGTGCCGAGGAGGAGGCCAAACGCATCATCAATGAATCCATCAAGAGCGCCGAGAGCAAAAAGCGCGAGGCGCTGGTGGAGGCCAAGGAAGAGATCCTGAAAGCCCGAAACGAGTATGAGAAAGAGGTCAAGGAGCGCCGCTCCGACCTCCAGAAGCAGGAGCGCCGTCTCCAGCAGAAGGAGGAGAACCTGGACCGCAAGACCGAGAACATCGAGAAAAAGGAAGAGACCCTCGCCCGCAAGCTCTCCGAGCTGGAGGACGCCCGGGAGGAGGTCGCCACCCTCAAGCGCTCCGAGATGGAGGTGTTGGAGCGGATCTCCGGCTTTACCGCCGAGGAGGCCAAGAACTACATCATCTCCCAGCTGGAGCAGGAAGTCACCCACGAGTCCGCCATGAAGCTCAAGGAGATCGAGGCCCACTACAAGGAAGAGGCCGACAACATCGCCCGGGAGCTGATCTCCGGCGCCATCCAGCGCTGCGCCGCCGACCATGTGGCGGAGGCCACCGTCTCCGTTGTGCCCCTGCCCAACGACGAGATGAAGGGCCGCATCATCGGCCGTGAGGGCCGCAACATCCGCACTCTGGAGACCATGACGGGTGTGGACCTCATCATCGACGACACACCGGAGGCCATCACGGTCTCCTGCTTCGATCCCGTCCGCCGGGAGATCGCCCGCCTGGCCCTGGAGAAGCTCATCCAGGACGGCCGCATCCACCCCACCCGCATCGAGGAGATGGTGGAGAAGGCCAAGCGGGAGGTGGACGCCACCATCAAGGCCGAGGGCGAGCGTGCCGTCTTCGAGACCAACGTTCACGGCCTGCACCCGGAGCTGGTCAAGCTCCTGGGCCGCATGAAGTACCGCACCAGCTATGGGCAGAACGTTCTCAACCACTCCATCGAGGTGGCCCATGTGGCCGGGCTGCTGGCCGCCGAGATCGGCGCCAACGTGGCCGAGGCCAAGCGGGCCGGTCTGCTCCACGACCTGGGCAAGGCCATCGACCACGAGGTGGAGGGCTCCCACGTCCAGATCGGCGTGGAGCTGGCCCGGAAGTACAAGGAGTCTGAGGCCGTCATCCACGCCATCGAGGCCCACCACAACGACGTGGAGCCCCGCACCGTGGTGGCCTGCCTGGTCCAGGCGGCCGACGCCATCTCCGCCGCCCGGCCCGGCGCCCGGCGTGAGAACCTGGAGAACTATATCAAGCGCCTGGAGAAGCTGGAGGAGGTCACCTCCTCCTTCCCCGGGGTGGAGAAGTCCTTCGCCATCCAGGCCGGCCGCGAGGTCCGGGTCATGGTCAAGCCGGATCAGGTCTCCGAGGACCAGATGGTCCTGCTGGCCCGGGATATCGCCAAGAAGATCGAGGAGGAGCTGGAGTATCCCGGACAGATCAAGGTCCACGTGCTCCGCGAGACCAAGGTCATCGAATACGCCAAATAACCCAATGCCGCTGCCTTCCAAAGAGGCAGCGGCATTTTTAAAAGGAGCGTGCTTTTATGGAAGAGAGGCCTGCCATCCGTGCCGCGAGGGAGGCCCATATCTGGCTCCAGACTTTTGTGGTCGCCATCGTGGCCCTGGTGCTGCTCTTTGTGTTCGTGGCCCGGCCCGTGATGGTGGACGGGGACTCCATGCTGCCCACTCTCCGGGACCGGGAGCTCATGCTGGTCCGGCAGGCGGGCTATGATCCGCAGCCAGGGGACGTGGTGGTCCTCCGGAAGGACTTTGAAAATGTGACCGGCCCCATCGTCAAGCGGGTCATCGCCGTGGGCGGGCAGACCGTGGAGATCGACTACGCCACCGGTACTGTGGCGGTGGATAGGACGGTCCTCACCGAGGACTACATCCTGGAGCCCATGGTCCAGCGGAGCTGGCAGAGCGTCACCACCCTCACCGTTCCGGAGGGCTGTGTCTTTGTCATGGGGGACAACCGCAACATCTCCAACGACAGCCGGAACCCGGCGTTGGGAGCAGTGGAGGAGGCATATATCCTGGGCCAGGCGGTGGCGGTGCTTTTCCCCTTCCAAAATTTCGGTGCGATTTCCTGAAAAACGGGAACTTTCCTTTTGCAGTGCCGTCTAAGAGTGCTGTATGAACTTTAAAAGGAAAAGGAGCGCACATCTTATGAAGCGAATGCTCACCGCCGCCGTGGCCATGACCCTGACCCTCTCCCTGGGCGCCTCCGCCCTGGCCTACTCCGGCACCATCACCCTCAACGGCACCAAACTGGACACCTCCAAGCTGCCCGACGCCCCCGCCGGCTCTGCCATCCCTCTGCGCACCGTGGCCGAGGCCGACTACGGCTTCGCCGACTGGTACGCTGACGAGAACCGGTCCTTCTTCTCCCTGGACGGCAACAGCATCTATGTGGACTGCGCCACCGGCGCCATCGAGGTCAACGGTGAGACCCTCTCCAACATGAAGGCCACCTTTGTCCAGGGCACCACCTACGTGCCCGCCTCTCTCCTGAGCAAGCTGGACGGCTACTCCGCCCAGGTCAAGGGCAGCGACGTCACCATCACCACCCCCAACGGGGATGAGCTGGTGAGCCTGGCCCGGAGCATCATCGACAAGGTGGAGATGGGCGCGTCCATCAAGCTGGATGCCGCCGGTATGGAAGAGAGCTATAACATCCCAGCCGACTGCTTTACCGAAGCCATCGGCTTCTTCCCCATGATCGTCAGCGCCGACACCATTGTCATCGGCAAGGTGGCCGACGGTAAGATGGACGACGCCAAGGCCGCTCTGGAGGCCCAGCGTGCCCTCACCCAGCAGAACTTTGAGCAGTACCTGCCCGAGCCCCTGGAGCGGGCCAAGAACGGCCAGATCGTCACCAGCGGCGACTACATCATGCTCATTATCTCCGGCGACAACGATACCGCCATCCAGATGTTCAAGGACGGCGTGAAGTAAGAGCGCCACAACCAAGAAAAAAGCCCGCCGAAAGGCGGGCTTTGAGCCTGTCGACAAAGTCGACAGGCTCTCTCAAAAATGCAGGCCGCTGCATCGCACTCGCTTCGCTCGCACGTTTGCGGCCTGAGCAGTGTTTTTTCCGAGGCACATGTCCCCGGAAAAAACAGACTGTACTTGATTCCGTCGTCTGCGGACGACGGAACTCTGCGAGGCTCTTGCACAAAATCTGACGTATATGCCCTTTTTCGACAACCTGAAAGCCCGCCGAAAGGCGGGCTTTTTTGTGCCTTTGAAGGATCAGGGCAGACCAGGATACCACACGAGAAAGGCCCCATGCGCTCAAGCAGACCTTCCCCCCACAGGGGGAAGGTGCCCCGCAGGGGCGGATGAGGGGGGCTGGATAGGAGGGAAAGCCATATCCGCCATACCAACGCACCCTCATCCGTCATTTGCTCCGCAAATGCCACCTTCCCCCTTCCAGGGGGAAGGTTCATCGGGCGGCTGACAGCCGTCATTTTTTATTGCAGGGCCAAACGGAAGGAGACGGTGAGCCCGTCCACCCCCAGGGGGGTGACCTGGTACTCGGTTATGCCGCCCAGGGGGAGGAGGGAAATGGTGGTGTTGGTGCCATCGGAGGAGATGGCCGCCTTCTCAAAGTCGGGGCAGCTCCCGGGAACTGCTCCTGTGGGAGTGCTCATGGGGTACTCCAGACCCTGCTCCCGGAGAAAGTCGTGGAGCCAGTCGTCGCCGCCGATCTCGCCGCTGGAGAGGACCGTGTTCTCCAGCTTGAGCACCAGGGCCCCGGCGTCGGTCCAGTATTCGATATTGCCGGCGGGGAGGGCCTCCTCCGCCTCCTGGAAGGCGGTGACGTCGGCCTCATTGGGCAGTGGGGCCAGGGTGACGGTGAGGCCGTCCTCACCGGATTGCACATCGTACACCACCAGGGCACCGCCGGTGCCCGAGGCCCGGCCGAAGGAGGACCCGGTGTCCAAGGCGGTCCAGACGTCCTCCTCCGCCGGAGTCTCGGCGGGCAGCTCCGTCTCCGCCGCGGCGGCGGTCTCTGACGGCGTCGGCGTAGGGGTGGCCGCCGGCGTTGGAGTGGGCGTGACCACGGGCGAGGGCGACGGCGCGGCCTGGACGGTCTCCACCGGCGGCGAGGAGACGGGGGCGGACGTGGCGGCAGGGGTGCCGCCGCACCCGGCCAGGAGCAGCAGACCGGCGCACAAAAGCGGCAGGGAGACACGTTCCGGCATGGGTAAGACCTCCTTTTCTTTCCATCAGTATACCGTGGGCCGCCCGGCCGGTCAAGCCCGGGAAAAGGAGACGGCTCACGTTGCCAGGACGTCGGATATGGTATATAATATTGCCCGCGCCCCACGGGCTGTATCCCCGTGGGCGGTCCTTTTTTTGAGGAGGAGAAAAACGATGATTTTAAATCTTCTGGCCATCGGTGACGTGGTGGGAGAGCCCGGCCTGGCCTTTCTGGAAGACAACTTGCCCCGGCTGAAAAAGCGCCATAACATCCACTTCACCGTGGTCAACGGGGAGAATGCCTCCGGGGTAGGGGTGCTGCCCCGGCAGGCCAAGGCCATTTACGCCGCCGGGGCCGACGTGGTCACCCTGGGCAACCACACCTGGAACCGCATCCAGATCAAGGACCTGCTGGACGAGGTGCCCTGGCTGCTCCGCCCCGCCAACTATACCAACCGGGTCCCCGGCCGGGGCCTGGGCATCTATGAGGGTCCCCAGGGCCTGCGCATCGCCGTCATGAACCTCATCGGCCGGTGTGAGATGGACCCCAACTTCGACAATCCCTTCACTGTGGCAAACCGCCTCCTGCGGGACGTGGACGCCGAGATCAAGGTGGTGGACTTCCACGCCGAGGCCACCAGCGAGAAGGGGGCTATGGGCTGGTATCTGGACGGCCGGGTCCAGGCGGTGTGGGGCACCCACACCCATGTGCCCACCGCCGACGGCCGGGTGCTGCCCAAGGGCACCGGCTTCCTCACCGACCTGGGCATGACCGGCCCCGCCGACTCGGTGCTGGGCATGAAGAGCAGCCAGGCCATCAACCGCTTTCTGGGCGGGCTCCCCATGCGCTTTGAGCCCGCCGAGGGCCCCTGCAAGCTGGAGGGGGCCGTCTTTGCCATTGACACCGCCACCGGCCGCTGCCAGTCGGTCACTCGTATCGACATCGGCGAACACGAGACCTGGTAGACCGAAAGGAGCCACCCATGCTGCACATCCTCCACGGGGCCGACCTCCATCTGGACGCCCCCTTCACCGGCCTGAGCGCCGAACAGGCCCGGCAGCGCCGGGCCGAGCTGCGGGAGCTGCCCCGCCGCCTGGCTGAGCTGGCCTGGGAGCGGGGGGCCGACCTGGTCCTCCTCTCCGGGGACCTCTTTGACGGCTCCGACCCCTACGCCGAGACTGCCCAGGCCCTGGCCCGGGCCCTGGGCCAGACCGGCTGTCCCGTATTCATTTCTCCTGGCAACCACGACCCCTATGGGCCACGGTCCCCCTATGCCCTGCTGTCCTGGCCGGAGAACGTCCACATCTTCCGGACCGCCGCCATGGAGGCCATCCCCCTGCCAAAGCTGGGCTGCACCGTCTGGGGCGCCGCCTTCACCGGCGTGAGCCGGGAGGACTCCCCCCTGGACGGCTTCACCGTTCCCCGGGACGGGGGCGTCCACATCGGCATCCTCCACGCCGACGTGGAGGGCAAGGGGCGCTACGCCCCCCTGCCGGAGAGCGACATCGCCGCATCCGGCCTCACCTACCTGGCCCTGGGCCACATCCACGCCTGTTCCGGCCTCCAAAAGGCCGGGGAGACCGCCTGGGCCTACCCCGGCTGCCCTGAGGGCCGGGGCTTTGACGAGCTGGGGGAGAAGGGCTGTCTCTGGGTGACGGTGGACGACACCTCGGTGGAGGCGGAATTCCTCCCCCTGGCCAGACGCCGCTACCGCCTGGTAGAGGCCGATGTCTCCCAGGCGGTATCCCCCGAGGATGCCCTTCGCACTGCCCTTCCCGCCAATGCCGGAGACGACATTCTCCGTGTAATCCTCACCGGGGAGAGCGACGTGGAGGGGCTGGACCTCGCCCCCCTGAAGACCCTGGCCGAGACGAAGTGCTGGAGCGCCCAGGTGTTGGACCGCACCGCCGTCCGCCGGGACCTGTGGAGCCGGGCGGAGGAGGACACCCTCACCGGGCTCTTCTTGCGGCAGATGCGGCTGCGGCTGGAGAGCGCGGCGGACGAGGACGAGCGGGGGCGGCTGGAGGAGGCCGTCCGCTTCGGCCTGGCCGCCCTGGAGCACAGAGAGGAGCCCATGGCATGATCATCAAGAAAATGACGGCCACCTTCGGCAAGCTGGAGGGGGCCGTGCTGGAGCTGAAGGAGGGCCTCAACGTCCTCCAGCTCCCCAACGAGGGGGGCAAATCCACCTGGTGTGCCTTCCTGAGGGCCATGTTCTACGGCATCCCCACCCGGGAGCGGGACACCCGCACCACCCTGGCCGAGAAGAACCGGTACGCCCCCTGGTCGGGCTCTCCCATGGCGGGGGAGGTCCTCCTCACCTGGGGAGGGCGGGACATCCTGATCCGGCGCTTTGCCAAGGGAGCCGCCCCCTTCGGGGGCTTTGAGGCGGTGGACGCCACCACCGGCGAGACCGTCCCCGGCCTCACCGGGGAGAACTGCGGCGAGGTGCTGCTGGGAGTCAGCCGGGAGGTGTGGCAGCGCAGCGCCTTCGTGGGCCAGTCCGGCCTGGGGGTAGACGCCGACCCGGAGCTGGAGCGGCGTATCGCCGCCCTGGTGTCCTCCGGGGAGGAGGACGTTTCCTTCTCCGAGACGGAGCAGACCCTGAAGAGCTGGCTCAATCGCCGCAAACACAACAAAACCGGGCTCATCCCCCAGCTGGAGGAGGAGCTCTCCGCCCTGGAGGGGGCCAGGAGCGCCGCCGTCCAGAATCAGCGACGGCTGCGGGAGGCCCAGGTCCAGTCCCAGGCCCTGGAGAAGCGCAAAGAGGAGCTGGAGGCCGAGCGGGACGCCCAGCGGGCCCGGCGGGACTGGGCGGTACTGGAGCAGTACAGCTCCGCCGTGAAGGAACTGCGGAAGGCCCAGGAGGCCCTCTCTGCCCTGGAGGGGGAACACCTCCCCAGCCGGGAGGAGCTGCGAAAGGCCCAGGGGGACCTGACCTATTACAACACTCTGGCCCTCAGCATCAAGGAGGCCAAGGGCCAGCGGGAACCGGTGCGGGCCCAGGTGGAGGCGGCGGAGGCCGCCGCCGTGGACCCGCTGTTCCCCGGGCTCAATCCCGACGAGGCCTGGAAGCAGGCCAGCGGTGATGCCGCCCAGGTCCGGGACCTGGAGAAGTCCGGCGCCGCCGGCTTCACTGGGGCGGGGGCGGTCTGCCTCCTGGCCGCCGCCGGCTTTGCCGCGGCGGCGGTGCTGCTGGAGACGGTCCCCTTCTTTGCCGCCGCCGGCGGCTTCGCCGTGGCCGGGGTCCTCTTTCTGCTCACCGCCCGCCGGACCGCTGCCAAGCGGCGGGAGGAGCGGGCCGCCCTGCTGGAGCGGTATGGCGCTCAGTTCCCCGACGATATCCTGGAGAAGGCCAACGCCTTTCGGGAGAAGTGGACGGCGGCGGAGGAGGCCCGGCGATGTGCCGGGCAGCTGGAGCAGTCCATCCGGGACCTGGAGGACCAGCGGGCTGAGCTGTGGCAGGAGCTGCTGACCTTCGTCCACGGCTTCGCCCCCGAGGTCACTGACGCCTTCGGGGTGTCGGCGGCCCTGTCCCGGGGCCTCTCCCGGGAGGAGCGGCTCTCCACCGCCCGGGTGAAGGTGGAGGGCGCCCAGAAGCTGGTAGACTCCCTCCCCGCCCCCACGGTGGAGAACAACGTGATCCTGGAGCGGGTCCAGCGCACCGGCGAGACCGACTGCCCCGAGCCGCCGCCGGTGGAGCACAGCCCCCAGCAGACCGCCGCCGCCCTGTCGGCGGTGACGGGGGAGCTCCAGCGGGTGCGGGAGGAGCTCTCCCACGCCCAGGGGCAGCGCGCCGCCCTGGGCGTGGGAGAGCTCCTCCCNCGCTGACCCGGCGGCAGGGGGAGTACGCCGCGCTGGAGACGGCCCTGGAGGTCCTCCGGGAGACCAACAGCGCCCTCCAGTCCCGGTTCTCTCCCAGGCTCAACCAGAGGGTGGGGGAGCTCTTCTCCGCCCTCACCGGCGGAAAGTACCAGGAGGTCACCCTCACCCGGGAGCTGGAGGCCTCCGCCCGGGAGGCGGGGGCGGTGCTGCCCCGGCGGGCCATCACCCTGTCCCAGGGCACGGTGGACCAGCTCTACCTGGCGGTGCGCCTGGCGGTGTGCGAGCTGGCCCTGCCTGCGGAGGACCCCTCCCCCCTGGTGCTGGACGACGCCCTCACCGATTTTGACGACGGCCGCATGGCCCTGGCCCTGGACTGCCTCAAGGACCTCGCCCGGGAGCGGCAGATCCTCCTCTTCACCTGCCACGGCCGGGAGAAGGCCTGCCTGGAAGGGTGAAGCATGCGCCCTTTCCCTTGCAATCCCCCCTTTGAAGGGGTATAATGACCATAATTATCTTGATTTGGAGTTGATCCCACTTGTCCGAGGAACGGAAGCTGGACCCGGCCCAGGAGCCGGAGGAGGAACAGGAGGAGGGCGTCAAGCTCTCCGACAGCGACGCCATGAAGGTGGACATGTATTTTTGGCTCCAGGCCCTGGTGATGGCTCTGGTGGGTCTCATCCTGGTCTTTACCTTCGTGGGGCGCATCATCGGGGTGGACGGCGAGTCCATGATGCCCACCCTCCACAACAAGGACATGCTCCTGCTCCAGTCCATCGGCTACGAGCCCGATCAGGGCGACGTGGTGGTGCTGAGCAAGAACACCTTCCGGGACGGCGCGCCCATCGTCAAGCGCATCATCGCCGTGGGCGGCCAGACCGTGGACATCGATTACGATACCAACACCGTCTACGTGGACGGTGTGGCCCTGGACGAGCTCTATATCCTGGAGCCCATGCGGGAGCTGCCCGCGGAGTACGCCACCCACATTGAGGTGCCCGAGGGCTGCGTCTTCGTCATGGGCGACAACCGGAACAACTCCACCGACGGCCGCTCCCCCAGCATCGGGGTGGTGGACGAGCGGTGCATCCTGGGCCGGGCCCTCTTTGTGCTGCTGCCCTTCCAGGACGCCGGAGTGGTGGAATCCATCTCCCAGCCCAGAGCGTAAGCCCACATTTTGACCGGGGGTGCTGATATGGACATCAAAGCGATCGTGGCGAAACAGCCCAGGCTGCATCTGACGCCGCTGCCCACGCCCCTGGAGTTCGCCCCCAACCTGACCGCGCTGCTGGGGGGACCCAGGATCTATGTAAAGCGGGACGATCTCACCGCCCTGGCCTTCGGGGGAAACAAGACCCGGAAGCTGGAATTCCTGCTGCCCCAGGCGGCGGCAGAGGGGGCGGACACCGTCATCACCCTGGGCGGCCTTCAGTCCAACTGGGTGCGGCAGACCGTGGCCGCCGCCCGGAAGCTGGGCATGGAGGCGGTGGTGGTGCTGGAGGGGGAACCCCCAAAGGGAGACCTCCAGGGCAACCTGCTGCTGGACCACCTGATGGGGGCCGAGCTGCGCTACGAGCCCAATGTGCCCCAGGACGTGGAGGATCTGGAGATCCAGGGGGTCTTCCCCATCACCGGCAAGATTGCCGAGGAGTACCGGTCCAAGGGCCGGCACCCGGTGCTCATGCCCCTGGGCGGTGCCACCCCCGTGGGTAACCTGGGCTACATCAACGCCGTGGACGAGCTGGGTGACCAGCTGAAGGAGCTGGGCGTAAAGGCGGACTATGTCATCGCCGCCACCGGCACCGGCGGCACCCAGGCGGGCATCGAGTGCGGCCTGCGCCTTTCCGGCATGGACACCAAGATGCTGGGCATCAGCGTCAGCTACCACACCCGGCCCAAGGAGGAGGAGGTCGCTGAGCTGTGCAACGCCACCATGGACTTTCTGGGCTGTGGGGAGCGGTTCACCGCCGATCAGATCTCCGTCAACTACGACTACATCGGCGCCGGTTACGGCGCCGTCACCGACACCGCCCTGGAGGCGGTGTCCATGGCCGCCCGCACCGAGGGGCTCATCCTCTGCCACACCTACGCCGGCAAGGCCTTTGCCGGTATGGTGGACCTCATCCGCAAGGGAGTCCTCACCAAGGAGGACACCGTGGTCTTTTTCCACACCGGCGGCGGCGTGGCCAACTTCGCCCACCCGGAGCTCTTCCGCTAAACAGACAAAAAGTTCCCCCTGCCATGAGGCAGGGGGAACTTTTTTGCGCTGTAGGGGAGGGCTCAGCCCTTGGTGCCAATGACGATGGCACCGGCGGTCTGGTCCCAGTCCACGCCGAAGCCCAGGGCGTCGCCCAGGTCACGGAGCTTGAAGTAGGTGTAGCCATTGCCGGCGGCGTCGTAGATGGAGATGGCCTCCAGGCCGGCGTCGGCGCCGTCCACCACCACGGCGGCAGAGTTGGGGACGTAGGTCTGGTCGCCGGTGAAGGGGGCGGCACCGGAGCCGGTCACGGAGACAAAGCTGCTCTGCACGTTGCCCTCGTTGGTGGCGGCCTTGAAGCGGCCGTCCTCAAAGGTCAGGGGCAGGTCGTCCCCGGCCTGGAAGCCGCCCACAGCGGACATGCCGTCGCCCAGGGTCAGGCTCTCAGCAAAGACGGCTCCGGAGGCGGTGAGGGAGCCGCCGGTGAGGGTCAGGGTGCCGTTGCAGCGGATGGCCGAATCGTCGCTGCCGCCGGCGGGCTGGTCCACCCGGATGGCGCCGCCGGTCATGGTGAGAGAGCCGGTGCACTGGATGCCGTAATAGAGCTTTCCGGTGGAGGCGTCCCCGGCAGCGGGGACGGCGGTAAGGGAACCACCGCTGACGGTGACATTCTCAGCGGCCACCGCGTTGCCGTTGGCCGCATCACCGGTGACGGAGACCGTGCCGCCGCTGACGGTCAGCTCCATGGCGCTGAGGCCGCCGCTAACGGTGAGGGAGCCGTCGCCCTGAAGGACCAGGCCGCCCCAGCTCACCAGAGCGCCCTCCCCGGTGGGGGAGGCCACGCTGCCGGTGATGGTGTTCTGGCCCTGGAGCACCACGGTCAGAGGCAGGTCGGAGAACTCATCGGCGTAGGAGATGTAGGCGCCGTTGAAGCCGTTGAGGGTAAGGGTGTTGGTGTCCGCGTCATAGGTCCAGCCGGCGCCGGAGCCAGACTGGTCCAGGACCACTTCGCCGGAGCCGTCGTGGAGGGTGGGGGCGATGCCGCCGGCCAGGGCGGGGACGGTGAGCCCGGCGCACAGAGCCAGGGTCAACAGCAGGGAGAGGAGCTTCTTGCCAGGGTGCATGGTGCAACATTCCTTTCTTTGACTGCGTGGGAGGCAAAGGCTCACCGCAGAGCCGAGCGCAGACGGCTGAGGGTGACGGGTGACATCTCCAGAAAAGAGGCCACATAGCGGTGGGTGACCTGGTCGATGAGGCCGGGGTAGGCCTCCGGGAACCACTGGTAGCGCTCCATGGCGGTCCGCTTGTGGAGGACGGTCTTAAGCTGCCAGTGCTCCTCCATGGAGGCCTGCAGCAGATGGTTGTAGATGTAGACCAGACGCACGTCATGCTCCAGCAGGTCCAGTGCCTCCACCATGGGGATACTCAGGACCCGCGTGTCTGTCAGAGCCTGGATGGAGATGGGAGAGGGGGCGTCCGGCCGGAAGCTGGAGACCGCCGGAGCTCCGCACCGCACCCCGAAGCAGTCGGTGATATCCCGCCCGTTGTAGTCCAGAAAAAAGCCCAGCAGGATACCGGAGAGGAGAAAGGAGATCTGGCTCATCGTCTCCCCCTCCCGGACCAGAAACGCCCCCTTGTCCAGCTTTCGAACCTGTGACAGGGATACCACCCGAGCCCGAAGGGCCTCGTCTTGAATGGGCAGGATTTTGGTAAAAAAGGTATTGGGGTCCATGAGTCTGCCTCCCGCGCACAATATAAAACCAGTATATCCCAGGGGCATGTCCGGCGCAATATCGTATGATAACAGACTCTGGGCAGAGAGAATACCAAGGTAGGCCTCGCCTATTCGGAGGGCTTTTACAGAGAGAGAAAAAGAGCGGTGTGGAAGCGCAAAACGCTTCCACACCGCTCTTTTCGCCGGAGTACTTGAAAAGATGCCCGCCGTCGCAGGGCCAGTTCAGCCGGTGCCCAGCTCCGCCCAGGTCCAGGTCTTCTCTCCGGTGGCTAGGTCCATGGTGACGGTGTAGATGCCCTTCTCAAACAAAAGGTCCGAGTATGTCTCGCCATAGAAATCATAGCGATAGGCATCCTCTGTCAGGGTGACGGTATAGGTCAGCTTGGTTCCATCATGGGATAGAATGGGATTTTCGGGCTTACCGTGCTCCGCGCCACGGAAACCGATAAACTTCAGGATTGGGGTCTCATATCTCCGGACGGAGAGGTCCCGTTCGATCACATAGATATCATAGGTCGTGTTGCTCCAGCCCTGGGAGGGATAAATCCTGGAGAATATGTAGTAGTCCTCACTCTCCAGGGCGAAAACGTAATACCCTGAATTGGGGAATGTGCAGCGGAAGCCCGGCTGCGGCTCTAGTATGGAGAAGGGGTTCTCCCGTCCCGCGCCGTCAAAGGGGACCGCCTCATACAGCCGCAGCAGAGAGAGGATGCACTGCTCCTGTGTATACTCCCCCAGAGGGTCGAACCGTCCATCCCCCACGCCGTTCATGATCCCAAGCTGGTTCATCAGAGCCACGTCCTCCAGGGCCCAGTCCGCGATGTCCGCCCGGTCCGTGAAGGAGACCGGCTCCAGCACATCAGGCTCCTCGCTCTGGTAGGCCCGATAGGTCCGGGCAAGCATGGCGGCAGCCTCCTGCCGGGTGATTGCGCGGTACAGGTCCAGCTCGCCCGCGCTTATTCCCTGAAGGATGCCCAACTCGACGGCGGCATCCACGGCGGAGCAGGTGAAATTCTCGTCCTCCGCCTGCCCTCGGTAGTTCATGACGAAGACATAGCCCTCCAAATTGATGCCGAAGCCCTTGGCCACCAGGGCAGCGGCGTTGGAGGCGAAGTCTCCCCGGGTGATGGGGCCTTCCAGGTCCCAAAGGTAGTCATAGGGGTCGTAAATGAGGCCAAGCTCCGCCGCCCGGGATACCTCTTCCCGGGCCCAGTCGGAGGTATGGTACGGGAACGCCTCCTCCGCCGCCAGGGCTGTGGCGGCAATGAGAAGCAGCGCCAGGAAAAACGCCGTCGTTCTTTTCACAGAGTCCATCCCCCTTTTTATACTTTCTAGTATACAAATAGTATATTTTTTAAAGGGAGCCTTGTCAAGCAAACCACAGCCCCGCCTGTTCAGGAGATCATCTCCGTCCCCACGGTGTAGGTCCAGGTGCCGTCCTCGCTGCGCTGGCCCACGCAGTCGCCAAAGAAGTAGGCACCCAGGCCGGAGCGCCACTTCTGGGCGTCAAAGGCCACCAGCTCCGGCGGCTCCTCCCCCGGCCCCAGAGAGGGCAGGTTCCATACCGCATCTTCGTCCACATCGATGGAGAAATGGACCCCGTCCTCCCACCAGTATAGGGCCAGGGAGTCCTCATATTATGAATTTGAGGAGAAGGTAAAAAAGTCTGCGGAGCTGCGCACGGCTTTCCCTGGGTATAAGGTGCTGTACGGTCTGTTTTCCAAGAGCGGATTCACGCAGCGGATGCTCGATCAGGCCGAGGGACGGGATGATATTCTGCTGATTCAAGAAGACCACATTTTATAAATAGCCGAAGCGGCTGCACACGGCTTTCCTTGCATAGTCTGCTTCTTTTGTGCGCATTAAAACGCATTAGGGAATACGCAAGGACTAACGCTTGACTTTTTGCGTATAATAGAATATAATTGCATTGTAAACTAATACAATTGTATTTGAAAGGGATGCTTTTATGTCTACAAGTGTTATGCAGGTGCGTGTTGACGATGATCTCCGCGCCAAGGCTGCCGCTGTCTACGATGAACTCGGCATCGACCTTCCCACCGCTATCCGAATGTTTTTGAAACGCTCTGTCGTGGTAAATGGCGTTCCCTTTTCCATGACGCTGCCCAAGCAGGAATACAGAGCTGAGCGGGCGATCCGCGCCGTGCAAAGCCTGAGTGAAGCCGCACAGCAGAACGGCACGGCCGATATGTCGCTGGATGAGATCAATGCTGAAATTGCAGCGTCCCGGGCTGACCGTGCGTCAAGAAATGCTCGGAACGGAGCGTAACCATGAAATACTATGTTGTACTTGATACGAATGTAGTGGTTTCCGCTCTGTTTAACATTTCCTCCGTTCCCGGTATTATTCTGCAAGAAACTCTTGCGGGGCGTGTAATTCCTCTGCTGCATGAGGATAGCCGTGCTCATAGGCCCACCGTGCCATTTGGACCGGGTCAACCGTCTCACTGGTCAGCGAGGAAACCACAATAGCCATAGAAGTTGGCCCGCAGCCATACCCCCCAATATGGTCGGTGCCATAAGGCTGATTGGCATAGCGTTCATCCAGCTGGTTGAAGTAGATGACCTCCGTTTCCCCATCGGTAAAGCGCACATCGCCAAGAGCTGTAATGGTGTTGGTGGAGGGAGCGTATTGGAACAGGCCGTCGCCAAGAAACATGCTGAGATTTTCCGCATAATTTTCTGCCAGGCCTTTCTGTTCGTCAGTCAATGCAAAAATGGTGTCCGCAAAATAGGCTTCACCATTATAGCGGATCGTGTAGATGTACCATGTTTCCGCCGTATCTTCTTCGCCGTCCTCCTCCGCAGGGACAGTACGCACCTCCATCGTTCGGCTGAAGCTGTAAAGGTGCGAGAGGCCCGCATGCAGGATCTGCTCCATGTCGGTGAGGGAGATGGAGGCAAAGTCCAGTTCTTTCGCCGCACAGTATTGAGAGATAAACAGGTTGGCATTGCTGATAAGATCCCCCTCATAGGGATTGACTACTTCATAGTGATCCCCGCCTGTTCCGGCAAAATCGTTGGCGATGCGCTCCTGCACATTCTCAATGCCTTCTCCGAGAATCTGATTGATTGCAAAGGCAGCCTGATTCATATTTTCCGTAATGGCCGCATTATCGTTAAGGATCGGCTGCCCAGCTGCTCCGGACACTCCGCTGTCCGTCAGGCTTCCAAAGATAATCCCCGGCAGGAGCAAAATAAAAAGCAGCGGCAGCGCCAGTAACACCAGCGCGGCCACCGCTATTTTCCCGATATGCTTTCGTGCGGACAATGCTGCTCCTATGGCAGCTCCATAGGGCCCGCCTGCCGCAGCGCCCTTTGCCGCGGCGGAAATGGCCTTGCCGGTTCGTACTGCCTGCATGGTATTGGATGCAACAGAAGCTGCCTCATCCAGTTCGGTATGGTTATGTTCGCTCATGGTCGTATCCTTTCCAGTCCAAAGGTGGCGCCTGCATCGCTTGCGGCAGGCTTTTTTGCGTGGCAGATCGGAGCCTTCAAAAATCCACACTTCTCAATCCGAACAGTCTGTGGTAGAATACCCCTCGTGTGCGATAGGAGGGAGAAGAATATTGTTTTAAACGCAGGAAGAATCCGCTGTTTTAGGCGGCTTTCTCAGCAGTTACTTGAATCGTGACTCTGCATCAGACCATGTCCGAGATGCGTTCGCACGGTTTCAAGTCGGATTGGAACGGGGCTGTTTGCAAAAATCGGAGCTGCAATGGGCCGAACAAATGCTGCTCGCCCTAAAGCCGCTCTGGTGGGAAGAGCGGGAAGATTACCGTGCCTTGATGAGTGCGCTGCTCAAGACACAGGCACTTCTGCGCTCCGATGAATGAGGTTTCCCGCAGACATGAAAAAAAGCCCCTGCTGCACGCAGGAGCCAGCATATAAGAATGGCCCTTGACTGCTTTCGTGTTCCGCAGTCAAGGGTCATTCTATGTAAGTCTTGGGCTCTACCATCACTGGTTACCTCCGATTTCTACAGATTTGAGGATTACTGGTACATCGGACTCACCTTTCTTTCTGTGTTTATAAAATAGCAGATTTTCTATTGGTTTGCAATCCGCAAATTGTACGAAATAGCCATAATCCAAACTGTGCATCTCTCTGATTTTAGACGGATTGCTGTTAATTTGATTGACGATGCAGGACATGGTACAGTATAATAACAGTGTTGTGGGGTTTCAAACACCCCTAGCCAAGCAGGAAGGCCTATGCAGCCGGCTGCCAATTTTGACTTTCCAATGTCAAAAGATATGCGTATGTTTTTGGTGCGGCGCTGCAAAGCGCCGCCATTTTTTTGCTGTTATCACGGTAAGTGAGCCAGTACACGAAGCAGTCCGCAAAATACTCCCGCTCGTTGGTAAGCGCATATGGACGGAGCATGGCTGCTGCGGTTCCGGACTCCTCCTGATAAAAGCCTTCCGTCTGAGACGGGAAGCCCATCAGCTCATCGAGAAAGTGACCAAACTCGTGGACGGTGGCCCCCGCCGAGGATACAGTGATTTGGCGGCTTCCGTAATTGGTTGCCCCAATACAGCTCATATTTTGCTCTTCACTCAGCCTTGCGAGGTATTCATAGTCAATGGTGTACTGCCAACCTCTTTCCGCAAATGCCTGCCGGATCGGTTCTGGGATCTTTTGGAGTTCCAGCAGATAGCTGTTCAGATGGACGCCCTCTTTATTGTTCAGAGGGATCGTCTCCAGAATGGGCGGCGGCGCAACGGTAAATTCCCCGGTCAAAAGAGCATAGAGAAGATCCGCAGCCTCGCCCCGTGTGATGATGTCCGTCCCTGCACAGGTGTCTTCGCATAAGGTCGATGCTGTCTGGGGCATAGAACTCGTTGACGGGAATTGCGTTGATGTCCCGTCCGGAGGCCATGTAGTCCGCCAAAACGGACTTCACCCGCTGGTAGAATGGCTCACTGCTGGCCCTGCGGCAGAGAATATTATAAAGAATCTCCGCCGTGGCGTCGTCCTCGTTCTCAGGGGAAATGACCTCGTTGCCGCACTGCCGCAGATAATTTGCCGCCGTGCGTGCGGCTGTTTGCAGGGAAGCGATTGCATCCTCTTCCTCATGGCCGCGTTTGGTTCCGGGCAGCGGCTCATACTCGAAAATGAGGAAAAAGCGCCTTGTGATTGCCTCACGGGAGCCAAGCTGCAGAATGAGCTTCAGGTAGTCTTCCTGCAGGACACGGCAGCGCGGATCCTGCTCATGCTCCAGCTCCCTGCGGACGGTATCCAGATGCCGGTTAATGTCCGCACGCCTTGTCAATGCCTTGAATTGCACCTTGACCGGGGCAATTTTCAGATAGGAAATAAAGGAGTAAATGATGCTGCGCTGCTCTCTCGCGCTGCGCAGCAGGAAGTTGACGGGAACCACCTCTACAACCTTGACATAGCGGTGATCTCTTGTATAAATGACGCCGTGCTCAATCTTCTCGATAGGGATATAGTCCGCCAGGGCATTGAGCGGCTTAACGGCTTCTTCCTCCTGCAAGAAGGTCTTGAACTGCGTCACACTGCGCTGCTTCAGATCAACAGAAAACCGGCTGCGGCTTTTGGGGAGCGGAGGATCTTCTGCTTCGCAGTCGCTTTTCCGCTGCTGCGCCCAGCTGGGCAGCAGCGTTTTTCCGTTTTTGCCGCCCTGCGTCCCATCGCGTGAAAGGATTCTGCGGTTGTGCAGAAAGCAAAAGAACAGGCGGATAAAAGCGGACAGGCTCATGCCGGATACGCCAATCAAAGCGAGAAGCACCAGCGGAAGAGCTGTCAGGCATAAAATCACGACGCGGACGGTGAGGGAAAACGGAAGGTGCAAAACCGGCACACCAACCGCGAGGCCAAGGATGACCGCCTCAATCGTATTGTGGGTTTTCAAAAGCCCGCCGAAGAGTGTGCCGCCCTCCATAAAGTTGGGGGGAATCACATAAACCTCAAATTCTTCCGGTTTCATAGACAGCCTCCCTTACATCCGGTCTTTCCGCTTCGGCGGATCGGGCATCTTCTTGACGATCTCCTTATGATAGTCGATTTCACCGTCCGGTGTGGTAAATGGCTTCTTGATTACAGTATCAACAGCATACTGCTTGTACCATTGGGCGCCATCGGCAGAGAAGACCTTCTGGTGTTCACCGTCCGGCGCGGCATATTGCCCGGTATGGTACATTCCAAAGGAAATGCCCTCCGGATGCTCCGGAGAATACTCTGTGCCGGTGATACGCCCGCCGCCGATCTCAATGTTGGAATAGGATATTTGCGGTGTGGTGTCTCCCTGAGCGGTAATGCCCATGTAGGAGGATAACGCCTGTGACGCAAACTCTCCGGTGATGGAGCCGGTGGAGTGCAGGTCTCCGGCTGCGACCATACCGATCACATCGTTGGCAAAACGTCCGCCCTCCAGCATGGAATTGGTAAAAATACGCCCGCCGAGACCAACGGAATGCTGCGACTCCCTGCGGAGTGAGGAAACCGAGGCGGTTCGGGTGCTGGAAGCGACTTGCTGATGGGTCACGCCCATCTGCGACTTTTGAGAAGCGCTTTCGCTGCGCGTCTGCTTTGCCTGGTGAACAACGCTTGATGCCTGCTGCTCGGCATTTACAGTACGCTCCGTGGCCTGATGCGCGGCGGACATGGTGGAGGAAGACGCTTTCTGTGTCGTTTGCGTCGCAGTTCTTACGGCATCATTGGTGATTTTCCGACTGACAACGCCGGCCAGACCACCTTGCAGAAAGCCGGAAGATCCGGATGCGGTGGCGCCTGCGCGGCTGGAGGCTCTGTCGGCAAAGTTCCCGACAACTTTTCCAGCCATACCGGCAGCGAGGGAGACACCCTTGAATGCGACCATCGCCTCACCCAGCATGGAACCGCCGGTATGCCCCACGTTGACGCCGATGCTTGCCATGAAGCTGTCGATTTTCTGCGAGACCTTGAGAAAACCAACCGCGCAGAGAAACCAGACCAGGACATTTCCTGTCACGGCCTCGCGGCTGGAACTGCTGACTGCGGCTTCGACATCGATTTCCTCCAGAGCAAACGCAGGTACCGTCAGGGCGAGCGCAAGCAAAAGAACGGTACTCAGCAGCGGAATGATTCTATGATATTTCTTCGTGGTAATGACCTCCTACATGGAAAGCGGATTTGAGATGAATGTGCCGACCATGGTGATAAACAGCCGAAGGCACCATGCGTTCATCAGCAGCAGAAATATCTGACCGCCGAACATCCGGCACCAGCTCTTAAAAATATTTGCGGTGGATTGTGACGCGCCCATGGCAAAGGCCACAGGCGCAGTGTAAATTAGAACGCCCAGCAGTACATACCGTTCTGCCGCTTCAAACAGCAGCTTACCATGATGGCGCAGGATGTGCCCGGCGGCCGCTATATCCAGGCCGCCCAGGACGAGGCACTCAACGAGGCTTTGGACAGCGCCGGCTTTGGCATTCAGCTTGCCGACCTGGTGGAAGCCAGTGGTGGCAGCGGTTATGGCTCGGAAATCCCACTGGTGCAGGTAGAGGCCGCTGTGGGCAGCGCCAAGCAGCCTGTTCCGGTGAAGCGGGAGGAAACTTCTGCCCCTGCTGCTGTGCCGGAAGTTCCACCCCAGACTGCCCCAACGCCTGCGGAGCCTGTCTCCGCACCGCCCACCGTAGAGCTCCCTATTCAGGAGCAAAGTGAGCCGCCTGCGGAGGCCGTAACAGCTCCGCCCACTGCGGAAACGCCCGTGGAGGCGGTCACCGATGTCCCGGAAGAAACTCCTGCCGGGGAGATTCCCGCCACGGCGGAAACCCCGAAGAACGAGACTGCCGATGTTCTCCATCTGCTGGGTGGTATCCCCCAGACTGTTGCCCCAGAGGTGCAGGCCGAGTCCCATGCCGTTCCCCCCTCAGAGGTTCCCCAGCCGGAGCAAACTGCGGAGGAGCCCGTCGCTCCCGTCACCTACACCGAGGATATGTCCGTGGAGGAGATCCGGGAGCGCATCACGGTGGAGCAGGCGATGGCCGTGACAGTGGACTTTGGCACCTGTAAGGGCTGGACGCTGGGCCAGGTGTTGGATCGCCGCCCCTCCAGCCTGCGGTTCTATGTGTTTGCCGCCAAAGAGGCCGGTAATGTCCTGAAGGCCGCAGCCTCCCTGTTGCTGGATGGTATGACCCAGAACAAAGCCGGATAACGCCGAGCCCCATCGCACGGTGGGGCCATGATGAAAAGGAGCCTGCCCGATGGATCACAATGCATCGGATTTTCCCTTTACCATCATGGATGTGGCCGCCCTCCTCCGCCTGAATATCCGGCGGAGGGGTGCGGGCTATATCTATGCGGACTGCCCTCTCTGTGGCAGCCGGCGGGGAAAGCTGTGTATCAACCTCACAAAGAATGTATGGTGTAGCAACTGCTGCGGTGAAAGCGGCGGTATGCTCAATCTGTATGCCAGAGTGTACCATATCAACAATTCGGAGGCCTATCGGGAGATCTGCGATGAATTGCAGACTGGAAACTTTGCCCCGGAATACTCGGTCAGTGAAAATCCTTTTGTGGAAGAAAGCACTCCACAGTCGGAGCGGGCGCCTGCTCAGGTACTTCACCAGACCTATTCTGTGCTGCTGTCCATGCTGTCACTGTCCCCGGAACACCGGAAGCACCTGAAGGAAGTCCGGGGGCTGACCGATGAACAGATCGACACCTTTGGCTTGTGGGCTTGGGCAGTGATTTACGCAAACGCTACCCACACCAGCTTTCCGGCGGACAGTAGCAACGAGTGGGGATCGCCAGAGCCCTTGCCGCTTCTCCGAATATTCTTTTGATGTGTAAGCCCTTCAGTGCGGTGGATGAAATTACCAGGACTTCCTCGCAGGATGAGATTAGGCCTTGTTTGAAAAATAAAAGTTGCACAAGAAACCAAGTTATGCGAAGCTATGAGCATGAAACGATATGAATTAACAAAAGAACAATGGGAACGAATCAAGCCGCTGCTGCCACCGGAAGAAACGGGAAAGCGGGGTCGTCCCCGGAAGGATAACGGGATCATGCTCAACGGAATGCTCTGGATCGTCCGGAGCGGTGCGCAGTGGCGTGAGCTGCCGGCGACCTATGGTCCTTGGCAGTCTATATACGCAAGATTCGCCAAATGGCGGAATGAGGGCACTCTGGAAGCGGTATTCCACACACTGTCTGCGGACGCGGATATGGAGAACCTGAGCATGGACTCCACTTGCGTAAAGGTGCATGAAAGCGCAAATGGCGGGGAAAAAACGGCGGATAAGGCGGTTGGCCGTACCAAAGGCGGGTGGAACACAAAGCTCCACGCTGTCGTAGACGGTCTGGGAAACCCGGTGGAGTTCCTTCTCTCCGCTGGAAATGACCACGATTCGGTTCACGCTGTTGAACTGCTGAAAAAGGTCAGAATCGGCGGGAGTGCCGTGCTGGCAGACCGGGCCTATGGTGCCCGGACGATTCGGGAATATATCTCAGCGCACGGGGCCAGCTATGTGATCCCGCCGCAAAGCAACGTTTCCGATCCCTGGCCGGTTGACTGGCATCTGTATAAAGAACGCCATCTGGTGGAGTGTTTTTTCCAGAAAATCAAGTGGTTTCGCAGAATCGCCACCAGATATGACAAGTCGGATGCTTCCTTCCTAGCCTTTGTGTATCTTGCCTCCATCGCTATTTTGTTGCTTTAGCACAATCTCCGCCTTTTTTCAAACAAGCCCTAGGCCTTGTTTGAAAAATAAAAGTTGCACAATAAACCAAGCTATGCGAAGCTAATACGTGAACTCCCGCCTGGCCGCCCGTGGCATCCCCGTGGCCTGCGAGGTGGACATCTACGGCGCCCTGAGCGAGTACATCGGCGCCTGCGTCACCGGCGACGCCGTCACCCTGCTGGACATCAACAACTCCGTCCCCCAGTACATCTACGACGAGGACATCGCCGGCAGGTTCGACTACGGCATCAAGGACACCTTCATGGGCTTCCACTGCGGCAACACCCCCAGCTGCAAGCTGTGCGGCGGCTGCGCCGTGAAGTACCAGCTCATCCAGAACCGCCTGCTGGAGAACGGCGGCGAGCCCGACTTCACCCGCGGCACCCTGGAGGGCGACATCGCCCCCGGCGAGATCACCTTCTACCGTCTCCAGTGCGACAGCCAGGGCAGCCTGCGCTCCTACATCGCCCAAGGCGAGGTCCTCCCCGTGGCCACCCGGTCCTTCGGCGGCATCGGCGTCTTCGCCATCCCCGAGATGGGCCGCTTCTACCGCCATGTGCTCATCCAGAAGGGCTACCCCCACCACGGCGCTGTGGCCTTCGCCCACTGCGGCAAGGCCCTCTTCGAAGTCTTCAAATATTTCGGCATCGCCGACATTGCCTACAACCAGCCCAAGAGCCTGCCCTACCCCACCGAGAACCCCTGGGGCTGACCCTCTATTCCAGGCCTTTCCCTTCCAACGGACCCACAGACACAAAAAGCGGCGGACCTCATCGAGGTCCGCCGCTTTTGATTCATACGGCGAGGGTCTTCCCCCCTCCCGTTCTTCTTTAAAAGGCTCCGGCCCAATGGCAGGACGCTTCGACGCCGCCATTTTTGACAGCTTTCATTCTTGCAGCTCCTTCCGCCGCGGCAGGCATCACTTCTGCCCTTCCCGCTCCTCTTTCCGCTTCTCCAGCCACTTGTCCAGGAGGGTGCCGATGGCGATGCCCATAATGGCGCCGAAGATGAGCCCCAGGACCACATCCTGGACCCGTAACCCCACCAGCAGGCCGATGATCGCCCCGGGGATGACAAAAATCCAGGTGAAAAAGGGCTTTTTGGCCATCTGGGACTCGTCCTTGAATTTTCCATAGTAGGGGTTATACGCCTCTCGGGGCGCTCCCAGCTTTTTCTTTTTACCCACGATTCTCCGCCCTCTCCTTTTTCATGGCACCATCATACCACAGGCCGCTCCAAAAGTCCAATCCCCCGCCCGGCTGCGCCGGACGGGGGATCGGTTTTCTCAAAGGCTTACAGCTTGCACAGCTCCGCGGCGGTCTGGGCGGCCAGACGGGCGTTGTTGAAGACCAGCTGGATGTTGGAATCCAGGCTGTCGCCGCCGGTCAGCTCCTTCACCTTGGCCAGCAGGAAGGGAGTGCTCTCCTTGCCGTGGATGCCCTGGGCGTTGGCCTCGGCAATGGCCTCGTCGATGGCCTTGTTGATGACGGCGGGGTCCATGGAGAACTCCTCGGGAATGGGGTTGGTCACCAGCATGCCGCCCTTGAGGCCGATGTCCTGGCTGGCCTTGAAGGCAGCGGCCAGCTCGGCGGGGCTGTCCAGCTCATAGTCCACGGCAAAGCCGCTCTTGCGGGTGTAGAAGGCGGGCAGCTCCTTGGTGCCGTAGCCGATGACGGGCACGCCGTGGGTCTCCAGGTACTCCAGGGTGAGCCCCAGGTCCAGGATGGACTTGGCGCCGGCGCACACCACCATGACGGGGGTCTGAGCCAGCTCCTCCAGGTCGGCGGAGATGTCCATGGTGGTCTCGGCGCCCCGGTGGACGCCGCCGATGCCGCCCGTGGCGAAGATCTTGATGCCCGCCATGTAGGCGATCATCATGGTGGTGGTGACGGTGGTGGCGCCGTCGGCACCCTTGGACACCAGCACCGCCAGGTCGCGGCGGCTGGCCTTGGTGACCTCGTGGCCCTTCTTGCCCAGGTACTCGATCTCCTCGGGGGTGAGGCCGGCCTTCAGGCGACCGCCCAGGATGGCGATGGTGGCGGGCACGGCGCCGTTTTCACGGATGATGGACTCCACCTTCAGAGCGGTCTCCACGTTCTGGGGATAGGGCATGCCGTGGGAGATGATGGTGGACTCCAGGGCCACCACGGGCTTGCCGGCGGCGACGGCCTCGGCCACCTCAGGGGATACATCCAGATACTTGTTGAGAGACATGATCGTTACCTCCAAAAATCTATATCAATGTTTGTCGTACACTTGCTCAGAGTCCCGCCCGCTTCCGCAGTGCGTCGGCGTTCAGGTCGGGATTGATGGTCTCGGCACCCTCCATGGAGATGGCGGAGGCGGCCTCACCGGCCAGAGCGGCCTCCCGGAGCCCCAGGCCCTCCAGCCAGCCCCAGGCCAGAGCGGCCATGAAGGCGTCCCCGCAGCCAGTGGTGTTCACCATCCGGGCGGGGAGGCAGGGCACCTTCTCCCGTCCACCCAGGTGGTCGGCGGCGTAGACGCCGTCCGCCCCCAGGCTGATGAACACCCGGTGGAGGCCCGTCTCCAGCAGGGCGTCGGCGCAGCGGGCCAGGCTCTCATCGTCGGTGATGGCCACCCCGGAGAGGAGCTCAGCCTCGATGCGGTTGGGCTTGAGGGTGTGGAGCTTGCCCAGTATCGGCTTTACCTTGACGGCCTTGGCGGTGGACACCGGGTCCACAAAGACCGGCGCCTTGCAGTTCTCCGCCAGCCACGCCAGACTCTCCGCCGGGATGTTGGTGTCGGCCACCACCAGCCGGGCGTTGTTCAGCAGGGCCTCCTTGGTGGCCAGATACCGGGGGGTCAGATGCTCATAGATGGCCATGTCGGACACCGCCAGGGCCATGTCTCCCTTCTCGTCGTTGAGGAAGAGGTAGGTGGAGGTGGTGCCGCCCGGGACCTGGAGGGAGGGAGCCAGGTCGATCCCCAGCTCGATGCAGGAGGTGGTGATCTTCTGGGCGTTCATGTCGTCCCCCAGGGCGGTGAGGAGCCGCACATCCAGGTCCAGCAGGGCCATGTTGTGGGCGATGTTCCGGCCCACGCCCCCCAGGCTCATGGTCACCCTGCCCGGGTTGGAGTCCTGCCCCACCAGAGGGGCGAAGGGGGTGCCGCCGATGTCCATGTTCACGCCGCCCACCACCACGGCATAGGCCTGGTCCCGGACGATGTACCCCTTGCCGCCGATGTAGCCCTTCTTCATCAGGTTGGAGATGTGGACCGCCACCGACGACCGGGTGATCCCCGCCCTGTCCGCCAGCTCCTGCTGGGAGATCATGGGGTTTTCCCGGATCCACTGGAGGATCTGTGCTTCCCGCTGGGTCATAGCCTTCACTCCTAAACTTTTCTTTAGTTTTTCGTCATGTGCTTATGATACTTCTTTTTGTGGAAAAGTCAAGGGGGGCGGGAACGATTTTTTCCGTCATGCGTCTAAAAACATAACAAAAAAGTCTCGCAAATTGCAATAACAAGTTGGACACGCCGTGGTAGACAGCCTCGGTCTCGGATGGAGCCGCAGGCTCTGTCCGGGACCGAGGGTGCCGCAGCCGTCAGGCTGCGTATACAGCGTCCAGGAACGATTCAAACAACTCCTCCGAGGTGCGGTAGCCGAGCTTTCTGCGGGGCCGTCCGTTCAGCTCGTCAGCAGCGGCGAGGATATCCTCGTCGGTGAATTGCTCAATGGACTTGCCCTTGGGGAGGAAGGCCCGAAACAGGCCGTTGTGGCGCTCGTTCTGGGGCCGCTCCCATGAGGTGTACGGGTGAGCAAAGTAGACCTTGGTGCCCCATTTTTCTATCTGAGCGAAGTCAGCGAATTCGCTGCCGTTGTCCACAGTAATCGTCTTAAAGACCTGGTCGAAATGCTCGCCGTACTCGGCATGGAGGGCGGTCATGGCTGCCATCACCGCCTCGCTGGTTTTGCCGGGGATACGGAACGCAAGGTAGTTCTGGGTCTTCTTCTCCAGCAGAGAGAAGACTACGGACTCCTTTCCAGACCTCCTTCCAACCACGGTATCGCCCTCCCAGTGGCCTTCTTCCATGCGGAGAGAAGCAATCTCCGGACGGTCTGAAATGCTTGCGCCGTAACGCTTTTTGTTCTCCCGAACCCGGTGCTTCTTCGTCTTTCGCTTCAATGCTTCAGGCAATTCCGTGGGATGGATGGGCAGACATCCTCTCCACACCATATTGTAGAGTGTGCGGGAGCAAACCATCTTAGACGGCTCAAACAGGTGGTGCAGCTTGGCGTAGCCGCAGCAGGCATCCAGCGACCACTTGTGTTCCTGTACCTGCCGGATCACCCACTTGGAGAAGTCCTGGCAACCGTCCGATTTCGGGTTCCTGTGGCAGGTTGCTCTGTTTGCCTTGTACACCGCCTCTCCCAATTTCGGGGAGTAGCCGGGGGCTTTCCCCTTGGTGCTCTTACGAACCGGTGTACCACGCCGCAGCTCGTTTGTAATGGTGGATGGAGCGCAGCCCACCTCTCTGGCAATGGCCCGTATGCCAAGGCCTTGCTGTTTGAGGGCCTTAATGGCACCCCGTTCTACCATACCGAGATGCTGTCCCTTCTTGCGTTCTGCTGCTACTGTGATATAATCTTGGTAGTCCATAGTGATTGCCTCCCATAGTGAATTTGGTGTAGCAACTTCATTCTACCACGGGAAAAAATCACTATGGACTTTTCTCTTCAAGTGCCCAACTTGATTTTACAATCAACCAACAAAAAAGTCTGCAAATAAAAAGTCAATAGGGAAATAAAGAAAAATTGAGGAGAGAAAAAGTAAGCGTAAAAACAGTCGGCGGCTTGTCAGGGTAAAATGCCTCTGCCAAACTATAAGAGTCTGAGGAAGTGCATGGTAGTACCAAGTAGTACCAGAGAGTGTCCCAGACTCCAAGATAGTGAGGTGCAGACATGGAGAAGGCAGCAAGTTTACAGAGAGCCAATCAACAACAGCGGTTGGTGGAATGGAGCCGGCGTGTGGAGGCCTGCCGGAGCAGTGGGCTGTCGGTAGGCCAATGGTGCCAGGAGAATGGAATCGCAGTAACACCTCAACAGTACCGCTGACTGATGGAGGGGCTGAAGACAGAGCAGCCGAAGGCAAACAAAGCAGTGAGCGGTCTGAGCGCAATATAATACCGGAAAGCATTGAAAACACTGGTTTTTTGTCCCGTTTTGTGGTATCATTTTCTTATGGGAAATGAGAAGAAGACTGCCGCAAGCACCCCGGAAATGGTGACCATCTCACGGGNAGTTATCGCCAGAGAGCTGCTCAAATAACATTTGGGAGACAGAAAGGAAAGGGTGCGTATTATGGAAAAGATCGACCTCAATCAGCTCATCGGTATGAAGATGGAGCCCCGCTACGTGGAGTATAACTGGCGGGATGTGGCCCTCTATAACCTGGCTGTGGGCGCCCACAAGGAGGATCTGGCCTATTACTACGAGAAGTACCTCAAGGCCATCCCCACCTATGGCGCAGTCCCCTACTGGGCCACCGTCAACGTCCGCCCCTATCAGTGGATGCCGCTGCCCGCCTCCATGCTGGCAGACGAGCTCATCAAGCCCACCATCGCATTCCTGAACATGGACCACGAGATCATCTGGCACCGGCCCATCGACGCCATCAAGGGCACCTTCCAGTGGCAGGACCAGATCGTGGACGTGTACGACCGCGGCGAGGGCAAGGGCGCCGTGGTCAAGACCAAGATCGACGTTCGGGATGAGGCCGGCAACCTGGTCTGTACCAACTACTCCACCACCTTCTTCCACGAAGCGGGCGGCTTCGGCGGCAAGCCCATGCCCAAGAGCCCCGTGGTCGTCCCTGAGCGGGAGCCCGATTTCGTCGTGGACGACTATGTGACTCCGGTGCAGAACCTCCTTTACCGCCTCACCGGCGACACCAACCTCATCCATGTGGACCCGGAGTACGCCAAGAACATGAAGTTCGACCAGCCCATCGTCCAGGGTCTGTGCTCCTTCGGCTTCGCCTGCCGCATGATCATCGACAAGCTGATCCCCGGCCAGCCGGAGCGCGCCAAACGCATGGCCGCCCAGATGAGCAGCCCCCTCCTCCCCGACACGCCGGTCCAGACCCAGATTTGGAAAATTGACGAAGGTACCGCCTACTTCCGTTTCATTGACAAGAACACCGGCAAGGCCGTCCTCAACCGCGGCGTTTTCGAGTGGGCTTAATCCAAATTTTGTCGAAAAAATTGGTGTTCCTTTTCCATTCCCATTTTACGTTAAATAGTATTGTAAACGAATTATTTTTTCACAAAAATAATTGAATTGGAAAGAAATATTGGATAAAATCAAATCAGCTCCAAAAAATATTTACGTGCAATAGTGCCAAAACATTATTGACTTTGGCCAAAAGATGCTATATCCTGAAGGCGGAAACTGGTTTTGGAGTCATCCAACACCATCAAAAGGCAGTATCCGAAGGTCAAATTTGTGGGAGGTAATTTGTTATGAACAACCTGCTTCTGGAAGTGGAAAACGGGATCGCCCTGCTGACCATCAACCGTCCCAAGGCCCTCAACGCTCTGAACAGCGAGACTCTGGCCGAGCTGAACACCTGCCTGGCCGAGCTGGAGAATAACGACGACGTCAAGGTGGTCATTCTCACCGGTTCCGGCGAGAAGTCCTTCGTGGCCGGCGCCGACATCTCTGAGATGGTCAACGCCACTCCCGCCGAGGGCCGCAAGATGGGCCTGCTGGCTCGTGAGGCTTTTGGTCGTCTGGAGAACATGCCTCAGGTCACCATCGCCGCTGTGAACGGCTTCGCTCTGGGCGGCGGCTGCGAGATCTCCATGGCCTGCGACATCCGCGTGGCCTCTGAGAACGCCAAGTTTGCTCAGCCCGAGTGCGGCCTGGGCATCCTGCCCGGCTTCGGCGGCACCCAGCGTCTGCCCCGTCTGGTTGGCAAGGGCCGCGCCAAGGAGCTCATCTTCACCTGCGACATGATCAGCGCCGACGAGGCCTTCCGTATGGGTCTGGCCAACCACGTGGTGCCCCAGGCCGAGCTCATCGACTACTGCAAGGCTATGGCTGGCCGCATCATGAAGAACGGCCCCTACGCCGTTGCTCTGGCCAAGCAGGCCATCAACACCGGTTCCGACACCGATCTGGACAGCGGCCTGAAGCTGGAGGCCAACCTGTTCGGCCTGAGCTTCTCCACCGCCGACAAGATGGAAGGCATGACCGCTTTCCTGGAGAAGCGTAAGGAGAAGCACTTCACCGGTAAGTAAGCTGCTACATCCGGCGTACAGGTCCTGCGCAAGCGTCAGGACGCTGGTACAAGAATCCCTGTGACCGTGCCCGGCCCGGAGCCTCCCGCCGAGAGGATACATCCGGGACCGGCCCTCCCCTTTGGGGGATGGCGGCCCGGTGTTCCTCAACCAGGAGCTCCGGGCCGGGCTTTTTCACCGTACAGACGCGGCGGGAAGTTGTTGGTTTCGCCGTCGTCTACACTATGGGAAGGGAAGGATCACTCATGTCCAAGAAACCTATCATCTCCGCTGCAGAGGCTGCCGCGTTTGTCAAGGATGGTGACGTCATCACCACCAGCGGCTTTGTGGCCAGCGCCATGCCGGAGGCCCTGAACCGTGCTCTGGAGGCCCGCTTCCTGGAGACCGGTTCCCCCAAGAACCTGACCCTCTTCTATGCCGCCGCCCAGGGCAACCGTGACGGCAGCGGCGCCGACCATTTCGCCCACGAGGGTATGCTCAAGCGTGTCATCGGCGGCCACTACAACATGGTCCCCGAGCTGGGCAAGCTCATCAACGCCAACAAGCTGGAGGCTTACAACCTGCCTCAGGGCACCCTGTCCCAGCTCTACCGTGATATCGCCGGCCACAAGCCCGGCCACATCACCCATGTTGGTCTGAACACCTTCGCCGATCCCCGGATCGAGGGCGGCAAGCTCAACTCCGTCACCACCGAGGACATCGTGGAAGTGGTGAACATTCTGGGCGAGGAGAAGCTCCTCTACAAGGCCCTGAAGTTTGACGTTGGCTTCATCCGCGGCTCCTACGCCGACGAGAACGGCAACGTGACCCTGGAGCACGAGTGCTGCACTCTGGAGGCCACCTCCATTGCTCAGGCCGTGAAGAACTCCGGCGGTAAGCTGGTGGTCCAGGTTGAGAAGGTTGTCCAGAACGGCAGCCTCGATCCCAAGCTGGTGAAGATCCCCGGCATCTACGTGGACGCTCTGGTCATCTGCGAGAACAAGGAAGACCACGCCCAGTGCCAGGGCTGCGAGTACGACGGCTCCATGACCGGCGACTTCCGTCTGCCTCTGGGCAGCCTGGAGTATCCTCCCATGAGCGCCAAGAAGATCATCGGCCGCCGTGCCGCTATGGAGCTGGAGCCCGACAAGGTGGTCAACCTGGGCATCGGCATCCCCGAGTACATCTCCATGGTGGCCAACGAGGAGGGCATCGGCGACTACATGACCCTCACCGTGGAGGCCGGCCCCGTGGGCGGCGTGCCTCAGGGCGGCCCCAAGTTCGGCGGCTCTGTCAACGTGGAGTCCATCCTGGACCAGCCCTATCAGTTCGACTTCTATGACGGCGGCGGCGTGGACCTGGCCTTCCTGGGTCTGGCTCAGGCCGACAAGGACGGCAACATCAACGTCTCCAAGTTTGGTCCCCGGATCGCTGGCTGCGGCGGCTTCGTGAATATCACCCAGAACGCCAAGAAGGTCTTCTTCTGCGGCACCTTCACCGCCGGCGGCATCAAGACCCACGTGGAGGACGGCAAGCTGGTCATCGACCAGGAGGGCCGCGAGCAGAAGATGATCGACACCGTGGAGCAGATCACCTTCTCCGGCGCCTACGCCAACAAGACCGGCCAGCCCGTCAAGTACATCACCGAGCGCGCTGTCTTCGAGCTGCGTCCCGACGGCGTCTACCTCACCGAGGTGGCCCCCGGCATCGACGTGCAGACTCAGGTCATCGACCTCATGGGCTTCACCCCCAAGATGGAAGAGGGCGGCCCCAAGCTCATGGACGAGCGTATCTTCCACGACGGCCTCATGGGCCTGAAGTAATTCCGGCATGAGGGGCTCCGGCCTCCGGAGCCCCCCTTCCCTTCGGGAACAGAGCGGTTCCCGAAACCGTTGCAATTATTGAGACTGAGATAGAAAGGGGACTTTCCTTTGAACTGGGGAATCCTGATCCTATTCATCGCCATCATCCTTTTCGGTGTGCTGGCTTTCCGCGGTATTTCCGCGCTGATCCTGGCTCCGCTGGTCACCTGCTTCGTCCTGATCTTCGCCCCCATCTTCGCGGGACAGAACATCGCCATCCTGGACGGTCTGAAGACGCAGTTCATGCCCGCTGCCGCCAACTACGTCTCCAGCTACTTCCTGGTGTTCTTTGTGGGCGCCATCTTCGGCGCCGTCTACCAGTTTACCGGCGCCGCGAAATCCATTGCCAAATGGCTGGCCGGTATGTGCCAGGGTAAATTCGTGGCTCCCATCATCATGTGCATCACCGGCCTGCTGACCTACGGCGGCATCTCCGGCTTCGTGGTCTTCTTCGTCATCTACCCCATCGCCCTTCAGATGTTCCGCTCTGCCAACCTGACCCGCCGCCTGATCCCCGCCGCCATCTCCGCCGGCTGCTGGACCTGGTCCATGTATGGACCCGGCTCCCCCTCCATTCAGAACGTCATTCCCATCGACATCCTGGGCACCACCCCCACCGCCGCTTTCGTGCCCTCTCTGATCGCCACCGTGGCCTCCCTCGTGATGATCTTCGCGTGGCTGGAGTACCGTGCCCGCTCCTTCTCCAAGCGGGGCTTCTACTTCCATGATGACCGCATGCGGACCCAGCTCTCCCCCGAGGAGCTGCAGGAGGACGATCCCAACGAGGTCCTGCCCAACCCCATCGTGGCCCTGATTCCCATCATTGTCATCCTGGTCCTCTTCAACGTGCCCATCTTCAACGGCGCTGGTCTCCCTGTTGAGACCTCCGTGTTCGCCGGCGTGGTCCTGGCTGTCATCCTCTTCTTCCCCCGCATCGAGGGCGGCATCAGTGGCTGGATCAAGGTCTTCAACAAGGGAGCTGCTGATTCCGGCGTGTCCATCCTGAACACCGCTATCGTCGTCGGCTTCGGCGGCGTGGTCCAGAACACCCAGGGCTTCACCGACCTGGTGGCCAGCCTCCAGAAGCTGGAGATGAACCCCCTGATCTTCGTCATGATCACCGTGGCCGTGTGCGCCGGTGCCTGCGGCTCCGCCTCCGGCGGTATGGGTGTGGCCTTCAACGCTCTGAAGGACGTCTACGCCGCTCTGGGCGCCAACTTCGAGTACGTCCACCGTATCGGCGCCATCGCCGCCGGCACCCTGGACACCCTGCCTCACCAGGGCGCTCAGATCACCCTGCTGGGTATCTGCAAGTGCACCCACAAGGAAGCCTACTTCGACATCGCCATCACCCAGATCGCCATCCCCTTCATCACCTGCTTCCTCTTCATCGCTCTGGCTTCCATGGGTCTGTAACAGCTTTTATGCCAAAAAACAGGAGACGACACACGTCGTCTCCTGTTTTTTTGTACAAATTTTCCGCTTCAAAAATGTGGATATTTTCATCTTGACATTGTCGCCGCGGGGTGTTACATTGTAATCACAATAGTTCTGTATCAAAACTATTTTTATTGAGAACTACTGTCCCCTTGCTTCGACCACCCATCCATTTTTCCCACCACACACGTATCCATCAACCATCGTCAAATGAAAGGATGTGCTGACCATGAACTTTACCCTCACACAAGACCAGCAGCAGATCCAGCAGCTCGCCCGCGAGTTTGCGGAAAAGGATCTTCTCCCCGGCGTTCTGGAGCGGGACGAGAGCAGCGAGTTCCCCCTGGAGGCCTTCAAAAAGCTGGGCAAGACCGGTATCTACGGCCTCCCCTATCCCACCGAGGTGGGCGGTCTGGGCGGCAGCTATCTGAGCTACATCCTGGCCGTGGAGGAGATCTCCAAGGTGGACGCCTCCTTCGGCATCGCCTTCTCCGTGGATACCTCCCTCTACGGCGGCAGCATCATGAATTCCTCCGCCCCCGAGGCCATCAAAAAGAAATTCCTGGCTCCCATCACCTACGGTGAGAAGATCGGCTCCTTCGGCCTCACCGAGCACACCGCCGGCTCCGACGCCGCCGGTCAGCGCACCGTGGCCACCAAGGACGGCGACAGCTACATCATCAACGGCTCCAAGTGCTTCAACACCAACGGCCCTCTGGCCGACTACACCGTCATCTACTGCCTCACCGATCCCGCTCTGGGTACCAAGGGCATGGCCGCCTTCGTGGTGGAGAAGGGCACCCCCGGCTTCACCGTGGGCAAGGTGGAGAACAAGATGGGCATCCGTTCCGCCCACGTGTCCGACATGCACCTGGACAACGTCCGCGTCCCCGCTGAGAACATGATCGCCCAGCCCGGCGAGGGCTTCAAGCTGGCCATGAAGACCCTGGACGGCGGCCGCATCGGTGTGGCTGCCCAGGGCCTGGGCATCGCCAAGGGCGCCTTCGAGATCGCCCGGAAGTATATGATGGAGCGCCAGCAGTTCGGCAAGCCCATCTGCAAGCAGCAGTACCTGGCCTTCAAGATGGCCGAGCTCCAGACCAAGATCCAGGCCGCCGAGCTGCTGCTCTACAAGGCCGCCATCTGCAAGGAGGAGGGCCAGCCCTACACCGTGCCCGCCGCCATGGCCAAGATGACCTGCACCAACGTGGCCATGGAGGTCACCACCGAGGCGGTCCAGCTCCTGGGCGGCAACGGTTACATGAAGGACTACCACGTGGAGCGCATGATGCGCGATGCCAAGATCACCCAGATCTACGAGGGCACCAACGAGATCCAGAAGCTGGTCATCAGCGGCCAGATCTTCCGCTAATCCACTTTTTCCCTTTCGTTTCCTTCCATTCTTTACCCAACACACTTTTATCCCCAACGCAATGGCCGGACGATCCTGATCAGATCGTCCGGCCATATTTTATGCCCCGCCCAAAGTGGCGGCGCACCCGTGCCTTTGCACACATTGCACGATTATATGGTCAAAAACGGGGTGAATCTTGGTTTGACAAATTGGTCCTACCGTTTTACAATCTTGTGCAAGATTCAAAATCCGGAGATGAGGTCTCATGAAGATCATTATACAAATTTCCATCATTTTTTCCATATGCTGGGTCAGCCAGATCATTGAGGCCCTGCTTCCCATCGCCTTCCCCGCCAGCGTCATCGGCATGGTCCTGCTGCTGCTCCTGCTGCTGTCCGGGGTTCTGCGTGTGGACCACATCCGGGAAAAATCCGATTTCCTGCTCTCCAACATGGCCTTCTTTTTCATCCCCGCCGGAGTGAGCGTCATCAACTATTTTGACGTGCTGGCCAGCGCCCTGCTGCGGCTTCTGGTGATCTGCGTGGTGAGCACCGTCCTCACCTTTGCGGTCACCGCCTATGCCGTCCGCCTCACCCGCCTTCTCATGGATCGGAGGAAAGCCTGATGTCTGAACTGTTTTCGTCCCCCTTTTTCGGTATCTCCCTAAGCATTCTGGCCTTTCTCATCGGGGTCCAGATCCGCAGGCGGACCGGCCTGGAGCTATGCAATCCGCTGCTCATCGCCATCGTGCTGGTATCCGCCGTGCTGCTGGTCTGCCGGATCCCCTACGAGGCCTATGACCAGGGCGGCGCCGTCATCAACATGTTCCTCGCCCCCGCCACCGCCTGCCTGGCGGTGTCCATCTACACCCGCATCCAGCTGCTCAAGGAGAACTGGCTCCCCATCCTGGTGGGCTGCACCGTGGGTTCCCTCACTTCAATGGGCAGCATCTACGGCCTGTGCCGGCTGTTCCGGCTGGACCAGACCATCATGGTCTCCCTGCTGCCCAAGTCGGTGACCACCCCCATCGCCATCGGCGTGTCTCAGAGCCTGGGCGGCATCCAGGCCATCACCGTGGTGGCGGTCATCATCACCGGCATCCTGGGCAGCATTCTGGCCCCTCTGCTGGTCAAGGTCTTCCGGGTCAGCGACCCGGTGGCCGCCGGCCTGGCCATCGGCGCCTGTTCCCACGCCGTGGGCACTTCCAAGGCCCTGGAGCTGGGCGAGACCGAAGGCGCCATGAGCGGCCTGGCCATCGGCGTGTGTGGCATCCTCACCGTGCTCTTCTCCCTGCTCATCGCCCCGTAACATGCAAAGACCGCCCCGGCTGTTCACTGCAACAGCCGGGGCGGTCTTTTTGTTTTACCGCATGGTCAGCCACATGACCCAGATGAGGACCAGGACGAAGAGGGTCATGCCCGGGTTCACCCAAAAGTGTCCCCAGCTCTCCCCGTCCCCCCAGCCGATCCGTCCGGCGCAGTCGATCAGCTCAGCGCGGCTGCGGAAGAAGGTCCAGTAGAGGGCCCACAGCATGGACACCAGCACCAGCATGGCCAGAGCCAGGTTGCCCGTCTCCCCAAAAAGCCCGGCCAGGGGCAGGAGCCCGGCGGAGACGAAGTTCACCCCGGCGTGGAGGAGCATACAGCCTCTGAGGTTTCCGGTGTAGAGGAAGATCCCTCCCAGCACCAGGCCCACGGCGAAGGCGTAGAGCATCTGATAGAGGTTGCCGTGGACCAGGGCGAAGAGGAGGGCGGAGGCGCACAGGGCAAAGCCGTCGCCCCAGGGCCGCAGCCGCCGGAGCAGCATGCCCCGGAAGCACAGCTCCTCGCACAACGGAGCCAGCAGGCAGCTATAGACCAGGTTGAAGGCCACGGGCAGGTCACCCATGGCGTCCACGGGGTTGGGGATGGGTGTGCCGCCCCGCAGACCGGTCAGGACATCCATCAGGGAGAGGGTGACCATGTTGGCGATGTAGAGCCAGCCCATGGCCAGCAGCCACAGCCCCACCCAGGTCTCCATGCTCAGCTGCCGCCGGTCCGGGTCCGGCCGCTCCACCGGGATGGTCCGCAGTACCAGCATGGCCGCCGGGAACCCGATACCGTAGGTGGTCACGGCGGAGATGAGGTAGAGGGCCATGGTGTCCTCCAGCAGGGCCGGTGCCTGTGTCAGGAGCAGATACTGCAGCAGGAGCTGGACCCCCACCGGAAGAAGGATCATGGCCAGCATCGCCACTCCCACCCGGGAGAAGGTGCGGCGGTACCGCCTGGCCTCCTCCCCCACAAAAAATTCCCAGAGCTCCTCCATATGGGCGCTCCCCCTTTTTCCACATCATAGGTAAAAAGCGGACCCCGGCACAAGCCGGGGCCCGCCGCATATCGATTATTTTATCACTTGATGGCCTTGGTGTCCACTTCCTCGTGGAGCAGCTTGGCGAAGTCGGCGCAGGACATGGCGCCCAGGTCCTCGCCGGTGCGGTGACGGGGAGAGACGGTGCCGTTCTCCATGTCGCGGTCGCCCACCACCAGCATATAGGGGACCTTCTCCATGGTGGCCTCGCGGATCTTCTTGCCGATCTTTTCGCTGCGGTGGTCCACCTCCACCCGGAAGCCCTGGGCATCCAGGTCCTTGGCCACCTGGTCGGCGTACTCGGCGGCCCGGTCGGTGACGGGCAGGACCTTCACCTGGACGGGGGAGAGCCAGGCGGGGAAGGCGCCGGCGAAGTGCTCGGTGATGACGCCGATGAAGCGCTCGATGGAGCCCAGCACCACGCGGTGGATCATGACGGGGCGGTGCTTCTGGCCGTCCTCACCGATATACTCCAGCTCGAAGCGCTCAGGCAGCTGGGAGTCCAGCTGGATGGTGCCGCACTGCCAGGTCCGGCCCAGGGAGTCGGCCAGATGGAAGTCCAGCTTGGGGCCGTAGAAGGCACCGTCGCCCTCGTTGATGACAAACTCCTTGCCCATGGCGGTGATGGCGTTTTTCAGGATATCCTGGTTGCGCTCCCACTCCTCCACGGTGCCGATGTGGTCCTCGGGCATGGTGGAGAGCTCGATGGTATAGGAGAGCCCGAAGGTGGAGTAGACCTCGTCAAAGAGGCGGACGGTCTCCTGAATGACGTCCTGCATCTGGTCGCGGGTCATGAACACGTGGGCGTCGTCCTGGCTGAAGCAGCGCACCCGGAACAGGCCGTGGAGGGCACCGGAGAGCTCGTGGCGGTGGACCAGGCCGATCTCGCCCACCCGGAGGGGCAGCTCCTTGTAGGAGTGGGGCTCACTGGCGTAGACCAGCATGCCGCCGGGGCAGTTCATGGGCTTGATGGCGAAGTCCACATCATCGATGACGGTGGTGTACATGTTGTTCTTATAGTGGTCCCAGTGGCCGGAGCGCTCCCACAGCTGACGGTTGAGCATCATGGGAGTGGAGATCTCCACGTAGCCATAGCGCTTGTGGACCTGCCGCCAGTAGTCCAGCAGGGTGTTCTTGAGCACCATGCCCTTGGGCAGGAAGAAGGGGAAGCCGGGACCCTCATCCCGGAGCATGAAGAGACCCAGCTCCTTGCCCAGCTTGCGGTGATCCCGCTTCTTGGCCTCTTCGATCCGGGCCAGATACTCGTCCAGCTCGTCCTTCTTGGGGAAGGCGATGCCGTAGATGCGCTGGAGAGTCTCCCGGTCGGAGTCGCCCCGCCAGTAGGCGGCGTTGCAGGCGGTCAGCTTCAGGGCGTTGCCCTTCACCCGGCCGGTGGAATCCAGGTGAGGACCGGCGCACAGGTCGGTGAACTCGCCCTGCTTGTAGAAGGAGATGTGGGCATCCTCGGGGAGGTCGTTGATGAGCTCCACCTTGAAGGGCTCACCCTTCTCCTCCATGAGCTTGAGGGCCTCGGCCCGGGGCAGCTCGAACCGCTCCAGCTTCAACTTCTCCTTGCAGATCTTCTTCATCTCAGCCTCGATCTGCTCCAGGTGCTCGGGAGTGAAGGCGAAGGGGGCGTCCATGTCGTAGTACCAGCCCTCATCGATAGAGGGGCCGATGGCCAGCTTCACCTCAGGCCACAGCCGCTTGACGGCCTGGGCCATGATGTGGGAGCAGGTGTGCCAGTAGGTCTGGCGGTATTCGGGGTTCTCAAAGCTAAACTCTTTGTTTTCTTCTGCCATGATAATTCCTCCTAGTATTCTGGGGCAGGCAATAAAAAAGCCCCACCCCTGATGATGATTCAGGGGTGAGACGTAAGTCCCACGGTTCCACCCTGCTTGCCAGAAGCGCGGAGCACCCGGGAGCAGGACAACAGTGAGCCGCGCAGACCGAAAAACAGGGCGGGCAAAGCCCGACGGTATTTTCGGCGGAGCGGGGAACAGTTGGCCGTCGCGGAGGGCGCGCAGCGTGACACCGAAGCGCAGAACGCCCGGGAGCACTGATCTTACATCTGGCCGCTTGTGTCCCACTGTAACGGGCGGGTCCCGTCCCGGTCCTTTCCCGGGCGGCTCAGGAGTGGTACCGCCGCCGCGCACACAGGGCACTTTCACCATACGCGCCCCTCTCTGGGTGCCGCCTCTGCGGGTTCTTCTCCGTCCATGCCATTTTGACAGCGATACTATATCACCAAAACCCGGCGGTGTCAAGGGGACGGAGCAGGTAGTCCAGAGCCTCCCGCCACTGTTCCGAAGAGAACATCTCCGCCGGTATATCCCTCACCGCCCGCAGCAACGCACTGCGCAGCTCAGGACACCGCAGTTCGGAGAGCATGGCGCAGCCCATACGTTCCGCCAGATACTCCAACAGGTCGTCCTGCGTTTCCACCATGCACCCTTCCTTCCCTTTCTTCTAGAAGTTGATATTCAAACTATAACATTTATAAAATATAACGTCAAGTTTATATATAAACTATAAAACGATTCTTATTTTTATCAAAATATGGCTATGATAGACCCGAAAAGAGAAAGGAGGACGCGGCATGGAACTGAACTACCATGAGATCGGTTCACGGATCGCCCGCCGGCGCAACCAGCTTCATTTGACGCAGGCGGCGGTGGCTGAGCGGGCGGACCTGAGCAATCAGTATTTATCCAATATTGAGCGGGCAGTCTCCATCCCCTCCACCGAGGTCATCATGCGTCTGGCGCTGGCTCTGGACACCACGCCGGACGAGTTTCTGGTTGGCGCGGTCCGGGACACCGGGGATCGCTGGCAGGAGGTGGCACAGCTACTGCGGGACATGGACGACAAGCATCTGGAATTGGCCGGGAGCCTCCTCACCTGGCTCAAGCAGCAGCCCCTTTGATCTTCCCTATTGAGCAAAAAAGACGTGGAGCCGTATGGCTCCACGTCTTTTTCGCTTTTTGATGCTGTCAGCGCTCAGGCGGCGTCGGCCTCAGTCTCGACAGCGCCCACCAGATGCTCGGTGAAGAAGTCGGTGATGCTTCCCTCCACCATGGCGGTGACGTCGGGCTGATCGGAGTAGAAGCCGTAGCCGTGGTCAGCGTCGGGTACGATGAGCTCCTCGGCGGCGGGATAGGAGGAGACCGTCAGCTTGTTGGTGGCGTCGGTCACCACGTCGTCCTTGTCGCCGTGGATCACCAGCATGGGGCCGGTGTAGTTGTCGATGTTGGCCAGGGGGTCCACCAGCATGTCGGTGAACCACTGGGCGGACAGAGAGAGGTTCTGACCATACTGAGTGGTATAGTCATAGGAGCCCTTCTCCTCGGCCACAGCGATGGCATCCTCCACGGTCATCCCCTCAGGGAGGATGTTGGCGATGGCCTCGTCACCGGGAGTGGACAGGCCGGAGAGGATCAGCGTAGCCTTGTAGGGGTTGTCCTCGGCGGTGATGATCTCCAGAGCGACACGGCCGCCCATGGAGTAGCCCAGGATACCCAGCTTGTCGGCGTCCACGGGGTAGTTGGCCACCAGGTAGTCCTTGGCGGCGTTGGAGTCGGCGATCATGTTGGAGAGGGTGTTCTCGGTAAAGGGCTCGGTGGAGTCGCCGCAGCCGGGGAAGTCCATGCGGATGCTGGCGATGCCGGCCTCGGCCAGGGCCTCAGCGATGCCGCCGAAGCCGGTGCCCTCATCCTTATTGCCGCCGTGGCCGTGGTTGAGCACAACGGCGGGGAAGGGACCCTCGCCCACAGGCAGGGTGACCACAGCGGGGATGGTCCGGCCGTTGGCCTCGATGCTCACGGTCTCAGCGATATAGGTGGCCTCGGAGTCGGTCTCGGTCTCCTCAGCGGGGGTCAGCTTGGAGAAGTTGAGGAGGATGGTGGCCAGCTCGGTGCGGACGGCGGTGCCGTTGGGGTCGAGCAGGTCGCCGGGCTTGCCGCCCATGATGCCGGAGCCCACGGCCACGGCCATGCCGTCAGCGGCCCACTCGGCCACGTCGGCGGCGTCGGCGTAGGTGCTCAGGTCGCCGGCGGTGGTGGCCAGGCCCTTCACCTCAGCGTAGCGGGCAAAGATGGTGGCCAGCTCAGCGCGGGTCACAGCGCGGTCGCCGGCATAGGCGCCGGTGCCGTCGCCGGTGGTGAGGCCGGTGTCCTCCGCCCAAGCAGCGGAGTCAGCGTACCAGGTGCCGGCCACGTCAGTGAAGGTGGCGGCCTCGGTCACAGCGGGCTTGCCCTCCATGTTGTAGAGGGTCTGATACACGGTAGCGCGGGTCACGGTGCCGTCGGGGGTAAAGACCTTGGCGTCGGTGCTGGTGGAGCCCATGATGCCGTTCTCGATGACGTAATTCACGGCCTCGGCGTACCAGGCGTCGGCGGCCACGTCGGCCCAGTCGGCGGGAGCCTCGGGCTCCTCAGGGGTCTCGGCGGCCTGATCGGCGTTCACGATGGTGATGCGGCCCTGGGGCTCGGCGTAGTCGGCGCTCACAACGCCGCCCAGCTCGTCAACGATGTAGTTGATGAGCACCTGGTTGTCGATCATCACGCAGTCCTTGAGCACGGTGTCGTCCTTGAACATCACAAAGCCGTCACCGCCGCTCTTGAGCATGTAGTTGTGAGAGGCCAGGGTGTAGGTCTTGGTCACGTCCAGGGGCTCGTCGCCCACCATGACGTCCTTCACGCGGTAGTCGCCGTCCACCTTCACGAACTCGCCCTCATCGCTGAGCACCACGGAGGAGGGCACAGAGGCGTCGATGGTGTAGCTGATGCCGGACACCTGCAGGAAGCCGCCGTTCTCCTCGGGGTACAGGCGGGCGCCCATCTCCAGGGCGTCCAGGATGTCCTGGCCGGTGGTCTCCACCAGGCAGGCCTCGTTGCCGAAGGGATGCACGTTGATGATGTCCTCGTAGGTGATGTCGCCGGCAGCGATGTCGGCGCGGATGCCGCCGCCGTTCACAAAGGCGATGTCAGCGCCCAGCAGCACGCGGTAGGCGTCGGCGCACAGGTCGCCCAGGTTGGTCTCGGCGTTGCGCACGGCGCGCTCACCGGTAGCGGGGTCCAGGGTGGTGAGGGCCACGTCGCTCTTGGCCACGACCTCCTGCAGCACACCGGCGAACTCCTCGTTCACACCGGCCACGTAGGCGGCCACGGTCTCGTCCTGCTTCTCATAGCCGCTCACCAGCTCGGCGGTGATGTCGCCGGTCTTGGTGTCGATGACCACCTTGCCGATGTTGGCCAGCTTGGTGCCGGTCTGGGCCAGAACCACGTCCTCGCCGTCCTTGTTCTGGACGGTCTCATCGTAGGTCTCGTGGGAGTGGCCGTCGATGAACACGTCGATGCCGGTGGTGTTGGCGATGACGCTCTTGGAGGTCCACACGTCGGTGGAGCCCTCGTTGCCCAGGTGGCCCAGGGCCACCACGTAGTCGGCGCCGTCGGCCACGGCGGCATCCACGGCCTTCTGCACAGCGGCGTAGAGGTCAGCGCCCTCATTGCCCTGGCTGAAGCTGTAGATGTAGTTGCCCTCGGCGTCCTGGAAGTAGGTGGGGGTGGACTTGGTGAAGGACTCGGGGGTGTCGATGCCCACGTAGCCCACGCTCACGTCGCCGTAGTCGACCACCTTGTAGGCGTCCAGAACCGCATTCCCCTCCAGGTCGGTGAAGTTGCAGCACAGGTAGGTGTACTCCGCCTTCTCCTTGGCCAGGGTCAGGAAGTTGTCCATGCCGTAGTCGAACTCATGGTTGCCGGGGATGGCGAAATCATAGCCAACCTCGTTCATGATGTCCACGATGTAGGACCCCTTGGACAGGGTGCCGATGGGGCCGCCCTGGATGGCGTCGCCCGCGTCCACAAGGGTCACGTTCTCGGCGCCGTACTGCGCCTCCATCTCGGCCTTGTAGGCCGCCACACCGGCGTAGCCCACGTTGGTCACGGCCCCGGTCTCCTCATCGGTCACAGGGTCGATCCCGCAGTGCACATCGTTGGTGTGCAGGATCACGATCTTGCCGCTTTCGCTCTCTTCCGCTGCCAGTGCGGGTGCAGCCAAGCCCATGACCATGGCCGCCGCCAGTACCAGCGAGAGCACTTTCTTCTTCATTTTCCCGTTTTCCACCTTTCTGTTCCCGGTTCATGGGGAAAGATATCCCCTGTTTGGATACGTTCTAATGGTAACAAAATGGTGACAAAATTACAAGAGAGTCCCAAAGATTTTTGCCCTGTTTTGGCAAAAATCCCCGACTCATTTTGGTGACAGAAGAAAAGCGCGTGGAGAGCGGCCGCCGCTCTCCACGCGTCTTGATCTCTTCTTTTCCACATTCAGGGGACAAACTCCATTTCGACGCCTCCGTCATGCAGATGAACGGTAAACCGATAGGTACCCGCCTCCCAGCTTTCGGCTGAACCATCCACAGTACAGGTGTAGGAAAAGACATCTCCGTCATCGCGGAAGGCCATGCCCTCCGGCACAGCCTGGGTGGTGTCAGAGGCCATTGGCAGCTCCAGACCCAGGGTCTCCCCGGCGGTTCTGGGCGAGCCGGGCTTATAGACCAGTGTCAGGGACCGGAATTCTCCCCTGGAGTCGCTGGCAGCAGAGGTATAGAGGACCGTACAGTAGTCGCTCTCCAGCCGCTCCAGAACGGTGACACCCTGGATGCGCTGGGCAATGGCGGCGTCATAGGCCGCCTGCTCCGCTTCTGTGGTGACCTCCGTGGGCCGAATATCTCTCGTCACCTTGCCGCTTCTCAGGTCCACCATATAAGTATAGGTACCGGCCTGGTAGGTCACGCCCTCCAGGTCCGTCTTGGAGCTGACGGTGACCGTCTCCTCCAAGTGGATAGAGTAGGTGAAAGTCTGCCCGTCCGCACTCAATGCAGGTTCCTCCGGTGCCACCTTGTTGGGCAAGGGCAGGTCGATGATCAGGCCCTCTCCCACAGCGGCAGCTGGCTTGGTCACCATCTGGAGGGTGTAACCGTTTCCGCTGGGCAGACCGGATACTAGTCCCAGCACCACGGTGCCATAGTCCGACTCCCAGCGCTCCTCCTCCCGATAGAAGTCGTTGGCGGCGATCCCCGCCATGGCCGCCTCATAGTTCTGGAAGGCCTGGTCGTAGGCCGCCTGAGAGACGGCTCCCTCGGTAATGAGCTTCTGGGCCATGGTGGCATCTGTCCCCTTTAGCTTGGCGGAGAGGGCGGCGGCGGTGACCTCCACCGCATCGGCCCGAAGGAAGTCCTCCAGGTCCCCCCGGTCGGGCAGGATGCCGCAGGTCTCGGCCAGGGCCCAGGGGTCGTCCCAGGTGAAGTCGGTGCCGTCGGCGTAACCCAGGGCCCGGAGCATGAAGGTCACGTACATGGCCCCGGTGGCGGTGTCTCCGGCGCCGAAAGTGGTGTCCGAGGTACCCTTGGTAAGGCCCTGGTCATAGGCATAGGACACATAGCCGTCGGCCCAGGCGGGCACGTCGGTGAAGGGGTGGGTCTTCCCCATCTCCGCCGCTTCTGTACCCTTGCCCAGGGCCTGGACCAGCATGGTCACCGCCTCCTCCCGGCTGGGTGTCCGGTCCAGGTCGAAGTCGGTGAAGCCGTTTTCATCCTCCCCCACGCCCAGGAAGAGGCCCAGGCGCTCCAGGCGCATGGCCTGGCCCTCCTGACTCGTCAGGTCCCGGCTCTCCGCCGCCCCGGCGGTACCCAGACAGAGCACAAGGCACAGCAGAAGGCTCAGCCCCGCTCGCATTTTTCCGTTCATTTGATACACCTCCATATTTTGGCTGCTTTGAACGTTCAACGTGCGGTTCTCTACCTTTTATATCGCCTCTGCACCGGTTTTTGTGACAAAAACTACGGTTTTTTATTTCCCGAAGCAACGTCTCCGTCTCTTCCATGCATTTCCGGTCGTCCTCTCCCATTCATCTACCGCTGCCGATCTGCCGCTTCAGGGCGGCCATCCTGCGGCGTACAAAGGCATCGAGGGCGGAGGCTTTGAGCGCCTGATAGAACTTAGACGCCTTGCTCCCACCGGAGGCCTCGTACTGGACCAGCATCTGATTGATTACGGAATCATACTCGATCATGGTATCCGGCGAGATCTCCTCAGGAAGTGTCATCAGAGCCTGCGCCGAACCGCCGCAGCTCTCGTCAAGATGACGCATCTGTTCCTCGATCCATTGTGGCGTGACCGGCACATGGCTTTTAGAATCGACAGGGTGCTCCCCTGCCTCCAGCTCTGCTCTGTATTCCTCCAACTTGCGGGCCTGCTCGCCGATCTTGCCCTGCTGGAACAGAGTTTCCACAATATCCTTGAACGCCTCCACCTTTTGCCTGTCCTCGGTTAAAAACGGGGTGTGCCCCCTCTTGCACTCCTCCGCATTCAGCCATTTCATACGTACTGGAATATATTGATTTCTGGATTTCCAGTCACCGCCATAGTCCGTTCGCCCTTCCACATATTCCTTAAGGGTGGAGCAGCCAATCCGGCATTCAGGTGGTTCCTCCCCGGACAACTGCTTGAGCATCCGCAGTCGGCCCTTACGCCAGCGCATTTCCCTTTCGACCTTCTCGGGGCTGGTCCCCGGCTCATAGGTGAGAAACAATCCGGAGTTATCGTACGCAATAGAGTTGGCCACATGGGTAAACTCATGCAGGCTGGTGCCCAGCGTATCGTTTACGTCACTGGTTGCCCGGCTGTACACCTCATAGCTGTCCCTTCGTCCTCCATCGGGAGCTTCCTCCGCTTGAAGCTTTGTCGTATATGAGCGCCAACCTCCGAAATATGCCGCTATGTTTCCTTGCTGGCTCATCACGTCCGCTGTGATCAGCTGCAGCGCTTTGCTGTACGCCGGCTTCTGCCTTTTTCCCCATGACGAGAAAGAACTTTTTGTCGGGTGGTAGATGGACTTGAGCGTTTCCAGGGCCTTTTTTTCCAGCCTTTTAACCGTATCTGTTTTCTCTTTGGCACTCTCTTCAACGCTCATGATGCTCCGAATATGGTCAATGTTCGCATTGGCCTGTTTTGCAGTATCGCCCCGCATGGTGAGCTCATAGAGCGCGTCCTCCACTTGGGCACTCTGCGCCAGATGGTTCTCATCGGTCTCGTGGCCGTGCTTTCTGATGTAGCTGCCGGCGGCCCCCAGCAGAGCCAGCTCCTGTTCCAGAGTGCCCCCCTCTGTCTTGTAGGCGTCCAGAGCTGTCAGGAAATGCTGGAACTTGACATTGGAACGGTGGGAACGCTGTTGGCCCTCGCCTTCTTCGGGGAGGACCACCCGGGCCGGTGTGGCTGACTCTTCCAGTGTCTCGGGGGCACCTCCCAACCTGGCTATCCGTTCGTGGATCGCCCCGGCCAGCGCCTGCTCTGCCTCCTGGCGGTCGGAAGCGGCCCCGTCTTCGTCCGTCAGCATGGCGAGAACAGCCGAATTGGGCAGAGTGGTGCCGGGTGGTGCCGCTCTGCTGGTCCCCCGCGCCGCCTGGACCCGTTCTGTGCTCTCCGAGGTCAGCTCTGGATGATTGCGGCTTGTCCTCATATCCCATGCCTCCATTTCGGTGGACACAGCTGCCCGCTATATCCAATTTAAGAAAAAAGTATTATACCATTGTTTCCCTATGAAGTTCAAGAATGCTGCCCACGATCTCACCACTCGCTTCTGACAGACAAAGGAGCCACCGGCGGCAGGACTCCGCGCCAAGGCGTAAAAAACACGGAGGGACCCAAAGCGGTACCCTCCGTGTTTTTTCTGTGAGAAAGGTCTATTCGGACCTCTCTCCAGCCTTTTTATTCTATTTTATGGCTTTTTCTGAGTATTACCGTTTTCCAGCCATACTAAGCCTGGTGGTCCAGGCTGGGAAGAATGTACTCCACCTCCTGGTGGGGACGGGGGATCACGTGGACGCTCACCAGCTCACCCACCCGCTCGGCAGCGGCGGCACCGGCGTCGGTGGCGGCCTTGACGGCGCCCACATCGCCCCGTACCATAACGGTCACTAGGCCGCTGCCCACGTGGACCTTACCGATCAGGGTGACATTGGCGGACTTGACCATGGCGTCGGCGGCCTCGATGGAGCCCACCAGGCCGCGGGTCTCGATCATACCAAGGGCTTGTGTTCCGGTCATATTCATCTGCTCCTATTCAAACATAATGATGGATGCTCAAACCTTGAGGTCCAGGCCGGAGGCCTTTTCCTTGAGCATGCGCAGGCACAGCTCGGCGATGAAGGCGCCGGCCTCGGTGGGAGTGGTGCCGCCCCGGTGGATGTTGGAGACCACGGTACGGTTGGCCTCGGGGATACCAATATAGCCGCCGTAGGTCATGTAGGCGGACATGGACTCGCCGGTGGCCAGGCCGGGACGCTCGCCCAGGAGGATGACAGTGACCTTGGAACCCAGGGCCTCGGTAACGGCGTCCATGGCGCCCACCCGGCCATACTTGATGAAGAAGGGGGTACCCACGGCGACACCGGAGGCCTTGAGGCCCTGGAGGATGGCGGGGAGCACATCCTTGACGTTGGCGGAGACGGAGGTGCTGGAGAGGCCGTCGGAGACCACGATCTGGACGTCGGGGTTCAGAACACAGCGCTTTCTCAGCTCGGCCACAGTCTCATCGGAGAAGCGGCGGCCCAGATCGGGGCGGGTGAGGTAGGTGTCCTTGCTATCGCAGAGGGTCTGTACGGAGAAGAGTCCCGCATCCTCCAGCACCTGCTCGGGCACGTCGGTAAAGACGGCGTCCATGGCCACGGCGTGGTCGGCCCGGAAGCGGAGGAAGGTGTTGGTGCGGTACCGGGGACCGGCCCGCCAGACGCCCAGCCGGGCCACGGTCTGGGACCGCAGGAGGCGGTACTCCTCCTCGTTGGCGGGGTTGGGCACGTCGATGATCTTCCGGTAGTCCACGGCGGAGAGGTCGGGCACCTCACCGGGGTCCACCTTGGGACCGGCGGAGGGGGCTGTCGTCTTTCCCTCCTGGCCCACCAGTTCAGTGATAGTCTTCAGAATGATCTCTTGCAGTTGGGCTTCGTTCATGATTGCTCCCTCCTTCTCACTTCAGGAAAATGGACGCGTCGCCGGCCCGGGGGGTGAGACGACCGTTCTCGTCCATCAGGTCCATCTTCATCATCCACTTGTGGAACTCCGGGGCGGGCAGGCGGTGGGTGAGCTCCCGGAGGGTGGCGTCGTCGTGGAAGCTGGTGTCCTGATAGGAGAGCATCACGTCGTCGCCCACGGGCACGCCCATGTAGTAGTTGGCGCCGGCCATGGCCAGCAGGGCGGTGGCCATCTCCTGGTCGTCCTGGGTGATGGAGGTGTGGTTGGTGTAGCAGGGGGCCATGCCCATGGGCAGACCGATGAGCTTGCCCATGAAGTGGTCCTCCAGGTTGGCCCGGATCATCTCCTTGCCGTCATAGAGGGTCTCTGGGCCGATGAAGCCGGAGACGTTGTTGACCATGAAGGGGTTGAAGAAGCGGCCGAAGCCGTAGGTCCGGGCCTCCAGGGTCATCTCGTCCACGCCCTCGTCGGCACCGATGGACACCTCGGAGCCCTGGCCGGTCTCGAAATAGAGGAGGTTGGGACCGAGGCCGGTGCAGGACTCCCGGGCCAGGGCATAGGCCTCCTCCAGGAGGGCACGGTTGACGCCGAAGTTATCGTTGGCGGCCTGGGTGCCGGCGATGGACTGGAAGAACATGGACAGGGGAGCGCCGTTGCGGACAGCCTGCATCTGGGTGGTGATGTGGGAGAGGACGGTGATCTGGGTGGGGATGTCGTTCTTCCGCACCAGGTTCCACAGGCCGTCGGCGATGCGCTTGGTGGTCTCGGCGTCGTCGGTGACGGGGTTGATGCCCAGGCAGGCGTCGCCGGAGCCATAGGTCAGGCCCTCCATGACGCCCAGGAGGATGCTGGGCACGTCGTCGGTGGTGCTGTTGGTCTGGCAGCGGTAGGACAGGGTGCCGGGCAGACCGATCTGGGTGATGCACTTGGTGGGCCGGACGATCTTGCTGGCGCCGTAGACCAGGTCCATGGCGGACATGATCTTGGCCACGGCGGCCACCACCTCGCCGGTGAAGGCACGGCTGGCCCGGCAGAGCTCCTCGGTAGAGGTCCCGTGATCCAGGATCCACTCCCGCAGCTCACCGATGGTCATGTTCTTGAACCGCTCATACATGGGCTTGTTCAGGCCGTCGATGTTGACCCGGGTGACCTCGTCCTTTTCATAGGGGACGGTGGGGTTCTCGGTGAGGTCGCCCACGGTGAGCTCCGAGAGCACGATCTTAGCCGCCACCCGCTCGGTGGCGGTGGCCGCCGCGATGCCCTGGAAGCGGTCGGCGGACTTGGGCTCGTTGGCCTTGGCCAGCACATCCTTGATGTCCCGGAAGGCGAAACTGCTGCCGTTGAGGGTCGTCTTCAGTTTCATGTTTCGATACACCTCTTTTGAACAGATTCTGGCGTGGTCTCCCCCGCTTTGGCTGACAATGGGGAAAAATATGCAAAACAGCCCAGGGGCAGCGCTTCCGCTGTCCCTGGGCTGCGTCGCCCAGCGTATTCCCGCGCCGCCATAACCTCAGGTCGGTGCGGTTATTGTTCTAAGAAATCGAAGGTGATGCGGGTCCCCCCGCTGCCGCTGTCCACCTTCCACTCGCCCATGAGCTTCTCCCGGACGATGGTGGCGGCCAGCTCCAGCCCCATGCCACCCGGTCTCACGGCCTCCTGGCGGAAGCCCACACCGTTGTCCCCCACGGTGACCTTGCACAGGGGGCGGCCAGCCTGGAGCTGGATATCCACCTCACCCGCCGCTCCGGCGGGGAAGGCGTGCTTGAGGGCGTTCTGCACCAGCTCATTGACCACCAGGGCCACTGAGGCGGCGCAGTCGGCGGACACCGCTACGTCCTGGCCCCACACCCGTATGGTGATGCTTCTGGCCGGCGTCAGCAGGGTCTGGAAGGTATATTTGCGCACCTGCTCCAGCACCTGGAGGAGGGATACCTTCTCCGGCGATACCTGGACCACACCGTCCAAGGTAGCGGTGAGGGAGAGCAGGCGGTTGGCCGTATCCAGCAAAGCGGTCTGGATGGCAGTGGGGTCGTTGGTCTCATAGCTGCGGTTCCGGGTGATATTGGCGATCATCTGGAGGCTGTTTTTCATCCGGTGCCGCAGCTCCCGCAGAGCGGTCTTCTGAAAAGCCAGTTCCTGCTCCAGCCACCGCTGCCCGGTGAGATCGCGGATGATGAGGGCCCACCGGGCCGTGCCGCTGGTGACAGCCACCCGGCGGTACTGGAGGGTGCGGTTGACCACCGAGGACTCGTGCCACTGGCCGTCACATTCGGCCAGCGCCGCCGGCTGGATGTTGCTGCCCGGCATCCCCATCAGGTCACCGATATACCCCATGTCCCGATAGAGGGTACCGGCTGCCTGGTTGTAGCCGCAGACCGCCCCCTCCTGATTCAGAAAGATGACGGCCTCTCCCAGGCAGTCGGCCACACCGGCCCAATCCAGGCCGTCCTTTTCCCCGGCAGGGTGTTCCTCCTGCTGGGCCACCACCGCCTCCACAGCCATGGCGGGCTTTTCGTAGATGAGCACGGCGATGAGCCGTTCCTCGTAGAAGATGGGCTCCACCGACTGGACGATCCGCCGGTCCTCGGGCATGGAGACCGCCCGGACACCCACAGTGGGGACCTGGAGCCGGAAGGAGCGGTCCACCGCCGGCTCGTCCTGCCACTGGATCAGCATACCCAGGATGGTACTCTCATAGTTGGAGGGCACGGTCTGGGGCTTGGCTTCGCAGACCACGATAGCGGAGCGGCCGGTGGATGTGCGGCAGTCAATGAAAACGTCGGCCTCCTCAGCGTTGGCCAGAGCGGGCAGGAGGGCGTTGTAGGACTCGATGTGGGCGATCTCCCCGTCGGTGAGATCGGTATATTTTTGGCAGAGCATCCTGGTCGCACTGATCATGGCGCCCCTCCCAACTGCTCCACCAGGTAGCGCGCCACCTTGGCCATGGAGAGGTTCTTCCGGCGGCTGAGCTCCCGGATATAGCGGTAGGCCTCCTCCTCCGACATCCGTCTGGACTCCATGAGGAGGAGCTTGGCCCGGTCCACGGTCTCCCGCTCCCCCAGGCGCCGGTCCAGATTCCGCTGCTCCTTGCGCAGCAGATGGTATTCCCGGCTGCGGTACAGGCACACCTCCAGGGTGGGCAGGATCTTGTCCGGCTCAAAGGGCTTTGTCAGATAGCCGAAGGCTCCGGCCTCCTGGGCCTCCCGCACACTGTCCCGGTCGCTGAAGGCGGTGAGCATGACCACGCATTTGGCATACCCCTCCTCCAGGATCAGTCTGGCCGCACCGGTGCCGCTGAGTACCGGCATCTGGATGTCCAGCAGCGCTACGTCCGGCCGCAGCCGCTTGCAGCCCTCCACCGCGGCGGCGCCGTCGCTGGCGGCCCCCACCACCTGGTAGCCTGGGCATTGGGAAAAAAAGTGCTCTAAGGTCCGGCGTACGCACTCGTCATCATCGGCCAGGAAGAGCGTTGTGGTGCGTCTCTCCTTGGTGCTCACGTCCCGCACCTCGCTTTCTCCGTACCACCGCTCCCGGGTGCGGAGCCAGCAGACCCTTCTTTCTGAAAAAAGGGAGCATTTTGGAGCGCCAAACGGCGCTTCAAAATGCTCCCTACGCATCTGAAGTGGTCCGCCCCAACGGGAGCGGGGTACAGCAAACTTGCTACACCCGGCATAGTTTGCTTCTTGATTTATAAGCACATTATACAGAGACCGTCTCCCACTGTCAATCCCCAATTTGAACGGCGGAGCCTCAGGACAGCTCGAACATGCCGTGGTAGAGCTGGTAGTACTCGCCCTTCTGTTCCAGCAGGTCGTCGTGACTGCCCCGCTCCACGATCTGCCCCTGCTCCAGCACCATGATGGCGTTGGCGTTGCGGACGGTGGAGAGCCGGTGGGCGATGACAAAGACGGTCCGTCCCTCCATGAGCTGGTCCATACCCTTTTCGATAAGGGCCTCAGTGCGGGTGTCGATGGAGGAGGTGGCCTCATCCAGGATGAGGACGGGGGTCGGCCACGGCGGCCCGGGCAATAGCCAGCAGCTGCCGCTGGCCCTGGGAGAGGTTGGCGCCGTCGGCGGTGACCATGGTGTCATAGCCCTGGGGCAGGCGGCGTATGAAGGAGTCGGCGTTGGCGATGCGGGCGGCCTTCTCCACCTCCTCCATGGTGGCATCCAGCTTGCCGAAGCGGATGTTGTCGGCGATGGTGCCGGTGAAGAGGTGGGTATCCTGGAGGACCATGCCCAGAGAGCGGCGCAGATCGTCCTTTTTGATGTCCTTTACATCGATGCCGTCGTAGGTCACCGTTCCAGCCTGGACATCGTAGAACCGGTTAATGAGGTTGGTGATGGTGGTCTTGCCGGCGCCGGTGGAGCCCACGAAGGCGATCTTCTGTCCGGGCTTGGCGAAGAGGCTGATGTCCTTGAGGATGGGGTGGCCGGGGTCGTAGCCGAAAGTGACGTGGTCGAAGCGTACGTCTCCCCGCAGGGGCACGGAGGTGCCGTCTGGCTTGCGCCAGGACCAGCCGCCCTGGGGTTCCTTCACTAGCTCCACCTTGCCCTCGTCCACCTCTGCGGGCTGGTCCATGGCCTCAAAGACCCGCTCGGCACCGGCCAGGGCGGCCAGGAGGAAGTTGCTCTGCTGGGTGAACTGGTTGATGGGCATGGCGGCCTGGCGGACAAAAACCAGATAGCTGGCCAGACTGCCCACGTCGGTCATGCCCTTCATGGCCATGTAGCCGCCCAGAGCGGCCACGATGGCGTAGTTGATGTAGGAGATACTCACCACCGCCGGCACCATCGTGGCGGCGTAGCCCTGTGCGCCGGTACCAGCCCGGCGGAGGGCCTCGTTCTTCTCCCGGAAGCGGTGGAGGTTCTCCCCCTCGTGATTGAAGACCTTCACCACCTTCTGTCCTGCCACCATCTCCTCGATGTAGCCGTCCAGGTCGCCCAGGCTGGCCTGCTGCTTGCGGTAGTAGGCCTTGCTGCGCTTTCCGCTGTAACGGATGTAGAGGAACATGACCACATAGCACACCGCCACCACCAGGGTGAGCCGCCAGTTGAGGATGAAGAGCATGGTGAGGGTGCCCACCACCTGGATGAAGCTCTGGATGACCATGGCGAAGGAGTTGTTGAGGGCGTCGGAGATGGTGTCCACGTCGTTGGTGAAGTAGCTCATGATGTCGCCGTGGCGGCGGGTGTCGAAGAACCGGAGGGGCAGGGTCTGGAGGTGGGCGAAGAGGTCCCGGCGGATGTCGAAGAGGACCTTCTGGGCCGCCTTGACCATGGTCTGGGTGTAGCCCCAGGCGGAGAGGGCGCCGGCCAGATAGATGCAGGCGGTGAGGGCCACGCCCCTGAGGAGGGCCTTGACGCCGCCGGAGGCCAGGTTGTTGACCACGGGGCGGATCATGTAGGTACCCAGGAGGTTGCAGAGGGCGCTGACGGTGACCAGCACCGCCACCACCAGGAGGAGGTACTTGTGCCGTCCCATATAGGAGAGCAGGGTGCGCAGGGTGTAGGCCAGGTTTTTAGGCTTCTTGGCGCTGAGCTGTCGGGCCGCCATGGTCCTCCCCTCCTTTCATCTGGGATGCGTAGATCTCCTGGTAGATGGGGTCGGAGGCCAGGAGCTCTTCGTGGGTGCCGGTGGCGTGGATCCTGCCGTCCTCCAGGATGACGATGAGGTCGGTGTGCATCACGGAGGTCACCCGCTGGGCGATGATGATCTTGGTCACCCCTGTGAGCTTGGCCAGGGCGGCGCGGATCTTGCCCTCGGTGGCGGTGTCCACGGCGGAGGTGGAGTCGTCGAAGATGAGGATCTTGGGCTTTTTCAGCAGGGCCCGGGCGATGCACAGCCGCTGCTTCTGGCCGCCGGAGACGTTGACGCCCCCCTGGCCCAGATCGGCGTCCAGGCCGCCGGGCATCCGGGTGAGGAACTCGTCGGCGCAGGCCGCCCGGCAGGCCGCCCACAGCTCCTCGTCGGTGGCGTCGGGGTTGCCCCACTGGAGGTTCTCCCGCACGGTGCCGGAGAAGAGGACGTTCTTCTGGAGGACGATGCCCACGGCGTCCCGGAGGGCGGTGAGGTCGTAGTCCCGCACGTCGTATCCGCCCACCTTCACGGCGCCCTCGGTCACATCGTAGAGCCGTGGGATGAGCTGGACCAGGGTGGTCTTGGCCGAGCCGGTGCCCCCCAGGATGCCCACCGTCTGGCCGGCCCTAATGTGGAGGTCCACCCCGGAGAGGGCGTACTCCTTGGCGTCAGCGCGATATTTAAAGGAGACGCCTTCATAGTCCACGCTGCCGTCGGGCACGGTCCGGATGGGGTCGTCGGGGGAGGTGAGGACCACGTCCTCGTCCAGCACCTCGGCGATGCGGTGGGCACTGGCCAGGCTCCGGGTGAGGAGCAGGAATACATTGGAGATCATCATGAAGGAGTTCATCACCTGGAGGACGTAGCTCAGAAAGCCGGTGAGCTCGCCCACCTGCAATCCGCCGTCCAGGATCATACCGCCGCCGAACCACAGGATGAGGACGATAGCGGTATACATGGTGAACTGGAAGGCGGGCAGGTTGAGGACCGCCAGGTGGAAGGTGCGCTGGCTGGTGGCCATGAGCTCCTGGTTGACGCTCTGGAATTTGTCCTCCTCGTACTCCCCCCGGACGAAGGCCTTCACCGCCCGGATGGCGGTAAGGCCTTCCTGGACCACGTTGTTGAGACGGTCCACCGCCTTCTGAAGGCGGCCGTACATGGGGGCCACCTTGATGACCACCAGGAAAAGGATAATGGCCAAAATGGGGGCGCACACCAGGAAGATGAGGGCCAGCTCAGCGTTCATCCAGAAGGAGAGCCCCAGGCCCATGCCCAGCATCACGGGGCTGCGGACCAATGGACGCAGGCCGCCGTTGACAGCGTTCTGGAGCACCGTCACGTCGGTGGTCATGCGGGTGACCAGGGAGGCGGTCTCAAACCGGTCCAGGTTGGAGAAGGCGTAGCTCTGGACCTTCTCATACTGTGCCTCCCGGACCCGCGCACCCCAGCCGTAGGCCGCCCGGGCGGCAAACCTGGCGTAGAGGAGGCCGGTGATGAGGGCCAGCAGGGCGCATATGCCCATCTGGACCCCCTTTCCCACGATGTAGTGGAGGTCCCGGTTTTCCACGCCCACGTCGATGAGGTCGGCCATAAGCACCGGGATCACCAGCTCAAAGACGGTCTCGATAAAGACCAGCAGGGCCCCGATGGCCATGTCCCGCCGGTAGGGTCCCAGATAGGAGAGCAGACGCCGGAACTCTTTCACGTCTCCTCCCCCCTCTCCGTCTTCAGATTGCGGTAGGCCCGGCCCAGATAGTCGGCGAAGTGCGCGCGCTCCTCCGGAGTGAAGCCGGCGAGCATCCACTCCTCCATGTCGCGGCACCGCTCCTGCCAGGCTTCATAGGCCGCCTCCCCCGCCGGGGTGAGGGCGATGAGGTCCCGCCGCTTGTCCTGTTCGTCGGCCCGCCGGGTGACAAAGCCCCCCTTCTGAAGGCTGTCCAGCATCCGGCACACCGCCGCCGGGTCGATCTCAAAGTAGCCAGCCAGCTCCCGCTGTCCGCAGGGGCCGTTCTGCAGCAGATAGCCCAGCAGCTTGGGCTGTCCCGCCCCCAGGCCCAGCTCTCCCAAAGCCGGACGCAGGGCGTTCCGCTGGGCGTGGAAGGCCCGATAGAGCAGCATGTGGAAGGTACGTTCCATCCGTTCCGCCTCCAAATTGATATGTCAACCATTGATATATCAACTATTATAGTCCATCCACCTGCCCTGTCAACCCCGGCCTCGAAACAGGGATGGCTGCTTGACAGGCCGGGCCGGTCTGCTATAATGACTCTCAAGTCAGCACAGTGTCCGTCCTGCGGAGCGGCAGTCCCCGTCCCTTACCGGGCGCCGGCCGCGCGTCGCGGCCGGTCGGCAGCATCCCCGCGTATTCGCTGTGCTCAGGCGAGCCGCCTTGCGGTATTTCCGCACACCGGGGTGTGCAGACAGATACCGCCGCGGCGTTCGCCATACACATTTGTACCGCTTCGCAGGCGGGCAGAAGGGAGGAGAGCCGCTTGATCGTCTATCGGGAGCTCTCCTCCCTTGTGCATGACCTTGGGATCAGCGCCAGGACCCTTTATGCCGTCAGCAACGGGCTGGATCAGCATTACCGCCGGGCAGAACTGCCCAAGGCGGACGGAGGCGTACGGGCGCTCTCCGTCCCTGACCCTCTGCTCAAGCACATCCAGCGGCGCATCACCCAGGTGCTTCTGGTCCACATGCCCATCTCTCCCTGCGCTACCGCCTACCGGTATGGCGGCAGCGTTTTGGTCAACGCCGCCCCCCACGTCGGGCAGAGCGCCGTTCTCAGACTGGACATTCAGCGTTTTTTTGACAGCATCCGTTACACCTCGGTAAAGGAGGCCGCCTTCCCGGCGGATATCTACGCCGAGCCTCTGCGCATCCTGTTGGGCATGCTTTGCTATCACAGGGAGGGGCTTCCCCAGGGCGCGCCCAGCTCCCCGGCCATCAGCAACATCGTCATGGCCGACTTTGACGCCCAGGTCTCTGCCTGGTGCCGGGAACGGGGTCTCACTTACACCCGATACTGCGACGATATGACCTTCTCCGGCGCTCCCGTCCCGTCTGAGGTCGTCTCCTTCGTCTCAGACCGGCTGCGGCCTCTGGGGCTTTTCCTCAACAGGCGAAAGACCCGTTATCTCCCGTCGGACAGACGGCAGCTGGTAACGGGCATTGTGGTCAACCAGGCCCTCAATACCCCGGCAGAATACCGCCGGAAGCTACGGCAGGAGCTCCACTTCTGCCAAAGGTACGGCGTGGCCGCCCACATGGCCTGGCAGGGCCTTACCTGCAGTGAGGACGCCTATCTGGCCCGACTGCTGGGTCAGGTGAATTACGCCCTCCAGATCTCCCCCGGCCGTTCGGACCTGGAACAGGCCCGGGCCTGGCTGCGCGCGGGCGGCGGACGGACAGAGCCTCACACTTAAAAAACAAAGCACCCGCCGGGTCCATCCAGGCCCAGCGGGTGTTTCTTTGTGTCCGATTTTTCGCCCGTGCCCTACCTTTATTGCTGCGGCACTTCTGCCTCCAGCTCCTGGGCGGTGGGCATGGCAGGGATGGCTCCGCTGCGGGAGCAGGTCAGCGCGGCGGCCCGGTTGGCGAAGTCCAGCACTTCCTCCAGTTCGGCGGCCCCAAGCCCTTTCAAAGGCCCGGGCTGCCTGCGGCACAGGCGGCTGAGCACCGCCCCCAGGAAGGTATCTCCCGCGCCGTTGGTATCTGCCACCTGGACCTTTCTCCCCGGGACCCGCCCGGTGGTCTCCCCTAGGCGGTAAAAGGCACCCTCACTGCCCAGAGTAACCATGATTAGGGAGATGCCCAGCCTCTGGAGCCAGGCGGTCCCCTTCTCCAGGTCATCGGTGCCGGCCAGAAGCGGCAGCTCCTCCTCCGCGATCTTCAGTACATCCACCACGGGGAGGGGCTTTTTCATCCATTCCATCGCCTCCTCCCGGCTGCTCCAAAGGGCCTGGCGATAATTGGGGTCATAGCTCACCAGGGCCCCCATCTCATGGGCCTTCCGGGCTGCGTAGAGCGTGGCCTCCCTGGCGGTGGGCGCCGTCAGGCTCACGGCACCGCAGTGCAGAAAGATAGACTCCCGGATCAGCTCCAGGTCCACCTCCCCCTCGGTCAGACGGCTGTCGGCTCCGCGGACAAAGCGGAAGTCCCGTTCTCCGGTACCGTCTACCGACACAATAGCCATAGTAGTGGGGGCCTCATCCTTTCGGAGCCCCGACACATCCACTCCATTTTCACGGAGCACTTGGGTCAGGTAGGCCCCAAAGCCGTCCTCGCCCACCTTCCCAAGGAAGGCAGTCCTGGCCCCCAGCCGTGCGGCGGCAACCGCCGCATTGGCCGGCGCACCGCCCGGATTGGCCGCGAAAACAGGCACTCCATACTCGTTGACTCCGGTCTGGGTCAGATCGATCAGCACTTCTCCGATCGCAGTGATGTCCATTTGTGCCATGCTCTATCCCCTCCGGTCTCCGATCACTTTGCCGGCGGATACTCGTTGCACAGCAGCCGGTAGGGCGGCTCATCCTCCTCAATGGCGGGGAACCGGCCCAGCTTCTCATAAAAGCGGTTGTCGGTGTTGTCGTCATTGCACTGGCTGACCTCACCCAGCAGCACGGCGCCGGTGCCCGGCTCCACTTCAAAGTCGTGATAGAGGTAGGGGTAGATGGTGATGCTCTCGCCGGGGGTCAGCCGGACCTGGGTTCCGGCTGGCACCGTCCGGGTCTGACCGTCCACATGGACCTCCACCGGCTTCTCACGGTCCAGGTCGCCGTCGGGGGTGGAGTTATAGACCCGAATGAACACGTTGCCGCCGCCCCGGTTGATGATGTCCTCCGCCTTGGTCCAGTGGAAGTGCATGGGGGAGTACTGGCCCTCCCGGATGTAGAGGATCTTCTCGGCGTAGGTCTTGGGATACTTGTCCTTCATCTTCAGATTACCGTTGCGGATGGTGATGAGGGAAAAGCCCAGCTTGTCAAAGTTCCCCATGCCGTAGTCGGTGATGTCCCAGCCCAGCATGTTGTCCCGGATCTCGTCGTAGTCATGTCCTTTCTCCTGCCACTCCTCGGGGGTAAAGTGGCAGAAGGGCGGCAGGGAAAAGCGGTAGGCCGCCACCATGGCCTCCATCTCCTTCAGCGCCGCGTTGATCTCGCTTCGTTTCATGGCTGATACCTCCCATTTTTTATTTGTGGGGAAAGAATGCCGCCGCGGGGACACCGCGGCGGCATGGATAACATTGGAACTGGCTCTGATCAGGACAGGGTGTCCTTGGTCAGAACGGAGACGCCGGTGTCGACCACCTTGCCGCCCAGATCCTCACCGTCGAGCACCTGAACAGCGGCCTTCACGGCCTCGTAGCCCATGACATCGGGGTTCTGGGCCATAGTGGCCAGGATGTAGCCGTCCTCGATCAGGCCCAGGATGGCATCGGACTTATCGAAGCCGACGCAGATGGGAGCGCCCTCACCGGCGGCCTTGATGGCGTTGCCGGCGCCGGTGGTGGAGCCTTCGTTGGTGCCGAAGATACCCACGACGCCCTGGGTGATGTAGTTCTCAGCAATGGTCTGGCTCTTGGCGGCGTCGCCCTCGCCGTACTGGGTCTCCAGGACGGTGAAGTCGGTACCCTCAAAGACGGAGCGGAAGCCGGCCTCGCGCTTCAGAGTGGAGTCGGAAGCGGCGTTGGTGTTGATGATGCCGATGCTGCCGGAGGTGACACCCTGGGCCTCCAGCTCAGCCAGCAGGGTCTCACCGGCGATCTTGCCGGCGGCCTCGTTGTCGGTGGAGAAGGTAGCCTCAGCGTCCATATTGGCAGGGGAGTCCACATAGATGATCTTCACGCCGGCGTCCACAGCCTCCTGCAGGGCGGAGGTGATGGCGTCAGGGCCGTTGGCGGCCACGATGATGGCCTGGCAGCCGGCGGCCACGGCGTTGTTGACCTGCTCGATCTGCTGCGCGTCGTCCTTGGTGTTGGGGGCCATGTAGGTGACGGTGACGCCCAGCTCCTGGGCGGCCTTCTGGGCGCCCTCATTCAGGGTGACCCAGTGCTGGTCGATGGAGTCCATGGTAATGAGGGCGATGTTGTAGTTGGTGCCCTCGCTCTCGGTCCCGGAGGTGGTCTCGGCGGGAGCAGAACCGGTGGGAGCAGGCGTATCGGTTCCGCTGGTGGAGCCGCCGCAGCCGGCGAGCAGACCAAAGACCATCACCATGGAGCAGAGCAGTGCAATCATCTTTTTCATTTTCAGATCCTCCTTGTTTGTGTGTGATTTATAACAAGCGCCAGCGCGCTCATTACCGTCAAATGCTTCAGGCCTTGGCCTTCTTGGCGCCGATGCCCTGCCGGACCACCACGTCCACCAGCACGGCGGCCACAACGATGACGCCGATGACGATACGCTGCAGGCCCACAGGGGCGCCGATGATGCCCAGGCCGTTCTCCAGGGTCTGCCACACGCCGGCGCCGGCGAAGGTGCCCAGCAGCAGACCGGTGCCGCCCAGGGGGGAGACGCCGCCGATGACGCCGGCGGCCACGCCGTACATCTCATAGCTGGTGCCGGCCTCCATGTTGCCCATGCTGGCCTGGGCGCAGAGGATGAGGCCCACCACGAAGGCGCAGAAGGCGCTGATGAGATAAGACTTGGTCACGGTGGCGAAGACGTTGACGCCCGACAGCTTGGCCGCGTCCACATTGGAGCCGATGGCGTAGATGTGGCGTCCGGTCTTGGTCTTGCTCATCAGGAAGAAGACCACCAGGAAGATCAGGAAGGCGATCCAGAAGGCGTTGTAAATGCCCAGGGTCTTTCCGTAGTAGAAGAAGTTCTGGAATGCCTCACCGGCCTCCTTGCCGATACCGGAGGCGATGGCATCGGTGTTGCGGTTGCCGTTGACCATGTAGGCAGTGCCGCGGGCGCAGAACATGGTGCCCAGGGTGGCGATGAAGGGGGGCAGCTTGAACTTGCCCACCAGGATACCGTTGATGAGGCCGAAGAGCAGGCAGCAGACCAGCGCGGTCAGGACGGCCAGAGGGGCGGCAATGCCCTTGGACATCATGGTGGCGGAGATCATGGCGCTGGTGGCCACCACGGAACCGATGGAGAGGTCGATGTTGCCGGTGATGAGGATCACGCTCTGCCCGATACCGACCAGCAGGTACTTTGCCATGGACCGCAGCAGGTTCATCAGATTGCCCATGGTCAGAATCTGTGGATTGATGATGCCGAAGGCGATGTACAGCACGATCCAGCCCCCGAAGGCGATCATTGCCGCGCCCAGCCCCTGGGTCGCGCGAAGTTTGTTGGATCTCTGCGTGAGCGTATTCATAGGTTTTATTCCTCCTCTGCGGCAGCGACCGTAAATTTGTTTTCAAACTGGGTTGCCAGGGTCAGGATCTCACTCTGGGTGGTCTCCTTGGCCATGACCTCGCCGGTGATGCGCCCGTCGCACATGACGAGGATCCGGTCGGCGATGCCCATGACCTCCGGGAGCTCCGAGGAGACACAGATCACGGCGATGCCCTGCTGCTTGAGCTGGTTCATGATGTTGTAGATCTCGACCTTTGCAGCCACGTCGATGCCGCGGGTGGGCTCATCAAAAATGACCACCCGGGACTTCCGGGCCAGCCATTTGCCCACCACCACCTTCTGCTGGTTGCCGCCGGAAAGGGTGCTGGCGTTCACCTCCACACTGGGGGTCTTGATGCGCAGGTCGGCCACGGCCTTGTCGCACATCTCACTCTCCTTGCGGGAGCTGATGACGCCGAACTTGTTGCACAGCAGATCCAGATTGGGCAGGGCGATGTTCTTACGGATGGGCAGCTTGGTACACAGTCCGTCCTTCTTCCGGTCCTCCGGGATGAGCACCACGCCCGACTGGATGGATTGTCTGGGATTTTTGCAGGAGATGGGTTTTCCGTCCAGCAGGATTTCTCCGCTGGTTCTGGGGTCCACGCCGAAGATGGCCCGGGTGGTCTCGGTACGCCCGGCGCCCATCAGCCCGGCGATGCCCACGATCTCTCCGGCATAGACGCTGAAGCTGACGTCCCGGACCAGACGGCCCGCGTTGAGGTGGCGCACCTCAAAGACCTTCTCCCCTCTGGGGCATTCCACCCGGGGGAACTTCTCCTTGATCTCCCGGCCCACCATGTTGGTGATGATCTGGTCCATGGTCAGGTCCTGGAAGTTTGCCGTCATAATGTACTGGCCGTCCCGCATGATGGTGACCCGGTCCACGATGTGCTGGAGCTCCTCCAGCCGGTGGGAGATATAGACGATGCCGCAGCCGTCCTCCCGGAGCTTGCGGATGATGCGGAACAGCTCGTCGATCTCCTTGGCGGTCAAAGCCGAGGTGGGCTCATCCATGATGAGGATACGGGCCTTGATGGAGAGGGCCTTGGCGATCTCCACCATCTGCTGCTTGGACACGGGGAGGTCGCCTACCCGGTCTGTGGGGGATATGTCGATCTTCAGTTCCGACAAGATTTGTTCGGCGGCCTTTTCCATGGCCCGCTTGTCGACGCACAGCCCTCGCTGGATCTCCCGGCCCAGAAACATGTTCTCCGTTACCGTAAGGTGGGGACACATGTTCAGTTCCTGGTGAATGATGGCCACGCCCACCTGCTGAGCCTGTTTCGGCAAAAGATCTCCGTAGGGTTTTCCAAAGATATCCATTGTTCCGGCATCTCTGGTATAGACGCCGCTGAGGATCTTCATCAGCGTGGACTTTCCCGCGCCGTTTTCGCCCAGCAGGGCCATGACCTCACCGGAGCGCAGTTCAAACTGCACATTGTCCAGCGCTTTGACGCCGGGAAAATATTTGCAGATGCCATTCATTGAGACGATGGTCTCACCCATTCACTGTTCAACCCCTCTCTTGGTACTGGCGCAGCAAATGCCGCGGCGTCCGCTCCCCGCAGGCAGCAGCCTTTTCAACACCTGTTTTTCATTTATGTATACTATAAACGGTATTTCATATTTCGTCAAGTCAATTGACAAATATTTCGCCCTCCATCTCACATTTCCGATACATTTATATAAATATAAGGCTTTACTTTTGTTGATTATTTACGATAGTTTTACGATTTTTCCCCATTTTTAGCCTCCCGCGGTCCGGAGGCGCATCTTGCAAAACAAAAATAATTTTGTATAATGATACCAAACACCGAAGATATCCGCCGTCGGCGCGCCGGCGGCATCATCTGCTCAGTCAAGGAGTTGTCGTGATGTTTGAGATCAGAAACCGCTGCCTGACCGTGCGGGCAGCCGCCCGGGGCGCCGAGCTGCAGTCCATCCGCGGCGCCGACGGGACCGAATACCTCTGGCAGGGCGACCCCGCCTATTGGGAGGACCGGGCGCCCAATATCTTCCCCTATGTGGCGCGGCTGACGGAGGGACGCTACACCCTTGGAGGGCGGAGCTACTCCCTTCCCATCCACGGCTTCGCGCCCACGTCCATGTTTTCCTGCCGTCAGTGCGCAGAGGACCGGATGTGCTTCACCCTGGAGAGCACGCCTGAGTTGCTGACCACGTACCCCTTTTCCTTCCGTTTTTCCATTACCTATGCCCTGGAGGACGATCAGCTCCATGTGACTTTTACGGTGGAGAACCGTGGAGACGGGACCATGTACTTCGGCCTGGGAGGGCATCCCGGTATCCGGGTGCCCCTGGAGAAAGGGCTGGACTTTACCGACTATGTTCTGGAGTTCCCTCCCGACAGCGCCCCCTGGCGTGAGATCTTTTCTCCCGACTGTTTCCCCACCGGGGAGCGGCTGCCCTTCCCGCTGAGGAACCACGTCCTGCCACTGGAACACGGTCTTTTTGATGATGACGCCATCGTTCTTTCCCACGCCCCCTCCCAGGTGACGCTGCGCGCGCCCGGAGGTCGCCACGGGGTCACCCTCTTTACCGGCGGCCTGCCCTACCTGGGGCTGTGGCACCGTCCCCGCACCGACGCCCCCTATGTGTGTCTGGAACCCTGGTCCTCTCTGCCCTCCCGCAAAGGGATCGTGGAGGATCTGGCCACACAGCCGGATCTGCTGTCCCTGCCGGCGGGCAAGACCTTCGAGGTCACCTGGTCCCTGCACTGCTTTTAAAAAAGACGAGCCTTTGGAAACAGCTGTTTATGGCTGTTTCCAAAGGCTGAAAAGACCACCGGCGGTTCCGCAACAGCGGAACCGCCGGTGGTCTTTTATACCTCCAGGAACCTGGAAAATGCGATGTCGGCCGCGGCCACGACCTTGACGTCGCTGCGGAAATCCGCCGGCAGCACCTGGATGAACCGATTTTTTTGCAGCAGGCTCCGGCCCGCCAGCTCCAGGTCCAGATAGTCGGCCAGGATGGAGAAGCCGTAGCGGATATCGCCTGCCAGGTAGATGGTATCCACGTTGACCAGACTGACCATGTTGACAATCCCCGTGGCCAGATACATGGCCTCCCGCTGGATCAGCTTTTTGGCCTCCGGGTCGGTCCCGTAGGCGTCAATCAGGGAGGACCAGTCCGGGAAGGAGGTTCCCCGGAGCAGATTGGGAATGGAGGCGTAGGCCTCCAGGCACCCCCGGTTCCCGCACTCGCACAGCCGTCCGTCATACCGGATGGAGGCATGACCCAACTCGCAGTTGAAGTGCCGGGACCCGTAGAGAGGCTTCCCCCGGGTGACGATCCCGCCGCCGATGCCGCCCTGATCCACCAGCATCAGGAGGAAATCCTCGCTGGTGCCCAGCCGGTGCTGGTGCATGGCCAGGGCCATGGCATTGTTCTCCAGATAGGCCGGCAGAGAGAACCACTTGGAGAGCTTGGGCGCCACTTCCACACCGTGCCACTGGGGAAAGCGGGGCGGATTGAGGATAGCGCCTCGCTCCGAATCCAGAGGACCCGGGGAGCTGATCCCGATGCCCAGCACCCGGCTCCTGTCATGTTCCGCCAGCAGCCGCTCGATCTGGGCGATGACCTCGGCCAGAGGGTCTCCGTGGGCGGGCACCTTGCGGCAGACGACGGGGTCTCCGGAGAAGTCACACAGCCCCACCTCACAGACGTCGCGCTCCAGGCAGACGCTGATGGCATAATATTTGTCGGGGCAGATGGCAAGGGGGATCACACTGCGGCCCCGGCCCACGATCTCCGGCGCCAGCTCCCGGATCACACCGTCGGCCAGCAGCTCGTTGGCAATGAGCGAGGTAGCCGCCCTGGTCAGGCCGGTCAGCCTGGCCAGCTCCGCCCGGCTGGCCGGGTGGGACCGCAGCAGGCGCAAAACCACCTTGCGGTTATATTCCTTGGTGTACTCCGCGTTGCGTACCTTTGGCATAAGCCACCCAACCTATCTGCCGCCCTTGCAGCACACCAGCTCCAGCGCACCCTCCACTACGGTCTTGCCGGCGGCGGCTGCAGGAAGGAAGAAGTACCCGCCTTTGCTTACGTCGTGGGAGAAGTCCCCGCAGCGCACACTGCCGCTGCCCGCCACAGCGATATAGACGGCGGCGCCCTCCTCCAGGGTGTAGAGCTCTGTGCCGCTCAGGCGCAGGCGGTCCACCGTGAAGCAGTCCGTCTGGGCAGGCCCAATGAGGCGATCCACCGTGGCAGCCTGGTTTTGAGCGAGCACGGTGGGCGTGATCTTCCCCTGGTCCAGCACCTCCTGACCATAGCGGTCATAGTCAAAGCAGGCCCCGGCCACCTCTCTGGACAAACCCAGATACATCTCGTGGTCGTTGAGGTGGTAGTCCCCGCACCAGTGCTCCGGCTGCACCGTGAAGTCTGTAGGCTCCTGGGCCTCCAGTAGCAGGCATCCCGCGCCGATGGCGTGGATGACCCCGGCGGGGACAAAGAATACGTCTCCCGGCTTTACCGGGACACGGTTGACAAACTCCGTCATGCAGGACTTGTCCTGTTCGGAGCGGTCTACCGCCGCCTCGAACTCCTCCCTGCTCACCTTCCGGGAAAAGCCATAGTAAATGCAGGCATCGGGACGGGTGGCCAGGATCACCCAGGACTCGGCCTTCCCATAGGGGCTGTGGAAGTACTGTCTGGAAAACGCCCTGGTGGGATGTACCTGCATGGGAAGGCGAATGGCGCTGTCCAGGAACTTGACCAGGACGCCCAGGTTCTCCCTCTGGCCCAGGCAGGCCTCCCGGTGCTCCTCCAGCAGCTGGCTGAAGGGCAGGCGGTCCGTTCCCTCCACGATGGAGATCCCCTCCAGGGAGTCCTTGCTGTCGGCGTTCAGGGCATGTACAGAGGATGCGATCCACTCCTCCGGGTAGAAACCATCCTCCGGCGCATCCCCCAAAAAGTCTCCGAACAGCTTTCCGCCCAGATAGACCCGGAAGACCCGATTCCGCTCAAAAAACACCGGCCGTTCCCAAATTGGCATCGTCATGCTCAATCCCTCCTATATGCGGCGGCGTACGGTCCCCAATATCCTTCCGCACCGGTTTTCCGGTCCCTCCGCCCAGAGGGACGCCCGCCTGTTCTTTCAAATCATGCACGATGACATCATATCCTCTGCGCGGAGGTTTGTCAATTTCTAATCAGCTATTTTGTTAATTGGATTGACAAAATTCCTAAACTTTGCTATATTCGCTTTGGGGGCGATATTGTGGAACTATCCATCTTTCAAAAAGGCTTCAACTACTCCCAGGACGGTCCCGGAAACCGTCTTGTCTACCATTTGCAGGGCTGCAACCTGCGCTGTCCCTGGTGCTCCAATCCGGAGGGGCTGGCCTTGACCGGCGGAAAGCTCTGCTCCACAGAGGCTCTGTGTGAGGAGGCCAAGCGCTGCCGCCCCATGTTCATCGATGGCGGCGGCGTGACCCTCACCGGCGGAGAGGTCACCATGCAGCTTGACGCCGTTCTGGACCTGCTGACCCGGCTGCGCTCAGCGGGGATCCACACCGCCGTGCAGACCAACGGGATCCACCCGCGGCTGCCCGAGCTCTTTCCCCTTGTGGACCACCTGATCATGGACTGTAAGCACCACGACCCTGAGATCCATCAGCGGGTGACCGGCGCGTCCAACCGCCCCGCTCTGGAACATCTGGCCCTCGCCCTCCGACGGGGCTTCTCCCCTGCCGTCCGCATCCCCCTCATCGGCGGCTTCAACGCCACCGCGGAGGATGCCCGGGCCTTCGCCCGGCTGTTCCGGGACCTGAAAGGCAGCGGACAAATGACCGTGGAGCTGCTGCCCTACCATGAGTACGGGCGGCAGAAATACGCGGATCTTGGTCTCCCTTATACGATGACTGAGGAGGCCCATGTCAGTGCTCAAACGGTGCATACCTTCCAGAACATCCTAACGGAGGAAGGCATCCGTGTCGTACATACCTGACATCTGGCTTTGAAGGAGGTTTCTGTTATGAATGTCTTTGCTCATCACGACCCCGCGCAGCTTACTGCCCTGGCCAAGGCCCTGTTCGCCGAGGAACGCACTTCCAAGACCGTGCTCAACGGATGGTTCCTGGCCCAGGAGATTGCCACAGACGTGGCCAAGGAAAGCCACTCCGACCTGGAGACCTGCGCCGCCGAAAAGCTGGAGGCCATTGTGGCACGGCTGCCGCTGGATATCAGCGACAACGCCGTCTTTGCCGGTACCCAGCGGGACGCCTTCGCCGCCAGCTACGCCCTCATCAACCCTGCCTTCACCGTGGAGTCCTTCCGGGGCTACTGCGATCCCCTGGAGGTCTATGACTTCGCCACCCCCACCGAGAAGGTGCCCCAGAGCCGGATCGACGCCCAGCGGGAGCGGGCCGCCGACAGCGACTATGTGCGGACCCTCTCCCGGGTCTACGCCGACTGCGCCCAGGACACCGAGGAGGTGGCCTACTTCATCGAGCAGGTCACCGGCCACCTGATCCCCGACTTCCGCCGGGCCATCCGGGTGGGTCTGGAGACCCTGCGCGAGGAGATCGCCGAGGCTCTGCCCCGGACCGACCCGGCCCACGCCGTCAATCTGCGGGCCATGGACCGCTCCCTGGCCTGCGCCCTGACCCTGGCCGGGCGCTATGCCGCACTGGCCCGTGAAAAGGCCGACGCCGCCCAGGGGGAGGCCAAGGAGCGCTTTGCCCTCATGGCGGAGACCCTGGACCGGGTGCCCCGGCTGGGCGCCCGCACCACCTACGAGGCCATGCAGTCCTTCCTGCTGCTGTGGGAGGTCATGTGCCTGGAGCAGGCCCCCAACCCCTTCGCCTTCTCCGTGGGCAACGCCGACCGGATCTTTGAGCCTTACCGGGCCGCCGACGGCCTGAGCCGTGAGGAGGCCGCCGCCCTCTTCACCCACTTCCTGGTCTTTTTCAATGTGGGCGAGCGCAGCTGGGCCATCTCCCAGAACGTGCTGGTGGGCGGCCGGGACGTGGACGGCAGAGATCTCACTTGCCCCATGACCTACGCCATCCTGGATGCCTACTACGAGATGAACCTGCCCCAGCCCATTCTGTCTGTGAAGCTGCACCGGAATACCCCGGAGACCCTCTACGCCGAGCTGGGCCGGTTCTTCTTCACCCCCGGCTGCCTGACTCCCTCCATCTTCAATGACGATTCCCTCTTTGAGACCCTGCGGGAGCACGGTGTGGCCGAGGAGGATCTGCCCGACTACAGCGTGGCAGGCTGCCAGGAGCCCCTCATCATGGGCAAGGACAACGGCAACACCACCAACTCCTGGCTGAATCTGGCCAAAGTGCTGGAACTGACCCTGACCGGCGGCAAATCCCTCATCACCGGAAAGGCCATCGGTCCTCAGTCCGACTGCCCCGCTCTGGAGACCCTCCAGCAGCTTAAGCCCCTCTTCTATGAGAATCTGAACTACTTCGCCCAGCGCATGGCCCAGGCCGCCAACGGCGCCTCCGAGGCCATCTCTCTCCTGCGGGTCCCCTTCCTGTCCAGCTTCATGGGCGGACTGGAGACCGGTGTGGACTGCCGGGATACCCGGGAACAGGGCACCCGCTACAACGGCTCCGGCTGCCTCATCCACGGTCTCTCCGTGGTGTCCGACTCCTTTGTGGCCGTGGAGCACCTGCTGAAGGAGCGCCCCCAGGACGCCGAAAACCTGCTTGCCGCCCTGCGCTGCAACTTTGAGGGCTACGAGGAGCTGCGTGCCTATCTCCAGAGCTGCCCCAAATTCGGCAACAACGACGACGAGGCCGACGCCGCCGCCGTGGAGCTGGCCAGCCGGGTATCCGACCTGGTGGGGGGCCTGAAAAACTACCTGGGCAACCCCTTCCGCCCTGACTGGGCCACCCCCTCCACCCACCTGCTCTACGGCTACTGGGTGGGGGCCACCCCCGACGGCCGCCAGAGCCGTGAGATGCTCAACTACGGCATCGATCCCCTCTTCGGCGACGCCTCCAACGGTCTGGGCTTCCGCACCCTGTCCTCCCTGAAGCTGCCCTATGGGAAATTCAACGGCGGCGTGGCCTCCCACTTCGGCGTAGACCCCAAGTATTTCACCGGCAGCACCTACGAGGAGAAGGGCCTTCAGTTCCGGGACCGCATCATCCGTCCCCTCTTCTTCAACGACCTGGTGGATGGCCGCGCCCCCTTCTACCTCTACGTCAACGTCACCACCCCGGAGACCCTGCGCAAGGTTCTGGCTGAACCCAAGAAGTACGCCCCCAACGGGGTCTATATCATGCGCATCCACGGCACCTTCGTCAACTTCCTGGACCTGTCCCCGGCCATCCAGCAGGACATCATCCGCCGGCTGGACCCCATGTCCACCTGCTGCTGAGGAGGACCGCCCCATGAAAACACTGGGTTTGGACATCGGCACCACCACCATCTCGGCGGTGGTGCTGGAGGACGGGAAGCTGGTCGTGGCCCGCACGGAGAAGAACGAGAGCTTTCTCTCCGGGGCGTCCTGGGAGCGTCTTCAGGACCCCGCTGTCATCCGCTCCACTGCACTGGCCATGGTGGATGCTCTCCTGGAGGACCACAGCGATGTGGCCGCCATCGGCGTCACCGGCCAGATGCACGGCATTCTCTATCTGGACAGTCAGGGCAACCCGGTGAGCCCTCTCTATACCTGGCAGGACGGACGGGGCCAGCAGCCGAGGGAGGACGGTATGACCTGGGCGCAGTGGCTGTCCGAGACCACCGGCTATCCCCTGGCCACCGGCTTCGGCATGGTGACCCACGCCTACAATGCCCTCAACGGTCTGGTCCCGCCGGAGGCCGCCGTGTTCTGCACCATTCCGGACTATCTGGCCATGGTCCTCAGCGGCCGGACCGCGCCGGCTGTGGACCCCACCAACGCCGCCAGCCTGGGGGTCTACGACCTGCGCCGCCGGGACTTTGACCGGGAGGCCCTGCTACAGGCGGGCGTAGGCGCCGGCCTGCTGCCCGCCATGGCGGAGGAGCCTGTGCTGGGGACCGGTCCGCTGGGGCGCCCCGTCACCGTGGCTCTGGGCGACAATCAGGCCAGCTTCCTGGGCGCGGCAGGCCAGCCTGCCGGCACCCTCCTGGTCAATATGGGCACGGGAGGGCAGGTCTCCGTCTACTCCCCTAACTATCTGGAGACAGAGGCCCTGGAGACCCGTCCCTTCCCCGACGGCGGCTGGCTGCTGGTGGGGGCCTCCCTGGCCGGAGGCCGCAGCTACGCCCTGCTGGAGCAGTTCTTCCGCCAGGTGGCGGCCATGGCCGGCAGTGAGACAGACAGTCTCTACGGCGCCATGGGCCGCGCTCTGGACGCGGCGGGACCGGTGACGGACTATCCGGAGACGGTCACCACCTTCCTGGGCACCCGGAAGGACCCCCTGTGCCGGGGCGCCATCACCTGGCTGGGCGCCGACAACTTCACCCCGGTCCATCTGATGCACGGTGTCATGCACGGCATGGCTCAGGAGCTCCACACCATGTTCCGCTCCTACCTGGCCGCCGGCGGAGAAATGCCCGCCCGGATGGTGGGCTCCGGAAACGGTCTCCAAAAGAATCCCCACCTCTGCCGGATCTTTGAGGAGACCTTCGGCTGCCCCCTCTCCCTGTCCACCCGGCAGGAGGAGGCCGCCTGCGGCGCGGCCGCCTATGCCGCCGCCCACATTTCCAGCTGAAAAAAGCGCGTATCCTGTATCAAACAGGATACGCGCCTTTCTTTTCTCAGTTTTCCAGAAAATTCAGGTTCGCTCCTCCCTGTCCTGGCGGGAGAGGAGTTTTGGATAGTACCGCTCCAGGCCCAGGCGGTAGAGGGCGGCCATCCGAGGCTCCAGCACAGGGCAGTAGCTCTCCTCGCCGTCCTCCTCCGTCACGAACCAGTCCTGCCCGTCGGTCCGTATGATGGGGGCCAGGTCCCGGAGGGAATAGCTGTCCAGGACGACGGTGCCACGGCCCAGGAAACGACAGCACAGGCTCTCGTGGGGATCGGCGTCCACAATGGCCAGGTTGAGTTCCTTGAGGTAGACCCCCACTGACTCCCCCTCCTCCAGCTCCTCCGGGGAACGTCTGGTGGCCTGGTGGAGCTCCTCGGCGGTCTCCCGGTTGTTCCAGACCGGCGCCAGCAGAAAGACCCGGTTCAGGGGCAGCTTGACCCGCCCCGTGGGCGCTGCGGCGGAGAGAGGCAGCAGGTCGTCCAGCTCAAAGGGGCTGGTCTCGGTCTTGGGCAGGAAGATCCGGGAGGCGCTGTCCGCCATGAGACTGCTCAGCAGGGTACGGATCATCCAGTCCAGGAGCACCGCCGTGTCCCAGCCGTTGGCCCGGTACTGCTCCAGGGCGTCCTCCCGAAACTTCATGGTGGATTCAAAATCCAGCAGCCCCAGAGGCGGCAGAGGCCCGGCCAGGGGCTGGAACGCTTTCTTTCTGAACATTTTTTACCAACTCCAAAATAGGATACCGTTCTTGTGGCATTTTAGCATATTGGAACCCCCGCCGCAAGACGGTATCCCGAAAGAGGGCCGGCACCCATTGGGTGCCGGCCCTCGTCTCTCTGGTGCAATCCAGCGCGCGTTCGGACGGTTTACTTGCCGCAGCCTCCCCGCTCGGTGGGGATGCCGCAGGGATGGGTGGGAATGGCGTCGTGGACGCGGTCCGTGGCGGCGTAAGACCAGAACCGCCAGCCGCCGGAGAGGTTGGAGCAGCGGAAACCCTTCTGGCTCAGGATGCGGCAGGCCAGATAGCTGCGCAGGCCGCTGAAGCAGTTGACATAGATCTTCTTGGCCGGGTCCAGCTCCCCCAGCCGCTGCCGCAGCTCGTCCAGGGGGATGTGGACGGCGTCGGGCCGCAGCAGGCCCTGCTGCTTTACTTCGTCTGGGGTGCGGACGTCCAGGAGGGTCACCGAGCCGTCGGCGGGCAGACCGGCCACCTGGTCCCAGTGGTGCTGTTCCACCAGGCCGCTCCGCAGGTTCTCGATGACATAGCCCGCCATATTCACCGGGTCCTTGGCGGAGGAATAGGGGGGCACGTAGGCCAGATCCAGCTCGGTGAGCTGCCGGGCGGTGAGCCCCTGGCGGACGGCGGCGGCCATGACGTCGATACGCTTGTCCACCCCGTCAAAGCCCACGATCTGAGCCCCCAGGATGCGGCCGGTATCCGGGTCAAAGAGGGTCTTGACAGTCATGTTCTGTGCCCCGGGGTAGTAGGTGGCGTGGGAGGCGGAGTAGGTCACCGCCTTGTCATAGGCCACCCCGGCGGCCTTGGCGGCCCGCTCGTTGAGGCCGGTGGCGGCCGCCGTCATACCGAAGAGCTTGAGGATGGAGGAGCCCTGGGCCCCGGCATAGCCCTGGGTAAGGCCGCAGATGTGGTCGGCAGCCACACGGCCCTGCCGGTTGGCCGGTCCGGCCAGGGCCACCAGGGCCTTCTGACCGGTGACGGCGTGGGTGAGCTCCACCGCGTCGCCCACGGCGTAGATGTCCGGGTGGGAGGTGCGCATGTGGTCATCCACCACGATGGCGCCCTTCTGCCCCAGGGTGAGGCCCGCCCGGCGGGCCAGATCGGACTCAGGGGCCACGCCGATGGCCAGGATGACCAGGTCGGCGGCCACCGGCGCCTCCTCCCCGATGAGGGTCTCCACCTTTCCGCCCCGACGGCGGAAGCCGGTAACGGCGGTGCTCAGCCGCAGGTCCAAGCCCTGGCCCCGCAGGTAGGCGTGGACCTCGCCAACCAGATCCTTGTCCAAAGGCAGCAGCACCTGGTCGTCCAGCTGGATCATGGTGGTGCGGACCCCGGCATGGATCAGGTTCTCCGCCATCTCCAGACCGATGAAGCCGCCGCCCACCACCACGGCGGACTTAGGCCGCTCCCGCTCCAGGAAGTTCCGGATGCGGAAGGTGTCCTCCACGGTACGCAGGGTGAAAATGCCCTCCAGGTCGATGCCGGGCAGGGGAGGCCGGATGGCCTTGGCCCCCGGGGAGAGGATCAGCTTGTCATAGGTCTCGGTGTACTCGCTGCCGTCCTCCAGGCGGCGGACGGTGACGGTGTGCTCCTCGGGCTGCACGGAGAGGACTTCGTTCCTGACACGGACGTCGATGTTGAACCGGGCCCGAAAACTCTCCGGGGTCTGGAGGGTCAGCGCCCCCTTGTCCTGGATGGTCCCCCCGATGTAGTAGGGCAGACCGCAGTTGGCGTAGGAGACATATCCGGTCCGCTCCAGGATGATGATCTCGGCCTCCTCGTTCAGGCGGCGCAGGCGGGCAGCGGCAGTGGCCCCTCCGGCCACGCCTCCGACGATAACGACTTTCATGGCGTTTCCTCCTTATCCTTTGGTTTCCAATGGGCCCCGGTAGCCGCCGATGCCGCCCAGGTTTACGGCCTCATGGCCCTGCCGCTTCAGCCAGGCGCAGGCCCGGGCGCTCCAGTCCCTCTTCAAAATCAGGGCGGTGGAGCAAAAAATCAAACAGGCCCATATACGTTTCTCCCTTTGCCGGGCGGCAGTTCCACTCCGGTCTTTTCTTGTTTACAGGCTTAGGATACCAAAAACTGCCCGCCCCTTCTGTGACAAAATCACCCTTTTGCCGCCCGCCTCCATATCTTGACATTCCATCCGCTTATGCTATAATAAGCGCCAGAGTGTAAGGCAAATGCCGCACGAAGGGGTACACCACCACGGGTGTAGTTCTTTCGTGCGGCTTTTTTGTCGCAAAGGAGGCGAAAGCGTGGTCAAAATCAACGGAGCAGAGCTGGATCTGTCCGGCCGTATTCTGTCCGACTATCTTTCCGAGGCGGGGTTCAACCTGTCCCGGGTAGCGGTGGAGCGAAACGGCGAGATCGTGCCCAAACGGCTCTACGGGGAGACCGTCTTGGCGGATGGGGACGCCCTGGAGGTGGTAGGCTTTGTGGGGGGCGGCTGACATGATCCCCACACACGAGGAGATGCGTCGGGCCCTGGCTGAACGCCATGGCGCAGCCCTCCAGGCCAGATTTGATGCCGGACGGGTCGCGGTCTGCGGCCTGGGCGGCCTGGGCTCCAACGTGGCCATTGCCCTGGCCCGGGCGGGTGTGGGGCAGCTCCACCTTATCGACTTCGACCGGGTGGACCTCACCAACCTGAACCGTCAGCAGTACACAGTAGACCAGCTGGGCCAGTACAAGACTGAGGCCCTGGCGGAGACTTTGGGCCGGATCGCCCCCTACTGTACCCTGCGGATGGACACAGTCAAGGTGACGGAGGACAACCTGCCGGCGCTGCTGGCGGGGGACGACATCATCTGCGAGGCCTTTGACGTGCCGGAGGCCAAAGCCATGCTGGTCTCCGGCGTGCTGGAGCATTTTCCGGAAAAGTATCTGGTGGCCGCCTCCGGCATGGCCGGTCTGGGCAGCGCCAACGCCATCCGCACCCGGCGGGCCTTTGGGCGGCTGTACCTGTGCGGTGATGAGGCCTCCGATGTCTCCGACGGACTGGGCCTTGTATCCGCCCGGGTGGCAGTGTGTGCCGCCCATCAGGCCAACATGATCCTCCGGCTCCTGGCCGGGGAAACGGAGCCGTAATACGGCCCCATCCAAAAATAATATGGAAAGATGAGGAGATCCCTATGACAGAACAACAGAAGAACGATCCGCTGGTCATCGGCGGACACACCTTTACCTCCCGTTTCATTTTGGGCTCAGGGAAGTACTCCCTGAAGCTCATCGAGGCCGCCGTCCGGGACGCGGGGGCACAGCTCATCACCCTGGCGGTCCGCAGGGCCAACACCAAGGAGCATGAAAACATCCTGGACTATATCCCCAAGGGAGTCACCCTGCTGCCCAACACCTCCGGCGCCCGGAATGCAGATGAGGCGGTGCGCATCGCGCGGCTGGCCCGTGAGCTGGGCTGCGGCGACTTCGTAAAGATTGAGATCATGCGGGACTCCAAGTACCTGCTGCCCGACAATCAGGAGACCATCCGGGCCACGGAGATCCTGGCCAAGGAGGGCTTTGTGGTCATGCCCTACATGTATCCCGACCTGAATGTGGCCCGGGACCTGGTGAACGCCGGCGCGGCGGCAGTGATGCCTCTGGCCTCCCCCATCGGCTCCAACAAGGGCCTGGCCACCCGCGAGTTCATCCAGATTCTCATCGACGAGATTGACCTGCCCATCATCGTGGACGCCGGCATTGGCCGGCCCTCCCAGGCCTGTGAGGCCATGGAGATGGGGGCGGCGGCCATCATGGCCAACACCGCCCTGGCCACCGCCGGAGATCTGCCCCTGATGGCCTCCGCCTTCCGCAAGGCCATCGAGGCGGGCCGACAGGCCTATCTGTCCGGGCTGGGCCGGGTATTGGTCCGGGGCGCCGCCGCCTCTGACCCCCTCACCGGTTTCCTTCGGGACTGAGAGGAGGCGCAGTATGGAAAACAAAGAGAACCAGTTCCTGGTGGACTCGGAGTTTTTGAGCCCCCAGGCCTTGGAACGCAAGCACAAGCTGGAAACCGATCCCTCCAGCCGCACCGACCACATGGCCTATCTCCCCGGCATGGAACGCATCCAGTCCGATGTGATGGACAAGGTGATGGACCAGATGCACGCCTATGACCCGGAGAGCTATACCGCCCGGGACGTGGAGGCGGCTCTGGACCACGAGACCTGCTCCATCGAGGATTTCAAGGCTCTTCTCTCCCCGGCGGCGGAGCCCTTCCTGGAGCGGATGGCCCAGCGGGCCCGGCTGGAGACCCGCAAGCACTTCGGCAACACGGTCTACCTCTTTACCCCCCTGTACATCGCCAACTACTGCGAGAACTACTGCATCTACTGCGGCTTCAACTGCTACAACCACATCAAGCGCATGAAGCTGAGCACGGAGCAGATTGAGCGCGAGATGCAGGTCATCGCCGACTCCGGCATGGAGGAGGTGCTCCTTCTCACCGGCGAGAGCCGGTCCATGAGCGGCGTGGAGTACATCGGCGAGGCCTGTAAGCTGGCCCGGAAATACTTTCGCATGGTGGGCCTGGAGATCTATCCGGTGAACAGCGATGAGTACCGCTACCTCCGCTCCTGCGGCGCCGACTACGTCACCGTGTTCCAGGAGACCTACGACGCCGACAAGTATGAGACCCTCCACCTCATGGGCCATAAGCGGGTGTGGCCCTACCGCTTTGAGGCCCAGGAGCGGGCCCTCATGGGCGGCATGCGGGGCGTGGGCTTTTCTGCCCTGCTGGGTCTGGCCGACTTCCGTAAGGACGCCCTGGCCACCGGTCTCCACGTCTACTACCTCCAGCGCAAGTACCCCCACGCCGAGATGTCCCTGTCCTGTCCCCGGCTGCGCCCCATCATCAACAATGAGAAGATCAACCCCCGGGACGTCCATGAGCGGCAGCTGTGTCAGGTGCTGTGCGCCTATCGGATCTTCCTGCCTTTCGCGGGCATCACCGTGTCCTCCCGTGAGAGCGCGGAGTTCCGCAACGGCATCGTGAAGATCGCCGCCACCAAGGTGTCCGCCGGAGTATCCACCGGCATTGGTGACCACGAAAGCAAGTACACCGGCAAGGAGCACAGTGAGGCTGAGGGCGACGAACAGTTTGAGATCAGCGACGACCGCAGCTTTGACAGGATGTATGCCGACATCTCCGCCGAGGGCCTCCAGCCCGTGCTGAACGACTACCTCTATGTCTGACATCCTGTGTGTGACCAATCGGAGCCTGTGCCGTGAGGACTTTCTTACCCGGCTGGAACGGATTGCCGCCGCCGGTCCCGCCGGGGTGATCCTGCGGGAGAAGGACCTGTCCCCCAAGGCATACCGCGCCCTGGCCGAGCGGGTCCTGGCGGCCTGCCGTGCCCACGGGGTCCCCTGCATCCTCCACAGCTTCCCCGCCGTGGCCCGGGAATTGGGGGCGGAGGGGCTCCACCTGCCCCTCCCCCTGCTGCGGGCTCTGTCCCAGGAGGAGCGGCACTCCTTCCGGGTGCTGGGTGCCTCCTGCCACAGCGCAGCGGAGGCACGGGAGGCGGAGGCGCTGGGGTGCACCTATATCACCGCCGGCCATGTGTTCGCCACCGACTGCAAAAAGGGGCTGGCCCCCAGGGGGCTCCCCTTTCTCCGGGAGGTATGCCGGGCTGTGACCATCCCCGTGTGGGCCATCGGGGGCATTGCGCCGGAGAATCTTTCGCCAGTGCTGGCCACCGGCGCCCGAGGCGGCTGCGTCATGAGCGGTCTCATGGTCTGTCCCGATCCGGCAGCGTTGCTGGCGGCCTTTGACAACGCTCCGGAACGAGTTTCCGGAGCGGATACTGCTCTGATAAGCTGATTTCCACGGGAGTTGACTTTTTCAAAATGTATTGCCTGAAATACCACTTCCATCCCACATTTTCAGAACACTCTGAGGAAAAAGCGCAATTTACTGCATTCAGAAAACAGATTATCTGCTCACGGTCAAAACTTGAAGTAGATGACTCTGAATCTGATGGGATCGAATGATTTTCTTGAGGTATGCTACACACCTTTTGTGCTCTCAAATGCAGGAAATAGCAATAAATCCGCTGGGATCAGGTGATCCCAGCGGATTTCTGTTTTATATGCCTTATGTAATATTTTAAAAGGCCATTGCCCGACACAAGGCAGGTTTTTACACGTATTACCGGTAGGTGACATGTCCATAGTCGGCCATCATCTCGTCGGGGTCATTGGTGTTGATGGGCTTGAGGGTATAGGTGTACTCATATCCCTGTGTCTCGCCGGTTTCGGTAGTAGTTCGCTCCTACATCTCCAAGCAGAACCAGAGTATCCTGCTCTGTCAGCTTCTTGCTGTCGCAAAACTGTATGACCTCATAGGGGTCTCCGTGGATATCACCCGTGTAATAGATCATTGGTCATTCCACCTTTCTTTTTTCATTATACCAACTCGGAAGGCCCATATCCGGGACTTTCCAAAACATATCCACCATTCCCAAAATATATCCACCATTCCCAAAATATATCCACCTTTACTGGCATAGATCGACCGGCAGTCAATGCTCGTGACTTCCGGTTGATTGCTTTCTCAGGTTCAGACGGTAAAATCAGAGTTATCTGGTTTACCGTATCTGCCTTGATGCTCTTTCAAGGAAGCTTTCAACGATTTTATAACATCCAGGAGAATCAGCATCTCATAGGTGCTGCAATCCGAAAGGAGCAGGGAGATTTCTTCGCTGGCGCACCGTTCAGTGCTGGTGACTTGCTCCATCAAAAGCCGGTCGGGAGATACGCCCAAAGCATTGGCGATAAGCACAAAGGTGTCAAGGCTCATGCTCTTGATCCCGCTCTCTATGTAGCTGATGTAAGATGGCGTTTTATCCACCAGTTCAGAGAGCATCGCTTGCGAAAGGTGGTTGCGCTGGCGGACTTCACGGATGTGTTTTCCAATGACTTTGTAGTTCAGGCTCATAATAAGACCTCCAAAAAAATTTTGCAGTCTTATTATAGTGTTTAGATTATATCATCAACTCGGCCTTATATCAATTTCACCTCAAGTTGATATACTCTTAGAAATAGATAATCTGGAGAATATATTTGAGGGGGGAAGCCGATGACGGAACATGATTTGACCGAGAGCCAGCTGATCGGCTCCCGTATTCGAGATGCGCGGATCAATCGCCGGATGAGCCAGGCCGATCTTGCTGCGAAGGCCAATATCTCGCTGCCGCATATCAGCAATATCGAAAAAGGCAAGACGAGCATGAAGTTGGAAACCTTTATCCGAATCATCGAAGCCCTGCAAGTGTCTGCTGATTCCCTTCTTCGGCCCGATGTGCCGGAGGTGAGAAGTCTATACCAGAGCGAGTTTGACGAGCTGCTGGCCGACTGCTCTCCCAAGGAGCTGGATTCCATCCTGAAGATTGTTCGTGAGTTGAAATCCACTATGTCCAGACGGGATGACAATACCTGAAAATTTGCGAGCTGGAATTGCCGGCTCGCTTCTTTTTTTCTCATCTATCGACCAGAAGTCAATGTGTTGACTTCTGGTCGATTTTGTTATTAGTCTGCAGATTATATAATGGCCTGGAAGAGAAATAACACAGGGGGAGCAAATATGTCAGATCTGACCGTTCAAAATAGAGAGTCAGAGCAGGAAGTTATGCCCTCATTTGATTTCCTGCTGGAAAGGGAGACGGAACGAAACACCCTTTTAGCGGAACATCGTGCCTGGTTAAAGGAAATCAAGCGGGAACGCCCGCTTCCCAAAACACATTACCGTGTGGCGGTATACATCCGCTACTTCAACCAGACCCGATATGAGGACTATCTTTCAGCTCATAAAAAGCAATTTCTTGACACACTGGCTCTCTGCCCAAACTGGAAGTTTGTCGGTTTCTATGTGGACGAGGGCAGCACAGCGCCCAATATGGAGAGCGCCCCGGAGTGGTCAAGGCTCCTTCAAGACTGCTACGAGGAAAAGGTCGATCTGATTATTACCCAGAAAGCAAGCAATATCTCGAAGAAGCTCTCCGAGCTCTCTTTCTGTACGCGCCTCTTGGCAGCACTCCCAAAGCCAGTGGGCGTTTACTTCGTTTCGGAGGATATTTATACGCTGGCTTCCTATTACCAGGAGGATCTACACGACCCGTACTTTTTGCCAGATCCCGGTTGGAAGATACTCCCTGATGACGAACCCCGGAGGGAAATGCTGCATGATTGACAAGTCCACACGCAAACAGCTTGCGGAACGGAAAGAACGGGTCCGCCGGCGTATCAACACAAAAGTTGACCCGGAGAACTATGAATTCATTCCGGCTAAAAAGCCCATCGACTATTACGACAATGATATAAGGCAGCGGGTTGCCGTGTATGCCCGTGTCTCCACAGACAACGTCCAGCAGACTTCCTCCTATGAGCTGCAAAAGAAATACTATGAAGATTTTGTTGTGCATCATCCCAACTGGATATTGGTCAAAATCTATGCGGATGAGGGGATCAGCGGGACTTCTCTGGCTCATCGGGACGAGTTCAACAGCATGATCGCCGATTGCCGCAGCGGGAAAATCGATATGATCATCACCAAAAGCGTGTCTCGCTTTGCCCGGAATGTGGTGGACTGTATCAGCATGGTTCGTATGCTTGCGGAGCTGCCCAGTCCTGTCGGGGTGTTCTTTGAGAGCGAATGTACGATGGCTACCAAGTGGTACGCCGTGAGTTCTTCGCCCATATTAATGAGCCGTCTGTAACTTTCAACAATTACAAATTTTATGTAAATACCGCCTGCCTGAACCGCTTCCCACAAGTTGATTATGTGCAGGTATTGGTCAATCAGGAGAGCAGGATCTTGGCGATCCGTCCCTGTCGGGCGGAAGATCGGGATGCCTGCGCCTGGTGCACCAACGGCTCCGGCAGACGCAAACCGAAACAGATCACCTGCAAGATTTTTTTCGCCAAAGTGTTTTCACTGATGGGCTGGAATCTGGACTATCGATATAAACTCCTCGGGCGGATAATCCATGCAAGGGATGAGTGGCTCATCGCATTTGATCTCACAGCGACCGAAGTGTATCAGCGGGTGCAGAAAGACGGCCAGAAGCCCAAGTCTTCTCGAACTCCCGTGTTTCCGGAGGGCTGGAAGACGCAGTTTGGACTCCCGTTCCGGGAACACCAGAAATCTATGCAGGTAGACATTTTTGAAGGATATGCTGTATATGGGTTGCGCGATAACATCGCTCCTGCTGCATCAGAGCAGTCAGACGAGGCTGCCTCTGATACTGATCATAAGTCCGTTTTGGGAGGACAAGGACATGAACCATGAAAATCAATTGCAGGCTTACTTAACGCTGGACCCTGCGCGAAACCGGATTCGAATCCACAGGCAAACGATTCGTCTCTTGAAGAATCCTGCGTATGTGCAATTCCTGGTAAACCCTGAAGAACTGTATATCGCCGTTCTCGGATCGGATAAACCTATTTCAGGCGGGACCGCAAACAAGGTTCGGATGTCAAGCACATCCCAGCAGTCTATAGAATTCTATAGTACGATCCTTATCAAAAACTTTTCCGAACTGCTGGGTGGCTTTGACCCGAGATTTAATTACCAGCTGACCGGTGAGATCGATCAAGTCAACCGGGTCGCATATTTTTCCCTCAAAACCGTGAAACAGCTGGAACGCAGGAGGCTCCATGACAGAGAAAGCATTTAGGCAGCTTAACATCGATCCGGAATTCAAAAACTTGATTCGTCCACTTCGCCGGGAGGAATACCGGCAACTGGAGCTGAATCTGGTCATGGAAGGATGCCGGGAAGATATCATCGCATGGAATGATACCATCATCGACGGTCATAATCGCTATGAAATATGCAATAAAATGCGCATTCCTTATGGAGTCAAGGAGCTGGATTTTCCAAGCAGAGATGCTGCCATCGCCTGGATCTGTGCGAACCAACTTGGGCGCCGCAACATCTCAGAAGAAACCAGGAAATATCTGATTGGGAAACAATATGAAGTGGAAAAGAAAGTACAGCGAAATAGGAATGGCTATAATCAGTACCGTCCGAATCCCAACATCACTGTGGGGAGAGGCCGCCCAATAGATGAAGAGAGCGGCCGGCGAACAGCAGCTCGGCTGGGAAGGAAGTATCATGTGTCCGGCGCAACCGTACAGAAATATGCGAAATACAGTACAGCATTAGATACCATCGCACAAAATGCTCCTGAGCTTATTCCGCATATTCTTTCCGGGGCATATAAGATTTCTTTCGAAAATATCGTTGCTCTTTCAGAAATGGGACCCGAAGAATTGAAAGCACTTAGTAAAAAAATCGGAAAAAATCCCTATGCTTTCGCTCGTTACAGTGAATCGAGACGATGCCTTTATTCCGACGCTTCTGCCAAACCCGGCACAGCGGCGGCAGAGCAGCCGGCAATCAAGACGATGCCCGCCTATGACCCGGATGCGGAAGTTGCTGGACTTACTCTTACGATCCCCTCCTGGATGAGCTCCATCGACCGGACAAAGTCCATGGCACATTTGGAAGCGATCTCACCTGCTGCCAGACAAAACCTCTTGGCGGCGTTGACTGAATTAGAAGGAAAAATCCAGGAAATGCTCAATGCAATTGAGGGGGAATCCTAATGGAAGATTATAGTATGTTTGTTCCCAATGTTCACTTCGAACAGATTCCCATCAAGAACCTCGTATCCAATCAGGAGTACCAGAGGAATATTTCCGAACAGCATGTGCTGAATGCTGCGGCACACTTTGATCTGTATCAGATCAACCCCGTGAAGGTAAGCCGTCGAAATGGGGTCAACTATGTCTTCAATGGCCAGCACACGGTGGAGATCGTCGCCCTGGCCTCTGGCTCTCGTGAAACGCCAGTCTGGTGCATGATATACGACGATCTGAACTACGAGCACGAGGCAGATATCTTCGCCAACCAGATGAAGTTTGTCAAACCGCTCCGTCCCTATGAAGTGTTTATGGCAAATGTGGAAGCCGGGAATCAGGAGCAGCTTATGATCAAAGATCTGGTAGAGTCTTATTCTCTTTCCATTGGCCAGGTCAGAAACTATGGCGTTGTCTGTGCTGTCTCCACGCTCGAAAATATATATGAGCGGTTTGGTTACCACGTACTTGATCGAACACTCAGACTCTGCGTAGGCACCTGGGAGGGCGATATGAATTCGCTGTCTGCCAATATGCTCAACGGAATCGCCAGATTGGTCTACACGTTCGGCGATGCCCTGAAAGATGAGACCTTTAAGGAAAAAGTGGGGGAAATGTCGGTCAAGTTGCTTTCGAGAACAGCCAAGGAACGACGCCCCGGTTCTATGGGCTATGCCGAGGCGATGCTTCTGGCCTATAACCGCAAATGCAAATACCCGCTCAAATGGACCAAGCTCTACGAGAAGAATGTGGGGAACAATGAAGGACTGGACATTGATACGGATATGGACGAGGATGAGGGCGAGGACTCTTTTGAGGGAGTCGCCAAAGAATAAGCAAACGGACGGTTCCACCAGGAATCGTCCGTTTGTAATCTTATCATGGAAGGGAAAAGGCCGGGCGCATATACTCTATCGCTCCTCGGCTGAGACCATACTGCCCGGCCAACTGTTCCCAGTGTCCGGATACTGTTTTGCAGACCTCCTCTGCAGCCTGTTCCGCTTCCTGCGGGGCAAGGCCGAAATAATCGGCTACTTCCAGAGCCAGTTCCAAGTCAATGGTGTTATCATACTCACTCACATTGAGGGAAAGCCGGTCCCCCGAGGGGACTGGGTTCACATCATAGAGAGGGGCCAGCCGCCAGCCGGTGGGTGTCAGAAGAAAACCATGGTTGCGCAGATGGTCGTCAGTATTGGATACCGCCATGCTGAACACGATCCGCTTCCACAGCTCGGCCAGATCCTGCCGGGGTGATGCCCCGTTGGCCCGGATGAACGCCGCCAGATCCAGATAGCTGCTTCCGTCCGCTGCAGAGGCTCCATCGATCTTACCCAGCAGGGTCATGGCGGAGGCGAAGTGGATGCGGCGGCTGCCATTTCGGTCAAATCGCTTGACGAGAAAGGTGCTGCCGGTCTTGGAGAATGTCTCCAATTTGGATTCCGGAACATCCAGCCCACAGAGCCGTGCCAGGTCATGGACGACCTTCTCCCACGCGCCACTGTTATATTCATCATGCTTAGAGGGGAACTTGGCAATCCACAAGGCGCCATCTGTGGCCTGCACCGTAGCTTTGGGTCTTGCACCGCCCAAGGAGGAGCCAGGGGCCAGAAGCTCACGCAGCCATTTTTCATTCAGGCCGCTCTCATCGTTCTCGAAAGCGATAGAGGCGTTTTCCAGCGTCCGAAGGTTTACCCAAGGAGGCGTCGCAAACGCTTTATCGTTCGAAAGAAATTCGCCCCCTTCTTCCAAGCTGAACCGAAGTGCCCCCATGCGGGATTCATCGTAGACCCCCAACAGGAAGTCGCTCTCGGTGAGCTTACGGGGCTTGCGGTCCTCTTTGCGGGCGTCGATGGCCTCCTTGCGCTTCATCAGCAGACGCCCCCAGCGATCCGGACAGGAGTCGGAAAACAGGCCAAAGAGCTGCTTGTTCAGCGGCACATACTGCCGCCCGCGGTAGAGAGCCAGATCCGGGTCCAGAGAGAAAGAACTCTCGGCGGATGACAGCCAGGCCGGATCATACTCAAAGGAAAAGGTTTCCTGTCCGCGGACGAAGCCGCAGCGCAGCCGCCCCAGCAGAGTGGGTGCCTCTCCACGCCAATTTTCATATGCATAGATGGTCTTTTCGTCCTGCGCCATGGGCTACTCTCCTTTCTTGGGCGCCCGCCGTCTGGTGGGCAGCGCCAGATCTTGCAGTTTCCTGCCGAATTCATCATCTTTTGCAATAAGCAGCAGGTCGCTGTCCATATTGTTTAATGCGTGCAGCACAGCGGCATAGGAGCCGATGGATACCGTAGGGGTGCCTTTCTCAATGGATATCAGAGTGGCTCGGCTGATCCCGGCACGCTCTGCTACCAATTCCAGGCTCAACTTCCTGCGCAGGCGGGCCAGGCGGATCTGCTCACCCATCTGTGCCAGGATCTCCCGTGTCTGCGGCATGATGACCGCAGCTTTTTTTGCCATGCACAATCGCCTCCTAACATAAATTATACTATATTATTTCGTCGGTTATGTCAATTATATTTTAAGTTATCAACTTTCTTTTTCCAGGCGTTCTTCGATAAGGTACCCTCCTCCGAAGATAATGTCCAGTCTCCCGTCGGGATACACCTTCACACACTCAATCATTTGGTGGACGATGGTATCGTCGTACTCCATCTTTTTGGATGCTCGGTCGGCGATGATCTGCTGTAGTTGAAGGATTCGGCTGTCATTCACCTGATCGGAAGCAAGTGCTTCTTCGAGTTTCTGAATCCGTCCTTGCAGGAGTTCAATGGTATCGGAAAGTTCTTTGAATTCAGCTTCGTGACTCTCGATACCCTCTCCGCTTTCCACGCTCTCATTGATAAGAGATACCATTTTCCGATTCAGCCCATCTATTTTCCGCCGGAGCAGGTCGATCTCATCTGTGCCTCCGGTTAGACCGATTGCTTCACCAATGGTTGCCCGCATGAGTGCCATATAAGTGGACTCGTCTTCCTCGTTGAATCGGTTGATTGCCCGAACAATGGCGGCGTGGAGGGCGGTCTCATCTACCGTGGGCGAGGTTTTGCAGTAGCGCTTTCCATATGAGAATTTTTCAGATACAGAGTATTTGTTCGGAGGAACTTCCATAAAGAGAGAAGCCGGTAAGGAGCTGTCTATTGACTGCACTTTGGAGGTTACGGAAGGTACTGCAAAAGTATTTTGGATTTCTGGATCGGATGAAGCAGTCACTTTGATTGAAACAACCGGAACTTATAGTGACACAATTACACTTCCTGATGGTGGAAATTATATCGGCATTGAGTGTGAGGACTTTACTGGAAACATTGAATTGAATATTGAATAACATTCTGCCGGACGACGGCAAAAGAAAAAAAGCCGTCGTAAAGCAGACACATTTCCACGCGCCTATGAAGCGGCGGCTTTGATTTTCAGAGCCGCCGTTTCTTTTCGTCTATCCTAAACCAACGACGACCTAACACCGTGTAAATCCACGGCGGCATATAGGAGGATTGCCGCCGTGTCTATTTTTGCCTTTTTTCACAGCACCCATGATCTACACCAGCAAAAAAAAGCGTAGCTCCCCCTCCGGGACAGTCTGGTTATGGAAGTGAAATTAGGCAGTACATAAATGAATATGTAACTTCATGCGTCTGTGCGGCTTCATGCCGCCCGGGCGCTTTTGTGTTCTTATGGGGCTGCTTCGGGTCATGTTGGCCCGAAGTCATTCCCCGGTGCCGCTCCCCGCCGCCTTCGTTTCGGTCACTCGTCAACCAACAACCGAAACGGAGGTCAATATGGCTATTATCAATTTGCGGGACTATTACCCATTCTATACATCGGATTGCTTCATGGAAGTATCGGAAGAAGTTGCAGAAATGTTCAAAGAGTTTGATCGTAAAGAGGCTGCTTAAGGTGGACGATAAAAAGATGGGCTTCATGCCTGCGGTGGAGCTTTCCTATATCAAGCCGAAAAATCAAAGGCTGATTGCCGTTTCCATTGACGGGGAACAGGCGTCCCCCTCTCTGGCCCAGGCGAAACAGCTCCGGGAACTGGATAAGGAAGGTAAGCTCAACGGCGATGTGATTGACGGCATATTAAGCGAAAAGAAAAAGGAGGATCGCGGCGTGATTATTTCGATGGCCGAACTGGAGAAATATTTTGGCAAGGAGGCCACTCCCGCCAAAATGAAGGAGCAGATCATGACTTTGCTGGACGAGTGGAAGGAGAAACAGCCGCCCGAGCTGGCAAAGGCTCCGAAAAAGATGGAAAAAGACAAGTAACCCGACCACACTTCGAGACAAATTGTCCCGAGGGGCCCCGCCCCTCCTGCAGAGGGCTCTGTGGTGATATATCCCCCGTCGCCGCCTATATTCCTGCACAGCCGGGAGTGGGCCGTCAAGGGTGCAACGCACCGCCGCTTGCGGCGGCCTGCCCTTGACGGTCTGCCCCGGCTGTGTTACTTCCAGCGGCGCGGCGGGGGCATATATCCTCCAGAGCCGCTCCCTTTCCCATGACTGGGAAAGGGCGGGGGGATTGGGCTGAAGTATCTTTCTTCAAAGAACGGAGGTTTTGACAATGAAACGGCCACTTGCTTATATTACCGCCGGATGGCTTGGCGGTGACAGTGAAAACGCAGAACAGGCGGCCCGCTACTGCCGGGCGGTGTACGAGGCGGGGTTTTCGCCCATCTGTCCTACCCTGTATCTGCCCTTGTTCCTCAATGACGCAGTACCGGAGGAGCACAAAAGCGGCATTGACATGAGCCGCGACCTGCTCCGCCGCTCCCATGTGCTGGTGGTCTGCGGCCATACCATGACCGAGGCCATGAAAAACGACATCGCCGTTGCCCAGCGGCTGGGGATTACTGATACCACCCTTGAGGGCATCCTTACCGTCAAGGGACAGGGCCGCCGCTGATGGCGGCCCTTTTCGAAGCCTACATCACGAACCTGGGGAAATATAACGAGGGCGAGCTTGTAGGAGAAACGCTGAAATTCCCCACTACTACGGAGGAGGTGCAGGCGCTCCTAAAGCGCATCGGCGTGGATGGGGTGCGGTATGAGGAGTTTTTCATTACCAGCTTTGACGGTGATGTGCTGGGGCTCTATGACTATCTGACGGAATACGAAAATCTTGACGAGCTCAACCATCTGGCCTGCCTACTTTCCGAACTGGATCTGAGCGATTTGGAGAAATTCGAGGCTGTGATCGACAGCGGCGAGCACACTTCCAGCGTGGCCGACCTCATCAATCTCACGCAAAACCTGGACTGTTTTGAATTTTATCCCGGTGTGGGGGACGATGAAACGCTGGGCCGCATCTATGTGGAGGACATGGAGGCCATTGATGTGCCGGAGCATTTGCTGAATTATTTTGACTATGAGGCATACGGGCGTGATATTCGGATTAACGAGGACGGTCATTTTGCCCCCGGCGGCTATGTGCTGAATAACGGTGGGAAATTCATCGAGCACTACCACGGGATCGAGGACATCCCCGCCGAGCACAGAGTTTTCTCCTATCCGAAACTTTCTATCCGGGAACAGATGGCGGCCTACAAGGAGATTATTGACGGTTCCTCTTTGGAAGGCTATCGGAAACTTTCCAATAAGGAGCGTGAGGAACGATAGACGGCACTTCGAGACACTTTGTCCCGAGGTGGCCGCCGGAAAGGAGGCGGTATAACTGATTGATGAAGATGTTTCCCGGCGTACCATAGCAATTTCTGTCCGGGCCAGCAAGCTGACGGCGCGGGGCCTTGCCTATGTGCTGGGGGCTGTGGGCCGGAAGATCCGCAAGGCTTACCGGGAACACCAAACGCCCCACGGCAGGCAGAGCGTGAAAAAGCTCATGGGACACGGCGCGGCTACAAACAGCATTGAGCTTTCCGGGGACACGAAGGCTTTTGACCGGGTGGCCCGGAAGTGGAATGTAGACTATGCCTTTTATAAAACCGGGCCGGACAAATACCTGTTGTTTTTCAAGTCGGGGCAGGCGGATGCGATCACCGCCTGCTTTTCTGAATACTCGCGGAAGGTGCTGAATAAATCCAAATCCCGCCGCATCCCCATCCGGGAACAGCTTAAACAGGCGGCGGATCAGCTTGCGAAGGAAAAGCCCCGCAAGCGGGAACGGGTAAAGGAGGCGGTTCGTGAGGACAGATAACATCAAAAAATATGTACTCCCCAACATCCCCTATCTGTTTGTGCTGTGGGCCTGCTTAAAGCTGGGGACGGCTTACCGTCTGGCCGCTGGCGCGGATTTCGCCCATAAGCTCATGGGGCTGGGGCAGACCATCGGCCCGGCCTTTGCCGACTTTGCGCCGGGGCTCAATCCCTTTGACTGGCTCATCGGCATTGTGGGCGCGGTGGGCTTCCGCCTGCTGATCTACTTCAAAAGTAAGAACGCGAAAAAGTACAGGCGGGATGAGGAATACGGCTCCGCCCGGTGGGGAACGGAAAAGGACATCAAGCCCTTTGTCGATCCGAAATTTGAGAACAACATCATTTTGACCGGGACAGAGTTTCTTACTATGAACACCCGCCCAAAAAACCCGGCCAACGCCCGCAACCTCAACGCCTGCGTGATCGGCTCGTCCGGCTCGGGCAAAACCCGCTTCTGGCTCACTCCGCAGATTTTGCAGGCCAGCGCGGATAAAAACGGCGGATGCAGCTATGTGTGCGTAGATCCGAAAGGCGGGGTGCTCTCCCAGGTGGGCTCTTTCTTACAGCGGCGCGGGTATCGGATCAAGGTGTTCAATTCCATTGATTTTTCAAAATCCATGCACTACAATCCGCTGGCCTATATCAAGAACGAGGCCGACATCCTTAAATTTGTGGATGCGTTGATTTCCAATACCAAAGGCGAGGGCAAGGAAGGCGATCCGTTCTGGACGAAGGCCGAAACGCTTTTGTACGATGTTCCTCCCATATCCATGTTTTCTACCGTCTTTTCCGGTCCTCCCGTCAGCAAAAGGACAACGCCAACCACTACAATGGCGATGTAGATCAATAATTCAATCAGTTTATTTCGGTTGTTCATACCATGCTCCTTTAATAGATTGCCCAGAAGGGGCCGCCAGCGGCAGCGCCTTTTCTGGCTTCATCCAGAATAATGGAGAGATCCCATTCCTGTTCGCTCCGCTTGCGGCTGGCAGGGTCGGCTACCAGGATTTTTCCCTCCGCAGTCACGCCGCGCAGGACAATGAAATGACCGGAGCTGGTAAAGTGTCCCTTTGCCATGATCGCCACAACCAGTTTCCCATCTGTCAGGGCGTCCACCATCGCCTGCGGGTCATCCCGTGGAACACTCTCCCAGGATAGGCCGTAGGCTTCGGCGGCGGCTGGGATCAGGCTGTGATAAGAGCCATTCCCTTCGCAGCGGTGCCCATTCGCCACAGACCATTCGCTGAGTTCCACCGGGTCGTGAGCCATCCCGGTCAGAGTGGATGTGACAATCGCCATCGCCGTGGGGCCGCACCCGGCCTCGCCAATCGTGCCGGATGTGCCGTACATGGTATCTGCCCACCGCTCATCCAGTTGGTTGTAATAGATGACCTCCCGGCCCCCATCGGTAAAGACCACGCCCTCGTAGCTCTGGCCGCTGCCTTCAATGTAGTCCTTTTCATAAATACCGAGCTGCTGGTTATAGCCGTACTGAATTTGAAAGTCCTGCACTAGAGCAGGACATTGATTGCTGTCTCAGGAGATAACTGGTGAAGAAGCTCCCGGCGCTCAAGCTTCAGTTTGAACCAGCTTGGGTGCTTTGGTTTTATATCTTCCATTGCCTTACTCCTCCCGCTGTGCGGGTGTACTTTCCTGGTTCAACTGATCCACCAAAAGATCCAGATTGACTTTGAACTGGTTGCCGACACGGACCCCGGGCAATCTCCCTTGCTTCTCCATAATCCTGAGGTGATGCTCAGAAAGAATACCGGTTTTCGCAGTTTCTCGAATGGTTAAAAACTTGGGGATATTCTCACTCATAGTGTTACACCGTCCCTTTTCGTAGTAATTTAATTGACTTTTGGTGTGTATCGTACTATAATGCAGTATATATCATAAAGATATATTTGACGAACATCTATTATATCGAAAAGAAGATATATTCTGGATAACTATCTTACCATGTTGGTAAGAAAATGGGCTAAAATAAGTCTTATTGGGATGGTGGATGGTATGCCGAGAAAGCCGGTCGAAGTAAATCAAGAGTGTGGGCAGAGGCTCAAACTGCTGTTGAAAGAGCGGAATATCACTCAAAAAGATCTGGCGGCCCGTTTGGGTTATGAGCCTCAGCATATTTCAAATATTGTGCGGGGGAATAGACGGCTGAATGGGGATATTGCAGACAGGATCACGAGAGAGATTTTTCCTGATGTGCGACCGGAATGGCTCTTATGCCGTGACGACTTTAAGACACAAGCGGAGAAGGAACTTGCGGCAAAGGCAGAGTGGGAGACGGGACAAGAAATCGCCCGCCTTTACGACAAGGCATTTCGCCTCTTTATAGACGGCATAGAGGATAAAAGCGGGTTTGGCTTGCACTCCCAAGGTGTTGACAGCCTGATAGGGGAGTACATTGTGGTCACGGATAAAACCGGGAAGGCCGTGGGTGCTGTTCCTGCTGAGGCATTTGATCAAATGCGGGATGAGCTGGAGCACTATGCCTCATATCTGGTAAACCTTCTTGTGAAAAACGACATGGTGTCGTTGCCTGTATCGACCAAGGGAGGTATAGAGAATGGCTAACATCCAAGAGCGCCGGGACAAGTCCGGAAAGCTGATCTCCTACTCCATCCGGGTACACCGGGGCCGGGGATCTGACGGAAAGCAGCTCAAGCCCTGGACGGCCACTTTTGAGGTATCACCCACCTGGACGGAAAAAAGCGCAAGAAAAAAGGCTGAGGCTTTCGCCGCAACCTTTGAGAAAGAATGCAGAGAGGGTGTAACCTCCGACAGCCGCCAGAAGTTTGCCGCCTACTGTGATTATGTAATTGGATTGAAAGAGCAGCGGGGCGTGAAGCACTCCACCATTGTGAGATACAAGGAGCTGACAGGCCGGATTTACCCACAGATAGGACACATCAAGCTGCGAGAACTGAGGGCCGACCACCTGAATGATCTCTATACCCTATTGGGCCAGGAGGGACAGAACAAGCGGGGTGGCAAGCTGTCCACAAAGACGATCCTGGAGCATCATCGGCTGATCTCCACGGTGCTGGAGCAAGCGGTGAAAGAGGGCCTTGTCCCCTTCAACGTCGCCAGCCGTGCCACACTTCCAAAGGCGGAGCACAAGGAAGTAAACTACTTCCAGCCGGAACAGGTGTCGGCGATCCGGGACGCACTGGAGCAAGAGCCGATCAAATAGAAAATGCTTGTCCATCTGCTGCTCATTACCGGCGCGCGGCGTGGTGAAGTGCTGGGGTTGAAATGGGACAAGGTGGACTTTGAGGGGAACCGGATTTACATCTGTAACAGCGTTCTCTATTCCCCGGATATCGGCATCTATGAGAGCACGCCCAAAACGGAACGATCCCGGCGGTACATCACCCTGCCCGCTGAGACAATGCAGTTGCTCCGGCGGTATCGGGCATGGCAGGCGGAGGAACGGATGCGGCTGGGGGAGTACCACCAGAATCAGGACTTCGTATTCTCCCAGGACAACGGCAAGCCCATGCACCCGGACAGCGTGACCGACTATCTCAAAAAGTTCAGCAAGCGCCACGGTCTCCCACACATCAATGCCCATGCCTTCCGGCATACAATGGCCTCTATGCTGTACTTCAACGGGGTGGACAGTGTGAGCATTTCCAAACGGCTGGGCCACGCCCAGGTCAGCACCACGGCCAATATTTACGCCCATGTGATGGAGGAGGCCGACCAGCGCAATGCGGATATCTTGTCAGATATCTTTTTGAAAAAGGCTTGAATTTAAAAGGCGAGTTGAACTAAAGTTGAATTTCCCGGTCCGCCTTATTTTTAAAAACGGCAAAAAAGTAATAAAAACGCCTAATTTCTTACGAAATCAGGCGTTTTTCTGGTTGCGGGGAGTGGATTTGAACCACTGACCTCCGGGTTATGAGCCCGACGAGCTACCAAGCTGCTCTACCCCGCGATATTGGTGCCGGAGACCGGAGTCGAACCGGCACGGGATCGCTCCCACAGGATTTTAAGTCCCGGGCGTCTACCAATTCCGCCACTCCGGCATCCCACTCCAGCGTCTCACGCTTTCAGGTGCTAGAATAGAATACCATATCCTAACGTCTCTGTCAAGTCTTATTTTTACATTCCATCTGTCACAATAGAAGAAAAGGGAGACAGCCCATGGGCTGTCTCCCTTTTTACCCTTGCAAAATTTGCTCAGGCGGCCTGCTCAGCTTCGGCAGCGGTGCCGGAGAGGACGGCCTGAAGGGCGTCCACCTGCTCGGCGGAGAGGCCCACAGTCTCGGTGAGATAGGTCTCGGCGGCAGCGGCGAGGTCCACGTCGGCCAGATTAGCACCCTCCTCCAGACCACCGATGGTCCGCAGGGTGTTCATGATGTTGCTCTCGGCGATCTTCTCATACTGCTCGGAGTCCTTCTCCACGTGGTAGTAGTTCTCATAGGAGGTCATGTAGTCGGCCTTGATCTCGTCGACGGTGCCGCCCATGAGGGCCTCCAGCAGAGCGGAGACAAAGCCGGCACGGTCCTTGCCCTCGTTGCAGTGGACCAGGTAGGGGCCCTCGTTGGCGATCATGTATTCCAGGCCGGTCTTCAGCTTGGCGTTGAAGTCCTCAGCGGCGAAGTCCACGCCCATGTCCAGAGCCACCACGTTCAGGGTGGCGTAGTAGCTGTCGGCATAGCCCTCGTAGGCCTTCATGGTCTCCTCGTTGTCGGCCAGGTTGAGGACGGTCTTGATGCCGGCGGCCTCGGCCAAGGCGTCAGCGTAGGTGTTGCGGCCCAGCTCGGGGTTCACGGGGCTGGAGGAGCGGTAGAGCACACCCTCGGCGATGTCGCCCATGACCACGGGGCGGAAGTTGGCAAAGACCTCATCGGAGGCGTAGTCGTCCCTGTTGTTGGTCCGCAGGGAGTCAATGTTCCGGATCTGGTACTCCTCCAGATAGCCGGCCTTCTCCTTCATGGCCACGGTGATGACGGTGCCCTCGCCGGCCTTGTAGGTCTCAGCGAAGTTGCCCATGTTGATGGCCACGGCCAGGGTGTTGGTGTCGGTGTCAGGCAGGGCGATGACGCTGCCGTTGTCCACATCGCTGTAAGCGGTGCCGTAGGGCACGTCCATAGCCTCACCATTCACGGTGATGGTGAGGATGTCGCCGGCCTCAGCGCCGATGGTGCTCAGGGCCTCCAGGGAGATGCTGGTGGTGACGTTGCCGTACTTGCTCACGGAGGTGACGGTGCCGGAGAGAGCGCCGTCAAAGGCCTGCTGGAAGAAGGCGGCGGTATCGGCAGCGGTCTTCAGGATGGTGGCGTGGTCGGCCTCGGTGAAGACATTATAGGTGTGGTCGGCGCCCTCGATCATCCACACGCTGCCGTTCTGAGCGGCCTCAGCGATGGCGGTGGCGTTGTCGGGAGTGACGGTGGTGTCCAGATCGCCGTTGATGGCCACCACGGGAGCGGTGATCTTGGCGGCCTCCTTGAGCACGTCGGTGCTCTCCACCTCCTCGAACCAGCGGGTACCCACTTCCAGGGGATCGCGCCAGTCGAAGGTCATGGTGTAGACGCCGTCGGCCTTGGCAGTCTCATAGGCGGCGTCAAAGCCCTCGGCGAAGAGGGTGCTGCCGTCCAGGGTGGTGGCGCCGGACCAGGTCACCACGGCCTTGAAGGTCTCGGGATAGGCCGCAGCGGCCAGCAGGGCGTTGGTGCCGCCCTGGCTCCAGCCCATAATGCCGATCTTCTCGGCGTTCACGTTCTCCAGGGCAGCCATGTAGTCGGCGGCAGCCTTGGCGTCGATGTTGGCGGAGGTGTAGCAGTAGTCAGAATAGTTGGCGGTGGACTCACCGTTGCCCATGAAGTCAAAGCGGATGGTGGCAATGCCAGCCTCAGCCAGGACAGGGGCTGCGTAGTCATAGCCCATACCGGCCTCGTGTTTGTCGGAGCCGGTACCGTGGAGCATCACCACGGCGGCGAAGGGGCCCTCGCCGTCGGGCACGGTGACGATGGCGGGGATGGCGTGAGCGGGGATGCCGTCGGTCTCAGGCACCTCGATGCTCACAGCGGTCTCGGTGTAGCCCTTGGAGGCCTCCGCCAGCTTGGAGAAGTTGAGGAGGATGGTGGCCAGCTCGGTGCGGACGGCGGTGCCGTTGGGGTCGAGCAGGTCGCCGGGCTTGCCGCCCATGATGCCGGAGCCCACGGCCACGGCCATGCCGTCAGCGGCCCACTCGGCCACGTCGGCGGCGTCNCTCGTTTTTTAGGGTTTTCCTCAGTTCCTTCCCCTAATCCTTTTTATAGTACCAAGGCAGGAAGAAGAATACAATACAATGTAAAAGAAAATTTTACATTTGAGGGTTGTATCTGGTAATAAAAAACCGGAGACGAGCATGCTCGTCTCCGGTTTGTGCCTTTATTTACTGGCCCAGTTGCCGGTGGCCTCGGCGGTGAGGTAGGCGTTGATGAAGCCATCCAGATCGCCGTCCATGACGGCATTGATGTTGCTGGTCTCGTAGGTGGTGCGGTTATCCTTGACCAGCTGATAGGGCATGAAGACGTAAGAGCGGATCTGGCTGCCCCACTCGATCTTCATCTGCACGCCCTTCAGATCGGAGATCTTCTCGGCGTGGGCCTGCATCTGGAGCTCCACCAGCTTGGACCGGAGCATCCGCATACAGGTGTCCTTGTTCTGGAACTGGGACCGCTCCTGCTGGGAGGAGACCACGATGCCGGTGGGCTTATGGATGAGGCGGACGGCGGAGGAGGTCTTGTTGATGTGCTGGCCGCCGGCGCCGGAGGAGCGGAAGACCTGCATCTCGATGTCCTCGGGGCGGATGTCCACCTCCACGTCGTCTGGGATCTCGGGCATGACCTCCAGGGCGGCGAAGGAGGTCTGACGGCGGGCGTTGGCGTCAAAGGGGGAGACACGGACCAGCCGGTGGACGCCGTGCTCGCTCTTGAGGAAGCCGTAGGCGTTCTCGCCCTCGATCATGATGGTGGCCGACTTGATGCCGGCCTCGTCGCCGTCCAGGTAGTCGATGATCTGGTAGGTGAAGCCGTGGCGCTCAGCCCAGCGGGTATACATGCGGTAGAGCATCTGGGCCCAGTCCTGGGCCTCGGTGCCGCCGGCGCCGGCGTGGAAGGTGAGGATGGCGTTGGAGTTGTCGTACTCGCCGGTGAGCAGGGTGGCCAGCTTGGCCTCACCGATCTCCTCCTCCAGCTTGGCAAAGCCCTCCTCCAGCTCAGGCACCAGGGACTCGTCCTCGAACTCGTTGCCCATCTCACACAGGGCCACCAGATCGTCCCACTGGCTTTCCCGCTTCCGCTGGGCCTCCAGCTTATTTTCCAGCTGGCGCATCCGGCGGGTGACCTTCTGGGACTTCTCCAGATCGTCCCAGAAGCCGGGGGCGGCGCTCTCCGAGTTGAGCATATCCAGCTCCCGCTCGGCGGCGGGCAGGTCCAGGGCCTGGGAGAGCTCGTCCAGGGACGGCTTGATGTTGTTGAGTTTTACCTTATACTCGTCGAATTGCAGCATCGCTTGCACGCTCACTTCCGTTCAAATAGCTTATCTATTATACCCGAATCTTTCCACTATGTAAAGGAAAACCCGCCCCAAACCACGTAAAACAGCGGTAAGCCCGCCCGAAAGGCGGGCGGGCTTATCTCTGACTGCTGCCGGATGCCGGTTCCTCCCGGAAAATGAGATCATCCACATCCTCCGGTCGCCGTTCCCGGCCGCTCTCCGTCTTCCGCTGCTGCTCCTGCACGGACCACGCCCCCTCTCTCCAAACGGTCAGTCTGGACCAGTCTATGCGCCGCCCGGTCCGCCGGTGCCCGTCCGGCTTGTCTTTTTTCCGCCGGACCGATATAATAATATTTTACGACGAGAGGAGGTGCGCCCATGACCGAGGAGGAGTTTCTGGCCTCACTGCCCCTGGCGCTGAGCGAACAGCAAAAGGCGGCGGTGCTGGCCGGAGCGGGCCCCGTGCTGCTGCTGGCGGTACCGGGCAGCGGCAAGACCACTGTGCTGGTGGCCCGACTGGGCTGCCTTATCCGCTGCCGGGGTGTCTCCCCAAAGGAGATCCTCACCGTCACCTACACCGTCTCCGCCGCCGGAGACATGGCCAGGCGGTTTGCCGCTCTCTTCGGCGAGGACCTGGCCCGGCAGCTCTCTTTCCGCACCATCAACGGCCTGTGCGCCTCCATCATCCACACCTATGCCCGGTGGAAGGGCTCTGAGCCCTTCGCCCTGGCCGACAGTGACGCCCACCTGAATGCCGTCCTCCGGGACCTGCTCCAGCGCACCGGCAGCGACTTCCCCACCGAGCAGCAGATCAAGGAGGCCCGGACCCACATCACCTACTGCAAGAACATGATGCTCTCGGAAGCCGACATCCACCGCCATACGGTGGAGGGGATGGACTTCCCCGCCGTCTACTTCGAGTACCAGGACTATCTGCGCCGCAGCCGCCTCATGGACTTTGACGACCAGATGGTCTTTGCCCTGCGCATCCTCCGCCGGGAACCGGAAATTTTACACTACTACCGCACACGCTACCGCTGGCTCTGCCTGGACGAGGCCCAGGACACCTCCAAGATCCAGCATGTCATTTTGGCCCTGCTGGCGGGGGAGCACCGGAACCTCTTCATGGTGGGGGACGAGGACCAGAGCATCTACGGCTTCCGGGCGGCCTGGCCCCAGGCCCTGCTGGAGTTCGAACAGAACTGGCCCGGGGCAAAGGTGCTGCTGATGGAGACCAACTACCGCTCCACCGGCGCCATCGTCACCCGGGCGGACGCCTTCATCCGAGGCAACCGGGACCGCCGGGACAAGCACATGCGCACCGACAACCGGGAGGGGGAGCCCATCCGCCGGGTGGTGCTGTCCGATTACAGCCGTCAGGCCCGGTATCTCCTCCAGGCGGCCAAGGACTGCCGGCGGTCCACCGCCGTCCTCTACCGCAACAACGACAGCGCTCTCCCTCTCATCGATCTGCTGGAGCGGGAGGGGGTGCCCTACGCCTGCCGCCAGCGGGAGGGGTTCTTCTTCACCAGCCCCATCGTCCGGGACCTCACCGACGTTCTCACCCTGACCTACCAACCCGACGACCGGGAGCGGTTCCTGCGGGTGTGCTGGAAGCTGGACCTGAAGATCAAAAAGGCCCTCCTCACCAATCTCCTGAGCCGTCAGAAGCCGGGGCAGACGGTGGTGGACTGTCTCCTCTCCGGCACCGGCCTGGCACCCTGGCAGGTGGGCCGGGTGAAGGCCTTCGGCACCCACCTCTCCAAACTGCCCCAGATGAGCAGCTTTGCCGCCCTGCGCCGCATCGTGAAGTACATGGGTTATGGCGACTACCTGGGGGAGGAGCGGATGGACACCGGTCGGCTGGATGTGCTGCTGGCCCTGGCCCTTCAAAACCCAGACCCGGCGGAGCTGCTCCGGCGGCTGGAGGAGCTCCAGGGAATTCTCTCCTCCGGGGGCGGGTCGGACCCCTCCTGTCCCTTCGTCCTCTCCACCATCCACGCCAGCAAGGGCCTGGAGTACGACCGGGTCCTCCTCATCGACGCCGCCGAGGGGCTTTTCCCCGCCCGGCGGCAGGAGGACGCCTCCCCCGCTGAGGCCCGGCAGGCCCTGGAGGAGGAGCGGCGGCTCTTCTACGTGGGAGCCACCCGGGCCAGGGAGACCCTGGAGCTGCTCACCTACCAGGAAAAATTCGGGGAGCCGGACCGGGTCCGTTTCCCCTTCGTCTCGGAGCTGCTGGGGGAGCCGGACCAGTCCTCCCCCACCGCCGAGGTGCCCGCCGCCCAGTGGGAGCTGGACTTCGCCCCCGGGGCGGCAGTGGTCCACCGCCAGTTTGGGCCCGGCGTCATTGAGAGCCGCACCGGCAGCATCGCCGTCATTGATTTCGAGCAGGTGGGTATCCGGCGGCTGGACCTCACCGCCTGCCGGAAGGGCAGGCTCCTGAAACGGGCGGAAGCATAACAAAAAGCGGGCGGACCTTCTGGTCCGCCCGCTTTTGATTTCTCTTTCAGTTATTTTGAGACGCTTCCCCACCGCTCTGCCGAAGGTCCTGCTCCAGCAGCTTGAGGAACTCCAGATCGCTGGAGAAGTTGTTCCGCTGCTCCCCCTCCAGCCACTCCAGCACCCCCTGCCAGGTGGCGTTCTGCCGGGTGAGGATGCGCAGCACAAAGGTGGCTTTCTCCCCCTTGGCCTCCGCCACCGTCTCCGCCGACATGGCGCCGGTGGGCAGCAGGCCCGCCGGGTACTCCGGCGCCTCACTGGTAAAGGAGCGCATACGCTGGAAGGCCTGTGGGAAATTCTGCCGCTCCAACAGCGCCTCTAACTGGAGCAGCAGACCGCCCAGGTCGGAAAAGGACATGGGCGCCGTGAGCCGCTGACTGAAGACCCGGCCGCCGGCCCGGTTCCCCTCCAGCCGGTCCACACAAATGCGGAGCACCCCATTCTGATGGTCGATCTTGGTGGTGGTCATGGCTATGATCCCGTCCTTTCTCAACTCAAAGGGTGGCAAAGCGCTTCTCCATCCAGTCCGGATTGGAGGCGTGGCGCAGGGCAGTGTCCCGGGTGATCCGCCCCGCCTTCAGCAGGGCCAGGATGCTCTGGTCCATGGTGATCATGCCCAGGGCAGACGAAGTGGAGATGACACTCTCCAGCTGGAAGGCCTTGGACTCCCGGATCATATTCCGCACCGCTGGAGTGACGTTCATCACCTCAAAGGCGGGCACCAGGGCGCCGTCCACGGTGGGCAGCAGCTGCTGGGACACCACGCCCTCCAGGGCCTGGGAGAGCTGGGTGCGGATCTGCTGCTGCTGTCCCGGCGGGAAGGAATCCACGATGCGGTCCACTGTGTTGGCCGCGCCGATGGTGTGGAGGGTGGAGATAACCAGATGGCCGGTCTCGGCGGCAGTGACGGCGGCCTTGATGGTCTCGGCGTCCCGCATCTCTCCCAGCAGGATGATGTCCGGCGCCTCCCGCAGAGCGGCCCGGAGGGCGGCCTCGTAGGACAGGGTGTCGGTATAGAGCTCCCGCTGGGTGACCACGCTCTTTTTGTGGTGGTGGAGATACTCCAGGGGGTCCTCAATGGTGATGACGTGGGCCTCCCGGCTCTCGTTCACCGCGTCTACCATGCAGGCCAGGGTGGTGGTCTTGCCGCTGCCCGCAGGACCGGTGAAGAGGACCAGACCGTGGGGGGCGTTGGCGAAGGCCATGACGTTGTCCGGGATGCCCAGCGCGTTCCGGTCGGGCAGCACGAAGGACACCACCCGGATGACCAGGGCCATGGAGCCGCGCTGCCGCAGGGCGTTGACCCGGAAACGGCTCAGGCCGGGGACGGCAAAGGAGAAGTCGTCGTCTCCCGTCTCCAGGAAGCGGTTCATGGACCGTTTGGCCAGATCGTAGAGCTCCTCGGACAGAGCCTGGGTGTGGTCGGGGAAAAGGCGATCCCCCACCCGGTCGATGCGGCCGTTGACCTTGTAGGACACGGGCAGGCCGGCGATGATGAGTACATCGGAGGCCTCCCGGGACACGGCCTCCTTCAGAATGTCAATGAGCGGCATGGCGCACGCAGCTCCTTCTCATAAAAAGTATTGCCCTCAGCGGTCCTCAGAGCCGTAGACCGGCAGGTTGGAACCCACATCGGTCTCCTCCTCCGCCGTCACGGTCCGCCAGTCCAGCACGGTGACGGTGCCGTCGGCCTCCCGCTGGAAGCGGACATAGAGGCTCTGTCGCTCCGTCATGGGGAGGGTGGCCTCCAGGGTCTCCTCGCTCCCCGCCTCAAATTCCTCCAGCAGCGCCGCGGCCTGGGCGTCGGCGGCATACCAGGCCGTCACGGTGTCGGCGTTGATCCGGGAGAGGTTCCGGTCGGCCCGGGCTGAGGCATACGTCAGGGCGGAAAAGACGGCCAGGATGACCACCAACAGGATGGTGAGCACCGTCAGCACACCCACCCCCACGGGGGAATTTTCCCTGCGGCTCATGGCACGGCCTCCTTCCAGACGGTGAGGGTGTAGACGGCGTGATCGCTTCCGATCTCCAGCATGGGCACCACAGAGATCTCCACGGTCTCCTCCCCTACTTCATAATAGACCACATAGTCCAGCCAGGCAGAGCTGACCGCCGGCTCCAGGGAGCCGGGCCCCACCGCCGGAACAGTGGTGACGGGGGTGCCGTCGGCTGTATAGCCGCTGTAGATCTCCTCTCCCGCTCGGAGCCGCTCGGCAGCGTCCTGGGCGATGTAGACCGCCTGGGTGAGCTGCGTGCTCTCGGCGCTCATGGACCTGGCCTGGACCAGCAGAGCCACACACACGACGGCGCACAGGGCAAAGATGAAGAGGTCGGCCACCAGCTCCAGCAGGAGCAGGCGGGACTTGGGCACGGTTCTCACAGCTCCCCCACCTCCTCATAGCCGCACCGGGGGGACACCGAAGCGGTGGACACGGTGCCGTCGGGAGCGGTGACGGTAAAGGTGATGATGGCTCCGTCGGTCTCCACCGACAGGTCCTCCAGCGCCAGCACCGCCAGACCGTCGGCGGGCCCCAGGCCGCTCCCCGCCTCGGCATAGAGCTCCATGAGCTGACCGTCCAGGCAGTAGAGAATGGTCACATAGTCGGTACCCTCCACCGTCTCGGTGAGGGCCAGGGCGTCGCCGCCCCCGAAGGTCTCCACCGCCACACCGCCGGTCCGGTCGGCCCGGCGGACCTGGTTGATGAGGTAGGAGAGGGCGGTGCGGCGGGTGTCGTTCTCGTTCGAGGCCCCGGCGGCCGTCCGGTAGACGCCGCTGGACAGGAGGGCCAGTCCCACCGCCAGCACGGCAAAGAGTCCGCACAGGGCCAGGACGGCGGCAGAGCGCAGTCCGCTGTGTTCACGATCCATCCGGGGCACGCCCCCTTTCCTTTACGCGCTCCCCTCCAGGGGGACCACGGTGATATCCGGCATCAGGTTGGAGCCGATGTAGATATAGTCCACCCGGCAGCGGCTCTCGTCCACCGCCACGCCGTAGCGCTCGGCCAGGTAGTCAAAGTCTTGCGGATAGGCCCCCTCCAGGGCATAGCACTGGACAGCAGCCCGGCGGACGTTCTCCTCCACCAGGGACAGGGACTCCGCCGCCGCCCGGTTGCCCAGGGTCTGGCTGAGGGCCCCCAGGCACAGGGGGAGTCCCACCACCAGCACCACGGCGGGCAGCAGAAAACGCAGCAGATGCCTCATGGCCTCACCCTCCAATGGCGGAGAGCACCCCCAGCAGAGGGAGCATCACGGAGAGCAGGACCAAGCCCACCGCCGCGCACAGGGCGATGACCAGGCCGTACTCGAACCGCCCCAGCAGGCGGCTCAGGCTCTCGTCGGCCTCCTTCTGGCAGCGGCGGGCGATCTCGGCCATGGTCTCCTCGGGCGTGCCGGTACGGAAGCCGGCGGAGAGAAGCCCGGCCTGGAGGCCGGTGAGCACCCCGGACTCCTCTACCGCCCGGGGGAAGGAGGTGCCCTCCTCGGCCCGGCGGCGGCAGTCGGCAAAGCGCCCGGCCAGGGGGGAATCGGAGAGGAGCTGCCCAGTGCGCTCCAGGGCCTCATCCATAGGCAGGCCGCTCTGAAGCATGAGGGCCATGGCGGAGGTGAAACGGCCCTTGGCGATGGCCTCGGCCACCTTGCCCCTGCCCAGCAGGCGGACGCCCCGCTCGCCCCGGAAGAAGAGGATCAGGGCGGCGGCGGCCAGGAGGAGCAGGATGGAGATGGCATAGGCGGCGTACTTCACCCCGGAGCCGGACCCCAGCAGCACGGCGGCGGTGGGAGAGAGGCCGGCTCCCATCTGGGCAAAAACCCGGGAGAAGACGGGGAGCACCCGGGACACCAGCACCAGGAAGACCAGGGCGATGAGGGCGGCCATGACGGCGGGATAGGTCACCGCCCGGCGGATGGCGTCCAGGGTGTCCGCCTCCCGGCGGTAGTAGTCGGACAGTGCGGCGAGGACCCGGTCCAGCCGGCCGGAGGCCTGGCCGATGGAGACCATGCGCAGCAGGTAGGGGGGGTAATCCCCCGCCGCCTCCATGGCGTCGGACAGGGGCTCCCCCATGCTCAGGGGCTCCCGGAGCTTCTCCAGGGCGGCCTTGAGCCGGGGCGGCTGGCTGTCCTCCAGGAGCAGTGCGGCGCACTCGCTCCAGGGCACACCGGCCTTGCCCAGCTGGGAGAGCTGCCAGCACAGGGCGGAGAGCTCGTCGGCAGTGAGGGTCTTGTCGGTGGTTCCGTTCATGGCGTTCCCCTCTTTCACATTGGTGGGAAAATAGCGTCGGGCGGCCCGGACGGGGCCGCCCGAGATCGGTGGCGATGCGGGAAGGTGCACGGCGCCTTCAGGCGGCCGTCAGTAGGCGTACTTCTGGGTGTAGTTGGTGGAGTCGGTGACGTACTGCATGATGGACTGGCTGCGGTTGCCGGTAGAAGTGAAGGTGGGGTCCATCAGGGTCCAGTTCTGGCCGTCAAAGTAGATGGCCTTGTCGATCCAGCCCACACCATCTACATACACATTAATCCAGGCGTGATAGGTCTCACCGGCGTAGCCCACCACCAGCTTGCAGGGGATGTTCTGGCTGCGGAGCATGGCGGTCATCACCGCGGCATAGTCGAAGCAGATGCCCTTCTTGGCGGCCAGGACCGTGTCTACCACCGGCAGATAGCCGGACTGGACGGTGGCGGCCTTGTCATAGTCGTAGGTGAAGTTGTCCACCACCCAGTCGAAGACGGCGGTCACTTTGGACAGGTCGTCGGTCTTGTTGGTGCACAGCTGTGTGCCCACGGCCACGGTCTGGGAGTCCATGGTGTAGTTCACGTACTGATTGGGGTAGAGGAAGGGCAGGAAGTCGTTGCGCAGGGTCATGGTCACCGAGGTGGAGAAGGCTTGGGCGTACTTGGTGCCCGAGGTGTTCTCAAAGACCTTCACAGTGTAGGTGCCGTCACCCTCGGTGAGGGGGAAGGTCTCCACATTCCCGGCGTTGTTGAGGTCATAGGTATAGGTGACTCCGCCGCTCTTGGTGATCTGCACCTTGATGCGGACGTTCTTGCCGCCGGTGTACTTCACCATGAGGCAGCCCTCAGAGAGGTTGGAGGCGTCCACGCTGGCCTTCTCATTGGAGTAGACGGTGACGCCGGTCTTGGGTGCCGCCTTCTGGGGCAGGGTGGCGGATTTTTCCGCCTTGGCGTCCTGCCCGGCGGCGCCCACCACCAGGGCGGCGGCGCCCAGCAGCACCAGGGCCAGCGCCAGGGCGCCCACCCGCTTCAGGATATTTCGTTTCATGCTCATGTAGTCTCGCCCTCCTCAGATGCGTTGGCGATAAAGTCAAAGTCCTCGGTGTAGTCAAAAATCTGGTCCAGCACCCCACGGCAGATAATCCGGTGGTCGGAGATGCCGATGGGCTCACAGGAGGTGATGGTGATGCAGGAGTAGCCCGTGGTGGCGATGGGGCTCCAGTCGTCGGGCTCCACCACCCAGGTGCTGTCATAGATGTAGCGGTAGACGTGCTCGCTGTCGTAGAGATAGAGGTAGTCGCCCTCCCCCACCTGATCGATGTAATAGAAGGGGGCATAGGGGGTGATGTTGCCGTTCTTGTCGATGCCGTTGCGGTGTCCGGCCATGGACACGTTGCGGTTGCCCTCACCGGGCAGCTGGGCGTACTCATAGAGGCCTACGCCCCGGTTGAGGGTGGCCTCGTCGGTGCCGTCGTGGACGGCACGGGTGATGCCGATGCAGGGGATGTAGAGGGTCAGGCTGTCCTCCACATAGTTTTTGCGCTCCTCGGTGATGGGCCAGGCTCCCACGGGCAGGCCGTCCACCAGGTCGGGGTCCCCCGTCTCGGTGGGCTCCGGCGTGGGCGTGGGGCTGGGGGTAACCACCGGCGTGGGCGTGGGGGTGGGCTCCGGTTCCCCGCCGTTAAAGGACCAGAGGGCCACGGCCAGACAGACCACGGCCACCACCGCCAGGACCGCGATGAGTACGCTTCTCGTTTTTTTGTTCATAGGCTCAGTTTAACTCCAGTTCCCGCACCCGGACCGTGAGCTTCAAAAAGCTCCTCCGGTGCTGCTGATAGAAGGCCCGGACCACCCGGTCCATGACCATGTTGCTGTCTTCATAGTTGGCGGCGGGGAGCATGATGACATACTGGGCGCCGCTGAATTTGGACACCACATCCCCCCGGCGCAGGTTGTTCACCAGCACATCCAGGAGCTGATCCATGGTGTTGGAGAGCACCTTTAGCTGGGGCATGCCTCCGTCAGGCAGGGAGACGGTGATGAGGCACAGGTGGACGCAGGTGCCGCTGCGGATGGCCCGGCGGACCTCCAGCCGGTAGGCCTCCTTGAAGAAGCCATACTCGCACACGAAGGCTCCCGGCCGGGCGGCTGCCTCCCGCAGGTCGTTCATGATGACCCCCAGGTCGGTCTCCAGGGTCTTCTCGGTGGCCATGATCTCCTTGTAGAGGGACCGCAGCTCCTCAGAGGGGCGCACCCCCAGGTTGCGGTAGAGGAGGTCGGTGGCCTTCTCGTAGTGCTCCAGAGCGGCGGCATCCTTGCCCTGGCGCAGAAGGGCGCGGACGATGAGGGTGTGCAGCCCCTCGTCCAGGTTGTCCAGGTCGCTGGCCCGGGCGCAGACCTCATGCATCTCCTCGTAGAGCGCGGCCTCATCCAGCAGGACGGCAAAGTCCTTCACGGCCGCGATATAGGCCGTATGGTACCGGACGGCCATGGGCACCAGCCACATCTGGTGGCTGAGCTTGGGCAGCAGATCCCCCTTGTAGAGCTCTACCGCCTCCCGGTAAGAGGTCATGCGCTCCTCCGCCGTCCGCTGGGTGTCACCGCCCAGGCGGCACAGCTCCTCAAAGCGGTCGATGTCCAGGGTACATCCCACCGCCGGGTTCCATATGTAGGCTCCGCGCTGGGACAGGATGGGCTGGATCTCCTGCCCAAACAGCGGCTCCAGCATGGCACGGATGCGGTAGAGCAGCGTTTTGAGCGCGTTGACCGGGTTGGAGCTGTGGTCATCCGGCCAGAAGAGCTCGATGAACTCCGACTGGGGCACTGCGCGCTCCCGGTGCAGCGTCAGATAGGCCAGCACGCTCCAAAGCTTCAAAGAGCGATTGATATCGTCCGTCAGAGAGGCCCCGTCCACTTCCAGGGCAAAGCCGCCCAGCAGGGATACTGAGACGGTCTTCACGATCTCTGGCGTTGCAGACTGTTTCAAGGCCCACACCACCTAACATTTCCATACTTGATCTTCTGCGCGGCGTCCGCGCATACGTATTCAGCATTTATTATAATCCAGACTGTGGAAAATTGCAAAAAGAATTTGGTGGTTTTTCTCGCCAAATGTCCCCTCCCTTGCGTTTCCAAAAAAGGTGATGTAAAATGGAACATCATGTCCAATGGGACGCCGCATGGGCGTCTGAAGGGAGACCGTCATGGAAACCAACTATTCGATCAGCCGTCCCGAACTGCTCACCGTCACCCAGGGCAGCCGATCCTGGCAGGGGGCCGACCAGCTCTGGTACTCCGACGAGTGGCAGAAGAAGGCCGGCTGCGGCCCCACCACCGCCAGCGTGATGACCAGCTATCTGGCCCAGACCCGGAAGGACTGCGCCCCCCTGTATCCCTCTGGGAGCTGGGCGCAGAAGGACGTCCTGGCGCTCATGGAGGAGATGTGGAAGTTTGTCACCCCCGGCAAGCACGGGGTCAACACCACCCATCTCTTCACCAAGGGGCTTGGTGCGTTTGCCGCCTCCAAAGGGGTCACGCTGCCCCTGCGGGAGCTGGACATCCCCCGGCTGCGGCTGGCCCGGCCCACCGTGGACCAGTGCACCGCCTTCCTCCGTTCCGCTCTGGGCGCCGACCAGCCGGTGGCCTGGCTCAACCTCCACAGCGGCGAGGTGGAGGGCCTGGATGACTGGCACTGGGTGACCATCATCGCCCTAGAGGAGCGCCGGGACGGTACCGAGCTGTGCACCCTTCTTGACAGCGGCAAGGAGTACGCCGTGGACTTCCGGCTGTGGTTCCAGACCACCAAGCTGGGTGGCGGCCTGGTGGCGCCGGGGGTAGGCGTATGAGGGCCTTCCTGGCAGACCACTGGGCGGTGGTTGCCCTGTGGCTGTGCTTCACCAGCGCCATCGACTTTGCCCTCATGGGTGTGGACAAGTGGAAGGCCCGGCGGGATGCTTGGCGCATCCCCGAGTCCACCCTGTGGCTCTTTGCCCTCCTGGGCGGCGCTCTGGGGGGCACCCTGGCCATGCAGGTCTTCCGCCACAAGACCCGCCACTGGTATTTCCGCTTTGGCTTCCCTCTGCTCACCGTCCTCCAAATCGCCCTCCTCCTCTGGCTGGCTCTGGGCTGAGCCAATCATCTGCCCCATCGGGGCATCAGAAAGGAAGCGCATTGACCATGTCCTCCTCCCACAGCGGGTTCCTAGAGCGGACCTTCCGCCTCCAGGAGCGGCACACCACCGTCCGCACTGAGGCGGCAGCCGGTGTCACCACCTTTATGACCATGGCCTACATCCTGGCGGTCAACCCCCTCATCCTCAGCGACGCCGGCATGGACCGGGGAGCCGTCTTTACCGCCACCTGCCTTGCCTCCATCGTGGCCACGGTGCTCATGGCCTTTTGTCCAACTACCCCTTCGTCCTCTCGGCGGTCATGGGCCTCAACGCCTACTTCGCCTATACCGTGGTGCTGAAGATGGGCTACTCCTGGCAGATGGCCCTGGCCGCCGTCTTTGTGGAGGGTATCATTTTCATTCTCCTCTCCCTCACTCCGGTGCGGGAAGCCGTTTTCAACGCCATTCCCATGAGCCTCAAGCACGCCGTGTCGGCGGGCATCGGCCTCTTCATCGCCTTCATCGGCCTCCAGAACTGCGGGCTGGTGGTGGACTCCTCCACCCTGGTGGCCATGTACAACTTCTCCGCCAACGCCGGAGAGTTCTCCACCGTGGGCATTACCGTGGCTCTGGCCATCGTGGGCATCCTCCTCACCGCTGTGCTCATGGTGCGGAAGGTGAAGGGCCACATCCTCTGGGGCATGCTGGCCACCTGGGCCCTGGGCATCCTCTGCCAGCTCGTGGGGCTCTACGACCCGTCGGTGAAGGGGAGCCTCATCCCCGACTTCTCCGGCGGCTTCGGCGTGCCCAGCCTGATGCCCACCCTGGGACAGATGGATTTCTCCCAGCTGCTCACCCCAGACTTCGCCCTAGTGGTCTTTGCCTTCCTCTTTGTGGACCTCTTTGACACTCTGGGCGGCATCATGGGCATGGCCGCCCAGTCCGACCTGCTGGACGAAAAGGGGAGACTGCCCCGGCTGAAGTGCGCCCTTCTCTCCGGCGCCGTGCTGGGCACCTCCACCGTCACCACCTTCGCCGAGAGTGCCGCCGGTATGGCCGAGGGCGGCCGCACCGGCCTCACCGGTCTCTTCTCCGCCGCCCTCTTCGGCCTGTCCCTCTTCCTCTCCCCCATCTTCCTGGCCATCCCCTCCTTCGCCACCGCCCCCGCTCTGGTGGTGGTGGGCTTCCTCATGATGGGCTCTATCCTGAAGGTGGACTTCTCCGACTACGCCCAGGCCATCCCCGCCTTCCTGTGTGTGACCGCCATGCCCTTCCTCTACTCCATCTCCCGAGGGCACCGCTCTGGGCGTCATCTCCTATGTGGTCATCCACCTGGCCGCCGGCGGCGAGAAGCGCCGTTCCCTCAATCCCGCCCTGTGTGTGCTGGCCGTGCTCTTTATCCTCAAATACTTTTTCTTCTGAAGAAATGCAAAAAGACCGGAGGTCCTTGAACAGATCCAGTAAAAACGGACAGTGACAAAAGCCCCCCTGATGTAGGAAAATAGACTACATCAGGGGGTTTTGTCATGAAGAAACGAAATTACACACACGTTCAAATGCTTTTACCAGAGATCAAGGCCATGTTGGCAGAGGGGAAAACACAGCGGGAAGTCGCAGAATACTATGGCTTCCGGAATAAGCAGGTGGTAAAAAGACTACTTGAGCGTGAGCGCCGTAAAGAACGAAAACTGGAAGCCGGAATCCGCCCACGACCGAAAGGACGGCCGAGAAAAGATGCTGCGCCAGGAGACGTTGTGGCAGAGCAGGCCTGTGAGATCCAACGGCTTCGCATGGAAAATAAACTACTGCGGGATTTTCTGCGCTTCACAGAAAGGAAGTGAGAGCAAAGGTAAAGTATCATATCATCTATCGTCACAGGACAGAGTATCCAGTGGCAGTCATGTGCAAATTCTTTGGAGTGTCCAGAAGCGGCTACTATGCTTTTGTCCATCGCCTAGGCAAGCCAGAAAAGGATGCGGCTCTTGCGGGGCTCATCGCACAGCAGCGGGAACGCAGCTTCCGCACCTACGGCTACCGGCGGATGTGGCTGTGGCTGAAAAGCCGGAATATCTTCTGCAATCCCAAAACTGTGCTGCGAATCATGAAGAAATATGATCTGCTCTCGGAGATCCGCCGCCGCAGGAAATGGCAGCAGATGGGGCGGCAGGCACACAAATACAGGAATCTGCTGAACAGGGAGTTCCATGCGGACAAACCTAACAGCAAATGGGTAACAGACATCTCCTACATCCACACCAGGCAGGGTGTGCTGTACCTTTCCATAATCCGGGACCTCTATGACAACAGCATCATCGCCTACAAGACTGGAACCCAGCAGACAGTGAATTTGGTTCTGGATACCGTTCATCTGGCAATGAAACAGGAGAAAAAGAGGGTCGCTGCGGAGTTGCAGCTCCACAGCGACCAAGGATTTCAGTACACCTCTGCAGCATACTTCAATCTGACTCAAGCATACGGAATCACACCATCCATGTCAAGGAAAGGAAACCCGTACGACAACGCCATGGCGGAAAATTTCTTCTCTATCCTCAAAACAGAATGTATTTACCGCCACAAACCGGCGACCTTTTCCGAAGCCAATGAGATGATTGACCGCTATATTTACTTCTATAACCATGAGCGCATCCAGTTAAAAACTGGAGAGGCGCCGCTGGCGCGACGCCTCTCCGCTTAAAACTTAATCTTTCCTACTAAGGGCTCTTTTTTGTACTGTCCGCACAATCTGGGGCAGTTCACCTTCAAACAGGACCTCCGGTCTTTTTTTACGGGTACGCGTCGCGGTAGACCTCCCCAGCCTCCAGGGTGATGTGCCGGGCGGCGAAGAGCTCCTCCACCGTAACAAAGAGATATCCCTGGGCGTGGAGCCGGTCCACAATGGCCAGGGCGGCCTCCACACTGGGGGAAAAAATGTCGTGGAGAAGGATGATGGAGCCATCCTTGGCGTTGGCCACCACGTGCTCGATCTCCCGGGCAGCGTTTTGGTCTCCCCAGTCCTCCGGGTCGATGGACCAGAGGATGATGGGACAGCCGGCATTTTTGCGGACGGCATCGTCCACCGCGCCGTAGGGCGGGCGGAGGAGAAAGCCGTCGTGGCCCAGGATGTCCATGAGCTTCTGCCGGGTGACGGCTACCTGGGCATCGAAGTCGGCCTTGGAGAGACCGGTGAGAGAGACATGGTCGTAGGTGTGAATCCCGATCTGGTGGCCCTCGGCGTCCATGCGCCGGATGAGGTCCTCGTTGTTCTCCAGCTGCTTGCCGATGAGGAAAAAGGTGGCCTTCACCCCCCGCTCTGCCAGACCGTCCAGCAGGGCGGTGGTGGTGGAGCGGCGGGGACCGTCGTCAAAGGTGAGGGCGATGAGCTTGGGGGTCTCCGCCGCCGTCCAGGCCGCCGCCGGCACCGACGCGGTCGCCATCCATGGGGCCGCCGCCCAGGCGATGAGCAGCAGCAGGACCAGGGCCGCCGCCGCGCGGTACTTCCTCCCTCTCGACAACATGACCGCCCCCCATCTGCTGTTCGTTCCCAAACAGTATGTCCGGCGGGCGGTCTTGTTTTTCTGGTAATTTTTTCGTATCAGTTCCGAGGGTCGGGGTCGGCCTCCACCGACAGGATATAGCGATAGATGGGCAGCAGCGTTTCCAGGTCCTCTCCCACCAGATCCACCAGGTCGTGGGAGTAGAGAACGGGCTGATGGCCCTTGTGATCCCGGCTCAGAGCAAAGCTGCGGGCGTTGTACCAGGGGTCCAGCAGGGCGCTCAGATGGCCCTTGGGCCGTTTGTAGTCCTCCGTCTCCAGGGTGAAGCGGTCCTGCTTCTTGATCTGCCGGACCAGCTTCTCAAAGGGGGCGGGGTCGTGGTCCAGCCGGTGGCGCAGCTTGGCCATGGTGACCGGCGGGGCCTGGTAGTAGCCCATGCCGTAGGACCAGCCCTCCGGCTCCAGCTCGAACCAGAGCACCGGCCGCCGGGCGAACTCCTCGTCGGTGGGCCGCTGGATGCTCCACCACAGGTGGTCCTTATAGGGGCCGCGGCCGTGGAGCCGCCGGGCATCCCGGTAGATGCGGCTCACCTTGCCGAAGAGACCCAGGTCGGGCGCGGCGGCGTTGAGCCGTTCCCACACCTCCCGGTTGAGTTCACGCATAGGCTGGTAGAAGTCCCGGAGATAGGTCTCCTTGTTGGCCTCGAACCAGCTTTTCTCGTTGTTGAACCGGATCCCCCACATAAAGTCAATGGTCCGGTCGGAAAATCCCTGAAACATGGTAAACTCCTCTCCCCTCCGCTCCCGGACACACCGCCGGTCCGGCGGCATAAGATGGGACGGAGGGATACTGCATGGATCAATGTGCGTTTTGTCTCCACCGGCCGGAGCCGCTGCTCTGCCGGTGGGAAGGGGACCTGCGGCTGGAGGCCGTGGATGGTCCCCGGCGTCTGTTGGGGGTATTTTCCCCCCAGGGGACCTCCCTGCTCCACTTTGTGGAGCTGGGGGGCGAGACCCGGACCTGGCCCGACGGGGAGGGTCTTGTCCGGGCGGTGACGGTGTATAACCACTCCTCCCTGCCCATGGACCGGGTGGAGGTGGCCCCCGACGGCACCATAGAGCCGGGAAGCCTGCGCATCGAGGGCCGTCCGGCGGAGGAGCCGGTGCTGCCCGGTCTGGACGCCGGCGGGCAGGCCCTGCTCACCTGGCGGGAACCGGCCGGCGCCACCGCTCAGGCCATCGGTCTGCGTTATCGTTACACCTTCGCCGGTGAAGTACGGGAGGGCGTCTGCACCCTTTGACCCGGGCTGCGGACAGACGGCGCGCCGCNGAGGGCCGTCCGGCGGAGGAGCCGGTGCTGCCCGGTCTGGACGCCGGCGGGCAGGCCCTGCTCACCTGGCGGGAACCGGCCGGCGCCACCGCTCAGGCCATCGGTCTGCGTTATCGTTACACCTTCGCCGGTGAAGTACGGGAGGGCGTCTGCACCCTTTGACCCGGGCTGCGGACAGACGGCGCGCCGCATCAGCGGCGCGCCGTCTTCGCTTTCTCCAAAGCCTATCCCCAGGAGAATTTTCCTTCGTTTCCTGCGGGGGAGTGCGAGGGGGCAGCCGCCCGCCTCGCATGGGATCGAATGCCCCGCACCCGCCCTTCCGGGGCGGTGCGGCGAGCAGAGCGAGGACTTTTCCGGTCGGATACCGGCCGGAAAAGTAACGGCATTTTTTGTGCGCCGCGTTCGCGGCACGCCGTTGTTTTCACAAAGCTCGTCCTATTCTTACAGATTCTCCGGCACCGGCGGCGGGTCCAGGAAGAGGAAGTTGGACATCTGCACATAGGGAATGACGAAGAGGTCGGGGACGCCGTAGAGGAGCATGGAGATGATATGCCAGGGCAGGAAGGAGAAATTGAGCTTGAAATACTCCAGGTGGCGTCCGGCCAGCAGGCCCAGCCCTTTGGAGAAGGCCTGGGGTACGGAGGTTGCCGGGTCCCGGGCCAGCACATAGCGGGCCGGGAGGAGGAGCACATAGAGGTAGTACCCCGCCAGCAGCCCCAGCAGGAGTGCGGGGCTGGACAACAGCAGTATGATCTTGCCGTTGGGGACGATGGTCCCGGCCACGACGCAGAACATACCGGGCAGGAGGCACAGCAGGGTGGCCAGCAGGCGCCACACGGTCAGGATGACCTGGACGGCCAGTGCCTTGGCGGTGAGGCGCAGGTCAACATACCAGCCGAAGAGGGCCCGGAAGGGCCGGACCCGGCCCTCCAGGAAGCCCCGGTAATGGCTGAGCACTCCGTAGCTCAGGGGGGCGGTGACCAGGAGCACGATGCCCTGGATGATCACCACGTCCACCACCTGACGCCAGGCCACCGGGAACACCAGCACCTGGCCCGCATCCTCATAGCGGATGGAAAAGACCAGTCCGCCCAGGTCTCCCAGTCTCTCCAGGCCCAGCAGGGCCAGCAGGTTGGTCATGGCGGTGGCATCGGCCTTCCAGATGCCGGTGGACATGGGGAACTGCCGCACATCCATGATGGTGTAGAAGAAGGTTCCTCCGCTCACCACGGAAAAAAGCTGCGCCAGCAGGGAGAGCAGGATGAGGAAAAAGGTACACACCAGGCAGGGCCGGATGAAGCGGAAGAAGGTACGCTTGGCCCGAAACTTCAGGGCTCTGCGCTGCTGGCTGGGATGTTCTGTCATGCCTGGGCCTCCTCTGTGTTCTGGGGCGCTGTGGTCAGGGGGATGCCGATATCGGGAGTGGTCTCACTGGCGGCCGGAGTCTCCGACGGTGCGGCGCTGGGCGCCGGGGTCTCCGAAGGCGCGGCGCTTGGGGTGGCCGACGGCTGGGGCTCCGCCGGCAGCACCGGTGTGGCACTGGGAGCGGCGGTGGCGGGTGTCGTCTCCGCCGGGGTTGTGGTGGTGGGAGAGGGCGACGGCGTGGTGATGATGGCGCCGTCGGCCTCGGTGAGGCCGTACTGGGCGGCATCATAGGGGCTCACCAGGATGATCTGGTTGCGCATCTTGTAGGTGCTCTTGCTCTCCAGGGTGGAGCTCACCAGGTTGCCGTTGCCGTCATAGACATTGCGGTAGGCCTCCACCACCCGGCCCCGATAGGGGGTCTGCTCGGTCTTGGTGGTACCGGCGGGCAGGGAGGGGTCCACCTTGTACTCGGTGCTCCAGGCCGTGGAGGAGAGCTCCTTGTTGGTCATCTTTACGTACAGATCGTCGGTCTTGGTGCCGTAGATCTGGACGGTGAGGCGGCTGTTCTTGTACTCGGTGACGATCTTGATGGGGTAGTCGGTGTCATTTTCAAAGCGGAAGTCGGAGGCGCCGTACCACACGGTGGCGTCCATGCCGTCGGGGACATAGCCCACGGCGAACATGTGGTTGTGCCGCTCCACGATCTTCAGGTTGGAGTTGAGGGCGGCGTAGTAGATGGTGGATGAGGTCTGGCAGATACCGCCGCCCACCTCGTCGGTGGACTTGCCGCCCACATAGGAGGGAGCGGGGAGGTAGCCCTTGTCAGCGGTGCGGCTGCCGGTGGTGTTGTTGTAGGAGAAGACCTCGCCCGGCAGCAGGATGATGCCGTCGCACACCGAGGCGGAGAGCTTCACGTTGCTCTTTCGGTTGGAGGAGCCGGAGACGCTGGAACTGGCCTCGCCCAGCACGTCCCGGAAGAGGAGTTCCTTCAGGCTCTCGGTGGAGACGGTGGGCTCGGTGACGGTGAGGGCCACCGACACGTCGCTGCCCCAGTCGGCGTCCTTCAGAGCGGCCTGGGCGTCGGCGACCTGGAAGTCCAGGCCGGTGACGCTGGGCGTAATCTCAAAGGTCTCCTTGTCCAGGGCGGCATTCTGCACCTCGGCGTAGACCTGGTCGTGGACAGCCTCCACGTCCACGTCGGCGGGGTCGGTGGTGACGGTGGAGAGGACCAGAGGCTCCTGGCTCTCCCCGGCAAAGGCCTCCAGAATGTCGGCCTTGGTATTGCTCAGGTCAAAGGCACGGCCTGGGGTGCCCATGTGGAAGACCAGCTGATCTCCCTGGACCTCCCAGGTGGTCTCCTGGACACCGCCGCCCAGCTCGGACTCGATCTGGGTCAGCAGGGCGTCCACCTGGGACTCCCCCTCCTGGGTATAGCTGAGGGGGACCTCGATGTCATTGCCGCCCAGCAGCGACTGGATGAGCCGCCAGCCCCGGCTGAAGAAATTCCCCTGGCTCAGGCCGCAGGCGGCGTCGGTGACGGCGCTGGTATCCACGTCCAGCACGCTGCCGCTGACGGTATAGCTCTGGCTGGTGCCGTCCACCTGAAGGGTAATCTCCTTCCCGGTATAGCTCTGCTTGAGCTCCTCATCCAGGCGGCGCTCCACCTGGTCCCGGGTCAGTCCGCCCAGCTCCACGCCCCCGGCGGTGGTGCCGGGCAGGGTGGTGCCGCTGGCCCCTACCCAGGTGCACAGCCCCAGATAGCCGGCGACCAGCACCGCCACCAATATCCCGGCGGCGAGGAGTCCCCGCCGGCCCTTCTTGGCTTCGCCGTCAGGCTTTGCCAGCCGCTTACCGGACTTTTTCTCTTCCATAAACGGATGCCTCCAATTACACGCTTCCCGGTCCATACCCGTTGGAGGACCGGCCGGTCGTTGAATGCTGTTTACAAGAAACCATGATACATTATATGTTCCATAGGGGAAAAAAGCAATTACAGAACGGTTACATCGTCGGGACAGGGCCTGCGCCGGCTCCCTGGCCGTGCTTCGCTCAAGCCCCCGGCGGCTTTACTTTTTCTTCCGTTCGTTGTATGATGTTGGATACTGAACAGCGTAAATCCACCTGTCTATCTTCTGCATCTTCCAGATCTCGATTCGGAGGGATCCGACATGTCTGACCCACGCCAATTCAACCGCTCCGGCCAGGACCGGAACAACAGGGATCTGCTCTCCTGGATCCCCATTGTGATCTTTCTCTTCTGCTTTCCGCCCCTGGGGCTATTCCTGCTGATTCTGCGGCTGGTCGGCGTCACCGGCCGCCGCCGGGGGCAGGTGGGCCGCCATCCCTACGATCTCCAGCGAGAGGCCGCCGCTCAGGACGGCACCACCCAGGGGGAAGCCGCCGCCGCGTCCACCCAGACCGGCGCCGCCCGGCGTCGGAAGGCTTCCGCCCGGTCCAAGGCCGGGAAAAAGCTGGAGGAGCAGGGCAACGGCCGGCTGCTCACCATCGCCGGGGCCATCGTGGCCGCCGTCTTTGGGTTTATCGGCTTCAGTGAGCTTTTGGAGGCCCTCTATTGGGGTGACTTCCTTTTCTACCTGCAGGATATCTTCGTCCCTCTGGCCTTCTGCGGCGGCGGCCTGTGCATGCTGTGGTACGGCCTGCGGAAGGGCCGGCGGCTCAAGCGTTACCGGCAGTACCTCTCCCTCATCGGACGGCGGAAGTCCATCTCCGTGACCACCCTGGCGGAGGCCACCGGCTTCGCCCCCCGGAAAATCCGGGAGGACCTCCAGGACATGCTGGATGACGGCATCTTCCCCATGGGCTATCTGGACCTGGGCAGCGATCAGCTCTTCCTCACCGACGACGGCATCCAGGACCGGCCCAAGGAGGAGCCGGAGAAGGCGCCTGCGCCTCCCAAGGAGGTGGAGGGCGCCGAGGCGGTGCTCACTGAGATCCGCGCCCTCAACGACGCCATCGAGGACCCGGAGATGAGCCGGAAGATCGACCGCATCGGGGAGATCACCGGCAACATCTTTGCCTATCTGCGTGAGAAGCCGGACAAGGAGGGCAAGCTCCGCAGCTTTTTGAGCTACTATCTGCCAACCACCCTGAAGATCCTGGGCTCCTATGCCCAGCTGGAAGCCCAGGGGGTGGAGGGCGAGAACATCTCCGCCGCCAAGGAGCGCATCGAGGGCATGATGGACAAGGTGGTGGAGGGCTTCGAGCAGCAGCTGGACCGGCTCTTCCAGGATGACGCCATGGACATCACCAGCGATGTGGCAGTGCTGGAGCGGATGCTGGAAAAAGACGGCCTGGGCAACTCCGGCATGACGCTGGGGAGCTGAACCGTATTGTTAAATTTCCTAATTTTACTTTAACTTTTCTCTGTATTTCATTGAAAATATCCAAGGCTCGTGGTATAATATGGTTGAAGGGAGCGGAAGCCGTTACGGAGCAAGGAGGTACGCCATGAATGCCCTGACCATTACCATCAGCCGTCAGTACGGCAGCGGAGGGCGGGCCATTGCCGAGCAGCTCTCCAAGGATCTGAACATTCCCTGTTACGACAACGAGGTCATTTCCAAAGCCGCTCAGGAGAGCGACATCGGCGCGTGGGAATTCTCCATGGCGGAGAATATGCGCTTTTCCGAGTTCATATACGCCCTCTCGGACATCACCCCCCACTGCGAGTCCCAGCCGCTCACCTACGGTGAGCGCATCTTCGAGGCTCAGTCTACGGCGCTGCGGAAGCTGGCCGACCGCGGTCCCGCCATCTTCCTGGGCCGCTGCGGCAATTACGTGCTGCGGGACCGGCCCAACTGTGTCCACCTCTTCATCTGCGGCTCCCCGGAGGTCCGGGCACGCCGGGCGGTGGAGGTCTACGGACTCAAGGAGAGCGAGGCCGCTCGTGAGGTCCGGCGGATGGACAAGCTGCGCGCCGCCTACTACGGCACCAATACCGGCTGCCGCTGGGGCTACGGGGAGACCTACGACCTCATCATCAACACCGACAAGATCGGGGTGGAGGGGGCTGTCCGGCTCATCAAGAACTATATGATCCTCCAGGGCTGACCCAAAGATACAATGAGGGCCCTCCAGGCAATGTGAACAGATCCAGTAAAAACGGACAGTGACAAAAGCCCCCCTGATGTAGGAAAATAGACTACATCAGGGGGTTTTGTCATGAAGAAACGAAATTACACACACGTTCAAATGCTTTTACCAGAGATCAAGGCCATGTTGGCAGAGGGGAAAACACAGCGGGAAGTCGCAGAATACTATGGCTTCCGGAATAAGCAGGTGGTAAAAAGACTACTTGAGCGTGAGCGCCGTAAAGAACGAAAACTGGAAGCCGGAATCCGCCCACGACCGAAAGGACGGCCGAGAAAAGATGCTGCGCCAGGAGACGTTGTGGCAGAGCAGGCCTGTGAGATCCAACGGCTTCGCATGGAAAATAAACTACTGCGGGATTTTCTGCGCTTCACAGAAAGGAAGTGAGAGCAAAGGTAAAGTATCATATCATCTATCGTCACAGGACAGAGTATCCAGTGGCAGTCATGTGCAAATTCTTTGGAGTGTCCAGAAGCGGCTACTATGCTTTTGTCCATCGCCTAGGCAAGCCAGAAAAGGATGCGGCTCTTGCGGGGCTCATCGCACAGCAGCGGGAACGCAGCTTCCGCACCTACGGCTACCGGCGGATGTGGCTGTGGCTGAAAAGCCGGAATATCTTCTGCAATCCCAAAACTGTGCTGCGAATCATGAAGAAATATGATCTGCTCTCGGAGATCCGCCGCCGCAGGAAATGGCAGCAGATGGGGCGGCAGGCACACAAATACAGGAATCTGCTGAACAGGGAGTTCCATGCGGACAAACCTAACAGCAAATGGGTAACAGACATCTCCTACATCCACACCAGGCAGGGTGTGCTGTACCTTTCCATAATCCGGGACCTCTATGACAACAGCATCATCGCCTACAAGACTGGAACCCAGCAGACAGTGAATTTGGTTCTGGATACCGTTCATCTGGCAATGAAACAGGAGAAAAAGAGGGTCGCTGCGGAGTTGCAGCTCCACAGCGACCAAGGATTTCAGTACACCTCTGCAGCATACTTCAATCTGACTCAAGCATACGGAATCACACCATCCATGTCAAGGAAAGGAAACCCGTACGACAACGCCATGGCGGAAAATTTCTTCTCTATCCTCAAAACAGAATGTATTTACCGCCACAAACCGGCGACCTTTTCCGAAGCCAATGAGATGATTGACCGCTATATTTACTTCTATAACCATGAGCGCATCCAGTTAAAAACTGGAGAGGCGCCGCTGGCGCGACGCCTCTCCGCTTAAAACTTAATCTTTCCTACTAAGGGCTCTTTTTTGTACTGTCCGCACAATCTGGGGCAGTTCAATGCCTGGAGGGCCCTTTTTTGTTGTGTGTTACCGCTCCATCTCAGTGATGAGGTCCACCCGGCGCTGATGGCGTCCTCCCTCGAATTCGGTGGTGAGGAAGGCCTCCACGATCCGGTCGGCCAGGTTGGGACCCACCACACCGGCACCCATGGCCAGCATGTTGGCGTCGTTGTGACGGCGGGTCATCTCGGCCACATAGGGGTCGGTGCACAGGGCGCAGCGAATGCCCTTGACCTTGTTGGCGGCGATGGAGATGCCCACGCCGGTGGTGCAGATGACGATGCCCCGCTCGCATTTGCCGGAGGCCACGGCCTCGGCGGCTGCCTTGGCATAGACGGGGTAGTCACAGCTGGTGGTGTCGGCACAGCCGTAGTCCACGTAGTCCAGCCCGTGTGAATCCAGGTACTCCTTGACGTGCTGCTTCAGCGGAAACCCGCCGTGGTCGGAACCAAGTGCAATCATACTGATACCTCCTTGTTATATTTCAACGTGATTTTTACATCCTGCAACGGGTTTCCGCCGCCGCGCAGCGGCGTCCGGCGGTCACGCCGTTCAAGCGTTTTGCCCGAAGGGCAAAACCTTGGCATGGGGCGGATCTATTCCGCCCCGTGCAATTCCAGTAGGGGGGTCCCCGCAGAGCGCACCGGGCTCTGCGGGGCACAAGCCGCCGTGGTCGGAACCAAGTGCAATCATACTGATACCTCCTTGTTATATTTCAACGTGATTTTACATCCTGCAGCGGGTTTCCGCCGCCGCACAGCGGCGTCCGGCGGTCACGCTGTCCAAGCCTCTTGTCTAAAATATAATACTTTTTGTTGTATTCTATTTTAATATAACCTTTTGTGTAAGATAAGCTCTTCCGAATCTACCTCACAGCTTGACGGGTCTGGGCTGACGCTTCTCGTAAAGGGTCACATACCGGAATCCGGCCTGGGCCAGGAGCTCATAGGCCTCCGGTACCCCCTTGCCCACATTCTCCGTCCGGTGGGCGTCGGAGCCCACGGTGATGAGCTCTCCCCCCACCTCTTTGTAGCTCTTCAGCACCGGCAGCCAGTCGGTCGTGGTGCGGCCATTGTAGGTGTTGAGCTCGATGGCGTGGCCGGTCTGGACCACGGTGCGCAGGATCTCCCGGATCTGCTCCCAGTACCGGTCCAAGGATACAGTCTGCCCATCCCGCATGCACATATACCGCAGCGGATAGATGATGTGGCCCAGGGCATCGTAGTCCGGGAGGGGCGCCAGGCGGAGCATCTGGGCAAAGTAGTCGTCCAGGCAGGCGTAGCACACCTCCGGGGCGGTATAGTCCACAAAGTAGAAGTCCCTGGCGCCGGCCTCGGGGGTCAGGTTGTGGAGGGAGCCGATGACGAAGTCCAGCTCCGGCTGGTCCAGGGTGGCCCTGGCCCGGTCGGGATAGCGGTTGGCACTGCCGAACTCCATCCCCAGCCGGATGGTGAGCCGCCCCCGGTACCGCTCCGCCGCCTCCCGCCACTGCTCCAGAGCCGGGGCCCAGTCGTAGGCGTTGGGCTCGGGCTTGCCATCCTGGTCCACCAGGTCGTAGTGGTCGGTGACGCACAGCTCGGCAAGGCCGGCCTTCACGGCGGCCTCGGCCATTTCCATGAGGGGCACCTCCCCGTCGGGGGAGAGTTTGGTGTGGGTGTGATAGTCGATATAATACATAAAAGGGGACCTCCTATGTGGAAATCAGAACGGCCAGGAGGGGAACCACTTCAGGAAGCTGGAAGTATACCAGGTGGGCACCATGAGGCCGACAAGCACGGGATAAAAGGCGATATAGAGTCCCACAGCCAGGGCGGTAAGGCCGTACACCCCGTTCTTCCAGCGGCGGCTGCGTTCTATCAGGCCGTCAAAGAGCAGACTGATGGCCAGCACCAGAAAGAGGGTGGAGGGGAAGTAGTGGTACTCGAAGGTGGTGCGGCCGATGAACATCCAGGGCACCAGCTGGGAGAGGTAGCCCATGACAATGAAAAGGGCCTGGCGGGAGCGAAGGGGGAAGGCCCAGCTGGCTAGGGCGCCGCCGCCCAGCCAGAGGACCACGCCCAGAATCAGCAGCAGGATGCCGCCCACCAGCAGGGTAGTGCCGGCGTCAGACTGGAAGGTAGCCTCGGTCCGCAGGCAGGCCACCACGGCCACAGCGGCTACAGCCAGGAAGAAAATGGCCCGGGACCGCTTTCTGCGGAAGGCCTGGGCACCGCAGGCAAGAATGGCCAGCAGGCCGGTCCAGCAGACCACCGGATTGTTGAAGCAGCCGAAGGCGGCCTTGAGCCCCTCAGCCTTGCCGGAGGTGTTGTCCAGGTAGTAGAGGATGGGGCGGGCGTCCACGATCCACTGGTACCACCGGGAGGAGTAGGGGTGGGAGGCGGTGACCCCCTCGTGGTAGGTCAGCATGAAGTGCTGGTTCTGGAGTATGATGTCCACCACGTTCTGGCTGTCCTTGATGAAGAGCTCCCGCTCGCCGCTGAGGACCTGGGGCAGTTGGGTGAAGGGCCAGGTGAAGATCTCGGCCAGGATACCCCACAGCCCGGCGTCGTTGCCCCGGGCAGCGGCATAGGGCCAGTAGGAGAGGGTGTAGATGAGGGCTGGGATGAGAACAAAGCACAGCACCGAGAAGGCCAGGGTCTTCCACAGCCAGGGCAGCTTGCCCGTGGCCTCGGCGGGCCAGTCCCTAAGCTTGGAGAAGAGGCCGATGAAATAGAGGACGGCCAGGCCCACCGCCCCGTAGATGACGGTCCACTTGCTGGCGGCGCCGATGCCCCAGAAGAGGCCGGAGAGGAAGAGGGGCAGGGCGCAGCGGCGGAACGGAGTCCCCGGGGCCAGAGTCAGCCACCGGTAGAGGAAGTAGTACATGAGGAGGATATAAAAGACCCCGTAGGTATCGATGGTGCCGATGCGGGTCTGGGTGAGGTGCATGAAGTCCACGGCGAAGAGAATGGTGCCGCAGGTGGCCACCACTCGCTTGCCAAAGAGATTTTTGAGGAAGATATAGAGGATGGGCAGCATGAGCACGCCGAAGAGGGTGCCCATGAAGCGCCAGCCGAAGGGGGTCATGCCGAAGAGCAGGATGCCCAGGCTCATGGTGAGCTTGCCCAGGGGCGGGTGGGAGACCTCGTAGGGATAGACCCCCTCGATGTGCTCCAGGGCGGTACGGGGGTGGTAGATCTCGTCAAAGTAGGTGGAGTTGTACCAGGTGGACAGCTCCGGCACGGTGTCCTGCTCGTCAAAGAGGGCCTCTCCGCCGGTGGTGAGGCCGGTGAGATCGATGAGGCCGTTCTCATCACAGAGGGCCAGCTCCCCCAGCTCCAGCAGGCCCTTGTCAGCCCGGCCGGTGATGCGGAGGTACTTTATGTCCTGTGGGTTGGTGGGCTCCACCGTCTGCCACTTGAAGAGGTCATTATACTCCTGGGGCAGGGCGTAGCTGGGATCGTAGCCCTCGGCGTCGGCCCAGTACCACACATCCTTGCCGTCCTCCTCCTTCTGCCAGAGGGTATACCAGGTCTGACCATCCTGGGAGATCTCCACATTGTAGTCTCCGGTGCCCAGGTTAGAAAAGTAGACCAGCTTGGTGAGATGGATCTCCTGGGAGAGGGTCACGGTGACGGTCTGGTCCTCCCCGAAGTCCAGGGCGGACTGGGGCGCCGAAAAGGAGCCCAGACGGAAAAAGGCGGTGGCGGCGTAGACCGCCGTGATGAGGAGCATGGGCAGCAGGTCCGCCCGTCCCACCGGGTGGCGGGGCAGGGTGAAGGAGAAGGGTGTCTGCTCCTGGAGGGCCACCCACTCCAGGCTCCCCTTCCTGGGCCGCGCGGCGGCGCAGCAGTGGGCGGAAAAGAAGAATACCCCCGTCAGCACGGCCAGGGCGATGAGCATTCCCGGCAGACAGGGCAGGATATATTGGTCCACAATGGTTTGCAGCTGGGTCATGAGGCACCTCCGGCGCAACACAAAAATAGGGGGCGGGCACGCATGCCCGTCCCCTATTGTATTTCTTTTCCCTATGGATGTCAAAAGATTCTTGCCGGCGGCTCACCGGGGCATGACATGGAACAAAAATCCGTCGCCGCCGGGGACCAGGCCGATGTCGGCATCCTGGAAGCTGAACCCGGCCAGAGAGCTATCGCCCGGTGTATAGTGCTGGCAAATCATGACGGTGAGGTAGGGCACCTTCCCCTCCTGGGCCGACTTCCGGACAGAAGAGGTATCCACCTGCACCGTAGTCTGGAAGGGCTGTCCCTCCACATAGGGCACCTCCGCCTTGTTGCCGCCGGGAGCCCATGCCACTACGTAGTTGTAGTACGCCTGGCTTTGGTCCAGACAGCCGCTGATCTCCACGGTGGAACCGTCCACTGCCCGGATCTCCAGATAGCGGCCGGAGCCGAAGTCCTCACGGTAATAATCGGTGTCGTAGGGCTGGTCGGAGGCCGGGCCGCTGGGGCCGGTACCGGGCTGCGTCTCACTCCCCGTACCGGTGCCGGGCTGCGTCTCGCTCCCGGTGCCGGCGCCGGGCTGCTCCTCCGTGGTGGTACCGTCGGTAACCGTAACGGTGCAGCTGGCGGTCACGGTGCGGCCATTGGCGGTAGTGGCCGAAATGGTGATGGTATCGGTGCCCACCTTCTCGGCGGTGTAAATGGCGTGGAGGTTATCCGTGGCCCGCAGAGAGCCGCGATAGCTCCAGATGATGGTGGGGTTGAGTCCGGCGGGGACGGTCTCCACCGTCAGGTCCAGAGTCTCCCCCACCTTCAGGGTGGCGGAGGAGGGGGTGAGCTTCAGCCCGGTCAGGTCGGGCGCCTGGGTGACGGTGACGGCACAGGTGTCCGTATAGGTCTTGCCGCGGTAGGTCATGGAGGCAGTGATGGTGGCGGTACCGGCGCTGCGGCCGGTGACGGTGCCCTCGGCATCCACATAGGCCACGGCATAGTCGCTGGAGCGATAAGTGATCTGGGGCTGAGTGCCGGAGACGCCGCTGCTGCTGACGGTCAGCTTTTCGCTCTTCCCGCCCGTCATCAGCTCAAGGGTGGAGGGTGTCAGGTCAAAGGAGACATCGGTGCTGCCGGTGGCCTGGTTGGCGTCCACCTGGAGGGTGTAGATCAGGAGACCCCGGTTGTTCTCGGTATAGCTCCGGCCGATCACACCAAAGTCGGCCCGGACCCAGGTAAGGGTTTCCCGGTCCACCACCACATTGCCGGTGGGCATCTGATAGTCTGCCACGGTCTGGGTGCTCCCCATCTGGCGGCCCTGGCCGTCAAAGAGGGCGTAGCTGAAGTCGCCCACCTTGCCGGCGGCATCACGGGTCTGCCACATGACCACGAAGGTGTTGTCGTTAACGGTCACCAGGCGGACATTCTCCACCCACTCGCTGCCGTCGGTATAGTTGGTCAGCCACTGGATGTCGGCCTCGCCCTTGGGGAAACCGTCCTTGGGCACCACAGCCAGCATGGCGTTCATCCGGTCTGCCCGCCAGGAGGCGGCATCGGTCTGGGGGGCAGAGGCGCCGGCCAGCAGATAGTAGCCGTCGGAGGCGGCCAGTCCGCCCAGGGTGGCGCAGGTGGTGTTGTTGCCGATGGCGCCATAGAAGGGCAGCACCTCGGCCTGGGTGCCGCTGGACTGGGAAATGGCGAAGGCACGGGGATAGGCGTCGCCCAGGTCGGCGTAGACAGGCGCGCCGTCGGCAAAGATCACGTCCTGAGAAAAGGAGTGGCTCACATGGTTGTCGGGAAATTCACTGCTGGTCTCCAGCACCGACATGTCGGAGGTGCGGATATGGGCGGTGAAGTTGGACTGGTGGTTGATGCCATCTTCACTGGTGTAGCGCAGCCGGGCGGTATGGAGGACCAGGGTACCGTCCTCCTCTACCATGGCGGTGTTGGCGGTGGCGCGGAAGGGCTGGATGGTATAGCTCTCCCCGCCGGTGATGGAGGCAGCGCCCACCCGGTTCCAGTTCCGGTCGTATTTGACGACGCGGTAGACCTCTTTGCCGTCGTTTTCCTCCATGTTGCTCTGGCCGTAGACAGCATAGTAGCCGTCCTCGCCCACGTAGAAGCCGCCGAATATGGACAACTCGGCGGGCAGGGTACGGATACCCTGAGAGACACCGTCCTTGGAGAAGGTCTCCACCTTGAGCTGGGCCTCATCCACGGAGGCCACGGCATAGCCGCCGTCGGCGCCGGGGATCAGCCACAGGGCGGTGTTCTCCAGGTAGACGGAGCTGGTGGCCATCACGGGGGCCTGGCTCTGGAGGAGGGTCATCCCGGCTCCTGCCAGCTGCTCACTTCGGAGGGCAGTGGCCGAGGTGAAGGCCCGGTCCACCATAACGGCTGCCTCGTTCCAGGTAATGGTGCCCTTGGGGTTGAACCGCCCCATCTCGTCTCCCTCCATAATGCCCATGGCAGAAGCCTGGTCCACATAGGCGGCGGCCCAGGAGCTGATGGAGGCAACGTCGGTGAAGGTCTTGGCCGTACCCCGCTGGGCCACGGAGCCCTCCAGCACCGACTGCTCCAGGAAGTCGATGGCTGAGCACATCATTTTGGCCGCCTGCTCCCGGGTGAGGAGAGCCTCGGTGTCCGCCCGGCGCTGTCCGTTCACCAGGGTGCCCTCGGTAATGCCGTAAGCGGCGGCGTAATACATGCCGTTCTTTCCACCGAGGTTGTACTCGTTCACCGTGTCGGCGATGTCGGTAAAATAGCCGCTCTCCTTGGCGGGGACAGCAGCAAAACTGGAGGGAGTCATCTCCTTCTGGACCAGGTTCACCAGAAGCTGGCAGAAGTCGCCGCGGCGGATGGGATCGGTCGTGGCAACTTCGGTGTTGAGTCCCTCCAGAACTCCGTTTTCCTCCAGATGGGTCAGCTGTGTCGCCGACCAGGCAGGAGGCGTATCGGAAAAGGCGCCGGCGGACAGTCCGCCGGTGAGCAGCGCCGTTCCGATGCATCCGGCCGCCAGGATCTGTTTCCAATTCATTGCAGACAAACTCCTCTCTGTTTCGCGCCTGAAAACGCGTTTCTCACCCACAGTATAGCCCCCTCCTCATCAGAAGTCCACCCCCCGGAACAAAACAACCCCGGTCCCATGGGGACCGGGGTTAAAAAGGATTCATTTCTTCTTTTTGTTGCCCAGATTTTCAAAGAAATTTTTGATGGGGTCGCCGCCGCCGTGCTCCTCACCCATGGTGGCTGCAAAGGCACGCAGGGCCTCCTTCTGCTCCTTGTTGAGGCCGGTGGGGACCTTCACCTTCACGGTGACATACTGGTCGCCCCTGCCCCGGCCGCCCAGGCCGGGAATACCCTTGCCCCGGAGCCGGAAGGTGGTGCCGGACTGGGTGCCCTCAGGCATCTCGTACTTCACATTGCCGTCGATGGTGGGGATCTCCAGCTCGGCGCCCAGGGCAGCCTGGACGAAGGAGACGGGCTGGTCCATATAGACCGCAGTGCCCTCCCGACGGAAGATGGGGTGGGGCTTGACGGTGACGCCGATGAGCAGGTCGCCGGCGGGGCCGCCGTTGCGTCCCGCGCCGCCCTGGCCCCGGAGGGAGACGGCCTGGCCGTTGTCGATGCCGGCGGGGATGGTGACCGCCAGCTTCTTCTGCTTGCGGACGGTGCCCGCGCCGTTGCAGGTCTTACAGGGCTGGTGGATGATCTTACCGGTGCCGCGGCACTTGGGGCAGGAGGTGGTGGTGGAGAAGGAGAAGCCGCCGCCGCCCCGCTGGATGCGCACCGTACCGCTGCCGTGGCAGTCGGGGCAGACCTCTGCGGTGGTGCCGGGGGCACAGCCGGTGCCCTTACAGACGTCGCACTGCTCGGTGCGGCTCACCGTGACCTCCTTCTCGCAGCCGAAGGCCGCCTCCTCGAAGGAGATGGTGACCCCGGCCCGGATGGTCTCGCCCTTCTGGGGGGCGTTGCGCCGGCTGCCGCCGCCGCCCCCGAAGCCGCCGCCGAAGAAGGACCCGAACAGGTCGCCCAGGTCGATGTCCCCCATATCGGTGAAGCCGCCGAACCCGCCGAAGCCGCCGCCGTTGGGGTTGAAGTTGGGGTCTACCCCCGCGTGGCCGAACTGGTCGTACCGGGCCCGCTTGTCCTTATCAGAGAGGATCTCGTAGGCCTCGTTGACCTCCTTGAAGTTGGCCTCGGCCGTCTTGTCGCCGGGGTTGAGGTCGGGGTGGTACTTCTTGGCCAGCTTGCGGTAGGCCTTCTTGATCTCATCGTCCGACGCGCCCTTGCTGACGCCCAGGACTTCATAATAATCTCGTTTCTGTTCCGCCATTGGTTCTCACCTCTTTACGCGGAAAGGGGCGGGGTCTCCGACCCCGCCTGCACTTTCCATGGGCGCCGGGTTGACCGCCGGAGCCCTTTCTGAATTCAAAAGAATCTTACTTATTGTCGTCGTCCACGACCTTGTAGTCGGCGTCCACCACGTTGGGATCGGTGCCGCAGGAGCCGCCGCAGTCGCCGCCGGCGCAACCGCCCATGTCGGGGCCGGCCTGGCCGCCCTGGGGATTGGCCTGCTGGTACATCTTCTCAGCGATGGGGTAGAAGGCCTTGGTGGTCTCCTCGGTAGCGGCCTTGATGGTCTCCACGTCGGTGCCCTTCAGGGCTTCCTTCAGCTTGCCCAGGGCGGCCTCCACGCTGGCCTTGTCATTGGCGTCGATCTTGTCCTTGGCATCCTCCAGGGCCTTCTCGGTCTGGTAGACCACCTGGTCGGCCTGGTTGCGGACGTCCACCTCTTCCTTCCGCTTGGCGTCCTCGGCGGCAAACTGCTCGGCCTCACGGACGGCCTTATCGATGTCCTCCTTGGACATGTTGGTGGAGGAGGTAATGGTGATGTGCTGCTCCTTGCCGGTGCCCAGGTCCTTGGCGGAGACGTTCACGATGCCGTTGGCGTCGATGTCGAAGGTGACCTCGATCTGAGGCACGCCGCGGCGGGCGGGAGCGATGCCGTCCAGGTTGAACCGGCCCAGGGTCTTGTTGTACTGGGCCATCTCACGCTCGCCCTGGAGGACGTGGACCTCAACGGAGGTCTGGTTGTCGGCGGCGGTGGTGAAGACCTGGCTCTTGTTGCAGGGGATGGTGGTGTTGCGCTCGATGAGCTTGGTCATGACGCCGCCCATGGTCTCGATGCCCAGGGACAGGGGGGTGACGTCCAGCAGCAGCAGGCCCTTCACGTCGCCCACCAGAACGCCGCCCTGGATGGCGGCGCCGATGGCCACGCACTCATCGGGGTTGATACCTTTGAAGCCTTCCTTGCCGGTGAGCTTCTTGACCATGTCCTGCACAGCGGGGATACGGCTGGAGCCGCCCACCAGCAGGACCTTGGAGATGTCGTTGGCGGTGAGGCCGGCGTCGCTCATGGCCTGACGGACGGGGCCGGCGGTGCGCTCCACCAGATTGGCGGTGAGCTGGTCGAACTTGGCGCGGCTCAGGGTCAGATCCAGGTGCTTGGGGCCGGTGGCGTCGGCGGTGATATAAGGCAGGTTGATGGCGGTGGAGGTGACGCCGGAGAGCTCGATCTTGGCCTTCTCAGCGGCCTCCTTCAGGCGCTGCATGGCCACCTTGTCGCCGGAGAGATCGATGCCGTTGGAGCTCTTGAACTCGGCCACCATCCAGTTCATGATGGCCTCGTCGAAGTCATCGCCGCCCAGATGGGTGTCGCCGGAGGTGGAGAGGACCTCGATGACGCCGTCGCCGATCTCCAGGATGGACACATCGAAGGTGCCGCCGCCCAGGTCGTAGACCATGATCTTCTGGTCCTGCTTCTCCTTATCCACACCGTAGGCCACAGCGGCGGCGGTGGGCTCGTTGATGATACGCTTGACCTCCAGGCCGGCGATCTTGCCGGCGTCCTTGGTGGCCTGACGCTGGGCGTCATTGAAGTAGGCGGGGACGGTGATGACGGCCTCGGTGACCGGCTGGCCCAGATAGGCCTCGGCGTCGGCCTTCAGCTTCTGGAGGATCATGGCGCTGATCTCCTGGGGGGTGTAGGCCTTACCGTCGATGTTCACCTTATGGTCGGTGCCCATCTGACGCTTGATGGACATGATGGTGCGGTCGGGGTTGGTGATGGCCTGGCGCTTGGCCACCTGGCCCACCATACGCTCGCCGTCCTTGGAGAAGGCCACCACGGACGGGGTGGTGCGGTTGCCTTCGGCGTTGGCGATGACGACGGGCTCTCCGCCCTCCATGACGGCTACGCAAGAGTTCGTGGTACCAAGGTCGATACCGATGATCTTAGACATAAACGATTCCTCCAATATATTGAAAACTTATTTTTAACGATGGTCGTGCGGGCGGCCAAAGGCCGCCTACGGGATAAAGTTAATTTGCTACTTTAACCATGGCGAACCGGATGACCTTCTCGCCCAGCTTAAAGCCGGCCTGGAAGACGTCCACCACGGTGTTTTCCCCAGCGTTCTCATCCTCCACATGCATGACGGCGTTGTGGAGGGCGGGGTCGAAGGTCTCGCCCAGGGCGGGGATCTCCTCCACGCCCAGCTTGGAGAGGATCTCCTTCAGGCCGGTCATGGTCATTTCCACGCCCTTCTTGTACGCCTCATCGGCGGTCTCCTGCTTGAGGGCCCGCTCCAGATTGTCGTACACGGGCAGGAAGGCGGCCACGGCGTCGCTCTTGGCGCCCTGGTAAATGCCATCCTTCTCCTTCTGGGAGCGCTTGCGGAAATTGTCGTATTCGGCGGCCAGGCGGAGGTACTGCTCCTCCTTTTCGTCCATCTGCTTCCGCAGCTTTTCCAGCTCTTCCAGCAGCGGATCGGCCGCCGCCTCCTGCTGGGGAGCGGCCTGGGGCTCGGTCTGGGCCTGGGTCTCCTCCACGGGGACCTCCTCCACGGCCGGGTCCTGCTGTTTCTTTTCCTGCTTGCTCAAGCGATTACCTCCTAAGTGGATCGTCCTACTTCTCCGGTTCCTCCCCCGGCGGCAGGCTGCCCTGTTCAAAGAGGCGGCTCAGGCCGGCGGCGAAATAGGAGAGACGGGCGGTGATCTTTGCGTAATCCATCCGGGTGGGACCCACCACACCGATGACGCCTCGCATGCCGTCGCCGATGTCGTAGCTGGCCACCACCACACTGGTGTCTTTCAGGGCATCGGCCACGTTTTCCGGGCCGATGAGGATTTCCATGGGGTCCCCCTGGGGCACCGGGAAGCGGGCGGCGTCCTGGTCCTCGCTGAGATAGCTCATGAGGGGGGCGGCCCGGTCCAGACTCCGGTACTCCGGGTGGGAGAGGAGACTGGCGATGCCGGCGGTGTGGACTCTGCGCTGCTCCAGACTCTCCAGCACATCCATGGCGAAGGAAACTACCAAACTGATGAGGCCGTAGGCCTCGCCTGCCGCGTGGGAGGCCACCCGCATGAGCTCAGGGGTGATCTCGTCCAGGGTCAGGCCGGTGAAGGTGGTATTCAGCAATGTGTTCAGAAGCTGGAGCTGGGCCTCGCTCAGGTCGGAGGGAAGCCGCACCAGACGGTTGTGGACCACATTGGTGTCCGTCATCACCACAATAATAAAGGAGTCACTGGAGACCATCAGCAGATCGAAACGCTGGATGGTCACCCGGCTGGACCCGGCAGCCAGGGCGAAGGCTGGGTACTGGGTGAGCTGTGAGATCACCCGGCCGGCCTGGTCGATGACCTGGTCCAGCTCCCGCATCTTCAGGTGCAGGGCCTCGTTGAGCTTCCGGGTCTCCTGTGCCGACAGGCGGTAGTCCTCCATCAGCTCGTTGACGTACACCCGGTAGCCCCCCGGCGAGGGGATGCGTCCGGCGGAGGTGTGGGGCTGCTCCAGCAGGCCCAGGGCCTCCAGATCGGCCATCTCGTTGCGGATGGTGGCCGAGGACACGTTGAGCCCCGGCGTGGCGGCGATGACCTTGGAGCCCACCGGCTCCGCCGTCTGGATATAATTTTCGATGATGGCGCGGAGGATCTTTTTCTTCCGTTCTGTCAGATCCATCCCCGCTCACCTTCTTCTCTGTGGTTTTAGCACTCATTCTCCATGAGTGCTAATGTAAATCTACCACCACCCCGGTTAAAAGTCAATAGGGTAGGTTGTAAATTAAATGTGAACGGTTTCACCCCGGTAATTTTTGTTTTCCGGCCTTGCACACCCGTTGTCCGATTGCCAAATGGAGACAGATGTGGTAGGATGATGGAAGCAAAAGAGGAGGGGCTGTCATGCCGTTTGACTTTTCCATTCAGGACTATGACGACCAATATAAGGATGCCCTCATGGACATCTCCCTGCCCTGGCTGGAGGGCAACGACCTCCTGGAGCCGGCGGACATCGACCAGCTCACCCACCCGGAGCGGGTGCTGGCGGCGGGCGGGCGCATTTTTCTGGCCATGGCGGAGGGACGTCCGGTGGGCATGATGATGCTGGAGCCCTTCGGCAACGGTGTGGCCGAGCCCTTCAAATTCGGGGTGCTGGAGGCCTACCGGAACCACGGCATCGGCAAGGCCCTCATGGAGGCCACCATCGACGCCGCCCGGGCCATGGGGGTCCACACCCTGGTCCTCACCTCCCACCACAGCCTCAAGGCCGCCCTCCATATCTATGAGTCTTACGGCTTCCGCTATGAGGACCACGACCACGTGGCCTTCGAGCTCTCCGACATCGCCATGAAAAAAGAGCTCTGACCGTTGCAGAACCGGCACAGAAGGGCCGGTCCCGCTCGAAATCCCTCTATTCCGATCGTACTTTCTTTTTTTCAGCAGAAACCACCGTTCCTGCCTTCCCATTCTTTCCAGTATAGAATCCTCTCTCCCTCCACATCCTCTTTCTTACAGGAATCTTCGATGATGGAGGAGAAGCGCCATGATGAAACGAACCCTCGCTGTTCTGCTCTGCGCCGGGCTGCTGGTCTGTCCCGCCGCCGCTGCCGCCGCCGACAGTCCCCAGGTGGAGGCCGCCGCCGCCGTCCTGATGGAAAAGGAGACGGGCACCGTCCTGTGTGAGCAGAACGCCCACGACAAGCGGGAGCCCGCCAGCGTCACCAAGATCATGACCCTGCTGCTGGTGATGGAGGCTCTGGACGAGGGCCGTATGGCCCTCACCGACCAGGTCACCGTCTCCGCCCACGCCGCCTCCATGGGGGGCTCCCAGGTCTATTTAAAGGAAGGGGAGCAGATGAGCGCGGAGGAGCTCATCAAGGCCGTGGCGGTGGTGTCGGGCAACGACGCCGCCGTGGCCCTGGCCGAGCATATCGCCGGCAGCGAGGAGGCCTTCGTGGCCCGGATGAACGAGCGGGCCGCCCAGCTGGGCATGGCGGACACCAACTTCGTCAACTGCACGGGCCTGCCTGCGGCGGGCCACCTGACCTCCGCCTACGACATCGCCCTCATGTCCCGGGAGCTCATCCTCAACCACCCGGACATCCGGCAGTACAGCACCATCTGGATGGACACCATCCGGGGCGGACAGTTCCAGCTGGCCAACACCAACAAGCTGGTGCGCTATTTTGAGGGCTGCACCGGCCTCAAGACCGGCTCCACCGACTCCGCCCTCTACTGTCTCTCCGCCACCGCCGAGCGGGAGGGTATGGAGCTCATCGCCGTGGTGCTGGGATCCCCCACCTCCGCCCAGCGCTTCAGTGCCGCCCAGGCCCTGCTCACCTACGGCTTTGCCAACTATACCCTGGTGGACGTCCGCCCCGACCAGGCCATCCCGCCGGTGGCCGTCTCCCTGGGGGTGACCGACACCGTCCAGCCCGTGCTGGCAAACGGCAGCCGCATCCTGTTGGAGAAGAGCCAGCTCAACCAGATCACCACCTCCCTCCAGCTCTCCGAGGACGTGGAGGCTCCCGTGGAGCAGGGCCAGAAGCTGGGTGAGCTGACCGTCTCCGCCGGCGATACCCGGCTGTGCACCATCCCCCTGGTGGCCGACCAGGCGGTGGCGCGCATCACCGTCCCCGGCCTCTTCCTGCGGCTGGTGCGGAACCTCTTCCTGGCCGGGTAACGGGACGCTGACTTTTTTCCAGGAAAGAAACGGAAAAATATGCGTAAAATTTATGAATCCTCCTGCCCCCGCACCTTGACTGAGTGCTGTTTGTGTTGTATAATTCATACAAATAACATGACCTATGATTTTGGTCAATTAGCGTTATTGACAAGCTTCGACGGTGTCCCCAGGGGACATTTGGATAATATTACCAATGAAATGAGGCGCTGACCATGGATCGCACGAACAAACCCGCCGCCGCCGGGGAAGCAAACGTCAGGGCGTACACCAGCGGAGAGGCCATCCATGCCTGGGAATTCATGGGCTCCCACGCCCAGGAGCGGGACGGGCAGTGGGGCTATACCTTCCGCGTGTGGGCGCCCCACGCCGCGGAGGTCTCCGTGGTGGGAGACTTCAACCGCTGGGAGGAGGAGGCCAATCCCCTCTCTCCCATCGGCGGGGGACTGTGGGAGGGCTTTGTCCCCGGTCTGGATCGCTACGACATCTATAAGTATTCCATCCGCACCAAAGACGGCCGGACCCTTCTGAAGGCCGACCCCTATGCCTTCCACGCCGAGACCCGACCGGGCACCGCCTCCAAGCTCTATGAGCTGGGGTCCTACCAGTGGAACGACCAGTCCTGGCTGGACTATCGGAAGAAAAACCCGATTTATCACCGTCCGCTGAATATCTATGAAGTCCACCTGGGCTCCTGGCGGCGGACGGGAGACGGGCAGTTCCTCTCCTACCGGGGGATTGCCGACTACCTGGTCCCCTACGTGAAGGAGATGGGCTTCACCCACGTGGAGTTCATGCCCCTCACCGAGCACCCCCTGGACGACTCCTGGGGCTACCAGTGCACCGGCTACTTTGCCGCCACCAGCCGCTTCGGTACCCCCGACGACCTCATGTACCTCATCGACCAGCTCCACCAGGCCGGGGTGGGCGTCATCCTGGACTGGGTGCCCGCCCACTTCCCCAAGGACGCCTTCGGCCTCTATGAGTTCGACGGCGAGCCCTGCTACGAGTACCAGGACATGCGCAAGGGCGAGCATGCCGACTGGGGCACCCGGGTCTTCGACTACGGGCGCAACGAGGTGCGCTCCTTCCTCTTCTCCTCCGCCCTCTTCTGGCTGGAGAAGTACCACATCGACGGCCTGCGGGTGGACGCGGTGGCCTCCATGCTCTACCTGGACTACGGCCGACAGGGCGGCGAGTGGGTGCCCAACATCCACGGCGGCAATGAGAACCTGGAGGCCGTGGATTTTATCCAAAAGCTCAACGAGCGCATCTTCGCCGAGCATGACGACGTGCTGATGATCGCCGAGGAGTCCACCGCCTGGCCCAAGGTGTCCCACCCGGTGAGCGAGGGCGGCCTGGGCTTCAACCTGAAGTGGAACATGGGCTGGATGAACGACGTGCTCCACTATATGAAGCTGGACCCCTACTTCCGGCAGTTCAACCACCGGGACATCACCTTTTCCTTTATGTATGCATTTTCGGAGAACTTCATCCTGCCCCTCAGCCACGACGAGGTGGTACACATGAAGGGCTCCCTCCTCAACAAGATGCCGGGGACCTACGAAGAGCAGTTCCACGGCGTCCGGGCCTTCTATACATATATGCTCACCCATCCGGGCAAGAAGCTGCTGATGATGGGCAGCGAGTTCGGCCAGTGGAACGAGTGGCACTTTGAGTACTCTCTGGACTGGCACCTGATGGACAACGAGATCAACCGGAAGACCCAGGCCTTCTTCAAGGCTGCCAACCACCTCTACCTGGAGCACCCGGAGCTGTGGCAGGACGACTTCTCCTGGGAGGGCTTCGAGTGGATCTATGCCGACGACAACCAGGCCAACACCATCTCCTTCCTCCGCAAGGATGACAAGGGGGACGCTCTGGTGATCGTCTGCAACTTCTCGCCGGTGGACCGGACGGGCTACTGCATCGGCGTGCCGGTGCCGGGCGCCTACACCTGCATCTTCAACACCGACGACGAGGCCTTCGGCGGCGAGGGCCGGGGGGACAAGGAGCCGGTGAAGAGCACCTATAACCCCTGCCATGGCCGGGAGCAGTCCATCATCATCACCCTGCCGCCCATGAGCGCGGTGATTTACAAGTGCACCCGCAAGTTCCCCGCCCAGCGGAAGAAGGAGGCCAAGCTGGCCGTAAAGGCCCCGGCGTCCAAGCCGGCGGCGAAGGAGAAGTCCCCCCACCCGGCGGTGCGCCCCAAGGCCCAGCACCCCGCCGTAAAGAAGTCCCCCAAGGAGGGGTGAGCCCCCCTCCCGCTGTTCTCCTGTGATCTCCACTTTGACCAAGAGGTGATAGAGATGAAAAAAGAATGTGTCGCCATGCTGCTGGCAGGCGGACAGGGCAGCCGTCTGAAAGCTCTGACGTCAAAAGTAGCAAAACCCGCCGTTCCCTTCGGGGGCAAGTACCGCATCATCGACTTTCCCCTGAGCAACTGCGTCAACTCCGGTATCGACACCGTGGGCGTCCTCACCCAGTACCAGCCCCTGGAGCTCAACGGCTACATCGGCAACGGCCAGCCCTGGGACCTGGACCGCTCGGACGGCGGCGTCCACATCCTGCCCCCCTACGTGAAGGAGGGGGACAAGGGCACCTGGTACAAGGGCACCGCCAACGCCATCTACCAGAACATCGGCTTTATCTCCCTGTATGACCCCGACTACGTCCTCATCCTGTCCGGCGACCACATCTACAAGATGGACTACGAGCAGATGCTGGAGCACCACAAGGCCATGAACGCCGCCTGCACCATCTCCGTCATGGAGGTCCCCATGGAGGAGGCGCCCCGGTTCGGCATCATGAACGTGGACCAGGACGACATGATCTACGAGTTTGAGGAGAAGCCCAAAAAGCCCAAGAGCAACCTGGCCTCCATGGGCATCTACATCTTCAACTGGAAGCAGCTGCGGGAGTACCTCATCGCCGACGAGGCCGACGAGAAGTCGGCCAACGACTTTGGCAAGAACATTATCCCCGCCATGCTGGCCAACAACGAGCGGATGGCGGCCTACCGCTTCTCCGGCTACTGGAAGGACGTGGGCACCATCGACTCCCTGTGGGACGCCAACATGGATATGCTCTCCGTCCACAGCGGCATCGACCCCTACGACACCGAGTGGCCCATCTACGCCCGCACGCCCACCCGTCCCCCCCACTTCACCGGCCCTGACGCCGTGGTCCACCACTCCCTGATGACCGGCGGCTGCGTGGTGGACGGCGAGGTGGAGAACTCCGTCCTCTTCCACTCCGTGACGGTGGAGAAGGGCGCCAAGGTGCGCTACTCCATCCTCATGCCCGGTGCCGTGGTCAAGGAGGGCGCCGACGTGGAGTACGCCATCGTGGCGGAGAACGCCGTCATCGGCGCCGGCGCCAAGGTGGGTGCCCCGCCGGAGGCGGAGGGTGCCGACGACAACTGGGGCATCGCCGTGGTCGCCGAGGGCATCAAGGTGGGTGACAACGCCGTGGCCTCGGCCAAGGCCATGGTCACCCGGAACGTGAAAGGGGGTGCGGCGAAATGACCAACAAGCTGCACGGGATCATTTTCGCATACCGCTCCAATCCTCAGCTCCGGGAGCTCTCCCAGCCCCGGAACACCTGCTCCATCCCCTACGGCGGCCGCTACCGGGTGGTGGACTTCATGCTCTCCAACATGGTCAACGCCGGCATCTCCGACGTGGGCCTCATCGTACACGCCAACTACCAGTCCCTCCTGGACCACGTGGGCTCCGGCAAGGACTGGGACCTCTCCCGCAAGCACGGCGGCCTGCGCATCCTCCCCCCCTTCGGCTACGCCGACAAGCAGCGGGAGGGCGACTACCGGGGCCGCATGGACGCCCTGGCCGGCGTCTACTCCTACCTGGATCGCATCCGTCAGGACTACGTGGTCCTGGCCGGCGGCGACGTGGCCGTGAACCTGGACCTGGACGACGTCTTTGAGCACCACCTGCGCACCGGCGCCGACATCACCGCCGTGTGCACCCCGGTGCCCAGAGGGGATGCCCGCAGCTCCGACTACTTCACCGTCCGGGAGGACGGCATCATCACCGACGTGTCCGTCCACCCGGTGAGCCCCATGGGCTGTGAGTCCATGGAGGTGTACATCATGAGCAAGGACCTCCTGATGTCCCTGGTGGAGCACTGCATCGCCCACAACATCCCCTCCTTCAGCCAGGGGGTGCTGCTGGATATGGGCAGCCGCCTGAAGCTGGTGTCCTACACCTTCGAGGGCTACGCCGCCCGGCTCCAGTCCGTGGCCGGCTACTACGCCCGCAGCATGGAGCTGCTGGACCCCGCCGTCCGGGCTGATCTCTTCAACCCCCTGCGGCCTATCAAGACCAAGGACATGTCCAACCCCTCCACCTACTACGGCCCCGGTTCCAAGTCCAAAAACTCCCTGGTGGCCGACGGCTGCATCATCGAGGGCGAGGTGGAGAACTCCATCCTCTTCCGCGGCGTCACCGTGGAGAAGGGCGCCAAGGTGCAGAACTGCATCCTCATGCAGGGCACGGTGATCCATCAGGGCGCGGTGCTCAAATACGCCATCACCGATAAGAACGTACAGGTCAACGCCGGCCGGATGCTCATGGGTCACGAGACCTACCCGCTGGCCATCGCCAAAAACGCCGTGGTATAACGGTACATAGACCGCGCAGAGCGGCGCAGGGATGCGGCCGCCGTGTACGGCGGCCCCACACCTGCCCCCTCCGGGCACCCGCGGGTCCGCCCTGCATGGCGGCCGCGGACCGTGTCCGGACGCGGATCAAGGATGGAGAAAAGGAGTCATATATGAATATTTTGTTTGCAGCCTCCGAGGTCGCCCCTTTCATCAAGACCGGCGGTCTGGCCGACGTGGCCGGGTCCCTCCCCCAGAAGCTGGCCGACATGGGCCATGACGTAAAGGTCATCCTCCCCCTCTACGAGGGCATCGCCCAGCAGTACCGGGAGAAGATGCGCTTTCTGTTCCACTGGAACTGCCGTCTGGCCTGGCGCACCCCCTACTGCGGCATCTTCGAGCTGCGGGAGGGCAACATCTCCTACCTCTTCGTGGACAACGAATACTACTTCAAGCGGGCCGAGATCTACGGCCACTACGACGACGGCGAGCGCTTCGCCTTCTTCTCCCGGGCCGTCATCGAGACCCCGGCCCACCTGGACTGGCACCCCGACATCCTCCACTGCAACGACTGGGAGACCGCTCTGGTGCCCATCTACCTGCTGGAGGAGCGGGAGCGCATCTGGCAGCTTCGGGGCACCAAGAGCGTCTTCACCATCCACAACATCGAGTACCAGGGCCGCTACGGCGACCAGATCATCCAGGACCTGCTGGGCCTCCACCCCGGCTACATGAACGAGCACATGCTGGCCTACCACGGGGACGTGAACCTGATGAAGGGCGCCATCTATGCCGCCGACTACGTCACCACCGTCTCCCCCACCTACGCCGGCGAGCTCCAGTACCCCTTCTACGCCCACGGCCTGGAGAGCGTGGTGGCCGACAACCGCTGGAAGATGCGGGGCATCCTCAACGGACTGGACACCGCCCTCTATGACCCCTCCAACGGCGCCGGCCTGGCCGCTCCCTTCAGCGCCGACGATCTGAGCGGCAAGGCCGCCTGCAAGAAGGCCCTCCAGCAGGCGGTGGGCCTCCGGGAGGACCCCGACGTGCCCATCATCGCCTGCGTGTCCCGGCTGGTCAAGCACAAGGGCTTCGAGCTGGTGGCCAACTCCATCCACGACATCATGGGCATGAACGTCCAGATGGTGGTGCTGGGCACCGGCGAGTGGAACTTTGAGGAGGCCTTCCGCCAGGCCCAGGCCCAGTACCCCGGCCGCTTCGCCGCCCGGCTCCAGTACTCCGCCGCCCTCTCCACCGCCATCTACGGCGGCGCCGACCTCTTCCTCATGCCCTCCCTGGCCGAGCCCTGCGGCCTGAGCCAGATGATCGCCATGCGCTACGGCACCGTCCCCGTGGTCCGGGAGACCGGCGGCCTCAAGGACACCGTCATCCCCCACGGCGTCTTCGGCGACACCGGCTTCACCTTTGCCAACATCAACGCCCACGACATGGTGTGGGTGCTGGGCGAGGCGGTGGGCCTCTACTACAACAACAAGGACGGCGAGGACGGCTGGCGTGTCCTCCAGCGCAACGGTATGACCAAGGACTTCAGCTGGAACAACCCCGCCCGGGAATACGAGGACGTCTACTATCAGGTCACCGGCATCCCCCGCCCTACTGAGCCGTCGCCGGAAGAAGCCCCGGTCCCGGCGGCGGAGACCCCTGTTCAGGCTGAGCCGGAAGCCGCGCCCGTAGAGGAGCCCGCCCCCAAGGCGGAGAAGAAGCCTGCCGCCAAGAAGGCGGCCCCCAAGGCGGCCAAGAAGCCCGCCGCCAAAAAGACCGCCCCCAAGGCTGAGAAGGCGGAGAAAAAGCCCACCGCCAAAAAGGCGGCCGCCAAGGCCAAGGAGGAGACCCCCGCCCCTGTCAAGGAGGCACCTAAGGCCGAGGAAAAGACCGCTGCCCCCGTCAAGGAGGCACCCAAGGCCGAGGAAAAGACCGCTGTCCCTGTCAAGGAGGCGCCCAAGGCTGAGGTGAAGGCCGCCGCCCCTGTCAAGGAGGCGCCCAAGGCCAAGGAGGAGGCTCCCACTCCCGCCAAAGAGGTCTCCGCCGTCAAGACAGAGGCCAAAAAGTGAGCGGTTTATCCTCCCCAAAATAGACAGTTCCAACATTGACAGAACGGATGGGCTGTGATAAACTTTGTGCGCCAATCCGTAGCCAAACGGAATGAGACGTAGACGCGGCGGGGGCTTGCCCCCGCCGCGGCCTCTTGTCCCGTTTTGAACTTTATTGAAATGGAGACGTATGCCAATGCCTACGAAATATACCAAAAAGGAGCTGGAGCAGCAGATCATCGGCAAGCTCCGCCGCAATTTTGGGCGTGAAGTGGAGGAGGCTACTTCTGTCCACATGTTCCGGGCCTGCGCCCTGGTGCTGCGTGACATCATGTCCGCCCGGGAGCTGGCCACCGAGAGCAAGATCCGTGACAGCCACGCCCGTCAGGTCCACTATCTGTCCCTGGAGTTTCTCATGGGCCGCTCCCTGGAGAAGAACGCCTACAACCTGGGCGTCCTGCCCCAGCTGAAGGAGGCCATTGAGGATCTGGGCTTCTCCGCCCCCGACCTCTTCGAGGTGGAGCCCGACGCCGGCCTGGGCAACGGCGGTCTGGGCCGTCTGGCCGCCTGCTACCTGGAGTCCATGACCACCCTGGAGATCCCCGCCACCGGCTACTCCATCTGCTACGAGCTGGGTCTCTTCAAGCAGAAGATCGTGGACGGCCAGCAGGTAGAGCTGCCCGACAACTGGCTGGACATCTCCGACTGCTGGCTCATCCCCAAGATGGATGAGACCGAGAAGGTCCACTTTGGCGGCACCGTGAAGGACGTGTGGAACCCCGACGGCAGCCACTCCGTGGTCTATGAGGGCGGCAACGACGTGCTGGCCGTGCCCAAGGACATGGAGATCGCCGGCTACGGCACCGACCACGTCAACGTCCTCCGGCTGTGGGACGCCAAGAGCCCCACTCCCCTGGACATGTCCCTCTTCTCCCGCGGCGAGTACCTGAAGGCCACCGAGCAGAAGGCCATGGCCGAGTCCATCGCCAAGGTCCTCTACCCCGAGGACAACCACTACGAGGGCAAGTCCCTGCGTCTGAAGCAGCAGTACTTCTTCGTTTCCGCCACCGTGCAGTGCATCTGCCGGCAGCACAAGGCGGAGTACGGCACTCTGCGCAACTTCCACCAGAAGCATGTCATCCAGATCAACGACACCCATCCCACCCTGGTGATCCCCGAACTCATGCGCATCCTGCTGGACGAGGAGGGCTACACCTGGGACGAGGCCTGGCACATCGTCACCAACACCGTGGCCTACACCAACCATACCATCATGGTGGAGGCCCTGGAGCGCTGGCCCCAGCAGCTCATTGAGTCCCTGCTGCCCCGCATTTGGCAGATCCTGGTGGAGATCAGCAACCGCTACCAGGCGCAGCTCAACGAGTACTTCCACGGCGACCAGTCCAAGGTCCGTGACCAGGCTATCATCTGGGGCGGCGAGGTCCGCATGGCCAACCTGTGCGTATGCGCCTGCTTCGCGGTGAACGGCGTGTCCGCCCTTCACTCCGACATCCTCAAGCGGGAGACCTTCCACGATGTGTACGTCCGCATCCCCGACAAGTTCAAGAACGTGACCAACGGCATCGATCACCGCCGCTGGCTCAGTGAGATCAACCCCAAGCTGGACGCCCTCATCCAGGACTGCGGCGGCAAGGGCTACCAGCTCCACCCCGAGCAGCTGGAGTGCCTGCTCAAGTACCAGGACGACGCCTCCGTGCTGGAGCGGCTGGCCGCCATCAAGGCCGAGAACAAGCGGAACTTTGCCGCCTATGTGGCCCGGGAGTCCGGCGTGGTGCTCAACACCGACGCCATGTTCGACGTGCAGGTCAAGCGCCTCCACGAGTACAAGCGCCAGCTCCTCAACGTGATGCACATCACCTACCTCTACCAGCAGCTCAAGAACAACGCCCACTTCGACTTCACCCCCCGGACCTACCTCTTCGGCGCCAAGGCGGCCCCCGGCTACTCCGTGGCCAAGGACATCATCCACCTCATCAACTCCCTGGCCCAGGCCGTCAACAGCGATCCCGTCTGCAAGGATCGGCTCCAGGTGGTCTTCCTGGAGAACTACCGGGTGAGCCTGGCCGAGAAGCTCATGCCCGCCAGCGAGCTCTCCGAGCAGATCTCCACCGCCGGCAAGGAGGCCAGCGGCACCGGCAACATGAAGTTCATGATGAACGGCGCCCTCACCATCGGCACCCTGGACGGCGCCAACGTGGAGATGCACCAGCAGGTGGGCGACGAGAACATCTTCCTCTTCGGCCTGAAGGCCCACGAGGTGGCTGAGAAGAAGAGCAAGGGCTATCGCGCCTACGAGTACTATATGCGTGACGGCCTGCTGAAGGCCGTTCTGGACCAGATCACCCAGGGCTTCGGCGACGGGGTGAGCTTCTCCGACATCGCCAACCGGCTCCTCTTCGGCGCCAACGGCGGTATGGCCGACGAGTATATGCTCCTGGCCGACTTCCAGAGCTACCGTGAGGCCCATGAGCGGGCCGGCCGGACCTATCTGGACCCCAAGCAGTGGAACAAGATGGCCCTCATCAACATCGCCAAGTCCGGCATCTTTGCCGCCGACCGCTCCATCCGGGACTACGCCCGTGACATCTGGAAGGTGCCCGCCAAGCAGGGTTAAGCATGCTCAGATGAATAAAAAGAAAAAAGCGTGTGGACGATCTGTCCACACGCTTTTTTATTTCCTCCGTCGCTCCGCCAGGGCTCGGAAGACGCCCTGGGGCAGCTCGAAGATGAGCAGGATACCCAGCACGATGGCCACCGCCGCCTTCAGGGTAGAGAAGCCCTTCTGGGCTGCCAGATCGATCTGGTCGGTGACCACATAGTAGGCCGTCCAGTAGATGCCCGCGCCGGGCACCAGGGGAAAGATACCAGGGATGAGGAAGAGGGTGACAGGGCACCGGCGGCGCACCGCCGAGTACCGGGAGCAGAACACCACCAGGGCGGTGGCGGCAAAGATGGAGACGATGGTCCCCAGCCCCAGCCGGTCCAGGGCCAGGTAGCACAGCCACCCCAGGCCGCCGATGACGCCGCAGCGGAGATAGCAGTTGGGGGGCACGCTGAATAGGAGGGCAAAGGCGGCGGTGCCCACCGCCGCCGAGAGGACCTGGGCGATCCATTCCAACACGGCAGCCACCCCCTTACAGCCCGGTGAGGGTGTGGTGGACGGCCATGACGGCGCCCACCCCGAAGGCGATGCAGAAGGTGACCAGCAGCACATCCAGCAGCCGCACCGACCCGGCGATGTAGTCCTCGTCGGCGATGTCCCGGATGCCGTTGGTGAAGGCCACCCCGGGCACCAGGGGGATGATGGCGCCAATGATCATCATGTCCAGGTGGTGGCCCAGTCCCGCGCCGTAGAGGAGGACGCAGATCAGAGTCACCAGAGCGCCGCCGGTGATGTTGGAGGCGATCTTGGAGAGCCGCCCCTTCACCACAAAGAGGAGGTAGAGGTAGAGGACCAGCCCCGCCGCCGCTGCAGCCAGGGCGTCGGCCCAATCTCCGCCGAAGAGGATGCAGAAGCAGCCGCTGCCCACCCCCGAGGCCAGGACCTGGAGCCAGGCGGGCAGCCGGGGCATGGCCCGGATCTCCTTCAGCCGTTCCATGGCCTCCTCCGGGGTGTGGAGCCCCTGCTCGATCTCCCGGGAGAGCTGGTTGACGGCGCTCACACGGTCCAGCCGGGCCCCCACCAGGGGGATGTGCTTGACCCGGGCAAAAGTCTTGCGGCCCTCTCCCTCGGAGGTGAGAAAGATGCCGCTGCTGAGGACGAAGGCCTCCGCCTCCTCCACCCCGTAGGCCGCCGCGATGCGGTAAATGGTGTCCTCCACCCGGAAGATCTCAGCGCCGCTCTCCAGCAGGATCTCCCCCGCCAGTGCCGCCGCGTCCAGCACCAGACGGTCGTCTCGCTCCTTCATGGTATCCCTCCCTCACGCCGAAAAAACCGGAGACGCTGTTGGGGCGTCTCCGGTTTTCGGTTTTGTCATTCGATCCTTAAAGGGGCTTGAACATGGCCTTGTCCATGCCGCACAGAGGGCAGGTCCACAGGCTGGGCACATCGTCAAAGGCGGTGCCGGGGGCCACGCCGCGGTCGGGATCACCGGCAGCGGGGTCGTAGATGTAGCCGCACAGCTTGCAGATGTACTTCTGGTTCTTGGCAGGAGCGGCGGGGGCGGGGTCCTTTACCAGGGCGGCCACGGAGCTGGCCCAGGCGGCCACAGCGGCCAGGTCGTCCTCGGTGGGGGTGAAGCAGACCTTGAAGGGTGCCTCGGGCACGGCGAACTTCAGCTGCTTGAGCTGCTCGTGGACCATGCCGGCGGCCTCGCCGGTCCAGCCGAAGGAGCCGAAGGCGCCGGCGGCCCGGCCCCGGGTGTTGATGGCGTCCACGGCGTGGACGGCGTTCCAGATGGCCTCGGGGGCGGAGCGGTTGATGGTGGGGGCGCCGAAGAGGACGATGTCACAGCCGTTCACCAGGCCGGCCACGTCGGCGCCCTGGGGGTCCACCAGGTCCACGGTGGTGACCTGGCAGCCGTCGTCGGTCAGGGCCTGGGCGGCAGCCTTGGCCAGGGCGGCAGTGCAGCCGTAGGCGGAGCAGTAGAGCACCGCGGCGGTCTTCACGGCGGGCCGGGGGGCGGGAGTGGCCCACTGGCGGTAGCACTCCTTCACCTGGGCCAGGGTGGCGGTGGTGAGGCAGGGACCGTGGCTGGTGCACACCAGCTCGGCCTCGGCGGGCATTTTGTCCAGGCCGTCCAGCACGGCGGGCTTGAAGGGCCCGAAGATGCAGTCGAAGTAGTAGCGCAGCTCCCCCTCGTAGGCCCGGCGGTAGACGGCGTGGATGCCGGTGTCCACCATGGAGGGCTCACAGAAGTGGGCGCCCAGGAAGTCGCAGGTAAAAAGGGTCTTGTCGGCCTCGTCCCAGGTGAACATGGAGTCGGGCCAGTGGAGCAGGGGGGCGGAGATGAAGGTGAGGGTCTTGCCGCCCAGGTCCAGGGTGTCCCCGTTCTTCACCACCTGGCAGGGGAACGTCTCGTTGGCGATGGCGCTCAGGAACTTCTTGGCCGAGGCGGAGCAAAGCACCGTCAGGTTGGGGCAGCGGTCCAGCAGGGCCCGGACGCCGCCGGAGTGGTCGGGCTCGGTGTGGTTCATGATGAGGTAGTCCACCTTCTCGATGGGCATGACCTCCTCCACGTTCAGCACCAGCTCGTCGAAGTAGTCCCTGTGGACGGCCTCGATGAGGGCGGTCTTCTCCCCGCCGGTGACCAGGTAGGCGTTGTAGCTGGTGCCGTACTTGGACTCCATCACGATGTCGAACACCCGCAGGGCGGGGTTCTGGATGCCTACAGACCAGATGTTCTCCCGGAGCTTGATTGCGCTCATGAATGTCCTTCCTTTCCCGGGCGGGGGCTTGGCCCGCCCTGCAAATCCTTGTAATTCCGTCGGAATTTAGTATATCTTCCCTGAGCCGGTCTGTCAACCGTTATCCCGCCGCAAATCTACCAAAAACCCGCCCTTCACCGACCCCGTTCCGCCGCCTCTTGACGGTTTTCCCCAGCGGCGGTAGAATATTGTTTATCTGCGGGCCGCACACGCCTCTTTTCGGCCCGAAAACCATCTGTTTTGAGACAAGAGAAGGAGCGCAGGAGCACATGATCTATCTGGACAACGCGGCCACCACCCGGGTGTGCCCTGAGGCGGCCCTGGCCGCCATGGCCGTCATGACGGAGGGCTTTGGGAACCCCTCCTCCCGGTACGCCCACGGCGCGGCAGCGGCGGAGCGGCTTCAGGCCGACCGGGCCACAGTGGCGGCGGCGGTGGGCTGCCTGCCGGAGGAGCTCTTCTTCACCTCCTGCGGCACCGAGGGGGACAACTGGGCCATCCGGGCCGCGGTGGAGTACGGCAAGCGGAAGGGCCGCCACATCATCACCACCGCCATCGAGCACTCCGCCGTGCTGGAGCCGGTCCGTGCCCTGGCCAATCAGGGCTATGAGGTGACCTACCTGCGTCCCGACCGGTGGGGCCGTATCGATCCTCAGGACCTGGCCGCCGCCCTGCGGCCGGACACGGTGCTGGTGTCCATGATGCTGGTGAACAACGAGCTGGGCACCATCCTTCCGGTGAAGGAGGCCGCGGAGGCCATCCGCGCCTCCGGCTCCCCCGCCCTTCTCCACACCGACACCGTCCAGGCCTTTCTCAAGGTGCCCTTCACCCCCAAGGACCTGGGGGTGGACCTGCTCACCATCAGCGGCCACAAGGTCCGGGCCCCCAAGGGCATCGGCGCCCTCTATATCCGCAAGGGCCTGAAGCTCAAACCCCTGATGCTGGGGGGCGGTCAGGAGAGCGGCATGCGGCCCGGCACCGAGCCCACCGCCCAGATCGCCGCCCTGGCCGCTGCCTGCCAGGCCTGGCTGGACCACCGGGAGGAGTATACAAAGCGGATTGAAGATACTAAAAATTACTTTTTGGACTCCTTTTCCGCCGCTCTGCCCCAGGGCGTGGTGGTGAGCCACGGGGACGCCCCCCACATCTGCGCCGTCTCCCTGCCGGGCTACCCCAGCGAGATGCTGGTGCGGGAGCTCAGCGACCGCGGCATCTGCGTCTCCTCCGGCTCGGCCTGCCACCGGGGCAAGCCCAGCCACGTCTTTGCCGCCACCGGCCGGCCCAAGGCCGAGCTGCTGGGGGCGCTGCGGGTATCCTTCTCTCCGGAGAACACAACGGAGGAGTGTGACGCCCTGGTGCAGGCCCTGGTGGAGATCACCTCCGCCCGGGTCGCCGCCCGGTAAGGCCGTGCTGGCCCATATGAGGCGGGACAGGGCCTTTTACCGGGACGTGGTGACCCTGGCCCTGCCCATCGTGGCCCAAAACCTTATCACCACGTCCCTGGGTCTGGTGGACACCTTCATGGTGGGCGCCCTGGGAGAGGCCCCACTGGCGGCGGTGACCTTGGCCAACATCCCCGTCTTTGTGATACAGCTGGTGATCTTCGGCCTCCAGAGCGGCTCCTCCGTCCTCATCAGCCAGTACTGGGGCAAGGGAGACACCGACAGCATCAACCGGGTCATCGGCGTGGGCTGTTACGTGGCCGGCGCCATCTCGCTCCTCTTCGCCCTGGCCATGAGCGGCTTCCCGACACAGCTCATGGGCCTGCTCACCAACGACCCTGCCCTGGTGGAGCTGGCGGCGAGCTACGCCCGTATCGTAGGGCCCTCTTACATCCTCAACAGCATCACCGGCGTCTACGTGGGCGCCCACCGGAGCATGGAGCATCCCCGTCTGGGGCTCATCATCTTCTCCATCTCCATGTGCACCAACACCTTCCTCAACTGGGTGCTCATCTTCGGCAACCTGGGCGCCCCTCAACTGGGGGTCACCGGCGCCGCCACGGCCACCTTCCTCTCCCGTGTGGTGGAATTCCTGGTCATGGTCGTATATGCCCTCGCCAACCGCCGCTTCCGCCTGCGGCTGGGGCTGCTCCTCCGCCCTGGCACCGAGCTGCTGTGGCGCTTTCTGCGCTACTCCGGCCCCGTGGTGGTCAACGAGACCCTCTGGGGCCTGGGCACCTCCCTTTATAAGGTGGTCATGGGCCACATGGAGGGGAGCACCGAGATCCTGGCTGCCCGTGCCCTGGCCGGCAATATTGAGGACATCTGTACCGTGGTCATCTTCGCCATCAGCGGCACCACCGCCATCATCGTGGGCCGGGAGATCGGCGCCGGCCGTGGGAAGGAGTCGGTCTATCAGGTGGGGGCCGTCATGGACACCCTGGCCCTGGCCGCCGGCGGTATCATCGGTCTTCTTCTGGCGGCGGCGGCCTGGTGGGTGCTGCCCTGGGCAGTGTATCCCCGCTTCCTCCTCTCCGACACCGCCTCCCAGACGGCTACCATGATGCTCACCTTTACCGGCGTCTTCCTGGCCCTCCGGGCCTTCAACAGCAACAATACCGTGGGGGTTCTCCGGGGCGGCGGCGACGTCCGGGCCGCCATGCGCATTGATACCCTCCCTCTCTGGTGTGTGGCCCTGCCCCTGACCGTCCTCTTCGGCCTGGTCCTCAAATGGGGCATCTTCTGGGTCTACGTGGGCATCACCATGGAGCAGGTCACCAAATTCGGCGCCGGTGTGCGCCGGTTTCGCTCCCGCGTGTGGATCAACGACATTACCCGGGCCTGACCCTCCCCGGCGGCGGCTTGAAAAAATCACACCAGACTGCTATAATAATGCCTGTTAGACCTGCGGTCCGGGGCTGTTTTTATGGAACATCGTCCATATTTTCAGGCAGCTTCTTTTTCATTGTTTTCCACATCATTCCTGACGGCACCTTTTTTGTGCCGCCGGATTCTGACCATCCGGAGGGACGGACCGCCGTCCGGGTCTGGTCCCGGCCAAAGGCGCGGCTGCCGCGCCGGGAGGTGATGTCATGCCGGATTCCAACATCACAAAGCGCGCTCTGGCGCAGGCCATGAAGGAGCTGATGCGCACCGAGCCCTTCTCCAAGATCAGCGTGGGCGATATCTGCCAGGCCTGCAGTATGAGCAGGAAGAGCTTTTACTATCACTTCCGGGACAAGTACGACCTGGTGAACTGGATCTTCGACTCCGAGTTTCTCCAGACCATCCGTCCGGAGGCCTACCACAGCGGCTGGGCGCTCCTGGCGGACATGTGTGCCTATTTCTACCGGGAGCAGACCTTCTACCGCAGCGCGCTGCTCATCTCCGGCCAGAACTCCTTCCGGGAGTATTTCGGACAGGCCATCGCTCCCATCATGTCCTTCTTCGCCCAAGACATCTTTGACGGCGTGGAGCATGTGGACTTCTATGTCACCTTTTTCAGCGACGCCATCCTCATCTCTATCATCCGCTGGCTCACTGAGGGGGCGCAGATCCCGCCGGAGGAGTACCTGAGCCAGCTGCGGCACATTCTGGTCCGTCTGGCCAAGCACACCATTGACGAGCTGGGGCCCTTCGAGGAGGGTGCCCAGGCCGACCCGCCCGTACCATCCGGGCAAATATGAGAGGGGCAGCGCCCCGGAAAGGACATGCTTATGGATCGAACCAATCCGCTTACCCGTTTCCACCTGGACGCGGAGGACGCCGTTCTCCTCATCATCGACGTTCAGACCAAGCTCATGGTTGCCATGGAGGAGCAGGCCCGTGTCTGCCGGAACACCGGCATCCTCCTCACCGCCGCCCAGGCCCTGAACATCCCCGTGGTGGTCACCGAGCAGTACCCCAAGGGACTGGGGCCCACCGTGCCTGAGGTGGCCGGGCTGTTGCCTCCGGACGTCCGCATGTTGGAGAAGTCCTCCTTTGATGCCGCCCGGGACGGCATGCTGCCGGTGCTGGAGGAGCTGGGCCGGCACAGCGTCATGGTCTGCGGCACCGAGACCCACGTGTGCGTCTACCAGACGGTCCGCAGCCTGCTGGAGCAGGATTACAAGGTTTTCCCCATCGGGGACGCCATCTGTTCCCGCTTCCCCCACAATTATCAGAGCGGTCTGGCCCTCATGGACCGAATGGGCGCCTGCGTCCTCACCGCCGAGGGCGCCGCTTTCGACCTGCTGAAGGTCTCCGGCACCCCTGCTTTCAAAACCGTATCCAAGGCACTGAAGTGACCCAAAATTAAAAAGAGAAAAGAGAGAGAGAGAAATCATGAGGATCTGGAAACGCGTCTGTGCCCTTGCCCTGGCTGCTCTTCTTGTCCTCCCTGCCGCCGCCTCCGCGCAGTCCTACACCGACCTGCCTGTCTCCCACTGGGCCTATGACGACATGACCCAGGCCGCCGATCTGGGTATCATCCAGGGCGTGGGCAACGGCCGTATCGACCCCTCCGGAACCCTGAGCTGGGGGCAGTTTCTCACCATGTTCGCCCGCACCTTTGCCCCCGGTGAATACGCCGCCGCTCTGAGCACTGGTCTGGCCTGGGATCAGGCCGGGCTCCAGGCGGCTCTGTACGCCGGCTACCTGGACAGCGGTGATCCGCTGCCCGTCCTCCAGGGCGGCAGCCTCTCCGACCCTGTATCCCGTCAGGACGCCGCCATCATCCTCTCCAGAGCCCTGCCCGAAAACGCAGGCGTCTACGGCTGGCAGCCTGCCAATGCCGCCTCCTTCACCGACTGGAACCAGATGGACCCCTTCCACCAGGCGGCGGTGTCGGCTCTGGCCGATCACGGTGTGGTCTCCGGACGCACCGACGGCTCCTTCGGCTGCGCCGATACCATCCAGCGCTCGGATGGCGCCGTGCTGCTCATGCGGGTGCTGAGCCTGGTGGACCAGGTCCACTACGGCGAGCAGAAGATGGTGACCGTCCGGGTGGTGGATCAAACCACCGGCCAGTCCATCCTCCCCGACCAGCAGATGAATGTCTCTGTGGGCGATTCTCTGTCCTATCTGGCCTACCAGGTGGAGCCCGGCTACTACAACTATGACGGCAGTTACGTCACCTCCATCAGCACGGCCTGCGACATCTACACCCTGGCCTTCGCTCCCATGACCCAAGCCGAGATCCAGGAGGCCCAGTTCTGGGAGAAGGTGGACCGCGGTGAGGCCAGTTATGACGACTACTGGACCCAGGACTTCCTGCTGGGCTACCAGGGCGAGAATCCCAGAAAGTATCTCCTCCTCTTCGGTAGCCAGGACAAGCGGCGCTTCTCCAGCAAGGAGGATGCCGAGGCCGCCATGACCACCATCACCGTGCCGGTGTGGAAGCTCTCAAACGGCGTCAAGACCCCCTCCACCATGTCTCTCACTGTCCACGCCGCTCTGGCCCAGGACGTGACGGAGATCTTTACCGAGATCTACAACGACCCCGAGCAGTTCCCCATCCACGATGTGGGCGGCTACTCCTGGCGGGGCGATTCCGCCACCGGCGAGCACAACTGCGGCACCGCCATCGACATCAACGCCAATGAGAACTGCCAGATCCGGGATGGACAGGTACTGGCCGGGAGCCACTGGACCCCGGGCACAGACCCCTACTCCATCGGTCCTGACAGCTCTGTGGTGCGTATCTTCGCCGAGCACGGCTGGAGCTGGGGCGGCGACGCCTGGGAGTGGGACTCCGATATCTCCTACGGCTACCACGACTACATGCATTTCTCCTACATGGGCGGCTGACCCCAAATAAATTTTTCACTTTTTTCTCCAGAGGGCTTGACACTTGTCCAGAAGCGTGGTAATATAATCTACGCTGTCTGGACGATTAGCTCAGCTGGTATGAGCATCCGCTTGACGTGCGGGAGGTCACAGGTTCAAGTCCTGTATCGTCCACCAGATCAATCCCCTGAAGCCGCAAGGCTTCAGGGGATTTTGTTTTGCTCAAAACAGTTTTTAGCCTTATTTTTAGCCATAATAGCCTGCTGTCAAATAAAAATGGCAATCCAGGATCAAAAGGCGAAAAGCCCGTACCCACTGAGGTCAGTACATCGGTAAACCAGGGCCTTCCAGCTCCGCGCCATCTAAAAAACCGCTGTTTCCTTTCGGAAACAGCGGCTTTTTGTTTTGATATGCTCCCTTTAAAGTAGACAGCGAAAAAACAAAACTGTCGAAACGGAGGGAGCAATTATCATGAGTTTAAAAGGCAGAATACCGCCGTAGGTAAAGATTCAGGCTGTGGAGGACTACCTAGCGATCCGTAAGGGTTCCACACAGATCCGGGAAGAGTTAGGCATACGATTGAGCACTTTCCAGGCATGGCTGCGGAAATATCAGACGGAGGGGCCTGCGGGTCTGCATCCGAAAAAGGGTTTTACCAGTTACCCGTCGTCGCTCAAGCTGGCGGCCGTGGAGGACTATTTAAGCGGAGAAGGGTCGCTGGACGCCATGTGCCGCAAATACGGGATATCCTCCCATGCGGTTTTGCAGCAATGGATTACGTTGTATAATCAAGGCCATAGGGACTTCAAAACGCGCAGAGCGCAGGAGGAAAGCGGTATGGCCGAAAAGAAGAAATTATCGTACGAAGAAAAATTGCAGGCAGTGTTATATTGCATCGGGCACCGGTTGGATTACCGGCAGGCCAGCGAGCAGTACAAAATCACCTACCAGCAGATCTATAACTGGGTCAAAAAATATCAGGAGCAGGGAGAAACCGGGTTGCTTGACCGCCGTGGGAAACGCCGCCCTCCTGCCGAATACAGCGTGGAGGAAAAAGCTGCGGCAAAGCTGCGGAAGCTGGAAGCGGAAAACAGAAGGCTTCAAATGGAGAACGATTTCTTAAAAAAATTGAACGAACTCGATGGGAGGCGGTAAACAGGCTCACACGCCGCAGAAAGGTCTATGAGGCGATCCATACGCTTCATCAGGAAAAAGGATATGAGATCGCATCGTTATGCACGTTATCCGGGATTCCCCGCTGTTCTTACTACAAATGGATTCACCGGAAGGAAAGCACCTCAGGAAAAGAAAATACCCGCTTGCTGGAAGAGATCATCCGTTTGTACAGCGAAGTAAAAGGCATCTACGGTTATCGCCGTATGACGCTGAATGTGAACAGCCGGCTCAAAAGGAACTACAACCACAAGCGGATTTACCGCCTGATGAAAAGTGTACATATGCAGGCCGTGATACGCCGAAAAAAGAACCACTATGTCATATTAGAACCGCGTGTTACCGCGGAAAACGTATTGAACGTAACCGTCAAATCTCCCTGCGCATAAAAAGGCCGCCATCTCAGTGCCTGTGCATTGAGATGGCGGCCTGCAGTTCTATTATGATTTAGGACTTCTGCATTCCTGGGGTGCGTTCACCGGGAGGAAAGATTCGGCCCAGGCTTCATCCGTCTGGCTCATGTCAGGCGCGTTGT
>NZ_LR130816.1:467476-540263 GCF_900626145.1 Intestinimonas timonensis | reverse complement strand
AATGCGATAGCCCTCACTGCTGAAAGGGCGGTCTTGCTCCGGCAAACAGCCAATGAGTTTGCAGCTAACTTCCGGTTCAGGGGAACGGACTTTCCTTGAAGCAGCCTTGCGGTTCAACTGGAAGTGATAGAACTTGACCCTGCTGTCCTACAGCCATTGTATCACGGGTATCCCGAAGCCTGCTGATCGTTAAAAGTGAACTAAGCAGATACACTTTAAACTGTCTGCAAATCTTATTATACGAGGAAGTGAGAGCAAAGGTAAAGTATCATATCATCTATCGTCACAGGACAGAGTATCCAGTGGCAGTCATGTGCAAATTCTTTGGAGTGTCCAGAAGCGGCTACTATGCTTTTGTCCATCGCCTAGGCAAGCCAGAAAAGGATGCGGCTCTTGCGGGGCTCATCGCACAGCAGCGGGAACGCAGCTTCCGCACCTACGGCTACCGGCGGATGTGGCTGTGGCTGAAAAGCCGGAATATCTTCTGCAATCCCAAAACTGTGCTGCGAATCATGAAGAAATATGATCTGCTCTCGGAGATCCGCCGCCGCAGGAAATGGCAGCAGATGGGGCGGCAGGCACACAAATACAGGAATCTGCTGAACAGGGAGTTCCATGCGGACAAACCTAACAGCAAATGGGTAACAGACATCTCCTACATCCACACCAGGCAGGGTGTGCTGTACCTTTCCATAATCCGGGACCTCTATGACAACAGCATCATCGCCTACAAGACTGGAACCCAGCAGACAGTGAATTTGGTTCTGGATACCGTTCATCTGGCAATGAAACAGGAGAAAAAGAGGGTCGCTGCGGAGTTGCAGCTCCACAGCGACCAAGGATTTCAGTACACCTCTGCAGCATACTTCAATCTGACTCAAGCATACGGAATCACACCATCCATGTCAAGGAAAGGAAACCCGTACGACAACGCCATGGCGGAAAATTTCTTCTCTATCCTCAAAACAGAATGTATTTACCGCCACAAACCGGCGACCTTTTCCGAAGCCAATGAGATGATTGACCGCTATATTTACTTCTATAACCATGAGCGCATCCAGTTAAAAACTGGAGAGGCGCCGCTGGCGCGACGCCTCTCCGCTTAAAACTTAATCTTTCCTACTAAGGGCTCTTTTTTGTACTGTCCGCACAATCTGGGGCAGTTCAGCGCCCCAGGGCGGGTCCTTTTTGACTGTTCCTTTCCGGCCGTGGCCGGACCGTCCTCGCCGAAAAAAGCCCCGCGCCATCCGGGAGACAGACGGTGCGGGGCAAAGATCACTCTGTAAAATTACTTCAGGCCGGCGGTGATGATGGCCATGTTGTAGACCTCCTCGGCGTCACAGCCGCGGGAGAGGTCGTTGATGGGGGCGTTCAGGCCCTGGAGGATGGGGCCGTAAGCGGCGAAGCCGCCCAGACGCTGGGCGATCTTGTAGCCGATGTTGCCGGCCTGGATCTCGGGGAAGATGAAGACGTTGGCCTGGCCAGCCACGGGAGAGCCCTTGCACTTGGTCTGGGCCACCACGGGGGAGAAGGCGGCGTCAAACTGCAGCTCGCCGTCGATGGCCAGCTCGGGCGCGGCGGCCTGGGCCAGCTTCAGGGCCTCCACCACCTTGTCCACCTTCTCGCCCTTGCCGGAGCCCTTGGTGGAGTAGCTCAGCATGGCCACCTTGGGGTCGATGCCGAAGATCTCGGCGGTGTGGGCGCACTCGATGGCGCACTCAGCCATCTCCTCGGCGGAGGGCTCGATGTTGATGGCGCAGTCGCCCATGACGTACTTCTCCTCGCTGCCGTCGGCCCGCTCGCGGACCAGAACGAAGCAGGAGGACACGCTCTTGCTGCCGGGCTTGGTCTTGACCAGCTGCAGGGCGGGACGGACGGTGTCGGCGGTGGAGTAGGTGGCGCCGCCCAGCAGGCAGTCGGCCACGCCCAGCTTCACCAGCATGGTGCCGAAGTAGTTGCCCTTCAGCAGGGCGGCCTTGCACTCCTCAGGGCTCATCTTGCCCTTGCGCAGCTCCACCATCTTCTCCACCAGCTCGTCCATGCGGCGGTAGTTGGCGGGGTCCACGATGCGGATGTCAGTGATGTCAAAACCACCCTTGGCAGCGGCGGCCTGGACCTCCTCGGGGTTGCCCACCAGCAGGGGCTCCAGGATGCCCTCCTTCTTCAGCCGGGAAGCGGCCTCCAGAATACGGGGATCGGGGCCCTCGGTGAAGACCAGGGTGGTGGGATTCTTTTTCAGCTTTTCAACCAGATTCTCAAACATGTTTACACGCCTCCATGTGTGTATTCGTAGTTTCTCCGGTAAGTTACATTATACATCAAGCCTTTCTCCATCACAATGCCCAAATTGTCCAGAATCTGAAACTTTACGCTTTACTTTTTGTATTTTACAAACTATACTATACATACTGTTTTTTGCGAGGTGTAACGAATATGAGTTCGGATTTTTCCCGCTCCCTGACCCTGCTGCGGAAGGAAAAGGGCATTTCCCAGCGCTCGGTGGCCAAGGATCTGGGGATCTCCCAGGCCCTGCTGAGCCACTACGAAAACGGCATCCGTGAGCCCGGTCTCGCCTTTGTGGTGAAGGCCTGTGATTACTACGGCGTATCGGCCGACTTTCTTCTGGGCCGGACCCTCAGCCGGGACGGCACCACCATCGTGGACGCCGAGAGCCTCTTTGATTACAGCGCCGAAAAGGACAACGTCCTCCGGGGCAGCATCATGGCCACGCTGTCCAAGAAGCTGCTGGTCAATTCCATCGGCGTCCTCTTTGACCTGCTGGGCAAGTCGGGCAGCAAGGATGCGATCCGGGCCTGTTCCGACTACCTGAGCACCGCCATCTATAAAATGTTCCGCCACCTCTACCGGGCCGACGGCAACAATAACGAGGACTTCTTCACCATCCCCGCCCGGCGGTTCGTCTCAGGTCTTGCCAACGCCGACATGACCTGCGCCGAGGTGGAGTACGTGGATGCCCTAGCCAGCCAGGTGAAGGAGGCCGGAAGCCTGCCCCCCATCAACCACGACATGCTCACCCAGGCCTACCCCGGCGCCTATCAGTCCCTCCTGCAGATCATCCACAACACCGGTGAGCGCATCAGCCGCCGTGTAGCCGCCTATCAGGCCGACGGCAGCAAATAACCGCCCCTGCCTGAGGTTCATCCATTTCCCCATGCATCGTTTTCTCTATCCCCCTACCGGAGGTTTTATCTATGACCGATCAAAGTAAAATCCGCAATTTTTCCATCATCGCCCACATTGACCACGGCAAGTCCACGCTGTCCGACCGGCTCATTGAGCTGTGCGGAGCGGTGTCTCAGCGGGAGATGGAGTCCCAGCTGCTGGACAACATGGACCTGGAAAAGGAGCGCGGCATCACCATCAAGGCCCGTGCGGTGCGCCTCAACTACAAGGCCGAGGACGGTGAGAACTACGAGCTCAACCTCATCGACACCCCGGGCCACGTGGACTTCAACTACGAGGTGAGCCGCTCCCTGGCCGCCTGCGAGGGCGCCATTCTGGTGGTGGATGCCGCCCAGGGCATCGAGGCCCAAACCCTGGCCAACACCTACCTGGCTGTGGAGCACGACCTGGAAATCCTCCCCGTCATCAACAAGATCGACCTGCCCGCCGCCGACCCCCACCGGGTAAAGGACGAGATCGAGAACGTCATCGGCATTCCCGCCCAGGACGCCCCCGAGATCTCCGCCAAGGTGGGCATCAACATCCCCGCCGTGCTGGAGGACATCGTCCAGAACATCCCCGCCCCCAAGGGCGATCCCGCCGCCCCCCTCCAGGCCCTCATCTTCGACAGCCAGTATGACCCCTACCGGGGCGTCATCGTCTACTTCCGGGTCATGGAGGGCACCATCAAGACCGGCATGAACGTGAAGATGATGGCCTCCGGCGCCAGCTACCAGGTGCTGGAGTGCGGACACCTCCTCCCCATCGGCATGGAGCCCTGCTCTGAGCTCATTGCCGGCGAGGTAGGCTACTTCACCGCCTCCATCAAGGACGTGAAGGACACCCGGGTGGGCGACACCGTCACCGGTGCCGACCAGCCCGCCGCCGAGCCTCTCCCCGGCTACCGCCCTGCCCGCCCCATGGTCTACTGCGGCATCTATACCGAGGACGGCTCCAAGTACCCCGACCTGCGGGACGCCCTGGAAAAGCTCCAGCTCAACGACGCCTCCCTCTCCTTTGAGCCCGAGTCCTCCGTGGCTCTTGGCTTCGGCTTCCGGTGCGGCTTTTTGGGCATGCTCCACATGGAGATCATCCAGGAGCGGCTGGAGCGGGAGTTCAACCTGGACCTCATCACCACCCTGCCCTCGGTCATCTACGAGATCACCAAGACCGACGGCGCCGTGGTCAAGGTGGACAACCCCCACAACTACCCCGATCCCGCCGTCATCGCCGAGGCACGGGAGCCCTACGCCAAGGTGACCATCCTCACCCCGCCGGACTATGTGGGCAACATCATGCCCATGTGTCAGGAGCGGCGGGCGGAGTTCAAGGACATGCAGTACCTGGACACCAACCTGGTGGAGCTCCACTACTCCATGCCCCTCAATGAGATCATCTACGACTTCTTCGACACCCTGAAGGCCCGCACCAAGGGCTACGCCTCCCTGGACTATGAGCTGGACCGCTACGAGGTCAGCGACCTGGTGAAGGTGGACCTGCTGCTCAACGGCGACCAGGTGGACGCCCTCTCCTTCATCGCCCACCGGGAAAAGGCCTATGGCCGAGCCAGAAGGCTGTGCGAGAAGCTCAAGGACAATATCCCCCGCCAGCTCTTCGAGGTGCCCGTCCAAGCGGCTATCGGCGGCAAGATCATCGCCCGTGAGACCGTCCGGGCCATGCGTAAGGACGTGCTGGCCAAGTGCTACGGCGGCGACATCACCCGTAAGAAAAAGCTGCTGGAGAAGCAGAAAGAGGGCAAAAAGAAGATGCGGAGTCTTGGTTCCGTCCAGCTTCCCACTGAGGCATTCATGGCCGTCCTCAAGCTGGACGAGGAATAACAGAAAAGCAGCTTCTTTTGCCCTCTGGGGACCCGCATGGCGGGGCGGCGCGTTACGCGCCGTGCAAGCGTTTTGGGCCATCGGCCCAAAACCTTGGCGCAGGCGGAATTCACTTCCGCCGAGCATGTGAAGTCTTTCATGGGGTCCCCGCAAAAGGCCATGCCTTTTGTGGGGCGGGCAAAAAGAAGATGCGCTCTCTGGGCAGCGTACAGCTCCCCACCGAGGCATTTATGGCCGTCCTCAAGCTGGACGAAGAGTAAACCGCCGCCGCAGGCGGCCTCCCGGCGGAGCCCAGCGCAGCGGGTCCGACGGGAAAAGGAGAAGCAAGGGAGCGGACCGGGTTTTCGCCGCCAGGCGGAAACCAAGGGAAGCGGACTTTGCTTCGACGCCATGGCCGTCCTCAAGCTGGACGAGGAGTAACAGAAAAGCAGCTCCTTTTGCCTTCTGGGGCTCTCTTCCTATTGTGGGGCGCGACGATCCCGACACACTCCACAATAGAAGGAATCCCAGTCAGCGGCGCCACACCCCGACCCCCACCCGCGCAGGCGGCGAAAAAATGTGGGATAGAACCACGGCTTTTCCCTGTTCCACAGGCGGAGTCACCTGTGGACGGTGCTGGTGCTGGGCGGGGGCGTAAAGACGGGCCGCCGGATTCCTATTTGGAGCCACTCAACCCGCACGGGAGCCCCTTTTTCTTTGGATTCCAAAAACCGTTCTTTTTCCAGCAGGGAAAAAGAAACGGGTTTTGAACGTTCCTTGCGCGACTACGCAGCCCGCTCTCATCCCTCTGGGGAACGGAGAGACACTTTTAGGCCCCATTTCGCTTCCCCACCGGAAAAAAGGAGGTCCCCATGAGCATTCTGGACGCCTACGACCCCGCCCGGGAGGCGGTGCTGGAGCCCAGCCACGCCGCCGCGCCGGTGGAGGGCTTTCCCGAGACGGTGGTGGTCACCTTCCAGCCCTCTCTGACCCAGGCCGCCGCCGGCTGGCCGGGGACCCGTGTGCTGGGCCACCTGCCCGTCTTTTTCCAGATTCCCATCTACGCCATCGATTACCAGGGCAAGACCTTCGGCCTCTACCAGACCCTGCTGGGGGGCGCCGCCTCCGCCGGCATGATGGAGGAGGTCATCGCCCGGGGCGCCCGCCGCTTTATTCTCTTCGGCTCCTGCGGCTCCCTGACCCGTGACCTGCCCGACGGCCACCTCATCGTCCCCACGGCGGCCCGCCGGGACGAGGGCGTGAGCTACCACTACCTTCCCCCGGAGGAGGACTATATTGCTCTGGATACCGCGCCCCGCACCGCCCGGGTCCTCACGGAGCTGGGGGTGCCTTTTGTGGAGGGCCGCACCTGGACCACCGACGCCCTCTACCGGGAGACCCGGCGGAACGTGGCCCGGCGACAGGCTGAGGGCTGCCTCTGCGTGGACATGGAGTGTGCCGCCTGCGCGGCGGTGTGTCAATTCCGGGGCGTGGAATTCTACCAGTTCCTCTACACCGAAGACAACCTGGGGGGCGACTTCTGGGACCCCGGCCTGCTGGGCAAGCTGCCCCAGGACGCCAAGGAGGCCTACTTCCGGCTGGCCCTGGAGCTGGCCCGCCGTGTCACCCCCTGAGAGAGAAAGGACGGAATATCTATGGATCTTGACCACTTTGCCGGTCTCCTCTCCTCCCAGCTCCGCCGCCCGGCGGTGCCGGTGGACCAACAGCTGGCCACCCTCAAGCGGCTGAGCTTCCGCTTTACCCCTGAACTGGAGGCCCACTTCCAGTCCCATCCCGAGTCCTACGAGGACCCGGCCTACCTCTCCCTCCTGTGCCGTCTGGCCCAGGACGAGCCCGACCAGGCCCTGGTGACGGTCCCCGAATCCCCCTCCCCCGACACCATGTACCAGGACCTGCTCCAGGGCCTCTCCGCCCTCACCGACGGGGCCGTGGCCCTCTCCGGCGGTGAGCTCTCCCCCGCCGCCGACGGCAGGCGGACCCTCACCTTCACCCTCAACGGCGAGGCTTGCCAATACGAGGCCCAGGACCTGGGCGGGTGGCTGGACATGGGCCTGCTCACCCACCTCAACGGCCTGCTGGCTGAGCGGGAGGAGAAAAAGCGTTTCCTCACCGTGGAGGACATCCGTCTGCCCGGTCAGCTGGTCTTTTTCCGCTCGGCCCAGTGGGCCGGCTTCTTTGCCGCCGCCACCAATCTGGACGCCAGGGAGGCCTGACACGTCCCTATGCCCGGAGCCCGCTCGCCGGAAGGACTCCGGGCCTTTTTTCGCCCTCTCACGGCCCTTTACGCGGCACTGAAATCGTGGTATAATTCATATCGATATGTTGAAACGTCATATTTAAAACTACGAAAGACAAGGAGTGACCCACGGTGGAGGAACTGGAAGAACTGAAGCGCCGGCTGGAGGAGGAGCGCCCCATGGTGTGGGACAGCTTTCCCGACATCGGCCTCTACATGGACCAGGTCATCTCCTACATTTCCCGCCAGCTCATCTCCTATGACGGCGGCGAGGCCCTGACTCCCGCCATGGTGAACAACTATATCAAGGACGTCCTGCTCCCCCGGGCCGAGGGCAAGAAGTACAACAAGACCCACCTGGGCTACCTCACCGCCATCTGCGCCCTCAAGCAGGTCCTCTCCGTCCGGGACACCCGCACCCTGCTGGAGAACGGCAGCGCCGGCCGGGACCCGGAAAAGCTGTACGCCGCCTTCTATCAGGAGCTCTCCCTGGCTCTGGACTGCACCGCCGAGGTGCTGGACCCCGACCTGAGCCAGGAGGACCTGCCCCGGCTGGCCCTGCGGCTGGCCCTGCGCAGCTATGCCGACAAGCTGGCCTGCCAGCGCATCCTCTCCCTCATCGCCCCCCAGGAGGAGAAGCAGGAGCGCCGCAAAAAGTGATCTCAAATCGGAGTATATGTTCCATTTTATACGGGAGGTAATTACCATATGAGCGATTATGTCATCGTCACCGACTCTTCCGCCGACCTGCCGGCCAGCCTGGTCCAGGAGCTGGGGGTAGAGGTGCTCCCCCTGTCCTTCACGGTCCAGGGCAAGACCTACCACAACTACCCCGACGACCGGGAGATGGACCCCAAGGTCTTTTACAAGATGCTCCGGGACGGGGAGATGGCCACCACCTCCGCCGTCAACGTGGCTGAGTACACCAATATGCTGGAGCCTTTCCTCCAGGCCGGGAAGGACGTGCTGGTGCTGGCCTTCTCCTCCGGTCTGTCCACCACCTATCAGTCCTCGGTCATCGCGGTGAATGAGCTCTCCGAGCAGTACCCCGACCGGAAGATCTACACCGTGGACACCCTGTGCGCCTCCCTGGGCCAGGGCCTGCTGGTGTGGCACGCCGTTCAGGAGCAGAAGAAGGGCAAGTCCATTGAGGAGGTCCGGGACTGGGTGGAGGAGAACAAGCTCCATCTGTGCCACTGGTTCACCGTGGACGACCTCCACTTCCTCAAGCGGGGCGGCCGTATCTCCGCCGCCACCGCCGTGGTGGGCACCATGCTCTCCATCAAGCCCGTCCTCCACGTGGACGACGAGGGCCACCTCATCAGCATGGGCAAGGCCAGAGGCCGCGGGGCTTCCCTCACCGCCCTGGTGGACCACATGGAGCAGACTGTCACCGATGTGGACACCGTCTTCATCAGCCACGGCGACTGCCTGGCCGACGCCGAGAAGGTGGCCGCCGACGTGAAGAAGCGCTTCGGCACCAAGGACGTGGTCATCAACAACGTGGGGCCCGTCATCGGCGCCCACTCCGGCCCCGGCACGCTGGCCCTCTTCTTCCTGGGCACCAAGCGGTAATTTTTCCGAAGGAGCTGCATCTATGGATATGACATGGCTGGAGGTCACGGTGGAGACCACCGAACCTCAACTGGATGACCTGTGCGCCAAGCTGACCATGAACGGCGCCACCGGTCTGGCCATTGAAGATGAAAACGATTTCAAGACCTTTCTGGAGCAGAACCGGCAGTATTGGGACTACGTGGACGACGAGCTGCTGGAGCGGATGAAGGGCGCCGCCCGGGTGAAATTCTACGTCACCGACGACGCCGACGGCAAGGCCCAGCTGGAGAAGTGGATGGCGGGCATCGACCTGCCCTACTCCACCACCCCCCTGCGGGAGAACGACTGGGCCACCAGCTGGCAGAAATACTATAAGCCCCTCTCCATCGGGGAGCGGCTCTACGTGGTGCCCGAGTGGGAGAAGGGGGAGCCCGTGCCCGACGGCCGGACCGCCCTCTACCTCAACCCCGGCCTCACCTTCGGCACCGGCAACCACGCCTCCACCCGCCTGTGCCTGGAGTGGACCGAGCAGTCGGTGAAGGAGGGCGCCAAGGTGCTGGACCTGGGCTGCGGCTCCGGCATCCTGTCCATCGCCTCCCTGCTGCTGGGGGCCACCTCCGCCATCGGTGTGGACATCGACCCCAAGGCGGTGGACGTGGCCTACGAAAACGCCGGCCTCAACGGCATTGGCCGGGACAAGTACACCGTGCTGGCCGGGGACATCCTCTCCGACGCCTCCCTGAAGGCCCGTCTGGCTGAGCAGAAGTACGATGTGGTGCTGGCCAACATCGTGGCCGACGTCATCATCCCCCTCTCCGCCCACGTGGAGGAACTGCTGGCCCCCGGCGGCGTCTTCCTGTGTTCCGGCATCATCGACACCCGCTGCGAGGAGGTCCGCGCCGCTCTGGAGAAGAACGGCCTCACCGTCTTTGGCCGGAAGGACCGGGACGGCTGGGTGGCCTACGCCGCCCGCTTCTGAACGTCCCAAAGCCTGTGAAAAGGAGGTCCTGACCCATGAAGGCGGTGGTCCGCCCCATCCCCTTTCCCACCAACGGACGGCTGCTGGCGGTCAGCGACGTCCACGGAAACCTGCCCTGGCTGAAGGGCCTGCTGGACAAGGTGGGCTTTACCCCCGATGACGCCCTGGTGCTGGTGGGCGACCTCATCGAAAAGGGTCCCGACAGCCTGGCCACCCTGCGCTATGTCATGGAGCTCTCCCAGACCCACACCGTCCACGCCCTGTGTGGCAACTGCGACAATCTGGCGGTGGACTTCGTGGACCAGAACGCCGGCCTGGGCCGGGACTTCTTCCGCTACTACCTGAGCGTGTGGAAGGAGCGCTCCCTCATCACTCAGATGGCCATGGAGATCGGCGCGCCCGTGTCCTCCCCCGAGGACCTGCCCGCCCTGCGGGTCGTCCTGCGGGAGCAGTTCGCCCCCGAGCTGGACTTCCTCCGGAGCCTGCCCACCATCCTCACCGCCCCGGGCTATGTCTTCGTCCACGGCGGCGTCCCCTCCTACGATCACATGGAGGAGCTGGACGCCTGGAAGTGCATGAAAAACGACGACTTCCTCTCCCAGGGCCATTCCTTCCCCTATTACTGCGTGGTGGGGCACTGGCCGGTGACCCTCTACCGCACCGGGCACCCCTGCTGTGAGCCCCTGGTCTGCCGGGACCGAAAGATCATCAGCATCGATGGCGGCTGCGTCCTTCAGGCCGACGGCCAGCTCAACGCCCTCATCCTCCCCCGGGAGGGTGAGGACATCACCTGGTGCTCCTACGATGACCTACCCGTCCGCCGGGCCCTGGACGGCCAGGCGGCCAGCGCCGATCCCTTCACCATCTCCTGGAGCGACCACGCCGTGGAGGTGCTGGAGCGGGGGGAGGAGTTTTCCCTGTGCCGCCACCTGAGCACAGGGCAGACACTGTGGGTGCTCACCAAGTACCTGCGGTGCCGGGATGGGCAGTGGTGGTGTCTGGACTCCACCGACTACCGTCTCCCCGTTGCCCCCGGCGACCTTCTCTCCGTAGTGGAGGAGACCTCCCGGGGCGCTCTGGTGAAGAAGAACGGCTCCACCGGCTGGTATCAGGGGCGGCTGGCCGAACCCTGACCGGCTTTTTCCCCGTTTTTATTGTGAAAAAAGGGAGAAATTAGGGCAGAAATCCATTGACAAGCACCATAGGCACTGATATACTATTATAGCCGCTTTGACTGGGTACGAAAGTGAGAGAGCGCTCAGCGCTACTTCACTGTCACGCTGCGAAGCCTCCGCGACGGCGTCCAAGCCCCTGCGACTGCGCAAGCCGGCCTCCGGTCCCACAGGACCTGCGGTCCGTTTGCTCCGCTCCAGGTCTTGCCCGCCTGCTCCCGGCTTCTCCGCGCTTCTTTCCACCCCCGACAGCGAGCCCGTAATGAAGGAGTGAAAAACAGAATGCACGCGATCATTGAGACCGGCGGCAAGCAGTACAAGGTGGCCGAGGGTGATACCCTCTTCATCGAGAAGCTTCCCGTCGAGGCCGGCGACACCGTGACCTTCGATAAGGTCCTGGCTGTGCTGGACGGCGACAAGACCACCTTCGGCGCTCCCGTGGTGGACGGCGCCAAGGTCACCGCTTCCGTGGTGAAGAACGGCAAGGGCAAGAAGGTCATCGTCTTCAAGTACAAGCCCAAGAAGGGCTACCGCCGCAAGCAGGGCCACCGTCAGCCCTACACCAAGGTCACCATCGGCAAGATCGAGGCCTGAGCCTCCCTCTTTCCGGACCTATGATCGAGGTTACTTTTTTTACGGAGGGCAGCCGCCTGACCGGCTTTGAAGTCAAGGGTCACAGCGGACTGGCCTCCCAGGGGGAGGATATCCTCTGCGCCGCCGTCACCAGTGCCGTACGGCTCATCGAGTGCGCCGTTAACGACATCCTCGGCCTTGAGGCCGCGGTGAAGGTGCGGGAAAAGGATGCCTCCATCACCCTCAAGCTCCCCGGCGGATTGGGGCAGACCAACGAGAGCACCTGTCAGACTCTTCTGACGGCCATGATGGTCTACTTCACCGACCTGAGGGAGGAATATCCCGACAACATCATCGTTTACGACATGGAGGTGTAACACCATGCTGAAGATCGGTCTTCAGTTCTTCGCTCACAAGAAGGGCGTCGGCTCCACCCGGAACGGCCGTGACTCCGAGTCCAAGCGTCTGGGCGTGAAGCGGGGCGACGGTCAGTTCGTCCTGGCCGGCAACATCCTGGTGCGTCAGCGCGGCACCCACATCCACCCCGGTGTGAACGTGGGCAAGGGCAGCGACGACACCCTGTTCGCCCTCAAGGACGGCAAGGTCAAGTTCGAGCGTCTGGGTAAGGACCGCAAGCAGGTCTCCATCGTGGAGATCGCTCAGTAACTTGAGCATCATAACGCCTCGGACAGGGTATCCTCTGTTCGGGGCGTTTTTTCTCTTCACATCAGTCTGCCGTATATATTTTCGCGCTCCAGAAAGCCCTCGGCAGAGTTTCGCCGCCCGCAGGCGGCGAAAGAAAATAAAATCCGTTTTTTCCGGCGACATGTGCGTCGGAAAAAACACTGCTCAGACCGCAAGCGTGCGCGCTTTGCGCGTGCGACGCAGCGGTCTGCATCCCATCGAAAAAATGCCTGCATTTTTGAGAAACAGGAGGTGCTGTCTATGCCAGCATTTGTGGATACCGCGAAGATCACGGTAAAGTCCGGCAAGGGGGGCAACGGCGCCGTGGCCTTCCACCGGGAGAAGTATGTGGCCGCCGGCGGCCCCGACGGCGGTGACGGCGGCCGGGGCGGCGATGTGATCCTCCAGGTGGACCCCCACATGTCCACCCTGATGGACTTCCGCTACAAGCGCAAGTATGTGGCCGGCAACGGCATGGACGGCACCGGCAAGCGCTGCTCGGGCAAGGACGGAGAGGACATGGTCATCAAGGTCCCCCTGGGCACCGTGGTCCGGGACGCCGAGAGCCGCCAGATCATTGCCGACATGTCCACCACCGAGCCTTTCGTCCTCTGCCGGGGCGGCAACGGCGGCTGGGGCAACAAGCACTTCGCCACCCCCACCCGCCAGGTGCCCAACTTCGCCAAGGCCGGCCTGCCCGGCCAGGAGCGGGAGGTCATCCTGGAGCTGAAGCTGCTGGCCGACGTGGGCCTGGTGGGCTTCCCCAACGTGGGCAAGTCCACCCTGCTCTCTGTGGTCTCCATGGCCCGGCCTAAGATCGCCGACTACCACTTCACCACCCTCTTCCCCAACCTGGGCGTGGTCTACGTGGACGAGGGCGTCTCCTTCGTCATGGCCGACATCCCCGGCATCATTGAGGGGGCCAGCGAGGGCGCCGGTCTGGGCCACGACTTCCTCCGGCACATCGACCGCTGCCGGCTGCTTATCCACATCGTGGACGTGTCCGGCCGGGAGGGCCGGGACCCGGTGGAGGACTTTGAGGCCATCAACGCCGAGCTGGCCCAGTACAGCCCCCAGCTGGCGGAGCGGCCCATGCTGGTGGCCGGCAACAAGGCCGACATCGCTGAGGACCGGTCCCTGCTGGAGAAGCTGAAGGCCCATGTGGAGGCCAAGGGGCTCACCTTCTTTGAGCTCTCCGCTGCCACCCACCAGGGCGTGGACGCCCTCATGCGCCACGCCGCCGGGCTGCTGTCCCAGTTGCCCCCCATCACGGTGTACGAGCCCGACTACGTCCCCGCTCCCCCGGAGCTGGACACCAGCGGCGACGTCACCATCGAGAAGGTGGACGACGTGTGGATGGTGGACGGGCCCTGGCTCCAGCGGCTCATGGCCAACGTCAACTTCGGCGACATCGAGTCCCGGAACTGGTTCGACCGGGTCCTGCGGGAGTCCGGCCTCTTCCAGCGGATGGAGGCCATGGGCGTCCAGGACGGCGACACCGTGTGCCTCTACAATCTGGAATTTGAATACCAGAAATAACAAAACGGAGCGCCTTTCGGCGCTCCGTTTTTTGTCTTTGTGGCTGACCGCAGGAGGGGGGCTGTCACTCCATGACGCCGATCTCGTCTGGCACCAGGAAGTCGGCCTCGGTACAGGCCTTGATATCCTCCACGGTGTAGCCGGGGGCCAGCTCCCGAAGCACCAGCCCTTCCGGGGTCACCTCAAAATAGCACCGCTCAGTGACGATGTCGGTGACGCAGCGGGCGCCGGTCAGCGGCAGGGTGCACTGCTTGAGGATCTTGGACTTACCGTTCTTCTCGCAGTGGTCGGTAGCCACCACGATCTTCTTCACGCCGGAGCACAGGTCCATGGCACCGCCCATGCCGGGCACCAGCTTGCCGGGGATGGTCCAGTTGGCGATGTTGCCGTGCTGGTCCACCTCAAGGGTGCCCAGCACCGCCGCGTCGATATGGCCGCCCCGGATGTAGGCAAAGGAGGTGGCGTGGTCACAGACGCTGCCACCGGGAATGACCGAGGCCGGCTGGCCGCCGGCGTCGATGAGGTCAGGGTCGGCGTCGTTCCAGGAGGGAGAGCTGCCGCAGCCCACGATGCCGATCTCGGCCTCCAGCCAGAGGTCGACCCCCTCCGGCAGGTAGTTGACGCACATCAGGGGCAGCCCGATGCCCAGATTGACAAAATCACCGTCTTTGAAAAATTTCGCGCAGCGAGACGCGATCAACGCCCGTCCGGTGAGAGCTCCCATTACTTGCTGCCTCCTTCCGCCGCTTCCCGCGCCTTGGCTTCTGCCTTGGCCTTCGCCCGCTGCCACATGGGGCAGAAGGGCTTCTTCTCTCCCGTACGCACATACACCATGTCCACAATGGGCGCGGGCACGTCGATATCATCGGGACCCAGCTCGCCCACCTCTACCAGCTCCTCCACCTCGGCGATGACCAGATCGGCCGCCAGGGCCATGTAGCTGTTGGTGGCCCGGCTGATGAGCCGGAAATTCAGGTTGCCCGCCCGGTCCGCCTTGGTGGCCTTGATGAGGGCCACGTCGGCGTGGAGGGGCAGCTCCAGCAGGTATTCCTTACCGTTGATGGTCAGCTTCTGCTTACCCTTTTCCACATCGGTACCGAGTCCGGTGGGGGTGAGGCAGCCGCCCAGACCGGCCCCGCCGCAGCGGATGCGCTCGGCAAAGGTGCCCTGGGGCACGAATTCAATGTCCAGCTCCCCGGCGAACATCTGGTCTCTGGCCTCCGGATTGAGGCCAATATGGGTGGTGATGAGACTTCTGACCCGGTGCTCGTGGATGAGCCGGCCCAGGCCCTGGTCCGGCATGCCGCCGGACACGGCGATGGCGTCGATGTCCTTGACGCCCTTCTTCAGCATCTCGGTGATGAGCTTCTCGGCGGAGAATTCTCCGTGCCAGTCTCCAAACATGATGACCTGGCCGTCATGGATGCCGGCCACGGCCTCCTCACGGGTCACGATCTTTGATTTCAAATCCTTTGCCACCTTTCCTTATGGGTGTTCGGCGTAATTCGCCTGTGTATCACTTCCCCTGGAACTGGGCCTTGCGCTTCTCCATAAATGCCTTGCAACCCTCCTGGAAGTCCATGGAGGCGGCGCACTCCCGCTGGGTGGGCACCTCAGTCTCGGCCAGCCACTGCTTGTAGTCGCTGTAACTGGCGTCGTAGAGCTGCTTTTTGATGTTTTTGTACGAGACAAGGGGACCCGCGGCCAGCTTTTTCGCAAAGGCCATGGTCACCTCGTCCAGTTCATCCACAGTGGTCACCTTGTAGGCCAGGCCCAGCGCCTTAGCCTCCTGGGCATCCACGGGCCGTCCGGTGGCCGCCAGCTCCATGGTGCGGGCGGTGCCGATGCTCTTGGCCAGCAGATAGGTGGCGCCGGTATCGGGCACCAGGCCCAGGTTTACAAATGCCAGGATGAATTTGGCGTTGTCGGCGCAGATCATGAAGTCGCCGGCCAAGGCCAGACTCACACCAGCACCCGCCGCGGCGCCGCACACCGAGGTGATGACCATCTTGCTCATGCGCTTGATGCCGTCGGCCACGCCGCCCACCTTGCTGATGAGCCCGTCCATATTGACCTCGCCGCCAGCCTGGATCAGCTGATAGAAGTAGCCGATGTCCCCGCCTGCGGAAAAGGCCTTCTTGCTGCCCTTGAGTACGACCACCCGTACCGCCGGGTCCTGCTCCGCCGCGTCCACCACATACTGGAGCTCGTCCGCCATCTGCTCATCAATGGCGTTGAGGTTCTTCAGGTAGTCCATGGTGATAACCGCGATGCCGTCTTCCACGGTGTAGATCAGCTTCTTCAGTTCCATTTTTACCCTGCTCCTTTCACAAGCTTGCTCAGATCTGGGTTTCCGGTAACACCGGCCCTTACACTTAAAGGCTACCACTTTGCATTGTGAAAATCAATCATTTTTGCCGGTATTTTAAAAAATATTTTTGTATAAAATGATGAATTTTGGCCTGTAAATTGCATCCAGTTCCCATAAAATCTAGGCATTCCCATTTTTAACCTTTGCACGATCTCACGATAAAAAGACCGGACGGGCGGATACGGAAGCACCGTATCCGCCCGTCCGGCTGTTGGAGGCAGACGTATATGATCAGTCACCCGTCTGGATGACAAACTCCTGATTGCCCATGGAACCAGGGCCCAGCTCGTATTTCTCAAAGACCACCACGGGGAGGCCATCCTCGTTGAGGTAGAAGGGCTGATCCTCCTCGATGCCCTGGAAGCCGCCCTGCTCGGCGGTCCAAAAGACGTTGTCCGGGTCTTTGGAGCGCTCCTCGATCTGCTCGGCCACCTGGGTGTTGACCGTTTCCATCCAGTTGGGTCCCAGCAGGTCCCGCAGGGTAAGCTCCTTGCCGGTCTCCAGGTCAATGTTATAGGTGTAGAACTCGGTGTAGGCGCTGGCTCTGGTCTCGGTCTTGTTGATCACAAAGGAGAGGTACTGGTCGTTCTGGCACTTGACCTCGTAGTCCACATCGATGATGACCGGCATATGGTCGTCGGGATCGCCGCCGGTGGCCACATAGGCCTCCTTGGTCTCCCTGGCCCGGGCCTCGGCCTCGTCGATGACGTCCTGGACGCGGGTGGAGATCTCCTGGTTGATCTTCTGCTCCAGCTCAGTGTGGCCGGTGTTCTCCAGGGCGGGGAGGCGCACGTCGATGACCCGCTCATCGTCGTTGATGGTATATTCGGTAACGGTAAAGATCTTCGCCAGGCTGCCCAGCACCGGCACCTCATACACCGCCTGTGCAAAGCTGGGACTGCCGTTGACCAGCAGCACGAAGCAGGCACAGCTGGCCAGGGCGGTGGCCAGGCTCCTGCGCAGGGTCTGGCGTCTCTTCCGCCGCTGGTTCCCCTCGCGGATGGCGGCCCGTACCGTCAGAGAGAGCTCCTCCGGCACTTCCTGCTGGTGATAGCGTGCTTTGGCTCGTTCCATTTCAGGGTGCATAGTCGATCTCCTCTCCAGTCATGTCCTTGAGCTTTCGGATGGCCTTGTAGAGCCGGGACTTCACTGTGTTCAGGTTGGCCCCGGTGGCCTGGGCGATCTCCTCCAGCTTCATATCCTCAAAGTAGCGCAGCTTGACAACGGTCTGTTCCGGGAAGGACAGCCGGTCGATGGCATCGTAGAGGTCCAGACGCTCCCCCGGGTCCCTGGGCTCCTCCGCCCGGTCCACCATCACGTCCTCCAGGGAAACCAGGTTCCGGTTCCGCCGGAAGTAGTTCATGGCCTCGTTGATGAGGATGCGGTAGAACCAGGTTTTGAGATAGGCCGGCTCCCGGACGGTGTCCACCTTGCTGAGGGCCTTCACGATGGCCTCCTGCACCACATCCAGGGCCGCGTCCCGATTTTTGACATAGCTCATCGCCAGGCGGTAAAAATCCGTCTGTCCGTCGAGAATATGCTCCACCAGCAGCTGGCGGTTGTCCGGGACGTTCTGTCTCAAGGGGACGGCAGCTTCCTTCCGTTATGGTTCTTCCGGCGCCACGGTGTGGGTCCGGAGGTAGTCGGCCCAGCATTGATAGCCGCTCTTGGTGAGGTGGACGCCGTCGGTGCTCTCATCCGCCGGCAGCACGCCGTTCTCGTCGGCCAGGGCGGCGTGGGCGTCCACCAGATAGACCTCCTTCTCCTCGGCCAGCTGGGCGATGAGGTCGTTGTAGACGGCGATCTTCTCGTTTTTCAGCCACTCGTGGCTCTCCGACTTCTCCGCCGTCACCGGCAGCAGGGTCTGGAGGTAGATCTGGGCGTTGGGCTGGGCCTCCCGGACCAGATCAATGAGCTGGGCATAGCAGTCGTAGAACCGCTGGCCGTTGTACCAGCCCAGCTCGTTGATGCCCAGCAGGATGTAAACCTTACCGTAGGTCTTCTGCCCCAGGGCCTCCAGAGGGGTATATTTCCCTCCGTCCACCCGGATCACCTGATCGGTGCGGACGGACTGAACGGTGAGGCCCTTATAAGAGAGGTTGGCAGCTCCCCGGATGTCGCTGTACAGCAGCAGGCCGTCGGTGAGAGAATCCCCCAAAAAGGCGGCGTCCTCAAACCAGTCGTTTTCCACCCGCTCCCCCTGGGGTACGGGGGCGGTATAGTCATAGCCCTGGACGGCTTCCGTCTCCTCAGGGACGGTGACAGTCTCCTCAGGGGGAGGTGTCACGGTCACATCAGTAGTCTCCACAGGGACCGCAGTCTCCTGTCTCTCTGCCTTCTGTCGGGGCAGATCATCGGTATCATGACGAGCGCTCACATGGGCGGACAGCACCGACCAGCTTCCGGCCAGCAGCAATACCAGGAGCAGCACGGCGACGGGCAGACGGGGCACTGCGGTGCGCCGTTTCTTCCGCCGGTAGCGTTTCGGTTGATAAGCCAAGCGGCTCCCCTCCTTCTCTGTCTTTCTGTATGTTAGACGGAGGGGTGGGTGGAAAGTTTTCGTGAGTGAAAAAAGTTTTTTGGCAAAGGGGCACAGCCCATCTGCCCAGGCATAAAAAAAGGACACGACCGGGGCCGTATCCTCTCTCTGCGCACTCACCGGCCCAGCGGGCCGGCGGCGCGTCTGCGCCGCACAAGCGTTTTGCCCGCAGGACAAAACCTTGGCGCAGGGGCAATTCACTTGCCCCGAGCATGTGCAGTTCCGAAGGGTGGAGCCGCCCGGCGGGCGGCGGAACCCAAAACACCCCCGATGGAGACCAAACCGGAGCCCAGCGCAGCGGGTCCGGTTTGGAGAGGAGGAGCAGCAAAATGAGCGCGCTCTGACTTTTTTCAAAAGTCAGAGCAAGGGATATGGCGCTTGCTCCGACGAGGAGCAGGTGACGAGGCTCGAACTCGCTATCGCACCCCACAAAAGCGCCGCTTTTGCGGGGACCCCGCACCTCCGGATCGCAAAAAATGCGGCTACACCGCATTTTTGTGGTGGAGGCAGCGAGTTCTCTCCAAAGGACAGCTTATTCACAGCAAAAAGAAAACGGACTGCAAAAGCAGTCCGTTTTCTTTTTGCTGGAGCAGGTGACGAGGCTCGAACTCGCTACCTCCACCTTGGCAAGGTGGCGCTCTACCAGATGAGCTACACCTGCAAGCGACAAATGATATTATAGCCACACTTGCCGCTTCTGTCAATAGTTTTTTCAATTTTCTACATTTTCTTCTGTGGGGATCTCCGCCTCGCCGCAGACGGGGTATTCTCCCTCCGGCCAGGTATAGCCCGCCTGGGCCATCTGGGCGTCGGTGAGGAGGACGCCATCCTCCCGGGAGGGGTCCACATGGAAGCTCCCCTCCCCCAGGGTGACGATGGTCCAGAAGTGAGGAACGCCATCCAGATCCCCCTCCACCACCTGACAGGGCAGCTCCGTGAGATCGCACAGCTCCTTGTAGGCCAGGGCCATACCCTCGCTGTCGGCGGCTCCCTCTACCAGAGCGTGGTAGGCGGTAGATCCCGCCGCCCCGTCGGCGTCGGAGCGCTCCCGCAGGGTGCTGAAGAGCACCGAGGCCAACACACGGTCGGCAAGGCCGGTACGGTAGGGCTCCACCAGGTCGGTGGCGGCGTCCTCCATCTGTACCCGCTTGCCCTGGAGGGTCTTGGTGTCCTCGGGATAGGTGAGGAGGACCTCCACCACCCGCCGGCTCCCCGCATCGGGGTACAGGTTCACCTGGGCCTCGGGCATACCCAGGGCGGCGGCGGGCAGGTCATAGTAGGCCTCCCGGATGAGGTTCCGGATGTAGTCGGCATCCTGGGTCTCGTCAAAGTAGTTGATCTGGAAGACCGTCTCTGGGACGAAGCCGTCCAGGGCGTCCAGCAGCTCGGCCCGGATGGCGCCGCTGCCGGTGACGGTGGTGACGGCGGCGATCTGCTCCGCCGAGCGACGGTAGTCGATGGTGATGGTGGCCTCATAGTAGGAGACCATCCGGGTGAAGCTGTGCTGGATGCGGTCCACGACGTAGGCTCCCAGGGGGTCGGAGTGGCTGATCTCGTCGCAGGCCCGGGTGAGCTGCTCCTCCACGTCCCCCTTCCAGTTCTTCAGGCGGATGACGCCCACCTCCTGGTGGGCCTTCACCTGGGCCAGGATGGCGCTCTGGAGCTCTGAGTAGCTCTCCGCCCACACGGCGTTGGAATCGTCCTCCGCCACGCTGAGCCGGATGTGGGGCTCCACCGACTGGTACTCCCGCTCCAGCATGGCTGAACAGCCGCTGAGCACAGACAGCAGGGCCAGAGTCAGGGCGGCAAAGCGCCCCTTAATAGCCCAGGTCCTCATCCACCAGCACCACTTCCATGTCCATGCTGTTGGGCTTCTCCCAGTACACCACCAGGGCCCGGCAGATCCGCTCGGGGCTCTTGCAGTCGTAGCAGCGGTCGCCCTTGGCGGCGCAGGGGGTCTTGCGGCCCAGCCGCTGGGCGTTCTTGGGGGCGGCGATGTTCCGGGCCCGCCAGAGGGCGGCGTCGTAGTCTGGGACCACCTTGTTCCGGCCCACGATGAAGTACACCTTCTCATGGCCGAAGAGCCCCGAGGCCACCCGGTTGCCGGTGCCGTCGATGTTGATGAGCTCGCCGGTCTCAGCGGCGCCGTTCACCGAGGTGAGGTAGACCTGGGCGCCGGCGGCCTCCTGGAGGGTGCTCCCGCCCCAGTGCCAGAGGACGGTGTTGTGTTTTGCCAGCCGCTCCCCCAGCCCCATCTCCTGGACGGTGATGGAGCCGCCGATGCCGATGGTCTTACCGTCCAGGGCTGCGTCTAAGTAGTCGGCGGCCTGGGCCGCCGTATCGAAGCGGGAGACGGCAAAGCCCTCCGCCTCCAGACTCTTCTGCAATTTTTCGAGATCTGCCATAAAACACCCTTCTTTCACATCACAAGTCGTTTTGCTGGTACTCCCGGAACCCCTCGCCCATAACGTCGTGGGCGTCGCAGACGATGAGGAAGGCGGCGGGGTCCACCTCCTTGACCATCCGCTTCATGGCCACGATCTGCCGCTGCTTGAAGGCGCACATGAGCACCTCCTTGTCCTGACCCGACCAGGCGCCCCGGCCCTGGAGAATGGTGACGCCTCGGTCCAGGTCCCGGGTGAGCTTCTGGGCGATGGTCCGGGAGTCCTGACTGATGATATAGGCCACCTTGGCGGTGTCCAGGCCGTAGAGGACCATATCCATCACCTTAGAGGAGAGGAAGAGGGCCACCACGCCGTAGAGGGCGCTGTATATGTTGCCAAAGGCCAGGGCCACCGCCACGATGACCACCAGGTCGGTGGCCATGAGGATCTTGCCCATGGGCAGCCAGGCCAGCTTCAGCTTCAGGAGCCGGGCGATGAGGTCGGTGCCGCCGGTGGTGGCGCCCTGGAGGAAGACGATGCCCAGGGAGCCCCCCATGAGCAAGCCGCCGTAGATGGTGGCCAGCATGGGGTCCATGGGCTGGAAGGTGTGGAACATGTGGAGCACGTCGATGGCCAGGGAGGAGACGAACATGGCGTAGAGGGAAGAGAGAAGGAGATGCCCTCCCAGCAGCCGCCAGCCCAGCAGGAAGAGCGGGGCGTTGAGGATGATGACCACGGTGCCGATGGGGGCCCAGGGCAGGAAGGCGTTGATGATCTGGGCCACACCGGTAATGCCGCCGAAGCCGATCTGGTTGGGCTCGTAGCACCAGTTGAAGCCCACGGCGTAGATCACCGACGCCATGGTGATCCACATATAGGCCAGCAGGGTTTTGCTCAGGGACTTTTTCATAGATACCTCCAGAGGGGATTGGGATCTTCCATCACAGCAGGCTCATCTGCTCCTCGCCCCGGTCCTCCTCCTTCAGAAGGGCGCCGGACACCGGCAGGCTCCGGGCCCGGTAGCGGGCGGCATTCTGGATGGGGGTCTGGTCCAGGGGGGCGGCACCCTCCACCTTATACTTGGGCTTGAGGGTCATCACCGCCACGCCCTGGGTGGTACGGGTGGTCTTGGGGTTGAGGGCGGCGGTGTGGAAGATGAGGCAGCGGCCCTCGGTGGACCACACCGCCATCTCCATATCCTCCCGGAGGAGGAAGCCCCGGACCAGGGGGCTCTTATCAGAGTATGCCCCGGTAAGGCGCTTTCTTCTCGTCTGGGTCTGGTAGCCGGCCAGCTCTACCCGGGCCACCTTGCCGTTTTCAAAGAAGAAGAGGAGGTTTCCGGAGTAGTCCCCGGGCACGCAGGCCCAGAGGAAGCTCTCCCCCTCGTCGAAGCCCAGCTTGGTGGGCAGGTAGTCGCCCAGCACGCTGGCCTTGGCGTCCTCGAAGTCGCTCATGCGGGTCTTGTAGCACTGCTGGCGGTCGGTAAAGACCAGCAGCTCGTCCCGGTTGGTGCACTCCCACTGGAGGTAGGCGCCGTCCCCCTCCTTGTATTTCTGCTCCGAGCTCATGCGCAGGGACTGGGGGGTGATTTTTTTGAAATAGCCCTCTTTGGAGAGGAAAACATTTACCGGGTAGTCGGGCACGTCCTCCCCGCCGTCGTCGGTCTCCTCGGGCAGGTCGTAGAGGAGCCCGGTCCGCCGGGGGGCGGCGTACTTCTTCTTGACAGCCGCGAGCTCGGCCACGATGGTCTTTTTGATGCGGCCAGGGCTGTCCACCAGGTCCTGGAGGTCGGCGATCTCCTTTTCCAGGTCCTCCGTCTCACGGGTCCGCTTGAGGATATACTCCTTGTTGATGTTGCGCAGCTTAATGTCGGCCACATACTCGGCCTGGACCTCGTCGATGCCGAAGCCGATCATCAGGTTGGGCACCACCTCGGCGTCCTCCTCGGTCTCCCGGATGATTTTAATGGCCTTGTCGATGTCCAGCAGGATCTTCTGGAGGCCCTGGAGGAGGTGGAGCTTTTCCCGGCGCTTGCCCAGGACGAAGTAGGTCCGGCGGCGGATGGACTCCATACGCCAGGCCGTCCACTCCTCCAGGATCTGCCGCACCCCCATGACCCGGGGCATGCCGGCGATGAGGATGTTGAAGTTGCAGGAGAAGGAGTCCCGCAGGGGGGTCATGCGGAAGAGCTTGGCCATGAGCTTGTCCGGGTCGGTGCCCCGCTTCAGGTCCATGGTGAGCTTGAGGCCGCTCAGGTCGGTCTCGTCCCGCATGTCGGAGATCTCCTTCACCTTGCCGTTCTTCACCAGCTCAGAGACCTTGTCCATGATGGCCTCCACGGTGGTGGAGTAGGGGATCTCGTAGATCTCGATGAGGTTTTCTTCCTTCACGTACCGCCACCGGGCCTGGACCTTGAAGGAGCCCCGGCCGGTCTCATAGATGGCGCTGAGCTCCCGCTCGTCGTAGAGGAGCTCGCCGCCGGTGGGGAAATCTGGGGCCTTCAGGGTGGCCATCAGGTCACAGTTGGGGTTTTTGAGGTAGGCGGCGGTGGTGTCGCACACCTCGGCCAGGTTGAAGCCGCAGATGTTGGAGGCCATGCCCACGGCGATGCCCATATTGGAGGACACCAGCACGTTGGGGAAGGTGGTGGGCAGGAGGGTGGGCTCGGCCATGGTGCCGTCGTAGTTGGGCACAAAGTCCACGGCGTCCTGGTCGATGTCCCGGAAGAACTCAGCGCAGATGGGGTCCAGGCGCACCTCAGTGTAACGGGGGGCGGCCCAGGCCATGTCCCGGGAGTACACCTTGCCGAAGTTGCCCTTGGAGTCCACCAGGGGGTGGAGGAGGGCGCCGTAGCCCCGGCTGAGGCGGACCATGGTGTCGTAGATGGCGGCGTCGCCGTGGGGATTGAGCTTCATGGTGGCGCCCACCACGTTGGCCGACTTGGTCCGGTTCCCACCCAGCAGCTTCATCTGGTACATGGTGTAGAGGAGCTTGCGGTGGGAGGGCTTGAAGCCGTCGATCTCCGGGATGGCCCGGGAGACGATGACGCTCATGGCGTAGGGCATATAGTTGATTTCCAGGGTCTGGGTGATGGGCTGCTCCAGCACCTCGGCGTGAAGGCCCAGGACGTTGGAGTCGTCCACCCGCTTGCCCCCCTCCTGGGGGGTCTTCTTCTTAGCCAATGGTATCAGTCCTTTATACGATGGTCAGATGGCGGCTCACCAGCCGGTCAGGTCCTCCAGGGCCATGGAGGCGGCCCCCTCGGGCACCTGGGTCTCCGGCTTTTCGCCGGTCTCCTCCAGGGCGGTGGAGGTGGTGATGGTCAGCTTCATCTGGTTCTTGAGGTGGAGTTCGGCCTCCAGTCTGCCGCTGGTGAGGTCAAACTTCCAATCGGCAGCAATACGCATGGCGGGAGACCAGCTCTCGTCGGGGGTGAGGCACAGCAGACTGCCGGTGACGGTGCCGTCGTCGCCGAAGGCACACTCCAGGGCGAAGTCCTGGAGGCCCAGATAGTCGTAGTCCTCCTCACTGTAGCCCAGCAGGCCGGCCAGCTCGGACATGCCCAGCCGCAGCACCCAGGCATCCCCCTCCCGGACCAGAGCGTCGTCCCCCAGGAAGATGGACATCCCGGCGGCCAGCTCCGTGGCCTCGCTCCAGTAGAGGACGGGGTCAGACCAGGGCGCCGTAGTGGACGCGTAGAGGTACCACACCAGATCGCCCACGGTGACGGGCTCCTCCTGGTCCATCAGGTCGGAGAAGAGGGTGCTCAGCTCCTCTGTCGTCTCCCCGTCCATGGTGAACCACAGGTCCTTGGGATAGGGGGTACCCATCATGGAGAGAAGGTCGGGCAGGCAGGAGGCGGTAAAGGCCATGGCTCCGGTCTCGGTGTCCCAGCGCAGCTCATAGTCCCCGCTGAGGACGGCGGAGACCACCTTCAGCTCATCCTCACCCACATACTCCAGCAGCCCCATCTGCTCCAACAGGGTCATCAGGGCGGACAGGTCGTATTCACCCGTGGTCTGGAGGCCCTCCGGGCCGTAGAGACTCTCCTGGGTCAGGGTCATGGGATAGGTCTTGTCCCCGTTGAGGGTGTCGAACATGGTGAGGGTGACGTTCCAGTCCTCGCTCTCCGCCCAGCGCTCCCAGTCCAGGGTGTTTTTGGCCAGCACGCCGTTGAGGGCGGTGAAACCGCTGTCGATGGCCGCCACCAGGACGTCGGGGTCTATGACCACGGCGGTCTCATAGGCCTGGTCCCACCAGATCTCACAGCCGGCGGCCTGGGCCATCTCCCGCAGGGTGACATAGTCGCCGGTGAGCTCCAGGCCCAGGGCCTCCCCCAGCTCAGCGGCGGGGACGTAGGTGACGCCGTCTTCGGCATAGGGCTTGTCGCCCGTGAAGGTCAGGTAGGTACCGTTGACCATGATCCCCAGCTCCCCGGGGACACCGCCCAGGGCCTCTTTGAGGTCGTCGGTCCAGGGATCATTCCCCTCCGGAGCGGCATAGTAGATCAGATACTCCCAGGTGAGATAGGTCTCGAACTCGGTCCGGTCCAGAAGGCCATAGTCGGCCATGAACTCCTCCTGGTCGGAATAGTAGGGGTACTCCTGGGTGAAGTAGTCATCCACGTCGAAGCCGTCCAGAGCGGCGGGGGCCTCTGCCAATGCGGCGTCACGCTCGCTCCGGAGGTTCTCCATCCGAATCAGATGGTTGGTGTAGTCCGCCTTCATGTACGCCTCAAAGGCCGCCCGGTCGGCCAGATCGTAGTCGGCCATAAAGGCCTCCTCCGGGTCTCTGTAATCGGGGTAGGCCGTCCGGAGCCAGGCGTCGGGGTCGAAGCCGTCCAGGTAGCCGGGGTGGGCGGCGGCGTACTCAGCCTGGGCCGCCTGCTCCTCCTCCTGGACCATGGCCGCCCAGACCTGCTCCTCCAGAAGCATGTCCCGGATGTAGGCCTCCGACTCCCCCCAGTATTCGGCCATCTCGGCCACGGAGTCATAGTACCACGTCTCCTGGACATAGGTGTCGATCGCCGCCTCCATGGCGGCGGCCTCCTCGGGGTGGGCCTCCAGCCAGGCCACCGTCTCGGCGTCCATGGGATAGCCGGAGTCCCGGATGACCAGCGTATCCTCCACGGGAAGAGGGGGATCAATCAGATCGGGCAGAGGTGCCTCCTCCGGGGCGGCTGCCAGGGCGGGTGCGGAAAGGGACAGAGTCAGCGCCAGGGTCAGCAGAATGGAAATCAGCTTTTTCATGGGGACCTCCTTTTCCTTATTCCGTTGTGGGTGGGGACCGGCGGGGCTGCAGTCTTTTAAGAGATGTCGGCCAGCTCCAGATACTTATAACCGTTTTCTGCAATATGCCTCCCATCCGGCCAGGGCCGGATGGGGACCCGGACAGCATCTTCGGCGGGACAAATGAATGGTCCCGCCGCAAGGTTTTGCCCGCCGGGCAAAACGCTTGGACGCCGCTGACGCGGCGGCTCACATCCGTTCGCGGACCACATCGCCGCTACGTAGGCAGCCTTGAAAGGCATATCAGGAAATATCGGCCAATTCCAAATATTTATACCCGTTTTCTGCGATGTGGTCCTTGCGCCCCTGGAGGTTGTCCCCCAGGAGCAGGTCGAAGACGGCGGCGGTGCGCTCCACGTCCTCGGGCATGACCTTGATGAGGCGGCGGGTGGCGGGGCTCATGGTGGTGAGCCACATCATGTCGGGCTCGTTCTCGCCCAGGCCCTTGGACCGCTGGATGGTGTACTTCTTCCCCTCCAGCTCCTTGAGGATGTTGGCCTTCTCCGTCTCGTTGTAGGCAAACCAGGTCTTGTCCTTGTAGCCGATCTCGTAGAGGGGGGACTCGGCGATATAGACGTACCCCCGCTGGATGAGGGTGGGGGTGAGGCGGTAGAGCATGGTCAAAATGAGGGTGCGGATCTGGTAGCCGTCCACGTCGGCATCGGTACAGATGACGATCTTGTTCCACCTGAGGTTCATGAGGTCAAACTCGGCCATGTCCTTGGCGTGCTTGTCCTTGACCTCCACCCCGCAGCCCAGCACCTTCAGCAGATCGGTGATGATCTCGCTTTTGAAGATCTTGGCGTAGTCGGCCTTGAGGCAGTTCAAGATCTTACCCCGCACCGGCATGATGCCCTGGAACTCGGCGTCCCGGCTCAGCTTGACGGCGCCCATGGCGGAGTCGCCCTCCACGATGTAGAGCTCCCGCCGCTCGGTGTCCTTGGTCCGGCAGTCCACGAACTTCTGCACCCGGTTGGAGATATCCACATTGCCGGAGAGCTTCTTCTTGATGTTCAGCCGGGCCTTCTCGGCGCTCTCCCGGGAGCGCTTGTTGATGAGGACCTGCTCGGCGATCTTCTGGGCGTCGAAGGGGTTTTCGATGAAGTAGACCTCCAGCTGGCTTTTGAGGAAATCCGTCATGGCCTCCTGGACGAATTTGTTGTTGATGGCCTTCTTGGTCTGGTTCTCGTAGGAGGTCTGAGTGGAGAAGTTGTTGGAGACGAAGACCAGGCAGTCCTGGACGTCGTTCCAGGTGAGCTTGCTCTCGCTCTTCTGGTACTTGCCCTGGGCCTTCAGGTAGCCGTCGATGGCGGAGACGAAGGCACTGCGCACCGCCTTCTCCGGGGAGCCGCCGTGCTCCAGCCAGGAGGAGTTGTGGTAGTGCTCGATGACCTGGACCCGGTTGGAGAAGCAGAAGGATACGGAGAGCTTCACCTTGTAGTCGGGCTTGTCCGCCCGGTCCCGGCCCTTCCGCTCGGTCTGCCAGAACACCGGCTGGGTGAGGCTGTCCTCCCCGGCCAGCTCCCGGACATAGTCCTCAATGCCGTGCTCATACTTGAAGTCGGTGGTCTCGAACCTGCCCCCCACCTGGTTGCGGAACCGGAAGGTGACCCCGGCGTTGACCACCGCCTGGCGCTTCAGGACGTCCAGGAAGTAGTCCACCGGGATGTTGATATCGGTAAAGACCTCCAGATCGGGCTTCCAGCGGAACTTGGAGCCGGTCTTTTTGCCGGTGTAGGGCGCCTTCTGGATGCCACCGATGTTCTCGCCCTTTTCAAAGTGGAGGGTGTACTCCTGGCCGTCCCGGTGGATGACGGCGTCGAAGAACTCACTGGCGTACTGGGTGGCGCAGGTGCCCAGACCGTTGAGGCCTAAGGAGTACTCGTAGTTGTCCCCCTCCAGGTTGTTGTACTTGCCGCCGGCGTAGAGCTCGCAGAAGACCAGCTCCCAGTTGAACTTGCCCTCCTTCTCGTTCCAGTCCACCGGGCAGCCCCGGCCGAAGTCCTCCACCTCGATGGACTGGTCGGCGTACCGGGTCACGGTGATGAGATCACCGTGGCCCTCCCGGGCCTCATCGATGGCGTTGGAGAGGATCTCGAAAACGGCATGCTCACAGCCCTCCAGCCCGTCGGAGCCGAAAATGACACCGGGCCGCTTACGGACCCGGTCGGCACCCTTCAGGGAGGAGATGGAGTCGTTGCCGTAGCTTTTTGCGCTGCTCTTTGGCATGGGTCTCCCTCACATTCAAACGATAATATCTCAGGTTAAGTTTATCCCATTCCCCCCTTCCTGTCAAGGAAAGTACCCGGTCGAAAAAGGCACAAAAAAGCCCGCCGGTCCTAAAAACCGGCGGGCTTTCCCTAAAAATGGTCATTGCTGGCCCTGGCCCTTCATGGCCCGCATGGCGTTGAGGATAGCGATGACGGACACCCCCACGTCGGCAAAGACGGCCTCCCACATGTTGGCCTGGCCCAGGGCGCCCAGCACCAGCACCAGGGCCTTCACCCCCAGGGCGAAGGCGATGTTCTGTCGGACGATGACCAGGGTCTTTTGGGCGATGCGGATGGCCACGGCGATCTTGGAGGGCTTGTCGTCCATGAGGACCACATCGGCGGCCTCGATGGCGGCGTCGGAGCCCAGGCCGCCCATGGCGATGCCCACGTCGGCCCGGGAGAGGACGGGGGCGTCGTTGATGCCGTCCCCCACGAAGGCCAGGCAGCCCTTCCCGGTCTTTTGGGCCAGCAGCTCCTCCACCCGCTCCACCTTATCGGCGGGCAGGAGCTGGGCGTGGACCTCGTCCAGCCCCAGCTGCTTTCCCACGCTCTCGCCCACGGCCTGGGCGTCGCCGGTGAGCATCACCGTCTTGGCCACGCCCAGGGCCTTCAGGTCGGACACCGCCCGGGCGGCGTCCTCCTTCACCTCGTCGGAGATAACGATGTGGCCCAGGTACTCCCCCGCCGACGCCACGTGGACGGTGGTGCCCACCCGGTGGCAGGGGTGCCAGGACACGCCGATGTCGTCCATCAGCTTGTCGTTGCCCACGAAAATCTCGGTGCCGTCCACCACCGCCCGGACGCCCCGGCCGGAGCGCTCCTCCACGTCGGCCACCCGGCCGGCGTCGATGTCCTTGCCGTAGGCCTCCCGGAGGGAGCGGGCGATGGGGTGCTCCGACCAGTTCTCGGCCAGGGCGGCCAGCTCCAGCAGCTGGTCCTCGCCGCAGGTCTCGGGGTGGATGGCGGTGACGTTGAAGACCCCCTTGGTGAGGGTGCCCGTCTTGTCAAAGACCACGATCTGGGTCCGGGAAAGGACCTCCAGATAGGCGCCCCCCTTCACCAGCACACCGGCCTTGGAGGCGCCGCCGATGCCGCCGAAGAAGCTCAGAGGCACTGAGATGACCAGGGCGCAGGGGCAGGAGATGACCAGGAAGATGAGGGCCCGGTGGAGGCTCTCGCTCCAGGTCATGGCACCGATGAGGGGCGGCAGCACCGCCAGAGCCACGGCGGCAATGACCACGGCGGGGGTGTAGTAACGGGCGAACTTGGTGATGAAGTTCTCGGCCTTGGCCTTCTTGCTGCCGGCGTTCTCCACCAGGTCCAGGATCTTGGAGACGGTGGACTCCTCAAAAGCCCTGGTGACCCGGACCTTCAAAAGGCCGGTGAGGTTGACGCAGCCGGAGATGACGTCGTCCCCGCTCTGGACCTCCCGGGGAAGGGACTCGCCGGTGAGGGCGGCGGTGTCCAGGTCGGAGCGGCCCTCCAGCACCACGCCGTCCAGAGGCACCCGCTCCCCGGCCTTGATGAGGATGGTCTCCCCCACCTCCACCTCGTCGGGGTCCACCTGCTCCACCTGGCCGTCCCGCTCCACGTTGGCGTAGTCGGGGCGGATCTCCATAAGCTCAGCAATGGACTGCCGGGACTTGCCCACGGCGTAGCTCTGGAAGAGCTCGCCCACCTGGTAGAAGAGCATGACAAAGACGGCCTCGGCATACTCCCCGATGAAGAAGGCGCCCACAGTGGCGATGGCCATGAGGAAGTTCTCGTCAAAGACCTGGCCGTGGGCGATGTTCCGCACCGCCCGCCACAGGACGTCCCAACCAATGACCAGGTAGGGGATGAGGAACCGGGCCCAGGCGGCCAGGGCAAAGGCCGCCGTGCCGTCGGCGGCCGTCCGGCCCACCGACACAAAGGGCAGGCCCGCCGGCAACCACAGGGTTGGGCCGAACATAGCCCACACCAGCAGCGCCGCCGCCGCGATGATCCGCCACAGGGTCTTTTTATGTTTGTTGGTCATCACCATGCACCTCCGAAACCATTACCGGGGACGGTTCTCCGCCCCTCAGCGCAGGATCTTGCAGTCGGGCTCCACCCTTCTGCACACCTTCACCGCCTGGTCCAGGATCTCCTCGAACCGCTCGTCGTCGGCGTCCAGGGTCAGCTTCTGGGTGAGAAAGCTCACCGACGCATCATTCACCCCGGGCAGCTTTTTGATGGCGTCCTCCATCTTGGCGGCGCAGTTGGCGCAGTCCAGGTCCTGCAGCTTGAACTTTTTCTTCATGGTGGTGTCCTCCTAACCTATAATTTGATTGTTTTGATTACTCACCAACGTGCTCCATGCCCTGGCCCAGGATGGTGCGGACGTGGCCGTCGGCCAGGGAGTAAAAGACCTGCTTGCCCTCCCGGCGGTAGCGCACCAGCTTGGCCTGCTTCAGGGCCCGGAGCTGGTGAGAGATGGCCGACTGGCTCATGCCCAGGAGCTGGGCGATGTCACACACGCACATCTCGGACGCAAAGAGCACATACAGGATCTTGATGCGGGTGGAGTCCCCGAAGAGCTTGAAAAGCTCCGCCAGGTCGTAGAGGATCTCCTCGTCGGGCATCTCGGCATCCACCTTTTCCACGATGTCCTGGTGGACCTGGATGGTCTCGCACTGCTCCAGTTCCTCTCTCTCCTCCATCTTCCCCACTCCTTTTCTGAAACATATGAGTTATTGTTCATATGTTATTATATTCGCTCCGACAGAAATGTCAACAGGGTGGGGAAAATTTTCTTGGCCTGTACCGCGGCGCACTCGTATTCACACGCCAACCCGTATCTCGGCCCATTGCTTTTTGTGACGTGCAAGGACGGGAGAGACGTTCAAAACCCGTTTCTTTTTCCCTGCTGGAAAAAGAACGGTTTTTGGAATCCAAAGAAAAAGGGGCTCCCGTGTGGGTTAGGTGATTCCAAATAGGAATCCGGCGGCCCGTCTTTACGCCCCCGCCCAGCACCAGCACCGTCCACAGGAGACTCCGCAGGTGGAACAGGGGTAAGCCGTGGTTCTATCCTCACTTTTTTCGCCGCCTGCGCGGGAGGGTGTCGGAACGTGGTGGCGCTGCCTGGGATTGCCGTTACTGCGGCGTGGTGCAAGTAGCGGCGTGAGGCGGCAGGTGGCTCACGTCATCCGTCATACTCCCCTCTCCGCAAAACAAAAGCGGGCGCTGCCGATGGCAGCGCCCGCTTGGCGTCTCCTATTTGATCGATCCATCGTTACCGGGCGAAAGCGCCGGTCCTGTGACCACAATGGGAGCGATACCAAAGTTCTTTTTGATTCTTTTTCTTACAAGAAAAAGAATCAGCACAGGCCGTAACCGGCGGGGACCTTGTCGTCCAGCATGAGGAGGTGGAGCTTCTCGGAGCCGTCGGGCTCCTCCTTGACGGCGGAGATAAGCATGCCGTTGGACATGATGCCCATCATCTTTCGGGGCTTGAGGTTGGTGCAGGCCACCACGGTCTTGCCCACCAGGTCCTCGGGCTCATACCACTCGTGGATGCCGGAGAGGATCTGCCGGGGGAACTCCTCGCCGCAGTCCAGGGTGAACCGCAGCAGCTTGGCGGACTTGGGCACGGCCTCGCAGGCCAGGACCTTGGCGGTGACGAACTTCACCTTGGCAAAATCGTCGATGGTGATATACTCGGGCTCGGCGGGCTTCTCCGCCTTGGCGGCCTCGGCCTTGGGGGCTTCGGCGGCCTTGGGCGCCTCGGGCTTCTTCTCCAGGGACTCCAACTCCTTCAGCTCCTTCTCCATGTCGATACGGGGGAAGAGATTCTCCCCACGGTGGATGGTGACATCGGCGGGCAGCACGCCGAAGGTGCCGGCGCTCTCCCAGGTGCGGCCGTTCTCACCGGTGCCGATCTGGGCGAAGATCTTCTCCACCGTGTCGGGGATGAAGGGGATGAGGAGAACGGCGGCGATGCGGATGCTCTCCAGCAGGTTATACATGACCCGGGCCAGACGGGCCTTCTGGCTCTCGTCCTTGCCCAGGATCCAGGGCTTGGTCTCGTCAATATACTTGTTGGCCCGGGAGATGAGGCCGAACACGTCCACCAGGGCGTCCTGAAAGGCGTACTTCTCCATGTGTCCCTCGTACTTGTCCCGGAGGCCGGAGGCCAGGGCCACCAGCTCGGCGTCCTCGGGGCCCTCGGCCTGCTTGTTGGGGAGCTTGCCCCCCTCGAAGTACTTGCCCGCCATGGACACGGTACGGCTCACCAGGTTGCCCAGGTCGTTGGCCAGGTCCACGTTGATGCGGGAGATGAGGGCCTCGTTGGAGAAGTTGCCGTCGGAGCCGAAGGGGAACTCACGCAGCAGGAAGTAGCGCAGGGCGTCCACGCCGTAGCGCTGGGCCAGGATGACGGGGTCCACCACGTTGCCCTTGGACTTGGACATCTTGCCGCCCTCCAGGAGGAGCCAGCCGTGGCCGTAGACCTTCTTGGGCAGGGGCAGGTCCAGAGCCATGAGGATGGCGGGCCAGATGATGGAGTGGAAGCGGACGATCTCCTTGCCCACAAAGTGGACGTCGGCGGGCCAGAACTTGTCATAGTCGTTGTACTTGTCGTTGTCGTAGCCCAGGGCGGTGATATAGTTGGAGAGGGCGTCGATCCACACATAGACCACGTGGCCGGGGTCGAAGTCCACGGGGACGCCCCAGGTGAAGCTGGTCCGGGAGACGCACAGGTCCTCCAGGCCGGGCTTGATGAAGTTGTTGACCATCTCGTTGACCCGGCTCCGGGGCTCCAGGAAGTCGGTGTTCTCCAGCAGGTCCAGGATACGGTCGGCGTACTTGGAGAGGCGGAAGAAGTAGGCCTCCTCCTCGGCGTCCTGCACCTCACGGCCGCAGTCGGGGCACTTGCCGTCCACCAGCTGGGTCTCAGTCCAGAAGGACTCGCAGGGCTTGCAGTACTTGCCCACATACTTACCCTTGTAGATGTCGCCCTGCTCATAGAGCTTCTTGAAAATCTTCTGCACGGCCGCCTCGTGGTAGTCGTCGGTGGTGCGGATGAAGCGGTCGTTGGAGATGTTCATGAGCTTCCACAGGTCCAGGATGCCGCCCTTGCCCTCCACGATATTGTCCACGAACTGCTTGGGGGTGACGCCGGCGGCCTTGGCCTTGTCCTCGATCTTCTGGCCGTGCTCGTCGGTGCCGGTGAGGAACATGACATCGTAGCCCTGGAGACGCTTATAGCGGGCCATGGCGTCGGTGGCCACGGTGCAGTAGGTGTGGCCGATGTGGAGCTTGTCGCTGGGGTAGTAGATGGGCGTTGTGATATAGAACTTATCCTTCATGGGGTCTTTCCTCCCTATTGATTTTCTCATCTGTGCTCAGGCGCTTGCCCCCTGGCATTCGCGGCCCCAGGGGGCGGCCCAGATTGTGGAGGAGGGCCACGGCGGAGGCGGCGAAGTAGAAGAAGCAGCCGGCGTACAGCAGCAGGAAGGCCTGCTCATGGGCGTCGGCCAGGGTGACCAGGGCGAAGTACATGGCCTCCGCGGAGAAGAAGGCGGCGGCGGCCGGCCGGCCGCGGCCGAAGCCGAAGCCGGAGAGGAAGTAGCAGCCCAGCACCGCCGCGATGACGGCGAAGATCTGATAGACGTAGTCGAGGATGATGGGGTCGCCGCTGTGCTCCTGGTAGGAGACGATGAGCCACATGCAGCAGGTGTAGGCGGGGATGAGGAGCCAGGCGCTGTACTTGCCCTTCCCCTCGCCACGGTAGTTGTTCTTGCCCAGCATGAGCATGGACCAGGCGGAGCACAGGCAGAGGACGCAGAGGAGCGCCATGGGCACCAGGCTGAACATGGGGAAGCCGCCGGTCTCCAGGGAGGCCTCCGCGTAGAGCCCGGGGAGCTTCAGGAGCAGGAGGGCGCCGGCGGCGGCGGTGAGGAAGGCCCCCGCCGTCATGCCCATCATGTAGGGGGCGGTGTCCTTGGCCTGGAAGGCCTCGTCGTAGCCGCCCTCAAAGCCCTTGCCCACCCCCAGGCACAGCAGGAACACCACGGCAGCCACCACCACCGAGAGGGCGATGAGGGCCCAAGTCACGGGCATGCCCTCGATGGGCAGGCCGGTGTCCGGCTCAAAGGCGGTGAGGAGCTCCTGACGCCGCAGGAAAAAGCCGATGGCGCCGCCCACGATGGCGGTCACCGGCAGGATGAGTTCTTTGCGCATGCGTTACAGTCCTCTCAAGAATAGGGTCCTTGGAAATGGTACTCCCATCACGGCGCTGCCGCCCCGAAGAAAGTACATACGATGGTAGTATATCACAATTTTGGGTCCGTGTCAGTACGCCCCAGCAGATAATCCAGCGACACGTCAAAAAAATCCGCCAGCGCAATGAGCTTTGCAATGTTCGGTTCGTTTTTCCCCTGCTCATAGAGCTGATAGGTCCGCAGGGAGACCCCACAGGTATCAGCGGCCTCCCGCTGTTTTCTGTCCCGGGCATTCCGTACTTCCCGAAGGCGGTCAGAAAATGGGACCATAGTATCCCCCTCTTGACAAGCGAATGTTTTCTTCGTATAATGAATACGTAGTAAAACTACGTATTCGAGGTGAGAGATTTGAACTCTGTCCTTGATTTTATCAATGAAGCCAGCACACCCCATCCGCCCTATCCCGGGGAGGAGACGGCCCGAAAGGCCCTGGACCCCTACTGCCGGAAGGTGGCGGAGACCCTGTCTGACGCCTTTCTGGACGAGTTCTGGTCTGCCCTGGGACAGCTTCAGGACTGCTATACCAACGAGGCCTTCCGCCGGGGCTTCTGCCTGGGCGCCGCCCTCATGGAGGAGCTGCGCTGTGAGGGCTACGTATGGGGCGGCTGACCCCCGGGCAAGCTCAAAACCGGAACGCCCCCTCATCCGTCTGGCCTTCGGCCATCCACCTTCCCCCCTGAGGGGGGAAGGTTCGCGGGCGGCGTTTTCCCGGACCTTCCCCCTTCAAGGGGGAAGGTGCCCCAGTGCGCACACTGGGGCGGATGAGGGTGGGCAGGATGATAACTGCCGCGTGGTTTGGCGCGCCCCACACGCCGCATGCCGGAAATCCGGCCTTACCCCTGGGCGCTCTCCTGGGCCATGCGCTCCAGGTACTCATCATAGCTCATCTGGCGGTCCACCAGCTTGCCGTCGGGGGTGAAGTCGAAGATCCGGTTGGCCACGGTCTGGACCAGCTGATGGTCGTGGGAGGAGAAGAGCACGTTGCACTTTACCGCCTCCAGGCCGTTGTTGACGGCGGCGATGGACTCCAGGTCCAGGTGGTTGGTGGGCTGGTCCAGCAGCAGCACGTTGGCGCCGGAGAGCATCATGCGGGAGAGCATGCACCGCACCTTCTCGCCGCCGGAGAGGACCTTGACCTGCTTGTAGACGTCGTCGCCGGAGAAGAGCATCCGGCCCAGGAAGCCCCGGAGATAGGCCTCGTGGGGGTCGGAGGAAAACTGGCGGAGCCACTCCACCAGGTTGTCGTCGTTGTCCTTGAAGAACTCGGTGTTGTCCTTGGGGAAGTAGGAGAAGGTGGCGGTCTGGCCCCACTTCACGGTGCCCTCGTCGGGCTCCCACTCGCCGGTGAGGATCTTGAAGAGGGCGGTGTGGGCGTTCTCGTTCTCGCCCACGAAGGCGATCTTGTCGCCGTGGTTGACGGTGAAGCTCACCTTGTCCAGCAGCTTGACCCCGTCCACGGTCTTGGAGACCTCGGTGACGAAGAGGATATCCTTGCCCACCTCACGGTCGGGGGAGAAAGACACCCAGGGGTAGCGCCGGGAGGAGGCGGGCATCTCCTCCACGGTGAGCTTGTCCAGCAGTTTTCTTCTGGCGGTGGCCTGCTTGGACTTGGACTTGTTGGCGGAGAAGCGGGAGATGAACTCCTGCAGCTCCTTGATCTTCTCCTCGTTCTTCTTGTTCTGGTTCTTGATGAGGTTCTGCACCAGTTGGGAGGACTCGTACCAGAAGTCGTAGTTGCCCACGTACATCTTGATCTTGTTGTAGTCGATGTCCACGATGTGGGTGCAGATGGTGTTGAGGAAGTGGCGGTCGTGGCTGACCACGATGACGGTGCCCTCGAAGTCCAGCAGGAAGTCCTCCAGCCAATTCACGGCGTTGATGTCCAGGTTGTTGGTGGGCTCGTCCATCATCAGGATGTCGGGGTTGCCGAAGAGGGCCTGGGCCAGCAGGACCTTCACCTTCAGACGGCCGTCCACGTTCTCCATGATGTCGTAGTGCATGGACACGGGGATGCCCAGACCCTGGAGGATACGGCTGGCGTCGGACTCGGACTCCCAGCCGCCCAGCTCGGCATACTCCTCCTCCAGCTCACAGGCCCGGATACCGTCCTCCTCGGTCATCTCCTCCTTGGCGTAGAGGGCCTCCTTCTCCTTGCCGATATCGTAGAGGCGCTGGTTGCCCATGATGACCGTATCCATGACGGTGTAGGCGTTGTAGGCGTTCTGGTCCTGCTTGAGGATGGACATGCGGGTGTTGGGCAGGATGGACACCTCGCCGGAGGTGGGCTCCAGCTCCCCGGACAGGATCTTTAAGAAGGTGGACTTGCCGGCGCCGTTGGCGCCGATGATGCCGTAGCAGTTCCCCTTCACGAACTGCAGGTCCACATGAGAAAAGAGGGCCTGGCCGCTGTACTGTAAGCTGAGGTCGGTGACTGTGATCATGTCATACTCCTTAATTATTACACTCTATTTCCGCCGCCCTGCCGGAAGGCGGCTTTTGTGGGCCGCTCTCACCCGGCGCGGCCGTAAACGCCCCAATAGTATATCATAATTTTGGCACAAAACAAGGGTTTTCCTCGTCCACGCCTCGTCCTCGCAAAGTCCGCTATGCTCTGTTTCCGCCTGACGGCGAAAACTCGCTCCGCTCCCTTGCTCGTCCTCTCCCCACGCGACCCGCTGCGCTGGGCTCGCGCGGGGCCCCCATATAATCTGCAAAGTCCGCTATGCTCTGTTTCCGCCTGACGGCGAAAACTCGCTCCGCTCCCTTGCTCGTCCTCTCCCCACGCGACCCGCTGCGCTGGGCTCGCGCGGGGCCCCCATATAATCTGCAAAGTCCGCTATGCTCTGTTTCCGCCTGACGGCGAAAATGGCCGCCCCTGATCGGGGCGGCCATTCTGGTTCTTGTGGGAAAGGGAGCTTAATACGCCACGCCCCAGTAGACCATATGCTTGGCGGGCTTGCCGCAGATGGGGCACACGTCGCCCAGGTTCTCCTGGGCAAAGGGGATGCAGCGGGAGGTGACGCCAGCCTCCTCCTTCATGCGGATCTCGCAGGCTTCGTCGCCGCACCACATGGTCTTGGCGAAGCCGCCCCGCTCCTGCATCTTCTCCCGGACCTCCTCCAGGCTGGAGCAGGCGTAGGTGTTGTCCTCCAGGTTCTTCTTGGCCTTGGCGTAGAGACCGTCGTGGATGGAGTCCAGCATGGAGGCCACGGTGTCCTCGATGCCGTCCAGGGAGACGAAGGTCTTCTCGCCGCTGTCCCGGCGGACCAGGACGCACTGGTTCTTCTCGATGTCCTTTGGGCCCAGCTCCAGGCGGAGGGGGATGCCCTTCATCTCGTACTCGGCGAACTTCCAGCCGGCGGACTGGTCGGAGTCGTCCATCTTCACCCGGAAGCCGGCCTTGACCAGGCGGTCCATGACGGCCCGGTTGGCCTCCAGGACGCCCTCCTTGTGCTGGGCCACGGGGATGATGACCACCTGGATGGGGGCGATGCGGGGGGGCAGCACCAGGCCGTTGTTGTCGCCGTGGGTCATGATGATGCCGCCGATCATGCGGGTGGACACGCCCCAGGAGGTCTGGTGGGGGTGGTGGAGCTGGTTGTCCTTGCCGGTGAAGGTGATGTCGAAGGCCTTGGCGAAGCCGTCGCCGAAGTAGTGGCTGGTGCCGGCCTGGAGGGCCTTCTTGTCGTGCATCATGCACTCCACGGTGTAGGTCTCCTCAGCGCCGTTGAACTTCTCCTTGTCGGTCTTCTGGCCCTTGACCACGGGCATGGCCAGCACGTTCTCCAGGAAGTCGGCGTAGATGTTCAGCATCCGCTGGGTCTCCTCACGGGCCTCCTCGGCGGTGGCGTGCATGGTATGGCCCTCCTGCCACAGGAACTCCCGGTGGCGCAGGAAGGGGCGGGAGGTCTTCTCCCAGCGGAGGACGGAGCACCACTGGTTGTAGAGCTTGGGCAGGTCCCGCCAGGAGTGGATGATGTTCTTATAGTGCTCACAGAACAGAGTCTCACTGGTGGGGCGGATGCAGTAGCGCTCCTCCAGCTTCTCACTGCCGCCCATGGTCACCCAGGCGCACTCGGGGGCGAAGCCCTCCACGTGGTCCTTCTCCTTCTGGAGGAGGGACTCGGGGATGAGCATGGGGAGGGAGACGTTCTCATGGCCGGTGGCCTTGAACCGGTTGTCCAGCTCCCGCTGGATGTTCTCCCAGATGGCGTAGCCGTAGGGGCGGTAGATGAACATGCCCTTGATGCTGGAGTAGTCGATGAGCTCCGCCTTCTTACACACGTCGGTGTACCACTGGGCGAAGTCCACCTCCATATCGGTGATCTGCTCCACCTGCTTCTTGTCCTGTGCCATATATCTCAATCCTTTTCCTCGAAAATTTTTCCGTGGTCCATTTTATGTGTCCCGGCCGGAAAAGTCAAGCCTTCCCGGGCATTTGAGAACGTTTCTCTCCGTTGATGAGCCGGGCCAGGGTCCGGTTCAGCACGACGAAGTCGATGGGCTTGGAGATGTGGGCGTCCATGCCCGCCTCCGTGGTCTTGGCGATGTCCTCAGCGAAGGCGTTGGCGGTGACGGCGATGATGGGCACGGTGGCGGCGTCGGGCCGGTCCATGGCCCGGATGGCCTGGGCCGCCTGACAGCCGTCCATCTCGGGCATCTGCATATCCATGAGGATGGCGTCGATGGAGTGGGCGGGACTTTCCGCAAAGCGTTCCACCGCCTCGGCGCCGTTCACCGCCTGGACCACCTCCATGCCATTCATGGTGAGGATGGCCATGCTGATCTCCATGATGAGCTCGTTATCCTCGGCCAGGAGCACCCGCTTCCCGGTCAGGTCCACGTCCTCCTTCTCCGACTCCGTCTCCGCTGCCCCCTCCTCCGTCCGGACGGCCTCCAGGGGCAGGGTCACCGTGAAGCGGCTCCCCTTCCCCAGGGTGCTCTCCACCGTGATCTCGCCGCTCATCTGCTGGACCAGGCTCTGGACGATGGGCATGCCCAGGCCGGTGCCGGTGACGGTTTGGGAGGTAAACCGGGTCTCCCGGGAATAGGGGTCAAAAATGTGCTCCAAAAACTGCTCCGACATGCCGATGCCCGTGTCCTCCACGGTGAACTGGTATTTGCTGTGCTGCTGGAAGTGGAACTGCTTCACCGTCACCTCCACCCGGTCTCCGGCCCGGCTGTACTTGAAGGCGTTGGAGATGAGGTTGTTGAGGATCTGCCCCAGCTTTTGGGGGTCGCCCTCCACCATGGTGTCGGTGATGTCCAGCTCCACCGAGAACTTCCGGTCGTCCTTCTCCGCCATGTCGTGGAAGGAGGCGGTGAGGTCCTCCACACACTGGCGCAGGTCAAAGCGGCGGCAGTCCAGGGTGTTGCGCCCCGACTCCAGCCGGGAGAGCTCCAGGATGTCGTTGATAAGATAGAGGAGCTGTTTGCCGGAAAACTCGATCTTCCGCATGTAGCCGTCCACCTTTTCCCGGTCGTCCCGGTCCCGCTGGGCCAGCTCAGAAAGGCCGATGATGGCGTTGAGGGGGGTGCGCATGTCGTGGGACATGTTGGAGAAAAAGGCGTTTTTGGCCTTAGTGCTCTTCTTGGCGGTGTCCAGGGCCTCCTGGAGGATGCGCATATGCTGGAGCTGCTGGCGCTTCTCCAGATCCACCTCCCGGAAGCAGAGGATGACCTCATCCGGGGCGCGGCTGCTGTCGTAGAGGGTGCGGACGTTCACCCACTTGTAGACGTCGCCGAAGCGGCGCTGGTAGTCACCGCCGTAGTCGGGGATCCTGGCGGCCACCCGCTGGCGGATGCTCTCCAGGGAAAAGGCCAAAGCGAACTCGTGGAAGGTCTTAGGCTCCACCAGAGTGCCGATGATGTCGATCAGGCTCTGGTAATCCCCCGTCTCCGGAAGGGTGCCCTCCATATCCGGAGAGAGCTTGATGGTCTCATAGGTGCTGTTTTTATAGTTGACCAGGTAGATGGCATAGAAGGAGTCGCCCAGAATGTGGATGGTGCTGTCGGCACGGCGGATGCGCCGGCTGTTCACCAGGTCACGGATCACCATGATCATCATGGCCGCCATCACCAGCGCCGAGACGGCCACCAGCACCATGACCGGGAGATTGCGCTCCCCCATGAGGACGGTCTGGAAGGGGATGGTGAGGATGACGGTCCAGCCGTTGCTCATCTCATAATAGTAAGCCCCCCGCTGCACCCCGTCGGGGTCCCGGAAGGAGGCGTCATAGGCCAGCAGGGAGCCATCCTGGATCCCCTTGAACAGCTCGTCGGTGAAGTACTGGAGCTCCTCGTCGGACGCGTCCCACTTGGTGGAGGAATAGAGGAGGGTCCCCTTAGAGTCGCACAGGTAGAGGGAGCCGTCCTCAGGCAGGCTCTTGCTTTCCGCCCGCTCGTGGAAGTTCCGCGGGAAGATGTCCATGGCCAGCACGTCGTCGGAGCCCTCAAATTTTCTGGCCGCGGTGATCACCGGGCTGCCAGTGATGGCGTCGATATAGGCGTCGGTAAAGATGACCTCCCCATCGGCCTCCAGGGCCTGGCGGTACCAGTCGGTGCCCTGATAGTCGTAGCTGTCATCCCCTTCCCAGGGGTTGGCGGCCACGATGGCACCGTCGATGACGGCATAGGGGTCCATGACGTTCTCCCCTACAATGGCGGTGATCTTGGCAAAATAGCTGTGGAGCCAGGTCTGGATCTCTTCGGTGTCCGCGCCCGAGCTGCTCAGTTCCTCCACATACTGGCTCCCGAGCTCCAGGAAATTCCGGAAGGTGGTCACTTGGAGCTCCTCCTCGGCGGCATAGCTTTCGGCCAGGGACATACCCAGATCCTGTGTGTTTTGGAGCAATTTAGCGCGCACCAGGATCACCCCAAAAATGAGCATGCTCACGCACGCGACCATCAGAAGGATGCTCAGCACCGTATTGATAGACCCTCTTTTGCCGCTGTTCACAGCATTCTCTCCTTTATCTCCGCCTGTGCCGCCGGATGCCCCGCCGACTTTTTACATGCTATCATCATACCGCCAAATATCTGGAAAGTAAACGAAAATCTGTCTTGAATGATGCAAAAGTCGCGCCCCGCGCTTTGTAGGCGGAAACGGCGCCTGGCTGCAGTGAGATGTACTGATATGCCAGGTTCGGTTTTTCAGCCCGGACTAGTTCCATTATTTTGCTCCCGCTATTGACAAAACGCATTCCAGTGCATATGATTAACAAAGTTAATTATATGCAAAGGAGATCTGCATGGAGTGGACAGATATGATTCACTATCAGCAGCAGATGCAAAAGATCACGCGGTCTTTGCTGCCCAAACGCAAATCCATGCTGACTGTCAGTGAGTGCGAGCTCTTGGCCCATCTGTATTTGCGGCCGGATCAAAATACCCCTGTTCTCCTCAGCCAGGGAAGCGGTATGAAAAAAGAGGCGGTGAGCCGCTGCCTGAAGACGCTCTATGAGAAAAATTGTATACGGAAACAGCGGAAAGCCACAGATGAACGAAGCTACCAGATATTTATCACAGAGACCGGCCTTGCTGAATTGAAGCAGGGCTACGAAAGTATTTTGCAGCCGTTTTATGACCTGTGGCGAAGCTCCGGCAAGGATTTTGAGATGTTTATGTATTATGCGGATCGACTCGCCGCACAGATCGAGAAAGGTCAGGAAGATACGGAAGATGAAATTTTATGATGCGCTGCAAATGGACCCTGCCATACTCAAACGAAAAATTGCCGCTTGCGGCACAAAGCAGGAAAAGATGTATTACTGGGTGGCCATGGCCACACGTTCTGTCTTGATTGTGGCGTTTGCCATTGTATTCATCAGCTTGCTGTCCGGCGTGTTTGGCTCCGACAATACCCCGATGGCGGTGGCGTTGTTTTGCATCCTGTTGGGCATTCGTTTTGTCAATTTTGAGTACTGCATCGGAGACTCACTCCTGGCTCTGGCGGCGGCATTGGCGATTCTGGTGCTGGCGCCCAGCGCAGTGGCGATACTCCCGCCGCCTTTTTTGATCCCACTGCACTTCGTCTCCTTTTTTGCGCTTCTTTCTCTCACAACTCAGCGGCCTGAGATGGGAAACGGCGGTTTATACAGTTTTGCCTATATTTATTTGACGGGCAATCCTGTCGTCGGAGAGGCTCTGATCCGCCGTGGGCTTCTGACGCTGGCAGGGTACCTGCTCTGCGGCACGATCCTGTTTCTCAAGCACCGGCACCAGCACAAAACGGTTCGGTTCCATCATGTGGTACGGAGGTTTGATCTGTCCAAGCCCGTCTGCCTGTGGCAGCTGCGCATGGCGCTCGGCGTAAGCCTGGTCATGACAGCCGGACAGGTCTTTGGCGTAGAGCGGTTTATGTGGATGGGATTTGCCTGCGGGTCTCTGTTGTCGGAATATCCATATTCCGGAAATACCTTCGTCCGGTTCCGGCAGCGGATTACAGGGGCTGTCGCGGGTTCCTGCCTGTTTTTTATTCTGTATTTAATAATTCCTGAGTCCCTCCATTCACTGCTTGGACCGCTGGGCGGGTTATGCTTGGGCTTTTGCACGGATTACCGGTATAAGACGGCAATGAACTGCCTGGGCGCGCTGATGCTGGGGGCAGGGATCTACGGGCTCCAGGGCGCTGTGATCCTGCGCATCACAGATACCCTTCTGGGCGCTGCCTTCGGTCTGGTTTTCGCGGCGATCTTTCACCGGCTGGTGGCGCTCCGGTTCCTGCCCGCCCCAAACGCAGAGTAACCTTTCAAGCAAAGCCGTATATCTCCACAAGGATATACGCCTGGTAATCCGGCAGGGAGGGCTGCCTCCGGCACAAGAAAACCCCCGCACATTCCCGTTTGGGGAATGTGCGGGGGTTTTGGCATTCAGACAGCAACCTCCACGGTCAGATCCTGTCATTTTGACGGTTCGATACCGCATCCGCGGAATTTAGAGGGCTTGTACCTCGTCAAATCCGATGGTGATGACAGAACGCTTCCTTACCGGGGGTTCTTGATGGCGGCCTGAGCGGCGGCCAGACGGGCGATGGGCACACGGAAGGGAGAGCAGGAGACGTAGGTCAGACCGACCTTGTGGCAGAACTCCACAGAGGTGGGGTCGCCGCCATGCTCGCCGCAGATACCCATGTGCATCTCGGGACGGGTGGCCTTGCCGGCCTTGACGGCCATCTCCACCAGCTTGCCCACGCCGTTCTGATCCAGGTGAGCGAAGGGATCGGACTCGTAGATCTTCTTGTCGTAGTAGTAGCCCAGGAACTTGCCGGCGTCGTCACGGCTGAAGCCGAAGGTCAGTTGGGTGAGGTCGTTGGTGCCGAAGGAGAAGAACTCAGCCTCGGTGGCGATCTCACCGGCCAGCAGGGCGGCGCGGGGATCCTCGATCATGGTGCCCACCTCATACTTGAGGTCGATGCCGGACTCGGCGATGATCCGATCGGCGGTGCTCACCACGACCTCCTTGACGTACTTCATCTCCTTGACGTCGGTGGTCAGGGGGATCATGATCTCGGGCTTGATGGTGTACTGGCCCTTCTTGGTGACGTTGATGGCGGCGTTGATGACAGCGGTGGTCTGCATCTCGGCGATCTCAGGATAGGCCACAGCCAGACGGCAGCCGCGGAAGCCCATCATGGGGTTGACCTCGTGGAGGGAGGCCACAACCTCGGTGAGCCGCTCGGCGGTGATGCCCATGTCGGCAGCCAGCTCGGCGATGTCCTCAGCCTTGGTGGGCAGGAACTCGTGGAGCGGGGGATCCAGGTAGCGGATGACCACCGGACGCTCGCCCATGACCTCGTAGATACCCTCGAAGTCGCCCTGCTGATAGGGCAGCAGCTTGGCCAGAGCCTTCTTGCGCTCCTCGGTGTTCTCGGCCACGATCATCTCACGGACGGCCTTGATGCGGTCGCCCTCGAAGAACATGTGCTCGGTGCGGACCAGACCGATGCCCTGGGCGCCGAAGGCCACAGCCTGCTTGGCGTCGCGGGGGGTGTCGGCGTTGGTGTAGACGCCCAGCTGACGGTACTTGTCGGCCCAGCCCATCAGGCGGCCGAAGTAGCCGGAACCGGGATCGGCGGGCACGGTGGCCACAGCCTCACCGTAGATGTTGCCGGTGGAGCCGTCCAGGGAGATCCAGTCGCCCTCCTTATAGGCCTTGCCGGCCAGGGTGAACTGCTTGGCGGCGTAGTCCACCACGATGTCGCCGCAGCCGGACACGCAGCAGGTGCCCATGCCGCGGGCCACCACGGCGGCGTGAGAGGTCATACCGCCGCGGACGGTGAGGATACCCTGGGAGACCTGCATGCCCTCGATGTCCTCAGGAGAGGTCTCCAGACGGACCAGGACGACCTTCTCGCCGCGGGCGGCCCACTCCTTGGCCTCCTCGGCGGTGAAGACCACGCGGCCGCAGGCGGCGCCGGGAGAGGCGGCCAGGCCCTTGCCCACCACGGCGGCCTTCTTCAGGGCCTCGGCGTCAAAGGTGGGGTGCAGCAGGGCGTCGAGCTGCTTGGGCTCCACGCGGCACACGGCCTCCTTCTCGTCGATCATGCCCTCGTCCACCAGGTCCACGGCCACCTTCAGGGCAGCGGCGGCGGTGCGCTTGCCGTTACGGGTCTGGAGCATGTACAGCTTACCATCCTCGATGGTGAACTCCATGTCCTGCATATCCTTGTAGTGCTGCTCCAGGCGGGTGGCGATGTCGGCGAACTGATCGTACACGCCGGGCATCTCCTCCTGCAGCTTGCTGATGGGAGAGGGGGTACGCACACCGGCCACCACGTCCTCGCCCTGGGCGTTGATGAGGTACTCGCCGAAGAGGGCCTTCTCACCGGTGGCGGGGTTGCGGGTGAAGGCCACGCCGGTGCCGGAGTTGTTGCCGGAGTTGCCGAACACCATGGACTGGACGTTGACGGCGGTGCCCCAGTCGTAGGGGATCTCGTTCATGCGGCGGTAGACGTTGGCGCGGGGGTTGTCCCAGGAGCGGAACACGGCCTTGACGGCCTCCATCAGCTGGACCTTGGGGTCCTGGGGGAAGTCCTCGCCCTTCTCGTTCTTATAGAACTCCTTGAAGCGGACAACCAGCTCCTTCATGTCGTCGGCAGCCAGCTCCACGTCCTGCTTGACGCCCTTCTTGTCCTTCAGGTCATCGATGATCTCCTCAAAACGCTTCTTGGAGAGTTCCATGACCACGTCGGAGAACATCTGGATGAAGCGGCGGTAGGAATCATAGGCAAAGCGGGGGTTGCCGGTCTTGGCGGCAAAGCCCTCCACAGCCACGTCGTTGAGGCCCAGGTTGAGGATGGTGTCCATCATGCCGGGCATGGAGGCGCGGGCGCCGGAGCGCACGGACACCAGCAGTGGGTTGGTGGTGGAACCGAACTGCTTGCCGGTCTTCTCCTCCAGCTTGGCCAGGTGCTCCATGATCTCGGCCTCGATCTCAGGAGCGATGGTGCGGCCATCGTTGTAGTACTGGGTGCAGGCCTCGGTGGTCACGGTAAAGCCCTGGGGCACAGGCATGCCCAGGTTAGACATCTCCGCCAGGTTGGCGCCCTTGCCGCCCAGCAGCTCACGCATGGAGCCGTTGCCCTCGGAGAAGTCGTAGACAAATTTTGCCATTGGTTCATCCTCCTTATTGAAGTTCAAAAGTCGATTTGGTATCGCTTGCCACAATTATACCATTCCGATAGAAAATTGCAACAAAACTTTCTCTGACTTTGGTTATTTTTCCGTGGAAAGCTCCGCCACCTGTTCCAGGTCTTGGAGATACTCCCCCACAGAACGGCTCATCTCCCTGGAAAAGTCCGATTCGTACTTCCGATGGCAGAAGGCGGAGAGGAAACCCTCAAAGGTCTGGCCGCCGCAGCGGTCCCGGAACATGGTCCGGAGGGCGGACTCGTCCAGGCGGCGGTAGCCATTTTCGTGGACGATGAAGGACTTGTCGAACCGTTCCGGCTTTTTCCGCTCCTTTTGCTGCTGGGTGGGCCAGCCCAGCACCAGCATACAGGCGGGGAAGACCCAGGGTGGCAGATGTAAAAGCTTGCGCTGGTCCTCGTACCGCTCCATGATGTCCCCGATGTAGCAGGAGCCCAGTCCCAGGCTCTGGGCGGCCACCACGGCGTTCTGGGCGGCGATGGCGGCGTCGGTGACGGCCAGCATCAGGTCGCCGGGGCCGGGGCGCCGGGGGGAGAGCCCCGCCGCCCGGTAGGCGTCATACCAGCGCAGGCAGTCGGCGCAGAAGACGAGGACCACCGGGGCCTGGGCGATGAAGGGCTGGTGGTCACAGGTCTCGGCCAGGGCCTCCTTGAGGGCCTGGTCTGTGATGTCCAGGATGGTGTAGAGCTGCTGGCAGCCGGCGGTGGGGGCCTGGGCGGCGGCGGCCAGAATGGCCTCCTTCAGCTCCCCGGGCACCGGCCGGTCCTCAAAGGCCCGCACCGACTTGCGGTCGTAAAGGCTCTGTATGATCTCATTCACGGCTTAAAAGAACACCTCCGGCTCCCGGCGCTTGGCGCACTTGGCCTCAAAGCCTCTGGCGGTGGTCTCATAGGCCTCCCCCCGGTACTGCCGGGTCTGGGTGGGACAGAGGTAGATACAGGCGCCGCAGGAGATACACTTGTCGTTGTCGGTGACCCAGGGAGTATCCTTGGGAATGGCGCCGGCGGGGCAGGCGTTGGCGCAGGCGTTGCACTTCATGCACCGGTCCCCGGCGGAGGGGTGGAAGGGCACCCGCTTGTGGGAAGGCAGGTCATGGCTGCCCTTGATGGCAATGGGGGCATGGTCCCCGCCGGGGTTGTAGGCGGACAGGATCTCCCGGCAGCGCCGACCGAAGTCGGCCATGGCGGCCAGATCGGCCTCGTCGGGCCGGCCGGCGGCCACGTGGTCGAAGATGGAGTGCCGGCCGATGAAGGCGCCGGCGGCCACCACGTGGAAGCCGTTCCCCTCCAGCAGATCCTGAAGCTCGGTGAGGGCGTCGTCGTAGTCCCGGTTGCCGTACACCGCTACGGCGATGGCCGGGCCGCCGTGGCCCTTCAGGTGGGCGGAGAGCTGTTCGAAGCAGTGCTGGGGGATGCGTCCGGCGTACACCGGCATGGCCACCAGCACCGGCTCCTCCGCCGGCACGGTCAGGTCCTCGGTGAGGGGACGGCCAAGAAGGTCCCGCTCCTCCACCGGGCCGAAGTCCCGCAGAATGGCCCGGGCGGTCTTTTTCGTGGTTCCTCTGGGGCTGAAGAAGAAAGAGCGCATGATGTTTCCACCTTTCCGGTCTGGTGCATCAGACCTGTTCCTATGTATGGTTTTACGGCTCAAGCTCAGGCGTGGGTTCAGGTTTGGGCGCCGGAGCACTGTCCTGGTTCATCTGAAAGACGTCGGCCACCTCGTGGATGGTGATATAGGCGGTGGGGTCGATCCGGTGGACCAGATCCTTCATGGGGATGATCTGGAAGCGGTTGACCACCACGTAAATGAGAGTCCGGGGAGAGTTGGAGTAAAAACCCTTGGCGTCCACGATGGTCATGCCGTGCTCAAAGGTCTCAGAAATGGCCCGGCACACCTCCTCCTGCCGGACGGTGACGATAAAGACCCCCTTGGACCGGTCCAGGCCCTCCACGATGAAGTCCACCGTTTTGAGGGCGGCCATGTAGGTGACGATGGAGTAGAGTGGGAGGATCCAGCTCTGGAGGACCACACCACATATGATATAGAGGATGATGTTGTAGGCCATCACGAAGGTGCCCACCGACACGCCCAGGCGCTTGGCAAAGATGACCGCCATGACCTCCATGCCGTCCATGGCGCCGCCGTAGCGGATGGCCAGGCCGCTGCCCAGGCCGGAGATGAGGCCGCCGAAGAGGGCGCACAGCAGGAGGTCGGACCCCGCCAGGGGCGAGGCCATGGTCACGTCCACGGGGAGAACATCGGTGATGAGCCACGCACCCAGGGAGTAGACGGCCACCGTATACATGGCGTACACCGTGAAGACCGACCCCTGCCGCCGCAGCCCGTAGAGAAAGAGGGGGGTGTTGAGGAGGAGGAGGAAGATAGAGAGGGTCCACGTCTCCGGGGTGAGCTGGGAGAGCAGCATGGAGGTCCCCGAGATGCCGCTGTCATAGAGCTTGACGGGGGCAAGGAAGATGGTGACGCCGAAGGCGTTGATGAGCCCGGCCACCGTCAAAAAGAGAAAATTGGCGGGTGAGAGTCCCCGCAGGTTCTGGATCCACTTGGGCAGCTTCCGCATATTTCACGCTCCGATCTTGGTCTTGTATGGTTTCTGATAAAATAAGTATAGCATGCTGTCCGGGGAAAAGTCACGCGGTTCCCGCTGGTTTATCATCCTATGAAATTTCATTCTCCGCAACGTCGCTCCTCATGAAAGGCGGGATTTTCCCTGTTCATTTCCCAAAATTCGTGATAAAATACTCGATATGACTTCCGTTTGAAGAGGGCAGAGGAGGTGACGGCATGATTCGGTGGTCCCTGTCGGCGGAATTGCTCTGTATCATCATACTGGTGCTGCTGATGTTCTCCTCCCATGGACAAAAACAGGCGCCCACCCGCCGTCAGCGCGTGTATCAGGCCTGCCTGCTGCTCTCTCTGGACTCCATTTTGCTGAACATTCTGTGCGTGTTCACCATCGGTGGCACCATTGTGGTGCCCCTGTGGCTCAACGTGCTGCTCAACAGCCTTTACTTTTTTATCAGCGTCCTCATGTGCTCGGTCATGGCGGCCTATCTCTTCTCCCTGATCCTGGAGCATGCGTACAGCGACCGGACTCTCCGGCGCGCCATCGTCTTTGTGGCAGTACTGACGCTCTTCTTCGCGGCAGCGGTGCTGTGGAACCTCCGCAGCGGCATTCTCTTTTTCTTCGACGAACAGGGCGCCTACCGCCGCGGTCCTCTCAATGCCCTGGGCTACGGCATCCTGGCGGTGGAGCTGGCCGCCCTGATGGTGTGCTATCTGCGCAACCGCCCCAGCGTCAGCCGGAGCATGGTCCACGTTATGCGCACCCTGCCCCCGCTGGTAGTGCTCATGATCATCTTCCAGCGCCTCTACCCCGAGATCCTCCTCAACGGTGCCATCGTCACCATGGCCGACCTCATCCTCTACATCAGCTTTCAGAGCCGTCTGGTGGAGCAGGACAGCCTCACCGGCGTGGGCAACCGCAACAGCTTCTGCAACGAGCTCTCCCTCCGCCTGGCCAGCCGCCAGCGGTTCCAGGTGATCCTGCTGGGGCTCCAACAGTTCTCCGACATCAACCGCCGCTTCGGCCACCGGATGGGAGATTCCTTTCTCTACGAGGTCGCCCGGCAGCTGGAGCGGCTCTTCCCCCGGGGCCGGGTCTTTCGGTTCGGCAATGTGGAGTTCGCCCTGCTCCTCCCCTACCCTGACGCTGACGGCGCCGCCCGGCTCCAGACCATTCGGAACCATTTCGCGGAGCCTCTGAGCCTGGGGGCGGCGCAGGCCGTGCTCACCGTGCGTCTGGCCGACCTGCTGTGTGCCGGTGAGCACTGGACGGTGGGGCGGCTGCTGGAGGCTCTGGAGTACAGCCTGGATCTGGCCCGGAAGGGCGACGGCGAACCGGTGCGCTTCCAGGGGCAGGCGGCACAGATGCTCCAGCGCCGCAAGGATCTGGTTTCCCTGATGCGTCAGTCCCTCCAGGAGCGCCGGTTCCAGGTGTGGTACCAGCCGGTGTGGAGCACCGCCGCCGGCGCCTTCACCTCCGCCGAGGCCCTGCTTCGCCTTTCCAGCCCGGAGGGAGAGCCCATCCCCCCGCCGAGTTCATTCCCCTGGCAGAGGAGTCCGGTCTCATCGACGAGCTGAGCTGGCTGGTGCTGGAGGAGGTCTGCCGCCTGCTGGGCGGAGGGACGGCCTCCGCCCAGGAGAGTGTGTCCATCAACCTGTCCATGCAGCAGTTCCTGGACCCTGACCTGGTCCCCCGGCTGCGCCGCTGTCTGGAGACCTATGCCCTCTCCCCTGACCGGCTGAAGATTGAGATCACCGAACGGGTGGCCGCCCAGGACATCGGCCGTACGGCGGAGGTGATGGGGCAGCTCTCCGGTATGGGCATCCACTTTTACCTGGACGACTTTGGTACCGGCTGGTCCAACCTGTCCTGCGCTCTGGACCTCCCCTTCCAGTGCGTCAAGCTGGACCACAGCCTGCTCAGCGCCTACCCTGCCAGCCCCCGTAGCCGCCAGCTCATCCACGGCCTGGTGGCACTCTTCCACGAGCTGGACGTGGCGGTGGTGGCCGAGGGGGTGGAGACGCAGGCCCAGGCCGACGCCCTGGGCGGCTGCGGCGTGGACTGGCTCCAGGGCTACCACCTGGCCCGGCCCATGCCCGAGGAGGCGCTGGTTACCTTCCTGAACACTGCTGAAAAGGAGGCTTTGCCCCGTGTCTGAGGCCCTCACTCTGGCCCCCGTGGCCCACATCCGCAGCGACTTCCCCACCAAGTTCGGCATCCCCAGGCAGAGCGGCCTGGTGGAGTCCCTCCGGGCGGCGGTGGTCTTTACGCCGGAATACCGCAACCCCGACGCCCTCCGAGGGCTGGAGGGCTTTTCCCATCTGTGGCTGGTGTGGGTCTTTTCCCGCTCAGTGGGTGCCCGCTGGTCCCCCACCGTCCGTCCGCCCCGGCTGGGGGGCAACGAGCGCATGGGGGTCTTTGCCACCCGCTCCCCCTTCCGGCCCAACCCCATCGGCCTCTCCGCCGTGAAGCTGGAGGAGATCCGGCTCCACACCCCCGACGGCCCCCAGCTCATCGTCTCGGGGGCCGACCTCATGGACGGCACCCCCATTCTGGACATCAAGCCCTACCTCCCCTACGCAGACTGCCATCCCGAGGCCCTGGGGGGGTTCGCCCCCACCGGCGGCGCCGAGCTGGAGGTGGACTGCCCGCCCGCCCTGCTGGAGCGTCTGCCGGAGGACAAGGCCCGTGCCCTGCTGGGGGTTCTCTCCCGCGACCCCAGGCCCTCCTACCAGCACGACCCGGACCGGGTCTACGGCATGGATTTTGCCGGTCACAACATCCGCTTCTCCGTCTCCGGCAACACCCTCACCGTCCTGTCCATTGAAGCTCTGAAGCCCTGAAGGTATGCAAAAGGGGGCGCTCCCATCTCTGGGAGCGCCCCCTTTTTACAGATCAATCGGTATGAACTTGTTCCATCAGGCGATGGCGATGGTGGAGCGCTTGGGCAGCTCCGGCTTGCCCTGCTTGGGCATGGACAGCTTCAGGATACCGTCCTCGTACTTGGCGGCCACGTCCTCGGGCTTCACATCGCCCACGTAGAAGCTCCGGCTGCATGCACCGGCGTAGCGCTCCTGGCGGATGTAACGGCCCTCCTTGTCCTTCTCGTCCTTGTCCAGGCCCTTGGCGGCGCTGATGGTCAGGTAGCCGTCCTTCAGGTCCACGGTGATCTCGTCCTTCTTGAAGCCGGGCAGATCCACATCCACCTCGTAGGTGTTCTCGGTCTCCCGCACATCGGTCTTCATCAGGTTCTTGGCGTGCTTGCCGTAGAGCGGATCACGGCTATTATTCCACATGGGGAACATCCCAAAGCGGTCATCAAAGAAATCATCGAACAGGTTCTCACCAAAAATGCTGGGCAACATAAGTCATTCCTCCATTCACAGCACTTACTTTTTGCCCTGCGGAGGAGCTCTCTGAACTCCTCTTCTTGGAACAATTATGTTATAGCACTGTGAATTAGCACTTTCAATGCGAGAGTGCTAATGTTTACAAAAGGAACGATGTTTGTTCATAAAATAAGCGATTTCCGGCGGGAGGGCCTCAGCCAATGATCTCCTCCACGGCCTGGTTGAGCTCCGTAGGGCTGTGGGCGGTGTAGGAGACGGCATCCACGGCGGTGCGGGTGAAGGGGGACCGGGCCAGGGCCGTCAGGGCCTGGGCACGGCGGGCCGCCTGGTGGCCGGTGAGATCGGCCTCCAGCACCAACTCCTCCGGCACCGGGCGCACCGGCAGGGGCCGGGCCAGGGCCGCCGCCACTCCTGCCCGGATGGCCTCGCAGGCGTCGTCGGGGTGGAGGTTGAAGGTGGAGTTGCCCCGGCACTCCTTCACCGCCACGGTGGTGAGGCCGGGGATCTCCTCCGCCGCCAGGCGGCAGATGGTCTCGTCGCCGCTGAGGAAAATGGAGGGCACCCCCATCTGGGCGGCGTACAGGGAATTGAGGGTGAACTCGGAGGCGACGCGGCCGTTGATCTTCAGGCAGCGGATGATGTTTTTGTTGATGGTGTGGGCCAGGGGGCTGCCGTCGGTGCCGGCGGGGGCGTGGTAGCCGACATAGAGGGCGCCGGCATAGCTTCCGTCCACACCGGCCATCATGGAGCCGGGGTGACAGGCCCAGCCCCGCATGAGCCGCACGCCCCGGGGCAGCTTGTCGTGCAGGAGGTTCCGGGCGCAGTCGTGGCCGTCCCGGACCACCACCTGGTGGCCGGCGGCCAGGATGGCCTCACAGGCCGCCGCCGCCTCCCGGGTCATCTGGAGCCGGGCCTCCTCGTAGCCCTGGCCGCCCGGCTCGGTCTCGCACCAGGCGGTGACGTCGGTGATCCCCTCCAGGTCGGCGCTGATGAAATAAACTGCCATAGGATCGCCCCCTTTAACCGCCGTACCTGGCCACGAAGTCCCGGAGGCCCAGGTAGCAGTTGCCCCGGACACCCGTGGTGGTCTCGGCGTGGTAGAGGGAGCTGATGATGGCCTCCTCCACCGCCTCCACCCCGGCCACAAATACCCGGTCGATGTTTTCGTCGTAGAACATCCTAGTCTCCAGGATGTTTTTCTCACTGTAATGGGGCAGGCGGTTGGCGGTGGTGAAGGCGATGGCGATGTCGCCGCTGCCGTTGCCGCAGTAGGAGCCCACCCGGCCCAGGGCAACCATGGACCGCTTGGCCAGCCGACTCAGCTGCCGCTCGTTGAGGGGGATGTCGGTGGCCAGGAGCATGATGATGGAGCCCTCGTCCTTCCGCTCGTCCCGGCCCAGGTTGGTGTCGTAGTGCTTTCCGCCGATGATGAGGTTGCCCGGCGCGCCGAAGTTGGACATGACCAGGGCGCCCACGGTGTAGGTCTGGCCGTCCACCTCCACCCGCCGGGAGGCGGAGCCGATGCCACCCTTGAGGCCCAGGCAGACCATGCCGGTGCCGCCGCCCACGTCCCCCTCTTCAAAGTCCTCCCTCGCGTTGGCCAGGGCCTCACGGACGTGCTCAGGGCGGACGTGGAGGCCCCGAATGTCGTTGAGCCGTCCGTCGTTGCACTCGGTGACCACGCAGTTCACCGTGCCGGTGGTGACCCCGATGTCCGGATTTCCCTCCAGCATATACCGGGTGAGCTCCTCACAGGCGGTGCCCACGCTCAGGGTGTTGGTGAGGAGGATGGGGGTCTCGATGGTACCCAGCTCCTGAATCTGGATGAGGCCCACGCTCTTGCCGAAGCCGTTGATGACCGACACCCCGGCCATCACCTTGTCCTGGAAGCAGTTGCCCCCGTGGGGCAGCACGGCGGTGACGCCGGTGTGGACGTCCCCCTCCTTCAGTGTCACATGGCCCACCTTCACCCCGGGCACGTCGGTGATGAGGTCCCGCTCTCCCCGGGGCCACTTGGCGTGGAGGTCAAAGCCGCTGTTTTCAGGCAGTCCCATAGTCTTGTTCTCCTCTCCTCAGCGATAGGTCTTTCCGGCGGTCTCGATGACCTTCCGGGCCAGGGTCTCCATGGGGTCCACATACCAGTCCCCCAGGCCCTCGTCGGCCTTGATGACCGAGAGCTCCGTGCAGGCCAGCACCACGGCGGCACAGCCCGCCTGCCGGTAGGCCGCTTCGATGCGTGTCCAGCTCTCCTGGTCGCAGGGCAGGCCCTTTTTCACCCGGTCGTAGATCTGGTGCATGACCTCCTTCTGGATCTCCGCCGGAGGGGTCCAGGGGGTGAGGCCCCGCTCGGTCAGGGCCTTCTGGTAGAGACCGGTCTGCACCGTGCCGTCGGTGGCCATGACGCCGACAACGCCGCCGGGACACCGTCCGGCCAGGGCGGCCGCCGTCTCCCGGATCATGTGGAGGATGGGAATGCCGATCTTGTCGGCGATCATGTCGGCGAAAAAGTGGGCGGTGTTGCAGGTGATGGCGATGGCGGTGCAGCCGCACTGCTCCAGCAGCCGGGCGTCGGAGAGGAGCTGCTCATAGGGCCCCTCGTACTGCCCCGACAGGATGGCCGCCGTCCGGTCGGGCATGGAGGCGTCGCTGAGCAGAATGAGATCGATGTGGTCCTGATCCCGCTCCGCCGCCGTGTGCTCCGTCACCATTTTATAAAAGAGCTGGGAGGCCATGGGGCCCATGCCGCCGATGATACCGATGGGGTGCTCCATTTTGTTACCCTCTTTCTGGATTTGTCTGTACGCGCACGATGGCGCCGGTACTTTCCGTACCGGCGCCAGTGCTTTTTTCATTCGGAACAGGGTTTAGAAGCTCAGGTCGTTCCAGTACAGGGAGCTGTCGGCCTGGACCACGAGGCCCTTGACATAGTCAGCGTGGGTGATGTAGGCGACATCGCTGTAGAAGGGGATGATGTTCCAGTTCTTGAACATCTCCATCTGGATCTCGCCGATCTTGGCGGTACGCTCGTCGCTGTCCACGGTGGAGGCGGCGTCTTCCACGGCGGCGTAGTAGGCGTCATCGTTGCCGGGGGCATCCTGGTCGTAGTAGCAGCTGTTCAGGACCAGGATGGGCTCGGCCCACTCCAGCACCTCAATGCCGGCATCATAGGCGTCGTTGTTGATGTTCTCGTAGACATAGTTCCAGTCGATGGACTCGATGTTCATCTGGATGCCGATGTCCTTCATCTGCTCCTGGAGGCCCTGGGCGATGGTGATGCTGGTGCCGGAGGAGCGGGTATAGAAGGTGAACTCCAGGGGAGCGCCGTCCTTCTCCACGTAGCCGTCGCCGTCGGAGTCGGTGTAGCCGGCATCGGCCAGGATCTGCTTGGCCCGCTCGGGGTCGTTGGCGTAGTTGGCCATGAAGTCGTCCTTGGCCTCCTGGGAGAAGTTCTTCACGGAGTCGTAGATCATGGAGTAGGCGGGCACGGCGTCACCGTCGGTGAGGGCGCACAGGGCGTCGCGGTCGATGGCCAGGGCCACGGCCTGGCGCACGGCGATGTCCTCAAAGACGCTGCCCTCGTCGGTGTTGAGCTCAAAGTACTCGATGTTGGGGTAGGACTTGCCCACGATCTGGAAGCCCTCCAGGCCCTCCAGCTGGGAGCGGCTGTCGGAGCCGAAGCCGCCGCCGCTGACCATGTCGATATCGCCGGCCTTGTACTCCTCCAGGATGGTGAACTCCTCCTGGTTGGAGTTGAACTTGACCTCCACACGCTTGATCTGGGCAGGGCCCTTGTTGGTGACCAGGGGGTTGTCGGACTTGTAGCCCTCGTTGGCCACCAGAGTCACGCCGGAGCCGGGCTCATACTCCTCCACGGAGTACATGCCGTAGGGCACGGCGCCCCACATGAGCTCGTCCTTGGTCATAGAGTCCAGCTGGTCCTTGTCGATGACGCCCATGAAGCACTCGCCCAGGTAGTAGAGCAGGTCGGAGCGGAAGGTGGAAAGGTGGAAAATCACGTTCCGGCCGTCCACCTCCATGGACTCGATGTTGGAGTAGCCGTCGGCGTAGGGGCTCACCTCCAGGCCCCACTCGATGGAGGCCACCACGTCCTCGGGCTCCACCTGCTCGCCGGTGGCGTAGTACTTGCCCTCGGGCACGGTCATGGTCATGGTGAGGCCATCCTCACTGATGGTGAGGTCGGTGCACAGGCCGTCCAGCAGGTCGCCGCCGTCGGGGTTGAGGGTGAAGAGGGGGTCGGCGATCATGGACTGGACGCTGGTCCAGGCGTCCTGCTGGTAGGGGTCGGTGCCGTACCACTCGTCGTCGGAGACCACGAAGACCTCCCGCTCCGCGGTATCCCCGCCCTCAGCGCTGCCGCCGTCATTGCCGCCGCAGCCGGAGAGCACACCGGCCAGCATAGCGCCGCAGAGGGCCATTGCGATCCATCTTCTTTTCATAAACTTGTTCCTCCTTATCTGAATCTCAATTATATCTCAAGTGGGTGGAAACAGGCCACTTGATGATCTTCTCCCACGGTCACCGGCTCCGGGTCCCGCTCCCGGCACTCCGGACCGGCGTACCGGCACCGGGGCGCGAACCGGCAGCCGGCGCCCATGTTGATGAGGCTGCCGGCATCCCCCTGCATGATCTCCTTCTTCCGGCCGCGAAGCCGGGGGTCCAGAATGGGGGCGGCGTCCATGAGGCCCTTGGTGTAGGGGTGCTTGGGGTGCTCGGCCACCTCCTCGGTGGGGCCGAACTCCACCAGCTTGCCCAGGTACATGACGGCGATCTTGTCGCTGATGTACTTGATGACGTTGAGGTCGTGGGTGATGATGAGGTAGGTGAGCCCCATCTCCTCCTGGAGGTCCAGCAGCAGGTTGAGGATCTGTGCCTGGACAGAGACATCCAGAGCGCTGGTGGGCTCATCCAGAATCATGATCTTGGGCGAGAGGGCCAGGGCACGGGCGATGGCGATACGCTGGAGCTGTCCGCCGGAGAGCTGGTGGGGATAGCTGTCCAGATAGCGCCGGTCCATCTTGACCATGTCTAGGACCTCTCCGGCCTTCTTCCGGGCCTCGGCCCGGGGGACGCCGTGGATGATCATGGGGCGCATGATGGAGCTCTCCACCGTCTGCCGGGGGTTTAGGTTGGAGGCCGGGTCCTGGAAGACCACGGCGATGTCCCGGTGGAGCTTATCCATGTCCTTGCGGGTGGCCTTGGCCAGGTCCACCCCGTCGATGAGCACGTCGCCGCCGGTCATCTTGGAGAGGCTGAGCACCACCCGGGCCAGGGTGGTCTTGCCGCTGCCCGACTCGCCCACCAGGCCTACGATCTCCCCCTTCTCTACCGAGAAGGAGATGTCGTCCACCGCCTTGACCACCCGCTTGTCGGTGCTGATGAGGCCCTTGGAGAACTTGAAGTGCTTTTGCAGGTGGTTCAGCTGGATCATTGCTGACATGTCTGTGCCTCCTCTCCGCCGACGGCAAAGCACCGGCAGCCGTGGGTGGGGCTGACCATGGCCGTCTCCGGCGTCTGGGCAAAGCACCGCTCCGACGCCATGGGACAGCGGTTGGCAAACCGGCAGCCCGGCTTCTGGTCCAGGATGCGGGGCACCGACCCGTCGATGGTCTGGAGCCGCCCCTCCTTCTTGGTCCGCCGGGGCAGGGCCTGCATCAGCAGCCGGGTATAGGGGTGTTTGGGCTGCTCGAAGATCTCGAACACATCCCCCCACTCCACCACCTCGCCGGCGTACATCACGGCGATCCTGTCCGCCACCTCGGCCACCAGGCCGAAGTTGTGGGTGATGAGCATAATGGCGGTGTGGTACTTTTCCTTCAGGTCCTTGATGATCTCCAGGATCTGGGCCTCGATGGTCACATCCAGGGCGGTGGTGGGCTCGTCGGCGATGAGCAGCTCCGGGTTCCGGGAGAGCATCATGGCGATCATCACCCGCTGCCGCATACCGCCGGAGAGCTCATGGGGATAGCTCCGTGCCCGCTCCTGGGCGTCTGGCATCTTCACGTCCTGGTAGAGATTGACCACCCGGTTCCAGGCCTCCTGCCGGTCCACACGGTCCAGCAGGATGGCCTCCTGGACCTGGGTACCCGTCGTATAGACCGGGTTGAGGGAATCCAGGGGGTTTTGAAAGATCATGCCGATCTCCTTGCCCCGGATGGCCTCCATCTGCTTCTCCGAGCAGGTCCGCAGGTCCTTTCCCTTGAACAGGATCTCTCCGCTGACCCGGGCGTTGCCACCGGGCAGCAGATTCATGATGCTGTGGGCCACGGTGGATTTGCCGCAGCCCGACTCGCCCACCACGGCGAAGATCTCGCCCCGCCCGATGGAAAAGCTCACGTCGTGGACGGCGGAGAGAAGACCGCCTTTGACCTTATAGTCGATACACAGGTGATCCAGTCTCAACAATTCTTCACTCATATACCGTGCCCCTCCTTATTGCGCCTTCATATGGGGATCCAACACATCTCTCAGGCCCTCGCCCAGCAGATTGAAGCCGATCACCGTGTAGACCAGGGCGATGCCGGGGAAAATGCTCAGCCAGGGGGCTCTGCCGATATAGTTGATGCCGTTTGACAGGGCCAGGCCCCAATCGGGAGAGGGTGCCTGGGAGCCCAGGCCCAGGAAGGAGAGGGTGGTGGTAGACAATATGGTGCCCGGCAGACTCATGGACACCATGACGATGAGAGAGGGGACCACGTTGGGGAAGATATACCGGAACATCAGGGAGAAGGCCGACTCACCGAAGGCGGCGCCGGTCTCCACAAAGGACATGGTCTTCAGGGACATGGTCTTGGCCCGGATGGGGCGGGCATAGCTGGCCCAGGAGACCAGTGAGATGGCGATGACCGAGTTGGTGAGGCCCTTGCCGATGAGGGTGACCACCGCCAGGGCCAGGATGGTGCCGGGGATGCACCAGGTGAGGTCGGTGAGGAAGGAGAACACCCGGTCCACCCACTTGCCGAAGTAGCCGCAGATGAGGCCCACGGTGACGCCGATGACCAGCTGGAGGGTGGCGCCCAGGAAGGCCACCCACAGGGTGATGCGGGTACCGTAGATGGTGCGGGAGAAGACGTCCCGGCCCAGCTCGTCGGTACCGAACCAGAATTCGGCGCAGGGGGCGGTGTACTTTGCCCCCACCAGCTGGTCGGTGTAGTCGTAGGGGGCGATCACATCGGCGAAGACAGCCACCAGGATGACGCTGAGCAAAATCACAAATCCTACCATAAAATTCCAGTTCTTCAGGCAGGACAGGAGGGTCTCTTTTACCTTATTGCTTCTTCCGCCCATCACTTGTCACCTCCCCCCATTGCGATCCGGATGCGCGGATCCAGAAGGCCAATGACGATGTCGCTGATCAGGTTGCAGATCACCGTCAGGATGGCGATGATGAGCAGCACCGCCTGCACCACCGGGAAGTCCTGTACCACGATGGAGTTGAGCAGCAGGTTGCCCATCCCGGTGATATTGAAGATCTTCTCGGTGACCACCGCGCCGGAGATGAGCCAGGGGATGGACATAAAGACCTGAACCGTGACCACGATGAGGGCGTTGCGCAGCACATGCTTGACCATGACGGTCCGGCGGGTCAGGCCCTTGGCAAAGGCGGTGGTGACATACTTCTCGTTGAGGACCTCCAGCACCTCGGCCTTGGTCAGACGGATGGAACCCGCCACGCTGGAGGCCACCAGGGAGAATACCGGCAGGATGAAGTAGGCCGCGCTCTTGTCGCCGCTGATGGGCAGGATGTCCAGCCACACGCCGAAGATCAGGATGAGCAGGGCGCCCAGCCAGAAGGCCGGCATGGCGGTGAGGATCAGGGTGAAGTTCACCGTGAGCCGGTCAAAGAGAGAGTCCTTTTTGATGGCGCATAAGAGGCCCACCGGCAGGGCGATGAGCAGCTCGATGACCAGAGACCAGCCGCACAGGGTGAGGCTCTTGGGGATTCGGGAGGCCATCAGGTCCCACACCGGCACCTTATACCGGGTGGAGGTGCCGAAGTCCCGCTCCAGGACGATTCCCTTCACCCAATCCACATACTGCTCCACCAGGGGGCGGTCATAGCCCATCTCGTGGGCGATCTCGGCCTTTTTCTCTGCCGACACCTTCCGGTCCACCACCATATCCACCGGATTGCCCGGCATCATATAGAGCAGACTGAAGACCAGAATGGAAACGGATACTACCAGCAGCACACCCTGAAGGACCCGTTTGATGAGATAGCTTTTCATGGACTTTTTTCCTCCTCACAGGTCCTATGGCCGGGCGTCTGCGACCCGCTGATAGATTCGGGAGCCGCACTTCACGCCCCAGGCAGAGCCGTTCCGGGTGTAGAACCGCAGGGTGGTCACCCGCTTTTCCGGATTTTTGGCGTCCACGGCGACAAAAATGTTCTGTCCGCACCAGCGCAGCAGCACCGGCTTATCCTGATAAGTACCGCTCAGGGCGCCGTCCTTCCACTCCACCACGCAGTGGGCGGGCAGCCCCTCCCGGGCCAGATAGTCGCCCACCAGCATCTCCGGCCGGCTGAAGGTCCCCCCGTTGGGGACCGCCCAGTAGTGCTCCGTCTCCAGGGGAAGGCCCAGGATGTAGTTGTAGCAGATCCACTGGAACTCCTCCACATCCACGTCGCCCTCGTTGCACAGGACGGCCACACTGTAACCGCCCTCCATGAGTCCGCCCTGGGTGGACACGCCGTGGAGGCCGCCGGAGTGCTGGCACACCATTTTGCCGCCTATGAGGCTCTTCTCCAGTCCCATGCAGTAGTAATACTTTTTCCGCAGGGGGAAGGCTTTCCCGATCATCAGCTCCACCGCCTCGGCGGGGATGACCTGTTTTCCCTCCCACACGCCGCCGTTGGAGAGCATCTGGTAATAGCGGGTCATATCCTTGGCGGTGGACTTCACGCAGGCACAGCCCCGGAAGGGGGGCAGAATGGACCAGTTGTCGTCCCATATCAGCTTGCCGTCGTCGTCCCGCTCGAAGAGGCTGGTGATGTTGTCCCCGGCCATGGCCCGGGCCTCAGAGCAGTCCACATCCAGCACCGTCCGGGTCATGCCCAGGGGCTCGAAGATCCGCTTTTTCAAAAATTCCTCCAGGGTGATGCCCGCGGCCTGGTCCACGATATAGGAGAGGACGGCGTAGCCCTCGTTGGAATAGCTCATGTACTCCCCTGGCGCTCCCACCGGCTCATAGTTGCCGGCCGAGATGTAGTCCACGATCTGCTCGATGCGGTCCATCTTGTTGGGGGCGGTGCGCACCATCTCCCGGTACCAGTGGGTGTCCCGCTCCTTGCTGTTCATGGCAATGGACCACTCCAGGGGCTCCATGGGGGGCAGACCGGAACGGTGCATGGCCAGGGTCCGCACCGTGACGCACTCGTCCGGCGCGCCGGGGATATGGAAGTCAGGGAAATAGTTCACCACCGGGTCCTCCAGGCTCATCTTCCCCTCCGCCTGCAAGATACAGCAGGCCAGCGCCGTCATGGACTTGCTCATGGAGGCGATGCCGAACACCGTGTCGGCGTCCACCGGCTTTCGGTGCTCTATGCTCCGGTACCCGAAGCCCTTCTCATAGAGGATTCCCTCCGGCCCCCGGATGCACACCGACATGCCGGGGTAGCCCCGCTTTCGGAACCGCTCCTCCAGGCGGGCTTCCAGTTCTTTCACATTTCGCTCCACTTTCATCACCTCTGGCGCTTGATTTCGCTGGCCGGCGCCCGTCCGAGGACGACACGCCGGGTCGTGCAATGCGTATGCTATATGCAAAAAAGGCGTCGCAACCTCCCAGATCGCGGCGCCTTCGCTTTCCTAGTTTACTTCATCAAAGGATGGCTGTCAAGTGCGCATATTCCGGTTTTTTCCGTTTTCCCTCCCTCAGGTTCCGGCGGCACGCAGCGTGATGTCCAGAAAACGCCTCAGGCCGGGATCAGAGGAATCCCTTTGGAAAATCATGCCGTAGGAGAGGGGCGGCACGTTTTGGATGGGGACGCAGGCGACCGCACCGTCATAGAAGGACGGTATGGGCAGGATGGAGCAGCCGTACCCCGCCCGGACCAGGGTGAGGACCGCCCGCGGATTGTCGCTGGCGTGGATTCGCTCGGGTGAGATGTGCTGGACCACCCGGTTCTGGACCTCCATCACCTTGGAAGGAACGGTGTAGGAATTGCAGAGGATGAGGTTCTGATCGTAGAGCGCCTCCTCACCGATCTCCGCCCGGCCCGCGTAGGGATGGGTCCTGGGCAGGACGCAGCAAAGCGGGATCTTTCCCAGCTCCCGGAACATCAGCTCCTCCCTGACCGGCAGGTTCTCCCGGAAGCCCAGCAGGACCTGAACCTCGTGCTGGAAGAAGAGGTTGAGGAGGGAGTGGTGGGGGATGACCTTGAGGAAGGGGTGGAAGGCGGGGATCTCCTCCCGGCACCGGTCCAGGATGCCGCAGAGGAAGTCCAGGTCGGTCTCGCTCTCGCAGCCGATGGTCAGGGGCTGGACCCGGGCGTTGGTATGGTGCCGGAGCTTGGCGGTGGCGATCTTCAGCTGGCCCAGGATCTGCTTGGCGTGCTCCAGGAAGATGGCCCCGTCGGAGGTGAGGGAGACCGTCCGGGTGGTCCGGCGGAAGAGCTTGGCGTCCAGCTCCTCCTCCAGAGAGCGGATCTGCCGGGAGACGGCGGACTGGGTGATGTTCAGGGCCTCCGACGCCCGGGCGAAGTTCAAATGCTCCGCCACCTGGATGAAGCTCTCCAACTGTTGTACATTCAAGCACAGTCACCCCCTTATTCATGCATTTTTCTCATCAATAATACCATTTTTTCACTTCTATTTCAATATAAACATGTTTTAATACTTAAGATGGAATGTTAGGCCGCCATTTTCCGAAACAGGCGGAAAAATGGGGCAAAAACGGGCCGCCGGGCATCGTCCCCGGCGTCACCGTGAATTTTTAGAGAAAGAACGAAGGAAGCCATGACAGCTAGCATGCAGGAAAAGACCTCCGGGCGCGAGCTGGCCGCGGGGATCGACATCGGTTCCACCACCACCAAGATCGCAGTCCTGGACCCGGAGAAGGGAGACATTTTATATTCCGACTACCGGCGGCACCACGCCGACCAGGTCCAGAGCGTCATCCGGGTGATGGAGGAGCTGGAGCGGCGGTTCCCCGGTGAGACCTTCCGCTTCTGTCTGACCGGGTCGGGGGCCAAGCCCATCGCCGAGGGCCTGGGTATTCCCTTCGCCCAGGAGGTGGCGGCCAACGCCGCCGCCCTGAAGCGCCGGTATGAGAAGGTGGGCTGTGCCATTGAGCTGGGCGGCCAGGACGCCAAGATGATCTTCTTCCAGACCGATCCCAACACCGGCGCCCTCACCGTGGCCGATATGCGCATGAACGGCAGCTGTGCCGGCGGCACCGGGGCCTTCATCGACGAGATCGCCTCCCTGCTGAAGGTGCCCGTCCAGGAGTTCAACGCCCTGGCGGAGCGGGGCACCTGCGTCTACGACATCTCCGGCCGGTGCGGCGTCTACGCCAAGACCGACATCCAGCCCCTCCTCAACCAGGGGGTTGCCAAATCCGACCTGGCCCTCTCCGCCTTCCACGCCATCGCCAAGCAGACCATCGACGGCCTGGCCCAGGGCCTGGAGATCACCCGCCCCGTGGTCTTTGAGGGCGGTCCCCTCACCTTTAACCCCGCTCTGGTACGGGTCTTTGCCCAGCGGCTGGGCCTGTCGAAAGAGGAGGTCCTCATCCCGCCCCACCCCGAGCTCATGGTGGCCTGCGGGGCGGCGGTGTGTGTGGACACCATGTTCCGGGACCGAGCCGAGGCATGGGCGCCCGCCCAGCTGCTGGAGCAGCTCAAAAGCGGACAGTTCCGGGCCCCGGAGGACCAGCCCCGGGAGGCCAGGCCCTTCTTTGCCACGGCAGAGGAGCGGCGGGCCTTCGAGGAGCGCAATCGGAAGCGCCCCCTAGTCTGGAAGGAGCCCCAGGCCGGGGAGGAGGTGTGGGCCTACCTGGGCATCGACTCGGGGAGCACCACCACCAAGTTCGTCCTCATGGACGACAACGAGGAGCTGCTGGGCTCCTTCTACGCCCCCAACGCCGGTGAGCCCCTGAAGGTGGCCAAGCGGGCCCTCATCGAGATCCGGGACCGCTACCGCAAGGCGGGCGCCACCTTACATATCCTGGCGGCGGGCACCACCGGCTACGGTGAGATGCTCTTCGCCAAGGCCTTTCAGGCGGAATACCACACGGTGGAGACGGTGGCCCACGCCCGGGCGGCCAAGAAGTACGTGGCCGACGCCACCTTCATCCTGGACATCGGCGGCCAGGACATGAAGGCCATGTGGCTGGACAAGGGCATCATCACCAACATCCTGGTCAATGAGGCCTGCTCCTCCGGCTGCGGCTCCTTTTTGGAGAACTTCGCCTCCTCCCTGGGCATCCCCACCAAGGGCATCGAGGAGGCCGCCTTCGCCTCCCGGCACCCGGCGGTGCTGGGCAGCCGCTGCACCGTGTTCATGAACAGCAGCATCATCACCGAGCAGCGCAACGACCGCAGCGCCGAGGACATCATGGCCGGCCTGTGCCGTTCCATCATCGAAAACGTCTTTACCAAGGTCATCCGCCTTTCCAACCTGGACTCCCTGGGGGACAAGATCGTGGTCCAGGGCGGCACCTTTGAAAACGACGCCGTCCTCCGTGCCATGGAGGAGTACACCGGACGTGAGGTCCTCCGGGCCCCCTACCCCGGTCTCATGGGTGCCATCGGCATGGCCCTCATTAAGAAGGACTACGAAGAGGCCCGCAAGCGGGGAGACTCGGCAGGGATGCAGGCCGCAAATGATGGCGCCAACGCCATCCGAAAACAGCAGGGGCAGAAGGAACAGCATGCCTCTCAGGACATCTCCAACACGGCCAACCGTAGACCCAGCGGCTCCAGTGGGAACCGGGTGACATCCCCCTCCAGACCTTCCAGTTCTGGCAGTTCCGGCAGCCGTGGCAGTTCCAGCGGAAGTTATGACCCATCCAAGCCCCAGGGGGCCAAGTACAACGGTCCCTATGGCGACAAACCCATCCGGGACCTGGACAGCGGCTACTACCAGAAGGAAGCCTACTACAAGCAGAAGTATGAGACGGCCCGGAAAAACGGCGACGTGGAGGGCATGCGGGAAGCCAACGACGGCATGAACCAGGTTCGCAACGACTACGGCTTGGCCGCGAAGTCCGCCGAGGGAGATTTGAGCTACGTAAAAAATCAGATCGGCTATTATGACGGCGGCGGGTTCCATTACGGAAGCGGCGGCGGCTCTGGAGACGTGATGACGTCTCAGGGTTACAGCGGCTACGGCAGCGGCTATCAGCTCAGCCAGCCGGAGGACTTCTCGGACTACATCCAGCAGATGTATGAGGCCCAGCGGAAGGCGGCACTTAGCCAACTGAAATCCGCCTATGACAAAAATGTGAACGCCATCGATCAGTCCGCCGTTGGCGTCGACGCCCAGTACCAAAACGCCAGGAACCAGGCGGCCGGAGCCAGCGAATTGGCGGCCCGGAACTTTGCGGAGTTTGCCGCCGCCTCCGGCCTCAACTCCGGCGCGGGCGGACAGGCGGAGCTCTCCCGCAACGTGACCCTCCAAAACAACCTCAACGACCTCAACCAAAACGAGGCGAACTTCTACTCCAACATCGAGCTGCAAAAGGCCCAGGCGGAGACCGACTACAACAACGCCATCGCGCAGGCGATGGCAAACAACGACTATGCTCAGGCCCAGGCTATTTATCAGGAAAAGGTCCGGGTACAAGAGGCGCTGCGCCAGCAGGAAATCCAGCAAATTCAGCTTGACATGCAGCGGTATCAGTTTGACCAGCAGCAGCAGCTTGCACAGCAGCAGCTTAACATGCAAAAGCAGCAGTACCAAGACTCTATCAACGCGGACAAAACGGGAACTTTGGCTTCTTACGGCTCCTCTTTCCTGGAACAGGGCGTGATGCCCAGCGATGAAATGCTGGCCGCTATGGGCATCACCGCAAGCGACGCGCAGTCCTACATCAACAACCTCACCAGGGTATCCACAGAACCCGTTTTGTCTTATTCCCAAATGATGGACGCCATTGAAAACGGCAATCTTACGCCCAACGTGCTCAGCGCCTATGAGTATTACATGGGAACAGGGTATCAGCCGGCACAGGCTGCTACCTATTCCGCACCGGTGAGCCCTACGGGAAGAAATTCTTCTGATTCTCCTACCAATAATAGGCCCTATGCTCCTCAGTACGATAACGGGTCTCTGACCTCTGACCAGATCAAACGGATGCAGGCGTCTATTGGAGTGACAGCAGATGGATTTTGGGGCCCGGAGTCTCAGCAGGCCGTCGGAGGTTTAAGTGCGGACGACGCGTGGACTATTTATGGGCACAAAATTTATGATCCAGCAAATCCCGGTCTTGTTCCGCTGCAAAATGAGCTTAGCAAAATCCAAGATACCGGGAATCTAAATACAGCAAGCAGAAGAGCAGCTTCTATCATTCAGTCTTATTATGAGCGTGGAAGTATTACTGAGGAAACTGCCAAACGCCTCCTTTCTCAGTATGGGCTTTATGCGTAATCTCCTAATTTGAAGGAGACCAATTATGGCTATAAATTGGAACAGTGTAAACAATCAGGCAAAAAAGCAAGAAAAAGACTTAAAAAGTTTTTCAACCAGAACTGTAAACACCGGAATTGCTACTCCTTTGCCTGAAAAAAGCCTAGAACAGCAGCGGAAGGACCTCATCACGGAGCGGGCGGCCATCAACAGCCACAAGGTCTATACGCCGGAAAAGACGGCGGAAAACCGGGCGCGGCTCCGGGAGATCGAAAACGAGCTGAGCACGCTCACGCCGGCCAAAACGAGCACGAACCGGCTGAAAAGCGGCGCGCAGAGCATTTTGAGCACGGGGGCCGCCGCCATGCCCGTGATCGGGGACACTTTCTCCCAGCTCAACAAGAACACGCGGGAGAGGGCGGAGAGCGGCGCGCTGGACCAGATCACCCAGGTCAACCAGCAGATTCGGGCGCTGGAGGCCGGACGGACGGGCGACGCCCTCACCTACATCCGCTCCCAGGACCAGTGGAAGGCGCTGGACCAGAAGCGGCAAGCCCTCAACCAAAAGCTGCATGACACCATGAGCACCGCAGTCTCTCCGGATTCCGCCGGCATGCAGCTCATGCGGCGGGCGGGGGAATACCGGGAGCAGGCATTGGAGGGCCTGGAGGGGGTCCCCCGGTTCCTGGGCGGAACTGCACTCTCCATCGGACAGAATGCCGCCCTCCTGCCCCTGGCCGCCGTCAACCCGGCCCTTCCTCTTGTGGCCATGGGGACCATCTCCGCCGCCGACAGGATGTATGAGCTGGGCGAACGGGGGATGCCCGCCTCCGAGGCGCTGAGCCGGGGCCTGATCTCCGGCGGAATCGAGGCGGCCACCGAGAAGATCCCCCTGGATACCCTGCTGGACGCGATGAAGACCGGGGGCAAGGGTGTCCTGCGGAACATCCTGCGGCAGGCGGGGACGGAGGCCGGGGAGGAGTCGGTTTCCTACCTGGCCAACTACCTTGTGGACAAGGCATACAAGGACCCGGAGGCGGAGTTCTCCCTTGCGGAGCTGGCCCAGGCGGCGGCGGGCGGGGCCCTCTCCGGCGGCGTGTTCGGCGGCTTCGGCTCGGCCTACAACGCCGTCGGGGAGCGGCTGAACCAGCCCGTGGCACTGCCGGTAGCTGAACCAGTTGACAGGGATGCCACCACGGGATATGATGGGACCAAACCTGACCGGAGAGGAGACATGAACGATGGCCGAGGAGAAGAAGCCCCTTCCGCCCATCAAGGAACTTCTGGAGCAGATGTATGGGGTAAAGCTGGAGGAGCCGAAGAAGCATACCCAGGAAGAATGGGAGATGTTCTGGAAGAAGGTAGAGGAAGGCATCAAGCAGAAGGATGGGCACGAGACCACATAGTCGCCACGCCGTCCCAACAGGCAGAGCGAGCCTCTCAGAACGCCAGACAGTATATCCGTGAAGTATTTACCGTGGATGATTCTGCGCTAAAAGCCAGAGCGCCCAGAGCTTGGGCGCTGACCAGTGGGGGAAAAATCTACATTTCGGATTCTATCCCCGCCGAACTCGCCGATGTCGTCGGATATCACGAGGCAGTACACGCGATTCGGCAGCAGGGGAATCCAGCCTATCAAAGCCTCTTAGCCGACGAGTATCCGATGCTTGACCACCGCGGAGAACGAACACAGGATATTCTTGACCTTGTGGTGGAGAGCCGGTTTCCCGGAAAGAATATACTGGACCTCACAACAGAAGAAGCCCTGGTGGCCTATGATGAACTCAACGCCCTGGTGTGGGGCTATTATAAGGCCGACCCGGACAACGCCCGGACGCAGTTCGCTGGGGTATTCCGGGACTATGACGGATACATTCGGTTGCTGGACGGCGTTATGGAGNGACGGTTTCCAGCGGGCTTTGGGCGACTTTTCCAACGCGGTCCAGAAGGGCGTGGTCTCCAAGGACCTGGCCACCCTGGGCCAGCAGCTTTTGGTGAACGCCGCCAACGCCGGGGACGGCAAGGCCACCGCTGAGCTCCTCTCCCTCTACGCCCAGATGGAGACCGCCGCCGGACAGGCCGTCCAGGCAGCCAGCATCCTGCGGAAGTTAGACCCGAGCTATCAGCTCTACGCCGCTCAGAAGGCGGTGGATAACCTCCAGAAAACGCTTTCCAAAACGCTGAAGGGGCAGGAAATCACCATCGACCCGGACCTCATCACCAAGTTTGAGCAGCAGACCGACCAGGCCGGGCGGGACGCGGTGCTGGAGGAGATCTATCAGAACGTGGCCGACCAGGTGCCGTCCAACTGGAAGGACAAGTGGAACGCCTGGCGGTATCTGGCCATGCTGTGCAATCCCAGGACCCACATCCGCAACGTGGCGGGCAGCGCCGGCTTTATGCCGGTCCGATTCATGAAGGACCGGGTGGCCGCCCTCATCGAATCCGGCGTGAGCGCCGCTTCCGGCGGCAAGCTTCAGCGCACCAAGTCCTTTGCCACCAGCCCGGAGCTGTACGCCGCCGCCTGGAGGGACTATAACAACGTGGCGGACGTGCTGAGCGGCAGCAAGTACGACGACGTGCAAAGCATCATCAATGACAAGAGGACGATCTTCAAGACAAAGCCGCTGGAAGCAGCGAGACGCGGAAACAGCGCCGCGCTGAGCGCCGAGGACACGCTTTTCAAGCGTCTTACCTACGCCGGGGCGCTGTCCGGCTATCTCAACGCGAACGGCGTCACGGCTGAACAGCTCCGGTCCGGCCAGGTGGACCAAACACTGCTCAACGCTGCCCGGGACTACGCCGGACAGGAGGCGCAGAGGGCCACCTTCAACGATAAAAACCAGTTCTCCGACGCGGTGGTGCGGACCGCCCGGTCTCTGGGCACTCTGGGCGAGGCCGTCCTGCCCTTCAAGCGGACGCCGGCCAACATCCTGGTCCGAGGCGTGGAGTACAGCCCCCTGGGGCTGGCAAAGGGCCTCACCTACGACCTGGCAAAGGTGAAGCGTGGGGAGATGAGCGCGGCCCAGGCCATCGACAATATCGCCGCCGGTCTCACCGGCTCCGCCCTGATGGCCCTGGGGGCCCTTCTGGCCTCCAAAGGCATCGTCACCGGCGGCGACGACCCCGACGAGAAGCAGCAGGCCATGAACGACCTGACGGGAGCGCAGTCCTACGCCCTCAACCTCCCCGGCGGCGGGTCGGTCACCCTGGACTGGCTGGCCCCGGAGGCCCTGCCCTTCTTCATGGGCGTGCAGCTCATGAACTCCATGGGTGAGAACGGACTGACGGCGGAGAGCATCACGAACGTTTTTTCCTCCATCTCCGAGCCGATGTTGGAAATGTCCATGCTCCAGTCCCTCAACGACCTCATTGACAACGTGTCCTACGCGGCCAGCAACGAGAAGCTGAGCGGCCTTTTGTGGTCCTCCATCGTCTCCTACCTCACCCAGGCCATCCCCACCCTGGGCGGCCAGCTGGAGCGCAGCGGCGAGGACGTGCGCATGACCACCTACACCGACAAGAACCTCCCCCTCCCCACGGATGCCCAGTACGCCCTTGGCAAGGCGTCAGCCCGGCTCCCCGGCTGGGACTACCAGCAGATCCCCTATGTGGACGCCTGGGGGCGGCAGGAGGAGACGGGAGACCCCATCATCCGGTCCATCCAAAACCTTTTCAACCCCGCCTACACCGACCAGCGGAATGTGACGGCGGTGGATGAGGAGGTGCAGCGGCTCTACGACCAGACCGGAGAAAGCGGGGTGGTACCCAGCCGGGCAAACCGGTACATCATCGTGGACGGAAATCATATCGACCTAAGCGCAGAACAGTATGTAAAATACGCGACCATGCGTGGACAAACGGCCTATGATCTGTCCGACAAACTCATCCAAAGCGGGGTCTATCAGGGATTCACGGACGAAGAGAAGGCCAGGGCGCTGGACATGGTATACACCTATGCCGACGCCGTGTCCAAGGCGGATCTCCACAGCGGCTATCAGCCAGAGGAGTGGGTCGGTGAGGTAAAGCGGGCAGGCACAGACTTGGGCCTGAGCGAGGCCGAATACCTGGCCTACCGCTCTAAGTACGGAGCCGCCATGAGTCGGGACAAGCTCCGGGAGGCTTACCAGAGCGGCCTTTCCGTGGACGCCTGGCTGACCTATGCGGATGCGGATAGGGACCGGAACGGAGACGACTCCGTCAATCAGGCGGAGATCATCGCTGCCATCGAGTCGAGCGGACTCTCTGCGGCGGACAAGAACCGGCTCTATCAACTGGAGCTCTCGGACGCCGGACGTGCCCGGTGGGAAAGGATACGGCAGTGGGGCATGAGCATTGATGACTACCTGACCTATTACCCCATCTATGCTGCCACGGGGAAGGGAATCACCAAAGAGGTCAAACTGCAGCAGCTCCAGAATGCAGGAATGAGCGCGGCACAGGCGGATGACTTCTGGGATCTTATGAGCAAGGGTCAGAATTAAGCGGGCATTTGCCCTTTGCAGTACGTTTCTGATAGACTGTGGATGGAACGATATGCAGGAGTTCGATAAGGAGGCGCATATGAAAAACAGCATCAGCGCGGGCACTATCGCCCGCACCATCATTCTCTTTCTGGCCCTGCTCAACCAGTGTCTGAGCATGGCCGGCATCCAGGTCATTCCCATCGATGACGAGACCATCAACGCCCTGGTGACCACAACGTGGACCGTTGCGGCGGCCCTGGCGGCCTGGTGGAAGAACAATAGCTTTACCCAGAAGGCCATTGAGGCAGACAAGGTGATGAGAGGGGGCTGACGCCATGCCCAACGATTGTTCCGCCTGCCAGCTGGACGAGCGGGTCAAGCGGCTGGAGGGCGACTTTGAACTGGAGTCCCAGAAGAACAGCCAGCGGCACGAGGAGTTCTTCCGGCGCATCCGAGAGCTGGAACAGCACCAGGCAGTGAACGGGACCCGGCTGGACACCATCGTGGAGAAGCTGGACGACATCGCCGGAGACGTGGCTTCCCTGAAAGGGCGGCCCTCCCGGCTCTGGGACCTGGTCGTGACGGGCTTCATCACGGGGACCGTGGGCTTCCTGGTGGCCCAGCTTTTGTGAGGAGGGGCCCATGGACGACGAGCTGAATGAGATCCTGAGCGAGGAGGGCGCGGGCCTGACCACCTACCGGGCCATCATCCGTATTCTGGTAAAGATGTGGCAGACCGTCCGGGAGGAGATCCGCGCCGCCACACGCGCTGCTGACCGGCTCCGACCGGTGGCGGCTGCAGCGGCGGTGCTGGCCGCCCTGAGTCTGGCGGGCTGCCTCTACCTGGGGTCGGTGGTCCACCGCCAGCAGGGGGAGCTGGACGCCATCCACCGCATCCTGGAGGAGGGCGTGGTGGTGGAGGAGATCTCCACCACTGAGACCGTTACCACCCAGACCGTAGAGGGGGACACCGCCACCATCAACAACGGCAGCTTTGAGCAGTACAACGACAACGCGGAAAAGAACGGAGGGGGCACCTGATGGCAAAGGCAACTCAGACCATCACCACGAAGAAGACCACCACCAAGCGGACCATTTACGGCGGGACCTCCAAGTCCGGGAAAAAGGCATGTCCCGCCTGTGGACGCCCGCTGTGAGATGTCCCAGCACATCGAGACTCGCCGGAAGTTGCGGGACATCTCCCTGGTCCGGGACTTCAACGAGCTCTTGGACCTGGTGACCCTCTCGGAGGAGGACAAGACCATCCTCCGCCTTCACTACCTGGAGGATAAGGAC
>NZ_LR130816.1:0-467375 GCF_900626145.1 Intestinimonas timonensis | reverse complement strand
AGCCAGGTCCGTCTAGCCCAGGCGGCCCGGCAGGCCGGGGCGGACCAGCCATGGCAGACAGGCACCCCGGCGGGGACCGGGGAGGTGCGCCCAACAGCAGACGGCGGGAGGGCCGGCCTGTCGTCGCCCGACATCGGAGCGACTGTATTTGAAAGCGCCCTGGCAGAGCCGGAGCTCTATGCCGCTGTGCGCAGGACCAGGGCAGCGGCTGAGCAGGCTCAGGGCCTGCGGCAGGCCGGGCCGGTAGTGATCCGGGAGCCGGTACCGGTGGGCAGTCAGAACCCCACCCCGGCGGAGCTGGACCGGATCTTCCAGCGGGATGCCCGGCGCTATGACGGCGGGTTCACACTTTTCTAAGGGAGGTGGTCCGCCTTGAAGCTGGCGGCCATGCGCTACAAGGACTATGTCTGGCCCCACAACCCCAGGACCTACACCATCGATTACGAGCGGAAGATGGCGGCCCAGAAGGTGCCCTTCGGCCGATACCACTTGCAGGATCTGGGGCTTACCCGGCGGGTCATGAAGGGTGAGGGGGAGTTCGTGGGGCCCACGGCCTACGAGGAATTCAAAAAGCTGGCGTCGGTTTTCTACCAGTCCGGACCGGGTCCCCTAATCCACCCGGTGTGGCAGGCGGCGGAGGTCTACTTCGTGGAGCTCAGCCTCCGGCAGGAGCCCAGGGCGGATTATGTGAGCTATTCCTTCACCTTCTGGGAGAGCGGCACCCAGACTGACACCGCCATCCGGCGGGAGGAGACTGTCACCGCCGACAGCGGTGGGTCGACCGGCGGAAGCGCCGGGCGGACCCACACGGTGGCCGCAGGGGAGACCCTGTGGAGCATCGCACGGGACTACGATCTGGGGCTCACCGAGCTCATCGCCCTCAATCCCCAGATCAAAAACCCCAACCTGATCCTGCCCGGAGAGCAGGTGACGGTGGGATGATGGAGTGGAGACTCTCCTGCTGGGACGGCGCCGCGCTGCTGCTGCCGGAGCCGTTGGAGTGGGAGGTGGAATATACCGCCGGAGTGCCCTGCGACAGCTTTCGGCTGCTGTGCGCCTGGGAGCCGGGAACGGCCAGCGGGGCGGAAAAGGCCGTGACGGTCACACTGACAGTGGACGGTGCGGTCTGCTTCCAGGGCATCGTGGATGAGGTGGAGCACCGGATCGAAGGCTCCGGCGGCTATCTGGAGGTGAGCGGACGGGGGATGGCCGCCCTATTGCTGGACAACGAGGCCATGCCCGCCGACTACCTCACCGCCACGGCGGAGGACATCCTCCGGGACCATGTGGAGCCCTACGGCATTCAGGTGGCCCAGGTGTCCGGCCTGCCGGCGGTGAGCGGCTTCTCCGTCCAGAGCGGACAGAGCGAGTGGCAGGTCCTCTATCAGTTCGCCTGCTACTACGGCGGCGTCACCCCCCGCTTCGACCGGGAGGGACGGCTGGTCATCGCCCCCTTCTCCGACGGCGAGACTCTGGTGCTCCAGGGCGATACCGCTATTACCGGCATGGCCTGGCGGGTACGGCGCTACGGCGTCCTCTCCGAGATCTGGGTCCGGGACAAGACCCGGATGGCCGTGGAACAGGTGGAAAACCGGGATGCGCTGGACCAGCAGATCAAGCGGCGGCAGGTCATGACCATGCCGGGCAAGAGCAACTACCAGGCCATGCGCTACAGCGGCGACTTTCAGCTCCGGCAGTCGGCCAAGGAGTTCCGGCGGCTCACCCTTACCGTGCCGGAGCTCTTTTTCGCCTGGCCCGGGGACCTGCTGCGGATGGAACGGCCCGGCTGGGACTGCGCCGGCACCTGGCGGGTGCTGGAGGCCAAGGTGGCCGCTGACGCCAACGGCGGCGGCACCACCCTCACCCTGGGCGAGCCCGACGGGACCATTTGAGAGAGGAGGATGGACCATGTGGCTTTCCAGTCAGAGCAGGAAGACACAGCGGAGCGACCAGGGAGCGGAGACCGGCGTGGTCACCCTGGAGGGGGAGAAGACGGCGGTCTACCTCACCGGTGAGCGGCGAAATCTGCCCGTGCTCAGCCCCGGCGGCTACTGCTGGCGGCCGGCGGAGGGAGAGACAGTGCTGGTGCTAAAGTCCGGCGCCGACGGCGAGGAGCTGTGGGTGGCCGGGGTCCCAAACACCGGTGAAATATCCCCCGGAGAGGTGCGCATCCAGGGCGGGAGAGCGGCGGTCTTTCTGGGCAATGACGGCTCGATCGACCTGCGGGGGACTGTTAAGATTAACGGCACCCCCATCGAGGAGCTGTTTGAGCCCAAGGTGAAGGAGGAAGGGGGATTGGGATAAATGGCGCTGCTGCTTAAGGACGGCGATTACGTGGCCGACGAGCGGGGCGGCCTCCGCACCGTGGAGGGCACCCAGGATCTCCTTCAGCGAGTCCTCTTCCGGCTCCAGGCCCGGCGGGGGAGCTTTCCCTTCCTCACGAAGCTGGGGAGCCGCCTTTATCTGCTGCCCCGGGAGAAGCCCGGCGACCGGCAGGCCCTGGCCCGGCAGTACGCCGCCGAGGCCCTCCGGGAGGAGGACGTGGAGGTCACCGAGGTGACCGTGGAGGACGGTATGGATGGCCGGCTCCAGGTACTGGTGGCCCTGACGTGGAACGGGGAGCGCCTGGAGGCGGAGGTGACGGTGTGAGGCAAAGGAGGAATTCGGCGTGAAGAGCGTGGAGGAGATCTACAATGAGATGATGGCGGCCTATGCCCAGGCCACCGGCACCGAGGCGGCGGCGAGCGGCGACCTGGCGGTGCGGATGTACGCCATGGCAGCCCAGGTCTTTGCCCTCTATGTCCAGTGTGAGTGGGTGGAGCGGCAGTGCTTTCCCCAGACGGCAGAGGGGACGTGCCTGGACAGGCACGCCCAGCTCCGGGGGCTGGAGCGGCGGGAGGCCACGGCGGCAGAGGGGGTCCTGCGCTTTACCGTGGACACCGCCGCCGATCAGGACCGGGAGATCCCCTCCGGCACCGTGTGCATGACGGCGGGGTTGGTGCGGTTCGAGACTGTGGAGGACGGTGTCCTCCAGGCTGGAATCACCCAGGCCGATGTTCGGGCCAGAGCCCTGGAGCCGGGCAGCGCCGGCAATGTGGCGGCTGGGACCATCCTCACCATGGCCGTGGCCCCGGTGGGGGTGAGCCGGTGTACCAACCCGGAGGCATTTTCGGGCGGCACGGACCAGGAGGACGATGAGACCCTGCGTGCCAGGGTGCTGGAGACCTACCGCCGGATGCCCAACGGAGCCAACGCTGCCTTTTATCAGCAGGGCGCCCTCTCATTTGATGAGGTGGTGGCCGCTACGGTAATCCCCCGGCCCCGGGGCGTGGGGACGGTGGACGTGGTGGTGGCCACAGTGTCCGGTGCCCCCGGCGCCGAACTGCTGGAGGAGCTGACCGCTTACTTCGAGGCGCGGCGGGAGATCGCCGTGGAGGTCCAGGTCCGGGCACCCACAATGAAGGAGGTGGCGGTGTCCGTCCAGGTGGCGGCGGCGGCCAACAAGGACGCCGAACAGGTGCGCACGGCGGTGGAGTCCGCTCTGCGGACTTGGTTCGATGGCCACAGGTTGGGAGAAAATGTGCTGCGGGCCAAGCTGGGAGATCTCATCTATGCCGTGGAGGGTGTGGAGAATTATCAGCTGATTTCGCCTGAGACCGATGTGGTGGTGGCCGCCGACGAACTGCCCCAGCTGTCTGGGCTGACGGTGGAGGCGATGGCATGAGTTATGCGGAGGCACTGAAGGACCTGCTGCGCCCCTTGGGGGTCTATCGGCTGGAGGAGGGCTACGGCGCCGGTGAGCTCACCGGCGTGGGTACCGCTCTGGACGGCTGCGGGTCCGAGCTGGACCGGGTGGAGCGGGAGATGCTCCTCACCACCGCCCAGGACACCGGATTGGAGGCGGTGGAGAGCCTGCTGGACCGCCGGCCGGTGACCGATTCTCTGGAGCGGCGGCGGGCGGCCCTGGCCGCCCTGCTGCGCATCGGCGGGGACAGCTTCACCCTGGCGGCCATCAACGACAATCTGGCCGGCTGCGGCCTAAACGCCGTGGCCAGTGAGACCGGCACGCCGGGCTATGTGGAGGTCCGCTTTCCCGATGTGCCCGGTATCCCCGACGGCTTCGAGGAGATGCGGCAGATCATCGAGGACATTCTACCCTGTCATCTGGAGATCGAGTATGTCTTCTGGTACGTCACCTGGGAGCGGATGGAGGCTCTGTTTGACACCTGGGGCGATATCGAGGCCGGGGACTACACCTGGGAGACCCTGGAGAAGCTGGTGCGGGATACTTAGAAGGGAGCGAGAGACATGAGAGCAGAGCAGATCGCCCGTGGAGTGATCCTCTATGAAAAGGACCGGTACGATCTGGAACAGGAGGCAATGCTGCTGCTGGCAAAACAGCAGGCCGCCGCCCTCAGCGATGAGGAGGCCGCCCAGGTGGGCGCCCTCTTCCCGGAGTGGAAGGCGGACACCGCCTACACCGCCGGAGAGCGGATCTCCGACGCGGAAGGGAACCTCTACCGGGTGGTCCAGGACCACACCAGCCAGGCCGACTGGCCCATAGACAGCACCCCCGCCCTCTACACCCCTCTGGGGGTGACCACGGAGGACCCGGATGCCATCCCGGAGTGGGTGCAGCCCACCGGTGCCCATGATGCCTATCAGCTCGGTGACCGGGTACGCTACCAAGGCAAGGTCTACGAGAGCACCTTGGACAACAACGTGTGGGCGCCCGGTGAGAACGGCTGGATCGAGGTGGAGGTGTGAGCAGACTGAAAGAGGCTGTGCTGGCCGTGGCCGCCATGTTTGGCAGCGCCCTCTCCGCCGCCCTGGGGGGGTGGGATGCCGCCTTACAGACCTTGGTGATCTGTATGGCGCTGGACTACCTCTCCGGTGTGGTGGTGGCCGGCGTCTTCAAGTGCTCTGAAAAGAGCAGCGACGGCGCCCTGGACAGCCGGGCGGGTTTTCGTGGGCTGTGCAAGAAGGGCGCCGAGCTGGCCCTGGTGCTGGTGGGTGCCCGGCTGGACCACCTGCTGGGGGGCGACTGGGCCAGAACGGCGGTCATTCTGTTCTTCATCGGAAACGAGGGGCTTTCCATTCTGGAAAACCTGGGGCTTATGGGGGTACCCTATCCGGCCTTTCTCCGGGAGGCCCTGGATGTGCTCAAAGAGCAGAATGACCGGAGACAAAATGATAGCGAAACGTAAAAAGAGGCCATTAGATTCTGAACAGATCCAGTAAAAACGGACAGTGACAAAAGCCCCCCTGATGTAGGAAAATAGACTACATCAGGGGGTTTTGTCATGAAGAAACGAAATTACACACACGTTCAAATGCTTTTACCAGAGATCAAGGCCATGTTGGCAGAGGGGAAAACACAGCGGGAAGTCGCAGAATACTATGGCTTCCGGAATAAGCAGGTGGTAAAAAGACTACTTGAGCGTGAGCGCCGTAAAGAACGAAAACTGGAAGCCGGAATCCGCCCACGACCGAAAGGACGGCCGAGAAAAGATGCTGCGCCAGGAGACGTTGTGGCAGAGCAGGCCTGTGAGATCCAACGGCTTCGCATGGAAAATAAACTACTGCGGGATTTTCTGCGCTTCACAGAAAGGAAGTGAGAGCAAAGGTAAAGTATCATATCATCTATCGTCACAGGACAGAGTATCCAGTGGCAGTCATGTGCAAATTCTTTGGAGTGTCCAGAAGCGGCTACTATGCTTTTGTCCATCGCCTAGGCAAGCCAGAAAAGGATGCGGCTCTTGCGGGGCTCATCGCACAGCAGCGGGAACGCAGCTTCCGCACCTACGGCTACCGGCGGATGTGGCTGTGGCTGAAAAGCCGGAATATCTTCTGCAATCCCAAAACTGTGCTGCGAATCATGAAGAAATATGATCTGCTCTCGGAGATCCGCCGCCGCAGGAAATGGCAGCAGATGGGGCGGCAGGCACACAAATACAGGAATCTGCTGAACAGGGAGTTCCATGCGGACAAACCTAACAGCAAATGGGTAACAGACATCTCCTACATCCACACCAGGCAGGGTGTGCTGTACCTTTCCATAATCCGGGACCTCTATGACAACAGCATCATCGCCTACAAGACTGGAACCCAGCAGACAGTGAATTTGGTTCTGGATACCGTTCATCTGGCAATGAAACAGGAGAAAAAGAGGGTCGCTGCGGAGTTGCAGCTCCACAGCGACCAAGGATTTCAGTACACCTCTGCAGCATACTTCAATCTGACTCAAGCATACGGAATCACACCATCCATGTCAAGGAAAGGAAACCCGTACGACAACGCCATGGCGGAAAATTTCTTCTCTATCCTCAAAACAGAATGTATTTACCGCCACAAACCGGCGACCTTTTCCGAAGCCAATGAGATGATTGACCGCTATATTTACTTCTATAACCATGAGCGCATCCAGTTAAAAACTGGAGAGGCGCCGCTGGCGCGACGCCTCTCCGCTTAAAACTTAATCTTTCCTACTAAGGGCTCTTTTTTGTACTGTCCGCACAATCTGGGGCAGTTCATTCCAAAACGGAATCTAATGGCCTCTTTTTTTATGGCTGTTCGCAGCGAAAGCGGTGGAAAATGCCGGCGGCCTCGGACGGCGTCAAGGTGCCGCCGGGGTCCAGCCGTCCGCCTGGGGACCACTCCAGAAGGCCGATGTCTGTGGCCCAGTAGAGGGAGTCGTCGGCCCAGGGGGAGATATCGGCGTAGTCGTTGCACGCCGCTACTCCGTCGGGGAGAAAGGTGTCCAGGCCCTGGAGGGCTGCCCAGCGGCGGAGGAGGACGGCGGCCTCCTCCCGGGTGATGGGCCGGTCCGGCTCGAAGCGGCCGCCGCCGGTGCCCAGCACCAGCCGGCGCTCCGCTGCCCACCCAACCGCCGTGGAGCAGTCGTCGTCTTTCAGTACGTCGGAAAAGCCCTGAGCGGCATCCCCCGGGACGGCCCCGGCACTCTCCCACAGCAGGACCACAAACTCTCCACGGGTGACAGCGGCAGAGGTAGAAACGGCCCTGGCCCGGGGAAAGAGCAGCAGGAACAGCAGAAGCAGGGCGGCGGAAATTCGCATGGCACTCCCTCTCTTCAAAGTGGTGTGCCATAAAATACCATTTATTAGGAGGTAGGTCAAGGGGAAGGCTGTCGGGGGCGGATGGGAAATATAAGCTCCCGTCAGGAAAGGCCGGAGTCGTAGACCAGTTGTCCATCGGCGTCGTAGCCCCGGAGGGAGTGGTTGGCGGAGTAACCGCCGCTGCGGCCCTCCAGGGGGTCGGGGAGCCGGACCCGGGCCAGCCACACCCCATCCGCCACAGGATGGGCCTGGGCGGTGACGGGCTCGGATTCCAAGGAATCGCTGCAACCGTCGCCGACAGCAAAATTGTAAGTGTAGTTCATGGTCAGCTCTACTCGGACGATGGCGGGGTCCAGGGCACAGATGGCCCACAGATATTCAGTGTCGCCATCCATCCACTGCCCGTCGAAGAGACGGGAGGGACCATCCGCCTTGACCAGCTCGGCGGCGGCCAGAGGGGTTTCCTCCGTGGGGGTGAGGACCTGGAAGGCGTAGCGCAGCGGTTCGCTTCTCCGCCACAGAGGGCCAGGGGCCTGTTTCAGCACCGAGAAGGCAAAGGAATCACCGAAACGCCCCGCCATCCAGGCGGAGAAGCCGGAGACGCTCTGGTTGGAGTAGCCCTCCTCGAAGGTGATCTCCCCCTGGGCCACGATCTCTCCGGGACCGAAGCCGTAGGCAGTCTCCAGAGCCCGGTAGGCCAGTTCCCTGGTGGGCCAGGCCCAGCCGGTACAAAACCAGACCAGGAAGAAGGACAGCACCAGCAGAAGGAGGCTCAGGGCCAGCCGGACCCGGACGGGGAGGGGACGCAGGCGTTTCTTCATGCGTTTTCCCCTCCTTCCGGCGTGATGGTAAAGGTGACGGAACCACGGTCAGTGTCCAGGGTGAAGGTGAAGCGGCAGGCGGCGGGGGCTGGGTCCTCCAGAAGGACCCAGCAGAGGTCCCGCAGGCGTCCGCCGGTATTCAGAAAGTAAAATTGATCGGAGCTGTATTGATTGCCCAGGTCATCCGAGGCGGAGCAGGCCAGGTCGTACAGTTTCAGACTTTCCAGCCAGGGCTGCGGGTGGAAGGTGGAGACCAGGAAGGCCAACTGGGTATCGCCGTTCTCCCGGGTCAGGAAGAGAGCTTCCCCGGCGGGAGAGAGCCGGTAGGGGCCGATGTCCCCGCCGCCGGTGACGGTGCCGGTGGTCCGAACGGTATCGCTGTCGATAAAGGAGTAGTACTCCAAGAGGGATTGAGGGTCCTGCTCCGGCATGGTGTAGCCACTGTCTCCCCAGAAGACGGCTCCGGAGCCACCGCTCCCGAGCAAGACGTCGAAGCCCAGGAAGAAGGCGAACGCGAGAAGCACGAAGGCGGCGGTCCGGGCGGCGTGATAGAGCCGCCAGGGCCAGGGGGAGTGGAGAGCGTCCAGGGCCTTCCCAAGCTCCTCCGGGTCACCCATGGCGGCTACGGCGGCCTCCTCGGCCTGGTCCCGGCCCATGCCCTCCGCCATGAGGGCGGCCTGGTGGTCCTGGATGTGGTCAGAGAGCTCCTGGCGGACGGAGGGGGCCTCCCACTTGCACCGGAGCTGCCCGGTGACGAGCTCACAGAATTGGTGGCGGTACATGGAAGCCCTCCTTTCACTGTGGGATGTAGGTATAGACCGGTTCTCCGGCAGCGTTATAGCCCCGGAGGGCTACATAGGTGCTGCCGTTGCGGCCTTCCGGGACGGCGTGGGCCAGCCACAGGCCGCTGCCCGGTTCGGTCTCCGTGGCCTCCACGGTGACGCCGTGGTGGAGGCCCCAGTCCGGGTCCTGTTCCAGCTCGTTCCGGCTCACCAGGTCCATGGTCACCTCCACCCGGACGATGTCCGGGTCGGCGGAGGCCACCAGTAGCAGATAGTCCCAGCCGGAGGTCCCGACTGAACCGGAACGGACGGTGTAGATGGGGTCGCTGACCAGGAAACCGTAGGCAAGAGGCTTTTCCTCGGTAGGGATGAGGACCTGGTAGGACCAGAAGAGATCCTCGGTGCTCCGCCACAGGAAGCCCCACTTGGGCCGGAGGACGGAGACGGCGTAGCGGCTGTCCCGCTCACTCACCACGAAGTGGGTGCCCGACTGACCGAAAGGAGAGGCGTCCTCGGCATGGGTGATCTCCCCCTCCGCCACGATCTCCCCCCGGCCGAAGAGGTGTTCCCGCTCCAGGGCTCGGTGGGCCAGGGCTCGGGTGGGCCAGGCCCAGCCGGAGAGCCACCACAGCAGCAGGAGGGCCAGGATCAGGAACAGGGCGGAGAGTACCGCCCGAAGGCGGATGGGCAGGTCCTCCCAGCGCTCCCGCAGTCTCATGTGGATGCACCTCCTTCCTCCAGAGTCACGGTAAAGGTCAGCCGCTCCCCGGCGGCGGCCACGGTGAAGGTGAAGCGGCGGGCGGTCGGGTCGGCGTCGTAGAGGGAGAACTCATGGTGGCCCAGGAGACGCCCGCCGGTGGATTCGGCGTAGGTGCCCAGGTCCTCCGGGCCGTAGTTGTTGCCCTGATCGTCCTGGGCGGAGAGGGCGTACCAGGGGATGTCCACGTCGTCCAGCCAGGGCTGAAAGTGAGTGGTCTTGACCAGGAAGGTAAGCCGCAGGCCGCCGGGGTAGACGATGCCGTCATCGTATGTATGGTCGGGACGGTAGACCAGCAGGGCCTCCCCCTGGGGGCGGAAGGTATAGTCTCCCAGCCTACCACCGCCGGTGACGGTGCCAGTGGCCCGGACCTCTTCTTCCCAATTCTCCCGAAGCAGGTCCTGAAAGGCGTCGGAGGCCGTGGCGGTGGGGAGGAACCGGGGGGAGGGCAGGTCCTCGGTCATCAGGTTCTGGAGGGTCAGTACCACTGCCAGGACCAAAGCAAGCTTGCAGCACCGAGCGCACAGGAGAAAGACCCGCCAGGGCCAGGGGGAGTGGACAGCGTCCAGGGCCCTTCCCAACTCCTCCGGGTCACCCATGGCGGCCACGGCGGCACCCTCGGCCTCATCACGGCCCATACCGCCGGAGATAATGGCGTCCATGTGGTCCTGGATGTGGTCGGAGAGCTCCTGCCGGACGGTGGGGGCCTCCCACCGGCACCGGAGCTGCCGGGTGACGGTATCACAGAATTGTCGGCGGTCCATGGGGTACCTCCTTACAGTTCCAAAACGTCGGGGCCGAAAATTACGTCCCAGCCCTCGCTGCCGCCGGTGGGAGTGGGGGAGCGCCACACCAGTTCTCCATTGGCGTCATAGACGGAGAGTCGAAAACGGGAGGAGTAGGTCCGGCCGTTTACCTCGGTCGAGGGCACGGAGAGGAGAAAGCAGCCATGATCTCCTTCCTTCTGGATGACGGTGATCATCGCCATCTCTCCGTCCTCCGAGCGGACCGGGAACTCTAAAGTTACCAAGGTGATAGAATGGGTATTGGAAAAGACGATCACAGGGGCGAAAGGGAAGGGGTGAGCACTGTCCTCCAGAGGGATCAGAAGCTGATCAGGGTCGTTGGGCACGGAATCCACTCGGCCAGTAATCCAGAAGGGGTCGGCTTTCAGAACACTGACCACCCCATACCAATTGTTCCAACGGACGGCGTAGGCACGGGAATAGAGCGGGTGATCTTCTATGATGCAGAGGACCTCCGATGGGCCAAAGTAATGTTGACGTTCGGTGGCCCGGCGGGCCAGCTCGGCGGTGGGGATGGGGAAGTCCAGGGCATAGAGGATGACGGCCAGAGAGAGGAGAAGCAGCAGGACGTACCGAAGCGCCCTCTGGCGGCGGGTGAGGGTGGTGCCGGTTCCTTTCATGACAGCGCACCTCCTTCCAGGGGAATGGTGAGCGCAAATTCCAGGGTGCCATAGTAGTCAAGGAAAAGGGTGATTTTACTGGCTTCAGGGGCGATGTCGATGACCCAAAGGTTATAATAGGTCACAAAAGGCGAAGATTGCGCAAGAAGCTCATCACCGCCGCATCCGCCTGTGAAGATTTCACCGGACAAATAGAGATCGGTTTCCGCCTGTGCCGATTCACGTTCTGCAGGGTAGCGGTATCCCAAGTTGTCCCCGGCGCTCGTCATAGAGGGCAGATCTGGGGCACTGAGCCATGGATTTTTGTGTACTACCTGCAGCAGACAGTAAAGGGAATGGACATCCTCATGGACAACAAGCCTAGCCGCCTCCACAGAGTAGGTGTAGTCCTCGCCCAAATAGACAACGTCAGGGTAGAAAATCTGTCCGCCCTGCTGCTCTGCGATGGAGGAAGCCCAGTGATCACGGACCTCTAAAGGCCCCGTCAGGTTAAGGAAAAGCCGCCTGCAGGAGAGAAACAGCAGGATTAAGGCTGCCACACCGCATGCCTTGGCGCACCAGGTAAGGGCCAGCAGCAGCCAACCCGCCACGGGAGAGTGGAGGGTATCTAGGGCCTTCCCCACTTCCATCGGATCGCCCATTGCCTCCACTGCCCGTGCCATGGCCTCATCCTGAGAGAGCCCCATCTCCTCCAAGGCGGCGGCGTGGTCCTCCAGGTGGTCCCAAAGCTCGGACTGGATGGCTGCCCGGTCGGGCCGAAAACGGACCTGGTCGCAGACGGCGGCGCAGTACCGGGCAAAAGAGCCGTCCATCAGGCCAGGGCGGGGGCACAGCCCGCCAGGATGGCGTTTACCTTCTCGGAGAACTCCACCCACTCCTTTTTCTGTTCCTCCAGGGCCCGCAGGCCCTTTTTGGTGATCCGGTAGTACTTCCGGGTCCGGCCGGTGTCGGCCTCCTTGGTGTAGGACTTCACCGCCCCTTCCTTCTCCAGGCCGTGAAGGATGGGGTAGAGGGTCCCCTCCTTCAGGGTGAAGGTGTGATCGCTCCGGGCGTCCAGCTCGGCGATCATCTCATAGCCGTATTTGTCGCCGGTGGAGAGCAGGGAGAGGACCAGCAGGGTGGTGCTGCCGGAGAGCAGATTTTTGTCCGCCTTCATGGAAGTCGCTCCTTTCTGTCAAGATCAAAAATACCTCGGCTTTCTAGGTATAATATACCTCGGAGTTCTAGGTAAGTCAAGCCAAGAAAAGGCACGGAGCGTTATAGACGCGCTCCGTGCCTTTTGGCTTACTTCATGCGGTTTTTCAGGGGTTCACCGGCCAGATAGCGCTTCAGGTTCTCCAGTGCGATGGCCACGATCCGCTCCCGGGTACCCTCCAGGTGGAGGCCGCCGGCCACGTGGGGGGTGAGGATCAGGTTGTCGATGTCCCAAAGGGGGGAGGTGGCGGGGAGCGGTTCCGGCTCGGTGACGTCCAGGGCGGCCCCCCACAGGCGGCCCACCCGGAGGGTTTCGGCCAGGGCCTGTGGATCGATGGCGGAGCCGCGGCCTCCGTTGAGGAGGATGGCGTCATCCTTCATGAGGTCCAGCCGGCGCTGATCCATGATGTGGATGGTGGCGGGGGTCTGGGGGAGGGCCAGGGCCACCACATCGGCCTTGGGTAGCCACTGGTCCAGTTCATCCAGGGTATGGATCTCGTCCAGACCGGCGGGAGGCGGGCAGACGGTGCGCTTGAGGCCGATGGTGCGGGCCCCCATGGTCTGGCACAGGGCGGAGAAGCGCTGCCCAATGTCCCCGGCTCCCACCGCCAGCACAGTAGCGCCGGAGAGGGTCTTTACCGTACCCAGGTCGGACCAGCAGTGGCCGCGCTGCTGGTCCCGGTACTGGGGCAGACGCTTCATGAGGGCCAGGAGGCAGGCGAAGAGGTGCTCGGCCACCGATGGGCCGTAGGCCCCCACGGCAGAGGTGAGCATGGCGCCGTCGGGCAGGGCGCCGGGCTTCAGATAGACGTCCACTCCGGCGCTCCAGGTCTGGAGCCACTTCAGGGTGGGGGAGGTGGAGAGCACGTCAGCGGGCAGGCTGCCAAGCACCACGGTGGCCCCCTCCACCAGGGTGGGATCGGAGAGGGGGACGGTGAGACCGCTGTTGTCCATAAGGGGGAGAAAACGCTGCTCCACGCCGGGGGCGGCGGCTTCAAATTGCGCCCGCTCCGCCTCAGTGAGGGGGAGGGCGTTAAAGATGAGCTCGGACATGGGAATACCTCCTTGCGGATAATGGATGTGAGCATGCTCGATGATGTTGAAATCCTGCCGTTGACGGCGGCGGCATGAGGGCGTACAATGAGGGCTTGAAATGGAACCGCCGGAGGGCGGGAAACGGGGAGGCTGCGGGGATGAAGCAGATCAAAAGCGCGACGCTCATCGGCCTGGGGGCAATGGGTGCCTTTTTCACACCGGGACTGCAAAAGGTCCTGGGAGATGACTTTCGGGTGATGGCAGACGGCCAGCGGAAGAAGCGGCTGGAGCGGGGGGTCACCATCAATGGGGAGGATTACCGCCTGTCCATCGTGGAGCCGGGGGAGCACACCGGCCCAGCGGACCTGGTCATCATCGCCGTGAAGGACTACGCCCTGGAGGAGGCTCTGAGGCAGGTGGCCAATCAGGTGGGGCCGGATACCATTCTTCTGCCGGTGCTCAACGGCCTCAGCTGTGCCCGGCAGACCGGGGCGGTGTACGGCATGGACAAGGTGCTCTACGCCAGCATGTGGGTGGCCTCCTCCATGGAGAACGGGGTGGCCCATTTTGATACGCAGCGGGGACTCATCCGCTTCGGCGAGGCCAGAAACGACGTGTGGAGCGACCGGATGAAGGCACTGGCCGACCTCTTTGACCGGGCGGGCATCCGCTATTCGGTAGAGCCGGACATGCTCCGCTGCCTGTGGGTAAAGTTCATGGGCAACGTCAGCGAGAACCTGCCCTGCGCCCTGCTGGGGGTGCCCTACGGCACCTACCGTCCGGGCAGCGAGGCCGATGCCATCCGGAAGGCCCTCATGGCCGAGGTGGCGGCGGTGGCCAAAGCCGAGGCCGGGGTGGAGATCACCGAGGCCGACCGGGCGGCTCGTGACCAGGTGACCTACGGTCAGAACCCGGCCAACCGGCCCTCCACCCTCCAGGACCTGGAGCGGGGGAAGAAGACGGAGGTGGACCTCTTCGCCGGTGCCATGGTGGAGCTGGGGAAGAAGCACGGCATCCCCACGCCATACAGCGAGCTGATGCTCCACGGCATCCGGGTGCGGGAGGAGAAAAACGCCGGGACGATCCCCGGCCTGTAAGCGATTGAAAACGGAAAGCGGGATGGCGCAGCTGCGCCATCCCGCTTGTTGTTTGTGACGGTGTGCGCCGGAGCTCAGTTCATCTGCTTCCGGCGGGAGATGTTCATGGTGCCGTCCTGCATCTCGCCCACCCACTCCAGGCTCTTGCCGGTGCCGTAGGCCACGCAGGAGATGGCGTCGTCGGCCACATAGGTCTCGATGCCGGTGTGGGACTCGATGAGCTTGTCAAAGCCCCAGACCAAGCTGCCGCCGCCGGTCATAACGATGCCGTTGGTGGAGATATCGGCCACCAGCTCAGGGGGCGTGCGCTCCAGCACGCCGTGAATGGCCTCCAGGATGCGGGTGGAGACCTCCTCGAAGGCCTCGATCATCTCGGAGGAGGTGACGGTGAAGACCCGGGGCAGGCCGGTCATGAGGCAGCGGCCCTTGACCTCGAAGGACTGCTCCTCGGGGCGGGGGAAGACGCAGCCGATCTGCATCTTGATCTCCTCAGCAGTACGTTCGCCGATGAGCACGTTGTGCTTCCGGCGTATGTACTTGATGATGGCCTCGTCGAACTGGTCGCCTGCGATTTTGATGGAGGTGGACTCCACGATGCCGCCCAGAGAGATGACGGCGATGTCGGTGGTGCCGCCGCCGATGTCCACCACCATGTGGCCGTCTGGCTTGGTGATGTCGATACCGGCGCCGATGGCTGCGGCCAGGGGCTCCTCGATGAGGAAGACCCGGCGGGCGCCCGCCTGGATACCGGCGTCTACTACGGCGCGCTCCTCCACCTCGGTGATGCCGGAGGGGACGCAGATGACCACGCGGGGCTTGAAGAGCCGGAAGGAGGCGGCCTTGCGGATGAACTCCTTGAGCATGCGCTCGGTCATGTCGAAGTCGGAGATTACACCCTCACGGAGGGGGCGGATGGCGACGATGTTGCCGGGGGTACGGCCCAGCATCTGCTGGGCTTCGGTGCCCACCTTGAGGAGGGTGCCCTTGTCCTTGTCCATGGCCACCACGGAGGGCTCTCGCAGCACCACGCCCTTGCCTTTTACGTAAACCAGAATGGAAGCGGTACCCAGGTCGATACCGATGTCTTTCGCGAACATACCAGCACCTCGAAACAGTTTAAGCTTTTCCTTTATTTTAGCCAAGAGACCCATAGTTTATCCCCTTTGCACAATGACGGATGAAAAAGTGCCCCGCCGGAGGCCGGCAGGCCTCGACGAAACGGAGCTCCTCCGGCGTTCAGGCCGGTCTAGTAGCACTATTATATAAGGAGTTCCGACGCATTTCAACCTCAATTTCAAAAAGAAGACACGAAAATCGCCCTGTGAAGTGGGGTAAAACCGTCTTTATGCGGTGGTCGGCCCGGATTGGGCGGGTTGGGAGCTATTTCCTGGCCCGGGCCAGGGTAACGCAGACCACATCGGCGGCTCCGGCGGTGCGCAGGGTCCGGGCGCACTCGGAGAGGGTGGAGCCGGTGGTGACCACGTCATCCATGAGCAGGATGCGCTGTCCAGCGATGAGCTCCGGATCGGTGGGGCGATAGGCGCCCAGCACGTTGGCCCGGCGGGCGCTGTCGTCCTTGCCCAGGCCGGACTGGGCACTGGTGTCCCGCACCTTGGCGAGGGTCTCGGCGGCCACGTCGCCCAGCTCCAGGGCGGCGGCCTCCGCCAGGAGCATGGCCTGGTCATAGCCCCGGGCCTTCCGGCGCTGCTCAGACAATGGTACCCAGGTGATGAGGTCGTACCGCCCCGCCAGGTGGTCCTGGACGCACTGGGCCATGAGGCGACCGTAGACCTTGGCATAGCCCCGTGAGCCCTTGAATTTGTATCGGTGGAAGGATTCCCGCACCTCGTCCTGATACCAGAGGGGGGAGGCGCACAGGGAGATGAACTCCATGGTCTGTTCGGCCTCCGGACCCACGCACCAGGGCAGGTGCTCCTGACAGCGGGCGCAGATGCCCTCCTCGCCCTTACGCAGCAGCTTTTTGCAAAAGACGCACTTGGGCGGGAAGATCAGGTCCAGCAGGACCTCCACCGGCCCGGTCATGACGGCTCCTCCAGGTCGATGGGACCGTGCTCCTTTTCAAAATCCCGGATGCACTGCAAAATGAGATATTGGACCTGGCCGTTGATGGTCCGTCCCTCATATGTGGCGAGATAGCGCAGCTTGTTGTGGACTTCGGGGCTGACACGGAGCCCAATGTGTTTCACATCTTTTGTAGCCATACCATACTCCTTAACTGCACAAAAATGCGTGCACCTTCTTAGGCTATGGTATGTGATTTCCGTGTCGAAACGGAGGAAAGCGTGCAATTGCACGCACAAAATCTTTTTGGAAGGTTTTTGCTATGCATTGCCTCCGGCGGGCCCCTTTCTGAATGACCAGAAAGGGGCGAAAGAGTCAGTCAAGGAGGGGGATTTCGATTTCCACCTCCTTGACAATCCTCCCCTTGAAACGACCAAGCACAGGGGGGCTGCGGCCCCCCTATTGGATGTACCCCCGGGGCCTTCAATCGCTGCGCGCTACAATAGGGGGAACACCAAGCAACACCGCCACGCCCCGATGCCTACCTACGCCGCAACAGAGAGAATACTGAGCAGCGTCACCACGCCCCGACGCCCACTCACGCAGGCGGCGAAAAAATTGGGGATAGAACCACTCGTTTTCCCTGTTCCGCCAACGGAGTCTCCTGTGGACGGTGCTGGTCCTCAACGGGGGCGTAAAGACGGGCCGCCGGATTCCTATTTGGGACCACTCAACCCGCACGGGAGCCCCTTTTTCTTTGGATTCCAAAAACCGTTCTTTTTCCAGCAGGGAAAAAGAAACGGGTTTTGTCGTCCTCGCAAAGTCCGCACCGTTCAAAACGCCCTGGCGGGCATTTCTCACTCCGCTCCCTTGCTCGTCCTCTCCCCACGCGACCCGCTCCGCTGGGCTCGCGCGGGGACCCCATAATGGCAGTACTACCTTCTTCCCACTGGAAGGGGGAAGGTTTTATAAAAGTGCGGGGCGTACGACCCGGTGCGTGTCTCCTTACGATCCCCTGGCCAGCCGGGCCCTGAGGCCGGAGTAGCGGCGCTGCTGGCGGTCGTTGTGGACCATCTGTGCCACCTTCTCCTCGTCACCCACCAGGATAAAGAGCTCCCGGGCCCGGGTGATGGCGGTGTAGAGGACGCCCCGGGAGAGGAGCATGGGAGAGCCGTCGCTGACGGCCAGGATGACGGCCCGGTACTCGCTGCCCTGGGCCTTGTGGACGGTCATGGCGTAGGCTGGCTCCAGCTCGCCCAGCATCTCGGGGCCGTACTCCACCAGCCGCCCGTCGAAGTCCACGGTGATGACCTCGCCCCGGGGGTCCATGTCGGTGATGCGGCCGATGTCGCCGTTGAAGACCCCCAGACCCGCCGAGCGGCCCTCCCGGTCCTTCCACATGATGTCGTAGTTGTTCTTCACCTGCATGACCCGGTCCCCCAGGCGGAAGAGATAGGGGCCGAACCGCCGCTCCCCCTTGCCGGGCTGGGCGGGGTTGAGGGCCTCCTGGAGCCGCTGGTTGAGGGCCAGGGTGCCGCTCTGATGCTTGCGGGTGGGGGAGAGAACCTGGATCTGGTCGGCGGGGATGCCCATTTTCTCGGGAAGCCGGGTCTTGACCAGCTCTACGATGGTCTCCGCCGTCCGCACCGGGTCCCGGCGGCGGAGAAAGAAGAAGTCCTTCTGATGGTTGGTGAGGTCGGGGAGCTCGCCCCGGTCCACCCGGTGGGCGTTCATGACGATGGCGCTCTCGGCGGCCTGCCGAAAGATCTCGGTGAGGCAGATGGTGGGCACCTTGCCGCTGCGGATAAGGTCGGAGAGAAGGTTGCCCGGCCCCACGGAGGGAAGCTGGTCGGGGTCGCCCACCAGGATGAGGCGGCAGTCGCTGCGCAGAGCGGAGAGGAGGGCCCGCATGAGGGGCACGTCCACCATGGAGGTCTCGTCCACGATGACGGCGTCGGCGGAGAGGGGCTCGTCTTCGTCGTGGGCAAAGATGAGCTGCCCGGTGTGCTGGTCGAACTGGGTCTCCAGCAGCCGGTGAATGGTGGCGGCCTCAGTGCCGCAGGCCTCGCCCAACCGCTTGGCGGCCCGTCCGGTGGGAGCGGCCAGGGCGGTCTCCAGCCCCAGAGCGTCAAAGAGAGCCAGAACGCCCCGGAGACAGGTGGTCTTGCCGGTGCCGGGTCCGCCGGTGAGCAGCATCACCTGCCGCTCCGCCGCCAAGGCCACCGCCTCACGCTGCTGGGGGGCGTAGGTGATGTCCTGGTCAGCCTGGATGGTTTCCAGCAGCCGGTCCAGGTGGGCGGGGGGCAGCAGCTCCCGGGTGCACATCTCCTCCAGCCGCCAGGCCACATACTCCTCCGCCTCCTGGATGGAGGAGAGGTAGCAGGCGTCCTCCCCGGCCACCTCCTCCCGGGTGAGGAGCCCCTGGTGCTCCAGGGAGTCCAGGGCCTCGGTGAGCCCTGGACCTTCCACGCCGATGAGCTGTCCCGTGGCCCACAGCAGCTTCTGGACGGGGAGGAAGGTGTGGCCGTTGTTCAGGTTGTGGGTGAGCTCGAAGAGGATGCCGGCCTCCAGCCGCTGGGGGTCCTCCCCATCCAGGCCGATGGCCAGGGCCAGCTCGTCAGCGGTGGAGAAGGATACACCAAGCTCCTCGTCCACCAGCAGGTAGGGGTTGTCCCGGATCACATCCAGGGCCGGGTCGCCGTAGCGGCGGTAGAGGGGCATGCCCAGCTGGAGGGGCAGTCCATGCTCCCCCAGAAAATCCAGCAGCCGCCGCATTCCCATCTGGAGCCGGAAGGCCTCTCCGATCTGGAGGGCCCGCTTGCGGGTGATGCCCTTGATCTTGGTGAGCTGTTCGGGGTGCTCCTCCAGGACGTTGAAGGTGTCGGAGCCGAACTCCTCCACCAGCCGCCGGGCGGTGGCGGCACCCACCCCCTTGATGGCGCCGGAGGCCAGGTATTCAAAGATGGCCTTTTCTCCTACGGGGATGCGCCGCTCCACGATCTCGGCCTTGAACTGCTCGCCGTAGGAGGAGTGGCGGCCCCAGGTGCCCTGGACGGCCAGACCCTCGCCGGGGGCGGCGCCGGGCATGCAGCCCACCACCGTCACCGGCTCCCCGTCCCCCACGCTGAGGCGGAGGACGGTGTAGCCGTTCTCTTCGTTGCGGAAGATGACGGACTCCACCGTCCCCTCCATCAGGGTGAGCTCTTTGGTCGCCTCCACGTGCATCCTACTTCCTTCCAGTTTAGATAGGACCTTATATGAGGTCCAGGTAATCGGTGAGCCGCTCCATAGGGCAGACCAGCACTTCGGGCAGGCTGTTGGCCAGGGCGGCGGCTACGGCCTTGCCCTTCGTGTCCAGACCGGCATCGGCGATGAGCACGGCATAGTGCCGGGCTCCCCCCAGCCGCAGCCACAAAAGCTCCTTCACAGTCTGCTCCAGGCCGGAGCCGTCCCCCCGGGCGGCCACCACGGCGCAGGCGCCGGGCTGGTCACCGGCCTGGGCGAACATGGCCCGGCGGAAGAGAAGCCACAGGGCGGAAAAGAGGCCAAAAACGGCCAGCAGGGACAGAATGATCTCTCCAGCAGCGTACAGCAAAACGATCCACCTCCGCGCCATCCTATGCGCGGAGGTGGGAAAAGGTCAAAAGATTGAGGTGAAACCGTAGGTGATACCGGTGATCAGGAACCCGGCGATGAGGACGCCGGCGAAGATGGCGGGCATGGCCTTTCGCAGGCGCATGTCCAGGAAGGCGGCCACCAGGGCGCCGGTCCAGCCGCCGGTGCCGGGCAGGGGGATGGCCACGAAGATCATCAGGCCCAGATAGCGGTATTTGGTGACTTTGCGGCCCTTCAGGTGGGCCTTGGCCTCCAGCTTGTCCAGGAGCCGGTCAAACTGGGGCAGATGGCGGCGCATCCACTTGAAAATGCTGCGGATGTAGACCACGATGAAGGGCAGAGGGATCATGTTGCCGATGACGGCGGCCACAAAAGCAGCAAAGTGGGACAGTCCGTGTGCCACTCCCCAGGGGATGCCGAAGCGCAGTTCCAGGACGGGTACCATGGAGACCAATATGGTGGAGAGGGCGGCGCCCAGCTCCGTGTCGCTCAAAGCTTGCAGGAGATCCAAGATTCGTTCACCTCAGGGACCATTGTACCATACCGGACGGGCGGTTGACGATAAAGATTTTGTGAAATCTTTGGCAGGGGCCGCCTGAGGCCGCCCGCCGGCGGTCCCCTGCCCCCCGTGCGCCGGCGGCGTTACGAAGTAAGCCGACGGTGCAAGCAGCGTAGCAATAGAAGACTTGGGGGGTACATCCAATAGGGGGGCCGCAGCCCCCTGTGCTTGGCCGTTTCAAGGGGGAGAGTCCAGAGAGGGGGGAAATCGGAATCCCCCCTCTCTGGGGTGTCTTTGGTTCCTTTCTGCACAAGCAGAAAGGAACGCCTCCAGCAGGGTGGACAACACCGCGAACAGAAATCACTTTTGTTTAGAAGAAAATCATTTTGCGACCATCTCCGATGGAGAGCGGCCTCCGGCGGGCCCCTTTCTGAATGACCAGAAAGGGGCGAAAGAGTCAGTCAAGGAGGGGGATTTCGATTTCCCCCTCCTTGACAATCCTCCCCTTAAAACGACCAAACACAGGGGGGAGCTGCGGCTCCCCCCTATTGGAAGTACCTCCCGAGCTCTTCTATTGTTGCGCTATTTGCACCGACGGCTCACTCCGTAACGCCGTCGGTGCTCGAGGGATAGGGGACCACCGGTGGGCGGCCACAAGCCGCCCCTATGGCTCTTCCGCTTTTTTGGCGCCGGGAAAAACGCCATCCAAAGTCAGGTCCAGACCCAACTCCCGTCCCAAAAGATCACACACCAGCCGGGACACCGACACACCCCGTTCGGCGGCAGCGGCTTTGATTGTCTCTTTGTATTCGATTGGCACGTTCGCAACAATTTGATAGTAGCGGCGACGGTGAAAATCATTGACCGCCTTTTGCGAGTACGCCATATAACTGTCCCTCCAATGTGTAGCCACATTATCCCATCATGAAAGGGCACAATAAATAGTCATTAACTATGTCGAATTTGACAGTTGAATAGTTTATAACTATGCTATATAATAATATTGAGGTGATCATGATGGATCAATTCTTGCCATGGCTCTATGCCCGCTATATCTATCCCTACCAGGAGGAGCACGTCCAGGGGAGCGGCTACGAGCTGGACCTCTCCCTCATGGACGGTAATCTGGACCCGGAGGAGCGGGTGAACTTCGACAAGAGCCGGGAGTTTTTCTCCCTCCAGGCCTTTGTGCTGGGGCTGCGGACGGGGCTGGGCCTGTCGGAGAGCTTTTGGCCCAAAGGAGGTGCTTAACCCCGCTCCAGCACGGCTTTCAGGTAGTGGCCGGTGTAGGAGGCGGCGCATTGCGCCACCTCCTCGGGGGTGCCGGTGGCCACGATCTGGCCGCCGCCGTCTCCGCCCTCTGGACCCAGGTCGATGATGTGGTCTGCGGTCTTGATGACGTCCAGATTGTGCTCGATGACCACCACGGTGTTGCCCACCTCCACCAGCTTCTGCAACACCTCGATGAGCTTGTGGACATCGGCGGTGTGGAGGCCGGTGGTGGGTTCGTCCAGGATATAGATGGTCTGGCCGGTGGAGCGCTTGGCCAGTTCGGTGGCCAGCTTGACCCGCTGGGCCTCGCCGCCGGAGAGCTCGGTGGAGGGCTGGCCCAGCTTCACGTAGCCCAGGCCCACCTCCTGGAGGGTCTTGATCTTGTTGTAGAGCCGGGGGAGGTTCTCGAAGAAGGGGAGGGACTCCTCCACCGTCATGTCCAGCACCTCGTAGATGTTCTTGCCCTTGTAGCGGACCTCCAGGGTCTCCCGGTTGTACCGCTTGCCCTTGCACACCTCGCAGGGGACGTAGATGTCGGGGAGGAAGTGCATCTCGATCTTGATGAGACCGTCGCCGGAGCAGGCCTCGCACCGTCCGCCCCGGACGTTGAAGGAGAACCGGCCCGGCCCGTAGCCCCGGGCCTTGGCGTCGGGGGTGGAGGCAAAGAGGTCCCGGATGTCGTTGAAGAGACCGGTGTAGGTGGCCGGGTTGGACCGGGGGGTCCGGCCGATGGGGGACTGGTCAATGTCGATGACCTTGTCCAGGTACTCCTCCCCCTCGATGCCGGCGTGCTTGCCGGGGCGGGTCTTGGCCCGGTTCAGGTCGGCGGCCAGCCGCTTGTAGAGGATCTCGTTGACCAGGGAGGACTTGCCGGAGCCGGACACGCCGGTGACGCAGGTAAAGGTCCCCAGGGGGATGGACACATCCACGCTGCGGAGGTTGTTCTCCGATGCCCCCCGGATGGTGAGGAAATGGCCGTTGCCCGCCCGGCGGTGGTCGGGAACGGGCACCTTCTTCCGCCCGGAGAGGTAATCTCCGGTGATGGAACCGGGGGTGTTCATGATCTCCTCGGCGGTGCCGCAGGCCACCACCTGACCGCCGTGGACGCCGGCGCCGGGGCCGATGTCCACGATATAGTCGGCGGCCCGCATGGTGTCCTCGTCGTGCTCCACCACCAGCAGGGTGTTGCCCAGGTCCCGCAGGTGCTTCATGGTGTCCAGCAGCATGTCGTTGTCCCGCTGGTGGAGGCCGATGGAGGGCTCGTCCAGGATATAGAGGACCCCCATGAGGGAGGAGCCGATCTGGGTGGCCAGGCGGATGCGCTGGCTCTCGCCGCCGGAGAGGGTGGCGGCGGCCCGGCTCAGGGTCAGGTACTGGAGGCCCACCGACTGGAGGAAGCCCAGGCGGCTCTTGATCTCCTTCAAAATGCGCTCGGCGATGCGCATTTTCTGCTCGCTGAGGGTGAGGCTATCGATGAAGGCCAGGGCCTCGGTTACCGACTTGTGGCAGAAATCGTCGATGTTGATATCCCCCACGGTGACGGCCAGGGCCTCCTTCCGGAGCCGCTTGCCGCCGCAGTCGGGGCAGGGCCGCTGGCTCATGCAGTCCTCCAGGTCCCGGCGCATGGCGTCGGACTGGGTCTCCCGGTAGCGGCGCTCCAGGTTGTTGACCACGCCCTCGAAGGCCTGCATCAGGGTGCCCTGGCCGTTCTCCCGCTCATAGGTGAGCTTGAGCTTCTCCCCCTTGGTGCCGTAGAGGATGATGTCCATCACCTCGGGGGGCAGGTCCTTCACCGGGGTGGTGAGCTTGAACTTGTACTGCTTGGCCAGGGCCTCGAAGTACATCCGGGAGATGGAGTCCCCCTTCACGTTGTTCCAGCCGCTGGCGGTGATGGCGCCTTCCAGGATGGAGAGGTCCTTGTTGGGGATGATGAGGTCCACATCCACCTTCAGCTGGGAGCCCAGGCCGGTGCAGGTGGGGCAGGCGCCGAAGGGGTTGTTGAAGGAGAACATCCGGGGGGAGAGCTCCTCGATGGAGATGCCGCAGTCCTCACAGGCGTAGTTCTGGGAGAAGAGGATGTCCCGGTCCTCCCCCACGATGTTGATGAGGACCAGCCCACCGGAGAGGTTGGAAGCGGTCTCCACCGAGTCGGTGAGCCGCCGGGCGATGTCGGCCCGGATGACCAGTCGGTCCACCACCACCTCAATGTTGTGCTTTTTGTTCTTGTCCAGCTTGATCTCCTCGGTGAGGTCGTAGATGGAGCCGTCGGCCCGGACCCGGACATAGCCGGAGCGCCGGGCGTCCTCAAAGATCTTCTGGTGTTCGCCCTTCTTGCCCCGGATGACGGGGGCCATGACCTGGATGCGGGTGGCCTCGGGGAGAGCCATCACCTGGTCGATGATCTGGTCGATGGTCTGCTGCTTGATCTCCTTGCCGCACTTGGGGCAGTGGGGGGTGCCCACCCGGGCCCACAGGAGGCGGAGGTAGTCGTAGATCTCGGTGACGGTGCCCACGGTGGACCGGGGGTTTTTGGAGGTGGTCTTCTGGTCGATGGAGATGGCGGGGGAGAGGCCGTCGATGTAGTCCACATCGGGCTTTTCCATCTGGCCCAAAAACATCCGGGCGTAGGAGGAGAGGGACTCCACATACCGCCGCTGGCCCTCGGCGTAGATGGTGTCGAAGGCCAGGGAGGACTTGCCGCTGCCGGACAGGCCCGTGAGCACCACCAGCTTGTCCCGGGGGATGGTGACGTCGATGTTTTTCAGATTGTTGGCGCGGGCGCCCTTGACATAAATATGGTCGAGCATAAAGTCATTCCTTGCCTGTTCAATTATTTTGTGCGTCCTCGTCCAGGACGGCCAGCTCGTAGATCACCGGACGGACGCCGTCGGTACAGCAGAGGATGCGCCGGTCCTCGTGAGAGTACCAGTCGTTGACGAGAGGCCCGTTGGCCAGGGTGGAGATACCCCGGTAGAGGTCAATCCAGGCCCAGGGGCACAGACCCTCCGGCTTCTCCGCGCCGCCCTCGTAGTAGAACACATCTCCGACGTTCTGGAAGGGGCAGGGACCGGCTTCCCGGCCCTCGGTGAGGTAGCGGTCAGCCAGCTCTGGGTAAAATTCAGTTTTCAGCACCGTAATTTTTACCTTTTTCATCGGATATCCTCCTCATAGTAGCAGTCCTCCCGCCATTTGGCCGGATCAAAGAGTGGAAAGAGGCTATTACTTGCCCCTCAATTCGATGATGCGGTCGCGGAGGACGGCGGCGTACTCGAACTCCAGCCGCTTGCTAACCTCCTTCCTCGCCCCGCACGGCCAAGGCCGTGCAGGGGACCCGGTGGGAGATTTCACATGCTCGGGCGAAGTGAATTCGCCCTGCGCCGCCCCGCTTTGCGGGGTCCCGAAGGAGCTGAAGGAGGCTATTACTTGCCTCTCAATTCGATGATGCGGTCTCGGAGGACAGCGGCGTACTCGAACTCCAAACGCTTCGATGCCTCCTTCATCTCCTTCTCCAGCTTTTCAATGGCGGCGTCCCGCTCCTTCTTGGAGAGCTTGGTCTTGTTCCGCAGGAGCTGTTCGCTCTCCTCCTCGGCGGCGGAGAGCTCGATGACGTCCCGCACCGACTTGATGATGGTCTTGGGGACGATGCCGTGCTCCTTGTTGAAGGCGTCCTGCTTCTTCCGGCGGCGCTCGGTCTCCCCGATGGCGGCCATCATGGAGGGGGTCATCTTGTCGGCGTACATGATGACCAGGCCATCGGCATTTCGGGCGGCCCGGCCGATGGTCTGGATGAGGGAGGTCTCAGACCGGAGGAAGCCCTCCTTGTCGGCGTCCAGAATGGCCACCAGGCTCACCTCCGGGAGGTCCAGGCCCTCGCGGAGCAGGTTGATGCCCACCAGCACGTCGTAGGTGCCCAGCCGCAGGTCCCGGATGATCTCCTGACGCTCGATGGTATCGATGTCGTGGTGCATGTACTGCACCTTGATGCCGGCATTTTTCAGGTAGGCGGTCAGGTCCTCTGCCATCTTCTTGGTCAGCGTGGTGACCAGCACCCGCTCCTTGCGCTCCACCCGCTGGTTGATCTCCCCGATGAGGTCGTCGATCTGGCCCTCCACCGGGCGCACGTCGATCTTGGGGTCCAGCAGACCGGTGGGGCGGATGACCTGCTCCACGATCTGGCCCGAGCGGGTCTTTTCATACTCGCCAGGCGTGGCCGAAACGTACACAACTTGATTTACTCTCTGTTCAAATTCGTCAAATTTCAACGGCCTGTTATCAAAAGCGCAGGGCAGACGGAAGCCGTAATCCACCAATGTGGTCTTGCGGGCGTGGTCGCCGTTGTACATGGCCCGGACCTGGGGAAGGGTCACGTGGGACTCATCAATGAACATGAGGAAGTCCTTCGGGAAGTAATCCATGAGGGTCATGGGAGCGGAGCCGGCGGGCCGGCCGGCGATGGGCCGGGAGTAGTTCTCGATGCCGGAGCAGTAGCCCAGCTCCTGCATCATCTCAATGTCGTACATGGTCCGCTGCTTGATGCGCTGGGCTTCCACCAGCATGTCCCGCTCCTGGAACCAGGCCACCCGCTCCTCCAGCTCCTTGTAGATCTCCTTGATGGCCTTGTCCATTTTCTCCTTGGGAGTGATATAGTGGCTGGCGGGGAAGATGGGGATGTGCTCCAGCCGGCGGACAGGGGTGCCGGTGACCACGTTGATCTCGCTGATGCGGTCGATCTCGTCCCCAAAATACTCCACCCGGATGGCGGTGTCCTTGTAGTAGGCCGGCCACAGCTCCACCGTGTCCCCCCGGACCCGGAACATGTTGCGCTCGAAGGCGATGTCGTTGCGCTCATAGCGGATCTCGATGAGCCGCTTCAAAAGCTCGTCCCGGGGGAACTCGGCGCCCACCCGGAGGGGGACCATCATCTTGGCGTAGTCGTCGGGCTCGCCCAGGCCGTAGATGCAGGAGACGGAGGAGACCACGATGACGTCCCGGCGCTCGATGAGGGAGGCGGTGGCGGAGAGCCGCAGCCGGTCGATCTCGTCGTTGGTGGCAGAGTCCTTCTCGATGAAGGTGTCGGTGTGGGGGATATAGGCCTCAGGCTGGTAGTAGTCGTAGTAGGAGACGAAGTACTCCACCGCGTTGTGGGGGAAGAACTCCTTGAACTCAGCGCACAGCTGGGCGGCCAGGGTCTTGTTGTGGGCCAGCACCAGGGTAGGGCGCTGGACGGCCTCGATGACCTTGGCCATGGTGAAGGTCTTGCCCGAGCCGGTGACGCCCAGCAGGGTCTGCTCAGAGAGGCCGTTTTCGATGCCGGCGGCCAGGGCGGCGATGGCCTCGGGCTGATCGCCGGCTGGCTGATAGGGAGAGACGACTTCAAAATCTGGCACGGGCAAAGACCTCCTCACATGGATTTGGGCGCCTACAGCGCCCGATGCACCAACATTCTAACAAAACATTTGTTCTATTGCAATAGAAAAAGGAAGGCTTTTCCTCAGTCGGAAAAGAATCCGCTGTCCTTCAGGGAGACCATGTCGTCATCGGTAAAAATAAGGTGGTCCAGCAACTCCACATCCACGCTCCGGAGGATGGCACGGAGCTGTTGGGTACTCATGAGGTCGGCGTTGGAGGGCAGAGCCAGACCGGAGAGGTGATTGTGGGCCAGAATGGCGGCGGTGGCGTTGTGGGCCAGCACAATCTCCACCATCTTTCTAGGGGTGATCTCGGCGGCGTTCACCGTGCCCTCATCCAGCTTGTGGCAGCCCAATACCTTATATTTCCCATCCAGACACACCAGATACGCCATTTCGTACCGGGCGCCCTGGGAAAAATAGGGCCGCAGGTACTGCCCGGCGGCCTGGGTGGAGTCCAGGATGGTGCCCATACCGGCCCGGTCGGCCTGGTAGCGGCCGGAGAGCACGGGAATGAGCTTGAGGAGGACGGCGGTATGCTCCCCCACGCCGGGGACCTGCTCCAGGGCCTCGGGGCGGGCGTCCAGCACCCCGGCCAGTGAGCCGAACCGGTCCAGCAGCCGGTGGGCCAGACCGTTCACGTCTCCCTGAGGAATGGCGTAGCACAGCAGCAGCTCCAGGAGCTGGTGGTCATGGAAGCCGTCACTGTGGTTGAGAAACTGTTCCTTGAGCCGCTTGCGGTGGCCGTCGTGGAGTCCCATGATGACGCCCCTCCTTTCCTGCGCAGTTGAGAAGCGGCCCTCCGCCGGACCCGCCGCGGCGGGGGCTGAGGGCCGCCATGATGTCAATGCCTGATTACGCCTTGGGGCCGTACTGCTCCAGATAAGCCTCCATCTTTGCCTTCATCTCGTCGTCGATGTAGACCTTGCCGTCGATCTCCCGGTTGTGGAGGAAGGCGATGATCTCCCGGACGGTGACGATGGGGTAGACGGCGATGCCGTGGTCCTGGCGCAGCTCGTCCAGGGTGGAGCAGTCCTTGGTGCCCCGCTCCATCCGGTCCACGGAGACGATGAGGGCCTTCATGTGCACGTCGGCCACGTGCTTGAAGAGCTCGATGGACTCCCGGACGGCGGTGCCGGCGGTGACCACGTCCTCCACGATGACCACGTCGTCGCCGTCCTGGGGCTTGTAGCCCACCATGGAGCCGCCCTCGCCGTGGTCCTTGGCCTCCTTGCGGTTGAAGCAATAGGGGAGGTCACGGTCATAGTTGCGGTAGAGGGAGGCGGCAGCGGAGACGGCCAGGGGGATGCCCTTGTAGGCGGGGCCGAAGAGGCAGGTGACGCCGTCGGGCAGATTCTGCTGGATGCAGGCGGCGTAGTAGTCGCCCAGCTTGGCGGCCTGAGCGCCGGTCTTGTAGTTGCCGGTGTTGATGAAGTAGGGGGTCTTGCGGCCGGACTTGGTGGTGAAGTCACCGAAGGTGAGCACGCCGGAGCGCACCATAAAGGTGATGAATTCCTCTTTGTAGGTCATGGACATGTGATGGCACCCTTTCCCATGTTTTGCGCCCTGGGCGGCAGCCCGGGCGGTCTGGTCAGTAAATACCATTATACAACATTCGGGACTTCTTGACAATGGGAGAAGGCCCAGGCAAGTTTCCACAGGCTGTGGAATATACTTCCCCGAGAAGGGAGGTGTTCCCTTGAAGTGGGACTCCACGTCGATGCGGTACGGCACCCTGCTGCTCACCGCTACCGGCCTTGTGAATCAGCTTCTGGGTTTTGTCTACCGGATCCTCCTCTCCCGGCTGGTGGGGGCGGAGGTCATGGGGCTTTATCAACTGGTCATGCCGGTCTTTTCCGTGCTGCTCTCCGTGACCGCCATCGGCCTTACGGCGGCGGTGGCCAACCTTACCGCTCAGTACCGTGCCCTGGGCAGGGAGACGGCGGCGGAGCAGGTTTTGAGGCGCTGCCTGGTGCTCCTGGTCTGTCTGCTGGCCCTGCCCGCCTTGGCTCTCATCCTCCTCTCCGACCCCATCTCGGTCTATATCCTGGGGGATGCCCGGACCCGATTGGGCCTGCTGCTGCTGCCCCCCTGCGTTCTCCTCACCGGTGTGGAAAACCTCCACAAGCACGCCTTCTACGGTGCCGGTCTGGTGCGGCCCCCCGCCTTCTCCGAGGTGCTGGAGCAGGTGGTCCGCACTGCCGCCGTGCTAGGCCTCCTCCTCCTCTTCCTGCCCCAGAACCCGGAGCGGACGGTGGGCCTCATCGTGGCGGGTATGGTGATCTGTGAGGTCTTTTCCGCCTGTACCCTGACTACGCTTTGGCATCGTCAGCGGCGGGGCGGCGGAGCGCCGGAGCCGGGGAGGGTCCTGGACCGGTGCATCGCCAAGGTGGCCCTGCCGGTAGCGGCCACCGCCCTGCTGGGCAACCTGATGGGCTCGGCCTGCGCCGTCCTCATCCCCCAGAAGCTGGTGGCGGGGGGCATGGAGGTCTCCCAGGCCGTTTCCTCCTTCGGCGTCATGTTCGGTATGTCGCTGCCCATGCTGGGCCTGCCCACCGCTTTCATCTCCGCTCTGGGGCTGGTCCTCATGCCCAGGCTCTCCCAGGCCGCCGCCCTGGGCCGTTGGGAGGAGGTGCGCAGGAGGGTCAGCGGTGCTATGCTGGCCACCTCGGTGCTCATGCTCCCGGCCATGGCCCTGCTGTCGGTGCTGGGCCCAGACCTGGCCGTCCTGCTCTTCCGGGAGCAGGCTGCCGGGGCCTACCTGCCCCCGCTGGCGGTGTCGGTGGCCCTCTCCTGCTACCGCTCCGTCCTGGCCTGTTCCCTCAACGGGGTGGGGCGGCAGGCTGCCGCCGCCCGCAACGCCCTCATCGCCGGGGCGGCGGAACTGGGACTCACCGCCCTCACCGTGGGCATCCCCGGAGTGGGGCTCAAGGGCTATGTGGCCGCCGCACTGGTCAGTGAGCTGCTGGGGGTGTGTCTCAACCTGGTTTCCCTGTGCCGGTGTGCCGGACTCCGGCCGGAATTCTTCCGCTGGCTCACCGCTCCGGGTCTGGCTGCCGTCCTTATGGGCCTGGACGTTAACCTCCTCTTCCACATCCTCCAGGATCGGGGACTCTCCAAGGGCGGGAGTGGAGTGGTCTGCCTCGTTTTCGGCGCCCTGATCTATCTGGCCACGCTGTCCGCCCAGGGCATTTCCCTGGGAGAGCTGTTGGGAGTGAAGAAAAAAAGGGTATGCCACCGGGGCAGGACGTGGTAAACTAAAGAAAAACAGAAAAGGAGATGGGGTCATGAGAGCACTAGTGACAGGCGCCAGCTCGGGCATCGGACGGGAGATCGCGAAGGTACTGGCGGAGCGGGGGTATGATCTCATCCTGACTGCCCGGCGGGCCGACCGACTGCGGGAGCTGGCGGATGAGCTGCCGGTGAAGGTGGAGGTGATCCCCGCCGATCTCACTGACCGGGCTCAGGTGAAGGCCCTGTGGGAGCAGGTAAAGGATCAGGACATCGACATTCTGGTGAACAACGCCGGCCGGGGGCTTTTTGGGCCCTTTGACGAGACCGATTTGAATACCGAGCTGGAGATGCTGGAGGTCAATATCGTGGCCCTCCACACCCTCACCAAGCTGTTCCTGCCCAAGATGAAGGCCCGGGGACGGGGACACATTCTGAATGTGGCCTCTTCGGCGGCCTTCCTGCCGGGGCCTCTCCTGTCCTCCTACTACGCCTCCAAGGCCTATGTCCTCCGGCTCTCTGAGGCGGTGGCCGAGGAGCTGCGCCGGGCGAAAAGTAAGGTGACCATCAGTGTCCTTTGCCCCGGGCCGGTGCCCACAGAGTTTGACCAGGTGGCCGATGTGCGGTTCTCCATCCCGGGGATGGACAGTACTTCAGTGGCCCGGCTGGCGGTGGCTGGCACCCTCCGGGGGCAGCTCCTCATCCTGCCCGGAGTGCGGATGAAGGCGGTCCACTTCTTCCAGCGCTTTGTGCCCGACCCGGTGCTGGCACGGCTGTGCTGGCGGGTGCAGCGGCGGAAGAGCGGATTGGACTGACAGGAAAGCAAACGCCCGCTGTCCGTCGGGACAGCGGGCGTTTCATGTCGTTACAGCAGCTCACGGAGAAGGGGCTCGAACTGGACGCCTTCCAGTATAGGTGTGCCGGCGGCCAGGGTGCGTGCCACAGATTTCTGGATAAAATCCACGGCACGGGCGGTGGACTCAGACAGGGTCTCTCCCCGGAGGAGACTGCCCAGGAGAACAGCGGAGAAGAGGTCGCCGGTGCCGAAGAAACGGCCCGGCTCCAGAGGTGCCATGGCAAAGCGGATCTTGCCGCTGCGGCAGTCCAGACAGCCGGCGCCAAGTGCCTTGAGAGCGAAGCTGACACCGGTGACCACCACAGAGCGTTTGCCGTCCAGGGAGAGACGGCGGAGCCACTCCTCCATACCGGCCTGGCTGGTGGGGATATGATCGAAGGGCTCGCCCAAGAGGAGGGCGGCCTCGGTGAGATTGGGGGTGATGAGATCGGCTTCGGCGGCGAGCTGGATCATCTGCTGGCACATCTCAGGGGTGTAGGTGCGGTAGACCCGGCCGTGGTCGCCCATAACGGGGTCGATGAGGACCAGGGTCTCCCGTTGGCGGAACTGCCGGATCAGGCGGCGGAGCACATCGATCTGCTGCAGAGAGCCGAGAAAGCCAGAGTAGATGGCGTCAAAGGAGGTGTGGAGGGCCTCCCAGTGTAGCAGGGTCTGTTCCATCGTGCCGGTGAGGTCCTGGAAGGCGGCGGTCTCCGGCGCGGGGAAGGCGGTGTGGGCGGAGAGGACCGCCGTGGGCAGCGGACAGCACTGGGCGCCCATGACAGAGAGGACCGGCAGGATCACCGAGAGAGAACAGCGGCCCAATCCCGACAGATCCTGGACGGCGGCCACCTTTGGCGTACGGTTCATGGAATCCCTCCCGTGCGTCTGCCCCCGGCTGGGGTGAGACGCGTATTCTTGTGCCCCCATGATACCACGTTCCACAGCGCTGTGCAATTGACTTTTTGCATGTGAAATGGTAGAATATGACCTGTGTTCGACAGAGAAGAAATGTCAAATACGCGCCTGTGATGGAATTGGTAGACATGCGAGATTTAGGTTCTCGTGTCGAGAGACGTGCGGGTTCGAGTCCCTTCAGGCGCACCATGGCGAGTGTTCTTATAGCATTTGAAACGCTGTAAGAACACTCGTCTTTTTTTGTTGTTTTCATCCGGCGATGGTGGATGGGGCGTAGTTGACGACTACGCCCTTTCTGGCGTTTACGGACACCTCCGGGGCGGGCAGCGGGATGAGGTCGGGGATCTCGATGGCGCCCACGCAGTTGTAGTGGATGCGGAGCCGCTGCTCCCACACCCCGTCTACCTTCTCGGCGTTGAATACCTCGATCTTCTCGATGAGCTCGTTGAGCATCCGGGGCGTCAGCTTGCGGGCGCGGGTGTAATGGGTGGAAGTACAGGTCCCACGGTTGCCCTTGTAGTTGGAGCAGTTAAAATACTTGATGTCGGGGTTGCCCTGATTGAAATGAAAGTGCAGGTTGTGTCCGCAGTCGGCGCAGACCAGAAGGCCGGAGAACATATTGCGTTCCCCCTCATGGGTACGGCGCTTGCGGATCTTGCCGCGCTTCTGCCGGACCTGTTCAAAGACCGACCGCTCAATGATGGGTTCGTGGACGTCCTGGAAGATGACCCAGTTTTCCCGGTTATTGGCAAGCCGCTTTTTGTTCTTGTACGACTTGGAGTAGGTCTTGAAGTTAAGAATATCACCGCAATAATGCGGGGGTTCTGTATGGGGGTCCTTCTTCAGGGCGTAGTCGATGTCGTACTTCTTCGCCACCGCCGAAAACGCCTTGATGTTCTGCTCCGTGATCTCAATGTTGGTCAGGGAGGCCCCATGCTGTTTGAGCTGGTGAAGGGTCTGTTTCCCCTGGTGGAGGGTGCGCTGGGAGGGCTTTTTCTGCATCTCCTCCAGCACCTTTGAACTGCCCCAGATTGTGCGGACAGTACAAAAAAGAGCCCTTAGTAGGAAAGATTAAGTTTTAAGCGGAGAGGCGTCGCGCCAGCGGCGCCTCTCCAGTTTTTAACTGGATGCGCTCATGGTTATAGAAGTAAATATAGCGGTCAATCATCTCATTGGCTTCGGAAAAGGTCGCCGGTTTGTGGCGGTAAATACATTCTGTTTTGAGGATAGAGAAGAAATTTTCCGCCATGGCGTTGTCGTACGGGTTTCCTTTCCTTGACATGGATGGTGTGATTCCGTATGCTTGAGTCAGATTGAAGTATGCTGCAGAGGTGTACTGAAATCCTTGGTCGCTGTGGAGCTGCAACTCCGCAGCGACCCTCTTTTTCTCCTGTTTCATTGCCAGATGAACGGTATCCAGAACCAAATTCACTGTCTGCTGGGTTCCAGTCTTGTAGGCGATGATGCTGTTGTCATAGAGGTCCCGGATTATGGAAAGGTACAGCACACCCTGCCTGGTGTGGATGTAGGAGATGTCTGTTACCCATTTGCTGTTAGGTTTGTCCGCATGGAACTCCCTGTTCAGCAGATTCCTGTATTTGTGTGCCTGCCGCCCCATCTGCTGCCATTTCCTGCGGCGGCGGATCTCCGAGAGCAGATCATATTTCTTCATGATTCGCAGCACAGTTTTGGGATTGCAGAAGATATTCCGGCTTTTCAGCCACAGCCACATCCGCCGGTAGCCGTAGGTGCGGAAGCTGCGTTCCCGCTGCTGTGCGATGAGCCCCGCAAGAGCCGCATCCTTTTCTGGCTTGCCTAGGCGATGGACAAAAGCATAGTAGCCGCTTCTGGACACTCCAAAGAATTTGCACATGACTGCCACTGGATACTCTGTCCTGTGACGATAGATGATATGATACTTTACCTTTGCTCTCACTTCCTTTCTGTGAAGCGCAGAAAATCCCGCAGTAGTTTATTTTCCATGCGAAGCCGTTGGATCTCACAGGCCTGCTCTGCCACAACGTCTCCTGGCGCAGCATCTTTTCTCGGCCGTCCTTTCGGTCGTGGGCGGATTCCGGCTTCCAGTTTTCGTTCTTTACGGCGCTCACGCTCAAGTAGTCTTTTTACCACCTGCTTATTCCGGAAGCCATAGTATTCTGCGACTTCCCGCTGTGTTTTCCCCTCTGCCAACATGGCCTTGATCTCTGGTAAAAGCATTTGAACGTGTGTGTAATTTCGTTTCTTCATGACAAAACCCCCTGATGTAGTCTATTTTCCTACATCAGGGGGGCTTTTGTCACTGTCCGTTTTTACTGGATCTGTTCACTTCTTCAGGGCCTTTTGGAGCAGGTCCGCGGTCATCTTGCCCGCCTCCACCGAGAGGGAGACCGCGCCCTGGGTGATTTCTTCCTGCATAGGCACTACCTCCTTTCTCCGCCGCCGTACAGGTCATGGCTCACCAGGGAGGTGTAGTAGCTGCCGATGGTGGCCGGGGCGTTATACAGGGCGGCCAGCAGGTATTTCTTGATGTTGCGGACATAGGTGGTGTTCTCCCGCATCCGGTCCAGCACATACTCGATGTGGGAGCTGTCCAGCTTCAGGAACCGGGACTTGACCACCTCCGCCGGATAGTCGTCCCCGGCAATGCGGATGGTCTCCCGACGGGAGCATACCGTGTCCACCATGAGCTCCACCAGCTCGTCCAGGCGGTCCCGGTCAAGCTGATGGCTCTGGATGAGGTAGTCATACTCGATGTTCTCCAAAATCAATTCCCGATAATGTAGCTTTATTTTCCTACATTAGGGGGCCTTTTGTCTATTGTCCGGTTTTACTGGAGCTGTTCAAACTGCGCCGCCGGCCTCCTTTTTGTCTCACATAGGATCGGGGGCGCGGTTGTATTTCCAATGAAAAGCAGGTATAATAAACTGAACAACTGTTCCGGGCCGCCTGACCCGGCAGAGATTGAGAAAGAAAAGGAGCGTGTCCTCATGTCCAACATCTGGCACGATATCAGCCCTGACCGCATCAAGCCCGAAGACTTCGTGGCCGTCATTGAGATCCCCAAGGGCAGCAAGAAGAAGTACGAACTGGATAAGGAGACCGGCCTCATCATTCTGGACCGGGTCCTCCACACCTCCACCCACTACCCCGCCAATTACGGCTTCATTCCCCGCACCTACGGCGACGACGGAGACCCGCTGGACGTACTGGTCCTCTGCTCTGAGGCCATGGACCCCCTGACCCTGGTGCGGGTCTATCCCATTGGCTTCATCTCCATGCTGGACGGCGGAAAGAACGATGAGAAGATCATCGCCATCCCCTTCTCCGACCCCACCTACAACAACTATAAGGACATCTGGGAGCTGCCCGGCCACATCTTTGACGAGATGGCCCACTTCTTCTCGGTCTACAAGGCCCTGGAGGGGAAGGAGGCCGTGGCCGGCGACGTCAGCGACCGGAAGGCCGCCGTGGAGGTCATCCAGCGGGCCATGGACCATTACAGCGAGAGCTTCCTGGGTGTGACCCGCTCCTCCGTCGGAAAGCCCAGTTCCAACCGCTGAGCGGGACGGTATTTTCATCAAACCTTAAGACTTTTTTCGTTCCCTTTTATACTTTCCTGTAGTAAAATATAGACCATTGACAGGAATACACGCCTCTTTTTGCCCAAGGGCGGAGGCGGAGAAAGTGAGGACAACGGATGGAGCGGACCTTTGACTGTCTGGTGATCGGCGCGGGCTACGCGGGTGCGGTGGCGGCCCGGGAGCTGGCGGAGCGCGGCGGAAAGCGGGTGCTGGTGCTGGAGCGCCGGGACCATGTGGGCGGCAATGCCTATGACTGCCTGGACGAAAGCGGCGTGCTCATTCACCAGTACGGCCCCCATATCTTCCACACCGCCAGCAAGCGGGTGTACGACTGGCTCAGCCGGTTCACCCAGTGGCGGGACTACCAGCACCGGGTGCTGGCCAACGTCCACGGCGCGTACATGCCGGTCCCCTTCAACCTGACCTCGCTCCACATGGCCTTCCCGGCCGAGCAGGCCGCCCGGCTGGAGGAGAAGCTCCTCTCCGCGTATGGGGAGGGGGCACGGGTCACCATCCTGGCCCTGCGGGAGAACGACGACCCGGAGATCCGGGCGGTGGCCGACTATGTGTATGAAAACGTCTTCGTCCACTACACCATGAAGCAGTGGGGCCAGACCCCGGAGGAGATCGACCCGGCCACCACCGCCCGGGTGCCCGTGCTGCTGAGCCGGGACGACCGGTATTTCCAAGACCCTTACCAGGGCATGCCCCTGGAGGGCTACACCCCCATGTTCCAGAAGATCCTGGACCACCCCAATATCACCGTGGAGCTGGGGGTGGATGCCCGGGACCGGCTGGAGCTGACCGAGCAGGGCGCCAAGCTGGACGGAGCGCCCTTTGCCGGTACCGTGATCTACACCGGCCAGGTGGACGAGCTCTTCGGTTTCCGGTATGGCCGTCTGCCCTACCGCACCCTGGACTTCGGCTTTGAGACCCTGGCCATGGACCGGTTCCAGCCGGCGGCTACGGTGAACTACACGGTGAGCGAGGACTACACCCGCATCACCGAGTACAAGCAACTCACCGGCCAGGAGCTGCCCGGTGTGACCACCATCATGAAGGAGTACTCCCGCGCCTATACCGGCGCGGCGGGTGAGACCCCCTACTACGCCATCATCAACCCGGAAAACAACGCCCTCTATGAGAAGTACCGGGCTCTGGCCGAGGGCTGCGGCGACCTCCGCCTGCTGGGGCGTCTGGCCGAGTATAAATACTACAACATGGATGCCATCGCCCTCCGTGCCCTGGAGCTGTGCGACGGGCTTTTACAGAAGTGACAGGAGCGGATTTTGTGAAATTGCTGACATTCGCGGTGCCCTGCTATAATTCCGAGGCCTATATGGAACACTGCATCCAAACCCTGCTGGAGGGCGGGGAGGATGTGGAGATCATCCTCATTGACGACGGCTCCAAGGACAACACCGGCGCCATCGCCGACCGCTACGCGGCGGAGTATCCCACCATCGTCAAGGCGGTCCACCAGGAGAACGGCGGCCACGGCGAGGGTGTCAACCAGGGTCTGCGCCGGGCCACCGGCCTTTACTACAAGGTGGTGGACTCCGACGACTGGGCCGATGTGGACGCCCTCAAAAAGGTGGTGGAGAAGCTGCGGGAGTTCTCCCAGATGGAGAAGCCGGTGGACCTGCTCGTGTGCAACTACGTCTATGAGCACGTGGAGGACAACACCCAGAAGGTCATGGGCTATGCCAACGTCTTCCCCCGGGAGAAGGTCTTCACCTGGGAGGAGATCGGTCGGTTCCGGCCCTCCCAGTACCTGCTGATGCACTCGGTGTTCTACCGCACCCAGCTGCTGCGGGACTGCGGCCTGGAGCTGCCCAAGCACACCTTCTATGTGGACAACATCTTCGTCTATCAGCCCCTCCCCTTCGTGGAGACCATCTATTATATGGACCTGGACTTCTACCGCTACTTCATCGGCCGGGCCGACCAGAGCGTCAACGAGCAGGTGATGGTCAAGCGGGTGGACCAGCAGGTCCGGGTGACCAAGCTGATGATCGAGGCCCATGACCTCCGGAAGGTGGCGGCCCAGCACCGCCGCCTGAGCCGGTATATGTTCAACTACCTGGCCATGATGATGACCATCTCCTCCATCTTCCTTCTCATCGACGGCTCCCCCGCCGCCCTGGGAAAGAAGACTGAGCTGTGGGAGTACATGCGCACAGTGGACCCGGGCATCTATCACAAGATGAAATACCGGGCCATCTCCGCTGTGAGCAATTTCCCGGGCTACCAGGGGCGCAAGCTCTCTGTGAGCCTGTACCGGCTGGCCCGGCGGATCTACAAATTCAACTGACGTAAGGCAGAGAGCGCGGTCCAGCCACGGGCCGCGCTCTTTCAAGAAAAATGGAGGAAAGGAGGCGTGGATATGTCGCCCTGGCTGATCTTATTACTGGCGCTGCTGGGCGGCGGACTGGCGCTGGCCGCCGTCTTTTACTGGACGGCCCGGCGGCGGGATCTGGTCCGGCGGCCGGTGGAGAAGCGGGTGGGCTACGGTGCCCGGAAGACCCTGCTCATCTACCAGCCCTCCAACCGGGGCAAAAACCACGCCATCGCCTGGGCGCTGGCCAGAGCCCTGGCCAGGGCGGGCCATACCGTCACCCTCAACTATCCCTCCCCGGTGCTGGGCTACGATCCCCAGAGCTACGACCTGCTCATCTTCGGCGGCAGCGTCTATATGGGGGAGGTGGGCCGGCCGCTGAAGGACTACCTCTCCTCCCTGCGCTTCCATGGAAAGCAGGTCCTCCTCTTCGTAGTAGGGGATCTGGAGCAGTCGCCGGAGCTGGCGGGGCTGCGTCTGTGCGTCCCCGAGGGAAACCAGGTCCGCTCCATCAAGATTCGTCCGGGGGAGGAGAAGAAGCTCTGCCAGTTTGCCCTGGGATGAGGCCTTGCATTTTCCACAGCCTGTGGGTAAAATAATGTCTGCCAACGTCTGATGCGGCAAGTGCCCCGGTGTCGGGGCGGAAAGGAGGGCAGGCGGTCCGCCATGACCCGAGAGGAAGCCTTTGAATTCCTGGACCGGGCGGCCCGGGGCATCGCTGAGATGTTCGGGTCCTCCTGTGAGACCCTGGTCCACGATATGGGGGTGCCCAGCCACCCCATCCTGAGTATCTATAACGGCCATGTGTCCGGCCGCACCGTGGGCTCCACCCTGGATATCCTGGGCACCGACCGGGAGCTGGAGCCGGAGGCTCGGACCAGCGACCAGGTCAACCTGTATGCCACCACCCCCTCTGGAGCCCAGATCAAGTCCTCCACCTTCCACCTCATCGGGGAGGACTACAACCTGGCCCTGGGCATCAACTTTGACTACACCTCCCTGGTGTACGCCAACCGCATCCTGGTGGACCTGATGAGCGCCGAGGCCGATTTGAAGACGGCCCTGTGGCAGGGGGGCGACAGCGCCCTCAGCGATCTCTTTGACGAGTGTCTGGCCGCTCTGGGCAAGCCGGTGGACGCCCTGGGCAAGGCCGACCGGCTCAAGCTGGTGGCAATGATGGAGCAGAAAAACGCCTTCTCCTACCGCAAGAGTGTGCCTTTCGTCTCCCGCCGCCTGGGGGTGAGCCGGTACACGGTCTACAAGTATCTGGATGAGCTGGCCAGGAAGGACGGAGAAGCATCTCAATGAAACAGCAGACGGAGGGGAGCCCCTCCGCTGGAAAGGAAGGATCAGCAATGTATCAGGAAAAGATCGAAGCCTATTGGAGCGACCCCGCCCGTGAGCGGGAGCTGGTGGCCGCCATCTCCCGGCTGGTGGCCGTGAAGAGTGTGAAGGGGGAGGCTGAGCCCGGCAAGCCCTTCGGTGCCGGTCCTGCTGCCGCCCTGGATGAGGCCCTGAAGCTCTGCGCCGAGCTGGGCTTCACCACCACCGACTACGACCACTATGTGGGCCTGGCCGACCTCAACGACAAGGAGACCCGTCTCCACATCCTGGGCCACCTGGACGTGGTGGGCGAGGGCTCCGGCTGGTCCACCGACCCCTACACCTGTGTGGAAAAGGACGGCATGCTCTACGGCCGGGGCGTCAGCGACGACAAGGGCCCCGTGGTGTGCGCCCTGCTGGCCATGAAGGCCGTGCGGGATCTGGGCCTGCCCCTCACCGCCAACGTGCGGATGATCCTGGGCACCGACGAGGAGAGCGGCTCCGAGGACATCGCCTACTATTACAGCAAGGAGCCCTACGCCCCCTATGCCTTCACCCCCGACGCCGACTTCCCTGTCATCAACATCGAGAAGGGACATTATCACCCCGACTTCGGCGCGGAGTGGGAAGCATCCTCTGCTCTGCCCCGGGTGGCGGCTATGACCGGCGGATTCCGCCAGAACGTGGTGCCCCCGGAGGCCGAGGCCATGGTGCTGGGCGTCTTCCCCGCCGACGTCCAGGCCCTCTGTGACGCTGTGGCCGAGCGTACCGGCGCCGTCTTCACCGTGAACGGCTCCGCCAGCGGCTGCCATATCCACTGCGCCGGCAAGAATGCCCACGCTGCCTCCCCCGACGACGGCATCAACGCCATCGCCGCCCTGCTGGAGGTCCTGGCCGGCCTGGAGCTGGCCGACTGCGGCTCCACCAAGGCCATCAAGGCCATGCATACCCTCTTCCCCTTCGGTGACAACCGGGGCAAGGCCCTGGGCATCGCCCAGGAGGACGCCGAGTCCGGCCCCCTCACCCTGAACCTGGCCATCATGAAGCTCACCGAGACCGGCTTCAGCGCCAAGTTCGACGTGCGCTTCCCCCTGTGCGCCAACGAGGACAACTGCAAGAAGGCCTGCGAGGCCAGCTTTGCCGCTCACGGCATCGCCGTCACCGGCTCCCCCGATATGACCACCGTCCACTGTGTGGAGGCCGGCTCCCCTCTGGTGCAGACCCTGCTGAACTGCTATTCCACCTATACCGGTGTGAAGGACCCCAAGCCCATTGCCATCGGCGGCGGCACCTACGTCCACGACATCCCCGGCGGTGTGGCCTTCGGCTGCGACTTCCCCGGCTTTGACCCCAAGATGCACGCCGCCGACGAGCAGGCCAGCATCAAGAACCTCCTCCTCTCCTGCAAGATCTTCACCCAGGCCATCGCGGAGCTGTGCCGGTGAGAGGGTCTGTCATCCGCCGCTGGGGCGCCGCCGGGGCGGCTCTGGTGCTGAGCCTGTCCCTCACCGCCTGCCAGGGGGAGACCATGACCGCCTTTGACGCCACCGCCTATGTGCAGGGCGTGCTGGATGAGACCTACAAGGGCACCTGGGACAACGCCTTTCTGGACCTGGTTGACCTGACCGACGGGGAGGCACAGGACGCCTATGAGGCCTCCCTGAACGAGGAGTACCTGCGCTTTGCCTACCAGTTTGACATCAACGACAGCCTCCTCACCGAGGAGACCCGCCAGTCGGCCCTGGACCTGCTGGCCGAGGTGTCGGCCATGGCCCAGTACACCGTCCAGCAGGCGGTGGCCCTGGACGACACCCGGTACGCCGTGGAGGTGTCGGTGCGGCCCATGGACCTCTTTATCCAGGTCCGGGAGGATGCCCTGGCCGACTTCCAGACGGAGTTTGCCGAGCAGTATGCCGGGGTAGACCTGGACGATCTGTCGGCGGAGGAGCGGACGAGCCTGGAGACCGAGTATGAAAACGCCTGGGCCAACGGCATCGTGGAGCTGTGCCGGAGCCGTCTGGGCCTTGTGGGCTACGGGGATGTGGAGAGCATTCTGGTGCTGGTGGCCCCCGATGAAGACGGGCTCTACACCATGGGCGACAACGACTTTTCCAATCTCTCCGCCCTGATCCTGCCCTACTGAAGACAAAAAACGGCCGCGCCCTTCAAAGGGCGCGGCCGTTTTGTATGTCTGGCTCAGAGGATGTCGATGTGCTCGCCGCTGAGGGCCTTGTTCATGGAACGGACGGCGCAGAACTTGCCGCACATAGAGCAGGTGTCATCGTGCTCGGGGGAGCGGTCGGCACGGATGGCCTTGGCGGTCTCCGGGTCCAGGGCGCAGGCCCACTGCCCCTCCCAGTCCAGCTTCTGCCGGGCCTCGGCCATTTTGTCATCGATCTCCCGGGCGCCACGGATGCCCTTGGCGATGTCAGCGGCATGGGCGGCAATCTTGGAGGCGATGATGCCCTGCTTCACGTCCTCCAGGTTGGGGAGGGCCAGGTGCTCGGCGGGGGTGACATAGCACAGGAAGGCGGCGCCGCTCATGGCGGCCATGGCCCCGCCGATGGCGGCGGTGATGTGGTCGTAGCCGGGGGCGATGTCGGTGACCAGGGGACCCAGCACATAGAAGGGAGCGCCCATGCAGATGGTCTGCTGGACCTTCATGTTGGCGGCGATCTGGTCCATGGGCACGTGGCCGGGGCCCTCCACCATCACCTGCACGTCCTTCTCCCAGGCCCGCTTGGTGAGCTCGCCCAGCCGTACCAGCTCCTCGATCTGGCACACGTCGGTGGCGTCGGCCAGGCAGCCGGGCCGGCAGGCGTCGCCCAGGGAGATGGTGACATCGTACTCCCGGCAGATATCCAGGATCTCGTCGTAGTACTGGTAGAAGGGGTTCTCCTCGCCGGTCATGCACATCCAGGCGAACACCAGGGAGCCGCCCCGTGAGACGATGTTCATCTTCCGCTTGTGCTTGCGGATCTGGTCGATGGTTTTTCTGGTGATGCCGCAGTGGAGGGTGACGAAGTCCACACCGTCCTGAGCGTGGAGGCGGATGACGTCGATGAAGTCCTGGGCGGTGAGTGTGTCCAGGTCCCGCTGGTAGTGGATGACGCTGTCGTACACCGGCACGGTGCCAATCATGGCGGGACACTCACTGGTGAGCTTGCGGCGGAAGGGCTGGGTGTTGCCGTGGCTGGAGAGGTCCATGATGGCCTCCGCCCCCATGTTCACGGCGGACATCACCTTCTGCATCTCCACGTCATAGTCCTTGCAGTCCCGGGAGACGCCCAGGTTGACGTTGATCTTGGTGCGCAGCATGGAGCCCACACCCTGGGGGTCCAGGCAGGTGTGGAGGCGGTTGGCGGGGATGACCGCCTTGCCGGCGGCCACCAGGGGGAGGAGTTCTTCGGTGGTCATCCGCTCCTTTTTGGCCACTGCCTCCAGCTCCGGGGTGACGATGCCCTTCCGGGCGGCTTCCATCTGTGTGGCATAGATCCGTTCCATGGTCATAAACTTCCTTTCGTATCCAGTCAGAATGTGTCGGTATAGGTACCGGAGACCGCGAAGGCGTGGTTCATGGGTCCGCTGCCCCTGCCCAGGTCCAGCATGGCCCCCAGAGCGCCGGAGAGGTAGCACTTGGCCTCATAGACCGCCGTCTCCAGGTCCTTGCCCTTGGCCAGGTTGGAGGCGATGGCGGAGGAGAGGGTGCAGCCGGTGCCGTGGGTGTTGGGGTTGTCGATGCGGCGGCCACGGAACCATTTGACCCCGGAGGGCTGCCAGAGGCAGTCGTTGGCGGTGCTCACCTGGTGTCCCCCTTTGCACAGCACGGCGCAGCCGTAGGCCGAGCCGATGGCCGCGGCGGCGGCCTCCATGTCCTGTTCAGAGGAGATGGACCGGCCGGAGAGGACCTCTGCCTCGGGAATGTTGGGGGTGAGGACTTCGGCGAGGGGGAGCAGCTCCGACTTCAGAGTGGAGACCGCCTCCTCCGACAGCAGCCGGGAGCCGCTGGTGGCCACCATCACCGGGTCCACCACCACGTGGGCGGGCCGGTATTTGGCCAGAACCCGGGCGATGGTACGGATGAGGGGGGCGGAGGAGACCATCCCCACCTTCACCGCCTGGGGCGGGATGTCGGTAAAAATGCTCCCCAGCTGCTGTTCCAGGAAGTCGGGCGGGACTTCCAGAATGCCTGTGACGCCGGTGGTGTTCTGGGCGGTCAGGGCCGTGATGGCGCTCATGGCGTACACGCCGTGGACGGTCATGGTCTTGATATCTGCCTGGATACCGGCGCCTCCGCTGGGGTCGCTCCCAGCGATCGTCAATGCTGTGACCATAAGAATGCTCCTTTCGGCAGTGCCGTTTTGTTACGCGACGGAAGGTGGTGCCCCCAATCCGCCGCGATGGGTGAACTTGTGTCAGCGGGCGGCCAGGTCCGCGGCAGCCCGCAGGGTGCGGGCGGCGGCGGTGAGGTCGCTCTGGGAGAAGATGGCGCTCACCACGGCGGCCCCGGCGATGCCGGTGCCGGACAGGGTAGGCAGGTTCTGGGCGGTGACGCCGCCAATGGCCACCACAGGGATGGACACGGCGGCACAGATGGACTTCAGGGTGTCCGCCGAGGTGGGGATGGTGTTGGTCTTGGTGCCGGTGGGGAACATGGCCCCCACCCCCAGGTAGTCCGCCCCCTCCGCCTGGGCCCGGAGGGCCTCCTCCACGGTGTGGGCGGTGGCCCCCAGGATGCGGTCGGGACCCAGCAGGGCCCGGGCCTCGGGGAGGGGCAGGTCCTCCTGGCCCAGGTGTACCCCGTCGGCCCCGGCGGCCAGGGCGATGTCCACCCGGTCGTTGATGAGGAGGGGGACCATCCTGGTCCGGCACAGGGGGAGGAGGGTGCGGGCCAGGGTCAGGATCTCCCCGGCGGAGGCCTCCTTCTCCCGGAGCTGGAGGCAGGTGACGCCGCCGCCCAGGGCGGCCTCCACCGCCTGGGCCAGGGTGAACCCGGCGGGAAGGGCGCGGCGGTCGGTGACGGCGTAGAGCCGCAGGTCAGAGGGGGAGAGCTTCATAGTTGGCTCCTTTCTCCAGCGCTTGGCCGGACAGGTGATAGACGGCGTCGATGATGCGGCCCCGGTAGGCGGCGTTGCCGTCGCCGGGTGCCATCCGCCCCCAGGCCAGCTCTCCGGCCAGACCCATGGCACATACCGCACCAAGGGCGGCCTCCAGTGGTTTGGATGGCTGGACGGCGAGGAAGGCGGTGAGGAGGGCGGAGAGCTGGCAGCCGGTGCCGGTGACCCGGCCCATCTCGGGCCGGCCGTTGCGCACGGCATAGCAGGTGGTGCCATCGGTGACCAGGTCCACGGCGCCGGTGACGGCCACTACCGCGCCCAGTTCTCGGGCCTGGGCGGCGATGCGCCGGGCGGAGTCGCCCAGATTGGCCTCGGTGATCCGGTCGGCGGGGGCGGTGTCCACCCCGGCGCCGCCTCCCTCACGCCCCGCCAGAGCGGCCAGCTCCGTGGGGTTGCAGCGGAGGACGGCGGGACGGAGGGCCCGGGTCAGCTCCCGGGCGGTCTGGGTGCGGAAGGTGCTGCTCCCCGCCCCTACCGGGTCCAGCACCAGGGGGATGCCCCTGGAGACGGCCGCCGCGCCGGCGGCGTACATGGCGGGAACAGAGGCGCTGTGGAGGGTGCCCAGGTTGAGGCAGAGGCCCTGAGCGGCCAGGGTAATCTCGGCGGCCTCTGCAGGATCGTCGGCCATAACGGGCCGGGCGCCGATGGCCAGCAGGAGGTTGGCCACATCGTTGGCGGTGACATAGTTGGTGATGCAGTGGATGAGGGGGGCGGTTTCCCGCACCGCCTCTACAACAGTGCCGTCCATATCATCCCTCCTGGGGCCGTCGGAGCTGCCAGGTCCGCAGCACTCCGGCCCGATCCAGCACACCCAGGGCGGCGCCGGCCAGAATGGCGCCGACGGCGGTGGAGATGAGGAAGGGGACGATGTAGGCGTAGAAGGCGATCTCACCGACGTTCTTACCCACGATGAAGATGGCCACGGGGTAGGCGCACAGGCCGCCCAGCACGGCAGTGCCGAAGACCTCGGCCAGGCAGGCGGCCGGCAGCCGGGGGAATTTTGCGTACACGAGGCCGCAGAGGAGGGCGCCCAGCATGCTGCCGGGGAAGGCCATGGGGGTGCCCAGGCTCAGGAGGTTGCGGATGAGGCTGGCGGCGAAGGCCACCCCCACACCGTACCAGGGCCCCAAACAGACGGCGCAGACGATGTTGACCATGTGCTGGACGGGGGCGCACTGGGAGCCCAGCACGGGGAAGGAAAAGAGGCTCCCCACCACGGCCACGGCGGTGAGCAGACCGGCGGCCGAGAGCTTTTTGACGCGGGTGTGATCCATGGATAACAGCTCCTTTTTCGGTTTTCCGGCGCATGACGCGCCGAACGGTCGAGGCTTGCTGGCCTCCTCTCACGCCGGAACACGGCTTCCCATCGCGGTCGTTGCCCGCGGCACAGGGCGCTCCCCCTCTGCCGCCATGCCCAAGGCTGAGCATGCTCGCTGCTGTACCGTCGCTCACCTCCGAAAAATGAAAAAAACGGACGCGCCAACATGACGCGTCCGCTTTCACCAAGCTCACATCCCTACGTTGGCATTACCCAAATCAGGTCAAAGGGTCGGAGTTGGATGACTCCCTCTCAGCCCGCCGCACGAGCTCCCCGGAAAATTATAGCACGGTGACGAAGAATGTCAACCCGGGAATGGAATCGTGTTGCATCCCGATGAGATACCGGGTACAATGGGAGCACATCTCCGGCTGGACCGGAGGGAAGGGGGCGGAACGCCGTGGATGAGACCAGAATTCTCCTGATCGAAGATGACCCGGACATCCGGGAGGGAGTGCGCCTGCTGCTGGAGAGCGAGGGCTACGTTGTGGACGAGGCGGCGGACGGTGAGACGGGGCTGGCCCTGGCGGGGGAGAATACCGACCTGGTGATCCTGGACGTGATGATGCCGGGCATGTCGGGTCTGAAGGTGTGCCAGGAACTGCGGAAGGTCTCCAACGTGCCGGTCCTCTTTCTCACCGCCCGGGCCCAGGAGTCGGACAAGCTCATCGGCCTCATGGCCGGTGGGGACGACTACCTCACAAAACCCTTTTCCTATACGGAGCTGCTGATGCGCACCCGGGCCTTGCTGCGGCGCTACCGGGTCTACCGCGGGAAAAACGCCTCTCCTGTTCGGGAGGAGCCGTCCATTCTCAACGCCGGCGGCATCCGGCTGAGCACCGTGGGCAACCAGGTTTGGGTGGACGGCAGGGAGGTGCGGCTCTCCGGGCTGGAGTACCGGCTGCTGCGGCTGCTGATGGAGTATCCCGGGACCATCTTCTCCGCCCAGACCCTCTACGAGCGGGTGTGGGAGGAGCCCTATTTTTACAGCTGCGCTGGCACCGTGATGGTCCATGTGCGGAAGCTGCGGCTGAAGGTGGAGCGGGACCCGCAGCAGCCCAGGCGCATTGTCACCGAGTGGGGAAAGGGGTATCGCTTTGAAGCTGTGGAATAGGCGAAGCTCTATCCGGGCCAGACTGGGCCGGCTGCTGTTGTTTGCGGCACTGGTGGCGGGGCTGTGCTATCTGGGGCTGGATCTGGCGGGACGCACCCTGCTGGAGCGCTACCTCACCAGCGAGGACTTTGTCCAGCGGCAGGACCAGCGGTATCTGGATGACCTGCGCAGCTATATCCAGGCGGAGTCGGTGACGGCCTGGGACGCTGACAAACTCACTCAGTGGGTCTACCGTCAGAATGTGGTGTCCATTCAGGTGGTGCGGGATGGTATGGTGACCTATGACTCCTTCTATCCCGAAGCCGACTTTACTGCCTACCCGTCTGCGGGGCAGTATTATGAGTGGGGGAACTACCACGATGTGGCATTTGCCGATGGGCCGGCCACCGTCTGGCTGTACGGCTATTACTACTATCAGTATGACATGCGGCTGCTGGTGATCTCCCTGGCGGGGGCCTTTCTGGTGTTTTTGGGGATCGTCATGGCGGGAATTCAGGGCACCATCACCTACATCCGCCAGCTGAGCCATGAGATCGGTGTGCTGGAGGGAGGGACCCTGGATGTGCCCATTACCATCCGGGGACAGGACGAGCTCACCGACCTGGCCCGGGGGCTGGACGCCATGCGGGATTCCTTCCGACGGCAGGGGGAGCGGGAACGGGAGCTGACCCAGGCCAACCAGCGCATGGTCACTGAGATGTCCCACGACCTGCGCACCCCCCTCACCGCCATTCTTCTCTACGTGGAGCTCCTGCGCCGGAACGGCGGTGAAGCGGAGAAGCGGGAGGAGTACCTGGACCGGCTGGAGGGCAAGGTGGAGCAGATGCGCTCCTTGGCCGACCACCTGTTCCGCTACGCGCGCTCCAGTGAGGAGACACAGGCGGGGCATACCGAGACGGTGAGCATGGAGGCCGGCGTGGGGGACGCCCTCTCCGAGCTGGCGGTCTGCCTTACCCAGCGGGGCTTCCGGGTGGAGGCTGACCTGCCCTGGAGCGGCCGTCAGGTGGCCGTGGACTGCGAGGGGGCTGCCCGGGTGCTGGACAACCTGACCTCCAATTTGCTGAAGTACGCCGATCCCTGCAAGCCTGTGACCATTGCGCTCCTGGACCAGGAGGATTTCATGGGGGTGCGGATCGCCAACGCCCTGCGCGCCTCTTACGACGGGGCGGAGAGCAGCGGCGTAGGTCTGGCCAGTGCCTCCAGAGTCATGGAGCAGATGGGGGGAAGGCTGGACCGTACAGAGACCGATGACGGCTTCCAGATCACCCTCTTTTTCAAAGCAGTATAGAAAAGCTGCCCCGGAGACGTGCTGCGGCACGTCTCCGGGGCAGTTTTTTGCGCAGTTAAGAAAAATTAAGAAAGGGCTTTAGGGGAACGGTAAGATTTGCGTGCTATTCTGTGTTCAGAAAAGAACGGTGCCGGAGTCAAGCGCCGGAAAAGGGGGACACAGCCTTGCTCTGTCCATATGTCAATCAATATCCCGCCGGAGAGGGACTGCTCCAGGCCTATCTGCGGGAGTCGGTGGCCCGTGATTTGAGCTGGGGCTGCCTTATTCTGGGCGCGATCGGCGTGCTGATGTACGCCCTGCTGACCCGGGCCGGACTCTGGCTGGAGGGTGGACTGTGTCTGGGGCTGGGGCTGCTGGCCCTGGCCGCCGCCGTCAGCGCCCGGCTGCTGCCCCGCCTGCGGGCGGGCCGGACCAAAACCGGCCCGGAGCGTGTGGGTATCGTGGAGTTTGGGCCCCGCATCCGGATCACCGAGGGAGCGGAGACCTTCTGGGCCGACTACGACCAGATCGTCCGGGTAAAGCGGCTGAGCACTCTCTCGGTGCTCCAGCTGGACAGCGGGGAGGCCATTGTGGTGGCAAACAGCGGCTTTACCCGGGGAGAGCCGGAACACTTCTGGCCCTTCCTGGAGAGGATGATGATCCGCCATGGGGCGGGCCTTGATCAAAAGACGCCGAAATGCGGCGGAAGGGAGCAGATATGAACATCGTACAGGCCTTTAAAATGGCCCTCCGGTCTATCACAGCGAAAAAGGTGCGGGCCATCCTCACCATGCTGGGCATCATCATCGGCGTAGCATCCGTGGTCATTATGGTGTCGGTGGTCAAGGGCTCCAACCAGAAGATGCTGGAGTACTTTGAGCGGCTGGGCAACAACAAGGTGACGGTGTTCATCCATGGCCGGGAGCGGCCGGGGCTCAAGGAGCTGATCTATGAGTACTGTGACCGGCGGAAGGATGTCTTTTCCGGTATTACGCCGGATGTGGACCTGAGCATGCCCATCAGCTACGGTGCCAGGAACACCACCAAGATGGAGACCGGCGGACCCAGCATCCACCTTGGGAATACATCCTACTCCATCTGCAACAACTTCCAGATCGGCAAGGGCCGGGACCTGAGCTACCTGGACAGCAAGCTCTGCCGGAATGTGGTGGTGCTGGGTGCCAAGACGGCCTCCTATCTCTTTGACCATGTGGACCCGGTGGGCAAAAAGGTACGCATCGGCGGTCAGCCCTTCCAGGTCATCGGGGTCTACCGGGCCAAGGACCCGGATTCGGACTACTCCATGGACAATATGGCGGTGGTGCCGGAGACGGCCACCCGCATTTTGAATAACCAGGAGCGCATCACCAGCTTCACGGCCAAGGCCAAGAACCGGGCGGCAGTGAAGCAGGCCATCACCCTCCTGAGCGGTTATCTGGAGGGCCTGGTGGGCAAGGACAACTGCTCGGTGCAGTCGGATGAACAGTTCATCGATGACGCCAAGCAGCAGAATACCACCATGAGCCTGGTGCTGGGCGGCATCGCTGGCATCTCCCTGCTGGTGGGCGGCATCGGTATCATGAACATCATGCTGGTCACCGTGTCGGAGCGGACCCGGGAGATCGGCATCCGCAAGGCCATCGGCGCGCCCCGTGCCTCCATCCTCCTCCAGTTCCTAGTGGAGTCGGCCATGGTGTGTGGCCTGGGCGGAGTGCTGGGCATCCTCATGGGACTCATCGGCACCCTCATCGCGGGCAAGCTCATCCTGAAACTGGTTCTCTTCCCGGACCCCGTTCTGGCTACGGGGGCCTTCCTCTTCTCGGTGGTGCTGGGCATCGCCTTCGGCATGTACCCGGCCATCATGGCCTCCGGCCTCACACCGGTGGCCGCCCTGCGGACCGATTGACCATGCTTTTCTCTCTTTCCACCTCATATAGCGGCGGCCCTCCCACAGGCTTTCTGTGGGAGGGCCGCTGCACATTTCATGGAGTAACTGGAAAGAAACCCAGGGTCTGTTCCATCGGAAACTGGAGGGGCGTCTGATGCTCCAGCAGAGCGCCCAGATCCAGATACCGAATCTGCTGGCCCTCGTAGGTGGCCCAGTAGTACCGGAGGGATTCGGCGCAGCAGACGCCGGTGTATACGGTGTAGTCATAGGGGAGAACGGAGGCATCCAGCTCGGTGGCGGGAGTCTGGTGGCTCACCTGCACCGCCCCCAGAGGGAAGGCGGCGCTCTGGAAGAGGCGGAACATTCGGCTCACTCCTGTCTCTTCGTCCTCGCCGGGCAGGGCGAAGCGCCGCAGGAAGGCCAAACGGACAAAGCGGGAGGGAGAGCTCCAGTCGCCGGGGAGGCCCTGGGCGCCGCTGCCGGAGAAGCACTGCTCCTGGCCGTCCCCGAAGGGGGTCTGGGCGTAGTCCAGATCCCGGAGTCCGGCGTAGTTGAGGAGGTTGGTCCGGTGCCAGGGGTAGCCGGGGCTGTTGGTCATGACGCCGATGGTGTTCCGGTAGATGTGGAGACCGGCGGCGTCGGGCTCTATCACCACGGTCTCCCCGGTCCGGTCGGAAAAGGACCAGTGGAGGGGCGGCACCGCCCCCAGGAAGGGGATGTTCGCCAAACAGATCTCTTCCTCCAGGCAGCGGACGGCCTCCTCCACCGTAGCGCACTGACCCAGCAGATGGAGGAGGAGGAAGGGGGGCTGGACGGGCCGTTTGCCGGTGTCAAGACCGTCTGGATAGGCGGCAAAGCTCCGATAGTAGAGCTGCCCGCCCATGAGTCCCTGCTCGTTTAACCCCTCGTAGAGCACCGGGTTTTGGGGAAGGAGCAGGCCGGTCCCGGCGCAGGCGTAACGAAGGGTCTCTCCGCTGCCGCCGGCGACCGGAGCATAGGCGGTGCCCCGGGGGAGAAACGTGACCTGCGTCCCCTCTGCCAGGCGGTCAAAGTCGTAGTTCCTGCCCCAGAGGTGTTTGCCATCTTTCGTATGCCAGCTCAGGGCGCTGCAGCCGGCCGTGCAGAATCCACGCTCCATGTCTGTGCCTCCTCTCATATGCATCAGTGTGTGTGAAATGGAAAAAGTTATGCAGGCGTATGGACGCATCATGCCCGGTCCAGCGGGACAGACTGCTTTTGGAGGTGCCGCTGTGGATCGGGATGTTTTGACTCTAAATCGGTCTGACCCGCCGGCGTTCCGGCATCTGATCTGGACCTTCCTGACCGCTGCCTTTATAGGGGAGCGGCTGGAGGTGCTGTATGTTTGGAGCGCCACGGGAGTGGTCATGAGCCGCAGCAGCCTGATCTACGGCCCCTTCAGTCTGGTATGGGGATTGGGCGCCGTAATGGTGACCTGGTGCCTGTGGCCCTTTCGCTACCGGGGACCTTGGGTATTGCTGCTGACCGGCGGACTGCTGGGGGGCGGCTTTGAGTATGTGGCCAGCGCGGCCGGGGAGGCCATGTTCCACAGGATCTTTTGGGACTACTCCTATATGCCCTTCCATCTGGAAGGGCGGACCAATCTGCTCTTCGCCCTGCTGTGGGGGCTGGGCGCCGTGCTGTGGATCTATCGGGGCTTTCCGGCCCTCACCGCCCAGACCGACCGCCTGCCGCCCAGAGTGGAGCGGACCGTCCTCCAGGTGATCTCCCTGCTGCTGGCGGCGGACACCGTTCTCTCTGCCGCCGCCATGCTGCGGATGGAGGAGCGGCGGGAGGGGCATCCAGCCGCCGGCCCGGTGGCCGCCGCCCTGGACCGGTGGTATCCTGACCAGGTCCTTCACAGCCGGTACCAGAATCTGATGGACCCCCGTTGAGACACCGGTGTTCAGCCCTGGAGATAGGCCAGGATGTCGGCGGCGTTGGTGTCGGGCTTCACCTTGGGCATCACCTTCTCAATGATGCCGTTTTCATCGATGATGAAGGTGGTGCGGACCACCCCCATGCTCACCTTGCCGTAGAGCTTCTTCTCCTGCCAGACGCCGTAGGCCTGGAGAACGCCCAGCTCCGGGTCGGAGAGAAGGAGGAAGGGGAGGTTATATTTTTCGGCAAACCTCTGGTGGGAGGCGGTGGAGTCCTTGCTCACCCCGATGACCACAGCGTCCAGGTCCCGGAAGGCGTCATAGCTGCCGGCGAAGGCGCAGGCCTGCCGGGTGCAGCCGGGGGTGTTGTCCTTGGGGTAGAAGTAGAGAATGACCTTTTTGCCCAAAAAGTCGGCGAGGGAGACGGGGGTGCCGTCCTTGTCGGGCAGGGTGAAGGCGGGGGCTTTGACGCCGGCTTCCAGCATATGAGATCGCTCCTTTTCGTTGATTACAGGGCCATGTCGATGGCCACCTTGATGACGCCGTCCTCGTGCTGCTCAAAGAGATCGTAGGCGGCGGCGATGTCCCGGAGGGGATAGGTGTGGGTGATGAGGGGCGTGGTGTCCAGCTTCCCGGCGGCAATGAGGTCCAGGGTCTCGGCGCAGTTGCAGCCGTCCACCCCGCCGGTCTTGAAGGTGAGGTTTTTGCCGTACATATCGGGGAGGGGGAGGACCTGGGGACCGTCGTAGAGGGCCACCACCGTCACCACGGCATTGGGCCGGGCGCACTGCCAGGCCAGACGGAAGGTGTCCTCGGTGCCTGCCGCCTCGATGACGGCGTCGGCGCCGCCGTGGTCGGAGTGTGCCAGGACAAAGGGGAGGACCTCTTCGGGTCCCACCGTCAGCACCTGGGGATAGTGCTGTTCCACAAAGGCCCGGCGCTGGGGGTCCCGCTCACAGACGATGACCCGCTTGGGGCTTTGAAGCAGCAGGCACTGGAGGGTGCACACGCCGGTGGGCCCGGCGCCGATGAGGAGGACGGTGTCCTCCGGCCCCACGGGGGTGATCTGGGCAGCCCAGTAGCCCGTGGCCAGGATGTCTCCCACAAAGAGAGCCTGGGTATCGCTCACCCCGGTGGGGATGGGGGTGAGACCCTGGTCGGCCAGGGGCACCCGGACAAAGGGGGCCTGTCCGCCATCGATGCGGCAGCCCAGGGCCCAGCCGCCCTGTGGGTGAACGCAGTTGTTGACCCAGCCGTGGTGGCAGAAGAAGCAGTCCCCGCAGAAGGTCTCCACGTTCACCGCCACCCGGTCGCCGGGCTTCACCCGGGTAACGGCGGCGCCCACCTCCTCCACGACGCCCACCATCTCATGTCCCAGGGTGATGCCGGGCACCGCACAGGGCACCGAGCCATGCTTGATGTGGAGGTCGCTGGTGCAGATGCTGGCGAGGGTCACCCGGACGATGGCGTCCCCGTCCTCCAGCAGCACCGGCTTGGGTTTTTCCAGCAGCCGGAGGTCGCCCCGGCCCATGTAGGTATAGGCCAGCATAGGCCNTGAATTTGAAGCCGAACACTCCCAAATGATTAAATCCGGCAACCGCTATCTTCGGTACTACCTGCTGGAAGCCGCCAACTCCGTGAGAAGATGCGACTCCGAGTTCCGGCGCTACTATGACCTCAAATACCATGAGGTCAACAAGTACCAGCATAAACGCGCACTCGCTTTAACTGCCAGAAAATTGGTCCGGTTGGTCTTTCGACTGCTGAAAGACAACCGCCTGTATATCCCGCCGGAGGGCTAAGCATATCGCTTGCCGTTCTGACGTTTAGGCCCTGTTTCAAAAAACTCCGGGGCAGGGCTTTGGTTGGTGTTGCCTTTTTGCTGCCCACTTAGCTGTTTCCATACTGTTTTACTCAAATTTTTCTTGTGTCTCCCTCTTGACTTATTACCATTGGANCTGTATATCCCGCCGGAGGGCTAAGCATATCGCTTGCCGTTCTGACGTTTAGGCCCTGTTTCAAAAAACTCCGGGGCAGGGCTTTGGTTGGTGTTGCCTTTTTGCTGCCCACTTAGCTGTTTCCATACTGTTTTACTCAAATTTTTCTTGTGTCTCCCTCTTGACTTATTACCATTGGACTTTCCTGATTACTCCCCCAGGCCGGTGGCCAGCAGGGGGATGGCGTTGATGACAGGCTCCTCATAGGGATGGACCGCCTTGACGGCGGCGACGGTCTTTTCCAGATCGGCCACCCGGCAGGTGACCTCCACCTTCAGCTCGGTGGCGGTGCACAGCTCCCCCACACGGCCCAGATAGGGAGTGGTGCCGGGGAGGGGACGCCAGCAGCTGGTGACAGGGGAATAGGAGAGGCAGCCGTCATAGGCGCCGATATGGCCCGCGTCCACCGACTGAAGGGCGGCCCGCAGGGCCTCCAGATGGCTCTCGGGTATAAAAATTTCCAGTTTGCAATAGGAGAGAGACATACAGCACCTCGATTACCGCTTGCTGACGGCGAAGTTCCGGGCCTCCTCCAGCCAGCACATCAGCTCGCCGTCGATCTCCTCCGGGGCGGTGAGGAGGATGTGGTGGGTCCATCGGCCGGGGTAGGGCTCCACTGCCACCGCCACCCGCGGGGATTCCAGCCGCCGGTTCAGGCCTACGGTGACAACCAGGCAGTGTTCCGGCCAGCTTTTCTTCCGCCGGACGGGGAGGGAGGCGGCGGCAAAGAGGTGACGATCATAAAAGCTGATCTGGCTCTTCTGCACCTTCACTGAGGCCTGTGGGAAGGCGGCCTCCATTTGGGCAAAGAGGGCCTCATAGAGGCCCAACTCCAGGGGCTTTCCGTCGAAGAAAAAGAGAAGGTCGCTCTCGTAGTGCTCGTTTCGCTCCATGCTCACGTCTCCTTTCGGACCTACCGCGCCCGCAGCTCCCAGAAGGCCACGGCGCTGGCCGCCGCCACGTTGAGGGAGTCCACTCCGTTGGCCATGGGGATGCACACGGTGTAGTCGCACCCGACGATAGTGTGGTTGGAGAGGCCGTCCCCCTCGGTGCCCAGCACGATGGCCAGCCGCTCCTCCGAGCGGAGCCGGGGGTCCTCGATGGTGACGGCCCGGGCGTCCAGGGCCATGGCGGCAGTGGCGAAGCCCAGGGCCTTCAGCCGCTCCAGCCCCGGATGGGGCCAGTCGCCGGCCTGGCTGCCGATCACCGTCCAGGGGACCTGGAAGAGGGTGCCCATGCTCACCCGCACCGAGCGGCGGTGGAGGGGGTCGCAGCAGGTGGGTGTGACCAGTACGGCGTCCATATGGAGGGCGGCGGCGGAGCGGAAGACGGCCCCCACGTTGGTGGGGTCCACGATACCCTCCAGCACGGCCACCCGCCGGGCGCCGGCGCAGATGTCCTCCACCGTGGGCAGGGTAGGCCGCCGCATGGCGCACAGGATGCCCCGGGTCAGCCGATAGCCGGTGAGAGATTCCAGCAGGGCGCTCTCCCCGGTGTAGACGGGGATATCTCCGCACCGGTCCAGGAGTGCACCTCCCTGACCACGAAGGTGTTTTTCCTCCATGAGAAGGGAGACGGGCACATAGCCGGCATCCAGGGCGTGGCCGATGACCTTGGGGCTCTCGGCGATGAAAAGGGCCTCCTCCGGGTCCCGCTTGCTGCGGAGCTGCCGCTCGGTGAGCCGGGCGTAGGGGGAGAGCCCGGGGTGGGTGAGGTCGGTGACGGTAATGATCTGGGCCATGGCTCCTCCTCTGCTGGGTCGTTCCCATTGATACAAGTTCTGACTTTAGTATACGCACAATGCCCGGTACTGTAAAGACGTCTCTTCCAGGGCGGGTCGAACTGTGGTAGAATGAGGGGAAAACGCCGGGCCTCGGCCCGAAGGGAATGGAGAGACAGGGCATGGGATACCAGCGCTATATCGCCTTTGATGTGGAGACCCCCAACCACAACAACGACCGCATGAGCGCCATTGGTGTGGCGGTGGTGGAGGGGGAAAGGGTGACGGAGACCTATGATCTTCTGGTGGACCCGGAGGTCCCCTTTGAGTCCTTCAATGTCGCCCTTACCGGCATCACCCCTCAGATGGTGGCCGGACAGCCCACCTTCCTGGAGGCGTGGGAAAGGCTGCGTCCCATCTTTGAGAGCGGGCTGCTGGTGGCCCACAACGCCCAGTTCGATATGTCGGTGCTGGCCAAGTGCCTGTGGGCCTACGGGCTTTTCTGGCGGGAGCAGGTCCCCTACGCCTGTACCTGCCAGATGAGCCGCCGGCTGCTGCCGGGGCTTCCCAACCACCGGCTGAACACCCTGTGTGACCACCTGGGCATTGAGCTGGATCACCACCGGGCGGGCAGCGACAGCGAGGCCTGCGGGCGCATCCTGCTCCACCACCTGGAGGCGGGAGCGGCAGTGACGCCCTTCCTGCGTACCTACGACCTGATGAAGGCACGCACGGTAAAGGCGGGCCGGTGAGAAACAAAAAGCGGGCGGAACGGCCGGTGGCCGTTCCGCCCGTCTGCTGTTTAGAGGTCGGAATTGATTCAGGTGCCGGAGGACATCTGACGGTAGGTGTTCACGATGATGTCTACGCAGGTATCGATGCCCAGGGCGCCGCTGTCCAGGGCCAGGTGGTAGTTGCGCAAGTCGCCCCAGTCCAGGTCGGTATAGAATTTGTAATAGGCGGCCCGGCGTTTATCCTTGTCCTTGAGGCGCTTGACGGGCGCCTCCTCCCGCTGGCCGTAGAGCCGGACGATGCGGTCGGCACGCTTGTCCAGGTCGGCGTGAACAAAGACCTTGAGGCACTGGGCCTCCTCCCGAAGAATGTAGTCGGCACAGCGGCCCACGATGACGCAGGGACCCTGCCCGGCCAGGTCCAGGATGACCCTGCGCTGGACGCTCCACAGGTAGTCCCGGTTGGAGATGCCCTCCATGGCCCGGTTGGAAAAGGCGTTGGCCAGCCAGCTGCCGTAGTTGGCGTACTCTGCTTTTTCCTGAATATATTCCTTGGCAAAGCCGCTCTCCTCGGCCATGCGGTCAATGAGCTCATGGTCGTAGCAGGAAAGCCCGAGCCGCTCCGCGGCCTGCTTGCCGATGGTGCGGCCGCCGCTGCCGAACTCGCGGCTGATGGTGATGATTCTGTATTTCATGACACACCTCCTTGGGTCACTGGGGGGATGGCTGCTCCGGCTGGGAGAGCTGGCGATAGGTGTAGCGGATCATGATAACCGCCACCAGGAAGGTCAGAATATCCGACACCGGCATGGAATAGAGGACGCCGTCCAGACCGTAGAAGCGGGGCAGGAGAAGGGCGAAGCCAACGCCGAAGACCACCTCACGGAGCATGGAGAGGGCGGTGGAGGCCAGGGCTTTGCCCAGGGACTGAAGGTAGATGAAGGTGCCCTTGTTGACGCAGGCGAAGATCATCATGCAGAGGTAGATACGGAAGGACTTGATGGCGAATTCGGTGTAGTAGGTGCTCTCGTTGGCGGCACCGAAGATGGAGATGAGCTGCATGGGGAGAAGCTCCACGATGAGAAGGGCCACGGCGCCCACCGCTGCCTCAGCCAAAAGCAGATGGGTAAACAGGTCTTTGGCCCGGTCCTTCCGTCCGGCACCGATGTTGTAGCCCACGATTGGGATGCATCCCGCCGCCATGCCAACAGCGATGGAAATGACGATCTGGAAGAACTTCATGACGATGCCCACCACCGCCATGGGGATCTGAGCGTACTGAGTCTGGCCGAAAATAGGGTCCAGGGCGCCGTACTGGCGGATCATGTTGTTGATGGCGGCCATGGCGGCGACAAGGGAGATCTGGGAGAGCAGGCTGCAGATGCCGAGGGGGAGGAACTTGTTTATGAGGTTCCAGTGCAGGCGGAAGCAGCTCCGGTCCAGGGTGACGGAGCGCATGCGGCAGAGGTATCCGATCGAGAGAATGGCGGTGAGGATCTGGCCCAGGACGGTGGCCACGGCGGCGCCCATCATGCCCCATTGGAAGCCAAAAATAAAGACAGGGTCCAGGATGATGTTGACCACGGCGCCGGCCAGAGTAGCGGCCATGGCAAATTTGGGGCTGCCATCGGAGCGGATGATGGGATTCATGGCCTGACCGAACATATAAAAGGGGACGCCCAGAGTGATATAGAAGAAGTACTCCTCAGAATGCTGAAAGGTCTCCTCGTTGACCCGGCCGCCGAACATGGTGAGGATGGCATCCTGGAAAACCAGATAGAGCACAGTGAGCAGGATACTCACCGCCACGCACAGCACCACGGCGTTGCCGATGCTCCTTTGTGCTTTTTCACGCTCGTTGGCGCCCAGACAGATGCTCACGTAGGCGCAGCAGCCGTCCCCGATGAGGACGGCCAGAGCCAGGGCCACTACGGTGAGCGGGAAAACCACGGTGTTGGCGGCGTTGCCGTAGGAACCCAGATAGGACGCATTGGCGATAAAGATCTGGTCTACGATGTTGTAAAGGGCGGCCACCAGCAGGGAGATGATGCAGGGGATCGCGTATTTGCCCATCAGCTTTCCAACGGGCTCTTGCTCCAGAAAAACATTGGATTTTTGTTCCATGGGAATGCCTCCAAGCCGAAGAGGTGCGGCCACAGGAAAAGACTCCGGTGGCCGCACGGTTTTTAGGTTTTGTTCAGATCCAGGTATTCGCCGACTGGGCTGTGGTTGTATTGCTTGATGATTTTCACGATTACGGAGCCATCGGGCTGCTCGGTCTCAGACAGAATCCTGTATTTTGTGCAGCTCCTGTCCAGTCGGTGCTTGTAATGGCTCACCTCTTCTCTGACGGCTCTTACGGCGCAGGTATGCTCCACGTCCTCTTTGAGCTGGAAATGCAGAGTCTGACAGATGCAAGCCGCTTGGTTCCTTTTCATAGGCTGCCTCCTCTCAAATGTTTGGCGGAAAAGAAAACAACGTGTGGCCATCAACCGGATTTACGCCGATGATAGCCACACGTTGTACATTTATCATACCAAAGGGAAGATGGATTTTCAAAGGTGTTTTTGAACAAAATTCTCTCTGAAAAACGGCGGGCCGAAAAGGGCGATTTGCCCAACGGGGTCAGGGGCGGAAGGGCTCCTCGGGACACTGATACCGGGACTTGCCCCGGCTGACCTTCCCATACTCGATGGCCGCCGTGGGGCAGCCGCAGATGCAGGCCATGCAGTGGGTGCACCGCCCACCCCACACCGGTCGGCCGCCCTCCAGGCGGATGTTGCCCAGGGGACAGTCCCGCTCACACTTGCCGCAGGCGATGCAGGCATCGGAGACCGTGAAGGGGCGGTCCTTCACCTGGAAACGGTAGAAGAGGTCGTTGACCAGGCCGGACTTCAGACGGTCCAGCGGACCGATCTTCCCCTCGGGGAAGTCGCTCCCCTGCCGGATGCAGGCGGCGGCCTGCTTCAGAGTGGGACGGGCGGCGGCCAGGATGGGGAGGGCCTCCTCCGGCGTGGGGGCGGAAAACATGGCGATGTAGTTTTCCGGCATGACCACTGTCAGAGTCCCCCGGCAGCGCAGGCCCAGCTGGGCGCAGAGGGCGCGGTTGTACCGGGGGGCGGCGCCGATGTCCTGACCGCAGGTCATGACGAAGTAGGCGTCCCGTGCGCCGGAGAGACGGCTGGTGCGGAGAAAGTAAACGAATACCCTGGGAAGCCGCCAACTGTAGGTGGGGACCACAAAGACCCAGGGAGTCTGGGAGACGAACTCCCCCGCGATGCCGTCACGGAGAAAGGAAAAGACGTCCCGGCAGTCGTCCCCCAGAGTATTGGACAGCCACTTAGCGCAGGCACGGCTATTGCCGGTGCCGGAAAAATAGAGGATCATATCTCATTCCCCCTTTAAAAGGCCAGTTGCTCCGGCGAAATCTTGTCCTGCTCGGTGATGGGCCGGATAGGGCGGCAGGGCACCCCGGCAGCCACCACGCCCGCCGGAATGTCCCGTGTGACCACACTGCCCGCGCCGATGACGGAGCCCTTTCCGATGGTGACGCCGCCGCAGACCACGGCGTTGGCGCCGATCCACACGTCCTCCTCCAGGGTGATGGGCCTGGAGGTGCTGATGCCGGACGAGCGCTGCTCGGGGTCGATGGAATGGCCGGCGCAGCTCAGGCAGACCCCCGGCGCAAGGAATGCCCCCGCCCCGATGTGGACGGGGGAGGTGTCCAGGATGACGCAGTTATAATTGATGACGGCTAGGCCGTGGGTGTGGATGTTGAAGCCAAAGTCGCAGCGGAAAGAGGGCTCGATGAAGGTCAGGGGATGGCAGGTGCCGAAGAGCTCCCGCAGGATCTCCTGCCGCCGCTCGGCGGCGTCAGGCGGGGACTGGTTGAACTCCCAGCACAGCTGCCGGGCCTTGGTTTTCAGGTCCGGCGGCAGGTTCCGGTTCTGGCCCATATGGCCGGCGGGGTCTTTGACGATCTCCAGATATTCCATGGGTGGTCTCCTTTTTGGTCGTTGTTCCGGTATAGGATACCACAAAAGGCCGCTGGGGGCAAACCGTCCCATTTCCTCTTGCCCTGTGAGGACCTGCGTGGTAAAATAAAGACAAATTTTAAAAATAATCTTTATGAAGCGGAGGTGGTGAAGTGCCTAAAGTAGCCTATTCCGAGGAGGAGCGGGAACGCATCCGGGAGGCGTTGGTCACCACCGCCCTGGCGCTCATGGCCCGCCAGGGCATCCAGCACACCACGGTGGAGCAGATCTACCGGGAGGTGGGCATCTCCCGCACCTTCTTCTACACCTTTTTTTCCAGCAAAGAGGACCTGATCGTGGAGACTCTCTACCACCAGCAGCCCAAGATCCTGGCCTGTGCCCGGCAGCTGATGGAGGACCCGGCCCTCACCTGGCGGGAGGGGGTGGAGGGGTTCCTCCGCACCTGCTGCTACGGCGAGCGCAACGGCATCGCCGTCATGACCATTGAGGAGCAGCAGGTCCTCTTCCGCAGGCTGTCCGAGGAGAGCTACCGGCACTTTCGCGAGAAGCAGCTTCGGCTGTTTGCACGGCTTCTGGAGTGCTTCGGCATCCGGCCGGACGACGGGCGGGTGGCCCTCTTCACCAACCTGAGCCTGGCAGTCATGGTCCTCCGCCGGGCCATCCCCTCCTCCCTTCCGCTGCTGGTGCCCGAGGCCGCCGACGCGGCGGTGAATGTCCAGATCGGAGCCATCGTGGACTGCCTGGAGCAGATGCGGAAGGACGACAAGCCCCGCTGAAAAGGATACCCAGATCCGTCTGCCATCACGGCTGCGGCCTGATCCCGGCGGATCTGTTTTTCACCCTAAATAAATACAAAAATAAAATTTTATCTTTATTCTGCGTGAGCGACGGGCCGCCCGGAAACCGGGCTGCGCGGCTTACAAATAAATGGACGCTGGGAGGATACAGCTATGGGATTTTTCGGAAAACTGTTCAAGGGACCCGAGATCGACATGGAGAAGAGCAACGCCAACGCCAAAAAGATGCGCGCCCTCTTTGACCAGGTGGTGGAGAACGGGGGCGACTACCGGCTGATCTTCGGCTATACCGAGGATGTGTCCCGGTTCAATTACGGCTTCGTCCACGGCAGCAAGACCAAGATCGGTAATCTCATCGTGGGCTGGAATGAAGACAGCGAGACCATCGTGGTGGTGCCAACGGTCCCCGACCTCTCCGGCTGCGGCGAGCCCACCTGGTACCGCCGGGCGGAGATCCTGAAGGCCTACCGGAACAAGTACCCCACCGACGCCTTCGTCATCTACCCCGACCGGCATGGTTACATCGCCATCAACGCCTACGACTGGCTGGAGGACGAAAAGCTGTATGTCTACGTCTCTCAGGAGGCGGAGCTGGCGGATTTCACCACCTTCTTCACCGAACGTTTCACTAAGAAGTAAGGTACAGGCAACAGAGGGCAAAAGCGTTCCCCGTGCGGCTTTACAGCCGCACGGGGAACGCTTTTGTGTGCAGGAAACTCAGTCCAGATGTCCGAATGCCTCGTCGGAGACGGCCTCCAGCCACTCATTGGAGGTGTTCTCACCGGGTACCTCCAGGGCCAGGTGGGAGAACCAGCTGTCCCGGGCGGCGCCGTGCCAGTGCTTGACCTCCGGCGGAATGTTGACCACATCGCCGGGGTGCAGCTCCCGGGCCTCCTTGCCCCACTCCTGGTACCAGCCCCGGCCGGCCACGCAGAGGAGCAGCTGTCCGCCGCCCATGGCGGCGTGGTGGATGTGCCAGCTGTTGCGGCAGCCCGGCTCAAAGGTCACGTTGTATACCCCCACCTGGTCGGTGGAGAGGGGGTGCAGGTAGCTCCGGCCCACGAAGTACCGGGCAAAGCCGTCATTGGGGGCGCCGATGGGGAAGACCATCTCCTGCTGGTGGCGGGCTTTGCCGTCATCGCCGGCATCCTCAGCCCATACCTCCTTGGCCATGCGGAAGGCCGCCCAGGCCTTGGGCCAGCCGGCGTAGAAGGCGGCGTGGGTCAAAATCTCGGCAATCTCCTCCCGGGTAATGCCGTTCTTCCGGGCAGTGGCCAGGTGGTACTGGAAGGAGCTGTCCACCAGCCCCTGGGCCATGAGGGCCACCACCGTCACCAGGGAGCGGTCCCGGAGAGAGAGCTTGTCCTCCAGGCTCCACACCTCGCCGAACAGTACGTCGTCGTTGAGCTGCGCGAATTTGGGGGCGAACTCCCCCAGGGCCTCCCGGCCCGCGGTCTGCTTGACTGCCATGTAAATGACCTCCTATTCCAGAGAAAAGGTGACCGAGACCGTCCCATCCCCCAGCTTTTCCCGCAGGTCGGTGGGGTCGTCGATCCTGGCCAGCCGTGTAAAGCTCCAGGTGTTGGTGCCGTAGTAGATGGTGATCTGGTTCCCCTGGTAGAGGATCACGTCGCCGGGCTGTGTGGTGATCTGTTCATCGCTCCGAGTCAGAGTCGTGCCCAGGGGTCCCACCTTTTCAAAGCCGCCATAGTCGTCCATCTCCACCGTCACTGGGCCCTGGGCCAGCAGGTCCCGGAACTCCTCAGCGGAGGGGTTGTCCTCGAAGGTGGCCAGCAGCTCCTCGTCTCCCACTGTGATCTTCAACTTGGTCTCCTCCTCACCGGACGCCGTCTCTCCGGAGGGCGAGGGCGTCTCCTGCTCCGATACCACCGCCTGTGTGGGGGGCGGGGTGACGGGGGCTGCGGGAACTTCCGCCGCCGAGCAGGCGGAGAGGCCCAGGATGGCCAGGAGCATGGTCAGGATTCCGGTCATGGCGGCATACCTTCCGTATCAAATTTACTTCAGGTACTGACGGAAGAAGGTCTCGATCCGGTCAAAGGGAATGACATCCTTCCGGTCGTAGAGGTCGGTGTGGACGGCGCCGGGGATGAGGAGCAGCTCCTTGTTGTCGGCATAGGGATTGTCCTTCACCATGTCGGCGAAGGCGTCCTTGCTGAAGTAGCAGGAGTGGGCCTTGTCCCCGTGGATGACCAGCACGGCGCTGCGGATCTCGTTGCTGTACCGCAGGATGGGCATGTTCATAAAGGAAAGGGACGAGGTGGTGTTCCAGCCCTCGTTGGAGTTGAGGGAACGCTCGGTGTAGCCCCGCTCCGTCTTGTAGTAGTCATAGTAGTCCTTCACGAAGAAGGGGGCGTCCTCAGGGAGGGGGTCCACCACGCCTCCCGCCCGGGCGTAGGTCCCGGTTTTATAGTCCTCCGTCCGCTGGGTGTTGAGGGCTTTTTTCGTCTCATAACGGGCGTCGGCGCTGTCGGCGGAATCAAAGTAGCCCTTGGCGTTCACCCGGGTCATGTCGTACATGGTGGAGGTCACCGTGGCCTTGATGCGGGTGTCCATGGCGGCGGCGTTGAGGGCCATGCCGCCCCAGCCGCAGATGCCCAGAATGCCAACCCGCTCCGGGTCGATGAAATCGCGGGTGGAGAGGAAGTCCACGGCGGCAGAGAAGTCCTCGGTGTTGATATCGGGGGAGGCCACGTTCCGCACCTCGCCTCCGCTCTCCCCGATGAAGGAGGGGTCAAAGGCCAGGACGGCAAAGCCACGGCTGGCCAGCTCCTCGGCATAGAGCCCGGCGCACTGCTCCTTCATGGCGCCGAAGGGACCGGCCACCGCGATGGCAGGCAGACTCCCGGTGGATGCCTTGGGGAGGTAAAGGTCACCGCACAGCGTGATGCCGTAGCGGTTGTGGAAATGGACCTTCTCCCGGGTGACGGTATCCCGGAGCGGAAAAGAATAGCCGTTATATTTGGCGTGCATATCGGTTACCTCCTCAAATTCGCTTGCCCAGCTCATAGGCCTGCTCCAGAGCGGGATGGCCCTGGACCTCTCCGGGGTCGTTGACGCCGGCGGCAAAGATAGTGCCGGCCAGGCGGGCCTTCTCAAAGCAGTCGACCCAGCCGGTGAGGCCGGTGACGGTGCCGTCCACGGTGTGCGGGTCCTCCTCCGCGGCGGAGGCCAGAAGGTAGATGTCCCGGAAGGCGTAGTCGGCGGAATAGAGAGGATTGGCACGGTCCAGCAGGGTCTTCATCTGACCGGACATACCGTAGTAGTAGACCGGGGTAGCAAAGCAGAGAACCTCCGCCGCCCCCATTTTCTCCACGATGTCGTTGGCGTCGTCCTGGATGACGCACCGGGGGGCTTTCAGGCAGGCTAGGCAGCCGTTGCAGAAGCGCAGGTCCTTGCCCCGCAGGGAGAGGACCTCCACCTCATGTCCTGCCTCCCGGGCGCCCTGGGTGAAGCGCTGGGCCAGCAGGTCGGAGTTGCTGCCGGGATGCAGACTGGTGGAGATGACCAGGACTTTCTTGCTCATTGCATTTCCTCCTCACGCAGGTGTCGGATGATCTTGGCGGGCACGCCGCCCACGATGGTGTTTTCCGGGACATTCCTGGCCACCACCGCCCCGGCGGCCACGATGGCGCCGTCGCCGATGGTCACGCCGGCCAGGATGGTGGCATTGGAGCCGATCCACACATTTTTGCCGATGCGGATGGGGGCGGGGATCATGCTGCTCCGGTCCTTGGGGGATTTGGCGTGGTTGAGGGTGGCCAGCACCACGTTGTGGCCGATGAGGGCGCCGTCTCCAATGTAGATGCCGCCCTGGTCCTGGAATTTACACCCCATGTTGATAAAAACGTGCTTCCCGATGTGGATGTTTTTGCCGCAGTCGGTGTAGAAGGGTGGAAAAAGCCCGAAGCTCTCGTCCACCGGCTGTCCGATCAGCCGGGAAAAGAGGGCACGCAGCTCCTCCGGCTCATGGTAGCCGCTGTTCATTTCGGCGGTGATGCGCAGGGCTTCCTGGCTGACGCCGTGCATGAACTGATGGGCTTCGCTGCCCCCCTGCACAGTCTTTCCGCTGTTCAAATGCTCCAAAAATGCGTTAAGATCCATCGTATACTCCCACTTTAACTAATTTCTGCTTCCATTGTACCACCTGCTGAAATGGATAACAAATACCTATATCGAATAGTTTATTATGCTTGAAAACTATGGCTAAACTGTGTTATCATCGGAGCATCAGGAGGTGAACGGTATGGAACTGAGAGTGCTGCAATACTTTCTGGCCGTGGCCCGGGAGCAGAACATCTCGGCGGCGGCCCAGTCCCTGCACCTGACCCAGCCCACCCTGTCCCGGCAGCTTCGGGAGCTGGAGGAGGAGCTGGGCAAGCAGCTGATGGTCCGGGGCAACCGGAAGATCACCCTCACGCAGGAGGGCATGCTGCTGCGGAAACGGGCGGAGGAGATCCTGGAGCTGGTGGACCGCGCGGAGCGGGAGGTCATGCGGTCCGACGACGCCGTCAGCGGGGACATCTATATCGGCACCGGCGAGACGGATGGGGTGCGCCAGATCGCGCGGGCCGCCAACCGTCTCCAGGCGTGCTATCCGGGCATCCGGTTCCACATCGTCAGCGGGGACGCCGTGGACGTGTGCGAACGGCTGGATAAGGGGCTGCTGGATTTCGGGGTGCTGCTGGGGGACATCGACAAGACCAAGTATCACTATATGGAGCTGCCCATGAAGGACACCTGGGGGGTGCTGATGCGGCGGGACAGCCCCCTGGCCCACCGGGATTCTGTCTCTCCCCGGGACCTGTGGGACAAGCCTCTGATCCTCTCCCGGCAGGTGGACAACAAAAGCGGCCTGTACCGCTGGCTTCGGCGGGAGCCCTCCGAGCTCCACACCGTGGCCACCTACAATCTCATCTACAACGCGTCTCTGATGGTGGATGAGGGGATGGGCTACGCCTTCACTCTGGACAAACTGGTGAACACCACCGGCAGCAATCTGTGCTTCCGGCCTCTGAAGCCCAGACTGGAGCTGGGGATGTATCTGGTGTGGAAAAAATCCCAGATCTTTTCCAGGGCGGCGGAGCTCTTCCTGGAGGGCCTGGATGCCCAGCTGGCGGCGGGAACGGAAGAAACCGGAGAAATGTAAACGGACAGCGGGGATATCCCGCTGTCCGTTTTTCTGACTGGCATTTGGGGAGAAGGGCTGGACTAAACCAGCAGTTCAATGACAGATGGTGTACTTGGAGCTATGATGGATGGGACAAAAGACAAGGGGAGGCAAGCCAAATGAACCTGAAAGACGCGTTCCGAGTCCAGAACAAGCTCCAGGCGGTCATGCTCCAGGCCATGGACATCCTGGAGGACCGGCAGAATATCCTCAAGGTCAGGACGACGCACCTGCGCAGCAAGGTGATGGCCGACGATCAGGATGTGGTGGTGGAGGAAAACGCCTCCAGCGAGTACGCCGGACACGCCAATGAGATCGTGGGCTTTCTCATGGAGATGATGGGCGAGCGGGAGAAGCTCAGCCGGGCCATCCGGGACGCCAAAAGCAGATTGACGCTGGATCTGGACAGTGAGACAGGGCTCAACCGGCAGCGGCAGGCCCTGGCCAGGACCTTCCGCAGCATGACCGCCCTGCGCAGCAGCGAGAAGAACATTCCCGGGGGCGGCTCCGGGTACCGGTTCAACAGCGACGGGAACCAGGTCACCTATCGATGTGATGCCAGGCAGGTGGTCACCATCGACTTTGACCGGAAGAGGGTCCGTGCTCTGGCCGCCGCTCTGAGCAAGCAGGCCGACGCGTGCTCCATGGAGATGGATAAATGCCTGGTCAATACGGAGGTGGACTATGTGCCTCCCTTTGATCTCAACGACAGCTTTGAGACCATCCTGAACGACGTGATTGAACGGGCGGCGGACGGTGGAAACGCCGGCGCCTGACAGAGACAAAAAACGCCACGCCTTCGGGCGCGGCGGGTATGGCAAAACGGCGGCGCTGCTGCGGCCGGTTCAGGCGCAGATGAACTATGAGGCTGCGTGTTCTGCAGAGAAGTCTAGTATGTTTGATACGAGGTAGCGGCATGAGCTGTGCCGGGTCGCTTGATTCGTGATTTGCTTCGTACCGCGCGCTTCCTGCTCCGTGATTTGTCCACCGTAAATCCGCTCACTGCCCAAATCCGCCAATACGTCTCCATTCCTTTTCAGGTTCGCCTGAGGTATGTGGTAAGAAAAGTCGTCCGGAATGCCGCATGTCCCCTCTGCCATCTGGCGGAGCGGGGCGGTGGGCGCCGGGCGGATAAGGGCCTGCGCGGCACTGAAGCTTTGCCATACCCCCTGCGCCCGGAAGAAAACCGCCGTGATATGATTTGAGCAGCAGGCCGCGGCCTGCTGCTCAAGAGAATCGATATGAGAAGAGGGAACCAGGATCTCGTTCATGGAGATGTGGAGCAATGCGCTGAGGGCGTACAGGTTGTCGATGCTGGGCAGGCTCTGCCCTCTCTGCCACTTGTAGATCGCCTGGGGTTCCTCAAAGCCGAAGAACTGCTGAAGATCCCGCACGGTGAAACCGCGCTCACGGCGCAGCCGTGTGATGTTTGCACCGGTCGCCACCGGATCGATCACCGGAAACTGGATGATCGCCATAAAGATCGCCTCCATTCTTGCCCGTCGGGTTGGTTGCATGGGAGAATCAATATAGCCCATCTGACGCCGAAACGCAAGGCGCTGGAGAGAAATGTAAAGAAGTTGTCACAAAGGAAAGGGGAAACACAGAACCATGAGGACCCAAATGGTGCCGTTGGACAAGCGGAGCAAAAAGGAACAGCGGGCCTATCATGCCAGGCAGCGGGGCTCCTGGTATGGCCTCAGTCCTGTCACCCGTACCGTGCCAAACCGGAAGGCATATGACAGAAACCGGCTGAAGCAGCGGGACCGTCGGGATGATGCATGAGTGGAGCGGCAAGACGCCGGGAGGGAGCCGCGGCAGGGGATATCGCCGCCTCCAGAGCATCAAGCATGGGGAGAAGCTGCTCTTTCTGATCCGGCATCTGAGCTATGCGCCCCACATCGGCTATATTGACGGCGGCTTTGACAGCGGGAGGCTGCTGCACAGCGGCTTCCATATCAAGCAGCCCAGAAGCAGCGGCACCCAGCAGTACCTCAAGCGGAAAACGAGCCGGGCGGTGCGGAGGTGTACGGAGCTGCCGCCCAAAGGAAACCGATACCGCAGGCTGGTGGAGTACTGGTGGACGCTCTACTGAGCGCCCACGGCTGCCAGCCGAGCGGACATATGGTATCATGGAACCACTGAGTTTGAAAATCAACGAGGCTCTGTTTGCCTTTGCAGAGCTTCCGGGAGGTTGACGCCATGCCGCGCACCGATGTGACGCAGATGCCCTTCGCCAAGCTCTATTCCCTTCTGGTGAACAAGGCGGAGAAGAAAGGCCGCAGCCGGGACGAGGTGGACCAGGTGACCGCCTGGCTCACCGGATATACCGCGGAGGACATCGCCCGGCTGGAGCAGTCCGACACCAGCTATGGGGACTTTTTTCGGAACGCCCCCGCGATGAACCCCAACCGCGTCCTCATCACCGGCAAGATCTGCGGTATCCGGGTGGAGGAGATCGAGGACCCGCTGATGCGGGAGATCCGGTATCTGGACAAGCTGGTGGATGAACTGGCCAAGGGAAAGTCCATGGAGAAGATCTTGCGGACCTGAATGGCGTCCGTCCGGCGGCCCATGAAAGAGAAGATCCCCCTATGCTGCGCTTGTAAACCAGACAAGCACAGCATAGGGGGATTTTTGGTGAAAGAATATTTGACGTACAGGCATTCGGTTTGAGTCACCGGTGCCTGTGTCACACCTGGCCCTTCCATACCCGGGCCAGAATATCCTTGAGCACCAGCAGGGCGTCGGTGTGATTGTAGCCGTAGTCCACCCGCAGCTGGGTGAGCATCTCACGTAAAGTGGGGGCGTAGTCATCGATGCGCACCTTCTGGTGATAGGTGGCCAGCACCGGATACTTCTTGCTCCACACCTTGTTCCAGTCGATCCGGGCCTGGGCCTCGTCGCTGACGCTTTCGATCATCTGCTGGGCCTGCTGCTCATCAAAGTCGTACTCGATCAGCTCGTCCAGGGTCATGTGGTAGAGCATGGCCAGCCCCTTGGACTGGCGAATGTCGGGCAGGGTCTCGTTGGTCTCCCATTTGGAGATGGTCTGGCGGCTCACTCCCAGCTTCTCCGCCACAGCCTCCTGGGTCAGCCCGCTCTTTTTCCGGGCGTGGTACAGGCTGCTTCCCAAACTCATGGCGCATCCCTCCTGTGATTGGTTTCTGCGATCAGTATACCGTCCGGAGCACCAAAAATCTACCAAGGGAAACGGCCACTTTTGCCCGGATTCCTGACATTTTCAGAGGTTCAGGTGGAGGCGGTCACAGGGATGCTTTGCCGCTCAGCTCGCCCGTTTGGATGCGGTGTTTCAGATCAAGCACTTTTTTCTCGATCTGCGCCATGACGGAAAGGAACGCGCTGTCCTCACTACCGCTGGGATCATCCAGCCCCCAGTCTTCCCGGTGGGAGCAGGGGAAGGTGGGACACTGGACGTTGCAGCCCATGGTGACCACAATGTCCACCGCCGGCAGATCAGAGAGGGGCTTGTTGTGCTGGGTCTGCTCCATGTCGATGCCGTGGACCTGCTTCATCAGACGCACCGCGTCGGGATTGATGCGGGCGCCTGGCTCGGTGCCCGCGGAAAAGCTCTCAAACACATCACCGGCCAGCTTTTTGCCCAGTGCCTCCGCCATCTGGCTGCGGCAGGAGTTGTGAACGCAGAGGAAGGCCACTCTGGGCTTTTTGTGGTTGACTGCCGAGAAGGGGCAGCGCTTGCCGATGCACTGGTTGTTCCGGCTGCTGTAAGAGCAGACGGGGAGAGTCCGCGTCATCTCCACCCCCAGGTGCTCACGTGTAAAGTCAATGGCGGAGAGGATGGCCAGGAAGGAGTCCCGCTTGCAGCAGCGGGGGCCGCCAACCCTGCCGATGCTGTCCAGGGCCCGGGCGGTCATCTGATTGCTCAGGCCCCAGGGCTCCTTGGCCAGGGGGGTGGAGGCTGTGGCAATGGCCATAAACTGGCCTGTACCGATCCCCGCGCCGCAGGCACCCCAGAAGCCGCAGGCCCCACCGGGGACCTTTTTCCCCCGGCTGTAGATCTCGTGAAGGGCCTTCTCCAGCTCTAGCTGCCCACCGGCGTTCTTGTAGGCGGTGAGCAGAGCCGCTCCTACCATCACATGGTGCTCCGGGCCGTGCATGTGGCAGAAGGGCAGGTCCATCATTTTGCGGACGATGGCGATGGGATCTGTGGAGGTCTCGGCCAGGCACAGGCCGAAGATACTGTCCATCCCCTGGGTGTGGCAGTCGCTGCACACGTAGTGGCCGTTTACACAGCGGGTCTTGCTGGGCTCTTTCTTGTGGCAGATGGCGCACTCCATGACCTGGTCCTGAGTCAGGTATTCCAGGGGCGCCTTGCAGATCAGACATTCTTCTATATTTCCACTCCTTTTGTCAGTGTCCAGGCCATCCGGTCAAGGCCCGTTCCGAGCCCGTCGAAGCCGGTGCAGCGGCTGGGCCGGGTGTTGACGGTGCGGTCCAGCAGGGGTTGGGCCTGGCATTCGATGTCCAGGCACAGGTCCAGGGCCAGCACGTCCTCCCAGGCCCGATTGAGAAAGGCCACCTCCCGGCGGCCGTGGGTGCGGGTGATGAAAAAGGTCCCGGCCCGCTGCAGATACTCCTCCGCCCGGGCCTGTGGGAACCCGGCGGCAGTGAGGCTCTCCCAAAGCCCCTTCCGGAAGAGCCCGGGAAGATCCGCCCACTGGAGGGGGGACACGTCGTAGCGCACAAAGGTGTAGCGGCTGTGGCAGTGGACGGCCAGCAGGCTCTTGCGCCCGTGCAGCTCAATGACATGGAGGTCCCAGCAGAAACGCCGGTCCGGCTGAGTGCCGTAGGCCGGCGTTTTTACCTTCAGCAAGCGCTGGAGGGGAAAGGTGAGGCCAAGCTCCATCACTGCACCTCGTGGGGGATGGAGATCTTCTCCACCCGGAGCTGCCCGTTCTCCGCCTGGACCATCATCATGGTAATCTCCTGGTGGAACCGCCGGGGTCCGCAGGAGCCGGGGTTGAGCCAGAGACAGCCATCCTTCTCCTCCTGCACATACTTGTGGGAGTGGCCGAAGAGCACCACATCCACGCCGGAGAGATCGGCTGGGACCTCTTTTTTGTTGTGGACCATGAAAAAGGTCACGCCGCCCAGGGTGACGGTGAGGTGGTGGGGAATGTCCTCCGCCCACTCCTTGTCGTTGTTACCCCGGACCACGTAGAGGGGGGCATACTGGCGCAGCTGGTCTACGATGCTCTGTTTGTTGATGTCGCCGCCGTGGAGAATGGCGTCGGCGGTTTTCAGATGCTCCAGCACCTCGGGCCGCAGGAGGCCGTGGGTGTCGGAGAGAAGGGCAAGATTCATACGCTCCCTCCCAGGGTCCAACCAAAGTCGTTGTGGTAGATCATCTGGCGGGTCATGCCGCCGTCGATGCAGATGTTCTCCCCGGTGATAAAGCCCGCCTTGTCAGAACAGAGGTAGAGCACCATATTGGCGATGTCCAGGGGATTGCCCACCCGCCCGGCGGGCTGCTGGACGGCGTCGGGGCCCTCATAGACGGTATAGTCGGTGTCGATCCAGCCGGGGGAGATGGAGTTGACCCGCACCTTACCGCTCAGACTCACCGCCAGAGCGTGGGTCAGGGCGGAGATGCCGCCCTTGGCCGCCGTGTAGCTCTCGGTCAGGGGCTGACTCATCCGGTCCCGGGAGGAGGAGATGTTCACGATGGCCGCCCCGGGTGCGAAGTGGGGGGCGAAGAGCTTGGCGAGGTAGAAGGGGGCGGTGACGCCCACCCGCAGGGCGTAGTTGAACTCCTCGTAGGTGCAGGTGTCGATGCCCTTCATGAGGGGCAGGGCGTTGTTGACCAAAAAGTCCACGTGGCCATAGTCGGCGATGACCTTGCGGGCAAAGTCCTCCAGCACGGCCAGGTCGGCCAGGTCGCCCACGAAATAGTCGTTGGGGAGGAGGTCGATGACGCACACCCGGGCACCCGCCTTGTGAAATTCTTCCGCAATGGCCTTTCCAATGCCCCTGGCCCCGCCGGTGACCACGGCCACTTTGTGTTCAAACATAGCGTTTCCTCCTCAGTCCGCATCCTCGTCCAGGGCCTCCACCAGAAAGCTCACCGGACGAAAGCCGTCGTTGCAGGAGAGCATGGCGGAGCGGGGGTTTTTCATCCAGCCGTCGTAGAAATTCTCGCCCCCGTGGCTCAGGGCCAGCACAAAGGGGGAGAGGGTGTCCCAGGCGCTCTGACAAAAGCCCTCCGGTTTTTCCCAGCCGTTGGTCACAAAGACCTGTCCCACCTCCATGTCGCAGGCGTGGGAGATGGGATTTTCGTATTGAGTCATCAGGTCCTCGTACCGTGTGATGCGCATCACAGTGATCCTGCACTTTTTCATATGATGATACCCTCGCAGTGGTCGATCTCGTGCTGGATGATCTGGGCCGTCCAGCCGGTGAAGGTTTTGAGCCGCTCTTGAAATTTCTCGTTCTGCCAGCGCACCTTGATGGACTTCCAACGCTTGGCCGGGCGAACGCCGGTGAGGGAGAGACAGCCCTCCTCCGTGTCGTAGGGGCCGGATTTTTTGACGATCTCCGGATTGAACATGACCATATAGGTCCCCTCGTTGTCAAAGGCGATGATGCGCTTGTTGACGCCGATCATGTTGGCTGCCATCCCCACACAGCCGGCCTTGTGGTGCTCCAGCGTCTCCAGCAGGTCGGCGGCAACGGGAAGATCGTCCGGTGTGGCGGGTTCCGCTTTCTGGGCCAGAAAGGCCTCGTCCTTACAGATGTCTCGGATCATGGTTCCTTCTCCTCGTGTACTTGAGTGCCGTCCAGCCGTGTCTGGAGGCCGTTGACAAAACGGCACAGGTGGAAGCCGTCGCATACCGCGTGGTGTACCTGCACCGCCAGGGGCAGTAAGGTCTTGCCGCCCGTTTCCTGATACCTGCCCATAGTGAAGATGGGCAGCAGGTAATCGTAGCCCTTCTGCAGGTTCAGATTGAACCCCTCGAAGCTGGCCCACGGGAGCATGGACACAGGAAACGTGCTCTCCGGCGTGCCGGGCTTGGCCTCCATGCCGAGATTCCCGCCATACTGAGCCATGTCACGCCGGTAGGCCTCACAGAAGGCCTCATAATCGGGGGTGTATTCCGTCCAAAGGTTGGAGAAGGTCTCGCTTTCCTTGTGAAAGATGGTGTAGCAGGGGTGCATTCGGTCATAGATCCACAGCTGTCCTGCCCCGTCCAGCGCCGTGCGGAACTCCTCATGGAGGTTCACCTCTGTGGCGATGTGGTAGAGCATGGTCGGATACAGCTTCTGCCCCTGCTGACGGAGCCTGGTGATGTCCAGCTGAAAGACGGCACTGTACGTGCACGGGACCTGGGAAAAATAGTGGTCAAAATACTCCTTGCGGGCCCAATGTGCCCGGTCAATGGGGGTAAAAGTCATTTCACCTGTTCCTCCTTGGACTGCTTCGCGCCCTCTGGACGGGTTTGCCCGGCCTTTCCTCTGCTCGGACCGGCAGGATGCCCAGCGCCTTCTGATGGGGCAAAGCAGTTCTTCTTCAACTATCATAGGCGGGAACCGTTCTTTCGTCAATATAAGGCAATTCCTTTTCTATCGGACGTTGCGGCAAAGACGTATGTATGCGCCCTCTGACACGGCGCTGAGGACGGGCATGTCACGGCGGTATGTTCCAGCATCCGGCCATGGAGACCCTTTGATGACAGATTGGAATTTCTCTCCCTTGCTGAGGAGGGGGCGATTCAGTATAATGGGAAAAACTGCATTTCAAATGTAAAGCAGATCTGCATTCTCCAACGCTGTATGAACGCCATCCTGTCGTCATATTAGGAGGGATTGCGATGAAATTGATTCACCTCTCCGACCTGCATCTGGGCAAGCGGGTCAATGAGTTTTCCATGCTGGAGGACCAGCAGTACATCCTCACGGAGATCCTACACATCATGGACGAGGAGCAGCCAGACGGGGTCCTGATTGCCGGGGACGTCTATGACAAGACTGTGCCGTCCGCGGAAGCGGTGGCTCTGCTGGATGACTTCCTGGTGCGGCTGGCCAAACGGGACCTCCAGATCTTCCTCATCAGCGGCAATCACGATTCTCCGGAGCGCATGGCCTTCGGCAGGCGGCTGATGGAGGGGAGCGGTGTCCACCTGGCCCCCGTCTATGACGGCAGGGTGAGCCCCATCACCCTGACCGACGCGTACGGCACGGTAAATTTCTATCTCCTGCCCTTTGTAAAGCCGGCCCATGTGCGCCGGTGCTTTCCCGAGCGGGAGATCACCACCTATACCGACGCCCTGGCCGCAGCCATTGAAGCCATGGGCGTGGACCCGGCCGGGAGAAATGTGCTGGTGACCCATCAGTTTGTCACCGGCGCCGACCGGTGCGACTCAGAGGAGCTCTCCGTGGGCGGGACAGACAATGTGGATGTGTCCGTTTTCGATCCCTTTGACTATGTGGCCCTGGGGCACATCCACGGGCCTCAGCGGGTGGGCAGGGAGACGGTGCGCTACTGCGGTACGCCCCTCAAGTATTCCTTCTCTGAAGCCGGGCATCAGAAGTCCGTGACCGTAGTCGAGCTGGAGGCAAAGGGGTCGGTGTCGGTGCGCACAGTGCCCCTTGCCCCCCTGCGGGATCTGGTGGAGCTGCGGGGGACCTATGAAGAACTGACCTTCCGGGGGTTTTATGAGGGGACGAGCTATCAGAAGGACTATGTCTACATCACCCTCACGGATGAGGAGGACGTCCCCGACGCCATGCGCAAGCTCCAGATCATCTACCCCAACCTGATGAAGCTGGACTATGACAACAGGCGCACCCGGGCGGGAGCCCGCCTGGATGGGGCGGAAGATGCAGAGCAAAAATCGCCTCTGGAATTGCTGGAGGAGTTTTACGAAAAGCAGAACGGGCAACCCATGGGCGAGGAGCAGCAGGCCTTTGCCCGGGCATGGATGGAGCGCATCTGGGAGGAGGATGAGAGATGAGACCGCTGAAATTGACGGTATCCGCCTTCGGTCCCTATGCCGGGAAGGTGGTCATGGACCTGGAGCGGCTGGGGGAACAGGGGCTTTACCTCATCACCGGAGACACCGGCGCAGGCAAGACCACCATCTTTGATGCCATCACCTATGCGCTCTACAGCGGCGCGTACATGACGAATTTCTGCGTCATGATATGGGCCACCGCCTCCGGAGAGGCAAAGCTGCCTAGGCAGAGCGTCGGCTGTTTGGGTGTTTTCCGGAGATTGCCTTCGCCTGTTTCCGCCTCGCACTGCTTGCAGGCGTAGGTGTAGTACACATCCTCCCGGATCCAGAACCGGGCCGGCTCCATCTTCAGGCTCCGGTGCACCTCTTTCCCAATCTCCTCCATCACGGCACCGCAGGTATCACAGGTGCGCTCTTCTTCGCAAAGGCGGTGCTCCACCACTTCCGTAGGGGTTCCCTCCGGCACGATATCCAGTACATTGCCGCTGTGCCGCTTGCGGGCATGGGCCTTCACCGCCACCTGTTCCGCTGTGGCATTTTTCGTCCCATAGGCGTAGGCCTCCGCCTCATTTGCCATGAGAGACAGTTGGTCCATCAGGCCCTCCTGGAGCCGCTCTGAGGATGTGCCAAACTGCCGTTTTTTTGCAAGACCAAGCTGCTCCAGAAGCCATTGGTTCTGGAGCTTCAATTCTTCATATTCCGCCCGTGAGATGGTCACCATTTCCGGGGTGCTTGCGGCAGTCTTCTTCTCATTTCCCATAAGAAAATGATACCACAAAACGGGACAAAAAACCAGTGTTTTCAATGCTTTCCGGTATTATATTGCGCTCAGACCGCTCACTGCTTTGTTTGCCTTCGGCTGCTCTGTCTTCAGCCCCTCCATCAGCCAGCGGTACTGTTGAGGTGTTAAGGCCTGCACTTCCTCCGTGCTCCGAGGCCATTGAAAACTGCCGCTCTCCAGGCGCTTATACAGCAGTAAAAAGCCGTCTCCCTCCCAGTACAGCGCCTTGAGCCGGTCCCGCCGCCGCCCGCAGAAGAGAAACAGCGCCCGCTGAAACGGGTCCATCTGGAACTGGCTCTTTACCAGAGTGGCCAGTCCATCAATGCCCCGCCGCAGGTCTGTGTATCCGCAGGCGATGTACACCGGACAGCTGCAACTAAAATCGTTCAGCATATGAATGTTTCATATTAGGAAAACACACTGCCAGAAATGATGTGGCGGGCATCAGCCCGCCGCGGCGGGAATTTCAGAAATGTTAATTTCAATGTATTCGGCAATTCTGCGAAACTCGTCAGCAAACTTGAATTTCACGCTGATAGCGTCACGGGACGCCTCCACTGTGTGGAGGACTCGTATCGCTTCCGTAATGACGATCTGCGTGGATGGTGCATTGGGAAGCACAGGGATACCGTTTTGAGCTGTGGCAAAGATGAGTGCTGCCATACGTTCGCAATTGCGGTATCCCTTTTTTCCCGCCCATTTGCAATAATCCTTCCGAAAGCGCGTTTCTCCCATTTCGAGGATGTGAGTGGTGTGACGATACCGCAGGACAAAGTCCGAAAGCTTGTGCCGTCCGGCATGGTCGTTCATGAGCTCCTGCATACCGGGCAAAACCTGGTCACAGATGGCGTTAAAATCGACCTTTGCCTTGATAAGGAGGGAGGTCATCTGGTAATACTGCCGCGCCAGAAGCTGAAGCTCCCGATATGTATCCTCCGGCAGCTTGGTCGGTTGAAGCTCCTGCCAATAGGCCAGACCGTACAAAGCGATCTGCATGGCGTCGATTCGATCGGTCTTCACCTTGCGGATACTTTGTGAGCAAAACCGCTTCATCCGCAGCGAATTGACGACGGAGACGAATATTCCGTTCTCCAACAAAGCAGCTACCACCGGGCAATGGTAGCTGCCGGTGCTTTCCAAAACGGCACGAACCTCTTCGCCGCTGCCGCGCAGCAGCGATACGAGCTCCGACATCCCTTCCCTCGTGTGCTGAACTTCAAACGGAGCGTACACGATTTCTCCCCCTGGCTTCATTCCGCACACTGTACTTTTTCCTTTGGACACATCGATCCCGATACTGAGCATGGGCATTCCTTTCTTCCTGATAAAATATTGCAATGCTTTCGCACCGGCTTATTACGATTCAATTTGGTTCGTGACGCGCACGCGGCATAGCCGGAGCAACCTGCTCAATCGAATCTTTATAACAAGAGGGCGGAGGACTGTTTACAGCTCGAGCGCTTGGCTCATCAAAGAAGCCGTCCATCCATTGCCCTCCCATTATAACAAAAATAAGCATAGCCTCCGAGGCTTCCTATACGCTTCGGGTGCTATGCTTATTTTGTACCAGACAAAGAATAGGCGGGAAGATAGGCAGAGGTGCTTTCCTTATTCTCTGAGTATAAATCCCTTAATACAGGCATAATAGTAAGGGATTTATGGCGCAGCCCATTGACTATTCCCTTATTTTATGTTACCATTTAAGGAAAAACGAGTGGAGGTGAGGGAATGAGAACCTTCAATTACTCCGCAATCAAGGAACAGAAGTGGGACTCGGATGTTCTTGGTTTGATTGCGGCTATATACAAGGAAGCCGGCAAGCAGGAGCTGTATTTGAAGCAGCGCCCGGAGGAACTCGAAAAGCTCGTGGAGATTGCCAAGATACAGAGCACTGAGGCATCGAATGCCATTGAGGGCATCGTTACCACGAGCACCCGAATCCGGCAGCTCGTCGAGGAGAAAACCACGCCGAGGAACCGAGATGAGCAGGAGATCGCCGGATACCGCGACGTGCTGAGTATCATTCACGAGAGCTTTGACGCGATACCAATTACGCAGAACTATATCCTGCAGCTTCACAAAATCCTCTACAGCCACATGAATAACCCGCTTGCGGGCCGCACAAAAAGCGTGCAGAATTATATCACTGCCACCTATCCGGACGGTCATGTGGAAACGCTGTTCACCCCGCTTGCCCCTTATGAAACGCCGGAAGCGCTGGACAGAATCTGCGAGGAATACAATCGTGTGATTGGCAACATGGAACTGGAGCCGTTGATTGCAATCCCGGTTTTCATCCATGACTTCCTGTGCATTCACCCGTTCAATGACGGCAACGGACGAATGAGCCGATTGCTCACAACGCTGCTTCTGTACCGAAGCGGATTTTATGTCGGCAAGTATATCTCCCTTGAAGCCAAAATCGCCAAAAACAAGGACCTGTATTACGACGCGCTTGCACAGGCGCAAACTGGCTGGCACGAAGGCAATGAGGATGTAGTGCCCTTCATCAAGTACCTGCTGGGAACGATCCTTGCCGCCTACAAAGACTTTGAAGATCGTGTGGCGCTTGTGGAAACCAAGCTGTCCGCATTGGAAATGGTGCGCAGAGCAAGCAAGAATAGAATCGGGCGGTTCAATAAGCAGGACATCCGGGAGCTTTGCCCGACGCTCAGTGACAGTTCCATTGAGGGGGCCTTGCGCAAGCTGGTCGCAGCCGGAGAATTGAAAAAAGAAGGTCGTGGGAAGAATACCTGCTATTTCAGGCTGAATTAGATATCCTTCAATAAAAATAACATTTTAGAAGACCGTACCTGTTCATATGAGCAGGTACGGTCTTTTTGATAAAAGTAGCGAAGTTAGCATCCCAATAGGCAGAAAAATTGTTGTCACACAATTGCTTTTCTTGGAGAAATACAAAACTTTTAGTCGCTGTTACCATATGACTGCCGCTGCACGATGCAATGTACTAAGAGATTGAGTGTCTCTTCAGCTGTTGATCGTTTCAGTTCACATTCCCAAACTACAATCACATTCCATCCGAGCTTGGCGAGGAGGGCGTGATTTTTAGCATCGCGCTCAATGTTGGAGCCTATTTTCTTTTTCCAAAATTCCGCATTGTTCTTAGGCCACACAAAATAGTGACAACCCTCATGCCCATGCCAGAAACAACCGTTTACAAAGATCACCGTCTTATATTTGGGAAGAACAATATCCGGTTTTCCTGGAAGACGAGCGTCATTTTTTCTGTATCGGAATCCTTGAGAAAACAAGTATTTTCTGACAAGTTCTTGTGGTTTAGGCCTTGTTTGAAAAATAAAAGTTGCACAAGAAACCAAGTTATGCGAAGCTATGAGCATGAAACGATATGAATTAACAAAAGAACAATGGGAACGAATCAAGCCGCTGCTGCCACCGGAAGAAACGGGAAAGCGGGGTCGTCCCCGGAAGGATAACGGGATCATGCTCAACGGAATGCTCTGGATCGTCCGGAGCGGTGCGCAGTGGCGTGAGCTGCCGGCGACCTATGGTCCTTGGCAGTCTATATACGCAAGATTCGCCAAATGGCGGAATGAGGGCACTCTGGAAGCGGTATTCCACACACTGTCTGCGGACGCGGATATGGAGAACCTGAGCATGGACTCCACTTGCGTAAAGGTGCATGAAAGCGCAAATGGCGGGGAAAAAAACGGCGGATAAGGCGGTTGGCCGTACCAAAGGCGGGTGGAACACAAAGCTCCACGCTGTCGTAGACGGTCTGGGAAACCCGGTGGAGTTCCTTCTCTCCGCTGGAAATGACCACGATTCGGTTCACGCTGTTGAACTGCTGAAAAAGGTCAGAATCGGCGGGAGTGCCGTGCTGGCAGACCGGGCCTATGGTGCCCGGACGATTCGGGAATATATCTCAGCGCACGGGGCCAGCTATGTGATCCCGCCGCAAAGCAACGTTTCCGATCCCTGGCCGGTTGACTGGCATCTGTATAAAGAACGCCATCTGGTGGAGTGTTTTTTCCAGAAAATCAAGTGGTTTCGCAGAATCGCCACCAGATATGACAAGTCGGATGCTTCCTTCCTAGCCTTTGTGTATCTTGCCTCCATCGCTATTTTGTTGCTTTAGCACAATCTCCGCCTTTTTTCAAACAAGCCCTAGTATCCTTTCCACGAATACGGGACATATTATAGCTTCTGGTTTCCGGAGAATGGACATCGGCCATAACAATCCCCCATTTCAATTAGTCTTTGTAGTAGTCTTTCAGTTTTTGACGACATATTCTCGTAATCGCAGCTTTATTGGATATGTCAATCGTGCTCCAGATGTCCGGAGAAACAGAAAATACATGCGCGTCTTCGTTATAAAAGAAAAAGCCGCTCTCTATTAATGCCTTTACGGGGTTAGAAAGAAGATTTGCGATTATTTGTGCATCGGTCACATCGTCTCTCAGATATATACACTGTTTCTTCTCAATTGCCAGTCCTTGTGCTTTCCTATTTGAATAGTATTCACGAAAATAGACCGCAGCATTTTCAATAGAAATACAGCCATCCCGGTCACCATAGTGAAGTAGTGCCAGAATTAAAATTGGTTTATAAGGTAACCGTCAAATCTCCCTGCGCATAAAAAGGCCGCCATCTCAGTGCCTGTGCATTGAGATGGCGGCCTGCAGTTCTATTATGATTTAGGACTTCTGCATTCCTGGGGTGCGTTCACCGGGAGGAAAGATTCGGCCCAGGCTTCATCCGTCTGGCTCATGTCAGGCGCGTTGTGCNCCCACTTTCACAAAAAACAACCTTTGTTTTGAAAAGAAAGGGGGCCATGTTATGAGTAATACCGATGTGCCTATTTGGGAAAAATACACGCTCACCATTGAGGAAGCGTCCAAATATTTTCGGATCGGGGAAAACAAACTGCGTCGGCTTGCCGAGGAAAACCCCACCGCTGGCTGGGTGATCCNTTGCGGTCTCAATCAGGCTGTAGATCACAGCGCTGGACTGGGCGCCGGCCGGGGTGTTGGAAAAGAGCCAGTTCTTCCGGCCCATGACGAATGGCTTAATGCTGCGCTCGGCACGGTTGTTGGAGAGTTCCAGCCTGCCGTCCTCCAGATAGCGTACCAGATAGGGCCACTGCTCCCGCAGATACCATGAGGCGATAGATTATCTGCGGGAAATGAAGTGCCGCCGCGACCGTGAAGTGTCGCTGGACGCTCTTTCCCCGGCTGATTGGGACAAGATCTCGACCGTAGATCGGTATTCCTGCGACAGCTTTACATTCAGTTCGCATGGGTATGACCTACATATCGACAACGAGCTTGTGGCCGAGGCATTTGCCAGCCTGCCAAAAGACGAGCAGAGTATTTTGATTCTCCGCTTTGTTCTGGATTTGACTGACGAAGAAATTGGCCGCCTGATGGGAATGTCCCGCAGCGCANTGGCTCCTGCACAACGCGCCTGACATGAGCCAGACGGATGAAGCCTGGGCCGAATCTTTCCTCCCGGTGAACGCACCCCAGGAATGCAGAAGTCCTAAATCATAATAGAACTGCAGGCCGCCATCTCAATGCACAGGCACTGAGATGGCGGCCTTTTTATGCGCAGGGAGATTTGACGGTTACGGTGATCCTGAACGGCAACCGCATCCAGATCAAGCGGAAGCAGTTTGAAAAAATCATTGATTCCCTTGACACAATATAGTGAAAAAGGGCCTTGCGCGTGTTATAATAGGTTATAAGCGTGTCAAGGCTCTTTCCGTCATGGAAAGGAGCATGACGAAATGCCAAGAAAAGAACGAGATGAAAAAAGACGGGACAACAAAGGCCGCCTTTTGAAGTCTGGAGAGAGCCAGCGATCAGATGGAAGATACGCTTACAAATACATTGACACCTTTGGAGAACCCCAGTTTGTTTACTCATGGAAGTTAGTACCCACCGACAAAGTACCTGCCGGGAAGCGGCCCTGTCTTTCCCTGCGCGAGAAGATCAAGCAGATACAGAAAGACCTTGACGACGGGATCGACACCATCGGCAAGAAAATGACCGTGTGCCAGCTTTATGAAAAGTACACCCGGGAGCGCGGGAATGTGCGGAAAGGAACCCAAAAGAGCCGCCAGCAGTTGATGAAACTTCTGTCCGAAGATAAGCTGGGCGCGGCCAGCATTGACAGCGTGAAGCTGTCCGACGCGAAAGAATGGGCCTTGCGTATGCAGGAAAAGGGCGTTGCCTACAACACCATCTGCAACAGCAAGCGTTCCTTAAAAGCCATCTTTTATATGGCCGTACAGGATGACTGCCTCCGCAAGAATCCCTTTGACTTCCAGATCAATGAGGTTATCAACGACGATACCGTACCAAAGGTGCCGCTTACCCCTACACAGGAAAACGAGCTTTTAGACTTCATGCAGAACGATCCCGTCTATGCCAAGTATTATGACGAGGTGGTGATCCTGCTGGAAACCGGGCTTCGTATTTCCGAACTCTGCGGCCTGACGCCCGCTGACCTGAATTTTGAGAAGCGCTTTGTGAATGTAGACCACCAGCTTTTGAGAAGCACCGAGGACGGCTACTATATCGAAGCGCCAAAAACAGAAAGCGGATTCCGCCAAGTGCCGATGAGCGCAGCCGCCTATGAAGCGTTTGAGCGCGTGTTAAAGAAGCGCAGGGACGGCAGGTGCATTGAGGTTGACGATTATAAGGACTTCCTGTTCCTGAACCGGGACGGCCTGCCCAAAACCGCCGTCAACTATGACGCCATGTTCAAGTGCCTTGCAAAGAAGTACAACAAGTGCCACAAGGAGCCGCTGCCCGATGTGATGACGCCGCACACCATGCGGCATACATTCTGTACCAGAATGGCAAACGCGGGCATGAACCCCAAGGCATTGCAGTACATCATGGGACACGCCAACATTGTAATGACGCTGAACTATTATGCCCACGCTACTTTCCATTCCGCACAGGAGGAAATGGAACGGCTGCAAGCCAAGGCAAAAACCACCGCAGAGGCCAAGCCGGAGCCTGTGGCGGAAAGCGCCGAGGAAACCAAGGCGGCATAAGTAGTACGCAGAATTTACTACTGCTTTTACTACTTTTGAGAGCGAAAACATGAGGGGTAATAAAAAGATTTGTGAGGTTCTTCCGATATGAAAAGTGCCGGAAAAGCCCGGAATAACGGGCTATACCGGCATATAAGAACATCTAAAGAGATAATTAGAAATCTATTAAATGATTCTTCAAAAAAATTAAACTGTGCGCTGTTTTGTTTAGCAGCGCACAGCTTTAGTTGATTATCCCCCAAAGTTGCGTTACATAGGAAGTTAGTCCACTGAACCCAGGTCGGTAGACGCATGTGTGCCAAAAGCAAAAAGAAAACCGTCAAAGAAACTGCTCCTTGACGGCTTATAATATATCCTCGGAAACCATTGGGCTGAAAGTGCTTGAAAGGAAATAAACAAGGACGGTTATTCTATCCAAATAACCGTCCTTTGGTCCGAGTGGAGCGATTCGAACGCTCGGCCCCGTGAACCCAAATCACGTGCGCTACCAACTGCGCTACACCCGGATATTCAGTTTTTGCCATTATAACACGCCACAGGCGAAAATCAAAGATTTTCCTGTCTGTGGTCATTCCTGTGGTCAGGGCCGCTTTTCGGTCCTGTTTCGCAATCCGGAGAAATCCCGCAAACGCCCGTGCCGCAAGGCTTTCCGGGCTTCGCCTTCTCAGGTCGTGGATGAAGTCCACGGCACTCCCAAAGCAAGCGCGCTACCAACTGCGCTACACCCGGTTATGGAATTGTTTTATCTGTGGTCTTTCATGTGGTCTTGGTCGTTTTTTGACCAATGGCTTTGCGGAAATGGTTCCCGCTTATGGTAGTGTCCCAGCGAGTTGCGGGGTTGCGGTTTTGTCCTCATGGATGGGCGGGATATGCTCCCAAACCAAGCGTGCGCCCAACTTGTACTACACCCAACTATATTGAGGAGAAATTATGCTATAGAATCCACACGGCTAAACTACATGCCCCAATATCTATGCGGGACATAGGAGAAGTATAATATATTCTCGCTCTCTTTGCAAGCAAAAAAACGGGTGTTGTCAATAGTAAACTGACAACACCCATTTTGAAGATAAAATCAATGGACTTCAGAAATATCGTAAGGTGTGGTCTGATATACGTAGTAATTGAGCCAGTTGGTATAAAGCAGCTGGCCAGCGCTTCTCCAGCGGACGATGGGGGGACGGGAGGGATCGTTGTTAGGGAAATAATGATAGGGCACATGAATGGGTAACCCCTTGTCCCGGTCCCGGAAATATTCTTTGGCCAGTGTGTCTGGATCATACTCGGGATGGCCGGTAATAAAGAATTGCCGGGAGTCCACGCTTTTTACAGCAAAGACGCCTGCATCTCCGGAGACAGAGAGCAATTCCAAACCGGGGGTAGCCCTTATGTCGCTCTCATAGACTTCAGTATATCTGGAATGGGGAGCCTGGAAGACATCGTCAAAGCCACGGAAAAGAGGGGAGTTGGGTTTCAGGACCCGGTGGTCGAACACGCCAAAGAGCTTTTCCGGCAGAGAACGCTTCTCGATCCCATAGTGAAAATAGAGGCCGGCCTGGGCACCCCAGCATATGTGGAGCGTAGAGTGGACATGGGTCTTAGACCATTCCATGATTTCACAGAGCTCATCCCAGTAGTCCACTTGAGTGAAGTCCAGGTTCTCCACTGGAGCGCCAGTAATGATCATGCCGTCATAACGCCGGTTGCGAATTTGATCAAAGGTAGTGTAAAAGGAGGACAGATGGTCCTCGTCGGTATTATGAGACTGATAGCTGGAAGTGCGCAGCAACTCTACCGTTACCTGAAGAGGTGTGTTGGAGAGCTTGCGCAGGATTTGGGTCTCGGTCACGATCTTCGTAGGCATCAGGTTGAGGATCAGGACATTCAGAGGACGAATGTCCTGATGCATGGCCCGATATTCTGTCATGACGAAGATATTCTCGCCTTCCAGTGTCGTGCGGGCGGGAAGGGAGTCTGGGATTTTGATGGGCATAGATGGGACCTCCCTGTTATGCAATGGGAATTACAAGTATTAACGAAGTATAAGACTTCTAATATATAAGTAAAGAGTAACACAATCTGCCGATGCCTGCAATGGGAGGATTGGCGGACAGATGTCCACTGTAAAGGACAGGAGAAGAAAAAATGGAAAATATGAAAAAAGGTGTTGACAATACGGGGACGATCTGATATATTAACGGAGCGCCTGACGAAAGGTACTGAATCCAGTCGATGATGAGAAGAAATTCTCTGAGACTTGAAAAAAGTTCTTGACAAGAGCTCAACGATCTGGTAGACTAAATGAGTTCGCATAAGACGCAAACGAGTTAAGCACTCTGAAAACTTCGAAAGAAGCTGAAAAAAGTGCTTGACAAGCACCACGGGATGTGGTAAAATAAAGACCCNAGCCATAGTATTCTGCGACTTCCCGCTGTGTTTTCCCCTCTGCCAACATGGCCTTGATCTCTGGTAAAAGCATTTGAACGTGTGTGTAATTTCGTTTCTTCATGACAAAACCCCCTGATGTAGTCTATTTTCCTACATCAGGGGGGCTTTTGTCACTGTCCGTTTTTACTGGATCTGTTCAGCGCTCTGCCCCAGGGCGGGTCCTTTTTGACTGCGGCTGTCGTATGATCAGACGGGATGGCGGGGATGCTTGGAGATCAAGAGCGCAGCCTCGCTGAGGGCGGCGGTGACGTCAGCCTGGGACTGCAGGGCGCAGTTGCTCAGCTTGACCATCAGCCGGCGTGGAGAGTGGACACATAGTGCGGAGGGAGGTGGTTGAGGGCATACGCAATCACATCGGTCCGGCAGACATCGCAGGTGCAGCAGCCCTGCGATGCCATGACGGAATCCACATTCTGGAGGACGATCTCCTCCATCAAATTCTGAACATTCTGAGACATTGCAAAATCGCTCCTATTACTAGATGATCGGATAAAATGGCACAGGGCCCCGCTCCCCAAAAAGCGAGACCCTGCGCGAAGTGCTCTTACTGGCGGAGAATGATGGTGGCCTGGAAGATGGTGCCGCTATAAGCGCCGTTGACCTCGATGCTGTCACCGGTGTCCAGGTCCCGGAGGACCAGGGTGCCGCCGGTGGAGGCGTTGAGGATGACGGCGGAGGAGGGGACCTCCACGGTGACCATCTCCTCGCTGCCGGTGTCGGTGGTGGCCCGGAGATAGATGATGTCCTCGGAGTAGTCCACGTAGAGGATGGTGCCCGAAACCTTGTTGCCGGTATTGACGGCCTGCTGGAGCTCGATGGCCACGACCTGGTCGCCGTTGACGGCCAGCCCCAGCTTATAGCCGGGCTTCAGGGAGGAGAGGGCGACCTCCTTGTTGTTCTGGGTGACGGAGACGGAGTTGTCCACGGTGTAGGAGACCTCTTCACCATCGGAGAGGAGCATCTCCAGGGTGTAGCCGCTCTTTTCCTGGATGATGCGCTCCACGGTACCGGTGAGGTTGACATTCTGGGTGGTGGCCTCGATGCGGGTCACATCGCCGTAGCGGACGGTGAACTCCACCTCGTCGCCCACCCGGAGCTTATCCACGGTGGAGTCCTCATCGTCCCGCTCCACGACGGGGGGATCGGACAGGTCCACCTTGAAGCTCACCTTGGTGCCATCCTTCTGCGTGACCACGAAGGTGATGGTGGTGTCGGTACCGGAGCCGAAGGTCCGCTCACTGATGGTGCCCTCGGTGGTGGTGGAGCTGGGGTAGGCCTGGATCATGGTGGCGTCGTCACTCTCGTTGAGGAGGATGGTAACGAAGTCGTTCTTGTCCAGGTCCTTGAGGCGGGTGGTCTCCCCGTCGTAGGTGATGACGGCGGAAGAGGTGACGTCGTAGGTGGCGGTGCGGTCGTTGGACAGCCGGGTGATGGAGATGGTGTCGTCAGAGGAGTCCACGGACTTGATGACGCCCTGGACATAGTTGGACTTGGTGTCCACGGAGACCGACTGGACGGAGGCGTCCTCATCCAGCAGGCGGAGGATTACGTAGCTGTCCTTGAGGGAGCTGCTCAGAGAGTCCACCAGGCCGTCCACGGTGATGGTGGCGTCGGAGGGGATGGTGTAGGTCCGGGTGACGCCATCAAAACCGATGAGCTGGATGGTGGCGTTGGCGGAGCTGGTAGAGGCCTTGATGTAGTCGGAGAGGATGCCCTCCACGGTGGAGGTGCCGCCGGTGAACTGGATAGCCACCAGACGGCCCTGGTCGTCCAGCTTGCACACGGCGGTGGTGTAGTTGGCGCCGGAGTCCACAATGGAGTAGTCGCCGGTGGTCTTGGTTCCGATCTGGACCTGGGTGAGGCGGTCCATGGTGAGGAGCCGGCCGGTGCCGTCGGCGGTGACGGCTACATTCTTGCCGTCGATGCCGTTGACAGTGGCGGTAAAGGTCTCCAGCTCACCGCTGACCCGGACGGCGAAGGGTGTGCCGGAGCTGTCCAGGCAGACCCGGGCATGGCGTCCGTTCTTCAGGGCGGAGGAGGTGGTCTCCATGTTGTTCTCATAGATCTTCACGTTGGCGGGCAGGGTGACGGTACCGATGGCGGCGCCGGTGAGGTCGCTGTTCAGGGAGAGCTGGATGACACCGTTGGTGGTAGAGACCGAGGAGATGACGCCCTGACGGAAGGCGTAGTCGGTGTACTCGGGCAGGTCGGGAGAGGTGCCGTGGGCCTGCATGTAGGCGATGGCCCGGGTGAGCATGGTGGCCATGACGGCCCGGGTGACGTTCAGCTTGGGGCTGAAGTCGTTGAACTCGTCGCCCTCCACGATGCCGTAGACGTGGAGCAGGTACACCGAGGGCTTGGCGTCGGCGGAGATGGAGGAGGCGTCATCAAAGGTCAGAGGATAGGAGGTGAGCCGTTCGGCCATGGGGCCCAGCTGCATGGCACGGACCAGATAGACGGCCAGGTCCTCCTTGGCAATGGGGTCGGTGAGGTCGCCGGACTGGTAGAGGCTCTTCAGGTCGGAGGTGGTGAGGATACCGGTGGCCAGACAGATGGAGAACTCCTGATAGAACCAGGTCTGCTCGTTGTTGAGCGTGGTCTTCACCGTGTCATAGTAGTCGGTGGCGATATCCATGGTAGTGCTGGAGTCCAGACCCACGGTCCGGGCGCACAGCGCCAGGGCTTCAGCGGTAGTGAGCTGGTTTTCCGGCTTGAAGTTGCCGTCCTCGTAGCCCTTGAACATCCCGGCGGCCGTCATGGCCTCAATGTAGCTCTTGGCCCAGTGGCTCTGGATATCGGGAAAGGTGGTGGCGGCGGATGCGGGCAGAATGGTCGCGGTCAGGACCATGACCAGCGCCAGCAGGCCGGAGAGCAGTCGTTTCACTTTCATGCGTGACACCTCCATGGGCATTTGGTGGTCGGCCGGAGCGGTCGACATAAGCTTCTAACATCCAGTATACCGTCCGCGTTGGAAAAAAGCAACTGGAAGTATGTCGGTTTCCACAAAAACCCACGGGAGAGATCAGCCGGCTTCGGTGACACCGTCGGCGTAGCGCACGTCGCTCATGGCGTCCTTCCCGTAGAAGTCGGCGCCCATCCGCCGGGCGTAATCCTCCGTGAGGACGGCGCCCCCCACCATGACCTTGCACCAGGGGGCCTCACGGCGGAGGAGGTCGATGGTCTCCTCCATGGCTCCAACGGTGGTGGTCATGAGGGCGGAGAGACCGCAGAAGGCGGCGTGCTCTCGGACCACGGCGTCGGCCACGGCCTGGGGGGAGACGTCCTTCCCCAGGTCCACCACCTGATAGCCGTAGTTCTCCAGCAGCACCTTGACGATGTTCTTGCCGATGTCGTGGACGTCCCCCTTCACGGTGGAGAGGACCACCTTGGCCTTGGCGGCGGGGCGCTCCCCCTCTTTGGTCATGGCCCCCCGGAGAAGCTCAAAGACGGCCTTGGCCGCCTCGGCGCTCATGAGGAGCTGGGGGAGGTAGAGTTTGCCCGTCTCGAAGGCGGCGCCCACCCGGTCCAGAGCGGGGATGAGCCCGCCGTCGATGAGCTCCATGGGGGCTTTGCCACCGTCCAGGGCCGCCTTGGCGGCGGCTACGGCGCTCTCCTTGAGGCCGCGCTCCACGGCGGCGCCCAGGTCCATGCCGGCGGCAGGCGCGGCGGGCGTGGGGGCGGGGGCGGTCTCCCCAGCCATGGCGGCGATGTAGTCCTGACAGTTGGGGTCCAGCCCCTTCAGGGCGCAGTAGGCCCGCAGGGCGTCGGTCATTGGGGCGGAGTTGGGGTTCAGAATGGCGGCGGACAGGCCGTGCTCCAGGGCCAGCAGGAAGAAGGCGGAGTTGACCGCCTCCCGCCGGGGCAGGCCGAAGGACACGTTGGAAACCCCCAGGCTGGTGCGGCAGCCTAGCTCCCGGGTGATGCGCTCCACCGTCTCCAATGTGACGGCGGCGGCGCTCTGGTCGGCGCTGATGGTGAGGGCCAGGGGGTCGAAGATGAGGTCCTCTTTGGGAATGCCGTAGCTGGCGGCGGTGTCGATGATCCTTTGGGCAATGGCCACCCGCTCCTCAGCGGTGGCGGGGATGCCGTTTTCGTCCAGGGTAAGGGCGATGGCGGTGCCGCCGTATTGTTTCAGGAGGGGGAAGACGGCGGCCATGCTCTCGGCCTTGCCGCTCACCGAGTTCACCAGGGGCCGGCCGTTGTAGCACCGCATGGCGGCGGCCATGGCCTCCGGGTGGTTGGTGTCGATCTGGAGGGGGAGGTCGGTGACGGCCTGGAGCTCCTCCACCGTCCGGGGCAGGAGGGCGGGCTCGTCCACCTCGGGGAGGCCCACGTTCACATCCAGTACCTGGGCCCCCTTCTCCTGCTGCTCGATGGCCAGCCGGAGAACGTAGTCCATATCCCCCGACCGGAGGGCTTCCTTGAGCCGGGGCTTGCCGGTGGGATTGATGCGCTCGCCGATGAGCACGGGCTTTTCCCCAAAGACCACGGTGCGGGCGTAGGAGGACACCCAGGTCCGGTGCTTGGGGGCAACGGGCAGGGCGGGCAGGTCCCGGCAGTGGGCCGAGAGGGCCCGGATGTGCTCCGGGGTGGTGCCGCAGCAGCCTCCCGCCACCCGGAGACCGGACTTGACCAGCTCCGCCATGGCGGCGGCAAAGTCCTCGGGCCCCACCCGGAAGTGGGTGCAGCCGTCCACACATTCGGGGAGGCCGGCGTTGGGCTGGATGAGCACGGGAAGGGAGGTGAGGCGGAGCATCTCCGGGAAGAGGGCGGCCATCTGCTCGGGGCCCAGACCGCAGTTGAGGCCGATGGCGTCCACCCCCAGGCCCTCCAGCAGGGCCACGGCGGAGGAGAGGTCGCCGCCGGTGAGCATCCGCCCGGTCTGGTCCAGCACCACCGAGACGAAGATGGGCAGATCGCAGTTTTCCTTGGCGGCCAGGACGGCGGCCTTGGCCTCGTAGAGGTCGCTCATGGTCTCAATGAGCACCAGGTCGGCCCCGGCGGCGGCACCCGCCCGGACGGCGGGGGCGTAGGCGGCCACCGCCTCCTCAAAGGGCAGGTCTCCCATGGGGCGCAGCAGACGGCCGGTGGGGCCCAGGTCCAGCGCCACAAAGCCGCTGCCGTGCTCGGCCACGGCCTCCCGGGCCAGGGATACGGCGGCGGTGACGATCTCCTCCACCGGATGGCCGGCGAGCTTGACGGCGTTGGCGCCGAAGGTGTTGGTGGTGACGATATCGGCTCCGGCGGCCAGGTACTGGGCGTGGACGGTCCGGACGGCGTCGGGCCGCTCCAGGTTCCACAGCTCCGGCTCATAGCCGGCGGGGAGGCCGGCGGCCTGGAGCATGGTGCCCATGCCGCCGTCGAAAATGAGCACCCGACGGGCCAGTTCTTCTCTGATGTTCATGGGTGGACTCCTTTATCTATGAAATGGTATGGGTGCTCAGCCCTTCCGGAAGGCGCAGTCGGTCTTGCCGCAGGCGGCGCAGCCGGTGGGAGGGCACCAGGGGGTGGGGGAGAGCCCCACCACGGCGGTGACCGACTTGGTGGGGGTGAGCATCATGGTCTCGGTGGCGGTGAGGCCGATGCGCTTGGAGGCCTCCAGGGCCTCCAGCAGGGGGCGCTGAAAGGCGATGGGGAAGTCGCCGTAGCCGGGGCTGAACCGGGGCCGGAGGAAGAGCCCTTCCGGGGCGACTTCATGGGCCAGACCGTCGCAGCACTCATCGCAGTAGGCCTCCAGTAGGGAGGCGGCACAGGCCTGGAGGATGACGGCCCGGCTCACCTGGGTGACGGCCGAGCGGCGGAGGAGCCGGTCGGTCTCCGCCCCCAGGGTGGCGGCGAAGAGATACACCTCCCCGCAGCTTTTGAGGTGCCGGGCCAGGTGGGCGCTGGGGATGACCATACCGGCGCAGGTCACCATCCCGTTTTCCACCGTCAGTGGAAAACGGCGCCACACCGCCCTTGGGCGGGCAGTGGCCTCCAGCTCCGCCCCGCAGGAATGGAGGGTGTCCTCCAGCTGTTCGTCCACATTGCCGCCGGGGCGGTGGAGCCCCAGATACCGGCGGGCCTCCTTCCAGTCGATCTCAGCCATGGGGACGGAGGATGCAGGAGAGGTTGTCCATGATCTTGGCGGCCACCTCCGGCTTGTTCATGGTGTAGATGTGGATGTGCTCCACGCCGTGGGCGATGAGGTCCAGGATCTGTTCGGTGGCGTAGGCGATGCCGGCCTGGCGCATGGCGGCGGGATCGTCGCCGAAGCGGTCGGCGATGCCCTGGAGCCGGGGGGGCATGACGGTACCGGAGAGCTCGCAGGACCGGCGGATCTGCTGGACGGTGATGACGGGCATGATGCCCGCCACGATGGGCACGGTGATGCCCTTGTCCAGGGCCCGGAAGAGGAAGCGGTAGAGCACGTCGTTGTCGAAGAACATCTGGGTGGTGAGGAAGTCGGCGCCGGCGTCCACCTTCCGCTTCAGATTGTCCAGGTCGGTGGTAAAGTGGGGGCACTCCACGTGGCCCTCGGGGTAGCAGGCGGCGCCGATGCACAGGTCCTGCCCGCCGGGCAGGGAGCGGATGTGGGCGATGAGCTCGTTGGCGTAGTGGTAGTGCTCCGGGGAGGGGAAGGAGGTGTCCTGGGGGACGTCGCCCCGGAGGGCCAGGATGTTCTCGATGCCGGCGGCCCGGAGCCGCTCCACCATGTTGGCCACCTGGTCCCGGGTGGAGGAGACGCAGGTGAGGTGGGCCAGGGCGGGGACCCGGTACACGTCCTGGAGCCGGGCGGCCAGCTCCAGGGTACGCTTGGAGGTGGAGCCACCGGCGCCGTAGGTGACGCTGATGAAATCGGGGGCCAGGGCGGCGGTGTCCCGGAGGACGTCCTCCACCTTGGCCAGGGCGGCGCCGGTCTTGGGGGGGAAGAGTTCACAGGAGACGGTGACCCGTCCCTGGGTGAGCAGCTGGGAAAGTTTCATATCGGTCCTCTCCTTGTTGTTGACTGGGGGATATTTTACCACGGTAAAGCGAGCGGCGCAACGAAAAATTGTATCCGCTCTTGCAATTCGGGGCGTGAGAAGCTATGATGAAAAAACATGACACCTGGAGGTGGACCCATGACAAAAGAACAATACGAGGCCCTGAGCCGGCCCTTCCGGGGGCGGCCCGGCGCTGTGAAGGGGCTGAAGGCCTTCAACCGGGTCCTCACCCTGAGCTGTTATCTCCTCTATCCCGCCCTGCTGCTCTGGGCGCTGGTGACGAAGGACCCACGCCTCCTCCGGCTGGTACTGGTACCGGCGGTCTCCTTTGTGTCCCTGAGCGTGGTCCGCCGGGGACTCAACCGCCCCCGGCCCTATGAGGCCCTGAACATCGTCCCCCTCATCCCAAGGGACAAAAAGGGAGAGTCCTTCCCCAGCCGCCACGTCTTTTCCGTCTTCGTCATCGCCATGACCTGGGGCTGGGTCTGCCCGCCGGTGGGCTGGATTCTGGGCGTGGTAGGCGTGCTGCTGGCCGTTACCCGGGTGGTGGCCGGCATCCACTTCCCACGGGACGTGCTGGTCGGAGCGCTCCTGGGCGTGGCCTGCGGCTGGGTGGGCTTTTATCTCCTGTGAATGGAACATAACAAAGGGAGGACCGTGAAACGGTCCTCCCTTTTGTCGTATTTAGCCCAGGTAGGCCTTTTTGACGGCCTCGTTGTTGAGAAGCTCTTTGCCGGTGCCCCGCATGGTGAGGCGGCCGGTCTCCAGCACGTAGGCGGTGTCCGCGATGTGGAGGGCCATGTTGGCGTTCTGCTCAATGAGTAGGATGGTGACGCCCTGGCGGTTGATCTCCTTGATGATCTCAAAGATGCCCTTGACCACCAGCGGGGCCAGGCCCAGAGAGGGCTCATCCATCATCATGATCTTGGGCCGGGACATGAGGGCCCGCCCCACGGCCAGCATCTGCTGCTCGCCGCCGGAGAGGGTGCCCGCCGCCTGCCAGGACCGCTCCTTGAGCCGGGGAAAGAGGTCGTACACCCACTTGATGTCGTCCTCCAGATTGTCGGTGCGCAGGTAGGCGCCGATCTTCAGGTTTTCCAGCACCGTGAGGTCGGGGAAGACGTGCCGCCCCTCGGGCACCAGGGTGATGCCCTTGGACACGATGCGGTCGGGGGAGAGACCGGTGATGTCCTCCGCCTGGAGGTGGATGCGGCCCAAGGCCGGCTTCACCAGTCCGGCGATGGCCCGGAGGGTGGTGGACTTGCCGGCGCCGTTGGCCCCGATGAGGGTGACGATCTCCCGCTCCGGCACCTCGAAGGAGATCCCCTTCACGGCCTCAATGCCGCCGTAGTTGACCCGCAGGTCGTCAATCCTCAGCATCGTCTGCCACCCCCAAATAAGCGTCGATGACCCGCTGGTCGTTCTGCACGGCCTCCGGTGTGCCCTGGCTGATGAGCCGGCCGAAGTCCAGGACGTAGATCCGGTCGGAGATCTGCATGACCAGGTCCATGTGGTGCTCGATCATAAAGACGGAGAGATTGTACTCGGTCCGGATCTGCTTGATGAAATCGGTGAGCTCCTGGGTCTCCTGGGGGTTCATGCCGGCGGCCGGCTCGTCCAGGAGGAGGAGCTTGGGGTCGGTGGCCAGGGCCCGGGCGATCTCCAGCCGGCGCTGGAGGCCGTAGGGCAGGGAGGAGGCCACCTCGTCCTTCAGGTGGGCCAGGCCCTGCTCCTCCAGGAGGGCCATGGACTCCTCCCGCATCCGCTTCTCCTCCGAGGCGTTGAGACGGAAGGTGGCGGAGAGAAAGTTCTGTTTGGCCCGCATGTGCTTGGCCACCAGCACGTTCTCAAAGACCGTGAGAGCGCCGAAGAGCCGGATGTTCTGGAAGGTGCGGGCGATGCCCTTTTGGGTGATCTGATCGGGGGTGAGGCGGACCACATTGGTGTACTTGCCGTTGTTTTCCCCCTGGTACATGGTCTTCATCTTGCCCTGGGGGTGGTTCTCCACGATGACCTCCCCGGCCAGGCTCACCCGGCCGTTGGTGGGCTCGTATACCCCGGTAACGCAGTTGAAGGCGGTGGTCTTGCCGGCGCCGTTGGGGCCGATGAGGGCCACGATCTCCCCCTGGTTCACCTCCAGGGACAGGTTGTTGACGGCCACCACGCCGCCGAACTGCATGGTGACGTCCTCCAGGCGCAGTACGTTCTCAGCCATTGTGCTCACCAGCCTTTCGGGCGGACTTTTTCGGCCTCGGCCGGAAGAGGTCGGGCAGCTCCTTGCTGCCCATGAGGCCCCGGCGGAAGAAGAGGACCACGATCATGATGATGATGGAGAAGACCACCATCCGGAAGCCGGTGCGGAGGAAGGGGACCTTGACGCCGAAAACCCACGTCTCGGAGTCCAGGAAGCGGAGCCACCACTCGCTGGCCGCCACATAGAGGAAGGCGGCGATGGTGGAGCCGGACACGGAGCCGATGCCGCCGATGACCACGATGAGGAGAATCTCATAGGTCATGGCGGTGGTGAAGGTCTTGGCCTGGGCCTGGTTGGCGAACATGGCGAACATGCCGCCGCCCACCCCGGCGAAGAAGGAGGAGATGCAGAAGGCCAGGCGCTTGTGCTTGGCCAGGTTGACGCCCATAGCCTCGGCGGCGATCTCGTCCTCCCGAATGGCCTTGAAGGCCCGGCCGTAGGAGGAGTTGATGAGCAGGACGATGACGGCGATGCACACCGCGGCGATGAGGAAGGCCACGAAGGTGGACAGGCGGAAGACCACCTGGCCGTCGGCCCCCGTGATGTTGAAGCTGGAGAAGGTGGGGAAGCTCTTGAGGGCGTTGGCGCCGTTGGTGACGGGACCCAGCTTATCCCACTGGAAGACGGCACGGATGATCTCGCCGAAGCCCAGGGTGGCAATGGCCAGGTAGTCGCTCTTGAGCCGGAGGACCGGCAGGCCGATGAGCCAGGCCACCACGGCGGCCACACAGCCGGCCAGGATGAGGGCGATGAGGACGCCCAGCACCAGGCCGGGGACGGTGTCGGCGCCGCCGAACAGGTCGGGCAGGGAGAACTTCACCGCCGAGCCGCCGTAGAGGTAGTAGACGCTCTCACGGCTCTCCACAGGGATGGTGAGGATGGCGTAGGTGTAGGCGCCCAGGAGCATGAAGCCGGCCTGGCCCAGGGAGAAGAGGCCGGTAAAGCCGTTGAGCAGGTTCATGGACACGGCCACCAGGGCGTAGACGGCGCCCTTTTTCAGGGACGTAAAGAGGAGGATGTACTTGGTGGGGTCCAGGGTGTTCTCCAGGAGCACCACCAGGGCCAGCAAGGCCACCACAAAGACCAGGGCGAGGAAGGCGCCCTTTTTGCTTTTCTGTTGCAGCATATCCAAGCGCCCCCTTTACACTTTGTCGGTGGCCTTCTCACCGAAGAGGCCGGTGGGCTTGACCACCAGGATCACGATGAGCAGGGCGAAGGTGAAGGCATCGGAGAAGACGCTCCAGTCGGAGCCCTTGATGATGCTCTCGCAGATGCCGATGAGGAAGGCGCCGATGACGGCGCCGGGGATGGAGCCGATGCCGCCGAAGACGGCGGCCACGAAGGCCCGCAGTCCCGGCAGGGCACCGGAGAGGGGCACGATGGAGGGGTAGTTGGTGAAGTAGAGCATGGACCCCACCGCCGCCAGGAAGGAGCCGATGATGAAGGTCACAGAGATGACGGAGTTGATCTTGATGCCCATGAGCTGGCTGGTCTCGAAGTCCTTGGCCACGGCCCGCATGGCCATGCCCACCTTGGTGCGGTTGATGAGCTGGGTGAGGGCGATGACCAGGATCACCACCAGGATGGGGGTGACCACGGTGACCCACTTGGTGGGGGCGCCCAGGATGGTGACCGACTCGGAGAGAAAGGGCAGGGAGGGGTACATCTGGGGCAGGCCGCCGGTGACATAGGTGGCCAGGTTCTGCAAAAGGTAGCTCACGCCGATGGCGGAGATCATGACGCTCATGCGGGGGGCGGAGCGCAGGGGCTTGTAGGCGGCCCGCTCAATGACGAAGCCCAGCACCACAGTGAGGAGCAGCATCAGGGGCAGACTGGCCATGAGGGGCAGGGACGCGCTGAGGTAGACCATCATCAGGCCGGCCACCATGAACACGTCGCCGTGGGCGAAGTTGATGAGGCGCAGGATACCGTAGACCATGGTGTAGCCGATGGCGATGAGGGCGTACTGTCCGCCCAAGGAAATGCCGGAGAGCAGGATGGATACGGCGTATTGCACAGGGATGACCTCCCTTTCTTTCTCAACTTGGATCGGATCAGACCGTCTCGAAAGCGGCCGGGGGCGGCAGCTTTCGAGGCGGCCCCATCGGGGGCCGCGGATGAGCTGCGGTGCCCAGGTAAGACGCCGCCTGGCGGGGACTCCGCCAGGCGGCATGCATAATGTCGGCAGGGATCAACTGGCGGTCTGGACGGTCTCCAGCGTCCAGACATTGTTGGCGGTGTCGGCGGTCTTGATGTAGGCGGTGTCGCGGACGGCGTCGCCCTGCTCGTCGAAGGCGATGGAGCCGGACACACCGGTGTAGGTGACGCCGGGCAGAGCGGCCTTGACGGCGGCGGGATCGGTGGAGCCGGCGGCCTTCAGGGCCTCCAGGGCCACATAGTAAGCGTCGTAGCCCATGGCGGTGACGGCGGCGATGGTGTCGTTGCCGCCGTTGTTGGTGAGGGCGGTGGAGTCGCCGTTGATGTAGGCCTTGATGCCCTTGTCGAACTCAGGAGAGCCGCCCTCCTGGTAGAAGGTGGACACATAGAGCTTCACGTTGGAGCCGGCGGCGGCCTCCAGGACCATGTTGCTGTCCAGGGTGTCGGAGCCCAGGATGGGGATCTCCAGACCCATGTCGGCGGCCAGCTTCACGATCTGGGTGGAGTAGGCGATGGACACGGGGCAGAAGATAACGTCACAGCCCTCGGCCACGGCCTTGTTGAGGTAGGTGGTGAAGTCGGAGGTGTTGGTGGGGAAGGAGTCCTTGACCACCTCACCGGAGAAGGTCTGCTCAAAGTAGCTGATGAGGCCCTGGTCGTACTCGTTGCCCAGCTCACCCAGCAGGTAGGCCTTCTTGGCGGAGAACTTCTCCTCGGCGAAGTTCACCAGGACCTGGGCCTGGAAGTTATCCAGGAAGCAGATGCGGAAGTAGTAGTCGTTGCCGGCGGTGACACCGGGGTTGGTGCAGGTGACGCCGATGGCGGCCAGACCGGCCTCATCGAAGACGGGGCCGCCGGCCATGGAAACGCCGGAGCCGTAGGAACCCAGCACCAGGGCCACGTCCTGGGCCACCAGGTCGGCGGCGGCGGTGGGGGCCTTGGCGGAGTCGGAGCCGTTGTCGGCGTAGACAAGCTGGACGGTGTAGGTCTCACCGCCAATGTCCACGGTGGGGGTCTCGGTGTTGGCGTACTGCATGCCCAGCATCTCCTGCTTGCCGCCGGGGCCGGAGTCGCCGGTGGAAGGCTCAAAGACGCCGATGCGGACCACCTTGTCGCCGCTGGCGGCGGGGGCGGAGGCCTCAGGGCTGCCGGTCTCAGGGGCGGCACTGGAGGGCGGTGTGCTGGAGCAGCCGGCCAGGGCTGTCAGGGCCAGGGAGCAGGAAAGCGCGAATGCAAGAAACTTTTTCATTGTTGCTGGTTCCTCCTTGTCCGTTCTGTCGGATGAGACAAACTGTCTTCACATAGAGAACGATTGTCCACAGCCGTTGCTTTATTATAGCAATGTGTCAGAGAAAATGCAAGCCGCTTTCCGAATAATGATCAAATATTTTTGGGCTGACGCTGATTTGTCCGCCTTTTTTAGTAAAAATAGCAGGAAAAGCAAGACAATCTTGCATGCAGCGACAAAACAAAGGAAAATGTGCTTGATACATGGACAAATGTCGACAAATCAAAGATGCACGAGGAGACAAGTCCTGAGCGAAAAACAGAGAACGCCCGGAAGAATCCATCTTCCGGGCGTTCGTATGTCTCAATTTATCATTCTGTGTGGCCGTCGGCGGCGGAGCGGTAGTAGGCCAACAGGCGGTGGACGAATTTCCGCATGACGGCAGCCAGATCGTAGGAGCCGTCGCGGGTGCACCAGTTGTAGACCAGGCCGCGGACGGAGATCATCAGGTACTCGGCGATTACCTCGGCGCTGTCATCGCCGGAAAGCGTACCGTCGTCCAAACCCTGCTGGATGATCCCGATGAGCACCCCAACCATGCCCTGATGGGGGTCCCGGCTGAAGAGGGTGTTGTCAGGGTTGTAGAGCAGCTTGGTCATCCGCAGGTCGGTGAGGTCGCTGGAGTAGTGGGCGTAGTAGTCGAAAAACGCCGTGATCTGTTCCAGCGCCGACCCCTGGGTGAGCAGGGGCGCCACTGTCTCGGCAAAGTAGTGGTCGGCGATGCGGTAGGCCTCATAAAAGACCTCCATTTTGGTGGAGTAGTGATTATAAAAGGTACCGATGGATACCTTGGCCCGGGCCACGATGTCCCGGATGGTGATGTCGTTGAAGTCCTTCTCCGTTAGAAGTTCCACCGCTGCATGGAAGAGCTTGTCCTTGGTCTGCTCCGCCTGGAGCTGCCGCTTGCTTTTGTTCTCGGTCTCCATGTCCTCCACCTCGATACGGATCGGTTTTTGTACCACGGATTATACAGGAAAAATACTGCTCCTGCAAGGGCGTGGCGTTCCGTCCATGTCCGTTTCACACCGGAGGGGCGTTGCCGGGTCCGCCGTGTATGGAATGGCCGGCTGGAGACTATTGACGCTTTTTCCAGCCGGTGTTAGACTATATATGAACAAGTTCACTGAACATATTTGAGGTTTGAGCGGAGCGGCCGTGAAGCTGCGGTCACGTTCCGCGCCGCGGGACAGCGGCGGACAGGCCAGGAAAGGAAGGAATTTTGTCTATGAAAAAAGCACCCCCGCCCAGTGGGCGACCCGTGTCGTACTCTACATCGTCGGCCTTTTCTTTTATGGCTCTGGGCGTGGCCTTCGCCGTCAACTCCGATCTGGGCGTCTCTCCAGTGACCTCTCTGCCCTATGTGATCAGCCTCATTGCCGACACGGCTCTGGGTACCTGCGTCATCGCGGTATACGGCGTCTATATCGTCCTGCAGATCCTCATTCTCCGGCGGGAGTTCCGTCTCATCAACCTGACCCAGATCATTTTCTCCACCATTTTCGGCTACTTCACCGACTTTACCAAGTGGCTGCTGGCCGACTTCGCCCTGCCCACCTATGCCGGACAGCTGGTGATGCTGGTCATCAGCATCGTTACGGTGGCCTTCGGCGTGTTCCTCTATATGGAGGTGGACCTGGTGGCCATGCCCATGGAGGGGCTCACCCAGGCCATCGCGAGGAAGGTGGGCCGACCCTTCCACAATGTCAAGATCGTGGTGGACTGCAGCACGGTCGCCCTGGGAATCCTGCTCTCCTTCGTCTTCCTCCATGGCCTTATGGGGATCCGTGAGGGTACCGTCATCACCGCCATTGTGGTGGGCAAGGTCATGGGGCTCTTCAAAAAGCCTCTTCAGCCTGTGGTGCAGAAGTTGTGCTTCGGCGCCGTTGGTCCCGAACCCGAGGAGGTGCGGGAGCTGGAGGAGCTGTAAGGTATGGATGTGGGCGAGTGAGACCGGCTCCAAAATTAGAATGTTAAGCTATAAAAGCGGACCCTCCGGTGTTCCAGACGCCGGAGGGTCCGCTTTTGCTCTGTCCGGAGACGGTAGGCGTCACCGGTGAAAATGGACGTGGAAATCACACTTGTCACCGCGGATGTGGGAGCGGGCAAACTCCACCGCCCGTCCCTGGGCGTCGTAGCTGACGCACTGGAGGGTGAGGACGCCCCGGTGGGCGTCCACATCCAGCAGCCGTGCCTCAGCCGAGTCCAGCCGGGAGATGGAAAGGCTCTGCTCCCCGCGGGAGATCCGAATGCCATAGAAGGCGTAGACCTGGTGGAGGGAGAAGACGTTCAGATCCACGTCGGGCAGGTTGGGGACCAGGTTCTGGGGGACGTAGGCCTCCTCCAGGGAGAGAGGCTCCCCGTCCAGCAGACACAGACGCTTGACGTAGAAAAGGGGCTCCTGGGGGGAGCAGCCCAGATAGCCGGCGTAGAGGGTGCCGGCGGGACGGGCCGCCTTAATGAGCAGCCGGGTCTCCGACCGCTGGGGCGACTCCTTCAGCGTCTGCTCAAAGCCGCCCGCCGTCTCCAGGTCCTTGGCCAGCTTTTCCCCCACCACAAAGATGCCCTTGCCCTGGACGCTTTTCAGAAGCCCCTCGCCGATGAGGGCGGAGATGGCCGAGCGCACCGACAGACGGTGGATACCGTAGGTCTCCGCCAGGGCGCCCACCGAGGGGATGGCGGTGCCTGGGAGGTATTCGCCGTTTTCAATTTTGCCCCGGATGAGCTCCCGGAGCTGGAGATAGAGGGGCGACTTGGGGCCCACCGGCTCATCACGCCTCATTGCTGTCCGCCTCCTCTTCCTGACACTCCATCACCGTAGTGATCCGCAGCCGGTCGGGCCGGGCCGCCCCACGGCAATACTCCATGAGCTGTCCCGTCTGGTCGTAGGTCATGCTGACGATCCAGAAGAGGGGAGAGCCGCTCTCAATGCCCATGAGCTCGGCCTCCTCGGCGGTGGCATAGGTGATGCCGATCTCTTCCTCGCCCTGGACGGGGAGGATGCCGAAGTCCTCCTCCAAAATAGAGAAGAGGGAGTGGTTCTCCAGGTCCTTGTTTTCCAGGCCGGCCACTTTCTGGGCCGGTATATAGGAGGTCTCCACCATCAGAGGCTCGCCATCCACCGACCGCAGGCGTACGATTTTATAGAGGGGGTAGCCCAGCACCTGGTTGAACCGCCGTGCCAGATGCTTGTCACATTCCGTCCGCCGCAGCTCCAGCAGCCGGGTGGTCACCTGACGGCCCTGCTCCGCCGCCGACTGGCTCATGGACAGCAGGCCCTGCAGCCTCCGGGTGTACTTTTCCGGCGCCACAAAGGTGCCTGCACCCGGTCGGGACAGCAGGCGGCCGTCCTGCTCCATCAGGGCTACCGCACTGCGCAGGGTGGTGCGGCTGAGTCCCCAGGCATCGCTGAGACTGCGCTCCGAGGGGAGGCGGTCCCCAGGCCGCAGCCGGTAATCCGCCAGAAGTCCCTCCAGCAGCTCGCGAGCCCGGGCGCTGGGCCGGGGCCGATATTCCTGCATGTCCGTCCCTCCCAAATTGGTATTCTTCGTACTGCCTATCATATCATAACCGCAGCCGCGGCGCAACGGGAAGAGATGGGTACAGATAAGAAAACTTGTTTTTGGACCAATTTTCGCTGGCAAGAAGCGGAACAGCGGTGGCAGGAAAGAGAAAAACCGCTGAAATTCAGAAAAGAAATATTCAAAACCTTAAATTGGTATGATTTAAATTTTCCATATCTGTAAAAATCCATTGCTATTATAAAAAAAGTATGCTATGATGCAGACGACTGGAAAAAACGGCGAGAAAACCCCATGAAATCTCTGTGATTTTTTGTGGTTTTGATTAAAAATGAGGTGGGAATGGCATGCCGGAGAGTATCGTATCTCTGATCAATGTGGAAAAACGTTTTGGTTCCAATCTGGTGGTACGGCAAATGAACATGGAGATCCAGGAGGGAGAGTTCCTGACCCTGCTGGGTCCGTCCGGCTGCGGCAAGACCACCACCCTGCGGATGATCGCCGGCTTTGAGGATGCCACCTCCGGCATCATCAAGGTCCAGGGGGAGCGGGTGGAGAACAAGGAGCCCTACCAGCGGGACGTAAACACAGTCTTTCAGAACTACGCCCTCTTTCCCCACATGACCGTCTTTGACAATGTGGCCTACGGTCTCACCATTAAAAAGGTGCCCAAGGATGAGATCCGCCGCCGGGTCACCGAGATGCTCTCCCTGGTGCAGCTCGCCGGCTACGAGAACCGGAAGCCCGACGCCCTCTCCGGCGGCCAGAAGCAGCGTGTGGCCATCGCCCGGGCCCTCATCAACAACCCCAAGGTGTTGCTGCTGGACGAGCCTCTGGGCGCCCTGGACCTGAAGCTGCGCAAGCAGATGCAGATCGAGCTCAAGCGGCTCCAGAAGAAGCTGGGCATCACCTTCGTCTACGTCACCCACGACCAGGAGGAGGCCCTCACCATGTCCGATCGCATCGCCGTCATGAACGGCGGCGTCATCGAGCAGCTGGACACCCCCCGGGAGATCTACGACCGGCCCAAGACCCGGTTCGTGGCCGGGTTCATCGGCGAGTCCAACATCTTTGACGGCGTGGTCCGGGCCGTGGACGGGGACCTGCTGCGGGTGGAGTGCCCGGCGGGCATGCTCACCACCCGGGGCGAGGGCTTCCAGGTGGGGGAGGAGATGCACGTCTCCATCCGTCCCGAGTATCTGGAGGTAGGCACGGGCAAGTTCGAAGGCTTCGAGCTGCCCGCCAAGGTAAAGGACTTCACCTACATGGGCACGGTGGTCAAGACGGCCCTGGATATCTCCGACGGAACCGAGGTCAAGCTCTCCCGCTTTGAGCAGGACGAGCGATTCCGGGAGGGGGATGCGGTCCAGATCTTCTGGGACCCGGACAAGTCCGTGGCCATCAAGAAGGCCCAGGCGTAAGGGGGCGGGAACATGAGCACGCGCATCAACGACACCACCGATCTCCAGGCCATCAGCCGGAAACGGGACCTGCGGCGGAAGACCATCCCCGCTCTGGCCCAGGCCGGCCCGGTGTCGGTGTGGATGATTCTCTTCGTCACCCTCCCCATGCTGTACATCATCTACATCAGCTTCATGTCCCGGGGCGTCTTCGGCGATGTGGTCTATGAGTTCTCCCTGGAGAGCTACCAGACCCTGCTGGACGCCACCTACTTCAAGGTCATCCTCAAGTCCCTCCAGGTGGCCCTCTTCACCACGGTGCTCTGCCTGCTGCTGGGCTATCCCTTCGCCTACTACATCGCCCGCAAGCCCCCGGAAAAGGCCTCCCGGCTCATCATGCTCATTATGATCCCCTTCTGGACCAACTCCCTGATGCGCCTGAACAGCTGGCTGCTCCTCTTCCAGACCAGCGGCCCGGTGAATACCTTCCTCCAGTGGATCGGCCTCACCGACGCCCCCATCACCTTTGTCTACACCGACGGCCTGGTGGTGCTGGGCATGATCACCAACATGCTCCCCTTCGCTGTGCTCCCCCTGTACAGCTCCATTGAGAAGCTGCAAAAATCCCTGCTGGAGGCCTCCTCCGACCTGGGGGCCACCCCACGGGAGACCTTCTTCCGGGTGACCCTGCCCCTCACCTTCCCCGGCATCTTCTCCGCCGTGATCCTGGTGTTTATCCCCAGCCTGGGCATCTACACCGTCTCCGACATGCTGGGCGGCGGCAAGGTCCTCTACATCGGCAACATCATCAAAAACCAGTTCGGCTCCATCCGCAACTGGCCCCTGGGCGCCGCCCTGTCGGTGCTGCTGTTGGTCATCACCGGCGCCCTCATTTTCCTCTACACCCGCTTTTCCAAGCTGGAAGATATGGAGGTGGTGTAAATGGCAAGCCTCACCAAGGTACAGCGCCGCCGGAAGGCCCTGGGCATCCTGGGGGATGTCTATGCCATCCTCATCTACACCGTGCTCTATATCCCCGTTGTGGTGATGATGATCTTCTCCTTCAACGACCAGCGCTACAACTACTACTGGAGCGGCTTCACCGCCCAGTGGTACGGCAAGCTCTTCACCAACCACGCCCTCATGGACAGCCTGTGGTACTCCATCATCATCGCCGTGCTGGCCACCGTCATCTCGGTGGTGGTGGGCACCCTGGGCGCCCTGGGCCTCAAGCGCTATGAATTCAAGATGAAGAAGTTCGTCAACGGCATGATCTTTATTCCCATCATCGTCCCCGAGATCGTGCTGGCGGTGGCCCTGCTCATCATCTTCATGAACATCGGCGTCTCCCTGGGCATGGGGTCCATCCTCATCGGCCACTGCACCTTCTGCATCCCCTATGCCGTGGTCACCATCAAGGGCCGCATCAGCGGCGACGGCGAGACCCTGGAGGAGGCCTCCATGGACCTGGGCGCCAACCGCATCCAGACCTTCCTGCGGGTGACCCTGCCCAGCATCATGCCCGGCGTCATGTCGGCGGCCTTCCTCTCCTTCACTCTCTCCATCGATGACGTGGTCATGAGCAACATGCTGGCCGGCGCCAAGAACACCACCCTGCCTGTGCTCATCCTGTCCATGAACAAGAGCGGCGTCACCCCAGACGTCAACGCCCTCACCACCATCATGATCCTGGTCATCGTGGCGTGCATGCTCCTGAGCAACGCGGTCAAGGCTGCTCTCCGCAAGCGGAGCGCGGCCGCCTGAACAGGTCCTTACCGCCCGGGGGATCGCCCCGGCGATATGGAATAGAGCCAAATTTTAAAAGGAGGAACATTTTCATGAAGAGAATCCTGTCCGGAGTCCTTGCCAGTGCCATGCTCCTGGCCCTGTGCGCCTGCGGCGGCGGCAGCACCCCCGCTGAGACCACCGCCGGTACCGACACCCCCGCTGAGACCGGCGCTGCCGAGGCCAGCACCGAGCTGAACATCTACATGTGGCAGCAGTACATCTCCGACGAGCTCATTGCCAACTTTGAGGAGGAGAACAACTGCACCGTCAACCTCTCCTACATGAGCGACAACGCCGACGCCATCACCAAGCTCACCGCCGGCGGCGGCCAGGAGTACGACCTCATCATGACCTGCGACGCCTACATGGAGTCCCTCATTGCCGGCGGCTACGTGGAGAAGCTGGACCTCACCCAGATCCCCAACTCCAGCAACATCAACGAGGCCTACTGGACTGCCAAGGACTACTGCGTCCCCTACCTCATGAACTACATCTACATCGTCTACAACACCGAGACCTGCCCCATTGAGATCACCTGCTACAATGACCTCATCGACCCCGCCCTGAAGGGCCAGATCAGCACCATCGACGGCGCCCGTAACCTGTTCCCCATCGCCCTCATCGCCCTGGGCTACGACCCCAACTCCACCGAGGAGAGCGAGATCGCCGAGGCCTATGAGTGGCTGGTGAAGTTCAACGAGAACGTGGTGGCCTACGGCGCTGCCGAGCAGAACCTGACCAACGGCACCGCCTCCGTGGCCCTGACCTACGACGGCAACACCTCCTGGGCCATGGCCGAGATGGGCGAGAACAACACCCTGGTGGTGGCCGATCCCTTCGACGACGCCGTGCAGCTGGGCTTCGACCTCTATGTCATCCCCACCGGCGCCCAGCACACCGACCTGGCCTATAAGTTCCTCAACTACATCTGCGACCCCGAGGTCATGGCCAAGAACCTGGAGGAGTACCCCTACTCCTGCCCCAACGACGCCGCTGTGGCCGCCGCTTCCGAGTCCTACCGCAACGACCCCGCCCGCAACTTCTCCTATAAGGAGAACGTCTTCTTCCAGGAGGACGTGGGCGACGCCCTCACCATTTACAACGACTACTATCAGAAGCTGAAGGTGGGCCAGTAAGCCCACGGTAAGGAGATTTGTATGCTGAAATTTGACGAGGAAAAACAGCTTGCCAGCGTCCAGGGCGCCCTGGCCCTCCGGCCCCGGATTGAGGCCGTCGTGGACGGCATCTGCAAGGACGGCTTCCGGAACCTGTGCTGGCTGGGCATCGGCGGGACCTACGCCTCCTGCCTCCAGGCCCAGGCCCACATGAAGGAGCGTTCTGACCTGGACCTCTTTGTGGAAAACGCCGCGGAGTACCTCACCACCGGTAACCGCCGGGTGGGGGAGGGCACCATCGTGGTCATCTCCTCCGTCACCGGCAGCACCGAAGAAATGGTGAAGGGTGTGGAGAAGGCCAAGGCCGCCGGCGCCAAGGTGCTGGGCTTCATTGACGTGGAGACCGCCGCCTTGGCCAGTATGGTGGACTGGGAGATCGCCTATCCCGCCAATGAGCAGCTCAAATTCTTCATGGTGGCCGACCGCTTCATGTACCACCGTGGCGAGTTCCCGGAGTACGACGACTACTACGCCCAGCTGGACGCCCACCTGGCCCGTGACCTGGTGGAGGTGGAGAAGGCCGCCGACGCCTTTGGCCTGGCCTTTGCCCAGAAGCACCACGACGACAAGCTCCACTACTTCGTGGGTGCCGGCAACCAGTACGGCTCCACCTACTCCTACGCCATGTGCTACTGGGAGGAGCAGCACTGGATCCGCACCAAGAGCATCCACTCCGCCGAGTTCTTCCACGGCATGCTGGAGATCGTGGACCGGGACACCCCGGTGACCGTCTTCGTGGGCGAGGACGCCCAGCGTCCCCTCAGCGAGCGGGTGGTGAAGTTCCTGCCCCGGGTGTGTGCCAACTTCACCGTCATCGACTCCAAGGACTACGACCTGCCCGGCATCGATGAGAAGTACCGCGGGAACCTCTCCCACCTGGTGACCCACGCTGTCACCCAGCGCATCGATGCCCACATTGAGGCCATCAACTGCCACCCCATGGAGATCCGGCGCTACTACCGTCAATTCAAGTATTGAGCAAAAGGGACCGCCCCGGGCAGCACCGGGGCGGTCCCTGTCAGGAGGAGCCTATGGAACTGGGCATGTTCACCAGCGGCTACCAGCGCTACCCCCTGGAGCGGGCCTTTGCCGACGCCCGGGACCTGGGGTATGACTACATCGAGCTCTGGGGCGGCCGGCCCCACGCCTTTGCCCCCGATCTGAAGCGGGGAGAGCTGAAAGAGGTGCTGGCCCTGTCGGAGCAATACGAGATGCCGGTACGGGTCTACACCCCAGAGCACAATGCCTACCCCTACAACTATATGACGGGCAGCCGTCTCCAGTGGGAGGATACCATGGACTACCTGAAGCTGTGCCTGGATATGGGCAAGGCTTTGGGGGCGGAGCACACCCTGATCTCCGTGGGCCACGGCGGCTACGGCGTGCCCCGGCGGGAGCTGTGGAAACGGCTCACCGACAGCCTGCGTGTACTGGCTGCCCACGCCGAGACCATCGGCCACAACATCCTGCTGGAGAGCCTCACCCCCTATGAGAGCAACCTGTGCAACACGGCGGGAGAGCTGGCCCAGGTGCTGGAGGAGGTGGGTTCCCCCTGCCTGCTGGGCATGTGCGACGTGGTGCCGCCTTCTGCCGCGGGGGAGCCGGTGACCGAGTATCTGGACCTGCTGGGCGCCCGGATGGCCCACCTCCATCTGGTGGACAGCGACGGGGCCAGCGACACCCATCTGCTCCCCGGGGAGGGCCGGCTTTACCTGCCGGAGCTGCTCCGGGAGCTGGAGCGCCGGGGCTACCAGGGGCGGGCCACCATCGAGCTGGTGACGGCCTACATCGCCGAGCCCACCCTGGCCGCCCGCCGGGCGGTGGAGCGGGTCCGGGCCATGCTGCCATAAGCCAACGGAACACAGGAGGACGACATGAACGAGAACTGCAAGCTGGCCGCCGTAGGAGACAACTGCATCGATTTCTACGACCAGACCGGGGACGCCTATCCCGGCGGCAACCCGGTGAACGTGGCGGTCTACACCGTCCGGCTGGGGGGGACGGCCTCCTACACCGGAGTGGTGGGGGAGGACGACTACGGCGCGCTCATGCGCCGGGCCATCGCCGGCAAGGGGGTGGACGTCTCCCACCTGCGCACCGAGCCGGGGAATACCGCCCTGTCCCACGTGTCCATCGTAAACGGAGACCGGGTCTTTGGGGACTACGAGGAGGGGGTCATGGCCTCCTTCCGCCTCACCGACGAGGACATCGACTTCCTCTGCGCCCACGACATGGTGGTGTCCGGCCTGTGGGGCATGATCGCCCCCGACCTGCCCAAGCTGAAGGCCCGTGGAGTCAAAGTGGCCTTTGACTTCGCCGACAAGCCGGAGGACCCGGTGGTGGCCCAGGCCCTTCCCTTCGTGGACTACGCCTTCTTCTCCAACGACGCCGACGGGGATGCCGCTCTGGAGGACTTCCTCCGAAACGTCACCGCCAAGGGACCCAAGGCGGCGGTGGTCACCCGGGGAGAGAAGGGGAGCCTGGCCTACGACGGCCAGCACTTCTACCGGGGGGATATCGTCCCCTGCCAGGTGGTGGACACCATGGGCGCCGGAGACAGCTTCATTGCCGGGTTCCTGTACGGCCTCATGCGGGGACAGGACATCCCCGCCTGTATGGCCCTGGGCGCCCAAAACAGCAGCGTCACCCTGAGCTACGCCGGAGCCTGGTGAGCCTCTTCCCCATACGGAACAGAAAAAACGCCCTCACCGCTATGCGGTGAGGGCGTTTTGTTGTGCCTTACAGTCCGGCGACTTCGTCCTGGTCCACCAGGCGGATGCCGTGGGAGGTGAGGGCGGCGGTGGCCGCCTCCCCGTCCTGGACACGGAAAATCATGTAGGCGTGGTCGGCGTCGGCGCCGCCCAGGAAGGCGTACATGTACTCCACGTTGACGGCGGCTTCGTTGAGGACCTGGAGGACCTGGTTGAGTCCGCCGGGCTCGTCGGGGATCATCACACCCAGCACCGGGGTCAGGCTGTGGATAAAGCCGGCGTCCTTGAGGACGGTGGTGGCGTCGTAGACGTTGTCCACGATGAGCCGCACGATGCCGAAGTCCTTGGTCTCGGCCAGGGACAGCGCCCGCATGTCCACCCCGTTCTGGGCCAGAGCGGTGGTCATGGTGTAGAGGGTGCCGGGCTTGTTTTCCAGAAACACGGAGATCTGCTTCAAACTCATGGTCGTTCCTCCCCTCAGATCTTGCGGCGGTCGATGACCCGGACGGCCTTTCCCTCGCTGCGGACAATGGACTTGGGCGCCACCAGGGTGACCTTGGCCGCCAGACCCAGCATGGAGCGCAGGCCCTCCACCAGCTCCGTCTGCCGGCGGGAGACCTCGCCCAGGTTGTCGGTGAACATCTCGGGGGTCATCTCCACCTGGACGTCCAGGGTGTCGGTGGACTTGACCCGGTCCACGATGATCTGGTAGTTGGCGGGATAGCCGTGGTTGAGGAGCACCGTCTCGATCTGGGACGGGAACACGTTGACGCCACGGATGATGAGCATATCGTCGGTGCGGCCCTTGGGCTTGACCATCTTCACATGGGTGCGGCCGCAGGAGCACTTCTCACGGCTGAGGGAGCAGATGTCCCGGGTGCGGTAGCGCAACAGGGGGAAGGCCTCCTTGGTGATGGAGGTAAAGACCAGCTCGCCCTGGGCGCCCTCGGGCAGCACCTCGCCGGTGTCGGGGTCGATGATCTCGGCGATGAAGTGGTCCTCGTTGATGTGCATGCCGCTCTGGGCGGAGCACTCGAAGGACACGCCCGGGCCGGAGAGCTCGGTGAGGCCGTAGATGTCATAGGCCTTGATGCCCAGGGTGTTCTGGATGTCCTGGCGCATCTCCTCACTCCAGGCCTCGGCGCCGAAGATGCCCGCCTTCAGGGGGATCTGGTCGGGGGTGAGACCCATCTCCTTCATGGTCTCACCCAGGTAGGCGGCGTAGGAGGGGGTGCAGCAGAGGATGGTGGCGTTCAGGTCACGGATGAACATGATCTGACGCTCGGTGTTGCCGGAGGAGGTGGGGATGGTGAGACAGCCTACCTTGTGGCTGCCGCCGTTGAGGCCGGGGCCGCCGGTGAAGAGGCCGTAACCGTAGCTCACCTGACACACGTCCTCGTCGGTGCCGCCGGCGGCCACGATGGCCCGGGCGCAGCAGTCCTCCCACAGGTCGATGTCGTGCTGGGTGTAGAAGGCCACCACCCGCTTGCCGGTGGTACCCGAGGTGGACTGGATGCGCACGCAGTCCTTCAGGGGCTTGGCCAGCAGGCCGTAGGGATAGGCCTCCCGCAGGTCGGCCTTGGAGAGGAAGGGCAGCTTGTAGAGGTCCTCCGTCCCCTTGATGTCGGCGGGGGTCAGGCCCTTGGCCTCCATCTTCTTGCGGTAATAGGGCATGTGCTCCCACACATGCTGGACCTGCTTGACCAGGCGCTCATCCTGCCAGGCCTTGATCTGCTCCCGGGAGGCGCACTCGATCTCAGGCTGATAATAGCGTTCCATGGGTACCATCCCTCTCTGGTTTCTGAAATGTCCGTGCCCATCCCTGAAAAAGGGAGGACAAACGGACTCCGGTATCGACACACAGAATAAAGTTCTTTGCCAAGCTTTCTTTCAAGAAAGCGGTCAAAAAAGCGGAGCGGAGGTTACGCCTTCTGGCCCAGGGCGAAGGCCTTCTTGTTCAGCTCCAGGAATTTGGGCGGCACGCAGGCCTCGATGGCCTCCTGCCAGGCCTCCTCAGGGAAGTCAAAGTAGTGGGACAGCCGGCCCATGAGGACCAGATTGACCGCCTTGGAGGAACCGGCCTCCTCGGCCAGGGCCAGGCAGTCCAGGGCGTCCACCTTGGCGCCGGCGGCCTGCATCTTGACCACCAGGTCCTCGGGATAGGCCGCCGCGCCGGTGATGACCGGCATGGGGTCGATCTGCTGGGTGGAGGTGACAATCTGGCCGTCGGGCCGCAGGTACTCCAGCCAACGGGCCGCCTCCAGCAGCTCGAAGGAGACGATGCAGTGGGCCTCGCCCTTGTCGATGACGGGGGAGTAGACCTTGTCGCCGTAGCGGACGTAGGTCACCACGCTGCCGCCACGCTGGCTCATGCCGTGGACCTCGGAGACCTTCACGTCATAGCCCTGCTCCATGAGGAGGTGGCCCAGTAGCTTGCTGGCCAGCAGGGAGCCCTGGCCGCCCACGCCCACGATCATAATATTCTTGGTTTCCATGGCTCAACCCTCCTTCCCGGTGCTTTCGAAGGCACCCACGGGGCACAGCTGCTCGCACACGCCGCAGCCCACGCACAGGGTGTTGTCCACCCGGGCCTTGCCCTCCTTGATGGAGATGGCGGGACAGCCGATCTTCATGCAGGACTTGCAGCCGATGCACTTGTCCTTGTTCACCGCCAGGGGGGCCTTGTGCTTGACGTACTTAAGAAGGGCGCAGGGCCGCCGGGAGATGATGACAGAGGGCTCGTTGGCGGCAAGCTCCTCCTTCACGGCCTGGTCGCAGGCCTTCAGATCGTAGGGGTCCACCACCCGGACCCGGTTGAAGCCCATGGCCCGGCACAGGGCCTCCAGGTCGATCTTGCCCGCCGGGTCGCCCTTGATGTTGTAGCCGGTGGTGGGGTTCTGCTGGTGGCCGGTCATGCCGGTGATGGAGTTGTCCAGGATGATGACGGTGGAGTTGGACTGGTTGTAGGCGATGTTGGCAAGACCGGTCATGCCGGAGTGCATGAAGGTGGAGTCACCGATGACGGCCACCGTCTTGCCCTCGCTCTCGGTGCCCAGGGCCTTGTTAAAGCCGTGGATGGCCGAGATGGAGGCGCCCATGCACAATGTCATCTCCATGGCCGCCAGGGGGGCCACGGCGCCCAGAGTGTAGCAGCCGATGTCGCCCAGGACGGTGCACTTGTTTTTATTCAGGGTGTAGAAGAGACCGCGGTGGGGGCAGCCGGCGCACATGACGGGGGGACGGGGCGGAATGGCGTCGGAGAGGGTCTTGCCCGTATGTACCTCGCCGCCCAGGGCGGAGGCCACCAGGTTCTGGGAGAACTCATCGATCATGGGGAGGACGTCCTTGCCCACGACCTCCAGGCCCAGCTTGCGGCAGTGGTCCTCGATGATGGGGTCCAGCTCCTCCACCACGGCCAGCCTGTCCACCTTGGCGGCAAAATCCTTGATGAGGTCCACCGGCAGGGGGTTGGTCATGCCCAGCTTGAGGACGGAGACGGAATCTCCAAAGACCTCCTTGACGTACTGGTAGGAGGTGGAGGCGGTGATGATGCCCAGGGCGGTGCCGCCCATCTCCACCCGGTTCACCGGAGCGGTCTCCGCCCAGGCGGTGAGCTTCCGGGTGCGCTCCTCCACGATGGGGTGACGCTGCTTGGCGTTGCCCGGCATCATGACGTACTTGGCGATGTTCTTCTCGTAGGGTTTGGCGGGGGGCTCCACCCGGGGGCTGGTCTCCACCAGGGCCTGGGAGTGGGAAACACGGGTACACATCTTCAGCAGCACCGGGGTGTCGAACTCCTCGGAGAGGTCATAGGCCAGCTTGGCGAACTGGAGGGCCTCGGCGGAGTCGGAGGGCTCCAGCATGGGCAGCTTGGCGGCGATGGCGTGGTGCCGGGAATCCTGCTCGTTCTGGGAGGAGTGCATCCCGGCGTCGTCGGCCACGCCGATGACGATGCCGGCGTTGACGCCGGTGTAGGACATGGTGTAGAGAGGGTCGGCGGCCACGTTGAGGCCCACGTGCTTCATGCCGCAGAAGGAACGCTTGCCCGCCAGAGAGGCGCCAAAGGCGGCCTCCATGGCCACCTTCTCATTGGGAGCCCACTCACAGTAGATCTCGTCGTACTTGACGGCCTCCTCGGTAATCTCGGTACTGGGGGTGCCCGGATAGCTGGAAATCAGGGAACAGCCAGCCTCATAGAGCCCCCGGGCAACGGCGGCGTTGCCCAACATCAGTTGCTTCATTCCACTTCCACCTTGCTTTCCTGCGTTTCTTGGGAGACCGGCGGGATCTCCCGCTTGTCCAGACCGCTCCGGAGGATGACGTCCCGCATGACGCCTCCCGCGCCGTTGTCCAGCATGGCCCGGCGCACCCGGCTGATGGTGGCGCTGCTGGCCCCCGTCCGCTCCAGGATATCCAGGTACACCAGCCCCTGCTGGAGATAGACCGCCACATCGAAGCGCTGCTCCATGGACCGCAGCTCCACGGGTGTGCACAGGTCCTCAAAAAAGCGGCAGCACTCCTCCGCGTCTTTCAGCTTCGCAATGGTCTCGTACAGCGCCAGACTGCGCTCCTTGCGCTCTGCCTTTTCCATAATATGCTCCTTCCGGACGATCAAGAATGGACCGGCTCCCGCCGGCCGGATATACTGCTTCAATATTAACACATTAAAGCGCGACAGTAAACACAAAATTCGCCTTTTTTAAAATTTATATGGGTTACTTGACAGAACGTGGGAAATCGGTTATGATACTTTAACGGTTTAAAGGAAAAAATACCGGCGGGGACGCCCGCCGTGGAAAGGAACGAGCCGGTATGCCCATTACCGATCTGCTGGAGCGCAACAGCAAGCTCTACGGCGACGAGATCGCCCTGGTGGAGATCAACCCCGAAGTCCACGAAAAGCAGCGGGTGACCTGGAAGGAGTACGCCCTCATCCAGCCCACCTCCTCCGTCCCCTACCGCCGGGAGATCACCTGGTCGGTCTTTGACGAGAAGGCCAACCGGGTAGCCAATCTGCTCCGGGGCCGGGGCATCCGGAAGGGCCAGAAGGTGGCCATCCTGCTGATGAACTGTCTGGAGTGGCTGCCCATCTACTTCGGCATCTTAAAGACGGGGGCGGTGGCCGTCCCCCTGAACTTCCGCTACACGGCGGAGGAGATCGACTACTGCGTGAAGCTGGCCGACGCCGACGTGCTCTTCTTCGGACCCGAGTTCATCGGCCGGGTGGAGAACATCGCCGACGACTTGGGCCGGGAGCGGCTCCTCTTCTTCGTGGGGGACAGCTGCCCCTCCTTTGCCGAGGACTACCACCGGGCCTCGGCCAACTGCTCCAGCGTAGCGCCCAAGGTCCTCGTCGACGACGAGGACGAGGCCGCCATCTACTACTCCTCCGGCACCACCGGCTTTCCCAAGGCCATCCTCCTGCGCCACAGCGCCCTCCTCCAGGCCGCCCGCATGGAGGCCATCCACCACAAGACCACCCATGAGGACGTCTTCCTCTGCATCCCGCCCCTCTACCACACCGGCGCCAAGATGCACTGGATGGGCTCCCTCTTCACCGGCGGCAAGGCCGTCCTCCTGAAGGGCAACTCCCCCGAGGCCATCTTCCACGCCGTCTCCCAGGAGGGGTGCACCATCGTGTGGCTGCTGGTGCCCTGGTGCCAGGACATCCTGGCCGCCCTGGACCGGGGGACCATCCAGCTGCCCAACTACCGGCTCAGCCAGTGGCGGCTCATGCACATCGGCGCCCAGCCGGTGCCGCCCAGCCTCATCAAGCACTGGATGCGCTACTTCCCCAACCACAAGTACGACACCAACTACGGCCTCTCCGAGTCCACCGGCCCGGGCTGTGTCCACCTGGGCCTGGACAACATCGAAAAGGTGGGTGCCATCGGTGTCCCCGGCTACGGCTGGCAGGCCAAGATCGTGGACGAGAACGGCGCAGAGGTGGAGCAGGGCCAGGTGGGCGAGCTGTGCGTAAAGGGCCCCGGCGTCATGGTGTGCTACTACCACGACCCCAAGGCCACCGCCGAGGTCCTTCACGACGGCTGGCTCCACACCGGCGACATGGCCCGCCAGGACGAGGAGGGCTTCTACTACCTGGTGGACCGGAAAAAGGACGTTATCATCTCCGGCGGCGAAAACCTCTACCCCGTGCAGATCGAGGACTTCCTCTCCGCCCATCCCAAGGTCCACGACGTGGCCGTCATCGGCCTGCCCGACCGTCGTCTGGGTGAGATCGCCGCCGCCATCATCCAGGTCAAAGAGGGGGAGACCTGTACCGAGGAGGAGATCAACCGCTTCTGCACTGAGCTGCCCCGGTACAAGCGGCCCCGGAAGATCATCTTCGCCCCCGTCCCCCGCAACGCCACCGGCAAGATCGAAAAGCCCAAGCTCCGGGAGCAGTACTGCTCCACCCGCCTGGTGGAGGCCCAGAGCAGCAGCTAAGCGCGAAGCCGTACAGTTCCGGCGCCCGGAAGGGCGATACCCTTCCGGGCGCCTTTCCTTACCTGTATACTTTAACACTTTTAAGCAATAAATCAAAAGAGACGAGGAGAGAGGAATCATGGCCATCAAAGTGGGAATGCTGCTGATCTTTTTCGCCGTCATGGTGGGGGTGGGCTTTTACTGCCGCCGCCGGGCCGCCGACGTGAGCAGCTTCGTGTTGGGTGGACGGTCGGTGGGGCCCTGGCTCACCGCCTTCGCCTACGGCACCAGCTATTTCTCCGCCGTGGTCTTTGTGGGCTACGCCGGGCAATTCGGCTGGAAATACGGCATCGCCGCCATCTGGGCGGGCATCGGCAACGCCCTGCTGGGCTCCCTGCTGGCCTGGGTGGTGCTGGGCCGCCGGACCCGCATCATGACACAGCACCTGAACAGCGCCACTATGCCCGAGTTCTTTGGCCGCCGCTTCGGCTCCCGGAGCCTGAAGCTGGCCGCCTCCGCCATCACCTTCCTCTTCCTCATCCCCTATACCGCCAGCCTCTACAACGGCCTGAGCCGCCTCTTCGCCATGGCCTTTGACATCGACTACGCCGTGTGCGTCCTGGTGATGGCGGTGCTCACCGGCGTCTACGTCATCGCCGGGGGGTACATGGCCACCGCCATCAACGACTTCATCCAGGGCCTCATCATGATCGTGGGCATCTGCGCCGTCATTGGGGCGGTGCTGGGCAGCCAGGGGGGCTTCCTTGCCGCCCTGGACGCCCTGGCCCGGGTGTCCGACCCGGCCGTCTCTGAGACCCCCGGCGTCTTCGCCTCCTTCTTCGGCCCCGACCCGGTGAACCTGCTGGGGGTGGTCCTCCTCACCAGCCTGGGCACCTGGGGCCTGCCCCAGATGGTCCAGAAATTCTACGCCATCCGCAGCGAAAAGGCCATCGACACCGGTACCGTCATCTCCACCCTCTTTGCCGCCGTGGTGGCAGGGGGCTGCTATTTCCTTGGCGGCTTCGGACGGCTCTACGGCGACCGGGTGGACGTGGCCGCCGAGGGCTACGACGCCATCATCCCCGCCATGCTCTCGGGGCTCCCCGACCTCCTCATCGCCGTGGTGGTCATCTTGGTCCTCTCGGCCTCCATGTCCACCCTCTCCTCTTTGGTGCTGGCCTCCAGCTCCACCCTCACCCTGGACTTCATCGTGGAGATGATGGCCCCCGGCATGGACCAGCGCCGGCAGCTCCGGGTCATCCGGGGGCTGATCGTGGTCTTCATCGCCATCTCGGTGGTGCTGGCCATCATCCAGCACCGGTCCAGCGTCACCTTCATCGCCCAGCTCATGGGCGTCTCCTGGGGTGCCCTGGCCGGGGCCTTCCTGGCCCCCTTCCTCTACGGCCTCTACTGGAAGGGCACCACCAAGGCCGGCTGCTGGGCCAGCTTTCTCTTCTCCGTGGTGGTCATGCTGGCCAATATCTTTGTGGGGGATGCCTTCCCCGCCCTGCTCCAATCCCCTATCAACGCCGGCGCCTTCTGCATGCTCTCCGGGCTGGTGCTGGTGCCGGTGATCTCCCTCTTTACCAAAAAGCCGGACCACGATCTGGTGGAGGGGGCTTTCTCCTGCTACGACCGGCGGGTCACCGTCCGGCAGCGGGAGGCTCTGGGCACCGCCGCCGAGGAGAACTGAACCAAACGAAAAAGGTCCGTCCTCTGATGAGGACGGACCTTTCGGTTTTATTCCAGGGGCAGTCCGGTGAGGTACCGGCGGACCAGATCGAAGGCGTGGTGGGCGGAGCGGTTGCGGATGCCCGCCCGGCCGGAGGCCCCCAGATGGAGCTCCTTCACGTAGCAGAAGTCGGGCCCGGCCAGGGCCACATAGACCAGGCCCACCGGGTTGCCCCGGTCGTCGCGGTCGGGACCGGCCACCCCGGTGGTGGAGACGGCCAGGTCGCAGCCCAGCACCCGTCGGGCACCCTGGGCCATGGCCTGGGCCACCTGGGCGGAGACGGCGCCGTGCCGGTCCAGCAGGTCCTGGGGCACCCCCAGCACGCCGTGCTTGACGGCGTCGGTGTAGCTCACCACGCCGCCCCGGAGGACGGAGGAGGCACCGGGCAGGTCGGTGATGCGCTTGGCGATGAGGCCGCCGGTGCAGCTCTCGGCGGTACCGAAGGTGAGGCCCTTGTCTCTCAGGAGCTGGAGGACGGCGGACTCCAGGTTCTTCACGTCGGCGCCGTAGACCAGGGGGCCGAAGAGGGCCCGGATGTCGGCCTCCACCGGGGCGATGAGGGCGTGGGCGGCCTCCTTGTTGGGGGCGTGGGCGGTGATGCGCAGCTCGCACTCCCCCTCCTTGGCGTAGGGGGCCAGGGTGGGGTTGGTCATGGCATTCATGCGCTCCCGGAGCCGGGCCTCCATGGCCGACTCGCCGATGCCGAAGAGCTTCAGGGTGCGGGAGAGAATGACGCCGTCGGAGAGGGACTGGAGGTAGGGGAGGGCCCGGTGCTGGAACATGGCCCGGCACTCCCGGGGCGGACCGGGGAGCATGAGCACCCGGACACCGCCGGACTCGAAGGCGCAGCCGGGGGCGGTGCCCCAGTCGTTTTCAAAGACGGTGCAGCCCTGAGGCAGCATGGCCTGCTGGAGGTTGTTCTCCGTCATGGGCCGGTCGGGGTGGAGCCGGCGGAAGTAGTCGGCGATGCGGTCGGCGGAGGGCTGGTGGAAGACCAGGGGCAGGCCGAAGGCGGCGGCCAGGGTCTGCTTGGTGAGGTCGTCGCAGGTGGGCCCCAGGCCGCCGGTGGTGATGATGATGTCGGCCCGGCCCTTGGCGATGTCCACGGCGGCCCGGAGCCGGTCGGGGTTGTCCCCCACCACGGTGTGGTAGTAGACGTTGATACCCATGGCGGACAGGCCCTGGGAGATGACCTGGGCGTCGGTGTTGGCGATATTGCCCAGCAATAATTCCGTTCCAACGGCAATAAGCTCGGCAGTGTAGGACATAATATAAAGCCTCTTTCCTGTTTTTCAGCCCAGTTGGACCCGCTCGATGCCCTCCAGGGCCTCCTTCACCAGGCCGTCGATGTCCAGGGGAGCCTCGATGGCCTCCACGTCCTCCAGGCGGGGACGGGTCCGGGGGTGGCGGGGGGTGAAGACGGTGCAGCAGTCCTCGTAGGGCAGGATGGAGGTCTCAAAGGTGCCGATCTTCCGGGAGAGGCGCACCACCTCCTCCTTGTCCATGCCCACCAGGGGACGGAAGACGGGCAGGTCGGTGACGGCGCCGGTGACGGCCATGGCGTCCATGGTCTGGGAGGCCACCTGGCCCAGGGACTCACCGGTGACGATGGCGTGGCAGCCGGTGCGGTGGGCGACGCCCTCGGCGATGCGCATCATGAACCGGCGCATGAGGAGGGTGAAGTAGTCCTCGGGACAGGAGCGGCGCAGCTCCTCTTGGATGTGGGTGAAGGGGACCACATGGACGGTGAGACGTCCGGTCCAGGGGGTGAGGAGCTGGGCCAGGTCCAGCACCTTCTGCTTGGCCTCGGGGGAGGTATAGGGGTAGGAGTAGAAGTGGATCATCTCCAAAGCCACGCCCCGCTTGGCCATCATCCAGGAGGCCACGGGGGAGTCGATGCCGCCGCTGAGCATGCTCAGGGCACGGCCGCTGGTGCCCACGGGGAGACCGCCGGCGCCGGGCTCCGGGTCGGCATGGACGAAGGCGGCGTAGTCCCGGACCTCCAGGTGGACGGTGAGCTCGGGGTTATGGACGTCCACGGTGAGGTTGGGGTAGAGGTCGTCCAGCTCCCCGCCCACCCACTGGCTCAGGGCGATGGAGGTCATGGGGAAGGTCTTGTCGGCCCGCTTGGATTCCACCTTGAAGGTCTTGGCCCTGGAGAGCTGGTCTCCCAGGTAGCTCTTGGCGGTCTCCAGCATGGCCTCCTTGGTCTTTTCACAGGCCTTGGCCCGGCTGAGACCCACCACGCCGAAGACGTGCTTCATGGCCTCGTAGGCGGCGTCCATGTCGCAGTCCTCGCTCTGGGGCTCCACGTAGGTGGTGGACTGCCGGGTATAGACCTTGAACTTGCCCAGGTGCTTCAGCCGCCGGGCGATGTTGGCCCGCATCTTGTCCTCAAAGGTGTATCGGTTGGTCCCCTTCAGGACCATCTCCCCCTGCTTGAGCAGGATCATCTCGGTCATGTGAACTTCCTTTCCTGTTTTGAAAACAGATGTTTTTCTCGGATATTATAATGCATACTGAACAAAGCTGCACACCTTGAAAGCCAAGGCTTTCAAGGCAAAATAGCTTTGTTCAAGTGCAAGGGTTTTGGGCAGTTTGCGCCCCAAACCCTTGCACCACTCACACAAGTGCCGCGGCACTTATGTGAGTATACACATTGCGATAATGTCTAAATTGGTATGAAAACGACTGGGATCAGCCGTTTTCATACCAATTGCGCGGCAATGCCGCGCGAATAAACCCCATCGCGGTTTATTCAGTAGGCATTATTATAGATGCCCTGGGAGAAAAAGTCCAGTCTACCGCCGCAGATAGCTGCTCTCCCGGTACTGGAGGGCTTCGGCCAGGTGGGGGACCTGGATGTGTTCCGACCCTTCCAGGTCGGCGATGGTCCGGGCCACCCGCAGGATGCGGTCGTAGCTCCGGGCGGTGAGGCCCATGCGGTCAAAGGCCCCCTGCATGACGGCCCTGCACCCCTCGTCCAGCTCACAGCAGGCATGGAGCTCCTTCGGACCCATGTGGGCGTTGCAGTCAGGGCCGTCGGGGCCGAACCGGGCGGTCTGGACGGCCCGGGCGGCGTCCACCCGCTTCTTGATCTCCGCCGAGGACTCCCCGGCAGGGCGGGCGGAGAGCTCGTCAAACGCCAGGGGCGGTACCTCCACATAGAGGTCGATGCGGTCCAGCAGGGGACCGGAGAGCCGGCCCAGGTAACGCTTCACCTCGTGTTCCGAGCAGCGGCACCGGCCGGAGGGGTGGCCGTACCAGCCGCACTTGCAGGGGTTCATGGCCGCCACCAGCATGAACCGGCTGGGGAAGACCTCGGTGCCCGACACCCGGGAGATCTGGACCCTGCCCTCCTCCATGGGCTGCCGCAGCACTTCCAGAGTCTCCTTCTGGAACTCGGGCAGCTCGTCCAGGAAGAGGACGCCGTTGTGGGCCAGGGAGATCTCCCCGGGCCGGGGCGGGGAGCCGCCGCCGGAGAGGCCCATCACGGAGATGGTGTGGTGGGGGGCACGGAAGGGCCGCCGGGTAAGGAGGGGCTCCTCCTTGGTGGTGAGACCCAGGACAGAGTGGATCTGGGTGCACTCCAGGGCCTCCCGCTCGGTGAGGTCGGGGAGGATGGAGGGGAGCCTTCTGGCCAGCATGGACTTACCTGACCCAGGGGGGCCGATCATGGCGATGTTGTGGCCGCCGGCGGCGGCGATCTCCAGGGCACGCTTCACCGGCTCCTGGCCCTTCACGTCGGCGAAGTCGGGAACCGTCCCGTTGCCGGGTACCGGAACCCAGGGCTCCGCCGGGGCGATGGGGACCTCCCCCCGCAGGTGGGCGGCCAGCTGGGCTACATTTTCCACCGGGTAGACGGTGAGTCCACCGGCCAGGGTGGCCTCGGGGGCGGAGTCGGCGGGGACATAGAGGGCGGTGAGTCCCGCCGAGCGGGCGGCCAGGGCCATAGGCAGCATGCCCGTCACCGGCCGCAGCTCCCCGGACAGGGAGAGCTCTCCCACGAAGGCGGACCCTGCCGCCGGGGCGGGCATCTGCCGACCGGCGCAGAGGATGCCCACCAGCATGGGCAGGTCGTAGAGGGTGCCCCCCTTCCGCCGGTCGGCGGGGGCCAGATTCACCGTGATCCGGGAGACGGGGAAGGTAAAGCCGCAGTTCCGGATGGCGGAACGGACCCGCTCCCGGGCCTCCTTCACCGCCGTGTCGGGGAGACCAACGATGTCAAAGTTGGGCAGACCGCTGGAGAGGTCGCACTCCGCCGTCACCAGATAGCCCGTAATGCCGTGAAGGCCCAGGGAATTGAGGGTACAGAGCACGGGGGGAGCACCTCCATTTCACTGAGAACTTTTTCCTAACTATACCTTATTTTATAGGGCATTTCAAGGAGAGCACCCGTCTAATTTTTAAGAATTGCCAAATTGGAGGGACCAATTTTAGGCTCATCGACGAAAATCTTCGAACGGAGCAAGATTCGATTTACAAACGCAGGAAGGAGTGATAGTATTAAGGGGCTAGAAAATGGAGTTGTATCCATTGGAAGAACAAGGAGGAACGATCAACATGGCCAGAAAAAAGAAGTCCATGGACGGCAATACCGCCGCAGCACACGTTTCTTACGCCTTTACGGAGGTCGCGGGTATCTACCCCATCACCCCCTCCAGCCCCATGGCCGATAATGTAGACCAGTGGGCCGCCGCAGGCCGCAAGAACATTTTCGGCGATCCTGTCCGCGTCATTGAGATGCAGTCTGAGGCCGGCGCTGCCGGTACCGTGCACGGCTCTCTGAATGCCGGCGCTCTCACCACCACCTACACCGCCTCTCAGGGCCTGCTGCTGATGATCCCCAACATGTACAAGATCGCCGGCGAGCTGCTCCCCGCGGTGTTCCACGTTTCCGCCCGTACCGTGGCCGCCCAGAGCCTGAACATCTTCGGTGACCACTCCGACGTCATGGCCTGCCGCCAGACCGGCTTCGCCATGCTGTGCGAGACCAACCCCCAGGAGGTCATGGACCTGGGCGCTGTTGCCCACCTGGCCGCCATTGAGGGCCGCGTCCCCTTCCTGAACTTCTTCGACGGCTTCCGTACCTCCCACGAGATCCAGAAGATCGAGATCTGGGACTACGATGACCTGAAGGACATGGTGGACATGGACGCCGTGGCCGCCTTCCGCGCCCGCGCCCTGAACCCCGAGCATCCCACCATGCGCGGTTCCCACGAGAACGGCGATATCTTCTTCCAGCACCGCGAGGCTGCCAACAAGTACTACGAGGCTGTCCCCGAGATCGTGGAGAAGTACATGGGCAAGGTCAACGCCAAGCTGGGCACTGACTATCAGCTCTTCAACTACTATGGCGCCGCTGACGCCGACCGCGTCATCATCGCCATGGGCTCCATCTGCGACGTGGCTGAGGAGGTCATCGACTACCTCAACGCTCACGGCGAGAAGGTGGGCCTGCTGAAGGTCCGCCTGTACCGCCCCTTCCGCGCCGACAAGATGCTGGCCGCTATCCCCGCCACCGCCAAGAAGATCGCCGTGCTGGACCGCACCAAGGAGCCCGGCAGCCAGGGCGAGCCTCTCTACCTGGATGTCGTGACCGCCTTCGCCAACGCCGGCCGTCAGGCCACCATCATCGGCGGCCGTTACGGTCTGGGTTCCAAGGACACCCCGCCCAAGAGCGTATTCGCTGTGTACGAGGAGCTGGCCAAGGACGCTCCCAAGCACCAGTTCACCATCGGCATCGTGGACGATGTCACCAACCTCAGCCTGCCTGAGCACGACTGCCCCAACACCGCTGCTGAGGGCACCATCGAGTGCAAGTTCTGGGGTCTGGGCGGCGACGGCACCGTGGGCGCCAACAAGAACTCCATCAAGATCATCGGCGACCACACCGACAAGTACGTCCAGGCTTACTTCCAGTACGACTCCAAGAAGACCGGCGGCGTGACCATCAGCCACCTGCGCTTCGGCGACAAGCCCATCAAGAGCCCCTACTACATCAACAAGGCTGACTTCGTGGCCTGCCACGTGCCCGCCTACATCATCAAGGGCTTCCCCATGGTCCGCGACGTGAAGGACGGCGGTACCTTCCTCATCAACTGCCAGTGGAGCGATGAGGAGCTGGACAAGCACATGCCCGCCGTGGCCAAGCGCTACATCGCTGAGCACCACATCAACGTCTACACCATCGACGCCATCGACCTGGCCGCCAAGATCGGCATGGGCAAGCGTACCAACACCATCCTGCAGTCCGCTTTCTTCAAGCTGGCTAAGGTGATGCCCGAGGCTGAGGCCATCGGCTACATGAAGGACGCCGCCACCCACTCCTACCTGAAGAAGGGCCAGGACGTGGTGGATATGAACCACAAGGCCATCGACATGGGCGCCACCGCCTTCAAGAAGTTCACCGTGCCCGCCTCCTGGGCCACCGCCGTGGACGAGAAGAAGGAGGAGCACCTGGAGGGCCGCACCGCCACCGTGAAGATGGTCCAGGAGATCATGGAGCCTGTGGGCCGCATGGACGGCGACAGCCTGCCTGTTTCCGCCTTCGCCGAGGGCCACGCCGACGGTACCTTCGAGCAGGGCGCTGCCGCCTATGAGAAGCGCGGCGTCGCTGTGAACGTGCCCACCTGGGATGCCACCAAGTGCATCCAGTGCAACCAGTGCTCTTACGTCTGCCCCCACGCCACCATCCGTCCTTACGCTCTGACCGAGGAGGAGGCCAAGAACGCCCCCGCCGCCGCCAAGATCGTGGACGTGAAGGCCGGCAAGGGCAAGGGCGTCTACAAGTTCGCCATCGCTGTGAGCCCCCTGGACTGCATGGGCTGCGGCGTGTGCGTGGGCGTCTGCCCCGTCAAGGCTCTGGAGATGGTTCCCCAGGAGTCTCAGGCCGATCAGCAGGCTGTGTTCGATTACATGGTGGCCAAGGTGGCCGACAAGGCCGATATGGCCGACACCACCAGCGTCAAGGGCAGCCAGTTCAACCAGCCCCTGCTGGAGTTCTCCGGCTCCTGCGCCGGCTGCGCCGAGACCAGCTATGCCCGCCTGATCACCCAGGTCTGCGGCGACCGGATGTACATCTCCAACGCCACCGGCTGCTCCTCCATCTGGGGCGGTCCTGCCGCTACCTCTCCCTACACCGTCAACAAGGCCGGCCACGGTCCCGCTTGGGCCAACTCCCTCTTCGAGGATAACGCCGAGCACGGCCTGGGCTTCTACTATGGCCAGAAGGCCCTCCGCGACCGTCTGACCGAGCAGACCAAGGCTCTGCTGGCCATCGACTACACCGACGAGAGCATCAAGACCGCCGGTCAGGCCTGGCTGGATACCATGGCTGACGGCACCGCCAACGCTGAGGCCACCAAGAAGTATGTGGCTGCTCTGGAGGCCGTCATGGCTGAGAACGGCGACTGCGGCTGCGACGCCTGCAAGCTGGCCCGCGAGATCCTTGCTCACAAGGAGTTCCTGGCCAAGAAGTCCATCTGGATCTTCGGCGGCGACGGCTGGGCCTACGACATCGGCTTCGGCGGCCTGGATCACGTCCTGGCCTCCGGTGAGGACGTGAACGTCATGGTCTTCGACACCGAGGTGTACTCCAACACCGGCGGACAGGCTTCCAAGGCCACCAACGTGGGCGCTGTTGCCCAGTTCGCGGCTGCCGGTAAGACCATGCCCAAGAAGTCCCTGGCCGAGATCGCCATGAGCTACGGCTATGTGTATGTGGCCCAGGTGGCCATGGGCGCCAACCCCGCTCAGACCCTGAAGGCCATCAACGAGGCTGAGAGCTATCACGGCCCCTCCCTCATCATCGGCTACGCCCCCTGCGAGATGCACAGCATCAAGGGCGGCATGACCAACTGCCAGAGCGAGATGAAGAAGGCTGTGGAGTGCGGCTACTGGAACCTGTTCCGGTTCAACCCCGCTCTGAAGGCCGAGGGCAAGAGCCCCTTCACCCTGGACTCCAAGGCCCCCGCTGGCGGCTATCAGGAGTTCCTGATGAACGAGGCCCGTTACTCCGCTCTGACCCGCGCCTTCCCCGACCGCGCCGAGAAGCTCTTCAAGGAGAACGAGGAGCTGGCCAAGGCTCGTTACGAGCACCTGGTCAAGCTGCAGGAGCTCTACGCCTGAGTTTCGCCGCGTGATCCCCTGACATAAGCAAAACGCCCGCCCTTCCATATGGAAGGGCGGGCGTTTTTTGATGCTGTCGACCATGCAAAACCTTCCCCCCTCAGGGGGGAAGGTGGCGGCGGAGCCGCCGGATGAGGGGGCGCTTCGGCTGTGGTTTGGCGCGCCGGGGCCGTCGCGCCCCACACAAAAACTACGGCCGTGCCAGGGCCGTGCCGAGAGCCGCCGCCTCGCTCTGGAACTCGGTCATGTCGTCCCAGTACCGCTTGGGCATGTGGGTCATGCGGCACCGGGGGTTCTCCCGCTCCCGGATGGCGATGGTGTCGTAGAACCGCCGCCACAGCTGCCGGTAATCCCGCTCCTCCTCGCCGGGCCCCTCCAGGTGGAACTCCTCCAGGGGGAGGATGGCCCACTGCCGGGGCTGGTAGAGGAGGGCCTCTTTGTGGGTGCGGTCGTAGAGGAGGAGCCGCTCCCGGGAGAAACGGGCGCAGAAGTGGGGCCGCAGCAGGGGGAGGACCCGGTTCTTGGGGGAGATCTGGCCGCAGAGGACGCCGCCCTGGTCGGAGAAGCGGACAAAGCCCTGGAAGAGGTGGGCCTCCTTCCACAGGTGGAGGAGGGCGGTGTGGAGGGGGGCCACCCGGGGGTCGGTCAGGTCCCGGACCACGGCGGGTCCCGCCCGGTAGGCCAGGCGGATGAAGTCGTAGAGCCGCCGTTCCTTCTCCGGGGCGCAGGTGAGAAAGCCGTGGCGGACCCACTTCTGGACCTCCGGGGAGACCCGGCGGCTCAGGGAGCGGTACACCCGCTCCGCCTTCTCCCGGTCGGTCTCTACCACTCGCTCCGGCCACAGGGAGGTCCGGGGGTCGTCAAAGAGGGAGAAGCAGGCCGGCTCCTCGTCCCTGGCGTAGCTCTCAAAGACGCAGGTGAGAAAGCCGGGAAAGGTGCCGTCGTAGAGGTAGACGAACTGGGGGCGCTGGGACATGGACATAACAATGCTCCTTTCAGGTGGCGGGGGAGAAGAGGGAGAGCTGACCGGGCAGCACCTTGGCACTGCCGCCGGGGATGGGGTCGGCCAGGCGGAAGAAGAGGTCCTCGGGCTGGAGCCGGGCGGCGCCGGGAACGGTGCGGCCGGAGCAGGTGAGGAAGTACTGGGCCCGCTTGAGGACCACCCCCAGGGTCTTGAGGCCCTCAAAGGTGAGGGGGCCCACCCGGCGGGCGGCCAGCACCCGGCGGGCGGAGGTCACCCCCATGCCGGGCACCCGGAGGAGGGCCTCGTAGTCTGCCCGGTTCACGTCCACGGGGAAGAACTCCGGGTGGCGGAGGGCCCAACAGCACTTGGGGTCCAGCCGGGGGTCGAAGTGGGGGTGGGCCTCGTCCAGTAGTTCCCCGGCGTCAAAGTGGTAGGACCGCAGCAGCCAGTCGGCCTGGTAGAGCCGGTGCTCCCGGAGAAGGGGCGGCCGGAACCCCTGCCGGGCGGGGAGCAGCTTGCTGTCGGATACCGGCATGTAGGCCGAGTAAAAGACCCGCTTGAGCCGGTAGCGCCGGTAGAGCCCCTGGCTCAGCCGCAGGATCTGGAGGTCGGTCTCCGGGGTGGCCCCCACGATCATCTGGGTGGACTGGCCCGCCGGGGCAAATTTCGGGGCGTGGCGGTACCGGGCCAGTTCCTGTCTGGAGACGGCAATGCCGTCCCGGATCTGCTCCATGGGGGTCAGAATGGCCTCCTTGGTCTTGTCGGGGGCCAGCAGGGCCAGACTGCGCTGGCTGGGCAGCTCGATGTTGACGCTCAGCCGGTCGCACAGCAGCCCCAGTCGCCGGGTGAGGAGGGGGTCGGCGCCGGGGATGGCCTTGGCGTGGATATAGCCCTGAAAGCCGTAGGTCTCCCGCAGCAGGGAGAGGACGGCGATCATCCGCTCGGTGGTGTAGTCAGGGTCCCGGAGGACGGCGGAGGAGAGGAAGAGCCCCTCGATGTAGTTCCGGCGGTAGAAGCCCAGGGTGAGCTCGCACAGCTCCTGGGGGGTAAAGGTGGCCCGGGGCACGTCGTTGGACCGGCGGTTGACGCAGTAGGCGCAGTCGTACCGGCAGCGGTTGGTCATGAGGACCTTTAGGAGGGAGATGCACCGGCCGTCGGCGGAAAAGGAGTGGCAGCACCCCGCCGGCAGGGTGGAGCCCAGGCCGCCCCGCCCGCCCCGGCTCACGCCGCTGGAGGTGCAGGCGGCGTCGTATTTGGCGGCGTCGGCCAGGATGGTCAGCTTGTCCAGGAGCTCCATATGGGTCCCTCCGAAATCGAACATTTGTACTATTATGATAGCACGGGAGCGGAGGACCGTCAACCGGAAAGAAGCACCAGGGGCGGCGGAAAAGTCCGGTCCATGGGACTGCGCTTGCCTCATCAGGCGGCAGCGGGTATAATGGGGACACGACTGCGAAAGGCGGGATGATATGGACAGGCGGTATGACCGGCTGAGGGGAAAGCTGCTGCTGCGGGCGGCGGCGGGGGCCCTGGGGGCTCTGGCCATCACAGTGGTCCTGTGGAGGGTGGCCGACAGCCTGTGGGGCCAGGCCATGGCCCAGGGGACGGAGCGGCTGTGCCTGGACCTGTTCGGTATGGAAGAGGAGACCGCCCAGGGAATGTACCAGCGCATCTTCCGGGAGGGCTGGCTCTACTGGGTGGCCGGCCTGGGGGCGGTCTACCTGCTGGGCGCCTTTTATGCGGTGCTGGGGAAGGTCACCCGGTGGATGGACCAGATCGGCGCCACCGTCCACCAGGTGGTAGATGAGACGGGGGAGCCGGTGTCCCTGCCTCGGGAGCTCGCTCCCCTGGAGCGGGACCTGCGGTCCATCCAGGCCAGCCTGGCTGCCGGCCGTGCCCAGGCCAAAGAGGCGGAGCAGCGGCGGCAGGACCTGGTGGCCTTCCTGGCCCACGACCTGAAGACGCCCCTCACCTCAGTGCTGGGATATCTGAACCTCCTTCACGACGACCCCGGCCTCACGGCGGAGCAGCGGGCCAAATATACCGGCATCGCCCTGGACAAGGCCAACCGGCTGGGGGAGCTCATCGGGGAGTTCTTCGACATCACCCGCATGGACTTCGCCACCCTGGGGGAGAAGGGGGAGCTCATTCAGCTCTCCCTGCTGCTGGAGCAGCTCTCCGACGAGTTCTACCCCGCCTTTGCCGAAAAGGACCTCACCTGCAAGTGCGACATCGCCCCCCGGCTCACGGTGCGGGGGGACGCCGACAAGCTGGCCCGGGTCTTTGACAATGTGCTGCGCAACGCGGTGAGCTACAGCGCCCCCGGCGGCGAGGTGGAAATCCAGGCCACGGAGCGGGAAGGCTGGGCCGAGATCGCCATCCGCAACCAGGGCCTGGAGATCCCGGAGCAGGAGCTCACCAACATCTTTCAAAAATTCTACCGGCTGGACCAGGCCCGGTCCACCCGCACCGGCGGGGCGGGGCTGGGACTGGCCATCGCCCGGGAGATCGTGGAGCGCCACGGCGGCACCATCCGGGCGGAGAGCGATGGCAAGCGGACCAGCTTTGTGATCCGGCTGCCACTGGCTGAGGAGGGGGAGAAGTGACTGTGGAGCAAATGGAACAAGCCCAGGCCTGGCTGGAGCGGGACAGCGTCCTCCACGCCAATATGCTGGAGGTCCTGCGCCGGGGCAGCGCAGATGCGCTGATTGCAGAGGAGAGGGGCGTCCTTCTCCACGACACCGGCTGCGGGGCCTGGATGCTGGCGGCAGAGCCGGACGTAGCGGAGGACTTCCTGGACCAGGTACCGGAGGGGTGCGACCTCTTTGTGGGCCACGATATGGCGTATTTTGACCTGGCCAGGGCCAGGTTTGGACTGCCGGAGCGGGAGATCTGCTGGTCGGCGGCCTACCTGGACAAAGTGTCCCTGTCCGTCCCTGCCTTCGGCGGGGAGCTGCGGCTGCTGGACCGGTCCTGGGCGCCCTGGGTGCTGGCGCATTACAGCCACACCTTTGCCGATCTGGACTACATGGAGCGGGCGGCGGACCGGGGGATCATCGGGGCCTTTGTGGAGGGACAGCCCGCCGGCTTCGTGGGCTTCCACGACGAGGGGAGCATCGGTATGCTGGAGGTGCTGCCCGCCTACCGCCGCCGGGGCCTGGGAGAGGTCCTCCAGCGGGCGGCCATCAACCTGGCTCTGGAGCGGGGACAGATCCCCTTCGGCCAGGTCATTGACGGGAACGAGGCGTCCTTGTCCCTCCAGCGGAAGCTGGGCATGGCGGTCTCCAAAACCACTCTATTCTGGCTCATGGGATGATTTGAATACAAAAACGCCCTTTCCGGCGCCCTACGGCGCCGGAAAGGGCGTTTTTTCTGTTTATTTCCCGGCCAGGAGCTTCCAGAGCTTCTTCTGGTTGGGCATCATCCGCCGGGGCGGGGTCTGCCTGGCGTACCGCTGGGCCAGATCCCGCTGGGCGTCGGGGGAGAGGAGGGGGGCCAGGGGCAGGCCGTGACCCTCCAGAGCCACCAGGGTGAACTCCTCCGGCGGGGAGGCCGGCTTGGGGTAGAAGAGGAGCCGCTCCAGTCCCCGGAGGGCGGCCGCCTGGGCTTCCGGTCCGGGCTGGGCCTGGACGGCCAGGGCCAGGGCGGCCACATGGTCGGAGAGCAGGGGGACGTATTTGTCCATCAGGGCGTCCAGGCCGGGGTGATAGCTGTGGCCGGAGAAGAGGTTGGAGAGGGCACCACGGGTGTCCTCTGCCTGCCGGGCGTCGGGGAGGGCCTCCAGAAGGGCGTCGTAGCAGTCCTCCAGGGCCTTCAAGGCCTCAGAGGGGGTAAGTACCGTATCCATGGCAGAGCTCCTTATGCGAAGTAGGCGGCGCCGCTCTCAAAGATGGGCTGGAACTTGTCGCCGGGGATGTTCTTGGCCAGGAACTCGCCCCGGCGCTCGGAGTGGCCCATCTTGCCGAAGACGCGGCCGTCGGGGGAGAAGATGCCCTCGATGGCGCAGAGAGAGCCGTTGGGGTTGGCGGAGATGTCCATGGAGGGGACGCCGGAGAGGTCCACGTACTGGGTGGCCACCTGGCCATTGGCGATGAGGCGGTCCAGCAGGGGCTGGGGCGCCACGAACTTGCCCTCGCCGTGGGAGATGGGGATGGCGTGAAGGTCGCCCACCTGGCTCTTGAGCATCCAGGGGGAGCGGACGCTGGCCACCCGGGTGGTGACGTACCGGCTCTGGTGGCGGCCGATGTCGTTGAAGGTGAGGGTGGCGCACTTGTCGTCCATGGAGGGGCGGATCTCGCCGTAGGGCACCAGTCCCAGCTTGATGAGGGCCTGGAAGCCGTTGCAGATGCCCAGCATCAGGCCGTCACGGTTTTTGAGCAGGTCGTGGACGGCGTCGGTGAGGCGGGGATTCCGGAAGAAGGAGCAGATGAACTTGGCGGAGCCGTCGGGCTCGTCGCCGCCGGAGAAGCCGCCGGGGAGGACGATCATCTGGGCGCTGTGGATGGCCTCCTCCAGAGCCTGGGCCGACTGGGACAGGAGGTCAGCGTTGAGGTTGCGTACCACCACGATCTCCGGCTCGATGCCGGCCCGGAGACAGGCCCGGGCGGTGTCGTACTCGCAGTTGGTGCCGGGGAAGACGGGGATGACGGCCTTGGGACGGGCGGTCTTGCTGCGGCACACGGCGGGAGAGCGCTCGGCGCAGCTGAGGGTGGGCACGTCACCGGCGGCGTCGGTGCGGGTGGGGTAGATGCTCTCCAGCACGCCCTCGGAGACGGCCAGAAGCTCGTCGATGGGGGCGGAGTCGTTGGGCAGGGAGACGATGGGCTCATTGGAGGTGTAGCCCAGCAGGGTGGCGCCGGGCACGGGGCCGTCGCACTCGGCCACGATGGCGCCGGGGGTGGTGATCCAGAAGGGGTCCCGCTCCAGCCGGGCGTCGGAGGTGAAGCCGATGCGGTTGCCAAAGGACATCTTGATGACAGCCTCGGCGCTGCCGCCGGCGGTGACCGCCCAGGCGGCCTTCACGTGGCCGGTCAGACACAGCTTGTGGAAGTCCATCCACAGGGCCTTCAGGTCGCCGTAGTCGCCGCTGAACTTGGGCTGGAAGAGGTAGACCGGGTGACCGGCCTCCTTGAACTCAGGGGTGATGACGTTCTGGGCCTTCTCTGGGGCGATGGCGAAGGAGATGAGGGTGGGGGGCACGTCCAGACCCAGGAAGGAGCCGGACATGGAGTCCTTGCCGCCGATGGCGGCCACGCCCAGGCCGATCTGGGCGGTAAAGGCGCCCAGCAGAGCGGCGAAGGGCTTGCCCCACCGGACGGGGTCATTGCGCAGCTTCTCAAAGTACTCCTGGAAGGAGAGGTAGGCCTTGGTGGGGTCGCAGCCGGCGGCCACCAGCTTGGCCACCGAGTCGATGACCGACACGCCGGCGCCGTGGAAGGGGTCCTTCTCCATCCAACGGGGGCGGAAGCCCCAGGCCATGACGGAGCAGGTGTCGGTCTCGTGGCCGGGGTCCACGGGCAGCAGGGCGGCCATGGCCTGGGTGGGGGTGGTCTGGGTCTTGCCGCCGAAGGGCATGAGCACCGAGGCAGCGCCGATGGTGCCGTCAAAGCGCTCACCCAGACCCCGCTGGAGGCCCAGGTTCAGGTCGGAGCACAGCTCCCGCAGGCCGGCGCCGGCGAAGGGCAGGCCCAGCTCCGCCGGGGGGACCACCACAGTGGTGTGCTTGTCGGCGCCGTTGGAGGAGAGGAATTCCCGGGACAGGTCGGCGATGACGGCGCCGTTCCAGTGCATGACCATCCGGGGGGACTCGGTGACGGTGGCCACCACGTAGGCCTCCAGGTTCTCGGCGCTGGCGGCGGCGATGAAGGTGTCCACGTCGCCCTCGGCCACCACCACGGCCATACGCTCCTGGCTCTCGGAGATGGCCAGCTCGGTACCGTCCAGGCCGTCGTACTTTTTCCGCACGGCGTCCAGATCGATGTCCAGGCCGTCGGCCAGCTCACCCACGGCTACGCTGACGCCGCCGGCGCCGAAGTCGTTGCACCGCTTGATGAGCCGGGTGACCTCGGGGTTGCGGAAGAGGCGCTGGAGCTTGCGCTCCTCGGGGGCGTTGCCCTTCTGGACCTCGGAGGCCATGGTGTCCAGGCTCTTGAGGTCGTGGCTCTTGGAGGAGCCGGTGGCGCCGCCGATGCCGTCCCGGCCGGTGCGGCCGCCCAGGAGGATGACTTTGTCGCCGGGGGCGGGGCGCTCCCGGACCACGTTGGCGGCCGGTGCGGCGCCCACCACGGCGCCCACCTCCAGGTGCTTGGCCACGTAGCCGGGGTGGTAGATCTCGCTGACCAGGCCGGTGGCCAGGCCGATCTGGTTGCCGTAAGAGGAGTAGCCCGCCGCGGCGGTGGTGCACAGCTTCCGCTGGGGCAGCTTGCCCTCCAGGGTCTCGCTCAGGGGGGTACGGGGATCGCCGCAGCCGGTGACACGCATGGCCTGATAGACATAGGACCGGCCGGAGAGGGGGTCACGGATGGCGCCGCCGATGCAGGTGGCCGCGCCGCCGAAGGGCTCGATCTCAGTGGGGTGGTTGTGGGTCTCGTTCTTGAACATGAGGAGCCAGTCCTGGGCTTCCCCGTCCACATTGGCGGTGACGTGGACGGAGCAGGCGTTGATCTCCTCACTCTCGTCCAGGTGCTGGAGGACGCCCCGCTTCTTGAGGACCTTGGTGGCGATGGTGGCCAGATCCATGAGGGTCTCGGGCCGGGCCTTGGCCTTCTCCTCGCCGTAGACCTCCTTCCGGGCGGCCTGGTAGAGGTGGTAGGCCCGCGTCACCTCGGGGGAGAGGAGCTCCACGGAGTCGATGTGGGTGGAGAAAGTGGTGTGGCGGCAGTGATCGGACCAGTAGGTGTCCACCAGCCGCAGCTCGGTGATGGTGGGGTCACGGTCCTCCTCGCCCTTCATGTAGGACTGGAAGAAGGTGAGGTCGGCCAGGTCCATGGCCAGGCCATACTCCTCCAGCACGGCCTGGAGGCCGGCCTCGTCCAGATCACGGAAGCCCTCCAGCACCTGGACCGACTGGGGGATGGGGTAGGTCTGGGCCAGGGTGTCGGGCTTGTCCATGGAGGCCTCCCGGGCCTCCACGGGGTTGATGAGGTAGGAGCGCACCTTCTCCGCATCGTCGGCGGAGAGGGTGCCCAGTAGCAGGTACACGGTGGCGGCCCGGACGATGGGGCGGTCGCCGCCGGTCATGAGCTGGATGCACTGGGCCGCAGAGTCGGCCCGCTGGTCGAACTGGCCGGGCAGGGCCTCCACCGCCAGCACGGTGTGGGTCTCCTGGGGCAGGGGACAGGTCTCGTCGTACACCGCGTCCACCTGCGGCTCGGAGAACACGGAGGTCCGGGCGGCGGCGTAGACCTGGGCCGTCACGCCCTCCACGTCGTAGCGGTTGAGCACCCGGAGCCCGGTGAGACCCTGGATCCCCACGGCCTCAGTGAGCTCCCGGCACAGAGCCCGGGCGGCTCCGTCAAAGCCCGGCTTTTTTTCCACGAAACAGCGAAATACGTCTCCCATTGGTGGTTCCTCCCTCATGATATATATCTATCAGGTAACGGCGCCGGGTCAGGACCCGAAGCGCCAGTTCTCTATGCCGTAGAAGGGGTTCTGCTGGGTGGGGGTGAGGCCGGTGACCGCCCCCCACTGGGTGAGCACGGACTGGCTCTTGAAGCAAAGGGTGGAGAAGGGGACCTGGGTCTCGAGGTCGGTCCACAGGGCCTGGGCGGCGGTTTTCCGGGATGCGCCGGAGGACGCCTGCCAGGCGGAGAGGAGGGTCAGGGTGTTGGCGTTCCAGTAGCCGCTAAAGTTCAGAGCGCCGCCGGCGGTGAGGAGGGGGGCCGGGTCAAAGTCGGCGGACAGGGCGGCCGCCCCCAGGTAGAGGTCGAAGGAGCCGGCGGTGAGGGCCTGCTGGTACTCGGTCCAGGAGAGCTTTTGGAGCTCCACCTGGACACCGGACTTGGTGAGTTCCCCGGCTAGGTACTCTGCCACCGATACACGGAAGGTGTTGTCGGTGTTCACCACGAAGGTGAGGGAGAGGGGCTGCCGTCCCTGGTACAAGAGACCATCCTCCCCCTGAGCATAGCCCGCCTCCTCCAGGAGTTGGGCAAAGACCTGGGGAGAGTAGTCCCGCCGCTGGGCCAGGGTGTCGTCGTAGTCGGCGCAGTCCGGGTGCAGAGGCAGCGTGGCGGCCTGGGCGTGGCGGGAGTAGAGGGCCACCGCCACGGTGTTCCGGTCCCAGGCCCGGTCCAGGGCTCGGCGGACGGCGGCGTTGGCGCAGGGGCCTTTTTGGCAGTTGTAGCCGATGTAGACCATGGTGGTGGTGGGGTAGTCCCACACCGCGTGGTCGCCGGCAAAGCCCAGGGTGCTGGTGCCGGTGAGGTCGGCGGTGACCAGAGAGATCTCCTCGGTGTCGAAGGCGGAGATGAGGTCGTCGGCGGCCTGGATGGTCACCAGGGGAATGGTCTCCGCCGGCAGGTCCAGGTTCCGCCACCAGTCGGTCCGGGCGGTGAGCGCGGCGCCCCCGTCGGTCTCGGTGAGCCGGTAGGGACCGGTTCCCACCGGCACCTCGTCGGAGCCCGCCTTGACGATGGGAATGTCCAGCAGGGCGGGCAGAGCGCCGTTGGGGGTGCTCAGGGTGATCACCACGGCGCCGTCCTGCTCGGCAATGGAGGCCACGTCGTCCAGCCGCCCGGCAAACCGGGATTGGGGGCTCTGGGCCAGCTGGAGGGAGGCCACCACATCGTCGGCGGTGAGGGCGGAGCCGTCGGAGAAGGTGACGCCGCTGCGCAGGTGGAAGGTCCAGGTGAGGCCGTCCTCGCTGACGGCGTAGCTCTGGCACAGCCGGAGCTGGGAGGAGAAGGTCTGGTCCAGCTCAAAGAGGCCCTCCCAGATGAGGCCCGCCAGGGCCACGTTCACCTTGTCGGTGCTCAGAATGGGGTGGAGGCTGGCGGTGGTGCGGGGGAGGGTAAAGACGGTGCTCGCCTCCTCCGCGGTCTCCGGCGTGGGGGAGGGTGTGGGGGTGACCTCCGGCGGAGGGGCGCCGCAGCCGGAGAGCAGGACCAGCGCGAGGACCAGCGCGAACAGTCGGGATGGTTTCATAGGCGGCTCCTGATGAGTGATAGGTATGGAAAAGAGCGAAAAGTGGAGAACAATATCCCTCTTTTCGCTCTTTTGAGTTATAAAAGCTGAATGACGGCAGCCTGGCTGCCACGGACGCCGCCGGTGATCCGGTGGGACCAGTACTTCTCAGGCAGGCAGGCAGTGCAGTCGGCGGTGACAGAGATGTGCTCGGGGCGCAGGCCGACGCGCTCCAGACGTGTGGCGTTGATGCCCTTCAGGTCCACCTTGAACTTGCCGTTCTCGATGGGGGAGAGGAAGGGGGTGGCACGGACGCCCAAAGCGGCGGTCATGGCGTTTGGGACGTCCTCGTGGGTCTCAAAGCAGCACCGGGAGATGCCGGGACCGATGGCGGCAAGAATATCCTCCGGACGGCAGCCGTAGAAGGCCATCTTTTCCACCGCACGCTCCACGATGCCGGCGGCGGTGCCGCGCCAACCGGCGTGAACGGCGGCGATGACCCGGCGGACCGGGTCGTAGAGGAGGACGGGCAGGCAGTCGGCGCTGAAGATGACCAGGGCCACGCCGGGGATGTCGGTGACCAGACCGTCGGCTTCGTAGGGCTCCTGGTCCAGCAGGCCGGCCTTGATGTCGGCGGTGGTCACGGGCCGGACCACATCGCTGTGGACCTGGTTGGTCATGGCCACCGTGCTCAGGTCGGCCCCCACGGCGGCGAAGAATCGGCGGTAGTTCTCCCAAACGTGCTCAGGGTCGTCGCCACGGGTGGAGCCCAGGTTGAGACTCTCATAGATGCCGGTGCTCACTCCGCCCAGCCGGGTGGAGAAGCCGTGTACCACCCCGCCGGCGTGCTCAAAGGACTCCGCCGACAGGTAGGTGACGCCGGCGCTGATCTTGTCGTGGATCTCCAAAGAGGTACTCCTTTCTGGACCGAAGAGGGCTTGTCCCGGATGCCTTGTGGTCTTACTGCTGATCGGGGTGATAATTCCCCACGGGGCAGGCCCCGTGGGGACCCCGATGATTTCATCTGCTCGGGCGAAATGAATTCGCCCGGCATCAAGGCCTTGCCTGGCGGCAAGACGCTTGGACGCGCCTAGCGGCGCGGCTCGCCTGCGCTCGCATCGGCCGCAACGACCTTACTGCTGATCGGGGTGATATTCCTTGCAGGTGCACTTCTTCCACTTGAGGCCGCTGCCGCAGGGACAGGGGTCATTGCGGCCGATCTTGACGCCCTTGTGGACCACGGGCTGCTGCTTGACGGAGCCGTCCCCGCCGCCGGAGGTGCCGGTGACCTTGGCCACCCGCTTGCGCTCCACGGTGCCCTCGCCGTTCTTGGCCTGGACACGGACGATGAACACGCGGCGCACCGTCTCCTCCTGGATGGCGGCGATCATCTCCTCGAACATCTCGTAGCCCTCGCGCTTGTAGGCCACCACGGGGTCCTCCTGGCCGTAAGCCCGCAGGCCGATGCCCTGGCGCAGCTCGTTCATGTTGTCCAGATGATCCATCCAGTATTCGTCCACCACCCGGAGCATCATCACCCGCTCCAGCTCCCGCATGAGGGGGCTGCCCAGGGCCTGCTCCTTCTTCTGGTAGATGTCAAAGGCCCGCTCCTCCACCATGGAGCACAGGTCCTCGAAGCCGTACTTCTGGAGCTCCTCGTCGGTGAGCTTGAGCTCGTCGGGCAGCAGGAACACCCCGCGGAAGGGAGCCAGGGCCTCCCGGAAGTTCTCGGCATCCATGTGCTTCTGCTCGCCCATGCGGCCGCGGATGGCGTTGTGGATGGTGGTGCGGATCATGTTCTCCATGCTGGCCTTCATGTCCTCGCCGTCCAGGACCTGCCGGCGCTGCTTGTAGATGACCTCACGCTGGGTGTTCATGACGTCGTCGTACTCCAGCACGTTCTTGCGCTGCTGGAAGTTCTTGGACTCCACCTGGCGCTGGGCCGACTCAATGGCGTTGGTGAGCATCTTCTGCTCGATGGGGGTATCCTCGTCCACACCCAGCTTCTCCATCATGCCCATGACCCGCTCGGAGCCGAAGAGACGCATGATGTCGTCCTCCAGGGAGAGGTAGAACCGGCTCTCACCGGGGTCGCCCTGACGGCCGGCACGGCCGCGCAGCTGGTTGTCGATGCGGCGGGACTCATGGCGCTCGGTGCCCAGGATGAAGAGGCCGCCCACCTCCCGGACCTTGTCGGCCTCGGGCTTGATCTCGGCTTTGTACTTGGCCTCGGCGTCGGAGAACATCTTGCGGGCGTTCAGGATGTCCTGGTTGTCGGTCTCGGCAAAGCCGGTGGCCTCAGCGATGAGCTCATCGCTGAGCCCCGCCTTTTTCAGGTCGGCCTTGGCCAGATACTCGGCGTTGCCGCCCAGCATGATGTCGGTACCACGGCCGGCCATGTTGGTGGCCACGGTGACGGCGCCGAACTTGCCGGCCTGGGCCACGATCTCGGCTTCCTTCTCGTGGTTCTTGGCGTTGAGGACGTTGTGCTTGATGCCGGCCTTCTTCAGCATGCCGGAGAGCAGCTCCGACTTCTCGATGGACACAGTGCCCACCAGTACCGGCTGGCCCTTCTCATGGCACTCCTTGATCTGGTTGATGATGGCCCGGTACTTGCCGGCTTCGTTCTTGTAGACCACGTCGTGGTGATCGATGCGGGCCTGGGGCTTGTTGGTGGGGATCTCCACCACGTCCAGGGAGTAGGTGCCGTTGAACTCCTCCTCCTCGGTCATGGCGGTACCCGTCATGCCGGAGAGCTTGTCGTAGAGACGGAAGTAGTTCTGGAAGGTGATGGTGGCCAGAGTCTTGGACTCCCGGGCCACGGTGACGCCCTCCTTGGCCTCGATGGCCTGGTGGAGGCCCTCGGAATAGCGGCGGCCGAACATGAGGCGGCCGGTGAACTCATCCACGATGATGACCTCTCCGTCCTTGACCACGTAGTCGATGTCCCGCTTCATGAGGCCCCGGGCCCGGATGGCCTGGTTGATGTGGTGGGAGAGGGTGGTGTTCTCGGGATCGGCCAGGTTCTCCAGGTTGAAGGCCTTCTCCGCCTTGGCGATACCGTTGGCGGTCAGGGTGACGGTGCGAGCCTTCTCGTCCACGATATAGTCGGCGTCCTCGTTGGGGTCCTCCTCCTCCTTGGTGTCCACGCTGGCCACCACCTTGCACTTGAGCCGGGAGACGAAGTTGTCCACGATGGTGTAGAGCTGGGTGGACTCGTCGCCCTGACCGGAGATGATGAGGGGGGTACGGGCCTCGTCGATGAGGATGGAGTCCACCTCGTCCACGATGGCGAAGGCGTGGTCCCGCTGGACCATCTCCTGCTTGTAGATGGCCATGTTGTCACGGAGGTAGTCGAAGCCGAACTCGTTGTTGGTGCCGTAGGTGATGTCGGCGGCGTAGGCCCGGTGCTTGTCCGCACCCATGACACCGTGGATGACCAGGCCCACGGTGAGACCCATGAAGCGGTAGACCTTGCCCATCCACTCGGAGTCACGCTTGGCCAGGTAGTCGTTCACCGTGACGATGTGGACGCCGCGGCCGGTGAGGGCGTTGAGGTAGGCGGGGAGGGTAGCCACCAGGGTCTTGCCTTCGCCGGTCTTCATCTCGGCGATGCGGCCCTGGTGGAGGATGATGCCGCCGATGAGCTGTACCCGGTAGGGCTTCATGCCCAGCACACGCCAGGCGGCCTCCCGGCAGGCCGCGAAGGCCTCAGGCAGCAGGTCGTCCAGGCTCTCACCGTTCTGGTAGCGGTCCTTGAACTCCTGCGTCTTGGCCTGGAGCTGTTCGTCCGTCAGGGCGGAGTACTCCGTGTCCAGGGCTTCAATTTTATCAACGATGGGGGAGATCGCCTTTACTTCGCGCTCTGAGGTGGTACCAAAGAGCTTCTTCAGCAGACCCATGTTATCGTACACCTTTCCTAATTGGTTCTGGAATCAGTTTAGTATATCATACCCAGCCGGAAGAAAAAAGAGAAAATTGTGAACAAAATCCGCCGCCGTCTCCGGGACCATCCTGTGGGGACGGGCTTTTTCAAAATAAGGTAGCCGGGCGGTGGGGGGCTGTGGTACAATGTTGCAAAAGCCCGTCCGCCACGACACAGAAAGATTAACTATTAAGTGTCAACCCTAAAAATGAATGGATGTGGTAAAACGGCAGATGGTTCAAAAAGGGTATAGCAAAGCAGGAGCTCGTTAGAACCCCAGTGCTGGCTGTCAAGAGGAATTTACGTTGCCGAGCAGTACGGCTGCCTGGATTTCTCCATAGCAAAAATAAGCCGCACCAGCTTCTTGGCAGCGTGAGAAAGCGCAATGTTGTAATGTTTGCCCTCCGCCCGCTTTTTTGCAAGGTATGCAGCAAAGGTTGGGGCCCATAGGCAGACATACTTGGTGGCGTTGTAAAGCGCATAGCGCAGGTATCTGGAACCGCGCTTCTCCATATGGGATGGGGATAGCAGTTCTTAAGTTGCCTAGATTGGTAGGTAGACGGGGACATACCAGCATATGCCAACAGCTTGTCCGGGGAATCAAAGCGGGAAAAATCGCCTACTTCGGCAAGAATCATAGCACCCATCCGAGTGCCGATGCCAGGGATGGTGGTAATGGGCGAATGCATCTCGTTCATGATGCTTTGAATGGCTGCTTCAATATCTTCAATCTCAGCGTCCAGCTCTCGGATGAGCCGGATGGTGTGGCGAAGCTCCAGTGATTTTGCAGGCATTACTGCCCCAATAGATGCTCTGGCTGACTCGCGGATATCTATGGCCTTATCCCTGTTATAGCGGCCTTTGGATGCGTTGTGAAGGATGGCTTTCAAGTGTGTTAAGTTTGCCTCGGCAATTTGTTTTGCGCCGGGAAACTCGTCCAGCAGAGCGTATACGGAAGGCATATGCAACGTTGGCGTAAGCTTTTCCAATTCCGGGAATAGGATGCAGACAAGTCTTGAAACGGAACTTTTCAGCTTCGCCCGTTCTTTTACCTTGTCAAAACGGTATCTTGTCAATGACTTTAGCTCCTCGTTGTGGTAAACTGTGTCTGTGTAGGGCTTGAGGCCTGCATCGGACAAAAGCATAGCCGCAATCGTTCGCGCATCGACCCGGTCAGTCTTCGTCTTTCTGAGACGAAGGCTCTTTCTGTAAAGGTTTGTGCGCAAGGGGTTCAAGACATAGGTGGGTAGACCATTGTCAAGAAGAAACCCGAGAATGTTGTAGCTGTAATGCCCGGTTGCCTCAAGCCCTACTTTTATGTTGTCTTGAGACGAAGAGCAGTCCCGAATTCTTTGCAGCAGAATGGTAAAACCGTCCAGACTGTTTGGGATGGTGAACACATCCGAAAGGATTTCGCCTTCCGAGTTGAGGATAAAGCAGTCGTGCTTATCCTTTGAAACATCGATACCAACAGAAACTACCATAGCAAGAACCTCCAGCGGTTAGAATTATGATGCTGCATCCACAGTGCACCTTACTTTTGTAGCCTTGTTCCACATAAACCGTCCGGCGGTATTGAACTGATTAACAAAATTGTAAGGGGCTGTGGTTGGAACCTTTCTGAAACCATCTTGTGGTAGGAGAACCCAACCAATCCACAGCATCCCTTACAGTGTAGCACAGCCCTTGGAGAGGGGCTCTAATAACTACTACTCTATAATACAAGGAAGGTCCTTATGCGCGCCAGATCCCTGCTGCTCGCCTCCGCCCTGGTCCTCACCCTGGCTGCCTGCGCTCCGGCGGAGTCACAGGCCAGTCCCACCCCCACACCCGCCCTTGTAGAGTCTCCGGCACCGGAGGAGACGGCCCCCCTGGAGCTTGTGTGGACCGATCAGATCTTCGCGAAAGACTTTACCGTTGACGACGGCACGGTGGTCATGTCGGTGGAGTATGTTTTCCCCGACATCGAGAACGCCGGAGAAGTGCCCGCCTGGCAGAAGATCCAGGACTACTATGCCGCCGAGGGCATGGCCTACCTGAGCGACGCCACCGATTTGGCCGGCTATGCCGCCGGGGACTACGAGGTGGCCCAGACCATGGGGGAGGACTTCCTGCCCTACGGTGAGTCCATGAGCTACCGCATCGCCCTCCAGAACGAGTCTATGGTCAGCATCGTGCGCAGCTACTATTCCAATTCGGTCACCGGCGCCGCCCACCCCTCCAACTTCCAGTTCTCCGAGACCTTTGACCTCAGCACCGGGGAAAAGCTGACCCTGTGGGACTGCTTTACCGACTCCGATGCCGGCCGTACCCGGGTGCTGGACCTGCTGGAGCTGAAGGGCGCTGACGCCGGCTACGCCAGAGCGTCTCTGGAGTCCGAGCTCAACGACGCCTATTTCTATCTCAATGAAGAGGGCCTGGTGATCTACTACCAGCCCGACACCCTGGCCCCCTACGCCGCCGGCCTGCTGGAGTTCACCCTCCCCTGGGACGACCTCCAGGACCTGCTGGCCGTCTCGCCCATCCCATCTTAAAATGAGGTGTTCCCCCATGCCCAGGAAAAATGACATTCTGCCCCTGACCGTTGAGTCCATCGGACTCAACGGTGAAGGCATCGCCCATCTGGACGGCCAGGTGGTCTTTGTGTCCGGCGGCCTCCCCGGCGAGGTGTGCGACACCCTCATTTTAAAGGTGGGCCGTTCTGCCATCTGGGGCAAGGCGGTGGGGGTGAAGACACCCTCTCCGGACCGGGTCGCCCCCGACTGTCCCCAGTACCCCAGGTGCGGCGGCTGCCAGTTCCGGCACATGAGCTACCCCGCCGAGCTGGAGGCCAAGCGCCGCCGGGTGGAGGACGCCATCCGCCGTGTGGGCGGGCTGGACCTGCCAGTTTCTGTGATTTTAGGGGCGAAAAATACGGAGCGTTATCGAAATAAGGTGCAGCTGCCGGTGGCCGCCGGGAAGGATGGCCCCAAGATCGGCTTCTTCCGGGCTCGGAGCCACGATGTGGTGAACGTGGACGACTGCCTCCTCCAGCCGGAGACCGCCTCCGCCCTGGCCCACGCCGTGCGGCGGTGGATGGCGGACTACGCCGTCCCCGCCTACGACGAGCGGGCCCACGCCGGACTGGTACGCCACCTCTTCGTTCGCTTCTCCCGGACCCAGGCCCTGTGCTGTCTGGTGGTCAACGGGGAGAGGCTACCCCACGAGCAGGAGCTGGTAGAGGCCCTCCGTGCCGCCGCCCCGGAACTGGCGGGCGTGGTGCTGTCGGTGAACAAGGAGCGGACCAACGTGGTGCTGGGCAGGGAGCTGCGCACCCTGTGGGGCCGGGACTATCTGGAGGACACCCTCTGCGGCCTCACCTTCCGCATCTCGGTGCCCTCCTTCTACCAGGTGAACCGGGATCAGTGCGAGGTTCTCTACGGCAAGGCGGTGGAGCTGGCCGGGCTCACCGGCACCGAGACGGTGGTGGACCTCTACTGCGGCATAGGCACTATCTCCCTGGCCATGGCCTGCCACGCAGGGCGGGTCATCGGGGCGGAGATCGTTCCCTCCGCCGTGGCCGACGCCCAGGCCAACGCCCAGCGCAACGGCATCACCAACGCCGAGTTCTTCTGCGGTGATGCCGCCGATACCGCCGCCCGGCTGGCCGCCGAGGGCCTGCGGCCGGACGTCATCTGCGTGGACCCGCCCCGGAAGGGCCTGGCGCCGGAGGTGGTGGCCTCCATCGCCCAGATGGCCCCCCAGCGGGTGGTCTACGTCTCCTGCGACCCGGCCACCCTGGCCCGGGATCTGGCCCGCTTTGCGGAGCTGGACTATGTCGCCCGGACCGCCGTGGCGGTGGACATGTTCCCCCGCACCGCACACGTGGAGACGGTAGTTCTTTTATCCCACAAAAAAGCCGACAGTTATATCCACATTGATGTGGAGTTTGGAGAGGGCGAGGGCAAGATTCCGGTAGATAGTATTGCTAAAAGAGCCGAAGCGTACAAGCCCAAAGAAAAAGTGACCTACAAAATGATTAAGGAGTACATAGAAGCGAAATACGGCTTCAAAGTACATACCGCATATATCGCAGAGGTAAAGAGAGATTTAGGCTTGCCAATGTATGATGCTCCTAATGCGGTAGAAGAATTGAAACAGCCGAGGAAGCATCCGACACCAGAAAAGGTAGAAGCAATCAAAGATGCACTTCGGTATTTTGCAGTGATATAAAACTTTACTTACAATCGAATATTTCTTACATAGCCGTTTATTCATTTATTTGAGTAAGCGGCTTTTTTCATCCCTATTTTTCGGAATAGGGATATTTTTTGTAGAAGGAGGAGGTTTATTTGAATACACAAATCATCGCCATCGCCAACCAAAAAGGCGGCGTTGGCAAAACAACAACCTGTGCGAACTTGGGAATAGGTCTGGCACAGGCCGGAAAGAAAGTGCTTCTGATCGACGGGGACCCGCAAGGAAGCCTGACAATCAGCTTGGGAAATCCGCAACCAGACAAGCTGCCATTTACACTGTCGGATGCAATGGGCAAGATTCTGATGGATCAGCCTACACCCGTTGGACCTGCTGGTGGGAATCTGCTTCGGCGGTGGGCTTCGGCTGGCGGTATATCTGAAAAGCAAAAATGCGAAGAAATACCGCCACGGCATGGAGTATGGTTCCGCCCGCTGGGGAACACACGAGGACATCACCCCTTATGTACCCTGACGGGGCTTTTCAACCGGAACAAATTCAATCAGGTGGTAGACGTGCAGCGGGAGAGCGGACCGCTGGGGATCGCCTGCTTTGACCTCAATGGTCTTAAGGAGACCAACGACCGTATGGGTCACAGCGCCGGTGACGAGCTGCTTTGCAAAGTGGCCGGGGAGCTGCGGAAGGTGTTTGTGGATAAAGCCTACCGCATCGGCGGCGACGAGTTCGTGGTGGTGGACGACACTTTGGAGGAGACGGCCTTTCAGAATGCCGTCCGTGCTGCGGAAGAGGGCATGGCCGCGGTGGGGATCTGCTGCTCGGTGGGCGCCTCCTGGCGGGCTGGTCCCGTCTGCGTCCGGGAGCAGCTGGACGAGGCCGACCGCAGGATGTATGAGGCGAAGCGCCGCTATTACAGCGTCCAGGCCCACGACCGGCGCAACCGCCCCAGGGAACCCCGGCAGCAGGAAGGTCCCGCCACTTGACTTTCCACAGGGCCTGTGGTACACTCACACTGCAAATTTAACACGAGCATGGGTATTCGTCATCGGATGAGTACTGTTGAGGTGCTTGAACGCATTCCGTAGATCTTAGAAGGAATGCGTTCAGGCACCTTTTTTGTTTTCATCCGGCAGCCATGCGGTCAGGAGGCAGCCATGGGCATGAGAAAAAATGAATTCGGAAAATACGTTTCCCTGAGCATCCTGGGGATGCTGGGCTCCTCAGGAACCATCCTGGCGGATACCTTCTTTGTGTCCAACCGGCTGGGGGCCGATGGCCTGGCCGCCCTCAACCTCTCCATCGCCGTGTTCGGACTCATCAATGGCCTGGGCATGCTGTTCGGCATCGGCGGCGCCACCCGCTACACCATCTTCCGCTCCCAGAGGGACGGGGCGGGAGCCGACCGGGTCTTTACCGCTGCCCTCCTCAGCGCCCTGGCCGCCGGACTGTGCTTCCTCTGCGCGGCCTCTTCTGGCCGGAGTCCATCGCCCGGGCGCTGGGGGCGGAAGGTCACCTTCTCCCTCTGTGTACCGCCTATCTGAAGACCGTCCTCTGCTTTGCGCCCTGCTTCATCCTCAACCACCTCCTTATGGCCTTCCTCCGCAACGACGGCAACCCCAGGCTGGCCATGTGCGACATGCTGGCGGGGAGCCTGGCCAACATCGCCCTGGACTACCTCTTCGTCTACCCCCTGGACATGGGGCTCTTCGGCGCCGCCCTGGCCACCGGTCTCGCCCCTGTCATCGGCCTGGCCGTCTCCTCTCTCCACATTGTCACCGGCAGGGCCCGGTTCCATCTGACCAGAGACGGTCTCAGGCTCCGGGAGTTGGGACGGAATGTCGGTCCCGGTCTCTCCGCCTGCGTCAACGAATGCTCCTCCGGCATGGTACTGATGGTCTTCAACCTGCTGCTCCTGCAGACCGCCGGCAGCACCGGCGTGGCCGCCTACGGCATCGTGGCCAACCTGGCCCTGGTGGTGCTCTCCGTCTTTACAGGCATGTCCCAGGGCATCCAGCCCCTGCTCAGCCGGGCCTATGGGCGGGGGGACCGGAAGGAGACGGCTGCCCTCCTGCGGAAGGGACTGGTCCTCTCCGGCGGGGTGGGGCTGGCCGTTCTGACCACCGCTCTGCTGGCCGCCCCCACCCTGGTCTCCTGGTTCAACAGCGAGGGCGATCCCCTGCTCCAGAGCCTGGCGGAAGAGGGCCTGCGGCTCTATTTTGTGGGCTTCCTCTGCGTGGGCTATAACTACCTGACGGCGGCCTTCCTCAGCGCCACCGAGCGGGCCGGAGCGGCCTGCGCTCTCTCTACCTTCCGGGGCTGCATGGGCGTTATCCTCATTGCCTGCTTCTTCGCCTGGTGCTTCGGCGTCACCGGGATCTGGCTGGCTTTCCCCGTGGTGGAGCTGGCCACCGCCCTGCTGGGGCGATTGGTGCAGCGCCGCCGCCGCACGGCGGAGGTCCCGGAGGGCCTCTGCGCCTGAATTGTAAAAACCACAAAAACCTATTGACATACTAGGAAATAGGTGCTAGGATAATGCATAGGAAAACACCAGGAATTAAAGAGGGCCACCTCTTCTGCATCGTCCGCCCCCCTTTGGGCGGGGAAAGGAAGCGAATACCATGCGTCACATCTATGCCGATAACGCCGCCACCACCAAGATGAGTCAGGCGGCCATCCGGGGCATGCTGCCCTATCTGGACGGCATTTACGGAAATCCATCCAGCCTCCACAGCACCGGACAGACGGCCAAGGAGGCCCTGGAGTCGGCCCGGGCCGTCATGGCCAAGGGGCTGGGCTGCGATCCCCGGGAGATCACCTTCACCTCCGGCGGCAGCGAGGCCGACAACCAGGCCATTCGCACCGCCGCCTGGCTGGGGGCGAAGAAGGGGAAGAAGCACATCGTCTCCACCGCCTTTGAGCACCACGCCGTCCTCCACACCCTGGAGGCCTTAGAGAAGGAGGGCTTTGAGGTCACCCTGCTGGACGTCCACGGGGACGGCCGCATCACGGCGGAGGAGGTGGCGGCGGCCATCCGCCCCGACACCTGCCTGGTGACGGTGATGTACGCCAACAACGAGGTGGGCACCGTGGAGCCCATCGCTCAGATCGGGGCGGCCTGCCGGGAGAAGGGGGTCCTCTTCCACACCGACGCCGTCCAGGCGGCGGGGCACTTGGCCATCGACGTGGAGAAGGACCACATCGACCTGCTCTCCCTCTCCGCCCACAAGTTCCACGGCCCCAAGGGGGTGGGTGTCCTCTACGCCCGGAAGGGTATCCCCCTCCAGAACCTCATCTACGGCGGCGCCCAGGAGCGGGGCAAGCGGGCGGGCACCGAGAATCTGCCCGCCATCATGGGTATGGCGGCGGCCTTCGAGGAGGCCCTGGTCAATATGGACCAGCGGGCCGCTCACGTGGCCGCTCTCCGGGACCGGCTGATTGACGGCCTGGGGCAGATCCCCCACAGCCTCCTCAACGGCCACCGGACGGAGCGCCTTCCCGGCAACGTGAGCTTCTGCTTCGAGGGCATCGAGGGCGAATCCCTCCTGCTGCTGCTGGACGACAAGGGGGTGGAGGCCTCCTCCGGTTCCGCCTGTACCTCCGGCTCCCTGGACCCCAGCCACGTGCTGCTGGCCCTGGGCCGGCCCCACGAGATCGCCCACGGCTCCCTGCGGCTCACCCTCTCCCACGAGACTACCGTGGAAGAGGTGGACTACATGATCGACGCGGTCACCCAGGTGGTGGCCTACCTCCGGAGTATCTCCCCGGTGTGGCGGGACCTCCAGAGCGGAAAACAGAATTTTGTCATCCAGTAAGAGAGGTGTAAGATATGGCACTTTATAGTGAGACCGTCATGGACCACTTCCGTAATCCCCGGAACGTGGGCGTTATCGAGGACGCCGACGGCGTGGGCGAGGTGGGCAACGCCAAGTGCGGCGACATCATGAAGATCTACCTGAAGATCAAGAACGACGTCATCGCGGACGTGAAGTTTGAGACCTTCGGCTGCGGCTCGGCCATCGCCTCCAGCTCCATGGCTACCGAGATGATCAAGGGCAAGCCCCTCAGCGAGGCCCTGACCCTCACCAATAAGGCGGTGGCCCAGGCTCTGGACGGCCTGCCCGCCCACAAGCTCCACTGCTCCGTGCTGGCCGAGGAGGCCATCAAGAAGGCCATCCAGGACTACTATGAAAAGACCGGCGCAGACTACGACAAGAGCATCTTTCCCGCCTGTGACAGCTGCGACCACGGCTGCTGTCACGGCCACTGAACATCGCTTCACGCAAGCCACGGGTCCTGTTCCCCAAAAAGGGGACGGGCCCGTGGTTTTTTGCATGGAAAGGGGGAAAATCACTGGTGACAACGCGCCCCGATATCTGCTATACTGAAAAGAAGCGACAGTGCCCCGTCCCGTGGGGACGGGAGAAAAAAGGAGGGCGGATCATGGCCGCTGTTTTGTACTATGAACCCCTTGTGATGATGGGCCCCGGAGCCATCGCCCGGGTGTGCGGCCGGTTCGGCCTGACGGTGATCCCGGTGCCCCGGGACCGGGTGGGCCAGACCGTGGGCTTTCTGGCGGGCTACCAGGGCTTCCCGGAGCGGCCGGAAAAGGAAACGCCGCCGGAGGACCGGGTGCTGGTATTCTGCGAGGTGGACCGGGAGACCCTGGACCAGGTGCTGGAGGCATTGAAGGCCGAGGGCGCTCCCACCTCCCTGAAGGCCATCCTCACCGGCACCAACGCCGGTTGGCCCTTTGCCCGCCTGGCCCGGGAGCTCTCGGCGGAACACCGGGCCATGGGCGGACGCTGAAAACTTTTTGACATGCTGCGCCGTCTGAGAGACATGGGCGGCAGAGAGGAGCCGACGGCCTTGGATTATGATAAACTGCTGACCCTGAGCAGCGATCTGGGCTACCACCTCCTGCTCAGCGGCGCGGAGATCTATCGGGTGGAGGAGTCGGTGCAGTACCTGCTCACCGCCTACGGGGTGGAGACCGGGGAGGTCTTCGTCATCCCCAACTGTGTCATCGTCAGCCTGACGGCACCGGGCCAGAAGCCCATCACCCGGGTGCGCCGGGTGCCCGGACATGGCACCGACATCAGCCGGATGGAGGCCCTCAACGATCTGTGCAGGCGGCTGTGCGCCTGCCCGCCCGATCTGGACCAGGCGGCGGGGGAGCTGGACTGCGTGGTGCAGGAGGTCCGCCATACGCCCATGGCAGTGGAGCTGGCGGCCTATGTCCTTCTCACCTCGGCCTTCTGCCTTCTCTTCGGCGGCACAGCCCGGGATGCCTTCTGCGGCGGCATCTGCGGCCTGGCGGTGGGGCTGGTGGTCCCCTTCCTCACCCGGCTGGGCACCAACCTCTTCTTCAAGGCCATGGTGGGCGGCTTTTTCTGCGGCCTGCTGGCCGCCGGCCTCACCAGCCTGGGGGTGGGGGAGCACATCGACCTCATCATCACCGGCGCTATCATGGCCCAGGCGCCCGGTCTGGTCATCACCAACTTTATGCGGGACATCATGGCCGGGGATATGATGTCCGGCCTGGTGAAGCTGGCCGAGGCCCTGCTCACCGGCGCCGGCATTGCTCTGGGCACCGGTGTGGCCCTGAGCCTGGTGAGCGCTGTATGGGGGGTGCTGTGATGGAGCTGTTTCTGCCCTGCCTCTACGCCTTTCTGGCCTGCCTGGGCTTTTGTGTCCTCTTCCGCATCAACGGTCTGGGGGCGGTGCTCTGCTCCCTGGGCGGCGCACTGGCCTGGCTGGTCTACCTCCTCACCGGGCCCATCATGGGGAACAACGATGTCATCCAGTATTTCTGGGCGGCGGTCTTTCTCTCGGCCTACGCTGATGTCATGGCCCGGGTACGTAAGTGCCCCGCCACAGGCTATCTGCTCATCGCCTTCATCCCCCTGGTGCCCGGCGCCGGCATCTACAATATGATGGACGCCGCCCTCCGGGGCAACACCCAGGACTTCCTCAACACCGGGCTCCACACCCTGAGCATCGCCGGGTCCCTGGCGGTGGGAGTACTGGTGGTGTCCTCCCTGGTGCGGATGTACAGCATGCTCCGGCGGCGGATGGAAAGGGGAGAGAAGCCTTGAGACGCTATGACATCGTCCTGTTGGACGCCGACAACACCCTGTTTGACTTCAACGCCGCCGAGGCCCAGGCCCTGGACGCCGTGCTGGCGGAGTTCGGCTGGCCTCGTGACGAGGGGACCAAACAGACCTATTTGGAGATCAACCACGCTCTGTGGTCGGCCTTCGACCGGGGGGAGGCGGAGGAGGGCTTCCTCACGGTGGAGCGGTTCCGCCTGCTGGGGGAGCGCCTGGGCCGGTCCGCCGACCCGGCGGAGATGAACCGCCGGTACCTGGACCACCTGGGGGAGTGCTCACTGCTCCTACCGGGGGCGGAGGCGCTGTGCCGGACCCTGCGGGCCGCGGGCTGCCACCTGGCCCTGGCCACCAACGGAGTGGCCCGTGTGCAGTACGCCCGGCTGGCGGGCTCCCCACTGAAACTTTATCTGGAGCGGCTCTTCATCTCGGGGGAGATGGGGACCCGAAAGCCGGAGCCGGCCTTTTTCCGCGCCGCCCTCTCCGCCATGGGGGCGGAGGACATGAACCGCTGCGTCATGGTGGGGGATGGACTGGGCTCCGATGTGAAGGGGGCTCTGTCCGTCGGCCTGGACGTCATCTGGTTCGCCCCCGGCGGCGGCATCGCCCCGGCGGAGCTGAAGCCCACCCATACCGCCCGCTCCCTGGAGGAGATCGGGTCCATCATCTGTCCGACACCTCGGAATACATAGAGAGGAGATCCTAGGCATGCAGAAAACTGCGGGGGCGCCCGGCGCTCCCGAACCCAAAAAGCGAGACCGGGAGGTAGGCCACCGGAGGCGGCTGATTCTGAGTGCCCTGCTGGCCTGTGCCGTCCTCATTGGAGCGGTGTCCCTGGGGGCGCTGGCCCAGCAGCCCGCCACGACGGCGGAGTCGGCACCACCGCCAGCCGGGACCCGTGCGGTGTCGCCGCCGGAGGCATCTGGACCGGCCACCGGGGAGACGGCCGCCGCCGTCCTGCCGGAGCCAACGCCAACGCCTACGCCGGTCCCTGCCTTTGACTTCACCCAGCCCGCGCCTGAGACGGCGGCGGTGGAAGATGACTGGTTCTCCGACGCCGTCTTCATCGGGGACTCCCGCACCGATGGCCTGCGGCTTTACAGCGGTATCCGGGGGGCGGACTTCCTGGCCTATAAATCCCTCATGATCTTCCACGTGGTGGGCAACGACAAGGTGGACCAGCGGGCGGTGCCCCTCAACGGCGTGGGGGACAAGAAGTTGGTGCTGGACTGGCTGGACGAGAAGCAGTACGCCAAGGTCTACCTCATGTTCGGCGTCAACGAGCTGGGATACGGGGACGACGGCGCCTTCACCGACGCCTTTTCCCGGACGGTGGACGAGATCCGTGTCCGTCAGCCGGAGGCGGTGCTCTATATCCAGTCCCTGGTACCCATCGAGCCGGAGAAGGCCCACGCCACCAACCCGGCCTCCTGGCTCAACAACGACAATGTGGTCCGGTATAATGAGCTCCTCCGGCAGGTGTGCGCTGACAAGGGCGTGGTCTATGTGGATGTGGCCTCCGCCCTGGTGAACGACGCCGGGAACCTGCCCCCGGAGGGGACCACCGACGGCATCCACTTCACCCGGAGCTGGTATGAGAAGTGGTACGCCTACTTAAAGATCCACACCGTGGACCCGGCGGAGTACGCCGCGGGCCAGCCGGTGGCGGAGACAGAGGAGATGTCCTGATGAAAAAGCTGACCATTCTTCTGGCGGCCCTGGCCCTGGTGGCTCTGGCCGCCTGCGGCGGGAAGGCCCCCGAAGCGGCGGGCTACGACCCCGAGACTACCGCCAAGGCCCTGCTGGACTCCGGAGCCTTTACCCAGGCGCTCTCCCAGTTGGACGCCGACATGGTGCCGGCCTACCTGGGGCTGGAGGACGAGCCCACGGCGGCAGTGGTCTACACCTCCCTGGAGGGGGGCTATGAGGAGCTGGCCATCCTGACCATGGCCGACGAGGAGGCCGCCGCCGCGGCCAAGACGGCGGTGGAGGCCCACGTCACCGCCCAGACCGAGACCGAGACCGAGGTCCAGTACAAGCCCGAGGACCTGCCCAAGCTGAAGGACGCCGTGGTCCGCCAGGCGGGCAACACCGTGGTGCTGGTGGTGGCCGCCGACTACGACGCTGTCAGCGCCGTTCTGGACGGCGGCAGCGCGGAGTAAGGAAAAAGACCATAAAAAATACCCTGCCGGTATCGGCAGGGTATTTTTTATGCTCGGATGTGGAAAGAGCCTTACAGCTCCTCTTCCTCCCGGAAGGACTTCATGGCCTCCTGGTCGGCTTCCCGCTTCTCCTCGATGGCCTCCTTCAGCAGCATATCCTTCACCTTCATGAGGCGGATGGTGTTGGAGCGCTCGTTCTCATCCAGCTTCATGGAGATATACTTGATGGATTCCTGCATCTGGGGGATCTTGACGTACTCCAGGGCGTTGACGCGCCGGCGGGTCTTCTCGATCTCCTCGGCCAGAAGCTGGGAGGTCTTTTCCATCTCGGCCAGGCGCAGCATGTCCTGAAAGACGCCGGAGAGGGCGTCCACCGCGTCATCTAGGGCGCCGGAGGTGGCGGCAAAGCCGTAGGGGTACACGTCACCGGCGTCGGCGGTGCGGGTCTTGAAGTGGTACTGGGGCACGTTCACGGACATGATGTTCTGGAAGTCCATGGTGAGCTCCACAGACTGCTTGGGGTACATGAGGGACTGCTTGAGCATCTCGGTGGACATGAGGGCGCTGGCCACGGTAAAGGAGCCGTGGGCCGCCATGAGGGCGTCCTCCACCTTCTTCCGGAGGGCACGGTTCTCCCGCACCACGTCCAGGAACTGCTTCATCAGCTCATCACGCTTGTCCTTGAGCAGCTTGTGGCCCCGGATGGAGGTCTTGAGCCGGGTCTTGAGCCGGGTCAGCTCCTGCCGGGTGGGGTTCACATTGATGGCGGGCATACCTTATCCCTCCTTTTTCGGGAGGTATTTCTCGATATACTCCGGCTTGATGCGCTTGAGCTCCGACTTGGGCAGGATGCTCAGCAGCTCCCAGCCCAGGTCCAGGGTCTCGAAGATGGAGCGGTTCTCCTCGCTGCCCTGGGAGACGTAGCGCTTTTCAAACTCGTCGGCGAACTTGGCGTACAGCAGGTCGGTGGGGGAGAGGGCGGCCTCGCCCAGGATGCTCATGAGCTCCTTGTTCTCCTTACCGGTGGCGTAGGCGGCGAAGAGCTGGTTCATGGTGCCGGCGTGGTCCTCCCGGGTCTTGCCCACGCCGATGCCCTTATCCTTCAGACGGCTCAGGGAGGGCAGCACGTCCACAGGGGGATTGACGCCCTTCCGGTAGAGCTCACGTGAGAGGATGATCTGCCCCTCGGTGATGTAGCCGGTGAGGTCGGGGATGGGGTGGGTCTTGTCGTCCTCGGGCATGGTGAGGATGGGGATCATGGTGATGGAGCCGGGGCAGCCCAGACGGCGGCCGGCCCGCTCGTACATGGTGGCCAGGTCGGTGTAGAGGTAGCCGGGGTAGCCGCGGCGGCCCGGGACCTCCTTCTTGGCCGCCGACACCTCACGGAGGGCCTCGGCGTAGTTGGTGATGTCGGTGAGGATGACCAGCACGTGCATGCCCTTCTCGAAGGCCAGGTACTCGGCGGCGGTGAGGGCCATACGGGGGGTGGCGATACGCTCGACGGCGGGGTCGTTGGCCAGGTTGGTGAAGAGGACGGTGCGGTCGATGGCGCCGGTGCGGCGGAAGTCCTGGATGAAGAAGTCGGACTCCTCGAAGGTGATGCCGATGGCGGCGAAGACCACGGCGAAGTTGCCGGCGTCGTCGCCCAGCACACGGGCCTGACGGGCGATCTGGGCGGCCAGGTTGGCGTGGGGCAGACCGGAGCCGGAGAAGATGGGCAGCTTCTGACCACGGACCAGGGTGTTCAGGCCGTCGATGGTGGAGATGCCCGTCTGAATAAACTCGTTGGGGTAGTCACGGGCGGCGGGGTTCATGGCCAGGCCGTTGATGTCCCGGAACTCCTCGGCCAGGATGTCGGGGCCGCCGTCGATGGGCCGGCCCATGCCGTTGAAGACGCGGCCCAGCATGTCGCCGGAGACGCCCAGCTGGAGGGGGTGGCCCAGGAAACGGATCTTGGACTCCTTCAGGTTGATGCCGGCGGAGGGCTCGAAGAGCTGGACCACGGCGTTGTCGCCGTTGACCTCCAGCACCTTGCAGTGACGCAGGTCACCGTTGGGCAGCTCGATCTCGCCCAGCTCGTCGTAGGTGACCCCCTGGACCTGCTTGACCAGCATCAGAGGGCCGTTGATCTCCTGGATGGTACGATATTCACGGATCATGCGTCTTCACCTCCCTTGGCCGCCACGGCGTCAATCTCCTGGGCCATCTCCTTGGCCATGTCGGCGTAGACGGCGGCGTACTCGCTGTCGGGGACGGTCTTGGCCCGGCCCATCTTCTCCCGGAAGGGGATGGCGAAGAGCTCGGTGATGTTGGCGCCCTTGGCGATGGCGGCGCGGCAGCGCTGGTCGTATTCCAGGATCATGCCCAGCATCTTGTCCTGGCGGTCGTAGTTGGAGTACCAGTCCACCTCCAGGAAGCCGTTCTGCTGGAGGAAGTCCTCACGGAGCATCTTGGCGGTCTCCAGAGTGAGCTGGTCGCCGGCGGACAGGGAGTCCTTACCGACCAGCTGGACGATCTCGTTGAGGCTGGCCTCCTCCTGGAGGATGGACATGGACTTGTCGCGGTTCATCATGAACTGCTTGCCCAGGTGCTCATCGTACCAGGGCTTCAGGGAGTCCAGGTACAGGGAGTAGGAGTTGAGCCAGTTGATGGCAGGGAAGTGGCGGCGGTAGGCCAGGGAGGAGTCCAGGGCCCAGAACACCTTGACGATGCGCATGGTGGCCTGGGAGACGGGCTCGGAGAGGTCGCCGCCCGGAGGGGACACGGCGCCCACGGCGGTCAGGGAGCCGCGGCGGTCGCCCTGGGAGGTGATGCACTCCACGGAGCCGGCGCGCTCGTAGAACTGGGCCAGACGGGAGGCCAGGTAGGCGGGGTAGCCCTCCTCGCCGGGCATCTCTTCCAGACGGCCGGACATCTCACGCAGGGCCTCGGCCCAGCGGGAGGTGGAGTCGGCGATGACGGCTACGTCGTAGCCCATGTCGCGGAAGTACTCGGCGATGGTGATGCCGGTGTAGATGGAGGCCTCACGGGCGGCCACGGGCATATCGGAGGTGTTGGCGATGAGGACGGTCCGCTTCATCAGGGACTCGCCGGTACGGGGGTCCACCAGCTCGGGGAACTCCCGGAGCACATCGGTCATCTCGTTGCCGCGCTCGCCGCAACCGATGTAGATGACGATGTCCACGTCGGACCACTTGGCCAGCTGGTGCTGCATGACGGTCTTGCCGGAGCCGAAGGGACCGGGGATGGCGGCGGTGCCGCCCTTGGCCACGGGGAAGAGGGCGTCCACGATGCGCTGGCCGGAGAGCAAGGGGGTCTTGGGGGGATACTTGTGCTTGTAGGGCCGGCCCACACGGACGGGCCACTTCTGCACCATGGTGAGGTCATGCTTCTCCCCCCTGTCGTCCACCAGCACGGCCACGGTGTCCAGCACCGTGAAGGAGCCGGACTGGATGGACTCGATGGTGCCGCTCATTCTGGGGGGGATCATGATCTTATGGAGGACGGAGGGGGTCTCCTGGACGGTGCCGATGACGTCGCCGCCGGTGACCTTGTCGCCGGGCTTGGCGGTGGCCACGAAGTCCCACTTCTTCTCACGGTCCAGGGCGGGCACCTCGATGCCGCGGGTGATGGTGGAGCCGGCGATCTTCATGATGCCCTCCAGGGGGCGCTGGATGCCGTCGTAGATGTTTTCGATGAGGCCGGGGCCCAGCTCCACGGACAGGGGAGAGCCGGTAGTCTCCACCGCCGCGCCGGGACCCAGGCCGGAGGTCTCCTCGTAGACCTGGATGGAGGCGGAGTCGCCGTTCATGGTGAGGATCTCACCGATGAGGCGCTGCTCGCCCACGCGGACCACGTCGGCCATGTTGGCGTCCGAAAGTCCGGTGGCCACCACCAGCGGTCCGGAGACTTTGACAATCTTTCCGCTGCTCAAATATTTCGACCTTCTTTCGGGTGAATTCAATGATGGCTTACCCGCCGAGGATGTCCGCTCCCACGGCCCGCTCCACGGACTTTTTCACGTTGGCCATGCCGATGCCCAGGGAGCCGGACTTGCCGGGGATGAGGATGATGGCGGGGGTGAGGGCGTCCTTGTAGCGGGAGATCTCGTGCTCCAGCCCGGCGGCCAGCTCCTCGGTGAGGTAGATGATGGCGGTGTTCTCCTTGGCCAGGCGGTGGAGGATCTCACGGGCGGCCTCCACCGTCTCGGCAGGGTAGACGTCCAGCCCAAGGGCCTTGAAGCCCAGCACGCTGTCCTGGTCCCCCAGCACGGCAATGCGGTAGTTCTCGTTAGACATAGCTCTCACGCAGCCTTTCCCGGATGGTCTCGGCGTCCAGACCGGCCAGACGGCCGGTGAGGATGATCCGGATGGTGGTCAGCTCATTCTCCTTGGCGTAGAGGTAGCCGATGAGGGGGTGCTCCCCGAAGGCCACCCGCTTGCCCTGGGAGAGGTAGGCGGTGAGGGCGTTGTCGCACAGCCGCTCAAACTGGGTGAGGCTGCCGCCGCGCATGGCCTCGGCGCCCTCCTGGGCCGCCGCAGTGAGGTAGGTGTGGGCAAAGACCCCCGCCAGATCGGCGGCGCCGGCGCCGGCGGCCAGAAGGCTGTCGGCCTTTACGTTGCCCTCGGGCAGCAGCACCCGGCGCAAAAAGTCGGGGCCCTTGCCCATGCGGGCGGCCCGGACCACCGAGCGCAGGTTCACGCTGTCGATGGACAGCCGCACATACCCCTCCAGGAAGGGGCTGCGGGCGGCCTTGGCGGCGGCGAGCATCTCGGTGTAATAGGCCCGGTCCAGCAAAAGGTCGGCGGCCTGGGGGTCGCCGCTGGAGGCCAGCAGCTCCTTGGCCTGGGCTACCGCCTGGGCGAAGGTGGCGCTGTACCGGCTCAGGTCGCCCTGGAGGTAATCCTCCTTGAGACGCCCGGCGGGATAGCGCCCGGCGTCCAGCAGCAGTTCGTCGGGGGACTGGCCGGTGGCCTCGGCCTTCAGGAGGACCTTGGCGTTGTGATAGTCGTATTTGATGCAGAACACGTCCACGATGGCCGGATCGGGGGCGGCGCGGCGCAGCTCGGCGAAGAGCGAGAGCCGGGCCGCATCCAGGGTGTGCTCGATGGCGGCGGGGGTGAGGGACGGGAAGTCCCCGTAGCCGCACTCAGCGAGCACCTTGGACGCCTCCTCCGCACTGCGGGCGGAGAGCATCCGCTCCATCCGCTCCCGGGTCAGGAGCTTGTTCTCCATGGCGTGGATGCGGGCGGAGATATAGAGGTAGTCGTATTCCTTCAGTTTCTTGGCCACGTTACACCCTCCTTTCCATGTGGCGTTGGGCCGTCATGCGAACAGGGCCCTGGCCACCTCGGCGGAGAGGGCGTCCCGCTGGAGGTGGATGAGCACCTCAAAGGAGCAGTTGGTCTCCACCCGGCCGTCCCGGAGGATGAGGCCGCCGGCCATGGGCCGGGCCTCCTCGGCCAGGGTGAGCATGCCGGCGCTCTCGGCGGCCCGGGGGCCGGCCTTCTTGGCCAGCATCTCGTTGGCCATGGTCACGGCCTGCTTGCCGTAGCGGGAGCGGTCCTTCTGGGAGAAGATGACCTGCTCACGCCCGGTGCGGGAGGCGGCCACGGCCAGCTTGGCCAACAGGGCGATGTACTCCTGGTCGGGGAGCGCCAGCAGCTTCTTCAGGGCCAGGTCGAAGGCCTGACCCACCATGTCCTGCTTGGCGGCCAGGAGGGTCTTCCGAGCCTCCAGCTTGGCCACGTCCACCAGCCGCTCCTGACGGAGGGCGGCGTCCTGCTCGCCCTTGCGGCGGATGGACTCCGCCTGAGCCTCCGCCTGGGAGGCATACCGGGCCTCGATCTCCTGGGCCTGGGCGCGGGCCTGGTCCAGGGCGGCGTCGATCTCCTTCTGGACGTCGGCGTCGATCTGACCGGTGATTTTTTCGATTCCGTTCATAGGTTACCGCCTTTCCTTCCTGTCTTGTTGCGGAGGAGCACCCTTACAGGGCGTTCATCAGCAGCAGCACGGAGGCCAGCAGAGACAGGATGGCGTAGAACTCAACGATACCGCAGAGGATGATGCCCTTGGCCCAGTCGTCGGGCTTCTTGGCAACCACGTTGATGGCGGAGGCGGCCACGCGGCCCTGATAGATGGCGGACAGCCAGCCGCCGATGGCCATGGGGATACAGGAGACGAAGATGGTCAGGCCGTTGGTGACGGAGAGGTCAACAATGCCGCCGGAGAAGGCGCCCATGGTGAAGAGGGCGAAGAACCAGATGACCAGGCCGTACAGACCCTGGGTGCCGGGGAGGACCTGAAGGATCAGGCACTTGGAGAAGTGCTCGGGGTTCTCACTCAGAAGGCCGGTGGCAGCCTCGCCCACCATGCCGGTGCCCTTGGCGGAGCCCACGCAGCACAGGCCCACCGCCAGCGCGGCGCCCAGAAAAGCCAGACCGATACCGCCGAATTGAGCAATGAAGTCAGCCATGTTATTGTTCCTCCTTGATGTCTACATATTTGGTGTTGATAAGCAGGGGACGGAAGGGCTTGCCGCCCTCCTTGTAGAACCGCCCGAAGAACTCCAGGCACTGGAGCCGCAGGTCGTGGACGTAGCAGCCCAGCAGGTTCAGGGCGAAGTTGAGCATGTTGCCGATGAGGGAGATGATGACGAAGCCCACCACATTTCCGGTCACCGAGCCCAGGGTGTTGAACACCTGAGCGATGACGCTGCCGGCCAGCATCAGGGCCATGAGCCGGGCGTAGGAGAGGATGTCGCTGAAGAAGCCGGTGGCGCCGTTGTACACGGTGCCGATGAGGGAGCTGATCTTACCCAGACCCTTAGCGTTCCGGGTGCCGCCGTAGAGGAGCATCACCAGACCCACGATGAGGACCACGGGGTAGCCGCCCACGCTGCCGATGCCCAACACCGCCAGGGCGATGCCGGCCAGGATGACCCACCAGGTCACCTCGTCCCACAGGGCGTCGGCCCAGTCGCCCGCCTGCACCTTCCGCACCACGCTGATGACCATGCCGGTGATGACCTGCAGAAGGCCCAGGGCAAGAGAGCCCACCAGGATGGCCAGAGTGTCGGTGAGGGGGGTAAAGAGGTAGGGCAGGGAGGTGAAGGTAGTGTTGGGGTTGATGATCTTGGCGATCTGGGGGATAAAGTCGCCGAAGAAGCCGCCGGTCAGGGCGCCCATAATAAAGGTGCTGATGCCGCAGAGGACCAGCAGACCGGCCATATCCGCCATGGTGCCCTTGGGGCGCATCTTCTTGAGCATAAAGAGACCGCCGACCACCATCATGATGCCGTAGGCCATATCGGCCATCATGAGGCCGAAGAAGAAGATGAAGAAGGGAGCCATGAGGGGGTTGGGGTCCACCCCGTCATAGGCGGGGAGGACGTACATGTTGGTGACCATGTTGAGGGGTTTGGTCAGGATATTGTTCTTGAGCTGGATGGGCACCTGGGGGTACTCCTCCGGCTCCGGATCGGTGGCCTCCCAGGCCGCCGCGTGCTGGGAGAGCACGGCCTCCACCTTGCTGAGCTTGTCCGCCGGCACCCAGCCCTCCAGGAAGAGGGTGGCCCCGGTGGAAAGGAGACGGCTCTTGACCTCCTCACGCTGCACGTCCTGGGTGAGCCGGTCGATGGTCAGACGCAGGGCCTCCCGGTGGCCGGCCTCCTGGCCGATGGCCGCCTTGCACCCCTCCAGCTCGGCGGAGAGGGCGGTGAGCCGGGCGTCGATGGCGTCGGTGTTGGCCCGGGCAGTGCCCGTCCAGCCCCGGAGGGAGGCGGGGGTGAAGCCGAAGGTCTTGAGGACGCCCATGGCCTCCTCCTCGGCGGAGCGGTGGCACAGCACCAGCACGTACTGGAACTCCCGGTCCCGGCCGGCCCAGCTCAGCTGTGCCAGCTCGGTGACGGCCGCCAGAGCGGTCTCCACGGTGTTCCGGTCGGCGTTGCCGGAGACGGCGCCGTAGGTCACCGTCACCTCCCGGGTGGAGGGGATGTCCAGATCGGCGTCCAGCTCCAGCCAGGGAGCCAGGGATGCCTTTTGGGCGGTCAGCTTGCTTTGCTCATTGTAGATGGCCGCGATGCGCGTCTCCAGATCAGAGATGCGCCCGGCGGCCTCGGTGGCCTTCTGGCGGACCGACTCGTCAAAGAGCTGGGCCTCAGAGACCAGGGGACGGGGCTGGAACATGGAACTCTTGGCGGGAGCATAGTGGTTGAGGAGGTCCAAAGCGGCCCGCAGACGGTCGGCCTTGGCCTTGGTGTCGGCCAGAGCGGTGTCGTCCACCCGGGCAAAGCCTGCCCAGGCCGGGTCGCTGAGCTCCTGGTCGGGCTCCCGGATCTCCACGCAGCCCAGGTGCTGGAGCTGCCGGAGCAGCTCCTCCCGGTCTGCGGCCATGGCGAAGAGCCGCAGGTGTTTCATTTTGACTATGGACATGAGTCTCCCACTACCCTTCTGATAATGAGTGCCGCAGCGTCGTCCAGCCGGCCGGCCGCCGCCTTGCGCAGAGCGTCACAGGCCTGCTCGGTCTCCTGCTCCACGGCCTGAGCGTCCTTTGCCGCGGCCGCTTCCGCCTTGGCCAGCGCCTCTGCCGCCTGGGCTTCCGCCTCGTGCCGGGCCTGCTCCAGCTTGGCCTTTCCGGCCTCTTCCGCGTCGGACACCAGCTTCTTGCACGCCTCGGCCGCCTCTGCCCTACGGGCGCGGGCCTTCTCCTCGGCCTCGGTCACCCTTTGGACTGCTTCCAAAGACATTCCATCACCGCCTTTCAGATGCAGTTGATCCCATCTGCTGGAATCCTGCCCCAGAATACTTATCATCATACACGCTTTTACCGGTAAAATCAACTCAAAAACACAGACCACTTTTCAAATTGGTAGCACCACGAGAAAAAATTTTGGAGAGCTCGCACAAGATCAAATCGTGACGAGATCTCCAAATAGACAATTATACTGGAATGATTTACAATATATGTTTGAAAAACCAGAATATGGTATAAAAAATTTTTTATGAAAAGGAAATTTCGGCGTACGCCAGGTAACGGGGGAAGATTGGCATGCTTTTTGCCGCACATCAGCTCCAGATGGCCCAGCTCCGGTCCTCGGGTCCGGCCTGGGTTGCGATGGACACCAGATCTGACTTGGGCTCGGCCAGACCGGCCTGGGCCAGCAGCTCCTCGCAGGCGTCACGGTCCTCTCCCAGACCCCACACCCACACCCGGTCCACCACGGAGGCCATGGTCAGTGCCTGACCGCTCTGGCTGGTGCCGTCGGCGGTGAGAGCGGCGGGGTCGGCCACCACCGAGAGCCGGACCTGGTGGTAGGCGGCCTCCAGGGCGGCGGCTACCTGTGTGTAAAAGGACTGGAGCGTCTGGGCCAGGGTGTCGGGCTCATAGGCGGCGCCGGTGAGGATAGCGTCCAGGTTCCCGGTGAGGGGGAAGGCGGAGTAGTCCAGCAGGATCTCGTCAAAGCCCAGCCCGGCCAGCTCCAGGCACAGGTCGGTGATATACTGCTGGTTTTCCGCGTAGGCGGGGGACAGCCAGCGGATGCTGTCTTCGTCCCGCCAGTTGCCCAGGGAGGAGCGGAGGGCCAGGTCGTTGCGCTGCCGGGGCATGGTGTTGTCCCGGAAGCAGGAGAGCCGGGCCACGGTGTAGAGGTCCTCCTGAGCGTTGAGGGAGGTGATGGTCTCGTTGGTGCCGGCGGCGGCGTTGACCCCGGCGCTGACGGCCAGGGGAGAGGCCGAGACAAAGGCCAGGGTGCCGTCATCGGCCTTCATGTCGAAGATGGCGGCAGTGGCGCCGGCCTGCTCCAGCTGGGTCTGAACGGAGCCGTCGGTGAGGGCCGACCGGGGCAGCAGCACGGCGTGGAGAAGCTCCTCCGGCTCGGGTTCGGGGGTGAGAACCACCATGGGCTGGGAGACGGAGGGAAGGGGTGTTTGTTCCTCCTCCTTCTCCTGACCCCAGGGGAGAAGTAAACGGCCGCCGTCGGCGGAGTAGACCCAATAGGGCTCCAGGAAGAAGAGTGCGGCCACCGAGAGGATCAGCACCACCGCCAGGAAGATGGCGATGACCTTCAGAGGGGTGCTGAGGGGGGAACGGCCCCGGTAGCTGGAATAGCAGCCCCGGCCGTAAGAGCGATCCCGTCTCATCTCAGAGTGCTTCCTCCTCAAGGGTCTCCCCGTCGTGCTCCTTGGCCAGCAGGGCCTCGTCCAGCCGGAGGAGCGCACGGGCCACCATGTCACGGTCCTCAGCTGTCATAGTGGAGAGCACCGAGGCAAAATAGCCGCCCACGTCGGCCTCGGCCCGCTCCCGCAGGGACTGATATTTGCTGGTGACCGCCACGTAGATGACCCGGCGGTCTTCACCGGAGCGGACCCGCCTGGCCAGTTCCAGCTTCTCCAGCCGGTCCACGATGCCGGAGACGGTGGAGTTGGCGCTCCCCGTCCGCTCTGCCAGGGTGCTGATGGGCATGGGGCCTTCCTCACCCAGCACATTGAGGACCAGGGCCTGGGGAAAGGTCAGCTGAAGACGGCCGAAATGAATGCGGAACAGCCGGGACATGTGCTGCGACACCCGCAGATAGGTCATCAGGACATCAGTGGAACCGTTCATCGCCGGATACTCCTTTCCTCAGTGGGGCAAATCGATACTTACGCCATCAAAGCATATCTCTTTCCGCTCCCTGCGTCAATTCTTCCTGAGAAAGGTTAACGAAATGTTTATACTTTCTTCACCTATGGAAAACAAGCGCCTTACCTTATATATATAATAGCGGGAGCGGGCGAAAAAAGAGGAAAGAGGACGGATGGCGGCCGGCCTTGGGGAGAGGCACAGAAAAACCTTGGAAACACAGCGATTTTTGTGTGATTTGTGCTTGACATTGACGGGCATCTGTTATATCATAATCAAGCGCCTTTAAGGGCGCAGTCTGCGATGATGTAGGAGATTGCTCAGAAATGAGGTAACTTCTACGGAGTATGTCCGTTGATCGGGCGGCTGAGAAATCCCGTGCGCTTGGCGTATATCGCCGCGCTTGGATGGGACCGGCCGGCTTTTAGCATGCCGGTCTTGTTTATGCCTCGGAGTGATACGCACGAGAGAGTGTATAAAAGATTTCTCACCGTACGGAGCGGCAAGGCAAGCAGAACCACTTCGTATGTTTTTCAAGGAGGAACAAACCATGGCAGCTCAGAAGGAAATGATCCGCATCCGCCTCAAGGCTTACGATCACCAGCTCATCGACCAGAGCGCTGAGAAGATCGTGGAGACCGCCAAGCGCACCGGCGCCGCCGTGTCCGGTCCCGTGCCCCTTCCCACCAAGAAGGAAGTCGTGACCATCCTGCGCGCCGTCCACAAGTACAAGGACTCCCGTGAGCAGTTCGAGCGGCGCACCCACAAGCGCCTCATCGACGTCATCAAGCCCTCCCCCAAGACTGTGGAGGCTCTGATGGCTCTGGAGCTCCCCGCCGGCGTTGAGATCGAGATCAAGCTGTAATCACGCCGCACATCCCACTGTTTGCACCGCAGTCCGCCGCGTTTTGAGGCGGACGGGTCAAGTCGGCAGAGCAATGTGAGTCCAATGCACACCTCTCCCGACCAATAACCTTAACAAGGAGGAAGTCACACTATGGAAAAGGCGATCATCGGCAAGAAAGTGGGCATGACCCAGATCTTCGATGAAGCCGGCCACGTCATCCCCGTTACCGTCATCGAGGCGGGTCCCTGCACCGTGGTGCAGAAGAAGACCGCTGAGAAGGACGGCTACGAGGCCGTGCAGCTGGGCTACGAGGACGTTGCCGAGAAGAAGCTCACCAAGCCCGAGCTGGGCCACCTGAAGAAGGCTGGCGACGCCCGGAAGAAGTACCTCAAGGAGTTCAAGCTCTCCAACAGCGCCGCCCTCAACGTGGGCGACGAGATCAAGGTGGATACCTTCGCTGAGGGCGACCGCGTGGACGTCACCGGCGTCAGCAAAGGTAAGGGCTACGCCGGCGTTGTGAAGCGCTACGGCGCTGGCCGCACCCCCACCACCCACGGCGGCGGTCCTGTGCACCGTCACGCCGGTTCCATGGGCCCCGCCACCGATCCCTCCCGGATCTTCAAGGGCAAGATCGGCGCCGGCCACATGGGCGACGAGCAGGTCACTGTCCTGAACCTGGACGTGGTCAAGGTGGACAATGAGCTGGGCATCATCGCTGTCCGCGGCGCCATCCCCGGCCCCAAGGGCGGCATCGTGTACGTGCGCAACTCCGTGATCAACGTCAAGGAGAAGGGCACCGCTGCCAATGCCAGCATCAACCCGCAGAAGGCCTCTGCCCGCGTCAATCCCCAGAAGGCTTCCGCCCGTAACAAGTAAGAAAGGAGAGAGACCAAATGCCTAAGGCAATCGTTGTTAACATGACCGGCGCTCAGATCGGCGAAGTGGAGCTCTCCGAAGCTGTGTTCGGGATCGAGCCCAACGAGACCGTTGTTCACGCCGTTGTGAAGAATCACCTGGCCAACTGCCGCCAGGGTACCCAGTCCGCCCTCACCCGCGCCGAGGTCTCCGGCGGCGGCATCAAGCCCTACCGTCAGAAGGGCACCGGCCGCGCCCGTCAGGGTTCCACCCGGGCTCCCCAGTGGACCCACGGCGGCATCGTGTTCGCCCCCAAGCCCCGGTCCTACCGCTACACCCTCAACAAGAAGGTGCGCCGCCTGGCTCTGAAGAGCGTCCTCTCCGCCAAGGCCGCCGAGGGCAATGTGATCGTGGTGGACAGCCTGACCGTCCCCGAGATCAAGACCAAGACCGTCCAGAGCTTCCTCAACGCCGTGAACGCCGGCAAGGCCGTGCTGGTCACCCCTGAGGTGGACATGAACGTGGTCAAGTCCGCCCGGAACATCCCCGGCGTGTCCGCCACCACCGCCAAGCTCATCAACGTCTATGACATCCTGAATGCCAAGCAGCTCATCGTGGACAAGGCTGCGCTGGCCGTCATCGAGGAGGTGTTCGCGTAATGACTAAGGCTTATGACATCATCAAGCGCCCCATCATCACCGAGAAGTCCATGTCGATGACCGAGGACAAGCGCTACACCTTTGAGGTCGCCAAGGACGCCAACAAGATCGAGATCGCCAAGGCGGTGGAGGAGATCTTCGGCGTGAAGGTGGCCAAGGTCAACACCATCAACATGTATGGCAAGGAGAAGCGCATGGGCCGGTTCCCCGCTGGCCGCCGCGCCTCCTGGAAGAAGGCCATGGTCACTCTGACCGCCGACTCCAAGGCCATCGAGTTCTTTGAGGCGTAAGGAGGAGAAGAGGAATGGCAATCAAGACTTATAAGCCCACGACGCCCTCCCGCCGCCACATGACCGTGTCGGCCTTCGAGGGCATCGACAAGAAGGCCAAGCCCGAGCGCAGCCTGATTGAGAACCTGAAGAAGAACGCCGGCCGCAACAGCTACGGCCGCATCACCGTCCGCCACCGCGGCGGCGGCAACAAGCGCAAGTACCGCATCATCGACTTCAAGCGCCAGAAGGACGGCGTCGAGGCCACCGTGATCCGCCTGGAGTACGATCCCAACCGCTCCGCCAACATCGCCCTCATCCAGTACACCGACGGCGAGAAGGCCTATATCCTGGCTCCTGTGGGCCTGAAGCCCGGCCACAAGATCGTGTCCGGTCCCGAGGCCGACATCCTGCCCGGCAACTGCCTGCCCATCGCCAACATCCCCGTGGGCGAGCTCATCCACAACATCGAGCTCTACCCCGGTAAGGGCGCCCAGCTGGTGCGCTCCGCTGGTGTGGCTGGCCAGCTGATGGCCAAGGAGAACGGCATGGCTCAGGTCCGTCTGCCCTCCGGCGAGGTCCGCTATATCCGTGAGGAGTGCAAGGCCTGCATCGGTCAGGTGGGCAACACCGACCACGCCAACATCCAGATCGGTAAGGCCGGCCGTAAGCGCCACATGGGCTGGCGGCCCACCGTCCGCGGCTCCGTCATGAACCCCAATGACCACCCCCACGGCGGCGGCGAGGGCAAGAGCCCCGTCGGTCGTCCCGGCCCTGTTACCCCCTGGGGCAAGCCGGCCATGGGCTACAAGACCCGCAAGACGAAGAACCGCACTGAGAAGTTCATCGTCAAGCACCGCAACGCGAAGTAAGGAGGCTGTGAAACATGTCCAGAAGCATTAAGAAAGGCCCGTTTTGCGCCCCCGAGCTGCTCAAGCGGGTCGATGAGATGAACAAGACCGGGGACAAGAAGGTCCTGAAGACCTGGAGCCGCGCCTCCACCATCTTCCCCGCTTTCGTCGGTCACACTTTCGCCGTCCACGACGGCCGCAAGCACGTGCCCGTCTATGTGACCGAGGATATGGTCGGCCACAAGCTGGGCGAGTTCGCCCCCACCCGCACCTTCAAGGGTCACGCGGGCGCCAAGTCCGGCAAGTAAGGAGGAGAGAGATAGTATGGAAGCCAAAGCACATCTGAGATATGTCCGGATCTCTCCCCGCAAGGTGCAGATCGTCTGCGACCTGATCCGTGGGAAGAGCGTGGCCCAGGCCACCGCGATCCTGATGAATACCCCCAAGGCCGCCTCTGAGCCCATGCTCAAGCTCCTCAAGAGCGCCGCGGCCAACGCCGAGAACAACCACGGGATGGATCCCGAGAAGCTGTATGTCTCCGAGACCTTCGCCACCCCCGGCCCCATCATCAAGCGCATGATGCCCCGGGCCCAGGGCCGCGGCTACCGGATCAACAAGCGCACTTCTCACGTCACCATCGCTGTGGAAGAGCGCTAAAGGGAGGAGGCAGAATCTATGGGACAGAAAGTGAATCCCCACGGCCTGCGCGTGGGTGTTATCAAGGATTGGGACTCCCGCTGGTATGCCCGCAATGAGAAGGTGGGCGACCTGCTGGTCGAGGACAACAAGATCCGCAACTACCTGAAGAAGACCCTGTATTCCGCCGGCATCCCCAAGATCGAGATCGAGCGGGACAACGCCAAGGTGCGCATCTACCTGCACTGCGCCCGTCCCGGCGTGGTCATCGGCAAGGGCGGCACTGAGATCGAGCGCATCCGCCTCGAGGTCGAGAAGATGATCGGCAAGAGCGTGGCCCTCAACATCGTTGAGGTCAAGAACCCCGATATGGATGCCCAGCTGGTGGCTGAGAACATCGCCCAGCAGCTGGAGAAGCGTATCGCTTTCCGCCGCGCCATGAAGAACGCCATGGGCCGCGCCATGCGTATGGGCGCCCTGGGCATCAAGGTGCAGTGCTCCGGCCGTCTGAACGGCGCCGAGATCGCCCGCACCGAGCACTATCACGACGGCACCATCCCCCTGCAGACCCTCCGCGCTGACATCGACTACGGCTTTGCCGAGGCCGCTACCACTTACGGCCGCATCGGTGTGAAGTGCTGGATTTACAAGGGCGAGGTCCTCTCCCAGGCCCTGCGGACCACCCCCCGCACCCTGGACACCAAGAACTTCAAGGAGCGCCCCGACCGTCCCCGCCGCCGCGATGACCGCAAGTTCGGTGATCGCAAGCCCGGCTTCGGCGGTGACCGGAGAAACGGCGACCGCGGCCCCCGTCAGGGCGGCTTCAACCGTCCCCAGGGTGGGGCTCGTCCTCAGGGCGGCGCCCGTCCCGCCGCTCCCGCTGCTAAGGAAGGAGGCGCCAACTAATGCTGCTGCCTAAGAGAGTGAAATACCGCCGCGTCCACCGCGGCCGCATGAAGGGCAAGGCCACCCGTGGCAACACCGTGACCTACGGTGAGTTTGGCCTCCAGGCCACCGAGCCCGCCTGGATCACCTCCAACCAGATCGAGGCCGCCCGTATCGCCATGACCCGTTACACCAAGCGTGGCGGTAAGGTCTGGATCAAGATCTTCCCCGATAAGCCCATCACCGAGAAGCCCGCTGAGACCCGTATGGGTTCCGGTAAGGGTTCCCCCGAGTACTGGGTGGCCGTGGTCAAGCCCGGCCGTGTCATGTTCGAGATCGCCGGCGTCTCCGAGGAGATCGCCCGCGAGGCCCTGCGTCTGGCCTCCCACAAGCTGCCTGTCAAGTGCAAGATCGTGGCGAAGCAGACCGCCGAGACCGAGAATGGTGGTGAATAATGATGAAGGCAACTGAGGTACGCAAGATGTCCGCCGCCGAGCTGGACGCCAAGCTGCTGGACCTGAAGAAGGACCTGTTCCAGCTCCGTCTCCAGCACGCCACCAACCAGCTCGACAACCCCATCCGCATCGCGGAGGTCAAGAAAGACATTGCCCGAGTCAAGACCATGATCCGTGAGCAGCAGCTCGCAGGCCGATAAGAAGGAGGAACCTAGACAATGGAGAACAGAACTTCTTCCCGCAAGACCAGAGTCGGCCTGGTTGTCTCTGACAAGATGGACAAGACTGTGGTGGTTGCCATTGCCGACCGTGTGGCCCACCCCCTGTATAAGAAGATCGTCAAGCGGACCTACAAGCTCAAGGCCCATGACGAGATGAATTCCTGTGGCGTGGGTGACCGCGTCAAGGTGATGGAGACCCGCCCCCTGTCCAAGGACAAGCGCTGGCGCGTGGTCGAGATTATCGAGAAAGCGAAGTAAGGAGGTGCCGTTATGATTCAGCAGGAAAGCTATCTGAAGGTCGCCGATAATACCGGCGCCAAGGAGATCAAGACCATCCGTGTGCTGGGCGGCTCTAAGCGCAAGTTCGGCAACATCGGCGATGTGATCGTGGCCTCCGTCCGCAAGGCTCAGCCCGGCGGCACCGTGAAGAAGGGCGAGGTCGTCAAGGCCGTTATCGTCCGTTCCTCCCGGGGCGTCCGCCGCGCCGACGGCAGCTATGTCCGTTTCGACGACAACGCCGCCGTCCTCATCAAGGACGACAAGAATCCCCGCGGTACCCGTATCTTTGGGCCCGTGGCCCGCGAGCTGCGCGACAAGGATTACATGAAGATCCTGTCCCTGGCTCCCGAAGTGCTGTAAGGGGGTAGGAGAGAACATGAACAAGATGAGCATCAAGAAGGACGACCTGGTGGTCGTGCTCTCCGGCAAGGATAAGGGCAAGCAGGGCAAGGTCCTGCGCGTCATGCCCAAGGAGAGCAAGGTGATCGTGGAGAAGGTCAACGTGGTCTCCCGTCACACCAAGCCCCGCAAGCAGGGCGAGGAGGGCGGCATCCTGAAGAAGGAAGCCCCCATCTATGCCTGCAAGGTGCAGAAGGTCTGCCCCAAGTGCAACAAGCCCACCCGCATCGGCCACAAGGTCGAGGGCGGCAAGAAGGTCCGCATCTGCAAGAAGTGCGGCGCCGAGATCTGAGAGAGGAGGAGAATAGACAATGGCTGATAAGAAAGTGCCTAACCTGAAGGCTAAGTACCTGGCCGAGGTCGCTCCTGCTCTCATGCAGAAGTTCGGCTACAAGAGCTCCATGCAGATCCCCAAGCTGGACAAGATCGTGGTCAACTGCGGCTGCGGCGAGGCCCGGGACAACTCCAAGGTCCTGGAGGCCGTCGTGGGCGACCTGACCAAGATCACCGGCCAGAAGGCCATCATCACCAAGGCCAAGAAGTCCGTGGCCAACTTCAAGCTCCGTGAGGGCATGCCCATCGGCGCCAAGGTCACCCTCCGCGGCGACCGTATGTGGGAGTTCCTGGATCGTCTCTTCAACGTGGCTCTGCCCCGTGTGCGTGACTTCCGCGGCATCAACCCCAACGCCTTCGACGGCCGCGGCAACTACGCTCTGGGCCTGAAGGAGCAGCTCATTTTCCCCGAGATCGAGTATGACAAGATCGACAAGATCCGCGGCCTGGACATCGTGTTCTGCACCACCGCTCAGACCGACGAAGAGGCCAAGGAGCTGCTGACCCAGATCGGCGCTCCCTTCGCCCAGGCGTAAGGAGGAGAATGACAAATGGCTAAGAAATCTATGATCCTCAAGCAGCAGCGTGAGCCCAAGTTCTCCACCCGGCGCTACAACCGGTGCAAGATCTGCGGTCGTCCCCACGCTTACCTGCGTGACTACGGCATCTGCCGTATCTGCTTCCGCGAGCTGGCTTATAAGGGCCAGATCCCCGGCGTCAAGAAAGCCTCTTGGTAATCCGCTCCCGACGGAGCGTTCCCAACGTCCAAAAGCTGTCACAGGGGCGGCCCTGTGCCGCCCCAACCACGGCTTTTGAATAAACCCCCAGCCGGTGGTCAACAGGTCGGAGCCCACCTAGCTCCGATACCTTCCGCCGAAACAGGCTGCGGCCTGTAACTCTATAAGGAGGTAAAGACTCATGCATATCACGGACCCCATTGCGGATATGCTCACCCGCATCCGCAACGCGAACAACGCCAAGCATGACACCGTGGACGTGCCCGCGTCCAACATGAAGAAGTCCATCGCCCAGATCCTGCTGGATGAAGGCTATATCAAGAACTTCCAGCTGATCGACGACGGCACTCAGGGCGTGATCCGCATCACCCTGAAGTACAACGCCAACAAGGAAAAGGTCATCACCGGCCTTCGCCGTGTTTCCAAGCCCGGCCTGCGGGTGTACGCCGGAGCCGACGAGCTCCCCCGTGTCCTCCGCGGACTGGGTATCGCCATCGTGTCCACGTCCAAGGGCGTCATGACCGACAAGGCTGCCCGCGCGCAGCATGTCGGCGGTGAAGTCCTGGCCTTCGTGTGGTAAGGAGGGAGAGAGAAATGTCTAGAATCGGAAGAGCGCCTATCTCTGTTCCCGCCGGCGTGGAGATCACCATCGGCAGCGACAACCTGGTCACTGTGAAGGGCCCCAAGGGCTCCCTCACCCAGCAGCTCAGCCCCGCCATGACCATCAGCCAGGAGGGCAGCGAGCTCCACGTGACCCGTCCCAACGACGCCAAGGAGAACCGTGCCCTGCACGGCCTGACCCGCAGCCTGCTCCACAACATGGTGGTGGGCGTGACCGACGGCTTCAAGAAGGAGCTGGACGTCAACGGTGTTGGTTACCGTGTGGCCAAAGAGGGGAACAAGCTGGTCATGAACCTGGGCTTCTCCCATCAGGTCACCATGGAGGAGCCTGAGGGCATCTCCATCGACGTGCCCAACCCCAACAAGATCGTTATCTCTGGTGCCGACAAGCAGAAGGTGGGCCAGTTTGCCGCCGAGGTCAGAGAGAAAAGACCCCCCGAGCCTTACAAGGGCAAGGGTATCAAATACACTGACGAGGTCATCCGCCGCAAGGAAGGCAAGACCGGCGTCAAGAAGAAATAAGGAGGTGTGCCTAAATGATCAACAGACCCAATACCAACGCTCAGCGGCTTAAGCGCCACAAGAGAGTGCGCGGAAAAATCTCCGGCACGCCCGAGAGACCCCGCCTGAACGTGTTCCGCAGCGAGACCAACATCTACGCCCAGATTATCGACGATGTGGCCGGCAAGACCCTGGTCTCCGCTTCCTCCCTGGAGAAGAGCTTCAACTGCGACGGCACCAAGACCGACGCCGCCAAGATGGTGGGTCAGCTGGTGGCCGAGCGCGCCAAGGCCGCCGGTATCACCACCGTGGTCTTCGACCGTGGCGGTTACGTCTACCACGGCCGGGTCCAGGCCCTAGCCGAGGGCGCCCGTGAGGGCGGCCTGGAATTTTAAGGGGAGGAGAGAACGAACATGGCTAGATTTGAAAGAGAACCCAGCGAGTTCACCGAGAAGCTCGTTTCTCTGAACCGCGTCAGCAAGACCGTCAAGGGCGGCCGCATCTTCAAGTTCGCCGCTCTCATGGTCGTGGGCGACGAGAAGGGCCGCGTGGGCTTCGGTCTGGGCAAGGCCGCTGAGGTGCCCGAGGCCATCCGCAAGGGCATCGAGGACGCCAAGAAGAACATGATCAATGTGAGCCTGTCCGGCACCACCATTCCCCACGAGGTCATTGGTGAGTTCGGCGCCGGCCGCGTGCTCCTGAAGCCCGCTGGCCCCGGTACCGGCATCATCGCTGGCGGCCCTGTCCGTGCCGTCATGGAAGCCGCCGGCATCAAGGACATCCGTGCCAAGTGCCTGCGCTCCAACAATCAGCAGAACGTGGTCTCCGCCACCTTCGAGGGCCTGAAGGCTCTCCGTGGTCCCGAGGAGGTCGCCCGTGTCCGCGGCAAGAGCGTGGACGAGATCGTAGGTTAAGGAGGGCTAGAAATGGCTAAGCTGAACATCAAGCTGGTCAAGAGCCTGAACGGTCGCATCGCCAAGCACAAGGCGACTGCCGAGGCTCTGGGCCTGCGCAAGATCGGCGACACCACCGTGCAGCCCGACAACGAGGCTACCCGCGGCAAGATCGCCCATATCGGTTACCTGCTCCAGGTCACCGAGGAACAGTGAGGAGGTTGCGCGAAATGAATCTGCATGAACTCTCCCCCGCGCCCGGCTCTGTTAAGAGCGCCTTCCGCAAGGGCCGCGGTCATGGCTCCGGCAACGGCAAGACCGCCGGCCGCGGCCACAAGGGCCAGTGGGCCCGTTCCGGCGGCGGTGTCCGCGCCGGTTTCGAGGGCGGCCAGATGCCTCTGGTCCGCCGCATCCCCAAGCGGGGCTTCAACAACATCTTCGCCAAGCCCCTGGAGATCGTCAATGTCTCCAGCCTGAACAAATTTGAAGATGGGGCCACCGTCAACGTCTGCGATCTGCTGGAGATGGGTATCCTCTCCAAGTGCGAGTACGGCGTGAAGATCCTGGGCAACGGCAGCCTCGAGAAGAAGCTGACCGTCCGGGCCAACGCTTTCTCCGCCTCCGCCAAGGAGAAGATCGTGGCGGCAGGTGGAAAGTACGAGGTGGTCTGAAGTGATCCAGACCATCCGTAACGCCTGGAAGATTCCTGAGCTGCGGAAGAAGATCATGTTCACCATCTTCGCCCTGCTCATCTTCCGGCTGGGCACTGCGGTCCCTGTTCCCTTCGTGGATAAGGAACTGCTGGGCAACTACCTCAACAGCATGAGCGGCACCATCTTCGGCATGATCAACGCCATGAGCGGCGGCGCCTTCGCCACCGCCACGGTGTTTGCCTTAGGCGTGCAGCCCTATATCAACAGCTCCATTATCATCCAGCTCCTCACCGTCGCCATCCCCGCTCTGGAGCGTCTCCAGAAGGAGGGCGGCGAGGAGGGCCGGAAGAAGATCGCGGCCATCACCCGGTACACCACCGTGGGCATCGCCCTCCTGCAGGGCTTTGGCTACTACACCCTCATCCGCACCAACAACCTGCTGGCGCTGGGCGGCATGAACGGTATCTGGGCCGGCATAGTGATCGTCCTCAGCTTCACCGCCGGTTCCGCCTTTGTCATGTGGCTGGGTGAGCAGATCACCGAGTTCGGCATCGGCAACGGCATCTCCATTATCCTGTTTGCCGGTATTGTGTCCCGCGTGCCCAACATGGTCATGACCATGTGGTACGGTGTGCAGAACTCCCTCCAGGAGTCCCCTGCTGAGGGCAGCTTCGTGCTTCCCTGGTGGGGCGCCATCCTCATCGTCATCGGTATGCTGGCCATCGTGGTCCTCATCGTCTTCATCTCCAACGCCGAGCGCCGTCTGCCCGTGCAGTACGCCAAGCGTATGGTGGGCCGGAAGATGTATGGCGGCCAGTCCAGCCACATCCCCATGAAGGTGAACATGTCCGGCGTCATGCCCATCATCTTCGCTCAGTCCATTGCCTCCCTGCCTGCCACCATCGGCATGTTCGCTGGCTGGACTACCGAGAGCGAAGGCTTCGGCGGTGGTCTGATGCGGGTGTTCGACACCACCGGTGTCCTCTACTCCATCATCTACTTCCTGCTGATCCTGGGCTTCAGCTATTTCTACTCCACCATGCAGTTCAACCCCATTGAGGTGGCCAACAACCTGAAGAAGAACGGCGGCTTTATCCCCGGCTTCCGTCCCGGCAAGCCCACCGCCGACTTCATCAGCAAGGTGCTGGGCAAGATCACCCTGTTCGGCGCCATCTACCTGTCCATCATTGCCATCGCCCCCATCGTGACTCAGAACATCATTGGGGTGCGGAACCTGGCCATCGGTGGTACCTCCATCATCATCGTGGTCAGCGTGGCTCTGGAGACCATGAAGGCTCTGGAGGCCCAGATGCTCATGCGGCACTACAAGGGCTTCCTTGAGTAAGGAGGCAGTGGGTATGAAGCTGATCCTGTTAGGGCCTCCGGGCGCCGGAAAGGGCACCCAGGCCGAGGTCCTGTCCCGTGACCTGAATATCCCTACCATTTCCACCGGCAACATCCTCCGTGCCGCCGTCAAGGCCGGCACCCCCATTGGCCTGAAGGCCAAGAGCTATATGGATGCCGGTAAGCTGGTGCCCGACGAGGTCATCATCGGCATCATCCAGGAGCGCCTGGCCGAGGCCGACTGCGCCAAGGGTTTTATTCTGGACGGTGTGCCCCGCACCATCGCCCAGGCTGAGGCCCTGGAAGCCCACGACATTCAGTTTGACCACGTCATTTCCCTGGAGATCTCCGATGAGGCCATTGTCAAGCGCATGGATGGCCGTCGTGTCTGCGCCAAGTGCGGCACCCCCTTCCATGTGGAGTCCAAGCCCCCCAAGACTGCCGGCGTCTGTGACCTGTGCGGCGGCGAGCTGGTGGAGCGGGACGACGACAAGCCCGAGACTGTCCGGGCCCGCTTGGTGGTCTACCACGACGAGACCGAGCCCCTGAAGCACTTCTATCAGGAGCGCGGCAAGCTCAACGTGGTGCCCGGCGACCTGGGCACCATCGAGGATACCACCCGGGCCATCAAGCAGGTCCTGGAGGCATCCCATTGGACATGATCTCCATCAAATCCGACCGTGAGATCGAGCTCATGCGCCGGGCCGGGGCTCTGACGTCCCAGGCCCGCGCGCTGGCCGGTTCCATGGTCAAGCCGGGAGTCTCCACTCTGGAGATCGACCATGCGGTGCGTGACTTCATCCGCTCCCATGGCGCTGAGCCCTCCTTCCTCAATTACAGCGGCTACCCCGGCTCCGCCTGTATCTCCATCAACGAAGTGGTCATCCACGGCATTCCGGATCACCGGAAGCTGGTGGAGGGCGATATCGTCAGTGTGGATGTGGGTGCCTATCTGGACGGCTTCCACGGGGACTGCTGCGGCACCTTTGCCTGCGGCAAGATTTCCCCGGAAGCCCGGCGGCTCATCGACGTGACCCGCCAGAGCTTCTTTGAGGGCATCAAGATGGCTACCCCGGGCCACCGGGTGAGCGACATCTCCCACGCGGTACAGCAGTATGTGGAGAAAAACGGTTACTCTGTGGTCCGCAGCTTTGTGGGCCATGGCGTGGGCGCCAAGCTCCACGAGCCTCCGGAGGTGCCCAACTTCGGCCCCGCCGGACACGGCGCCCGGCTGCTGCCGGGCATGGTGCTGGCTGTGGAGCCCATGGTCAACGCCGGCGGCTGGGAGGTCCGGGTCCTGAAGGACGGCTGGACCACCGTCACGGTGGATGGCTCCCTGGCCGCCCACTATGAAAACACCATCCTCATCACCGAAGGGGAGCCCGAGCTCCTGACCCCCTTGGGCGGAGATCTCTGATGCAGGCATGCAGAGGTTGGATCGTCCGCTCCACGGCCGGGCGGGACAGGGACACACTGCTGTGCGTCCTGGGGCAGGAGGGGGAATGCCTCCTTCTGGCCGACGGGAAGCGCCGAAAGGCGGTCTCTCCCAAGCGGAAGAAAGCAGGACATGTGGACATGGTGTGCCGGGGTACGTTTCAGCATCCGGCCATCCGGAAGCTGGAGGACGGACTCACGGTGTCCGACAGTGAGCTCAGGAGGGCCCTGGGGGCCTTCCGCCACCAAGGAGGGAAATAGGCTTGGCAAAAAGCGATATGATCGAGCTGGAGGGGATCGTCACCGAATCCCTGCCCAACACGACCTTCCATGTGGACATCGGGAATGGGCACATCATTCTGGCCCATATCTCCGGAAAGCTCCGCATGAACTTCATCCGGATCCTCCCCGGCGACAAGGTCACGGTGCAGATGTCTCCGTATGACCTGACCCGGGGCCGGATCACCTGGAGAAGCAAGTAATACGTCCGCGGCCCGCGCCGCGGCTGAATGGGTGGCCTCCGCCCCCGGAAGCGCAGGGCGCTTCCCAGACCGGAGGAGCAGGACGGGTGGGCCCGCCGCAGGCGGCTCCGCCCTGCCACGACGTAAACGACCGGCGGCCGAGGGGCCTTGCCCCCGCCCCCGCCGGGGCCATCAGGCATTCATAGGAGGTTTCAACAATGAAAGTCAGACCGTCCGTGAAGCCCATGTGCGAGAAGTGCAAGATCATTAAGCGCAAGGGCAAAGTCATGGTTATTTGCGAAAACCCCAAGCACAAGCAGAGACAAGGTTAAAGGAGGCGCTGAAGAAATATGGCACGTATTGCCGGCATTGACCTGCCGAAGGATAAGCGAGTGGAGATCGGCCTCACTTACATCTTCGGCATTGGGCGCACCAGCGCCAACAAGATCCTGAAGGAGGCCGGGATCAACCCCGACACCCGCGTGAAGGATCTCACCGAGGACGACGAGGCCAAGCTGCGTGAAGTGATCGCCAACGGCTACACCGTGGAGGGCGACCTCCGCCGCGATGTCGCCATGGACATCAAGCGCCTGACCGAGATCGGCTGCTACCGCGGCATGCGGCACCGCAAGGGCCTGCCCGTCCGCGGCCAGCGTAGCAAGACCAACGCCCGTACCCGCAAGGGTCCCAAGCGTACCGTCGCCAATAAGAAGAAGTAAGGAGGGAAGATACACATGGCTACTGCTGCTAAGAACGGCAAGAAAGTGGTGCGTAAGCGCCGCGAGCGTAAGAATATCGAGAAGGGCCAGGTGCACATCCGCTCCTCCTTCAACAACACCATGGTCACTGTGACCGACATGGGCGGCAACGCCCTGAGCTGGGCCTCCTCCGGCGGCCTTGGCTTCCGCGGCTCCCGTAAGTCCACCCCCTTCGCCGCTCAGACCGCTGCTGAGACCGCTGCCAAGGCGGCCATGGAGCACGGCCTGAAGACCGTTGAGGTGTACGTGAAGGGCCCCGGCGCCGGCCGTGAGGCCGCTATCCGCGCCCTGCAGGCCGTGGGCCTGGAAGTCACCCTCATCAAGGACGTGACCCCCGTTCCCCACAACGGCTGCCGGCCGCCCAAGCGCCGCCGCGTCTGATTTAGAGGAGGGAATTACAATATGGCAAGATATACCGGAGCGGTCTGCCGCATGTGCCGCCGGGAGGGCCAGAAGCTCTTCCTGAAGGGTGACCGCTGCTACACCGACAAGTGCGCCATGGAGCGCCGCCCCTTCGCGCCCGGCCAGCACGGCAACGCGCGGAACAAGAAGATGAGCGAGTACGGCATGCAGCTGCGCGAGAAGCAGAAGGCCCGCCGCTACTACGGCGTGCTGGAGAGCCAGTTCGCCAAGTACTACGAGATGGCTTCCTCCAAGAAGGGCGTCACCGGTGAGAACCTGCTGGCCATCCTGGAGTCCCGCCTGGACAACGTCATCTACCGTCTGGGCTTCGCCATGAGCCGTCCTGAGGCCCGTCAGCTGGTCCGTCACGGCCACTTCACCATCAACGGCAAGAAGGTGGATATCCCCTCTTACCTGGTGAAGCCCGGCGAGGTCATCGCTCTGAAGGACTCCAGCCGCAGCCTGGATAAGTTCAAGGCTTCCCTGGAGGCCAACGGCTCCCGTCCCGCCCCCAAGTGGCTTGACTTCGACCAGAACACCCTGGTGGCCAAGGTCGTCGGCACTCCCGCCCGGGAGGACATCGACCTGCCCATCGAGGAGCACCTGATCGTCGAGCTGTATTCTAAGTAATTCATTTGATACCCTCGACTGTGGGAGAGCGGGGGCATCGCCCCCGCGTCCCAATGAACCTAACGACGATACGGCAGAGCCTGCCCGTTCTGCCGCCGCAACAAGGAGGGTAACTGTTTCATGGTAGAAATCGAAAAGCCGCGCATCGAATGCGTGGAGAACCCTGGCGACGGCTCCTATGGCAAGTATGTGGTGGAGCCGCTGGAGCGCGGCTACGGCACCACTCTGGGTAACTCCCTGCGCCGGATTCTGCTGTCCTCTCTGCCTGGCACCGCGGTGACCTCCATCAAGATCGCCGGCGTCCAGCATGAGTTCTGCACCATCCCCGGCGTCAAGGAAGATGTGACTGAGATCGTCCTCAACGTGAAGGGCATCATTGCCAAGCTGCACTCCGAGGGCGTGAAGACCGTCTATATCGAGGCCAACGGCGAGGGCGAGGTCACCGCCGGTGACATCAAGGCCGACGGCGAGGTGGAGGTCCTCAATCCCGACCACCACATTGCCACCCTGGGCCCTGACGCCTCCCTCAACATGGAGCTGACGCTGTCCCACGGCCGTGGCTATGTCCCCGCCGACCGGAACAAGCCGGCCCAGACGGTCATCGGACTCATCCCGGTGGACTCGATCTACACGCCTGTGAAGAAGGTGAACTACACGGTGGAGAACACCCGTGTGGGCGACCTCACCGACTTCGACAAGCTGACCCTGGAGGTGTGGACCAACGGCACCATCACCGCCCGGGACGCGGTGAGTCTGGGCGCCCGGATCCTGGTGGACCACTTCATGCTCTTCACCGATCTCTCTGAGACCATGGGCAACAAGTCCACGGTGGTGGAGAAGGCGGAGGCCCAGCGGGACAAGGTCCTGGAGCTGACCATCGAGGAGCTGGACCTGTCGGTCCGTTCCTTCAACTGCCTCAAGCGCGCCAACATCAACACGGTGGAGGACCTCATCTCCAAGACCGAGGACGAGATGATGAAGGTGCGCAACCTGGGCCGCAAGAGCCTGGAAGAGGTCATCAACAAGCTGGCTATGATGGGTCTGTCCCTGGCCAGCGACGACAGCAACAATTAAGGCTGTGCCGGAGGGCGGTCCGGGGGGCATGTAACGTCCCCTCCCGGACCCGGGACACCGTCCCGGCCTACGTCCTCCCGAGGGCCACCGCCCTCAGGACGAATTTACAGAGAAGGGCGTTCGCTGTGCGAAACGCCGATTGAGGAGTGTATCACAATGTCCGGATATCGTAAGCTTGGTAAGCGTTCTGACCAGCGTAAGGCTATGCTCCGCGCCATGGTGACCTATCTGCTGGAGAACGGCCAGATCAAGACCACCTACGCCCGCGCCAAGGAAGTGGCTCCTGTGGCCGAGAAGATGATTACCCTGGCCAAGCACAACAACCTGGCCACCTATCGTCAGGCTCTGGCCTTCATCACCAAGGAGGATGTGGCCAAGAAGCTCTTCGACGAGATCGGCCCCAAGTACGCCTCCCGCAACGGCGGTTACACCCGCGTTGTGAAGATCGGCCCCCGTCGGGGCGATGCCGCCGAGATGGCCATCGTGCAGCTGGTGTAATCGCTGAGATCACCCCACGCTGAATAAGAAAAGCCCCTTACGTATCCCTGGTGCACCGGGGATACGTAAGGGGCTTTCTTCCGTGTTTCCGCACGCCTCCCGCCGGGAGGGGAAAGAAGGCTTCGTCATGACCTATCTGGCTACCTTTTCCTCACAATTCGACAGTATTTTGGCCAGCCGTGTCCTCCACAGCTCCGGCGCCTGCTCCACACAGCTCATGCCAGTGCCCCGGGAGCTTTCCACAGCCTGTGGGACCTGTGTGCAGTTCGACTGGGATGGAGAGCCGCCGTTGGTGGACCGGGCGGAGCATCTCTACCGCCGGACGGGACCGGCCTGGGAGCTGCTTAGATGAAAATGGGCGCCGCGGCAAAAGCCGCGGCGCCCATTTTTCCACAATTTCAAAGGTCTTTGTGGAAAAAGATGCGCCTAGAGATGAAATAGGAGGGGATCAGCGTCAGCAGGCCCACCACCGGCAGTACAAAGAGGGGAAGGGTCAGCTCGGAGAGGGAGATACCCATCTCCTTGAGACCCGTAAGGCCGCCGAAAATGACGCCTACCCCCACGCCAAGGGCCAGGAGCAGGTAAATCCGCCCCTTCTGGGAGCCGAACTTGAAGAGGAGAGGGAGGAGAACCGCGTTCATGAAACAGCCGTAGGCGGTGGGCAGGAGGCCGCTGAGGAGCAGATCCGTCCGCGACTGCCCCCGCGCGCCGGTGAAGAGAGCCACGATCAGCTGGAGGAGCAGGGCAAAAAGCAGGGAGCCCAGACAGATGAGAATGGCGAAGAGATACCGGGCCTTCACCACCCCCGCCCGACCGGAGGGCAGGGCGGCGGCGTACTTGTCCCAGCGGGCCTGCTCGTCATAGGCGAAGAGGTTCACCGGGATCATAATGCACATCACCGACAGATAGGTGACGAAAAAGGAGATGTCGTAGATACCCGTCAAGGTGAGGGCGGCGAAGACGGCCGCCACCAGCACGTAGCTTTTGAGCATGCTCACCGAGAGATAGAGGTCTTTTTTTACAAGACCGGTCATGCTTGGTCCCCCCTTACCGTAAATACCATGATGTCCTCCAGTGTCACCGGGTCCACCATCAGGTCCGGGTACCGCCGCCGGAAGGCCTGCCGGTCCTTCACCAGGGCCTCGCAGCCGAACTGGCTCACCCGGGTGCCCTCCAGCAGAGCGGGGTCCACCGCCGCCAGGTCGGCCCGGGAACACACCAGCCGCCCGTAGGTGTCCAGCAGCTCGTCCTTGGCCCCCTGGAGGACCGCTCTGCCCTTGTGGAGGTAGGTCACATAGTCCGCCGCCTTCTCCAGGTCACTGGTGATGTGGCTGGAGAGAAGAACGGCGTGGTCCTCGTCCTGGATGAAGGTGAGAAACTCGTCCAGCAGCTCGTTGCGGACCACCGGGTCCAGCCCGGCGGTGGCCTCGTCCAGGATGAGGAGCCGGGGGTGGTGGGCCAGGGCGGAGGCGATGGAGAGCTTCATCTTCATGCCCTTGGAGAATTCCTTGATCTTCTTGTTCCGGGGCAGCTGGAACCGGTCCAGATAGGCGTCAAAGAGGGCGGCGTCCCAGTTCCGGTAGGTCCCGGCCAGAATTTTCCCCACCTGGGGCGCCTTCAGTGGGTCGTGGAAGGCGATCTCGTCCAGCACGACGCCGATATCCTCCCTAAAATCGCTGCCCTCCGTCACCTCGCGGCCCAGCACCTGCACCGAGCCGCCGTCCCGGTGAATGAGTCCCAGAATGGCCTTGATGGTGGTGGTCTTGCCGGCGCCGTTCTCCCCGATGAGTCCCAGGATGGTGCCGCCGGGCAGGGTCAGATCCACGTGGTCCAGGCAAAAGTCGCCGTAGCTTTTGCACAGGCCCCGTATTTCGATGAGATTGGCCATATCACTCGTCTCCATATAGAATGTTCAGCGCCCCGGTGAGCTCCTCCAGAGAGATGCCGCCGCTCTTGGCGATGTCCACCGCCTGGGAGAGGTGTTCCTCCACCTGGCGGAGGCAGTCCTCCCGGACCAGCTCCAGATCCCTGGGGGCCACGAAGCAGCCCTTGCCGGGCACGGTGGTGAGAAAGCCCTCACGCTCCAGCTCCTCGTAGGCCCGCTTGGTGGTGATGACCGAGATGCGCAGTTCCTTGGCCAGCAGGCGCATGGAGGGGAGGGCCTCCCCCTCCCGCAGCTCCCCCCGCAGAATGAGGCCCTTCATCTGCTGGGTGATCTGCTCGTAGATGGGCACGCCGGCACTGTTGCTGATGATGATGTCCATGGTTCACCTCGAGATGGTATACTGCATATATCCAGCATATACAGTATAGACACAGTGGCACAGATTTGTCAAGGGGGAAAAAGAAAAAGACCGGACCCAGATGGGTCCGGTCTTCAGGTTGTCGAAAAAGGGCATATACGTCAGATTTTGTGCAAGAGCCTCGCAGAGTTCCGTCGTCCGCAGACGACGGAATCAAGTACAGTCTGTTTTTTCCGGGGACATGTGCCTCGGAAAAAACACTGCTCAGGCCGCAAACGTGCGAGCGAAGCGAGTGCGATGCAGCGGCCTGCATCTTTTCGAAAAAATGCCTGCATTTTTGAGAGAGCCTGTCGACTTTGTCGACAGGCTCAAGACCGGACCCAGATGGGTCCGGTCTTTTTCAACGTAATAGGAAAAGGGAAAATTACTTGTGGTCCACGCCGTACATATAGGTGATGAGGTCGACCACCTTGTTGGAGTAACCCCACTCGTTGTCGTACCAGGACACGACCTTCACGAAGGTATCGGTGAGGGCGATGCCGGCCTTGGCGTCGAAGATGGAGGTGTGGGGATCGCTGATGAAGTCGGAGGAGACCACGTCCTCGTCGGTGTAGCCCAGCACGCCGGCCAGCTCACCCTCGGAGGCCTCCTTCATGGCGGCGCAGATCTCGTCGTACTTGGCGGGCTTGGCCAGGTTGACGGTCAGGTCGACCACGGAGACGTCCAGAGTGGGAACACGCATGGACATGCCGGTCAGCTTGCCGTTGAGCTCGGGGATGACCTTGCCCACGGCCTTGGCAGCGCCGGTGGAGGAGGGGATGATGTTGTAGGTAGCCGCACGGCCGCCGCGCCAGTCCTTCTTGGAGGGGCCGTCAACGGTCTTCTGAGTGGCAGTGACGGAGTGAACGGTGGTCATCAGGCCGTCGGTGATGCCGAACTTGTCGTTGAGGACCTTGGCGATGGGGGCCAGGCAGTTGGTGGTGCAGGAGGCGTTGGACACGAAGGTCATGTCGGGGGTATACTTGTCCAGGTTCACGCCGCAGACGAACATGGGGGTGTCGTCCTTGGAGGGAGCGGACATAACGACCTTCTTGGCACCGGCGTCGATGTGGCCCTGAGCCTTCTCCTTGGTCAGGAACAGGCCGGTGGACTCCACCACGTACTCAGCGCCGATCTCGCCCCAGGGAATCTCGGAGGGGTTCATCTTGGCGTACACCATGACCTTGTGGCCATTGACGGTGATGGAGTTGTCATCGTACTCGATGGTGCCGTCGAAGCGGCCGTGGATGGTGTCGTAGCGGAGCATATAGGCCATATAGTCGGGGGTCATGCCGGGGTCGTTGATACCCACGAACTCCACGTCAGGGCGGGTCAGGCCGGCGCGGAACACCAGGCGGCCGATTCTGCCGAAGCCATTGATACCGATTTTGATGCTCATAGCTGCATTCTCTCCTTATAAAATATCGATGGGTCCCTTCTTTGCGGGTCCATTATAATGCAGCTGACGAATTTTATCAAGAGGTATTTTTAAAGAAATTTCATTCACTTTCGTTTGTAAGAAAAAACGGAAAAAATTTTTTCGACAAAATTCGACATTTCGCCTTGTAGGAAGGCCCAGAATTTGGTACACTGAAAAAAACGTACCTTTCCGATGACCGGCGCAGACTAAGCAAATAAAGCGCGTCGGGCGGGCGGAAATAAGGGCGGACCGTAAGGTTCGGCGAGGAGGTATGGGGCGATTTGAGCGGCGAGGATTGGAATGAAACGCTTTTTGACGGCTTTCCGGAGCCGGTGCTGCTGCTGCGGGAGGAGAAGGTGGCCTACTGCAACCGGGCGGCGGAAGGGCATTTTCCCGGCGTCCGGGCGGGAGATGAGGTCCCTGGGGCACTGAAGGCCCTTCTGGGGGAGGCCTGTCCGCCGGCGGCGGCGGCCGGTGAGGTGGATGGCTGGCCCTGTACCGCCACCCTGCAGGCGGCAGGCGGGGGTACGCTGGTGGTCCTGCGCGCCAGAGAGGGCAGTGCAGGCCGGCTGGGGCTGGAGCAGCTCTCCATCCAGCTCCGGCGGGAGACAGCCACCCTGTCTGCCGCCCTCCAGCGGCTGGACCCCACCGAGGAGGTCCCGGATGAGGAAAAGGTAAAACGCTATCTGTCGGCGGCCAATCAGGGCCTCTACCGCATCATCCGGCTGGCCGATCACCTGTCGCTGGCCGGCGGCGAGACGGATTGGCAGCCCCAAGGCATGGATCTGGCCGGACTATGCCGGGAGACGGCGGAGGAGGTGGAAAGTGTCTGCCGCTTGGGCGGATACGACTTCACCTGGTCCCTGGAGACCTCCAGCCTGCTCACCGTGGGCGACAGCAAGCTGCTGCGGCGGATGCTGCTGTGTCTGGTGTCCAACGCCATGAAGGCGGCGGGCCGGAAGGGAAAGCTGGGACTGAAGCTGTCCGTCCGGGGTGACCGGGCGGTGGTGACGGTGTGGAACACCGGCAGGGCCCTGGATGAGCGGGATGTGGCCCGCATGTTCGGCGGAGATCTGGCGGCCATCCCGATGGACCCCAGACAGGGCCTTGGCCTGGGTCTGGAGGTGGTCCGCCGGACGGTGGCCCTCCACGGGGGTGCCGTGCTGGCGGAGAGCCGGGAGGACGTCACCCGGTGTGTGGTCTCCCTGCCCATCCGCAAGCCGGAGCGGGGTGAGACGCTTCGCACTCCGAAGGTGGATTACAGCGGCGGATTTCTACCGGTGATGGTGGAGCTCTCCGACGTGCTGCCGCCGGAGCTCTACAACTATGAAGATCTGCAATAGCACAGCGTTCAAACGGGCGGGGCTGGTCCCCGCCCGTTTGCTTTTGCGGTGGTGCTGCGGCCGACGGCCGGTGGTCCCCAGCCCGGGCACCGGCGGCGTTACGAAGTAAGCCGTCGGTGCAAATGGCTTCGCGATAGAAGAGCTCCGGGGGGTACATCCAATAGGGGGGCCGCGGCCCCCCTGTGCTTGGTCGTTTTAAGGGGAGGATTGTCAAGGAGGGGGAAATCGAAATCCCCCTCCTTGACTGACTCTTTCGCCCCTTTCTGGTCATTCAGAAAGGGGCCCGCCGGAGGCCGTTCCCCATCGGAGATGGCGGCAGAACGATTTTCTTCTGAACAAAAGTGATTTCTGTTTGCGGTGTTGTCCACCCTGCCGGGGGCGTTCCTTTCTGCTTGTGCAGAAAGGAACCAAAGACACACCAGAGAGAGGGGATTCCGATTTCCCCCCTCTCTGGACTCTCCCCCTTGAAACGGCCAAACGCAGGGGGGAGCTGCGGCTCCCCCCTATTGGATGTACCCCCCAAGTCTACTACTACCAGTCTGCTTGCGTCCCGGGCTTACTCCGTAACGCCCGTGCCGCCCGGGGGCAGGAGGACCACCGGGAGAGACGAATGGGAAACGGGAGCGGACATCTTGTCCACTCCCGTTATACATTGCAATTCTTATCTACTTTGTTTTTCTCTTTTTCCGGGCCGGATTCGATGTAGAGTGTCTCCGTGGTCAGTTGGGCATGCATCAGGCGTTCCGACGCCATGCCATAGTTCTGCTTTCTCAGATCCTCCAGGGTGTCCGTAATGGCGTTGAAAAGAATGGAATAGAGTTTTTGATAGTCGGGCATCCTATACACCTCCAATATATGTTGTTATCAATATATATTGAAAAAGATAAATTGTCAATTCAAGATACATTTTTTACGATATATACTGAATTGAGGTGATACCATGAAGCGACTGAGGTTAAAGCTGGCACAGTATCTGGATGAGCGAAAAATCAGCCGCTATGCCCTTGCAAAAATGACAGGTATCCAATATCAAATCATAGATGGGTATTATAAAAATAAACCGCTCCGCTATGATGTCTATAATCTCTCCAAGATCATCACCGCCCTGAACTGCGGGGTGGAGGATCTCTTTGAGATCGTGGAGGAAGACGACCCATAAAGACAGAAAACTCCCCCGCGCCGATGGCGCGGGGGAGTTTTTTATGCTTTTCTGTTTCTGCTCAGTGCTTCAGGACCCGGACCCGGAGCACGCCGTCTACGGCGCGAATCTCGTCGGCCACGGCGTCGCCCACCCGCTGGCCCACGTCCACGATGGTGTAGGCGTAGTTGCCCTTGGATTTGTTGGTCAGGTTCTCCACGTTCACACCGTCCTTGGCCAGGGTGTTGGTGATGGAGGCCAGCATGTTGGGGATGTTCCGGTGGATGATGCACAGCCGGGTCTCGCCGGACCAGTCCTGCTCCAGGGTGGGCAGGTTCACGGAGTTGCGGATGTTGCCCGTCTCCAGGTAGTCCCGGAGCTGCTGGGAGGCCATAACGGCGCAGTTCTCCTCGCTCTCGGGAGTGGAGGCGCCCAGATGGGGGATGGCCACCACGTTTTTGGCGGCGGTGATGGTGTTGTCGGGGAAGTCGGTGACGTACCGGGCCACCTTGCCGCTCTCCAGGGCGGCGATCATGTCCTCGTCGTTGACCAGGCCGCCACGGGCCAGGTTGATGACGCGTACACCGGTCTTCATCTGGTCGAAGGCGGCGGCGTTGAGCATGCCCTTGGTGTCCGGGGTCTGGGGCACGTGGATGGTGATGTAGTCGCAGTTTTTATAGATGGCGGTGAGGTCGGTGACGTGGTGGACCATCCGGGACAGGGAGAGGGCTGCGTCCACGGAGAGGTAGGGATCATAGCCGTAGACCTCCATGCCCAACTTGGTGGCGATGTTGGCCACCTGGACGCCGATGGCGCCCAGACCAATGACGCCCAGGCTCTTGCCGGCGATCTCAGGGCCAACGAACTGGCTCTTGCCCTTTTCCACCACCTTGGCCACGTCCTCGCCGGCGGCCAGCTGGGCCTTGGTCCACTCGATGCCGCCCACCACGTCGCGGGAGGAGAGCATCAGGGCGCAGATGACCAGCTCCTTCACGGCGTTGGCGTTGGCGCCGGGGGTGTTGAAGACCACGACGCCCGCCTCGGAGCAGCGGTCGATGGGGATATTGTTGGTGCCGGCGCCCGCCCGGGCGATGGCCCGCAGGGCGTCGGGGAAGGCGTACTCATGCATGTCCGCCGAGCGGACCAAAATGCCGTCCTCGTTTTCCACATTGTCGGAGACGGTGAACCGGTTGGCGTCCAGAACGGCCAGGCCGGTGGGAGAGATCTTGTTCATGGTTTTGATGCGAAACATGGTGGATTCCCTCCAATATTCAGTATTTGGAGCGGTCAAGGGACCGCTTCAGTTGTTCTTGTCAAAGGCCTTGATGAAATCACACAGCTTTCTCCCCACAAAAGGCAGAGCCTTTTGCGGGGACCCCGGATAGACTTCTCATCCTCGGCAGAAGTGAATTCCGCCTGCGGCAAGGTTTTGCCTTTCGGCAAAACGCTTGGGCGGCCTGACGGCCGACCCGCTTTGCGGGTCCCGTGGAGAAGCGCTGCTCCCGGTCAGTTGTTCTTATCGAAGGCCTTGATGAAGTCGCAGAGCTTCTCCACGCCCTCCACAGGCATGGCGTTGTAAATGCTGGCCCGCATGCCGCCCACGTTGCGGTGGCCCTTCAGGTTGGTGAAGCCGGCGGCGGTGGCCTCGGCGACGAACTTGGCGTCCAGCTCCTCGCTGGCGGAGCGGAAGGTCACGTTCATGTCGGAGCGGGAACCCACCTCAGCAGCACAGGTGAAGAGCTTGGAGTTGTCGATGACGTCGTAGAGCATCTGGGCCTTGCCGTGCTTGATGGCCTCCATGCCTTCCACGCCGCCCTGCTCTTCCAGCCAGTCCAGCACCAGCCCCAGCATGTAGATGCACCAGCAGGGCGGGGTGTTGTACATGGAGTCCTTCTCGATCATGATCTGATAGCCCAGCATCTTGGGAGTGTAGGGCAGCTCATGGCCGGCCAGGTCCTCCCGGACGATGGCCACGGTGAGACCGGCGGGGGCCATGTTCTTCTGGGCGCCGGCGAAGATGACGCCGTACTTGCTCACGTCCACCGGACGGGACAGGATGTCGGAGGACATATCGCACACCAGGGGCACGTCGCCGGTGTCGGGGACGTACTGCCACTCGGTGCCGTAGATGGTGTTGTTGGCGCAGTAGTAGAAATAGGACGCCTCGGGGTCCAGCTTCAGCTGGTCCTGGGTGGGGATGTAGGTGTGGTTCCTGTCCTCACTGGAGGCGGCCAGGTTGATGGTGCCGTACTTCTTGGCCTCCTTGTAGGCCAGGTTGGAGAAGTTGCCGGTGACGGCGTAGTCGGCCTTGCCCGTCTTACCGATGAGGTTCAGGGGCACGGCGGAGAACTGGGTGGAGGCACCGCCCTGGAGGAAGAGGACCTTGTAGCCCTCGGGGACCTTCAGCAGACGGCGGAATTTGGCCTGGGTGTCGTCAAAGATCTTTTGAAACACCTTTGAACGGTGACTCATCTCCATGACTGACATACCGGAGCCCTGGTAGTTGGTGATCTCTGAGCCCGCCCGTTCCAGGACCTGGAGAGGGAGCATAGAGGGACCGGCGGAAAAGTTGTACACGCGGGCATTACTCATGGTTGACAAGCCTCCTATTTGTAATTTGGGGCGGTTTTACCTGGGGCGCCCGCCCCACACCCAGTGCCGCGGCAAAAACCGCTTTACTGTGTTAAAGGGTATTATATACCTCTGGGAAAACAAATGTCAATAATGGAGAGACACAAAAACAGCCGCCGGAAGGCGCCATCTTTGTATAATGCGCTCGCGGCGGAAAAAAGCACGGGCCGGGCGGAGGGATGGAAAAAGCAGTTTCATCTGACGGCGGGATGTGATAGAATAAACATAGTAAACGCAGCAAGCTCCGTCCGGTGTGACCATGGGGAACGGTCCGCCGGCGCGGAGACAGCCAGTGCGGCCCGACGGGCCGACGAAAGGGGAGCGCGTATGGATCTGTTTGAGATCAGAGACATCCTGAACGCCACGGTGCTGTGCGGCGAGGAGTACCTGGACCGGGAGGTCCGGTCGGCCTGCGCCAGCGATTTCATGAGCGATGTGCTGGCCTATGTGAAGGACCAGGCGCTGCTGCTCACCGGCATGGTCAACCCACAGGTGGTGCGTACCGCCGAGATGATGGACATGAAGTGCATCATCTTCGTCCGTGGGAAGATGCCGGGCGAGGACATTCTGGAGCTTGCCAGGGAGCGGGAGATCGTGGTCATGCGCTCCGAGATGCGCATGTTCATCGCCTGCGGCCTGCTGTACAGCAGAGGACTGGCGGGGGAGTGACCATGAGCGATCTGAAGCTGAATTATGAGGTGGACGGCGGCGACCTGGTCCAGGCCGGGGAGGCCTCCAGCAAGATGAAAATGACCCTAAAGAAGCTGGGGCTGCCGCCGGAGGTCATCCGCCGGGCCTCCATCTGCATGTATGAGGGCGAGATCAACATGGTCATCCACGCCGACGGGGGCGAGGTGGAGGTAGACGTGGGGATGGACACCATCACCATCCGCCTCACCGACCACGGCCCCGGCATCCCCGACGTGGACCAGGCCATGGAGGAGGGCTTCTCCACCGCCGGAGACGTGGCCCGGGATCTGGGCTTCGGCGCCGGTATGGGCCTGCCCAACATGAAGCGCTGCTCCGACGACATGCAGATCGACACCCAGGTGGGCGTGGGCACCACCGTGACCATGAAGATCCACATCAACTGAAAAACCGGGCGTCCGACGTCAGGACGCCCCTTGGAAACGGGGTGATCCACCATGATGAAACATTCCGTCATTCTGGAATACAAGCGCTGCCGGGGGTGCACCACCTGCATCAAGAACTGCCCCACCGAGGCCATCCGGGTCCGCAACGGCAAGGCCACCATCCTCAACGAGCGGTGTATCGACTGCGGCAAGTGCATCCAGGTCTGTCCCCACAAGGCCATCAAGTCGGTGAGCGACAGCCTGGAGAAGCTGGAGAAGTACCAGTACCGGGTGGCCCTGCCTGACCCCGCCCTCTACGGTCAGTTCCAGCATCTGGACGACATTGACATCGTATTAAACGGTCTTTTGAAGATCGGCTTCCAGAAGGTTTTTGAGACGGCCCGGGCGGCGGAGATCCTCTCCGACTACGCCCGCCACTCCATCAGCAGCGGTGAGGACAAGGTCATGCCCCAGATCTCCTCGGCCTGCCCCACCATCCTGCGGCTCATCCGCACCCGCTTCCCCAAGCTCATCCCCAACGTGGCCCACACCATCACCCCGGTGGAGCTGGCCGCCATCCTGGCCCGGCGGGAGGCCGTGGCCGAGACGGGGCTTCCGCCGGAGGAGATCGGGGTCTTTTCCATCGTCCCCTGCTCCTCACAGGTGACGGCGGCCCACACCCCGGAGGGTCTGGAAAAACCGGTGCTGGACGGGGCCTTCGCCATCCGTGACATCTACCTGCGGCTGCTGGGGCCCATGCGGGATCTGGAGGAGGTCAAGCCCATGACCTCGGCGGGGATCATGGGGGTGGGCTGGGCTTGCTGCGGCGGCGAGTCGGCCGCCCGGCTGGGTCAGAGCTACCTGGCGGTGGACGGCATCGAGAACTGCATCAACATGCTGGAGGAGATCGAGGACGGCCGCCTCCCCGAGGCCGACTTCATCGAACTGTGCGCCTGTACACAGGGCTGCGTGGGGGGCTGCCTCACGGTGGAGAACCCCTACGGCGCCCGGATGCGGATCAAGAAGCTGATGAAGGGGCTGCCCGTGTCCCGGAGCCGGTACGACTTCCGCAGCGGCGACCGGGAACTGGTCCGGGTGGACCGGGAGCTCCAGTACTTACCCTCCTTCCAGCTGGATCAGGACCGGGGCGCCGCCCTGGAGAAGCTGGTCAAGATCGAGGAGCTGGAGCGCAGCCTGCCGGGGCTGGACTGCGGCTCCTGCGGCGCCCCCTCCTGCCACGCCCTGGCCGAGGACGTGGTCCAGGGCCGGGCCAGTATGGAGGATTGTATCTTTAAAGTCCGGGAGCGCATGCAGTACATGGCGGGCACCGGCGATGCAGACGAATACCTGCCCGCGCCCTTCCGGCAGCGTCGGGTCCCAGGCAAGAAACCAGAAGGAGGTTCCCGGAATTGAACGTAAGAGAACTGGCCCATGTGATGGCCCTGACAGAATTCATCATGCCCGAACCCGAGCGGGAGGTCAGCGGCGGCTACGTGGGTGACCTGCTCAGCTGGGTCATGGGCCGTGCCCAGACCGGCAATGTGTGGCTGACCATCATGTCCAACCAGAACGTGGCCGCCGTGGCCCTGATGGCGGAGGTCTCCTGTGTGGTGCTCACCGAGGGCGTCAAGCCCGACGAGGCCCTGCGGCAGCGGGCCGAGCAGCAGAATATCAACATCCTGGGGACGAAGCTCTCCACCTTTGATGCCGCCGCCGTGCTCAAGCAGCTCATGCGGTAACAGACAAAAGAAACCTAGCGGGGAGGTGAGCACGCATCCAACTGTATTTTGACTTCCATTTCCACTCCTGCCTCTCCCCCTGCGGGGACGAGGCCATGACCCCCGCCACCATCGCGGGCATGTGCAAGCTCTCCGGCCTGGACGTGGCCGCCCTCACCGACCACAACACCTGCGGCAACTGCCCCGCCTTCTGCGAGGCCGCTGAGGCCTACGGCCTGCTGGCCCTTCCGGGCATGGAGCTGTGCACCCTGGAGGAGGTCCACGTGGTGTGTCTGTTCCCCGACCTGGACCGGGCCATGGCCTTCCAGGCGGAGGTCTACCGCCGCATGGAGGGGCGGACCAATGATCCCACCATCTTCGGCCGGCAGCTCCTCATGGACGTGGACGACAACGTGGTGGGGGAGGAGCCGACCCTGCTGGCCGGCGCCACCACCATCGGGGTCTACGAGGCCGCGGGGCTGGTGGAGTCCTTCGGCGGGGTGGCCTACCCGGCCCACATCGACCGGGACAGCTTCTCTCTGCTCTCCAACCTGGGCTTGTGGGACCCGGCCATGGGCTTTCCCCTGGCGGAGATCTCCCGGCGGTGTCCGCCGGACTTCATCCGCGCCCGGCGGGACCTGCGGGGGGTGGGAACGGTCACCGGGACCGACGCCCACTACCTCCACCAGATCGTCCAGGCAGAGCAGTTCATGGAGGTGCCCGCCCGGTCCAAGGAGGCGGTGCTGGCCTGGCTGCGCCGGGGCGGCAGATAGGGTTTGCGGGCGGCAGAGGCTTTTTTTCACCCGCAAAAAGTTTACTTTATCTAATAAAATAGTTGAAGTAACGGATATCAACGTTTAGAATAGAGTCAGTCACCCGCCGGCCTCCCGCCAGGCGGGCGATCCACGGTATGGGAAAAAAGGAGGAACGCGACTATGCCAAACGTGAAGACCGTTGTTCCCTACAACGGCACCCCGGAGCAGGAAGCGCGGCTGCGCTCGGTCATCGCCGAGCACAAGGGACAGCCCGGCGCCACCATGCCCGTGCTCCAGGCCGCCCAGGAGATCTTCGGCTACCTGCCGGAGGAGGTCCAGATCATGGTGGCCGAGGGGCTGGACATTCCCCTCAGTGAGGTCTACGGAGTGGCCTCGTTCTACGCGCAATTCACCCTCAACCCCAAGGGCAAGTACCAGATCAGCCTGTGCCTGGGCACGGCATGCTACGTAAAGGGCGCCTCCGATGTGCTGGAGGCCGTGCAGCAGCGGCTGGGCATCAAGCCCGGCTCCATCACCCCAGACGGGAAGTTCTCCCTGGATGCCTGCCGGTGCATCGGCGCCTGCGGCCTGGCTCCCGTCATGATGATTAACAACGATGTTTACGGACGCCTGACCCCCGATCAGGTGGGGGCCATTCTGGACCGCTACGAATAAACACGCCCGGTGACAGGGCCGGGCCGCCGTGAGGAGGCTTGCGGGATGAAAGAGCTCTCTCTCCATCTGCTGGACATCGCCCAGAACTCCATCGCCGCCGGGGCACGCCATGTGGACCTGACGGTGGAGGAGCACGGCGGGATGCTCCAGCTCACGGTGGCCGACGACGGCCGGGGCATGTCCCCGGAGTTTCTGGCCAATGTCACCGATCCCTTCACCACCACCCGCACCACCCGGAAGGTGGGGCTGGGCCTGCCCCTGCTCCGCCTGGCGGCGGAGCAGACCGGCGGCGGGCTGCGGGTGGAGAGCCAGCTGGGGGTGGGGACCACCGTCACCGCCACCTTCCACGCCGACCACATCGACTGTCCCCCGCTGGGGGATACCGCCTCCACCGTGGCCCTGCTGGCCCAGGGCCTGCCGGATGGGATGGAGCTCACCTACACCCGGAGGACCGAGCGGGGTGAGTTCCGCTTCGACACCGCGGAGATCCGGGCCGTGCTGGGGCCCGACGTCCCCCTTTCGGAGCCGGAGGTGGCAGAGTGGATGCGCTCCTATGTGGCGGAGGGGGAAGGGGAGACGGCGTGAGCCGTCCCAAGGACCAAGACCAACACGTTAGGGAGTGAAACTATGAAGAGCCTGGAAGAACTCAGAGCCATCCGAGAGAAGATGCAAAAGCAGATTGATATTCGTGAAAACAGCGCCGACGACATCCGGGTCGTGGTGGGTATGGCCACCTGCGGCATCGCCGCCGGTGCCCGGCCGGTCCTCACCGCCTTCCTGGAGGAGGTGGCCAAGCGGGAGCTGAAAAACGTCACCGTCACCCAGACCGGGTGCATCGGCGTCTGCCGCCTGGAGCCTATCGCCGAGGTCTACGTTCCGGGAGAGGAAAAAGTCACCTACGTGAAGCTGACGCCGGAGAAGGTGCCCCGTATCGTCTCCGAGCATCTGGTCAACCATAACCCCGTCACCGAGTACACCATCGGGGCGGCGGAATAAGGAGGAGGGGTAAGAGATGAACTTTGTCCGATCCCACATCCTGGTGTGCACCGGCACCGGCTGCTCCTCCTCCAACAGCCCCAAGATCATCGAAGCCTTTGAGCGGGAGCTGAAGGCCCAGGGCATGGAGCAGGAGGCCCGGGTGGTCAAGACCGGCTGCTTCGGTCTGTGCGCCATGGGCCCCGTGGTCCTCATCTACCCCGAGGGCGCTTTCTATACCCACGTCACCCCCGACGACGTGCCTGATATCGTCTCTGAGCACATCGTCAAGGGCCGCATCGTCCAGCGGCTCCTCCACAAGGAGGGGGAGAACGCCGAGCGGGTCACCAGTCTCTCGGACACCCGCTTCTATAAAAACCAGTACCGCATCGCCCTCCGCAACTGCGGCGTCATCAACCCGGAGAGCATCGACGAGTACATCGGCACCGGCGGCTACGAGGCCCTGGGCCGTGCCCTTACCGAGCAGACTCCCCAGCAGGTCATCGACGCCGTGCTGGCCTCCGGTCTCCGGGGCCGCGGCGGCGCCGGCTTCCCCACCGGCCGCAAGTGGCAGATGACCCATGACGCCGTCAGCCCCGACGGGGTGAAGTTCGTCTGCTGCAACGCCGACGAGGGCGATCCCGGTGCCTTCATGGACCGCTCCGTGCTGGAGGGCGACCCCCACAGCGTCATCGAGGCCATGACCATCGCCGGCTACGCCATCGGCGCCAGCCAGGGCTACATCTACGTCCGGGCGGAGTACCCCATCGCCGTTCACCGCCTCCAGGTGGCCATCGACCAGGCCCGTGAGTACGGCCTGTTGGGCAAGAACATCTTCGATACTGACTTCAGCTTCGATCTGGAGCTGCGTTTGGGCGCGGGCGCCTTCGTCTGCGGCGAGGAGACCGCCCTCATGACCTCCATCGAGGGCAAGCGTGGCGAGCCCCACCCCCGGCCGCCCTTCCCCGCCAACAAGGGCCTCTTTGAGCGGCCCACCCTCCTCAACAACGTGGAGACCTACGCCAACATCACCTGGATCCTGAACAACGGCCCGGACAAGTTTGCCGCCATCGGTACCAAGGGCTCCACCGGCACCAAGGTCTTCGCCCTGGGCGGCAAGATCACCAACACCGGCCTTGTGGAGATCCCCATGGGCACCACCCTGCGCACCGTCATCGAGGACATCGGCGGCGGCTGCCCCAACGGAAAGAAGTTCAAGGCCGCCCAGACCGGCGGCCCCTCCGGCGGCTGCATCCCCGCCAGCCTCATCGACACCCCCATGGACTACGACTCCCTGGGCGCCATCGGCTCCATGATGGGCTCCGGCGGCCTCATCGTCATGGATGAGGACAACTGTATGGTGGACATCGCCAAGTTCTTCCTGGAGTTCATCATCGACGAGTCCTGCGGCAAGTGCTCCCCCTGCCGCATCGGCACCAAGCGGCTCTACGACCTGCTGACCAAGATCACCGAGGGCAACGGCACCATGGAGGACCTGGCCACCATCGAGGAGCTGTGCGAGCACATCAAGTCCAGCGCCCTGTGCGGTCTGGGCCAGACCGCCCCCAACCCGGTGCTCTCCACCCTGCACCACTTCCGGGATGAGTACATCGCCCACGTGGTGGAGAAGCGCTGCCCCGCCGGCGTGTGTAAGAACCTGCTGCACTTCGTCATCGATCCCGGCAAGTGTAAGGGCTGCACCCTCTGCGCCAAGAACTGCCCCGCCAACGCCATCATGGGCGCGGTGAAGGCCCCCCACGTCATCGACCCCAACAAGTGCATCAAGTGCGGCGCCTGCATGGATAACTGCCGGTTCGGCGCCATTTCCAAGCATTAAGGAGGGGAGCAGAAGATGGATAAGAAAATGGTGACTCTGAAGATCAACGACATTTCCGTTACCGTACCGGAGGGGACCACCGTCCTGGAGGCCGCCCGGAACGCCGGTATCAAGATCCCCTCCCTGTGCTACCTGAAGGGCATCAACGAGATCGGCGCCTGCCGCATCTGCGTGGTGGAGGTCAAGGGCGCCAAGAGCCTGGTGGCCTCCTGCGTGTACCCGGTGAGCGAGGGCATGGAGGTCCAGACCAACACCGAGAAGGTCCGCCACTCCCGCCAGCTCACGTTGGAGCTCATCCTCTCCAACCACCGGATGGACTGCCTCACCTGCGCCCGGAACGCCCAGTGCGAGCTCCGGGAGCTGGCCGCCGAGCTGGGCATTGACGCCGTCCGCTACGCCAATGACGAGCTGCTGCCCCGCATCGAGGACTCCGCACCCCACCTGGTCCGGGACAACTCCAAGTGCGTCCTGTGCCGCCGCTGTACCGCCGTGTGCCGGGCCACCCAGGAGGTGGGCGTCATCGGCTGCAACGACCGCGGCTTTGCCACTCATATCGGCTGCGCCTTTGATCGTGACCTCTCCGAGGTGGACTGCGTCTCCTGCGGCCAGTGCATCGTAGCCTGCCCCACCGGCGCCCTCTCCGAGAAGGATGACACCGGCAAGGTGTGGGCCGCCCTCAACGACCCCACCAAGCACGTGGTGGTGGGACCCGCCCCCTCCGTCCGGGTCACCCTGGGCGAGTGCTTCAAGATGCCCATCGGCACCAATGTGGAGGGCAAGATGGTCACCGCCCTCCGCCGTCTGGGCTTCGACAAGGTCTTTGACGTGGACAACGCCGCCGACTTCACCATCATGGAGGAGGGCACCGAATTCCTGGAGCGGCTCCAGGAGGGCGGCACCCTGCCCATGATCACCTCCTGCTCTCCCGGCTGGATCCGGTACTGTGAGCAGCATCACCCCGACATGCTGCTCAACCTCTCCACCTGCAAGTCCCCCCAGCAGATGTTCGGCGCCCTGGTGAAGAGCTATTACGCTGAGAAGATGGGCATTGATCCCAAGAACATCGTGGTGGTCTCGGTGATGCCCTGTACCGCCAAGAAGTACGAGGTCCAGCGGGAGGAGCAACGGATGGCCAACGGCTGCATGCCCGTGGACATCTCCATCACCACTCGTGAGCTTGCCCGCATGATCCAGCGCTCCGGCATCCTCTTCGACCACCTGCCTGACGGCCAGTTCGACCCCATGCTGGGTCTCTCCTCCGGCGCCTCCGTCATCTTCGGCGCCTCCGGCGGCGTGATGGAGGCTGCCCTGCGCACCGTGGTGGAGGTCCTCACCGGCGGCGAGATGAAGCCCCTGGAGTTCAAGGAGGTCCGTGGCCTGAAGGGCATCAAGGAGGCCGAGTATCAGCTCCCCGGCCGGACGGTTCGGGTGTGCGCCGCCTCCGGTCTCCACAACGCCAAGGTGGTGCTGGACGGGGTGAAGAACGGCACCATGCAGTATGACTTTATCGAGTTCATGGCCTGCCCCGGCGGGTGCATCAACGGCGGCGGACAGCCCCTCCATCCCGCCGATGTCCGCTCCGTCACCGACATTCCCGCCCTCCGGGCTGCCGCTCTCTACAAGCAGGACGAGAGCATGCCCATCCGGAAGAGCCATGAGAACCCGGTGCTTCAGACCGTCTACAAGGACTATCTTGGCAAGCCCGGCGGCCACAAGGCCCACGAGCTCCTCCACTGCACCTATGTGCCCCAGAAGCGCTACCGCACCGAGAACAAGTTCTGAAGATAAATGGCCCCCGCCCCGCCGGTGATGCCGGCGGGGCGGGGGTTTTATCGTTTCTTGTTTTCTTTCATTGCCGTTCTGTTACGTGCAAGGACGGGGGAGACGGCTCAAAACCCGTTTCTTTTTCCCTGCTGGAAAAAGAACGGTTTTTGGAATCCAAAGAAAAAGGGGCTTCTAAAGGGGGTGAGTGGCTCCAAATAGGAATCCGGCGGCCCGTCTTTACGCCCCCGTAGAGGACCAGCGCCGTCCACAGGAGACTCCGCTGGTGGAACAGGGAAAGGCCGTGGTTCTATCCAACATTTTTTCGCCGCCTGCGTGAGTGGGTGTCGGGACGTGGTGGCGCTGCCTGGAATTGCCGTTGCTGCGACGTAGGTGGCGTTCATCGCTATGTAGGAGAGGACTGCGGCGTGGGTTAACGGATGGCTTTCCCTTTTCTAAAAACAAAGCGGGCGCTGCCAGTGGCAGCGCCCGCTTGGCGTCTCTGTTCTGTTTCTGCTTCCGTCACCGGGCAGAAGCGTTCGTTCCGTACCCGTTCCGGAGCGGTACCAAAGTTCTTTTGGTCCTTTTCTTTCAAGAAAAGGACGAACAAGAAAAGGACTTAGGGTTTTTGGAGGAGGGGAGCGGAGAGGATCTCGTCCTTGCGGTCCAGGAGGTCATTGCTCTCCAGAGCGGCGAAGAGGGCGTCCTCGCCGATGCGGTCGATGGCAGCGCCCAGCCGCTCCTTCTGGTAGGCATTCTCCCGGAACCAGAGCATGGCCTTCTCCAGGAGGGGGAGGATCTCATCCTTCTCCACCAGGCGGGGGAAGGCGGAGCCCATGCGGGTGGTGCGGCCCCAGGTACCGCCGATATAGAGCTGGAAGCGGACGCCGTCGGGGGTGCGGCGGCCCTCAATGCCAAAGTCATTGAGGCTGGGCTTGACGCAGCTGTTGGGGCAGCCGCCCACGGCGATCTTGAACTTATGGGGGAGGGCGACCTTGGTCCAGCCCAGGTAGTATTGCTCGTGGATGGTCCGGGCCAGGGCCTGGGTGTCGTACATGCCAAAGACACAGGTGGTGCCCTTGCAGGAGGTCACGGGGCGGATCTTGGCGCCGGTGCCGCCGAAGCGCAGTCCCCGGGCGGCGGCGAACTCGATGGCCTCGTCGATGCGCTCATAGGGGATGCCGGGCAGCTCCAGGGTCATGCGCACGGTGGGGATGACCTTGCCGTTGCCGAAGCGGGCTGCCAGCTCCGCGGTAGCGATGAGCTCCCATGCGGAAAAGACGGTACCGGTGGGGACGACGCGGCCGGAGAAGAGCTCGGTGCCGCGGTTGCGCAGAAAGCCCAGTGCCTTTACCCGGGCGATGTCTGCCTGTGTCAATGCCATATGATTTGCCTCCCAAAAATATTGTGGACATGTTTTGCGGACATTCATTATATGACAGGACCGGGCCCCTGACAAGGGGAACTTTCGCCAAGCCCCTGTCCCGTGGGGCTTTTGTCCCTCAAAATGCTGTCTTTCCTTGCTTTTTTTCCACGGCTGGTGTAAAATGCGTGTACGTCAAAATGACCCAATCTCACAAAGGAGGGCGACCATATGAGCATTCCCTTTGTCCAGTACCAGGAGAGCGCCGATTTCATCCGCTCCAAATTGGGCACCTTTGTCCCCAAGGTGGCCATGATCCTGGGTTCCGGCCTGGGATTCCTGGGCGACGTGGTGGAGGACCCCATCCGTGTCCCCTACGGGGAGATCCCCCACTTCAAGGTGTCCACCGCCCCCGGCCATAAGGGCCAGCTGGTTTTCGGCACCCTCCGGGGCCAGAAGGTGGCCGTCATGCAGGGCCGCATGCACCACTACGAGGGCTACTCCTACGAGGAGGTGGCCTATGCCGTCCGGGTCCTGCGGCTGCTGGGCTGCGACACCCTCATCGTCACCAACGCCGCCGGCGGCGTCAACCTGAACTTCAAGGCCGGTGACCTCATGCTCATCACCGACCAGATCAAGATCTTTATGGAGTCCCCGCTCCGGGGCGAGAACCTGCCCGAGTTTGGCCCCCGGTTCCCCGACTCCACCCACCTCTACACCCCCGCCCTCCAGGACCTGGCCCGGAAGGCGGCCGCCGACCTGGGCATCGAGCTCAAAGAGGGCGTCTATATGTACTTCCCCGGTCCCCAGTACGAGACCCCGGCGGAGGTCCGCTTTGCCCGGATCGCCGGCGCCGACGCCGTGGGCATGTCCACCGCCCCGGAGGTCATCACCGCCGGTCACTGCGGCATGCAGGTGCTGGGATTCACCCTGGTGAGCAATCTGGCCGCCGGCATCCTGGACCAGCCCCTCTCCGAGCAGGAGGTGCTGGACGCCGCCGAGGCCTGCAAGGATAAGTTCTCCCGCCTGGTGCTGGAGTGCCTGGGCCGTCTGTGATGGGCCCGGGCGGAAAGGAGTGCGCTTTTCCATGTCTACCATGATCTATAACGTCACCGCCGTCCTCATGGACCCCGCCCACACCGTCCTGCCCAACGCCTACGTGGTGGTGGACGGCCACAAGATCACCGACTTCGGTGCCCAGCGGCCCCAGGGCTTCACGGGCAAGTGCATCGACGGCAAGGGCGGCATCCTCATGCCCGGCCTGGTGAACGCCCACACCCACGTGCCCATGACCGCCATGCGGGGCTACGGCGACGGCAACAACCTCCAGGACTGGCTCAACAACTTCATCTTCCCGGTGGAGGCCAAGTGGGACGACCGGGCCATCCGGGCCTGCGCCGCTCTGGGCCTGGCCGAGATGATCGCCTCCGGCGTCACCTGCATCGCCGATATGTATATGCACACCGACGCCGTCCTCCGGGAGGTGGAGAGCGCCGGCATCAGCGCCAACGTCTCCTGCGGCGGCGTCCAGTTTGAGGAGCCCTTTGACCCGGACAAGAACCACGACTGTGTGGTCCAGCGCGCGCTCACCGAGAAGTGGCACGGCCGGGACGACGGCCGCATCCAGGTGGACGCCTCCATCCACGGGGAGTACACCTCCCACGCCGGACTGTGGGACTGGATGGCCCGCTATGCCGCCGACCACGGCCTGGGCATGCACGTCCACCTCTCCGAGACCCAGGCCGAGCACGAGCAGTGCAAGGCCCGCCACGGCGGGAAGAGCCCCGCCGCCGTTCTGGCTGAGCACGGCGTCTTTGACGTCCGGGCCATCGCCGCCCACTGCGTCTGGACCACCGAGGAGGACTGGGCCATTCTGGCCCGGAAGGGCGTCTCCGCCATCCACAACCCCATGTCCAACCTGAAGCTGGGCTCCGGCGTGGCTCCGGTGGTGGACCTCAAGAAGGCCGGGGTCAACGTGGCCCTGGGCACCGACGGCGTGAGCTCCAACAACTGCACCGACTTCTTCGGGGATATGAAGCTGGCCGCCATCCTCCAGAACGGCGTCCGCCATGACCCCCTGGCCCTTACCGCCTGGGACGCCCTGGAGATGGCCACCGTCAACGGCGGCAAGGCCCTGGGCCGCAAGACCGGCCGCATCGAGAAGGGCTATGAGGCCGACCTCATCCTGCTGGACAGCGAGGCCCTCAACCTCATCCCCTGCCACGACGCCGCCAACAACCTGGCCTATGCCGCCCACGGCTCCAACGTGGTCATGAATATGGCCCGGGGCAAGGTCATATACAAAAACGGGGAGTTCCTCACCATTGACATCGAAAAGGTGAAGAAAGAGGTGGCCGGCTATGCCCTGCCCCTCCTCTTCGGGCGCTAAGTTCCATCCTGTCTCCTGTCCATAGACTCACTGCGAAAGGCTGTGTAGACCCCTTGGGTAATCGTGAAAAGAAAAGCACCTTCTTCGGCGGTGCCGCCATTCTGGCTGTCGGCATCGCCATCGTCAAGCTCATCGGCGCCCTCTACAAGATCCCTCTGGGGAACATTCTGGATGACGAGGGCTTCGGTCACTTCAACAACGCCTACGTCATCTACAACCTGCTGCTGATGATCTCCACCGCCGGCCTGCCGGTGGCCCTCTCCAAGAGCATCTCCGAGGCCAGCACCCTGGGAAAGCGGAACCAGGTCCACCGCATCTTCAATGTGGCATTGGTGACCTTCTTCATCCTGGGTACCATCAGCTTTGTGGTTATGTTCACCCTGGCCCAGCCCCTGGCCAATCTCCAGGGCGACGGCGCCGCCGTTCAGGCGGTGCAGGCCATCGCCCCGGCCTGCTTCTTCGTCTGCGTCCTCTCCACCTTCCGGGGCTACGCCCAGGGCCATGCCAACATGGTGCCCACGGCGGTGTCCCAGATCATTGAGGCCCTGGGCAAGCTGGTCATCGGCCTGGCCCTGGCCTGGACGCTGGTGCAGGCGGGAGCCTCGGCCTCCGACGCCGCCGCCGGCGCCATCCTCGGCGTCACCTGCGGCGCCGGTATCTGTCTCATCTACCTCATCGTGGAGCACGTCATGCGCCGGCGCGGGGAGCCCGGCCATCCCACCGATGTGCCCGAGGCGCCCGGCACCATTCTCAAGCGGCTGCTGGTCATCGCTGTGCCCATTACCCTGTGCGCCTCTGTGACCCCCATCACCTCCTGGCTGGACACCGCCCAGGTGCAGAACATCCTCCGGAATGTGATGGACGCCCAGCCTGCCCAGTGGTATGAGGCCCAAAAGCTCATCGATCCCGATGTAGTGGACCCGGTGGTGGCCGCCTACGGCGCCTACCAGAAGGCCATCACCATCTACAACCTGCCCTCCTCCTTCATGGTGGCCCTCACCGCCAGCGTCATCCCCGCCATCTCGGCCTGCCGGGCCCGGCGGGACTACCAGGGCGCCGGACGGATCGCCGAGTCCTCCATGCGAGTGGGCATGCTGCTGGCACTCCCCGCCGGCATCGGCCTCACTGTACTGGCCTCTCCCATCATGTACCTGCTCTATTCTGACTCCGATCACACCATCGCCGACCCCTCCATGATGATCCTGGGCATCGCCTCCATCTTCGTGTGCGTCATGCTGGTGTGCAACTCGGTGCTCCAGGCCAGCGGCTTTGTGAACCTGCCCATCTTCATCATGATCGCGGGCTGCGCCGCCAAGCTCCTCGTCAACAACTTCATGGTCCGCCAGATCGGAGCCGTGGGCGCCGCCGTGGGCACTCTGGTGTGCTATATCATCGTGGCCGTGCTGGAGCTCCTGCTCATCAAGCGGGTCATCCCGTCGCCCCCGGAGTATATCCGGGTCTTTGCCAAGCCCATGGTGGCCGCCGGCATCATGGGGATCGCCGTGTGGGCCGTCTACGGCCTGGTGAGCCGCATCTTCGGCAACACCCTGTCCACCATGGCCGCCATCGGCGTGGGCGTGGTGGTGTACGCCGTGCTGGTGGTGGTGCTGAAGGCCATCTCCAGGGAGGATCTGTCCCTCATGCCCAAGGGCGACAAGATCGCCAAGCTCCTCCGACTCTAAGAAGGATGGAAAAGAAAAAAGAACTTGCAGAAGGGGGAGAAATATGATAGATTTTGAACAGAAACCCAGCTATGACGTATCAGACCTAGTGGAGATCGTCCGCATCCTGCGCGCGCCCGGGGGCTGTCCCTGGGACCGGGAGCAGGACCACAAGTCCATCCGGCGGGATCTGCTGGAGGAGGCCTACGAGGTGGCCGAGGCCATCGACGAGGAGAGCCCCGAGCACCTGAAGGAGGAGCTGGGTGACCTGCTGCTCCAGGTGGTCATGCACGCCCGCATGGAGGAGGAGGAAGGCCGGACCGATCTCACCGGCGTGGCCGACGGCATCTGCAAGAAGCTCATCTACCGCCACCCCCATGTGTTTGGGGACGTGACGGTGACCGGCACCGGCCAGGTGCTGGCCAACTGGGATGAGCTCAAGAAGAAGGAAAAGCACCAGGATACGGCGGCCGACAGCGTGGACGCCGTGGCCCGGAGCCTGCCCGGCCTGTGGCGGGCGGAAAAGATCCAGAAGAAGGCCGCCAAGGTGGGCTTCGACTGGGACAGCGTGGACGGCGCCATGGATAAGCTGCGGGAGGAGACGGAAGAGCTCCAGACCGCCATCCGGGAGGGGAGCAACGTCAGCGAGGAGCTGGGTGACCTCCTGTTCGCGGCGGTGAACGTGGCCCGCTTTGTGAAGGTGGACCCGGAGAATGCCATGACGGCGGCCTGCGACAAGTTCGCCCGGCGCTTCCGGGCGGTGGAAGAGGCCGCCCGGGCCCAGGGAAAGGACCTCTCGTCCATGAGTCTGGCCGAGATGGACGCCCTCTGGGACGCCGTGAAACAGCAAGAGGCTTGAACGCCCGTACCGGCGCCCGACGCCGGAGCCAGTGGGCTTTGAGTAAATACAACGGTTGGAATGGGAACACTAGATCCGATCACATCACTTAGGAGGAGTATCGCAAATGAATAAAGCTGAACTGATCAATGCCGCCGCCGAGAAGGCCGGCCTGTCCAAGAAGGACACCGAAGCTGCCATCAACGCCGCCATCGACGCCATCGTGGAGAGCCTGGTCAACGAGGACAAGGTCCAGCTGGTGGGCTTCGGCGCCTTTGAGGTGAAGAAGCGCGCTGAGCGCATTGGCCGCAACCCCAAGACCAAGGAGAGCATCAAGATCCCCGCCTCCAAGGTCCCCGTCTTCAAGCCCGGCAAGGCTCTGAAGGACGCCGTCTCCAAGTAAGGACTGTTTTCGGTAATCAAGAGATCCCAGGCGGCTCCGGTGTCACCGGAGCCGCTTTTAATACATCCGGCAGCGGCCGGGAGAAGGAGTAGATGGATATGCGTTTGGACAAATGGCTCAAGGTTTCCCGCCTCATCAAGCGGCGGACGGTGGCCAATGAGGCCTGTGACAATGAGCGGGTGAGCGTCAATGGCCGGCCGGTGCGGGCCTCCTACGAGGTCAAGGTGGGCGATGTGGTGGAGCTGCGCTTCGGCGAGCGGGTGACCAAAATCGAGGTCCTCACCGTGGCTGAGAACGTGGGTAAAAACGACGCCGCTGCCATGTACCGGGAACTGGGCTGAGAGAAGGGTGCGGCATGATCGATTTTCTGGTGAAGAAATTTATCTCCCGGCCCGATGACTGGGAGGACCCGGAGATCCGGCAGCGTTACGGCCTGCTCACCGGCGGAGTGGGGATCTTTCTCAACCTGCTCCTCTCTCTGGGGAAGTTTTTGGCCGGCCTGCTGACCGGCTCCATCGCCATCACTGCCGACGCCTTCAATAACCTCTCCGACGCCGGCTCCTCCGTGGTCACCCTGGTGGGCTTCCGTATGGCGGCCAAGAAGGCCGACGACGACCACCCCTTCGGCCATGGGCGCATGGAGTACATCTCGGGCCTCATCGTGGCCGGTGCCATTTTGCTGGTGGGTGTGGAGCTGGCCAAAAGCTCAGTGGAGAAGATCCTGCACCCGGAGGAGATCGAGCTCTCCTGGGTGTCGGTGGGCATCCTGTGCGCCGCCATCCTGGTGAAGCTGTGGATGTTCTATTTCAACCGGACTCTGGGCAAACGCATCGACTCAGCGGCCATGTGCGCCACCGCCGCTGACTCCCTCTCCGATGTGGCGGCCACCTCGGCGGTGCTGCTGGGCACCCTGGTGGGCGGCTTCACCGGCCTGCACATCGACGGCTGGGTGGGTATCCTGGTGGCCGTCTTCATCCTCCGGGCGGGCTGGGGGGCAGCCAAGGATACCCTGGACCCCCTGCTGGGCCAGAACCCCGACCCCACCCTGGTCCACGCCATCGAAAAGACCGTCCTGGCCCATGAGATCGTCACCGGCATCCACGACCTCATCATCCACGACTACGGCCCGGGCCGGAGCATGCTCTCCCTCCACGCCGAGGTGCCCATGGACGCCGATATGCTGGCCGTCCACGACGTCATCGATGACATTGAGCGGGAGCTGAAGGAGAAGTTCCACATTGAGGCGGTGATCCATATGGACCCCATCGCCACCAAGGACCCTCTGACCAACGAACTGAAGGCCAAGGTTGCCGGGCTGGTCCAGCAGATCGACCCGGCCATGACCATCCACGATTTCCGCATGACCCAGGGGCCCCACCATCAGAATCTGATCTTCGATGTGGTGGTGCCGCACAGCAGCGACCTCACAGACGAAGAGGTGAAATCCCGCATCGCCGGACGCATGGAGGGGCTGCCCGGAGGCCCCTACTTCGCCGTGGTCAGCGTGGACCGCTCCTACGCCGAGTAAGGGAACGGCTTTTACAAAAAATTCACCCTTCCGCCGGGGAATCCGTTATAATGACCATAAGAGACTGTAGCCGGCGGAGTATGCCGGTCTAATGTCATGAGAAGAAAGGTGGAGGTCCTATGCCCACAAAGGTGCTCATCGTGGAGGACGACGGCAACATCGCGGAGCTGCTGCACCTCTATTTGGAAAAAGAGGGCTTTGATACCCAGGTGGCCGCCGACGGCGGGAAAGGCGTGGAGCTCTTCCGGTCCTTCCGGCCCGACCTGGTGCTGCTGGACATCATGCTGCCTGTGATGGACGGCTGGTCGGTCCTCAAGAAGATCCGGGAGGGGGATAAGACCCCCGTCATCATGCTCACCGCCAAAGGCGAGCTGAGTGACAAGGTCCAGGGTCTGGAGGGGGGCGCCGACGACTACATCGTCAAACCCTTCGAGATGAAGGAGGTCCTGGCACGCATCCACGCCGTCCTCCGGCGCTACGGCGCCGAGGAGGGGAGCGGGGAGAAGCGGCTCTCCTTCGACAAGCTGGTCATCAACCTGGACTCCTACGAGCTGCTGGTGGATGGCAAACGGGTGGACACGCCCCCCAAGGAGCTGGAGCTCCTCTACCACCTGGCCGTCTCTCCCAACCGGGTCTTTACCCGCAATCAGCTGCTGGACGAGGTGTGGGGCTTTGACTACTTCGGCGACTCCCGGACCGTGGACGTCCACATCAAGCGCCTGCGGGAGAAGCTGGAGGGAGTCAGCGACCAGTGGAGCCTCAAGACTGTGTGGGGCGTGGGCTACAAGTTTGAGGTCCTCACCCCGGAGAATACCTGAACCCGCAGAAGAAAGGGGGTGCCCTGCCCTTGAAAAGTCTCTATCAGCGACAATTCCTCATCATGGCCGGGGTGATCCTGGTATCCTTCGCCATGCTGGGCTCGGCCTTCATCACCCTCTCCTACCGCTACACCGTCAGTGAGCGGCAGAAATCCATCAGCAACAATGCCCGCTATATCGCCGGCATCCTCAGCGAGGAGGTCAGCGTAAACGACGAGCTGGGCGGCTTCTATCTGCTCCCCGACCGGTTCCAGCCGGCGGTGGACGCGGTGGTGTCTGTGACGGGCGCCACCGTGCTCCTCAGCAGCCAGAACGGCCAGATCCTCTATGCCGCCGGCAACGCCGGCGAGCTGACCGACCTCTCCCATGTACAGCTGCCCGCCAATGTGGTCCAGAGCGTTCAGGCCACCGGCTCCTTTGAGGCCATGACTACCCTGGGCGGCACCTTCTCGGAACCGCGCTACGTGTCCGGCGTCCCCTTCCGGCTGGACTATATGGGCCAGGAGGTCATGGCCGGCATGGTCTTTGTGGCCGCCGAGGCGGGCAGCATCACCGAGATCTGGCGGGCCTTTGCCTCCATCTTCCTCTTTACCTCCGTGGTGGTCATGCTCATCGCCTTCATTACCACCTCGGTGACCTCACTGAGGATGACCCGGCCCCTCAAGGATATGGCTGAGGCGGTGCGGAAGTTCGGCCACGGGGAGTATGACACCCGGGTGGACTGCACCGGCCGGTGCGACGAGGTGGGGGAGCTGGCCGAGGCCTTCAACGCCATGGCCGATTCCATTGCCCAGTCGGAGGCCAAGCGCAGCGAGTTCGTGGCCAATATCTCCCACGAGCTCAAGACTCCCATGACCACCATTGCCGGTTTTGCCGACGGTATTTTGGACGGTACCATCCCGCCGGAGCGGGAGAAGGAATATCTGAAGGTCATCTCCTCCGAGACCCGGCGGCTCTCCCGGCTGGTACGCAAGATGCTGGACCTGAGCCGTCTCCAGTCCAGCGAGCGGGTCACCGCCCAGGAGCAGTTCGATGTCTCCGAGGTCATGCTCCGGGTGCTGGTGAGCCTGGAGACTAAGATCAACGACAGACATCTGGATGTGGATACCCAGCTCCCCGACGATCCGGTGCAGGTGTGGGGTGACCCCGACGCCATCACCCAGGTGTGCTACAACCTGCTGGACAACGCCATCAAGTTCTCCTATCCCGAGACCACTCTGGGCATCTCGGTGGTGCCCCGGACGGGGAAGGCCTATGTGTCCGTCCGCAACCACGGCGACACCATTCCCCCGGAGGAGATTCCCCTGGTCTTCGACCGCTTCCACAAGACCGACCGCTCCCGCAGCGAGGACCGGGACGGCGTGGGCCTGGGGCTCTATATCGTCAAGACCATCCTCAACAGCCACAAAGAAAATATCACAGTGACCAGCCAGGACGGGCTGACGGAGTTTACCTTTACACTTACCCTGGCGTGATTGCCCGGACAGGAGGGACCACATGTACCACTACTATTACGACGGACCGGACGGAGCGCACGACGCTTGCCCGGCCACCCAGGCGGCGGAGGAACCCGTCAGGGACCTGCCGGTGGGGCCGGCGCCTGAGCCGGTCCCGGAGCTGCCGGTGGGGCGGCGGCCCCGCAAGGGCCGCTCCGAGCGAGGTGCCGTGGCAGTGCTGCTGGGTCTCACGCTGGTGCTGGGGGGACTGGCAGTGGCCCTGGCCATCCAGTCCAAACCCTTGGATATCAGCGCCATGGCCCCGGAAGAGGGCAATGCGGAAAACACGCAGACGATTTCGGTGGACCTGGAACTGCAGCGCTACCCCAACGGAGACGGCACCACTCTGACCCTGATGGACCGGCCGGAGACGGCGCCCCTCTCCTTCCAGGAGATCTACCAGCAGGTGAGCCCTTCGGTGGTCTCCATCACTGCCCTGCTGCCCATGGGCTCCTCTCAGGGCACCGGGGTGGTCATGACCGCCGACGGCTATATCATCACCAACGCCCATGTCATCGAGGGTGCCTTCCGAGCCGACGTGTCCCTGGAGGATGGCCGCAGCTTTGAGGCCAAGCTGGTGGGCAGCGACGAGACCACCGACCTGGCGGTGCTGAAGGTGGAGGCCGACGACCTGACTCCCGCCGTCTTCGGTGATTCCGACCAGATGGTGGTGGGGGACACGGTGGTGGCCATCGGCAACCCCATGGGAGAGCAGCTCCGGGGCACCATGACCGACGGCATCCTGTCCGCCATCAACCGGGACATGGAGGTGGACGGCAACACCATGACCCTCCTCCAGACCACCGCCGCCCTCAACACCGGCAACTCCGGCGGCGCTCTGGTCAATGACCAGGGGCAGGTCATCGGCATCACCAACATGAAGCTCATCTCCAACGTCTCCGACAATACCCTGGAGGGTCTGGGCTTCGCTATCCCCACCACCACCGTGAAGCCGGTGGTGGACGCCCTTATCGCCGATGGCGTGGTCACCGGACGGCCCACCCTGGGGGTCACCGTACGGGCCATGTACGACTTTGAGCAGGAGGAGTACGGTGTAGACCAGGGCCTTCTGGTGGTGAGTATCACCGCCGGCTCCGGTGCCGATGGAAAGCTGGAGGAGGGGGATGTGCTCCTCACCGCCAACGGGGCCGACCTCCACACCATTGACGACTTGATGGCCGTCCGGGACGAGCTTCAGGCGGGAGATTCCATCGACTTCCAGGTCCGACGAGGGGAGGACACCCTCACCGTGACTGTGGAGCTGATGGAGCAGTACCAGCTGGAGGGCTGACAAAAGAAAAACTGCCGCTCCGCCAATGGCGGAGCGGCAGTTTGAGCCTGTCGACAAAGTCGACAGGCTCTCTCAAAAATGCAGGCATTTTTTCGAAAAGATGCAGGCCGCTGCATCGCACTCGCTTCGCTCGCACGTTTGCGGCCTGAGCAGTGTTTTTTCCGAGGCACATGTCCCCGGAAAAAACAGACTGTACTTGATTCCGTCGTCTGCGGACGACGGAACTCTGCGAGGCTCTTGCACAAAATCTGACGTATATGCCCTTTTTCGACAACCTGAAACTGCCGCTCCGCCAATGGCGGAGCGGCAGTTTCCCTTTTAGCTCAGCGTCAGGTCGCCTTCCTTGATCCAGCCGATTTTTCGGAAGAAGAGACCGAAGGCCCAGCACAGCACGGCAGGGAGGACGAAGGAGATGAGGAGGAGACCCGCCCAGTCGAAGGCGGTGGGGGCGATGGCCAGAGCGCCGTTGGCGATGGCCTGCTCACTGGGGGAGACCCAGCCCGTCCACACTCCCAGCTGTCCGCACAGGCCGCAGGTGCCCATGCCGGAGTTGATGGGGGCGCCGTTCATCTCCAGGCCGAAGAAGCAGGTGGCCAGAGGGCCGGTGATGGCCGAGGTGAGGATGGCGGGGAGCCAGATCTTCGGATTTTTGACGATGTTGGGCATCTGGAGCATGGAGGTGCCGATGCCCTGGCTCACCAGACCGCCCCAGCCGTTTTCGCGGAAGGAGAGGACGGCGAAGCCCACCATGTTGGCGCAGCAGCCCGCTACGGCGGCACCGCCGGCCAGGCCGGTGAGACCCAGCACCGAGCAGATGGCCGCCGAGGAGATGGGCAGGGTGAGGGCGATGCCCACCAGCACAGAGACCAGAATGCCCATCCAGAAAGGCTGGAGGAGGGTGGTCTGCATGATGAGCTGGCCGAAGGCGTTGGCCACGCCGCCGATGGGGGGCGCGATGATCCAGGCGGCGCCGATGCCGATGAGGATGGTGACGATGGGGGTGACCAGAATGTCGATCTTGGTCTCCTTGCTCACCGCCTTGCCGAATTCGGCGGCAATGATGGCCACAAAGAGGACGGCCAGCGGGCCGCCCGCCCCGCCCAGGGCGTTGCAGGCGTAGCCCACCGTCACCAGGGAGAAGAGGACCATGGGGGGTGCCTGGAGGGCGTAGCCAATGGCCACAGCCATGGCCGAGCCGCTCATGAAGGAGCACAGCCCACCCACGGTGTAGCCCACGTCGTTGATCTTGATGATCTGGGCCGTCAGGAAGGGGATGCCGAATTGGGTCCCCAGGGTGTTGAGGATGGTGCCGATGAGCAGGGAACAGAAGAGACCCTGGGCCATGGCACCCAAGGCGTCGATGCCGTACCGCCGGGCTGAGATCACGATGTTTTTCCGCTGGAGGAAGCCTTTCAAACCTTCCATATTTATGCCAGCTCCTTCTCTATGTATCGTTATTGTCTGGATATGTGTCTTGACACAAGATAGTATTATAGCGGCCCGTGGAAAAAAGTCAAGCGTTTTCCCACGGGCGGTCGCGGTCAGGTGAGGAGGATACCGGCCTCCTGAAGGGCCTCAGCCACCCGGCGGTAGGCGCTCTCGTTGGGGCAGCGCAGGGTGTGCAGGTGGATGCCGCCGGTGAGGTCGGAGAGGGGTTTGGCCCCATTTTCGACTACTTTTTGTATAAATACAGATACATCATACCGGCTGGAGAGGTCCAGCTGGCCCACCAACTGCCCGTATACCCGGTGGTCCACGATGACGTTGACCACGGTGCAGCCGTTGTCCACCATGATGTTGAGCTCGTTGGCCATGTCCTCCGGGGTGGTGTGGCGGCAGGCCACCGTCCGCAGCTCCCCGGCGGCACTGCGGTCCAGAACATAGCCCCTGGGGGTGGCGGTGATCCGCTCCCCCGCCGCCCGGAGGAGGGCGATGTCCCCCACGATGATCTGACGGCTCACCGACAGGGTGTGGGCCAGAGCGGTGGCGCTCACCGCCCCGTCGGCCTTCTCCAGCAGCTCCATGAGCCTTTCCCGGCGCGCGACCGCGTTCATATGCTCCCTCCGTTCCTCAGACATAGCCCAGCAGCCCCCGTACCGACACGTCACCGGCGGTCACCGTCCGCGTACTGCCGTCGGGCAGGCGGTACACCAGGGCGAAGTCGTCGTCCACCGCCTGGGCAAAGGCGGGCTCCCGGCCGCCGTCAGGGCGCACCAGGGCCACCTCATGGCCGGTGGTGACGCACCGGCGGCGGTACTCGGCCAGATATTCGTTTTTCCCCTGGGGGAAGGTGGCGTACATCTCGTCCAGGGCGGTGAGCAGGTGGACGGCCAGCTCTGCCCGGCGGACCGGCCGTCCCAGGGCCTGGGTGAGGGAGGTGGCGATGGGGGAGAGGTCGGGGCCGAAGTCGGCCTCGGTCTGACCCACGTTGATCCCCACCCCCACCACCACGGCCACCGCCGCGGCGCTCTCGGCCTCGAACTCCAGCTCGGTGAGGATGCCGCAGAGCTTTTTGCCGTCCAGGATGATGTCGTTTGTCCACTTGATGCCGCAGGTGAGGCCGCAGCAGGCCTCGATGGCCCGGCACACCGCCACCGCCGTCCAGGCGGTGAGCTGGCTCAGGGCGTCCAGGGCAACCTGGGGCCGGAGGAGGACGGAGCAGAAGAGCCCTTTGCCCTTCAGAGACTGGAAGGCGTTGCCCCGTCGGCCACGGCCCGCCGTCTGCTCGTCGGAGATCACGGCCAGACCTTCCATGGCCCCGTCGGCGGCCCGGCGCTTGACCTCACTGTTGGTGGAGTCCACCGTGTCCAGACAGACCACCTCCCGTCCCACCAGATGGCCGGACATGGCGGCGGTCAGCTCCCCGGCGCGCAGGTCATCGGGGGCGGCGGAGAGCCGGTAGCCCCGGTTGGGGGCGGAGACGATCTCATACCCCGCCCGGCGCAGAGCCTCCACCGCCTTCCACACCGCAGCACGGCTCACGCCAAGCTGCCGGCTCATCTCCTCCCCGGAGCGGTAGGTGTCCGGTTCGGAGCGCAGCAGGGACAAGATCTCATCCTGAAGCATGGACCNCACTGAAACGGGCCGCGGCAGGTTTGCAGATCCAGCGGCCACAGCGAAAGCGGTACAGGCGGCAGCCAGAGGCTCCTACCGTCTCCCTAAGACAGTGAACGATACTGTAAACCAGGCGATGTCCGTTTCGATTGCTTCCATGCGTGCCTTGAAAGAACAAATTAAGGTTTTAGAAAAGGCCATTGAACAGCAGTTTGAGATTATCCCCAATACCCTGACCTCTATTCCCGGCATTGGGAAGGTCTACTCCGCCGGTATCATCGCTGAGATTGGCGATATCCACCGTTTCAACTCTCAAGCCTCTGTCGCCAAGTTTGCCGGTCTTGTCTGGCACAAGAACCAGTCCGGTGAATTTGAAGCCGAACACTCCCAAATGATTAAATCCGGCAACCGCTATCTTCGGTACTACCTGCTGGAAGCCGCCAACTCCGTGAGAAGATGCGACTCCGAGTTCCGGCGCTACTATGACCTCAAATACCATGAGGTCAACAAGTACCAGCATAAACGCGCACTCGCTTTAACTGCCAGAAAACTGGTCCGGTTGGTCTTTCGGCTGCTGAAGGACAACCGCCTGTATATCCCGCCGGAGAGCTGAGTACACCACTCGCAGCTCTGGCGCTCCCGCCCTGTTTCAAAAAATCTTAGGGGGCAGGGCTTAGGTTGGTGTTGCCTTTTTTCTGCTTACGCAACTGTTTTCCTGCATTTATTCTCGATTTTTCCTGCCATCACCCTCTTGACTTCATACCATTAGACTTTCCCGCCCATTATATCCCCTGACCGCCAGACAGTCAACTAGCGCGAAAAAAAGGTTTACAAATGGACAGGGATGTGGTATCGTAAACCAGAAATAAAAAATAGTTTACGATTGGAGTTGACAGATATGCGAGATCAGACCCGGATGCTGGTGCTGGCCGCCCTCTTCGCCGTGGTGACGGCGGTGGCCAACTTTATCAAGATCCCCGTGGGCGTGGTGCCCATTACCCTCCTCTTTTTTGCCACCGCCCTCTCCGGCGTGCTGCTGGGGCCCAAGTGGGGAGCGGTGTCCCAGACGGTGTATGTGGTTTTGGGCCTGGTTGGACTGCCAATCTTCACCGGCGGCGGCGGTCTGGGCTATGTGTTCCAGCCCAGTTTCGGCTTTCTGCTTGGTCTCATCCCCGCCGCCTGGGTCATCGGCATGGTGAGTCGGGGAGAACCGGGGCTGGTCCGGGTGGCACTGGCGGCCCTGGCCGGGCTGGGGACCCTCTACCTGGTGGGCCTGCCCTATATGTGGCTCATCCTCAACGTATATCTGAAGAGTGCCATGGCCCTCCCCGCCCTTTTGTGGAGCGGCATGCTCATCTTCCTCCCCGGTGACTTTCTGAAGATCGCCGGCGTCACCGCCCTCTACCGGCCACTGCGCCGGGCGTTGGAACGGCGCTGAGAGGGCATATCCCACCCAACTGTCCCATATATTGGTAGCAAAACCGGGAAAGGCGGGAACTGTATGCAATATGAGGAGAAGCGGCCGCGGCAGGAGGCGGCGGACCACCACGTGATCCTGGAGGGAAGGGCGTCCCTCTCGGTGTCCGGGGTGGAGGAGGTGGAGAGCTTTGACGAGAACGCCATCGTCATGCGCACCTCCCTGGGGACCCTGGTGGTGCGGGGGGAGGAGCTCCACATCGAAAAACTGAGCCTGGACGGGGGCGACCTGCGGGTGGAGGGCATGGTGGACTCCCTCACCTACGAGGACGACGGTGGTCCCCGGGCGGGCTTCCTGGCCCGGCTGTTCCGGTAAAGGGCCATGGGCATCGATCTGGCGGACCAGGTCCGGACCTTCCTGGGGGCGGCGGCCCTCGGGGGGTGTCTGGGCCTGGTCTACGACGTTTTCCGGGTCATGCGGCGGCGCCTCCGACTCCCCCTGGTGGGCGCCCTGCTGGACCTGGGCTTCTGGCTTCTGGTTACGGTGGGGCTCTTCTGTTACGCCACCGCCGCCGGCGGCGGTGAGGTGCGCATCTATATGGCGGCGGCCCTCTTTCTGGGGGCGCTGCTCTACTTCCTGCTGCTCAGCCCGCCCGCACTGTTTGTGGTGGGTCTGGCCGCCGATGGAGCGGCCCTGCTGGTCCGTCTGATCCTCCTGCCAGTGGACCAGGTCGCACGGCTAGGCAAAAAAATTCAGAAATTCGCAAAAAAATACTTCCATTATCGGCGGGAATGGTATAAACTTAACCTGATACCCGGAGAGATGGACGACCTGACCCGTCCCAGAGACGGGAGATGGGAGGGGAGAGATCATGCCAAAGACCAAGAAAGCCGGACTGCTCGCCAAGCTGGTGATTCTGGCCTTGCTCATCTATCTGGCCACGTCTCTGCTCAACCTGCAGAGCCGGATCCGTCAGACCCAGGCCGAGCGGGATGCCCTGAGCCGACAGGTGGCCGAGCAGACCCAGGTCAACGCCGATCTGGCCGAGGACGTGGCCAATCCCGACGATCCCGATCGGATCGCCGACATCGCCAGGGATAAACTGGGCCTGGTGGTACCCGGAGAGAAGGTCATCGTCATCACCAACTGACGGGCCGTCTGTCTAGAGAGAGAACGGGTGAAATTTCAAGGAGGATCATGGAAGTAGTATGGAGTTTGGTGTAGGTTCTATTGTAGAAGGAAAAGTGACAGGCATCACGAAGTTCGGCGCCTTCGTGTCGCTGCCCGGCGGCCGGTCGGGTCTGGTGCATATCTCCGAGATCGCCTATACTTACGTGAATGACGTAAAGGATCATCTCACGGAGGGACAGGAGGTCAAGGTCAAGGTCATCGGCATCGATGACAACAACCGCATCAATCTGTCCATCAAGAAGGCCATGGATCCCCCGCCCCGGCCCCAGCGGACCGGTGGACCGGGTGCCCCCCGTCAGGGCGGCGCGCCCCGCAGCGGCGGTTTCGGCGGCCCCCGTCAGGGCGGCGGACGTCAGGGCGGTTTCAGCCGTCAGCCCAGCGAGCCTGAGACCTTTGAGGAGCGGCTCAAGCATTTCATGCAGGCCTCGGACAGCAAGCTCTCCGAGATGAAGTATACCGAAAAGCGCAGCAGCCGCCGGGGCGGCGGCCGCCGGTAAGGCGACCCCACCGCGGACGACAGTTTGCTATGGTTCTGACAGGGCGCGGTCGTAAGACCGCGCCCTGTTTGCCGTATCGGGGTTCCCGCCATGGCGATGGACAGCCAGAAGGTCTGGCGGGGGAGCGCGAGGGGGCGGCAGCCCGCCTCGCGTGAGATCGAACGCCCTGCATCCATACCGTGGATGCAGCGAGCGGAGCGAGGACTTTTCCGGCCCGGTCCGGGCCGGGAAAGTAACGGCATTTTTATGCGGCCGAAGGGCCGCGCCCTGTTTTTCCTTAAACGCAAAGAAAGGGATGGAAAGAGCATGCTCATTCAAAACGGTGTGGTCCACCCCATGGACGGACCGGTGATTCCCAACGGCTATGTGCTGCTGGAGGGCAGTAAGATCAAGGCGGTGGGGCCTATGGAGGAATGCCCCAAGGACTGGACGGGACCGGTGCTGGACGCGGCGGGGGGACATATCCTCCCCGGTTTCGTGGACGCCCACTGCCACCTGGGGATGTGCGGAGACGGCCTGGGCTTTGAGTCGGAGGACGACAACGAGTCCACCGACCCCTGTACTCCCCACCTCCGGGCCCTGGACGGCCTCAATCCCATGGACCGCTGCTTCCGGGAGGCCCGGAAGGCGGGGGTGACCACGGTGCTCACCGGCCCGGGCAGCGGCAACCCCATCAACGGCCAGGGTCTGGTGGTCAAGACGGTAGGCCGGTGGGCCGAGGAGATGGTGGTGCGGGAGCCGGCCTCTCTGAAGCTGGCCCTGGGAGAGAACCCCAAATCGGTCTATAACGAGCGGAAGGAGACCCCTATCACCCGCATGGGTACCGCCGCCATCATCCGGGCGGAGTGCGGCAAGGCCCTGGAGTACATGGACAAGCAGAACAAGGCCGACGCCGAGGAGGACACCGATCCCCCTGATTTCGACCCCAAGCTGGAGGCCTTCCTCCCCGCCCTGAAGGGGGAGCTTCCCGTCCACATCCACGCCCACCGGGCCGACGACATCGCCACGGCGGTACGGCTGGCACGGGAGTTCGGGCTGAAGCTGGTGGTGGTCCACGGTACCGAGGCTCACCTGCTCCCCGAGCTGCTGGTCAGGGAGCACATTCCCGTCATCACCGGGCCTATCCTCAGCGATCGGAGCAAGCCGGAGCTGGTCAACAGCACCATCGAAAACCCCTCCCTTTTGGCAAAGGCCGGCGTGGAAATCGCCATCTGCACCGACCATCCGGTCACGCCCATCCAGTATCTCCCCCTGTGCGCCGCCATGGCCGTGCGGGGCGGCCTGGACCCGGAGGAGGCGCTGAAGGCCATCACCCTCAATGGTGCCCGACTGGCGGGGGTGGCAGACCGGGTGGGCTCTCTCACCCCGGGCAAGGACGCCGATGTGGTGGTGACCACCGGTCATCCTCTGGACTGGATGAGCAGGGTAGCGCACGTGTTCATCGACGGTGTACGCGTAAAGTGAGAAGACCTGACAAAATGACGGAACAGCTCGGATATCCTTTGTGAAAAATTCATAAATTATGAGTGACTTTTCTGCGGAGGGCTGTTATAATAGAGATGTCAGAAAGGGGAAGTTCCACGATCTGGCGAGCACAGCCCCCACCGGGGCGAAAGAAGGAGCTGAATCGCATGAAGTTCGTATTTACAGACAAGAAGGTTACTCTGCCCGCGTCCGTCCACGCCTACGCTGAGAAAAAGGTAGGAAAGATGGACCGCTACTTCAAAAATGAAGGGGAGGCCTCCGTCGTCTTTAGTGTTGAAAAGGGCCGGAACGTCTGCGAGATCACGGTCCGCTCCGGCAGTATGATCCTCCGCTCCTCCGAGAGCACCTCTGATATGCGGGCCTCCATCGACGCCTGTGTCTCCTATATGGAGCGTCAGATCCGCAAGAACAAGGCCCGTCTGGAAAAGCGCCTGCGCACCGACGCCTTCGAGCGGACGGTGGATGCGGCGGAGATCTCCGACTTCGCCCCCGAGGAGGAGGAGTCCGAGTTCAAGATCGTCCGCACCAAGCGCTTCCCCATCAAGCACATGACGGTGGATGAGGCCATCCTCCAGATGAACCTGGTGGACCACACCTTCTTCGCCTTCAAGAACGCCGACGCCGACGGCGCTTTCTCCGTGGTGTACCGGCGCAATGACGGCGGCTACGGCCTCATTGAGGACGATACCTGATCCCAAATGTTACGGGGTGGCTCAAAGCCGCCCCGTCAGGAAAAAAGGACGCCGGCCGGCGTCCTTTTTTCCTGACGCACCTACTTGAAAGGAAAGGAATGTTTCCCATGAATGTATTCATCAGTGCTGATATCGAGGGTACCTGCGGCATTACCGACTGGTCAGAGACCGAGCGCTCCACCCCACAGGACTATGAGCCCTTTCAGAAGCAGATGACCCGGGAGGTCAAGGCGGCCTGCAAGGGCGCCCTGGAGGGCGGCGCCAAGGGCATCCTCCTCAAGGACGCCCACGACTCCGCCCGGAACATCAAGGTTTCCGCCCTCCCCGAGGAGGTGCGCATCCTCCGGGGCTGGACCGGAGATCTCCTCTCCATGATGTCCGGCTTGGACACCGACGACTTTGGGGCGGTCCTCTTCACCGGCTACCATGCCTGGGCCTCCTGCCCCGGCAACCCCCTCTCCCACACCATGAACCTGCGCAATGAGCACGTCCTGCTCAACGGCGTCCTGGCCAGTGAGTTCCTCATCAACACCTACACCGCCGGGTACTACGGTGTTCCCGTGGCATTCCTCTCCGGCGACCAGGACCTGTGCGACTTCGCCAGGGAGCTCATCCCCGAGATGGTCACCGTGCCGGTGAACAAGGGCGTGGGCGGCGGCGTGCTGTCCATCCACCCCGACGTGGCGGTGGAGCGCATCCGCGCCGGCGCCAAGGAGGCGGTGGAGAAGGCCCACAAGTGCAAGGTGCCCATGCCCGACCACTTTGACAGTCAGATCCGCTTCCGGGAGCACAAGCTGGCCTACTCCAAGAGCTTTTATCCCGGCGCCACGCTGGAGGAGGGCAAGACGGTGTGCTTCTCCACCGACGACTGGTACGAGATGCTCCGGTTCTATCACTTTGTGCTCAGCGACGGCTGAGCCGCCGGAAGGAGAGACCATATGCCACAGCAAAATGACCAGAGCCTGCGCCTGGCGGTGCTCATCGACGCCGACAACGCCTCCCGGACCGCTATGCGGGACGTGATGGCGGAAATCGCCGTCTACGGTACCCCCACAGTGAAGCGGATCTACGGGGACTGGACCACCCCCAACATGGCCTCCTGGAAACCCATCCTGCTGGAGAACGCCATCACGCCCATCCAGCAGTACAGCTATACCACCGGCAAGAATGCCACCGACTCGGCTATGATTATCGATGCCATGGACATCCTGTATACCGGCAGCTGCGATGGTTTTGTGCTGGTGTCCAGCGACTCCGACTTCACCCGTCTGGCCACCCGGCTCCGGGAGGCGGGGAAGAAGGTCATCGGCATGGGGGAGAAGAAGACCCCCAATCCCTTCATCGTGGCCTGTGACAAGTTCATCTATATCGAGGTCATCCGGGCAGAGGCCAAGGCCGCCCTGGCCACGGCGGAGCAGGAGGCGGCGGCCCAGGCGGCGGAGAGCGCTTCGGCGTCCGGCAAGACCGAGCCGGCCCCCGCCAAGGCGGAGGGCGCCAAGAGCGGCAAGAAAAGTCGGAAGAAGACGGCGGAGCCGGCCGCGGCGCCCGCCCCCGAGCCGGAACCGGAGCCGCAGCCGGCTCCGGAGCCCGCCCAGAAGAAGGTGCCCAAAGAGGTGGTCCACCTCATCGCCGACGCCATGGACATGATTGCCGACGAGGATGGCTATGCCTTCATGGGGGAGCTGGGTAACCTGCTCATCCGGCAGCAGCCCGACTTCGACCCCCGAAATTACGGCTTTTCCAAGCTTACACAGCTCATCAAGAGCATCGACCGCTTTGAAGTGGATGTGCGGCAGACCAGCAATCCCCACACCAAGCACATTTACCTGAGAGACAAGAAGAGGAAATAAGACAAAACGCCCCTCCGGGCTGGTTAAACCAGCCCGGAGGGGCATTTTTGTGCGGCGATGTCAGGTCCAGGTCTTCCACACCTCGGGACAATAGCCCACGGTGGCCTGCTTCCCGTTGCGGACGATGGGTGTGCGGAGGAGCTTGGGGTCCTCCAGCAGCTTTTCCCGCTTGTCCTCGTCGTAGGCCAGGTAGGTCACCAGGGCAGCGTCGGCGGCCTTGGGGTCCAGCAGGGCCTCCAGCCCCACCGCATTCTTCACGCTGGTGAGCTCGCCGCGGCTGATGCCGTACTTCAGAAGGTCGATGGCCTGAAATTTCACGCCCCGCTCCTTGAAGTACCGCTGGGCCTTCTTGGTGTCAAAGCACTTGTTTTTGCCAAAGATCTGGATGTTCACGGTTCACGCCTCCTCGCCCAGATAGGTGAAGCGGGGGCCGGAATAGCCCTCCCGCTCCACATGCTCCCCCCACATGGCGGCGGGGCGGACCCAGATGCCACGCTCCCCGTAGAGGGCCTGGTAGACCACCATGGGCTCCAGAGTCTCGGAGTGACGGGCGGTGTAGAGCACCAGGTATTCCTTCCCCTTGAAGTGGCGGTAACGGCCGGGCCGGATCTCCTCCATGCAGACAGCTCCTCTCAAAAGTCGGAATGGTCTTTCCATTGTAGCATAAGGAGTGCCCCTTGAAAAGGAGAAGATCACGGGGAAGAGGGTGCCACGGCGTCACGGACCGGCAGCAGGACAGAACGGCCCTTTATGGTCATCAGCTCCATGCGGATGCCGAATACATCCTCCACGGCCTGTTCCGTCAGTACTTGTCGGGGCGTCCCTTTGGCGTACAGCTGTCCGGCTTTCAGAAGGGCCAGCTCGTCGGCGTACTCTACCGCCATGTTCAGGTCATGGAGGACGGCCACCACGGTGAGTCCCCGATCCCGTGAGACCCGGCGCAGCAGGTCCATGATCTCGTACTGATACCGGAGATCCAGACTGCTGATGGGCTCGTCCAGCAGCAGTACCTCCGGGGCCTGGGCCAGGGCCCGGGCGATGAGCACCCGCTGCCGTTCCCCGCCGCTGAGCTGGTGGAGCGGGCGGAAGGCCAGCTCTGCCAGACCCAGCTCCTCCAGCAGGGAGGAGACCTCGTTCACGTCGGCGGGGGAGGCCCGGTGACCCATGTGGGGGAGGCGGCCGGAGAGAACGGTCTCAAAGACATTGAGTCCCGCTCTGGCCTGGGTGTTCTGGGGGACGTAGCCGTAGATCCGGGCCCGCTCCCGCATGGTGAGACGGCCGGTCTCCACCCCGCGCCACAGTACCCGGCCTTCACTTGGCCGGAGCAGGTGGTTGACACATTTGAGCAGGGTGGTCTTTCCGGCGCCGTTTGACCCCAGCAGAGCGCAGAAGCGACCCTCCTCCACAGAAAGACAGATGCTGTGGAACACAGGGTGCTGCCGGTAAGAAAAGGAGAGCCCGGAGAGTTCCAAAGCGCTCATGCTCTGCCCCACCTCTCTCTCAGAATGAGGTACAGGAAGAGGGGGACCCCCACGTAGGAGACCACGATGCCCACCGGCAGGGTGGTGGGGGAGAAGGCCACCCGCCCCACGGTGTCGGCAACGAGCACCAGAATGGACCCGCACAGGGCGGAGAAGGGGAGGAGATACCGGTGGTCTCCCCCCATGAGGAAGCGGGCAATATGGGGGGCCACCAGCCCCACAAAGCCGATGATGCCGGTGAAGCTGACCACGGAGGCGGTGAGAAAGGCCACGCCTACGCCCAAGACCAGGCGGGTATTGCGCACATGGACACCCAGGGCGGCGGCACTCTCATCGCCGTTGGCAGACATGAGGTTCATGGCCCAGGCCCGAGAGGCGAAGAGAGGGTAGACCACTGCCAGGAAGAGGGCCATGATGGCGATGTCCCGCCAGCTTCCTCCGGTAAGACTGCCGAAGGTCCAGTGGATGATGGCGGGGAGCTGTTGCTCATTGGCGATGTACTGCATGCTGGAGTTGACGGCACTGAAAAGGTAGTTGAGGGCGATGCCGGTGAGGACCAGGGTCTCCGGCCCGAGGCCCCGCAGAGAGGAGATGCCGTAGACCAGCGCGGCGCACAGCATGGTCATAAAAAAGGCTGCCAGGACCATGGCACTCTCCTGGAGATAGACCGGGAAGCCTCCGAAGAGGACCACCAGAGCCGCACCCAGGGCGGCGGCGTTGGAGAGGCCGGTGGTGAAGGGGTGAACAGCTCCAGTAAAACCGGACAATAGACAAAAGGCNTTGGGGCGGTTCAGGGGCTGGCCATGGCATTTCCCGTGATGGCCTGCATCACGGTACCGGTGCAGCCCAATCCGGCCCCGGCCACCACTGCTATGGCCACCCGTGGCAGCCGCAGCATCAGCAGGACGTTTTGTTCCGTCTCCGTGAGGGGGGCGCTCCCCAGAAGGGGGCGCAGGGGCGGCAGCCAGGTGGAGAGCAGCCGGCTGGGGGTCAGGTCGGCCACCCCCATGCAGCAGGCAGCCAGGGCGGCGGCCAGGAGCAGCAGGACCGCCAGGCACAGCCAAAGCCGTTTCCGTGCCCGCAGGGCCAGGTAGCGGCCGCTGAGGGCGGCGGTCCGCTCCTGCGGCTCAGGCAGCCGCATCCTGGGCGGGCACATGGTAATAGTGGGAGGCGTTGGGGGTAAAGCCCTGGTAGGCCATCCACTGGGTGAAGATGGCGTCCGGGTCCAGCTCGGTCATCAGGTCGGGATAGAGCCACTTGGCCATGTAGGCCGCGCCGATCATCTTGCCCAGGCCGCCGCTCATAAAGGCGGTGTTGAGGTAGAAATTGCCCTCCTTTACTGCGGTCAGGTCGCTCCAGCCCTCTCGCTTGAGCATCTCCTCGGCCTTGGCGGCGAACTCCTCCTGGGGCGGGGCGGTAAAGACGCCGCTGTTGCCCACCACCTCGCCGGCGTAGATCTTCACGATGAGGTCGGGATCGGCCAGGAGGATCTGCTCCGGGTCGATGTCCTTGCCGGCCAGGGAGGCGTCCCCGAAGATGTTCTCACCACCGGCCATGAGGATCATGTTGTGCCAGCCGTCATTGGAGGTTCCGGGGATGCAGGTGGTGTAGTCGCCGCCGTACTCCCAGTAGACCGTCTTGCGCTCGGTGACCTGCTGGAGCTGCTGGTTGATGTAGTCCACCGGCCCCTGATAGAAGTCCACCAGCTCTTCGGCCTGCTCCTCCTTGCCGAAGAGAGTGCCGCACAGGCGGATCTGCTTGGGCACGTCGGAGTTGTCCCAGCCGGTGATGACCACCACCTGGATGCCGAAGGGCTCCAGGGCCTCGATGGACTCCTCCACCTTGCCGTTTTTGGGCACGATCAGGACCTGGGGGTCCAGGGAGACGATCTTCTCATAGTCGTACTCGTCCTTGCCGAAGGTCTCGTCCTCGCCGAACTGGGGCCAGTATACACTGTCCTGAGAGGTGTAGATGTCCACGCCCACCACGCAGTCTCCGGCGCCCACGGCCCGGATGAGCTCGTTGTTGTAGCGGTTGGCCACGCAGGCCCGGGTGATGGGCAGCTCCAGATCCAGCTCACGGCCCAGGTCGTCCACAAAGGTGGTGGTCTTGGCCTGTTCCGCCGTCTCGGAGGGGACAGGTGTGGTCTCAGCTGGGGCGGGAGATGCTGCGGGCTGGCCGGAGCAGCCGGCGCCCAGCAGCATCAGGGCGGCCAGCAGGCCGCAGGCGGTGCGTTTCCACAGGTTTTTCATGGGATGCCTTCCTTTCTCTTCCCGGATGGGAAACAAAAAAATCCTGCCCTGAATTGCATACAGAGCAAGATCCTGAAAGTAAGGCAATTTCCCCTAACCCGGAAAATCTCCCCCGTATTGCAGTCTGGCAGGTCTCCTGACTTTCGGTTCATCCGCGTGGCCGCCTTCCCGTTTGCACAGTGGCATATGGCCAGTTGTCGCCTTACACAGTAGTGGTAGCTGTGGGGGACTCTCACCCCGCTTCCCTTTTCAGAGCGCATGCTCCACCAGACGCAGCATATTCAGTTCAGCACGGCCAGTATAGCATATCTCCACTGGAAGCGCAATCCTTCGCGATGCGGGAAGCGGACAAATTTCTTGTATACTTTCCCTGTTGGATGTGGTATACTACGCGTAATGGGTCATTTTCCCCCGCCGTTTCAAGGGCGGGGACGGACCGCCTTTTTATGGCTTTATGTGCTCCGGCACTGATATATAAGGCAAAAACAGGATAGGGCGTCGCGGCTTCCAGCGGGGGAGCGCTCCCTTTTTCCGGCGAGGCAGGGCCGGAAAGCGCGGAGCGGATCTCTGGCTTTGTTTTGCTGCGCCCCGATGCCTGCATCCCTTCCATCCATCGACTGAAAAAAGGAGTGTAAGCATACTTTTATGGCAGAAAAACTGAAGATCATTTCTCTGGGCGGTCTCAACGAGATCGGCAAGAACCTGACGGTATATGAGTACGGCGGCGACATCATCGTGGTGGACGTGGGCATGGGCTTCCCCGACGACGATATGTACGGCATTGACGTGGTCATCCCCGACTTCACCTATCTCATCAAGAACCAGGACAAGATCCGGGGTATCTTCCTCACCCACGGCCATGAGGACCACATCGGTTCCATCCCCTATCTGCTGCGCAGCGTCAACGCCCCCATCTACGCCACCCGCATGACCGCCGGTCTGGTGAAGCTGAAGCTGGAGGAGCACCGGCTCCTGGACAAGACCAAGCTCATCACCTGTGAGGCCGGAGAGGTGGTCAAGGCGGGCAAGTTCTCGGTGGAGTTCATCCACGTCAACCACTCCATCGCTGACGCCGTGGCCTTTGCCATCAAGACCCCCATCGGCACCGTGGTCCACACCGGTGACTTCAAGATCGACTCTACACCCATCCAGGGCGGCATGATCGACCTGGCCCGGCTGGGCGAGCTGGGCAAGAAGGGTGTCCTGGCCCTGCTGTGCGACTCCACCAATGTGGAGCGGCCCGGCTACACCAAGAGCGAGCGCTGTGTGGGCGCCTCCTTTGACGCCCTCTTCCGGGGCTGTGACCAGCGCATCATCGTCACCACCTTCGCCTCCAACGTGGACCGCATCCAGCAGGTCATCTCGGTGGCCGCCAAGTACGGCCGGAAGGTGGCCGTCACCGGCCGGAGCATGGAGAACGCTCTGCGGGTCTCCACCGAGCTGGGCTATATGAACATCCCCGAGGGCACCCTGGTGGACGTCAACCACATCAAGGGCCTGCCCAAGAACAAGGTGTGCATCATCACCACCGGCAGCCAGGGCGAGACCATGTCCGCCCTCACCCGGATGGCCTTCTCCACCCACAAGCAGGTGGACATCCAGGCCGGCGACCGGGTCATTCTCTCCGCCTCCGCCATCCCCGGCAACGAGAACTCCATCGGAAACGTCATCAACGAGCTCTACCGCAAGGGGGCCGAGGTGGTCAACGAGCGGGCCGGTGAGCTCCATGTCTCCGGCCACGCCTGCGCCGACGAGCTGAAGATCATCCATGCCCTGGTCAAGCCCAAGTTCTTCATCCCTGTCCACGGTGAGCAGCGTCACCTGAAGATCCACGCCAAGCTGGCCCAGGAGATGGGCATGGACCCCCGCCGCATCATCATCAGCGACATCGGCAAGGTCATTGAAGTCACTCAGAATTCCATCAAGCTCAACGGAACCGTCCCTGCCGGCAAGGTCTTTGTGGACGGCTACGGCGTGGGCGACGTGGGCAGCGTGGTCCTCCGTGACCGGAAGCACCTGGCAGAGGACGGCATGATCGTGGTGGTTACCTCCATGTCCGGCGAGAACGGCGCCGTGGTCTCCGGTCCCGACATCATCACCCGGGGCTTCGTCTACGTCAAGGAGTCCGAGGGGCTCATGGAGGAGCTGCGTCGGGTGGCCGTGGAGGCCCTGGAGCGCTGCGAGCGCACCCACACCACCGACTGGTCCGCCATCAAGGGCGAGATCAAGAGCGATCTCTCCGGCTTCCTCTATAAAAAGACCAAGCGTAACCCCATGATCCTGCCCGTCATCATGGAGGTCTGAGGACGAATCGAAATGAAAAAGGACCGCTGTTCGAGAGAACAGCGGTCCTTTTTTGTGTACTTTTCCAAGGAGAGAATGAGGAAAAACCGGAAAGTTGCATTGACGTTGGCATCAAAATGGTGCTATGATACATGCAAGATATAGAACATATGTTCTACAAAAAGAGGTGAGTGTTGTTTGTAAAAGAAAAACGGCAACCCCTGACGGGGTCACCGGAAATGGAAAGCCGCCCGCAGGGCGGCCACCAAACCGCAACCCAGCGCAAGCGGTTGCGGTTTGGAGAGGAGGAGCAAGGAAGCGGGCGGATGACGCTTTTTCATGCAAAGCATAAAAAAGCGTGGTCGCAAAGCGAACTTTGCGACCACGTGGTGGAGGAGGGTGGATTCGCTTTTCTGCGGAAAAGCCACGCCGGTTGCGGCGCGCCACCGGCGCACCGCCAAGAGCCGGCTTTCGAATCCACCCTCGCAAAAGAAAAACGGCAACCCCTGACGGGGTCACCGGAAATGGAAAGCCGCCCGCAGGGCGGCCACCAAACCGCAACCCAGCGTAGCGGTTGCGGTTTGGAGAGGAGGAGCAAGGAAGCGGGCGGATGGCGCTTTTTCATGCAAAGCATAAAAAAGCGTGGTCGCAAAGCGTACTTTGCGACCACGTGGTGGAGGAGGGTGGATTCGAACCACCGAAGTCGACGACAACAGATTTACAGTCTGCCCCCTTTGGCCACTCGGGAACTCCTCCATATGAAATTGTGGAGCTGGTGGACGGATTCGAACCCCCGACCTGCTGATTACAAATCAGCTGCTCTACCAGCTGAGCTACACCAGCAAATGGGTTGTGTGCTCGTCCGCAGCGACGTTTATTCTAACAGAAAGGAGGCGGATTGTCAACAGGTAAAAGCAAAAAACGTGCAACTTTTTTTGAGGAGGAGCATGACAGGGAGAGGGAGGACCCGGGCGTACCCCCTGCGGGACGTCCAGCGCGCCAGGCCGGCGGCCTACTGCAGGCGCTGCGGCGGGGAGCTGTACCGGTATGACCCCGTTCTCTGGAAGAACGGCGGCCGCCTGTGTCCGGCCTGCGCCGCGGAACAACAAGGGTTGGAGGACGAGAGAGCAAACGATGACACTGATTGAAATTTCCGTCGAATATCGGGCCCAGGCAGCGGTCATACAGCAGCGCCTGAGGGAACTCCAGGCGCAGCTGCCGGAGCTGGACCCTGACCAGAGGAGCACCATGGAGGGCAGAATCCGCATGCTCACGGTCATGTGGCGGGAGGCCAGGGACCTGGCCGTCCTGTGCGAACGCTACTATGACAGGGGGTATCGCCGCAATGGCAAATACACGTTATAAACGGGGCCTGAGTTACGCCGCCGACATGGCGGTCTACACCAGAGAGATGGCCGCCGACAACGCCCAGGAGCTGGACAAGCTCAAGGAAAATCTGGCCAAGGCGCTGCGGCAGGACGTCACCGACCGCCAGCGGCAGTTCCTGCTGCTCTACTACGGGCAGGGTTTGAATATGCGTCAGATCGGCGAGCGTATGGGGGTGAATAAGTCCACGGTCTCCCGCACCATCAAGCGCGGGGAGGCCCGGCTCCGGCGGTGTCTGCGCTATGGCGCGGACCGGCTGCTGGAGGAAGAGGCAGGTCCTGAGGCGTACCCGAAATCGGAGCACATAAGGTAAGGACTGGCGCCCGGAGCGGTCTCCGGGCACATGGATAAGCAGGAAATGGAACAGCATTTCTACCCTTTTCTACGAGGGCTGAGATTGTCTTTTCCGCTCGAATTTGCTATACTGATAAAGTATGTATGTTGGTATGCGATAGGGGGCGGAAGTGTGGAACTGAATATGTCAATGAAGCAGACCCAGACGCTGTCACCACAGATGATGCAGTCGATGGAGATTCTGCAGATGGGCTCCCAGGAACTTCTGGAGTACATTGAAAACCAGGTCCAGGAAAACCCGGTGCTGGAGATGGAGGAGAAGTACGGCAGTCAGGATGAGGCCTCGGTGCTCCAGCGGAAGCTGGAGTGGCTGGAGTCCACCGACACGCAGAACCGGGTCTATCATCAGCAGGACTCGGAGGATGATGGGAAGGACCCCATCTCCAACTACGGCAACGCCGACGAGACGGAGGAAAACCTTTATTTATATGTGCTCTCCCAGCTCCAGGTCATGGAGCTCCCCCCGGAAGTGCTCGCGGCAGGGCGCTTCCTGGTGGAGTCCCTCAATCAGAACGGCTGGCTGGACGAGCCTTTGGAGGATCTGGCCACGCAGATGGAGCAGCCCATGGAGGTGGTGGAAAAGGCCCTGGCGGTGGTCCAGAGCCTGGAGCCCGCCGGCGTGGGCGCCCGGAACCTCTCCGAATGCCTGGTGCTTCAGCTCCAGCGGCGGCACGAGGACAGCGCGCTGGCCATCCAGATCGCCAAGGACCACCTGGAGGCCCTGAGCAAAAACCGGTACGGCCTCATCGCCAAGGCCTTGGGCGTGACCCAGGAGGAGGTCCACGCCGCCTGTGAGGTCATCCGGAGCCTCAATCCCCGGCCCGGCAGCGGCTTTGCCGCCCGGGAGAACCTCACCTATATCAACCCGGACATTTTCGTGGTCAATTTCCCCGACCACTTCGAGATCCTCACCAACGACTATTTCTTCCCGTCCCTGAACGTGAGCAGCTACTACTGCCGCATGCTCAAGGACAGCGAGGACAGCGAGGTGAAGGACTACCTGATGGGGAAGGTACGGCAGGCAAAGTGGGTGGTGCGCTCCATCGAGCAGCGCCGGTCCACCCTTCTCCAGTGCGCCGAGCACATCCTGGAACTCCAGGAGGACTTCTTCCGCCACGGGCCCGGCCACCTCAAGCCCATGTCCCTGGCCGACATTGCCCAGCGGGTGGGGGTCCACGAGTCCACTGTCTCCCGGACGGTGAAGGACAAGTACATCCAGTGCGCCAGCGGGGTCTACCCGTTGAGCTACTTTTTCTCCCGGAGCCTGGGGGGGAGCGCCGACGCCTCCTCGCCCGACGCCGCCAAGGCCCTCCTCAAAAAACTCATCGCCGGGGAGGACAAGAAAAAGCCCCTCTCCGACCAGAAGCTCTGCGAGCTCATGAGCCGGGAGGGCTGCGAGCTCTCCCGCCGCACCGTGGCCAAGTACCGGGACGAGCTGGGCATCCCCAGCACCACCGGCCGGAAGCAGTACGAGTGACGGGAGAACATATACACAAGGAGCGTTTTGATACATGGATTACAAGGCAGTGATCTTTGACTTTGACTATACCCTGGGAGACGCCACTGACGCCATCTATGCCGGCTTTCAGGCAGGCATGACCGCCATGGGGCACCCGGTCCCCGACCGGGAGACCGTCCGGCACACCGTGGGCATGGTGCTGGAGGACGCCTACACCCTCCTCACCGGGGATGACAGCCAGGAGGGAAGGACCACCTTCCGGGCGGAGTTCTCCAAGGTGGCCCGGCCCATGCAGGCGGCGGGCACCCCCCTGTGCGACGGCGCCAAGGAGCTGCTGCTGGCGCTGGAAAAGGCGGGCGTCCCCACCGCCGTGGTGAGCACCAAGCACACCGGCACGCTGCGGGATATCTTCGCCGGCCACGGCCTGGCGGAGAAGTTCGCCTTCATTGTGGGGGGCGACCTGGTCAGCCGGAACAAGCCCGACCCGGAGGGACTCAACACCGTTTTGAGGAAGCTGGGCGTGGCGCCCGGGGATGTCCTCTACTGTGGTGACACTGTCATCGACGCCAAGACCGCGGCGGCGGCGGGGACCGACTTCTGTGCCGTCCTCAACGGCACCACCCCGGCGGAGGACTTTCAGGACCTGCCCCACGTCCACATCGCCCCCGATCTCAACGATCTGCGGGCCTTCCTGGGTCTGTAAAGTCGGGCGGGAACCATACAAAACCGAATGTAAAGTCTGTGTGCGCCGGACCCGGCAAGAGGGGTCCGGCGCACACTGCTTTTTGCGGCTGTGGGAGAAATGTAAAGTGGAAAAAAGGAACAATAAACCGTCCCGTGACCAATAGGCGGGAGAAAAATGGGGCAAAATAGACGAAAGGAGAATTGTAAAATCGGGAGCGGCGCAAGGATTTTACAAAAAAACGGGGCAGAAAACGGGCTTACAAAGACTTTACACATCCGGGGAGGAGGACTTTACAAAAGGCCGGTATACTGATAGCCGTTCCAAGGGAAACTAAGAAATCAACCCTGAATACCAAATGGATTGGAGAATGAGATCATCATGAAGAAGACACTTGCTATGCTGCTCTCCGCGGCCCTCTGCGTGAGCCTGTTTGCCGGCTGCTCCGGCGGTTCCTCCAGCACCCCCGACCCCGAGACCACCACCCCCGCCACCGAGTCTCAGACCGCTGAGGAGACCAAGCTCTCCGGCACCGTGGTGACCAACGGTTCCACCTCCATGGAGAGCATCATGGGCTCCCTGATCGAGGCCTTCAAGGAGGTCCAGCCCGACGTGCAGGTCCAGTACACCGGCTCCGGCTCCGGCGCCGGCATCACCTCCGCCCAGGACGGCACCGCCGACATCGGTCTGGCCAGCCGTGACCTGAAGGACGACGAGACCGGCGTGAAGCAGATCACCGTGGCCAAGGACGGCATCGCCATCATCGTCAACCCTGAGAACCCCGTGGCCGACCTGAGCATCGAGCAGATCGCCCAGATCTTCACCGGCGAGATCACCAACTGGTCCGACCTGGGTGGCAACGACGGCCAGATCGTGCCCATCGGCCGTGAGGCCGGCTCCGGCACCCGTGACGGCTTCGAGTCCATCACCGGCACCGGGGACGCCTGCGTCTACCAGAACGAGCTGACCTCCACCGGTGAGGTCATCGCCAACGTGGCCTCCAACCCCAACGCCATCGGCTACGCCTCCCTGTCCGCCGTGGACGACACCGTGAAGGCCCTCACCGTGGGCGGTGTGGCTCCCTCCGAGGAGACCGTCCTGGACGGCACCTACGCCATCCAGCGTAACTTCAACTTCATCCTCAGCGACAGCACCGAGCTCTCCGATGCCGCCCAGGCCTTCGTTGACTGGGCCACCTCCACTGAGGCTTCCGACCTGATCGCCGGCGCCGGCGCCGTGCCTGTGGCCTAAGCGGAACCTCTCTCACAACGAGCCGCCAGTGCCCCCTCGGAGCCGAGGGGGCACTCGGTTTGATAAGCCCTAATTTACGAAAGGCCGGTCATAGACATGAAACAAAAGCTCCGACCCATGGAGACCTTTATGAACGCGGTGTTTTTCATCTGCGGCTTCATTGCCATCGTGTTCGTCCTCTTTATCAGTATCTACCTCATCATTTCAGGCCTGCCCGCCATCAAGGAAATCGGACTGGTGGACTTCCTGTTTGGAACTGAGTGGGCCTCCACGGCATCAGAGCCTTCTTTTGGCATCCTGCCCTTCATTCTCACCTCCATCTATGGTACCGCCGGTGCCATCATACTGGGCGTGCCGGTGGGCTTTATGACGGCGGTCTTTCTGGCCAAGGTGGCACCCCAGAAGCTGGCCACTGCCGTCCGCACCGCGGTGGATCTGTTGGCCGGCATCCCCTCTGTGGTCTACGGCCTCATCGGCATGATGGTGCTGGTGCCCGCCGTCCGTGAGCTCTTCAACCTGCCCGATGGCGCCAGCCTCTTCTGCGCCATCATCGTCCTGGCCATCATGATCCTGCCCTCCATCATCTCCGTCTCTGAGACCGCCCTCAAGGCGGTGCCCAAGGAGTATGAGGAGGCCTCCCTGGCCCTGGGCGCCACCCACATCGAGACCATCTTCCGGGTCAGCGTCCCGGCGGCCTCCAGCGGCATCGCCGCCTCCATCGTGCTGGGCATTGGCCGGGCCATCGGCGAGGCCATGGCCGTCATCATGGTGGCCGGCAACGTGGCCAACATGCCCACGCTCTTCTCCTCCGTCCGTTTCCTCACCACCGCCGTGGCCAGCGAGATGAGCTACGCCTCCGGCCTCCAGCGCCAGGCCCTCTTCTCCATCGCCCTGGTGCTCTTCCTCTTCATCATGCTCATCAACGTGGTCCTCAACTCTCTGCTCAAACGGAAGAAGGGGTGATATTCTGTGACTGAAATGAAGCCGCTTTCCGGCAGGAGAAAGCTCTATGATCTGGTGCTGCGCTTCCTGCTCTACTTCTGCGCGGTGCTCACCTGTGCCCTGCTGCTCTTCGTCATCGGCTATATCTTCGTCAAGGGCCTGCCCCATATCACCTGGTCCTTCCTCACCAGTGAGCCCAGCTATATCAAGGACACCATCGGCATCCTGCCCAACATCCTCAACACGGTGTATATCGTGGTGGTGACCCTGATCTTCATCCTGCCCCTGGGCGTGGGCGCCGCCGTCTACCTCACCGAGTACGCCCGCAACCGCCGGCTGGTGGCCGCCATCGAGTTTGCCACCGAGACCCTCACCGGCATCCCCTCCATCATCTTCGGCCTGGTGGGCATGCTCTTCTTCTGTCAGTTCCTGGGCCTGAAGGCCTCGCTACTGGCGGGCTCCCTCACCCTGGTCATCATGACCCTGCCCACCATCGTCCGCACCACCCAGGAGGCCCTCAAGACGGTGCCCCAGTCCTACCGGGAGGGCGCCCTGGGCCTGGGCGCCGGCAAGTGGCACATGATCCGCACCGTGGTGCTGCCCTCCTCCATCGACGGCATCGTCACCGGGTGCATCCTCTCCATCGGCCGCATTGTGGGCGAGTCGGCCGCCCTCCTCTTCACCGCCGGCATGGGCATGAGCCTCAACAATTTCTTCTCCTCCATGGACAACTTCCTCCACTCCTCCGGCGCCAGCCTCACCGTGGCCCTCTATGTCTACGCCAAGGAGCGGGCCGAGTTCGACGTGGCCTTTGCCATCGCCGCCATCCTCATGATCCTCACCCTCATCATCAACCTGACCGCCAACCTCTTGGGCCGGAAGCTCAAGAAGGAGCGGGGATAGGAGAAACGATATGGAACCCATCCTGACCGCCAAGGACCTGGACCTCTTCTATGGCCAGACCCAGGCCCTCAAGCATGTGAACATCGAGATCCCCGAGCGGCGGGTGACCGCCCTCATCGGCCCTTCGGGCTGCGGCAAATCCACCTTCCTCAAGACCCTGGACCGCATGAACGACCTGGTCCCCGGGGTCACCATCCAGGGCAGCGTCCGCTACCGCGGCCGGGAAATCTACTCCTCCGACGTGGACGTGACCTGGCTGCGCAAGCAGATCGGCATGGTCTTTCAGAAGCCCAACCCCTTCCCCATGTCCATCTACGACAACATCGCCTACGGTCCCCGCACCCACGGCATCCGCAGCAAGGCCAAGCTGGACGAGATCGTGGAAAAGTCCCTCCGGGGCGCCGCCATCTGGGACGAGGTGAAGGACCGGCTCAAGAAGTCGGCCCTGGGCCTCTCCGGCGGCCAGCAGCAGCGCATCTGCATCGCCCGGGCCCTGGCCGTGGAGCCCGACGTCCTCCTCATGGACGAGGCCACCTCCGCCCTGGACCCCATTTCCACCTCCAAGATCGAGGACCTCATTGCCGATCTGAAGAACGACTACACCATTGTCATCGTCACCCACAACATGCAGCAGGCCACCCGTATCTCGGATGAGTGTGCCTTCTTCCTGATGGGTGAGCTCATCGAGTACGGCGACACCGAGCAGATGTTCTCCGTACCCAAGGACCAGCGCACCGAAGACTACATCACCGGGAGGTTTGGCTGATATGAGAAAGACCTTTGACGCGGAGCTCCTGGAGCTCAATGAATCCCTCACCGTCATGGCCCGGGTGGCCCAGGACGCCATCGACGTGGTCACCGAGAGCCTCTCCAGTGATGACGAGTCCACCGCCAAGGCGGCCATCGACATGACCTCCTCCATGGACCAGATGGAGCGGGACATCGAGAACCGCTGCCTCCAGCTCCTGCTGCGGCAGCAGCCGGTGGCCCGGGACCTGCGGGCCATCTCGGCGGCCATGAAGATGGTCACCGACCTCCAGCGCATCGGCGACCAGTGCGCCAACATCGCCGAGATCTCCATCCTCCTCTCCAAGCAGGGCAACGTAAAGGTGCCCCAGGACATCGGCGTCATGTCCTGCAAGGCGGGGCTCATGCTCCGGCAGGCCATTGGCGCCTATACCGGCCGGGACGTGGAGACTGCCCATGCCGTCATCAATCTGGACGACGAGGTGGATGAGCTCTTCCAGCAGATCAAGAGCGAGCTCATCGAGGAGGTGGCCGAGAACAAGGACGAGGCCGACAGCTCCATTGACTTCATCATCATCGCCAAGTACCTGGAGCGCGTGGCCGACCACGCGGTCAACATCGCCCAGTGGGCCATCTTCTGTGTCACCGGCGAGCTGTAAGGCCGACCGGATGGGCTTGCAAGACCGGTGCTCAGGTGGTATGCTGAGACTGGACAATGAGGGCCCGGGCGGCGAGAGGCCGCACCATCAGTACGACAGGAGGGTGTCCCCATGGCGGAGACCATCGTGATCATCGAAGACGATGAGAACATCCGCGAGATGCTGCGCTATTATTTCCATTCCGTGGGCTACGAGGTGGCCTGCTTCGAGTCCGGAGAGGAGTACTTTGAAAAGGGCGGGGACTACAAGCCCTCTCTCTTCATTCTGGACGTCATGTTGCCGGGTATGGACGGGCTGGAGATCCTCCGGCGTGTCCGCACCGACGCCCGGCTGGAGGATACGCCGGTGCTCATGCTCACCGCCCGCACCTCCGAGATGGACAAGGTAAAGGGTCTGGAGACGGGGGCGGACGACTATGTGGTCAAGCCCTTCGGCATCATGGAGCTCCAGGCCAGGGTGAAGGCCCTGCTGCGCAGGGCCGGCCGCCCCAAAGCGGAGAGCGTGCTCACCTGCGGCGACCTGGAGATTGATCCGGCCGCCAGAGAGGTGCGGAAGAACGGACAGCTGGTGGAGCTCACCTATAAGGAATTTGAGCTGCTACGGCTGCTGTGCGCCCACCGGGGCATGGTGCTCACACGAGACGACATCCTCCAGGCGGTGTGGGACTACGACTTTGCCGGCGAGACCCGCACAGTGGACATGCATGTAAAGACCCTCCGCCAGAAGCTGGGGGAGGGCTATATCCAGACGGTGCGGGGCGTAGGCTACAAAATGGTCTGACCCGCCCCTCGATTTTGGAGGAAGGTTTTCATGAAAAAACGTCTGACTACTTATTTTTTCCTCATTGCGGCCCTGGGCATCGCCCTCTCCAGCCTCTTTGGAGTGTGGGCCTACCGGGACCGGGAGATCTCTGCGGCCCGGCAGACCCTGGTGGAGCTGCTGGACCTGATGGATGCCCAGAGCTACTATACCGCGCCTGAGGAGTGGGCCGCGCAGCTCCAGGAGGCCGCTCCCGACAAGCGTCTCACCATCATCGCCCCCGACGGCACCGTCCTCTCCGACACCTACGGTGAGGTCACCGAAAACCACGCCGACCGGCCCGAGATCATCTCCGCCCTGGAGACCGGCTGGGGCGAGGCCGAGCGGAAGAGCGAGACCACCGGCGAGACCCTGCTCTACGAGGCCAAGCAGTTCACCGACGGCAACATCGGCCGCATCTCCATGCCCATCTCCTCCATCAACGCCCTCTTCTTCCAGGGCCTGGTGGGCTTCCTGGTGGCCGCTGCGGTGGCCCTGGTCCTCATCCTGCTCCTGGCCCGAAAGCTGGCCCAAAAGACGGCCCAGCCCCTGGAGGAGAAGGAGGAGGCCCTGGAGCAGGAGGGTGAGAAGCTCCAGACCGTCCGCAGTGAATTTGCCGCCAACGTCTCCCATGAGCTCAAGACCCCCCTTACCAGCATCAAGGGCTTCACCGACATGATGAACTCCGGCATGGTGAAGGACCCGGAGGACCAGAAGCGCTTCATCTCCATGATTGGCGTAGAGGTGGACCGGCTCATCGAGCTTATCAACGACGTGCTCAAGATCTCCGAGCTGGAGTCGGTGGTCATGCCCCAGCCCGATGACCGGGCCGACGTGCTGGCCGTCGCGGAGGAGTGCAGGACCGCCCTGGAGCAGGCGGCTCAGGACGGCAAGGTCACCGTGAACATCTCCGGCGACGACGCCCAGGTGGCCATGGCCCCCAGCCGGCTCCGGGAGCTCCTCACCAACCTGATGGAGAACGGCATCAAGTACAACGAGCCCGGCGGTCAGGTGGACGTCACCGTGAAGCGGGAGGCGGACAAGGTGGACATTGTGGTCAAGGACACCGGCATCGGCATCCCCAAGGAGAGCCAGGAGCGGGTCTTTGAGCGGTTCTATCGGGTGGACAAGGGCCGTACCCGCAAGAACGGCGGCACCGGTCTGGGTCTGGCCATCGTCAAGCACATCGTCCTCCTCTACGGCGGCACCATCTCCCTGGTGAGCGCCCCCGGCAAGGGGAGCACCTTCACCATGACCTTCCGCCCTGCCGAGGAGAATACCAAGGCGGCCCATTAAATCCAAAGAGGCAGACTCCGTGGGAATGAACGATTCCCATGGGGTCTTTTTTATGTTGGTCCCGGATTTTTTGTCCGGGGCCTATATTTTTGCTTTCTTTTGCCATACTAACCCCATCAAGGCAAGAAAAGAGGACGGGTATGGAACGATTTGCGATCAGGCCGGAGATCTGGTTTGGGCCGGGGGCTCTGGCCGCCCTGGAACAGCTGGTAGGGAAGCGGGTGCTGCTGGTCACCGACGGCTTTCTCTCCTCCTCCGGCCTTGTCAAGCGGGCAGCGGAGCGGCTCACCGGGCCGGTGGAGGTCTTTGATAAGGTGGAACCCGACCCCTCTTTGAAGCTGGTGGCGGAGGGGGTGGCCGTCCTGGAGGGTTTTGGGCCCGATGTGGTGGTGGCCTTCGGCGGCGGCTCCCCCATGGACTGCGCCAAGGCCATGTGCTGGTTCTCCAAACGCAGGCCGCCCCTGTGGTGCATCCCCACCACGGCGGGCACCGGCAGCGAGGTGACCTCCTTCGCCGTCCTCACCGACACCGAGCGGGGCGTCAAATACCCCCTGGTGGAAGAGGGGCTTTTGCCGGAGACGGCCATCCTGGATCCCACCCTCCTGGAGGGCGTTCCGCCTAAGGTCACCGCCGATACCGGCATGGACGTCCTCACCCACGCAGCTGAAGGCTTTGTGGCAAAGGGGAGCAGTCCCTTCTCCGATGCCCTGGCCGAGCGTGCCTTCGCCCTGGCCTACGCCCGGCTGCCCGCCGCCTTTGCCGGGGACCTGGGGGCCAAGGGGGATATGCTCCTCGCCTCCTGCATGGCGGGCATGGCCTTCAACGCCGCCGGGCTGGGGGTCTGCCACGCCATGGCCCACGCCCTGGGCGGACGGTTCCACCTGCCCCATGGACGGCTCAACGCCGTGCTGCTGCCCTCTGTGGTCCTCCGCAACGCCGGGGACCGCCGTGCGGCGGCCCGATACGCTGCCTTGGCCAAGGCCTGCGGTCTGGCGGGCACCCCCAGGGCCCTGTCCGCCGCCCTGGCCCGGCTGCGGGCAGCCCTGGACCTCCACGACCGGCTGCCGGTGGAGCCGGAGGAACTGAAGGCCGCCCTGGACGACCTGGCCGCCGCCGCCCTGGCCGACGGCTGCATGGCGGCCAATCCCATCCCCCTGACGGCGGCGGAGGTCAAGGACCTGCTCGCCCGGGCCGGAGGACTGGGGGGACGGCCGTGAGGGAGACCCTGAAATCGGTGGGTATCGATATTGGTACCAGCACGACTCAACTGGTGATCTCCCACCTGACCCTGGAGAACCGGGCCAGCCCCTTCACGGTGCCACGGGTGGCCATCACGGAGCGGGAGATCGTCTACCGCAGCGCCATCCACTTCACCCCTCTCCTCTCGGACACCGTCATCGACGCCGATGGTGTCCGGGCCATCGTGGGGTCGGAGTACCAAAAGGCGGGGCTCCGCCGGGAGGAGGTGGAGACAGGGGCAGTCATCATCACCGGGGAGACCGCCCGGAAGGAGAACGCCCGGGCAGTCCTCTCCGCCCTCTCAGAATTTGCCGGGGACTTCGTGGTAGCCACCGCCGGACCCGACCTGGAGTCCATCCTGGCCGCCCGTGGAGCTGGGGCGGATGAATACTCCAAGGAGCATCGGTGCAAGGTATTACACTTGGATATCGGCGGCGGCACATCCAACCTGGCCATCTACGATAACGGCGCTCTGCTGGACACCGACTGCCTGGACATCGGCGGACGGCTCCTCAAGCTGGACCGGGAGGGCCGGGTGGTCTACCGCTCCCCGGTGCTGGCACCCTGGTCCGGTCTGTTGCTGGCCCTGGGGCAGCGGGTGGAGGCCGCCGACCTGGCGCCCCTTATCGACGCCATGACAGAGGTCTTGGAAAAAGCCGTTCCCAAAGATGTAAAGGTCCTCTCCTTCTCAGGCGGCGTAGCCGACTGCATGTGGGAACCGCCGTCAGATTGGCGGGCCTTTGGGGATATCGGCCCCCTGCTGGGCCCCGCCCTCCGGCGGCGGCTGGAGGGAGCGGGCTATACCCTGGTCCGGGGCGCCGAGACCATCCGGGCCACGGTGGTGGGGGCGGGCGCCCACTCGGTGGAGGTCTCCGGCTCCACCATCCACTGCAGGGAGGTGGCCTTCCCCCTGAAAAACCTCCCCGTCCTCCGGCTCACTCAAGGGGAGGAGGCGGGGGACGCCGAGACCCTGGCGGCGGTGGTGGAGAAAAAACTCTCACGGTATGCCGACCAGGAAGGGCTGAGCCAGGTGGCTCTGGCCCTCACCGGCGAGGTGTCTCCGCCCTACCGGCGGGTGGCCGAGCTGGCCCGGGGCCTGCGGGCGGGGCTGGAGCCCCTCTATACGGCGGGGTATTTCCCCGTGGTGGTGGTGGAGCGGGACATGGCCAAGGTCCTGGGCCAGGCTATGGGGGGCAGCCCCCTGCTGTGCCTGGACGGCGTGAGCGTCCGGGAGGGGGACTATCTGGACATCGGCGCCCCCGTGGCCGGGGGCAGTGTGCTGCCGGTGGTGGTCAAGACCCTGGCCTTTTCAAACAGTGTGCCCGGCGGGGAACGCCGGGAGAGGAGGGACTTATGATCTTAAAAACCAAGCTGCTGGGTAATGTCTATGACTTCCATACCATCCGGGAGGTCATGGCCAAGGCCAACGAGGAAAAGTCGGGGGACCGTCTGGCGGGCATCGCCGCCGAAAACGCCGAGGAGCGGGTGGCGGCCAAGGTGGTGCTCTCCAACCTCACCATGGCCGACCTGCGGAACGAGCCTGCTGTCCCCTATGAACAGGATGAGGTGACCCGCATCATCCAGGACGGCATCAACGAGAAGATTTTTGCAAAGATCCGGAACTGGACGGTGGGGGAGCTGCGGGAGTGGCTGCTGGACGAAAAGAACGACGGGGCTGCCATCCGGCGGCTCTCCCACGGCCTCTCCAGCGAGATGGTGGCGGCGGTGGCCAAGCTCATGAGCAACCTGGATCTCATCTACGCTGCCAAGAAGCTGCGGGTCACCGCCACCTGCAACACCACCATCGGGGAGCCGGGGACCCTGTCGGCCCGGCTCCAGCCCAACCACCCCACCGACGACCCCGACGGCATCCTGGCCTCATTGCTGGAGGGCCTCACCTTCGGAGTGGGCGACGCGGTGCTGGGCCTCAACCCGGTGGACGACTCGGTGGAGAGCGTCACCCGGGTGCTGGAGCGGTTCCAGGAGGTGAAGGAGCGCTGGGCCATCCCCACCCAGACCTGCGTGCTGGCCCACGTCACCACTCAGATGGAGTGCATCCGCCGGGGTGCGCCCACCGACCTCATCTTCCAGTCCATCGCCGGGAGCCAGAAGGGCAACGAGGCCTTCGGCTTCAGCGCCGACACAATCGCCGAGGCCCGGGCCCTGGCCCTGAAGGAGGGCACCGCCACCGGCCCCAACGTCCTCTACTTCGAGACCGGCCAGGGCTCCGAACTCTCCAGCGAGGCCCACAACGGCTGGGACCAGGTGACCATGGAGGCCCGGTGCTACGGCTTTGCCCGGCACTTTGAGCCCTTCCTGGTCAACACCGTGGTGGGCTTCATCGGCCCGGAGTACCTCTACAACTCCAAGCAGGTCATCCGGGCGGGGCTGGAGGACCACTTCATGGGCAAGCTCACCGGCATCCCCATGGGCTGCGACGCCTGCTACACCAACCACATGAAGGCCGACCAGAACGACATCGAGGACCTGGCCGTCCTCCTCACCGCCGCCGGGTGCAACTACTTTATGGGCATCCCCCACGGCGACGACGTAATGCTCAACTACCAGACCACCGGCTACCACGAGACCGCCGCCCTGCGGGAGCTCTTCGGCCTCACCGCCATCAAGCCCTTCCAGGATTGGCTGGAGAAGATGGGCTTTGTGGAGAACGGAAAGCTCACCCCCCTGGCGGGGGACGGCTCGGTGCTGCTGGCATAACAAGGAGGGTGAAACGCTGTGGCTGTTAATGAAAAAGAATTGCGGGCCCTGGTGGAGCGGATGGTGGCCGACCTGATGGGTCAAGCCCCCACCCCCCAGGTGAAGGGGGCCGATTACCACCCCATGGAGCCCGGTCCGGCAGCCGGGGGCGGGGAGCTCTCCGACATCGCCGGGGTGGACCTGCGGCGGCTCTACCTGGTCCAAAACCCGAAAAATGGACCCGCCTTCCTGGAGCTGAAGGCCAAGACTCCCGCCCGGCTGGGCATGGGCCGGGCGGGCGCCCGGTATAAAACTGAGACCATGCTCCGCATGCGGTGCGACCACGCCGCCGCCCAGGACTCCGTCTTCTCCCACGTGAGCGACGAATTTGTGAAGGCCCAGGGCTATGTCCCTCTCCACACCCTGTGCAAAGATAAGGACGAGTACCTGACCCGGCCCGACAAGGGACGCCGCTTTGACGAAGAGCAGCAGGCCCTAATCCAGAAGACCCTGGGTCATGCCCCCAAGGTGGCCCTGGTGGTGGGGGACGGCCTCAGCTCCGCCGCCATCGAGGCCAATGCCGCCGACTGCATGGAGGCCATCCGGGCGGGACTGAAGAGCTACGGCATCGACGCCGGGCCCACCCTCTTTGTCAAGTACTGCCGGGTGGGTGCCTCCGACCACATCGGCGAGCTCACCGGAGCGGAGGTGGTGTGCATGCTGGTGGGGGAGCGGCCCGGCCTGGTGACGGCGGAGTCCATGTCGGCCTACCTCACCTACGGCGCCCACATCGGCATCCCGGAGTCCAAGCGGACCGTCATCTCCAATATCCACAGGCAGGGGACAACGGCGGTGGAGGCGGGTGCCCACATCGCGGAGCTCATCAAGACCATGCTGGAGAAGAAGGCCTCCGGCATTGAGCTGGCGAGAGGGGTGGGGGCATGACAGGGGACCTTTTGAAGTGTAATGCCCTGGCCACCCGCACCATCGCCAACGTGTCCGAGTCCCTGGCGGAAAAGCTGGGCTTAAGGCCGGAGTTTCGGTCCATCGGTATCCTCACCGCCGACAGCGACGATGTGACCTACTGCGCCCTGGATGAGGCCACCAAGGCCGCCGCCGTGGAGGTGGTGTATGGCCGGAGCCTTTACGCCGGTGCGGCCAACGCCAACACCAAGCTGGCGGGGGAGGTCATCGGCATCCTGGCCGGGCCCAACCCCTCCGAGGTGAAGAGCGGGCTCAAGGCGGCGGTGGAATTTTTCGAGAGCGGGGTTGGCTTCCGCTCCGCCAACGCCGACGACTCCATCGTCTACTTCGCCCACACCGTGTCCCGGACGGGGAGCTACCTCTCCAAGACCGCCGGGGTGCGGGAGGGGGAGGCCCTGGCCTACCTCATTGCCCCGCCCCTGGAGGCGGTGGTGGGGCTGGACGAGGCCATGAAGGCGGCGGATGTGACCCTGGCCGCCCTCTTTGAGCCCCCCAGCGAGACCAACTTCGGCGGCGGGCTCCTCACCGGCACCCAGAGCGCCTGCAAGGCCGCGTGCGAAGCCTTTGCGGCAGCGGTGCTGAACGTGTCCGGACAACCCAGGGAGGTGTGAACATGACAGAACCTATGAAGCTGGACAAGGACCTGCGCTCCATCCAGGAGGTCCGGGATCTGGTGGGCAAGGCCAGAGAGGCCCAGCGGGCCCTGGCGGCCATGAGCCAGGCCGACCTGGACCGCATCACGGCGGCCATCTCACAGGCCGGGGCCCAGCACGCCCGGCGGCTTGCACAGTTGGCGGTGGAGGAGACGGGCTACGGCAAGGCGGAGGATAAGGAGATCAAAAACCGCTTCGCCGCCCTCACCCTCTACGACGCCATCAAGGAGGAAAAGACCCACGGCATCCTGGCCCAGGACAAGGAGAAGCGGACCATCGACATCGGGGTGTCCGTTGGGGTAGTGGCGGGGCTGGTGCCCTCCACCAACCCCACCTCCACCGTCATCTACAAGGCCATGATCTGTATGAAGGCGGGCAACCCCATCATCTTTTCCCCCCACCCCAGCGCCATCCAGTGCATCGGTGAGACGGTGAAGGTGGTCTCAGAAGCCGCCCGGCAGGCGGGGGCTCCCGAGGGTGCCATCGCCTGCATCGCCACCCCCACCCTGGAGGCCACCAGCGCCCTCATGAAGCACGACCACACCCGGCTCATTCTGGCCACGGGAGGCGCCGCCATGGTCAAGGCGGCCTACTCCTCCGGCACCCCGGCCATCGGCGTGGGGGCGGGCAATGGCCCGGCCTATATCCACCACACCGCCAACGTCGCCCAGGCGGTGAAGCGGATTTTGGACTCCAAGACCTTTGACAACGGCACCATCTGCGCCAGTGAGCAGTCCATCGTCACCACCCGGGCTATGGAGGGGGCGGTGTCGGAGGAGCTCAGACGCCAGGGGGCCTACCTCCTCAGCGACGAGGAGCACAAAAAACTCTCCAAGTTCATCCTGCGCCCCAACGGCACCATGAACCCGGCCATCGTGGGCAAAAGCGTGGAGACGGTGGCCAAGCTGGCCGGACTGGACAAGGTGCCGTCAACGGCCCGGGTGCTGGTGGCCCGGGAGACGGGCGTGGGCCCCGGCTACCCCTACTCCAGCGAGAAGCTGGGGCTCATCCTGGCCTATTATGTGGAGCAGGACGAGGAGGCCGTCCTCCGGCGCTGCGTGGAGATTTTGGAGTGGGAGGGGGCGGGCCACACCTTCTCCATCCACGCCGAGGACGAGGCCGTGGTCAAGCGCTTTGCCCAGGCCGTCCCCGCCAGCCGGGTGCTGGTGAACACCCCCTCCGCCCTGGGCGGCATCGGGGCCACCACCTGCCTCTTCCCCGCCCTCACCCTGGGGTGCGGCGCGGTGGGCGGCTCCTCCTCCTCCAACAACATCGGCCCTCTGGACCTCATCAACATCAAGCGGGTGGCCTGGGGCGTGAAGGAGCTGGAGGAGCTGCGGGGCGGCGCTGCCGCCGCCCCCTGGCAGAGCGCCGGGAGCCCGGCGGTGGACGACGCCCTTCTCCGGGAGCTGGTGGATCAGATCGTCAGGAGGCTGACATGAGATGAGAGCAAAAAACGCGGAGGGTCCTGAGCTGCCCGTCCCCCAGCCGGGGGAGGACCTTCAGGACCGGGTCCAGACCGAGGGGACCATGTATGACCCGCCCGCCGACCTCCTGCGGGAGGCGGCGGAGGCAGCTAAGGGGGCGGCCAGGGAGGAGAAGAAGACCTCCTCCGCCCGGGGACGGAAGGCTCCCGCCAAGGAGGAGCTGACCAGCCTGGCCGCCGCCGTGAAGGGCGGCGGGGCGGTCAAGCAGACAGCGGACAAGGGGGAGACCCCCAAACAGGAAAGGAGCAGAAATCAAATGGCAAATACGAACGCGCTGGGTATGGTGGAGACCAAGGGACTGGTGGGGGCCATCGAGGCGGCCGACGCCATGGTGAAGGCGGCCAACGTCCAGCTGGTGGGCAAGGAGCAGGTGGGCGGCGGTCTGGTGACCGTCATGGTCCGGGGGGACGTGGGGGCCGTGAAGGCGGCCACCGACGCCGGCGCCGCCGCCGCCGAGAAGGTGGGAGAGCTCATCTCCGTCCACGTCATTCCCCGCCCCCACGCCGAGGTGGACGGCATCCTGCCCCACAAGGCCGGGGAATTCGACCGGGAGGGCTAAGCCGTGGCCCTCTTGACGGAGGAGCGGGTCCGGCAGATGTCCGACAACGGCACCCGGGGACCGGTGGTGGTGGCCCGGGGGGACGTCCTCACACCCTCAGCCCGGTCCTTCCTCCGGGAGCACCGGGTGGAGGTGGTCTACCCACAGGGCAAAGAGGAGGCCGCCCCCGGCGCCGCCCGGTATCAGACCGCCTTCGGGGTAGGTCTGGAGGAGAAACCGGAGCACATGACCCACCTGAGGGGCAACATCCTGGTTTTCAAGGACCACCCCCGCATCGCCTTCCGGGGCATGATCGACCTGCTGGAGGGGGAGATCGCTCTGTGCCAGCAGGTCTGCGTCCGGGAGGGAGTGCCCGGCCTGGCGGAGGAGATGGAGGAGGTGCTGGACTTTGTCCGGCGCTTCATCCGCTTCGACGTGCTCTCGGAGCCGGTAGGGGAGGTCAGGCTCTGCGGTATGACCCCAGAAGAACTGCGGGAGCGGTCCCACTACCCGGAAAAATACTACGGCCAGGGCCATTTCCTCATCCACTACACCGACTCCCCCGCCATCCTGGCGGTGAACAAGGTGCGCACAGTGGTCCGGCAGACGGAGCTTGCCGCCTACCGGGCCTTCCGGGACGAGAACGGCGGCGTGGCCCGGGGGGATATCATCCTGGGCCTCAACCGGCTCTCCTCCCTCCTGTGGATCATGATGATCAAGCTGAAGGCGGGAAAGTATGGACACACATGATAGAGAAGGACTCATTGAGGGGGTGCTCCGCGCCCTCACCGTCCCCATGGAGGCCAGTGGACGCCACGTCCACCTGAGCCGGGAGGGGGTGGACCGGCTCTTCGGGCCGGGGCACCGGCTGACCCCGGTGCGGGACCTCTCCCAGCCGGGGCAGTTCGTCTGCGCCGAGCGGGTGCAGCTGTGCGGACCCAAGGGGGTGCTGGACAAGGTGGTGGTGCTGGGGCCGGAGCGGAAGGAATGTCAGGCGGAGATCTCCCTCACCGACGCCGTCACCCTGGGGGTGACGCCGCCGGTGCGGCTGTCCGGGGACCTGGACGGGACGCCGGGCTTCGTACTGCGGTACGGTGACCGGGTCCTCTGCCTGGACCGGGGGCTGATGGTGGCCAAGCGGCACATCCACATGCCCCCCGCCGACGCCCGCCGCCTGGGGGTGGAGGACAGGCAGAGGGTCCGGCTGAAGACGCTGACCGCCCGCCCCCTCATCTTTGGAGACGTGGAGGTCCGGGTGCGGTCCGACTTCGCCACCGCCGCCCACCTGGACTACGACGAGGCAAATGCCTGCGGTTTTCAGAAGGGAGACCGTGGATTCATTTTGCCGTAAAAAGGAGTGATGTCCGTGGTTTTGGAGACACGGGACGGAGCCCTGGTCATCGCCCGGCTGCCGGTGGAGCAGATGGGCTCGCTGTCCCTGGGCCTTGCCCTCACCGATGAGGAGGGGACGGTCCTCCGGGCCCTGCTGGAGGGGCGGAAGGTCCAGGTGCTGGAGTCGGGCCTGGAGTACAAGGACTATCGCAGGTGTGCCCCTTTGGGCATCTATCAGAAATTTATGGCCCTGGAGCGAGGGCTGCGGGAGATGGGCATTTGTGTTGTTAGGGATCGTCGTCGGTAGCGTGTGGTGCACCCGGAAGGCGGAGGCGCTGACAGGCCAGACCTTTTTGCTGGTGGCCCCGGAGGGCTATCAGGGGCCCGCCCTGGTGTGCGCCGACCAGGCGGGAGCGGGGCCGGGCGACAAGGTACTGGTCACCCGGGGCGGCGGCGCCCGGATCGCGGCAGGGGAGCACATCCCGGTGGACGCCGCCATCGTGGGCATCGTGGACCGGGTGGAGTTCTGAGAAAGGGGGAGGTCCGTTGTCCATCAACGAGATCATCATCTATATCATGGCCGTCTTTCTGGTGCTGGGCGCCCTGGACCACATCGCGGGGAACCGCTTCGGCCTGGGGGAGAAATTTGAGGAGGGCATCCAGGCCATGGGCGCCCTGGCCCTGGCCATGATCGGTATCCTCTGCCTGGCGCCGGTGCTCTCCGACCTGCTGCGGCCGGTGGTGGTGCCGGTCTATACCTTCCTGGGCGCCGACCCCGCCATGTTCGCCGGCACCATCCTGGCAAACGACATGGGGGGCGCCGCCCTGGCTCGGGAGCTGGCCCTCACCGAGGAGGCGGGGCAGTTCGGCGGCCTCATCGTGGGGGCAATGCTGGGTCCCACCATCGTCTTTACCATCCCGGTGGCCCTGGGCATCCTGAAGCAGGAGGACCTGGAGCCCCTGGCCCGGGGGGTGCTCTGCGGTGTAGTCACCATCCCCCTGGGCGCCTTTGTGGGCGGACTGGCCGCCGGCTTCCCGGTGGGCATGGTACTCCGGAACCTCATCCCCATCGTCCTCATCGCCCTCCTCCTGGCCCTGGGGCTGTGGAAGATCCCCGGCGCCATGGTGAAGGGCTTCGCCGTCTTCGGCAAGGTGGTGGTGGCCGTCATCACCGTGGGCCTGGCCGCCGCCATTGTGGAGTCCCTCACCGGGCTGGTCCTCATCCCCGGTATGGCACCCATCCAGGAGGGCTTTGCCGTGGTGGGGGAGATCGCCATCGTCCTGGCCGGGGCCTTCCCCCTGGTCTTTGTCATCACAAAGGTGTTCCAAAAGCCCCTCTTGAAGCTGGGACGGCTGCTGGGGGTCAACGACGTGGCTGCGGCGGGACTGGTGGCCACCCTGGCCAACAACATCCCCATGTTCGGCATGGTGTCCGACATGGACCGCCGGGGTAAGGTGGTCAACGTGGCCTTCGCCGTGTCGGCGGCCTTCGTCTTCGGCGACCATCTGGGCTTTACGGCGGGCTTTGACGATACCATGATCTTCCCCATGATCGTGGCCAAGCTGACGGGGGGCATCACCGCTGTGGCGGTGGCCATGCTCCTCACCCGAAAGGAGTGATCCCATGGCTGACATCGATAAAAACGCCCTGGAAAAGCTGGTGCGCCAGGTGCTGCTGGAGAAGCTGGGGGGGACCCCGGCGCCGGAGCGCCCCGCCGCCCACGGAGTGCGCTCGGTGGCGGTTCCACGGCTGGAGGTCCGGGAGGCCGACCGGCTGGACACCGGCCGGAGCGGGGACCGGGTGTGGACCCGGGACCTCTTTTCCCTGGAGGAGGCCCCCCGGCTGGGCTGCGGCCTCATGGTCATGGAAAAGACCACCTTCCCCTGGACGCTGACCTATGACGAGATGGACTATGTCATCGATGGGCGGCTGGACATCCTGGTGGGGGGCGAGACGGTCTCCGCCGGACCCGGCGAGGTCATCCATATCCCCCGGGGCAGTGAGATCCAGTTCTCCGCCAAGGGAAAGGTCCGCTTCCTCTACTTCGTCTATCCCGCCGACTGGCAGAAATGAAACCTGGGCCGGAGATGAGCATGCTCATCTCCGGCCCAGATTTATGTGTGTTATTCACGCTCCCGGCGGTACTCCTCCAGGAAAGCCTCGTCCTTGAGCTCCAGGCCCCGCTCTCCGGCCAGACCCTCGATGTGGTGGGTGAACTCGTGGGCGAAGGTCTCCCACAGCTCGTCCTCCCAGTCCTCCTCGGTCCAGTCCTCCTGCTGTGCCAGGGCGGCGAAGGAACCGTAGTAGAGGTTGATGTGCCGGCCCATCATGTCGTTGCAGTACTCCCCCAGAATATACATCTCGCCGGGGGGAAACTCCGGGTCGGGCTTGGCCTCGGGCAGCAGAGCCACCCCGCCGTTGAGCTCGTCGAAAAACTCCGGCGGAAACTCCTCGGCCATGTCGTCCAGCAGAAGGCCCACCTCATCGAAATTGAGCATGCTCATGACAGAACCTCCTTACACGGTCTGGTCCTTGGGCTTTTTCATGGTGAGGCTGATGCGCTTTTTCTTTTCATCCACGTCCAGTACCCAGACGGTGACCACGTCCCCCACGGCGCAGACCTGGGAGGGGTGGCTCACCCGGCGGGGGGTGTTGAGCTGGGAGATGTGGACCAGGCCGTCCTGGTGGACGCCGATGTCCACAAAGACGCCGAAGTCGATGACGTTGCGGACGGTGCCGGTGAGCTCCATGCCGGGCTTTAGGTCCTTCATCTCCAGCACGTCGGTGCGGAGGATGGGCTTCGGCAGCTCGTCACGGGGGTCCCGGCCCGGCTTCATGAGCTCGGCTACCACGTCCCGGAGGGTGGGAATACCCACTCCGCAGGCCTCAGCGGCGGCGGCTTCACCGTAGCCCGCCACCCGGTCCCGGAGGTCGGTAAGGGTCCCCGCCTTCACGGCGGAGAGCTCGCAACCGCACAGGGAGAGAAGCTTTTCCGCCGCGGCATAGCTCTCCGGGTGGACGGCGGTGTTGTCCAGCACGTTTTTGCTCTCGGGCACCCGCAGGAAGCCGGCGCACTGCTCAAAGGCCTTGGGCCCCAGCTTGGGGACCTTCAAAAGCTGCTTCCGGGTGGTGAAGGCGCCGTTCTCCTCCCGGTACTTGACGATGTTTTTGGCGGTGGTGTTGTTGAGGCCGGACACTCGGAGGAGGAGGGGGGCGGAGGCGGTGTTCAGATCCACGCCCACGGCGTTGACGCAGTCCTCCACCACGCCGGAGAGGGTCTCGTCCAGCCGGGCCTGGGGCATGTCGTGCTGGTACTGGCCCACGCCGATGGCCTTGGGGGCGATCTTCACCAGCTCGGCCAGGGGGTCCTGGAGCCGCCGGGCGATGGACACCGCCGAGCGCAGGTTCACGTCGTAGTCGGGGAACTCCTCGGCGGCCAGCTTGGAGGCGGAGTACACGCTGGCGCCCGCCTCGCTGACGATCATGTAGGAGAGGTCCCCGCCCACCTTTTTGATGAGCTCCACCGTCATCTGCTCGGTCTCCCGGCTGGCGGTGCCGTTGCCGATGGCGATGTGCTGCACGCTGTGCTTCTTCACCAGCCTGGCCAGGGTGTCGATGGCCTCCTGCTTTTTCTTCTCGTTGAAGGTGGGGTAGACCACCGCCGTGTCCAGCACCTTGCCGGTGGCGTCCACCACCGCCACCTTGCAGCCGTTGCGGTAGCCCGGGTCCAGGCCCATGGTGACGAAGCCCTTCACAGGCGGCTGCATGAGGAGGGGCTTTAAGTTGAGGGCGAAGTTGTGGATGGCCCCCTCGTCGGCCTGCTCGGTGAGGGTATTGCGGATCTCCCGCTCCAGGGAGGGCTTCAACAGCCGGTCCCAGGCATCGTCGGCGGCGGCCCGGACGAAGTCCATGGCCGCCCGGCCGGGCACCACCTGCCGGCGGACGGCCACCCTGGCCGCCTCGGCGTCCAGCTCCACCCCGGCCTTGAGGATGCCCTCCCGCTCACCCCGGTTGATGGCCAGGACCTGGTGGCCCTGGACCCGGTTCACCGGAGCGGTGAAGTCGTAGTAGAGGCGGTAGACCGTGTCAGCGGGCTCCTCCTCCGCCGCCCGGGAGACCAGGGTGCCCCGGCGCAGGTAGAGCTCCCGCAGGGCCTTGCGGACTGCGGCGTCATCGCTGATGGCCTCGGCGATGATGTCGCTGGCCCCCTGGAGGGCGTCCTCAACGGTTTCCACGCCCCTTTCCGGGTCGATGAAGTCCGCCGCCAGGGCCGCCGGGTCCACGGGGTTCCCCTTGGCAAAGAGGGCGTCGGCCAGGGGCTCCAGCCCCTTTTCCTTGGCCATGGTGGCCCGGGTGCGGCGCTTGGGCTTGTAGGGGAGGTACAGGTCCTCCACCTCCGCCAGGGTGGCGGCGGCGTCGATGGCGGCGGAGAGCTCCTCGGTGAGCTTGCCCTGGCCCTCGATGGAGGCCTTGACCTCCTCCCGGCGCTTGTCCAGGTTCCGGAGGTACTGGAGCCGGTCGGCCAGGGTACGCAGGGTGGTGTCGTCCATGGCGCCGTGGAGCTCCTTCCGGTAGCGGGCGATGAAGGGGATGGTGTTCCCCTCGTCGATGAGCTTGACCACGTTTTCCACATGGATGGGCTCCCGGCCCAGCTCCCGGGCCAGGATGGTGATGATGGTGTCCATTGTGTCGCTCCTTTTCAGGTATCTGGGTCTTTCATTTTATCACGTCGCCGAAAACGGAGCAAGGAAAAGCCGTCGGAGTCAGGAATCCCTTGACGGCAGGGGCGAAAAGAGGGTAAAATAAAACGATTGTGTAAGAATGACAGCTTGGAGGGGTGCAGATGAAACAGATCGGCTTTGACAACGCAAAGTATTTGGAGACCCAGTCCGCTCACATCAAGGACCGCATCGCTCAGTTTGGGGACAAGCTCTACCTGGAGTTCGGCGGTAAGCTCTTTGACGACTACCATGCCTCCCGGGTACTGCCCGGCTTCGCACCGGACAGCAAGATCCGCATGCTCCTGGAGCTCAAGGACGACGTGGAGATGGTCATCTCCATCTGTGCCAGCGACATTGAGAAGAACAAGATCCGGGGCGACCTGGGCATCACCTACGACGTGGACGTGCTCCGGCTCATCGACGCCTTCCGGGCCCAGGGCCTGTATGTGGGCAGCGTGGTGGTCACCCAGTACGACCGCCAGCCCGCCGCCGACGCCTTCAAGAAGCGGCTGGAGGACCTGGGCATGAAGGTCTTCCTCCACTATCCCATCGCCGGCTATCCCAACAACGTCTCCCTCATCGTCAGCGACGAGGGCTATGGCAAGAACGACTATATCGAGACCTCCCGCCCCCTGGTGGTGGTCACCGCCCCCGGCCCCGGCAGCGGCAAGATGGCCACCTGCCTCTCCCAGCTCTACCACGAGTACAAGCGTGGGGTGAAGGCGGGCTACGCCAAGTTCGAGACCTTCCCCATCTGGAACCTGCCCCTTCAGCACCCGGTGAACCTGGCCTATGAGGCGGCCACCGCCGACCTCAACGACGTGAATATGATCGACCCCTTCCACCTGACCGCCTATGGAAAGACGACGGTGAACTACAACCGGGATGTGGAGATCTTCCCCGTCCTCTCCGCCATCTTTGAGAAGATCACCGGCGAGTGCCCCTATAAGTCCCCCACCGACATGGGAGTCAATATGGTGGGCAACTGCATCGTGGATGACGCCGTGGTCTGTGAGGCCGCCCGGCAGGAGATCATCCGCCGGTACTATGCCGCCCTGTGCGACCGCCGGCAGGGCCGCTGCGGGGATGAGCCGGTCTACAAGCTGGAGCTCCTCATGCAGCAGGTGAAGGCCGACGCCTCTCTCCGCCCGGTGGTGGGCGCTGCCCTGGCCGTGGCCGAGGAGACCGGCAAGCCCGCCGCCGCCATTGAGCTCCCCGACGGCGAGGTGGTCACCGGCAAGACCACCGATCTCATGGGAGCCTCCGCCACCACCCTCCTCAACGCTCTGAAGTGCCTGGCCGGCATCGGCCATGAGCACCACCTCATCTCCCGGGAGGCCATCGAGCCCATTCAGACCGTGAAGGTCAAGCACCTGGGCAGCGCCAACCCCCGTCTCCACTCCGACGAGGTCCTCATCGCCCTGGCCATCTCGGCCACCACCAACCCCCTGGCCCGGCAGGCCCTGGACCATCTGGCCCAGCTCCGGGACTGTGAGGCCCACGCCTCCGTCATCCTCTCGCCCCCCGATTCGGGCACCTACGCCAAGCTGGGCATGCACCTCACCTGTGAGCCCACCTACGAGACCAATAAGCTCTATCACAAATAAATTCATCTGCCGCCGCAGCGCCCCGGACCTCAAGTCCGGGGCGCTTTTTTTGACGCCAAATTGTTACCGATCCCGCCTTGACAAAATGAGGTTACAGTTGTACCCTATATGCGAAGGGTACAACTGTAACCTCGTTTGCATGGAAGGGGGATACCTGTATGTGGGAGCGTGAGGCCAAGATCACCGACGCGGAGCTGGAGGTAATGGAGGTACTGTGGCAGGTGGGCGACCTGACCCTGGCCCAGGTGAAGGAGGGGGTCACCGCCCGGAAGGGCTGGAGTGGCGACACGGTGAAAACCCTCCTCCGGCGGCTGCTGGAAAAGGGGGCTGTGGGCCAGGAGAAGCGGGGGGTGTACCATTACCGCCCCCTGGTGAGCCGGGAGGAGCTGGGGGACTACAAGACCCGCACCCTCATCGAAAAGCTCTACGACGGCAAGGCAAAGGATCTGGTGGCCGCCCTGGTGGAGCGGCGGCAGCTGGACCGCTCCGATGTGGCCGAGCTCAAGGACCTCTTTGACAGGCTGTGGGAGGAGAGGGGGGAGGACATATGACCGGCTTTCTCCTCACCCTGCTGCGGCTGAGCCTGTTAGGCTCGGTGCTGGGGGTGATCCTTATGGGGGTGCTCCACCTGCTGGGCCGCCGCATCAGCCGGGCAGCGGGGTATTACCTGTGGCTGCTGGTGCTGCTGCGGCTGTGCGTGCCGGTGTGGGTGGACCTGCCCATCCCCGTCTATCAGCAAAGCGCCGCCGTCACCGGTGTGATCATGACCAACCCGGCAGGGGGTCAGAACGGCGGGACCACTGTTCTGTTTCCGCCCACAGATCAAGGGGGACGGTCACCGAACGCAGGCAATGGGCCGTCGGTCCCTGACGGCGGCGGGGAGAGGGTGACCGCTGCCACGGAGGTGGACTGGAGGGCCATCCTCAACGCCCCGGCGCTGTGGTTCGGACTCTGGGCCATCGGCTTTGTCCTCAGCCTGGGCCGGTACGGACGGAGCTACCGCCGCTTTGCCCGGCTGGTCCGGCGAGAGAGCCACGCCCCCGGCCGGTTGGCGCTGGAGGTGCTGCAGGAGCTGGACCCCGGCGGGAAGATCGCCCTGGCAGTGTGCCCGGCCATTCCTTGTCCCATGGCCCTGGGGCTGCTGCGGCCCGCCGTATTTTTGCCCGATGGGGTGGAGGACCGGGGGCGGCTGGAGGATATCCTCCGCCATGAGCTTACCCACCTGCGCCGCCGGGACCTCCTCTATAAGTGGTGTGCGGCGGTGGTGACCAGCCTCCACTGGTTCAATCCCCTCATGCCGGTGTTCCGCCGGGAAATGGCCCGGCGGTGCGAGCTCGCCTGTGACGAGGCGGCGGCGGGGAGCCTGTCCCCGGAGGCGCGGCGGCGGTACGGGGAGACCCTCCTCTCCCTGGCCGCGGACCCCCCAAAGGGGCTGATGGTCACCACCCTGTGCGAGGAAAAGGAGCATTTGAAGGAAAGGCTGGTGGATCTGGTGAAGGGGACAAAACGAGGCCCTGCCGCGCTGTGTCTGACCCTGTGCCTCACGGTACTGTTGGGGAGCTGCTCCATGATTGGAGGCGCGGCCATGGTGACGCCTGGCTTGGAGGAGGAGACGGAGGTGCCCAGCTCCACCTCCAACGTGGGCGACCTCCTCACCGACGCCGCCCTCTACGACCTGGGGGGCGGGCTCACCCTGGCCATCCCCACCGACATCGTGGAGGACACCATGGTCCTCTTTGAAGAGGACCTGGGGGACGGCTCGGAGCCGGTGTTCCCTAGGGTCTACCACCGCTCCAGCTACGAGGCGGCCATAGAGGACTTCGACGCCCCCATGGGCTTCCTCTTCTCCTTCTTCCGCTACGACCAGGTAGGATACGAGCAGAACTACCTGGCCGTCCACGGCGGGACGGGCCAGACCATCTTTGCCCGGGATGGCGAGTGGTACTACGGCATGGCCTACCCCACCGATGTGCAGTTTTACACCGCAGATGGCGACCAGGACACCGACAGCGCGGACTACCGGCGCTGGGAGTATGTCCGCTCCCGCATCCCCGACATCCAGGCCGACTTTATCGTCCGCAACGGCCTTACCCCCTACGACGGCGGAGCGGAGCTGAACCAGCCCTTCCTGTGGGAGGGGGAACACCGCTATGTGGAGGTCCACAGCGCCGACTATTCCGTCTCCCTGACCCTCCACCTCTCCCAGCCCGTCACCCAGGGCAGCGGCGGCATCTGGTGTGTGGAGGGCAGCTTTGAAAACAACTACGGCGGCTGGGGCAGGGAGCTGCCCTATGGCATCGAGGTGACGGCGGCGGAGTACTACGCCGATCTCCAGGCCCAGGTGGACCAGGGCCACCGGCCAGGGCTCCTGGACCCGGTCCAGGCGGCCATGGACTGGTATCGGGAGAAGTACGACGCCGAGACCCTGGACGGCCTCACCTTCACCCTGATGGAGGGGGAGCCCGCCGGGGACCTGTGGAGCACCATCGGGCAGGTGGCGGGTCAGGCCGGCACGCTGGAGAGCCTCTTCTATCTGGACGGCGACCCGGGCAGCAGCGAGGGCAGGCTGGCCTTCCACGACCCGGAGTTCCTGTCGGGTGAGGTGCGTTGGTACCTCCAAACCTTCGTGTGGATGGAGGGCCAAGGGCCGGAGACCATCGAGGGTGAGGCGGTGCGCTATCAGACGGAGAGCGGTGACGAACTCCTCTTCCTGGAGGAGGACGGCCTTCTGCGCATCACCATCGGGGACGCCGTCTCCTGGTACCGCCCCGCCTACGCCTACCAGGTGAGCCCCTATGACCAGATGCTGGACTGCTGCGCCGCCCTGGCCCAGGAGGAGGACCCCTTCACTTGGGAGCAGATAGATGCCGGCATGGACGCCCTGTCCGCCTGGCTGGAGGCGGAGGGCTGGAAAGCGCCCACGGAAGGCACCTTGCAGTATCTGCCCCTCTACGCCCGCTACCACGCCCAGACCTACCTGGAAAACGGCAGGGGGCAGGGGAGCGGCCTTGACCGGGCCGATGTGCTGGTACTCTGCGCCGCCTTTTCGGCGGACGCCCCTCAGGGGGAGGGGACCTACGTGTTCTGGCTCATCCCCGACGGCAGCGGCGGCTGGCAGGTGGACGACTGGGGCCAGACTACCTTCCCCGATCTGGCGGGCTGAGAAAAAACACCGCCGTTTTTTTCAAACCTCTTGACGGGCCTCTCCCACACGCATAAAATAGAAAGGATTTTTTATGGGGCAACGGGGTCCCGGGGCAATGGCGTCCCATCAACTGATGGGAGGAATGTAATATGGCGGTCAAGTATATTTTCGTCACCGGCGGCGTGGTCTCCGGCCTGGGCAAGGGCATCACGGCGGCCTCTCTGGGGCGGCTCCTCAAGCAGCGGGGGCTGAAGGTGGCCCTCCAGAAGTTCGACCCCTACCTGAACGTGGACCCGGGGACCATGAACCCCTTCCAGCACGGCGAGGTCTTCGTCACCGACGACGGCGCCGAGACCGACCTGGATCTGGGCCACTATGAGCGCTTCACCGACGAGTACCTGACGGTGGACTCCTCGGTGACCTCGGGCAAGGTCTACTGGACCGTCCTCAACCGGGAGCGGGAAGGCGGCTACCTGGGCGGCACCGTCCAGGTCATCCCCCACATCACCGACGAGATCAAGGACCGGATCTACCGGGTGGGCCGCCGGGGCGACGTGGACGTGGTCATCACCGAGATCGGCGGCACTGTGGGCGACATCGAGTCCCAGCCCTTCCTGGAGGCCATCCGGCAGGTGGCGGCCGAGGTGGGGCGTCAGGATGTCATGTATATCCATGTCTCCCTGGTGGTGTCCATCCCCGGCTCCGACGAGCTCAAGAGCAAGCCCACCCAGCACTCGGCCAAGGAGCTGCTGGGCCTGGGCATCCAGCCCGACGTCATCGTCTGCCGCTCCGACCGGCCCATCCCCGACGACATCCGGAAAAAGATCTCCCTCTTCTGCAACATCCTCCCGGAGAACGTCATTGAGAACCTGACCGCCCCCTCCCTCTACGAGGTCCCCCTGATGCTGGAGGAGGCCGGCCTGGCCCGGGCGGTGTGCCGCCGTCTGGGCCTCACCGCCACGCCCCCCGACCTCATCGAGTGGACCGCCCTGGTGGAGCGGGAGAAGGCGGCCAGGGAGCATGTGGAGATCGCCCTGGTGGGCAAGTACGTGGGCCTCCACGACGCCTACCTCTCCGTGGTGGAGTCCCTGGCCCACGCCGGTATCGTCAATGACGTGAAGGTGGACCTCCGCTGGGTGGACTCCGAGACCCTCACCGACGACAATGCCGCCCAGGCGCTGGAGGGCTGCCACGGCGTGCTGGTCCCCGGCGGCTTCGGCAGCCGGGGCATCGACGGCATGCTCGCCGCCGTGAAGTACGCCCGGGAGCACAAGGTGCCCTACTTCGGCATCTGCCTGGGCATGCAGATGGCAGTGGTGGAGTTCGCCCGCCACGCCGCCGGTCTCACCGGTGCCCACTCCAGCGAGTTGGACCCGGAGACCCCCTATCCCGTCATCGACCTCATGCCCGACCAGGTGGGAGTCACCGCCAAGGGCGGCACCATGCGCCTGGGGGCCTATCCCTGTCACCTCACCAGTCCAGAGGGCCCCTGCGGGCGGGCCTACGGCGTCCAGGACATCTCCGAGCGGCACCGGCACCGGTATGAGTTTAACAACGACTACCGGGAGGCCCTTACGTCCAAGGGACTGGTGCTGGCCGGACTCTCCCCGGACGGCCGGCTGGTGGAGGCGGTTGAGCTCCCCGACCACCCCTGGTTCGTGGGCGTACAGTTCCACCCGGAGTTCAAGTCCCGGCCCAACAAGGCCCACCCCCTTTTCCGGGCCTTTGTGGCCGCGGCCAAGGCCCAGGCAAAGGCATAACAGGTACAAAAAACCCCGGCGGTTCCGTGAACCGCCGGGGTTTCGTTTTACTTTTCGGGTTTTTCCTCGTCCGGGGACTGGTCCAGGACCACCACCCGGATCTCCAGCACCCGGCGGTGGTCCACCTTGGTGACGGTGACGTCCAAGTTTTCGTAGACGAAGTGGTCGCCCTCCTCGGGCACCCGGCCCACTTCCTCCATGACCCAGCCGGAGACGGTGGTGGAATCGCTCTCCCCCTTGATGGAGAAGAGGTCGTAGAGGTCGGTGAGGTTGGCGTTGCAGGAGATGAGGTAGCTGCCGTCGGGCTGCTTTTTGAACTCCTCGATGACCTCGTCGTGCTCATCCCAGATCTCGCCCACCAGCTCCTCCACGATGTCCTCCATGGTGCACAGGCCCTCGGTGCCGCCGTACTCGTCCACCACGATGACCATATGGGCCTTGGCCTTCTGGAGGATGCGCAGCAGGTCGGAGATCTTGGTGTTGGCGGTGGTGTAGAGCACGGTGGAGACGATGGCGGAGACGTCGTCGTGGCCGTGATAGCGGGCGGCGTGGAAGTCCTTCTCATGGATGACGCCCACGATGTTGTCGATGTCCTCATGGTAGACCGGCAGCCGGGAATAGCCGCTCTCGGCAAAGGCCTTGGCGATCTCGTCCATGGTATCGGTGTCCTCCACCGCCACGATGTCCACCCGGGGGGTGAGGATCTCATCCACCTCCAGGTCGCCGAACTCGATGGCGGAGCGGATGAGCTCGCTCTCGTCCTGGTCCAGACCGCCCTCGGTCTCGGCCTGGTCCACCATGGTGATGAGCTCCTCCTCGGTGATGCCGCTGTCACTGCTGCTGCGGAAGATCAGGCTGAGCAGCCGCTTCCACTGGGCGAAGAGGAAGTTCAGGGGGCGGAGGATCATCATCAGCAGCCGCAGAATGGGGGCGGAGAACATGGCAAAGGCCTCGGGCTGCTCCTTGGCCAGACTCTTGGGGGAGATCTCGCCAAAGATCAGGATGATCACGGTGAGCACGATGGTGGACACCGCGGGGCCGTAGGCCGTGCCCACGTGCTTGGTGAAGAGGACGGTGCCCAGGGTGGAGGCGGAGATGTTCACGATGTTGTTGCCAATGAGGATGGTGGACAGCAGCCGGTCATAGTCCTCCGCCAGAGCCAGGGTGCGGGCGGCCCGGCGGTCGCCGGCGTCGGCCTTGCTCTTCAGGCGGATGCGGTTGAGGGAGGTAAAGGCGGTCTCGGTAGCGGAGAAGTAGGCGGAAAACGCCACCATCAGAAACAAGGCCACGATCATTGTGATACTTTGGGGGTCCATTCGGACGATCAACTCAACTTTCTTCTTAATTTGGATGTATGCCTATGAAAAGAAGGAGAAGGTGAAAAATGCGCGCAAAAGGACAGCCCTACGCCCTGAGGCTAAGGCTGCCCTTTAAAAACGGTTTGGTTATCTGACTAGGCGGAGGTTGGTCCACAGGGACTCACCAGACCCTTTCTTTCCATAGAATGGGACCAGTATACCAGAAACCCGCCCGTCATGCAAGAGGGGATTTTTTCAGCGGCCCCGGCGGGGCATCTGGAAGGTGCGCGGGGTCTTGCCGCTGCGCTGCTCCAGCAGGGGGAAGAGGGCGGCGGGGTCTCCCAGGGTAAAGTCCTTCTTCCGGGCCAGGACGCACTGGCCGCTTTTCAGAAAGACCAGCAGGTAGCCGGCGGTCTCCACCAGGTCGGTGATCTGGTCATAGGGGGTCTCGGTGGAGCCGGCGCTGTCGGCGGAGTCCAGGTGATCGTCAAAGAAGCGGTAGCGGATGGGCTTGCCGTAGGCGCCGTTTTTCCGGGCGGCCTTCACTACCTGCTTTTCCATCCGGCGGCACACCCGCTGAGCGGCAAAGCGGTCCACATAGGGCACCCCCAGCAGGAAGAAGGCCAGGCAGAAGATACCGGTGCCCAGGGCGCTCAGGCTGGTGTAGTTCCCGGCGGCAGCCAGCCACCAGATGGCCACAGCCACCACCACGGCCAGGATATACAGGGCCCAGATGGGATTTTTCTCATGGAGCATATAGTGGACGGTCACCATGTTGCCGTAGGCGTCGGCGTCATGGGCGGTCTCCACCTGAAAGAGCGGTTCCATGGTCGTCAGCCCCCTCTCAGCGCGGCGGCCTGCTCCTGGGTCAGGGGCACGCCGCCCCCCAGCAGCCGGACGTTGAGGTGGATCTGGGCGGTGTGCTCCAGGGTCTCCATCCGCCAGTAGGCCCGCTCCAGGTCGGGGCCCATGGTGAGGGCGCCGTGGTTGGCCAGGAGGATGGCGTCATGGTCGGCCATGAGGGGAGCGGCAGCGGCGGGCAGCTCAGCGGTGCCGGTGCGGCCGTAGGGGGCGCAGGGTACCGGGCCCAGAGACATGACGGCCTCACCCAGCAGGGGCTCCTCCAGGCCCATGTGGGCGCAGGCGAAGGCGGTGGCGGCGGGGGGATGGGCATGACATACGCCGCCCACATCGGGGCGGACCCGGTAGCAGGCCAGGTGCAGGGGGGTCTCCGAGGAGGGGCGGTAGGAGGACGGTTCGGTCATCCGGCCCTGGCTGTCCACCACCAGCAGCATGTCTGTGGTGAGGAAGCCCTTGCTCACCCCGGCGGGGGTCACCAAAAAGAGGCCTTCTCCCAGTCTCCGGCTGAAGTTGCCGTCGTTGGCGGCCACCCAGCCCCGTTCCCACAGTCTGCGGCCCAGCTCGCACATGAGCCGTCTTTGGGTCTCGTAATCCATAGCGCTCCTCCTTACTTGCGCACACATGGTGCTTGTCCCATTCATTATACCGCCTGGGGCGGAAATTGACAACGGACAATTGCCAAGGCCCGGAGCGCGGAGCGCTCCGGGCCTTGTATGTCATCTTTGGTCCAGGGGGGTGTAATCCCGATGGGTGCCCACATATTTGTAGGCGGGGCGAATGATCTTGCCCATGTTGATGAGCTCCTCGATGCGGTGAGCGCTCCAGCCGGCGATGCGGGCCATGGCAAAGAGGGGGGTATAGAGCTCCAGGGGGAGGTCCAGCATGTGGTAGACGAAGCCGGAGTAGAAGTCCACGTTGGCGGCCACGCCCTTGTAGATCTTCCGCTCATGGGCAATGATCTGGGGGGCCAGCCGCTCCACCCGGGCGTAGAGGTCGTACTCGTCGGTGCGGCCCTTCTCCCGGGAGAGGGTCTCCACGAACCGGCGGAGGATGTTGGCCCGGGGGTCGGAGAGGGAGTAGACGGCGTGGCCCATGCCGTAGATGAGTCCCGCCTTGTCGAAGGCCTCCCCGTGGAGGAGGGCCTTCAGATAGGCGGAGATCTCCTCCTCGTCGGTCCAGTCCCGGACCTCCTTCTTCATGTCCTCGAACATCTGGATGACCTTGATGTTGGCGCCGCCGTGCTTGGGGCCCTTGAGGGAGGCCAGGGCGGCGGCCATGCAGGAGTAGGTGTCGGTGCCCGAGGAGGTGACCACGTGGGTGGTAAAGGTGGAGTTGTTGCCGCCGCCGTGCTCGGCGTGGAGCATGAGGCAGATGTCCAGAATGTGGGCCTCCCAGAAGGAATAGGAGGAGTCGGCCCGCAGGAGGGTGAGGATGTTCTCCGCGGTGGAGAGCTCCGGCCGGGGGGCGTGGATGAAGAGGGAGTTGCCCTCCTTGTAGGTGTAGGCCTGGTAGGAGTAGACGGCATAGAGGGGGAAGGTGGCGATGAGCTGGATGCACTGCCGGGCCACGTTGGGCAGGCTGATGTCGTCGGTCTTGTCGTCGTAGGAGGCGATGGAGAGGACGCACTTGGCCAGGGAGTTCATCATGTCGCTGCTGGGGGATTTTAAAATCACGTCCCGGACGAAGTTCTTGGGGAGGGTCCGGTAGGAGGAGAGGAGCTGGGTGAAGTCCTCCAGCTCCGAGCGGGTGGGCAGCTGGCCGAACATGAGGAGGTAGGCCGTCTCCTCAAAGCCAAAGCGCTTTTCCCGCAGGGCGGAGCCCACCAGGTCCTCGATGTTGTAGCCCCGGAAGTAGAGCTCGCCCTCGCAGGGGACCTCCACCCCGTCCACCACCTTTTTGGAGATGATGTCGGAGACCTCGGTGAGTCCGGCCAGCACGCCCTTGCCGTCCAGGTCACGGAGACCCCGTTTGACGTCGTAGCGGCGGTAATCTTCTGGGTCGATCTGACAGTTTTCCAGGCTCCTGGCGGCGTGGGCCTGGATCTCGGGGGTCACGTCACTGTAGTGGTAGCTGGCCATTGGCATCGCGCTCCTTTCTCTGCGGAGGCCCCGGGAGGGGCGGCGGTAGTTGTCGTATAGGGATCTGAATGATTAGTGTATTAAATATCATTCTAGCATATAAATATGACTATTTTATGAATGGACAAACGTCCGCCCCACACGAATTTTGAGAAATAGGCAAAAAAATCCGCCCGTGGGCTGGGCCCACAGGCGGATTTTGGGGATATATGGTGTTTATTCCAGGCCCTCCAGCTCCTCCAGCCAGAGGGAGGCCACTGCATCAGACGGCATGCGCCAGTCGCCGCGAGGCGACAGGGCCACAGAGCCCACCTTGGGGCCGTCGGGGAGGCAGGAGCGCTTGAACTGCTGGGAGAAGAAGCGCCGGTAGAAGGTGCGCTCCCACTTGAGGATGGTGGCCCGGTCGTAGGTCCGGCCGAAGGCGTACTCGGCCAGGCGCAGCACCTTCCGGGGCGGGAAGGCCCAGCGGACGGCATAGTAGAGGAAGAAGTCGTGGAGCTCGTAGGGGCCCACCAGGTCCTCGGTCTTCTGGGCGATCTGGCCCTCGATGGCGGGGAGGAGCTCCGGGGAGACGGGGGTGTCCAGAATGTCGGAGAGGACGCCGGAGAGCTGGGGGTCCTCCTGCTCCTTGTCGTCGCTGATGAAACTCACCAGATGGCGCACCAGGGTCTTAGGGATGCCGGCGTTGACGGCGTAGTTGCTCATGTGGTCGCCGTTGTAGGTGCACCAACCCAGGGCCAGCTCGGAGAGGTCGCCGGTGCCGATGACCAGGCCGCCGGTCTGGTTGGCGATGTCCATGAGGACCTGGGTCCGCTCCCGGGCCTGGCCGTTTTCAAAGGTGACGTCGTGGTCAGACATGGACTGGCCGATGTCCCTAAAGTGCTGCTTCACCGCCTCACCGATGTCGATGGTCTTGAGGGTACAGCCAAGCCGCTCGGCCAGCAGTACGGCGTTGGACTTGGTGCGGTCGGTGGTGCCGAAGCAGGGCATGGTGACGGCGATGATGTCGGTGGCGGGGCGGTCCAACATCTGCATAGCCACCGCCGTGATGAGGACGGCCAGGGTGGAGTCCAGGCCGCCGGAGAGGCCCACCACCGCCGTCTTGGCATTGGTGTGCTCCAGCCGCTTCTTGAGGCCCAGGGCGGCCACGTACAAAATCTCGTTGCACCGCTCCGCCCGGTCGGCCTTGTCCTCAGGGACGAAGGGGGTGGGGGAGACGGGCCGGGTCAGGTGGGTGTCGCTGAGGTCCAGGTCAAAGCCGATCCGCCACAGGCTCTCCTGCTCCTCCAGGGGCTGGAAGGTACCCAGCCGCTGCCGCTCGGCGCACAGACGGTCCACGTCGATCTCGCTGACGGTGAGGCCGGTGCCGAAGCGCCGCTCGGAGAGGAGAACGCCGTTCTCGGCGATCATATTGTGGCCGCCAAAGACCAGGTCGGTGGAGGATTCACCCTCTCCGGCGTCGGCGTAGACGTAGCCGCACAGCAGGCGGCCCGACTGGCCGCACACCAGGGAGCGGCGGTAGCCGGCCTTGCCCACCGTCTCATTGGAGGCGGAGAGGTTGAGGATGAGGGTGGCGCCCGCCCGGGCCGCCCGGATAGAGGGGGGCTCCGGCGCCCACAGGTCCTCGCAGATCTCCACGCCGATGACCAGCTGGGGAAGCTGGGTGCAGAAGAAAAGGTGGCCGTCCGACAGGCAGACCTCCTGACCGCACAGGGGGAAGGTAACCTCCGTTCCGGCGCCGGAGGCGAACCAGCGCTGCTCATAGAACTCGCCGTAGTTGGGCAGGTGGGTCTTGGGCACCAGGCCCAGGATCTCCCCTTTGTGGATGACGGCGGCGCAGTTGTAGAGCTTACCGTCCCAGGGGTTCCGGACGGGCAGGCCAATGGCGGTGACCATGTCCAGGTTCTTGGTGGCCTCCAGGATGGTCTGGAGCCCTTCCTCAGCGCCCCGGAGCAGGGTGGGCTGGAGGAAAAGGTCCCCGCAGGTATAGCCGGTAAGGCACAGCTCGGGGAGCGCCAGGACCTTCACCCCCTGCTTGGCGGCCTCCCGCATGAGGGTGAAGATCTGTTCGGCGTTATAACGGCAGTCGGCCACCCGGATGGACGGGGTGCCGGCGGCGACTTTCACAAAACCATCGCGCATATACATGACCTCCTATTCGCGTTGGTACCATTTTACCCCAAGGGTGGAGCGTTTGCAAGAAAAGCGGCCTTCCGATGTGGGAGAAAAAGTTTACCGGATTTTACATGGGCAGCCTTGACAAGGGAGGAAACAGTCGGTATAATCTTGGATAGTTCAAAAGGGAGTAGTCGCAAGTTCCTCCTTCAACATCACGGCCTTCGGCCTGGGGGAGGACGCCGGTGACGGTGACAAGACTTTTGAGTATGTACTTCGCTGGGGCGGAGTGTATACTCAAAAGTCTTTTTTTATTGTTTCGGCGTGGGAATCAGCGGCTGTTCCCGGGGCAAGATAACCTGTAAAAGGAGTGTGCAGCATGGAAAAAGCCTTTTTCAACCGCACCCCGGAGGAGACCCTGAAGGCGGTGGAGTCCGCCCGGACGGGCCTCACTTCGGCCCAGGCGGCGGAGCGGCTGGAGCGGTTCGGCAAGAACGCCCTGGCCGAGGGCAAGAAGAAATCGGGCCTCCAGGTCTTCCTGGAGCAGTTCAAGGATCTGTTGGTGGTCATCCTGCTGGTGGCCGCTGTCATTTCCGCCGTCTCCGGCAATCTGGAGAGCACCATCGTCATCTTCGCCGTCCTCATCCTCAACGCCATCCTGGGCACCGTCCAGCATTTCAAGGCGGAAAAGTCCCTGGAGAGCCTGAAGGCCATGTCCTCCCCCACAGCCAAGGTGCTGCGGGACGGCAAGCGCGCCATGATCCCCTCCGCCCAGATCGTCCCCGGCGACATCGTGGAGCTGGAGGCCGGCGACATGGTGGTGGCCGACGGCCGCATCCTGGAGAACTTCTCTCTCAAGGTCAATGAGAGCTCCCTCACCGGCGAGAGTGAGGGCGTGGAGAAGACCACCGACGTGATCCCCGGCGACGAGGTGGCCCTGGGCGACCGGAAGAACATGGTCTTCTCCGGCTCCCTGGTGACCTACGGCCGGGCCCTGGTGGTGGTCACCGGTACCGGCATGAACACCGAGCTGGGCAAGGTGGCCGCCCTCATGAACCAGACCCAGCAGCGCAAGACCCCCCTCCAGCAGTCCCTGGACGACTTCAGCAAGAAGCTGGCCATCGTCATCATGGCCATCTGCGTGCTGGTCTTCGGCCTCTCCCTCTACCGGGAGATGCCCATTCTGGACTCCCTCATGTTCGCCGTGGCCCTGGCCGTGGCCGCCATCCCGGAGGCCCTTTCCTCCATCGTCACCATCGTCCTGGCCCTGGGCACCCAGAAGATGGCCAAGGAGAACGCCATCATCAAGGACCTGAAGGCGGTGGAGAGCCTGGGCGCCGTGTCGGTGATCTGCTCGGATAAGACGGGCACCCTGACCCAGAACAAGATGACCCCCCAGAAGATCTACGCCGACGGCTCCCTGCTGGAGGGCGATGATCTGGATCTGGTCAACGATGTACAGCGGCTCCTGCTGAAGGCGGCCCTCCTGGCCAGCGACGCCACCACCGACCCGGCCACCGGCACCAGCATCGGCGACCCCACCGAGGTGGCCCTGGTCATGCTGGGCGACCGGCTGGAGATCGACGAGGTGGCCTACCGCCGGCAGCACCCCCGCATCGGGGAGCTGGCCTTCGACTCCGACCGGAAGCTCATGAGCACCCTCCACGACATCGACGGCGTGCCCACCCTCTACACCAAGGGCGCCATCGATGTGCTCCTGGCCCGGTCCACCCACGTCCTCACCCGGGAGGGCAAGGTGCCCATGACCCCCGAGTGGAAGGAGCGCATCTCCCGTGTGAACATGGAGCTCTCCATGGAGGGCCTACGGGTCCTGTCCTTCGCCTACCGGGAGCTGCCGGAGAACCACACCCTCACCCTGGACGACGAGAAGGACTTCACCTTCATCGGCCTCATCTCCATGATCGACCCGCCCCGGCCCGAGGCCATCCAGGCCGTGGCCGACGCCAAGCGGGGCGGCATCCGCACCATCATGATCACCGGCGACCACAAGGTCACCGCCTCCGCCATCGCCAAGCAGCTGGGCATCTTCCGGGAGGGGGATGAGGCTGTCTCCGGCGTGGAGCTGGACAACATGACCGACGCCGACCTGGACCAGCGTCTGGAGAAAATTTCCGTCTACGCCCGGGTGTCCCCCGAGCACAAGATCCGCATCGTCTCCGCCTGGCAGCGCAAGGGCAAGATCGTCTCCATGACCGGTGACGGCGTCAACGACGCCCCCGCCCTCAAGGCCGCCGACATCGGCGTGGCCATGGGCATCACCGGCACCGAGGTCTCCAAGGACGCCGCCTCCATGATCCTGGCCGACGACAACTTCGCCACCATCGTCAAGGCGGTGGTCAACGGCCGCGGCGTCTACACCAACATCAAAAACTCCATCAACTTCCTCCTCTCCGGCAACATGGCCGGCATCCTCTGCGTCCTCATCACCTCCATCCTGGGTCTCTCTGTCCCCTTTGCCCCGGTGCACTTGCTGTTCATCAACCTCCTCACCGACTCCCTGCCCGCCATCGCCATCGGCGTGGAGCCGGCCACCGGCGGCCTGCTGGACCAGAAGCCCCGTGACCCCAAGGAGCCCATCCTCACCAAGGGCCTCCTGGGCAAGATCTTCGCCTACGGTGCCATCATCGCCGCCGCTGTCATGGCCGCCTACTTCATCGGACTCCGGGACTCCGGCGCCGAGCTGGCCATGACTATGGCCTTCTCTACCCTGACCCTGGCCCGGCTTTTCCACGGCTTCAACTGCCGCGGGATTCCCTCCATCTTCCGCATCGGACTCACCACCAACAAGGCCAGCATCGGCGCCTTCTTTGCCGGCGTGGTGCTCCTGGCCGCCGTCCTCTTCATCCCCGGCCTCAATACCCTCTTTGAGGTGGCCCCCTTTACCATGAAGGAGATCGGCCTGGTGGTCCTGCTGGCCTTCCTGCCCACGGTGGTCATCCAGATCTACAAGGTCATCAACGACGCCGTCCAGGCTTCCCGGCGGAAATGATCCTGATACAAAAAAAGCGGAACAGACGCAAGTCTGTTCCGCTTTTTTCATGTCTCCTCCTCCGTGGGGAGGAAGCATTTCCGCAATGCGAAGAGGCCGAACATGAGCATCAGGGCCACGAGCATGGCCGCCAGGGCCATGCCAAGGAGGAGGACAGTGACTACCCCCTCCGGCAGGGAGCCGCCCGGGAAGGTGAACTGCGCCCCGTTGGGGAAGCAGTAGCCCAGAACGGCAAAGACGGTGAGGAGGAGGGTGTGGACCGTCCGCAGCCGCAGGAGCCGCCGGTCCAGGGCCACGCCCGGGGGTTGGTACCGCGCCGCCAGCTGGGCAAAGTCGGTGAAGAGCTGGAAGTGGAAGTAGATGTCCGCCACCGAGATCAGCAGGTCCACCGGCGGAAACCACCCATCCAGGGTCCCGCCGAAGAGGGTGAAGACCCAGTCTGCCCCCGCCCACACCCCCAGCAGCACACACAGGGGGCGCAGCAGGGTGAGGTCCCGCTCCTCCTCCTCCAGACAGCCGATGGCCGACCACAGCAGGAGGTAGCACACGAAGTTGGGGAGGATGTTGAGGGTGTTCAGGTTGACGTTGAAGTAGAGGAAGAAGTAGGCCCAGGCGGCGTGGGACACCCCCCGGTACAGCTTCTCATAGTTTGGGATCACGGCACATCCCCTCCTTCCACGGGCCGGAGCTCCACGGTCTGCTCCTCCCGGCCGTCCACATAGGAGAGGACCATGCGGTAGTGGTCCGGCCACACCGGCGCTTCATTGGGGTCGCCGCCCAGGCCGGAGCCGCCGCCGCTTTGCAGGCTGCCGCTGTCCCGGGCGTTGCCCCAGAAGGTGCCGTCGCTGCTGCTGCCCTGACCGGAGCCGAACTCCAGGGAGGGCCCGCTGCCGTCGGCCCAGACCGGAGCGGCGGCGTAGCGGTTCACCAAGTCTGCTGCCCCGGGGACGGTCTCGGTGCCGATGAAATCGTAGGATTCTCTGGCGGAGTCAAACAAGGCGTTGGGCTTGGGTGTGGTGTCAAAGGAGGTGGAGGTGCCAAAGAACCAGGACATGGAGTTGCTGGTCTCCACCGTATTGTCCACGGTGTGGATGGTCTGGTAGACGATCTCCAGGCGGAGGCCGTCCACATCGGCGGCGTAGGTGACGGCGGCGGGGAGGGCGGGATCACCCCAGGTGAGCAGGCTCACGCCGTCGTCATAGGCCTGCTGGAGTTCCGCCAGATGGAAGTCCCCCTGGGGGAGGACCACCCAGCGGTCCCCCTGCCGCTCTGCCCGGACGGCCTGCCAGGCGGTGTAGGCATGACCCTCCTCGCTCTCACGGACCGGCGGGGCGTCGGGACCGTCCAGGTAGGCCAGCTGGAGGGGAAAGACCACCACGGCGGTATAGCCGCTGTCCGTCTCGGTCAGGTTGTAGAGAAAATAGCCTGCGGCCTGGTCGGGATAGCCAGGCAGACCGCTCTCCCAGTGCTCATGGACCCAGTTGTCAGGGCCATGGGCGAAGGACTCCATCTGGGCAGCCAGATCGGCCTGCTGGTCAATCGGGGCGCACAGAGCCCGGTAGATGCCGTCTTGTTCGATGACCGCCTTGCCGTAGGTGTCCAAGGCTCCGGCGGCGGTGGTGCAGGGGGTGAGTCGGGCCGAGGCCATGGCGGTGTGGAACTCCAGCTCCCCGGAGTGGCCCAGGCCGTTGGCCTTGGCCAGGGTCTGACCCTGTCCCAGCACCAGGGGGAAGAGGAGCACCAACGCCACACACACCGAGGCCAGGGCCATCCCCGCCGGATAGCGCTTGAACCGGGCGATGGCCTCGATGCGCTCCCGGATGTTGCGTCCGCCGTTGGCCATGGAGGAGGTGCCGGGGGCCCGGGCGTACTTGCCCGAGGCCATGGAGAGAAGGATGCGGCCGTAGTCCCGGCGGTCCTCACCCTCCAGCCGCTCCAGCACCCGCTGGTCGCAGAGGGCCTCGGCGTCGTTGCCCGCCCGGTCGGCGCAGTACCACAGGAGGGGATTACACCAGTGGAGGCACCGGAAGAGGCAGATGAGGAGGCCCCAAGCGGCGTCATGATACTTGAGGTGGAGCAGCTCGTGGAGAATTACCTTGTCGTCCACCGCCTGCCCGGCGGGGAGGGCCAGCACCGGCCGGACCACCCCGCAGACGAAGGCGGAGGGCAGTCCCTCCACCTCCACCGCCCGGCAGAGGGGAAGGTCATACTGTGCCGCCACCCGGCGGAGCTGAGCGTCGTCGGCGGGGTTCCCCCGGCGGAGGGCCAGCCGCAGCCGGAGATAGGTGAGGGCGTACCAAGCCAGCAGCACCACCACCCCGGTCACATAGACGAAATAGAGGACGTCCAGAGGCGTCTGGGGTCCGCCCAGGGGGGCGGGCAGAGGGATGGGGGCTATCACACGGATGAGAGAGTAGTCCCCGGTGAGGGCGGCCTTGAGGGTCTCCAGCCACAGCGGCCAGTTGAGGAGGACGTACCGCCCGCCCTGCCCGGCGGGGTGGAGGAGCACCAGGGCCAGCAGGCCCCAGATACCGAACTGCCACCGGGGGGAGAGCTTGTCACGGAACAGGTACTTGACCACCAGCAGGAAGGCCGCCGCTCCGGCGGCGGTGAGGGTCTGGAGGAGGAAGGACCACAGGTCGGTCATATCACACCTCCATGTTGTCCAGCAGGGCCTTGAGCCGGTCCCGCTCCTCGGCGGAGAGGGGGGACTCCTTCAGAAAGGCGGCCACCAGATCCCCGGCGGAGCCCCGGTACACCCGGTCAAGGAAGCTCTGCCGCTCCTGGGCCTGGCAGGTCTCCCGGTCCAGGGCGGCCCGGTAGGTGTGGGGATAGTTCTCCTTGTCGATGGTCACCAGTCCCTTTTTCTCCATCCGGGTCAGGTAGGTGAGCACCGTGTTCCGGCTCCAGCCAGTGGCGGGGCGGAGGGCCTCCACCACCTCCCCCAGACTGGCGCCGCCGCTGTCCCACAGGGCGGTGAGGACCTGCCACTCGCTGTCGCTGAGTCGGGGCATAAAAACACCTCCTACAAGTGTAGCATCTCTACCATGATACTACACCTGTAGGAGGCATCTGTCAAGGGCTTCTCACGCCAGACCGTTGACGGCGGCCACCCGGGCGTTGAGGGCGTCCAGGTCGGGGAGGTCTACCGGGTCATTGGTGAGGCCGTAGTTCTGTTTCAGGGTGAGGATGCGCCGGACGCTCTGGTCCAGCCGGTCTTCGGTGATGCGTCCGGTGTCCACGGCGTCCAGGAGGGCGGCGCAGACCTCCTCCACGCTGCCCGTCTCATGGCAGACCAGCAGCACGTCGCACCCGGCCTCCACCGCCAGCACGGCGGCCTCCCCCAGGCCGTAGTTCTGGGTGATGGCCCCCATGGTGAGGTCGTCGGTAAAGACCACCCCGTCAAAGCCCAGCTCCTCCCGGAGGAGGCCGGTGACCACTTCGGAAGAGAGGGTGGCGGGCCTGTCCGGGTCGATCTGGGTCATGAGGATGTGGGCCACCATGACGGCGGGAGCGCCGGCGTCAATGGCGGCCTGGAAGGGGAGAAGCTCCATCTCCAGCAGCTCCTCGCGGGTCTTGTCCACCACCGGCAGGCCCACGTGGGAGTCGGTGTCGGTGTCCCCGTGGCCGGGGAAGTGCTTTACCACCGGGATGGTGCCGCTCTCCTCCATGGCGGTGAGGCAGGCCAGGCCCCGCTGGGTGACGGTCTCGGCGTCGGAGCCGAAGGCCCGCCTACCGATGACGGTGTTGTTGGGGTTGGACCAGATGTCCAGGGAAGGGGCGAAGTCGGTGTTGAGGCCGAAGGCGGCGCACTCCGCCCCCAGGGCGGAACCGAAGGCCGCCGGGTCGGACACGTCGTAGGCGTTGGGCAGCTTTTGGATCTCCGGGGGCATCCGCTCCACCATCCCCCCCTCCTGGTCGGTGGAGAGGAAGAGGGGAATGCCGTCGCCGGCCAGAGCCTTCAGACCGTTGGTGAGGTCGGTGAGCTGTTGGGCGCTCTCCACATTCCGGCCGTAAAGGATGAGCCCGCCCACATGATAGTCCTGGATGTAGGACCGGGCTTCCTCACCGGCTTCCGTCTCATAGAAGCCGGCGATGAGGAGCTGGCCCACCTTCTCCTCGGTGGTCATGGCGGAGAGAGTCTCCTCCACCGGGTCGGGGGTGGGGGTCGGTGTGGGCGCGGGCGACGCGCTGGGCGCGTGGGTGGGCGTGGATGCCGGAGAGGCAGATGGGGTGGGTGCGGCCTGGCATCCAGCGGCAAGAAGAAATACAACGAGCAATAATGTGGAGGCAAAATTCCGTTTTGTCATCGCTTTTTCTTCCCCTTTCCCTTTTTGGGGGGCCGGTATCCGGGTTTGGAGGAGGGCTTACGGCCCTTCCTGCCCCGGCCCTTGGGGGGAAGGGGCGTCTCCTTGATGGACTTCACCGGCTTGGGGGCGGGGACCACGTCGGGGAGGGTGAAGTCGATCTGGCCGGAGCCGGGGTTGGCGGCGGCGCAGAGGACCTCCAGAGGCATACCGAAGGAGTAGGTGAACTTGGTCCGGGCGCCGGTGAGGGTCATGCGGACTTCGTCGTACTCGTAGCGGTCGTCGGGGAGTACGGTGACGGGGAGAAGGCCCTCCACTCCGTTGGGGAGCCCCACAAAGAGACCGAACTTGGTGACGCCGGTGACGGAGCCCTGGAAGGTGTCCCCCACGTGGGCGGTCATGAACTCGGCCATATAGCACTTCTCAATGTCCCGCTCGGCGGTCATGGCGTGGACCTCACGGTCGGAGGACTGCTTGGCGGCCCGGTCGGCGGCGGCGGTGAGCTTGCCCTTCTTCTGCTCCAGGGAGCCGTCCAGCAGGGCGGTAAGGATGCGGTGGACCATGAGGTCGGGGTAGCGGCGGATGGGGGAGGTGAAGTGGCAGTAGTACTTGGCCGCCAGGCCGAAGTGGCCCAGGTTCTCGGTGTCGTACCGGGCCTTCATGAGGCTGCGGAGGACCATGGTGTGGACGGCGGGGGCCTGGGGGGTGCCCTTCACCGCCTCCAGCACCTTTTGGAGGCTGCCGTTGTCGGCCTGCTTCAGGTCGATGCCCAGAGGGGCCAGCATGGCCTTCAGGTTGGTCACCTTGTCCTCGGAGGGCTTTTCGTGGACCCGGTAGACGGCGGGAAGACCCGCCTTTTTGAGGTGCTCGGCCACGCACTCGTTGGCGGCCAGCATGAAGGACTCGATGAGCTTTTCCGACTCCCCGGTCTCCCGCACCCGGATGTCCACCGGGGCGCCGCTCTCGTCGCAGACGATATAGCACTCCTGACTCTCCAGGTCCAGGGCGCCCCGGGCCCGGCGGCTCTTTTCCAGAGCCTTGGCCAGCCCCGCCATATCCCGGAGCATGGGCAGGATGTGGGCGTAGCGCTCCGCCAGGGCGGGGTCCTGGTCCTTAAGAAGGATGTTGCAGTCGTCATAGGTCATCCGCTCGGTGGAGCGGAGGACGGTCTTGACGATCTTGTGGTCCAGCACCTGGCCATGGGAGTCCATGGTCATAATGCAGGAGAGGGCCAGCCGGTCCACGTGTGGGTTGAGGGAGCAGATGCCGTTGGAGAGCTCCTCGGGCAGCATGGGGACCACCTGGTCGGCGAAGTACACCGAGGTGGCCCGGTGGAAGGCCTCCAGGTCCAGGGGGGAGTTTTCGGTCACGTAGTGGGACACGTCGGCGATGTGGACGCCGAGAATCCAATGACCCTCCTGGTCCTTCTCCAGGCTGACGGCGTCGTCAAAGTCCTTGGAAGAGGCGCCGTCGATGGTGAGGACGGTCTTGTCCCGCAGGTCCAGCCGGCCGGTGCAGGCGGCGGGGTCCACCTCCTGGGGCGCCAGCTGGGCGGCGGCGGTCACCGGGGCGGGGAAGTCCCGGTCAATGCCGTGCTCGTAGAGGAGGGCGGCCACGGCGGCCTGACGAGTGCCCTCCTTGCCGAAGGAGAGCTTGAAGGTGCCCGTGGGGGGCAGCTTGGCGCTGCCGTAGCTGGTGACGGCCACGGCGATCTTGTCCCCAGTCTTCAGCTTGGCGGCGGAGCGGCCCACCACCTTCACGGCGTTGGGATAGCGGTCGCTGGTGGGCTGGAGCCACACCTCCCGGCCCCGGCGCTCCACGGCGCCCACCAGGGTGCGGTTGGTCCGCTCCACCACGGCGGTGATTTTGGCGATCTGCCGCTGGGGGTCTTTGGGGTCGGCACTGATCTGGGCGGTGACCTTGTCCCCCGTCCAGGCGCCGCCGTCACAGCGGGGCGGCACAAAGAGGTCGGACTCCCGGCCCACCGCGCCCTCCGGCGTAAAGAAGCCGAACCCACGGGCGGTGGCCTGATAGGTTCCCTGTAAGTTCATGAAAAAAGATTCTCCTTTGTAGTTCTGATGTCTGTCGCGCCGACGGAAGGGCGCTTTCCTCCCTAGTATATCACCAATTTGCCCGCCTGCAACGAAAAAAGGACGCACCCTGAAGGGCACGTCCTTTTTTGGTCCGTTTCGTCCGTTTGGCTCAGGCGGCGGCCCCGTCGGGCAGCAGGCAGAGCACCAGAGTCAGGATCATGAAGCCGATGGCTACCCACTTGGTCCAGCGGGCCAGCTTGGCGTCCCAGCTCTTGGCCTTGTTCTTGGAGAGGAAGGTGTCGGCACCGCCGGCGATGGCGCCGGAAAGACCGGCACTCTTACCGGACTGAGCCAGCACCACGAAGGTGAGGAACAGAGCGGCCAGCACCTGGACGATGGTGAGGACTAACTTGAGCGTACCCATGAAAGCATCGTTCCTTTCAAGCCCCGAAGGGCATGGTCAGCGTGAAATGGGCGCAATGCACCCGAACAGTAATCAGTATCATACCATACTTTCCATGGGAATGCAAGTCCAAGTTTTGTGTGTCAGGAGCAGGTCAGATGCGGGTAAGGTCGGAGGATTCCTGCTGTATTCTCTAAATATGGAATGTATGCATTCCGATAATACCACAAAAATATTGTAGCATCAAGATGGAAGAAATCCATTCCAACAGGAGGGGGACTGTGAATTGAAAATCAGGCAGGACCTCTCGATCGGAGAGAATCTGCGGCGGCTCCGGGACCGGGCGGGTCTGACCCAGGAGCAGGTGGCTGCCCAACTCCAGGTCATGGGCTTGGCCGTGAGCCGGGAGATGCTTTCCCAAATGGAACGGGGTAAATACAATATTCGGGTGAGTGAGCTCAAAGGGCTCAAAGAGATTTATAAAGCACAATATGAGGACTTTTTTGCGGGAATATAAAATGCCTGCCGCGGAGCAAACGCGGCAGGCATTTTTGCTTATCCGTTCCCTCGGACCACGGTCCGGGCGCCGAAGTAGGTGGCCAGGAAGTAGGCACCGTAGATGACCAGAAGGAGGGCGGCGGTGACCAGGGAGCTCTGGACGGAGTCCACCCTGCCCACCACGGAGATGACGGCGTTGGCCGCCGTCATGCCCACGACGGAGTGGACCACGGCCAGGGCCAGGGGCAGGAAGAAGGAGAGAAAGACCTGGGTGAAGAGGGCCTTGCTGCGCATGCTCTCCGGAGCGCCCAGCCGGGCGAGAATGGCATACCGGGGCTGGTTGTCGGCGGCCTGGGAGAGCTGCTGGAGGGCCAGCACCGCCGCGGCGGTGACCAGGAACACCAGGCCCAAATAGAGTCCCATGAAGAGGACCAGGATCTTTGTGCCCATGTTCTCCAGGTAGATCTGGAGCCTGGTGGTGGTGTTGTAGAAGCCGGTATCGTAGAAGCCGGGGGAGTCCAGGGCGGCGGTGAGGGAGGCCTCGGCGGCCTGGGGGGCCCCGGCGTAGTTGCCCACAAAGATCTGCCACCGGACGGAGAGGGTGGCCGCCGTGGCGTCGTCCACCACCAGATAAGCCCCCACGCTGGAGAAGCCGGTGACCAGGGCCTCCGTTCGTAGCTGAGGCAGCTCGGCCTCCGTGAGGCCGTCCTTCCCCTGGAGGGCCATGAGGGCGTTGTAGTCGGTGAGGGAGAGGACGGTGCCCGACGAGCCCTGACCGGGGACGGAGAGGTCGGGGTCGTTGTAGTAGAAGTTGCAGAACCAGGCGTCCTTCAGCTCGGTCTCGGTGTCGAAGCCGTTCTCGGCCAGAAGGGCGGGGATGTCGGTGGGAGAGACGTCCCCGCTGTAATTCTGGATGGTGAAGTCGTAGGGGGCGGAGGAATCGGTCATGGCGCCGATGGTGTTGTTGAGGCCCACGCAGCAGGCGGTGACGCCGATGGCCAGCAGCAGGAGCAGGCAGATCACCGTCATGGACACGTAGGTGGTGTGGATGCGGCTGTTGAACTGCCGCAGGACGAACATGTTGAGGTCCTTGTAGTAGAGCCTTTTCCGGCCCTTCACCAGCCGCAGCAGGAAGCCGGAGAGGGAGCGGAAGAAGAGGAGGGTTCCCAGGGTGCCCAGGGCCAGCATGAGGAAGAAGAGGGGATCGATGCGGATGATGCCCCGGATGAGCAGCATGGCGTAGGCGATGAGCAGCAATGCCACCCCCACAAGGAAGGTGAGCACGCTCCGCCACAGGGGCCGTTCCCGCATCTCCTCATTTTTCCGTCCGCCCTGGATGAGGTCGATGAGCTTGGCCCGGGAGACGGAGAAGCCGGTGAAGCCCATGACCACTAGGAAGATGACGCCGAAGTAGAGGACGGTCTTAAAAATGGCCTTCCAGGAGAGGATGAAGCCGAAGGACTCGTCGGTGGGGTAGGAGGCGAACATGGCCATGGTGAGGAGGGCCAGGCCGTGGGAGAGGAGGACGCCCAGCAGCAGACCGGCAGCAAGGGAGAAAAGGCCGATGAGCAGGGTCTCCAGTACCAGCAGCAATGAGACCTTCCCGGTGGGCAGGCCCAGCAGGAAGTAGGTGGCCAGCTCCCGTTTCCGCCGCTTCATGAGGAAGGTGTTGGCGTAGAGGATGAGGCAGGCCAGCACCACCGACACGAAAACGGAGAACACGTCCATGAAGATGAGGATGCTGTCCACGATATAGTGGGCCGAGCGGGAGAGCATCTGCATGCACCACTGGCTCTCCAGGGAGTTGAAGATGTAGAAGATGCACACGCCGAAGGTGAGGGTGAGGAAGTAGACGGCGTAGTCCTTCAGGCTCCGGGTGACGTTGCGGAGCGCCAGCTTACAGAACATCGGCGCTGTCACCTCCCAGCAGGCTCACCACGCCCAGGATCTGGGCAAAAAAGGCCTTCCGGTCCAGGTCTCCCCGGCGGAGCTCCCGGTAGAGGACGCCGTCCTTGATGAAGAGGATGCGCCGGCACCAGGAGGCGGTGAAGGCGTCGTGGGTGACCATGAGGATGGTGGTCCCCTCCTCCTGATTGAGGGCCGAGAGCTGCCGCAGCAGTTGCCCCGCCGACTTGGAGTCCAGGGCGCCGGTGGGCTCGTCGGCCAGCACCAGGGCGGGCCGGGTGAGGATGGCCCGGGCGGCGGCCACCCGCTGCTGCTCGCCGCCGGACATCTGGTAGGGGTACTTGTCCAGCACCCCCTCCAGGCCCAGTAGTTCGGCGGCCTCCCGCACCCGGCGCTCGATGGCCTTGGGGGCGGTACCCAGGATGGTGAGGGCCAGGGCCATGTTCTCAAAGCCGGTGAGGGTGTCCAGCAGGTTGCAGTCCTGGAAAATGAAGCCCAGCCGTTCCCGGCGGAACCGGGAAAGGGCCTTGCCCTTCAGGGCGGTGAGGTCGGTGCCGTCCACGGTGATGGTGCCGCCGGTGGGCCGGTCGATGGTGGAGATGCAGTTTAAGAGGGTGGTTTTGCCGGAGCCGGAGGCTCCCATGATGCCGGTGAACTCCCCCTCCTCCACCGTAAAGCTCAGGTCACTGAGGGCCTGGGTGCGGCTGCCCTTGGCGCCGTAGACCTTTTGCAGGTGGGATACAGTCAGTATGGGTTCCATAGAAAAGACGACCTCCTTCGTGATAGGTCCATGCTATCACGAAGGAGGTAAGGGACTCTTGAGAAGGAGTGAAGAAAAGATAAAGATTTCCAGTCGCCCTCAGGAGGTCCGGCGGAAGTGGATGGAGAGGGAGCCCTTCCCCAGGGGTAGATGAAAATCCAGCTGGTCCGGAAGGGGGGAGGAGAGCGTCCGAGCGGGGCCGTCTCGCAGGAGGGCGTCCATGCGGAAGACGGAGAGGAGGAAGCCCACCAGCAGACAGTTGAGCAGCAGGTAGCCGGCGCCGTAGGAGAGAAAGGGAAGGGAGAGGGGGGCAAAGAGCGAGTAGCCCAGGTTGTAGAGAATGTAAAGCCCGACCTGGAGCAGGAGGGGGAGGAGGGCGGAGAGGGCCAGCAGCTTTCCAGTCCGGCTCCGGAGCTTCCACACCCGCCGTAGCAGCAGAAGAGTGACCAGGGCCAGGAGAACAGCAGAGAGGGGGAAGACCCACTCACCCTTCCACTGGGCCAGAAAAGCCAGCATCAGGTCGGTGCTGCTGAGGACGGTTTCCCGCAGATCAGCCAGCGTCCCCTGCCGCAGATGCAGGTAGAGGTACCCGACGCCGTTGGGGTCCAGCTCCGGGTGGAGGAAGACGGCCAACCGCTGGAAGGAATAGCCGCCCATCATACGAAAGAGGATCAGAGCGCCCCAATAAAAAAAGGTGGGGAGCAGACTCAGAAGAAGACTTTTCCACCGCTTCCCGGCAAACCAGGCCAGCCCCGCCGCCAGGAGGACCAGGGTCATGGTGGAGCCGGAGAGCAGGTAGGCGGAGGCAGAGGGGACCAGCAAAGTAGGGAGAGGGAGGACCCAGGCGGCCAGCCCCCAGAGGAGGACCGTGACAGGCCCTCCGTCCCGCCGCCTGCACAGCAGGGCGGCATAGAGGACGGGCAGGAGGAGGGCCACATAGAGGGCTATGGGGCGATAGGTCCCATTGGTGCCCAGAACGGCCCATGCGACGGCGGCCACGGTCAGCACGGCTGCCCACCGGCGCCGGAGGAGGAATGTGCAGTCGGAGAACCACACCCCGCACAAAAGAGCGAGGGCGATGGGTACCCATACGGCCTGACGGGTGTAGACATCGAATACGCCCTGACCATTGACCTGGTAGATCATAAATTGGAGATAGAGACCGGCAAAGGCCAGAAGCAGGACAGCCAGGGCCAGACCCCAGCGATTTTTGGGCCGGTGGAGCCGGTCCAGGTCCCGGCCCACCGTCTCCGGGTCCCCCATCTCGGCCACCGCCCGTTCCAAGGCATCGGCTTCCTCCAGACCATCAGCCTGGTAGTCGGCGGCCTGGTCGGTGATGTGGTCGGAGAGCTCCCGCAGCAGGGGTTCCCGGGCCCGCCGCCACCGGATCTGGGCGCCCACGGCAGTGAGGTAATCCGCCAGAGCTTCACGCACCACAGAACACGCCCCCTTCCAGCACCCCACGGACCCCGTCGGCGTAGGTCCGCCACTGTTCCGCCTGCTCCGCCAGGGCTCCCCGGCCCGCCGGGGTGATGGCGTAGTACCGCCGCACCCGGCCGCCAGCCTCCCCGTCCCGGGAGGTGACATAGCCCTGGGCCTCCAGGGTGTGGAGGAGGGGGTAGAGGGTTCCCGCCTTCAGGTCAAAGACGTGGTTGGACCGCTCCCGCAGAGCGGTGATCATCTGGTAGCCGTACATCTCCTGCCGGGAGAGGAGGGAGAGGAGCAGCATTCCGGTGCCGCCGGGAACATTTTTTTCCCGTGCCATGGCAAGACCTCCTAATAGATAGATTATCTATCTATTATTATATCGACAATCTATCTATTGTCAAGGGGCAGAAAAGGGCCGGAGGCCGCGGGCAGTGCCCGCGGCCTCCGGCCAATGGGAAGGATGGTGGGAAACAGAAGAAATCAGTCGTTGGTGGACAGGGTGGGCAGGGTGATGGAGCTGGCGTGCTCGCCGCCAACATAGATGGTCTGGTTGGCAATCTTGGTCTCGGTCTGCTCAGCCCAGTTGCCCACAGTGTTGGTGTGGCTGGTGAACTCGGGGAAGTCGGAGGAGGAGATGTCAACGCGGATGCGGTTGCCGGCGGAGACGGTCCACACGATGGGCAGGGACTCGATCTCCATCTCCACGATCTCACCGGGGACGTAGTCGTACACGGCGGGGGCGTAACCGTTACCTCCGTTACTACCTGCTGGAAGCCGCCAACTCCGTGAGAAGATGCGACCCCGAGTTCCGGCGCTACTATGACCTCAAGTTCCACGAGGTCAATAAGTTCCAGCATAAACGCGCACTCGCTCTAACTGCCAGAAAACTGGTTAGTGTTGTCTTTCGACTGCTGAAGGACAACCGCCTGTATATCGTGCTGGAGAGCTGATTCCAGCAGCTCCTCCCGGTGGCAGCAGGCCCTGTCGAAAAAATCTCTACTGGCAGGGCTTTAGTTGGTGTACGCTTTTTGCTGGATCTGACCGGGTTTAGGGCTTGTTTGAAAAAAGGCGGAGATTGTGCTAAAGCAACAAAATAGCGATGGAGGCAAGATACACAAAGGCTAGGAAGGAAGCATCCGACTTGTCATATCTGGTGGCGATTCTGCGAAACCACTTGATTTTCTGGAAAAAACACTCCACCAGATGGCGTTCTTTATACAGATGCCAGTCAACCGGCCAGGGATCGGAAACGTTGCTTTGCGGCGGGATCACATAGCTGGCCCCGTGCGCTGAGATATATTCCCGAATCGTCCGGGCACCATAGGCCCGGTCTGCCAGCACGGCACTCCCGCCGATTCTGACCTTTTTCAGCAGTTCAACAGCGTGAACCGAATCGTGGTCATTTCCAGCGGAGAGAAGGAACTCCACCGGGTTTCCCAGACCGTCTACGACAGCGTGGAGCTTTGTGTTCCACCCGCCTTTGGTACGGCCAACCGCCTTATCCGCCGTTTTTTTCCCCGCCATTTGCGCTTTCATGCACCTTTACGCAAGTGGAGTCCATGCTCAGGTTCTCCATATCCGCGTCCGCAGACAGTGTGTGGAATACCGCTTCCAGAGTGCCCTCATTCCGCCATTTGGCGAATCTTGCGTATATAGACTGCCAAGGACCATAGGTCGCCGGCAGCTCACGCCACTGCGCACCGCTCCGGACGATCCAGAGCATTCCGTTGAGCATGATCCCGTTATCCTTCCGGGGACGACCCCGCTTTCCCGTTTCTTCCGGTGGCAGCAGCGGCTTGATTCGTTCCCATTGTTCTTTTGTTAATTCATATCGTTTCATGCTCATAGCTTCGCATAACTTGGTTTCTTGTGCAACTTTTATTTTTCAAACAAGGCCTAGACTCTTCCTGATTGAAAATTTCTTTTCATTTCCCTATTGACATCACACCATTAGACTCTTTCTTTTCGGGCCGCAGCCCGTTTCAGAGATGCAATCCTCTCTTTTCGATTGCACTTGTTTTAAAAGCAAGCCCTGTGCCAAAACCGGTAACAGACGCGAAAAAAGCCCGGAAACCCTTGGGGCGAAAGGGTTCCGGGCCTTTGCGGAAAGAGGCGGAAAGGAAAAAAGAGAGGGTATTTCTTAAAATCTGGAAATCGCCGGGGTGAAATTGGTGCTACCAAAATGCGGGACGCCCTGTCTGAAAGGCGGTTCCAGGATTCTGGAACCAAATTCTAAAATTCTGGGACTCGCCTCAGGAAGAGGAAGAGCCCAGCTTGTTGTAGAGGCTGGACAGGGAGATGCCCAGCTCAGCGGCGGCCTTTTTCTTGCCCTCCAGGGAGGAGCCGTACTTCTCCAGGGTCTTGCGGATCTCCCGCTTTTCAGAGGCCCGGACCCGCTGGGCCAGGGTGGTGTCGGCGGGGGGTTCCTGCTTGGGCCGGCCCAGGTCGCCGGGGAGGGCATCGGCGGTGATGATGCCGGAGGGGGTGAGGTAGGCGGAGAACTCCAGCACGTTGCGGAGCTCCCGGACGTTGCCGGGCCAGTCGTGGGCGCGCAGGCGCTCAGCGGCGTCCACGGTGAGGGTGAAGGGCCGGCGGAGCTTGTGGGAGAGCTCGTTGAGGATGGAGTTGGCCAGGGGGGAGATGTCGGCGGGCCGCTCCCGGAGGGGCGGGATGTGGAGGGGAAAGGTGCTCAGGCGGTAGTAGAGGTCCTTGCGGAACTTGCCGTCCCGGACGTACTGGGGCAGGTCGGCGTTGCAGGCGGCGATGACCCGCACGTCCACGTCGATCTCCTTGAGCCCGCCCACGGGGCGGACCCGGTGCTCCTGGCGGACCCGTAGGAGCTTGGCCTGGAGGCCGATGTCCATCTCGGAGATCTCATCCAGGAAGAGGGTGCCGCCGGCGGCGGCCTCGAAGAGGCCCAGCTTGCCGCCCCGCTTGGCGCCGGTGAAGGCGCCCTCGGCGTAGCCGAAGAGCTCGGATTCCAGCAGATCGGCGTTGAAGTTGGAGCAGTTGATGGCCACAAAGACCCCGTCCCGGCGGGGACTGGCGTTGTGGATGGCCTGGGCGTAGAGTTCCTTACCGGTGCCGCTCTCCGACTCCAGCAGCACGGTGGCGTCGGTGACGGCGATCTTCTCGGCCAGGGCCTTCACCGCCGCCACCGAGGGGGAGACCGCCACGATGTCGTCGAAGGTGTAGCGGGCGCCGTTGGCCTTGTTCAGGCGGCGGAGGACCCGCTGGCTCTTGGCCTCCATGGCGTCCAGCTCCTGGCGGGTGCGATAGGCGTCCTCCAGGAAGGTGACCACCGAGATGCCGCCGATCAGGGCCCCGTTTTCGTAAATGGGGTACATGTTGACGAAGTAAAAGTCCTGGATCTCCTGGCGGGTGATGTGGAGGTGGGGTTTGCCGGTCTCCAGCACCTCGGGGAGTCGGGCGCCGGGGCGCAGATCCCGGAGGCGGTAGCCCTCGATAGGGCCGATGTCGCCGCCGGCCTCCTTGTTGAGAAAGTCCCGGTAGGCACGGTTGCCGAAGACAATGATGCCGTCGGTATCGATGATGGTGATGCCCTCGCTCATGGCATCGAAGGCGGCGCGGGCGGCGGCGTTGAGCTCCATGGAATACACCCTTCCTGTCAAAGACAGCCGCGGCTGCGGCTGAGCACCTAGATTATAGCCTCCCGGCAGCAGGAACGCAAGAGGCGGGGCAGACGGAGCGGGAGAAAGCTCCGGGCCTTGCTTTTCAAGGGTTGCGGCTTTGTCCCGGAGGCATTATAATGATCACTGAGAGAACGATCCTCCCAAGGAGGAAAGAAAAGGAAGGACGGTGGAGCAGCCACATGGATACCATGATCATCGGCATCGCCGGTGGCACCGGCTCCGGCAAGACCACGCTCACGGAGAAGCTCAAGGCGGAGTTCGGGGAGGACGTGAGCGTCCTCTACCATGACAACTACTACAAATCCCACAGCGAGATGCCCTATGAAGAGCGGACCAAGCTCAACTACGACCACCCGGACGCCTTTGAGACCGACCTGATGATCCGGGACATCCAGGCCCTCCGCCGGGGGGAGACGGTGCGCTGCCCCGTCTACGACTACACCATCCACGACCGCTCCGGGGAGACGGTGGAGGTGCGCCCCACCAAGGTCATCATCGTGGAGGGCATCCTCATTTTTGAGAATCAGGCCCTCCGGGAGCTCATGGACATCAAGATCTTCGTGGATACCGACGCCGATGTGCGCATCCTGCGGCGGATCATGCGGGATGTGAAGAAGCGGGGCCGGAGCCTGGATTCAGTGGTCAAGCAGTATCTCACCACCGTCAAGCCTATGCACGAGCAGTTTGTGGAGCCTTCTAAGCGGTTTGCCGACATCGTGGTGCTGGAGGGCGGCCACAACCTGGTGGCCCTGGACATGATCATCGGGCGTATCCGTGCCCATGTGGCGGGATAAAAAAGCAGAAAGTCCCCGCGTATCAGCGCGGGGACTTTTTCTGACATGATAGGGGAACTTTTCCTCCTGCTCCTGCGTCAAAGGAAAAGCTGTACCGGTTTTGCTCTTTTCACGGCATACTATCCCTGAGACATTGAATCGAACTGAGGTGTTTGCGCTTGGTTTTCTCCAGCCTGCTCTTTCTCTTCACCTACCTGCCCATTGTGCTTCTGATCTACTACCTCTCGCCCCTGAAGTGGCGCAACGGTGTGCTGCTGATCTTCAACCTGATCTTTTACGGCTGGGGTGAGCCGGTCTATATCGTCATCATGTTTGCCTCTATCGCCATCGACTACACCCATGGTATGTTGGTGGAGAAATGCAAGAAGAAGGGGAACGACCGGGGGGCCCGGATGGCGGTGGCCTCGTCGGTGATCTTTAACCTGGCTCTGCTGTTTTTCTTCAAGTACTGGGACTTCCTGGCCGGCAGCCTGGCCGCCCTGGGCCTTGATTTTATGCCCATCTTGGGGGTGAGCCTCCCCATCGGCATCTCCTTCTACACCTTCCAGACCATGAGCTACACCATCGACGTCTACCGGGGCGACGCTCAGGTCCAGCGGAATATCGTCAGCTTCGGCACCTTCGTCACCCTCTTCCCCCAGCTCATCGCCGGGCCTATCATCAAGTATAAGGACCTGGGAGAGCAGCTGGACCACCGGGACCACACCGCCGAGCGCTTTGCCAGCGGCGTGGAAATTTTCGTAGTGGGTCTGGCCAAAAAGGTGCTCCTGGCCAACAACCTGGGTATGCTCTGGGATGCCTATAAGGCCCTTCCAACGGAGGAGCTCACCGTTCTGGGGGCCTGGCTGGGTGTGGTGGCCTTCTCCCTCCAGCTCTACTTCGACTTCTCCGGCTACTCCGACATGGCCATCGGCCTGGGCAGGATGCTGGGCTTCGAGTTCCTGAAAAACTTCGACTACCCCTATATCTCCCGCTCCATCACCGAGTTCTGGCGGCGGTGGCACATCTCCCTGGGCTCCTGGTTCCGGGAGTACGTCTATATCCCCATGGGCGGCAACCGGGTCTCTCGGAGCCGGCTGTGCTTCAACCTGTTGGTGGTGTGGGGCCTCACCGGCATCTGGCACGGCGCAAGCTGGAACTTCCTCCTCTGGGGCCTCTATTTCGGGGTTCTCCTCATGCTGGAGAAGCTGTGGCTCAAGAAGTGGATCGACCGCTGGCCCAGGGTGATTCAGCATATCTACACCCTCTTCCTGGTGCTGGTGAGCTGGGCCATCTTCGCCGTGGAGGACTTTGGCCAGCTGGGCGGCTATCTGGCCGCCATGTTCGGCCTGGCCGGCGGCGGCCTGACCGATGGTGCCTTCGGCTACTACCTGGGCTCCTACGGTCCCTCCCTCCTGGCCGCCTGCGTGGCCTCTACCCCCCTGATGGCCTCCCTGTGGCGGCGGCTCCCCAAGCGGGCGGAGCAGGTCCTCCTGCCGGTGGTCCTCCTGGCGGGGCTTCTCCTCTGCACCGCCTACCTGGTGGATGCCACCTACAACCCCTTCCTCTATTTCCGTTTCTAAAGGAGGCCCGGATATGTCAAAACGCTACGCTATCTTCCTCACCGCGTTGTTCTGCGGCTTCCTGGCCGTCTTCTTCGCGGCCAACCTCATCAGCCCCGACCGGGATTTCTCCGAGGACGAAAACCGCTACCTGGCCCAAAAACCTGAGTTGGATGCCGGTGACTTTGCCTTAAAACTCCCCCTGGACGAGAGCGGCGACTTCTTCACCGGCAAGTTTATGTCTGATTTCGAGACCTATCTCACCGACCAGTTCGTCTTCCGGGATGAGTGGATCGCCGCCAAGGCCATGGCCGAGCGCCTGGCGGGCAAAGGGGAGAACAACGGGGTCTACCTCTGCGACCAGGATACCCTCATCCCCCGGTTTGACCGGCCCGACGCCACCAAGGTGACAAATAATCTGGATTATGTGAACAAACTGGTGGAAAATGTGGATGTACCGGTGTACTTCTCCCTCATCCCCGGCAAGGTGTCGGTGTGGACGGACCGGCTCCCAGAAGGCGCCCCCAACGCCAGCGAGGGTGACATTCTGGCCCAGGCCCAGGATACCACTCAGGCACAGAGGGTGGACATTGCCTCCGTTTTGGAGGAGCACAAAGACGAGGACATCTACTACCGGCTGGACCACCACTGGACCAGCCTGGGGGCCTACTACGGCTATGCCGCCATCATGGAGGCCATGGGGCTGGAGGTCACTCCCCTGAGCGACTATGAGAAGACCACCGTCTCCACCGACTTCAAGGGCACCACCTACTCCAGCTCCGGCGTCCGGTGGATGGCCCCAGACTCCATCGACATCTATGTGCCCGAGGAAGGAATCACCGTCACCGCCTGGAACGGCACCCAGCCGGAGGAGGGCGTTCTCTACGACTGGAGCAAGCTGGAGGTCAAGGACAAGTATTCCTTCTTCCTGGGGGGCAACAAGCCTCTGGCGGTGGTGAAGGGCCAGAATACGGTTGGCCCCAAGCTGCTGGTCATCCGTGATTCCTACTCCGACAGCCTGGCCCCCTTCCTCACGGCGGACTTTTCCGAGATCCATCTCTTTGATCCTCGGTACAACAAGACACCGGTGAGCCAGTATGTGGCGGAGAACGGGATCGACCAGGTACTGGTTCTGTACAGCGTCTCCAATTTTGTCAGCGACGGCAACCTCTTCATCCTGAGCAAATAACAGGAAAACGCAAAAGGCCTCCCGGGCATAGAATGGCCCGGGAGGCCTCCACGTCAGTGGAGGAATATAGGCTAACTGACATAGAAAGCCTCGCAGAGTTCCGTCGTCCGCAGACGACGGAATCAAATGAAGTTTGTTTTTTCCGGGGACATGTGCCTCGGAAAAAACACTTCTCGGCCTGCAAGCGTGCGAGATGGGGACCCAAACAAAGCCCAGCGAAGCGGGTTTGTTTGGGAGAGGAGGGGCAAGGGAGCGGAGCGATGCCCAGCCGTCAGGCTGGGATGAGCGGTGCGGACTTTGCCCCGACAAAGTGCGACGCAGCAGGCTGCATCCCTTCGAAAAAATGCTTGCATTTTTGAGAGCGCCTGTCGCCAAAGTCGACAGGCGCACCTCCCGGGCATAGAATGGCCCGGGAGGTCTTTTGCATGCAGAATGATACCTATTGCTGCCCCTGGTGCTGGGCTATGGGCCCCACAGGACCCACCGGCCCAACCGGTCCAACAGGGGCGACAGGTGCTACCGGTCCGGCCGGACCGGGGCAGGGCGCCACGGGGCCAACTGGACCCACAGGAGCCGAAGGACCCGCAGGTCCCACGGGTCCCACAGGAGCCACCGGCCCCACTGGAGCCACTGGTCCCGCGGGACCGACAGGACCTACCGGCCCTGATGGAGCTGTCGGTGCCACGGGCCCCGCCGGTCCCACCGGCGCAACAGGGGCAACCGGTCCGGCCGGGGCTGCCGGCGCGACCGGAGCTACGGGGGCCACCGGACCATCAGGGTCTGGCGGCGGGCTGCCCGCCGCAGTGCAGTTCCTGGTCCAGCCGGGGACCTACGAGTCGGGCCAGACCCTGCGATTCTATCCGTACTACCTGGTGGGGGAGGGTATTTCCCTGAGTGGGGACGGCAGCGTGGTGTTGCTGACAGAGCCAGGGCTCTACAGCCTCTCCTATGTGGTCCAGTGCCGTCCGGAGGAGGACGGCACCGTGGGTGTGCTGCCCTTCCAGGGGGCGGCGGCACTCACCGAATATGAGTTCGTGGCGCCGGCCCAGGCCGGCATCGTTCAGAGCGGTTCTGGGACCTATTTGGAGTTCTCGCCGTCTACGGCCTATGCCCGGCTCCTCTACCAGGGGTCGGGACCGGCCAAGGTCACCGGCGGATTTGCGGTGTCCCGAATCTACGATAGATGAAAAAAGGCCACCCGGCACTTGTGAACAGCTCCAGTAAAACCGGACAATAGACAAAAGGCCCCCTAATGTAGGAAAATAAAGCTACATTAGGGGGTCTTGCTATGTCCGGAAAAAAAGGGATGAAAAAGTATCCGGTAGGGATACGAGAAGAAGTGGTGTCACGAATCCGTGGAGGAGAAAGCCAGCGTGCTTTATGTCGGGAGTATGGGATCAGCCGGTGGGCTATTCAGTGCTGGCTAAAGGAGCCTGTCCTTCCAAAAGCGCGGGGGCGTAAACCCGCAAAAACACTGGCGGAGTACAAGTATGAGAACAAACGGCTAAAGATGGAAAACGAGCTGTTGCGGGATTTTCTGCGCTCCACAGGAAGGAAGTGAGGCCAAGGGCAAAATACGCAGTAATCTACCGGCACAGAAACGAATATCCGGTAACCGTTATGTGTCGCTTCTTTCAGGTATCCCGCAGCGGATACTATGATTTCGTCCATCGTTTGGGCAGGCCGGAGAAAGACGCGGCCCTTGCAGAAATCATCGCGGAACAGCGAGAGCGCAGCTTTCGTACGTATGGCTACCGCAGAATGTGGCTGGTGCTGAAGAAGCGAGGCATCCACCGTAATCCCAAGACCATCCTGCGTATCATGGAGCAATATGGTTTGCTTGCGGAGATCCGGAGACGCAGAAAATGGCAGCAGATGGGGCAGCAAGTCCACAAGTACAAGAATCTGCTGAATAGGGAGTTTTATGCGAACAGGCCCAACAGCAAATGGGTGACGGACATCTCCTACATCCACACCAAGCAGGGCGTATTGTACCTGTCCATGATCCGGGACCTTTACGACAACAGCATTGTTGCCTACAAGACCGGCACAAAGCAGACAGTCAACCTGGTGCTGGACACCATTCGCCTGGCCATGCGCAAGGAGAAAAAGAGGGCCGCTGCGGAGTTGCAGCTCCACAGCGACCAGGGGTTCCAGTACACCTCGCAAGCATACTTCGACCTGACAAAATCTTATGGCATTACGCCTTCCATGTCAAGACGCGGAAACTGTTACGACAACGCTATGGCGGAAAATTTCTTTTCCATCCTCAAGACAGAGTGTATCTACCGCCATAAACCGGCCTCATTCTGTGAGGCCAATGAGATGATTGACCGCTATATCAATTTTTACAACCACGAGCGCATCCAGCTAAAAACTGGAGTGGCGCCGCTCACGCTGCGCCACTCCGCTTAAAACTTCATATTTCCCTACATTGAGGCCTTTTTGTGCTGTCCGCACAATTTGGGGCGGTTCAACTTGCCGGGCGGCCTTTTTTTCACGCGGGGTTTATTTCAGTTTGCCCATCCGGGCCAGGACGGCGGCGGCCTGCTCCCGTGTCAGGAAGGCCTGGGGCTTGGTGCCGTCAAAGATGCCGGCGTCCACCGCGGCTTCCCAGGCCTCCTTGGCCCAGTCGCTGACGGGCTGGGACTCCAGGGCGGCGGCCCGGCGGGCCAGGGCCTCGGCCAGCATGGCGTTAAAGGTGTTCTGTTCCATGGTATCCTCCTCCTCTCCCTTCAGCAGGGCCGCCACATCGGCCCGGAAGGTGTCCATACTCTTGCCGTGCTTGGGGAACCAGTGCATCACGTCGGCGTGGTTGCTGGCGATGTCCAGCTTGCAGCCCTCCTGGTGGTCCACGATGTCGGTGGTAGGATCAAAGGAAAACTGCCGGCACAGCTTTGCGGCCAGCTCCACCGCGTTTTGGTAGACTGTGGCGAAGTATGCGGCGTTTGCCTTCGCGTCATAGCCGATCATGGTACCGCCCTGATAGGTGTGGCCCTTGGGTTCCAGGATCTCGAAGGCGATGTGGGTGTTGTTGGCGGACAGTCCGCCGTTTCTGGGGCTTCCGGCGTGCCAGGCCCTGTGGTTCCAGGGCAGGGTCTGGATCACGCCCCACTGATGGACCAGGGCATGGACACAGGCGTCCGCCCCGGGCTGTCCCCAGAGCCTCAGAAAGACGGCCGGGTCGGGCTGGGCCACGCCGGTGGAGTGGACCATGATGCCCTTGGGGACGATGGTCCGGCCCGCCTTATAGCAGTCGCTCTGGGTGAGAATGTGCTGGGTGACTTCCATAGAAAACCTCCCCGCGCCTGCGGCGCACAAATTCGAGGGGAAGGCCGGAAAGCCTCCCCTCATTTCTATGCCGGAAAGGGCCTTTTGTTGTACGTCCCGGGGTCTCTACTTGCAATTTTTTCCCCGTTGTGATATAATTTTTTGCCATCATCGGTACCATTTATGACGCTGGGAGGGTCTATCCCATGTAAAAAAGACAAAACGCCGGACCCGGAGGGACGGGCCGGACTCCCCATCATGCTCTTTTGGAGGGAATACCTTTGTCTAAATACGAAAGTGAGATCGCCCGGCGCCGCACCTTTGCCATCATTTCACACCCTGACGCCGGCAAGACGACGCTGACCGAAAAATTCCTGCTCTACGGCGGAGCCATCGCCCAGGCCGGCGTGGTCAAGGGCAAGAAGAACAGCCGTGCCGCCACCTCCGACTGGATGGAGATCGAGAAGCAGCGCGGCATTTCCGTCACCTCCTCGGTCATGCAGTTCCAGTACGAGGGCTACTGCATCAACATCCTGGACACCCCGGGCCACCAGGACTTCTCTGAGGACACCTACCGCACCCTGATGGCGGCCGACTCCGCCGTCATGGTCATCGACGCTGCCAAGGGCGTGGAGGCCCAGACCCGGAAGCTCTTCAAGGTCTGCGCCATGCGGGACATTCCCATCTTCACATTCATCAACAAGATGGACCGGGAGGCCCGGGACTCCTTTGAGCTCCTGGAGGAGCTGGAGAAGGAGCTGGGGATTGAGACCTACCCAGTGAACTGGCCCATCGGCTGCGGCAAGGATTTTAAGGGCGTCTACGACCGGGGCAGCAAGAAGATCATCCACTTCACCAGCAACGGCGGGTCCAAGGCGGCCACCGCCACGGAGGTGGAGCTTGGCGACCCCAACCTGGACAGCCTGATCGGCGCCTCGCTCCACCGTCAGCTCAGCGACGAGATCGAGCTGCTGGACGGCGCCGCCGCTGAGTTTGACCTGGACCGGGTCCGCCACGGCAAGCTCTCCCCCGTGTTCTTCGGCTCCGCCCTCACCAACTTCGGCGTGGAGCCCTTTCTGGAGCACTTCCTCCGCATGACCACGCCCCCCCTGCCCCGGAAGGCGGGAGACAAGATCATCGACTCCATGGACGACGACTTCTCCGGCTTCGTGTTTAAGATCCAGGCCAACATGAACAAGGCCCACCGGGACCGCATCGCCTTCCTGCGGGTGGTCTCCGGCCGGTTTGACGCCGACAAGGAGGTCTACCACGTCCAGGGCGGCAAAAAAATCAAACTCTCGCGGCCCCAGCAGCTCATGGCCGCTGAGCGGGAGATCATCGAGGAAGCCTACGCCGGCGACATCATCGGCGTCTTCGACCCGGGTATCTTCTCCATCGGCGACACCCTGTGCGCCCCGGGGAAGAAGTTCAAGTTCGACCCCATCCCCACCTTTGCCCCCGAGCACTTCCGCCGGGTACGCCCCCTGGACACCATGAAGCGCAAGCAGTTTTTGAAGGGCATGGAGCAGATCGCCCAGGAGGGCGCCATCCAGATCTTTAAGACCCCCTATACCGGCATGGAGGAGGTCATCGTAGGCGTGGTGGGCACCCTCCAGTTCGACGTGCTGGAGTACCGCCTCAAAAACGAGTACAACGTGGACCTCTACATGGAGGGCCTGCCCTACGAGTACCTGCGGTGGATCGAAAACGACACCGGTGAGCCCCTCAAGGAGGACGATCTCATCCTGGGCACCGACGTGAAGCTGGTGGAGGACTACAAGGGCAACCAGCTCCTCCTCTTCGCCTCCCAGTGGTCCATCAACTGGGTCCAGGAGAAGAACAAGAACCTCACCATGAGCGAGTTCGGCGGAGCCAGAGATTGATAAAGAAACGGCGCGGACCATTTGGTCCGCGCCGTTTTTTGCTTTTAGCCATCCTCAGGAGACAGCATCCTCGCCCTTGTATTTCCGCCGAGTGGCGATGCCGCCCCGGATGTGACGCTGGGCCTTATTTTCGTCCAGCACCGCCTTCACCTGGAGGTAGAGGGGACGGTTGAAGGCGCTCAGACGGTCCTGGATATCCTTGTGGACGGTGGATTTGCTGATGCCGAAGCGCTGGGCGGCAGCCCGTACCGTCGCCTTGTTCTCGATGATGTAAAGGGCCAGCCGGCAGGCCCGCTCCTCGATGTTCCCTTTCACACGCGCAACACTCCCCATCGTGGTTTCCACTGTGGGATGTATATGCGCAGAGAAGGGGGAACAGAACGGGCTTGCTTACGCCCCCAGCAGAGGGGCCAGACGCCGGGCCATGGCAGGGGCGTCAATGGAGACGCCGGTGAAGTGCTCCAGGGCAAAGATGGCCTGGTAAAGGAGCATGCTAAGGCCGTTGAGGGTGGAGTGGCCCAATTCCCTGGCACGGGCCAGGAGGGCTGTCTCCAGAGGGGCGTAGATGAGGTCGCACACCGGCACACCGGCGGGCAGGGCCTCCAGGAAGGAGAGGTCATCAAACTGGCCCTTGGCTCCCGTCATGCCCAGGGAGGTGCAGTTCACCAGCAGGTCGGCGCTGGCGGCCAGGGCTTGGAGGGTGTCCATGTCAAAGCCGGCGGGTGAGAGAATTTTGGGCGCTTTGCCGCAGAGGGCCTGGGCCTTCTCTACGGTCCGGTTGCAGATTGTCACCGAGGCCGCCCCCTGCTGGGCCAGCTTCAGGGATACCGCCTTGGCGGCGCCGCCCGCCCCCAGCAGGACCACCCGGCGGCCTCTGGGATCAAACCCGGCGTCCAGCAGGGCCTGGAAAAAGCCGCGCCCATCTGTGTTATATCCGTATACTTTTTCATCTTTTATACAGACCGTATTTACCGAGCCGTAGAGTCTGGCGTCCTCGTCCAGCTCGTCCATGAGGGGGAGGAGGTCTTCCTTGTGGGGCATGGTGGCGTTGAAGCCGGCGTAGCCGGCGAATCTGGCGCACTCCAGCCACCGGGCGGCCTCCCCGGCCCTGACGGGCTGACAGAGGTAGACATAATCCAGCCCCAGCGCCTGGATCATGGTGTTCTGGATCAGGGGGGACTTGGAGTGGAGCACCGGGTCTCCGATGACGCACAGTTTTTTCGTGGTGTTGTTCAGCTCGACCTGCATGGCGGCTCTCCTTTGGTTTTACACAATTTGGGCGGCTGGCGTGGAAAAGATAGACGTTTTCATCGTCTATACTGGTTGATTTGATGGAACTGAGGCTGGATTATCCACATGAGAACATAGCTGTGGGGATGCACGACTTTCCAGTTACCCTAAAAGTTATCCCCGAAGGGTGGCCTAAAGCTCTCTTTGGTTACTTTCTCTCTCCGAGAGAAAGTAACCAAGGGCGGCCTCGTAGCCATAGAGGCCCAGGCCGCAGATCTGGCCCACGCAGGCGGGGGCGGTGACGCTCTTGTGGCGGAACTCCTCCCGCTGGTGGATGTTGGAGATGTGGACCTCGATGCAGGGCACAGAGACGGCCTTGAGGGCGTCCAGAATGGCCACGGAGTAGTGGGTGTAGGCCCCGGGATTCATGACGATGGCGTCGTAGACCCCATTGGCGGCCTGGATGGCATCCACGATGGCCCCCTCGTGGTTGGATTGGAAACAGTCCACCGTGGAGCCGTGGGCGGCGGCAAATTCTTTCAAATGGGCGCACAGGCTCTCGTAGTTCTCCGAGCCGTAGATGCCCGGCTCCCGCTGGCCCAGCAGGTTGAGATTGGGCCCGTTGATGACCAGAAATTTCATGCTCTGAGTACCTCCAGAATGGCGTTGAGACCGGCCTCGGGGGAGACGGGGTCGGTGATGATGTGGTGGGCCCACCGGCGGTAGACCGGCTCCCGCTGGGCAAAGCGGTCCAGGAAGGCGGCCCGGCCGTCTTGGGCCAGGGGCCGGTCCCCTAGGACGCCGGAGTCGTAGGTGATGCCCGGGTCCCGGCAGAGCCAGAAGACCACCCCCGTCTCATGGAGGGGGGCTATGGCGTCGGCGTGCAGGGGGAGGCCGCCGCCGCAGGCGATGACCAGACCGGTCCGGCGGGCGAGGTCCTGGGCCGTCTCCCGCTCCCGGTCCCGGAAGTAGCCCTCCCCGTCGGCGGCGAAGATGGCGGGGATGGTCCGGCCCTCTTTTTCCTCAATGAGGGCGTCGGTGTCCACCAGGGGACGGCCCAGCGCGGCGGCTAAAAGCCCTCCCACCGTGGTCTTGCCCGAGGCCATCATGCCGATGAGGACGATGTTGCGCTCATCCACGGCTCAGCCCTCCTTGCAGGCGGGGTAGTTCCCCAGCACCCGGAAGCCCTCGGCGGTCTGGGTGAGCTCCAGGAGCACCCCGTCCATGCCGGGAGCGGTGAGGTCGGCGGCGAAGTCGGCGAAGAAGAGGTACTCCCAGCTCCGGCCCACGATGGGCCGGGACTCCAGCTTCATGAGGTTGAGGCCGTTGACGGCGAAGATGGTCATGAGCTGGTGGAGGGAGCCGGTACGGTGGGGCAGGGTGAAGAGGGCGCTCACCTTGTCGCTGCCCGGCCGATGCTCTGGTACCGGGGAGACGATGACGAAGCGGGTGTAGTTGTGGTCGTTGGCGTTGATGTGCTGGGCCAGGATGTCAAGACCGTAGAGCCGGGCGGCGTGGGGGGAGCAGATGGCCGCCTGGCCGGGCTGGCCGCTTTTGGACACAAACTGGGCGCTCTCGGCGGTGTTGAGCCGAGGCACCCGGGCCCAGTCCCGGCCCTTGAGAAAGTCGGCGCACTGGAGAAGGCCCTGCTCGTGGGAGTAGACGGTGGTGATGGTGTCCAGGGTGGTGCCGGCGGGGGCGGCCAGACAGTGGTCCACCTTCACCGTCTGCTCCCCCACGATATAGGCCCCGTACTGGGCCAGCAGGTCGTAGACCTGGCTGATGGAGCCGGTGGAGCTGTTCTCAATGGGCAGCACGCCGTAGTCGGCCCGGCCCTCCTTCAGAGCCAGAAAGACCTCCTCCCAGGTGGCCACATGGGACTGGTGAACGGCCGCCCCGAAGAAGGCTCCGGCGGCCTCGTCGGAGTAGGCGCCCGGTTCGCCCTGGTAGAGGACCCTGGGATGCTCCAGGGGCGTGCGGGCGGTGCGCAGGGCGGCACAGATGCGCTGGTAGTCGCCGTTGCCCGCCTCGGTGAGGAGCTTGCGCTGCTGCCGGCGGGAGATGCCCATGATGGCCTCGTAGAGGGCGATGACGTCGTCCTTCCGGGCGGTGTCGTCGGTGAGGGCGGCTTTTTTGGCCAGCACCTCCCGCTCCCGGGCGGTGTCCAGCACCGGAATGCCGTTGGCCTGCTTCCAGCGGCCCACTTGCTCCGTCACCTCCATGCGCCGGAGGAAGAGGGCGGTGAGCTGGGCGTCGATATCGTCGATCTGCCCCCGAAGCTCATCCAGTTGACTCATAGGAATACACCTCTTTGTGTAGACTCAGATGCCCAGCACCTCACAGGCGGCCAGGGCGGCGGCGGACTCGATGACCGGCACCGCCCGGGGCACGATACAGGGGTCGTGGCGGCCGGTAATGGCCAGCTTGGCGTCGGCGTGGCTGGAGAGGTCCACCGTGTCCTGTTCCCGGGCGATGGAGGGGGTGGGCCGGATGGTGACCTCAAAGGTCACCGGCATGCCGTTGGTGATGCCGCCGTTGACACCGCCAGCGTGGTTGGTGCGGGTCCTGACGGTATCTCCGTCCATATAGAAGGGGTCGTTGGCCTGGCTGCCCCGGAGCCCGGCGAAGCCGGTCCCCAGCCCGAAGCCCACCGCCTTTACAGCGGGGACGGCAAAGAGATACTGGGAGAAAATGCCCTCCACGTTGCAGCCGAAGTCGGGGGACCCCAGCCCGGCGGGGAGACCGGTGACGGCGCAGGCGATGCGCCCACCCACCGAGTCCAGGTCGGCCTTGGCGGCCATGATGGCCGCCTCCATCTCCTCCGGGGTGGGGTCGGCGATGTCGGCCACGTTGGAGATGCGGGAGGTGACTTCCACGCCCTGCTCCTTCAGGATGAGCTTGGCCACCGCCCCGGCGAAGACCAGAGGGGCGGTGAGGCGGCCGGAGAAGTGGCCGCCGCCCCGGTAGTCGTTGCAGCCGTGGTAGCGGACGAAGCCGGTGTAGTCGGCGTGACCGGGCCGGGGCAGGTTTTTGAGCTTGGCGTAGTCCTTGGAGCGGGTGTCGGTGTTGAAGATGACGGCGCACAGGGGGGTGCCGGTGGTTTTGCCCTCAAAGACGCCGGAGAGGATCTCGGGCTCGTCGGCCTCCTTCCGGGCGGTGGTCATGGCGTTCTGCCCCGGCGCCCGGCGGGCGAGCTCGGAACGGATGAAGTCCATGTCCAGCTCCAGTCCGGCGGGGACCCCCTCCAGGGTCACCCCGATGGCGGGACCGTGGGACTCGCCGAAAATGGTGTATCTCATGGCTGTGCCTCCTCTGTCCGGGCGATGACGCCGCCTAGGGCCTCGTAGTCCGCCCAGAAGTTGGGGTAGGACTTTTTGACGCACTCCGCCCCAGTGATGGTGACGGGGGCGTCACAGTTGGTGGCGGCGATGGCGGCCATCATGGCGATGCGGTGGTCGTTGTGGCCGGAGACGGTGACGCCGCCGGGGAGGGTGTCCTTCCCGTGGATGACCAGATGGTCGTCGTGCTCCTCCACCTCCGCCCCCAGGGCGTTGAGCACCTCGGTCACCGTGGAGAGCCGGTCGCTCTCCTTGATCCGCAGCCGGGCGGCGTTGACCAGCCGGGTGGTGAGCCCCTCTCCCCGGAGGGCGGCCATGGCGGCCAGCGGGGGCACCAGGTCGGGGCACTGGCTCACATCCAGGTCCAATGGGTCCCGCCCCTGTAATTTCAAAAAGCAGGGCACGATACGCATGTCGCCCTGGACGGAATAAGCATTGAGCCCTTGTATGTCGAGCTGGCATCCCAGACTGACCGCCTCATACCAGAAGGCGGCGTTGGACCAGTCGGCCTCCACAGTCAGGTCCCGGGCCTGGAAGGACTGGCCTCCGGGGACCAGGAAGCGGGCGTAGTCCTGGTTTTCCACCCGGACGCCGAACTGCTCCAGCACGTCCAGAGTCATGTCCACATAGCCCCGGCTCTCCAGGGAGGTGGTGAGGAGGATCTCGCTGTCCCCGGGCAGCAGGGGAAGGGCATAGAGAAGGCCGGTGATGAACTGGCTGGACACGTTGCCGGGGAGGGAGAAGGTTCCCGCCTCCAGTCTGCCGCTGATGGTGAGCACGCTGTCCTTCTGCTCGAAGGAGATGCCCTTTTCCCGAAAGAGCTCGAAATAGGGCCCCTGGGGCCGCTCCATGAGCCGGCCGTGGCCGGTGAAGCGGCCGCCGCCCAGGACGGCCAGGGCGATGGGGATGAGAAAGCGCAGGGTGGAGCCCGACTCGCCGCAGTCCAGCAGGGGGAGTTCCCCTCGGGACGCCGGCCTTCCGGCCAGTCCGGTGACCGCCAGGGCGTCGACCTCCCGCCGGAAGGAGGCCCCCAGAACCTCCAGGCAGCGGATGGTGGCCTCGATGTCCTGGGAGAGGGCCACGTTTTTAAGTATGCTCCCCCCTCCGCTGAGGGCGGAGGCGATGAGCACCCGGTGGGCCTGGCTTTTGGAGGGAGGAGGGGTAATGGTCCCCTGGAGCAGGCGGGGTGTGATGGTGACGTTCATGGTCAGGTCCTCCCATAGAGGGCGGAGAGCTGGGAGAGCACCTCCGCCTTTTTCATCTTCACGGCTTTGGCCCTGCCCATCTCCTCCAGGAGGATCAGGCTGACACTGTCCCCGGCGCCCTTCTTGTCCAGGCCGATGGTCTCCGCCATAACGGGCCACTCGGCGTCAGAGCAGGGGATGTGGACGGGCAGGTCGAAGGCCTGGAGCAGCTTGGTGAGGGCCTGGAGATCGTCCCCTGTGCAGCCCACGCCCAGGGCCAGCCCCAGCCGGACGGCCACGCACATGCCGGCGGCCACCGCCTGGCCGTGGGTCCAGGTCTCGTAGTTTCCCATCTTCTCAAAAGCGTGCCCCACAGTGTGGCCGAAGTTGAGGAGCATCCGGCGGCCGGTGTCCCGCTCGTCCTCTTCCACTACCATCCGTTTTAAATCACAGCAGGTATACAGAACGTGTTCGATTTCCTCCATGATATCCCCACGGCCGGGCCGGAGGGCGAGGAAGTCGAAGAAGGACCTGTCCAGGATGCAGCCGTACTTGATGACCTCTGCCATGCCGTCGGCGAAGGTGCGGTCGTCCAGGGTGTCCAGGGTGTCGGGGTCCATGAGGACCACCTTGGGCTGCCAGAAGGCCCCGGCCAGGTTTTTGCCGTGGGCCAGGTCGACGGCCACCTTGCCGCCCACAGAGGAGTCCACCTGGGCGAGGAGGGTGGTGGGGATCTGGACAAAGTCCACCCCACGGAGGATGGTGGCGGCGGCGAAGCCGGCCAGGTCACCCACCACGCCGCCGCCCAGGGCCACCACGGCGTCGGTGCGGGTGAGCCCAAAGTCCATCATGTCCTCCCAGAGGGCGCTGAGCATGGCGGCGGACTTGGAGCCCTCCCCGGCGGGGATCTCCCGGCAGGCGGTCTCAAAGCCGGCACGCTCCAGCCCGGGGATGAGGGCGGAGAGATAGATGGGGGCTACGTTGGAGTCGGTGACCACAAAGAGCTTTTTGGCCCGGGGGAGCACCGGGCGCAGGTACTCGGCCGCCTGGGAGAGAAGGCCGGAGCCGATGAGGATGTCGTAGCTGCGGCCGGGGAGGGATACGGTAAGGGTCCTCATGGGTTCACTTCCTTCCGTGTCAGGGCATCAGGGTCTTGCCCATCATGGGAGCCAGGACCTTCACCTTCTTCATGAGCTCGTCGAACTTCTTGGGGGTGAGGGACTGCTGGCCGTCGCACTTGGCGTGGGGGGGATCGTTGTGGACCTCGATGATGAGGCCGTCGGCTCCGGCGGCGATGGCCGCCATAGCCAGGGGCTCCACCATCCAGTACATGCCGGCGGCGTGGGAGGGGTCCACGATGACGGGCAGATGGCTCATCTGCTTGATGGCGGGGATGGCGGACACGTCCAGGGTGTTGCGGGTGTAGGTCTCAAAGGTGCGGATGCCCCGCTCGCAGAGGATGACGTTCTCATTGCCGGCGGCCATGATGTACTCTGCCGACATGATCCACTCCTCGTAGGTGTTGGAGAGGCCCCGCTTGAGGAGGATGGGCTTGCTCATCTTGCCCACTTCCTTCAAAAGCTCGAAGTTCTGCATGTTCCGGGCGCCCACCTGGACTACGTCCACGCGCTCCTCAAAGAGCTCGGCCATCCGGGGGTCCATGATCTCGGTGACGATGGGCAGACCGGTCTGGGCACGGGCCTCCACCAGCAGGTCCAGGCCGGGGGTGCCCATGCCCTGGAAGGAGTAGGGGGAGGTGCGGGGCTTGAAGGCGCCGCCCCGGAGCATGGCCGCGCCGGAGAGCTTCACGTCCTGGGCCACGGCGCAGATCTGCTCCTCGCTCTCCACCGAGCAGGGCCCGGCGATGACGGAGAAGTTGCCGCCGCCGATCCGGGCCTTGCCCACGGTGACCACCGTGTCCTCGGGGTGGAACTTCCGGTTGGCCTTCTTGTAGGGCTCCTGGACCCGCATGACCCGCTCCACATTGTCCTCCATGGAGATCTTGTCGATGTCCAGCTCAGTGGTGTCGCCCACCAGGCCCAGGATGGTGCAGCCGATGCCGTGGGTGATGCCCACGTCCAGGCCCTGGGCACGGAAGGTGTCGGCCAGGGCTTCAATATCCTCATTTTTCGTGCCGGGTTTCATGATGATTACCATAGTGATCTTCTCCTTCTCCCGCAATGGGCGCAAAAGAAAAAGCGCCCATTGACGATAAAATCAATGAGCGCACGGTTCAACGATACAACGACCCTATGAAAAGGGCCGGCCCATTCACTTTATCCCGCTATTTTTACCCATGCCAAAAAAGCCGGTGCCCGTAAATCGAGCCCAGCCAAAATAGGTAAAGAAGCGGGATTCAGTTGTGAGGCGGCAATGGTCCATGAAAAGATACCTCACTTGCAATGGTTGGAGGTATTTTACACCCGCTGTCGGAAAAATGCAAGAGTGATTTGGCACGGTAAAGTAAAAAATATAAAAAGGAAGACCAAAACTTTTTAGAAAATATGCCCCACGTTCGGCGGTTTCCGAACATGGGGCATGTTTTTCTATGTATGCTGGCCCTCGGCCTTGGTGTAGAGGAGGACGCCGGCCAGGACGGCCACGGCGCCAACGGCTTGGAGGAATCCGATGCCTTCGCCGAAAAGAAGGAGGCCAAGAATGGAAGCGAAAATGGGTTCGCAAAGCTTGGCGGCGGAGACATAGGCGGGGGAGAGCCACTTCAGGCTCCAGGAGAAGAGGGAGTGCCCCAGCAGGGTGCAGAACACGGCCAGCAGCAGTCCCACGCCCACCTCCCGGAGGCCCCATCCCAGCACCGGAGTGCCGGTGGCGGCGTCCAGCACCAGCAGGACGATGAGGCAGGAGAGGTAGGTGAGGAAGGTGTAGATGGTGGTGGACTGCCGGGCGCGCTGGACCTGGCCGATGAGGGTATAGGCGGCCACAGCCACGGCGGCCAGCACCGCCAGCAGGTCCCCCGCCAGGGCGCCGGACCCTCCGGCGTCGGAGAGGGCCAGCACTACGCTGCCGGCGAAGGCCACAGCGATGGCGGCCACTCCCAGCCGGGGGATGCGGCCATGGAGGAAGAGGGCAAAGCCCAGGGCGGAGAAGATGACCTCAGTGGACACCAGCACGGTGGAGGAGGCGATGGAGGTCCACTTGAGGGACTCGAACCAGGTGGAGAAGTGGAGGGCCAGGCAGGCGCCGCTGAGGGCACACATCAAGAGGTCCCGGCGGGTGGCAGAGAGAAGCTCAGCCCGGTGCTTTCCCAGCACCGAGGGGAGAAGGAGCAGGACGGTCCAGCCCAGGCGGCCGGTGGCCGTCACCAGTGAGGGAGCGGCCGACCAGCGTACGAAGATGGAGGAGAAGGAGGCGCCCAGCACCCCCAGGAAGAGAACCAGCCGGGGGTCCGTCGTCAGGCGGCTCAACGGGGAAGCCCCTGCCGCCGGGCGGCGTCGTCCAGGCGCTCCAGGGCCTTCTCCAGGTGGTGGCGGGGGCAGGCCAGGACGAAGCGCTCAAAGCCGATCCCCTCGGGCCCGAACATGGTGCCCTCGTCCAGCCACAGTCCGGCCTCATCCCGCATGAAGCGCATCTGGGCCTCCGGGTCCAATCCCAGGGAGGAGAAGTCGGCCCACAGCAGGTAGGTGCCCTCCCAGGGGGCCGTCCATACCGAGGGGAAGCGGTCGGCCAGGAAGGCTTTGCACAGCTCAAAATTGCCCTTCAGGTGCTCCAGGAAGGCGCTCAGCCAGGGCTCTCCGTGCTCGTAGGCCGCCCGGGAGGCGGCCAGGCCGAAGTAGCCGTTGAAGCCGCCGGTGTAGCCGTCGGTCTTGGCCCGGAACTGCCGGCGCAGCCCCTGGTCGGGGATGATGGTGGTGGCGGTGGCCAGACCGGCCAGGTTGAAGGTCTTGCTGGCGGAGGTGCCCATGATGCAGTTGTGGGCGGTCTCCTCGTCCAGGGTGGCCAGAACGGTGTGGGTGTGGCCCGGGGCGATGAAGTCGCAGTGGATCTCATCGGAGAAGATGAGCACGCCGTTGCGGCGGCAGATGTGGGCGATGGCCGTCAGCTCCTCCCGGGTCCACACCCGGCCGGTGGGGTTGTGGGGGGAGCAGAGGAAGAGGAGCTTGGTCTCGGGGCGGCGGCACAGGTCCTCCAGGTGATTGAGGTCCAACTCATAGCCGCGGTCGGTGCGGCGGAGGGGGTTGGCCAGGAAGGTCCGTCCGCTGTTTTCGGTGATGCGCTTGAAGGGGGGATAGGCAGGGGTCTGGGTGACAATGGCGTCCCCGGGCTTGGTAAAGGCGTGAATGGCCTGCCCGGCGGCGTGGACCACGCCAAAGTTGCTCACCAGCCAGCCGGGGTCCACGGTCCAGCCGTGGCGGCGTTCCATCCAGCCGATGAGGGCGGCGCGGAAGGCCTCATCCATACCGGTGTAGCCGTAGACGCCGAAGTCAGCGGCCTCCCGGATGGCGGCGATGATCTCAGGGGCCACCAGCAGGTCCATGTCGGCCACAGAGAAGGGAATCACGTCGGGATCGGTGACACCGGCCCTCTCCATAGGGACCCATTTGGAAGCCCCCATGTGGAGTCGGGAGCGCAGGGTGGTAAAGTCATAGGTGGACATGGGAAACAAACCTCCAGTTCTCTCTTTCTGCACAGAGGAAAAGGGCGGCCATCCGGCCGCCCTTGACACATTATTATGGAGCGGGGATCATTCCGCGGAGATGAGGTAATAGTAAACGGGCTGCCCACCGGAGAGGAGGGTAATCTCGGCGCTGGGGCAGGCGGCGGTAAAGATGTCCAGAGCACCCTGGGCCTGTTCCTCGGTGACATCCTCACCGTAGTAGATGGTGATGAACTCGGCGTTCTGCTGGGGCTCGGCCTCGGCCAGCCGATTGAGCAGGGCAGAGAGGTCCCGGTCGGTGCCGAAGAGCTGGTTCTCGGCCAGGGCCAGGTAGTCACCCTCCTTGATATCGAAGCCGTCAAAGTCGGAGTTCCGGGCGGCGTAGGTGATCTGGGCGGTGTGGACATTCTGGATGGTCTGGGTCATGGCGTCGGTGTTGTCCTCCTGAATGGCGTCGGGGTCAAAGGAGAGGAGGGCGGAGACACCCTGGGGGATGGTCTTGGTGGGCAGGACCACCACCGTTTTGCCCTCGGCCAGGGGGATGCACTGCTCGGCAGCCATGATGATGTTCTTGTTGTTGGGGAGGACGTAGACCACCTCGGCGGGGGTGGCTTCGATCTCCTTGAGAATGTCTTGAGTGGAGGGGTTCATGGTCTGGCCTCCGGAGACCACCCGGTCCACGCCCAGGTCCCGGAACACGTCGGCGATGCCGTCACCGGCGCAGACGGAGACGAAGCCGTACTTCTTCTCCGGGGCGGCGGAGGCGGGGGCGGCACAGTGGTCGTGGTCGTCCTCCTCCAGGTCGTCGGTGCTCTGAATGTGGCGGCCTGCGGCCAGGTCCTCGGCCTGAGTGCGCATGTTCTCAATCTTGGCCAGCTCCAGGGTGCCGTACTTCTGGGCCTCGCTGAGGACGGCGCCGGGGATATCGGTGTGGACGTGGACCTTGAAGGCGTCGTCGCTCTCGCCGATGACCAGGCTGTCACCCACGCTGTTGAGGTAGGCCTGGAAGGCCTCCAGACCGTTGTAGTGCTCGTCCTTGCGGACGATAAAGACGGTGTCGAAGGTGAAGGTGATTTCCTCGGCGGCAATGGCGGCGTAGTCGGTCTTCTGCTCGCCGGCAGAGCCCTCGTCTGCGTCCTCGGGCATGGGCTCGCCGCGGAGCTCGTCCAGCATGCCCTGGAGGATGACCAAAAAGCCCTTGCCGCCGGCATCCACCACGCCGGCCTTCTTGAGGACGGGATTCTGATTCACCGTGTCGTCCAGGGCGATGAGGCCCTCCTTGATGGCCTCGTCCAGAACGAACTCCAGGGAGCGGTCCTCCCGGGCGGCCTCGGCGGCCCGGCGGGCGGCCAGGCGGGAGACGGTGAGGATGGTGCCCTCGGCGGGCTTCATGACCGCCTTGTAGGCGGTGGCCACGCCGTAGTCCAGGGCGATGGCAAAGTCGGCGCCGTCGGCGGTCTCCTTGTCCTTCAGAGCCTTGGCAAAGCCCCGGAAGAGGAGGGAGAGAATGACGCCGGAGTTGCCCCGGGCGCCCCGGAGCAGGGCGTTGGCGTTGACCTGGGCCACGGCGCCCACGTTGCCGGGGGCCTTCTTCTTCAGCTCGGTGGCGGCGGTGGCGATGGTCATGCCCATGTTGGTGCCGGTGTCGCCGTCGGGCACGGGGAAGACGTTGAGCTCGTTGATCTGCTGCTTCTGGGAATTGATGGAGGCCGCTGCGTGGATGACCATCCGCGCCAGCAGCGCCCCGTCAATGGTTCCTATCATGTCGAATGTTCCTTTCTATGACGGAATGGGCCGCCGGACTTCAGCCGATGACCATGGAATCCACGCACACGTCCACGCTTTTGACCTTGACGCCGGTGACCTTCTCTACGATATAGCGCACCTCGCTCATGATGGAGTGGCTGACGGCGGTGAGATTGACGCCGTTGTCCACAATAATGTGGAGCTCGATGGAGACGGTATCATCGTCATTGAACCGGACCTTGACTCCCTTGGCCATGGACTCCCGGCGCAGGAGATGAACCAGTCCGTCGGTCTTGGAGCGCACCGCCATGCCCTTGACGCCGTAGCAGTTGGTGGCGGCGGCGCCGGTGATGTTGGTGAAGACATCGGGGCTGATGGTGATGACGCCCCTCTCTGTTTCCAGTCTCATATGGTACCTCCTTTGGAGCACTAGGACAGAATACACCAATTATGGTCTATTTATTGTATTCTATTTTTCCCATAAATACAAGGGAAAAAGTTGCGGTGAATGATTGTAATTTCCACGAAAATCGTGTAGACTAAGGATAACACTCAGATGTGGAGGTGTGATGGGATGAAAGTCGCCCGTTTTGTACTGAAGATCGTGGGCTGGTCCCTGGCGCTGGCCGCTGCCATTTGCTGCGTCGTGGCCTACTGGGATAAGATCACCAGCGTTGTGTGCGGCCTGAAGGACATGGTCACGGAGAAGGGAGCCTGCTGCTGCCACCCCTCCGAGTTTGACGACTACGCCGACTGGGACGAGTAAGGCGTACACAAAAATGACAAGGCGCACTCTCTGCAGAGTGCGGTATACGCAGGAAAATGGCCGCCCGTATGGGCGGCCATTTTTGTTTTCTTACGGTTCCGCCGGCGGGACAGGCGGTTTTTCTCCCGCGTGGTCCATGAGGTAGAAGGTGAAATTGCCGTTGGCCACCTCCACGCCGTTGTCGTCGGTGATGGTCTGGCGGTAGACGCACAGACGGTGTCCCAGCTTTTCAGGTACGGCCTTGCAGTAGAGCTTCTTGTTGGAGCCCAGTGCGGGGCGGAGAAAGCTGAAGGCGTAGTTCACTGTGACGCAGGGCTTGCCGGTGGCGGTAAAGACCCCGGTGCCACCCACCGTGTCGGCCAGGGTGGCCAGACAGCCACCGTGGACGATGCCGTAGGGGTTGAGGCTCTCCGGATGGACGGTGAGCTCGCCAATAGCAGTGCCGTCCTCGTAGAGTTCGGTGATTCTGATGTGGTTATAGGAGGCAAAGGGGTCGTGGACCAGGGTAGATCCCTCTTTGATGGGGATAGGCTTACTGCAGGAATCCATTGAGAATCCGCTCCTCTGCTTCTTCCTCGGTGAGTCCGAGGGTCATGAGCTTCAGGATCTGATCGCCGGCAATGCGCCCAATGGCGGCCTCGTGGATGAGCTGGGCGTCGGGGTGCTCGGCGGCGATGGCGGGGATGGACTTGATCTTGGCCTCGCCCATGAGGATGGAGTCGCACTGGACGTGGCCGAAGCATTTGGCTTCGCCGGTCATGCGCGGGTAGAAGACCTGCTGGGACTGGTCCTGGGCCACGGAACGGGAGATGACCCGACCGGTGGCGTCCTCGCCGGCCAGGACGATGTCCATCTCGGACTCGGCGGTCTGTTTACCGTGGGTGAGGAGCTTCTCAGTGATGACGGCCTCGCCGCCGGCACCCACCACGATTTTGGTGTACCGCTTGGTGGAGTCCACGCCCCGGATCTGGGTGGTCTCCATGTTGATGGAGGCGCCCTCCTCCAGGTAGACGATGGTCTGGGGGTTGAAGATGCGCTCGCCGGTGCCCTCACCCTCGCCGTAGTGCTTCTCGTAGTAGCGGACTTTGGAGTTCTTGCCCACGTAGAAGGTGTGGATGCCGTCGTGCTGGGTGGTGTCACAGCCGGAGTTGTGGATGCCGCAGCCGGCGATGATGTCCACGTCGCAGTCCTCGCCGATGTAGAAGTCGTTGTAGACCGTCTCGGTGAGGCCGGTCTCGGTGAGGACCACGGGAATGTGGACCGACTCCTTCTTGGTGCCGGGGGCGATGTGGATGTCGATACCGGACTTGTCGGTCTTGGTGTCGATGACGATGTGAGCGGTGCTGACGCGGCCGTCAGACTGTCCGTTCTTGCGGATATTGTAGGCCCCTACCGGGAGACCGTCCAGATCGGCGATCTCCTTGAGGAGCTTGGCTTCCAGTTTGTCCATGGCTCAAATGCTTCCTTTCTCGGCCTCGGGGATGTGGTGTGGAGCGGCCGTCTGTGAAAACGGGGCGAACCCTCAGGCCCCGTGCATATAGCTGCAGCCCGACACGGTGTTGGCCAGGATCTTGGGAAAAATCTCATCCTTGGCGCCGTGCTGGGTGATGACGCCGTGGTCCACCATGACGATCTCGTCGGCCAGGTCGATGATGCGCTCCTGGTGGGAGATGACGATCAGGGTGGCCTTCTGCTCGTCGTGGAGCTGGCGGAAGGTGTCGGTGAGCCGGGCGAAGGACCACAGGTCGATACCGGCCTCGGGCTCGTCAAAGATCATAAGGCCGGAATTGCGGGCCAGGATGGAGGCGATCTCTATGCGCTTGACCTCGCCGCCGGAGAGGGAGGTGTCCACCTCACGGTCGATATAGTCGGCGGCGCACAGGCCCACCCGAGTGAGGTACTGGCACTCCTCGTCGTGGGTGAGACCCTCCCGTCCAGAGGAGAGCTCCAGCAGGTCCCGGACCTTCAGACCCTTGAAGCGGGGGGGCTGCTGAAAGCCGTAGCTGATGCCCTTCCGGGCCCGCTGGGTGATGTTGAGGGAAGTGATGTCCTCACCGTTCCACAGGATCTGCCCGCCGGTGGGGGTGACCAGGCCCATGATGGCCTTGGCCAGCGTGGTCTTGCCGCCGCCGTTGGGGCCGGTGATGACCACGAATTTGTGCTCGCCGATGGTGAGGGAGACATCGTTGAGGATGCCCAGCTCCTCGCCGGACTCGTCGGACACCTGATAAGATAAATGCCTGATCTCCAGCATGTGAAGGACTCCTTTGTGTTTCTCTGTAAACCGCCGGCGGTATACTGCCGTGTCTGCCGCCGATACGGCAGTATTTTACCATAATTCCGATTGATTTACAAGTATTTCTTTTATGGCCCTGAACATTGAGGAAACGCCGCAGGGCCGCAGGCATAGTATGGACCGAAAGATGGGAATTTAGGAGGCGTGATCCATGGAAGAGATGCAGAAGCCCCAGGGCGGCGCGGCGCCGGAGGAGCGAGAGCTCTTTCGGCAGGTGTGGCAGAGGGTGACGGAGACCGGGGGCGGGGAGAGTCCCATTGAGGTGCTGCCGGCGGCGGTGCCGGAACGGGCGCTGGCGGCACCGGACCCGGGCGAACGGATGGAGCTCCGGTGTGGGGAGCTGCGGGCGGCTCTGGGGGAGGCTCTGGTGGGGGCAGCGGCCTACGAGGCCCTGGCCCGGCGGCTGGGGAACCGGCCGGCGGGGCGGCAGCTCCGGGGACTGGCCGGTGCCGCCCGGCGGCGGAGCAAACGGCTGGCAGTGGCCTGCTTCCTGCTGGACGGGGTGTGGTACCTGCCCCAGAACCCCGGCGGTGAGCGCCGGGAGACCACGGTGATGGGGGGCCTCCGGGAGCGGTATCTGGCCGAGCGGCGCAGCGAGGAGGGCTGCCGGTCCGCCGCCGCCAGGGCGGAGGACGGTGACCTGGCCAACCTGTGGCTGGATCTGGCGGCGGAGAGCCGGGAGAGCGCCCAGACGGTCCGGCGGCTGCTGGAGGAGCTCTGAGGGCGGAAAAGAGAGCATGCGGGCAGTGTGGAAGGAGCCCTCCTGGATGGGAGAGGCGTGTCTGCTCCCCTTCGTGGCGGTCAGCCTGGTGTGCCGATCTGCCGGAGGAATAAAAAGCGCCGCGGACCATGCCGCACTGGGCATGATCCGCGGCGTTTGTACGCGGTAGTGGAGGAAACTCAGCCGTCCACCTTTTTTTGAATGGTGGTGTTCTCAAAGGAGCCGATGGCCTCACAGACGGGGCACACATCGGGGCGCTCCTCAAAGGTAGCGCCGCAGAACATGCAGCGGTAGCCGGCCACACTGACTGTCTTGGTGAGGGCCGGAGCGGCGGGGGCAGCCGCAGCCTTGGCGCCGGACGTACCGGAGGCGCTCAGCTTGGCCAGAGCGGTGAGGAAGCGAAACTCGTGGTCCTTTTCGATCTTGGAGATCTGGTCAAAGAGGGTGCCGATGGCCTCAAAGCCCTCCTCACGGGCGATGTCGGCAAAGGAGGGGTACATGCTGCTCCACTCGCCGTATTCACCCTGGATGGCCTCCTGGAGATTGGCGGCGCTGGAGCCAACTCCCTTGAGCTTCTGGTAGAGGAGCTTGCCGTGGATGCCCTCGTTCTGGGCCATCTGCTCAAAGAGCTCCGCCACCTCCGGGTGACCCTCCTGCCGGGCCTTGTCGGCAAAGAAGAGATACTTATTCCGGGCCATGGACTCGCCGCTGAAGGCGGCCATCAGATTTTGTTCGGTACGAGATCCTTTCAGTTCCATGCGTAAGCCTCCATTTATTAACAATAACGAGAATTGTTATTGTTGTAATAGTACAAATTTATGCAATAGTCAATAGGATAAAGAAAAAAATGTAACCGCAGCGGGCAAAGAGAAATGGTGAGAGGGTGGCTATTGTGAAAAAATCGGCTCTGTGGTATAATATATCACGCTTTTTTGGGCGGAAGGGGTCCTTCCGCCATGACGAGGAAGATCATCCAGGATGAGGAGATGCAAAGATAGATGAAATTAGGTATCGTCGGCCTGCCCAACGTGGGCAAGTCCACCCTGTTCAACGCCATCACCAACGCCGGCGCGGAGAGCGCCAACTACCCCTTCTGCACCATCGACCCCAACGTGGGCATGGTGGCCGTGCCGGACAGCCGTCTGGACTGGCTCTCCGAGCTCTACCACCCCAAGAAGACCACCCCAGCCGTCATCGAGTTCGTGGACATTGCCGGACTGGTGAAGGGCGCCTCCAAGGGCGAGGGCCTGGGCAACAAGTTTTTGTCCAACATCCGGGCCACCGACGCCATCGTCCACGTGGTCCGCTGCTTTGACGACCCCAACGTCATCCACGTGGAGGGCTCCACCGATCCCCTCCGTGACATCGAGATCATCGACATCGAGCTCATCATGGCCGACATGGAGATGGTCCAGCGGCGCATGGACAAGTGCGCTAAGCTGGGCAAGACCGGCGACAAGAAGGCTGCCCATGAGGCCCAGGTGCTCCAGGGGCTCATGGACTGGCTCAACGAGGGCAAGTCTGCCCGCTCCTACCAGTGCGACGAGGACGACGCCGCTCTCATCGCCCAGTCGGAGCTCCTCTCCCTCAAGCCGGTGATCTATGCCGCCAACCTGGACGAGGCGGGCTTCTCTGACTATGAGAATGTGGGCTACTACCAGCAGGTGGCCAAGGTGGCTGCCGACGAGGGTGCCCAGGTCATTCCCGTTTGCGCTCAGCTGGAGGCCGAGATTGCCCAGCTGGAGCCGGATGAGAAGGCCATGTTCCTGGAGGACCTGGGCATCGCCGAGTCCGGCCTGGACCGGCTCATCAAGGCCAGCTATGCCCTGTTGGGCCTCATCTCCTACCTCACCTCCGGTGAGGACGAGTGCCGGGCCTGGACCATCAAGAAGGGCACCAAGGCCCCCCAGGCCGCCGGCAAGATCCACTCTGATTTCGAGCGGGGCTTCATCCGTGCAGAGGTGGTCTCCTTCGAGGACCTGAAGGCCAACGGTTCCATGAACGCCGCCAAGGAAAAGGGCCTGGTCCGCTCCGAGGGCAAGGAGTACGTGGTCCAGGACGGCGATATCATCCTGTTCCGCTTCAACGTGTAATCAGCAGAGAAAAATGGAATCCGCCCACGCCGCTCGACTGCGGCGTGGGCGGATTTTTCATTTTTTATCGTTACCGGGCAGCTGCGCTGGTCGGGCAGGGCGTGCAGAGCGATGCCCAAGTTCTTTTTGGTCCTTTTTCTTACAAGAAAAAGGACGAGAGAAAAGGACTAGTCGGGGATGTAGGCGCGGACCCGGAGGTGGGCGCCCAGGCTCTCACAGATCTCCCGGCAGCGCTGGATCTCTTCGGGAGACTTGTCCTTGTCCACCACGGTCATCATCACTAAGGGCACATACTTCACCGCCTCACGGGTAAAGTCCAGCATGGACTTCCAGGCCAGGATGCCGTCCCGGGGCTGGGTGACAGCCAGGTACTCCTCCGGCGTGGAGCCGTTGAGGGAGATGGAGAGTACGTCAATGCGCCCCTGGAGGTCGGGACATACATCACGGCCGTGGAGAAGATTGGCGTGTCCGTTGGTGTTGATGCGCACCGGCGGCAGGCCGGGCACCGTCCGCTTCAGCTCGTCCACCAGCCACAGAATGTCGTCGATGCGGAAGGTGGGTTCCCCAAAGCCGCAGAAGACCAGCTCCCGGTAGCTGGGCAGGTTTCGGTCCAGCAGGTCCCGGAGGGCCTCATCCCGGGTGGGTTCGTGGTCCAGCCACAGGTCGTCGGCATAGATGGAACCCTTGTGGCCATTGTGCCGCAGGCAGAAGACGCAGGAGCAGTCACAGCGGTTGGTCAGGTTGACGTACAGGGCATTTTCATACTCATAGGTGATGGTCTCCATATCGATCCCTCCTCAGGTGATATCGAAAAACCGTTTTCCGTTGTCCAGCGTGATGGCAAGAACCTCATCCACCGTGAGGCCCTTGAGTTGAGCGATGGTGGCGGCGGTGATGGGGATGAGACTGGAGTCGCACCGCTGCCCCCGGTGGGGCACCGGCGCCATGTAGGGGGCGTCGGTCTCCAGCATGATGCGGTCCATGGGGGCGCAGCGGATGACCTCCGGTGCCCGGCGGGCGTTGGCAAAGGTGATGTTGCCGGTGAAGGAGAGCATCCAGCCCCGGTCCAGCGCCACCTTGGCGTCCTCAGCGCTGAGGGCGCAGCAGTGAAAGACGCCCCGGGCGTTGGGGTGGGCCTTGACGATATCCAGACAGTCCTTGTGGGCGTCCCGGTCGTGGACGATGACGGGCAGGTCCAGCTCCTCGGCCAGGGAGAGCTGGGCATCGAAAAAGTCCCGGGAGAAGGCCCGGTCCTCCGGGCTTTTGACCCAGTAGTAGTCCAGTCCAACCTCTCCGATGGCTTTTACCTTGGGGTGTCCGGCCAGGTCCCGGATGGCGTCCAGGTCGGTGAGGGCAACTCCCTCCAGATTCTCCGGGTGGAAACCCACGGCGGCGTAGATATAGTCGTAGTTCTCTGCCAGGTCCACACACTGCCGGGAGCTCTCCAGATCGCAGCCAGGGCAGACCACCAGGGCCACCCCCTTGCCCGGCAGGGCGGAGAGCAGGGCGTCCCGGTCGGCGTCAAAGGCGTCGTCATAGTAGTGGGCATGGGTGTCAAAGATCATGGCTCGGTCCTCGCTTTTTCATTTCATTACCTTAATCTTACCCGTTTTGCTTCTTTTTTTCAAGTGCGCTTTAACACAAAAAAGCGGACGCCTCCGGCGTCCGCTTTTCGTGTGTTTACAGGACCTTGGACAAAAACTCGATGGTCCGGGGCTCCTTGGGGTTGGCGAAGAAGGCGTGGGGCTCATTCTGCTCCAAGATGTGGCCGCCGTCCATGAAGAGGACACGGCTGCCCACCTCACGGGCAAAGCCCATCTCGTGGGTGACCACCACCATGGTCATGCCCTCGTCGGCCAGCTGCTTCATGACGTCCAGTACCTCGCCCACCATTTCGGGGTCCAGGGCGGAGGTGGGCTCGTCAAAGAGCATGACCTTGGGCTTCATGGCCAGGGCCCGGACAATGGCGATACGCTGCTTCTGGCCGCCGGAGAGCTGGGCGGGATAGGCATCTGCCTTCTCCTCCAGGCCCACCCGCTTGAGCAGGGCGGTGGCGGTGTCGTCGGCCTCGGCCTGACCCATGAGCTTGGTGCGCACCGGCGCCAGAGTGATGTTCCTGCGGATGGTCATGTTGGGGAAGAGGTTGAAGTGCTGAAAGACCATGCCCATCTTACGGCGGACGGCATCAATGTCCACCTTGGGGTCGGTGATCTCGGTACCGTCAAAGGTGATGGTGCCCTTGGTTGGCTCCTCCAGCAGGTTGAGGCAGCGAAGGAAGGTGGACTTGCCGGAGCCGGAGGGCCCGATGATGACCACCTTTTCCCCCTCCTGGATGCTCTCGCTGATGTCGTCCAGCACCAGGTGGTTGCCGAAGGATTTGGTGAGGTGTTTAACGTCGATCACTTTGACGCAGCCTCCTTTCCAGCTTGCTCTGGAGCCAGGTGAAGATCAGGACCATGATGAGGTACATGACGGCGGTGATGAGGTAGGGGTACATGGTCTCATAGGTCCGGGTGATGATGGCCTGGGCGAAGTAGACGATCTCCTTGCCGCCCACCACGCTGATGAGAGAGGTATCCTTGAGCAGGGTGATGAACTCATTGCCCAGGGAGGGAAGGATGGCCTTGAAGGCCTGAGGGATGACGATGAAGCGCATGGTGTCCATATAGCCCAGGCCCAGGGAGCGGCCGGCCTCCATCTGGCCGGGGTCCAGGGACATAAGGCCGCCCCGGATGATCTCGGCCACATAAGCTCCCGAGTTGATGCCTAGGGACAGGGCGCCGATCATGGTCTTGTTCCGGTTGCTGGCGAAGATGACCAGACCCATGATCAGCAGCTGCACCATCATGGGGGTGCCGCGGATCACGGTGACATAGATCTTGCAGATCAGGTTCACGATCCCCAGCAGGGGGTTATGGACGCCCAGCCGCTGCTGGTCATGGGCGGTGCGGATCATTGCCACGACCACGCCCAGCACCACACCGATCAGCAGGGCGATCACCGTCACCTGGATGGTGGTGGCCAGACCCTTAAAGTATTGCTGCCAGCGGTCGGCCTCGAACCAGGCCTTGTAGAACTTCATGTAGACGTCCTGCCAGAAGCTGGGGTTTTCCAAAGCGCCGAATGTCTCGTACAGCTGTGTGAAGCCCATGGCTCGCTCCTCTCTCTTGATGAACAGGCCAAAAGGAGCGGCCGGAGGGCCGCTCCTTTCAGCGGAAATTGTGTATGTCTGCGCTTACTCGGCAGTGATGTACTTGTCGATGATGGCCTGAACGGTGCCGTCATCAATGAGCTCGTTGAGGGCGGTGTTCAGGGCGTCCAGGAGGACGGTGTTGCCGTCGTCCACGGCCAGGCAGTACTGCTCCTCGACCCAGGCGCCGGGCAGGATGGTGAGGCCGGCGTCAGCGTTGGCAGCCACATACTCCTCGGCGGGAGCCTGGTCAATGATGACGGCGTCAATGGTGCCGTTGATCAGCTCCTGCACAGCGGTGGTGCCGTTGTCGTAGGCAATGACGTGGTCCTCGCCGTAGCCGCCGTTCTCAGGAGTGTCGGAGGCGTAGATGTAACCGGTGGTGCCGCGCTGGGTGCCGATCATGTAGTCGCCAAGGTTGTCCATGGTCACATCGGAGCCCTCCTTGACGATGACCACCTGCACGCCGGTGGCGTAGGAGTCGGAGAAGTCCATGACCTCGTCACGGTCGGTGGAGTAGCTCAGGCCGGCCAGCATCATGTCGGCGGCGTTGTTCTGGACGGCCAGCAGGGCGGAGTCAAACTCCATGTCGTCGATGACCAGCTCCAGGCCCAGCTTCTCAGCCAGAGCGTAGGCGATCTCAATGTCGATGCCCTCGAAGCCAGTGCCGTTGAAGCCCTCACCATCCGCAACCAGCTCGTAGGGAGGGAACTGGGCATTGGTGGACATGATGAGCTTGCCGTCCTCGATCAGAGCGGAGGACAGGTCGGCGGCGCCGGTCTCGGCAGGGGTGGTCTCAGCGGGAGTCGTCTCGGCGGGAGTGGTGGTCTCGGGGGCGGGGGTGGAGCTGGAACCACCGGAGCAGGAGGCCAGCAGGCTGACGCTCAGGGCAGCGCCCAGAGCCACGCAAAGCAGTTTCTTCATATTCTTCATGTTCATTCTCTCCTCTTGACCTGTCAGGGTCATTCATTGCGTATGATTATACAACAGTTGCCCCGGTAGTTCAAGCCCTATTTTCCAATTTTCTGCGAATTTATGCAAGATGAATAGAATACCTATGAATAAATGAATAGGCTGGTCAGGTTGGATAAAAGGGGCGGACAAAAAAGGACCGGGCCGCCAGTCGGCGGCCCGGTCACGGTCAGCTGAGAAACTCAGCCCTGGGTGCAGTGGTCGAAGAAGAAGTAGCCCAGGGGGGTGTAGTACATGCCCTGGATGCCGTCGGCCAGCATGTACTTCTGGGTGTAGAAGTACAGGGGGTTGACGACCCAGTCCTGACCGACCAGCATATCCTCGGCCTGGTGCATGAGCTCCATGCGCTCAGCGGGATCAGCGGTGGCCTTGGCCTGCTGGATCAGAGCGTCATAGTCGGGGTTGGAGTACTGGGCGTCGTTGTTGCCGCCGCCGGTGAGCCACATATCCAGGAAGGACATGGGATCGTTGTAGTCGGCGATCCAGCCGTTACGGGCGATGGAGTAGTCGCCGTCCTTACGGGTCTGCAGGAAGGTGGCCCACTCCTGGTTGTCCAGCTGCACGGTCACGCCCAGCTGGGTCTGCCACATATTCTGCAGGGCCTCGGCCACAGCCTTGTGGCTGTCGTCGGTGTTGTAGAGGTAAGTGACAACGGGGAAGCCCTCGCCGTTGGGGTAGCCAGCCTCGGCCAGCAGCTCACGGGCCTTCTCGCAGTTGGCCTCGTAGTCGGCGTCGGTGGGAGCGTAGTAGTCGCCGCCCACGGTGCGGAAGTCGTCACCGGTGGCGCCGGCGGCGTCATAGATACCGGCGGGGACGTAGCCGCCGGCCTCGACCTGACCGGTCTGGGTGATCTGGTTGACGATATAGGTGCGGTCAACGGCCAGAGTGAAGGCCTGACGGACGCGGGGGTCGTCGAAGGGGGCCTTCTGGGTCTGGTAGCAGACATAGTAGGTGCCGATGTAGTCCACGATCTTCAGATCGCCGGAAGCCAGCAGGCCGGCGACCTCATCGGTGGGCATGCTCTCGATGAAGTCCAGCTCACCGGAGTTGAAGCCGGACAGCATGGCGTTGGCATCGTCCATCAGCTTGAAGGTAATCTTGTCGGGACCCAGGGTGTCCACGCCGTAGTAGTACTCGTTCTTCTCCATGACGATCTCGGAATTGGTCACACGGCTGGTCATCTTGTAGGCACCGTTGGAGATATAGGTGTCGGGGCTATAGGTCCACTGGCTGTCGCTCACGATGTCCTCGCGCACGGGGAAGGTGGCGGGGAAGGCGCAGATCTCAGTGAAGTAGGGCAGGTCGGAGGTGATGGTGACCACGAAGGTCTTGTCATCGGGAGCGGAGACGGCCAGCTCGCTGGGGTCCTTCTCGCCGTTCATGATCTCGTTGGCGTTGACCACGCAGTCGATCATGTAGGAGTAGTCAGCGGCGGTCTCGGGGTTCACCAGGCGCTGCCAGGAGAACACGAAGTCGCTGGCGGTCACGTCCTGACCGTCGGACCACTTGATGCCGTCCCGGAGGTGGAAGGTGTAGGTGACGGTGCCGTCCTCGTTGGACACCTTGTCGTAGCTCTCAGCCTGGCCGTAGCTCAGCTCGGCGTTGGTGCAGGTGCCGTCGGAGCCCACGGTCTCGGCGCCGGAATCCTCCCAGCGCATCAGACCCTCGAACATGTGGTTGGTCATGATGGCGCCGTCCACGGCGGTGTTCAGGGCAGGATCGATGGTCTGGGGCTCGGAAGCGATGTTGATGGTCAGCTCAAAGGCTTCGCCGGAGGCATCCGTGCTGGGTGCGCCGCTCTCAGTGGGAGCGGGGGTGCTGGTGGTGCCGCCGCCGCAGCCGGCCAGCAGGCCGAACGCGAGGGCTCCGGACAGAAGCAGAGACAGTTGCTTCGTCTTCTTCATGATTGGACCTCCATCTTTCATTTTTTGTATCGTTTCGCCGTCTGGCGAGATACACAACACATTCCGGCCACGGCTGCCGGCGTCCGCTGCGCGGACGCCAAAAGACCATGGTCTTTTGGATTTATAAAACCATTATAACACGTCTGTAACAATTCTGTAAAGAATGAATCCGCCGTAAAGGAGCACAGTGTCCGTAGAATGTGGACAGCGCCTCAGCCCAGCAGGTGGCACGCAACCCAATGTTCGGGGGCGTGCCTCCCACGCGGCTGAGCCGCGTGGGGTCCCTGGGACGACTTCACATCCTCGGGCGGAGTGAATCCGCCCTGCGGCAAGGTTTTGGGCAGCGCCCAAAACGCTTGTGCGCCGCAGACACGGCGGCTCGCATGCGCTCGCAGGACCACGCCGTCGTCGGCACAAGCTGCGGATCATTCGCTTCCGCGTCAGCGCGAAAGCTCATTTCCTCCGCTGTGCCTCCTCTCCCCAGCAAAACCGCTGACGCTGGGTTTTGCCGGGGACCCCGTCAACCCAGCAGGTGACACGCAGCCCAGTGACCGGGGGCGTGCTCCTTGAGCTGAGGAACGGCCTCCTTGCACTTCTCAGTGGCGTAGGGGCAGCGGGTGTGGAACCGGCAGCCGGAGGGGGGATTCATGGGGGAGGGGATATCGCCCTGGAGCACGATACGCTGACGGGTGCGGCTCACCTCGGGGTCGGGCACCGGCACAGCGGAGAGCAGGGTCTTGGTGTAGGGGTGGATGGGGTGCTTGTTGAGCTCATAGCTCTCGGCCAGCTCCACTAGAGTGCCCAGGTACATGACGCCGATGCGGTTGGAGATGTGGCGCACCACAGAGAGGTCGTGGGCGATGAACAGATAGGTGAGGCCCAGATCCTTCTGCATGTCCTCCAGCATGTTGACCACCTGGGACTGGATGGACACGTCCAGAGCGGAGATGGGCTCGTCGCAGACGATGAACTCGGGCTTCACGGCCAGGGCGCGAGCGATGCCCACGCGCTGCTGCTGGCCGCCGGAGAACTCGTGGGGGTAGCGGTTGGCGTGCTCGGTGTTCAGACCCACCATGCTGAGGAGCTCCTTGATGCGCTCGGTACGCTCCGCCTTGCTGGCGCACAGCTTGTGGATATCCAGAGCCTCGCCGATGATCTCACCCACCGTCATACGGGGGTCCAGAGAGGCGGAGGGGTCCTGGAAGATGATCTGCATCTTCCGCCGGTAGGGGAGCATGTCCACTGCCTTCTCACGGGGGACTGCCTTCTTCACCAGCACGGAGCGCTGGTGCTCGGTGCCGTCCTTCTCCTTGACGGAGACAGTCTGGCGCTCAAAGGGGTACTCGTGCTCGTAGATGGGCACGCCGTCGTAGATAATGGAGCCGGAGGTAGGCTCATGGAGCCGCAGGATGGTACGACCCAGAGTCGTCTTGCCGCAGCCGGACTCGCCCACCAGACCCAGGGTCTCACCACGCTTGATGAAGAGGGAGACGTCCTCCACGGCCTGGACGCCGGGACCCTTCATGCCCTTAACAGGGAAGTACTTGGTCAGGTGATCCACCTGTACCAGAATGTCCTGGTTCTCAGCCATTGTCGCCCACCTCCTTGTTCTCAGTCTTGCCGGTCTTTTCCTTTTCAATCTGATCCTGCACCCGCAGCCAGCAGGCGGCGCGGTGGTTGTCACCCAGTTCCACGTAGGGGGGCATCTTCTGCAGGCAGATCTTCATGGCATGCTCACACCGGGGGGCAAAGGGGCAGCCCTCGGGGGGATTGAGCATGTCCACGGGAGAGCCCTCGATGGGGATGAGACGCTCGTAGCTCTCAGCGTCCACGCGGGGCATGGAACGCAGCAGGCCCATGGTGTAGGGGTGGCCGGGCTTGTAGAAGATGTCGTCCACGGGGCCCTGCTCCACCATCTTGCCGGCGTACATGACGGAGACCTTATCGCAGATCTCGGCCACCACGCCCAGGTTATGGGTGATGAAGATGATGCCCATGTGGGTCTTCTTCTGCAGGTCCTTCATGAGTTCCAGGATCTGAGCCTGGATGGTCACGTCCAGGGCGGTGGTGGGCTCATCGGCGATGAGCAGCTGGGGGTGGCAGATGAGGCCCATGGCGATCATGACGCGCTGGCGCATACCGCCGGAGAGCTCGTGGGGGTACTGTCTCATCCGCTTTTCCACGTTGTTGATGCCCACCAGCTCCAGCATCTCCATGGCCCGCTTGGCGGCCTCCTCCTTGGAGACCTTCTTGTCGTGGGCCTTCAGGGCCTCGATGAGCTGGTTGCCGATGGTGTAGACGGGGTTAAGGCAGGTCATGGGGTTCTGGAAGATCATGGCCACCTTGGAGCCACGCAGAGCCACCATCTCCTCCTTGGTCTTGGCCAGCACGTCCTCACCCTCCAGGGTGATGGAGCCACCGATGACCTTGCCGGGGGACTGGAGGAGGCCGATGATGGAATAGGCCTCCACACTTTTGCCGGAGCCGGACTCGCCCACGATACCCATGACCTCGTCGTAGTTGAGGTCATAGCTGATGCCGCCCACGGCCTTTACCTCGCCGGCGGGGGTGAAAAAGGAGACGTGGAGATCCTTTACTTCCAGCAGCTTGCCGGTCTTCTGATTGTTTTCCATTGAGTCTCCTCCTCTCTTATTTCTTCAGACGGGGATCCAGAGCGTCACGGAGACCGTCACCGAAGAGGTTCAGGCACAGGATCATGAGGCTCAGGATGGCGGCGGGGATGAACAGGCGGTAGGGATAGGTGTTCAGGCCGCCCAGAGCGTCGGAGCACATGGAGCCCAGACTGGTCATGGGGGCGGACACGCCCATACCCAGGAAGGAGAGGAAGGACTCGGTAAAGATGGCCGAGGGAATCTGCAGGAAGGTGGTGGTCACGATCTGGCCGATGCAGTTGGGGAGCAGGTGGCGCTTGATGATGCGCCCGCCGGAGGCGCCCAAGGCCCGGGCGGCGGTGACATACTCCTGCTGCTTGAGCTGGAGGATCTGGCCGCGGATGAGGCGGGACATGGTCACCCAGTACAGAAGGCCGAAGGTGATGAAGATGGAGATGAGGTTGGCGCCCAGCAGGGTCACCATGCTCTGTAGGAAGCCGTCGCCGGAGTTTTGGAACTCCTCAAAGATGGGCTTGAGGGTGGAACCCAGCAGCAGGATGATGAGCACCTCGGGGATGGTGTAGATGATCTCCACGATACGCTGCATGACGGCGTCCACCTTGCCGCCGCAGTAGCCGGAGATGGAGCCGTAAAGGGCGCCGATGACCAGTACGATGATGGCGCAGCAGATGCCGACGATCATGGACACACGGGCGCCGATCATGGTACGCACCATGATGTCACGGCCCTGGTTGTCACAGCCGAAAACATGGGGGAAAACAGACTCGCCGGCGGCCATGCGCTCCAGCTCAGCCTGGGTGTAGCCGAAGGGCTTGACTTTGATGCCCAGGGCCTTGGCGGCGTCCTTCTCGGTGACGTTCTCCTCGCCCTTGCCCTGGTTGGCCTTGGCGGTGGCGCGGATCTTGGCGGCCTCCACGGGGGAGAGGGTCTCGCCCCGGGCCTCGGCCTCGGCTTCCGCCTGGGCCACCGCCTCATCAGGAGTGAGGTTGGCGGTGCCGGTGTGCTCCTCGATATAGGCGTTGATGGCGGCCTGATCCTCCAGGGAATAGTGCCAGGGGTGGATGTTGTTGGCGCCGGAGATGACCTGGTCGTAGGTGTAGGGGACGATCATGGGGCCCACAAAGGCAAAGAGGCCGATGAGGATGACGATGACCATGGCCACCATGGCCACCTTGTTGCGGCGCAGGCGCCGCCAGGCGTCCTTCCAGTAGGAGACGCTTTCACGGTCCTGGATAAAGCTCTCTTTTTCAGCGCTGCTGGCCGGCTCAAAGGCGTCCTGGGGCAGGTTGTTCCAGTCCAGGATGTCGTCCACGTCGGGACGGAGGGAGCCGAAGGGCTGCTTTCTTTTCTTTTCTGCCATAAATCAGTTCCCTCCCTTTGCAAGATTGATGCGCGGGTCCACCAGCTTGTAAAGGAGGTCCACGATCAGGTTCATGATGATGATAAAGGCAGCCAGGAAGATGGTGGTGCCCATGATGAGGGGGTAGTCACGGTTCTGGATGGACATGACGAAATAACGGCCCAGACCGGGGATGGAGAAGACCTTCTCCACCACGAAGCCGCCGCAGAGGGTGAAGGCGATCTGGGGGCCAAGATAGGTGATGACCGGGATGAGGGCGTTGCGCAGGGCGTGCTTGAAGATGATCTTCTTGTTCTTCAGACCCTTGGCCCGGGCAGTCTTGATATACTCCTGGTTGATGGCGTCCAGCATGGCCGTCCGGGTCTGGCGGGACAGGTAGCACATGGGGTAGAAGCCCAGGGCCAGACAGGGCAGCACGTAGCTCTTTGCCGTGCCGTCAAACATAGTGGGGAAGAGCTTTAGCCCTTCGATGCCGCCGGTCAGGAGGTGCAGCAGCATGGTGGCGACCACGAAGCCCGGCATGGAGATACCCAGCGTACAGATCACCCGCAGCAGGCTGTCCACCCATGTGCCGCGCTTATAGGCCGCCAGACATCCCAATGGGACGCCCACCAATATGGCCCATATGATGGCGATGGCGCCGATGCCGGCCGAAATGGGGAACATGGTGAGGATGATATCCAGCACCGGCCGGTCCTTCTGCATTTTGATGGAGGTGCCGAAGTCCAGGTGGATCAGGTTCTCCAGGTACTTGCCCAGCTGTACGATCACCGGCTGATCCAGGCCGTACTTTGCATTCAGAGCATCTATGGTGGCCTGAGTCGGGGTCTTCTCAGACAGCCACGGATTGCCCGGAACGGCATTCATCAGGAAAAAAGTGAGGCAGATCACGATGAACAGCGTGATCACGGCCATCAGCACTCTTTTCAAAATGTATTTTGCCATTTCTTCACTTCCCACTTTTCTGTATTCTGTATATTTTTTGTTTCACAATGAGGAAAATACCCCATGCGCAGTTCCATATATTCTATACCATAAACTTTTGTCCGTCAAGGGAAATACGACCTCAAATTGATGGAATCTTTTTGGAATCCTGCAAGTGTGCNAACAAGCCCTAGAGGAGAACAAAAACACAATATTTTGCACTTCGAAATTTGCTTTACTGCAACAATTTAAAAAGGTGATGCAGTAAAGCGTGAATAAAAATGCAAAACGCCGGCAGTCGGGCAAGCCCGGCCGCCGGCGGCGGTGGAAAAAGGTGGTATCAATCAAAGCCCAGACCCATGTAGCCCCGGCGGTATTCCCGCCAGGCTTTGGACAACTCAGGGCGGTACCACTTGACCATGGCGAAGGACTGGAGGTAGCTTCCGGTGAGTCCGTCCCAGAAGGGAGGCGTGCGCAGGTGGTAGCGGCGGGCGGGCATGCGCTGGGCCAGCAGGGCGGCGCCGCCGGCCTGGGCGGCGTGGGGGAGGAGAAGCTCCTTGACCAGCACGGTGTCCTCATCCAGGTACTCCGCGGCGGCAAGGCCCTCCTTGCCGGAGACGGTGAGGTGGAAGAGGTCGCCCCGCTCCATGCGGGAGAGACCCTGCTGGTAGGCGATGAGGGCCTCGCTGTAAGTGACCCGGAAGTTTCCGGCCAGCATCTGCTCCCGGAGGGCGTTGTACTGGGCGGGGGAGACGGGGGTGATGGCATCCCCCTCGCCGGGCTGTGCCACCATCTCCCGGAGCAGCTCTACCTTTCGTGTGGAGAAGGTGGGCTCAAAGCCGGTGGTGGCAAAGTATTTGTAGAGGGAGGGCTCGGCGGGCACGATGGTGACGCAGTCCTTGCCGGACTCCTGGAGGTAGTAATCCACGTAGTTGAGGATGAACCGGCCGAAGCCCTTTTTCCGGGCGTCGGGGTGGGTGGCCAGGGCATAGATGTAGGCAGAGGAGAGGGATTCGCCCTGGGGAAGGGTCACCGTCACCGGGAAGAGGGCCACCATGGTCCACACCACGCCATCCTCCAGCAGGAGGAGCACCTGGCTCTCCTCGCCGTGGGCATAGAAGTAGTCGATGTAGGCGTCGTCATCGCCGAAGGCCAGCTTCCACAGCTCCTTCTGGCGAGGGATTTCCTCCGGACGGGCGGGACGGATCTCGATCATGGGACATTCGCTCCTTTCTGACGGTATCCGGCTGGCTCACGCCGGGGAGGCAGAGTATTTCTCCACCATGAGGTCGGGGTAATAGGATTCCTTGGCCTTGCGGAGACCCTCCACGCCCATATCGTCCTCTCGGTTGAGGTAGCGTACCTGGGGGTGGCGCTGCCGGATCCGCCGGGCGAACTCCCGGTTGATCATGGCGTAGGCGCCCTGGAGCTCGCCGTAGGCCTTTTCAAAGTGGACGTCGTAGGTGTCGGAGGAGAGCAGGTCTCCCATGGTGAAGGCCACCACTTCTCCGTAGACCCGGATGAGTCCCCCCTCCAGGCCCAGTGCGTGGTAGTGCTCCATGGCCAGGCGGAGGGCACGGCCCTCGTCGCCCAGGTCCCGCTCCTCGGCCAGACCCTCACGGACCATGCTGCGGCGGTACCACTCCTTGTCCATCTCCAGGCACTCGGGCAGACTTTCCGGGGTGATGTCCTCGTAGACCCAGGAGGGGTTGTTCTCGATGAAGCGGTTGATGTGGTTGCGCTTGGCGTGGAGCTTTTTGCCGCCCAGGTCGGCCAGACGGTCAATGTCGTAGAGATAGTCGAAGCCGTCCCGGTCGGCCTCAAAGGTAAAGCGGCCGGGGAAGAGGGTGTCCAGCTCCTGGATCTGGGGCTGGGTGAGACAGACCAGCCGGAAGGGGACGCCCCGCTCCGTGGCATCCTCTTCCAGGGCGGTGAGGACGGGGGCAATATCGCCGGAACCGGCGGGGTAGATGTAGGAGCAGCCCAGCGCGCCGCACAGATGGGTCACCAGGAAGTCTCCCACCCGGGCGATGCGCTGGTCGTAGGCGTCGCTCCAGACGAAGAGGTTGGTGAAGTTGTACTCGCAGCCCCGGTGATCCGCCCTGCGCAGCAGCTCATCCACCCAGGGCTTATCGGTGAGCTGGGGCTTATGAAACTCGATCATGGTAAATGACAATCTCCTTGGGTGTTCTTTGAAAGCAGTGTATCACGGCGGGAAAGATCGCGCAAGGGTTTGTTTCTGGGCCTGTTTTCCAGTATAGCACAAAAATCATGCCCTTAAACCTCCGGCAATGAAAAAGCCGCGCCCCGTGAGGGGGCGCGGCCGACGGACTGCGGTGGTCAATAGCCGGGGTAGACCTGGCTCTTTCTGGGTAGGATGATGGCGGCGATAATATAGAGAAGGATGCCGGTGCCGCCCATAATCACCAGGGCCGCCCAGACCAGACGGACAATGCTGGGATCGATGTTGAAGTATTCGGCGATGCCGCCGCACACGCCGCAGAGCATGGCGGCGCCGTGTTCCGTACGGTAAAGTCTCTTCGGTTCGTCCATATTGGGCCCCTCCTTATCTGTCTCTTAGTATGCCAGATTCACATGAAAAAATCTTTGGGGAAAGTTTAAAAATACATGAAAACCGGCCAGCGTCTTACTTCTGCTCCTCCTCCAGGTCCAGGAGGGTGCCCTTTTCGTACTTGAGGCGGTGGATGTCGTTTCGGGTGATCTTCTGGATATCGTCCAGGCGCATGGCCTCGGTGATGGTGGACACCAGGGTGTAGGCCACGCCGTGGCGCTTGGCCCGGCCGGTGCGGCCGATGCGGTGGACGTAATACTCCGTCTCGTCGGGGACGTCGTAGTTGAAGACCACGTCTACGTCGTCGATGTCCAGACCACGGGCGGCCACGTCGGTGGCCACCAGCACCCGGAGTTCGCCCCGGCGGAACTTGCCCAGGGTCTTCTCCCGGACCGACTGCTGGATGTCGCCGTGGATGGCCTCGCAGGTGATGCCCCGCATGCGGAGCAGGCCGGTGAGCCGGTCGGTCATGTTCTTGGTGTTGCAGAAGGCGATGGCCCGCTCATAGCCGGCGGCGTCCAGGATGCGGGCGGTGATCTCCGCCTTTTCGTTCCGGTCCACGTCGATGCGGTACTGCTGGATGTCGGGCTTGTTCTGCTCGTCGGGCCGGACGATGATCTCCACCGGGTCCCGCTGGTACACCCAGGAGATGTCCATGACCTCCCGGGAGATGGTGGCGGAGAACATGCCCATGTTCCGGCGGTGCTTGATCTGGTCCAGAATGCGGGTGACGTCGTGGATGAAGCCCATGTCCAGCATCCGGTCGGCCTCGTCCAGCACCACGGTCTGGACCTGGTCCAGCCGGACGGTGCGGCGCTTCATGTGGTCCATGAGCCGGCCGGGGGTGGCCACCACGATCTGAGGCCGCTTCTTGAGCTGGTTGATCTGCCTGTCAATGGGCTGTCCGCCGTAGAGGACCACCGCCCGGACCCCTTCCTTGAACTCACAGAGGTCCCGCAGCTCGTTCATGATCTGGATGGCCAGCTCCCTGGTGGGGGCCAGCACCAGACCCTGGACGGCATCGCTCTCCGGGTCGATGTGCTCCACCATGGGGATGCCGAAGGCAAAGGTCTTGCCGGTGCCGGTGGGGGCCTTGGCGATGACGTCCTGCCACTTCATAAAGTAGGGGATGGCGCCGCCCTGGACGGGGGTGGCCTGGACGTAGCCCTTCTTGTCCAATGCCCGCATGATCTCCGGGGAGAGCCCCAGCTGGTCGTAGCGGACGACTTCGTTTACCTGCTCGCCGTTGATTTCCATGGGTGATGTTCCTTTCTTTCTCACTTGCCTGATTCAAGGTCTCCCACAGGCAAGCGAAACCCAGTTCCGCACCCAAACGCCCTTTTTCCAAGGCGCGACCTCAAATCGTTTCTGATGTTGGTCAATATATCACGAAGAGGGGAAAATTGCAACCGATCACGCTGGTTCCCGGTGGAAAACGTGGACCCGGAAGGCGGCGGCCACACGCAGGTGATCCAGCTCCTCCAGCCGGGCGGCGCCGGCCTTGGGAGTCTTCCACCGGTAGGGGGTCATGGAGAAGAGGTCCCGGATGGTGTCCCGGTCGGGGAGCTCCAGCACCGCCTCCACCGGTACCACCTCCAGATAGGAGAAGCCCTCGTAGGGGATGTCCTCCTCCTTGTTGAGGTAGGGCCCGTCGTAGAGGACCTCCTTGAGCTCCCACAGGTGCCGGGCCGCCGGCACCACGTAGAGGTAGACCCCGCCGGGGCGGAGGACCCGGCGGAACTCGTCCAGGGCCAGAGGGGAGAAGCAGTTGAGAAGCAGGTCCACTGAGGTGTCCGCCACCGGCAGATGGTAGACCGAGGCCACGGCAAACTCCACGGCCTTTTCCCGACGGGCCGCCCACCGCAGGGAGGGCTTCGACAGATCCACCCCGGCCATTTGCCCCACCTGGCCGGTTTCAGACAGGGCGGCGTAGACGCCGGCGGTGTAGTACCCCTCACCGCAGCCGGCGTCCAGCACCGACGCCCCGGCGGGGGCGTAGGTGAGGGCCAGGCGGCACAGCGCCTCCCGCAGGGGGGCGTACCACCCGCCGGAGAGGAAACGGTTCCGGGCGGCGGCCATCTCCTTGTCGTCGCCGGGGTCCTTGGCGTGCTTCTGGTTGGCGGGGAGGAGGTGGACATAGCCCTCCCTGGCCCGGTCGAAGCTGTGGCCCTTGGGGCAGGTGTAGGTTCTGTCTGTCCGGGTCAGGGGGGAGGCGCACAGGGGGCAGCGGAAGAGGCTCATGGGCGCCTCCTAGCCGATGCCGCCGTAGACGATGCCCAGCACCAGCACGGCGGCGGAGAGGAAGACGTAGACATACTTGGCCAGAAAGTCGAAGGCCCGGCCCAGGGGGCGGGTACGCCCCTCCATGAGCTCGGCCCGGATGGCCTTGAGGCCCAGGACCCAGTAGATCATGACGGCGGCCAGCACAGCGCCGAAGGGGGCGATATAGATGGTGACGGCGTCCAGCCAGGAGCCCATGGCGGGGAGGGACTCCAGGAAGAGGGAGACGCCGAAGGTGACGCAGCCCACCACGATCATGGCGGCCTTCCGGGGCAGCCTGACGCCCTTGCTCAGGGATTCGCCCACCGCCTCCAGCATATTGATGAGGGAGGTGATGCCGGCGAAGAGGACGGAGACGAAGAAGAAGAGGGCGAGAATGCGGCCACCGGGCATCTGCTGAAAGACCCGGGGGATGGTGATGAACATGAGGGAGGGGCCGCTGTTGGGGGCGATGCCAAAGGCAAAGACGGCGGGGAGAATGGCAAAGCCGGAGAGGAGGGCGGCCATGGTGTCCAGAATGGCGGTCATCACCGACTGGCGGATGATGTTCTCCGACTTCTTCATATAGCTTCCGTAGATGAGCATGCCGGCGCCGTTGATGGACAGGGAGAAGAAGGCCTGGCCCATGGCCATGACCCAGGTCTCGAACTTGAGGAGATAGGACCAGTCGGGCTCCAGCAGGTAGCGGTAGCCCTCCACCGCGCCGGGGAGAAAGGCCACCCGCACGGCGATAACCAGGAAGAACACGTAGAAGGCGGGCATCATGAACTTGCTGATCTTCTCGATACCGGCGGTCACGCCCAGCACCAGAATGACCACGGTGGCGGCGATGACGATGAAGTGCCAGGGGATGGAGCCGAAGGAGACGGCCAGCTGCTCAAAATAGGCGTCGGGCTGGCTGCTGAGCAGGGAGCCGGTGAGGGACCCTGCGGCGTACCGCAGGACCCAGCCCACGACGACGGAATAGCCGATGGCGATGCCCAGCACCCCCAGCAGGGGGAGGATGCCCAAAATGCTGCCGCCCTTCCAGCCACGGGATTTCATGGCGTAGTCAAAGGAGCCGCGGGCGCCGGTGCCGGTGAGACGGCCGAAGGCGAATTCGCCGGAGAGGCCCACATAGGAGAAGAGGGCCACGAAGAGGAAATAGGGGATGAGGAAGGCGCCGCCGCCGTACTGGCCCACCCGGTAGGGGAAGAGCCAGATGTTGCCCATGCCGACGGCAGAGCCCACAGCGGCCAGAACGGCGCCGGCAGAGGAAGTAAATTTGTGATCGTGGTGGGACATGAGGTCCTCCTTGTGTGTTGTGATCGGACCGTCCTTGGTCCGGAGAGATCAGCCCCGCTGGTCCAGGGGGACGAAGTGCTGCATGGGTGCCACAGCCTTGTAGGCCGGGCGGATGATCTTGTTGCCGGGGTTGAAGACCTCCTCCAGCCGGTGGGCGCACCAGCCCACCATGCGGGCCATGGCGAAGAGGGGGGTGTAGAGCTCCTCGGGGATGCCCAGCATCTTGTAGACCAGGCCGGAGTAGAGGTCCAGGTTGGCGCAGATGGGCTTGTCCTGGCCCCGGACGCCGTTGATGACCTCGGGAGCCAGCCGCTCCACCGACTCCACCAGCTGGAATTCCTCCACCATGTGGGCCTCCTCGGCCAGGCCCCGGGCGAACTGCCTGAGGAGCTTGGCACGGGGGTCGGAGAGGGTGTAGATGGCGTGGCCCATGCCGTAGATGAGGCCGCTGCGGTCGCCGGCCTCCCGCTGGAGGAGACGGCGGAGGAAGTCCTTCACCTGGCCGTCGTCGGTCCAGTCGGAGACCCCCTCCTGGATATAGCGGAACATCTCCATGACCTTTTTGTTGGCGCCGCCGTGGCGGGGGCCCTTCAGGGAGCCCACCGCCGCCGAGATGGCGGCGTAGATGTCGGTGCCGGAGGAGGAGAGGACCCGGCAGGAGAAGGCGGAGTTGTTGCCGCCGCCGTGCTCGGCGTGGAGGACCATGCACAGGTCCAGCACCTTGGCCTCCTGCTCGGTGAAGCGGTTGTCGTGGCGGATGGCATAGAGGAAGTTCTCGGCGAAGGAGAGCCCCTCCTGGGGGCGGTGGAGATAGAGGGAGTCGTTGTCGAAGTAGTGGCGCTTGGCGGCGTAGGAGTGGGCCACGATCATGGGGCAACGGGCCACCAGCTGGAGGGCCTGACGGAGCTCATTCTCCAAAGAGTGGTCCTCGGGGGCGTCATCATAGCAATAGAGTGCCAGGATGCACCGGCCCAGCCGGTTCATGATGTCCCGGCCCGGCGCCTTGAGGATCATGTCCTCGGTGAAGTTCACCGGCAGGGGCCGGAGCTGGGAGAGGACGGCATTGAAATCGGCGAGCTGCTGCCGGGTGGGCAGGGCGCCGAAGAGCAGGAGGTAGGCGGTCTCCTCGAAGCCGAAGCGGCCCTCGGAGGTGAAGCCGTGGATCAGGTCCTCCACGTTGATGCCCCGGTAGATGAGCCGGCCCTCCATGGGGGCGCGCTCGCCGTCCTGGATGTAGTAGCCCTGGACGTTGCCGATCTGGGTGATGCCCGCCATGACGCCGGTGCCGTCGGCGTTCCGGAGCCCCCGCTTCACGTCGATGTGTTCATAATGGCTGGGATCGATGTAGTTATGCTTCTGGAATTCTCCGCATAGACTTTGGATAAAGTCACGGGACTGTGTCGCTCCGGACATGGGTGGTTCCCCCCTCAAAAATAGTACCTTACATTGTACGCCCTGGGTGCCGCCCCGTCAAGCGAGAATTCAGCCCTTTACACCATGAAAGGGCCTTTTGGCCGTGGAGGTTTGAAATGATGCGGACATTGCGACCTGTGGCGGCCACCGCCCTGCTGCTGCTCCTGGCTGTGTTTTTGCTCCCCATGCTCCTGCTGGGATCTACAGAGAAGGAGGAAGCGCCGGAGGAGAGCGGGCCGCTCCCCGCCGCCACGCTGCCCATTCAGAAGCCCACCGCCCAGAGCGGCGCCGGGGGAGACGGAGCCACCCTGATCCGGGTGGCCATGCCGGACGGGACGGTGACCTCCCTCACCATGGCGGAGTACTTATGGCGGGTGGTGGCGGCGGAGATGCCGGCCTCCTTTGAGGAGGAGGCCCTCCGGGCCCAGGCGGTGACCGCCCGGACCTACACCCTTTATCAGATGAGCATTGGTCAGAATCCCAACCACCCCGACGCCGATATGTGTACCGACATCTCCTGCTGCCAGGCCTATATCTCCCCGGAGGACGCCGCCGCCAACTGGGGGGAGCAGGCGGAGCTGTGGGGAGAAAAGATCGCCCGGGCGGTATCGGATACCGACGGACAGGCTATCCTTTATGAGGGGCAGCCCATCGACGCCGTCTTTTTCTCCTCGGCGGCGGGGCGGACCCTGGATTCGGTGGAGGTATGGGGAGGCAGCGTACCCTATCTTGCCAGCGTGGAGAGCCCGGAGGGGGAGGAGGTCCCCAATTACCATACCACCGTCACCGTGCCGGTGGAGGAGTTCAAGACCGTCTTTCTCACGCAGCACCCCGACGCCGACCTGTCAGGGGCGCCGGAGACCTGGTTCCAGAACGTTGTACCCACCTCCACCGGCGGGGTGGATACCGTGGAGGTGGGGGGCGTCACCGTGAAGGGCACCGCCCTGCGGACCATGTTCGACCTGCGTTCGGCCAGCTTTTCCGTCACGGCGGACGATACGGCGGTCACCTTCTCCGTCACCGGCTACGGCCATGGGGTGGGAATGAGCCAGTACGGCGCCAACGCCATGGCCAAGGCAGGGAGCACCTGGCAGGAGATCCTCACCCACTACTATACCGGCGTCACCATCGGGCCGTGGAGCCAGGGGTAGGGCCGGGAAATATTTTTTAAAAACCAGGGCACTTTTGTCACAAAGAATACGTCTGAAACGATATACAAGTGAAAAGGACCAAGGGGCCCAAACAAGATGCATAAACAAAGGGTTAAAACCTTAAGGAATTCTTCAGAAAATTTCTATGGATTTGCAGAGAGAACCAGAGTAAAATCTTGTTACCAAAGAAGCCCCGACATATATAAAATGGAAAGAAAGGAGGGCCGCCAAATATGGAGCAGTATTGGCACGACGAGCGGACACGCCGCCGTATGCTGGCAGTGCCCATTGCCTACTTCATCTTTTATGTGATCTGCTTCGCGCTGCTGGAAGAGTATGTGCGGCCCAAGTTCTGGATTGCTTGCGATCTGGATGCCTACATCCCCTTCTGCGCGGCCTTCCTGATCCCTTACGTGGCCTGGTTCCCCCTGGTGCCCGGTATGTTCTGGTACTTTTACAAGCGGGAGCCGGAGAGCTTTCTCCACCTGAGCCGGATGACCATCATCGGCCTGACCATCTGTCTGGCCATCTACGCCCTCTTCCCAAATGGGCAGCTCCTGCGCCGGCCCATCATCGGCGACGATCTCCTCAGTCAGCTGGTCATCCTGCTGCGCAAGTCCGATACGCCCACCAATGTCTGCCCCTCCATCCACGTGTTTATGACGGTCAATGTAGCTCTGGCCGGTGCCCGGTCCCGGGCGTTGAGTGCGGAGCGCCGCCGGCAGGTGTCTCTGATGGTGCTGTCGGTGCTCATCTGCCTGTCCACCGTCTTCCTGAAACAGCACTCGGTGGTGGATGTGGTCTGCGGCGTCGCCCTGGCCGTGGGTCTGGACGCAGTGCTCCGTCGGAGCAGCGTGGGTATGGGCATCTTTAACGCCCTCCTGCCCCGCAAAAATAAAGCCATGGAATCCTGAACACGACCGGCATACCACCAGACCGGTCGCTGCACCCTCTCTGCAATGAAAAAGTCGGCTTCTCGTATGAGAAGCCGGCTTTTTGCTGCCGATATGCTGTTAGTCCATCTGGAGGCTGGCCAGGAACTGGCGGGCACCCCGGGGTGTTCGGCTGGGGAAGCGCATGTCCCACTGAATGGCCCGGCGGCGGAGCTCCTCCGGGGCCATGGAGAGGCCCCGCTGGGCGGCCAGGGACTGGACCAGGTCCAGGAATTCCGCCTTGGAGAGGGCCAGGTAGGGGATGCGCAGGCCGAAGCGGTCGGAGAGGGCGGTCTTTTCCTGGATGGTCTCCTGACGGTCCACCTCGTCCCCCTGGCGGTCGGAGAAGGTCTGCCGTACCAGCAGGCGGCGGTTGGAGGTGGCGTAGATGGCCACGTTGACCGGCCGCCGCTCCAGGCCGCCCTCCAGGATGGTCTTGACCACGGAGTAGGTGTGGTCGTCCTGGTCGAAGGCCAGGTCATCGATGAAGAGAATGAAGCGCTGCTTCCGGCCGGAGAGGCTGCGGATGAGCTCCGGCATGCCCTTGAGGCCGTCCTTCTGAACTTCGATGAGCCGCAGGGCCTCGAAACCGGGGATGGAGAGGAGGGTCTTTACCGTGGCCGACTTGCCGGTGCCGCTGTCGCCGTAGAGGAGGACGTCGTTGACCCGCTTTCCAGCCAGAAAGGCCCGGGTGTTGGCGATGACCTGTTCCCGCTGGAGGCCATAGCCCATCATCTCCTCCTCCTGGGGCGTGTCGGGCTCGGCTACAGGGATGAGGGCGCCATCCGACCACAGGAAGGCCCGGTAGCGGGCGAAGAGACCGGCGCCGTGGACACGGTAGAAGTCGGTGAGGTCGGCAAAGGTGAAGGGGACGGTGTTGTCCCACCGGGGAAGGGCATTCAGAACGGGCCCGAATTCCTCCGGCAGCAGGGCGGTCATTTCGGCGATGAGGGTGCCGCAGTCCAGACCGGCCAGACGGGAGAGGGTGTCGATATCCCGGCGGGCGGCCGCCTCCAGGGCAGGGTCGGAGCCGCCCCGGTCCAGCAGGGCGGGGTAGGGGGACTCCGCATAGCGCAGCCGGTCCCACAGCCAGTCCCCCAGGCCGGTCTTACCCGCCTGGCGCAGGCCGTAAAAGAGCTCGGTGTAGGCGTTCAAAGCCCCCTCGCCGTTTTCGGCAGCCAGGGCGTCCAGCAGGGAGCGGACCTGCATCATCAGAGGCTCCCGCAGCAGGTCCCGGCAGGTGGTGAGCCCCAGCAGGGCGGGGCGCATGGCCTTTGTCACAGTGCTCATGGGTATCAGTTCCTCTCTATGGCGTGTCAGTCTTTTTCCCACTTCAGGATCTCGCCGGTGTAGGCGTCCAGGTCGGCCTCATATTCTGCACCGGCGGTGTCCCGGAATTTTACCTCATAGATCATCCGCCCATCGTCCTCGTCCAGCTGAATCTCCTCAAAGGAGACGCCGGGCAGGCGGGCGGTGACAATGTCCTGGACCTCTGCCCAGGAGAGCACTCCGTCAGGGGAGGTCTGCGGGGCGGAAGGGGTCTCCGCCGGAGCGGAGGGGGCAGCGGTGGCCGTGCCGGGGGCGTCGGAGACAGGGGTGGTGGAGGTTGGCGTTGTGGGCGTCGGCGCGGTGGACACAGGGGTGTCGTCACCATCGGAAGGGGGCAGTACTCCGCCGCCGGAGAGTTCCTCCAGCTTTTCGGAGATGATCTCCTCCACCTCCTCCCGGAGGTCCCGGCCATGGTCGGTGCTCTTGCTGTTCACCGCCACGTCCACCTGGGCGCCGTCATCCAGGTAGCCGCCGGCCCACAGGTCGTCCAGCAGGGCCTCCACGGTGGTCTCCAGGTCCCAGCCCTGGTAGGAGCGTCCCTCCAGGATGGGCTCGGTGTCGTCGGAGAGGGCGTTGACGGACTTGACCTGGTCCCGGCGGTCCAGCTCGATGGCAAAGGCGGGGTTCACCCGCAGGTCCACAACGGAGTAGACCTGGAAAAATTGAAAATAGGTCCACAGCCCGGCGCAGAGCACCAGGGCACACAGCACCAGAGCCGCGGCGGCCAGCGGAAACCGCCGCCGTGGGGGCAGGAACTCCTGCCGGGTCACATAGTCGTGGACCTCCAGGGGCTGGACCGGGATGTCGGCCATGGCCTGGAAGTCAGGCTGGGGCAGCTGCTCCGCCGCCCGGCGGAGAGAGGTCTCGATCTTGTCGTTCACAGGCGCACCCCCTCTTCGGTGAGATAGCGTTTGAGTTTCTTCAGGGCCCGGTTGTAGCGGGAGAGCACTGTGGACAGGGGCAGGCCCAGGTCCTGGGCGATCTCCCGGTGCTTGAGGCCGGAGACGGCGTGGAGGAGGACCACCTGCCGCTCCTCATCCCCCAACGTCTTGAGAGCGGCGGCCAGCACCAGCCGGTCGGTGGGGTCTGAAATGTAGGAGAAGCGTGCGTCGTTCTCCAGGTCCTCAGGAGACTGACCGTCCCGGGACTGACTGCGCTGCAGGTCCCGGCACAGGTTGCGGGTGATGGTGAAGAGCCATGCCAAGGGCTTGCCCTGGGGCACATACAGGTGGGCGGCGGCCCGGACCTTCAGATAGACCTCCTGGGTCACGTCCCGGGCGTCCTCCGGGTCCCGCAGGATGGAGAGGGCCAGGGCGTACACTGCCTTTTCGGTCTGGACATAAAGGGCCTCCAGAGCGGCCCGGTCCCCATGCCCCACCCGGGGCAGCAGGCCCTCATCCAGGGGCTGATCGGAGCGGCCGCGTTTGGCCAGACCCTCCATGGTCATGTAAAGGAACACGGGCGTCCCTCCTTCCTCAATGGCCGCCGGTACTGGAAAAAGAGCGGCAATAAAATCATCATACCACAGAAGGGGAAAAATGGGAAGGGCGACTCCGCCCGCACCTCTATAACGGGAATGGACCGCATTTTATCGCAGAGAAAGAAAAAAGACCGCCGATTCGGCGGTCTTTTTTTCTTCTCAGGTGAGAAAAACAGCGGTGAGAGGTTCCTCCGGCGCAGGGCAGGGGTCCGCCGGAAGGACGGTGATGTCTCCCTCTGACAGCGTCTCATCCTCCACGGGCGGCGTCACGGTGATGACGTCCCCCTCCTGCTCCTCCGGCTGGACGGAGGGGCAGGTGATCGAAAAGCCGGGGTCCCGGGCCAGCCATTCCTCCGGCACCGGCAGGGCAAAGCCGCACAGCGCCCCCAGAGCCAGGCAGGCGCAGACCACAGCGCCCGCCCTCCAAAGTTTCCGCAGAACCATCCAAAGACCTCCTTTGCCAGTCTCTTTATACTTTTTGACGTAAATGGGAGGAAAAGGTTCCGGGAAAGTCAGCTTTTCCGGGCCTCCTCTCCCAGCTGGGCGGCCTTGAGTTCCCGGAGGACGCCGATGCCCATGGGCAGGGCCACCAGGAAGGAGCACAGGTCGGAGAAGGGCTGACTGAGCTGGATACCGGTGATGCCCAGGACGCTGGGCAGGATGAGGATGGCGGGGAGGAAGAAGAGCCCCTGACGGCACATGGCCAGCACGGTGGCACGGAAGGACTGGCCGATGGTCTGGAGCGTCATACTGGAGGGGAAGAACCAGGCCATGAGGGGGAAGGAGACGCACTGCATCCGCAGGGCGGTGGTGCCGATGGCGATGACCTCCAGGTCATCGGCCCGGAAGAGGGCCATGAGCTGGGGGGCAAAGACGTAGCCCAGCGCGGCCAGTACCACCGCCGCCACGGCGGCCGCCCTGAAGAAGAAAAAGTAGGCCTCCCGTACCCGACCGTAGAGCTTCGCGCCGTAGTTGAAGCCGCACACCGGCTGATAACCCTGGCCCAGGCCGATGAGGGCGGAGCCTGCGAACATGATGATGCGGGAGACGATGCTCATGGCGGCGATGGCGGCATCGCCGTACTCCCGGGCGGCCACGTTGAGAAGAAGGGTGGCCACGCTGGCCAGGGCCTGCCGCCAGAAGGAGGGCAGGCCGCCGGTAAGGATGCGGCGGTAGCGGTCAAAGGTGGGGCGGAAGGCGGTGAGGCTCAGACGCAGATTGCCGCCCCGGAAGGTGCCGCCCACCAGCAGGCAAAAGCCCACAAACTGGCTGAGGATGGTGGCCAGGGCGGCGCCGCCGGTACCCATATTCAGGACGAAGATGAAGATGGGGTCCAGAATGATGTTGAGTACAGCGCCGGAGAAGATGCCGATCATGCCGAAGACGGCGCTGCCCTGGAAGCGGAACTGGTTGTTGAGGACCAGGGAGGCCACCATAAAGGGGGTGCCGATGAGGATGTAGAAGACATAGTCCTTAGTGTATTGGGCGCTGGTGCGGTGGCACCCAGGGTGTTTACCAGAGGGTCCAGAAAGAGAAGTCCAAGCACCCCCAGCACGACCCCCAGCAGGAAGGCGGAGTAGAAGGCCACTACCGTCATGCGCTGGGCCTCCTCCCGCTTCTGCTGGCCCAGGAGCCGGGAGACGTGGTTGCCGGAGCACTGGCCGAAGGTGAAGCCGATGGCCTGGATGACGGCCATCAGGGGGAGGGCCACACCAACCGCTGCCGTGGCGCTGGTGCCGATCCGGCCCACAAAGAAGGTGTCGGCCATGTTGTAGAGGGAGGTAATGAGCATGCTGATGATGGTGGGCACCGCCATGGTGGACACCAGCCTGGGGATGGGGGTCTGGGTCATCTGGGTGAATTTATCCGCTGTGGGCCGAAACAGGGACACGTCCGCTCACTCCTTGATTTTTAAGGTGTCGTGCTCAGTATAGCATGATAGCATGTAGATGATTGAAGATGCAACTATTTGAGCGGTTTTTGGCGGAAAAAGCAGAAAAAGGTCCGCTCCCGCCCGAAGGGGGCAGGAGCGGACCGGCTTTCGTCCTCACATAATGTCGCTGTCCACGGTGATGTTGTCGGTGCCGTGTTCTTCGAATTCGGCGATATAGGCGTCGATGCGGGAGGCCAGCTCCTCGTAGTTGCTGTCGTCAATGGGCACGTCGTCCATATCACGGCGGGCCAGATCCTCGGCCAGAATGTCGAAGAAGACGTTGTCCTCGTAGTCCATGATGGCCTCATGGATGCCGCCCTCGGCGAAGGCCCGGGAGGGGATGACCTCTCCGTTGTAGACCTCGGCCAGGATGGGCATACCCTCTTCTTTTGCCTTGGAGAAGAGAAGGCTCTCCACCTCGTCATAGTCCGGGATCCGATCGTCGCCCCGGGTGGAGTTGAGGATCCAGTTCCCGATATACACCATATCCAGCAGCCGCCGGTATTGTTTCCGTGTCAATTCCAGATTCATGGTTGAGACCCTCCTTTACAGGCAGCGTACAGGCTCTGTGACGGATGGACCGGGCCGGACAGGGTCCGGCGGGGTCATGGGGCCGGAGTGTCCTCCGGCAGATAACATTATAGTATATTTTCTCCACTTGTCAAAGGGTACTCCCGGGAAGGGCCGTGGAAAATCACACTTGTTTTTCCACGGCGTTTCGCATATGATAGTTTCTACTGGACCGCCGGAAAACGGCGGGGAATGTTTGCTGCGGCGGGAGGTCTTTTTGTGGATAATCGGCCCATTGGCGTCTTTGATTCTGGTCTGGGCGGTCTGACGGCGGTGCGGGAGCTCCAGCGTCTGCTGCCGGGGGAGGACATCATCTATTTCGGTGACACCGGGCGGGTGCCCTACGGCGGCCGCTCCAAGGACACCATCATCCGGTACGCCCGGCAGGACGTGGCCTTTCTGCGGACCTTTGACCTGAAGGCCATCGTCATCGCCTGCGGCACCGTGTCCACCACGGCACTGGATGTGCTCACGGCGGAGAACGACATCCCGGTGTGGGGCGTGGTGGAGCCCGCTGCCCGGGCGGCGGCTCAGGCCACCCGCAACGGCAAGGTGGGGCTCATCGGCACCCAGGCCACCATCCGCAGCGGCGCTTATGAGCGGCGCATCGCTCAGGGCGCCCCCCAGATCCGGGTGATGGCGGCTGCCTGTCCCCTCTTTGTGCCCCTGGTGGAGAACGGCCGGTTCCGGCGGGGCGACATCGTGGCCGAGACGGTGGTGGGGGAGTACCTGGAGCCCTTCCGCACAGCGGGGGTGGACACCCTGGTGCTGGGCTGTACCCACTATCCGCTGCTCACTGAGATCATCGGCGACTATATGGGGCCGGAGGTGACACTCATCGACGTGGGCCGGACCTGCGCCGACGCCGTGGCCCGGCACCTCACCGATATGGACGCCCTGAGCGGTCCGGGGCGGACGGGGGAGAGCCGCTACTACGTCAGCGACAGCGCGGAGGACTTCTCCCGTCTGGCATCGGTCTTTCTGCGGCGGGACGTGGAGGAGTCGGTGACCCAGGTGGATATCTGGAAGTATTGACCGAAAAAGAGGGGGCAAGCCCCGCCGGAAGTGCAAAATTGTGGAAGGAGCCTCTTTACATCGGGATACACTTATTATATAATAGCCGCCGTCCCCCGCGGCGGCACCGCGGGGGCGAATTCTGCGTGGATACCGAGGTAATTTCCCAATGGATAAAAGCGTGATCATTTCCATCAAAGGGGTTCAGAGCACTGAGGGGGAGCAGCCGGAGGTCATTGAGCTGGTCACCGAGGGCAAGCTGCTGGACTGCGGCGATGCCGGCTATACCCTGACTTACCAGGAGAGCCAGCTCACCGGGCTGGAGGGCACCCTCACCACCTTCCAGGTGGAGCCCGACTGCATCACTCTGATGCGTGTGGGGGAGGTCAACTCCCAGATGGTCTTTCAGCCCGGGCGGCGGCACTTCTCCATGTATGAGACGCCCTACGGCGCCCTGTCCGTGGGCATCAGCACCAAAAAAATGCACGCCAACCTGAACGAGCGGGGCGGCGAGATTGAGATCGACTACGCCATTGAAATTGACCATGCCGTAGCCGGTGAGAATATGTTCCATATCAACGTGAGAGAGAAGGAACCCTTATTCACCCAATAAAAACCAGCTCCCATGAGTCGGGATGCGATTTTTGACCGTAAATGTGCAGATAAAGCAAACCCAAACGGAGCCCAGCGCAGCGGGTCCGTTTGGGAGAGGAGGAGCAAGAAAGCGGGCGCAGTTTTCGCCGGAAGGCGGAAACGGAGCAGAGCGGACTTTGCGACGACGATGCGACAACGTAGAGAAAGGTGAAGGAAGAATATGGCGAATCTTATCCAGGCCGCCAAGGATCAGGTGGCGGCCCTTACCCAGCAGGCTTATGAAAAAGCGGCTCAGGCGGGGCAGCTCCCCGGCGGGCTGGAGGTCAAGGGCTCCGTGGAGATCCCCAAGGATGTCTCTCACGGTGATTACGCCTCCTCCTTCGCCATGGCGGGCGCCAAGGCCATGCACATGGCTCCCCGGGCCATCGCCCAGATCATCTGTGACAATCTGGAGATGGAGGGCAGCTTCTTCCAGAAGGCGGAGATCGCCGGCCCCGGCTTTTTGAATTTCACCCTGGGTCCCAAGTGGTACGGCCAGATCATGGCCGACGTGGAGGCCGAGGGGGAGCGCTACGGCCAGAGCGACGTGGGTCACGGCGAGAAGGTGATGGTGGAGTTCGTCTCCGCCAACCCCACCGGCCCCATGCACATGGGCAACGCCCGGGGCGGCGTGCTGGGTGACACCCTGGCCAACGTCCTCTCTCTGGCGGGGTATGACACCTGGAAGGAGTTCTACGTCAACGACGCCGGCAACCAGATCCACAAGTTTGCCGTCTCCATCGACGCCCGCTACCACCAGCTCATCCTGGGTGAGGAGAACTTCCCCTTCCCCGAGGACGGCTACCACGGCGACGACATCAAGGAGCTGGCCCAGGCCTTCCGGGACAAGGAGGGTGAGGGCTGGCTGGACAAGCCCGAGGCCGACCGTCAGGAGGCCATGGCCCAGTTCGGCCTGTCCGTCAATATCCCCAAGATGAAGAGCGACCTGCTCCGCTACAAGATCGAGTACGACCAGTGGTTCCTGGAGTCCGACCTCCACAACAGCGGCTATGTGGCCGAGACGGTGGGCATGCTCACCGAGAAGGGCTGGACCTACGAGAAGGACGGCGCCCTGTGGCTCAACACCACCGAGCTGCTCAAGCAGAAGTATATGGCCGAGGGCAAGACCCGGGAGCAGGTGGACAAGCTGGACCTGAAGGACGATGTGCTCCGCCGGGCCAACGGCTTCTACACCTACTTTGCCGCCGACATCGCCTACCACCGCAACAAGCTGGAGAAGCGCGGCTTCCAGAAGGCCATCAACATCTGGGGCGCCGACCACCACGGCCACGTGGCCCGACTCCAGGCCGCTCTGGACGGCCTGGGTCTGGACGGCTCCCACCGGCTGGTGGTGGTGCTCATGCAGCTGGTCAACCTGCTGCAGGATGGCCAGCCCGTCCGTATGTCCAAGCGCTCCGGCAAGGCCATTGCCCTCCACGATCTCCTGGACGAGATCAGCGTGGACGCCGCCCGGTACTTCTTCAACTCCCGGTCCTCCACCTCCCCCCTGGACTTTGACCTGGACCTGGCCGTCCGGGAGGACTCCGACAACCCGGTCTACTACGTCCAGTACGCCCACGCCCGCATCTGCTCCATGGTGCGGAAGATGGCCGAGGAGGGGGTGGCTGTCCCCGCTGCCGCCGCCGTGGACGCTACACTCCTGGCTGAGCCCGAGGAGAAGGTCCTGCTGAAGGCACTCTCCGAGCTGCCTGAGGAGATCCGCCTGGCTGCCCGGGACTACGATCCCTCCCGGATCAACCGGTACCTGGTGGAGCTGGCGGGCAGCTTCCACCGGTTCTACAACACCTGCCGGTGCATGGTGGATAACGCCGCCCTCCGGGACGCCCGGCTGAAGCTGGCTGACACCACCCGGGCCGTCATCGCCGACGGCCTCAAGCTGCTGGGTGTGTCGGCGCCTGAGAAAATGTAATATGAGCACGCCAAAGGGGCTCCGGACTTGTCCGGAGCCCCTTTTTGAGCATGCTCACCATGAAATATCAAAAACGGAGGTGATTATATTGTAAAAAATGCACAATTTTGCAGGCGAAAAACTGGGCTGTTCGGAGAAAAGAAACGGGGACGTTGCAAACAAAAACGTGCTCATGTTATCATCGACTTGCCTTTACCAGGAAGGAGGAATGCCGGGATTCAACAAGCCCCCGCGGGCGTCTGAGGACGCCGGACTCAAATGAGCGTATTTTTTGAGTAACAGGAGGAAGGAAATATATGAAAAACCGCAAGAGCAGCAAATTGCTTGCCCTGGGCCTGGTGTTCGCGCTGGGGCTGGGTATGTCCACCGCACTGGCCGCCGTTTCCGTCGCACCTGCCACCACCAAGGTGACTGTGGACGGAGAGGCTGTGTCCGTTGAGGCATATAACATCGATAACGGCAGCAACTATTTCAAGCTCCGTGACTTTGCGTCCAATCTGGACTTCGGTCTCACCTGGGACGCCGCCACTGACACCGCCGCCATCGATACCACCACCCACTATAAGCCCGATCCCACCCAGCTCATCACCGGCAACTGGGCTCCTGCCACCCGCGCCCGGATCCAGGCCGTGATCGATGAGAACGCCAACAGCGGCAAGTATGTGGTGTTCGATTTCGACAATACCTCCGTTATCTTTGATATTCAGGAAGCTCTGCTCATCTACCAGATCGAGAACCTGATCTTCAAGATCGATCCCAAGGACATGGAAGCTGTTCTGGAGACCGGTATCCCCGATCTCAATAAGGAGATGGGCACGAGCATCGATGGCAAGACCATCACTCCTGCCACTCTGGCTGCTGATATTTCCAGCGACTATGCCTGGCTCTATGAGAACTACAAGGGCTTTGGTGCCGGCGGCAAGTTTGATCTGGATTATATCCACGCCACCAATCAGTATCAGGATTTCGCCGCCAAGGTGCGCTTCATGTACAACAACCTGGGCGACTTCTTTGATCATTCCGTTTCCTACCCCTGGGTCACCTACCTCTTTACCGGCATGACCCCCGAGGAGGCTCAGGAGCTGGCCGCCGCTTCCCACAAGTATTGGGCTTCCTACGGCCGCTACGCTGAGGAGACCTGGACCTCTCCCATCGAGCTGCCCGGCGAGAGCGGCGTCGTCTCCGCCAGCTTCATCACCGGCCTGACCTTCACCGATGAGCTCAAGGACCTGTATGCTACCCTGATGGCCAACGGCATTGACGTGTACATCGTCTCCGCTTCTCCCATCGACACTGTCCTGGCTGCCAACGAGGTCATGGGCTACGGCGTTCCCGAGGAGAACGTCTTCGCCATGAGAAACAAGCTGGGCGAGGATGGCCGCTACATCAATGAGTACAACTACGACTGGGGCGGCGAGGGCATGTATGCTCAGACCCAGGGTAAGGGCAAGAGCATCATCATCACCAACTTTATCGCTCCCAAGTATGACGGCTCCGGTCCTCTGATGGTCTTCGGCGACAGCGCCGGCGACTGGAACATGATGACCGACTGGATGGACGAGGGCGACACCGTCCTGGGCGTCATCTTCAACCGCTACCGCAAGCCCAGCAGCGATCCCATCTGGGAGGGCTCCTATGAGGCCGCCCAGACCATCGGCGATCCCGACGCCCGCTTCGTGCTCCAGGGCCGCGACGAGAACACCGGTGAGCTCCGTCCCAGCGAGAAGTCCATCCTCCTGGGCACCACCGAGGAGGTCCTGGTCCGTCCCGCTGAGTAAGGCGCCGGACTGACCCCTGGAAAAGGAAAGACAGGAACGCAAGCGCCCCGGCCAACGGCCGGGGCGCTTGTTTTTCAGGAGCGGTTATGGTATACTGTGAGCCAACCGAGGCCGCTCCGGCGGCCAATACTGAGGAGGAACTGCAATTTATGGAGCCCATACCCTTGTCCCTTCCCATCCTGATGGACGGCGCCACCGGTACCGAACTGCAAAAGCGGGGCATGCCCGCAGGAGCCTGCACGGAGCAGTGGGCCCTGGAGCACCCAGAAGCGCTGCTGGAACTCCAGCGGGCCTATGTAAATGCCGGAGCCACGGTGCTGGTCACCCCCACGCTGGGCTGCAACCGCGGCGCTCTGGAGCCCTTTGGACTGGACGGACAGATGGAGGACTATAACCGCCGTTTGGTTGCTCTGACCCGTCAGGCGGCGGAGGGAAAGGCCCTGGTGGCCGGCGACCTGGGCCCCACGGGCAAGGCCATCCCGCCCTATGGGGAGACCCCCTTTGAGGAGCTGGTGGACCTGTATGCCCAGCAGGCGGCGGTGCTGCTGTCGGCGGGGGTGGACCTCTTCCTGGTGGAGAGCGTCATGGCCATGGCGGAGGCCCGGGCGGCGGTGCTGGGCATCCGAAAGGCAGGCGGCGGGGAGAAGCCCATTCTGGTGACCTGCTACTGCGACGATGAGGGACGCACCCCCACCGGCACCGATGTGCTGGCCTGTGCCATCGTCATGCAGGGCATGGGTGTGACCGCCTTTGGCCTCAACTGCGTGGACCCGGCGGTGGCCGAGGAGCAGCTCACCCGGCTCCATCTCTACACAGATATGCCCCTCATTGCCGAGCCCTGCGCCGGGGAGCCGACGGAGGGGGCAGACGGCGTGCTCACCTACCCCGATGACGTGGAGGACTTTGCCCGGCGGGTGCCCAGCTGGGCAGCGGCGGGGGTGCGGATCTTCGGCGGCTGCTGCGGCACCCATCCTGGCCATATTGCCGCCATCCGCGGGGCCATGGACGGCATCGACTTCTCCGCCTTCCCACCGGTGGTGAAGGACCCCGACGTCATCCCCTGCGCCAGCGAGAAGGAGGCCCGCTTCATCACCCCCGACGTGGACGTGGGGGAGACCATCGAGTGCGGTCCCGACCTCATGGAGGACATTCTGGAGGCGGAGGAGGAGCGCCCGGTGGGCGCCCTGCGCATCTCCATCCTGGAGGAGGATGATGTGGCCATCTTTGCCGAGGAGCAGTACGCCATCAAGGACGCCCTGTGTCTGTGGTCAGACGTGCCGGAGCTCATGGAGGCGGCCCTGCGGGCCTACCAGGGCCGGGCCTTCTACGACGGCACCGCCGACCTGGAGCCCGAGGTCCTGGAACGGCTGAGCCGGGAGTATGGGCTCATCGTGCTATGACGGGGCCTCAAGAAAAAAGAAAAGCGGTCCCTCCGGAGCCGGACTCCGGAGGGACCGCTTTTTATAGAAAAAGAAAAAACATGACCGCAAAGCTTTCGCTTTGCGGTCATGTGTCTTTTGTTGCCAAAAAAGATACATCTGCCTATGTTAATTTGATGTTCTACAGTTTTATTCTGCGAAATATCCTGTCGACTATGTGTACAATTGCAGATATCCGTTGGCTATGCTATACTTTTAATATCCTGTTACCACGCATTCAGGCCATCTATTGAGGTAAGAAAGGAACAATTCATGGAGGAAAAAGTGATTCAGACGCTGAGCAGGCAAAGGGACTCCGGAACAATTGTAGAGTTGGTGGAAAATGAAGCAGGGTTTCGCTTTGTGGTGAAGCGAGTCCAGAATCTGGAGGCCCCTATCTACCGAGCTATTTTTCAGAAGGAAACACAGGCCCTGACGCGGCTGAAGGCCTGCGAGAACATTGTCCGTATATTCCGTTCGGATATCCAGGCCGCTCCGGATGGACGGAGTGAAGGCATCATTTCCATGGAGTATGTTCAGGGACGCCCCCTGTCCCAGATGCTAGATGTGATTCCGAATGCCTCAACCCGGTACAACCTGGTAAAGCAACTGACCAATGCCATCCAACACGCCCATCGAAACTCCGTGATTCACCGGGATATCAATCCCTCCAACATCCTCATTACCGACTCGTTTGAGCTGAAGCTGATTGATTTCGGAATCGCAAAAATCCGCGGGATGTTCCAGGACGGAACCACATATCAGTTTGCTACCCAGAATTATTCCGCGCCGGAAGTAACCGTCCACAGTGAAAATGCAACAGAGCGCAGCGATATCTATTCGCTGGGTGCTGTCATTTATTTTCTTTTCACCGGTGAAGTCCCAGTGACGGCTGCTGAAATGCCCACGGCTATCCAATCCGCTGGCGGCATCGATGTAAAGTTAAAGGAAGTCCTTTTGAAGATGTGTGCCCCTGCCCCGGCGGACCGATATGAAAACATTGATGACTGCGAACTGGCCCTGGCTCCGCTCTACCAGCGGTATTGCGGCAGCGACGAGCGGTACTTTTTCGCCGTCCCCACCAATGCGCTCGACGATCTGAAAAGACGTAACCTAGTACGGCGGGATATGCCCTATTTAGAGTTGCTGGACAGCTTCCTTCCCGCCCAGTTTGCGGGCGGCTTGATCCGTCTTCGTGCCGAGGGGCAGACCTCCATCTATTGCTTTGACGGCATCAGCATCTCAATGGAATGCGTTTTGTCGGACGATTTTTTCCAGGTGGTCTCTTTCCGCCGGCTGGATGCCTTCAAGCGGGAGCAGCACAAGCGCTTTTCCATGGAGGTTCCTGGGCATTTTCAATTTCTGTTTTCGCACAGAATCGCAAACACCCCTCTTCCCAACAATTGCAGCCAGATCCTAAGCAACCGGGTTGCTGATTTTCAAGCGGATATCCACTCGCAGAAAAATATCGACCGGGAATACGACACACAGTACGGTATCTGGCGGGAATTCATCCAAGCTATGATTGCAGACGCGTCTAAGAATACTGTCCGGTTGTACTACACAAGTGTCCGCTATGAAGACGGGATGTTCCTGTTCCGGCTGGATCCGGACAGCGTGCCGGATGAGACGTTCAGCCAGGATACCCTGTTTATTTTTGAGCAGCGTGGGCGTTTCAAAAAGAAGCCAATTCTGGCAGAGGTCGGTACCTTCTGGGAATACCGGGAGGACGGCGCTGTGATGGCTATCAAGGCCGCACCCAGGAAGCCCCGGCTGCCGAACAATGGTTCTATCTGTTTGGATTACCGCAAAGAGATCCAGCAGTACCGCCGCCAGGAGGCAGCACTGGAGGAATTCCGCCGATCTGAAACCGCTAACGGCGGAAATCTGAAGAGCATTTTTGTGGGTGCCGAGCAGCCGGGGTATTTCCAGCTCAAGGCTATGCCCTGCTTCTATAATAAACAGCTGGATTTTACCCAGAAGCGCGCGGTCCGGAAAGCGCTGGAGGCGGAGGATATTGCTTTGATCCAGGGGCCTCCAGGCACCGGCAAAACCAATGTCCTGGTGGAAGTAATCCGGCAGATTCTGGGGGAAAACCAACGGAATCCTGCACTAGATCAGAAAATTTTGATTGTGTCCCAATCTCATGCCGCCGTGGATAAACTGCTGGAAGACCTTGCAGCCTATCTGGAACATACGACCATCCGTATTGGTCACGAGGAAAATATTGACCCCAAGATCAATGAACGTTTCGGATTGGACCACTGCCAGACCCTATGGGTGAAGGAAAGCGTTGAGAACTGTAAAGCGTGGCTGGTCCAACGTTTATTGGAACAGCACATCCCCATGGAGCCATTCTGTAAATACGCACAAGTGTTGGAAGAGCTGAAACTTGCAAATCTGGAAGAAACAGAACGCATACGTCTGGAACGGGTTGCCACAGACTTTGAAAACACTTACGGGAAAAGCCGCACCAATCCTTACGTACAGAGCTGCCTGATTTCCGAACAATGGATCCGACGCATCAGTGAGAGCAATGAGCTGGGAGAGTTTTATATCAAAAACGCTTCCATTATCGTAGGTACTTGCATTGGCGTCATTTCGGATCCCCGCGTCCGTGACTCGACCTTCGACTATGTGATTGTAGACGAAGCAGCAAAGGCAACTCTGCCGGAAATCATGGTTCCCTTGGTTCGGGCACGAAAAGCAATTTTAGTGGGCGACCACAAGCAACTGCCACCGGTCTTTGATCGGAATGCCCTCAAAGCCAGCTTCCAGTCTTCCCAGATCGATGAGCTTCAAAACACAGGGTTCGGGAAACTGTTTGACATCCTGCCCGACAGCTGTAAAGAGACGCTTTCCACCCAGTACCGGATGCATCCAGCAATCGGCGATCTCATCAGCTTTCTTTTTTACGATAGTAAAGTGCAAAATGGCGTTAAGGCATCTGAGCGAACTACGAACCTTCCCATGCTCAATAACCGCGCCATCACCTGGCTAACCACCTCCAATGCCGGTTCCGCCCGCTTTGAACAATCCGTCGGGCACCAACGCGGATACATCAACCATCTGGAAGTCACTGTGATCCAAAGCTGCTTGCAAAGGCTGAACCAAGAAATCTCCGCTCAAGGGGAGAAGTATTCCATCGGCATCATCACGCCATACCGGGCGCAGCTGGAGCTAATCCGGAACCGCCTCAAGCAAATCCCATTGAGCCACATTGAAGTCGATATCAACACCGTGGATGCATTCCAGGGCAGTCAGCGTGACATCATCATCTACTCCACCGTCCGAAGCAGCAATCAGCGGCGTATCGGATTCTTGAAAGAGGAAGCACGGCTGAATGTTGCCTTCTCCCGCGCGAAACGGGCCTTGATCATTGTCGGTGACGGAAAGTTTCTCCGCAATCCCCGTATCCCCGGCAACCGCTTTCCCTATGTGTTCAGCTATATGCAGGAGCATCCCGAATTTTGTCAGGAAATCGATATAAAGGAGTTTACAAATGCTGTCTGAATGGCAAAAAAATGTTGATAAATACATTCCTCCGCAGCTTTCCGGCTATGATTTCATCTGTCGGGTTCCAGTCTATATTCCTGTCCAGGAAATAGGCTTGACTGTCTGGGAACGGCGTGTCCAGGTGCTCTCCTTTGTTCAAGAATGTGTCCTCATCGCCATCCGCATCGGTTCCAAATCCCTCCCCGATCTTGCCGATCAGTTCGGCCTGCCAGAAAGTATTATGCTACAAATCGTATCACAGCTGGACAGTGAACAGCTCGCCGCTGTTTCCTGTGGCGACATTGTCCTGACTGATTTGGGGAAAAAGGTGCTGGAGAGCCAGAAGAAGGTCAAGACCCTGCGCAGCCAGCTCAGCCGCATATCGGTAAACCAGATCACCGGTGAGGTCTCGGATACGCCCCTCTTGGGCACCTACCGGGAGCCGCCGCGGGGGCAGGCATACCTTCTGGAGAAGTATCCACTCAATCTGGAATTCCTGCGCAGTCAGTTCGATACGCTAGCGGTAATTTACCGAGAGAGCCGTCTGGCCAATGTGGTATTCCAGAGTACTGCTGAGAGCGCTGAGCTGTATCGGATTCTTGATATCTCCTATCACACACTGTCCTATCAGCGCGAGTTCTGCTTCGTATATCTAAATCAGGCGGATCGCTCCCTGGCCTTTCACTTCCAGTCTGGAATCCAAGCCTATGCAGATGTACTGGCGGAACAGCTCAACTGCCGACACTTGGGTGCCTGGAACCTCTTCTCTCCGCCCAACCGTCCTTGCGCCGCTTCCCCGGAGGAGGAACAACTGCCCCACGACTTGATTGCGGCGTTCAAACTCCGTGGAGTGCAGAGTGACTGGGCAGATTTACTGGAAGCGGCCTATTACGCCGACCGCCCGCTGCTGGACGGAGAACTTCAGGATATTCTGTACCATTGCGCCGCTTTTAAGGCACCGCGCATCTTTATCCAGGCACCGTTTTTGGCAGAATTGCTCAACGATGACATCCTCCGCACAATTTTTTCTGCGCATACAAAGGAGGTTATCGTCCGCTATAACCGGAATGATTATCAGGCCGATTTCATATTGGGCAGGATGGGAAAACTGCGAAAAGACTGTGTACTGACCACAGTCCCTTCTGAGGACATCTCTTCCGTGAAGTTCTGCTTCGGTACCGCCTGTTTTATCCAGGGCCAATACGCGGCCAAGGAGACCGTTTACAAGCGCCGCCTTTACAAGCTGTGCGCTGAAATAACATTTAATTCTGCTCAGATTGACTCACTCTGGAATGATCTTTTAGAAATTGGGTCAGAAGCTCCAAGCAAATCGTAATCTGAACAGGATGAAAGGAAGTCTGTACGTTGGGCGTGGTTTTCTTTACCGACATAACTGACAAAGCCAACTGCAAATAGGTACGAAGGAATGGCAGTGCATCAGCACAGCCATTCCTTCGTACTTTTATTCTAGCGCACGGTCTGTTCAATCTCCAAATCGCTGTATCGGAGCTTGACCCGGATTGTTTCCTCATCGACTACAGTGACCCGTTCAATCATCTTGCGAACGACCTCGTCATCATAGTGAGGAAAGCCATTGAGATGTTCCTCCAGATAAGTTGCGTACTCTGCCATACGTGAGTCCTCGTTGATTCTGTTGGCTGCCTCTTTCTTCGCCGCATCGATCCGTGTCTGCAGGTTCTGCTTTTCTTCCAGCAGGGTCTTGAGTTGCTCTGCTATCGTCAGATCCTCCATGTTGGCTAACGCCTGATCCAACAGGGCGTTCTGTTGTGCGGTCAGGGCTTCCAGTTCATGCTCCAATTCCAACAGGTTGTTACCGACCCCTTCCGGGGTACATACCATTCGGAGCGTCTCTGCCAGTTCATCCTGTAGGCCATCGCTTGCTTCGACTACCCGGTTAAGTACCGTGAGAATTGCGGTATGCAGCTTGTCCTCCGCCATGGAAGGCGAGTTATGGCAGTATTTTTTCCCGAATTCCAACCGGGAGACGCACCGCCAGACGATCCGTTTGACGCCGTTCCTGGCCCAGGTACACCGCTTATAGGGGGAACCACACTCCCCACAGACCAGCCGCTCACTGAGCGCATACTTGGCGGAATACTTGCCCTGTTCTGTTTTTCCGCTTTTCTGCAGAATCTTTCGCTTGCTGGTCCTCCGTGCCATCTCCTCCTGTACCCGCTGGTAGATGTCCCGCGGGATGATAGCAGGGTGGTTGTCCTTGATGTAATACTGCGGCAACTCGCCGGTATTCTTCTTGACCTTCTTGCTGATGCAGTCTGTGGTGAAGGTCTTTTGCAGCAGGGCGTCTCCCGCATACTTTTCATTGGTGAGGATGTTATGCACGATCTGATGGGACCATGCCTTGACACCCTTTGCGGTGGCGATTCCAGCCTGGGTAAGTTCTCTCTGGATCTGGCCCTCGCTGCATCCATCCAGGTACCGCCGGTAGATCCGCCGCACCACCTCGGCTTCCTCCGGCACGATCTCCGGCTTGCCATCCCCTCCTCTTTGGTAGCCCAGCATGGATCTGTAGTGGAAGTTGACCTTTCCTTCTTTCATTGCCATACGGATGCCCAGCTGGATATTGGAGCTGAGGGATTCGCTCTCGGCCTGGGCAAAGCCGCTGAACAGGGTGATGAGGAACTCGCTGGACTCTGTCAGCGTATTGATATTTTCCTTTTCGAAGATGACCCCAATCCCCCTGGCCTTCAGCATCCGCACCGTCTCCAGGCAGTCTACGGTGTTCCGGGCAAAGCGAGAGAGAGATTTTGTCAGGATGAGGTCGATCCCGCCCCGCTTGCAGGCGGTGATCATCCGGTTGAACTCTTTGCGCTTCTTCATACTGGTCCCGGTGATCCCCTCGTCCGCGAAGATCCCGGCCAGTTCCCAATTTGGGGACTCCTCAATTTTCTGGGTGTAGTAGGCTTTCTGGGCGGTGTAGCTGTTGATCTGCTCCTCGCTGTCGGTACTGACCCGGCAGTAAGCCGCCACCCGCTGCCTGCCATGGAGTCTCGTCTTGTTGCCTGCTACATTGGACCGTGATGCCGGAATACGATGGACGGTGCGTTCCAGTGTTGATTGTTCCATTTTGCTGTCCTTTCTGTTCCTAATTAGAAGTGTACGGTAATTGCGTTATCTGTTCCGATTATGATATGGGAAACCGTTCGTTCGAAGCGCTCCCAGTCGATTTGGTCGGGCTGCGTTTGGCTTACAGCCATATCCACACCATCATCACAGCAGGCATACCGGGCAGCTGCCCCTTGCAGGATGTGGGATAGAGCCTCCTTACCGTCTCCTGGCTGTTCCAACGCCCGGTTAATAGCGTTGGCCAGGCGAACGGCCTCCGCAGAGGGCACGTATGGCTTACATACGGGCGTTTCATGTGCCGCAAGCTGCCGTGCCGTCTGCGCAAGCAGTTCCTCCTTCCCGACAACAAATGTGTTTCTGCAGGCAGAACATTTCAGATGGACGTTTCCGGTATGCCCGATTGGCCCTCCGGTTCGGAGCAGGCGAGTCTGACAGCATCCGCTTCGCAGCTTTGCCCATAAGCCATCCGATTCCATCCGGCGAGGAAGCTTCCCACTGGTCTTTTCCGCGATCTTATTCTGTACTTGCTGGAAGGTATCTTGGTCAATGATGGATGGGTATCCATTTTCCCCGGCATAACGAGGATTTTCCAGCATTCGCTTGATTTTATGCTTGTTCCACAGTGGCGATTCCTGAGAGAAAGGGATGTTGTCCGCATTCATTCGGTCTGCCAGTGCCCGATAGGATAACCCGGCCAGATAGGTGGTAAATACATTTTGAACAGTGAGGCGTTCCTCCTCCTGGATGACCAGATCGCCATGTATGATCTGGTAGCCATACAATATTTTCCGATTTGCCATGGCCTACGCCTCCAGTGTTTCTTGGAATTCAAACCCGCCATATAGTTGAAAGCGGATGGTGCCCTGAGCATCTACAACGATTCGTTCCACCAGCTTGGTGAACAGGGCTTCGTCAAAGCTGGACAGAGTCTCTGGACCATTTCGGATGGTATCGATCGTTAGGCGAAGTGCATCCACCTGTTCATCAATATCCTCATTGCAAAGCAGTTTTCGCCTCTCCCGGCGCAGTTCTGTCAGCTTAGCGTTGAGTTCAGCTTGCTTTGTAGATAAGGCAGCCTTGTCCAGGAGACCTGCCGTGTGCAGCTTGGTGAGGTGGTAACTCTGCTCGGATGCCGCGGCGATGGCTGTGTTGACCGCCAGCATGGCCGGGTTGCCGCGATGTAGGGCATCTGACAAGGCCTCCATTTGTTTCAGCACAGGTGCCAGCACGATGCCGTCATGGGTTCTCAGCTTGTGGTACATCCGAAGGAATGCCGTATGGATGCTGCCCTCCCTGATCCTTCCATTGGGACAGTCGGCAGCCTTTCTGTCATGCCTGCGGCATACCCAGGTAACATATCCAGCTTTCGAAATTCTCCGCAGGTATAGCGCCCCACACTGTCCACAGATGATCTTCCGAGCAAGCGGAGTCTGATCATGTCGAATCGACTGTCGCTCTGCCCGCCGTTTCAGCAGTTCCTGAACTTTTTGAAAGTCCTCATAGCTGATGATGGCAGGGTGGGTATGTTCTACATAATATTGGTCCGCTTCGCCATGGTTGTCTTTCCTGCGATATGGAAATGTGTTGGTTGTGTAGGTTTTCTGACAGAGGGCATCCCCAATGTATTTCTCGTTTGTTAAGATCTTTCGAATGGTCTGCTGATGCCATTTTTGTCCACCATGAAGGGGGGCAGGCCCATTCTCACTTAACTCCCGGGCGATCCACTCGGAGCTATATCCTTTTAGATAGGCTGCAAAGATCCACTTTACGATCTCTGCCTGGTCCTCTACGATTGCGAGATTCTTACCATCAACGATTTGGTATCCAAATGGTGCGGAGCAGGTAATAAACTCCCCGCGCTCCATGCGGCGCTGATAGCTCATACGTTGGTTTTTAGAGATGGAGATGGATTCCTCCTGGGCTAGAGAAGCGGAAACGCTCACCATCAGTTCTGAGGTGAGCGTTCCAGTGTCGATATTCTCTTTTTCAAATTTCACGGTCACACCCAGCGCGGAAAGTTCCCGCAGGGTGGCGAGACAGTCACGGGTATTTCGGGCAAATCGAGAGATGGACTTGACCACGATCTTATCGATCTTGCCCTTCCGGCAGTCTGCCATCAGGCGGTTGAAGTCCTCACGCTTATCCATCCGCGTGCCGGTCAGACCCTCGTCCGCGTAGATGTCCACCAGATCCCAGCCATCGTGGGCGTTGATCGCCTGCGTATAGGCCCGGATCTGGGCGGCATAGGAATGGAGCTGGTCCGCAGAGTCGGAGCTGACCCGACAATAGGCTGCTACCCGCAGGGTGTCTGGTCTCGCTGCCTTGGGTGGGATTACTTGTACTTCAGCCATTTCTCATTCGCCTTCTTTCATCTTTTTCGGTAACGAAACCATACCATACCCCTGCGGGAATAGCCAGCACTATTCCCAAACAGTTCCGGGCCGGTATCGTTCTGCGGACAGCCGTTTGGCTCTGGCCAGTTCTTCTTTGGTCAGCAGGCCGTCTGCAGCCATCCGTTCCCATAGACCCACCGATAACAGGTAACGCAGTTCGTTTCGGATCTCCATCACGCAGCCTCCTCAAAGTAGCTCTCATCCTTGACTCGCTGGATAAACCGTTCTACCGCATAGATACTGCTGGTGATAGGCATTTCCGGCAGAGCGGATTGAACATCCTGGAAGTAACGGCTGCCCTTGGCAGCTCGTTCATCCAAAATGGCAATCGCACAGGTGTCAGTCTCCAAGCGGATGGCTCGACCGAAACCCTGCTTGAGTTTGATCTGCATCTCTGGTACAGCCACGGCCCGGATGAAAGAGCGAAGGTCTGGATATACCTCACGCTTTTTTTCTTGCAGAGCGTCCGGATACTGGAAAGGCAGTCTTGGGATGACCAACAAAGAGACGCAGTCTCCGGGAAAGTCAAAGCCCTCCCAGGCAGCGCCGGTGGCAAGCAGCACACTTCCGGGAGTTGCCTTAAACTGAGCCATGGTATGGGGGGCATTGCGCCCCATGGTAAACAGGGAGAACGGTAGGGGCTGGTATTTCAGACGTTCCTTCACCGCCGACATGGCGGCATAGGAGGTGAAAAGCACCAATGCGTGACCATGGGCAGCGATCAGCAGATCCCGGATCTCACTGGCCAGCTTGTCAAAGTAATCTGCATCGTGGTGCCTGGGCGGCATGGCGGGAACATAGAGCAGGCAGTTCTTCCGGTAATCATACGGAGAGGGCGAAACGGACTCCTCTGTTCTTGGATTGCGGGTAAGACCGGCCTCCTCTTTGAAACGAGAAAAATCCTTGCCGATCGCCAGGGTACCGGAGGTGATGAGGATAGGCTGGGGCTGAGTCCAGAGTGTTGCATGGAGCTGGGCAGTCAGGTCGGAGATGGAAGCGCACAGCAATGTGCCGCCATCGTCATCCTCCATAGTGTAGAATACCAGGTCGGAGCGTTCCTCCAGAAACAGGTGAACTGTGGAAGATATCCGATCCAATTCCTTTCGGGTGGTCGGTGTCAGCACTTTGCCGATCTGTTTCTGGATGGTCACCAAGGTCCGGGCCGGTCCAATCATGTGTTGGACATAGTCCGAGAAAGGGCGGTCGCCATCAGGGGGCATGGACATGAGATCCAGGAGCGCCGCTGCCATCTCGGCCAGGGATTCCGATGCTAGCAGATACCGCTCTGCCCGCAGGGTGCGGATCAGGGTCCGGATGTCCTTTGCGGCCAGCGTTACGCCAAACATCTGCCGGGCTGTCTCAGGCAGCTTGTGTGCCTCATCGATGACCCAAGTGCAGGCATCCGGCAGGATAGGCCGGCGGCCGCTGCCCCGGTGGATGGCATCGGCCAGCAGCAGATTATGGTTGCAGATCTGAAACAGATAGCGGTCAGAGTTGCAAGCTTCCATATAGCAGAGGTACCGGCAGCTGTCCCGGCGGCAATCGCAAATCGTGGGGACACATACCCGATTTCGATCATATTGGCTAAGATGGGGGGCTTGGTCTGCGTCCAAATGATCCCGCAGGGAGAGGAGTGCCTGAGCTGCTAGCGGATTTTTTCGCTCCAGGTCTACCTGCCGCAGGCGGCGCATCAGGCGTTCATCACAGACATAGTGGCTTTTTCCTTTTCGAATGACCGCCCGGATGGGAGTCTGGATCATCTTGTCCTCCATAAGAACCGAGGAAAGAAACGGGATGTATTCCTCCCTTACCGCCGTTTGCAGAGCAATGCTGGAGGTGGAGATGAGAATAGGCTGGGATGGGATGTTCTCCCGGTTCAACGCTCGGGAAAAAGAAACACTGGACACCAGATAGGCGTAGGTCTTGCCAATCCCCGTTCCCGCGTCACTTAAAGCAATCTTGCTGTGGATCATGGCATCCAGCATCTTGTGGCTCAACTCAATTTGGCTAAGCCGGGCCGTCATGCCATGGCTTGGGAAGAGGTCCTGAAAGATATGGTCGATCTCATGATGTGCGACCTGCCTGTTATGATAACTAATCATTTGTAAAATCTCCTTGAATTAAGTGAGTTATTTTTCTTTTTCATTATCGTCGTATTTGCAGCTCGCCCCCCGACGGTGGGGAACAGTACGGACCGGCTTCCGGCAAGAAGCCGCACGGGCTTTTACCTGGAGTCTCTACTGCTTTCAACTCCAGGGCAGCGCCGCCTGTCTTACGCGCAGGCCAAGCAAGGTGTCTCATTATGTACCCAAACAGCGTCATTGCAAAAGCGCATACCATAGCGCCCCATGCAGGTGGCGTTCTCGCTCGGCCCAAGGCATTGCCGTGGGTGTCATGGCGCGCGCTGCATGACGCTCGACTGTTTCGGTGGTGATCCGTACTGCTGGTATGAACTTTTCAAGGTGCCGTGGAGCGGTGGGCGCTCCTTCAGGAAGCGAAACGGGCCAGGATCTGGTTCATTTCGTCCAGGTCCTCGCCATGCAGTCCAACTGCTAGTCGCTTAAGTAGGGCCGTCTGCTTGGGGGATAGTTTAGGCCGGTCCTGGGAGTACCAGTTGGCCATCCTGACCCCGCCTCCATATCGGCCCCGGACTGTCTCAAGGGGGTAGTTGAGTGTGAGCTCTTCAATGTCACGGCGGATGGTCCGTTCGCAGACGCCGAGTTCCGCCGCCAGATTCTGAACGGTATCGCTCCGCCGCTGGCTTAGCAGGCAGATGATTTGCTGCTGCCGGTCGTTGATTCTCACACTCTCACCCCCTTTCACCTCCATGGCCGAATCATACAGGTTAAAGCGGACAGGCCATGTCCGGATTAGAAAACTTTTTAGAAATCTAGGCCTCGACCTTGTTGGACATACAATATCCAATCGTTTGTAAGGTCATCTTCCATAGTTGATAGGGTTTATAAGGTCAGCAATGCAAAGAGCCATTATATTCTCGCCATAGCGAGTTCATTGCTGGGATTGTAATTTCAGTTTTTTAAGATATAATGTGTTTTAGTGGGGGTTGTTATGGGTTGTATATCCTAAACTGCCACTGCATTTTGATGTTAAGTAACTGTCAATTGGAGGAACAACCTGTGACGACAAACGAATATCCTTGCTTGTGTGGAGGTACCTTTTTCACATTGGTGCTGCAAGCCCTCCGGCAACGAATGAATGCGAGAGAACATTACAAGGGCGACAGTGACGGCCTATCTGACCCAGAAGTTCTGGTAGGCCTCATTAAGGTAATTAATCCCGCCTATACAAATCCTGGTAAGGAAAAACTCAGGGCTATAGTGAACAACTATAAGAGATGCGAAACTTCGACCAGCACCTATTTTCCATTTGATGATGATCAGGTTGTAACCGCTTTCGATATGACCGTGAAGACCGACTATCAAACATCCCTAAACGGAATGATCAAATTTGTTAATGACTTCCTCGATGTGAACAAGACGATCCATAAGGATATCAATCTAGTTCGGGCCCTTGTCGACCTGATTCAGCAAGATCAAAGTATCAAAGCCAGTGACGAGTTCTATATTGAGCCAAATGGTGAAAAAAAGAAAAAGGCCGCACTTGGCGACCTTAAAGAAGTGTGCCTCCCGTCATTCTTACTTGGCGTTTGGCATTATGTAGTTGTAAATCGAAAGAATAACGGCATAGGCAAGAAAACCTACGATATGTGGTGTCCATCTGCTGGTAGAGGTCAGAGAAAATTCACTGCTCACATTGGTGAGGGAATTCTTGATAATCTGACGATCTTTTATGCAGACGATGTAGAGAAATCAGAAACAGATTCCAAGCCAGTTGAAACGGTCATCACTGAAGATGTGCAGGCTGAGCCGGTTCAACAGACCGTGAATAATCCCTTCGTATTTAATTTCTATCAGTATGGCAACAACGGGACTCAGATAGGTCACATTGAGAATTACTACAGGAGCAAAAAGCAGGAGGACTGATGAAATGAGTGATGACACCCAGATTGCAAAGATGGGACAAAGCCTCCCCCAAATCAACGAACCGCAGCAACCAATTCAGGCAAATCTGAATCAGTATGGAAATGAGAGTACACAGATTGCGTATGTTCAACATTATGATGCTACAACGAATCAGACTGTGCTCATTATGCAGGGAACTCAACCAGCCGGCGGGACTGTCATTGGACAAGGTGTCACATTCAACTATGACTGTTTTAATTTCTTTGTCCTTGGAACTGAGCAATATGACGGTGCAACATTTATGGTTCCAAAGAATCGAGCCTTGACAGAAAGTACATCGGATGAGATGAAAGCACAGTGCGCTGCGCTCACTCCGGAAGCAATTGAGATCGTCAAGACTTTTCCCGCACTGTTTTGTAGCGAGAATCATTATTTTACAAAGACTGATCCTGACCACATGGCCTATTACGGTTATGTAACAGATATAAAGGTGCAGGATAACGGAATCAAAATATATTTCACTAAACTGAATACATTACCTCAACAGGTTTTGATAGACCTCGCTGCGGATCTCTGCATTGGAGGCGCAAAGGCTTATAATGAACTTAGCCGGACGCATTGGGCGATTAAGCGAGTCAATCTGGTGGAGGTTTTAGAAAAGGCCGGATACAGAGTATTTAAACTCTAAGCTCATGGTTACGCATAAAATGGAGGTCATACGATGAGTCGCGAATATGAAGAAATGCAGGTTGAGAAGTGGGTTAATCTGGAAGATGTCGCTGAGCATCTCAGTATCAGCCAGGATACAGTCCGTACATGGATCAAAGAAGGAAAACTCCCGGTTTACCGGGCTGGCAAACGATATAAATTCAAAATCTCTGAAGTTGATGAATGGGTGCGCAAAGGAAAAATTCAGGACTGAACATCAAAATGAGAGATAGGATGGTGAAATGAATGCAAAGTAAGGTGCCTTCGGCAATTACAAAGATTACGCTCAATAGAGCAACTTTTTCAAATGTTCCCATTAATGAGCTTACATTCGTCAACTTCTTTTATGGAAATAATGGGGCTGGAAAGTCTTCTATTGCCTATGCCATAGAAGAAGACGATGGTGTTGTGTGGGGTGACGGAAAATCAGCTGCTGATTTTGATGTACTCGTTTATAACCAGAACTTTATTAACAACAACTTTGCAAATTACGGCGATCTCAAGGGTGTTTTTATCTTTGGGGAGGAAGACATCGAAGCTAAAGAGAAAGTTGATAAACTTTCAGATGAGAAAAGGCAGAAATCTGAGGCACGTTTAGCAGCTCTTGATGAATACAAAAAGAAAACTGAGGGTCTTGAATCTGCACTTACACAGTTTCAAGACACCTGCTTTACTAAGACAGCAACAATCCGAAAACGCTTTGATAAGTGCATGGATGGCAAGAAGCAAAAGAAGAATTTTGCCGAGGCCATTATTAAAGAAGCTAACCCCATCGATCACGATTTGGCGGAACTGGAGCGTCTTTACGATGTAGCTTTTGATGATTCGGCCAGAGCTTATTCGGAGTTTAAGAAAGCGGCTGCCACCACCTACGGCAGTCTTCCCGGAAAAGACCTGCTCGACAGGATGATTGTCAGTAGCAGTGATACGCCTTTTGCAAAATTCATGAAGGCTCTTGGTGACACAGCATCCGACTGGGTCCGTGACGGTCATACCCATTATGCTGGTGCTGCCGGTGGGAAATGTCCTTACTGCCAGCAGAAGCTACCGGCAAACTTTGAAGACGAAATTGCCGCCACCTTTGATGCTCAGTACCAGCAGGACGTCCGTGACCTCGGTCAGTTCCAAGCAATATACGCGAGAGAAACCGCTGAGATCCTCCGGGTTCTCCAGGCAAACACCAACGAAGTCATGCCTACAATTGATCTAAAGGCCTATCAGGAAAAGATTGCCTTGCTGGAAAGTAATTTTGAGATTAATCGCCAGCGTATTGCAGAGAAAGTTAAGGAGCCTTCAAAGAAAGTTTCCCTTGAAGATACCGATACGCTCCTGCTTGAGATTGGCGCTCTGATTGATGACATCAACAAGATCATCAAGGCCAATAATGATGTCATTTCTGCCAAGAGGTCTAGCAAAACTAAGTGCAAAACGGAGATTATGCAGTACCTTGCATCTGTACTTGCTGATGATGTTAAGAGCTATCATGATGAGGTTGCTCGCCTACAGAAAGAAATTGAAGTTGTAACCGAGCGCGGGAAGAATCTTAAAAAGGAAATTGGAGATTTGACAAAAGAAATCTCCGACCTCAATAAACACAATGCAAACACCGAGGCCGCTATTGACAGCATCAATAAGATTCTGAAGGATTCTGGATTCCAAGGCTTTAGCATCCGTGCCAAAGAAGGCGTTGAGAATGTGTACGAGGTTATCCGTGAGGACGGTTCCATTGCTGAAAACCTGAGTGAGGGCGAGCGGAACTTCATCGCATTCCTGTACTTCTATCATCAGGTACGTGGCAGTATGACCAGTGAGGAACTGAAAGAAAAGATTGTCGTCATCGATGATCCGGTATCTAGCATGGATAGTACAGCCTTGTTCCTCGTCAGTGCCATTGTTCGTGAAATGATCAATGTTTGTCGAAACAATACTGAGTATCTGAATCAGAAGGTCCCAGGTGACTACATCAAGCAGCTGTTCATCCTGACTCATAATGTGTATTTCCATCGTGAAGTCACTTATCAACAGGTCGGCTATTATAATTGTACGTCGTTCTACATGATCCGAAAGAACGACAACATTTCCACCGTTAAACTCTGCAAGCGGCAGAGTAAGGAGGTACCGACTGAAGAAGAAAACTACAATCCGGTTCAGAACTCTTATGCCGCGTTGTGGGACGAGCTTCGAGACATTAAGTCTACGATTCCTGCTCTGAATGTGATGAGGCGCATTCTCGAATACTACTTTCTCCAGCTCTGCGGTTACGAAGGAAGTGATCTCCGAGAAATTGTACTAGAGAAAGCGGAAAACCGGACTAAGTTTATACGCCAGGTCGAAGGTGAAAAGCCGGATATGACCAATTATCACTTAGCATCTTCTTTGTTGGCTTACATCAATAATCCAAACGGTATCAGCGACGGTCTGAACTATGTTGAGGACTGCGAGGATGTGGAAGCCTATAAACGAGTTTTTGAGATGATTTTTGATGCTTTGGGACAAAGCCAGCACTTTAACATGATGACCGGTAAACAAATAAAATCCTGATTATAGGACAGCAAGAATTATAATGTAGTAGAGGTAGCATGGTACTACTATAATGAAAAACGAGGTACGTGGAATGGCAGACAAACATATCATTGATGCAATGTGGGATGACTCGCCCATTGATGTTTCTACTGAAGTAAACTTCATTTGGTCCATCGCAAATAAACTGCGTGGTACATACCAGAGCGATAAGTATAAGGATGTCATCATTCCGATGGTCATCATCCGTCGCTTTGAGTGTGCTTTGGCACCCACCAAGGCTAAGGTCGTGGAAATGTTCAAGGCAAATCCGAACTATCCGGCAAAGGCGATGTATCGCCTGTCCGGTTTCCAGTTCTACAACACCAGTGAGTATGACTTGGCGGAATTGGTCAACGACTCTGACCACCTGGCGGCTAACTTCAAGGCTTATATCCAAGGCTTTTCTGCAAACATCCAGGACATCATCCGTAGCCTGGACTTTGATAAGCAAATCGATAAGATGGATAAAAACAACCGCCTGCTCTCTGTGGTCAAGGCGTTCTCCGAGCTGGATCTGAATCCTCGTACCATTGATAATGTGAAGATGGGCTACATTTTTGAGGAGTTAATCCGAAAGTTCTCAGAAAATGCAGAAGCTGGCGATCACTATACCGGCAGAGACATTATCAAACTTATGGTCAATATCCTGTTGGCGGAAGGTTGCGATGATATTTTTGATGACGGCAAGGTCATCACTGTATTGGATCAGGCCTGTGGAACGGGCGGCATGCTTTCCACCAGCTACAATTTTATCAAGAGGTATAATCCTACCGCCGATGTACGACTTTTTGGTCAGGAGATTAACCCCGAATCTTACGCCATCTGCCTGGCGGAAATGTTGATCAAAGGCCAGAATGCAGAAAACATCTGCTATCAGGACACCATGAAGGCCGACCGCTTTGAGGGCACCAAGATGCGGTTCGTGATTGAAAATCCTCCCTTTGGCACTCCTTGGGGCGGCAAGGATGCGGCGGAAGGTGTAGAGACTGCTGTTCAGGAAGAATACAAGAAGGGCTTTGACGGCCGCTGGGGTGCTGGACTGCCCGGTTCCGGCGATATGCAGATGCTGTTCCTGCAATCAGCAATCGACAAAATGGATGACAACTTTGGCCGTGCTGCCATTATCGAAAACGGCAGCCCGCTGTTTTCCGGCGGCACAGCTTCCGGTGAGAGCCAGATCCGCCGCTGGATGTTGGAAAACGACTTGATCGAAGCAATCATCGCACTTCCTGTAGACCTTTTCTACAACACGGGTATTGCTACCTATATATGGGTACTTTCCAAAAATAAGCGTCCGGAGCGTAAAGGGAAAATTCAACTGATCGATGCGTCCAGTTTCTTCAAGAAGTTGCGGAAAGCCCTGGGCGATAAGAAAAATGAGATTACACCTGAAGATCGTACGGCCATCACAAAGATGTATGCCGACTTTTCCGAAAACGAATACTGCAAGATCTATCCCAACCAGGAGTTTATCTACCGGGAGTATGTGGTGATGCAGCCGCTCCAGCGCAGCTATGCCATTACCGCCGAACGCATTGAGGCCATGCTCTCCAAGGGTTCTTTGTCCTCTCTGTATGACCAGGCAAAGGTAGATGAACTGGAAAACGCCGAGGAACTTACCGGGAAAGAGCGGAAAAAGCTGGAGGCTTATCAGAACAACCAGCCGGTCTATGAAACCATTGTCGCCACCCTGAGTGATGCGATATCTGCTCAGGTTTATCTTTCTCCTGCGGCATTCATGCCGGTGCTTGCCAAGGTGCTAGCAAATGTGACTGCAGATAAGAAACTGCTGGAGAAGATCGCCGACGGCCTTTCCACTATGGATAAGTCCGCTGAAATTCAGCGTGACCGTAAGGGTAATGTGCTCTACGACAAGGAAACCAAGGACACCGAGATCGTAAAGTGGGACGAGAGCATTGAGGACTACATGGCCCGCGAGGTGCTACCCCATATTCCGGATGCACAGTGGTTCTTTGAGGAGAATCTGGGGGCTAAGAAGCCTGTTGTGAAAACCGGTGCGGAGATTCCCTTTACCCGCTATTTCTATAAGTATCAGCAGCCGATGCCAAGCGAAGAGCTGGAAGCAAAGTTTATGGAACTGGAGCTTTCGGTATCGGAGCGTGTGAAGAAACTGTTCAAGTGAGGCGGTGATGGTATGAGAGCGATGAAGGATAGCGGGATTGAGTGGGTCGGACAAATCCCCAGCACTTGGCGAATTAATAAAGGAAAATATTTTATCTCATTACTTAATAAACCGCCGAAGGAGACAGACGAGGTTATTACTTGTTTTCGAAATGGTGAAGTTACGCTGCGTTCCAATCGAAGGGAGGATGGTTTTACTGTCTCTTTGACTGAAACAGGTTATCAAGGCATTGATGTAGGTGACCTTATTATACACGGAATGGATGGCTTCGCTGGTGCCATTGGAATATCTGATTCCAGAGGCAAAGCAACTCCAGTACTTAATGTTTTAAATACCACCCAATGTAAAAAATACCTAATGTATTTAATGCGTTCTATGGCTTACTGTGGGTTGTTTCTATCTTTATCTACCGGTATAAGAGTAAGAACTTGCGATACAAATTGGAAAAAGCTACGTGAAATCGAATATCTGATTCCTGATTTATTTGAGCAGCAGAATATTGCTGATTTTTTGGATGCCAAATGCGCCGAAATTGATTCCCTCATTGCAGATATCAAGACCCAAATCGACACATTGGAGCAATATAAACGCTCTATTATTACTGAGGCAGTTACTAAGGGGCTGAACCCTGATGTGGAGATGGCATGCCACCAGATTTCATGGATAGAACAAATGCCAGTGCACTGGAAAGTAATCCCTTCAAAGTATCTGTTTCATAATTCAGATAAGAGAAAATGTGAAGGTGACCAGCAGCTCACAGCTAGTCAGAAGCATGGCATTGTTACTCAGCAAGAGTACATGGAACGTGAAAATTCTAAAATTGTTTTTGCCAATCAGGGGTTAGAGAACTGGAAGCATGTTGAACCATACGATTTTGTCATCAGTCTACGCAGTTTTCAAGGTGGCCTTGAGATGAGTGAGACTACAGGATGTATCACATGGCATTATGTCGTTTTGAAGGCAAATAAACCAATCTGTCCACGTTTTTACAAATGGTTGTTTAAGTCCTCGTCGTACATAAATGCGTTACAGGGTACTTGTAATTTCATTAGAGACGGACAGGATTTGAGATTTTCAAACTTTGCGCAGGTTCCGCTTTATGAGCCCCCGCTGTCTGAGCAGGAAGATATCGCGTCTTATTTAGACATGAAATGCTCACAAATTGACAGTATCAGCGATCAGAAAAAAGAACAGCTAACTGTTTTGGAAGCTTACAAAAAATCGCTTATCTACGAGTATGTGACTGGGAAAAAGGAGGTGCCTGTGCAATGACGAACGTTTTATCCGAAAAAGACTTTCAAAAGTTCCTCCTGGAACGGCTCTCTCAGGACAATGGTTATGTCATCCGCAAGGCCGCCAACTTTGACCGCCGGTTCGCCGTTGACCGGGAAATGCTATTCAAATTCCTGAACGATACCCAGCCGGACACAATGGACTACCTGCGGAAAATCTACAAGGACGATCTGGAGGATACCATCGTCAGCTTTATCAACGCAGAGACCACCAAAGCCCGTGGCAGCCTGATTGAGGTGCTGAAGCACGGTATTGAGATCTCCAATCAAAAGTTGGAACTGATGTACACAAAGCCCGCCACCACCTTCAACCCGGAACTGACTCGCAAATACGGCCAAAATGTCTTTTCTGTCATGGAGGAGGTCTGGGCCAGCGATAAAGAGCGCATCGATGTGGTGATTTTTCTGAACGGCCTTGCCATCATCTCCTTTGAATTGAAGTGCAACACCGCCGGACAGTCTTACCAGGACGCCATTTACCAGTACCGGACTGAGCGCAATCCCAAGACCCGTCTGTTTCTCTTCAAGGCGGGCTGCCTTGTAAACTTTGCCATGGACCTGGAAGAAGTTTATATGACCACCAAATTGGCCGGGGATGCCACCTTCTTTCTGCCCTTTAACATGGGCAACGGCGAGGGGGTGACAGCCGGTGCAGGGAATCCTACTTTTGAGGATAAATACAGCGTATACTATATGTGGGAGGACATTCTGACAAAGGATACCATCCTGGATCTGATCAGCAAGTTCATTTTTGTTGAGGTGAAGGAGAAAGTCGATGACCAGACCGGCAAGGTGAAACGGACTGAAAATCTCATTTTTCCCCGCTACCATCAGCTGGATGTCATTCGTAAAATTCTCGTCGATGTCCGTGTGAACCGTACCGCACAGAATTACCTGATCCAGCACAGCGCCGGTTCGGGAAAAACAAACTCTATTGCGTGGCTGGCTCATCGTTTGAGTTCATTGCATGACGCTGACAACAAAATCATCTTTGACAATATCATCATTGTGACCGACCGCGTGGTGGTGGATCGCCAGCTGCAGAAAGCCATCATGGGCATGGAGCACAAGGCCGGTCTCATCCGCGTGATGGACGATAAGTGTAACTCGGCTGATCTGGCGATTGCATTGAATGGCAATACCAAAATTATTGCAACTACCATTCAAAAGTTCCCCTATATCGTGGATAGTGTAAAGGACCTGAAAAATAAGCGGTTTGCTGTGATTATTGATGAAGCCCATTCTTCCACTGCTGGCAAAGACATGGCAGCAGTGACCATGTCCCTTGGCTCCGGTGAGCAGATAGATGCAGACGTGGAAGATATGATCTCCGATGAAATCAAGCGCAACGGCAAGCAAGCCAATGTTTCTATGTTTGCTTTTACCGCCACACCGAAGCCCACTACCATTCAACTGTTTGGCCGCCTAAATACCAAAGGTCAGCGCGAGGCATTCCATGTTTACTCTATGAAGCAGGCCATTGAGGAAGGCTTCATTCTGGATGTATTACAGAACTACACGGAATACTCAACCTTCTACCAGATCAACAAAGAGATTGAAGACGATCCTCGTTGTAAGACCAACGCCGCCAAGCGCCAGATTGCCCGTTTTGTGGAATTGCATGAGACCAACATTGCCCAGCGTATCGAGGTCATTGTTGAGCATTTCCGCACCACAGTCATGCATGAGCTGGGCGGACAGGCCAAGGCAATGGTTATCACAGCCTCTCGCCAAGCTGCTGTGAAGTATCGTCAGGCATTTGAGGACTACATCACGAAAAAAGGATATGAGGGTATTCACGCCCTAGTGGCGTTCTCCGGCAAAGTGAAGCTGCCAGATGATGAGACCGAATACACAGAAGCGTCCCTGAATGGCTTCCCAGAAGATCAGCTTCCCAAAGAATTTGACACGGATGCCTATCAGGTCTTGCTGGTTGCCAATAAATATCAGACAGGATTTGACCAGCCGAAGCTCTGCGCCATGTATGTGCTAAAAAAGTTGCGGGGTGTGAATGCGGTCCAAACGCTTTCCCGTTTAAACCGTATCTGCCCGCCGTATGATAAAAAGACTTTTGTCTTGGATTTCGTGAACAGCTACGAAGATATGAAGGCTGCGTCTGCGCCGTATTACACGACCACGCTCCTGTCCAACTCCGTGACCCCCAGTGCAATTTATGATTTGGAGGCTAAGATTGACGCCTATGCGCTGTTTGATCCTGCTGATATCGACAGTGCAAACGAGATCCTGTACTCCGAAAAGATAACCAGCAAGCAAAAACAGCGGTTGACTTTCTTCTTGCAGAAGAGCAAGAAGCTTCTCGATCATTATGAGTATGAAGAGCAACGTCAGGCCGTCGCTGATATGCGTAGTTTTGTCCGATACTATGAATTTCTCTTGCAAGTGTCCTGCTTTGAGGATCATGACTTGCATAAAAAGTATAATTTTATCGCTTATCTTCTTGCATATATCAACATCAAGCATCCAGGCGCTGGATTTAACCTGGACGGGAAAATTCAGGCATCTAACTTTGTGCAGAAAAAAGGAGAAGAACACATCTCTCCGAATCTTGTGGCAAAACCGGTTGTGAAACTGCCGACAGCAGAACACTTTGGCCTTACCGAGGATAAGGAACAACGGCTGTCCGAAATTATTGACGAGATCAACAGTCGCACAGGAAAATCCTATGACAACGATGTTGTGGTTAAGGCAATGCTCCAGATCCGTGATATTTTGATGAAATCGGACAAGCTGAAGACGAGTGCGAAGAACAACACCCAGAAAGACTTCGAGTTTTCTTACTTTGACGATATCGATGATGCACTGATTGAGGGGCTTTCCCAGAATCAGGACTTCTTCTCTTTGTTGCTCTCCAACGATGAAATGAAGCGACAGGTGCTTGGTATCTTTTCCGACGAAATTTACAGAAGTCTACGAAATGCCAACTAAATAAAGGGGGGAGCTTATGTTTGATATATTTCGGTTAAAAGAGGTCCTTGTACAGTACAAAAAGGTCTTTGTGTCTGAGCAGTGGCCAAACGAAAAATACAAATGGGAAGCAGTTAAGTGCTTTCAGGACAATTGGGATATCAATGCAAAAGACTTTGCTGATATGCTCACTCGCTCTCTTTCCAAGACATGCAATCTCTTAGCGTCAATGAATAACTTCCCGGCAAAAATGATTCAAGGCTTTGCAAAAGTTGCCCCAGAGGAAGTTCGTGCTATGTTTATTGCACTCTTTGATGAGAGCAATGATGTAGTATCTCGTGTTCTGGATTTCAAAAATCAATCCTCTATATTACTGGAGAAGTACGGAAATGGCGCAGGGCAGCATTATCAATACGAAAACGCCATCAGTACTTATCTCTGGCTCCGGTATCCGGATAAGTATTATATTTTCAAATTGAGTGAGGTAAAGGCAGTTGCCAGTGAGCTTGAGGCGGATTACCGCTTCAAGAAAGGTGCCTACGCTGACAATATTCGCAATTTTCTGAAGCTATACGATGAGATCAGCGAGTATTTGAAATTGGATACAGAGTTAGTAAACATCTTCCAATCACAGCTAACGGACGCCTGCTATTCTGATCCTGAGTTGAAAACGTTAACTATTGATGTCGGCTTCTACATTAGCAGGTATTATTCTAAGAAAGATGCAGTAGTTGACACCACCACAGGCTGGTATGGTGTTGATTATGACCCCGGCCTTTCTGTCGACGATTGGGACAAGTTGCTGAAGGACAGGACTATCTTTACAGTCAGTGCGCTTGAAATTATGAGGCGCATGAAAGATTACGGCGGCGTGGCATCATGTACTCAGCTGGCGGTTAAATACGGTGAGACACCAAACTTTTATAACTCTGGTTCTGTTGCACTGGCCAAAAGAGTTTGTGAGTCTACAGGTATCACTCCAGCCACACGAGAAGATGGCTCTACACAGTGGTGGACCATCCTCTATACGGGCCGCGATGCTGGGAAAGATGAAGATGGTAGCTTTGTTTGGAAACTGAGGGACGAACTTTCTACCGCCCTTGATAAAGTCGATTTAAGCGAAGTTGAATTGTATGTGGCTACAGCTTCCGGAGAGGCTGATCACAGATATTGGTGGCTAAATGCAAATCCGAAGATATGGAGCTTCTCCGACATTGCCGTTGGTGACGTTCAATCCTATACACTCTATAATGAAAACGGAAATAAACGACGCATCTTCCAGAACTTCCTTGACGCAAAAGCCGGTGATATGATCATAGGGTATGAATCCAATCCGGTAAAGCAGATTGTTGCGATCGGTCGTATCAGCGCAGAACAGGATGGCGAGAAGTTGTTCTTCGAGAAAGTTGAGGGACTGACTTCACCTATTGACTATGCTACACTAAAAGAATGCCCGGAACTGGAGCGTATGGAGTATTTTCAGAATCCGCAGGGCAGCCTATTTAAACTTACCAGAGGCGAGTATGATTTCATTCTCGATATGATCCGAGACGAAAATCCTGTGGTTGCCGAAGATTCTATTGATACATATACGAAGGATGACTTCCTTAATGAGGTTTATATGACCGAAAAACGCTATGAGAGACTTGTAGCCGTTCTCCGCAACAAGAAGAATATCATCCTACAGGGTGCTCCCGGTGTTGGTAAGACATTTGCAGCGAGGCGTCTGGCGTGGTCCATGATGGGAGAAAAAGACGATAGTCGAATTGAGTTCGTGCAGTTCCATCAAAACTATTCCTACGAAGATTTCATGATGGGCTATAAACCAAGTGAAAATGGCTTTGAGTTGAAGTACGGGATTTTCTATCGTTTCTGCCAGAAGGCAGCAAACCAGCCTGATCAAGAATTTTTCTTTATCATCGATGAGATCAACCGTGGCAATATGAGTAAGATCTTCGGCGAACTTTTGATGCTGATAGAAAAAGACTATAGAGGAACAAAAGCTACTCTGGCCTACAACGGGCTTTCGTTCTCAGTACCAAAGAACCTCTACATTATCGGCATGATGAACACGGCAGACCGTAGCCTTGCCATGATTGACTATGCGCTTCGTCGCCGTTTTAGCTTCTTTGAAGTTGAGCCTGGCTTTGACTCTGAGGGCTTCACCCATTACCAGAATAGCTTGAACAATGAAACCCTGAATGAACTCATTTCCAAAGTGAAGGATTTGAATCGAGAGATATCTCTCGATAAGTCGCTGGGGAAAGGCTTCTGCATTGGCCACAGCTATTTCTGTGGCAGGGATGTCTGTACAGAAGAATGGCTGCATTCCATTGTTGACTATGATATTCTTCCAATGCTTAGTGAATATTGGTTTGATGATGCCAACAAACTCCAGCGGTGGGAGAACATTTTACAAGGTGTATTTCAATGATTAAAGACAAAAGCATCTTCATAAAAAACATATACTATATGCTTTCATATGCCTTCACGACGCTGAACCAAGGCGGTTATGAGGATGTTGCTACCGAAGAATTCGAAAACATACATAATCTCTTTGCTTCTATCTTAGCAAAAGGCATCGGCAAACAGTTGAAGCAGGGCCTGTATCGAGAGTACCTAAACCGCAAGGATGACATTACCGTTGTGCGTGGCAAAATTGATATGCCGGGGACTATTCGGAACAGGCTTTCCAGAAAGCAGGTATTAACCTGTGAGTATGACGAGCTTTCTGAAAATAATCTTTTCAATCAAATTCTCAAAACTACTGTCATGCTTCTACTGCGACATGCTAGGGTCGATCAGGAACACAAGAATGACTTAAAAAAAGAAATGTCATTCTTCTCCAATGTTGACACCATTGATCCTACTGCAATCCGCTGGGCTGCAATTCGCTTTCAAAGAAATAACAGCACCTACCGTATGCTTATCAGTCTGTGTCAACTCATTCTTGACGGGATGCTGCTAACAACGGACTCTGGAGAATTTAAGCTGGCTTCTTTTGTTGACGAACAACGTATGAACCGTTTATATGAGAAGTTTATTCTTGAATACTATGCCAAAGAGTGTCCATGGGTAACAGCAACCGCCTCGCAGATTCCTTGGGCCTTAGATGATGGAGTAGGGCCAATGTTACCGATAATGCAAAGTGATATCATACTCACTAGAGGTAGCGAAGTGCTTATTATCGATGCCAAATATTACACACATACAACGCAGAAGCAGTACGACATCCACAAAATCCACTCCAGTAATCTGTACCAGATATTTACTTATGTCAAAAATAAGGATATGGAGTTTGGTGTTCAGCCTCACACTGTTTCCGGGATGCTTTTATATGCGGCAACGGACGAGGAGATCCAGCCAGATAACAGCTATCAAATGAGCGGAAATAAAATTAGTGTCCGAACCCTTAATTTAAATCGTGACTTTTCAGAAATTGCCGCACAGCTAAATGCAATTGTAGATGAGCACTTTTCGGGTCTTTCCGACCACCAATAAATCCCTATGTATCACTATGGGATGAGTCAATTAACCGTATGTCTCTAGCAGGAGGTAATGGTACCAGTATTCGTCACTGTATACAAAACTATATAATTTTGAGAGAGAGCATATAATTATGCCCTCTCTCAAACCTTTAATACGATTTATTGTAATAGACTGGCCTGCCAATGGAAGTAAAGCCATCCAGGCCGGTGATCACCACATTATTTTGGCTGAACGCACAGTGGATGATGAGCATGTTTCCGCTTTCATCTCTGCCACCTACGATTCCCACATGCTCATCATCGGGATAGAACACCAGATCGCCGGGCTGGGCCTCATTCCACGAGATGGGGGTACAGTAGGTGTGCTGCATGTGGGCACCGCCGCCGTGGCCTATGACGTACTCTCCATCAGTAACATTGTAAAATACCCAATCGACGAATCCACTGCAATCTAGCCCGTAAGGCAGGTAGGTTCCAGTAGTCGAGCTGCCGTCCGCCCATACCTTGGCGAGCTGGCCCCAGCGGGAGTCCCAGCCAATCACTAGGGACTTCCCACCCCAGAAGTAGTTGACCTTGCCTACCAGTCTGCAGGCGGTCTCCACCACAGCCCGGCGCTCCGGGTTCAGGTCAGTGGGCAGCTCAGCCAGCAGCTTCTTTGCTGTGGCGTCTGAGATCGTGAGATCCCCGGCCAAGGCAGCCAGCATGTCGGAATTTTCCAGCAGTTCATCCAGAGCTTTGTTCTGTTCCTCTGTGAAAGAATAAAATACCCGCATATCATCCGGCGTCCTGGCGGTGATCGTCACAGTGAGTATTTGCTCTGTCCAGGCCGGAGTGTCTCCGGAGGCGGGATGCTCCACCTCACTGGGGGTAGAGGTAAGTTTTATCATGTCCCAGAAAACTGTGCGCAGGGCCTCCACATTGGCCGCGTCCAATATCGCCACAGTCGTTCCATCAGAAGCGCCCGCCGTTTTGGCGGCAAACACCGCCAGAATATCAGACCAGGGGGGCGGCTGTCCCTGGATCTCCAGCGTATCATATCCACCCTCCGCCTGCATACTGGAGATCTTCTCTCCCAATTCGCCGTTGATCTGTGCCACCGCCTGGGCGGGAGAGATGGCCCCGGTTGTTTCATCAGGCCCGGCAAAAAAGATGCCTAGCGGTGAGGCGAGGATGATGCCGCACAGACAGATGACAACCACCACCGCAATCACTACTCCACCGCCTGCTGTGGCCGCGGCGGCCAGAGCCTTAGCTGCCCCGATCACGGCGCGGAGCGCACGATTTGCCGCCTGTGCGGCCTGCCTGGCGGTCACACGGGTTGCCTTTGCGGCCTTTTGAGTTCGCGCCAGTCTGGCTCCCGCCTCCGCCGCACGGCGGGCCTGTCGGGCCGGAAACGCTCTTACAGGCGGTTTCCCACCCGGCTTTCCAATTCCAGCCGTTTTGCGAATGGGATGGCCAGCCGATTTGACCGGCACGCCTCGTTCTTTTACTGCCGTCTTTGCGGTGCTGCCCATAGCCTGCCTGGAGGTCTCCCCGTGAGGCCGGGACTGCACACGAGAACCACCTGTCTGCCCAGACACCTGATGTGGCTGCTTGCGGGCCTCTATACCTTGTGGCCGTTTTCCCGAGGGAGAAGCTGCCGAGGGGCCGTCCTCTCTTGCGGGCAAGCGCCGTTCTAGTTTCCTGCTGTGGAGAAGGATGCCCTGGCGCTCCCGCACAAAGGACGCTTTTCCCTGCTGCAAGGCGCTTGGCGGTGTGACAGACGCGGGATCGGCTTGCATCTTCAGATAGGCGTCCTTGGTCTTGATATTTCTTTTTTGAGGCGTTTGGAGTGCGGACTGCGGCTGGGGGCGGCTTCTGCCCGCACTCTGCGCCCGGAGCGGATCTCCCGCTTCCTTTTTGCGAAGGCGGTCCTTTGGAGGCAGAATACTGTCATCTCTTGGCTTTGCGGCTTCCGGAGTATCATGACTGCCAGGGTATCTGTCCGGGCCTGCATCCGGGGTGTGCTTTGCACCTTTCTTTCGTTTTCCCAGCAGACGCTCGGCCAGCTGCTCCGCCCGTTTGACACCGCTCACCTCGGCATCGCCCAGCTGGTCACCGCCGAAGTTATCCCGTTGGCCGTGTTGGGCCGTGTCCCGCAGCTGGCCCCGCAGGCGTTCTGTGCCATCGTCCAGCCCCCGCCGGATCAATTCCTTCGGTACGGACTTGACCCGTTCTTTCAAAGTGTGCTGCACCTGGGGTTTCTCTTTGATTTTATCGATATATCTCACCTCGATCCAGGAGGGAGGGGCCTTGGCCCCTCCCTGGTTTTATTACGCGGCCAAGTCAGAGGGCTTGGTGGTCATCAGTTTATAGAGCTGCGTATGACGAGGGAAATTGTCCATGAAGGGCACAATGGCGCTGCCGCACTTGATGAGACCCCGTCCAAAGTCCACATTGGTGATGTAGGAGAGCTGGTTGTCGGAGATGTTCAGCAGCCGGGCCAGCTCCAGCCGGTCGGTGCTGGCCTGGTTGAGCATGACCAGGAACTCGCTGTTGGCCAGCATGGTCCGGGCCGTGTGGGACTGGAGCAGATCGTCCACATTCTGGGTCAGGCCGGTGCAGCAGGCACCGTACTTCCGCACTCGCTTCCAAAGGGTGAACAGAAAGTTGGCGCTGTACTCATGCTGGAACAGCAGATAGATCTCATCGATATAGATCCAGGTATTCCGCCCCAGGCGTCGGTTGCGGGTGATCCGGTTGAGAAAGCTGTCCAGGATCACCAGCATGCCCATGGAGAGCAGCTGTTTGCCCAGCTTCCGGATATCATAGCAGGCGATGCGTGAGCTCATGTCTACATTGGTGGGTTTGGCAAAGGTGTTGAGACTGCCCTCCGTGAACAGTTCCAGTGCCAGAGCCACGTCCCGCGCCTCGGCCTCCGGCTGGCGCAGCAGTTCGGCGTGAAAGTCCTGGAGTGTGGGGGCCTGGCCCCGGCAGCCGTCCCGCACATAGTCGTGGTAGCACTGTGCCGTACAGCGGTCGATGATGGACTTCTCCTTGGCAGACAGTTTTCCGGCCCCCACAGACTGCTCACAGAGAGAAAGCAGGAACTCCGATTTCAGCACCATGGGGTTTTCGCCCTCGCCATAGCCCTGCTCCATGTCCATGGCGTTGATGTGGTTGCTGGAAGTGGCCGAGATCTCCACCACCTCGCCGCCTAGCCCCTCCACTAGGGGCCGATACTCACTTTCCGGATCGATGATCAGGATGTCATCCTGGGTAGAGAGGGCCAGGGCGGTGATCTCCCGCTTGGCGGTAAAGGATTTGCCGGAGCCGGACACACCCAGAACAAATCCGTTGCCGTTGAGGAGCTGCTTGCGGTCGGCAATGATGAGATTTTTGCTGATGACATTCTGGCCGTAGTAGATGCCGCCCCGGTCCCGGATCTCCTGGGCTTTGAAGGGCATGAGGACGGCCAGGGCCTCGGTGGTCAGGGTCCGCAGGGCATCGATCCGCCGCAGCCCCATGGGGAGGGCGGTGACAAGGCCCGCGTCCTGCTGCCAGTTCAAGGTGGTCAGCTGACACAGATGCTTGCGCGCGATGGACTGAAGGGTCTCTGTGTCGCTGTCCAGCTCCTCCTTACTGTCGGCCAGATGCACCAGAGTCACCACAGCGAACATCATCCGCTGATCCCGTGTGGTCAGGTCATCCAGCATTTCCCGCGTCTCTTTCCGCTGCTGCTCCAGGTCGTAGGGCACCACCGCAGAGAAGTTGTTGTTGCTGTTCTGCCGCCGCTGCCAGTTGGTGACGTTGGTTTCCACCCCCAGCAGGCGGTTCTGCATCTCCCGCACAGCCTCGTCGGTGGGGACAGGGATCACGTCGATGGACAGCATCATGGTGCGGTTCAGGCTGGTGAGCTCATTGATCATGGAGTCCTTAATGTAGCTGGCATACTCTTTGAGGAACATGGCCCGGCCATATTTATCGCCCATGATGAAGTGGTCTTTCCGGAACTCCATGCTGTCCGGGCAGATGGTGTCCTTGAAGGAGCGTCCCGTTTTCATGCACTCCCGCAGATCGATATGGAACCGGGACTCCTCGCCCACCCGGTAAAAGTCGTGGAGCACACGCAGCCGCTCCACCGCGTCCAGCTCCTCACAGTGGGAATCCAGGTGATTGAGCCGGGTAGTCACATCATTCATGACCCGGTCAAAGAAGGTGCGTGCCTCCTCGGGCGTTTTCTTATGGGCGGATACTGTGACATATCGCTCCTGCACCATGCTGTTGGAGGAGTCGGTGACCTTGTCCAGCAGCATGGCGTTGTACTCCGAACGGCCCCCGTCCAGATGGTCCCCCTGGGGCGGGATCAGGATTTCCTGCTCAAAGTTGCGGCGGTTGAGCCGTTTGTTGTTAATGGTGATTTTGGTGGTAGAGCCGGTGTCCAGGGCATTGAGCAGTTCCGAGTAGCCCAGGAACATGGAGGTCTTGTCCTCTTTGGAAGCGATGGCGTAATTGATGTCGGAAAAGCGGACGGTTTTCGAGAATTTCCCGCCAAACTGAAAAAGCCCATCCGGCCAGAGACGGCGGATGGGGATGGTATCCTGTACGGACTTGGGCACCGAAAGGTGCTCTTTGTCCTGCTTCAGTGTATTTTGAAGGGTCTTAATCAAGTCGGATGGCCTCCTTTATTGATGCGTGTTCCATGAGTTTGACATAGAGATCCTCCGTTCGGAATAAGAGCCGTTTGGGCATGAGAAATTCCGAGCGGATATAAGCCATGAGAAAGCGTTCCAGGGTCATGCCGTTGTAGGTGAAAAAACCGCCCAGGGCAAAGGGAAACGCGGCTAGGATGCACACCCAGCCGATCTCGCCTGTCCCAAGAACAGGATGCAGGCAAAAGTACACGACTAGCGCCACCAGAACAGCCAGAAGGGCAAACAAAAATTGCCGCAGGGACAGGCCAAAAAATAGACTTTCCTGATAATTCCGTACTTCTTTATTGATGCGGACCTCCAAGGTCTCACCTCCTACATTTCTGCTTAGTTTTCATGGACAGACCGTTGCAAAGCCTGCCCGGCTATGGTACCATTTGCTCAACTTAGAAAGGGAGTGGAGCGCATGGTATACTTGATGCTCGGGATCGTGATGATTTTTCTCTCCATTGTGTTCCGGTTGGCAGCCGTGTTTCGCCTGACCATTCCACTGCTATATGCGCTGGTCGTCCCCACCGTGTTCCATGAATGGTATTATGCCCACCAGACTCTGGCCAACGTCATCTGGTATGCGCTGCTGGCGGTGGTAGTCCTATCCTGGGTAGTTTCCCTGATTCGGAAGGTTCGTGGCATTCTGCTTCGGCGGAGAGAGGACAAGATGCTGGAACTTATTGTGCGCAACCGTATGTGGGAGGCACAAATGTATGGGGAACCAGAACCGGATGGTGGATATAAGATCCGGGTGGACGACCTGTTTGACGATGACTAACCAAGCCCCATCAATTCCCGGATGATCCGGTCGCTCATCTTGATTGAGCCTACCAGCACCAGCATATTGAAGATCAATTCTCCAATGTAGTTCCAGACCAGCGTGGCTGGTGCTGTGGAAGCATCCCCCACAGCGGGCGGTGCAGAAGCAAACTGCGAAAAAATAACACAGGCCAATACAATGATACAGCCCTCCAGACAGATGGCGGCATAGCTTTTAAGAAAAGCGACGCCGATGCTGCTGGAGGGCTGTCCCGCAAAACTGGACAGAGGGATGGGCGCGATAGCGGTTGCCATGTAGAGTTTGAAAAAGCGGGAATAGACGGTCAGGATCATAATGAGGGAGAGAACCCAGATAAACAAAGACCCCAGCAGAGTGACCGCCCAGAGGGGGATGGATTCCAACAGTCCTACACTTTCAATGGCGGTAATGAGTTCCTCCGGGAGTGTAGTGGGCGACATGGCAGTCATGCCGGATGCGTCCATGATGGTGGATACTGCACCCTGGGCTATTCGGAACAGGGCGTTCATCAGTTCCATGCCATAGGTCACTGCCGCCTGGGCCAATACAAAGCGGATAAAGCACTTGAAGGCCACCTCTGGGCGCTTGATCTCGGTAAAGCTGCCGCAGGTCTTAACTACGCCCATCACGAAAAACAGCACCAGCAGAGCGTAGCCGATGGCTTGGAGCGCGCCGTTGATGCTGACGATCACGTTCCAGATCCCGCCGCCTTTGAATTCCTCCGGGGTGGTGCTGATCAGGGTCCAGATCTCTGCGAGTTTGTCGTTCCAGGTCTGCAGGGCGGAATTCAGATTGTCTACGATCCAGTTTCCACTGCCCAATCATTTCACCTCCTCGTCGGGACGAAATCCATTTCGTTCTGTTTCCGTCTGGCGGTGAGATTACGCTCCATTCCTTTGTCCCTCCTCTCCCACCCGCAACCGCTGCGCTGGGTTGCAGGTGGGCATTTTTTTATTCTCATGTTCATCAGCCGGTGATGAGGGTGAGGATCTCCTTGGTGAAGGTGATCACGATGCCGCCAGCGATGGTGAGCATGCCGTTGGCCCGCTGAGAGGGGTCGTGGCTCTTGAGGGACAGGCCCAGCTGGAGGACACCGAAGCCCAGCAGGATCAGGCCGATGGCTCGAATCAGGGAGAAGATGAACTCGGAAAGGTTGTTGACGACCGTCAGCGGATCGTCTGCGGCAAAGGCCGGGACAACCATAACGGTCAGCGCCAGAACGAGGCAGGAAAACAGGGCGTACAGTTTCCGTGCGCGGCGCTCATACTTACGGGTGGTCAGATCATGTTTCATGCTGCAGTCTCCTTTTCTTTGTTGGTTTCATCGGCAGTAATAACCTGGAAGAACGGTGTGCCTGGAATGGCCGGTGTGGTGTTGTGTCCATGGTGAATATACGGCGCTCCGCCTCCGTCCACGGTGTAGCGGATAGCGGGGTGCTCGGTCAGTTCATACTTTAGGTCCATGACGGGTTTTGCTCCCCGGATAAACAAGATGCAATAGCGATTATCCAACGCACGAACCTCATCGGGGGCGAGCAGCTCCCGTCCGCTCATCTGGAAATTGGTGGAGTAGGAGCCTGATTTGCCCTTGGTCTGCCCATGGGTCTTTGTATCGATGGTGGCCTTGCCCAGGGCCTCAGAGATATACTTATGGGTGCTCTGCTCGTTGCCGCCCAGATAGAGGATGGTGTCCGAGTTGCCGGGGATGGTCTCCCAGGAGTCCTTGTACAGCTCCTTGATTTGGGCCATATTCTGGATGATGGTGCTGGAGGAAATGTTACGGGAACGCATGGTGGCCAATTCACGGGTGTACCCTGGCAGCGGCATGGCCGCGAACTCATCCAATACAAAGTGGACGTGCCGGGGTAGCGCCCCATGATGGATCTGGTCCGCGCTGTAATAAAGCGTCTGAAACGCCTGGGAATAGAGCAGGGACACCAAGAAATTGAAGGTGTTGTCATTGTCCGGGATTACGGCGTAGAGAGCGCATTTCTTTTCTCCCAGGGTATAGAGGTCCATATCGTCGTGGTCCGTGATGGCCCGGATCTGGGGTAGGTTAAAGGGGGCCAGACGAACCGCGGCGGATACCAGAATGCTCTTGGCTGTCTTGCCTGCGCTCTGCTTGAATACTTTGTACTGCCGCAGAGCCACGCTCTCCGGGTTCTCCCGTTCCATGGCCTGAAACAGTAAATCCAGGGGGGAGAGATACTCGTCATCCTCCTCTCGGACCTCCGCGTATTCCAGCACCCGCATGACCATGGAGAAGTTCTGCTCATACTCCGGGGCCTCCTGGAACAGCATGAGGATGATGGCTTGGAGGAGCGCCGTCTCGGCTTTGGTCCAAAACGGATCAGATTCATGGCTGCCCTTTGGTGTGGTAGCTTGAATGAGGTTATTGACCAGCTTGAGGACATCTTTTTCATCTCTCAGATAGCGGAATGGGTTGTATCCGTCCGAATCCTCCAGGTTGACCAGGTTGAGTACCCGGATGTCATATCCCTTGCTTTTCAGCCACCCTCCGGTGGCTGTGAGCACCTCCATTTTCGGGTCGGTAATGACATAATTGGTGTTGGCCTCCAGAATGTTTGGTTTCACATAGCTGCGGGTCTTGGCCGCGCCGCTGCCGCCAATAACCAGGACGTTGAGGGAGCGGCGGTGTTTGTGGGTGTCCAGGCCCAAGCGGACATGGCGGGTCAGGATCTTGTTCTCTTTTTGGCGGAACATGGCGTTGACCTGCCGGGGAGAGCCCCAGGCGGCGGAGCCGTGCTCCTCACCGTCCCGAGTGCGCCGTTGCTCAGAGGCGTAGACGCATAGGCCCATGATATAGAGGCCGGTGCAGATCAGGATGGACAGCAGGCTTTTGTCTGTCCAATGGATATCCAGCGGGTGCTGGAGCGCCGTTGTCAGGTTGGTAAGAAGTTCCGGCAATCCACGCCCCAAGGATTGGGCAATGAGCAATGCGCCCCAGACCACCGGAACATAGAAAAACAGGGCCAGGATAATGTCCCCGGCCCTGGAGCTTTGTTTCATGAAAACTCACCTCCAGACAAAACACAGGGGACTCAGCAGATGGATTCGTCTGCTGAGTCCCCCTATTTATGGTGTGATGATAACACACGGAATGTGCTGTTGTTTGGCATAAGCGATGGTATTTCTGGTTCCGCCGCTCTCACCCGTATAGACCGCAATCACCCGTCCGGAGTGATCTACCATCCATTCATTGCGGCGATGGTATGCGGAATAGGAGAACTCCCTACTAATGCAGCGCACCATATCTGCGTGCCGTATCACCTCCACATAACGACTAGTCCAAGACGCACTCCAATGAAGCCCAAAATTTTCATACGGAAGTGCGCAGATCAGCTTCAGTCGGTTATCTGATACTCTGCGTTTAAGAACCAGCTCTGCCGCGCAAATATCTACCCCCTTTGCCATACCTGAAATAAATGTAGTAAACCCATCTTCTATCGCTCGGTCGATTTCCAGTCCTAATTGTACACATAGCTGTTCTTCGGGAATTTTCAGCTTTTCTGGCCTGTGTCCCGTAAAGCAGCAACGGTGCTGCCGTAGTTCTTGCTCATGCATAAACCACTCCTCCTTAGGTATAGACTATAACATTATCCAATGTAATAGTCTATACCTTTAGGTGGGCAATTCCATATTATCTAACTACAACATTAGATAATAGGAGCATGAGATATGGTAAAACTAAATGTGTTGGCATTGCTGGAGAAACAGGGCAGGACAAAATATTGGCTCTATAAGCAACTTGGAATGAGCTATCAGAATTTCAACCGCATGGTGAACAATGAAACTCAGTCTATCAAATTGGAGCGAATTGAAACCCTGTGTTTATTGCTAAACTGCACACCAAATGACTTGTTTGTAATCGATTGTGAGTGTGAACATACTCCCCAACAGTAGGGGCATTATCTCTGCTTGGGGCGTCCTTTTTGTTTGCTTCTGGCCGGAGCCGCTTTGTGCTGCCGATTTAGCTGTTCCCGGTATCCCTTCAGCTGTGCCAGAACAGAGGGGCGCTCATGAGTCGTCTCCGTACTGATTTCGCTCTTGGAGATACTGGAGCTGCCGCTGATACCGGCCAAGTCGAACTCCGACCGAGACTCTTTTTTTGGCGTTCTTTCCTCCCGGATCACGGAATCCCGCATGGGGGCTTGCTCCTTGGCTGGTGTACTCTGGCGATCCTGCGGAAGGTATCGGATGCGCTCAAAAATGAGATTGGCTCGCTCCAGCTCTGTGACTGGCATGGCCACATCTACCACCTTGCCCCGCCCATCTGAATCCCGGATGACAGAAAACAGGATCTTCTGTTTGACCGCTCTCTGCTTGAATGCCTGATACTGTTCCGGCGACATGGGGAACATTCGGATATCCCGTGTTTCCCGGAGCATTTTTCCCATGTTGACCTTTCCGGATAGGGTCTTGTGGTGCTTTGCCAAAGCCAGCGTGATGGCCAGTAGATTTTTGAGAGCAGATGCACCCAACCGAACTGTCACTTCTGTGCCGGTCAACATCATGCGGACCATCTGGTCGGCAGCCTCACCGCCTCCGATGTTCATCGTGTTCCACCTCTTTTCCTCTTGTTTTGGTTTTGCGGATATCTTCTTCCATCTGCTTACTTGCCGTCTGGATTTCCCGGCACAAGTCCAGCTTTTTGCGTTCTGCGCGAATCTGCCGGTTTAGCTCGGCAAGCTGGTTATACACCTCCGTTTTTTCTTGTGTCAGATGCTCAGAGGGGACGCCGCACCGTTCCAATAGGCGCACGGCTTGCATGTAGCGGGCAAACTCTTCCTCCATGCCGGACAGCCCCTTCTCATAGCATACCTTGGCCGGTGCCAGGGCCTCCACATCCGCCAGGGCGTCGTACAGCGCCTGCCGCTTCTTTTTGCGCACATTGAGGATGGTGCGCTGCTTCATCAGATCGGCCAGTGTTTCCTCTGTGCGGCTTTGATAGGCGGTCATTTCGTCAGTGGTGGAAATGTTGTTCTCTCGCAGGAAAGCAAACTGTGTCCGGTACTGCTCAAATTTCATGACTTCCTGCCGCAGGTGCGGCGTCATCCTGGGGGGATACTGTCGCTGTTCGATTTTTCCCAGCAGGTAGAGATAATGAACGTACAGGGCCAAAAAGCCCGTGTATTTGGGGTGTCTGCGGTAGGGACGAAACATGGGCCTGTCAGAAAATGCGGCCCGTTGACCTGTCTCGATTTTCTCCAAATTGCCCAGGATGGCGGCACGGATACCGTCCTCTGTGAATGCGGCATTTTTTCTGCCTGGATACTGAAACCGCTCCTGCCCCCGCAGACGGAATCCCAGACGGTTTCCGTGGCGGATCTCGTAGCCCTTGTGCTCCATGAGCAGGAAGAAGTGTCCCAGGTCATTGGCGTCCTCAATGGACTCCTGGAGATCCGCCTCCAGCATGGAGCGAAAGGTAGGTTGACCCTTGGATTGACGCAGACACTCCACATAGCTCATGGATTTGGAGGTCTCTCCGGATAGGATCACAGAGAGGCCGTGCTCCCGGCACAGCCGGTCTGAGATGGCCCGGATCTGGCAGTAATAGCTTCTGGCATTGCTATGATATTTCTCGCCGGTGTCCGCGTTCACAGAGTTGAACACAATGTGCGAATGGATATGCCCCCGATCCACATGGGTGGCAATTACCGCCTCGTAACCGTCCAGATGCTCCGCAACGAAAGTCTTGGCAATTTCCAGAGCCAGCTCGGGAGAGATTTCACCGGGCTTGAAGGACTGGACAATATGGTAATACTGGACGCCCCCCATGTTTTCGGTGTCCCGTTTCGTCTCCAGCATCTGACGGCATTCCCGGCCTGGCTCACAGCCCTGATGGGCGGTGAGGATCTTCTGCTCCGTCTTATCGCCGTTCAGGATATAGTCGATCCCAATATCCAACCGACCTTTCCGAGCCAGAATTTTGGTGACAGCCATTACGGATTGGCCACCTGGTACATCAACTCATAGACTTTATCCAGCAGGAACAGTCCACGCCTGGCATCCTCTGCCGTGGCGATACCGGCATTGACGCTGCGGGCGATCTGGTTGATGTTATTGCCGATGTGATGGATCTCCGTGCGGAGGTCCTTGATATCCTGGGAGGGTCTGGCCCGGATCGGAGTCCCGTCGATGAGCCGGACGATATAAGCCCGTTTACACAGCCCGCAGAGTTTGGCCTGACGGCAGAGCTGCTGATACTGCTCCGCCGTCAGCTCAATGTGCAGATGGTGTTTTTCTTTTGAGAGCCCCAAGCGTGCCTCCTTTCTGCGGTTCTGCCGCAAACCTTCCGCCCGCAGGCGGCATTGGGGTCAGGGGTTTCCCCTGCAAGCGCGCAAAATGTACATTTGCGCTATGCTTGCCCAACGCCGCCCCAGGCGGCGTTGGTTAGGCCCCGCCGAAGCGGGGCCTATTTTCAAGCGGTAAGTGGATTATGATCATGGCGGGCAGAGCCTGCCAGCTCCATGGAAAAGAAAAATCACCGCTCTGGACCAGAGCGGTGACGCCTACCTTGCAGGCTGGAATGCTCAATATTCCTCTGACATGATTATCTCCACACAAAGGTGTCTATGTTAGCACCCTGAAGGTTAAAAAATCCGGGCAGGGTGTCTAATGCGACACCCTGCCCAAACTACAATATACTACCAGAAAACTCATCAAGGACAATCGGCAGACAGTACACCGTCACACACCCTGGGCCAGTTCCCGCTCAATCCGTTCCTTGGACAGGGCGGCATAGGCATCCGTAACCTCAATGCCGGTGGCGGAGTAACCCTCCAGCACGGCAGCCAGCACCGTGCTGCCGGAACCGGCAAAGGGGTCCAGAATATGTCCGCCCGGCTCGGTGATCTTCACCACATCCCGCATGAGCTGCAAGGGCTTTTCCGTCAGGTGGATGCGGTTCTGGGGATTGCCATACTTGAATACGCCGGGCAGACAGGGGACAGGTCTGCTGATAGGCATATCCCCGTTGGAACCCCAGACAATGTACTCAGCCTGCTGGCGGAAACGGCCCTTCTGGGGACGGCTGTTGCCTTTGTCCCAGACAGCGGTACCGCGCCAGATCCACCCCGCCCACTGGAGCGCATCAGTGGCTGCGGGGAGCTGCCGCCAGTCGATAAACATGCACACAGGGGCACCGGGTTTACAGACCTTGCGGGCGTCATAGAGCCATTCAGCGGCCCAGCGGGTCCAGGATCGCTGATCCTTGGAGTCGCCGTCAAAGGGAGGGGGTGCGCTTTCCCCCATGCTGGAATATTTCTTGTCGGTGGACTTGTTTTTCTCCGCCTGGGTCCGGCCCCCAGAGGCATAGGGGGGATCGGTGATGACCGCATCGAAGGTATTAGGGGCAAACTCGCGCAGGACCTTCAGTGCGTCGCCGTGGATGATCTCCCAGCTGGGATGAATCGCAGTGATGTTATCGCTCATAGGCATGTTTCTCCTTCTTTCCTTTGGATTGATCTTGGAGCGCGGACAGTTCCGTCTCCACATATTCGCTGATGATACACAGCGCCTCATGGTAACTGTGGCAATTCCCTCCGGTGATGCGGTCGCACATCTCTTTGGCCTGGTCACCCATGCCATGCTCCCGGAGGGTTCTGGACGCTGCCCCCATCAGGTTGAAGATGTTACCGTCTTGTTCAATCAGCGAACAGTACGGTTTCGCTCGCACCTGCTGGTTCGGCTGATCCAGGAAACCACCCAGCCGGTTGGGTACATAGTCGGACAGCCAAGTACCGCCGAACTGGCTGTGTGTCTGAATCCGCCACATCGCAAGCTTTCCTACATTCAGCTGAACCCCCTCAAAAGAGAACAGCAGGTTTGTGAGACCGTCGTGCTGGAATGTGGCCGCATGTTCAAATTTGGTGCCATTCAGCAGGATTCCTTCCTGAGTAAGCAGCTCGTTGATGCCATCCACCCATTCCAGAAGGTCGCCGCCGCAGCCCTGGAGGATCAGCCCCTCCTCATCGGTCATGTGCCGCAAGTCCTCCGTGGTCTTTTCTCGGATCATTTGACCTCCTCGCGCTTGGCGCTTTTCTTTCTTCTGGGCGAAGTACGTCCCTTCGTTTTCAAATCGGTTACCACTGGGATATCCAGTTTATTGGCGCGATGGATCTCCGCCCACATCCCTTCCGTGACCGGTCCATAGACATTGACCTGCTGGCACTTTTCTACCAGCCGAAGGCCCATCTCCCGTGCGGCCTGATCCTGCACCGGATCGCCCGGATCTGCGATGGGTGGGAACATGAGATGGGGGCAGACTGGGATGTCGCCCGCCTGAAAGACTTCCTGGGCTTTCTGTCTGGCGAACTCAATGTTTTTCTCTACCTCACCTCGGAGGGGCGCGCAGATGTACACCAATTTGGGCCCGTGGTCTTTTGCCGGGACTTGAATGCGAAAAGTCTCCACATAGTCGCTGGCCATTCGCCGGAGCTGCCGGTAGTCCTCCTGGGAGGGATGGTAGGCATACCAATCGATCCGGTCACCATCTACCCAAATATGCGGATCAACGCCATCCCGCAGGTAGGGGTTGTTGGGGATCTTCTGTTTTCCCCATACATCCTTGAACCGAAGAGTCAGCTTGTCCACCACACCCTGATTGCTGTCCAGCAGCGTCAGACGAAGAGCTGCATAGTGATCCGCATGGCCCAGTGTAACAAATTCAGCCCTCACCTGACGGTTTCTGTCCAAGCCACCCAGGCAAGCACGGCCTACAAAGACCGGATCATGGATTACAGCCCCGTCCGCAAACAGTTTACGGAGTTCCTGCTCAAAAAAGTTGCTCATCTGCTCATCTCACAGCCTTTCTGTTTCTTGGTGGGAGAAGGAGCTGGCTGTTGAGGAGCCAGTTCGTCTCGGGACGAATCCCGGATCACAGAACGGTTTTTCCCGCTGATCACCAGGGTGTCCAGTGTATCGTTGCGGATTTCCTCACCGCTGATCACCAATGCGCTGCCTGTCAGACGCACATCCCCGGATACTTTACCATAGACCGCGCAGTGGCCGGACAGAATGGGAACGCCCATGGTATCCTTGTCATTGAGGATCATGGAAAAACCGGAGGCCCTGGCAGAGGCGCTGAGTACAGCGCCGCGTATATAGGCATTGTCCTCTACCCGCGCATGGCCGGAAAGGACAGCGCCCATAGAGATATAAGCGTTGTCGCAGACGACCGCCTCTCCGCGCAGAACAGCCCCCTTGTCAACATAGGCGTCATTGCAGGCAATGGCATCGTCAAAGATCCATGCGGTATCGTCCGGCTCAAAGGAAAGGTTGCTCTCGCTCTCCACGAAGCCACCTAAATCACCGGCTCTGACCTCCGCACTCATATCTCGGAGTGCCCGGATACGATGAAGAAAGGGATACTTTTCGTGCGAGATCTCCGTGATTTCATATTTCTGATTGCTCGTTGTTCTCATCTCCTTTTTTATGCAGCATTTTGGAACAGACTCTCCTGCGCATCTTCCAGACGGAACTCCGCGTCAATGTCAGAGAAGGTCTCGCTGCGATTGAATTTCTCGCTCACCTTGTTGGGCAAGGCCTGCAGCTCTAACATCCGTTCCCACAGGTTCGGGTGGTAGTCATAGAGATGGCGCAGTTCTTTTCTTTTGGCGTTAGGGCAGAACCAGCAGCCCCCGCGGGTTGTAAATGTGTAGACAGGCGAAAGCAGCCCTGCCCGCTGGCAGAGCTGCTTTGCGTCTTCCTCTGTGCAGTTGTACTTGTCCAGTAAGGAGACCCGGTTCCCGGCCAATCGAAGCAGCCGTTCCTGCTCGTCCTTGGCGATCCCAATATACTGAACTGTGTCGGGCGGCAGCGTTTTTTGGTATCGCAGGATCGGTTTCAGCTTGCAATCTCTCTGAACAGCGCACCGTCCACAGATGGGAAAAGAACGCAGAAGGCCCTTCTTGGGACCGCGGGTGATTTTGCCTGTGAAGAGATCCACATACGTTTTCTCACTGCGCAGGACGGTTACCTTCACACCCCTGCGTTCTAAAGCCGGAATGGCGGTAGTGTAGATAAAATCTCGATGTTCCGGCACCTCGCCGGAGATCTCCTTGTCGAACATGACCTCACAGTATACTGCCTCATCCAGAGGCTCCCCATGTTCCAGCGCCAGTAATATGGTGGCAAGGCTGTCCTTACCAAAGGAACAGGAGGCAACATGTTTCAACGGTCCGACACACCTGCTTCCTTGATGCGACAGGCGTTGCACAGTACCTCCGCTTTGTCCGTCTGCTCCCAGGGAGCGTCCGGATGGGTAAAGTCGCCATAGTTGCAGAACTGAGCAAAGATGGGCTTGTCCAGTCCGAGGGTGTGACGCATCCCGGCGGGGGTTAGGTCAAAGACTGCCCGGACGGCCTGTTCCAGCACATCATCCCGGTATTCGCCGGTTCCTTCGGTATCCACGTTGACCGCCACAGGTGCTGCCTTTCCGATGGCATAGGCCAGAGTGACGGTACAGCGATCCGCCAGACCGGCAGATACAATGTTTTTTGCAATATAGCGGGCCATGTAGGCTCCGCTGCGGTCGACCTTGGTGGAGTCTTTACCTGACAGCGCGCCACCGCCGTGAGGTGCCAGTCCGCCATAGGTATCCACCATCAGCTTGCGGCCCGTAAGGCCGGTATCCGCCTCAAATCCGCCATAGACAAACCGCCCCGATGGATTGATCAGGATCTCCGTTTCCCCATCGGGAAGCAGCTCCTGCAGTGCGAGCTGGATCACATGGTCCATGAGTTCCTCCCGCAGCTGGTCCAGATCTTTCTCCGGGTCATGCTGGCAGGACAGAACCACCGATGCAAGACGCACGGGGATATCGAAGTTGTACTCCACAGACACCTGCGCCTTGCCGTCCGGACGTAGGCCCTGGATCATCCCGGTTTTTCTGGCGTTGGTCAGCAGCCGGGTGAGCCGGTGGGCAAGAATGACCGGCAGAGGAAGATAGGATTCTGTCTCATCACAGGCAAAGCCATACACGATCCCCTGGTCGCCAGCCCCAGTCTGGACTCCTTCCCGCACAGCGTGAGCAATATCGTCGCTCTGATTGTGGGTAATGACCTCGATCTCATAGTCCAGCCCAGTGTACCCAGCTTCCCGGATGGTCTGGCAGGCAATGGAGGGGATATCCGGCATGATCTTTGCCGAGATCTCTCCGGCCACCAGCACTTTGCCAGCTGTGGCCAGTACTTCGCAGGCCACATGGGCGGAAGAGTCACCCTTGAGACAGGCATCCAGAACAGAATCCGCGATGGTGTCGCAGAGCTTGTCAGGGTGACCCTCGGTAACAGACTCCGCGGTCAAAATGTATTTATCTCTCATGGTCAATTTTTCCTTTCTTTTTTATGTGTTGGTCGCCAACGATCCGTCCCTGTTCTCCGGTTGCCGCTCGCACAGGAAGGATCTGCACGTTGTCGTACAGGGACTTGTACCGCTGGAGCTGCTCATCCGTTAGGGAAACAAAGTCCTCCTGACCAAGCCCAGCGATGAAGAAGGTCCCGCAGATGATGTCATAGGGCAGGCGATCTTTATCCAGCAGCGGGCGGTTCATCGGCAGACCAAGGAGCTTTCCCTCAGAATTGCACACCAGGGCAACCGGCTCTTGGAACGGGTACACGGCTTCAATATCTCCGCCTACGATCCGCTGCATAGCTGCGAGACTATCGATCTCCTGCACACGGCAGGGCTTTTGCGGTTCTACAACTAATACTTTCATGTGGCGCTCATTCCCCCTATCGCTCTTTCCCACGTTGCTTCTTGGGCGATTTGGTCTGCCCGCCGCAGATACGGTTGAGTCTACTGCTCTCTTGATCCAGTTCCTTGGCACAATACTCCCACGCCTGTTTTAATTTGGACAGTGGCAGTCCGTTCTGGCGATAGCCCTCCCGAATGCCCTGGTAATAATATTCCGAGGGCAGGGCGGGAGAGCGCCACCGATCCCCATCCGTCATCACATAGGCCATGACAGTCAGCTGCCGCCCCGCATTATCCCGCACAGCAACAGACTCTTTTTCGTATAGGTGGGGATATCCCTCATAGAGATCGAGAGACCGCTCACAGCCTGGTGTGATCCGCCAAAGCAGGCCATGGACCTGCTTACCTTCCTTGGGCTTGATGGTGGCAACGCCATTTCCGCTTGCGTTGCCACGAAACAGCAGTTCATATCCCTCCAGCACGACCGGCCCCACCACCTGGGCCGCGGGACAGCGGTAGGCCATCTGATCCAGGTTGATGTTGCTGCCGTAGGCGAAATACAATTTATCTTCAGTTATGGTCCAACACCTCCAGCGCGCCGATCTTCGCCAGCGCCATGATCATGGTCTGCGCCTGTGCTTCTACACCGCAATCCGGCAGAATGCAGTCCTGATCCGTCATGCGGATGAAGTTGCTGCGAAGCTGCCAAATATAGCTTTCTGTGTCCGGAAACTCCGTGGGGTCAAAGGCAGCTTTCCGAAGCTGATCCATGATTTCTGTCCCGGTACCCTCGTACACGGTATCTTCAATGCGCATTTTCATCGTGCCACCTCACTGCTTCGGTTTTTCTTTTTCTTATTGACATCATAGCTGTCCTTGTCATAGCGCCATGCCCGATTCCCGTCCAAGTTGGCCAGAAGATGATCCCGCGTGTGCTTGAACTCCGGTCCATTCAACCCAAGGCGTACCAACCACACCCGGAAGGTGAACAGTTCGTTGTCACTTTGCGTCTTGCGCATGACGGTGCTGCGCTGGGCGATGGCTTGGGCCGATATGGCAAGGCACAGATTCACATAAGCGGCAGCCCGGCCCGCATGGAGAGTGGAGTTAAAACAGCGAAATTCCACGGTCCCTCGGTAAAACACAGAATGGAGATTGAGCGCATAGTACCGTGTCCAGTTGTAGTGCTCTGTACTGCCGTTGTCCCCCTCGTACCAGATGGCTTCCAGCTGTGTCAGTTTTTTGGTTTCTTCGGATGAAAGCTTGCGTGCCTTTTGCAGCATGGGTTCCCGTACCTTCTGACACCACCTGGAGGCCCGAGACTCATTGACCTGCAATGCCTTGAACAAAATATCCTCTTTGGAATACATGATCCCGATGAGATTTTTTAGCGACTGCCGGTTGTGGTTTGCAGCATCCACATGGATATGGATACCGCAGGAGGAATTGACTTTTCCTCCTGCGGTGCGGACACGGCGGACGCATTCCTGAAATTTGGGCAATTCCGCATAGGTCAGTTTGGGCGTGACCATTTCCACACGATACCTCGGATCTGAGGTGGAGGTGTATCTGGCACCCACTTTTTGTTCTCCACGGATACTACTATCGCTCATAAGCCGCCATTCTTTTCCCTCCCCATCCCGCACATACCAGCTGTCGTAGTAGTCATCGCCACGGCGAGGCTCCGTCCCAAAATAATCTGCCAAGGCTTGGGCCGCCTGTTCACGAGTGATTCCGGTCAGTTCCACTTCCACGCCGAAGCACTGATCTTTCAGCCCTATTTCACTCATGCTGCCGCTCCTCTCAGTTCCTCATCCACTGCCCGGATGCGGCGGCCAATGGCCTCGATCACAGTAACGGTGACGCTGTTTCCGGCCTGCTTGTAGGCCTGGGCATCTGAGGTGATAGCCAGGATCTTGTCGATCTGTTCTTCCGCAAATCCTTGGAGCCGAAGGCTTTCACGGGGCATCAGGCGGCGGATGCGTCCGCCGCGCTCCACGATACCTTGGATACAGCTGGTCTCCAGTGTGTGTGCGATATCCCGTCCTACACGCCCGCGGCGTGTATTGCTGCCCGCATATCCCAGGTCAACGGTATCGCCCACCATCGCCTCTTTATAGCCGCGCTTAGTCGCTTCTTTGATCAGCAGGACCCCAGAGCGTTCGCCACGGTGGTTACAGAGTGTCGTTTGACTATATCTGGCAGTCAGACACCTGGCATTTTCAGTCGGTGTCGGCCTGCCGATACACAGATCCACAAAACAGGACTGCGCCGAGTCAGGCTTCATCAGATACAGCCCGGTCTTTACCCCTTTTCCTCCGCCTCCGGCGGTCTGTGTGCAGGCGGCCCCTCCGGGGTCATAGACTCTTGAGCCCTGTGGGCCTCCGAGGATTTGTATAAGAGCTTTTCCGTCTGTTCCGAAGACAGGAAGTATTTTTCCGGCGCATCGGGGATCAAGATATCCGACAATGAACACCCGCTTTCGGACCTGGGGGACGTGGAAATCCGCGCTGTTAAGCACCATCCATTCCACGCGGTACCCCAAGTCATTAAGCGTGGCGAGGATGGCAGAAAACGTCCGGCCCTGGTCATGCGTAAGCAGTCCTGGAACGTTCTCAAGCAAAAGATACGCAGGTCGTCTGGCTTGAGCCAGGCGGGCAATCTCAAAGAAGAGAGTGCCTCTGGCATCTTCAAATCCCTTTCTTCGGCCAGCATTTGAAAATGCCTGGCAGGGGAATCCCCCGCACAGGAGGTCGAAGTCGGGCAGGTCGTTGGGGTCGATTTTTCTTGCATCTGGATAGTATCGCTCCTCCCTTCGAATATCATGGATGGCACGGTAGCTGGCGTCAGCGTATTTGTCGATCTCACAGTGACCCACGCACCGGAAACCTCCAGCCCGATCCAGTCCGGCCCGGAATCCGCCGATCCCGGCGAACATATCAAAATGGCGTATCAGGTGATCTCATCTCCTTCCTGCTGCAGGGCAAGAAGAAAGCCGAGGACATTCTCATCCATGTCCTCGGCCTGTGCCTGCTGGCTTTTTTCTGTTGTCAGATCCAAATTGCGCAACTCTTCCCGAATCAGCCCACGGATGGCAGACAGGAGGGCATCCTGTTCATGGGCTTTACACACCATCCGACACACAGCGTCTGTCCGTTTCCCGGCAGGAATGGAGCTGAGAATGTGCCATGCATCACGCTGTTGGGGTGATGTCAGAGAAAAAGAAAGGTTGAGCCGCCGCTTACCTGCCATTGCCGACACCCCGCGACATCTGCCCCACAAGGCGCTCATATCCTTTAGCGTTCAGGGATACGTCATCCAGGATAAGCGGGCGGCACAGGCCGTCTGTGGCCGAAAGGTGGCGCTTTAAGAGCGCCGCTCCGCCGCCCAGGAAAATGGCGGGCATGGCTCGGATGTCCAGGCCGCTCTCTGTGACTGCCGAGAGCAGATTTCGGGCGTACTTGCCCGCCTGGGCATGGATGACCGCTCTGATCCGCTCGTCCATCCCGCCGGAGCTGCCCCGCAGGGCGCTTTCGATCTGAGCGGTCGTCATGGACAGTCCGAACAGCCGGCGCACCTGTTCGCTGATTTCATCGACACAGCGGATCATGCCCAGTTCCAGACTCCGGCAGGAGGCAGCGTTGGGGATGCGGTTGTCCAGCCGCATCAGATCCACCGTCCAGCCGCCTATGTCGGCCACGATGACGGACGGCTCGTCCAGCAGCTCCGTCTGGGTCAGGACGGCAGCATAGCCCTGGGGAAACAGGGACACTTCTTGGATGGTGATGGTATAGTCCTGCCCCTCATAGCGAAAAGGAATGGCGCTCCCATCCCGGTATAGATACGAACGGAAGGACTTCTTGTCCCGGCCAAAGCTGGTCAGGGGCAGGCCCGCCGCCAGGTGGATGCTGGCGGTGTGCTCCGCACCCCGGTGCTCCAGCTCTTTGGCGATGGCTGCCAGGGTAAGCAGATAGTAGTCCTCCGTCTGGGTCTTATCCCTCTGAAGGGGCTGACGACCGCTGCCCACCACATAGTATCTGCCGCCGTACTCCAGTACATCTTTCTGGGTGTACGGCTCGTGTTCGTACTCTACTAACCCGGTGGGAAAGGAGAAGTGGACAGTTTTCATGGCTGCATAGCCATGATCCACGCCGATCACAATTGCATCATTCATCTGGTATCGTGCTCCTTCCGATCATGTTGTTTCTGAGGATTTAGATGGTAGTTTTGCAGTATTGCTGTGTACAGCTTTTGCTCAAATGCCCGATATGCCGGTGTGGTGCAGTCGATAGGGAGAAGGACGGCCCGTTGGTAGCAGGTTCCAGGCACGATCTCCCACCGAACCGCATGGAACTGATCCGCCAGCAGATAGCGCATGAGCTGGTGACCGTTCATCATTTCAAACATCCCGCGGGAGTCATCATAAGGGAACTGCCCATACAGATCAAAGCCTGTCAGCTTTTGGGCCGTAAAGTATAGCTTGAAACCGCCAGGGTCCAGTTCTGGGGCGATCTGCTCATAGAATGTCTTTGCGTCCATCTCAACCAGCCCTTCTCCACTTGTGGGCCAGCCGTTCCAGAACAGTCAGCCTGCCGGACACTTTCCGTGCCGAGAGATCCAGCCCATTCATCTGGCTCTGGATACGGCGACGGATCTGTTTGAGTTGCCGTCTATCACCGCAGCCCTCCAGCACCACATAGCTGCCTTTTCCGTTGGCCAGCACCTCACGCCGTCCACTCTCATCCCGGAGACTGGCCATGAGCCGCTGGCCCAGGCGTTTGCGGTAGCTGTCCTGGAGGGCCTCCATATCCCCGCACACGCCATGTTTTTTCAGGATCGCGGCGATCTCGCTGGAGTGGATCTCCATTCCCTCGAACAACGCCTCCAGGATCTCCTGCTCCGCCTCTGGCGGCAGTCTGGGCGGAGCAGTCGGCTTGGCACCCGCGTTTTCCCGGTTCATCGTTCTGCCTCCTTTCGCTTCTTTTGAGGGGAACGCGGTGCTTTTGCAGGCTGCGGATCACCGCGCCAGGTTTCCGGGGCCATGGTGTTGATATGGCGGAGCATATCCCGCACGTTTGCACAGGTGAATTCCGGCTGTTTAAATCCATGGCGCTCCGTGTAGATGGTCCACTTATGGGTCTCATGGGGACTGTCCCGTATGACCACAAAATATCTCCCGTTGCGGTCACCATGCAGCGGTTCAAACCGCACATCATCATAGAGCGGGCCGGACAGCGGGCAGTTGTTCTTGAACCAGACATAGTAGTGGTCCAGGATATAGGGGTCGGTGATCCCCACGACCACCTTGCTCAACTTCTGGAGCCGTCCGGCCAGCGCGTCATCCTGGCAGAACCAGTCATACCACCCGGCCTCACACTGAACGGCACGATCTTTCGAGGAAAAATCCCCGGCACGAAACCGCTCCTGCCACTGGCGGACACTCATTTCCGTCATAGCGTCCCCCTTTCCGGCAGGAGGCGCTCCATGAGGTCGGCAATGGTCCGAAACACTTCCGCCAATTCACGAGACTCTTTCACCGTATCTTCCATCTCGTCCCTGGTCATGCGGGTGCATTTAGCCCAGATCCGGACATTTTCCTCTGTGGGGTCCAGCAGGACCGCCTTTTCATACGCCTTGCAGAAGACTCCGGCGATCTTCCCCTCACGGTCGATCTCCGCGTCCTTTTCCTGGATTTCCTTTTTTGCTTTCAGGATGTCCAGCGCCTCCTGGGCGGCCTGCTCCCGCTGCTCCTCTGGCAGATCCTCCACCTGCTTGGTGATCTGGTAGCCCTGATTGATGGACAGTTCCTTCTTGTCCAGCGCCTGCTTGACCGCTGCGGGGGCGTGCTCGTCGATCTGCATCACCTTGCCCATGGTCCTCTCACCCAGTCCAACGGAGTCTGCCAGTTCTTTGCGGGTGTCAACAGGAACGGAACTTTCCGGCAATGTTGCCGAAAGGTCAGTTCGCGTACCCTGGTTTGCCTTAGCCCTGGCTTCGATCTCCGGCTTGAGCTTCAGGGCGATCTTACCCAGTTCCCACTTGTCCAGGTTGCGGCGGCCCTTCTGGGTATCCAGCGCCCACTGCTTGGCCTCCAGCAGATTGTCAAAGGCGAACACCAGCATCTGATAAGGCAGGCCGTGCTTGTCGCACAGGGATTTTCGGTTATGCCCGTCGATGACGACCAGATCCTCATTGACGATGATGGAGGTATAGCACCCATTTTTCAGGAGGTCCGTCTCCAGCGCGCCGAGCTGCTCCTCGCTCAAAGGTGGGAGCAGCTCGGCCATCTCAGGCAGCACAACAGGGGTGTGCTCTGTGCTGCTATAAATGATCCCAGTGTTCTTCATCAGGCGGCCTCACACTCGGACTGGTTCTGCTCGGCAGCGGTTGCCTCCTCTGCCCGACGGGGGGAGAGGAGCTCCACCTCCGCAGCCTTGATCAGGAAGCCGGGCTGGCGGGTGGGATCGTCAGAAAAAGTGATGGTCTCGAAGTCGCCGGAGGCGGCCAGCTTGCAGCCCTTCCAGGCATAGGCAGCACAGAACTCGGCCAGTAGGCCGCGCACCTTGATGGAGATGAAGTCGGTGAGCCGGTTGCCCTCCTGATCCTGATAGCGGCGGTCCGAGGCGATGCGCAGGATGGCATAGGGCTTGCCCGTGGTTTCGTTCATCTTCAGCTCCACATCATTGGTCAGATTTCCAGTGGCAGTGATCTTCAACATCGTTCATTTCTCCTTTTTTATTAGAATCGTTGGTTGTAAGAAAGAGGGGGACTCACAGCTTCTGTGAGTCCCCCAAGGGCTTAATACCCCGTCCGGGGCAGGGTGGGAATGACAGGTTTGCCGTACACCGTGGTCACCCAGCGGCTGACAGCCTGCACCCACTGGCCGTTGTAGACGCCGCCCACGTCAGCCACATTGACAAACGAGGTGGAGGCCAGGTTGGCCACGGCGGTGCAGTGGAGGTACGGCTTTTCTACCTGGGCAAAGCCAGCAGGGGTCTGTCCAAAGACGAACATGACCTCTGTGACCCGTTCATTGCTGGCAAGGCCCAGTGCGGTGGCCGAGGCAGCCAGGGTGTAGTTCTTGCTGGTGGACAGGTTGTCTGCCAGGGTCCGATACTCGCCACCGTTCACACGGTAGGTGATCTTATAGGTGCCGGGGAAGTTATAGGTTCCGGTGACCACCGTATCCAACCGTACCTCTGCGGGAAGGGTATCGCGCCAATAAAAGTTGTCCAGCCGGACGTTGGAGTTGTTGGCAATGCCGGAGAACGTATAACGCACTGGCTGGCCCGCCATGATCTCCTTGGGGCCGGTTTTGGCAATGGACACGCCGGTGGTCAGGCTCTTGTTGGTCACCTCAAATTTGACGATCTGTCCCTCATGTTCCAGATAGGCGGTGAGTTCCGTTTCATTTACGCCGTAATTGGCCGGAGCCTTGACCTCCCGGATGGTATAGCGGGAGAGAGGCAAAGGTTTGGACACGGCCAGCCCACGGCTGTCGGAGCGGATGGTGTCTACCAGATTACCCGCTTTATCATAGATCTCAAACACGGCCCCCTCCAGCAGTGTTCCAGCAGGTAGGCCGTTGGTGGGGTTGTAGTCGGCGGACTTCTTGATAATCTGGATCTGGCCTGTGATGGCCCGGTTTTCCCAGGTGATTTCCGTGGTCTCGCCCGGTTTGATATAGACGGTTTTCAGCTGTTCGTCTACGATATAGCCCTCGTTCTCCAGCTCCCGCAGATACACCTTGCCGGACAGCTCCAGGGTGTCAATGTAGGCGTATCCGTTCTGATCGGTGGTGAACTGATCCACGGGATTCATATTGCCGTCGTAGAGGAGGAAGGTCACACCATAGATTCCCTTTCGGGTGGCGGCGTCGATTTTGTGTAACAGAATACCCGAAAACGCCTTGTTGGTTACGGTCTTGCGGGTGGTCTCCCCATCCTTTACGGTGAAGTAGATGGGTGAGGGGTCCAATTTGAAGGTATCCGGGCAATCGGTTTCCACTGCATAGTAGTTGTCAGCCTCCAGAGGCAGAAACACTTTTCCATCCTTCCCGGTGGTCACGGTATCCACCAGAGCGTCATCGCTGACGCGGCGGATTTCAAAGGTGACGCCGGAGATGGTTTCTGTTTTGTCTGCTTCATTGACTTTGGTAAACTCCACACCGCCCACCGGCGCATTGTAGAAATAGAGCTGCTGGGTATCGTCCGGGTTGACCACCACCGTCTGGCTCTGGGTGTTGGGGTCGATGGTGTATCCAGGGATGCTTTCCACTTCGGTTACTACCACTGTGCCGGTGATGCCGGAGAGGATGATCTGCCCCTCCGAATTGGTCCAGTACAGCCCATTGGAGGACAGTTTGCCGCCCTCGTCCGGCAGGTAGGAACCGTCCGCATAGGTGATCTTGAACTGCACCCCCTCCAGCGGGGTCTTGTCCTTACTGGACAGTTTATGGATGATAAGATTTCCCAGGGGTTGATTGCGGAACTCCACTGTGACGGTCTGGCCTTCCTTGACCTGGACGGTTTGGGGCGTATCGTCCAGCAGATAGCCCGGCTTGGCTCGGGTTTCCTTGATGACCAGCGTGGTCCCAGGTTCTACCCCTTCCACCAGGAAAGTGCCGGTGCTGTCTGTCACGAACTTGCCGTTGGCGTCGCCCACCACAGAGCCGTCCGATTTTGTCACCAGGAACTCCACATCGGAGAGCGGCGTGTTATCTGCCGCCGATACCTTCTTGACCAGAACAGCTCCCTTGGGGGCGTTAGAAAAGTAGAGAGTCACAATATCCTGGTCTTTCCCGGAAATGTAGAAGGACTGGGGCGCGGCGTCGATTACATGGCCGCTGTCGCTCTCCAGCTCCTCGCAGATGTAATAGCCTTTTTTGAGCCCGGTGACGTTGAAAGAGCCGTTGGCCGAAGTCGTGTAAGTGCCGATCACAGTGCCGCCGCTGCCGCTGACCTCGCCACCCAGGTATTTCAGCTGGAAGCGGCAGCCGGAGATCCCAGCTCCAGTCACGCTATCCTGCTTGTAAACCACCAATGCAGACAGGGGCGTGTTTGGAATAGTTACAGTCTTGTTTTCGCCGCCCTTGACGTAGACCTCTGTAACAGGGTTATCCGGAAGCTGGTAGCCGGGGGCTGGCTTGGTCTCTTTGATGGTCAGCCAGCCGTCCTCGATGCCCTCCAGGATGATCTGACCCGCCTCGTCTGTCTGGAAGGTCCCCAGGTCCCGCTGCTCCCCAGTTTCCGTCTTATTGCTGGACCATGTGATGTGAAACTCGGCGTACTGGATGGGGTCATGGGTGACGGAGCTTTCTTTCTGGATGGTGACGGTGGGCCGCTTGTGGTTTTCAAAATACATATCCCGGTCCCGATTGGGATAGAGGGTGACTAACTGGGGGTCTGCATCCGGGAGGTAGGGAGACGGGACGGACTTTTCAATCACCTCGTACACCCCGGGCATGAGGTTGGAGACAGTGGCAGAACCATCCGGCCCAGTGGTTACTTCGGCCACAGAATGTCCGTCCGCGCCCTTCACCAAGAACACGGTGCCGGGGACCGGCGCGCCGGTATCGGCGTCGTGCTTCCAGATGGTCAGGTTGGGCCGCTTGTCATTTTGCAGACAAATCGTGGCATCTTTACCGGGGAACAGTTGCACATGATACTCTGTGGGGTCCAGGATATGGTCCGATACTGTGGTAACCTCTTGCAGGGAATAGACGCCAGGTTTCAGACCCTCCCAGGTGATCTCTCCTGTGCTGGAGGTGATGCGATCCAAATATCGAGAGTCGTCCTCGAGCTTGGACAGTCGGTAGGTGACGCCGCCCAGGGGTGTCCCATCCGCACTCTCTTTGTATAGATGCAGAGAGGGCAGCTTGGAATTGGTGAACACAAATTGGGCCTGGTCACCGCCGTCCAGGTGGATGATCCGCTGGGCATCGTCTACCACATAGCCGGGGCACTCCAGTTCCGTTACTACATAAGTGCCCACGGGGAGCTTGGAGAGGTCGATGGTCCCGTCCTCGGAAGTGGTGTACTCCTCCGGCCCGAAGCTGCCATCCACTGCCTCAAAACGGAATCGGGCGTTGGCGATAGGCTGGGAGAGGTCGGAACTGTCTACCTTGATAAGATGGATGCCGGGCAGGCGGTCATTGAAGAACACCAGGTCTTTGATGCCATCTCCAGCCTCCAACTCCACCTCCTGGGGAGTGGTATCCAGCACATGGCTGTCTCCGCCTGTATTCCGTTCCTCTACCCGGTAGGTGCCGGGCTGGCAGTTGGTGAGGAGGATCTGGCCAAACTCGTCCGTCTGAAAGATGCCCAGGCTTTCGGCGTCCCGGAAAATCTCGAAGGAGACATTGGGCATGAGCTCCATGCTGCCTCGCTCATATTTGGTAATCCGCAGGCCGGGCAATTCTTGGTTGATAATCGTGGCGGTGGATTCCTCCCCGGTCACGACCGCCACGGTCTGCACCGTGTCCGTGTCCGCGATCCAACCCTCAATGCCAGCCAGTTCCCGGACCTCCCAGCCGCCGGGGGCCAACTCATCGAAGACGATTACGCCATTATTGGTCTGGCCTGTCCGGGTCTCGCCAGTCTCGATGTGCTTAATCTGGATGGTGACGCCGGAAAGAGCGTCACCGGTGTCACTCCGCTTCTCCACCCGCAGGGAACCATAGGGGGCATTCCAGAACGTCAGAGTGGCGGTCTTGTCATACTCCACATCCGCGTGCTGGGTGCGCTCCTCCGGGAGCAAGTGATACCGGGGCGGAATCTCCTCGGTTACGGTATAGTGGCCCTCAAGGGTCAGGGGGATTACCACGGTTCCGTCCGGGCCGGTGGAGAAGGAGCCTACCTTGCGTCCCTCCGGGTCATAGATGGAGAATACAGCCCCTTCCAGAGGGAGCTCGGTCCCTTCCTCCAGCTTCACAATCTTTAGGGCCGTCTCGTCCGGGCCGGGTTCCCCGCCGTCCGCATAACTGCTGATGGCGGCCACATCCAGCCGCACATTGTTGTCCAGGTCGCAGATGTAGTTTTGCAGTTCGCCGTACTTGTCCTTCTCCTGGCACACAGCGTACATGGCAGCATACTGGGCTACCGGTGCGGAAAGGGAGAGCTGCACATTACCGGACTGTCCCTCCACACTGCTGGCGGGATAGAGCACCTTGAATGTGCCCGCGTAGCCATCCGAGGTGGGCTGGGTGGTAACGGCGGTGATCTCGTTGTTGTTGGCATCCACGATCTTTGTGCCATCCGGAACACTGCCGGGATCAGAGAACGATACGGTCACATCATAGTCGTACACCCAGGTCTCGCTCCAGACAGTAAATACCTGTTGCAAGTATGCCTGGCCGTCGATGGTCACGGGGTAGGCCGTAGACTTGTCCTCTGTGACGGTCATCCGGGGAGAGAGCATATAGTTGTAGGTCGTACCCCGCTTATAAATGTCCTTGGCAGCGGCTAGGATGCGATTGCCAATGTCCAGTTCAGAGCCGGTCAGGCCGGGGGCTACCTTCAGATTGGCGATATTCCAGTTGGGGAGCAGGTAGCACCAAAGGGCCATTTTGGTGGCGTAATATGCCTGATATTTGTTGTCCAGGTTTAGCTCCCCCAGGCTGCGGTGGGGGTAGCCGTTGGAGATGATGCCCACCACCTTGGGGTCGCTGGCCTTTTCCTCGGCCAGGTACTTGATGCTCTCACCAGGGCCTACACTCTGCGGGACGCCGGGGGTGGTGGGGTTGACGCAGTAGGCTGGGGACTCCTTTGTTGTTCCATCATTGGATTCGTACAAAAAGTAGGTGTATGTCTGTTTTTTGACTGCTCCATTGATAGAGAGATAGCCCAGTTCATAGTCTCCATTGTAGATGTTGACTTCGCCCAGGGCTTCTTCCACACTGTCTGCGGCAAAGACCGATGTGGACAGGATGCCAAGCAGCAGGATACAGGCCAAAAACAGGGATAATAGTTTTTTCATAGCGCCTCCTTTAATAATGGGCGGAAAGAGGTGTTGAACAATACGTTGCTCACCACCTCTTTCTGAACATGATTTAGTTGAGATTCAGAAGAAGTAAAGAAAAAAGCGCAGTGTGTTTCCTTGTGTTGAGAGAAAACGCACTGCGCTTAAAGTTCTACGGCCCGGACGCACCAGCGGTATTCCTGCTGATCACGGACACAGGTAAATAGGGTAATACGGTTGTCGGTGGTAGAGGCTGTGTCGCTGGTGTCTGTCTCCAGTACCTTTTCCACGCTGACTACCTGATAGGTCCGTGTGCCCAGCTTGGTGGTCCAGGTGATCGAGTCCCCTGGCTCCAAGGTATGCAGGTCTCCAAAATCATCTCGGACCCCGCGGTTGTGACCCGCAATACAGCAGTTGCCGTCCCAGACACTAGTGCCAGGGAAATGACCGGCCCCTTTAGCCAGAGTGTTGCTGTCTGTCCCTTCGTAGACCTTGGTAGACAGGCCGATGTCCGGGATCTTGAGTGTCCCCAGGTGTCCGCCGGAGTAGTAGAGATCGCTGGTGACGGCGGTATAGCCGACGTCCTGGCCAGAACTGTCCCCATTTCCTGTGTCGATCACAGGATAGTTGACGCTCCCTGTCTGGGACACCAGCCCGCCGCCATCCAGAGCGCCGGGGATGAGATTGGGCGTCAGAGGGTCGCTGCTGCCGGGGAGGTAACTGGTAGGTGTGCCAAATCCAGGCGGGATCAGGGCGGTGTTTTTACTCCTGTCTACATTGGGATCTTCCCATTCGTAGATGGTGTCATCGCTGGTAGGTCTGCCGAACAGGTAATCGTCTGGGGCCTCCATGGTATATTCCAGGGCGCTGGCCTGGCCCACACACAGGGCGCATAACATGGTGGCCAGCAGAAGTGCTCTTAGCTTCAGTTGAATCAGCTCCTTCCTTTGTACCGCTTGAACAGGAAAACCCCACCTGCAGTCAGTAGGAGAACCGCGCCGCCGATCAGAAGGGGCTGTTTGATGTCTATATCTGCCGTGGCTCCGTTTGAGCTTTCGCTGGAAGGTGTATCTGTGGGGGCCGGGTCTGTCTGCTCCTCGGGAACCTCCATGCTGCCGAAAATGGCGGTATAGGTCAACACAGAGCAGTTGGTTTTGGAAACTTGGCCGGTATAGTCTGCCGTAACAGTGTAGCCGGTAGCATAGGTGCTGCTGGTGGTGCCGGTATATTTGGCAGTGGCGGTATAACGGGTAACAGCACCATCCGCCCCGGCTTCACTGGTCTCGGCCCACTGGACGTCTGCCAGAGTCAGGCTTTTCCCATTGTCCTCAATGCTCTTTGGAATCAAAGATAGATCCGCTTCCGAGAGATTGGGATAGGTGCGGGTGGCGGAGAGATCCTTTGTCCGGGTAGCATAACCGTCTGCCGTTACCTTGACAGTGGTATGATCCAGTGTCAGCGTGCCGGTATAACCGTCCTCTGTGGTTACTTCCATCTGCGGTTCCAGACTCTGGAGGATCTTCTCCATATTGTTGGTTTCACTGGCCAGAGTTTTGGTCTGGGTGATGGTCTGGATGTCCACCCCAACCTCGTCCTTCCGCGTCATATCCAGCAGATAATAGAGGCGGCCATCCCGCTCAAAATCCTCGGTGGGAATCTGGGATGGATCATCTGCCAGGGACAGCTGATACACTTTCTTGATCCTAGGGCTGTCTCCCTCCATATACTCCTCCACCGATGTGGGGTAGTAACTGGCACTCTGCTCCGGTTCAGCGGCCAGAGCAGGGACAGATGCCGCCAGGAGCAGGGTCAGGGCGCACATCGTGGTCAAAATGCGTTTCATACTGGATTCCTCCTACAACAATTTTTCTTTTGATTTGCCGGAAATCATATTGTTATTTCTTCTTTGGGAAATTGTCACCCCCTTTCCCGGAGCACATTTCGTTGCAGCAGATACTCATTCCAATCCTTTCCCTGTTGCGGAAGTTGTTGAGACACCTCATAGTCCTCTGCGGAGAACATTTCTCGGAGCTTTTGGGTTGCCTGCTGACCATGTTCATCGTTATCCAGGCACAGAATAATCCGGCGTATGTGTGGGTTGTCTCGCAGATAGGTTCGCAGTCCTCCTTCGTACAGCCCACACAGTGCCACCGCGTTGGAGGTTACTTTCCGGTGCAGGGTGCAGAAGCTCATCAGGTCGATTGGGGCCTCAAAGACAAAAACTGCATCATGCTTCTTGCTGCAGTGAAGACGAAATGCGATGTCCTTATTGCTGCCAGGGACATCCCCCTTAAAGCTGCTGCCGTTCCAATCATAGGTTCCTCGTTGATTGGCAAATACCGGCGCTCCTGATTGGTCCCGGCCAACAAAGACACAGTTGTGATGTTGGGCGTCCTCGTACAGCAATCCAGCCTCCACAAAGCCCCGGATCACTTGGGGTGCGATCCCACGCTTGCGGAGATAGGCAAACACCCTTCGGTGATCCACGTTGGCAGGTGGGAGGGTAAAGGGGACCTTTTCCTCCTTTTCCTTGGTCTGCCGCGGAGTGCTCACCGGGGGAGAGTCACGGGCGCGGCCATGCCAGGTCAGCAGGTACTCCACGGCCTCCGGGAAACTTTTGTTATAGAACCGCTGGAGGAATGTGATGGCATCTCCGCCGATGCCCTCTGAATAGCGGAACCAGGTACGTCTGTCCTTGATTCGGATGCTGTCCATCTCCTGCGTGGTGTAGTACCTGCCGATCCGCTTCACCTGGTAGCCCAGGGAGATCAGCAGATCCGGAAGGTCCGTGTCTCGGACAGTGGCCATTTCAGCCTCTGTAAAACGAGTTTTTTCTGACGTTTGTATCATGTTCACCCCCCTTCTAGGAAAAACAAAAAAGGGGCCGGAGGACGCATCTGCTTGCGATGTGTCCTCCGGCCCCTTGCTTTGACTCCTTGTGTTATTGTTCGATGTCCGCTGTGTCTCTCTCCGCCTCTGTGCTGGCCTCTCTGGCGTCTGGGGTGGTACCGGCGGCTCCGTTGTCCTCCGGGGCTTTCTCGGTGCTCTCAGGGGCCTCCTGTGGGGCCAGGCTGGCTTCAGCTTCCGCCAACGCCTGCTCGATCAGGCCCAGGACGAAGTCCCGCTGGGTGAGCTTTACGCCGGTCCGAGCCGTTTCTCTGGCCAGGTGGGTCTTGATGCGCTGGAAGAGTTCCTCGGGAATCTGGAATGCCATCGTTCTGCTGCCTGTCATGTTGATTCCTCCATTCTCATCTTTCATCTTGTAGTATTCAGTGAGCAGTGCTGCGATGTACTGGCTGGTAGTCATCTCCAGGCGGTCTTTTTCTTCTGTTACCCGGTTGTGCAGGGCGATGTCGATTTGAGCGCATAGGTTTTTCTTGTCTGCCATGGTCGCTCTCCTTTCCTCGTTTTGCAACGCAAGTATATCCAAAACCATGGCAGAAAGCTATTACCAAGACCACCAAGGAACCAAGGACAAAGCAAGCAATACCACCAACTGAAACAGCTACGTAATAAAAAGAGAGAAGCCCCCGTTGGCAGTTCGATTTGAACTACCAGCGGGGGCTTCTCTCGCTGTTTTCTCTTTGCTCAGAGGTTCGAATCACACCACATCACGAAAATGGCCTTTTGCATCTCCATCTCGGTTGGTGCTCGATTTTTCCCTCTAAAACGGCTGAAACCCTTGCCGCAGCAAGGGTTTCAGGGGTTGCATCTTTTTCAGCAACCTTAGTTGGTGCGCGAGGCGGGAGTCGAACCCGCACGCCCTTGCGAGCACTGGCACCTGAAGCCAGCGAGTCTACCAATTCCACCACTCGCGCAAGTGGTTTGGCGTTTTTTGCCTTCGTGTTACTCAACGCAAGAAGTATATTACCATAGGCACGGGGAGATGTCAACAGTTTTTTTCAGATTTTTTCGACAAAGCGGGAACCAGTGCTCCGCGGGCCCGGAGCTGGACCAACTGGGCGGCCACGCTCAAGGCGATCTCTTCCGGGGTCTCGCCTCCCAGGGGGAGCCCCACCGGCAGGACGATGCGGTCCAGAGCGCCCTGGGAGAATCCCTCGGCGGCCAGGGCGGTGCGGAGAAAGTCCCCCTTTTTCCGGCTGCCCAGCACCCCCAGAAAGGCGGGCTCCACCGGCAGAATGGCCCGAAGGAGGATGAGGTCAAGATTATGACTCCGGCTCATGAGGAGGACGCAGTCCTCCGGGCCGGGCAGGTCGTCGAGGGCGAGGTGCTCCAGATCCCGGCAGCGGACCTCCTCCGCGCCGGGAAAGCGGTCCGACCGGGCGAAGTCCAGCCGGTCGTCCAGCACGATGCAGGCAAAGCCCATCCGGGCCAGCAGGGAAGCAGTCTCCACCGCCACGTGGCCGGCTCCATAGAGAAAGACCCGGCAGGGCCGGCGCAGCTCCAGCCAAAAGGCAGGCTTGCCGCGGGGGTCGGAGACCAGTCCGGCGGCGCCTCCGCCCGCGCCCTCCGGCCGGCGGTCCAGAAGCCGGGGAGGGCCAAAGCCCTCCCACAGCAGGCAGCCCGTCGCCCCGGCGGCCAAACGGTCCGCCGCCCCCTCCAGGGCGGTCAGAAGGGCGCCGTCCCCGGCGGGGAGGGCCTGAAGCCATAAGGTCACGTCGGCGCTGTGGCGCTCACGGGGGACCAGTCCATCGTGCTCCAGAGAGAAGGAGACCGGTCCGCCGCCGCCCTGAGAAAGACGCTCCAGGGCCAGTTCCCGAACGCGGGCCTCCAACAGTCCGCCGCCCACGGTGCCCAGGGCGGGAACACTCGGCTCCGCCAGCAGCAGGGCGCCCGGCCCCCGGGGCGCCGAGCCGGTCCGCTCCGCCACCCCGGCGAAGGCCAGGCTCCGCCCCAGGGTCAGCCGGCGGACAGCCTCCCGCAGCAAGTTCTCCATATTCACCCTTCTATGGCCAACTGGGGCAGCAGCTCCCGAAGGAGCCGTGTCCCCTCCTGGTCCATGCGCCGCTCCAGCTCCCGATAGCCCGCCAGAAGGTCACGCCCTTCCTTGGTGAGCCGTGATCCGCCGCCCCGACGTCCGCCGGCCTCACGCTCCAGCAGGGGGAAGCCAAGGGCCTGCTCGCAGGCACGCAGACTGGTCCAGGCCTTGGAATAGGCCATGTCGGCCTCCGCCGCCGCGGCCCGCAGGGACCCCAGACGGTCGGTGGCCTCCAGAAGGGCGGCGGGGCCAGGTCCGAAGCATTTCTCGCCGCCGAAAAAGAGCCTGAGCGTCATCCGAAGCTCCAGTGCCAGTTCTCCCATGGTACCGCCGCCTTTCATGTTTTGTTACCTGCATTATAGCGGTTTGACTTACAGGATGCAATATGCTATTCTAAGGATAACGACTCAACATTTATGGGAATGCAACATATAAAGTAAAAGATGAAACCGGTGTTTCTGCAAGAACATACGTCATGTGTTTGCGGACCAAAGGCCGGAAGGCGCCGCTGCCCGGTCTTTGGTTTTGTCACCCTGTCATTATTCTGACAAAAAGATAACGGAGGGATACCGATGGAGCTTCTGGAGGCCCTGGCGCTGCCGCCGGAGGGTTGGACCTGCCTGGTGGGCGGTGGGGGCAAGAGCAGCCTCATGCTGCGCCTGGTAGAGGAGCGCATCGGGCGGGGCCTGCCCGCCCTAGCCGCCACCACCACCCACATCGGTGTGGAGCAGGGCCGGGCCGCCGGCCCCCTGGTGGGGACCCTGGAGGAGCTGGAGGCGGCCCGCCGGGCGGGGCTCGCTGCCTGCGCTGCCGGAACCGAGCCGGAGACGGGCAAGCTGATCGCTCCGCCGCCGGAGGTGCTGGATCAGGGACTGGCCCTCTTTGGGTTCGGGGTGGCCGAGGCCGACGGAGCCAAGCGCCTGCCCATGAAGGCCCCGGCAGGCCACGAGCCCTGTCTCATCCCCGGCTGTGCCGCCGTGGTGGCGGTGGCGGGGCTGTCCGCCCTGGGCCGTCCCATCGGGGAGACCTGCCACCGGCCCCACCTGGCCTGTGCCCTGCTGGGGGTAGGGGAGGAGACCATTGTCGCCCCGGCGATGCTGGCCCGGCTCCTCACCCACGAGGCGGGACAGTTCAAGGGGGTGGGGGACCCGAAAAAGTTCCGGGTCCTCCTTAACCAGGCCGACGGCCCGACGGAGCTGGCCCTGGCCCGGGAGACCGCCCGGGTCATTCAGACCTGTCTGCCGGGCACCCGGGTGGTGGCCGCCGCTCTTCGAGAGACCGACTGTGTCAAAGAGGTGTTTTCATGCTGATCGTTGTAAAAGGAGCGGGAGACCTGGCCACGGGGATCGCCTGCCGGCTGTTCCGGGCCGGGTGCTCCGTGGTGATGACCGAGACCGCCCAGCCCACCACGGTGCGCTGCACCGTGGCCTTCTCCCAGGCGGTTTATCGGGGGACAGCGGAAGTGGAGGGTATCACCGCTGTCCTGGTTCAGAGCCCTCAGGAGGCGCTGGACTGCGTCCGGGCGGGTAAGGTGGCGGTACTGGTGGACCCGGAGGGGACCTGTGTCCCCGCTCTGAAGCCCGATGGGGTGGTGGACGCCATCCTGGCCAAGAAGAACCTGGGCACCGCCCTCGCAGACGCCCCCGCTGTGGTGGGGGTGGGTCCCGGCTTTACCCCCGGGGTGGACTGCCACGCCGCTGTGGAGACCCAGCGGGGCCATGACCTGGGCCGGGTGCTGTGGGATCGTTCCCCGGCCCCCAATACCGGCACCCCCGGCGACATCGGCGGCTATACCATCGAGCGGCTCCTCCGGGCGCCGGCGGAGGGGAGCTTCGTCCCCCGGGCCGCCATTGGTGACACGGTGCAGGCGGGGCAGACCGTGGGCCGTGTGGGGGACGCCCCCATGAAGGCCCAGATCACCGGTGTGGTCCGGGGCCTGCTGCCGGAGGGGACGCCGGTCTTTGCCGGCATGAAGGCGGGGGACGTAGACCCCAGATGCCGCCGGGAGCACTGCTTCTCCGTCTCGGACAAGGCCCGTGCGGTGGGCGGCGGGGTTCTGGAGGCCCTCATGTGCCAATGGAGCAAGGGAGGAGAGATACAATGGCATCGGACATCCAACTGACCAAATTGGCCGAGTGCGCCGGCTGCGGCGCCAAGGTGGGGGCGGGGGTCCTGGCCCAGCTGCTGGAGGGCCTGCCCACCCGCACCGACCCCAAGCTGCTGGTGGGCTATGACACCAGTGACGACGCCTCGGTGTACCAGCTCTCCGACGACCTGGCCCTGGTCCAGACGGTGGATTTTTTCCCGCCCATCGTGGACGACCCCTACCTCTTTGGCCAGATTGCCGCTGCCAACGCCATCAGCGATGTGTACGCCATGGGGGGGGAGCCCAAGCTGGCCCTCAACGTGATGTGCGTCTCCCCCCAGATGGACCGGGAGGCCGTTCACGGCGTCCTCCGGGGGGGCTATGAGAAGGCCTACGAGGCGGGGACCATTATCACCGGCGGCCACACCATCCAGGACAAGGAGCCCAAGTATGGCCTGGCGGTGTCCGGCTTCGTGCACCCGGGGCGCATCCTCCGCAACGACCGGGCCCGACCGGGGGATGTGCTCCTCCTCACCAAGGCCCTGGGCATCGGCGTTACCGCCACCGCCGCCAAGGCGGGGCTGGCCGACCCGGACCTCTACCGCCAGGCGGTGGAGCAGATGCGCACCCTCAACAAGACGGCCCGGGACATCATGGTGAACTTTGACGTGGGCAGCTGTACCGACGTCACCGGCTTCGGCCTCCTGGGCCACAGTCTGGAGATGGCCCGGGGCGGCGGCGCTACGGTGGTCATCGAGAGCGGGCACATCCCCTTCCTGCCCGGGGTGCGGTCCCTGGCCGAGATGGGGCTTCTCCCCGAGGGCATGTACCGCAACCGCCACTTCGCCGAGTCCTCCACCAAGGTGGAGGGGGAGGTGCCCCTGGCCATCCAGGACCTCCTCTACGACCCCCAGACCTCCGGCGGACTCCTCATCGCAGTGGCGGAGAAGGATGCCCAAGAGCTCCTCACCGCCCTGAGGGACCGCATCCCCTGCGCCGCCCAGGTGGGCTATGTGGAGGCCAAGCGGGCCGATTGCTCCATTGTGGTGAAGCCGTGAGGGAGACCTATCAGTTACTTGCCTTCGAGAGCACCCATGCCGCCATGGCGGCGGAACGGGCTTTGAAAACCAGAATGGCGGTGACGGTGATGCCCACCCTGCGGCAGATTACCGCCGCCTGTGGCATTTCGCTCCGGATCGAGGACGGGGATGGCCCGGTTCTGGATGGAGCGTTAAAGGACGGCCTGGTGCCGCCGGGGGCGTACCGGCGCTACCAGGTGGTGGACGGGACGCCCGTCCCGTGGAACGATAAACTGTGAAAGGTGGACGTGATATGGCAGTGGAAATTGACGCCATGGGCAAGGCCTGCCCCATGCCGGTGGTCCTGGCCAAGCAGGCCCTGGACAGCGGCGAGAACGATGTGACGGTGGCGGTGGACAACCAGATCGCCGTGGAGAACCTGACGCGGCTGGCCGAGAGCCAGGGTATGACGGCGGTGAGCGCGCCCCGGGAGGGCGGTTTTGCCGTGCGCATCACCGGCGAGCGGAAGGCGGCCCCCGCCCCGGAACCGGTGGCCTGCTGCCCCACGGCCCCCGGCGGCGCCACGGTGTTCATCGGTAAGGACTTCATCGGCGACGGCAGCCGGGAACTGGGAGAGAACCTGATGAAGATGTTCCTCTACACCCTGGCCCAGAGCGACACGCCTCCCGCCTGTCTCCTCTTCATGAACGGCGGCGTGAAGCTGCCCGCCGGGGAGGAGCCCCAGGTCATCGAGAGCCTGAAGAGCCTTCTGGACAAGGGCTGTGAGATCCTGGTGTGCGGCACCTGCCTCAACTACTTCGGCCTGACAGAGCAGCTGAAGGTGGGCACCGTCAGCAATATGTACGACATCGCGGGGCGGCTTTTGGCCGCGCCCCGTGTGGTTACGGTGTGAGAAGACAAAAAAACCGCCTCTCCATATGGAGAGGCGGTTTTTGTTATGTAGCGGACCTGGATGACATTTTCAGTGACAGCAAGGCCAGGAGGGCTGCGGCGGTACAGCAGGCCATACAGAAGAGCAGCATGGCATTGGGGCCGCCCAGGTCCAGGATGGACCCGGCGAAGAGGCTCCCCAGCACCCCGCCCAGGCCGTTGGAGGCCACCATCATCAGGGTCTGGCCCTTCACCTGGTCCTCGGGCGGCACGGAGTCGTTGACGTAGTACACCGAGGTGGGGGTGAAGAGACCGTAGCCCAGCATCTGGAGGGGCTGGGAGAGAAGGACGAAGGGGAGGGAGGAGGAGAGGAAGAGGGCCAGGGCCTTGAAGAAGCAGAAGACCATGCTCAGCAGGAGGAGCCGGCCGCCCCCCAGGCGGCGGTAGAGCCGCTGGAAGAAGAAGGCGGTGGGCAGCTCAAAGCCGGCCATGAGGAAGAGGGCGATGCCCAGATCTCCGGCGGTGCCGCCCCGGCTGGTGACCACGTTGACCAGGAAGTTGGACATGGGCAGGCACCCGGTAAGGCCCAAGAGGATGGCCAGCAGCATGAGGGCAAAGGCGGGGTTCTGCCGCAGGAGCCACAGGGCGGAGTGAGGGGCGGGGGGCGGTCCGGCGTTGTTCTCCTCTATCGGGCAGACGGGATAGGTGATGACCAGGACGATCTCCAGGGCGGTGAGGACGGCGTGGGTAATAAGGGTGGTCTCCACCCCCCAGGCGGTGACCTGGAGGCCCAGAGCCACACAGCACACGGCGTAGGCCAGGGAGCCAACGCCCCGGCCCAGGCTGTACCGAATGGGGACGCCCTTCCGGATAAACTGGATGGCCATGGCATCCATCAGGGGGTAAGAGGTGATTTCAAAGCCTCCCATGAGGATGAGGACGGCCATGGTCCCCGCCATGCCCATAGGGCACAGGAGAAAGACCACCCCGGCGACGAGCCCCACCCCCAGGGCCAGAGAGACGATGAGCCTCAGGGGGATGCGGGGATGGCGGTCGGCGAAGGAGCCCAGGGCGGGCTGGCAGACGATGCCGGCCAGGCACCGGACGGCGATGAGGAGGCCGGTCTCGGCGTTGGTGAAGCCACGGCTGGTGAGCAGGGCGGCCTGGTAGGCGCAGATGGCGGCGAACATGGCCCAGAAGCCGATCTGCATGGCCATGTAGTGGTAGTCCAGACGGCGGACGGAGGGCATGGTACATTACCTCACAGTCAAAGCGGTCAATTTGTGCCCAGAGCCGGCTTTTCCGCCGCCGGCGGGTCCAGGACGTACTGGGGCTGGGCGGTGTCGTTGGGGAAGAAATCGAAGAGTTCATCCAGGGCGGCGGAGCCGGCGGTGTACATGACGATGACCAGGTCGGGTTCCAGCCAGTCCACATAGGTGAGCAGGTCGTCGTGGAAGTACCGCAGGTCGATGGTGATGAGCTCCCCGCAGTCCAGGGCCAGGAAGGGGGTGAGGACGCAGGCGTAGGAGTCCCGCAGGAGCATGATCCGGGGCCGGTCCGGCGAGAGCTCGTTGTAGATCCGGGCCATGGGGTAGTCCCCGCCGGCGTAGAGGGTGTAGGGATTGCCGTTGAAGAAATCCTTCTCCTCGATGCGCTCCGGGAAGAGGAGGGACTCCTCAAAGGGGCCGGTGCGCTCCATGTCATAGATGGGGATGGAGTAGGTGAAGTAGGTGTCGAAGTTGGGCTTCCCGATCTCGATGTCGTCCACCCCGGCGTAGAGGGAGCCCACCCGCTTGCCCTGGCTGCCCAGGAAGAAGTCGGACAGATTGGTCCGGGTGAAGGCTGCGGTGTCGGTGTTCTCCTCCGGGATGGTGAAGCCGTAGTCGCTCTCCAGCACCTGCGCCAGGGTCTGGTGGGCGGTGAAGGCGGCCTCCGGCGTCCAGTGGTGGTCGGTGCGGAAGAAGAAGGAGGACCAGTCCCGGCCGGTGTCGGCCAGCGTCTCCCGCAGATCCAGGGTGGCCACGTTGTTCTCAGCCAGCACACCCAGGATCTGGTCGGCGTAGTCGTTGCCGTAGTCGGTCACCCCGGTGGGGAGGCGGTCGTCATTTTCCTGGAGCTTCTGGGGGGCCTGGACGTAGAGGAGAGGGACCTCCCGCTCCTCCAGGGCCTGGGCCAGCCGCACCACCGCCCGGCCGTTGCCGGTGACGTCCTTGGGCTCGGCATTGATGAAGGTGATGGTACCGTCGGTGAGCTTCACCACCGAGTACTGGGGGTCTACATCCTCCACCACCGTCCGGTCGGAGAGGGCCTGAACGCCGCCGTAGAGCTCAATGAAGAGGTGGCCCTTGTCCAGGGCGCTGTTGGCGGCGGCGTCGGCGGTGGAGAGGAAGTCCTGGAGCCGTTCAAAGGGCGGCTCTGCCTGGACGGTCACCGCCTCGCCCCGCTGGCCGGGGGACCCCCGGCCGTCGCTCAGGCCCGTCTGAGCGGCATAAGAGGCGCTCCGGGTGGGAAGGCGTACCCCTTCACAGGCAGGGGCGGTGGGGGCCAGACCAGTGAGGAGCAGGACGGCTCCCGCGGCCATGGCGCACAGGAAAAGGACGGCGCCGGTATTGCTGTGTGAGGGGACCATGAGGCGCCCTCCTTTCGGGTCAGAAGTTGAAGTAGATGAAGGGGTTGTAGGTCCCCTTCACCAAAAAGGCGGCGGCGGCCAGGAAGATGAGGAGGAGCCCCAGGCCGTACACCCCGTCCCACATGGGAAAGACGTGGCGGGCGTACTGGCCGAAATAGGCCTCCACCTTCCGGGTGAGCCAGGGGGCAATGGGGAAGGAGAAGAAAACGGAAAGTAGAATCACGATCCAATATTGCTCCCAGTAGTAGGCCGCCTGGAGATCCGGCCCGCCGCCCTGGCCGAACATGGCCTGGAGGAAGGCGCCGCAGGCGGTGAGGGAGTCGGCCCGGAAGAGGACCCAGCCAAAGTTGACCATGAGGAAGGTCCAGGCCCAGCCCAGGATTTTGGGCCAGGAGAGAACCTGACCGGTGGTCTTTTCAAAGACCAGCAGCAGGAAGTAGAAGAGCCCCCAGCACAGGAAGGTCCAGTTGGCGCCGTGCCACACCCCGGTGAGGAGCCATACCACGAAAAGGTTCCGCAGGGTCCGCCACTTTCCCCGGCGGCTGCCGCCCAAGGGGATGTAGACGTAGTCCCGAAACCAGGTGGAGAGGGAGATGTGCCACCGCCGCCAGAACTCGGTCACCGAGCGGGAGAGATAGGGCCAGTTGAAGTTCTCCAGGAAGTGGAAGCCAAACATGCGGCCCAGACCGATGGCCATGTCGGAGTAGCCGGAGAAGTCATAGTAGATCTGAAGGGTGTAGCACAGGGAGCCCAGCCAGGCGAAGGCGGTGGAGAGCTGACCCGCGGGGGTGTCCCAGGCGGCGTCGGCCACCAGGGCAAGCTGGTTGGAGAGGAGGACCTTCTTGCCTAGGCCCACCAGGAAGCGGCAGCACCCGGAGGAGAAGTCGTCCCAGGTCTCCCTCCGTCCCTGAATCTCATCGGCCACGGTGGCGTATTTCACGATGGGGCCGGCGATGAGCTGGGGAAAGAGGGAGATATAGAGACCCAGGCCGAAGGGACTGCGCTGGACCTGAGCGGTGCCCATGGCCACGTCCAGTACATAGCTCAGGGCCTGGAAGGTGAAAAAGGAGATGCCGATGGGCAGCTCGATGACGGGAATGGGGGTGTTGAGGCCCAGCAGGTTCAGGTTTTCCAGGGTGAAAGTGAGGTATTTGAACACAAAAAGGAGCCCCAGGTTGCACACGCAGGCGGCGGTGACGGGGAGAAGGAGCCTTCTGCCCCGCCGCTTCCAGGTGTGCACCCAGAGGCCGAAGAGATAGTTTGCGAAAATGGAGGCGATCATCACCAGGACGAACCAGGGCTCGCCCCAGGCGTAGAAGAGGAGGGAGGCGGCCAGGAGCAGCAGGTTCTGGGCCCGGCGCATCCCCCGGAAGATGACATAATACCCCAGGAGCACCGCGGGGAGGAAGGCGAAGAGAAAGATGGAGCTGGAGAAGAGCATGGGCGGGACTCCTTTGTGTGAGGGTTTCAGGTGAGGTAGCGGCCCACCACCGGCAGCTTGTGGAGGAGCCAGGAGAGGGCATAGCTGGGGATGAAAATGACTATGGTCAGGAGGGGGACGGCCACCGCCGCCGGGATGGGCAGGATGGCCAGGCCGAAGTGGCGCAGGAGGATGAGAAAAATCACGTGGGAGAGGTAGACACCGAACCCGCAGGCGGCCATGGAGCTGACCTGTCCCTTCCGGGAGCGCTCGTCGCTCACCCCCAGCAGGTACCGGAAGAGGACGAAGATGGCCACCGCCATCGCACACACGTTGGGGGTAAGGTAGCTATACAGGGTGGTGTCCAGCCCGCCGGCCCGGGTGGAAAGAAGGGTGGTCCCTCCCACTGTGACCACGGCCCCGCCGATGCCCAGCAGATAGATGAGCCATTCCGCGATGCGGCCCAGGGTGTAGGTCTTTAAGTAGTAGCCCGCCACAAAATAGCCCACGTAGGCCAGGGGCGGAAAGGCCAGGGTGAAATTGAGGTAGAAGCGGTCGGCGTAGAGGGCGGCAGTCTGACTCCCCCGGAGCCGGAGGAAGAGGGGAAGAACCAGCATAAAGGCGGCATAGATGAGGAAGAACCAGTGGAGGTCCCCACGGGAGGCGCCCCGAATGAAGGCGCGGAGAATGGGCGTGAGGAGATAGAGCCCCATCATCATGGTGAGAAACCACAGGTGGGTCTCGGTGTTGCCCAGCACCACAGCGTAGAGGGCGTGGGGGAGACTTCCCAGGCTCAGCGTACCGTTCAGAAGGTCATAGAGCAGGTGGTAGGCCACCCCCCAGAAGAAAAGAGCGGTGACCATCCGAAGAAAATAGCGGAAGAAGAGGGTGGGCAGGGAGAGGGACTTTTTGGGGTCCAGCAGAAACATGCCGCTGCACATGACAAAGACGGGGACGGCCCAGCGGGTGAGGCTGTCCCAGGCGTTGAGGGCGTGCCAATCCGCCGTCCCAACGGGGAGGGATTCCAGCCACCCCCCGGAGACATGGATGATGATGACGGCCAGCATGGCCGCCACCCGCATCAGATCGGCGTAGACCAGTCGGCCGCCTTCCTGTTTCCCTGCCATGTCCTCACCCCTTGTCCGGGACGATCTCGATCCAGTAGCCGTCCGGGTCCTCAATGAAATAGATCCCCATAGCGGGATTTTCAAAGCAGATGCAGCCCATGTCCTGGTGCTTCTGGTGGGCAGCGTCCATGTCGGGCACGGTGAAAGCCAGGTGGAACTCGCCCTCGCCCAGATCATAGGGCTCGGTCCGGTCATGGAGCCAGGTAAGCTCCAGCGTGAAGGAGGAGACACCGTCCCCCAGGTAGACCAGGGTAAAGGAGCCGTCGTCGGCCTCCTTCTTCGACACGGGGACCAGACCCAGGGCGTCCTTGTAGAAGGCCAGGCTCCGCTCCAGGTCCAGGACGTTAAAATTGAAGTGGTTAAAGGTGAACATGATCGTGGCTCCTTTGGAAAATATAGAAAAGTATAACATATCAGGGCATTGCCGTGCAACGGTCAACGGCCCAGCAGCTCCTCGGCGATACGCCGGCCGGTGGGGGTGGCGGCCAAGCCGCCGCCGCCGGTCTCCCGCAGGGAGGCGGGGAGAACGTCGCCCACGGAGCGCATGGCGTCGATGACCTCGTCGCAGGGGATGGGGCTGCCCACCCCGGCCAGGGCCAGTTCAGCGGCGGTGAGGGCGTTGACGGCGCCGATGACGTTGCGCTTGACGCAGGGGAGCTCCACCAGCCCGGCCACCGGGTCGCACACCAGGCCCATCAGATTCTGGAGGGCGGTGGCGCAGGCCCAGGCCATCTGCTCGGGGGTACCCCCCAGCAGGGCCACCAGGGCGGCGGCGGCCATGGCGGAGGCCGAGCCCACCTCGGCCTGACAGCCGCCCTCGGCCCCGGCGATGGAGGCCCGGGTGGCAATGACCTGGCCGAAGCCGGCGGAGACGTAGAGGGCTCGAACCATGTCGTCATCGGAAAAGTTGTATTTCTCCTTCATGGGCAGCAGCACGGCGGGGAGGACGCCGCTGGCCCCGGCGGTGGGGGCGGCCACAATGCGGCCCATGCAGGCGTTGCACTCGCCAACCTTCAACGCGGTGGCCATAACGGCGGTGAGCACTGGGCCGCACAGGCCGATCTGAGCATGCTCCACCTTGGCGCCGTCACCGCCGGTAAGGCCGCAGGCGGAGCGGCGCTCCGGGTCGTAGCTTGCCACGGATTCCTCCATGGCCCGCCAGAGTCCGGCCATCTTCTCCCAGGAGGCCTCCCGCTCTACGCCCCGGTCGCTGAGGTCATCCAGGAGAACGGCCTCCCATACCGGGACGGACTCCGCCGCCCGCAACAGGCTTTCCACGGAACCAAATGACATGTCAATGCCCTCCTTCCATGTCCAGATAGGTCACCCGGACGATGCCGGGGGAGGCGCGCAGCTCCTCCACGGCCTCGGCCCAGATGGGCTGGTCGCTCTCCAGCACCATGACGGCCAGTCCGCCCCGCTTGTCCCGGTAGAGCTGCATGGTGGCGATGTTCACCTGACGGCGGGAGAGGATGCCGGTGACCTCAGCCACGGCGCCGGGCTTGTCCTGGTTGCGGATGATGAGGGTGGGGTAGTCGCCGGTAAAGGTGGCCTCCATGCCGTCGATGGCGTTGACCCGCACCCGGCCGCCGCCCAGGGAGGAGGCGTTGACCTCCATCTCACGGCCCTGGGCGTCCCGGACCCGCAGAAGGACGGTGTTGGGGTGGGCGCCCCGGAGAACGGCGGTGGAGATGTTCAGCTCCATGCCGACATCCCTGGCCAGAGCGAAGGCCTGAGGGATGCGGGGGTCATCGGGGGCCATGTCCAGCAGCCCTGCCACCAAGGCACGGTCGGTGCCGTGGCCCTTGCCGGTGGCGGCGAAGGAGCCGTGGAGCAGGAGCTGGGCGGAGACGGGCTGACTGCCCAGCAGGTGCCGGGTAATGAGACCGATCCGCACGGCCCCGGCAGTGTGGGAGGACGACGGCCCCACCATAATGGGGCCCATAATGTCGAAAATGTTCATAGGAAAACTCCTTGTTGAGATAAACAGACGTTTTTACTCCTCCGGCTGATCCAGGGAATGGGCGTGGGGCAGACGTTTGGAGTAGACGATCTGCTGCTCGCTGTACAGGCCGGAGTAGCCGGACAGGCGGTAGGCAACGGCGATGGCCAGGGCGTAAAGGGGGAGCCCGCCGCCGCCGAAGAGCTCATAGGCCAGGAGGATGGAGGAGATGGGGCAGTTGGTGACGCCGCAGAAGGCGGCCACGGTGCCGACGGCGCCGCCAAAGGAGGGCTCCAGGCCCAGGAAGGGGGCGACCACGCAGCCAAAGGTGGCGCCGCAGGCGAAGGTGGGGACGATCTCGCCGCCCCGGAAGCCGGCGCCCAGGGTGACGGCGGTGAAGAGGAGCTTGGCCAGGAAGGCCCAGGGCTCTACGCCCACGCCGCCGCCGGTGACGGCGGCCTCCACCAGGTTGCCGCCGGCGCCGTTGTAGTACTGGTGGGCCAGGCCGCCGTCCAGCAGGGAGAGGAGGAGGACCAGGGCGCCGCCCACCAGGGCCCGGAACCGGGGGTCGGGGAGGACCTTGGCGTAGAGGTGTCCGGCGCCGTGGGTGACGGCACAGAAAAAGACGGCCAGCACAGCGCACAGGGCGCCCAGTACCACCATCTGGAGGAGAGAGAGGGGGGAGAGGGCGGGGAGGCCGGAGACGGCATAGGCGGTGGGAGGCACCCCCAGCCAGCCGGCCAGCAGGAAGCCGGTGAGGGAGGCCAGGAAGGCGGGGACCAGGGCGGCGTATTGGATGACGCCCACGTGGACCACCTCCAGGGCGAAGACAGCGGCGGTGAGGGGGGTCCCGAAGAGGGCGGAGAAGGCGGCAGCCATGCCGCAGACGGTAACGATGCGGCCCTCCTCGGGGTCCAGGCCCAGCTTGTGTCCGATCTTGCTGGAGATGGAGGCCCCCAGCTGGAGGGCGGCGCCCTCCCGGCCGGCGGAGCCGCCCACCAGGTGGGTGAGGACGGTGGAGAGGAAGATGAGGGGGGCGGTGCGCAGGCGCATGGGCTCATGCTCCCGGACGGCCACCAGCACCAGGTTGGTGCCCTGGTCCTTCTCAATGCCGCAGACCCGGTAGAGGAGCACGATGGCCAGCCCCCCCAGGGGGAGGAAGAACAGCAGCCAGTGGTGCTCCTGGCGCAGCTCGGTGGCCAGGTCGATGCCGTAGTGGAAGGCCACGCCCACGGCGCCCACCAGCAGGCCGATGATCACGGCGAACAGGGCGCGGCGGAGAAAATCGCCCAACTCGTCGGGCAGGACACGCAGGGGGACGGAAAGGGGCTTCATCTCTCATCATCTCCTGAAACGGAACTGTCATACAAGGAAGAGACGCGGAAAAGTGAGAACAGTATACCACATTTGGGTGCTCAGTTGAACTTTATAGTGAAAAGTTTTCTGCTCTGTGCTATAATGTTGACCAAACCGGAAAAATGACGGCCGGGGCGTCCGTTCCCGGCCGGGATCATGAGGAGGAATTTGTCTTGCTGCCGGACCCATTATGGCCGTACATACTTGCGGGCATCGTTCTGTTTCTGCTGGGGGCGCTGCTGTCCCAGGCGTGGACGCCCTTTGGCGGGGGCGTGAACGCTGCTTGGAATGCCTTTTTGCGCCTGACCCGGATCAACCCGGAGGCCGGGCGGGAGTCGGTCTCCGAGGAGGACCTGCGGGCCCTCATGGACCTGAGCGAGGAAAAGGGCGACATGGAGGCCGATGAGAAGGAGATGATCGAGAACGTCTTCGAGTTCAACGACACCGTGGCCGAGGACGTGATGGTCCACCGCACCGACATGGTGCTGCTGTGGGCGGAGGACACCGACGAGGAGATCGTCAAGACCATCGAGGAGTCGGGCCTGTCCCGGTTCCCGGTGTGCGGGGAGGACGCCGACGACGTGCTGGGCATTCTGAGCAGCCGGGACTACTTCCTCAACAGCCGCCGTCCGGAGCCCAAGCCCATCCGGGAGCTGCTGCGCCCGGCCTACTTCGTGCCGGAGTCGGTGCGGGCCGACGTACTCTTCCGGGACATGCAGAGCAAGAAATTCCACATGGCCATCGTGGTGGACGAGTACGGCGGCACGTCGGGGCTTCTGACCATGGAGGACCTGCTGGAGGAGATCGTGGGCAACATTTACGACGAGTTCGACCGGCAGGAGGACCAGGAGATCATCCAGCTGGAGGCGAACCTGTGGCGGATCTCCGGCTCGGCGGAGCTGGACGAGGTGGCCGCCGCCCTGGACATGGAGTTTCCGGAGGACGAGGACTCCGAGACCCTGGGCGGCCTGGTCTTTGACCAGCTGCCGGTGATCCCGGAGGACGGCCCCTGCCAGGTGGAGGTGGACACCCACGGCCTCCACATCCAGGTGGAGTCCATCGCCGACCGCCGGGTGGACTGGGCGCTGGTGTCCAAGCTGCCGGAGAAAGAGGAGGATTGAGGGCGTACGCCCCGGGCCATGGAGACCCGGGGCGCGCTTTTTATCCCGTCACCACGGAAGGAGGGAGGGCCCATGCTCATCTATCTGGCGGCGCTGGAGGACCGGGACGACCAGGCGGCCTTTCTGGACTTCTACCGGGCCAACGAGCGGCTGGTCTGGCACATGACGGGGCGGTTCTTCCGGGAGGAGGAGCGGCGCTGGGACGCCTTTCAGGAGACCTGGACGGCGGCGGCCAAAAATTTTTCAAAAATTTTATCTCTGCCCTGTGAAAAAAGGGCGGCATATCTCGTTATTATAGTGAAGAACCAGTGCCGGGACCTGCTGGCGAAGGAGCGGAAGTACGCCCCCTTCCCGGAGGAGCCGGAGGCCCTGCTGGGGACGGAGGGACCGGACCTGGAGGAGGCGGCGGCGGTCCGGGCGGACGCCCGCCGGGCCAGGGAGCTGCTCCCTGCCCTGCCGGAGCATTACCAGGCGGCGCTGGAGTGCCGGCTGGTGCTGGGCCTGAGCAACGGCGAGACGGCACGGCGGCTGGGCGTCTCCGACGCCAAGGCGTCGGTGTGGTACCGCCGGGGCCGGGCGCTGCTGGTGAAAAAGCTGCGGGAGGAGGGGATCGACTATGGCTGAGGAGATGGACCGCCGGCGCCGGGAGGACGACGCCCTGCGGGAGCTGCTGCTCCAAGCCAACCTGCCCGAGGCCCTGGACCTGCCCGAAGCGCTGGAGCCGGTCCCCGACGCCCTGGAGGAACAGATGGCCCCCTTCCTGGCCCGGCCCTTCGCGGCGGGACGGAGGAAAAAGCCCCTGTGGGCGCGGGTCCTGCGGACCGCCGCGGGCCTGCTGCTGGTCCTCTCCCTCACCGCCGGAGCCGTCCTCTGGGCCAGTCCCGCCGCCCGGGTCTGGGCCGCCGAGCTGGCCCGGATGCTGATGGTCTGGACCGATGTGAGCGCCGACTTCCTGTTCCACGGCGGCGATGCGGCGGAGACCGATTTGAGCTGCTGGCGTCCCACCTGGCTGCCGGAGGGGTATGAGGAGGTGGACGTTTGGGATACCATGTCTATTCATGAAATCACCTATCAAAATGAGTATGGAGAAAAGATCTATTTTGAGTATTCAATACCAAGCGGTGCTCTGACCATTGACAACGAACACTCGGATTACAGCGAAATTGAGATCAACGGGTGTAAAGCCCACCTCTTTGCATCCAATACGGAGGGAAAGCCCAGCTTCCTACTCTGGACAGATGAAAAGGAGAAGGTCTTCTTCATGCTGGAGGGCGAGGCCCCGCCGGAGGACCTGATCCGAATGGCGGAGAGCATTTCCGTGGAGCAATAAAACATCGGAAAACACCCCAGGAAGAATTTTTTGAAAAAATTCTTCCTGGGGTGTTAATTTTCTGTGCATCGGATTGTTATATAGACAGAAGACACAGTGAAGTCGAGCGAGGTCATCAAATGAAAAGGAGTGTGCAAAAGATGAAGATGAGACGAACGGCGCTGGCTGCGGGCCTGATAATGGTATTGGCGGTATGGGCGGGCGCAGCCACACGGTACGCACAAATTACGGAACTGAGACCGATTTTAAGTTTCCGCGGCTCCAGCGCTCAATGTACAGTTAAGGCGCGGGCGACAGATTCCATTGAGTTGCTGGTCTATCTGAAGGACTCGGACGGAATGGTGCTGGAGGAATGGAACCGTTCGGACGCAGGAGGCAGCATCAACTTCTCGGAGAGCTGTCCCGGTATGAAGTCGGGAGAGCGGTACACACTGACGGCCACGGCCCGGTCTGGTGGGGAGAGCGTGACAGAGACCGACACGGCGACTTGCCCGTGATCAAAGACGATAAAATTCAGATGAGAGGGGTGAGTCCATTGGACTGTAAAGGCGGCGGACCTGGGTGACACCCTGTCCGGACTTCAATTTTGCGCAGAAGAACTCAGACAGACACATCAGATGGTAAAATAGAAAGGATGGCCGAGAAAATGAAAAAGTTCAAACAAATTTCTGCGATTCTTCTGGCCCTTGGCGTTGTCTGTTCCATGATGGCTCCCGCCGGAGCTGCGGCAGATCCTATGAACCGGATCTCCGACCATGCCGGGACCACGCGCTCTGTCCTGGTGGTGGAGGACGACGGGACTTCAGTACAGGAACATATGCTGAATGTGGAGATTCCAGCCAGCGCCACCAAGGCGGAATAGCTGGCTCTGATCCAAAACTCCGCCAAGCAGTCCGCCGGGCTTCCTGTGACCCGCAGCACGCCCACTATTGGAGATATCATTTCCGTAGAAGATACTATAACGATCGCAGCTTCCCCGGCAATCATTGTTGGAGAAGGAAAGCTGAATAAAAATTATGATGTTTTAGCAGTCACATTTGATGATGTCACAATCCGTAACTCGGCCACACGTCTGAATGTGCGCGTGGATAACAATCGTCATTATGATAATACGTATGGCTCTGCCTCTATTAGGCTGGGCACCTATACGCTTGTATATCTGAGAACGAATGGCAGCGGGAGCAGTCAGGGTGGAGACGATCTTATCCTGAATAGTGGGGATTATATCACAGTTTGGTCCTCCACAGACAGGGGCGGTGTGGACGTTGGCACCGTGTACGTCTCCGCGGAGTAATCAGACCTAATAATCTGGAGAGGGGCCCTTCCAGGGCCCTCTCTCCGGTTTGATTTGACCGGAAAGGATGGGGAAGATATGAAACCTGTTTTTCGCCGTATGTTGGCCGGGCTGCTCTGCGCGGCCCTGCTGGGCTCGATGGCGGCAGCCTCTGCCGCCGCGCCTGCCGCCCATGTTACGGCCTATGTGCAAAATGTTTATGTGGACGGCCAAGACGCTGAGTTCGCCAATGCGGAGGGCAAGAAAACATATCTGTTTTCTTGCAACGGGACCGTCTATATGCCCGCCAACACCGCCGCCGACTGGTTGGGCTGTACGCTTTCAGTGGACCGGGCCGCCGGGAAAGCCGCTTTTGCCACAGGCAAGGAGGTACTTGTTCGGACGAAACTCAGCAACAGCACAGTGCCATTGAACGATGCGGATTTCGCCGTGTTGGACCGCTATTTTGAATCGGGGGCCGATGTCCAGCTGCTCAGTCAATTTACCGTGACGGTGGACGGGTCGCCCTGGACCTTTGCCAGCGGCGGAACTGCCCTCTATCCCTTCTTTGTGGACGACACCCTCTATCTCCCCCTCCGGTCCGTGGGCGAGCGGATGGGCAAGGTGGTGACCTGGGTGCCCGAGCTGGTGGGGGTCCCACACTATAAAAGCGAACTCATCAGCATCGACACCCCCGCCACCCAGGCTCAGCTCCAGGAGATGCAGACCTATCTGGACCAGGCCTACGCTCTCTACTGGAAAGCAGTAGAAGTGGGGCAGACCCTGGTAGACGCGTCCGATCTCCCCGGTGCGGAGGCCGCCGACATGCTGGACCAGGTCAAGGGCTATCTGCGGCAGATTGGCCAGCTCCCCGCCCCCTCCCACCACTACCTGGACAAACATGAGCTTCCGGATCTGGCCGTCAATACCATGGTATTCAGCAATCTTGATTATTTCAGCGCCGCCCTCCGTGCCGGTGCGCTCACATTCCAGGATGCGGTCTATGGGGGAATGAAATCCGATGTGTCTGTCACCCTCATGGGGCGTTACGGAATCCTCAACGACGCCCAAAACGGCTTGAACCGCTTCGCTGCCTCTATGTCTGCGGCGGGCTGACGGCTGACCGAGCCATCTTTTCCGGAAAGGAAGGACGACCTTGAGACGAAACCTCCTGCTGGCGGCGCTGCTGCTGCTCTCCATCCTCTGCATGCTCCTCGCCGGAGGCGCCGCCGGGCCGTCCTGAGTGAAACGGAGGCCAACGGCGTGGAGACCGGCTGACGGCCCGGAGCGGACCGGAAAAACTGGCTCTTTTCCAACACCCCGGCCGGCGCCCAGTCCAGCGCTGTGATCTACAGCCTGATTGAGACCGCAAAGGAGAACGACCTGGATCCCTACCGCTATCTGGTTTGGCTCCTGCACAACGCGCCTGACATGAGCCAGACGGATGAAGCCTGGGCCGAATCTTTCCTCCCGGTGAACGCACCCCAGGAATGCAGAAGTCCTAAATCATAATAGAACTGCAGGCCGCCATCTCAATGCACAGGCACTGAGATGGCGGCCTTTTTATGCGCAGGGAGATTTGACGGTTACTTTAGGGTTAGCAGGGACTGAGTTTTCGTACATTGAAGAAGCGTGCTTGGTGGAACTCGAAGCATACCGTGATAGTGAAGTTGAGCTCAATTCATATTCTGTCCTTGTCCCAAAATCTGATGCAGCAGAAAAAGTATTTGGCACCTATAATGGAACTACGTTTTACTATACTACGACCTCTGAGGCGGAATATCGTAAAGAGGTAAAAAAACACTTAAAGATAGTGATAATGATCCTGATTGGAATGCATGGATTATCGGAGCGGTTAATGTAGGAATGTGCTTTGCATCATGGAAGGTAAGCCTGCCATATACGCTTGTTAGTAATGTCCTTGGAGCTGAAGCAGCCTATACAGTTGAGAAGGACACCTTTATGAGATATGTATATCAAGTTGCACCAGAAACACGTACAGTGTATAAATATGTTAATGGTTCGAAGAAAATTGGAGTAATTGATCAGAAAGGTACTTTGGATATTAAAGTCAACTACTGCCCTGTTGGGCTGGGATTCAAAAAATCAGATTATTTAATTAGAGATCTTTCGAACCAAAAAACAGAGGTAAATAATTACTCTAATACAGATTCCGTCTTAAAAACAGCTTATACATATAGCAATCGAAATGCTCAATGGGTAGATATCTTAGAGTATTATGATTTTGAACAGATCTGGGAATAACCTAATAAAATCATAAAGATGAGGTGGAGATAGATGAATTGCCCATATTGTGATGAAGATATGGAGGAAGGATGTGTTGGGACACGGGAAGGATATGGACTCTTTTTTGTCAAACAACCGGCGAAATTGCCTTCGGTTTTTGACACAAAAAGCCAGATTGAAGCAGAAGGGACCATCATATTAGATGGCCCTCGACACACACGCATTAAGGATTCCTACTGTCCCGCGCATTTGTGCCGGAGCTGTGGTAAAATCATTCTTGATTGTGGTGGATAAAGGGACCGCGGTTCCCATATAGTCGGGAAAGGTATGGTAGCTTAAGCCCGTCGAAAAAGTCCGAGCCCCTTTCGTTTATGGAATGCACAGATTTTTTTCAGAAAAGTGAAACGAACGACCTCAGCGCAGATGCTCTCCATCCTCTGCATGCTCCTCGCCGGAGGCGCCGCCGGGCCGTCCTGAGTGAAACGGCGGCCAACGGCGTGGAGACCGGCTGACGGTCCGGAGCGGACCGGAAAAACAAATTGGAAAAGAACGGACGCCCCGGGGACGGCTCAACATGAGCCGTCCCCGGGGCGTCCGTTTGTCAACGGATCTTGTTCAGGCGGAAAAGGCGTTGTCGATGGAGAGCAGGACCTGGTCTCCGTCGAAGGGCTTGTAGACAAAGCCCAGGGTGCCGATGCGCTTGGCCTCGTCGATGGTGTCGTCGTAGGCCAGGGAGGAGATCATGATGATCCGGGCATCGGGGTGGCGCTGGAGCAGCAGCCGGGCGGTCTCCAGGCCGTCCATGCCGGGCATGAGGATATCCATGGTGACCAGATCGGGCTGGACGGTCTCATAGGTCTCCAGAGCCTCCTCGCCGCTCTGGCAGCAGGCCGCGACCTCGTAGTCGGTATCGGACAGGATCTTTTCAAGCTGCAGCTGGGCGATGCGGGAATCGTCCACGATCATGATTTTTTTCGCCATAATATGATAACTCCTTTATTTGGTTTCATGAGCGGGAAGCTGGTGGATCAGTTGAGCGCGTTCGTTGCTGCCGCTCACATAGCTGAGCACGCAGCAGGGAGAACCCTCGCCGTCCGGCGGGTGCAGCCCGGAGTAGAAACGGGGAATGCGGAAACGAGAGGAGATATGGGCTGCCTGAAAGAGCCTTGCCACAATATGCCCGCAGATCACATTGAAATACTCTTTCATAAAATCCTCGATGTCCTGAAGGGAGAACGTCTCCTCCTGCATGGCGGACTGTGCCAGCTTGGTGAGCAGCGCGGTGTCCATATAGAGGGTAAGATCGGCTTCATAGCCGCCCTCAAAGGTGGTACAGACCGTACAGACATCGCCCGATGGCGCACTGTCCTGCTTGCACGGATAGATCCTTGCCATGCGGTTGGTGATGTCCTGCATGACGCGGTCCAGAATGTCCAGGATCTCATTTTGCGTGAGGGGGATCAAGAGAGGAAGCCTCCTTTTCGGAAAATCGTATGGGACCGACCAGACCGTTTTTCAGGCCGATGGCGCACTCCTGCATGACTCGGCTGACGCGGTAGGAGGCGTGGTCCACGGTCACCACGGTGCCGGGGTAGACCGCGCCGCAGTTCAGGCGCCGATGGTCCTGGTCGGGAGAGGGAGGGAGGTGCTCAGCGCTGTTTTCCAGCCGCTTCAGCTTCATCTGGGCCACGTAGAGCCCCATCCGCTGCTTGGAGAGCGCCTGGTTCCGGTCCGGACACTCCGGGGTGGACTCCAGGGCCTGGAGGGCCGCCTCGGCGGCCTCCACCTCAGCCTGGATCTGCCTGCGCTCCAGATCTTCACAGGGCATGCCGCCCAAAATGATGTTGGTGAGGCGCTCGGCCTTGGAGCCCACGGTGGCGGCGTCCACCTCCTGGGCGGCGCGGATGGTGCCCCCAATGATGACGCCCCGGCCGGTGCGCACCCGGACAGTACCGTTGCTGTATACCTCACAGTCGATGACGCAGTCGGACTGCACGCTCTCCTGGGCATAGACCCGACAGTGTTCCAGATACTTGGCATAAACGCTCCGATGGGCCTGGATGACACCGTGGTCCTGGCCCTGCACGCCGCTGGAGACCACCAGGTCCTGACCCGCCTCGATGGAGCAGTCCTCCACCGCGCCGTCGATCTGGATGCTGCCCATGGCCCGGATGGTGGCGCCCCGAAAGACGTCTCCGTGGATGTGGATATCCCCCAGGAAGTTGACGATACCGGTGTCCCCGGAGACATCTCCGGCGATATCCAGAACGGGCTTGACCTGGAAACTGCGGCCGGTATATTCCACATGCCCGTCCCGGGCGGTCAGTAAAAAGCGACCATCCTCGGAGAGCACAGTGTTCCGGCCCTGCGGCGCCTGGGCGGGATTTCCGGGTTTGGCGGGGAGCAGGCGGCCGGTCACGGTGTTGCCCGGACGGCCCTGGGTGGGCGGCAGAATCTCACAGATCACATCTCCCTGGCGGATGTCCTGGACCAGGCGCAGCGTTTCGTAATCGGCCTGCGCCAGTTCATCCACCGGAAGGTCGGCCTGCACCGTGCGGGGATAATGGCCCACGATGCTGCCGTCCTCGCCGGGTACCGGCAGCGCGCCGCCGGCGATGCGGAAAAGGCGGAAATACCGCTGGGGCTGAGTGGGGAGCTGTTCCAGAAGGTGCTTGTCCACGCCGTAGATGACCCCACGGCGGGCCAGCGCCTGCCCCAGCTGCTCCGTGGTGAGGGCGGCGCCATTTCCCACCGGGGGAAGGAAGAGCAGCCACGCGGCCATACCGTCGCTGGAGAGGTAGAGGAAGATCCCCTCGTTCAGATCAGCGCCGGTGTTAGGAGCGCTGCCGGTGAAGAGCCGCTGGATCCGCTTGGTGGCGAACCGGGTCAGGGAGATGACGAAGGGCGCATCCTCCCGGGAGAGCGTATGATGGAATCTCCGCTCTGACCACAGAGCAGGTCCAGGCGCAGCGGAACCCCGGAACCGGGGGTGGAGAGCCACAGATCCCGGAGGGCGCAGATGGGATGCTCCGGCGGGAAGGTGATCTCATGAGCGGTACGGGGAGCCGCGTCGTCTGTGTGGGCTCCCTCCGGCTGACTGCCCGGCGCCTGGTAGTGGGTGCTCCATGCTTGAGAGAAGTCGGTCATGTCATGCCTCCTTTCCCGACCCTTTCGGTCATTGTTCTGTAAATAATATCGTCTCCGACGGAAAAAACATAAGACGGGCACTGCCATAACATGGGAACACTGGAAAAGATTTTGAGATTGTGGGGAGATGACCTGCCTGGGTCACAAAATCAAAATTCCAATATCAGGATATTGGCTATTTATTACCGGGATGGATGGTGCTCACCCGGGTGGTGCTCAGGGCAAATTTCACGAAAGTGAAGAGTGCGTTTCTCATAGATTTCTAAAAAATTTTACTTCCAAAATGCAGAGGGATGTAGTATGATAAGTAAGTAGACTTTCATACGTAACAAACTTCGATACCTATCAGGAGGTATTCCTATGAGAAAGACGAAAGTGATCTGCACCCTTGGCCCCGCTGTCGACAATGAGGAGATGATGAAGGCGCTCATTCTGGGCGGCATGAACTGTGCACGGTTCAACTTCTCCCACGGCAGTCATGAGGAGCAGCTGGCCCGGCTGAACATGCTCAAGCATGTGCGGGACACCCTGGGCTATCCGGTGGCAACTATGCTGGACACCAAGGGCCCCGAGATCCGCATCAAGACTTTTGCCAATGGTCCTGTGACGTTGGAAAAGGGCAGTCACTTCGTTCTGGATACCGATGAGGTGGCCGGCGATGAAACCCAGGTCTCTGTGACCTACAAGAACCTCCACAAGGAGGTGGAGCCTGGCTGCCGTATCCTGGTGGACGACGGTCTGGTGGAGCTGAAGGTGGAGAAGCTGGAGGGCCATAGAATCCTCTGTGAGGTGGAGAACGGCGGCACGCTCTCCAACAACAAGTCCATCAACATCCCCGATGTCCACATCCAGCTGCCCTCCCTCACGGAGAAGGACAAAGAGGATCTGAAGTTCGCCGTGGAGAACGACTTTGACTTCATCGCCGCCTCCTTCGTCCGGAAGGCCGGCGACGTGGAGGACATCCGCGCCTGCCTGAAGGAGTACGGCGGAGAGGACATCCGCATCATTGCCAAGATCGAGAACCGGGAAGGTGTGGACAACCTGGAGGAGATCATCACCGCCTCCGACGGCATCATGGTGGCCCGCGGCGACCTGGGCGTGGAGATCCCCGCCCACGAGGTGCCCATCCTCCAGAAGAAGATGATCAAGGCCACCATCCGTCAGGGCAAGCCGGTCATCACCGCCACCCAGATGCTTGACTCCATGATCCGCAACCCCCGGCCCACCCGTGCCGAGGTCTCCGACGTGGCCAACGCCGTCTTCGACGGCACCTCCTGCGTGATGCTCTCCGGTGAGACCGCCTCCGGCAAGTACCCCGTGGAGGCTCTGAAGACCATGGTAGATACCGCCGTGGCCGCCGAGGGCGCCATCGACTACTGGGGCCGCTTCCGTGAGAACGCCCTCACCCCCGGCGTCTCCAGCATCAACGACGCCATCACCCACTCCTGCTGTCTGACCGCCATGGACCTGGGCGCCACCGCCATCCTGGCGGCCACCAAGTCCGGCCACACCGCCAAGGTCATCTCCCGGTTCCGGCCCGGCTGCACCATCGTCGCCGTGTGCCAGAGCGAGCAGACCCGCCGGCAGCTGGCCATCTCCTGGGGCGTGCACCCCTACCTCACCGGTGAGGTGGACTCCACCGACCGCCTCTTCTCCATGACCGTGGACGTGGCCCGGAAGGAGGGCGCCGTCAAGTGCGGCGATACCGTGGTCATCACCGCCGGCGTGCCCATTGGCCGCAGCGGCAGCACCAACCTCATCAAGGCCCAGGTCGTGGGCGAGTAATTTCATATCTTCAGCCGTACAGAGGCGGTCCTCAAAAGAGGACCGCCTTGAGCCTGTCGACAAAGTCGACAGGCTCTCTCAAAAATGCAGGCATTTTTTCGAAAAGATGCAGGCCGCTGCATCGCACTCGCTTCGCTCGCACGTTTGCGGCCTGAGCAGTGTTTTTTCCGAGGCACATGTCCCCGGAAAAAACAGACTGTACTTGATTCCGTCGTCTGCGGACGACGGAACTCTGCGAGGCTCTTGCACAAAATCTGACGTATATGCCCTTTTTCGACAACCTGAGGCGGTCCTCAAAAGAGGACCGCCTTTTTATGTAAGAAAAGCGTTATACCGGTGGTCTTGCTTTTGGAGGGGAGCCGTTGTAAAATGAACGGTAACGCTAAATTCTCTCGCGAAAAGGAACAAAACGACCATGAGCGTAAAGACCCCCGCAAAAAAGAAGAAAAACAAGAATAGGAAGAAAAAGAGCGCAGCCATTCTTCAACGCCCTCTGTATTACCGCCGGGACCGGCTCCTCCCCGCCGCAGGCCTGGCCGCCGCCATGTTTGCCGTCCTGATGGTGTACGGGCTCCCCCTGTGGCAATGCCTGTGCTGGGCGCTGGCGTTCGGTGCCCTCCTCCCGCTGGGCGTGACATTGGGAGACAAAGCCGCCGCCCGGTGCCGCTGGGCCGCCTTCGTCATCGGCCCGCTGCTCGCCTTCGTGCTGGTGGAGCAGATGAACTACAACTACCTGGTCTGGGAGGAGCTCACCCCCCTCCAGATCGGCCTGAACCTGGTGTGGTATTACATGCTTGCCGGCGTGCTCTACCTGGTCACCGGACGGGTGCGGCTGACGGCTGGGCTCACCACCGGGCTCTTTACCTTCGTGGGCCTGGCCAACCGGTACGTCATCCACTTCCGGGGCCGCACCATCTTCCCGGGCGACCTCCTCACCCTCCAGACCGCCGCCAACGTGGCGGGGAACTACGATTACACCCCCGATATCGTCCAGCTCTGGTGCCTGCTGGTGCTGGCCCTCTTCCTGCTGCTGCTTTGGAAGGTGCCCAAGCGCCCGGGGCGGCAGCGTCCCCACTGGCAGGCCGTCCTCCCTGTGGCCGTTCTCTCCGCCGTCTACCTGACGGTCTTCTTCCAGACCGACTTCCTCCGGCAGATGGAGATCGAGCCCTCCCTGTGGACCACCCGGGGCAACGGTTTTGTCCTCAACTTCTCGGTGTGCCTGCGGTACAGCACGGTGGAGGAGCCGGAGGATTACTCGCAGGAGACCCTAGCCTCCATCCGGCTGGAGACGGAGGAGAAGGGGGAGAGCGATCCCAATGCCGCCGGGGCAGAGACGCCGGTGAACCTCATCGTCATCATGAACGAGTCCTTCTCCGACCTGGCGGAGGTCTTTGATTTGGAGACCAACGAGGACCCCTTGCCCTTCTTCCACAGCCTCACCGAGAACACCATCCGGGGCACGGCCTACTCCTCCGTGTTCGGCGGCACCACGGCCAACTCGGAGTACGAGTTTTTGACGGGCAACACCATGGCTTTCCTCCCCGAGGGCACGGTGCCCTTCCACATGTACGTGGGGGAGGAGGAACCCAACCTGGGCGCCCAGCTGGGGAGCCTGGGCTACCGCACCGTCTTCATGCACCCCTACCTCTCCTCCGGGTGGAACCGCCGGGCGGTGTACCAGAGCTTCGGCTTTGACGAAATCTACTTCCAAAACGATTTTACCGATGTCAGCTACATGCGCAATTACATCACCGATCAGTCCAACTATGAGAATCTGGTGCGGCGCTACGAGGAAAAAGAGGACGGCGAGCCCCTCTTCATCTTCAATGTCACCATGCAGAACCACAGCGCTTACAGCGTGCCCTGGACAGGTCTGGACAAAACGGTGTGGCTCACCGGGGACATGGAGGGGCGCTACTCCACCGTGGACCAGTACCTCTCCCTGCTGCGGCAGTCGGACAGCGCCCTGGAGTACCTCATCAACTACTTCTCCCAGGTGGAGGAGCCCACCATGATCCTCATGTTCGGGGATCACCAGCCCCAGGTGGTCACTAACTTCTACACCGAGGTGCTGGGGGGCGACTTTGAGAAGGTGGACATTGCCACCGCCCAGCAGCGCCAGGAGGTGCCCTTCCTCCTGTGGTCCAACTACGATATCCCGGAGGCGGATGGCGTGACCACCTCCCTCAACTACCTGTCTTCGCTGCTCATGGAGACGGCCGGCCTGCCCCTGACGGAGTATCAGCAGTTCCTGCTCCAGCTCCACGAGACGGTGCCCGCCCTCAACTCTTTGGGCTATATGGATACCGACGGCACCTGGCAGAAGAGCCGTGAGACACTTTCGGAGGAGGCCCAGAACGGGCTCCTTCAGTACGAGTCCCTCCAGTACAACCTGCTCTTTGACAGTGAGGAGGAACGGCTGCCCGACTTCTTCACCCTGCCCGGCCAATAAGGAGGATCAGATGGAACAGGAATTTTATCTCCCGGTGCTCTCCCACTACGAAAACGACAACGGCTGGTCGGGGAGCCGGGGCCTGCTGTGCTACGAGATCGAAAAGCCCCAGGAGGGCACCATGCACGTGGTCATCTGGCAGGGCCCCTTTTGCCGAAAGTACGCCCGGCAGGAGGGGGAGGAGACCTTCCCGGTGAGCGAGGAGGGGATTGCCGCCATGCGGACCTGGCTCCTGGACCAGGCCGCCGCCATGAACGCCCACCCGCCCCGGACGGCGGAGGAGTGCCGGGCCTACTATGAGGAACTGACCAACGGCGAACCCAAGCCGGAGGGATAAACGGACAAAAGGAGGAATCGACATGGAATGGAAACGGATGCTCAGCGGCACCCTGGCGGGTCTCATCCTGGTGCCCGCCCTGACGCTGCCCGCCCTGGCCGCCCAGGAGACCGGAGCGGCGGGGGCGACCTTTGAGGACAAGGCTCTTCACGCCATCGAGCTGGCGGGCCAGTACGGCGGAGCCGACTCGGTGCGCTACGCCCTGTGGGAGGACGGCGAGATCACTGCCCAGGGGGGCTGGGGCGTCTACTCCAAAACGGAGAACCGGGCCCTCACCGAGGACATCCTCTATGGCATCGGCTCGGTGTCCAAGACCTACACCGCCGCCGCCGTCCTCAAGCTGGCCCAGGATGGCAAGCTCAAGCTGGAGGACCCGGTGACCAAGTACCTGCCCGGTTTCACCATGGCCGACGAGCGGTACAAGGACATCACCGTCCGCATGCTGCTGGACCACTCCTCCGGCCTTATGGGGGACACCACCCGGGATGCCTTCCTCTTCGGTGACACCGACGAGAGCGCCGCCGACGACCTGCTGGAGCGGCTGTCCACCCAGCGGCTCAAGGCCGACCCCGGCGCCTACTGCGTTTACTCCAACGACGGCTATACCCTGGCCCAGCTGGTGGTGGAGGCGGTGAGCGGCATGGACTTTATGGACTACCTCCACGCCGCCATTCTGGACCTGGCGGGCCTCACCAACACCTACGCCCCCGGGGACGACTTTGACACCGGCCTCCTGGCCAAGACCTACGCCTCCGCCGAGGACACCCGGGCCCTGCCCCAGGACACCGTGGGCATCGTGGGCACCGGCGGCCTCTACGCCACCGCCGCCGACCTTGCCTCCTTCGGCGGGCTTTTGTGCGGAAACGACCTGCTGAGCCAGGAGTGGCTGGACCTCATGAATACCGACTGGGCGGTGAAGGGCCTGTGGCCGGAGAACAGCGAGAACGACACCCTGGCCTACGGCCTGGGCTGGGACAATGTCCACCAGTTCCCCTTCAACCAGAGCGGCATCACCGCCCTGGTGAAGGGGGGCGACACCCTGCGCTACCACGCCTCCCTCATCGTCCTCCCGGAGGAGAACAAGGCGGTGGCCGTCCTCTCCTCCGGCGGCGTGAGCACCTACAATCAGCTGGCGGGAGAGCGTATCCTCATCGACGCCCTGGCGGAGGACGGGGTGACGGTGTATGAGACCTACGCCCTGCCCGAGTCCACCCCCGCCGTCATGCCGGAGGCGCTGAAGGCCAACGCCGGTACCTATGCCTCCCTGGGGCTGGTGGCCACCGTGGCCTTCCCCGACGACAAGACCATGACCCTGACCAACGCCGCCGCCCTGGGCGGGACGGTGCAAACCTTTACCTATCAGGCCGACGGCACCTTCCTGGATGAGACGGGCAGCTTCCTCATGAAGTTTGTCACCGAGGACAACGGCCGTACCTATCTCTATCAGGAGGGCTACACCGCTGTGCCTGGGCTCACCGTACTGGGTACCGCCAACTACGCCCTGGAGAAGCTGGAGCCCAACACCGAGGCCAGCCAGACGGCTCTGGACGCCTGGGGCGCCCGGGGCTCTGAGCTCTACCTCATCGTCAATGAGAAGTACACTTCCCAGGTCTACCTGTCCGGACCCTTTGCTGCCGTCACCTCCATGCCGGAGACCTCCGGCTACGTAGCCGGCTTCGAGCGCATCGTGGACGAGACTCTGGCCCGGCAGTATGTCCAGCTTCCCGGCACCGGCAGCCGCAACGGCGCCGATTACCAGATGGTCACCGTGGACGGCAAGGGGTACCTGAAGGCGGGGGATTACCTGTGCGCCCCGGCCTCCGGCCTGGGGAACCTCTACGCCGGAGCGGGCGCCTACTGCACCATCCTGGACGACGGCTACGCCCGGTGGTTCAACGTGGGAGATCTGGCTGGAAAGACCCTCACCGTCACCCTGCCGGAGACGGGCGGCGGTTTCACCGTCTATGACGCCAGCGGCGTCGTGACGGCCAGCTCCGTGGCCTACGGGGATACCTCCGCCGTGCTGCCCCAGGGCGGCTGGGTGGTCTTTGCCGGTGACGCCGGCGCCCGGTTCTACCTGAGCCTGTCTGAGTAAATGAAAAAAGGACCCGCCGACTGTGTCGGCGGGTCCTTCCGCGTTTGAGGGCAAATGTAAACTTTCCGGGATGCCTTTACAGGGGGGCGGCCAGGGGGTAGAATGAAGGTGACCAAAGAAACGAAGGAGGTGCCCCATGAAGCTCACATTTTTCGGCGCAGCCAAGGCCGTCACCGGGAGCTGCCACTGTGTGGAGGTCAACGGAAAGCGCATCCTCATCGACTGCGGACTCCAGCAGGGGCGGGACGAGCGGGACAACCGGGTGTTGGACTTCGCCCCCGGCTACATCGACTATGTCATCGTTACCCATGCCCACATCGACCACACCGGCCGCATCCCGCTGCTGGTGAAGCAGGGCTTCCACGGCAGGATTGTCACCACCCGCCTCACCGGACAGCTCATGTCCATCATGCTGCGGGACTCGGCCCACATCCAGGAGTCGGACGCCCAGTGGCAGAACCAGAAGGGCCGCCGGGCCGGCCGGGCGCCGGTGGAGCCCCTCTACACCATCGCCGACGCGGAGCACGCCATGGAGCTGGTGGAGACCTGCGAGTACGGGGAGCTGGTGGACCTCTGTGAGGGGGTGCGCCTCCGGTTCACCGACGCCGGCCACCTGCTGGGCTCGGCCTGCGCCGAGCTGTGGCTCACCGAGGAGGGTGTCACCCGGAAGATCGTCTTCTCCGGCGACCTGGGCAACGTGGACCAGCCCATCATCCGGGACCCCCAGACCATCGACGAGGCCGACTATGTGGTCATGGAGAGCACCTACGGCGACCGGCTCCACGAGCCGCCGGAGAGCTATACCGAGGCCCTGGCCCAGATTATCGACGAGACCTTTGAGCAGGGCGGCAACGTCATCATCCCCTCCTTCGCCGTGGGCCGCACCCAGGAGCTGTTGTACTTCATGCGGGAGATGAAGGAGGAGGGCATGGTGAAGTCCCACCCCGACTTTCGGGTGTGCGTGGACTCTCCCCTGGCCAACGAGGCCACCCGTATCTACTCCGGCAACCTCCACGGCTACCTGGACGAGGAGGCCATCGAGGCGCTGAAGGGGGGCGCCCTCTTCCAGTTCCCCGGCCTCACTCTCACCGAGACCAGCGAGGAGTCCAAGGCCCTCAACCTGGACACCAGCTCCAAGGTCATCCTCTCGGCCTCCGGCATGTGTGACGCCGGGCGCATCCGCCACCACCTCAAGCACAACCTGTGGCGGAAGGAGTGCACCATCGTCTTCGTGGGCTACCAGGCCGAGGGCAGCCTGGGCCGGGCCCTGCTGGAGGGCGCCAAGTCGGTGAAGCTCTTCGGCGAGGAGATCGCCGTCAACGCCCGCATTGTCAATTTCAAGGGCCTCTCCTCCCACGCCGACCGGGACCACCTCCTGGCCTGGGCAAAGCACTACGCCCCCAAGCCCCGGCACATCTTCGTGGTTCACGGCGAGGCGTCGGTCACCGAGATCTTTGCCCAGAAGCTGCGGGACGCCGGGCTTGCCGCCCATGCCGCCGAGTATGAGGAGGTCTACGACCTGGCCGCCGACCGGATGCTCTCCGCCGGTGTTCCCCTGCCGCCCAAGCCGGTGTCGGCGTCCGGCTCCCCCGCCTACCGGAAGCTGGAGGCTGCCGGTCAGGACCTCATGGAGGCCATCCGCCACAACAAGGGCGGCACCAACAAGGACCTGGCTCAGTTCGAAAAGGAGCTCATGGCCCTCATCCAGAAGTGGGACCGCTGAGTCGAATTGCTCGGGAAAGAAAAACGGGCGCACCATGTTTGGTGCGCCCGTTGGCGTAGAAAGTGTGAAATACTCACTGTGCTGTCTGGATCTCCGGCTCCTGTCCTTTCTCCGACGGACGGCCGAAGCTCTGTACCCGGCCGATGAGGAAGGAGGAGAGGGTGACGGTGATGAGGGAGTATAGGATGCGGGTAAAGGGGATATAGCTCAAAGAGAGGGCCAGCACGGTGAGGTCGGTGATGAGGTAGCACCGTGCGATGGGCCATTTGGAGAGGTGGGAGATGGTGAGGGCCAGGGCGTCGTCGCCGCCGCAGGCGCCGCCGATGCGCACCACCAGTCCCACGCCGATGCCCACGAAGAGAGCGCCCGCGATGGCAGCCACCACCGGATAGGCGCTAAGGTCGGGGAGGAGGGGCGGGAACTGCTCCCAAAGGCCGTGGAACACGGCAAAGGCCAGACTGGCGGTGACAGCGTACCGGGCGAAGGAATTACCCAGGAAGCGCCAGGCCAGCAGGTAGCAGGCGATGTCCATAACGGGGCTGGTGATGGCGGGGGAGAGCCCCAGCCAGTGCTGGAGGAAGAGGGTCATGCCCAGTACGCCGCCCTCGGTGACCTGAGTCTGCTCATGGATGTTGTAGAGCCCGAAGGATAAAATGGCGGAGCCCAGCAGGATGATGCCGTAGGTGCACAGAAGGGACTTTGCTTTTTCCCTGGGGGAAGACATGATAAAACTCCTAACTTAAGATAAATAGTACCGCCACATTATATCAAAAAAGTGCCGCACAGGCAAGGGGCCCGGATGGGTGAAAGGATGGGAGAACCATGCTGGAAAACGAGGAACGTCGTACACATACCAAGGACGAGCAAAAGGCGTGGAAGGCGGAGCGTAAGGAGCTGGAACTGGCCCTGGAGGCCCTCCAGCAGCCGCTGAAGGAGGCGTGCATCCCGGTGATGCTGGTCTTTGAGGGGTGGAGTGCCGCCGGCAAGGGGGCCGTCATCGCCCGGACTATTGCCCGGCTGGACCCCCGCAATTACCAGGTGCTCACCTTTGGCCCGGCCACCGACGAGGAGAAGCGCCGCCCCCTGCTGTGGCCCTTCTGGAAGGGGCTGCCGGCCAAGGGGCAGATCGCGGTGCTGGAGCGGAGCTGGTTTGGCCGGGCCCTGGAGCGGATGGAGGAGGAGCCGAAGGAGACGGCCCGACTGGTGGAGGAGATCAATATCTTCGAGCGGCAGCTGTGCGATGACGGCTACCTGGTTCTGAAATTTTTCCTCCACATCGGACAGACGGAGCAGCGCCGGCGGCTGGAGAAGCTGGCGGGGGACGACGACACCGCCTGGCGGGTCATCGACCGGGACTGGCGGCAGAACCGGGACTATGTGCGCCGCAGGGAAAAGCTGGACCTCCTTCTCCAGGCCACCAGTACCCCCCACGCCCTCTGGCACGTGGTGTGGAACGAGGAGAAGGGGAGCGGTCCTCTGGAGGTGCTGCGGACGGTAAAGGAGGCGCTCTCCGACGCACTGGCCCACGGCGTGCCCAAACCGGCTCCGGCGGAGCGGGCGCCCTGGCCCCTGCTGGAGATGCCCCGGCTGGGCCAGGTGGATCTGAGCCCCCGGCTCTCCGACGCCGACTACGACGACGCCCTCAAGAAGGAGAAAAAGCGCCTGAGCAAGCTCCACAGCCGCCTCTACCGGGAGAAGGTGCCGGTGGTCATCGGCTTTGAGGGCTGGGACGCCGCCGGCAAGGGGGGCGCCATCCGCCGTCTCTCCTGGGCCCTGGACCCCCGGGGCTTCGACGTGGTGCCCATCGCCGCCCCCACCAAGGATGAGCTGGACCGGCACTACCTGTGGCGGTTCTGGCGGCAGCTGCCCAAGGACGGCCACATCGTCCTCTTCGACCGGACCTGGTACGGCCGGGTCATGGTGGAGCGGCTGGAAAAGCTTACCCCGGAGGCGCGCTGGAGCATGGCCTACGACGAGATCAACGAGTTCGAGCGGAGTCTCACCCGCTGGGGGGCGGTGGTGCTGAAGTTCTGGCTCCACATCGACCCAGACGAGCAGCTCCGCCGGTTCCATGACCGGGAAAATACGCCGGAAAAGCGCTACAAGATCACCGACGAGGACTGGCGCAACCGGGAGAAGTGGCCGGCGTATGAGACGGCGGTGGACGAGATGCTTCAAAAGACTTCCACCGAATACGCACCCTGGATCATCGTGGAGGGAAACGACAAAAAATACGCCCGACTCAAGGTGCTGCGGACGGTGCGAAAGGCCCTGGAGGAGCGGCTGGATGGCTGAAGTCAAGGGGATGTTCCGTCTCCCTTTTGTAACCAACAGGAGGTGGACAGCCCCGGGCCGGGGTGCTACAATGGAATGACCTGATACGGCAAAGGAGAGCTTGACCCATGAAAACAAAACTGCCTGTACGCGCGGCGGCCCTTGGGCTGACGCTGACCCTGGCGCTGAGCCCCGTGGCCGGCGCCATCACGGTGGACGAGGCCCGGGATCTGCTCCGGGAGAACTACATCGACGAGATCCCCGAAGAGATCCTGTCCCTGCCCACCATCGAGGAGATCACCAACGCCCTGGGGGACCCCTATACCTATTACATGACGGCGGAGGAGTACGCCGACTTCCAGAGCGGTATGGATGGTACCAATGTGGTGGGCATCGGCGTGATGGTGGAGAAGACGGCTGACGGCCTGCTGGTGAGCAGCGTGGCCCCCGACTCCCCCAGCCAGGAGGCCGGACTGAAGACCGGCGACCTCATCGTGGCCGCCGACGGCACCACCATCCAGGAGGCCGGCTCTCCCGACGCCCTGGCCGCCCTCATCACCGGTGAAGCGGGAACGGAAGTTACCATCACCATCCTGCGGGACGACCAGGAGCTGAAGCTTACCATGACCCGGGAGGCGGTGGTCTTTCCCACTGTTACCGGCGAGGTGGTGGACGACCACATCGGCTGGCTGAGCTGCAACAGCTTTGGCGAGACCAGTGGGTCCTATTTTGAGGAGTACATCACCGCCGAGGACGAGGCCGCTGACCGCTGGGTGGTGGACCTGAGGAGCAACCCCGGCGGCTCTGCCATAGCGGTGATCCAGGCGGTGGGCTATGTCCTGGGCAACCATGATGTGGCCTACGTGGTAGACCGGCAGGGCAACCTGTCGGTGTGGCGGCCCAACCCCTTCCCGGTGGAGATCCCCGGCCTCATTCAGGAGCCCCTGGTGGTCCTGGTGGACGGCAACTCCGCCAGCGCCTCTGAGCTCTTTGCCGCCGCCATGCGGGATTACGGATACGGACTCATCATCGGTACCCGGACCTTCGGCAAGGGCATCGCCCAGAACGTTTTTGAGCAGCCCGACGGCTCCGCCTTCAAGATCACCACGGAGCGGTACTACTCTCCCAACTATGTGACCCCCGACCGCTCCGGCGTGCTGCCCCACCTGGTGGTGGACGCCAACCTGGCCGATGAGGTGGCCCGCCTGCTGTGCGGCACTGCTGAGGAGCAGGCCTCCGAGGACGTGCTGGTCCTCCAGCTGGCCGGCCAGACCTGGTATGTCCACCGGGATGAGGCGGTGAGCGAGGATTATGCTCCCGCCTTTGCTGAGCTCCTTTCCGCCATCGCCCCCAACACCCCCATGACGCTGGGCGGCAAGGCGGTCACCCCGGCGGAGGTCTCCGAGGCCTGGGGAGTGGATTATGTCTCCCGCTGGTTTGACGACGTGGCGGACTCCGTTTACGGCGATGAGATCAATACTCTGGCCTCCCTGGGGGTCCTCCTGGGCAACGAGAACGGCGACTTTGGACCTCAGGACCCGCTCACCCGGGGCGAGCTGGTGTCCATGATGGTCCAGGCCATGGGGTACTGGTGCTGGCAGAGCCAGGGCAGCGCCCCCTTCACCGATGTGGACCAGGAGGACTGGTACGCCACCGCTGTGGACATTGCCTATAACCTGGGTCTCATCCAGGGCAATGAGGATGGGGAGTTCCGGGCCGACGATCTGGTGGACCACCAGCAGTTTTTAACCATCCTGGCCCGGATGGGAGAGCGCTCCGACCTCTCCATTGAGCGCCGGTTGGAGCAGGTGACGGAGGAGGAGCTGGCGGCCAAGGCGGTGCAGGCCTATGACGCCTGGGCCCGGCCCTATGTGGTGACAGCGGAGGACCTGGGTTTCCTGGCGGTCCCTCTGGAGGAGCTGGACCCGACCGCCCCCACCACCCGTGAGGAGGCCGCCGTCATGCTCTACCGGATGCTGGACTACATCGGTATCCTCACTCCGGTGACGGAGGAATAATTTTTCGGGACAGACGAAAAAAGCGGGAACTATTTTCCACCTTCGTCGTCCAAGAAGGCAGAACCACTGAATAAGGAGGATCTTCCACCATGAAGCAGAAAAGAATCCTGACCGCCGCTCTGGCGGCGGTGCTGACGCTTTCACTGTCCGTGCCAGCCCTGGCAGCGGAGGCGCCCACTGCTCTCCCCATCTCTGCCGAGACTCCGACCTATGAGCTGGTCCAGCGGGGGGAGAATTTCCCCGTCCGGGTGTGGGGGACCGCCGTGGAGCTGGGTGACATGAGCCTCACCCTGGAAAACAGCAACGACAGCGACTCCTACCAGAAGGTCGTGGTCAACGTGGGGGAGGACACCCTCATCCTGGACGCCGTTACCGGCGAGGCCAAGACCTTTGATGACCTCCGCGCCGGGGAGGCCATCTACGCCTGGGTGGGGCCTGAGATGACCGACAGCCTGCCCCCCATCAGCACTGCCCGGGTCATCCTGTGCAGCATCCCCGCCGATTTCGGCGCGCCCAACTATGCTGAGGTGGAGACTGTCACCCAGACCGAGGACGGCGTGGATGTCTATATGAACAACGACGTGGTCCTCCACCTCACCGGCGACACCGAGTATCTGGTCGCCCCCGGCTGGGAGAAGGAGACTGTGAGTGCCGCTGACATCGTGCCCGGTACCCGCCTGCTCTCCTGGTACAGTGTCACCACCATGAGCCTGCCCGCCCAGGCCTCCCCCAGCAAGGTCATGGTCTTCCCCTCCGATTACGACGGCTGGGTGTCCACGAACGGCCTGGAGGTCACCATCAACGGCGAGACCCTGGCTCTGGAGGGCACCTCCGCCGCGAAGGTGGAGAATGGCCGCCTGATGGTGCCGGTACGGGCCGTGGCCGAGGCCCTGGGCTGTGAGGTGGCCTGGGAGCCCTATACCAACCAGGTTTCCGTCACCAGCGACGGCGTGGAACTCTACCACTTTGCCATCGGTGCGGACCAGGCGGTCAAGGGCGACGTCACCGTGGGCCTGGTCGCCTCTGCCGAGGCCGTGGACGGCGTCACCTTCATGGCACTGGATGATCTCATCGTCCTCCACAGCCTGAAGCTGTCTACCGGCTGGGCCGGCTGAATCCACAAATAGAAAAGCGCCCCCGGACCATTTGGTCCGGGGGCGCTTTTCTATTTGTTTTCAGCCCAGGAGGAGCTTGTCGTCGGCTTCATCCGATCTGCGGTATCCCCGGCCGGCCCGGAGCCGGCCGGGGACCCCGACTGCAATTTCATGGGCGGAAATGAATTCCGCCCATGAAAGGTTTTGCTGCGCAAAACGCTTGAACGGCGTGACCGCCGTCCCATCTGCGATGGGTCCCGCAAGGCCAGCGGCTTCAGCCCAGGAGGAGCTTGTCGTCAGCCTCGTCAGAGCCGCTGGCCTTGCTGAAGAGGGAGAGAAGCTGCTCCACGGTGAGGTTTTTCTTCTCCTCGCCGGAGACGTCCACCGCCACCCGGCCCTCATACATCATAATGAGGCGGTTGCCGTGGGCAATGGCGTCACGCATGTTGTGGGTGATCATCAGGGTGGTGAGCCTGTCCCGCTGGACGATCTTCTCCGTGGCGTCCAGCACCTTGGCCGCCGTCTTGGGGTCCAGGGCGGCGGTGTGCTCGTCCAGGAGGAGGAGCTTGGGCTTGACCAGGCTGGCCATGAGGAGGGTGAGGGCCTGGCGCTGGCCGCCGGAGAGGAGCCCCACCTTGGCGGTGAGCCGGTCCTCCAGGCCCAGGTCCAGGATTTTGAGGAGCTCCCGGTACTCCTTCCGCTCGCTGGCGGTGATGCCCGCCTTCAGGCCCCGGGGCTTGCCCCGGCGGGCGGCCAGGGCCAGGTTCTCCTCGATCTGCATGGTGGCGGCGGTGCCCATCATGGGGTCCTGGAAGACCCGGCCGATGTACTGGGCCCGCTTGTGCTCGGGCAGGCGGGTGACGTCGATGCCGTCGATGGCGATGGTGCCGGAATCCACCGGCCACACTCCGGCCACAGCATTGAGCAGGGTGGACTTGCCGGCGCCGTTGCCGCCGATGACGGTGACGAAGTCCCCGTCGGCCAGGGTGAGGGAGACCCCGTTGAGGGCCCGCTTTTCATTGATGGTGCCGGCGTTGAAGGTCTTGTAGATCTCTTTGAGCTCAAGCATTGCGCGCCGCCTCCTTTCGAGCCGTCTTGGTGAAGTACTTGCCCTTCCAGTAGGGGATGGTGAGGAAGAGGGCCACCACCACGGCGGAGAGCAGCTTCAGGTCGGTGGACTCCAGGCCCAGCCGGAGCACAAACTGGAGCACGATGTAGTAGATGATGGAGCCGATGACGGCGGAGAGCAGCTTGAGGGCGAAGTTGATGAACACCTTGCCCAGGAGCACCTCGCCGATGATGACGGCGGCCAGGCCGATGACGATGGCGCCGCGGCCCATATCCACGGTGGAGCTGCCCTGGTACTGGGCCAGCAGACCGCCGGAGAGGGCCACCAGGCCGTTGGAGACCACCAGACCCAGCACCTTGGCGGTGTTGGTGTTGATGCCCTGGGCCCGGGCCATGTTGGGGTTGGCGCCGGTGGCCCGGAGGGAGCAGCCCAGCTCGGTGCCGAAGAACCAGTAGAGGACGGCGATGACCACCACGGTGAGGACGGCCAGCAGCAGCAGGGGGTTGCGCAGACTCATCTCACGGATGTAGCGGGAGGAGACCAGCAGGGACTGCTTGTCCACGCTGAGGGCCAGGGTGGCCTTGGTGCTGGCGCCGCTGCCGATGGCCATGATGCGCAGGTTGATGGAGTAGAGGGCCAGCTGGGTCAGGATGCCGGAGAGGATGGCGGGGATGCCGCAGGCGGTGTGGAGCAGCCCGGTGACCAGACCGGCCAGCATACCGGCGATGAAGGCCATGAGGAGGGCCAGCCAGGGGTTGAGCCCCATGGTGATGCCCAGGGCGGCCACCGCGCCGCCGGTGGCCAGGGAGCCGTCCACGGTCAGGTCGGCGATGTCCAGGATTCGGAAGGTGATGTACACCCCGATGGCCATGATGCCCCAGGCCAGACCCTGTCCGAAGGCGCCGGGCATGGAGTTGAGGAAAGAGAGCAGGAAGTCCATAAGTCGATACCTCCAAAAGGTGGATTTTCGCCGCGGGCGGGAAACGCGCAAAAACAGCGGAGGCACAGAGCGCCCCGCTGTTTTTGCGATTTTAGAAGGGGGAAGAGAGGATCAGGCGATGGGCTCGTAATCCGCGGGCATGGTGAGGCCCAGGGCCTCGCAGTTGGCCGCGTTGTACATCTTGGTGACGTTGGGGGCGTACTCCACAGGCATGGTGGAGATGTCGGCCTCGCCGGTGAGGATCTGGGCGGCCATCTCGCCGGTCTTGTAGCCGATATCGTAGTAGCTGATGGACAGGGTGGCCACGCCGCAGCCGGAGCAGATGCCGGACTCACCGGCGATGACGGGCACGCCGGCGGGGATGACCACGTTGGCGATGGTCTCGGTGTTGGCGGCAGCGGTGTTGTCGGTGGGGATGTAGATGACGTCGGAGTTGTCACAGGCGGTCTGGGCCACGGAGGACAGGTCGTTCACGTCGGTGAAGGCGTACTGCGCGCAGGTGTAGCCCATATCCTCCAGATAGCCCTGGATGGTCTCCACCTGGTAGACGGAGTTGGGCTCGCCGGAGCAGTAGAGGAGACCCACGTTGGTGGCATCGGGGAAGAGCTCCTGGAGCATGGCGGCCTGCTGGTCCAGGGGAGCCAGGTCGGAGGTGCCGGAGATGTTGCCGCCCACGGTGCCGGTCCAGTTGTCAATGGAGAGGGCGGTGGCGTAGTCGGTGACGGAGGTGCCCAGGATGGGGATGTCGGCGGTGGCGGAGGCGGCGGCCTGGAGAGGATAGGTGGCGTTGGCCAGAATGAGGTCCACGCCCTCGGAGACGAAGCCGTCCATGATGGTGCCGCAGTTGGCGTACTCGCCGCCGGCGTCCTGCTCTTCGAAGGTCACCTGGCCGGGCAGCAGCTCATTGAGAGCGTCCTTGAAGCCCTGGGTGGCGGCGTCCAGCGCCTCATGGGTCATCTGCTGGCAGATGCCCACCGTGTAGGAGGCGGTGCCCACGGCGGGGGTGCTGCTGTCCGGGGCGGGGGTGGAGCTGGTGCCGGAGGTACCGCCGCAGGCGGCCAGAGACAGGACCATGGCACTGGCCGCAGCCAGAGAGGTCACTTTAGACAAAACGTTCATGCTTCTCATCCTTCCGATTCGTGCAAATGCAGTACTTCACTGCTTTTTTGCGCTAAAGTATTGTCTGTATTATAGTCTCTTTTCCAGAAATGTCAATGCTTAATTTTTCATAAAGATGGGTGGGAAAGCCAGGTTCCGATAGACTTTTGGCCTTCCCTGTGGTATGATGGCTGAGAATGATGAAAATGGAGGCATGTGCCTTGCGGACAGAGATCATGGGGGTCGGCTTTGACGACCTGACCCTGGACGAGGCGGCCAGCGCGGCCGCCGGGATGATAGACGCGGGGGGGTTCCACTATGTGGTGACCCCCAACCCGGAGCTGGTGGACCGGGCACGGCGGGAGGAGCCTTTCCGGCAGGCCCTCAACGGGGCGGACCTGGTGCTCCCCGACGGCATCGGCGTGGTGTACGCCGCCAAGATCCTGGGCCGGAGCCTGAAGGGCCGCTGCCCCGGCATCGACTTCGCCGGGAAGCTCATGGAGCACATGGCGAAAACCGGCCTGCGGCTCTACCTGCTGGGTGCCAAGCCCGGCGTGGCCGAGGCCGCCGCCGCACGGCTGGAGGCCAGATACCCCGGCCTCACCATCTGCGGCACCCACGATGGCTATTTCAAGGAGGACGCCCCTGTGGTGGAGGCCATCCGGGCGGCGGAGGCCGACGTGGTCTTTGTCTGTCTGGGCGCGCCCAAGCAGGAATACTGGATGGTGAAAAACGGCCCCGCCACCGGCGCCCGGCTCATGGCCGGCCTGGGCGGAAGCCTGGACGTCTTTGCCGGCGTGGTGGAGCGGGCGCCGGAGTCCTGGCAGAAGCTGGGCCTGGAGTGGCTCTACCGCCTCAAAAAGGAGCCAAAGCGCATCGGCCGCATGGCCCGGCTGCCCCTCTTCCTGGTGGCCGCCCTGGGCGAGCGGGGAAAGGCGGGGAAGCGGGCATGAAGGGCAGGCTCATCGTGCTGGAGGGCACCGACGGGTCGGGCAAGTCCACCCAGTTCTCCCTCATGTGCCGCCGGATGGAGGAGGCGAAGAAGCCCTTCCACCGCATCGTCTTTCCCCAGTATCGGGAGCCCTCGTCGGCCCTGGTGCGGATGTACCTGGGGGGCGAGTTCGGGTCCCATCCCGATGACGTGAACGCCTACGCCGCCTCCACCTTCTACGCGGTGGACCGGTACGCCTCTTATAAAAAGGTGTGGGGGGCAGACTACGAGGGGGGCGGACTCATCCTGGCCGACCGCTATACCACCTCCAACGCCGTCCACCAGACCAGCAAGCTGCCGGAGGAGGCATGGGCGCCCTTCCTGCGCTGGCTGTTCGACTTTGAGTATGACAAGCTGGGGCTGCCCGCCCCCGACCTGGTCCTCTATCTGGACATGCCCACTGATCGGGCGGTGGAGATGCTCCGCCGCCGGGAGGGGGAGACCCACACCACCGGCGACATCCACGAGGTGGATACCGATTACCTCCGCCGCTGCCGGGCGGCGGCTCTGGCCGCCGCCGGACTGTGCGGCTGGGAGCGGATCTCCTGTGTGGATGAGCAGGGGGCGGTGCGCCCGCCGGAGGACATCCATCAACAGATCTGGGACCGGGTCAGCGCCCTGCTGTGACAGGCCCCATCACGTATCATTTTGATAGATTCGAATATTTGGAGGAGAATGATCCATGGTATATATTCTGCTGGGAGAGGGATTTGAAGAGGCCGAGGCCATCGTCCCCGGCGACCTGCTGCGGCGGGCCGGTGTGGACGTGGCCTATGTGGGCCTGGAGGGCCTTGCGGTGAAGGGGAGCCACGGCATCACCGTCACCGCCGATATGACCCTGGAGCAGGTGAAGGAGGAGGACATGGAGATGCTGGTGCTGCCCGGCGGGCTGGGCGGCGTGGCCTCCATCCAGATGGACCTCTTCGCCACCGCCCTCATCCAGAAGGCCCGGGACAGGGGCTGCTGGCTGGCGGCCATCTGCGCCGCCCCCTCCATCCTGGCCCACATGGGCATGCTGGACCGTCGCCCCGTCACCTGCCACCCCTGCGTGTGGGAGGAGATGGGCTCCGCCGCTGTGGACCGGGAGGCCCAGGTGGTGGTGGACGGAAAGTTCGTCACCGGCCAGGCCGCCGGTGCCGCCTTCCCCTTCGGACTGAAGCTGGTGGAGGTGCTCAAGGGCGCCGAGGCGGTGGACAAGGTCCAGAATGGTATCCTGTACCGGAGCTAAGGCCGCCCTGCGGAGGACCGTCCGGGCCCAGGCGGCGGCCATGACCGCCAACCAGCGCCGGGAGAGCGACGAGCCCCTGTTCCGGCGGTTCCTGGCCCTGCCCTGGACGGCGGAGGCGGAGACGCTGCTGCTCTTTTACGGCGTGGGTACCGAGCCGGACACCGGCCGCCTGCTCCCCGAACTATGGCGGCTGGGAAAGCGGGTGTGCCTGCCCAAATGCCTGCCCGGCCGGGCTATGGAGGCCCGTCTGGTCCGGAGCGGCGACGACCTGCGGCCCGGGGTGTTCGGTATCCCGGAGCCACTGGATGCCTGTCCCACGGTGGACAAGAGGGAGATCGATCTCATTTTGGTCCCTGCCCTCTGCTACGATTTGTCCTGCCGACGGCTGGGACAGGGGGGCGGGTACTATGACCGCTACCTGGCCGATTACGGCGGCCGGACGGTGGGTCTGTGCCGGGAGGGCCTCCTTCAAAAGGAGCTGCCTGTGGAGGAGCATGACCGGGCCGTAGACCTGGTGCTGACGGAGAAGCGCGGGCTGGAGGGCCCGTCCCATATTCTGACGAACAGACGCTGAGGAAAGACCACAGCCCTTGCCGCAGCGGGGGAGTGAGAGGGGGCGGCAGCCCGCCTCGCGTGGGATCGAATGCCCTGCCTGAAGGTGACGGAAAAGGAACGGCATTTTTAAAGGGCGGAGCCCAAAGGCTCCGCCCCGGAGGGACACTGTGGGTTTCTAAGTAGGCCGGGGAGGCAGTGGGGCGGACTCAGCAGCAGGGATCGCAGCCGCAGCTGTTGTTGTTGCCGCAGCCGCAGCCACAGCCGTTGTTGTTATTGTTGCAGCCGCAGCCGCAGCTGTTCCCGCCGCCGCAGCAGCAGCACACCAGGATGAGGATCAGGATGATCCAGCAGCAGCTACCATTGTTACCGAACATGAACGACACACCTCGTTTTCAGAGTTTGGAGGCGCCGCCGGCGGAAGACCGGGGCTTTTGCCCTCCAACTGGCCTATTCTATGAGGCGGGACCGCCATTGGTTCCCCGATGGAGCAAACCGGAAGGAGAAAAACTGCCTATGTCACAAGAGGAAAGAAGAAGCTCCGGCGGAAGGCGCGAGCAGCCCCGGGAGCGGAGCGAGCGCCCCGCCACCCGGAGACGGCGGAAGAAGAAGGGCTTCAGCCTGCTGGGCACCCTGCTGTACGTGGCCTTTGTCATCGGCATCTCCACCCTGCTGGCGGCGGTGGGCTGGGTGGCGGCCAACGACGTGCTGGCCCTCAACAAGGCCGAGCACTCCGCCATCATCACCCTCCCCGAGGACATCTTTACCGAAAAGGAAGTGACGGTGAAGACCGACGAGGGTAGCGAGACCAAGACCATTGAGGTGGTGGACCTGGACTATGTGGCCGACCAGCTCAAGGAGAACGGCATCATCGAGTTCAAGCTGGTTTTCCGGCTCTTCTCCCTCTTCTCCAACGCTGAGGAGAAGATGGCCCCCGGCACCTACCAGCTGGACACCGATATGGACTACCGGGCCATCGTCACCAACCTGGGCTCCAACTCGGCCAGCCGCCAGATGGTCACCGTCACCATCCCCGAGGGCTACACGGTGGACCAGATCTTCCAGCGCCTGGAGGAGAACGGTGTCTCCACGGTGGAGAAGCTCCGGGACATGGCGGCCACCCACGACTACGCCTTCTCCTTCCTTCAGGAGATCCCACTGGGGGATTACCACCGGCTGGAGGGCTACCTGTTCCCCGACACCTATGAGTTCTATATGGGCGAAGACCCCAAGACGGTCATCAACAAGATGCTGGTGAACTTCGACCGCCGTTTCACCGACGAGATGCGGGCGGAGGTCCAGGAAAAGGGGTACACCGTCCGGGAGATCGTCATCATCGCCTCCATGATCGAGCGCGAGACCGACGGCAATGACCGGGCCACCATCGCCTCGGTCATCTACAACCGGCTCAACAACCCGAATGCCGGGACGCAGGGCTATCTGCAGGTGGACGCCACCCTGGTCTACGCCCTGGGCCGCACCATCACCTCGGCGGACTATACCGCCGACACGCCCTATAACACGTATACCAACAAGGGGCTGCCCCCCGGACCCATCTCCAACCCCGGCCTGGCCTCCATCAAGGCCGCCATAGAGCCGGAGAGCACCAACTATTACTACTACGCCCTGGGCAGCGACGGCACCCACTCCTTCTTCCAGAGCCTGGAGGCGCAGCAGAACTTCATCGCCCAGCAGCGGGGCAATTAAACACTGGGGCGGCCGCCTTTGGGCGACCGCCCTTTTGACAGGAGGAACAAGGGAATGAGCATCGAGCTATTGGCCCCGGCGGGGGACATGGAACGCCTGCGCATGGCGGTGGCCTACGGCGCCGACGCGGTGTACCTGGCGGGCAGCGACTTCGGCATGCGGGCCTTTGCGGGCAACTTTGACCGAAAAGGGCTCCGGGAGGCGGTGGAGCTGTGCCACAGCCGGGGGGTGCGGGTCCATGTGACCTGCAACACTATGCCCCGGTGCGACGAGGCAGACCGGCTGCCGGAGTGGCTGGAGTATCTGGACAGCGTGGGTGTGGACGCGGCCATCATCGCCGACCTGGGGGTCTTCCGCATGGCCCAGAAGTACGCGCCCCACCTCCAGCTCCACATTTCCACCCAGGCCGGCGTCACCAACCACGCCGTGGCCCAGGCCTGGTACGACCTGGGGGCCAGCCGGGTCATCCTGGCCCGGGAACTCTCCCTGGAGGAGATCCGCACCATCCGGGCCAAGACCCCTAAGGAGCTGGAGATCGAGGCCTTCGTCCACGGGGCCATGTGTGTGAGCTACTCGGGGCGGTGCCTGCTGTCCAACTACATGACCGGCCGGGATGCCCAGCGGGGCATGTGCGCCCAGCCCTGCCGCTATAAGTACGCCCTGGTGGAGGAGAAGCGGCCCGGGGAGTATTTCCCTGTCTATGAGGAGAACAATGAGACCTTCATCATGAACAGCCGGGACATGTGCATGATCGACCACCTGTCCGACCTGGTGGAGGCCGGTCTCAGCTCCTTGAAGATCGAGGGGCGGGCCAAGTCGGCCTACTACGCCGCCGTGGTCACCGGGGCCTACCGCCATGGGCTGGACGCCGCCCTGGCTGGGAGGCCCCTGGACCCGGTGTGGCGCGCCGAGCTGGACAAGGTCTCCCACCGGCCCTACTCCACCGGCTTCTACTACGGACAGCCGGGCCAGTACACCGGTGACGCCCGTTACATCCGGGACTACCAGGTGTGTGCTGTGGTGGAGACCTGCTCCCCCGATGGCACCGCCGTTCTCTCCCTGCGGAACAAGTTTTCCGACGGGACCCAGGTGGAGCTCCTGGCCCCTGGTTTGGACCCCATGACCTTTGCGGTGCCGGAGATGACCGACATGGACGGTCTTCCCCTCCTGGAGCCAAAGAAGCCGGAGATGCGTTTCAAAATGCGCCTGCCCCGTCAAGTAAAACCCCTGTCCATCCTTCGCCGCCAGGTGGATTTGAGCCCACAATAGTTCTGCACAAAAACTAGGGCTGGAAATCCCAATATTTTGTGCTATAATATTGTCTGCTGAATCGGGGGACCGGCATTTTAGGCCGGTCACACCTAAGAAGGAGGGACGATCTGCCATGAAGCGGCTGCTGCGGCCTATTTTGCTGGAATTCTGCCGGAGCCATCTGATCCTGACGGCGGTCGTCTCTCTCCTCACTGTCCTCGCCCTGACGGCGAGCGGTCTGCTGGGCCTGGGGAACGCTGTGCGGGATATTCTGCCCTTCCCGCTCCAGGGAGCAGCATCAGAGCTGAGCGGCACACTGCCCGCCCTGATCCCCATGATCCTGGGGCTGGTGGCCTACCTTCCCGCCGGGCGCTTCACCCGCAAGCGGAACCTTCTGCCCCGCCCTGACGTGGAGGAGGCCCTCCTGCTGCTGCTGGTGCCTGCCGCTGCCTTCTGGCTGCTGCTGGCTCTGGCCTACCTCATCCCCCACGGTACTGGACTGCTGGTGGCCGCCATGCTTCTCAACTGTCCCGCCTACGGACTTTTCAGCCTGCTGGCCCAGTTCCTGGGCTGGGGGAGCGGTGGCTCCTTGTGGGCAGTTTACGTAGGGGGGCTGGTTACCGGTCTCCTGCCTCCTCTGCTCTACCTGATGGGCAGCTACCTCCCCATCGCCGCCCTGGATCGGGAGGAGGACTTGGACGAGGAATTTATTGAAAAACAATAAAAATAGATTGACTTTCAATAACGACGGTGATACGATACCCTTGAAAGGGGTGATCGTATGGCGAAGCATACCTCCCTCCGCGCCCGGTTCCTGGGCTTCGCGGGGGGACATTTTGTGCTCTCCGCCCTGGGGACGACGGTGGCCTTTGCCATGTTCGGGGCCGCGGAGGGGGGCGCGGGACTGCTGGGGCCGCTGTGCGCCCTGCTGATGCTGCTCTATGTGCCCGCCGGAGCCTTTGCCGCCTTCCTGCTGAATTGGGAGCGGCCTGCGGTCCGGGAGTGGTTCCGGGCGGTGGCCCTGGTGGGCGGGATCGCCTGCCTGTGGGGCTTCGGCGGTTTTGCCCTGTGCTTGACGGAGCCCACATCTCTGTTTGGCTTCTGTCTGCTGATGTCCACGGCGTTCCTGGCCAGCCCGTCGTTCTGCCTCATGTTCCTGGTGGTGATCCAGCTACTGGAGGTCAACAGCCTCGGCTGGGCCCTTTTGTGGTTTCCCGCCATTGCTGTTGCTGCCCTGCTGCCCCCGGTGCTCTTTTTTCTGGGGACGATACTGGCGCCTGATCGGCGGCCGTCTCCCGACATGAACTCGGAGGGAGGTGAGGACGTATGAACTGGACGCTGAGCTGGCTATTTTTTGGAGCCGCGGCCTTTCTGCTGGCACTGCTCTGCCTGGGACGGGCCATCGCCGGGAAGGAGAGAGGCTGGGCCTTGCTCCTCTATGGGAGCCTGGCCTGCGGTGTGCTGTCCCTTCTGGAGGAATACCGCGCGGCAGTAAACTGGGTCCGTTGGGAGGATTGGTCGGCCCTCATGGATGTGCTGCCCAATGTGGAACCCATTCTGACGGCGGCGGTGCTTACTGGCCTGGGTCTGGATTTGGCGGCTGTGCTAATCTATGAGAGGCGGAAAAGCGAAAAAACCAGTTGACAATGCCCCGAAAAGTGATAAAATAAAACAGCTTAAAAGGGCAAGGACGAAGCCAAGCGGGCCACGCCGCGACGAGCGAGAGGGGACGGTGAGAGCCCTCCGCGACACGGACCCGCACGCCACTTCACCAGCCGCCCGGGAGGACCGGGACGGATCATCCCCGTTACAGGATGGAATGAGATGCGCTTTTTCAACAAAGCGTAATCAGGGTGGTACCGTGGAAATGCTTTTCCGCCCCTGGCCGATGCCGGGGGCGGTTTTTCTTTTCCCGCCGCCGGGACCAGTGAGTCGCAATATAAAATGAAGATAAACGGAGGTAATACCCATGCCCACCAAGCCTTACGGCCTGAACGAGCTGCGCGAGATGTTCCTGAAGTTCTTTGAGACCAAGGGACACCTGCGTCTGCCCAGCTTCTCCCTCATCCCCCAGAACGACGCCAGCCTGCTGCTCATCAACTCCGGTATGGCGCCCATGAAGCCCTTCTTCACCGGGGAGCAGGAGCCCCCCCGCCACCGTGTGACCACCTGCCAGAAGTGCATCCGCACCGGCGACATCGAGAACATCGGTCACACCGCCCGTCACGGCACCTACTTTGAGATGCTGGGCAACTTCTCCTTCGGCGACTACTTCAAGACCGAGGCCATTCATTGGGCCTGGGAGTTCCTGACCAGCCCCGAGTGGGTGGGCCTGGACCCCAACCGCCTCTATCCCTCCGTCTTTGCCGGCAACGAGACCACTCCCGCCGACGACGCGGCCTTCCGCATCTGGAACGAGGAGATCGGCATCCCCGCCGAGCGCATCTTCAAGTTCGGCAAGGAGGACAACTTCTGGGAGCACGGCTCCGGTCCCTGCGGCCCCTGCTCCGAGATCTACTACGACCGCGGCGAGCAGTGGGGCTGCGGCAAGCCCGGCTGCACCGTGGGCTGCGACTGCGACCGCTATATCGAGGTCTGGAACGTGGTGTTCTCCCAGTTCGACAACGACGGTGAGGGCCACTACACCGAGCTCAAGCAGAAGAATATCGACACCGGTATGGGCCTGGAGCGTCTGGCCTGCGTGTGCCAGGACGTGGCCTCCCTGTTCGACGTGGATACCGTCATGAACATCACCAACAAGGTGTCTGAGATCACCAACGCCCACTACGGTGAGACCGCCGCCAAGGACGTCTCTCTGCGCGTGATCACCGACCACATCCGCTCCGCCACCTTCATGATCTGCGACGGCGTGCTGCCCAGCAACGAGGGCCGGGGCTACGTGCTCCGCCGCCTGCTCCGCCGGGCCGCCCGCCACGGCAAGCTGCTGGGCGTCAACGAGCCCTTCCTCTATGAGGTGTGCGACACCGTCATCCACGAGAACGAGGGCCACTACCCCGAGCTGCGGGAGCGCCAGGACTATATCACCAAGGTCATCCGCACCGAGGAGGAGAACTTCGCCCGCACCATCGACGGCGGCATGAAGATCTTCAACGACCTTCTTTCTGAGCACAAGGCCAAGGGAGAGACCGTCTTCTCCGGCGCCGACGCCTTCAAGCTCTACGACACCTACGGCTTCCCCATCGACCTCACCATCGAGATGGTGGAGGAGCAGGGCATGACCGTGGACCAGGACGGCTTCAAGGCCCTCATGCAGGAGCAGAAGGAGCGTGCCCGGAAGGCCCGTGAGGCCCTGGGCGACCTGGGCTGGGCCGGCGTGGAGTTCGGCAAGGACGTGCCCGAGACCGAGTTTGTGGGCTATGCCAACACCGCTGTGGGCGACGCCAAGGTGGTGGCCCTGGTGGTGGAGAACGAGCAGGCCGAGGAGCTCATGCCCGGCGTGGAAGCCATCGTGGTCCTGGATAAGACCCCATTCTACGCTGAGATGGGCGGCCAGGTGGCCGATCACGGCACCATCACCGCCGGCGACGCCGTCTTTACCGTCACCGACGTGCAGAAGAACAAGGGCGGCAAGTATATGCACTATGGCAAGCTGACCGGCGGCGTCCTGAAGCTGGGCGACACCGTCTCCGCTGCCATCGACGTGAAGCGCCGGAAGGCCGTCATGCGTGCCCACTCCGCCACCCACCTGCTGGATAAGGCCCTGCGCACCGTGCTGGGCGACCATGTGCAGCAGGCCGGCTCCCTGGTGGAGGAGGACCGCCTCCGCTTCGACTTCACCCACTTCTCCGCCATGACCGCCGAGGAGCTGGGTAAGGTCTCCGCCATGGTCAACGAGGCCGTGCTGGAGGGCTACGACATCCACACCGATGTGCTCCCCATCGAGGAGGCCAAGAAGCGGGGCGCCATCGCCCTCTTCGGCGAGAAGTACGGCGACACCGTCCGTGTGGTGGACATGGGCGAGGGCTACTCCGTGGAGTTCTGCGGCGGTACCCACCTGGACAACACCGCCAAGGTGGGGGTGTTCCACATCTCCAGCGAATTCTCCGTGGCCAGCGGTGTCCGCCGCATCGAGGCCACCACCGGCCTTGCCTCCCTGGAGGTCATGAACCGGAACCAGGAGATGCTCTTCCAGGCCGCCGCCGCCCTGAAGGCCAAGCCCGGCGAGCTGCGTGAGAAGGCCGTCCAGAACATGGAGGAGCTCAAGGAGCTGCGCCATGTGGTGGAGGTCTTCAAGGCCAAGGAGGCCGTCAGCGAGGCCGGTCAGTTCCTCATGGGCGCCAAGGAGGTGGGCGGCCTGAAGGTGGTCACCGCCACCCTGGCCGACGCCGATTCCGACCGCCTGCGCAAGATGGGCGACTTCCTCCGTGACAAGAGTCAGTCTGTGGTGGCCGTGCTCTCCGCCGTGAAGGACGGGAAGATCACCTTCCTGGCCGTCTGCGGCAAGGATGCCGTTCAGAAGGGCGTGAAGGCTGGCGACCTCATCAAGCACGTCACCGCCATCTGCGGCGGTAAGGGCGGCGGCAAGCCCGACTCCGCCATGGGCGGCGGCACCGATGTCCTCAAGCTGGACGACGCCCTGGCCACCGTGGACGACTTTGTGTCCGGAAAGCTGGGGCTGTGAGCATGCTGCCCCAGGACCCCATGATCCTGTACAGCGTGGTCAACGCCAGGCTCCGGGACACCTATTCCGATTTGGAGTCCTTCTGCGATGACCACGACACCACACCGGAAGCCCTCTGCGCCGCCCTGGCGGCCACCGGCTTCACCTATTATCCAGAGCTCAATCAGTTTCGATAGAGAGCAGCGTGTGAAAGGAGGTTTCTGCACATGAGCGATTGTCTGTTCTGCAAGATCGCGGCAGGGGAGATCCCCTCCAACAAGGTGTATGAGGACGAGACCGTCTACGCCTTCTACGACATCGACCCCCAGGCGCCCACCCACTTCCTGGTGATCCCCAAGACCCACATCGGCTCCGTGGCCGAGGTGACCCCGGAGAACGCCACCGTGGTGGCCCACATCTTCGCCGTCATCTCCAAGGTGACCAAGGACCTGGGCCTGGAGAGCTACCGGGTGGTCTCCAACATCGGCGAGCAGGCTGGTCAAAGCGTCTACCATCTGCACTTCCACGTGCTGGGCGGACGGGACATGACCTGGCCTCCCGGCTGATCGCATACACCCATCGCCATCCCCCGGCGGCTATGCCGCCGGGGGATGGTTTTTCCTGTCGATGGTTCCCCAGCCCCCCGGGCACCGGCGGCGTTACGGAGTAAGCCGACGGTGCGAATAACGTAACGATAGAAGAGCCCCGGGGGGTACATCCAATAGGGGGGCCGCGGCCCCCCTGTGCTTGGTCGTTTTAAGGGGAGGATTGTCAAGGAGGGGGAAATCGAAATCCCCCTCCTTGACTGACTCTTTCGCCCCTTTCTGGTCATTCAGAAAGGGGCCCGCCGGAGGCCGTTCCCCATCGGAGATGGTCGCAAAATGATTTTCTTCTGAACAAAAGTGATTTCTGTTTGCGGTGTTGTCCACCCTGCAGGGGGCGTTCCTTTCTGCCTGTGCAGAAAGGAACCAAAGACACCCCAGAGAGGGGGGATTCCGATTTCCCCCCTCTCTGGGCTCTCCCCCTTGAAACGGCCAACACAGGGGGGAGCTGCGGCTCCCCCCTATTGGATGTACCCCCCAAGTCTTCTATTGCTACGCTGCTTGCACCGTCGGCTTACTTCGTAACGCCGCCGGTGCTCGGTGCGTAGGGTCGGATGTCCCATCTGGTGGCTGGAGGAGAGATTTTACCCTTGATTGAAACCCTATAAATGGTAAAATAGAACCGTATGGTTCTGAACCACCTGTGAAAACCTACCGTATGGTAGTGTTGAACGGGTGATAGGAATGTATTTTAGACGACTGGCAGATACGCGCGTTGACAAGGATCTGAAACAGAAGGAAGTAGCGGCGATCCTGGAGATGAGTCCGGAGGTCTACCGCCGGTATGAAAAGGGCCTGCGGGAGATCCCGGTATGGGCCCTCATCAAGCTGGCAGACTACTACCAGACCTCCACCGACTACCTGCTGGGCCGCACCGACGACCCCTCGGCGCCCCGTGCGTAAGCTGGCGGCGGTGGCCGCCGGCTTTGCCGCGGCGGTTTTTCTGAGCTGCCGGGGGCTGTGGGTACTCGCCCTGCTCCTGCCTCTGCCGGCCCTCCTGAAACGGGAGGACCGGTGGCGCCGCTGCGCCCTGGTGTGCCTGGGCGTGGCGGCGGGACTTACCTGGACGGCGGGCTATAACGCCCATTTTCTGGGTTCTGCCCGGGAGCTGGACGGCGTCCCGAGCACCTTCACCGCTGCCGTTACCGACTGGCCCTATGAGACCAGCTATGGCGCAGGGGTGGAGGCAAAGGTGACGCTGGAGGACGGCATGGTCCTCCGGGCGACAATCTACGGCGACAGTGAGAAACTCATGGACCTGCGCCCCGGCGACGCCCTCACGGTGACGGCGGAGTGGTCCGGTCCGCCCCAGACTGCCACGGAGAGTTGGACCTGGCGCCTCTCTCAGGGCATCCACCTGACGGGGAGCGTGAAGGCGCTGGAGGTCCGGCGGCCGGAGACGGTCCCTCTGTGGGCCCTGCCCGCCCACTGGTCACAGGCCGTCAAGGAGGCCGTGGCTGCCGCCTTCCCGGCGGAGAGCGCCGGGCTGGTCACCGCCCTCCTCACCGGCGATACCTCTGGCCTGGCCCAGGGGGACTATAACGCCCTCCGGCGGGCGGGGCTGGCCCACGCCGTGGCGGTGTCGGGGCTCCATATGAGCTTTCTGGTCCAGCTGGCGGTGGCCTTTACCGGCAGCCGCTACCGCCGCCGCACCGCTCTGGTGGTGCTGCCGCTGATGGTGTGCTACGCCCTGGCCGTGGGGTGTACCCCCTCGGTGGTCCGGGCCGCTGTTATGAACGGCCTGCTGCTGTTGGGACCTCTGCTGGGCCGGGAGAACGATTCCCCTACCAGCCTCTCTCTGGCCCTGCTGCTCCTCCTGCTCCAGGACCCCTGGGCCTCGCAGAGTGTGAGCCTTCAGCTCTCCTTTGCCTCGGTGGCGGGCATCCTGGCCTTCTCCGGGCGGGTGCGGGACTATGTGACCGGGTTCTTTCCGACGCCGGAAAAGAAAGAAAACCAGAAGCACGGCCCGCTCCGCCGGCTGGGCTGGTGGGCGGCTGGCTCTCTGGGGGTCACCGTGGGCGCCCTGGCCTTCACCGTGCCCCTGCTGGTGTGGTACTTTGGCAGTCTCTCGGTGATCTCCCCGGTGTCCAACCTGCTGTGCCTGCCCCTTTTGCAGCTCACCTTCCAGGGCGGGCTGCTCACCGCCCTGGTCCAGCTCCTGCTCCCCGCCGTGGGGACGGCCCTGGGTCAGGTGGTGGGGCTGCTGCCCCGGCTGGTACTGTGGCTGGTCCGGAACTTGGCCGCCGCCCCCTTCGCCTCTGTGACGACGGTGGGACCCTACCTGATGGGCGGCCTGGCCACGGTCTATCTGCTGTGGCTCTGCTACCTGGGATTGAAGGGCCCGCACCGGCCTCTGGTGCCCCTGTGCTGCTCAGCCATCGTGCTCGTCACCGCCCTGGTGCTCAACCACGCCGCCTATTGGGCGGGGAGCCTCACCATGACGGTGCTGGACGTGGGTCAGAGCCAGTGTGTGGTGCTCCGCTGCGGAGACCGGGTGGCGGTGGTGGACTGCGGCAGCACCGGCGAGGACGCCGGGGATATCGCCGCCGGCTACCTGAGCACCATGGGCATCAAACGGGTGGACCTGCTGGTGCTCACCCACTGCCACAACGACCACGCCAACGGGGTGGCCACCCTCATGGACCGGCTGGAGGTGTCCAATCTGGCTGTCCCCCAGGTCATCGACCCACCGGAGCTTCAGACCGCTCTCCTGAACGTGGCGGAGGAGCGGAACATCCCGGCGCTGATGGTGTGGGACGATGTGACGTTGGCGTTCGGGGACGCCGTGCTCACCCTGTACGGTCCGCTGGGCAGCGGCGACACCAACGAGGAGGGCCTGAGCCTGCTGTGTGAGACGGCGGACTTCTCCGCCCTCATCACCGGGGACATGGACCAGGTGGTGGAGGGACGGCTGGTGAAGTACGGAAACCTGCCGGACATCGATGTGCTGCTGGTGGGCCACCACGGTTCCAAGTACGCCGCCTCCGACCTGCTGCTGGAGACGGTGACGCCGGAGACGGCAGTGGTCTCCTGCGGCTACAATACCTACGGCCATCCCGCCCCGGAGACCCTGCTCCGGCTGAGCGAGGCGGGCTGTGACATCTACCGCACCGACTTACAGGGAAACGTCACCATCACGGTGAGATAAGGAGGTCCTTTATGGCCAAGACCAACAACGCCGACGCCGCGGCGGTCAAACAGCTCAAAAGCGACCTGTCCGCCGGGACGCTGGGACAGCTCTACATCTTCCACGGGGAGGAGGCCTATCTCCGGGACTTCTACCTGGGGCAGATGAAGAAAAAGCTGCTCCCCGGCGGCATGGAGGCCTTCAACCTCCACACCTTCCAGGCCAAGGAGTGCGACCCCAAGGCCCTGGGGCAGGTCATCGACTGCCTGCCCATGATGAGTGAGCGCACCATGGTGGTGGTCTACGACTACGACCTCTTCAAGGCGCCCGCCGAGCAGCGGGAGGCCATGGCCGCCCTCTTTTCCGACCTGCCGGACTACGTCTGCCTGGTCTTTGTCTACGACCTCATCGAGTACAAGCCAGACGCCCGCACCAAGCTGGCCGCCGCAATCAAGGCCCACGGCATGGCGGTGAAGTTCACCCGTCAGGAGCAGGGGGATCTGGTGGACTGGATCCGCCGCCGGTTCAAGGCCCTGGACCACGACATCGACTCCGAGCTGGCCCGGTACCTCATCTTCCTGTGCGGAGACCTGATGACGGGCCTCATCTCGGAGATCGGCAAGATCGGCGCCTACGCCCAGCACCGGGCGGTGACCCGTGCCGACATCGACGCCGTGGCCATCCCCCAGCTGGACGCGGTGGTATTTCAGCTTACCGACGCCATCGCCGCCGGGGACTTTGACAAGGCCTCGTCGGTGCTCTCCGACCTCCTCCACATGGGGGAGCCGCCCATCAAGCTCCTCTCGGTGCTGGGGCGGCAGCTGCGGCAGCTATACTCCGCCCGGCTGGCCATGGAGGAGCGGAAGGGGGCGGGCTACCTGGTGGAGCTGTGGGGCATGCGCTCGGCCTACCCTGCCCAGAAGCTCATGGACGCCGCCCGGCGGTTCGACCGGAATTGGTGCCGGTGGGCGGTGGTCCAGGCGGCGGAGACAGACCTTGCCATGAAGTCCCAGGCGGGGGCCGACGGGGAGGAGCTCCTCATCGACCTCATTCTGAAGCTGGCCAACCGCCCGCCCAAGACGGGCATCGCGTAACAAGAAAAGGAAGGAGTCCGGGGGATGCTGCACATACAGGAGGCCATCGTGGTAGAGGGCCGCTATGACAAAAACACCCTCTCTCAGGTGGTGGACACGGTGATCCTGGAGACCGCCGGCTTCGGGGTGTTCAAAAATCAGGAGCTGGTGGCCCTGCTGCGGCGGCTGGCGGAGGAGCGGGGGCTCATCGTGCTCACCGACTCCGACGGGGCGGGCTTCCTCATCCGCAGCCGCCTCAAAAGCGCCCTGCCCAAGGACCGGGTGAAGCACGCCTACATCCCCGACGTCTACGGCAAGGAGCGGCGTAAGCGGACTCCCGGCAAGGAGGGCAAGCTGGGGGTGGAGGGCATGTCCCCGGCGGTGCTGGAGGAGGTTCTCCGCCGGGCGGGGGCCACCTTTCTGGAGGAGCCGGCCAGCGGAAGTGTGCCCAAAGAGGCCATCACCAAGGCCGACCTCTACCTGCTGGGACTCTCTGGTACCCCCGACTCCGCCCAGCGCCGGAGCGCCCTGCTCAGGCATCTGGACCTTCCTGAGCACATGAGCGCCAACGCTCTGTTGCCGGTGCTCAATGCCCTCTACGACCGGGAGTCCTTTCTGGAGGAGGCGGAGTCATGGATGTGAACACCCCTCTGCGGGAGCTCCCCGGGGTGGGGGAGGCCCGGGCCAAGGGCCTGGAAAAGCTGGGTCTCCGGGTGGCCGGGGACCTGGTGGGCTACTTCCCCAGGAGCTACGAGGACCGGCGGCAGGTCTATGCCATCGCCGAGGCTCCGGTGGGGGAGCTGTGCTGTGTCCGGGTCATGGCGGCGGAGGAGCCCCGGCGCATGCGCATCCGAAGGGGCCTGGACGTGACGAGGCTCAAGGTGGTGGACGGAACCTCCGCCATGCTGGTGACCTTCTTCAATCAAGGCTATGTCCGCCAGGCCCTCCACCGGGGGGAGGAGTACATCCTCTACGGCCGGGTGGAGCTCATGGGCATCCACCGGCAGATGACAAACCCCCAGTTCGAGGGGGCGGAGCGGCCCTGGGCCTGCGGGCGCATCATGCCGGTCTACCCCCTGACGGCGGGGATCACCAACCACCTCCTGGCCGGGCTGGTGGAGCGGGCCCTCCGGGAGCTGCCGCCCCCGGCGGAGACCCTGCCTGACAGCTTGCTGGCCCGGCACCGTCTGGCCCCGGCGGCGGAGTGCTGGCGGAGCATCCACTTTCCCGCCGATGAGGCCGCCCTGGACGCCGCCCGGCGGCGCTTTGCCTTCGAGGAGCTCTTCTACCTCTCCCTGGGCCTGGCCCTGCTGCGGGAGCGGCGGAGCCGGGGGCGAGGCCCCGGCTTCGGGGAGACGGACCTGGAGGGCTTTTATCAGCTGCTGCCCTTCACCCTGACGGGGGCGCAGAGACGGGCCCTGGAGACGGCCGCCGCCGACCTGGCCCTCCCCCGGCCCATGAACCGGCTGGTACAGGGCGACGTGGGCTCGGGCAAGACGGCGGTGGCCGCCGGCTGCGCCTGGCTGGCCGTCCGCTCCGGCTGGCAGTGCGCCATGATGGCCCCCACCGAGATTTTGGCCGAGCAGCACGCCAAGACCCTCTCCGCCATGCTCGCCCCCGCCGGCATCGAAGTGGGGCTCCTCACCGGTTCCATGAAGGTGTCCGAGAAGCGGAAGGTCCTGGCCGCATTGGAGTCGGGGGCGCTTCCCTTTGTGGTGGGCACTCACGCCCTTCTCTCCCAGGGAGTGGCCTTTCACCGGCTGGGGCTGGTCATCACCGACGAACAGCACCGCTTCGGAGTGGAGCAAAGAGCGGCCCTGGCCGCCAAGGCGGGGGGCGAGGAGGATTTTTCGCCCAACGTGCTGGTCATGTCTGCCACCCCCATCCCCCGGACCCTGGCCCTCATCATCTACGGGGACCTGGATGTGTCTGTCATCGACGAGCTGCCCCCGGGCCGGATGCCGGTGAAAACGGTGCTGGTGGGGGAGAGCAAGCGGCAGCGGATGTACGGCTTTGTCCGGGACCAGGTGAAGGAGGGACGGCAGGTCTACATCGTCTGCCCCGCTGTGGAGGAGAACCCGGATGGGGCCTGGGACCTGAAGGCGGTGACCGAGTATGCCCGGGTGCTGGGGGAGCAGGTCTTTCCAGACTTGCATGTGGGCTTAGTCCACGGCCGCATGAAGGCAAAAGAGAAGGAGGCCGCCATGGCCGCCTTTACCGCCGGGGAGACCCACATCCTGGTGTCCACCACCGTCATCGAGGTGGGGGTGGACGTGCCCAACGCCAGCCTCATCATCATCGAGAATGCCGACCGGTACGGCCTCTCCCAGCTCCATCAGCTCCGGGGCCGGGTGGGCCGGGGAAAGCACCAGTCCTGGTGCGTGCTGGTTAGCGACAACCGCAGCCCGGACACCCGGGCCCGGCTGAAGGTCCTCACCCAGACCAACGACGGCTTCAAGATTGCCGAGGAGGACCTGAAGCTCCGGGGTCCCGGCGATTTCTTTGGGGAGCGGCAGCACGGCCTGCCCGCCCTGCGGGTGGCCGACCTGGAGACCGACACCCGGGTCCTCAAGGAGGCCCAGGAAGCCGCCGCTGAGCTGCTGGCGGCCGATCCGGAGCTCACGGAGCTGGAACACCGTCCCCTGCTGGAGAAGGTGCGGCGGCTGTTTGAAGAGGACCCGGACCGATTCAATTAAGAAGACAGAATGGAGAGAATCACAATGGATCTGAAGAAACGGGCGGAGGAGCTCCACCATATTCCGGAGCCCCACTACAACTGTGCCCAAGCCACGTTCATTCCCTTCGCCGAGGAGCAGGGTATGGACCACCATACTATGTACCAGGTGGCGGCTCAGTTCGGCAGCGGGATGCGCCGGGGTTCCGTGTGCGGGGCGGTGACCGGTGGCCTCATGGCCCTGGGACTCCGGGGGGCGGATACCCACACTGCCGCTGAATTCCAGCGCCTCTTCAAGGAGCGTGCGGGGGCTCTGGACTGCGCCCAGCTCCTCCAGAATGCCAAGGAGACGGGGGAGGACCGGAAGGCCCACTGTGACCGCATGGTCCTCACCGCTGTGGAGCTGGTGGAGGAGCTCACTACCGGAAAGAACTAAAAAAGATCCCGTTTTCCAGCCGGAAAACGGGATCTTTTTGTTTTGCTCAGCCCAGTGCAGTCTTCCGCCCGGCCTTGGCCAGCCGGACCGGCGGGACGACGGCGGGCGTCTTAGGGTCCCGGGCCAGGGCCAGGCGGCGGACACTCAGGTGGACGCACAGGGTAATGAGACCGCTGATGAGGAGAAAGCTGTAAAAGCTGATGCCCCGGGCCACCATGACGGCGGGGGTCACCAGACCGGCGCCGAAGAAGAGGGTGAAGGCGTGGAGGGCCACTCCTTCGGCAGCGCCCACGGCGCCGGGCAGGGGGAGGGAGCCCACGGCCAGGGAGACCAGGGCCTGGGTGCCCACCATCTGGAAGAGGGAGGCGCCGCTGAGACCGAAGCCCAGGTATACGGCGTAGGGCACGGCGTAGAGGGCGGTGAGCTGGAGGAAGGTGAGGCCGAGGAGAAGGGGCACCAGGTTCAGGTTGGCCCGGAGGCAGTCGGCCCCCTCCCGGTAGGCCTTCATCTGGCGCTCCAGACCGGCGCGGACCTTATCCTCATGCTTCACCAGGCCAACCCGGACGCCCAGTGTCACCAGGCCGCCAGTGAGGCGGCGGGCGGCGTTGGGGAGGAACATCATGGAGAGCATGCCGGCGGTGAGGACCACCATAACCGCGCCGCCGTAGAGGAGCAGCAGCCCCAGACCACCGCCCAGGGCGGTGCGGACCTGGGGGAGAAGAAAGAAGGAGAGGGCGGCGTAGAGGAAGGTAACGGTCTGGTAGCACACAGCCACCACCATCATGTTGAGGGAGCCGTGGGCGGCGGGGATGCCGTCCTTGGACATGTAGAAGATCTGGGCGGGCTGTCCGCCGGTGGAAGACGGGGTGATGGAGCTGACGTAGAAGCCGGCGAAGGAGTAGCCCAGGCACTTCCGGTAGGGCATATTGTGGCCCAGGCGGCCCAGGATGAGCCTGGAGCACAGGGCCTCACAGCCCACGAAGCAGAACATGAGTCCTAGGCCCAGGACGATGTACCCCGGCCGCACCGAGCGGAGGACCTGGAGCAGGGTGGAGAGGGGCTGCTGCCGCAGGAGGAAGAAGAGGGTGCCGCCAATGAGAGCGGCCAGAAAAGAGAAGCTGAGGATGCGCTTGCGGTCCATCAGAGGGCCTCCTTTCCGGCACCCACGGTGAGGGCGGCCATGAGCCGCTCCAGGCTCTGGGCCTCCAGCTGGCCCTTCAGACGGCGCATGTTCTGCCCCATCCGTGCCAGGGCGATGTCGTCGGTGAGGAGACGGACGATGGCGTCCAGGCAGGCCTCGGGTTCCTTGGGGGCGATGCGGCCGATCTGGTGGCGGATAAGAAAGCGGGCGTTCTCCCGCTCCTGCTGAAGGAAGGGCTCCCAGGCCAGGGTGGGCAGCTCGGAGAAGATGGTCTCGAAGAGGGTAATGCCGCCGGGCTTGGAGAGCATCAGGTCGGCCTGGGCCATGTAGTCGTACACACGGTCGGTGAAGCCCACGACTTCAATGTTCTCGTAGCGGCCGTGCAGACGGTCATAGAGCTTCTGATTGCCGCCGGTGATGATGGTGGTACGCACGCCGGGGATGGCATTCAATTCCTTATAGAACTTGTCCTTTTTGGGCAGCAGGCCCAGGCCGCCTCCCATGATGAGGAGGTGACGCTCCCCCAGACCCCGGCAGCCTCGTTTTGCGGGACGCTTGAACTCCGGCTTCACCGGGATGCCGGTGACCAGGATGCGCTCCGGTTCCACTCCCTTGGCCACCAGACGGTCCCGGATGTCCGGGGAGCCCACCAGGTAACAGTCGGTGGCGTCATTGAGCCACTCGGAGTGGGAGGAGAGGTCGGTGATGCAGGTCACCAGGGGGAGGTCGGAGGAGACCTCCTCCTTGTAGTCGGCCACCAGCCGAGCGCAGAAGGGGTGGGTGGCGATGACGGCGTCGGGCCGCTCCTCCCACAGCAGCTCGCCCAGCTTGTCCTGAAAAAGGTCGGCCAGCAGGGGGCGGGCCTTCAGGGTGGCGTTTTCAGTGGCCTTGTAGTAGATATTGTAGAGACCGCTCCCTCTGGTCACCAGCAGGGAGAAGGCCTTGTAGATGGCCTCAGAGGCGTCGGGAATGGCGTAGGCGGGCAGGTCCACTACCTCCACCTGGGAGCCGGGGAAGGCGCCCAGCAGCTGGAGGCGCAGCGACTGGGAGGCGGAGTAGTGCCCCATACCGAATTTTCCGGTAAGGATCAGGATCTTCATGGCTGTTCCTCCTTCTCTTGATGAGAACAGTATACAGAGAGAACTTTTAGAAAAACCTGTTCCAGTTCTTAAAACTAGCTTAAGAATCGCCGATACATTCTATAAGAGGGCCTGTTTCCGCGGCGCAGAGGGCGGCCCGCCAGCCCTCTCCGGCGTAGGCGGTGAAGGTGAGGCCGTCCAGCCGGGCGTGTTGTCCGGGGTCCAGAAGGGGGACGGCGATGTCCCGGGCCGGGACGGTGAGGCCGGTACCGGTGTACTTCACCCGGGCCTCCTTCAATGTCCACAGGGTGTAGAAATCTTCCCAATGGTTTCCACGGTCCTGGAACCAGGCAAACTCCGTCTCAGATAGGACCTTTTTGGGGAGAAAGGGGCGGCGGGGCCGGACCACCTCGATGTCGGCGCCCACCTCTCCGTCGCTGAGGGCGCACAGGGCGTAGGGGCCGCTGTGGCTCAGATTGAACTGGTATTGGGGCATACTGTGGAAAAAGGGTTTGCCTCTTGGAGCCCGGTCCAGGTCGGGCAGCCCCTCCATGCCCCACACCAGCCCGGCGGAGCGCCGGAGCAGGTCGTGGGCGTCCACATCCTGTGTAAAAAAGAGCCGCAGCATCGGTATCCCTCCCTTGTGCTCCTATTGTACCATGTCCGGGCGGGGCTGCCACCGGGAATTTGTAAAATCGCGGTCTGGCTCTGGTATTCTGGAGGGACATCCTGTACAATGGTGGGTGTAGTCCGGCGCGGTTACGCACCGGGATCACAGGAGGAACAACAGCATGAAATTCATCTCATGGAACGTCAACGGCCTGCGGGCCTGTGTGCAGAAGGGATTTTACGACTATTTTCAGGCATCTGATGCCGACGTTTTCTGCCTTCAGGAGACCAAGATGCAGCCCGGTCAGGCGGAGATCGAGACGCCGGGCTATCTCCAGTTCTGGAACTCGGCAGAGAAGAAGGGCTATTCTGGTACCGCCGTCTTTACCCGGAAGGAGCCTCTGGAAGTGACCTACGACATCGGCGACCCCGCCCACGTGGGCGAGGGCCGGGCCATCACCCTGGAGTTCCCCGAACTCTACCTGGTGACGGTGTACACGCCCAATTCCAAGGACGGCCTGGCCCGGCTGCCCTACCGCATGGAGTGGGAGGACGCCTTCCGGGCCTATCTGAAGGGTCTGGACGAAAAGAAACCGGTGGTGGTCTGTGGGGACCTGAATGTGGCCCATGAGGAGATCGATCTGAAAAACCCAAAAACCAACCGGGGGAACGCAGGCTTCTCCGACGAGGAGCGCGCCAAGATGACGGAGCTGCTCGCCGCCGGCTTTACCGACACCTTCCGCTACCTTAACCCCGACCTCACCGGCGCCTACTCCTGGTGGAGCTACCGTTTCAAGGCCAGGGAGAAGAACGCCGGCTGGCGCATCGACTACTTCCTGGTCTCCGACCGGCTGCGGGAGCGCATTGAAGCCGCCGAGATCCACAGTGATATACTGGGCAGTGACCACTGCCCGGTGAGTCTCACTCTGGCGGATTTGGCGTAGTCCCATTCCAAGTCATTCCAGTTCTCTTCCCTGTATAGGCAAAAGAATCCTGCGGATACTAAGGTCTGTGACCAAATATCACCGCGGGAGGAGAAAGATAGATGAAAGCAACTGGCATCGTACGCCGCATCGATGATCTTGGCAGGGTCGTGATTCCCAAAGAGATCCGCCGCACGATGAGAATTCGGGAAGGGGACCCGCTGGAGATCTACACGGACAAGGACGGCGGCGTCATTTTCAAAAAGTATTCCCTGATGGGAGGGCTGAGCGATTTCGCGCTTCAGCTGTGCGAGAGCCTGAACAAGACCACGGGCCGGGTGGCGGTCATGACGGACCGGGACACCTGTATCGCGGTAGCGGGCGCCGCCCGGCGGGAGCTCACCGACAAGCGGATCTCCGCCGAGCTGGAAAGCATCATGGAGGGCCGTCAGATCTATCAGCACCAGAGCGGGGAGAATCCGCTGCCGGTCTGTGAGGAGAACGACAAGTACCGCCTGGACGCCGCGGCGCCCATCCTGTCCGAGGGAGACGTGCTGGGCAGTGTGCTCTTTGTCTCCCAGGATGGCAGCGCCGCCGGAGAGCCGGAATACAAGCTGGTGCAGATGGTGGCGGCTTTTCTGGGCCGGCACATGGAGAGCTGAACGGCGCAGCGCGTGGGAGGGAGAGAACGTGCGACTGTTTGTGGCGCTGGTCCCGCCGGAGGAGCTCCGGCGGAATCTGGAACGGCAGGGCCGGGGGCTGCGTGCCCTCTGTCAGAGGGGCAGGATGGTTCCCTGGGAGAACATCCACCTCACGCTGGCCTTTCTTGGAGAGACCGACCGCCGTGCCGGGGCAGAGCGAGCCATGGAGCGCGCCACCGGTGCGCCATTTTCTCTCCCCACCACCCGCCCGGGACGGTTTTCCGGCAAAAAGGGAGACCTCTGGTGGATGGGGGTGGAGGAGCGGCCGCCCCTCCTTGCCCTGCGCCGCCGGCTGGTCCGGGCGCTGGTGGAGGAGGAGGTGTGGCTGGACGATGCCAAGTCCTTCCGGCCGCATCTCACTCTGGGGCGTGATCTGAGGCCGCTGCCCGGTGCCGATCTCACGGCCTGGGCCGCCGCCTGCCCCACGTGCACCTGGCGGGTAGAGGAACTGATCCTGATGGAGTCCTGTCGGGACGAGGGCGGCCTGCGCTACATACCGCTGTCTCACCGTCCCATGGGGAAATGAGGAGAGCACAATGGATAAGCAAACATTTCTGGGGCTGCTGGAGGCATCCGGCATCCAGGTCCAGCAGGCGCTGGACCGTTTTATGGGCAATGAGGACCTGTACCTCTCCTTTCTGGCGAAGCTGCCGGGTCAGCTGCATTTTGAGGAGATCCTCCGGGCGCTGGGGGAGGAGGACGAGGATGCGTTCTATATGGGAGTCCACAACCTGAAGGGTTTGGCGGGCAACCTGGGCCTCGTACCCATCCACGACTGTGCCCAGGCCATCCTGGTGGAGTTCCGTGCGTCCCGGTTTCAGCACAGGAACAAGCTGACCGCGCTCACTTGGGAGGCCAAGCGGGAGAGTGAGCACGTCGCGGCGCTGATCGAAGGATACTTTGGAGAGGGGGCCCGGGCGTGATGCGGGACACACTGCTGGTGATCGACGATTCCGAGTTGGATCTGGCCATTTTGAATGAGATCTTCAAGCACCATTTCCAGGTGGAGTGTGTGCTGGATGCCCACCGGGGGCTTACATACCTCAAACACCACCGGGACCGCATCTGTGCTGTGCTGCTGGATATCTGTCTGGGCCGGAGGGGAGCTGGCTTTACAGTTCTCCACCAGCTTCAGCTGGACCGGGACACGGCGGAGCTGCCGGTGATCCTCATCACCACAGACGCCAATGAAAAGGATGTGCGTTCCAGCGTCGAGCGGGGGGCGGCGGACTTCCTGGTAAAGCCGGTGGACCCCCACACGGTCCAGGAGCGGGTGTGCGATGTGGTGCGGAAGTCCTGGCCGCCCAAGTCCACCATTCTGGATCATCCCAAGGAGGAGGAAAACCGACCGGCTGGTGTCCCCGGACGGGCCCTCTTGGTCTCCGAACTGACCTTGGAGGAGTCGGAGGTGCTGGCCCGGCGTTGGTTCGGGAAGCTGGAACAGCTCTGCCGGTTCCGCCCTGTTCTGGACCCTGCACGCTGCCGCCAGCTCGGGGCGCTTTCCGCCTGCCTGGCCGAGGCCTACGTAGAGGGGCATCCGGAGGGTCCCCTGACCGCGGAGGACGCTGCCCTCGTCGGTATGGCGGCGGCCTTTTGTGACATCGGCATGCTGGGCTTGCCCGACCCGGAGAGCCCTCAGGAGGAGGGAGACCCCCGCCACACCGTCCTGGGGTATGAGCTCCTCACGTCGGAGGAGGACGTGCCGCCGCTCCGGTACGGAGCAGAGATCGCCCTCTGGCACCACAGGAACGCCGACGGCTCCGGCTGGCCCCAGGATATGGAGGGCGACGCGCCCCTGAGCGCTATGCTGGTACATACCGCCCTGCGACTCCAGCACTATCTCCATTACTATCAGGGCTATGAGGATGCGCTGGACCGGTCTGCCCGCACCATGGCGGGCGAAGTGGGGAGCGTCATCACCGGGGAGATGTATGAGCTTCTGACTATGGAGCGGCAGCGGCTGCGTGAGGCCCTAGGGCGGTGACGCCCAGTCTGCGGAAAAAAGAAGACGCCCGGATCGATCCAATCGGTCCGGGCGCCTTTTGTCTATGTGGAGGTACATTTTCTCAGAGAACAGCACAACCCCCCGGCCATCCAACGTGACCGGGGGGCTACATCTGATTCTGAATTTCTACCAAATTGTGTACCTCTGACTTTCTACGGATTTTTAACGCGCCCAAAATCCATCGCTTGGGAAAAAGACCTTTGCTGTGCAGTTACCACTCGAACAAGCTGTGACACATTCGGTTCCGTCGTCCGCGATATTTCGCTTGAGGTTTGCCGTGTGCATTCTCACTTCAGTGAGCTTTGTTGGGGAACTTGCTGCGTAGGAAACTTTTTCTTGCTGGTGGGATCTTCAACGCGGTGGGTGCCACCTAGGTTTGACACCCGGGATAAGGACTTCGTCGGATACCGACTAGTTCATCGGACTCACCTCATCCTTTCTGGCTATATAGTACAATATAGCCTCTGGAATGTCAATAGGTTTTGTGAAAAAAACATATAAAATTTTGCGAGGGCGGTTTTGGACGGAGATATAATAAGTATCAAAATTAGAAAGAGCAATTTTTAAAATGTGACCGAAATGTAACCGACGTCGTGTATGATAGTTTCAGTATATGAGGAAGGAGGTCATTGGCCCGGTATGGAGCAAGAAACAGGAGCACGCAGGACCTTTGTAATCCACATCCTCAACCAGCAGAACGCCACATGGCAGGGGACCGTCACTTGGTTGGACGGAAAGCAGACCCGCCCCTTCCGCAGTGCGTTGGAGTTGATTCGGCTGATGGACGGTGTCATCGGCCAGGATGAGAAAGGGGTGGAACCGGCGGGTTCCGGAGACACGAGCGGGGAGTAAACGCCCCCCCGGAAGCAAACAGTCCACGTCAAAGAAAGAGAGCGAAGAACCGAGAGAAAGGCAAACCGTCCGAAAGGGCGGGACGCAAAGCCAGGAGGCTAAAGCGGCGCAAGCCGCCAGGCTCGTCCGGCTGCCGCATCAAAAACTTTCTGAATGAAGGGAGAAAGATCTTGATGTTGGCAAACACGAGGAAAAGAGCAATGGCTCTGCTGCTGACCTTCGCCATGGTGATAGGCATGCTGCCTGTCAGCGCGTTTGCAGCAGAGGAAGGCAACAACGGCACCGTAGAGCTGAAGGTTGGCGAGAGCGTCGACCTGTACGGCATGGAGAGTGCCCAGGGTGACGAGTGGTGGTCGGATGACACTGCTGTCGCCGAGGTGGCAGACGGTGTGGTGACCGGTATTTCCGCCGGCGAGACCACTGTCTATCACCGTTATTATGAGGCCGTGGAGACTCCCACGATGCCTGTACCTACCCAGACAGTCCCGGTGGAGACCCCTGTCCCCACCGATACGGTTGCGCCTACTGACACCGTGGCGCCTACCGACACTGTGCCTCCCAGCGAGACCGTCCCCGCGGAGACGACTCCTGCGGAGACGACTCCTGCGGAGACCACTCCTGCGGAGACCACTCCCGTAGAGGAGACTACTCCTGTGGAGGAGACCACTCCTGTGGAGGAGACCACTCCCGTAGAGGAGACCACTCCTGTGGAGGAGACTGCTCCCGTAGAGGAGACTACTCCTGTGGAGGAGACCACCCCCGTGGAGGAGACCACTCCCGCCGAGGAGACCACTCCCGCCGAGGATAACACTCCTGTAGAGGAGACTACCCCCGCCGAGGATAATACTCCTGCGGAGGACACCGCCGATGACACCGACACCGGCGATGCTGCTCAGGAGAGTGAGCCCGACCCCGCTCCCGCTGCCGATCTTGCTCCGGTCGGCGTGGTTGCTGGCGTGGACGGCGTGTCCGTGCTGCCCGTGTTCCCCGATGAGGCTGAGAGCGATAGTGACGCCGCCCAGGAGGAGACTCCTGACGTGACCGTCACCTACGAGGAGCATGTGGAGTCCTGGACCGTGGTGGTCACTGAGGACGTGGCCATTTCTGGCCATGAGACCTACCAGGGTGTCACCGTGTACGTGGATGCTCCTGCCGGCGCCTTCCCTGAGGGTACTGTGCTGAACATTCGCCCCGTGGTCCAGGAGGCCGCTCCCCTGAGCCTGCTGGATACCATCACCGGCACCGAGGCCGCTGAGGCCACCGCCGAGGATGTGGCCCAGGCCGTGGCTGACGCCATGGAGGATGTGGAAGAGATCGATCCCCTGAGCATGGTGGCCTTCGACATCACCTTCACCGACGCCGACGGCAACGAGCTCCAGCCCGCCGGCGGCCATACCGTCTCCGTGCGGTTCGAGGTGGAGGCTGCCTCCAACCTCATCACCGAGGAGACCGGCGCCCTCCAGGTCTACCACGTGGAGACCGACGAGAACAAGGCTCCCGTGTCCGCCGAGCCTGTGGGCGAGGTCGCCATGGTGGAGGACACCTCCGCTGACCAGACCGTGGAGGTGGAGGCCGACAGCTTCTCCATCTATGCGGTGATGGGAAGGCAGTACAGGAATCTTTCTGTCTCCATTGAGGACGAAATCAATAAGAATGGCTGGTTTGTCGCAACTGCGGATGGCGCGCCTGCGGATGCTGTCTATACCTGGTATCGGAGCTATGATAGTACCAACGATTGGGAGAAAGTTGAAAGCTTCAATATTACTGGGGTCGGCAACAATGTGGATGGGAACCGCCTGAACCCTGCCCTGGACTATAACGCGGCGGAAATCTCTAACAGCGTCCTCCTGTGGTATAAAGTGCAGGTGTCGGATGCGAATGGAAACCTGTTGGGAGAGTCAGATCCCAAACAGGTCCCCTACTACATGGCTCTTCAGAACGGAGACTTTGAGTCCGGGGAGACGCCCTGGAGAACTACCGCAAGTAACAACAGTATTGAGATCGGTGGATACCGAAGAGATATAGAGATTTATGGCACCACGAACGATCGCCCTTCTGGTAAAGCGGGGACCAACGATTCCTTCGCGGAGTTGAACGCTGAGGCTGCTGGTGCCCTCTATCAGGATGTGCTGACGGTGCCCGGCGTTGAGCTGAACTGGGCTCTGGCCCACCGGGCGCGCAACGGCAACGGTATGAGAGATGTGTATGAGAGTGCCACAGATACCATGTATGTGGTGATCATGTCCACGGAGGATGCGGAAAAGCTGCTGGACGGTGTGGACCAAACCCAGCAGCAGAACGTCCTAGACGGAATGATCCAAAGCGTACTGAAGGGTCAGGAGCATAAAAAGGGAGAGTATCAGCTCCAAAGCGGCAATCAACTTGAAGAGAACGTAACCGCCGAGATCTGGAAGATCACAACAACAAGTGAACTTACTAAAGAAACGGTTAGGCCTTGTTTGAAAAATAAAAGTTACACAAGAAACCAAGTTATGCGAAGTTATGAGCATGAAACGATATGAATTAACAAAAGAACAATGGGAACGAATCAAGCCGCTGCTGCCACCGGAAGAAACGGGAAAGCGGGGTCGTCCCCGGAAGGATAACCGGATCATGCTCAACCCTGGAAGCCGGAGCGCTTCGAGGCTTTTTGGAAGTTCTATCCCCGGCATGAGGACCGGGTGAGCGCCGTCCGGGAATGGGACAGGCTCAAGCCGGACGACGCTCTCATCGACACCATTGCCCGGGCCCTCAAGCGGCAGGTGCAGAACAAGGACTGGGCGGTGCCATACGCCTGCCGGTACCTCCGCAACCAGCGGTGGCTGGATGAGCTGCCCAAGGACAGCAAGGCTGCCCCGGCCCGGCCCCAGGCCAGACAGCTCACCGGCTGGCACACAGAGGTCATCGATGGGGAGGAGGTGCTGGTGGAGGATGAGTGAGTATCAAGTCCCCAGCAGTATGGCTGAGCAGAGCATCCTCGGCGCCATCCTCATCACGGACCGGTGCCTCCCGGAGATACAGCGGGAACTGCGGCCGGAGGATTTCCGGCTGGAGGTCAACCGGATGCTCTACGAGGCCATCCTGGCCCTGGAGCGGTCGGGCGGCAAGCTGGACCCGGTTACCATCCTGGACCAGGCCCAGAGAATGGGGGCAAAGGTCTCCTCCCAATACCTGATGCAGCTCATGGAGATCACCCCCACCGCCGCCAACGTGGGGGAGTATGTCAGGATCGTAAAAAAGGACCGGCTGCGGGAGGCCCTGGGGGAGCACGCCGACCGCGTCCGAGCCGGCGTGGACGACCTGGAGGACCCAGACGTTATCCTGGCATCCGCCCAGCAGCGGCTGAATGACTTGGCTGCCCAGGGCAGCGCCGGAAAGCTGGTGAGTCCCAGCGACGGCATCCTGGCCTACTACCGGCAGCGGGAGACCATCGAGGCGGGTGACGCTAAGGGCTATGTCTGTACCGGCTACATGGCACTGGACGAGCTGCTGGGGGGCGGGATGCTCAACTCGGGACTCTACCTGCTGGCCGCCCGGCCAGGTATGGGAAAGACCACCCTGGCCCTCAACATCGCCGACCGGGTGGCCCAGGCGGACCCGGTGCTCTTCGTCTCTTTGGAGATGGACACGGAGCAGCTCTCCGCCAAGCGCATCTCCCGGGAGACCGGCATTCCCTCCCAGAAGCTGCTCATGCAGGCCCTCACCCAGGAGGAGGAGGACCGGGTGGCTGACGTTTCCCGGAAACTGGCCGGGCTGGCCTTCTGGTCCAACGCCGCCCCCACGGCGACGGTGGACGACATCGGTGCCTTGGCTCGAAGCATCGGCGGGCTTCGGCTCATCGTGGTGGACTATTTTGGCAAGATCTTGCCGCCGCCGGCGGCGAGACGGTATGGGCGAGTGGAATACACCACGGAGATCTCCGGGGACTTGAAAAACCTGGCCCGGGCGCTGCACATTCCCATCCTGGTCCTGTGCCAACTGAACCGGGATCTGGAAAAACGTGAGGAAAAGCGCCCACAGCTCTCCGACCTCCGGGACACCGGCGCCCTGGAGCAGGACGCCGACGGCGTCATCTTCCTCTACCGGGAGGACTACTATGCGGCCAGAGAGTCGGTGGACCCCAACGTCCCGTCCGTCCTGGACGTGGACCTGGCCAAAAACCGGCACGGGTCTGTGGGTGGATGCAAGCTGGCGTTCTCCCTGGCCACCAGTAAAATCTCCGGTATGTCCTACCGGCGGAAAACGAAGGAAGAGATCCCCGAACAATTCCGGATCGGAGGTTGACGATGGAGAAACGTAAAATACAGCTGCTGGAGGCGGAGTACCGCCGCCA